>NZ_JAKGTH010000001.1 GCF_021568705.1 Gillisia lutea
AAAACAAAAAACCCCTTCATCGGATGATGAAGGGGTTTTCAAAAACAAGGCGGCGACATACTCTCCCACAAGGATGCAGTACCATCTGCGCTAACGGGCTTAACTTCTCTGTTCGGAATGGGAAGAGGTGAGCCCCGTTGCTATAGCCACCTTAAATCGTAAAGCATCTGTCCAACTCTTATAGCTGGCAGCCTACTTCTAATAACATAACATATATAGGAAATAAAAAATAGAATCGTATACAAGAGATAATTATATCACATAGGTTTTTTCGTCCCCCTTCCTTTTAAAAAAGGTTGGGGGACTGCACTAAGCTTTACGGATTATTAGTACCACTCGGCTATGACATTACTGCCTTTACACCTATGGCCTATCAACGTGGTAGTCTTCCACGATCCTTTAAAGAAATCTCATCTTGTGGTGGGTTTCGCGCTTATATGCTTTCAGCGCTTATCCCTTCCGAACGTAGCTACCCAGCAATGCTCCTGGCGGAACAACTGGTGCACCAGAGGTTCGTCCAACTCGGTCCTCTCGTACTAGAGTCAGATCCACTCAAATTTCTAACGCCCACTGTAGATAGAGACCGAACTGTCTCACGACGTTCTGAACCCAGCTCGCGTGCCACTTTAATGGGCGAACAGCCCAACCCTTGGGACCTTCTCCAGCCCCAGGATGTGACGAGCCGACATCGAGGTGCCAAACCCCCCCGTCGATGTGAGCTCTTGGGGGAGATCAGCCTGTTATCCCCGGCGTACCTTTTATCCTTTGAGCGATGGCCCTTCCATGCGGAACCACCGGATCACTATGCTCTACTTTCGTACCTGATCGACCTGTATGTCTCTCAGTCAAGCTCCCTTATGCCATTGCACTCTACGCACGGTTACCAAGCGTGCTGAGGGAACCTTTAGAAGCCTCCGTTACTCTTTTGGAGGCGACCACCCCAGTCAAACTACCCACCAAGCATTGTCCTTCCATTGGAAGTTAGGCTTCAAACAAGTAAAGGGTGGTATTTCAACAATGACTCCACCACACCTGGCGATGCAGCTTCAACGTCTCCCACCTATCCTACACATCACTTGTCCAAAGTCAATACTAAGCTATAGTAAAGGTGCACGGGGTCTTTTCGTCCCACAGCGGGTAATCGGCATCTTCACCGATACTACAATTTCACCGAGCTCATGGCTGAGACAGTGTCCAGATCGTTGCACCATTCGTGCAGGTCGGAACTTACCCGACAAGGAATTTCGCTACCTTAGGACCGTTATAGTTACGGCCGCCGTTTACTGGGGCTTCAATTCAATGCTTCGCCGAAGCTAACATCTCCTCTTAACCTTCCAGCACCGGGCAGGTGTCAGGCCCTATACGTCATCTTTCGATTTAGCAGAGCCCTGTGTTTTTGATAAACAGTCGCCTGGACCTCTTCACTGCGGCCCATCCGAAGATGGGCGACCCTTCTCCCGAAGTTACGGGTCGATTTTGCCTAGTTCCTTAGCCATGAATCTCTCGAGCACCTTAGAATTCTCATCCCAACTACCTGTGTCGGTTTACGGTACGGGCTGCCTCCACTCGCTTTTCTTGGAAGTCGATCCGCTGGATTATCACGCCGGCCGAAGCTTTTGTGTACTATCGAGGTGTTACCACTCTCTTTAACGTACTATTCCGTCAGTACGCACCAACTTTTCGCCTCCGTCACTTTTAACGTGGGGCAGGTACAGAAATATTAATCTGTTGTCCATCCACTTCCCCTTTCGGGTTCGCGTTAGGTCCCGACTAACCCTCAGCTGATTAGCATAGCTGAGGAAACCTTAGTCTTTCGGTGTGCGGGTTTCTCGCCCGCATTATCGTTACTTATGCCTACATTTTCTTTTGTAATTAGTCCAGCATACCTCGCAGTACACCTTCAACCCCATTACAATGCTCCCCTACCACTTACAATCCTAGATCGTAAATCCATAGCTTCGGTAGTATATTTATGCCCGATTATTATCCATGCCGAACCGCTCGACTAGTGAGCTGTTACGCACTCTTTAAATGAATGGCTGCTTCCAAGCCAACATCCTAGCTGTCTGGGCAGTTCAACCGCGTTTTTTCAACTTAATATACATTTGGGGACCTTAGCTGATGGTCTGGGTTCTTTCCCTCTCGGACATGGACCTTAGCACCCATGCCCTCACTGATATACATCATTTTATAGCATTCGGAGTTTGTCAGGAATTGGTAGGCGGTGAAGCCCCCGCATCCAATCAGTAGCTCTACCTCTATAAAACTAATAAATCGCTGCACCTAAATGCATTTCGGGGAGTACGAGCTATTTCCGAGTTTGATTGGCCTTTCACCCCTACCCTCAGGTCATCCCAAGACTTTTCAACGTCAACGGGTTCGGTCCTCCACTATGTGTTACCACAGCTTCAACCTGCCCAAGGGTAGATCACACGGTTTCGCGTCTACCACTACCAACTATAGCGCCCTATTAAGACTCGCTTTCGCTACGGCTCCACCTCTTAAAGGCTTAACCTTGCTGGCAACGGTAACTCGTAGGCTCATTATGCAAAAGGCACGCCGTCACCCCCTAAAGGGCTCCGACCGCTTGTAAGCGTATGGTTTCAGGATCTATTTCACTCCGTTATTCACGGTTCTTTTCACCTTTCCCTCACGGTACTGGTTCACTATCGGTCTCTCAGGAGTATTTAGCCTTAGCGGATGGTCCCGCCAAATTCATACAGGGTTTCACGTGCCCCGCACTACTCAGGATACTGCTATGATTTATGATCTTTACTTATACAGGGCTATCACCTTCTTTGGCCAAGCTTTCCAACTTGTTCTAATTCATTACACAACCAATATCGCAGTCCTACAACCCCAGCCTGTCCGTAAACAAACTGGTTTGGGCTAATGCGCGTTCGCTCGCCGCTACTTACGCAATCACTATTGTTTTCTTCTCCTCCGGGTACTTAGATGTTTCAGTTCCCCGGGTTCGCCTGCCTTACGGCATACTACACCTTCAATGTAGTGGGTTGCCCCATTCGGATACCTGCGGATCAATTTGTATGTGCCAATCCCCGCAGCTTTTCGCAGCTTATCGCGTCCTTCTTCGCCTCTGAGAGCCTAGGCATTCCCCATACGCCCTTATTTAGCTTATGTGCTTTTTACCTAATGTGCTCAAGATACCTATAAGCCGATATGCTTATAGATCTCTTTTATTATAATTATTCTTAAATATGTACCGAAGTACATACTCGTATGTTTCTCGTATTCTTTATTTCCCAATATGTCAATGAACGTTTTTCCCTTACAACAACCTCTTCTCGATGATAACCAAACGAAGTATACTAATGTATCCTGGTTGTTTGAATTACCTATACCAAAAAGATCTAGGAATAGTGGAGAATATCGGAGTCGAACCGATGACCTCCTGCGTGCAAGGCAGGCGCTCTAGCCAGCTGAGCTAATCCCCCATTTTATCGAAATTCAGAACTATGAATTCAGAATTAAAAACGATTAGAATTCTCAACTTCTAAAATTTCCTATTTTAATGAACATGCATCCAACCAATTACTCAGTTAAATAGTAGTCTCAGGCAGACTCGAACTGCCGACCTCTACATTATCAGTGTAGCGCTCTAACCAGCTGAGCTATGAGACTGTCTTTCTTTTTTATTAAAAAGATCTACAATCAAAAGATTGCTCTCTTTTTCTATTGTAATAATTAAATTGACAGGAATTAAGACAAAAAGAACCTTTTAAGTACTTTTTGTAATTGCGAATGCTTCTTTAATAAAAGCTATTCTCTAGAAAGGAGGTGTTCCAGCCGCACCTTCCGGTACGGCTACCTTGTTACGACTTAGCCCCAGTTACCAGTTTTACCCTAGGCGGCTCCTTGCGGTGACCGACTTCAGGTACCCCCAGCTTCCATGGCTTGACGGGCGGTGTGTACAAGGCCCGGGAACGTATTCACCGCATCATGGCTGATATGCGATTACTAGCGATTCCAGCTTCACGGAGTCGAGTTGCAGACTCCGATCCGAACTGAGATAGGGTTTATAGATTCGCTCCTGCTTGCGCAGTGGCTGCTCTCTGTCCCTACCATTGTAGCACGTGTGTGGCCCAGGACGTAAGGGCCGTGATGATTTGACGTCATCCCCACCTTCCTCACAGTTTGCACTGGCAGTCTTGTTAGAGTTCCCGACATGACTCGCTGGCAACTAACAACAGGGGTTGCGCTCGTTATAGGACTTAACCTGACACCTCACGGCACGAGCTGACGACAACCATGCAGCACCTTGTAAATTGTCCGAAGAAAAATCTGTTTCCAAATCTGTCAATCTACATTTAAGCCCTGGTAAGGTTCCTCGCGTATCATCGAATTAAACCACATGCTCCACCGCTTGTGCGGGCCCCCGTCAATTCCTTTGAGTTTCATTCTTGCGAACGTACTCCCCAGGTGGGTTACTTATCACTTTCGCTTAGCCACTCAGAATTGCTTCCGAACAGCTAGTAACCATCGTTTACGGCGTAGACTACCAGGGTATCTAATCCTGTTCGCTACCTACGCTTTCGTCCATCAGCGTCAATGACTTATTAGTGATCTGCCTTCGCAATCGGTGTTCTATGTAATATCTATGCATTTCACCGCTACACTACATATTCCAACCACTTCATAAGTATTCAAGAACAACAGTATCAATGGCAATTCTATGGTTGAGCCACAGACTTTCACCGCTGACTGATTGTCCCGCCTACGGACCCTTTAAACCCAATGATTCCGGATAACGCTTGGATCCTCCGTATTACCGCGGCTGCTGGCACGGAGTTAGCCGATCCTTATTCGTAGAGTACCGTCAAATTCCTACACGTAGGAGTGTTTCTTCCTCTATAAAAGCAGTTTACAACCCATAGGGCCGTCTTCCTGCACGCGGCATGGCTGGATCAGGCTCTCGCCCATTGTCCAATATTCCTCACTGCTGCCTCCCGTAGGAGTCTGGTCCGTGTCTCAGTACCAGTGTGGGGGATCTCCCTCTCAGGACCCCTATCTATCGTAGCCTAGGTAAGCCGTTACCTTACCTACTAGCTAATAGAACGCATACTCATCTTATAGCCATAAATGTTTAATTATTAAATAATGCTATTCAATAATACTATGGGGTATTAATCCAAATTTCTCTGGGCTATCCCCCTCTATAAGGTAGATTGTATACGCGTTACGCACCCGTGCGCCGGTCGCCACCTGATTGCAAGCAATCTGTGCTGCCCCTCGACTTGCATGTGTTAAGCCTGCCGCTAGCGTTCATCCTGAGCCAGGATCAAACTCTTCATCGTTAATCTTTAAATGTGTTTAACAACTACTAAAGTATGTTTTCCGATAACCTCCGAAGAGATCATCAACTCAAAATTTTCTTCTAGTCTTAATTCTTTATTCTATGTTTATAATAACCACCTTAATGGTCGTTATTAAAACGCGCTGTCAATTCAATATATCAATGAACTTTTTAAGTCCTTTACTCAAAAATAAATCTCAAGTAAAACTCTTGTTGAAACTAAAGGAGTCGAACCTTCTTTTTTACTACCCTACCTCGGGATTTCTATTCTTCAGTATCTTTTAATGAACACTTGCTCTGTAAGCGGCTGCAAATATACAACCCTTTTTCTTTAACCGGCAAACTTTTTTTGAAGTTTTTTTTATAAAAATTTTAAAGCTTTTAAAACCCTAAAACTTCACAAAACCGCATCTTACAAAGAACTCTTTACCCCCTTACAAGCCTTTTAAAACTTGCGCCGAAAGCGGCTGCAAATATACCACCTTTCTTTTTTAATCAGCAAAACTTTTTTTAGTTTTTTT
>NZ_JAKGTH010000002.1 GCF_021568705.1 Gillisia lutea
TTTTAATTGTAAGCATTTTAGTTAGTTTCTTCATATAAATATTAACCACAACGGTCTCGGCTATGAGTAGTTGCGTGGGTTAGCACTTAACTTTACAAGTACACACCAAACTGAAAATCCGCGAGGATTTTCAGAAGTAGGCGAGAACAAGCAATTACTTATAGCCATTGTTGGGCTTAGTTATTTTCTTCAGAATCATTTCTATTATTAAAAAATCGTCTGAAATTTTCTTGGCTTTTGTCTTTCTTTAGTAAATATAAATCTAGTTCTTTCCTCAATTCATTTCTTTCTTCATTTAATTCAGCTAAGTGAATACTTAAATTGTGGATGTGTTCTTGAGCATCTGTATTTTCTAAAGCATCAATTTCTAAACTATTTTGAAAATTCTCAACATCCTTTATTCGTTCGCTTAATTCAACATACCTTCTTTTTAGAAAGTTGGATTTATCACTTCTATGTATTTGTCTGTTTAACTTTTTCTCTTCGAGCCTTTTTAGTCTTCTAATTTCTTCCATTTCGGCTCTTTTCATTTCCTGGATTTCTTCTAAAGCCTTTTTATTAACTTGTTCCTGTAAAAATCCCTGTCCGTAGGATAAGAATCTTTCTGATGAATACATATGAAAGTTAGATTCAGCTTGATTATATAATTCTTCTACGAGTTCTTGACGAGGTCCCATATTTCTACCGTCCTTAATTTTCCACCACCAATCTGTTTTTCTCTCATCCGTTATTAGGATGATGGATTTTTTTAATTCTTTTGCTTTATCTATAATTTGTTTCCAAATTATTAAATCTCCATATTTTCTATTCCCTTCTTTGTTTTTAGCATCCTCGTATCCTGGAGGAATTTTTTTGTTATATCTTTCTTCCCCTTCTTTATAAATTTCCTCTAATCTCTTTGAATCATAGCAATCAGTAATTCTCTTTTCAAAAAGACTTGAAATCGTGTCGTAAATCGGGTCATTTTTGAGAAAGTCAGAATACTTTAAAATACTTTCGTCCACTTCTGAACTCACCTTTTCGAATACTTTATTTAAAGATTTGTGAACTTCTTCGGATAGAAAAGGTGGTTTGCTTGTTGATTGTAAATCTTTCTGAATTTGACTAATCTTTTCAGTAAACTCTTTATAAGCCTTTTCTTGGTCAGCTATAACTTCATATCTATTTCTATTATATTCTAATGCAGATTGGTGAGGTAGCCAAATTTTGTCTTTGAATTTACCGATTAGATTGAGTAATGTTTCCCTCGTTTCGTTTGAGTATCTATAAAGGTTTAATAAAACATTCGCATCAAAACAGATAATTCCATTTTCCCATATTTCATTTATTTCTTCTTCTGTTTTTCTACTATATCCCGGGAATTTATTTTTCATAGATGTATTTCTGTTTTAATTAAGCCCAACGGTTACGGTTATGGACAAGTAGCGGGACTAGGGACGCGGACTTGTCGGCTAAATCCTTTATTTCTTGGTTTTCTAAATTACACTTTTTCAGTAAAACCCGCTATTTGCTATAACCGATGTTGTAGGTAGTTTTTTTTAACTAATTAATCTGAACCAATCTCTAAGTGCTAAATCTAACCTTAAAACTTCATCCTCTGCAAGAGGTGAGCAATGTGCGATTGGATTTCTAAGTGAATTTAGAGCAGCCATTACTTTCTCCAATGCTTTTCTTTCATTAAAAACAGCACCACCGAAGATCGTCCAATTAGACTTTATAATCTCACCTAATTCTCCAAACGTTGTATAATCAATTGGATCTGTAGATCTGGGAGTAACGGCAGCTTCTTTTTCTCTTTTAATACTTTTTTTTACGTTGTCTTTGACTATTGGGGGGACAAGGTTTTCCCACCATTCATCATCCCCATTAGAATCAAAAACATCAACAATTAATTGCCTAATTGACTTTTCAAGACAATAAAAAACAACATAATGACGAGCCATTTTTTTTGCTTCGGCTCTAAGTGAAGCATCAAATTGAGGAAAATAGGTTTCCTCTATTTTATTAGTTTGACCACTCTTTCTTCCTAAATCGATTTGATACTTCTGCTCAATTTTATCTAAATCAGCTTCTAAAAGCATATTAGTCATTGCAAAAGATTTTATAGCTGTAGACTTATCCATTATTATTTAATTATCTAATAAATGTTCTTTAAGACTTTTAAAAACTGCATTAAAAACTTCAATATCTGTTGTGGCAGGTAAATTTAGATTTATTGTGTAAGAAAGGTTGATTGATTCTTTGACTTCTGGAACAAATTTTTCAGACTTAATTGAAATTGATTTTTCTTTTTCGTCAAAATCGACTTTAGGGATGTAAGATCTTGAATCAAAATCTGCTAATTTATTTAATGCTGAAAAAGTTGATATTATTTTTTTAAAAGGAGTTGAATTTTTTTCCAAACCAGTTATTTGGATGACAATTCCCTTTAGCTCATCAGTACTTGCATTATTTATATATTCATTTGCAGAGAATAGAGATGAATACAATTCTCTCATTGCATCAGCAATTGCTTTTCCTGAAGCATTTGGGTTTCTAAATTCCCTGTACCGTTCAGTTGGTGTTCCGTCATCAGAGACAAAACCCATTTTTTTTATAAAAGGTATTGTTGAGCGTGCTGATCCACCTTTCATTCCTAAAACTGTTGAAACAAAGTCCTGAGAAAATTTTTCAGGTACTGATGCTGTTTTTATTTTTTCTAACATTGATTCCAGGGTTCCTGTGGTTTGTGCGTATGGTATTGATTCCATTTTTTACAATTTTGATTAGTATAACTAATAATGTTTAAAAAATTACCTACAACGGTTTCGGTTATCGCCAGTTGGCGGAGTAAGGGACACGGATTTGTCGGCTTAGTATTGTTTTGTTGGTCAAGTTAATTATTTTCTTTCTAACGCTACCGCTTATTGGCGATGAACCGTTGTTGGCAGTAGTTTAATTAGGTAGAATAGTTGTTGATATTAACTGACTAGCAATATTTTGATATTCACAATTTGGTGTGAAAGCACGTACAACCAATTTTACTTTTTTACCAATATGATTTTTATTTACATTAAATATTAATCTGTTCGATTCTTGAACATCGACTATTTTTTTACCATTTGAGCTAAGAGAATACCTTATTCCTCTATCCTTTGGATCATTTGCATCCACTATTAATTCATATTCATCTCCGACTCTTAATTGTGGTTGTGCTCTTTTACTTAATTTTTCAGGCCAACTATTTCCCAGGTTATCACTTACATTGATTATTCGTATAAAAAAATCTTCTATCATTTCATTTTTATTTCTATAAACAGTGATGGCGTTTTTTAAATCTGAAGTTATTCCATTGAGTAGGTTTTCTTGACTAGTTGTTAATCTTCTACCATGGGCCAGTGTATTTCTATATTTTTCTATTTCGTCAAAAAAAGTTTCAAATCTTTTTTTCTCACCTAAAATGTCTGAAAATTTTTCCCAGTTTTTATGGATAATTGTTTTAAGATCATAAAAATCAGAAAAATATAGGATACGATTTTCAATTAATACTTCCTTGTATTTTTTTCGTTCCGTTTCTCTCTTTTCTTTCCATGATTGAATTCGTTTATCTGAAACTTTATAATTCGTATTATCATTACTGCCTATTACATCAGTTATTATTAACCTCAAATTATTTTCAAATTCATTTATTCTGTTCAACTTTCTTAATATTAAATTACTGCCAACGGTCTCGGCTATCGCAAGTTGCGGGAGTAGGGACGCGGAGTTGTCAGTTTA
>NZ_JAKGTH010000003.1 GCF_021568705.1 Gillisia lutea
TTTTAATTGTAAGCATTTTAGTTAGTTTCTTCATATAAATATTAACCACAACGGTTTGCGGTTATCGCAAGTTGCGGGAGTAGGGACGCGGACTTGTCGGATTACCAATTTGTTTCTTGGTTTCTAAAATTACACTTTTTACGCAATTACCCGTTATTTGCGATGAACCGCTGTTGTACGCTGGTTTCTTACTCATAACTTTCTATTAGATCGTTGAATGTATCATTCAAACCATATAAGCAACCAGAACAACTCATTATAACAGAATTTCTCATTTTTAAGTGATTAATGATCTTCGTTTGTTCTTTTGAAAGATCATTAATTTTTAATAATCCGATTGCTCCTAGTGTTTGTAACTCTGGAGAAAATGATTTTAGATAATCATTTAGTTTATTTATTCTACCATTTTTTTCCCAACGAAACATCGCTTTTGATTCTTTAGGAATATCGAGTCCAACTTCGCCGCAACCGAAACCCACGACAGCTTCCTGTATAATTTGTTCTTCAAAATCTTCTATTGTCAAATTAGAGTTATAAAAGTCATTATGTTTTTTTATATAATATTTATTGAAAGATTTATCCGCTTTAAATATCTGATTTTCTAAAACTCCTTTATTTGAACTATATTCTGAAACCCAGCCTATAATAATTTCGTCATCCTTTGAGACGAAATTAATCTTCAATTCCGATCCTGAATTTGGCATTACTAATATTCGATAATGTTTATAACCAAAATCTATTTTTCGGTCTAATTCAGTAAATGTTGTAATGATTCCAAAATCTTTAAATTTTGTCTTTTTAAGATTTAGTATTTCTTGAACTGAATTTAATTCTTTTAAACGCTGAGTTGTTTGATCCAAAGTATTTTGAGAATAAATATTTGAAGTCATTATCAATGTTATAATCAGAAATATTTTTTTCATAAATTAAAAATATCTTTCTTGGAAACTTGCGTACAACGGTCTTGGTTAAGGCAAGTAGTGTGGAGTAGGGAACACGTTCTTGTCGGCTTAGTTGTTTGTTATTTGGTCTCTAAAATAATACTTTTCACCTAATTGCCCGCTATTTGCGCTTAACCGATGTTAGTTGCTGGGCTTTTCTCCTTGATTTTGTTTAAACCACTCCATAACATCAATTTGTTTTTTATGTGTATTTCCCTTAGCTCGGTTGTATAGACAGCCAATTTTGATATTAGTTTCACCCATAATCAAGTTATTTTCATATAGCTTTTGAACTAAAATTTCTAGAGTTTTTCCCTCATCGATAACATCATCTAAGATTAAAACATTTTTAAAGTTATGTGATTCAATATCTAAATTAAAGTCATCGCTATTTAGATTATTTTTCTTGATAGATTTTTGATCATCAATTTTATAGAATTTTTCTGAGAAATTGATTTTTTTAATTTCTTCTAATTCAGATGTCATTAACTTCTCAAACTCTGTGAGCAATTGTTTTCTTTTTGGATCTCTGGGATAAATCGTAATAATACAATCTGGTTGAAAATTTTCAAATGGTTGAGAATATTTTTTTGTTGTATTAATCAGAATTTCTTCTTTTCTATCGAAGTAATTGCTAGCTTCTGTTGAATCTATTTCTTTTTTGTGTCGATAATTCTCTAAAATGTATCCTAAATTATTCTCGTTATTTTTATTAAAAATTGTAGCGACTTTGGCTTCTATTTGTGTTTCAAAATCCTCAATTTTAATTATAGCCTTAATTATTTTAGAACTATTATCGGTTTCTATTTTTTATCATCTATTTTTTTTAAAAAGCCTTGCTACTAACGGTCTTGGTTAACACAAGTGGCGGAGTAATGACCGGAAATTAGTCCGCTTAAAAATTTACTTTATTGATAACCCAAATTACTAAAATTTAGTCAGCTACCGCTATTTGTGATAACCGATGTTAGCTTTATGTTGCGACACATCTCAATTGGTCCGCTCCTACTCCACTTTACTCGGTTTTATTTGTTTTAAAAGTCACTGCTTCTTTTATCTAAATCTCAAATTTGAGTCCGATATTTTCTTTTCAAAGTCAACCGTCATAGTGAGCCTTCAAATAGTCTTCTTAGTCCGAATCTCTTTTTAGAAACTCAGCCACAATAATAAGTCTCAACTCAATCTTCTTAGTCCACATTAAAATTTAGAAGTGAGAATTTCAATGATATAGTTTTACCGAAAGCAGCTCTGAAATCCCATTTTTCTGCACTTATTGCGCTCCGCCGTACGAGTAAGCAAAACGAAACTTTCTTCTTTATCAACTTTCTCAGTTAATAATCGAATCGGAGCTATTAAAGCTAACGGTCTCGGTTATCGCCAGTTGGCGGAGTAAGGGACGCGGATTTGTCGGCTTAGTATTGGTTTGTTGGTCAAGATAATTGTTTTCTTACTAACGCTGCCGTCTATTGGCGATGAACCGTTGTTGGCAACAGTCTAAGTATTACATATATTCTTCAATTAATTCGGCAGCTTTTTTTTGACCTCTTTCTTTAGCTAAATCATACGCAGTTTTACCTTCGCCATTTTTTAAAGTCAAATCTGCTCCATTTTCTATTAGGAACTCTAAGATTTTTATGTAGCCATATTTAGCAGCCTCTCCAATTGGAAAGTCATCTTCTGTGTCTTTATTATTAACATTTGCTCCTTTTTCTGTCAAAAATTTAACTATTTCAAAATGTCCTTTGGAAGCTGCATGCTCTAGTGGAGTAGCTCCATCCATTGCGCGTTTGTCAATCTCTGCTCCATTAGCAGCTAAATATTTAACAATTTCTAAATGTCCATTTCTTGCAGCTATTCTGATTGGTGTAAAATCTCGATATCCCTCGAAATTTACATCTGCGCCATTTTCAACTAACAATTTTATTATTTCAAAATATCCTTCTTGACATGGAAGTTCAATAGGTGTAGATTGAGCAGGAGGAACTTTATTTTCTTGATTCACGTTTGCCCCATTTTGAATCAATAATTCTGAAATTTCATAATTATTATCCGCTGTTGCCCTCCATAAAGGAAATAAACCATTCTTGTTATATTCATTTGGGTCTTCACCTTTATCTAATAAAGTTTTAACTTTTTCGACTTTCCCTTTATCTACTGCATCATATAATTTTTGTGAAAATGCATTGAATGTGTTGATTAATAATAATAGTAGTAGAAGTAATTTGTTTCTCATTTTTTTGGTTTTAGATTGTTGCCAACGGTCTCGGTTATCGCCAGTTGGCGGAGTAAGGGACGCAGATTTGTCGGCTT
>NZ_JAKGTH010000004.1 GCF_021568705.1 Gillisia lutea
TTATTTAATTTTTCTTTCAAACTAGAAGTTTTAACTAAAATGCACCACAACGGTCTCGTATATTCGTCAGTTGTGGTATTTAAGATACGGATTTGTCCGATTTATTATTTTGTTTCTTGATTTCTATAAACCTTCTTTTAGCTCAATTGCCACAATTGCGAATATGCGTTGTTAGCTGCTGGCATTTTACTATAATCTATCAAAATCACTGCTAATATGATTATTAATATGGAAACTACTCCAATAATAACATTATTTGTTTCGTGGGCTTGGTCGTCAAAATGATTTGAATTTTTAGGCCCATTTAAATATTCTGAGAATTTAAATTTTGGTTTATTTTTAATTGTTCTCCAAATAGTTCCAAAAAGCCATCTAATAATTGCACCAATAAAATTGAAAATTAATTCTATTACAACAAATCCTATAAATTCACTCATTGTATATTAATTCTTTACTTATCAGTTTCTGAAATTAGGTTCAAATTTTCTTCTCCGTCGGCTAGTCATTTTATTTTTAAACTGGAAATATATTATAGGCCCTAAAATTGGAAAAAATATCACTATGACAAACCATATAATTTTAAGGATTTCATTTTTGAAATTTGACTTGTAAATATCAATTAATGCCCATATCCAAAGAATTATTGTCAGTAAACTTAGTAGAATTATGAATGTTTCTGTCATCTTTATTTCATTTGAATTTTTCCGATGCTTGCAGCTAACGGTCTTGGTTAAGGCAAGGAGCGTGGAGTAGGGACGCAAACTTGTCGGTTTAGTTGGTTTTTACTTGATGTCTAAAATAGCACTTTTCACCAGAATGCCCGCTATTTGCGCTTAACCGATGTTATATATAGTTACACTTAGCGCTCTGTTTCTTTAATCTGTCATTTTAACCATGAAACTGGAAGTCAAATCTTCATGATTTACATTTTCAATATTTGAAGATCTAGTGTTGATATTGATTAAATAACTATTATTGTCGGATGGTATTATTGATCTAGCATTGTCAAAATCATTTCCTGAATAGATCATAGTATTAATATTTTCTAATGATGGGCATAAATTTAAAATGTAAGCATCCATGTCATTAGCCAATCCTAAATCACCAATAATCTTAATGTTATTATTGTGATCAATTAAAACTTCATTTACGATATACTGTTTATCTAAACCAAATTCGTTGGTAGTTTTGGTAGCTAAAATATTACCATTCAAATCCAAGATATGATATATATGATCATAAAAATTTGTGTTTACTGATATTATCTGATTATCAAAATTTATTGCTAATGAGCCCGAATTAATACCTCCTACAAAAGTTTTCCAATTTGTAACACCAGTTTTTCCTATTTGCACTATCCAATTTCCAACCTTATTAAAATCACCATTAGTGGACCTTGTATGTATTAATATATTATAAGTGTCATTTTCTTGTACTAATTTTCGACCAAAATCATTTTCGGAGCCTCCGAAAGTTTTTATAAAAACTAATTCTCCAATTGATGTAATTTCCAAGAGTAGAGCATCATTTCCGCCTTTGTTTCGAGATTCTTCAAAATCTGATTCGGAATGTCCTACTATTGTGAAATTTCCATTATCGTTTTCTACTACTGATTTGCTCAAACTAATACCGTCACTCTTATTCCCACCATAATTTTTACTCCATTCTAAATTTCCAGCCTCGTCGAGTTTAACTATCCAAATATCGTAACCACCAAAATTACCAAGTACGTCTCCATCTTTTGATTTCGATTGTCCAACAATTAAAAAACCACTATCCTTTGTTTGAATTATCGATTTTGAAGAATCAAAATCGGAACCTCCATAGGTTTTCACCCATTGCGGTTGAAAGTTCACATCAAATTTGTGTATACTATAATCTTCAGATAATTCCAATCCAATATAGCCTCCATCACTTGTTTTAATCATTTCTGTTATAGCCAAATTATTAATTGTATTGGTTACAGCATATGAAATTTGTTTATTAATACATTCTGATGGTTCCTCAGGGCTCTGTTCTTCTTCAGGGCTCTGTTCTTCTTCAGGGTTCTGTTCTTGCTCAGTAGAATCCTCTTCTAATTTATCATCGCTCTTAGAGCAGGCTGATAATACTAATAAAAATGCGGTAAGAATAATAGTTTTTTTAATCATAATTTTTTTTAGTGTAATTATATATAACGGTCTTGGTTAAGGCAAGTAGTGGGAGTAGGGTCGCAAACTTGTCGGCTTAGTTGTTTTTTACTTGGTGTCTAAAATATCACTTTTCATCGGAATGCCCGCTATTTGCGCTTAACCGATGTTACCTGCTGGCATTAACTAATTATTTTTTTATTACTCTTTTTTTGGAAATTATTTGTCGGAAAAATATATCCATATTCAGTTTTTAATAATTTAAAAAAATATACAGCGAAGCATATTTGGATAATATTTATTCCTAAGTAAAATAAACCATCTGGTGGAGTTACATTTAAATGAAACTCTCTAGAATATAATCTGAAACTACTTTCCATAGTCCAATCACCATAATTGCTCAATCGAATATATATTTGTGGGCCATAGCTGATTTTATAAATGAAACCCATAAAAGCTATAGCTAAAGATTGCATAATATTGAAAACAAAAGGGAATAAATTTCCTTTATAATGGTTTAATTCTAATCCAGTTTTAATCACATAATAAAGTCCGAGTAACAATAAGATCTCAGATATTATTAATAATTTAATATCATAATTACTTTCATAAATCTCGAGTGAATTAAAAATCAAACAAATAATAATCACAATTAGTTGATAAATAATAACTGCTTTTCTTATCAAATTTTTATTCATTTCGTTCTTTGTTCAAATTTTTATTTTGCTTGCAGGTAACGGTCTCGTATATCGACAAGTGGCGCGGATTTATGGATGCGGAATTGTCGGCT
>NZ_JAKGTH010000005.1 GCF_021568705.1 Gillisia lutea
ATTTAAACTGTCGAAAATCGAATCAAAAAAGGTCAACCTATTTCAGTATAATACAGAAGACACATAAAATACATATTACCGAAAAACAAATTAAAGTTTTAGAAGAGTTATTGAAAAAAGATGTTTATATAATTAGTGCGCCGAGTTTAAATATTTCTACGGAGGATAAAATAATGGAATCTAGTTATTTCTATATGCCTTACTTATCAGAAAATATAATAGGTTCTAAACAACTTAAGACTTTTAAATTCAGGAGTATATTCGATGAGGAAGATGATGTTGATTTTTTTAGGATGGAGTTTGCAATAAAAAGAAATGAGAATGAACTAAAAAACAAATTTGACCAGTATGTTTTTCAAAATATGAATTCTTCAATTTCATTCGCTCCTTCTTCTCCTATAGAGAAAATTCAAGTATTAACTTATAAGTATATTTATGAATCAACAAATCCTACAATAGAAAGTGTCAAGGTGGATTATGATGACGCATTACTATTCTTTCAAGAAAATGGGAAAAGGTTCATGTTAGCATGTGTTCATTCGTGTACATCATATTCGCAATTTATAAGAAATGATACTACGATAAATGAAAAAATTAAAGATCTATACATTAGAAAAGAGATAAAAAACGATAGGTAACATCGGTTCATCGCAAATAACGGGTTTTATCGAAAAAGTGTAATTTTAGAAACCAAGAAGTAAATTGGTTAAGCCGACAAGTCCGCGTCCCTACTCCCGCAACTTGCGATAACCGTAACCGTTGTGGGTAATTAATAAGAAAAATTTTAAATAAATGAAATTACTGAAATGTGCCCTAATTCTATTTTTTATACCATCATATCAAATAGAAGCTCAGAGTATTTGCACGGATATCACGAGCGGTCAATATTTTCCTTTAAATATTAAGAAAAAGAAAATTATTTGGAATGATACCTACTACTTTGAAACTCTTATTGACACCGTTGAAATCCAAAATAAAATCTATACTGAATTTATTAAAGAATGGGAAAATGGAAATACCGAAACCATATTCATTAGATATGAAGATGGCATGGTGAGAAAATTTGAGAAGTGTTGCGAATATGATACGACTATCTTACCTGTAGAGATTGAAGAAGGTGCAGTTTGGCTTAATGCCGATTATAAATTAAAACATGAAATTTTAAGTCTTGCAGGAACATTAAAAACTCCATTCTGTAATTATAAAAACCTGTTAGTAGTAGAAGTATTAACCCGTGATTTCAAAGGTTATAACTATTATTATAAAAAAGGATATGGATACGTGGGAGCCACAAAAAATGGAAAATTAGTTTCATATTTAAGCCCAAGTAATTAACTACCCACAACAACGGCTCATCGCAAATAACGGGTAGTTGATTGAGAATGGTTATTTTAGAGACCAATTATTAAAACCACTAATCCGACAAATCCGCGTCCTTACTCCCGCAACTTGCGATAGCCGGGACCGTTGTAGCCAATTTCTAGAAAAATTCAGGAATGAAGAAATGTTATCTGACTATTATATATCAAACAAAATCTGAGCAAAATCTTTTAATTTTTATAGAAGAAATAAAAAGTATAACTCAATTTAAAAACCATGAGGTTGAAAATTATAATAAAATCAATAATTCATATAAGATTAATTTTTCAGACGAAATTGACCTAATAACTGATTCTATATCATATTCAGTTTTAATAACTAACAAAATATGTGATCCATGGCTCATATTCTTAAGAAATGATGAGCAAGAGATAGAATTAATCTTTAATAAAGAAGATATAAGTACTTATAGAAAGAATAGTTTTAATCCAATAATCTGGTCAAATTTCCTGATAGAAAGCTTGTAGTAAGAAACTGGCAACAACAACGTATATCGCAAATGGCGAGTTTAATAGAAAAGAACTAAATTAGTTTCCATAACAAACAAACGTTAAGCGGACAAATTCGCTTCCATAACCCCGCGCCACTTGTCGTTATACGAGACCGTTGGCAACAAGCTTAGACAATGTACTTTCCTGAAATAGGTTGACTAAAAATTAAACCTTTTAGCACTATACCT
>NZ_JAKGTH010000006.1 GCF_021568705.1 Gillisia lutea
AAAAAATGTTGTTTTAAATCTCAATTTTTTGTTTTGATATTGTTGCCAACGGTCTTGGTTAAGGCAAGTAGCGTGGAGTAGGGACGCTTTCTTGTCGGCTTTGTTGTTTTTTACTTGGTCACTAAAATAACACTTTTCAGCAGATTGCCCGCTATTTGCGCTTAACCGATGTTGGCATTTCGTTGTTTTTGTTCCGATTTCTAATTATCAGTTGAGTTTTGTTTTTTGAAAGGAATCCATTTAAAAATATATCCTAAGCCCACAGCACATAAAACACCTGAAATAGTTTGCATTAAATTATTATCAAGTAATATATAGGAAATAATACCTAATACTAAAATTGCAATTCCTATAATTTGTGATTTATTCATAAAGGATTTTTTGGTCTTATTTGTAATACTTTTCAAGTCCGAATGAGTGAGAAATTCCACACTAGAACATTTCATAATTTTCTATTCAGTTTCCTATTTCAGGAACTCTTTATAAAGTTGGTTTCTAAAGTTATTAGGATTTAGATTTCATACTTTTCTTAAATATTGATTCCGTACTAAACATCAATATTATTGACGCTATAATAATAAGCGAAGAAACAGTCAAAGACCAATATTCTTTTGATTCCGAAATATTTGAAAAATTGATATTTGAAATACTCCAAATACAGGAGATTATTATAAATATTGAAGCTAGATTTCTTTTTATCATTTTGTATAATTTTGAGTGAGAACAATGAATGCCAACGGTCTTGGTTAAGGCAAGTAGCGTGGAGTAGGGACACGTTCTTGTCGGCTTAGTTGTTTTTTACTTGGTGTCTAAAATTACACTTTTCACCAGATTGCCCGCTATTTGCGCTTAACCGATGTTGTGTGCAGTTTTTTATTCATAATTCAGGTCTTTTCTATATTCCGTTTTGGTTTTCAGCTTGATGTTTTCGTCCGTTTTAATTTTATCAAATTCCCCTGGTTGAATTTCCGAAACATTTGACAATTCCATTATTGAGTCGTCTTTGTAGCCCAACTCTTTTGATTCCGCTTTTTTGTCAATCCGCCAATACTTTATTTCGTCTCCACTTTTTGAAGTCGCAAGAATATAGTTTTTATTAAATCCAACACTTTCAATGTCCTTTATTATGTAAATACTGGACTTATAAGGTTCTTCTGAATTTACAGGAATGACTATGCTGTTAAAAGCTGGTTCTACCATATAGTAAAAGTCAGAGCCTAAATCTATATCTCCATACCAATTCAATTGACAAGAATTAAGAAATACTAAGGTCAAAATAATCATTAATCTATTTCTCAATTTTTGTTGTTTTTAATTGCACACAACGGTCTCGGTTAACACAAGTGGCGGAATAATGACCGAAAATTAGTACGCCTACTTATTTACTTTGTTGAACACTCAAATTACTAAAATTTAGTCAGCAACCGCCATTTGTTGTTAACCGTTGTTATGTGCAGGTTTATATCCGTTTTATTTCTCTTCCGATATTGTACATTATCAAATTATTTTTTTCTTGATCAATCTCTCTAAGTTCTTGATAAAATTTTTCTAATGTTGACATATTCTTTTTCAAAATAGAAAAGTAATCAGGTGTTGATTCCATTTGTTTTGCTATCGCATCAACTGAATCGCCAATTATTTTTTTCGTTTTATAATGAATTAAGTTATTTCTGGTAGAAATTAAAGCTTTCAAATTTTCATAATATTGGCTTTCCTTGCTCAATGATTTCTTATATATAAGCTTTAATACAATTTCCCATTTCGAAGTTATACTCATTCTATCTAGATTTTCTTTGAAATATTTTTGTCCCAACTCTATACATCCGATTTCATTAATTAGACTTTCAAAGAAAACAGTCAGCATTATTATACTTTGAATAGTAAGTTTATTAGTAAGGAAACTATTCTTAAAAATCTCATTAAGTTCCTTTTCTTGTTTTGGATTTAAGTCACTGAAATCCTGGATCGAATTTCTTTCTTTAAATTTCTTATATTCTTGCTTTGTCTTACTTTCATTTTTGATAGCAGCTAAATAATTATCAACCGCAATTTCTAAGAATATTTCAATGTTCCCATGTCTTAAATTACCTTTTGAATCTGGATATATTCTATTCATTCGAGATTTTTTAAAACTTGCACATAACGGTCTCGGCTATCGCAAGTTGCGGGAGTTGGGACGCGGAGTTGTCGGTTTTATTGTTTTCTTTCTTGGTTTCTAAAATTACACTTTTTCGGCAATACCCGTTATTTGCGATGAGCCGTTGTTGGGAGCTGGCTTTTGGTCTACCATTCAAAGAAACCATTATTATTTAATTCTTCTTGAAGAGATATTTCGATCTCATCAAAATTATAATTTTCAAATTCAAATTTGTCAGTTTTAAATTGAGATTTATCTATTTGAATCATTTCCATATGGTCAAAACTGAACGCACTAAATTTTTTGTCATTTTTAATTGCGAAATGAGTAATATCATCAATTAAATTCTCCCCCTCTAAATTTAAAATCTCCGTTATTTTTTTAATATTTTCAGTATTTAAATCAATAATATAATGGCTAAAATTTTCTCGTTTTGGAACATCATTTTTTGAAAATAATTTTCGGAAATTTTTATCTGAAAGAGTTCCTGTATAAAATCCGTTAATCATTAATTCAGAACCTTTTTCTGCTTTTGAAATCAGTTCTTTAAAAATGTCAATTTCAGTAATTTTCTTCATTGCAGAATTTTTGTGAAGCTTGCTCCCAACGGTCTTGGTTAAGGCAAGTAGCGTGGAGTATGGACACGTTCTTGTCGGCTTTGTTGTTTGTTACTTGATATCTAAAATATTACTTTTCACCAGACTGCCCGCTATTTGCGCTTAACCGATGTTGGCAACAGTTACTTAGTTCCAGTATTTTTCTCCTGAAACCTTAACAATCTGGCTATAAACGACTCTGTCTATATTATTTATAAGATCAATTAAATTATCTAAATGTCTTTCTACATCTTGAAATGTCATAACAGGAGCTTCTTGATGAGCTATTGCCTCTCTGATACTTAAAAATGAATCTAATTGACTTTTATAATCCTTTTTACCTTTTTTTGCTACCGCTTGAAATATATCATTTATTCCAATTCTTAAATATAAAATTTTAAGATTTTTCACAGAAGGATATTTGTTATTGGCTAGCACGTTTTTAGAACTTATACTTCTTGAAAAGGTGCTTGTTAAGTCTAACAGATCGTAATAACTATTAGTGCAACTTAATCTTTCTAATAGTTTTCTTTCATCAGAATTATGATTATAATTTTTATAATGCATCAACTGATTGTCAATGAGAGTTTTCGTTCTTATATTTTCTGGAATTTCACTCATTAATGCACCATTTGTTTTATAGTTAAAAATTAATCCTTCAATAAGTACTTTAGTATACTCTTCAATCTTAGCGGACATTAAAAAAATTGTAGACTGAAATATTAATAATTTTTGATCATATTTCAAAG
This sequence comes from Gillisia lutea, assembly GCF_021568705.1. GTDB lineage: Bacteria > Bacteroidota > Bacteroidia > Flavobacteriales > Flavobacteriaceae > Gillisia > Gillisia lutea. The sequence continues at coordinate 3,483 of NZ_JAKGTH010000006.1, forward strand.
GTGAAGATCTATAGGAAACTTTTTTAGCTACTTGCTTTAAAGATTTAGTACCAGTCTCGAAGTCAACTCTTGCCTGACTTTTATTATATGGCATACTTTACAATATATTTCTTAAAAAATCTGTGTAGTTATTAATTCTTCTATGTACTACACTTTTATCCGTAGTTCCTTTTGTAAGGCTGGCATAAAATTCCTCATTACCTAAGAGTTCGGTTAATCTCTCTAGAACCATATTTTTATCAATTTCTTGAATCTGCTCTATTGATGGATTTAAAATTTCCATTGATATCATTTGCGCGTCAAAAAGTGCAGTATTTGATTTCAATCTCTTTTTTGTTTCGTCAAAGGTCTTAAAGGTGAAATCGCCATATAACTCAAGGCACTTGTCAAAATTTTTTCTAAAATTATATGATAAATCTTCAATTGTTTCTTGACTAAAAAATCTATTACTTTCTGCATATGTATTTAAGAATGTGGTCATCGGTTTTTCATAGTTTCTCCAATTATTGTGAAGAGCGAAATATCTTAAAATCATTTCTTCTCCTTTCATTCTTTTATCATTCGTAGTAGAAGTAGCTTTTTTAAATGAAGAAATATTACTTAACTTCTCAATTGCTTCTATTAAGGGACCATTATAAATTCCGTGTCTCAGTTCTTGAGGATTTAACTTGACGGATCCCGTGTTTAACCTTTCAAATACATCAAATTTTATTTGAGGATGAGTATCTTTAAGAATTACGATACATCTTATAGTCCTATTTCTGATATGCCTCTGGAATCTAGGGTCAAGTTCGGAAAATTTAAAACTATCTAATTCCGGATATGTAGCTAAACCAGTTAAAGGAAATTCGTCGTTCAAATACAAGCTTATACTCGTTAATCTTTGGTTACCATCAATAACAGAAAGTGTTTCGTCTGAATTTTGACTTAAATAAACCACAGGAATTGGACATTGTATAATTAAGGATTCAATAAGTCTTGAAGCTTGCGCTCTGTTCCATACATATCCCCTTTGAAACATTGGGATATCAATATGTTTTTCGCTAATATATTCAACAATTGTAGAAACGGTAAAATCATATGTTTCTGTATTTAGTTTTCTTTTCTCTGCAGGAATATCAAGAATGTCAATTTCATATTCTTCTTTTACAGGAAAAAGTTTATTGGCAAGTCTAGTTGATTTATTGTTGTCCATTTTGTTTTTTTAACTCTACGCTAAAATATGTTAATTACATTTAATACTCGACATTTTTCTATTAAGGCATCATATTTTGCAATTCCATTTTTCTCTTATATATCTAAAAAAAAGGATTTTTCCAGAATTCCGATTGTAATTGTTGCCAACGGTCTCGGCTATCGCAAGTTGCGGGAGTTGGGACGCGGAGTTGTCGGTTTATTTGTTTCTTTCCTGGTTTCTAAAATAACACTTTTTCGACAATACCCGTTATTTGCGATGAGCCGTTGTTGGCTGTAGTTTAATTTATTTCTGAAGTTCTTGAGAAATTCTATTTTCTAATCTAATAAGTTCTGTCATCAATTCAGTTTCTGGAATCTCGAGGAATCTTGTCCATTCATTGGAAAATTTTTCAAAGAATATGCTGTCTTGTTTAGCTAAATATTCTAATGTTATATTATTCCCATTTCCAGCTCTTAGACTATCAATTTTTTTCTCCAATTTTCTGCGATATACTTCACATAAATCAAATTGCGCATTTGCTATTCTGAGTGAGATTCTATTAGTTGTATCAGACACATAAGATTTCGAAGGTACAAAGGCTGTCTTACTTTTATAAATTACCTTATCTGTTAATCTATATCGTGCAGAAATTCCAACATGTGCATTAATATTATCAGTCAGATCTTTACTCTCATTGTAAATAAAATCGTCCCATTTTAACTCCGCATTTTCTGTCCAAATGATAGTATCTTTCATTATCCACCATTCTCTCAAATCATGATAATATCTATTTACAATTAACCCGATTAAGATTGATGAAATTACAATCAATATTATTAAGTATGGTTTCCTCAATCTTTCAAAATTAAATTACTGCCAACGGTCTCGGTTAACACAAGTAGCGGAGTAAGGACCGGGATTAGTCCGCTTAATTATTTACTTGATTGAACACTCAAATTACTAAAATTTAGTCAGTAACCGCTATTTGATGTTAACCGTTGTTAGCTTTATGTGGCGACACATTCCAATTGTCCCGCTCCTACTCCACTTTGCTCGGTTTATTTACTTTTAAAATAATTGTTTCTTTTATCGAAATCTCAAATTTAAGTCCGATAATCTTTTTCCAAAAATCAGTCGTAACAGTGAGCAATCAAAGTATATTCTTCTTAGTCCGAAACACTTTTTAGAAACTCTGCCGTAACAGTAATTATCAACTAATCTTCTAAGCCCGAATTAAATTTAGAAGTCAAAATTTCAATAATATGGTTTTTTCGAAACAGCTCATAAATCGCATTTTTCAACACTTCCGTTCAGCCGACCGAGTAAGAAACACGAAACTTTCTTATTTTTCAACTTTCTCAGTTAATTACCGAATCGGAGCTATTAAAGCTAACGGTCTTGGTTAACGCAAGTAGCGGGAGTAGGGACGCGTTCTTGTCGGCTTAGTTGTTTGTTAACTGGTGTCTAAAATATCACTTTTTACTCGAATGCCCGCTAATTTGCGATAACCGATGTTAGCTAATGGTTTTATTTCTAAAATGCTGTTTGATAGTTTGTCAGAGTTTGATTCAGTTCATTTAAAGATTTTTGATCAATTAATGTTGTATCTATTCTAAGTTTATTTTGATCAGTTTCTAAGATATAATCACCTGCAAATTTCTTACAAGTCTTTAATTTATTTAATTCTAACTTTTTGGGAAATATAGAATTTCGATAAATGAAACCATTTTCAATGGTCAGATATTGATTTATGTATTCGAAAGTATAGACAGAAATATATCCGATTGGCAAAATTATCCAGAGCCAAAAAACCCGATTATCCATATCTCCATAAAAAATATTCACAATTAGAAGAATAATCCATATTATAGTCATTATCAAATAAAATCTTGTTCGACCTTTTTTATATCTGATTTTCATTTCTTTTTTTTTAGTCCAAAACTACATTATAAAACTATTTGCTAACGTATGTGGGTAAGGATAGTAACGGAATTAAAACCAAAAAATAATAAACATGGACTACAGTAAAATAACAGACAATCCAAGAGTTATAAAACTTTTGAAGAAACGAATAGAGATTGAAAATAGAATAAAAGCTATTGACGAAACTGCATTAATAAAGCACGAACTCGAGTTATTATCTTTACCCGATGTTAGGCAATCGTTTTTGTTGTGTAAACAAACAATGCCCTCTTGGAATGTGACAAAAGATAAAAAATACTTACTTGTAAAAGAATACGAAGGACATTATGAGATATACAATGACTTAGGTAAAAACGATATATTTACAAAAAGCGTATTTAAAAAGCTATAAGCAAAACAAATATGTTGCCTAACGGTCTTGGTTAACACAAGTGGCGGAATAATGACCGGAAATTAGACCGCTTAAAAATTTACTTTATTGATAACCCAAATTACTAAAATTTAGTCAGCTACCGCTATTTGTGATAACCGATGTTAGCTTTATGTTGCGACACATCCCAATTGGTCCGCTCCTACTCCACTTAACTGTGTTTTATTTACTTTTTAAAAGTCATTGTTTCTTTTATCGAAATCTCAAATTTAAGTCCGAAAAACCAGTCGCAACAGTGAGCAGCTAAAGTATATGCTTCTTAGTCCGAAACACTTTTTAGAAACTCTGCGTAACTGTAAACAACAACTCAATCTTCTTAGCCCGAATTAAATTTAGAAGTCAGAATCTCAATGATATGGTTTTTCCAAACGCAGGTCAGAAATCCCATTTTTCAGCATTTATTGCGCTCCGCCGTACGAGTAAGCAAAACGAAACTTTCTACTTTTTCAACGTTCTCAGTTAATTATCGAATCGGAGCTATTAAAGCTAACGGTCCCGGCTATCGCAAGTTGCGGGAGTAAGGACGCGGATTTGTCGGATTAGTGGCTTTAATAATTGGTCTCTAAAATAGCAATTTTTAGCTAACTGCCCGTTATTTGCGATGAGCCGTTGTTAGCCACCGTTTTATAACTCGAAATCTACATTTTTAGCAAAGAAATCAGTTCCTTTGTTTTTATCTACCTCCATTTGTTTAAATATTTCACCTTTTATCCTTGACGTGAGATATAATTCTCCGTTGTTTTTGAAATATTTTATTTCTAAAAATTCACTGTCGGTTAACATCCAAAGCTGATTTAGTAATTGCGAGGAATGTATTCCTCTATTTCTTGGGCTCTCTTTTGTTAAATCGAATAATTCCAAAGTTGCTTTACTCTTATCATAATTGATGTTTTGAATTTCGAATCCTTGACTCATCAATGCTGACGAAAACATCAAAAATTTAATTTCAGGTCGAGGATTACCTTTTACTTTTTCAATTTTTTTACTTATTTCGGGTAAATTATCGAATCCAAATATTTTGTGGGACATATTTAAGACTTCGGTTGTTCTCATACAGTAATTAAGTCTTTCAAATAATTCAGATCTATTTAAATAAAAAGTAACTTTTTTATCGCCTTCTCCACTTTCACAGTTGATTAAATCATCTGATACGTAGTATTTATGATGAGCTGCGATATTTCTCCAATCTGATATTTTCAAATTTTCTTTTGGAACAATAAATAGAGAACTATAATTGGAATTATCGATTAGATCTTGAATAAGATTTCCAAGTTTATTGGTTAAGGTTTTTTCAATTTCAAACGACTTCTTTCTTTTTATCTTGTTGATAAGAACATTTTCTACATATACAGATTTTGAAATTCCCTCAATTGTGTTTGAAATATCCTCCATTGATGTTTTAGCAAATTCATAAATTTCTAAGTCTTTCTTATCTATTTCTAAATTAAGAAAACTCCAATATTTATTCCCTGATTCTAAATGTACGGGAATCAGTTTCGCTAAAACTGTAATTGTATCTTGATAGTTTTCTTTTTTTGCATCGTTATAAGTATCTACTACTTTTTTTATGTCATTTTCAATACCTGGATATTTAATTGATAATCTTAGAAAATTAATCCAGTCTGCAACCATTGAATCAATTGCAAATCTTTCAAGATTAGAATAATTTCTGAAATATGGTTTAAATGTTTGAATTATTTCTTCCTTCATTTTTGATGGTGTATAACCATTATCAAGTAGTAAAGGAATCGGACTTCTATTCTTTAATCCGTCAAGTATTTTCTCGAATTTTTTCATTCATAAAATGGTGGCTAACGGTTACGGTTATCGCAAGTTGCGGGAGTAGGGACGCGGACTTGTCGGCTTAGTTATTTTCTTTCCTGGTTTCTAAAATTACACTTTTTCGGTTAAACCCGTTATTTGCGATTAACCGATGTTGGCAACAGTATTCTTAGAAAATATGTATGTTTTTAAGAAATTCTTGAAGTTTGGCCTTTGTAGTCGAGTAACTCTCATAACTACTATCAAACAAACCTGCCTCTATTGGCTTCCAATTATTTTTTTCAACCTTTGCATTTTCTAAGAATTCATCTAATAATGTTTTTTTATAATGACGCTCTTTCCATACATATTCGCCCCACGGAGCCCAATTACTTCTAAAACCATCCTTAATTAGAAACATATAGTTTAAAGAAATCAAATACTCTGCAATGCTGAAAATTTCATCGTATTCTTCATCATCATATATGATTTCACTAAACATTGGTTCTAAAATTTTATGTAAATAAGTACTTATAGGAGTTTTGTAATTTTGACCAATTATCTTATTAAATAAATCTTTTTCGATAGTTGAGGAATTAACCTTCTCAATTAAAAACACTCTATCTCTACCTTTAATTTCATCAGATATTCTAAGGTAAAAACAGTCTTTTAATAATTCGAATTTCTCATTTTTTATCGCAGTAATTACTATTGAATAGAAAATTGCTAAGGCAGGAAAATATTGAAAATTCACACTATCTCTATAAAAGTGGCCTTCTAGCTTTTGTGGTAACGCGACTCTTTTCAATATGTTGAGAATTGTATTATTATGGTAATTTTTACTCCAATAAGTAGCATGGATTAAAATTGGAATAAAATCTTCTAATTTAGATCGGAGAGTAAGAAGAATAGGTTGAAGTTCTTCCTGAATTGGTTGAATTTTAGAAAAATTCTCCTTTTCTAGAATTTTAATTAATGGATTTATCTGGTCATGTAATAGATCATTAAACTTAATTCTATGATCTTCGCTTGATACATATTTCTTTATTCTTGCAATCGCAATTTCTTTGCTTATGGGGTTCGATTTATCTATTAATTCTAAGGAATTTATTTTCTCGTATAGTTCACTGAAAAACTTATCTGCATTTTCAATTTGAATAGTTTTACCTCTTCTTAATCTTGCTAGTTCTTCGAGTTCTTTATTACATTTATTTATATAAGTCCAGAAACTATTGAATCGGAAATTTGATGATTGTTTGAATAAGTTAACTAAGCCATTATCCCATTTAGCTGACCATCCACAGGTAATAATGCCAAATTCATCAATTATTCGTAGTGCATAATCTTTTAATTTTTGGTTGTAATCATTTAACTCTTCTTTGGTGTTGAGAAATCTTGAATCTAAATAATCTCCGTTAAGCTTTAAAATAACCAGCTTAGAATGTACAAGAGGTAAAACTCCATCAATGTCGTTAGGATGACTTATTACTACTGGTTCTACATCGATTTCTCTGAGAGCTTTTTCTAATAGCCTATCAAAATTCGTTGTAACTATTATTCTTATATATCCCGCCTGAACGAGTTTTGCTATTTGTTTATGAGCAATAGTCGGTTGTTTTAATCCTTCTTCAACTTCCTCTGGAGTCGGCTCAAAATATGGCTTGAGAATATTAAGTCTTTCAGTTGGTGTTGCGGCAAGTTTTTCTAAAATTGTAGAATAATCAGGTTCTTGATTATATTTTTTTATAAACCATTCATCGGGATTTGGTTCGCAATTCTCGTTTTCTAATACTGATAATTTTTTTATTAGATCTAAAACTATTTCCCAACCAGTCGGAATTCCCGAATTTCTGGATATACCGGAACCTAATAAAAGCGCATAAATACCTTTATTAGAATAAATAGAAAAAGCTATTGAATTTATGTTGTCGTTCATTTGAATATTGTTGCCAACGGTCTCGGTTATTGACAAGTTGCGGAGTAGGGAGTGCGTATTTGTCGGCTTAACCTGGTTATGTTGGTTACTAAAATAATCAAATTCAATTAATAAACCGCAATTTGCAATAACCGTTGTTACCTAGCGTTGCGACACGTTTGAGTAAGCTCTCTAACCGACCATTCCCGTGCTATAGCACCAAAATTTATGAATGTTATCTAGATTAAAAAAATTAACTTCTTTCCCGACTTTTTCTTTAGCAGTCTTTTAGTTTTTTAAATCCAAGTTAGAATTATGAAAATCAAAAGTAATTTTTAGTATATGAACTTTAGTTTTTATTTAATTTTTTTGTCAATTTTTTAAAATCTTTTTGGTGTAAATTTTAATTAAAAAAGTATCGGAATAATAATATTAATCCGAGAATTATGAGAGTCAGTTCTCCAAGTATGATTTTGACATTATTTGCCTGAACAAAATCCATACTGTCTTTTTTAATAAAATCATTCAATGTTCTGATCCCGAAAATTAAACCAGCAGAAATTAATATTATTCCAAGAATTAAGTTCAAATTTATTTTATATAATTTTTAGTTTTCTTTTAAATCTTAGCATTCATTTTTATCGGAGCAATGCTTGGTAACGGTCTCGTATAACCGTCAGTTACGGGTTAATATGCGTTATTTTTCGGTTTGTCACAGACCTTAGCAATTCCGCGTGGATACGGACGTAGTCGAATCCGCCGTAATTGCGGTTATACATTGTTGGCTACAGTTATTTTTTTCCACTCCAATAGTTTGTCGAAACAGGTAGTACTTCATTATTCGGTCCTTTCATAAACATAAAAGGGTGGTCATTTCTTTTATTTTTTTCCATAAACTCTTTTAAACCAAACTGAATATCAATAATTGACTCAATAGTTTTTTCTAAAAGCCAAAATAGAATATAGGATATCGATAAATCATACTCTTTATTTAGCTTTCTTAATTCACTAAAGTTTTTATTGAATTTATTAGAAGCCAAAATTGTTGTCTCTACTTTTCCATTCATTAATTCAATAGATAAAGATGATTTTTCTCCGTCTTTTCCTGAATGTATTAAATCAGACCTGTGTTTATAGAGCCTCCCAACAAATTCGCGGTCAAGTTTGTCAATAAGTTTGCTGAAACTAGATTCGTATAATTCATTTTTAGGGTCTCGAACTGATTGTGCGAGTTCATTCCATTTAAGTTTTTTGTGGTTTTTCAGGCTTAGAAAAGCTACCAAATTACTCACATAATCAAAGGCTGAAATAGTATGAAAAATAATGCTGTCAAACAAAGCTGAAATATCAGACTTTCTATTTTCAAAATGCATATGCATTGATAGTTGACCATTTTCATTTTTAAATATATCTGATAATTCTTTGTCTAATGAACTTAGTAGGTTTACGACAATATTTATATGTAGCCTAGTTGCTCTTAATCGGTAAAGAATATTGTCTCTAAATTCATAGATTTTATTATCCGTGAAACTAGAGTCTAAATAGTGTTTGTAGTCCATACCAATTGCTATCATATTATTGTTGATTGATTGGAATCCATCGCTCACTTTTTTCATTTCTGATTTTAAGTCAGTGATATTTTTATATGGTCTATTTTTTTGCAACTATCTGTTTTTTTTAATTGTAGCCAACTTGTTATATCGCATCTAATATAGACGATTATCTAAAAATATCACGGGATAAACGCAGGTTTTGATCATTTTCTTGGGGTTTAGCCAATTTCTTTACAGCTAAATCTAACGGACTTACAATTTGCATGAGATCCTTTTGGGCCACGTGCGTATAAATCATCGTGGTCTCCGGTTTTGAATGCCCCAACAACTCTTGTATATACCTCAACCCTATCCCATTCTCCAACATATGTGTGGCATACGAATGTCTCAACGTATGTGGCGTAACTCGCTTTATAATCCGTGCTCTTTTACAAGCTAATTTTAAAAAACTCCTAACCGAAGAAGCACTGTAGACCTCACCATTCTGCCCTTCAACAAAATAAATTTTCGGGCTATAAGTGCCTAAATAATTGAACAAAAGGGGAATGAAACTATCTGCCATTACCACATAACGGTCCTTTCTACCTTTTGCTTGCTTTACCAATATTTGACGCCTGTCAATATCAATATTACTCAATTTCAAACTCAGCAACTCCCCCAACCTTAAACCTGAAGAATAAATAAGTGCCAGCACCGCTCTATGTTTCAAATTTCTTGTGGCTCTTAGTAAATCTAGCACTTGCTCCTGTGAGAGTACTGTGGGTAATAAGCGGTCCTTTTTTGGTCTTCTTAAAGCCGAAACATCAATTTCTGAATAACAATGCAGCTCGGCGAAATGCTTCAGTGCGCTTATACACTGCCTGTGCGTACTTACAGCATATTTCTGACCCGCAATTTCCTTTTCAATAAATAATTCTACATCGCGATTAGTTATTTCATTTAATGGCTTTTTCTGAAATTTCACAAATTTTAAAGCAAAATTGTAATAGGTCTTCACGGTGCTTTCTCCAAAGCGTTTCCCTCTTAAATAGGACACATACTCCCATAAGCTCTTCTTCACTTCTTTAGAAAGAGAATTTTTGAGAAGCTCACGTTCCCAATTTACCTCAATTAAACCATTCTGCAGCCCGGTTTCCTCAAATTCATAACACTCATCGGCTAGATGATTTTTGAGTATTTCTAAATTTTCTTGAGTCTGTAAAACATAATAAACACCTAAGGTCTTACTCCATTTTACCTCAGTCAGCTTTTTCAAATGCGCTTTCAATTGTTCATCATACTCAAAAGCTACGGCAATTTGTGCCGCATTTCTATGCACAATGGGGTACAGTTTTATTTTCGGCATAACTCTAAGAATAAGTAGTTAATATACTTAAAATTAGAATTTTGAATTACTATTTTAAATTATTTTATTGCTGATATATCAATAATTTTACGTTGAATATTAAAGCTCAAAAACATCATAAATCTGGGCAATGTGAAATCCATTCTTTTTGATAAGACCAGCTTGCTCGCTAGCGGTATTCAATGCAGGGTTGGTATGGTTGAAATGAATGAAATGTATCTTATCTTTTTCTTCGGAAGGAAGGGATTCAAACAATTTCATACTTTCTATGATGAAGGGGTGTGGAATTTCTGAAATATCCCTGTTATTTACCTCATTGGCATCATAAAACGTAGCATCAAGAAATGCATAATCTACTTTTGACACCTCATCAATAATGGCTGTTCCCCATTTATCCCATTTATCAATATCAGGAATGAACAATGCACTTTTTGAAGGACCAACTATGGTATACCCCACGGTCTCCGAATATTCATCTCGGTGTGGCACTGTAAAGGGAATCACTTTCAAGTTCGGTGTCAGTTTCACCACTTGGTCATTAGTCATACCTTCAAGTAAGATATTTTTATTAGTCACCAACTGCTCCCACGGACCGTTTTGTGCTAGGAAATTTTTCATTCTTGGCATTGTAAAAACCGGAATCTGGGATGCATTCATGGCTTCTTTCCCTAGATACATCAATCCGGCATAATGACCAATATGCGCATGGGTCACAAATATTCCATCCGGGGTTTCCACTTCACTTGCCGCATAATTCTTCAATAATTTCATTTGCTCCGGAACATCGGGAGTTGCTTCAAATAGATATTTCTTATCAAATTCGGGATCTATAACCCCTAGCGAAACCACTTTTCTACCGTTATCGGGGTTATCAAAAAGCGCTTTACAACAATCTTTATTGCAAGCTATATGGGGTGATCCGGCATCTTGAACGGTTCCTAAAACCACCAAAGAAGTATTTTTTATAGTTACTGCCGTCTTGTTGTCTTCAGAAGAAATCTCAGGCGCTTCAGTTTTTTCAATCTTATCATTGCAAGCTAGAACAGTCAAAAGAAATAGTAAATAGAAATACTTCATATAATAAGGGCTGTTATTTAAATTCATTGAAACCTCAAGTTTCAAATGGTAATATAGAAAGATTATCTCTTTTAAGGGCTGCGGGAAATTCCTATTTTTGCGGCTATGACAGAGAATAGGAAATTGAAAAATAGTGAGCTGGAGCGTAAAAGCATCAGCGAATTCAAAGAAGCTACAAAAACACCAATTATAGTTGTTTTAGATAATATTCGGAGTTTAAATAACATTGGCTCTGTTTTCAGGACCTCTGATGCATTTTTAATCGAGAAAGTGTATCTATGTGGAATAACGGCACAACCTCCGCATAAAGACATTCAAAAGACTGCTCTGGGTGCAACAGATACCGTTGCTTGGGAATATGTGGAAGATACTCTTGCTCTAGTTGAAAAGCTGAAAGCTGAAAATGTAAAAGTCTACTCTATCGAACAAGCTGAAAATGCTACAATGTTAAACGATTTTACACCGGCAGCTAATGTAACCTATGCCGTGGTATTTGGAAATGAAGTTAAAGGCGTACAGCAAAAAGTGGTGACTGCAAGTGATGGAGTTATTGAGATCCCTCAGTTAGGAAGCAAGCATTCTTTGAATATATCGGTAAGTACCGGGGTGGTGCTATGGGATCTATTCTCAAAAATGAAAATCAACTAAACTTTTACCTATTTTTTTAAGCCGGTCTCGATTTCTTGTAAAATAGAAAGATAATCTTCTCTGTTATTCACAAAATCTCGATCTGATATATCTATGAGTTGCACTTTGATATTACTCTGAGATTTAATGAACGATAAATAGCTCTTGTTGATATCTACCAAATATTCGGGCTGAATGTCCTGCTCGTAATCTCTCCCACGCTTTTTAATATTCTCTAGAAGTCGCTCGGTATTTTGATATAGATAGATGTACAAATCTGGCTTCACCAGTTCTTTATACATAATGCTGAAAAGCTTATGATATAAAGCATATTCATCTTCCTGCAACGTAATTTTAGCGAAGATCAGCGATTTGAAAACATCATAATCGGAAACCACAAAATCGGCGAAAAGATCATATTGCGCCAGATCATCAGAAAGCTGTTGATACCTGTCGGCTAAAAAGGACATTTCCAAAGGAAATGCATATCGGTGCTGATCTTTATAGAATTTAGGCAGGAAAGGATTATCCTTGAAGCGCTCTAAGATCAACTTAGCATTGAAATCCTGAGACATCATAGTAGATAAACTCGTTTTTCCGGCACCAATATTTCCTTCAATTGCAATATAATTACAGTTGGTAAAACTGTATTTTTTAATTGGATTGGCTAAACCTTCGGTTATAGGAGTTATTTCAGACATATCACTTGTCTCCTTCAACATTTCCAGCACGCTCCGTTTTAAAATGGGATGAACCTGCTTAGCGGCAATATCTGCTAATGGCAACAACACGAATTTGCGTTCATGCATAGCCGGGTGTGGAATACGCAATTTTTCCGTTTCCAAAATATCTTCATCAATCAAAATAATATCCAGATCTAATGTGCGATTCTCATAATTGGAGGAGTCACTTCGTATTCTCCCTAGCCCACTTTCAATATGCAATAGTTTTTCCAGCACTTTGTTAGCTGAAAATCTCGACTTTACAGAAATGCATGCATTCAGGAAAGCGTTTCCTTCAAAACCCCAGGCCGGTGTTTCATAAATCCTTGAAATTCTTTCTACTTCACCTATTTCTGTAAAAATTTTATCCACAGCAGATTGCAGTGACTGAAGCCTGTTGCCTTGATTGCTCCCTAGGGCGATATAAAAAGTTCTAGCTGGATTCAAAATGTTTTTAAGAAAATTTTAGAGGAGAATTATTTAATTTCACAGCAAATTAAGTAAAACAAACTAACATAGGCTTAACTTTGTTGATAAGAGTTAAAAAAATAATTTGAAACTATATTCCTTAAAAAATCAGTTGCTCGCACAACGAATTTATTTGATCTTGGGTGCACTGTTCATCACATCTTTAGTGGTTTCTAACCTTATCTTTCAAAAATTCTTTTATTGGGACTTCTTCGGAATTTACACTTTTGAGATCTCGGTAGGTATACTTCCCTACCCTATTACTTTTTTAATTACCGATATTATTAGTGAGATCTATGGAAAGCGAAAAGCAAATCAGGTAGTTACCGCAGGGATTTTCGCTTCGCTTTTCTCGCTCTTAATTATTTATACAGCCAATTTTGTTCCGGCAACTTCCTGGTCTCCAGTTCAGGATAGCTTATTTACAAAGGTATTTGGAGCTACGGCCATTGCGGTGCTCGCATCTATGCTGGCCTATTTATTGGCGCAATATATAGACATTCAACTTTTTCATTTTTGGAAAAGGCTTACTAAAGGAAAGCACTTATGGCTTCGAAATAATTTTTCCACCTTCTTATCACAGTTCGTTGATACATTTGCGGTCTTATTCTTGCTATGCAGTTTCAATAAGATCGAATGGGAACTATTTGGAAGTCTGTTATTAAGTGGCTTCCTTTTCAAAGTATTGATTGCTGCTTGTGATACACCATTTTTGTACGCAGCAGTATACTGGCTAAGAGCAAAATTCAATTTAGAACCGGGCGAAGAATTGATTTTGGAATATCAGGAAGTCGATAATTCCCCCTTGAAATAATATAAAAACATTACTCCTTAAATTTATGAAGATGAAGAAAGTATTTAAAATTATAGGGATCACCTTACTTTTGTTACTAATAGCACTTATAGCCGCACCATTTATCTTTGAATCTCAATTGAAAGACATGGTAAAAAAGACCATCAACAAGAATGTGAATGCCACAGTAGAATTCAGTGATCTTGATCTTAGCTTATTCCGAAGCTTTCCTCAGGCAACTTTGGTGCTTAGCGATGTGAGTGTGATAAATAAAGCACCTTTTGAAGGCGACACGCTCGCTATAAGTGAGGAGATCTTGTTAGAGATGTCTATAAAGGAGCTCTTTAAAGGCAGCGATCAACCTAAAAAAATAGATGAGTTACGGCTAAAGAATACGTATGTGAACATAAAAGTTGATTCTTTAGGGAATAACAATTATGATATTGCTATTGAAGATACCACCGCTACTGCTGCAGATAGTACTTCTAATCCTTTTAAGCTAGACCTTAAAAAATACGACATCTCTAATTCTAAATTAAGATACACCGATGAGGGCAGTAAGATCTCCTTTCTATTAGAAGATCTTAACCATGAAGGCACGGGCGATTTCTCCTTAGCGCAGTCGCAATTAGACACAAAAACTACGGCGATCGCTTCTTTAGATTTTGATGACACCAATTATTTGAACAAGAACAAACTTGCCTTAGACGCCATTATTCAAATGGATCTGGAAAATTTGAAATACACCTTTCTGGAGAATAGCGCCACTGTTAACAAGTTACCGCTTACTTTTGATGGCTTTGTGAAAGTAAATGAAAATAATAATGAGATAGACCTTTCTTTTAAAACCCCGTCTTCTTCCTTCAAAAACTTTCTTGCTGTAATCCCGGAAGTCTATGCGAAGAACATCGAGAATGTGCAGACAAATGGTGACTTCATTGTAGATGGAAAGATTAAAGGGATTGTAGACGACACACATATTCCTACTATGGACATTAAGATAAGCTCTTCCAACGCGTCCTTTAAATATCCGGAATTGCCAAAAAGTGTGGAAAACATCAACATCGATATCGATGTGCTAAATGAAACAGGACTGGTAGAAGATACTTTTTTAAGCATCAATAAAATGAGCTTTAAAATAGATGAAGACACTTTCAGCGGGAATGGTCATGTGAAAAATCTTACCGAAAACATGCTTATCGATATGGCCTTAAAAGGAACTATTAACCTCGCAAATATTGAAAAAGCATATCCGTTAGAATTAGAACAAGACCTCAACGGAATCCTGACCGCAGATATACAAACTGCTTTTGACATGAATTCTATTGAAAAAGAACAATATCAAAATGTAAAGAGCAGCGGAACGGCCAGCATCAAAAATTTCAGTTATAGATCTCCGGAAATCCCCAATGAGGTAAAAATTAGCACAGCTAGTTTCAACTTTAATCAGGGAAATGTAAAAGTGCCGGAATTGGTTATGACTACCGGGCAAACTGATATAAAAGCCAGCGGAGATATTCAAAACTTCATGGGATATCTGTTTACCGATCAAAAGTTGAAAGGAAACTTCAACGTAAATTCCAATACTTTCTCTATTAACGATTTCATGATCGCAGAAACTAAAGAAGTTCCAGAGAAAACTGCTGCTGATGAGGAAGTTCAAAAGACCAAAACGGTGGCAACAGGAAAAGAAGCAGTAAAAATTCCTTCCTTTCTTGACGCAGGCTTAAGCTTTACTGCTAATAAAGTATTGTACGATAATTTAACCTTAAGTAATGTTAAAGGGAAACTGCTAATTCAAGATGAAACAGCCACTTTACAAAATATCACCTCCAATATTTTTGATGGAAGTATCGCCTTGAACGGGAATGTATCTACCAAAAATGCGGTACCAACCTTTAAAATGGACCTGGGCTTGAATGCATTGGATATTGCAAAATCCTTTAACGGATTGGATCTATTAAAGGCCATAGCGCCTATTGCTTCTGCACTTGAAGGAAAATTACAAACCCAGATCAACCTTAGCGGGAATTTAAACGATGACCTTACTCCGCAGCTTGCTAGCTTGGCCGGAGATGCCCTTGCCGAAATACTCACTGCAGAAATTGCTCCTGAAAAACTCGCTTTATTCTCCAAGCTCGATGAAAAGTTGAGTTTCATCAATTTAAAAGATATTGATTTGGATCACTTAAAAGGGAAAGTAACCTTTAACGATGGAAGTGTGGCAGTAGCTCCTTTCGATTTTAATATTAAAGGGATAAAGGTTACCGTAGCTGGAACACACGGTTTTGATATGAACATGAACTATAATCTAAAGCTGGATGTTCCCGCAAAGATGTTAGGCAGCGAGGTTGGCAATACCTTATCTAAACTTAGCGCGCAAGATCTTGAAAAAATGACGGTAGCGATCCCGGTGGGACTTACCGGAACCTTTCAGGCTCCAAAGATTAATCTAGATATGAAACAAGCAATTGGCAGTCTAACCACTCAAATTGTTGCTCAGCAAAAAAAGGAACTCACTCAAAAAGGAGTGGATGCCTTGGGTAATATTTTAACCGGAAAAAAGGAACAAAAACCTACAGATACTATCCCTCCCACTCCGGAACAAGCTAAAAAAGATTCCGTTAAAACTCAACAGCAGGATCAGGTAAAAGAAACCGCTAAAGATATTTTAGGTGGTATCTTAAAGAAGACTACCAAGAAAAAGGATACTTCAAAAGTGAATTAAAAAACAACTCCCGATAAACAATTATCGGGAGTTATTTTTTTTATAATATTCCTATCTCTACTACAAAGCCTTCATGGCTGCGAATATTAAAGACCGTTCCATCTTCAAATATGAGATACTGACCTTTAATTCCTTTCAGCACGCCCTGATAAAAAGGAGCTTTAGTAAGGTTAAGGCTCTTTACTTTTGGGGGAAATTTTAAAACCGGGAATTTTATTTCGAGCTCTTTATTATTTGCTAAGTAATACTCCTTTGCCTCCTCAGGAATAAATTCTTTAAGCTTCTCTCGCTCTTCCGCTAAATTAAGATCCTTGATATCGTTGGTAAGCATCCTTCTCCAGTTGGTCTTGTCGGAAACATGTGCTTTCAAAGCAACTTCGGTGATCCCGGCTAAATATCTGTTTGGCACTTCTACGATTTCTATAGCTTCATGTGCTCCCTGATCTATCCAACGAGTAGGAATTTGGCTTTTTCTGGTTACCCCAACTTTCACGTTACTGGAATTTGCCAGGTACACTACATGAGGTTTTAACTGCACCGCCTTTTCATATTCCAGGTCTCTATCTTCAATATCTAAATGAGCTTTACTTAACTCCGGATTCATTATCCAATCTCCCGCCTGGGGAACAGATGTATAACAATCGTAACAAAAACCCTGTGTAAAGATCTTTTTCTCCAATCCACAATTAAGGCACTGATATCTTAGAAAATTGATGCTGATGGTTTTATCCAGTATCTGGTTGAGATTTAAAAAATCTGATTCAAAAATTAAATAATATTCTACTTCTTTTTGAAGCTCAGTTTTCATTTTTCTCAATACACCCTCGTATCTCATGCTTTTTTGTTTATTTTTATTGAAATTGATTTTTGTAAAGCTATAGGATTAGTTATAATTTTAACCCAATTATATGATGCTTTAATTTTTATTAAAATATCGTTTAAAGATAAAAAGAATAATGCCAATTCCACTAGTAAACTCTATTGCCTCTTGGTTTCTCAAGAAGCGCATTCACCAAATGGAGTTGTTTATGAAGTATCCGCAAGAAGTTCAAAATGAGCTTCTAAGATCCCTCATTCATAAAGCCAGACATACAGAAATTGGTAAGAAATACGATTTTTCAGAAATACACAATTATCAAAGTTTTGCAGAACGTGTTCCCATTCATAGTTATGAAGATTATGAACCAACTATTGAACGTAGCCGACGGGGAGAAAGCAATATCTTCTGGCCGGGAGCTATAAAATTATTTGCAAAATCCAGCGGAACCACCAACGCAAAAAGCAAATTTATTCCTGTAAGTGAAGATTCTTTAGAAAGTTGCCACTATGCTGCGGGAAAAGATTTGCTATGCATGTACCTCAACAACAATCCGCAATCTCAACTTTTCACGGGAAAAAGTCTGAGACTAGGAGGAAGTAAAGAAATCTATAAGAATAATGGCACCTCCTACGGCGATCTTTCAGCAATATTAATCGATAATATGCCTTTCTGGGCAGAATACAGTAGTACTCCCAGCAACGAAGTTTCTTTAATGAGTGATTGGGAGGTTAAGATGCAGGCTATTGTAAATGAAACTATAAAGGAAAAAGTAACTAGTTTAGCCGGAGTTCCTTCCTGGATGCTGGTTTTACTTAACAATGTACTGGAAACCAGCGGGAAGGACAACCTTTTTGAAGTGTGGCCTTCTCTAGAAGTTTATTTTCATGGAGGTGTTAATTTCGACCCATACGCTCCTCAATACAACAAGATACTTCCAAATCCTGATTTCAGGTATTATGAGATATATAATGCTTCCGAAGGTTTTTTTGCCTGTCAGGATCAGAACGATTCCAAGGAATTATTGCTGATGCTGGATTATGGGATATTCTATGAATTCATTTCTATGGATACTTATAACACTTCCCAACAAAAGGTAATTCCTTTAGATGAAGTAGAAATAGGTGTGAATTATGCCGTAATTATTACCACCAACGCCGGGCTTTGGAGGTATAAAATAGGTGATACGGTACGGTTTACTTCTACCAGCCCTTACAGAATAAAAGTATCGGGAAGAACAAAACATCATATTAACGTATTTGGAGAAGAACTCATTATCGAGAATAGCGACAAAGCCCTTAAAAAGGCTTCTTTAGTAACAGGGTCAGAAATTATAGATTATACCGCAGCTCCTATTTTTATGAAGGGCAAAGAAAAAGGTGCCCATGAGTGGATTATCGAATTTAAAACTCCTCCCGAAAATATTGAGCATTTTACCATAGAACTCGATATGGCCCTACAGCAGCTTAATAGTGATTATGAGGCGAAGCGTTTTAATAATATGACGCTTAATATGCCCAAAGTTCATTCTGCACGCGAGAAATTGTTCTACGACTGGTTAAAGAAAAATGATAAGCTGGGTGGGCAACATAAAATTCCACGACTTTCCAACAAACGCTGTTATGTCGAGGAGCTTTTAGAAATGAGCGGTACCACACTTACCTCAGATGATCTTTTGGAAAAGTAACGTTCCAAACTGCTATAAATAAAAAAAACTTCAGCTTGATAGGCTGAAGTTTTTTATTCTGAATTATACTAGGCTTAGTCTAAAGTCGTATTTTCTGATGCATCTACCGGCTCCATATATTTCGCCTTCGCCGGTTTATCAAACTTAAAACTCAAGGAGATCTTCACTATTTTATCCTGATTGAAGGAAATATAATCGGAGATAGGACTTTGATAAGCGAAATCGAACATAAACTGATTCCACATAAGGCCAGCTCCTACTGTGATATGATTCTTGAAGCCTTTCTCTTTATTTTGAGTGATGTATCCAACACGCACATTAAAGTTCTCGTTGAAATTAAGCTCTGTTCCCAAAGACAAGATCACTTCTTTCATTTCTTCAGAAAACCCATCAGGAGCATCGGTAAATGAGGTGAAAATTCCACCTATAGCGCTTTCATTAGGGACATTTCTATTATCATCGGTAGAAGGAACCAGGAATTTCATAGCTTCAGCATAAAACGAAAGATAATCTTTGGAGGAGGTCGCTAAATGAAAACCGGAACCTATTTTCAAAGAAGTAGGTAAAGAATATTCAAAACCACTTTCATCGGCATATTTTAATTTTGAGCCTATGTTCTTTAAGCTAAATCCGAAGGTCCATCTATTAACATGCATATCTAATGGTTGAGAGATATAATATCCCGACACATCGGCACTCACTGCCTGCCCGGTTTTTAACTGAACACTGGTATTATTTTGATTATCGGTGATATCTGAACGTACATATCTTCCTGTAACGGACATTCCAAATTTTTCGCTCAATTTTAAGCTATAGGCAGCATCTAATGCAAATTCATTTGGCACAAAACTTCCTACACTTATAATTTGGTCCCCCATTTGTTCTTCCATATCTACGCTTCCATAGCTGAAATAGGTAAGAGATCCACTTAATGCAGAGTTATCGTTTATTTTTTGATAATAGCCAGCATTGGCATAGAAAATATCATCGGCATACCCTACAAACTGAGGAATGTATGAAAGACCAACTCCCTGTGCACCTTCCTGCATAAATAAGAATTTAGCGGGATTATGAAATTGCGCAAAGGCATCGGGAATGCTAGATACTCCTACTTCTCCCATACCTCCTGCATGCGCATCGGGAACAATTTGCAGGAATGGTGCCCCCGTGATTACGGGGCGCACTAATTCTTGACTAAATAGGTTCGTTGCCGCTAGACTTAGACAAAGACCGAATACTATATTTTTAAAATTCATAATTATATTAGATTATAGAGCGATTAGTTTTTTAAGATGTACTTTTCCGTTTTCGTCAATGATCTTCACTAACAAGGTTCCTTTTAGTGGAGCGATATTAATTTCCATTTCATTGCTCTTGGTACCCGGGAATACTTTGTAATTATTAGTTTCCACTTCTAATACCTGTACTTCCATTACTCTGGATTTAAATGGCAGAATCACTTTAGCGATGCTTGTTCCTTTCAACATAGTTGGAACAACATGTGCTTCTACCGGGTTTGGTCCATCTCGCTTTACAGTAACACTAACCGTTGCGCTGGCTGAATTTCCTGTAGCATCTGTTGCAGTTAAAGTCACTTCATAAGTTCCTAACTCATCAAAACTATTTCTATCCAGGCTCAGTTCCACTTCGCTACAATTATCGGTAGTTCCATTATCAATATCTTCAGGAGTAATAGTTACAGAAGAATCTTGCGTCAAGAAAATTGTAATATCCTGAGCTGACACCGTTGGAGCGGTTACATCTTTAACCACTACCCACTGTTCTTGTCCGACGATATTACCATTGTTATCATTGTACTCCCACATGATAAGATACTCTCCGGCTTCCTCGTAATTTAAAGGATCTAAAGTGGTACCTGTAATGGTTCCTCCACAATTATCGGTAGCGGTAGGTGCAGCAATATTAGCAATACTACATTCTACTACAAGATCAGCTAATTCAGCTACATCAGGTACCGGTTCAGTGGTATCTCTAATAATTACATTCTGGGTTTGTGTAGTAATATTCCCATTTGCATCGGTATAGGTCCAAGTAATTAAACTGGTGCCCTGCGCGGTAATTGGGAAATCTACATTATGAGTCGCTTCAATCGTTCCCGAGCAATTATCGGTTGCTGTTGGAATAGTTACATCAGCTTCTAAAACTTCACACTCTGCAAAGATGTTAGAAAGTATAGCATTGGAAGGAACTGGTCCTAAAGTATCCTTTACAATCACATTTGCTTCAGCTTCAGATTTGTTTCCGTTGACATCAGTCACCGTTAACACAACTGTATTACTTCCAATATTAGAACAGTCGAAGTCTGTTTTACTCAAGCTTACACTTGCAATGGTACAGTTATCGAAAGATGCATTATTCACAGCTTCTGCAGTTGTAGATGCCTGTCCATTCTCATCTAAATAGATAGTAACTTCCTGAGCGATGGCCGTTGGAGCGATGTTATCTAAAACGATCACATTTGCTTCTACTGTAGCTACATTTTCATTCACGTCGGTCACCGTTAATACAACCGTATTATCACCAACATTTGAGCAGTCGAAGTCTGTTTTACTTAGACTTAGGCTTTCAACTCCACAGTTATCGAAAGATGCATTATTAACCGCTTCTGCAGTTGTAGACGCTTCTCCGTTCTCATTTAAATAGATAGTCACTTCCTGAGCAATTGCTGTTGGAGCGATGTTATCTAAAACGATCACATTTGCTTCAGCTTCAGATTTGTTTCCGTTGACATCAGTCACCGTTAATACAACCGTATTATCACCAACATTTGAGCAGTCGAAGTCTGTTTTACTCAAGCTTAAACTTGCAATGGTGCAGTTATCGAAAGATGCATTATTCACAGCTTCTGCAGTTGTGGATGCTTCTCCGTTCTCATCTAGATAGATCGTTACTTCCTGAGCGATGGCTGTAGGAGCGATGTTATCTAAAACGATCACATTTGCTTCTACTGTAGCTACATTTTCATTCACGTCGGTAACAGTTAATACAACCGTATTATCACCAACATTTGAGCAGTCGAACTCTGTTTTACTCAAGCTTAAACTTGCAATAGTACAGTTATCGAGAGATGCATTATTCACAGCTTCTGCAGTTGTGGATGCTTCTCCGTTCTCATCTAAATAGATCGTTACTTCCTGAGCGATGGCCGTTGGAGCGATATTATCTAAAACGACCACATTTGCTTCAGCTTCAGATTTGTTTCCGTTGACATCAGTCACCGTTAATACAACCGTATTATCACCAACATTTGAGCAGTCGAAGTCTGTTTTACTTAGACTTAAACTTTCAATCCCACAGTTATCGAAAGATCCGTTATTCACAGCCTCTGCAGTAGTTGATGCTTCTCCGTTCTCATTTAAATAGATAGTCATTTTCTGAGCGATGGCCGTTGGGGCAATGTTATCTAAAACTGTTACTATTGCCGTATTGCTTGACTCGTTTCCGTTGACATCAACTACAGTTAAAGTCACTGTGTTTTCTCCAACTTCCGCACACGAGAAGCTATCTGGAGACACGCTCATGGAAGCAATACCACAAGCATCTTCTGAACCATTATCCACATCAGCAGCAATGATTGATACATTTCCTGTTTCATCTAGCTGAACAGTGATGTTTTTTGCAACTGCAACTGCAGCTACATTATCTTCTACTGTTACTGTTGAAGTGGTAGTCGACTCATTTCCGTTGTTATCGATCACGGTTAAAGTAACTGTATTCTCACCAACTTCAGAACAAGTAAAGCTATCTGGTGAAACACTCATGGAAGCAATTCCACAAGCATCAGAAGATTCGTTATCAACATTGGCTGCTGTGATTGCTGCATTTCCAGTGTCATCTAATTGAACTCTGATGTTTTTTGCAACTGCAACTGCAGCTACATTATCTTCTACTGTTACTGTTGAAGTGGTAGTCGACTCATTTCCGTTGTTATCGATCACGGTTAAAGTAACTGTATTCTCACCAACTTCAGAACAAGTAAAGCTATCTGGTGAAACACTCATGGAAGCAATTCCACAAGCATCAGAAGATTCGTTATCAACATTGGCTGCTGTGATTGCTACATTTCCAGTGTCATCTAACTCTACGGTAATATTTTTTGTTAAGGCTTCAGGACTTTCATTATCTGTAACGGTGACATCAAAACTATAAGTAGTTTTATTACCACTTGCATCGGTAGCTTCAAAAGTATTTGTTGTAGTTCCCACAGGGAATACACTACCAGAAGCAAGACCTGAAGTTTGAGTAATTTTTATCGAATTATTATTAAACTTCGTAGCATTGATAAACAATTTTTGAACATTAGAATCTGAAAGTATAGTAGAGTTTGCATAGTTACCTGCATGTGCAAATCCAACTGCAGCACCACCGCCTTCAAACTCTCTTACTGCAACACCAACGCCTCCGGTAAAATTCATTAATGCTACTGCAGGGTTATTAGCATAAGCTCTTAGACCTCCAACATTAGATCCACCATTTGGAAGCGTTATCGTATTTGGGATATCCTTTAATATAGGATGACCCGATTCTGTAGGAATTATTTCATAAGTATAAGATTGAGAATCTCCACCAGTTCGCTTTAAAATGACTATCTCACTCATAGTAGTCATAGTGTTTTGACTATCTACTTCATAAGCAGACCATTCTTCTGTGATATAGGTGTTTCCCTGATTTAATACAAAATCAACCAAAGCATTTTGCCCTTCTATTGGCATGCCTTGACTATATGTAGTACCATTTAAGTGAATAACCGCATCAAAATTTTGTAAAGCAGGATTTGTTCCATCATAAGCGGTTTCTGAAGTTTCACTCATAGTGACATCAAGACCTGCATTTGTTAAAGCATCTTTTAGGTTAATTGTATGCTCATTCAACACATCCCATATAATTAAAACCTTACCACTAGTCGAATTACCACAATTATCGGTAGCCGTGATATCGTAATTTACCACTGCGCCACATATTCCAGCATCAGTGTCAACCTCTATATCTTCAATATTTGCTATAATTGGAGCAATATTATCTACTACGGTTACCGTAGCAAAACAGCTGGACTTAACATTATCAGAGTCTGTAATAGTAAGTTCAACAACGTTTTCTCCAATATTAGAACAGTCAAAAGAATCATTACCTAAAGACAACGTAAATCCTTCTTTATCATCGGTAGAACCACCATCTACATCTTCTACAGCAATAGTTACATTTCCAGAAGTATTTAAGTAGGCAGTAAAGGCTTTACACACAGCCTCTGGAGCTTCATTTGTGTTTTTTATTACAGTATCTGTTGCAGCATTACCTTCGTTGGTTGCTTCGTCAGTCAAGGTTACAGACAGGGTGATAGTTCCATCTTCCAAACCGCTTAGATCAATTCCAGTGATTTGATCTGTCATAGTAGAAATCGTTCCTGTTCCTGTTACATCAGTTACTCCATTATCACTGCTAAAAGTATAGTTATAAGTAGTTCCTACTTCTGCGTCAGCAAAGGTGAAACTTATAGAAGTTTCATTAGTTTCATCAATTTCAGCCCGGTCTATACTCACAGTATAACCTGCAGGCGCTTCCACATCCTTCACAATCACATCAAAACTACACGTAGATTTATTACCGCTTGCATCTGTTACTTCAAAAGTGTTGGTAGTAGTTCCAATAGGGAATTCACTACCGCTAAGTAGACCAGCAGTTTGAACTGCCATATTCACCTCTAGCACATATTGTATAGCTGTGGTAATTTTATAATCATTCCAAAGGCCTTCTGCGGAATAAATTTGTGTGTAATCTTCGGGACCACTATTATTGGGCTCACCAAGGCCCCAGTTAGTATAGGTTACCGCTTCTCCATTTTTCCAAACAAATTCACCTTCGGTCACCTCATCGGTAAAACCAATCATTGCCGAAGTTCCATTTAAAAGCGTATTTACAACACCGTTTTCAGCAGCGTTGTTAATAGTAACTATATTTCCATCATTTTGTTCTGCATGTGCAAACGCATCTGCCGGTAAAAAATTATTATTAGATAAATAATAAAATTTACCGTTATACGCTCCTAAAGCAGTAAAATCTGTTTTTTCCGGTTGTGGAATTTTACAATTATCAGAAACAGGAATATTATAAGTTATAACTGCCCCATTAACACCTGAGTCATTATCAACCTCTATATTCTCAGGACATATAATAGTTGGAGCTGTATTATCTTCTATAGTAACGTACGCAGTTGCTGTAGATCTATTTCCAGCTTCATCTGCAACCGTAAGAATAACCGAAGTCACAGCTGTAATTGTTGTGCCGGAGGTTATCCAATCGGTACTAGAATCCATATTTACTAAAGACCCTTGGGCTTTTACGGTAGACAAGTCATTAACAATATCACCATTAGCTTCGTTAAAATTCCAATATCCTTTTAGGTTAGAATCATTCAGGTTTGGAGGGGTTGTCTTTAAGTTTTCAATTTCTGACTGAGTTAGAGCTCTATTATAAATTATAACATCATCTACAGTAAATTTATTAACTCGGCCAGATGAAACCGGATATCTGCTATCTTTTCCAATATGAATTACAGAATTCGAATTATTTAAAATTCCAGAAGTAATTCCCGAGGCACTTCCAACTTCAATTCCATCTATATATAATTTAGTTGCTGAAGCATTCGATACACCAGTTATTAAGTGCCAGCCTGGTGTAGTGTTTGCATCTATACTTCTCCATGTACCGTTATCATTCACATACCATCCAATTCCATTCCCGCGTGCACTATGCATTAACCAAACATTCGTATTCATATCATCTACATTCTCTGTAGATTGAGCCATAAAGGCACTATTACCATCAAATTTCACCCACCATGAAACAGTAATTTCATTGGTAAATTGATAATACGGACTTGCTATATTTACATAATCATCTACACCATCAAAATCTAATGCCGTGTTTGAACCTTCTATATCCGAACATGAAAAAGTGGTTTTATCTAAACTTAAAGTTACATCCCCACATACATCTGAAGAACCATTATTTATTTGGGCAGCAGTGATTGAAGCTTCTCCATTTTCATCCAATTCAACAGTAATATTTTGAGCAATTGCTGTTGGAGCTCCTGTATCATTTACAGTTATATTAAAACTACAGGCAGATTTATTGCCGCTGGCATCGGTTACTTCAAAAGTATTGGTCGTTGTTCCCACAGGAAATTCGCTTCCACTCGCCAAACCAGCTGTTTGAACAATACCAGAATTTACTTCTAAAATATATGGCTTTTCTGTGCTATTTGGTATGTCATTCCATAAACCTCCAGCAATTAATTCTGCATAATCCTCGTCCCCACTATTGTTTGGTTCATTAGGGGCCCAGTTACGATAAGTAAAATTTTCTCTATTTTCCCAAACATACACTCCTTCTACTTCCCTGTCAGTTAAACCTATTATTACAGATCCTTCAGTTAAGGTTGAGTTAATGAAATTGTTTTCAGCAGCATCATTTATAGTTACAACATTTCCTCCATTAGACTGAGCATCTGTAAATGCTGCTTCAGCAGTAAATAGAGCATTAGACCTGTAATAATATTTATTATTATAGATACCCAACGCAGTGAAACCAGTTTTTTCCGGTTGTGGAATTTCGCAATTATCTGTTACTAAAACATTATAGGTAACTACAGCTCCACAAACTCCTTCATCGGTATTTACCTCGATATTCTCAGGACAGGTAATGGTGGGCGGAGTAGTGTCCCCTGCGGTAACAACAATATTCGCACACGTAGCGGTACTTTCATCTAAACATCCAGCGCCATCTTCTCCCCTTATGTAATAAGTAGTATCTCCATTAGGCGGGGTTACTTCAAAAGATGTTGTACTAGTTCTACCAACAAGGGTTCCCCCGCAAGAATTTGAATAAATAACCCATTCGGTTGCAGCATTAAGGTTTCCAGAAATATTTATCGTAGTAGAACTACCGGGACAAATATTGTTATTGGTTAATGTTAAATTAGGAGTGTTAGAAGGTACACATTCCACATCAAAAGCAATCCCCGGTTCTATTGCAGGATTGTAAGAAGTATCATTACTGAAATTCCAATTATCAATATTATTAACAGCCAAGCGCAGCTCCTGAGGAGATCCATAATTATTCCCGCCCGCTTTATTGGCGCTAAATTGACCATTATCAAATTCGGTAGTGAACCTCATGGCATTTACGCCATTAGTTAAATCGTTTGGCAAAGCAGAAGTTGAATTATTTTCCGCTGCTCCATCCCAATTTCCATCGGTAGAAGAACTATTAACATTGGTATGAATTCCAGCTATAAAAACTGGAAGTTCGATACTTCCTTGTATAGCGAACATTTGATCTCCAATAGTAGAATATGCAGCAGGATATAGTGGAGTTAAGTTTAATTCCACTACCTCTCCTACTTTGCGATCTACTCCAGAAGTCCAGGTAAACTGAGAATCCCCCGGAAATTCCAAAAATCCGGTATCGTCATTCCATCCTCTATCAGTAAAAATTATACTAGTAGCTGCGTCTATATCTTTTAAAAGAACAAAGGCAACGGTATCATCTTCATAAGTAGCTCCATCAGAGTTGGTCCCTATAAAGGCAATGTCGCCGGGGCCAAGGGTAGTTTGAGCCCCAACCACTAGCGAGAACATGAGAAAAATAAAATATAAAGTAAAGTTTTTCATTAAACTTAGATTTAAAGGATGGATGAGATAAAAATTTAAAGTATTAGTTCCTTGAAGGGAAAATACCTTGTAATGCAATAATGTAATTCATAACTAAATAAGGAGGCATATTGTTAAATGCCTGGCTATTTCCCGTATTTCCAGTAGATTTAGATGCAGTATCAGTTACAGTTGAATAAGAATTTAAGCCTGCACCCGCGATATAGTTATCGTTTGGTACATCTGTATTCCCTTCTTCCGCTGCACTTATTGAATGATTATGCGAGGGTAAATTAAGAGCAGTTAGTGTGGTTATTTCGGCCCCACTTCTTGAACCTAGAATACGATCACTCAAACCAGCCCCTCTTCCTGCATGTATAGGGGCTCTACCTCTTAAGTCTGGAAGCGCGAAAGTGGTACGCCCGTCGCCTCCATAGGTTGTGCCTAGAATTGAAAATAGTGCGCTATTTTGAGAAATTGCTAATAATTGTCCGTTACAAAGTGCCCAATCTCTTGGGGCAAAATTTCCAGCGAATAAAATAACTTCGCCTAAGAATGGTTCCATGGCCATAGTAAAATGTTTTAAAAGATTAAATTGAAATATTGAATTGAATGTTAGATTGTTTTTTTACAGGTTGAAGCAGGTCACCCAACGTTTGATTTTTTTCCCAGTGCTCTCCTGTAATGTAGCTTCCGAAGTCGTTCACTAAAAGTTCAGTTGTGTAAGTAGTATCACCCTTAGAAATTTTAAAATAAATTCTAGGTGTCTTTCCAGACTCCTTATTAGGAAAATCTGTAATAAAGGAATACTCTCCTTGCTTATTAGCTATTAGTTTAGCCTGATGCCTGTATTTAAAAGAATTTGGAGAAAGGTGCCATACTTCTATTTTAGCTCCTTCTATGGGTTCTAATTTATTTTTACAGAAAATTTTTCCTTTTACCGTAATGTGTTTTCCTATTAACTCAGAAACTCGTAGATCAGTTTTGTATTCTGCATAGGGATTATACCCTGCAAAAGAATTTTCGTTGAGAGTAAATGCGCTTAATTTTGAAGATGAAGAAAGATATACAGCTCCTAAAGAAGCCATAGATACATTTCTAATAAATAATCTTCTTGATGTAATTTTTTTCATACGCAAAGTAGTGATTGGTGAAATTTAGTAAGAGATATATTATTGTGAACATCTACATCAAAGGCGAGACATTCGAATAAATATTTTTGTGAAATAATAAGAGTTGAGAATATCAATTGAAGAAACATTTTGAAATTTGTTGAGGTACATTTAGAAGTACCCTATATAAATTGAAATAAACAACGGAATTAGATAAAGGGAAAACATTCATAAGGGGGGCTTGCATTATTTTTAATATTTAACCTCATCTATTTAACAAAAAATAAGTGAGTTTTAACTTAATTTTATACAATTTTTACAAATGTAAATGTTTTAATCGGTTTATGCTTTAGGGATAGAGCGGGGAAAAAACCCCTATTTCATGTAGGAAAAAGCATCCACCATTAGGTTTTACTTGCTTTATAAAAAATTTTGAAAAATTATGTAAGAAAAATAATCGTTAAAAAGCACAAATAATCGTTAAAAGACTATGGTGAATATATAAAAACTCGATAATCAAGTGATTACCGAGTTTTATTATTGGAGATATTTAGTTTATTAAACCTTTACTTCTTATTGCTATATCCAAAGCGTTTTAACTGCTTAGCATCATTACGCCAATTCTTATTCACTTTTACATAGAGCTCTAAATGTACCTGTTTCCCGAAGAATTTCTCTAAGTCTTTTCGAGCTTCTACTCCCACTCTTTTAAGAGCGGCTCCTTTATGGCCAATAATGATCCCTTTCTGGGTTTCACGCTCAACCATGATAATACTTCTCATCCGGATGATCTCTGGATCTTCAAAGAATTCCTCTGTATCAATTTCAACAGAATAAGGAATTTCCTTTTTATAATGCATTAAGATCTTTTCGCGAATAATCTCGTTCACAAAAAAACGTTCAGGCTTATCGGTTAAGGTATCTTTAGGATAAAAAGCAGGGGATTCGGGTAATAGCTCTACCACTCTATTGAACACTTCAGAAACATTAAAACCTTGCAGCGCTGAAATTGGATAGATCTCTGCATTGGGAACTTTATTTTTCCAGTGTTGCACCTGGCTCTCTAACTGCTCCTGATTTGAAATATCAATCTTATTCAAAAGCAACAATACCGGGATCTTTGCATTGGTGATCTTATTGAAAAAGGCCTCATCTTTTAATTCCTGCTCCCCAATCTCTACCATATAGATCAAGATATCGGCATCTTCAAAAGCCGATTTTACAAAATCCATCATAGATTGTTGTAAATCGTAAGCGGGCTTAATAATCCCCGGGGTATCACTTAAGATCACCTGGAAATCTTCCCCGTTTACAATCCCAAGAATTCGGTGACGGGTGGTTTGTGCTTTAGAAGTAATAATAGAAAGTCTCTCCCCTACAAAAGCATTCATCAAAGTAGATTTTCCTACGTTAGGATTCCCTATAATATTTACAAACCCAGCCTTATGTGCCATTATTTTTCAATTTTTGACAAAGGTACTTATAAATAATTAATCCTAACAGGCTTAAATTTTATTACTTCTATACAGAGTAAATCATACAACTCACTTATTTTTAAACATTTACAAATAAAATACTTATCAGGTTTTTAGCTTTTAATTAACTAATTTTGCCCGCTATAATAAAAACATCGAAGAATAGCATTTCAATATATACTTACTAAATGTGAGTCATGCTATTTTCTAATATTGAAAAAATTCCGCAGAAAAAATATCTGCACTAATTACAACTAATTCCATGAAGACAATTTTCAATTTATTTGATTTTAAACAACAAGTAAATTATAAAACCGAAGTTTTAGCCGGCTTAACTGTTGCTATGACTATGATTCCAGAGTCGCTATCCTTCGCTATATTAGCCGGATTTCCTCCTTTAATGGGATTATATGCCTCGTTTATTGCCGGGTTGGTAACAGCTATATTTGGAGGAAGACCAGGGATGATTTCGGGAGGCGCTGGTGCAACCGTGATTGTATTAATTGCTTTGATGAAATCTGACGGTTTAGAGTATGTTCTTGCTGCGGTAGCCTTAGCCGGTGTTTTTCAAATTTTAATTGGAGTTTTTAAATTGGGTAAATTTATACGCTTAGTCCCTCATCCTGTAATGTTTGGGTTTGTTAATGGTCTGGCTATCATTATATTTATGTCGCAATTAGAGCAGTTTAAAACTGTTTTAAACGGTGAAATCACCTGGCTTTCTGGTACCCCTTTACTTATCATGGTTGGATTAGTAGCCTTAACTATTGCAATTGTTGTGTTATTACCTAAAGTAACAAAAGCGGTTCCTTCCTCATTAGTTGCTATTATAGTAGTATTCATATTGGTTTATTTTCTGGGAATAGACACAAAAACAGTAAAAGACATTGCATCTGTTAGTGGTGGTTTCCCTCCATTTCATATTCCTAATATTCCAATAAATTGGGAAACTTTAAAATTGATCGCGCCTTATTCCATGATAATGGCTGCTGTAGGATTAACGGAAGGTCTACTTACTTTAAATCTAGTTGATGAGATCACAGAAACCAAAGGAAACGGTAATAGAGAGTGTATAGCGCAAGGAGGCTCTAATATTTTAAACGGTTTTTTCTTTGGAATGGGAGGCTGCCCTATGATAGCGCAAACTTTAGTTAATTTATCTGCTGGTTCAAGAGCCCGTTTGGCTGGAATAATCGCTTCACTCACCATTCTTATTATTATCTTATTTGGTGCCCCAATAATTGAAAAACTACCAATGGCCGCACTTGTAGGAGTTATGATCATGGTGGCAATAGGGACTTTTGAATGGGTTAGTTTAAAAATCTTTAATAAAGTACCTAAGAAGGATATTTTCTTAGTAATAATAGTAGCTGCAATTACGGTAATATTGCACAACTTGGCATTAGCGGTTTTAGTGGGGGTTATTCTTTCTGCTTTATTTTTCGCATGGGAAAGCGCCAAAAGAATTAGAGCCAAAAAATATATTGATGAGAACGGAGTGAAGCATTATGAAATATATGGTCCGCTATTTTTTGCCTCTACTACCACCTTTGCTGAAAAATTTGATGTTGTAAACGATCCTGATGTAGTAATAATCGATTTTAAAGAGAGTCGAGTCTCTGATATGTCGGCTATTGAGGCTTTAAATGTCGTGACCCAACGCTACCATAAGGCTGGTAAAAAAGTTCATTTAAGACATCTTAGTAAAGATTGCAGAAGATTACTAAAAAATGCAAGTGGGATTATCGAGGTAAATATCATGGAAGACCCTACTTACAAAGTTGCAGCCGATAAGGTATAATCGCAAATTTTTCAATAAAAAAAGCCTCTAGAATTTATCAAGAGGCTTTTTTTATATAGAATTATGAGAGAAAAATCATATTTCTATATCTAATTCAGCAAAATAAATTAGGACCCGCAAACAATAATTTGAATTTAATTTATTAATTTTCAGACAATTAACTATTAAATAATGTGTTATGAAAACTGGATTTCACCTTCCTGTAAGTAAGAGTTTTCTTTTATATATAGGAATAGTAGCGAGCATCGCAGTTTCAGGATGCCAAGACACCAAAAGTTCTAAAACTTTGGAGGAGCAAACAAAGAAAGCGCTCTCTGAAGATGAATATATCGAGCGAGGTAAATACCTTGTAGAGGTGATTGGCTGTGCCGATTGCCATTCTCCAAAAAGGATGGGAGAGAGAGGTCCGGAAATTATTCCTGAATTAGCTTTATCGGGATTTCAAGCAGACAGTGCCTTACCTTCTTTCCCTGCTGAGGTCCAAAAATCTGGTTGGATGTTAATGAATTCTGATTTAACAGCTGCTATTGGGCCTTGGGGAATTTCATATGCATCCAATCTCACCCCAGATGAATCTGGAATTAAAAATTGGGATTTAGATCGGTTTAAAGTAGCTATAAGAGATGGAAAATATAAAGGCATGAAAAATGGCCGAATGCTATTACCTCCTATGCCATGGCAAAATTATGCACAGCTAAGCGACGAAGATCTAAAAGCTATTTTTCTACACCTTCAAAGTATTCCACCTGTACAAAATGCCGTTCCATCAGCAATTCCACCTTCCCAGCTAGACAGTTTGCAACAAAATTCTAACTAAAAATTGCATTTATAAGCCTCCCAATTCTTGCATTCCCCCCACATCCCTCGCAGGATTTAAGAATATAAAATCAAACCGAAATTGACTTTTTAAATATTGAGTAAACCAGCCGTATCTCCTTATGTAAATAAAACTTTACTTTTAGTAAATAAAACCTTCCATTATTAGAAAATATTTATATATTTGTGTCAACAAAACTTTACATTATGGATAATTTAAATAAACCTTTTACTATGAGCACACAGAAAAAAACATTAAATCTTGCGGCTTGGACACTTGCATGGGTTTTAACTATGGCATTAGCCTCTTTTGGTCCTAAATTTCTATGGGATTCTAATTCAACGCTAAGCATTCTAGCTATAATTTTAAACCTAGCTATTGGAATAGGAATGATTTTAGCCAATAAAAGACATCTTAATAGCCTCGATGAATTGCAACGTAAAATACAATTAGAAGCTATGGCAATTTCATTAGGAGCAGCTGTGGTATTTGGTCTGAGTTATTCTTTACTGGATACCACCAATGTAATTACTTATGATGCCGAAATATCCCACCTGGTAATTCTCATAGGGATTACTTATTTAGGCGGCATATTAATTGGAAATTCGCGATACCAATGAAAAATACTATTAAAGTACTTCGTGCAGAACATGATCTTACGCAGGCCGATTTAGCTGAAAAGGTTGCGGTTTCAAGGCAAACCATTAACGCCATTGAAAAAGGGAAATTTGACCCCAGTTTACCACTCGCATTTAAAATTTCCCGACTATTCAATAAAAGTATTGAGGAAATTTTTACTGCGGAAGAATAAAAAAAAATAAGGAAGCTCGATCCTCAGAGATGAGGATGGAGCCTTTTAGTTGCATAATCTAAATACCTAAACATTTACCGAAATCCGGGCAAATTCGCGGTAAGATAACCCAGGTATGAATAACGAACATTATTAAAAAAATAATCCCTGCAATTATAGCGTGGCTTATATAACTTGTATCACCTGTAGGCTTAATAGCCGGCCAGAGCATACCAAATAGGCCGGTTACGAACAATAGAAAAGGAACTCCTGAAAATATTACGAGAAATTTTAAACTGAATTGCTCCTGAAAAATACCATAGACTAGAAAACCTATAACGACCGCCAAAATTAAAAGGATCCAATAGATCTTTTTTGCTCTATTATGATTGATAGTTGCCATAATATAGATTTTATAATTATTTAAAATTACAATCTATTAAAACATAGGCATATGACATATATCACTTTTCCCGGAGTTTCAAATTCCCTATAAAAATATCAACTTAGGTATCGAAATTTAACTCACCAATAACATAAAAAATTACAAATAAAAAAAGCCAACATTTTCATGTTGGCTTTTCTTCTAGTAGCGGGAACTGGACTCGAACCAGTGACCTTCGGGTTATGAGTTTTTGACACTATACTATCAATTTAACATAAATACACTGTAAATCAATATTTTAAAAATTATTTAATATAATTAAACACCAATTAATAGCAAGCAAGATCAACAATTGTTGTACCTATGTTGTACCTAATTTGACTATCTTTATAATCCAAAAATAATTATTATGGCCACGGTTAGAGTAGTATTAAGGAAAAAGAAGAACAAAGCAGGGCTGTTTCCTATTGCAATTAGAATTACAAAAGACCGCAAGAGCTCTTATCTAAATACGGGTCAATACATCGAAAAAAAGTATTGGGACGAAACAAATCGGAATGTCCGTAAGTCGCACCCTAATTCTAATGTCTTAAATAATTTTATCACTACTAAGATCGCTGAAGCAAACGATAAAGTAGTAAAGTCTGAAATGAATTCTGAATACCACTCGGTTTCAGAAATAAAAAATAAAATTATTGTTACTAAAAGTCTTGATTTTTTCGCTGTAGCTGAAATGCATCTTAAAAATCTCAAGAATAGAAACAAACACCATCAATACGACACTGAGTTTGGCCGACTTAAAAGATTCAAAGAATTTCTTGGAAAGGATTCAATTCCCTTTAATAAGTTGAATGTTAATGTTCTCAAAAAATTTGAAACCTATCTTCTACATCATAATAAGCTTTCGCCAAGGACAGTAGTAAACTATCTTATCCTTATTAGAACCATATTCAATTTAGCTATTTCTGAATTAATTACAGAAAGAGGCCTCTATCCATTCGGCAAAGGTAAAATGACCATTAGAATACCTGAATCTCAAAAAATTGGTTTTACGACAGATGAAATTCAAATCCTCGAAAATGCCACAGGATTAACCGAAGCTCAACAAAAGGCAATTCATATTTGGCTCGTCAGTTTTTACTTTGCAGGTATTCGAGTTGGGGATGTATTACAACTAAAATGGTCAGATTTCAACGATGGGCGCCTACTCTATCGAATGAACAAAAATAGTAAGCTTGTTTCTCTTAAAATTCCTGAAAAAGCTATTCAAATATTTGATTTTTACAAAGACAATTCATCTTACAATGAGCTTGTCTTTCCTCAGTTAAAAGGCACCAACCTCGATGATACTGAGGAAATATCCAAAAGAACACAATCGATAACTCGAAATTTGAATAGAAGATTAAAGATTGCCACTAAGCAACTGGGAATAAAGAAAAATATAAGTATGCACATTGCCAGGCATAGTTTTGGTAATATCTCTGGGGAAAAAATCCCTATTCAAATGCTGCAAAAATTATATCGTCACTCATCTGTAACAACAACTATACGTTATCAAGCAAATTTCATTCATAAGGATGCTGATGATGCTTTGGATAGTGTGGTCAATTTTTGAATAACTCAAATTTTGCAACCCAGTTCCAAGAAAATTCCTGTAATTTTGGAACGTGAAAATTATTACAATCATACTATCCTTTTATTTTCTGGCTCTCAACTTCACGCCTTGTGTCGACAGTAAGCCAAATAGTGATAATACACAGGTAGAATTCTCGCAAGTGACCGATGCAGATCAGGAACATAACGATAGCATTTTATGCTCACCCTTCTGTCATTGTCATTGTTGCCATGTTCACACTATAGACTTTGGGCTTGTTTCTTTCGAACTCTTACAGCCAGCAATTCCACATCAATATTTTGCCCATTTTGACAACCTTGGCAAAGATATTCCACATTTCCTTTTACATCCCCCTCGGGTATAATTCAGTTTTATAGGATAACTATATCCTGTCTTGACGTGTCCATCTATTGGATTCGTCCACGAAGTGTATTGTATTTTATTTTATTCAATGTGCTCAATAAGAATTTCAACTGAATTAACATCCTTATCTATGATTAACAAAATCATTGATTTTTCAATCAATAACAAATTTATTATTGGCCTCTTTACTTTAACTCTTATAGGAGTTGGTATCTGGTCAATGGCAACGGTAAACCTTGGTTCTGTGCCAGATATCACCAATAATCAGGTGCAGATAATTACCCAATCGCCAAATCTGGGAACGGAAGATATCGAGCAGTTCGTGACCTATCCTGTAGAATTATCTATGGGTAATTTGCCAGGCGTGACCGAAATAAGATCTATCTCACGTTTTGGACTCTCCGTAGTAACTATCGTTTTTGAAGACGATATGGGAACCTATCTTCCTCGACAGTTGGTAGGGGAGAAACTTAACGAATTAGGAGAATCCATACCTGACAAATTTGGGACCCCATCTATGGGCCCCATCTCTACTGGTTTAGGTCAAATCTATGAATACACTATAAAGCCAGAGGAAGGTTTCGAAACCAAGTATTCATCTATGGAATTGCGCACCATACAGGACTGGGTTATTAAACGACAACTTACTTTACTAGAAGGTGTAGTAGAGGTTAACTCTTATGGCGGAAGTATTAAACAGTACGAAGTCGCCGTCGATCCAGAGAAGTTAAACAGTATGGGGATCAGTATTTCACAAGTATATGAGGCTCTTACTATGAACAACGTCAATACAGGTGGCGCTTACATCGAGAAGAACAAAATGTCAAATTTCATAAGAGGCGAAGGTCTTATTCGCTCTTTGGAAGATATAAAAAATATCTCGATTGCTAATGAAGGTAATATTCCTATAACTATTGGAGATGTGGCAACTCGTGTCCATTTTGGGAGTCAAGTACGTTATGGTGCGTTTACACAGGACGGGAATGAAGCTGTTGGTGGTATGATAATGATGCTCAAGGGTTCTAATCCTAATGCAGTCATTCAAAATGTAAAGGACCGTATGGCAGAAATTGAAAAATCCCTGCCAGAAGGTTTGACCATTGCCCCAATAATCGATCGTAGTGAACTAATTTCCAGAACTACAGATACAGTGAAAACCAATTTATTGGAAGGTGCCTTAATCGTAATTTTTGCTCTAGTTTTTTTGCTGGGTAGTTTACGAGGTGGAATCATAACAGCCACGACTATACCCTTGTCCTTACTTTTTGCCTTTATCTTAATGAAGCAATTTAATGTTTGGGCAAACTTAATGAGTCTTGGAGCCATCGACTTTGGGATTATCATCGACGGTGCCGTGATTATTATTGAAGGAACTGTGTATGAAATCCAAAAACGAATTAGGTCTGGCAAGTTAAAATTCAATCAGGGCATAATGGATAAAGTGGCCTATGAAGCCGGAAGTACGATGATGAGTTCCGCGTTTTTTGGTCAAATTATTATTCTTATCGTTTTCACACCTATCCTTTTTCTTACAGGTGTTGAAGGTAAAATGTTTAAACCGATGGCATACACCTTTGGGTTTGCAATGATAGGTGCTATTATCTTATGTCTTACGTATGTGCCAATGATGTCTGCGCTTTTTATGAAACCAGTACAAAATACCAAAAAC
Organism: Gillisia lutea; assembly: GCF_021568705.1. GTDB lineage: Bacteria > Bacteroidota > Bacteroidia > Flavobacteriales > Flavobacteriaceae > Gillisia > Gillisia lutea. The sequence goes on from NZ_JAKGTH010000006.1 coordinate 41,202, forward strand.
TGGTTCGGCAGGTTTGAGCGATGGCTCGAAAAAATAAGTGATAAAATCATTGGTGCCATTCATAGTGCGTATATGCCTTTATTGAAAGGAGCACTTAAACTGAAACTTATCGTTTTATCAGCTGCTGCTGTTTTACTTGTTATCGCAGGTTTTATCTTTTCTAATATGGGAGGGGAATTTGTGCCGCAGCTCGATGAAGGAGATTTAGCAATGCAGGCGCTCATAAGACCAGGAAGTTCGCTATCAGAATCCATTGAAGTTTCCAAAAAGATAGAAACGATATTATTAGAGAGTTTCCCTGAAATTAAAACAGTTACAGCACGTATAGGTGTCGCAGATATTCCTACAGATCCTATGCCTATGGATATTGCAGATATGTACATCATCCTTAATAAGGATATGGACGACTGGACAACCGCTTCTACTAAAGAAGGTTTGATAGATGCCATTAGAGATAAACTGGATGAAGAACTCGTAGGTGTGAATTTAGTATTTACCCAACCTGTGGAGTTGCGATTTAACGAGCTGTTGGAAGGTGTAAGAGAAGACATTGCCGTAAAGCTTTATGGCGAAGATTTAGAGATTTTATCAGAAAAGGTTCAGGAAATGGCAGCGATAATACAGACCGTTCCTGGTGCAGGTGATGTAAGTGCAGAACGTACAGCTGGATTACCACAGATGACCGTAAAATATAGGCGTGATAAAATGGCGCAATATGGACTAGATATTCAAAAAGTAAATGATTACATAAGCACTGCATTTGCAGGTGGTACTGCTGGTGTCATCTTTGAAGGGGAGAAACGATTTGATCTCGTGGTACGATTTGATGAAAGTCATAGAAAAAGTATCAATGACTTACGCAATATGTACATCGATCTTAAGGATGGTAATCAAGTGCCCATTATTGAAGTAGCCGAGATCGAATACGTCCCTGGACCTATGCAAATCTCACGTGACAATACGTATAGAAGAACCTACGTAGGTGTAAATGCTCGAGGCAGGGATGTGGAATCTATAGTAAAAGATATACAACAAAAATTAGATGAAGAACTGGACTTACCATCAGGATATTATATTACCTATGGTGGAGAGTTTGAAAACCTACAAAGCGCAAAGGATCGTTTGGTCATTGTAGTGCCCATCGCCCTGTTCTTGATATTTATACTATTATACTTTGCATTAAAATCCTTTTCACAATCGCTAATGATTTACATAGCGATTCCCTTGGCGGCCATCGGTGGTGTGTTTGCTTTATGGTTGCGAGATATGCCATTTAGTATTTCCGCAGGTGTCGGCTTTATTGTGCTATTTGGTGTCGCGGTTCTTAACGGGCTGGTACTTATTAACCGATTCAATTCCTTAAAAGAAGAAGGTGTTATAAGTATAAAAGATAGAATATTTCAAGGGACTAAAGAACGAATTCGCCCTATTATCCTTACGGCCACCACAGATATTTTTGGCTTTTTACCTATGGCTTTTTCCACATCGGCTGGAGCAGAGGTGCAGCAACCGCTCGCTACGGTAGTTATCGGTGGGATGCTTACAGCCACGCTACTCACGTTGGTCGTACTTCCCGTACTCTATACATTTATAGAAAAGCGACGCGAGCGCAAAGATCAGGACAAGATTGGTTCATTTAATCCGCAAGCCTTGACTACGATTTTGATACTTGGTTTTATGTTAGGTGGTACCGCTTTCGCGAAAGCGCAACAATCTCAAGCACCTGTGCAAGATCTCATCGTTAAGGACAGCATCACGCCCATCACATTACCACGAGCTGTAGAAATTGCTAAAGAAAATTATCCTGTACTTAAAGTGAACCAACTCGAAATCGAAAGACAGAATGCACTCACGGGCAATGCCTATGACTTTGGGAGTACGCAGGTTTTTACAGGTGGCGAAGAAGTGGCAGATGGTCAAGGCATTTATACATTGATAGGCATCGGGCAACAAAATATCGATCTACTGGGAATAGGTGCCAAAAAACGTTTGCAACAACAACGCATCCAGTTAGCCGAAACAGCTCTTGACCTTTCGGAAATCCAAATAGAACTGGAAGTTAAAAAAGCGTGGTCAGAAGCTTTTCAGGCAAAGAAGAAGTTCGTCTTGTACCGAGAATTTGACAGTATATATGGTCAGTTTGCACAATCTGTAAAACTCAATTATGAAGTGGAAGCCATTTCAAGACTGGAATATGCTGCTGCCCGCAATCAAGCTTTGCAGATCAATAATAAATTTCAACAGGCAGAAACAGACTATTTCATCGCTCTGCAAAAACTCAACCTTTGGTTGACACCAGATACGACGTACACCGTTACTGATGAATTGGAAGCTACCGAACATTCAATTTTAGAGACTGATGATACATTGAATGAACATCCCGAATTATCGCTTTCGCGAAAGCGTATTGACGAAGCACGTGCAAGCTATGATGCAGCAAGGGCAAATTTACTACCCCAGTTTAATCTGCAAGGTGGCCTGCAACGAGTTAATGGCGATAGTGGATTTTTCACCTATCAGGCAGGTATTTCCATTCCGCTGTTTTCTGGACCACTCCGTAGTCGCACAAAAGCGGCAAAACTTGATGCACAGATTGCAGAATCTAATGCAGCCTTTAAGCAGCGCGAGCTACAATCGCAATTCATACAGGCACAACAAAATTATGCACGATGGCGGGATACCTGGTTCTTTTATAAAACAGAAGCATTGCCACTTGCGATAGAGCAGCGTAAGGGCGCAATGCTCGCGTATAAAGAAGGCGCGCTGGATTATGCAGCATTTACACAAATTATACGTGATGCCATACAGACCGAAATGGATGCGCTGGACGCCCTCAATGATTATTTAGAAGCCTTGTTTGAACTACAATATTTCCAAAACTAAAAAGATGAAAACGATAAAATTTATACCTATTACAGCGATGCTATTAGCATTATTACTGACCAGTTGTGGCGACTCAAAAACTACCGAAGATGAAACTAAAGAAAGTACACAAACTGAAGAAAGCCGTAGAGAAGGCGAAGCTGAAGAAGTGATGCTCACAGCACAGCAGTTTGAAGCTTTACAAATGGAAATTGACACAATTACACCACGCAATATGAGTGGTTATGTAGAAGCAAATGGTACGCTTGAAGTGCCTCCGCAAAACGAAGCAAATATTACCGCACTTGCTGGAGCAAATGTGGCTTCTATTGAAGTTATAGAAGGCGACGAAGTCAAAAAAAATCAAGCGGTCGCGTACCTCTCGCATCCCAGCATCATACAGGTACAGAGTGATTACCTAAATGCATACACTAACAGTAGATTTCTGAAACAGGAATATGAACGTCAAAAAAAGCTTTATGAAGCTGGCGTGGCATCTGGTATGAATTATCAAAAAGCCACAGCAGACTATCAATCATCTACCGCAATAGTAAAAGGTCTTGAAGCGCAATTGCGACAGTACAACATCAATGCTAGTGGTGTGCGCAATGGTACAATTTATCAGCGTGTGGCTTTGCGCAGTCCCATAGCAGGTGTTGTAGAAAAAGTGTTTATAAAGACCGGACAATATGTGGAACCACAGACCAACTTGATGGAAATAGTAGATACAGACCACGTACACGCAGATTTAATGGTTTTTGAAAAAGATGTGGACAAAGTGAAGAAAGGCCAAAAGGTGCGTTTCAGTATTAATTCACGTCCAGGAAAAGAGCTGGAAGCCGAGATTTATTCAGTTAGTCAGACCTTTGAGCAAGATCCCAAAGCGGTTCACGTTCACGCTGAAATTGAAAATAAAGAAAGTGATCTTATCCCTGGAATGTACATTAAAGGTAAAATTCAAGTTGACAACCAGCAGATTACCGCACTACCTGAAAGTGCCATAGTTACAGAAGCTGGAAAGACTTATGTATTTACAGCGCAAAAGGATGGCTATGCGTGGAGTTTTAAACCAATAGAGGTTACAACTAGCGAGAAAGATGGAGATTGGATAGCCATACGCTTTTTTGAAACCCCAGATCTTAACACGCTTTTTGCATTCAATAATGCCTATTATCTTATGGGAGAAATGAAAAAAGGGGAAACGGAACATGAACATTAAATATTATGAATAAAACAAGAAGAAATTATTTAAAAAAAGCCAAAACACTACAGATTTGGAACGTTGTTTATGATGTTACCGAAGTAGTAGTCTCGCTCATAGCAGGATTTACGGCAAATAGCTCGGCATTGATTGGTTGGGGATTGGATAGCACTATTGAAGTGGTAAGTGCGGGAACGCTCGGCTGGCGACTAAACGGTGAAATCAAAGGTATCGATGAAGAAAAGGTAAAACGAAGACAAAAGATCACCTTAAACGTAATTGCAGTTTCCTTTACGCTCATTTGTGTTTTTATTACGTATGACTCTATTACGAAGCTCATTAACCAAGAAACGGCAAACTGGAGTTCAATGGGACTAATTATATTATTGGTTTCCCTGGTTGTAAATCCAATTCTAATATATTTCAAGAGAAATTATGGAAAGAAACTGGACAGTCCAGCTTTAATGGCCGATGCCAAGGATACCTTTATTTGCTTGTACCAGACCGTGGTCGTACTTATAGGTTTACTATTGGTTAATTGGCTCGACTGGTGGTGGGCAGACCCTGTGGCAGCATTACTTATTGTTCCCTATGCGGCAAAAGAAGGCTGGGAAGCCTATAACAAAGCCAAAAACATCAACTACAACATTGCATAAATGACTGAAATCGAAAAAACTCTGAGCGATCATAAGGTACGTCCTACCGCAATGCGCATTTTAGTCTATAAATATCTAGCTCAACAAAAAATTGCATTGGCCTTGCTTGATCTTGAGACCGCTTTCGCGAAAGCGGAACGCTCAACCATCTTCAGAACTTTAAAAACTTTTGAAGAAAATGGCATTGTACACCAAATAGAAGACGGCACCGGAATTACTAAATATGCACTTTGTGAACAAGGCTGCAATTGTGAGATTGAGCAAGATTTACACCTGCATTTTCGCTGTAATAATTGTAACGAAACTGTATGTCTCACTGAGCATAAAATACCGCATATCAATTTACCAGATGGCTATGTAGCAGAAGACGTAAATCTTCTGGTTACAGGTGTTTGTGAAAAGTGCAGTAGATGACTTTGCACAGCAGTTGCGCAACTATTTCACTAAATTGTAAGAGTTAAAATGCAAAAAATGATACAGCTATTAACTTTAGAAAAGTCAATTTGATTTCAGCGAAAATCAGCAGTAAAATTTCAAAAGATGAAGTTTAAAAAATCAATTCACGAATTCACGAAATATTGAAGAATAAAAGCAATGTTGATTTATATTTTGAATTGGAGGACTTTGACGGCTATACCCTAAAAGGCTTTTGTGAAGATATAAAAGTGGACAGCGCTCATATTTCAGATTATGCAAAAATGGCGTTTGTTGGTGAAAAGAAATGGCAGGAATGGGTTGTAAAAGCAACTGATTTTTTTACAAGCTCGGAAGTAAAATATTTTTATTTAAAAGATAAGGAACTGGCAAAGGCTTGGATTGTCTCTTAATTAGCAATAAATGAAATTCAACACCAAAATACCAAAAGGCTTAAAAGAATATTATGATAACGAATTATTGTTTTACCGGTTGTCATTACTTAAAGGAAATTTATCTCAAGCTTGGAATCATCTTGAGCGCTCACACATAATTGGTCAATCCTATCCTTTTGAGCATACCTTTTCACATTGGCTTATGCTCAAATTTGGATTCAGACAAAAGAATGTGAAAGAAGTTTTAGGTCAAGTTGTTCGCTTACTTGTCGGTGGATGGAAATCGTTTATCGACCACGTACCGACTGGAAATACAGGTGGTGCTGATGTACCACCACTTAAAAAGATGAAGCTTCCACAAGATTTGAATACTATTTTGAACCAATACAAACCATTATAATGAAAAAGAAAAAAGTAAACTTACGTGACATAGACCCAAAAGAACATCAAGGCGAACATTCTCACGATGATGGTCATAATCACGATCACGGAGATGGAAGTGCATTTAAAACGTTCATCCCTGCGATAGTAAGCTTTGTGATGCTTATTCTAGGCATAGCCGTTGATTATTTTGATGCCATTCCAGCCTTTGAAGGTTGGGTACGGATTGTCTGGTATACTATTGCTTATTTACCTGTAGGGTGTCCAGTTATTAAAGAAGGTTGGAAAAGTATTATGCGCGGAGACGTCTTCACAGAATTTTTTTTAATGTCAATTGCCACCTTGGGTGCATTTTCGATTGGCGAATATCCAGAAGGTGTAGCGGTTATGTTGTTCTATGCAGTGGGCGAACTCTTCCAGAATGCTGCTGTAAACCGTGCAAAAGGAAATATAAAAGCCTTACTGGATGTCCGTCCCAATGAAGCATTAGTTTATCGTGATGGCGATTTTGTTTCAGTAAATCCCGAGACTGTTGAGATAGGCGAAAAGATACAGGTTCGTGTAGGCGAAAAGGTTCCACTGGATGGTATTCTACTTTCTGAAAAGGGATCTTTTAATACTGCTGCCTTGACAGGTGAAAGCAAGCCTGATACCATTGCTAAAGACGATAATGTTTTTGCTGGAAGTATTAATCTCGATGGAGTAATTGAGGTTGAAACAACAAAAGAATTTAAGGACAGTTCCATTGCCCGAATTCTCGATATGGTGCAAAACGCAACTGCTAGAAAATCAAAAACGGAATTGTTCATTAGAAAATTTGCGCGGATTTATACACCTATCGTTGTATTCCTAGCCATCGGCCTGACCTTTCTTCCTTACTTTTTTGTAGATGATTACGTGTTTAGAGATTGGTTATATCGTGCGTTGATATTCCTTGTAATTTCTTGTCCTTGTGCGCTTGTTATCTCGATACCGCTAGGTTATTTCGGTGGTTTGGGAGCTGCATCACGTAATGGAATTTTATTCAAGGGCGCATCATTTTTGGATGCAATGACCAAAGTGAACACGGTCGTTATGGACAAAACAGGAACCGTTACTAAAGGTGTTTTCAAAATAAAGGAAATCAATTCTCTCACATTCGAAGAAGCCGAGTTTATGAAATACCTGATGGCGATGGAAGAACAATCCACACATCCTATTGCAAAAGCAATTCTCGAATACAAAGCAGATGGTTCAGATTATGAGGCGACTAATGTTTCAGAAGTTGCAGGAAAGGGATTAAAAGGGACGGTCAACGGGAAGACAGTATTGGTAGGAAACAAAGCTTTGATGACCTCAAACAGCATAGAGGTTCCTTCGGAAACGGATAGCATTGTAGAATCAATCGTTATGATGTCCATTGATGGAAAATTTGCAGGTTATGTAACCATTGCAGATGAACTAAAGGATGATGCGCACCAAGCCATAAAACAAATTAGGGATGCAGGAATTTCTACGATTATAATGCTATCAGGCGACAAGGACTCTATTACACAGCAAGTTGCAAAAGAGTTAAATATTGATTGGGCGAAAGGTGGATTATTGCCTGAAGATAAACTCAATGAAGTTGAAGAGCTCAAAAAACAACCTGATACGAAAGTCGCATTTATAGGCGATGGCATCAACGACGCACCTGTCTTGGCAGCAAGTGGTGTAGGTATTGCGATGGGCGGCTTAGGAAGCGATGTCGCCATTGAAACGGCAGATGTCATCATACAGACAGATCAACCGAGTAAGATTGCAAGAGCGATTCAAATTGGTCGTTCAACTCGAAGAATTGTATGGCAAAATATTGGTTTAGCCTTCGGTGTAAAAGTAATTGTTCTAATTCTTGGTGCTGGTGGATTAGCCACGATGTGGGAAGCTGTTTTTGCTGATGTAGGTGTTGCATTGCTTGCTATTCTCAATGCCGTCAGATTGCAGAAAATGAAGTGGCAGGATTCTTAGAACGCTTATTACGGCCGAGTAAATAATAGTCGTTTCAAACAAATTAATGCTATCTTTATAAATGATAAGAAGTCTAAATCCATGATTCACATTCTCACAACTGGTGGTACAATTGAAGGGTTGGATTATATTGATGACGGTGGCATTACTTCATCTAACGTGGGGATTGAAGATTTTTTATATAAAGCAAATGTCGATTTTGAATACACTATCTCAAGTGTCTTTAAAAAAGACAGTCGTGCCATAACAGATGATGACAGAAAACTTTTGGTTAGCAAGATAAAGGAAACTAATGCGACTAAGATACTGATAACCCATGGCACTTTCACAATGGAAGATACCGCAAAATATATAGGAAAACTCAATTTGAATAAGACAATCGTTTTGGTTGGGTCTTTCATTTTAGGTTCATCTGTAGATACAGATGCACCGTTTAATTTAGGGTATGCAATTAGCTCATTACAGTTTCTAAAACCGGATGCTTATATTGCTATGAACGGACAAATTTTTAATTGGAACAATGTTTCCAAGAATTTAGAAACCAACAAATTTGAGCGCAATGAGTAGTAAAATAGATGTTTGGTACTTCGATACATTGGACGACTTTTTTCTATCTATTAATAGATACGTTCATAGTATTGCTTACACTCTACTTTTCCAGAAAGAAAACGCGCAGTAGTCTAAGGCGTTTTCTCTACCTCGGAATCCTGTTTGTTGCTTATAATGCTACTGGTGGTTTTTTGCCAATTGACGACTTTCCTGGTCCATTTATTTTACAGTACATTATCACGTATGGTGTGGCCATAGCCCTCTGTGTTTATATCGTTTATTATCTCTATAAAGAATACGATATTGTAGTTTTGAAATTCAATTCATCCATAAGAAACCTTGCTATACTCGCAAGCGTGAGTTTTGTGGTACTATTTCTTATCCCTTATTTTCTGACAGATTCACTTAATTCTGCACGTTTTCTTTTTACCATACCAATATCAGTTATCGCGTTTATTTTTCTATTAATTTTCTACCGTCGAATATCGAATCCCAGCAATCCAAATCCTTTTATTCTAAGACGAAATAAACTTTCAATGGTAAGCATTGCGAGTATTGCTTTGTTGCCCATTTGCACAGTTATAGGTGATTATCAATGGATAACATTTACTGTAATGAATTTGGCTTTTTTTGCCATAACCGCTATTGAAGCAGATAGGTATTTGTATTTCATAGAAAACAATAACCGAATGTATGAAGTATTTGCCTTAAAGAAAAAACAACGGGACGAATCGGTAGAGCGCAAGATTATCTATGAGGATTTGACTAGAAGAGAAATCGAAGTGGCTTTGTCAATTTTAAGTAATCTAAGCTACAGAAATATTGCTAAAGATTTGTTCATTGCCGAAAGTACCGTTTCAAAACACGCATCAAATATCTTCAAAAAGACCGATGTAAAAAACAGGTGTGAATTTTTGAAGCGGTTTAGAAAGAAAATGTAAGTAAATTGAGTTTATATAAAAGCCACTATTTGCAGTACCTAACAAATAATCCGTAGAAAAATACGGACTATTCCGTAATTATATACGGCACGTTTTCCTTGTACAATTACAAAGTAAAGCTACTTTACACAGAGTTCCCTAAAATACAACAATGAGCCACAAATTTTATGTTTCGTGACTTTCATTTACATCATTTTGTAGGACTATGACAACCACCAATAAATCGTATCAACTAAATCCCATTTCTATGGTTTACAACGTTAAAGTTCCTGCTTATGAATTCGCAATTACAATCAAAAAAATTATTAAAGGATCTGGATGAGTTTAAAATTCAGAATGGAAATATTTTAGAACAGGCATATCTTTCCATCAAAGCCTGTCGCAAACTATTGAGTTCTTACAAAAAGGAAATCATTGACACTAAATTTCAGACGATACAAGATGAAATAAATTTCTTTAAAAAGGTAAAGCAGGTTCCTCTTATAAGGCTCATCTACTTTTCAGAAATACATTCCTTTGAGATTCAACTTCCAAAGGGCGATAAGGATGCCCAACTAAAATCGATTAAAAAGAAAATCAGCAAAATAAATCGCTTTTTCCTGTACAATATCGATTTTGGACGTTATGTAAATTCCGGTGCTACCCATTTTGACAAGGAATACTACACCAGAGATTATCTCGAAACATTCCATATAACAACTTCCAAATTTTACTTTCAAGACCCAGAGTTTTGCACACCAAGGGATATGCTACTTGGCAAATACAAGGCGTATGATTTGTTAGTGATATATTTGGATGAAAAAAAGCATCGAATTCGGAAAGGATTGAACGGCAAATTAAATGGTGCTAAACCAATTGAAAAGATACATTGGCCATTTTCAAATACAGATTATGTTGAACTCGTTTATGCACTCTGCTCAAAGGGATTGGGCAAACAGGATAATCAAGCCATAATGCAGGTTTCCAAAAAAATGCAACAGCTTTTCGATATTGAGCCAAAGGACATCTACAAAACCTATCAGGACATCAAAAACCGCAAGAACAGTAGGACACTATTTCTCGATGAGCTTTCCACCTCGTTACTGATAGAAATGGACAAAAGCGAAGAATAACAAGCTATTTTACTGTTAACAAAAGACCGTACTACGGTTGACCTACGGTCTTTTTATTTTGGAAGGCGTCTTCATATAATTTGATATGATTTAGCACACCGTTTCCACTTTAGAAGCACCATAATACTACAAAACCCATCAAATTTCAAAATGTTAAATTTTGACCGTAGTACGGTCGTACTGGGGAATAAAATCCAATAAACCTATTCAAATTTGTAGAACGAAAGTCAAATCAGGTCAGGGACTATCATTTAAAATCATAAACCCAGATAGTCCCTTTCTTTTAAAACCGTTCTATTATGCCAACAAGTATTATTACCACAGACGACCTTCGGGAATTCAAAATGGAATTGCTCGATGACATTAAACAATTACTTACCAGACAAGCCAGCGGGAAACTCAAAAAATACCTCAAATCTTCTGAGGTTATGGACTTGCTACAAGTAAGTCCAGGCACTTTACAAAATCTTCGTATCAATGGCACATTACCATACACCAAGGTGGGTGGCATTATCTATTACGATACCGAGGAAATTCAAAAAGTTATGGATGCCAACCGTGTGCACCACGGTCTAAATTCTTAAGCGATGAACTATATAAAGCTACTTAATGCGGCTTTTGAAAAGTTCTATTTTGATGACCGCCTTAACCCATCCCATATCAGTTTGTATATGGCGCTATTCCAAGAATGGAACAGTTGCCGCTTTATGGATGAATTTTATGTAAACCGTCGCGATTTGATGCGATGTGCTAAAATAGGTTCTAAGTCTACATATCACAGATGCATCGTCGAGTTAGATTCTTGGCAATACTTAACCTATTTCCCTTCCAACAATCCCTACAAAGGCAGCAAAATAAAGATGGCCATTATTGGGACAAGTGATGAACCGGTTGTGGGACAGTACAATCCCATATTAGAACAACTTGCGGAACAGTACCATCCCAGAGGTGTACCGCTTGAGGGACACCACCATCCCAAAAATGGACAGGTTGTGAACCAACACCGTCCCATAGATGGACAAGCATTGGTATCTAATACAAACAATATCAAACAAGAAAACTATATAAAACAACCAAAGGGCTGGCAGGCCGTTTTTATTTTTTTTGAAGAAAAAGGTTTTGATGCTGATGAAGCTAAAAAATTCTATGAGCATTACCAGACCAGAAATTGGCAAACTGGCGATGGCAAGGAAATCAGAGATTGGCGCGCCGTAGCCATCAACTGGATGGACAGAACCGAAATATTCGACGAGGAAAACAAACCAAACAAAAAGCAACCGTCCCAAATCAAGGACAACTTGCGAACCACTAAAAACAAAGATTATGGACAACCCCTCTAAAATAACCGAAGGTGGCGTGGAATATTCGCTCGGAAAATTTGATGGTAAAAGTGTGATCTATGATTTTCCAAAAATCTTGATTTACCTGAATGCCAAAGGCAAACTTTTGTTTGGCGAAAAGTTTAGGATATATGATGAAGACAAGGATATTTTGCTGAAGCTCTGTTCCTACTTCATCAAGGATAAAGACAACTGTGAGACTTATGGTATTGACATTGACAAAGGCATTCTACTTTCCGGACCCGTTGGCTGCGGCAAAACCAGTTTGATGAAATTGTTGCGCCATTTGGTTCCACTACAAAGACCTTACGAAATGATTCCCTGCCGGAATGTAACCTTCAGTTTCAACCATCTTGGGTTTAAAACGGTTGAAGAGTATGGTAATACCAAATTTTACTGTTTTGATGATTTAGGTGTGGAACCATCTGGTAGATTCTACGGAAAGGATTTGAACGTAATGGGCGAAGTGCTCTTATCCCGATACGAGCTTTACTTACAAACCAAACACAAAATCAAGACGCACGCCACAACCAATCTCAATGCTGAAGAACTGGAAGAACGCTATGGTAATCGTGTGCGTAGCCGAATGCGAGAACTTTTTAATTTGATTGCTTTTGATACTAAAGCTGGGGATAAACGGAAGTGAATTTAAGGTATGGCTTTTTAACAACAATTTTTATTTTCTTGAATCGGCGGACAAGCCACAGTACCATAAGAACAGAATACACAACAATCCCCTTCTTTTGGTTTCAGAACAGTTTTGCAATTCTCACATTCATAAAAGAATTGACAGGCGGTGGTTGGCATTTCTTCAGCCTTTTTGTGGCCGCATTCTGGACAGGTAATCGTAGATTTTAATTGAATCTTCATTATTCTATTATTTTGTACCCCGTGCTTTCTATAGCTTTTCGGATTGTGGGCAAATCGGTTTTGGTCTTGTCAAATTCCACTATGGTATTAGCATTTTCGTAGCTGGCTTTGATAGAAATAATTCCGTCCAATTTATTGACTTCGCTTTCTACGTGTGCCTCACAACCTGCACAGGTCATTCCAGCGACTTCAAAAGTCTGTTTTTTGATATTGGATTGAGAGACATAGACGATATCCTTGGCGGGCTGTGCATAAAATAGATTGGAATAGTACGGGAAGGCCAGCATCAATGCGGCGAATAGTGTTACTATCAATAAGAACCGTTTGGATTGCCAAAACGATGGTTTCGCATCATCTTCACAGGCGCAATCTATTTCTTCCTGTGTTTTCGGTCGTAGTTTCTGGTACCAGGCAAAGACCAAAACAATAATGGTCAAGCCGATAAGATAGGGTCTAAATGGCTCGACCCAAGAGAATGTAGATGCAATTCCGCTTGTTCCAGCAATTAATGCCAAGACAGGGGTTATACAACATATTGATGCTGCAACTGCGGTAAAAATGCCGGTATAGGCCGCGGTATTTGAAGTTTTATTCGGTGCCATAATGTAAACTTTCTAAGCTGTTTTCTTTCTTGCTGAAATTGAATTGAAAATTCCATTCAAAACATTGTCCTCACTCTTTACCAGCGAATAATACAATGTTTGCCCTTCACGTCTCGATGTAATAATTCCCGCATCCTTCATTTTACGGATATGTTGGGATACGGCAGGAACACTCATTTCAAGAATGTCAGCAATATCGCAAGGACACAGTTCATTCTCTATGTTCAATAGAAATAGAATTTTCAGTCGTACCTCGCTTCCCGCAAGAGACAAAATTTTGCTTATTGCTTCTAAGCTACCTGAAGAATTCTCTATGGTTTCCTTACATCTCGATATTTGCTTCTTGTCTGCTTCGTTCCGTGTACAGGTTATTTCCAAGCTCATCTTTTTTGATTTAAAGTGGCCACAAATATATCATTATTATATTATTTAAGCAAATACTTAAATACACTATTGAATAAATTGTTTTTTATAATGTGTAGATAATAAACTTAGGTAATCTAACTTCTAAAGGATTTGTACAGTAAAATAACTTCTGAAACACATTGTAAAACAATGTCCTTCAAGCTCTTCGTTAACTCTAAAAAAATATCTTTCATAATTCTATTGATTTTTGAATGGATAATAATATCGATAGTGCGATACGCTCAATATTGTGGTTGTCTGAGATATAGCTTTCTTCATCCCAATTGGATAAAAAGCCCAATTCTATTAATATGGCAGTACAATAATCTGCTGTTTCCCTTAGCACCTGAAAGTTCGCAAACTTCACACCTCTGCTATCATAGCCTATTGCTTCACAAAGTGCACTTTCAATTTGATAGCCCATAAAAACCGATGCTTTTGAGAATTTTTCTTGTTTTCTTGAAGCGTAAACTTCAATACCTCTTGCATCCGGATTATCGGAATGATTGCAATGCAAAGACACAAACAAATCAGCATTTAAGGCTTTGGTCAGTTTAGTCCTGTCCGATAATGATATTAAAGTGTCTTTATACCTGGTCAAATAAATATCGAGTGGTTTTTCCAAGTCGTCATTTAACTTTAAAATCTCATTTGCAATCGATAAAACCACATCTTTTTCTTGAATGTCATTTATACCAATTGCACCAGCATCTTTTCCGCCGTGTCCAACGTCAATTATTATTCGTTTTTGAGCAGTCGATTCTTGTCCAAAAATGAAGCACATTTTTAGAACCAAAATCACAAAACTGACGTTTTTGAGCAGATTTTTCATTTTCAATTTTCGGGTTATCAACAACTTCCCTTCAAAAATCCATAGGATTTGATGCCAAATAATAGCAACGGAATTCAAACAATATCAAATAATATTTTATTCACAATTATTTGATTTTCAGTTATTTAAGTTCAAATATATGTAAATTTCCAATAACGAAAATGAACCAAAAATTTAAACTGTTCCGTTATGAAAAAATCACACTATTTAGCATCCATTCTTTCGCTCTTATCCACTTCGCTTTTTGCTCAAATTGGTGGCATTGAAGATTCAGTTAACGATGTAGGCGACACTATCCGAACTATTTTTCCAATACTTCTCGGTGTAATCTTCCTTGTAGGTTTCCTGTTTAACGCAGGACATTTTTTTGGGGAAAATGCAGATTTAAAAAAGGGGATTACCCGAGTTTTAGTATTTGTATTGATTGCAGGTGCAGTAGTCGGAATCTTTACTTACCTAATAGGAATCGTTGTATAAATGAAACGGTTCGAAGTCTATAAAAACATCAGGAAAAGGGCGGTCATTTTTGGGCTGCCCATTTCCCTGTTTGCTTTGATGATGGTTTCTATTTTGGCTTCGTTGCTCATCATCATCTTCTCTTTCAGCTTTGGGATAATAATAGGTGTGTTGGTTTTCAACGCTTCCCTTTATGTGGCGCTGACGAGAATAGCCCACAATCCACAACTATTCCAAATGGCTAAGGCTTTTCCAAAAATCATTAGTAACAAAAGAAATTCTGGCTTCGATTATGAACAAGATTAACCTTTCGGCATATCAACCCATCGTAGATATTCAGGACAATATCGTATTTGCCAATAATGGCAATGTTATTTTGTGCTACAAAGGAAATCTGCCGGAAATATACTCGTTGTCTGAAAAGGATTTTGAAGATATGCACGGTGCTTGGTTTCAGGCATTAAAGTCTTTGCCAGTTGGTACTGTGGTTCATAAACAGGATATCTACTTGAAGAAATCCTATTCTTCAGAACAACTTCCGAATTCCACCTTTTTGGAAAAAGCTACCCACGAGCATTTTAAAGGTCGTGGACATATCGAGCACAGCTGCTATTTGTTCTTCATCTTGACCAAAAATAAGGCACTTAACAATCCGAAATACATCAACCCTTTCCTTAAAGTTTCAAAGGGAATCATACAGAAACTGGATGACAACATCAAGAGTTTCGCCAACTCGGTTAGTGATTCGGTTTCCTTTATCAACAATAGCCGAAAGATGGATTTTGTTACGCTTAAAGCGGAAGAGATACAGCAACTAACAAGTGCCTATTTTAATGGCTTTAATGAAGGTTATGATACTGACATTTTACTGGACAAAAAAAGCGTCAATATTGGCGAAAACCATTTTGATGCCCTGGCCATCAATAGCGAACTGTGCTTTGGCGAAAGTGTACAGAGTAGCAAAACCAATGAGAAATTCACTTCTGATGATTTTGTGTTTCATCAAGGGTTTATTGATGGCTTAGGGCTTACGCTTAACGAGAACCATATCGTTAACCAAATCCTCTATCTGGATGACAAACAGAAATGGCGTAAACTACTCGATAAGAAAATTGAGGAACTGAATAAAAGTTCCAACTTCGGTTCACAGAATAAAGTGGTTCTTGGCAAAATCCAACACATCCTTGACCAAATCAATGCCGATGATAATGCCCGAATCATTCGTGGTCATCTAAATATCGTGTATTGGGCAAAGGAAGCTAAAGAGCTCGACAAAATAACTTCAAAAATAAAGACCGAATTTAAGGAATTGGATATCATACCATACTATCCAAGAGGCGAAGAACGTAAGAATTATATCCTAAACAGTTACTGCTGTTTTTCGTCCAATTTCTCGAACAACGATTTGTATGTAACGGATTTAAAACACGCGCTTTGCCTGTTCATCAATAACACCAATTACAAAAGCGATCCTACCGGAATCATCTTCAACGACCGTGAGCATAACATTCCTGTTTTAAAGGATGTTTGGGATGAAAAAAAGAAACGAATTAAAGCAAGGAACTTTGCCATTTTTGCACCAACGGGCGAAGGCAAATCGTTTTTGGCCAATAACATATTACGTCAGTATTTTGAAAGTGGCGTTCGCTTGGTCATCATAGACCTCGGTGGATCCTACACCAAGTTTGCCAAACTCTACCCTGAAAAATATACGGTGCTTCGCTATGAAAGCGGAAAGAACTTGGGCATCAATCCTTTTTATATAAGTGATACAAATGACCTCACACCTGAGCGACTGGAAGACCTATCCGTCTTTCTGTTTGAATTGTTTGCTTCAGACTTAAAGGTTACCAAAGCACAATCGGTATCGGTCAAAAAGATACTGCGCCACTATTATGATAGTACTTCAGAAAATCACTCTTTAGATGGATTTTACAGTTTTATAGAAAGGAATCAGAAGGATCTTCTGGACACCTTAAAAATCCATCCCGACTACTTCAATGTCACGAGCTTCTTGCACGTAATGTCAGAATATGTCGGCGATGGTCTATATAGCTTTCTTTTTGAAGTAAGCGAAGACCAGACTTATAAAATCGAAGACAAACGCTTGATTGTCTTTGAACTCGATGAAGTTAAGGACAATAAGGAAATCCTGTCTGTGATGCTCAAGCTCATCAAGTCTGCCATTCAAAGAACTATTTGGAAGAACAGAGCTGAAAAGGGAATCATCCTTTTTGATGAGTTTGCCAAGCAATTGAAGTTTGAAAACGTGTTGGAAAGTGTAGAATTCTACTATCAAGCCATACGTAAACAAAACGGTGCTATTGGGATTATTCTTCAGTCGATAAATCAGCTTCCTAACAATTCAACATCGGCAAGCATACTGGAAAACACACAGGTCATTTATAGTCTGAACAATGAAAAAGGATATGACGAAGTGGTCAAAAGACTCAACCTATCCAGCCACGACCTTAACCAACTGAAATCCATCAAGAACAATCTTTCAGGACCACGGAAGTACACCGAAATGTTTATCAAGATAGGTAGGGAAAGTAACATCTTTCGGCTCGAAGTTCCGAAGGAAGTATATGCCGCTTATTTGACCGATGGACAGGAAAATGAAGAAATAATGAAGCTCTACAACGAGCATCACGATATGCAAAAAGCAATAATTCAATTCACATCTAAAACATAATATTATGAAGACAAAAATTTTAATTCTCGCAACGGCATTCATCTTTTTATTGCCCGCACGCGCTGCGTGCCAGGGAATGCCCACTTATGACAATACCAATTTTATCAGCTTGGTAAAACAGCTGATAGAATCTGGAAAACAGACAGCACAAATGATTAAGTCTGTAAAATTCCTAAAAGATGCAAAAGAGGCAATAGAGAAAGTATCAAGCGTTGTTGAGCAACTGAGAGCAGTTGAGGAAATTGGACAGAATAATCAGCGCCTTATCAACGTAATGCAAAATGATTTACAGGATATTTTGAATTCGCCCTACATCAAACCAGATGAAGTTTCAAGGGTTGTAGAATCATTTGACGCCATAGTACAAAACTCGTTGGACACAGTAGATTTTATTGATGAAGTCCTATCCAGCGATTACCTAAAAATGAGTGATGCCGAACGTGCTGAAATCCTGAAAGCAAAAGAACAGGAATCCAAGCAAATGGTTTCCAACATCACTACAAAAACAAAACGCTATCGTGACATTATTTCTTTTAGAAAAATGCAGGATAAAGTCAATAATAGAGAAACCGAATACTAAAAATGACTGCGACCATTCTCTTAGGAATTGGACTGGAATACATCGATACCGTCTTCCAGACCATACAGGCCAGCGACTTTTCGCAATACACGATTGCGGGAATGAAAACGCTCGCTGTCCTGTTCTTTCTGGTCAACATCCTCAAAAAATACAATGAAGGCATTGCAGATAAGGATGGCTACACTTGGGGATTGAGTCCAGGCGAACTCGCCAAGAATTTTGCCATTGTCATTTTGGTCATTTTCTCAACGCAAGTATTAGGCTTTTTCGATGGCATCTTAGTAGCCATTGAAGGACAATATCGAGGAACTGCACCAGCCTTATTGCCATTGCAAATGCAGGACATTCCCATTGAAGAGGACGTGAGTATCATCGAGGTTGCCCAAGCTGCTATGACGCTTTTATATGAAGCTTTGGTTACACCGCTTTACGGATTCAAAATATTTGCATTCATCATTAGCTTGTTCCTCTGGATATTAGATTTATTCATTTATCCATTGTTTTTGGCAGAACGCTTTTTTCTACTCGGAATAATGCAAACTTTTTTTCCCTTGGTCATTAGCCTTGCAGTCTTTGAAAAGTTCCGTTCGTTAGCTTACACATTCTTCAAGCTTTATGCTGCGGTCTATATGTTAGTACCTGCTTTCTTTTTAGTAAACGTCTTTGTGAATGCACTCTACACGGAAATCAACACCAATTTTTGGGTCAATTTGTTTGGAATCGATACAGGTCAAGCCTTTTTTGCACCTGTGGTTCAATTAGGTTCGGTAGGGTTTATTGTTTTCTTGAAGTTCAAACTGTATAAACGCGCCACATCTTTTACACTCAGACTATTTACCAACTAAATCCATTCAGAATGAAAACACCATATAAAAATATTTACAACGTCCTAAAGCTGAATCGATTTATCGTTTTGGCGGTTGTTGCCTGTGCCTTACTATCCAGCACATTTTCGGTTTGGATGGTATTCAACACCAATCAAAAAGCGCTCAATAGTGCTTTTGCCATCAATACCGATGGCAGTATCATTCCGTTAAAGCTCGTGACGCAAAAAGAGAATTTTAGAGTGGAAGCTTTGGCTCATTTGGATCTGTTCCATAATTACTTTTATAACATCGATGCCAGTAATTACGAACGAAACTTGGAAAAGGCATTGTGGTTGGGCAATAGTTCCGTGGACAATCTCTACCGCCAGAAAAAAGCAGATGGTGTTTACAATAGATTGCTTCAGTATTCCTTGGTTCAAAAAGTACTGAGTATCGATTCGCGGATAACCGAAAATAACGGCTCGTACAGTTTTACAACGACGACCATTTTTGAAATCAATAGAGGTTCGATTATCGACACTTACGAATTGGTTTCCACCGGAAACTTGATTATGGTTGACCGAAACTTTCCCAACAATCCACACGGACTTTTGATTACCAACTATTTCGAGAACACTCTAAAAAAACTAAACGATGAAAGTTGAAAGCCGATAATCGGCACTTAAAAACTCACTCTTATGAAAGTAGAAAAAAACAAGATAGTATTTGCAGCGGTATTGGCCGTGATTTTCATATTCCTTATTTCCTATTCGGGAATGGTAATGGGCGATGATGAAAGTGAAACTGAAAATCTTAAGCAGACCTTAGTGCCAGATTTGGAAGAAGACCAAAAAGAGTACGATTCCAAACTGGATGCGATTAACGATTTGAAAAAAGTACGTGAAAACAATGCGCCCAGCATCTATGATGAAAAGTTGATTGATTCCTTGGGATTTTACGACCCAGATCTTCCGGAACGCGAAAAAGAGCGTATCGTAGATAGCATCTATGAAGCGGGTAAGATTCAATATTCAGAAAAGCGATACCAAAATTTGGGACAGAGAAGAACAGTTCGCCAAGTGGCATCAACAATCGATTCTGCTGAAGTAAAAAGGGAACAAAAAATCCAAGCGAAAGAACTGGGCCTGGAACATCAACTGTTCTTCGCTGCTGCGCCTAAACCCAATGAGGTATCCATCATCGGCAATACAGATGAAACAATTTACGTGGTGGTAGATGGCGACCAAGTAGTAAAAGCGAATACCAGATTGCGAATGCGCCTGACCAAAACTGCTACAATCAACGGTAAAGAAATGCCTAAGAACACACCCATTTTCGGTTTTATAAGTTTTCAGCCTAATCGAGCTTTAATTGAAATTGAAAACATAAAGCACCATCCTACAAAACTTAAAGCTTTTGATTTATCTGATGGCAGCGAAGGTATCTACGTACAGAACAATTTTCGGGCAGAAGCCACTACTGAAGTGTTGGACGATATTATTGGCGATATCAACATACCTACAGTTCCGCAAGTTGGTGGTGTAACCAAAGTGCTAAGACGTAGTAACCGAAACGTGAAAGTTACGGTATTGAACAATTACAGATTAATTCTAAAACCTAAATTATGAGAACATTTATCCTAATATTGGCGGTGTTGATTTCCGCTTTCGCACCTCGACTTTGCTCGGCACAGGCTACAGAACAACAGCAACCCATACCACTCGACACCATTTATGCCAACGACACCAAAAACGTTGCGCTATTCTTCCCAGAACCCATACGGCAAGGCATAACCGGTTCAGATAATTTTATATTTACCTACAACCGTGAAAAAGAACAGTATTTTGGACTGCTTCAGGCAAAGCCTGGGAAGGAAAGTAATTTGCTGGTAATCAACAGAAATGGTTCAATTTTTTCGTATATTGTAAGGTATAAAAAACAGCTTTCTAAGCTCAATTATTTCATTCCGCTATCCAATAGTATCGGTAATGAAAAACCGATTGTAAAGGATTCGGTTCTTGTTGAATCTTCTGAAGAACTTGTAGATAACAGCACTTATTATTACCAAAAATTCTGCTCATATCTTCTCAATAGAAAACAGCGCATAGGGCGCATCAAGAAACGAAGCGAAGGTATTATCTTGAATGTAGAGAATATTGTTTTTGATAAAGATAAGCTCTATTTTGTTATCGAGATTGAAAATAATTCTACGTTGGATTACGATTTGAATTTCTTGAACCTTTCGATTGAAACTCGGCAAAAAGGGAAAAGGAAATCGTTGCAACGACTCTATAAAGAACCGATATACAAACATAATCTACCGTCTAAAATCAAGGAAAGTGAAACGGTACGATTTGTTTATGTGATGCCTAAAATTTCATTGTCCAACGACCGCAGGGCAATTTTAGAATTGAATGAAAAGAATGGCGAGCGAAACATAGAACTGAAATTATCACATAGATATATCAATAACCCAAATTAATACTGTTATGAAAAGATTAGTCATTTGCTCGCTTGTATTGTTGTTCCTTTCTTGTTCAGGAAGCACAACAAAATCCCCTTCTGAAACTGCCAAAGTTGTTGCGTCAAGCTTTTTTTCAAAAGATGAATCAGCCTTAAAAAAGCACACCACTTCTGAAGGCTATGCCAGTTTGATTACCGTACAGAATATGATGCCAGATTCTGATAAAGATATCAAGGTAGAAATTTTAGACGAATCTATTGATGGCGAACTTGCCTGGGTAAAATACAGCACGACCTACGATGGAAAAACAGGCATTTTTAAACTGACTAAGGAAAACGGTCAATGGAAAGTGACCAGTAAAGGACCAAGAGAAAAAGGGCCTTTTTAAAAGTTTTTTTTTAATTTTTATCGAGATTGATTTCCCAATAACCTCTCGTACCACCTACACGCTCTATAAAACCAGCATTCTTTAAATTGTTTAGATGCTTTTGGATTGCAGATTCGTTTATGTGTAAAACCTCTGCAATTCCTGAACGGCTTATTCGGTTATCTGAAGTAATTAATTTTAGAACCTCCTTTTGTCTATGCGTTAATTTTTTAATATCATCAATTTCAGCATCCTTTTGACCACCTATTTGACCACCTATTTGACCACCTTCTTCAACAGCAGTTTCTTTAGCGTTAAAAGTCATTCTAAGGAAGTTATCTGAAAAGCCAAAACTCTCTTTGCCATAGTGTTCCAAAATACGAGGGATGCCAGAACCCAACTGTTCCACAAGTTCCAAATCCTTAAAAATCCGCATCAGTTCTTTATTCCGTGGAACTGAAAAGCCCTCGAAAAATTCCTGTTTGCTCAATCCTTCCGGAAGACCGCCTGCCGATGTGATTTCAATTCTATCCGCAAAGATTTCAAACTTTGGGGTAATTTCATTGGTATAATCGTTATGCACAAAGGCATTGATAATGGCCTCGCGCAATGCGATGGGATTCCAAAGGTTGGCTTGCTGTCTTTCTTTGGCGGTTATTTTTGTGTTGGTTCTGTTTTCAACTGCAATTTTATCAATCACTTGCTTGGTGGCTTTCAAAAGGCATTCGTAACCATACTCGTTGCTTTCTATCAAGTCTGTTCGGGTTTTGCCCGAATACTTGGCTACTTTAATAGAAGTATTGTTCTTATCTGCCAAAAGATAGCCAGCGTAATTGAATGTGCCATCTTCGGTCAATAGTTCCAAGTTCTTTGCAAAAGCTTTTCCGAGGGTATGTCCTGATTCTTCGTAGTATATTTTCAGCTGTCCGAAGCTTAAATCCTGCCGACCGGCTTTAATTTTGCTGATGGAATTTCGGGTACGTTTGGCAAAGAGCTCGTCAATCATTTTTTGTGGCATCGGTTCAGCTGCAGAACCCAGACGGATAAAACAACCCTTTTCGCTCATCCCATATTTTTTGAAATGATATGGTTTTTCAGGACCACTCGCCACAATGATTTTCAGGATATTCTTGCCATCTCGTTCTTCACTTACAATATCAAATAATCCCAAAGCTGAAGGGCGGATATTGTTCTTTAACCTGTCTTTAATTTTTAGTTGGTCGCCATCCGCATCAGCCAGACCGTAAGTGTTCCCTTCCTTATTAATACCAATATAAATAATGCCGCCTTCACGATAGTTTAAAAAAGCAATGACCTCTTTTTCAAGTCCATCGGACAGTTCTCGTTTGTATTCTATGCGGTTTGTTTAGGTCATTATTTAAATAAAAAAATCTGGTAGTAAAGATAATGATATTAAATTGTGGGAATAGATTTGGTTTCTCACTACGCCTACTTAATGCCATATATTAATTGTCGTTGTTTAAATGCAGATTTACCACCTTCGAGAATTTCGCAACTAATTTCCCTTGTTCCTTTCCTGTCAATAGAACCTGCTTCCAAAACGTGTGATTTTACGCTTGTGCTTTTTAATGGAATTATTAATTCTGCATCGCCAAGTACGGCAATGTTAGGGTTATGGGTAACAATGATTACCTGTCTTGATTCTTTGATTTTACGTAAATTCTTAACAATCGTTTTAAATATGAATTCACTATCTAAATTATCCTCTGGTTGGTCAATTATAAGCGGCGTAGTACTTTTTGAAAGCATTAAAATTCCAAGTAAAACCGACTGTTGTTGACCTAACGACAATTGCGATATCGACTTTGTATTTCTTAATGTTTTACCCGTTACATCATCTTTATATAATCGTGTAACGGAAATTGAAGGTCTATCTTCAAATGGCAAGGCTTCAAAATCTTCATAAGTATGGTCTTTAAGAAGTTTTTCCACGATAGTTTGAGCTTCATAATCCCCAATAAATCTTTTACCTTCATCATCTGTCAATGCTTTTAATGCATCATTGTTTTTGCGCATACAAATATCGACGAACTCAAATGGCGATAAATTTTTAGTGATTAAATATGCTCTTGGAACTTGGGATGTTCGCCAATCCATAGTCGTTTTTAATAACTGCTCAAATTCGTCAGAATAGTTTCCCTGGTCATATTTTACATTTATAAATAATCCATCGAGCGTATTCTTAAGATTGTCATTTATAGTTTGTCCAAATGCATTTCTGTAGTAGAAAATTCGTTGTTTTATGTCCTTTCTTTTTCCAATCAATTCTTTACGCACAGTTTGTAATTCATTTAAAAGTTTTTTGCTGTTTTCAAGTTTTTTTACCCTATTGGTTAAATCGATAATATCTTTCGATATTTGGTTGATTTTACCCAAATCAAAAGGAATACCTTGAGCTGCCAACTCTTGCTTTTTGGCGTCCATCTGTACCTGAATCGCTTTTTCCTTGGAAGCCCAATTTTTAAGTTCTGTTCTAAGCTCTTCTACTTTTGTTCCGAGGGCTTCATTTAATTCCCCTGCCTTGGATTTGACAATAGCTGAAAAATCACTAACAATATTCTTTACTTTCTGAAAATAATCCTTACCAACGACTATTTCTTCATCTGATAATTTTTCGAAATTTTCAAAGGTTTCTTCATCATTTAAAATATCCTTATAAGTCTGAATTAGTAGCTTAAGGTCGGCAATTAGATCTTGACGTATCTGTCTTTCCTTTATTAATGCGTTTTGGTATTTTACCAATTCCCCTGCTTTTTGCTTTTTTAAATTCTCTAATTTTTTCTGCTCGTTTTTAAGAGCTTTTCTTGTTTCATCAAGACTTAGTAATTCGAGTCTTAATTTTCTGGCATCGCTTTGGTTTTCGAGCAGATCTGTGATGATTTCTTTATCTTCGGAAATGAGGGGTTTTAAGTCTAAAAACCCATCAAGAAAATCTATCAAAACCGTTGGGTTTTCATCGCTGTGCTGTATAGTATCAGCTGTTTCGCCTTGACCATAACTTTCAATTTCAACACGTGATATTCCATTTATAGGGTCTGTTATATTCTGAGTACCATTATTCTTTTCTCTTGAAAATTCAATAGTTTGCCCAGCTTCATCAGTATATTGAAGTGTTATTTTCTGAGGCCACACATCGGAATCAACAACCTTTGAAGAAGATTGATTCCCTGATGTTTCTCGTAAAGTTTCTAATAAGGTTGACTTTCCCGCACCTCTACTGCCAATTATACAGGTTAAATTAGGACTTAGGTCTATATCCATTTCATCTAATAATCCACCTTCTATAAAAATCTTATTAAATACCGGTCGTTGCTCAGGTATAAAATCTTCCAGTCGAATTCTTGATTCGTGGCTCAACAGCGCAACCTTAAAGGCGTGGAAATTTAGTTCATCAACTTTTATCCTGGTCAACTTTTCATTTCCTTCGGCATTGGTTCCCAACTTATTTAAATTATGGGAATCTGAACCCATCAATTTAGGAAGGATTTGGTCATCATCCATTAATAAATTGTCGCGCCTCAGCCCCACAAGCCTCTTCCTATTCGCATCTTCATCGCTATTGGAATAAAAATGGAAATTTTCTTTTTTGGATATCTCAAGTCCTAAAAGGTTTGGGTGGCTAAAAATTTCTTCAATAGGCGGACCAAACCGCCCAATAGTTTTTTCAAAACCTGAATCAAGTTCGATGTGAGCTAATATGCCAACACCACTACATTGATGGGCAAAATCCAAACACTCTACGATTCCTTGTGTAGTGGTTTTCTTATCCTCACTTATATTTAATTTACCAGCGAATGACCTTAAATTTTGAAAAGTGTCGAAGTACAATAGCAAATGACCTTGCGTAGTGGTTACTTCAATTCCGGGAATGACCAAAATATCCTTATCTGCAGCGTAATTTATCGCTGTATTTGAATTAAATATCTCATTATGGTCAGTAATACTAATAATCTTCAATCCTTTCGCGATGGCGGTATCAACAATCGCCTCTGGTGTCATTGCGGTATCTTTAACATCGTAAGATCCAAATTCCCCGTATGAATGTATGTGTAAATCTGCTCTAAGAAATCTTGCCCCTTTAGTCATAAATTGCCGAATTTTTAAACTCTAATAATGCAATAAAATTAGCTTGATGCCAAAAGAAATCATTGTTTATTCTTAACAGATAAAATATTCTTTGAAAATTCACATCAAATTTCAATTAAATATCGACTTCGCCTCATCATAAATTCTATCAAAATTAGTAGATAAATCTGCCTGAGAATATTGCTTGGATTCTTCAGGAAGCTGCCGCTGTATTCTTGACAATTTAAACTGCACTTTCTTATCCTTACCATCAGCATAGGTTATAAATTCGCCCTGTTTTAATCGAAAGAAAACGTCTGCTCTTATCTTCGGTATCTCTTTTTCGCCCGTTGTGATTCGGGTATCAAAATCGAGATTATGGCCACGGCTTATGCTTTTAGTTGGGTCTTTGATGATTTCAAAAAAGCGTTCGTAATATTTGGCAGTATCTGGGTCGTTGACCTTGCCGAAAAATTGATAGGATAAATTGCTTAATATTGCTTTGCTTGCTTTGTCGCCATACATCATATCGTTCTGGATTTTGTCCTGCATTACGTAGATGGTAGCAATATCATAACTTCTTAAAGTTGCTGGAATACGATGCATATTTAATAGCCGAATTGTCGGCGCTTCTTCCATTAGTAAAAACGAGGGTCTGGAATTCCTAACGCTCATTTGCTTGGTAATGGTGTGAATGATTGTGGCAATTACTGGCGAATAGGATGTCTCATATTTTGGATTGTTCACTACAGAAATGATTGCAGGGTTTTCTTCGCTATTGATATTCAAGGGCACTTCGTCTGCGGACAATGCCATAAAAATGCGTTGTGTGCTAATTCGTTTCAGGGCGTTTGCCAATGTGCTTTTTACACCAGCGGTCTGTCTATCGGAATCCTTACCACTAATAAAAGCGTCTGCCATCGCTCTCGATGTGGTATTTGTTTCCAAAAACTGGATAAGGCTGTCGGTATCGAGTATTTGATAAATGGCTATTAGATGCGGTAACGTACAGTATTTGGGATAGTCCGTTTTCAGTTTCCAAATCAATCCTCCAATCAAGCCTTCAGCTGCATCGTTAAAGAATTTTGTCGTTCCGGTTGTTCCACTTTCCCTTTGTTCCAAAAGGTTTTCGATTAATACTCGTGACACCTCATTTACGCTTTCCTCGTTCTCTAAATAGCGTGGTGCAATAGGATTTACCCTATGGATGATTTTATCGAAGGAAATGACCTTAAACGGGATATCGCTATCCTTGAAAAGCGGATACGCCATTTCGGTTAATTCAAAATCCTTGTAGTCGTGAATGATTCCACAGAAGTGCTCTTTCCGGAAATGTTTTAAAAATCCATACACTACACTTTCGGTCTTTCCACTTCCTGCAGATCCGATGATGGATGCGCCACGTTTAATATTATCTAACTTGAAATTTCCTTTAGTCGTAGCAAAATTGACTTGATACTTTTTATCGCCATTTTGCAAGCTTTCAGTTTTATGCAAAAAAACATACAGTCCTATATTAATTAACATTAGAGGACACACCAGATAAAGTAATAGCGATACTAATTCGTTCTGTTCAGTTAAATAGAAAATTAAGCAGGAAAGCATTAAGAAATTCAAGAAAAGTGCATACTTGCTCACTCTAAATATCGCATAGAAAACAGTACTGGCCACACCAATAATTGAGAGTATCGTTATGAGATTGTCTATTTCCATACGCTAAATTCCTATTGAACTTGATTTAATGGCCACTTCAGCACCACGTCTTAATCGTTTGAAAACACGAAGTGCGATTTGTGCTTGACTGACTGGAATACTTGGAACAATTGGCAAGCCACTTTTGGTAATCATTTTGAAAGCCAAAGCTTTTTCATTGGCTGGTAATTTCATCAAGGCGGCGAAATACAGGTTGGGATTCTTTACAAAATCTTTTTTTGCTTTGTAGGTCTCGGCAAAGTTGCGTTTGTAGCCAAAAGTTTTGTCAAACGTTTTTTCCGCTTTGGCGAAAAAGGCATCCCTATCAAAACCACGCTTTACCTTTTTGCCGTGCATTTCAACTTCAGAAGCTTTGTGTTTACTTCCAGGCGAAAGACTGACCGTATTAGAAGCATCCTTTCTGCTCACGATGATATGGATATGACTTTGGTTTCCATCTTTCGCCATTCCCTGGACAATTCGTTTTCCATTTTGCTGATGTGGTGCTTGGCGTTCCAATTTGGCAATTTCCTTTCCCATCCTTTTAATATTCCCTTCAGCTCGTCCTTCTTTAATGTTTCTGATTTCGGTTTTCAGCTGAAGTATTTTTGTTGCGAACGGTTGGTTCTCTTTTATCTGAAAATCTGTTCCCTTGAATGTTCTTTGGTGTTCAATTTTCGCATAGTATTTTATGTCATCGATGGTTATAGGTCGCCCGTTTATTTCCCTATTGAAGCTGGCAACATAATCTTTCATCAGCTCACGGGTGTAGGTTTTTAAATCTTGACTATTGTTTTGAAGTTTTCGCAATTCATATTTTGAAGGACTAACCGTAATCGAATAAAACTTGGGTTCTTTCTTTTTTAATTTTGCGGTGTTTCCATCAATTTCTTTGACCACTTCTTCAGCGGAAATCTCATCGCCATATTGATTGAAAAAATGTTCCATTTCGTGCTGTTCCAAACCTTGATTTTCCTTTTCCAAATAGCCTACAAAATCTGCTGAACTTTGTGAATAATTGTTGCCTAATTTTTGAGGTGTTATCGTAATGTACATAGCTCTAAAATTTAGAGTTGGTTGCTTTGATTTTTCTTTTCTCGAAAACGGATTTCCTTCTTTTCTTCGGCATATTTCTTTTCTACAATCAGCGGTTTTTTGGTTGGCTCTTCGGTCTCAAAAAGGGACTGAATCATAGCCACCGTAGGTTTGGTTTGTGTCTTTTCTACGTCTCGCATTATTGCAATAACCGCATTGATTCTTTTGAGTAATTTAGCCTCAATAGTTCGTCCTGTTGGTCCTAATTTTTCCTTTGGCGATATTTCGTTGTAAAAGAAAAAATCGAGCATTGTGGACATTGCTTCAGTGTGCGATTTGAAGTAAGTACGCGAGAATGTTTGGAAACGTTTTGCGGTTTCCTTTTTAAATCTAATTCCAGTATATGAGTCCATATTTCGCCGATTTGTCGCAAAATCATCCCTAAAAGTGGGCGTTCTTAGCCCGTTTGTCGCAAATCGTTGATTGTTAAAAAATTAAAAGATATTTAAATTTTTGATAATCAGCTATTTAAAAACGAAAAGGAATCCAAAACATCGCGCAGCGTGTTACCCTCTTGCTATTCCTTTTCGTCCCGCTCGCGGGACAAAAATCCATACAATCCGGCTAAAAAGCCGATTGCCATTTTCAAGGAAAATGATTTTCCAGTATGTTATTTTTCGATGTGTAAGGGTATCGGCGAAAGTCGAAAAGTGGATAACCCTACGTAAATTTGAATGCTGAATTCTAGCGACATAAAGATACGCTTTTTTATTGACTTGGATTTGTTTCAAAATAAAAACACCCCTGGAATTTCAGAGGTGTTCCACATATAATCTTAATGAGTCAGATATTGAAAACATAATCGTAGGTGTATAGATTTTTAATCATTTCTTCATCTATTAACTTTTCATAATCTGCACCAGTTTCGTCAACATATTTTTGAATAGATTCCCCAAAAAGATGTGTAACGTGTTCTCTCGAAACCTGTAAGAGTTCCTCTTGTTTTTCCTCGCTCAAATCTTGAAATTTAATGTAAATCATAACTTCAAAATTTTAGTATTCGCTTGGTAACATCAGCGTATCATTTACAAAAAATAACCGCAGTTCATCGAGTGGAAAATCGGTTGATCGATAATCGTGTTTTTCTAAAATATTATCGTTGCCATCGCTGTAAATTATCTCGGCTTCATATCCCGAATAATCTTGTTTTTCTTCGGGCAATCTTTTAAAATCGATTGTGATAAATTCGCTTCGGTTCATCAGACTTTTTGCAATTACGGACGTGTCTGTAATGAGCCAAAAACATTCTGCTGCTTCCGATAAATATTTCAATCCGTCCGTAAAACGGGTTCGCAATAATGGGATTTGATAGAACATTTCCGTTCCCGTAAAATATTGCAATCGCTCTTTTATTTCGTTAACTTGTGCTTTCATTGTGAATATATTTAAATGTGTGAATAATGAAAAAGAGGGCGCAACTTTCGAGAGGAACGTCCTCTATAATTTTGAAGTTTACTTGTCGTTTTTGCTTCCAAGTAAAAGGATTTCATCGGCTACAACTTCCGTTACATAGCGTTGGTTGCCATCATCGGTGGTGTAGGTTCGGGTCTTTAGTTTCCCTGTAATTCCTACTTCTTTGCCTTTTTCAACAAATTTCTCAACGATTTCAGCAGTTTTACCCCAAGCTACTACGGTATGCCAATTAGTGTCCGTTTGCTTTTCGCCTTTGCTGTCTTTGTAATACTCGTTTGTGGCTAATGAAAAACGAGCTACTTTCTTACCGCTTTCAAGGTTCGTGATTGTTGGCTCTTGTCCAACGTTTCCAATCAATTGTACGTGATTTCTAATAGTAGTCATAATAAAATATTTAAGTGATTTGTATTTCCCCTATTGATTTAAAACAGATTAAATTTTAAGGGGTGTTTGTTCTTTTCTTCTGTGCATCGCACAATGGATAGAGTGGGTTTTGTCAAGACTTTTAGGGAATAAATCAGGTGTGTTTGCGACGTAGAAAAATCCTTGGATTTTCAAGGAAGTAGAAACCTTATTTTTCACTAAAACTTGTATAGTCTTGACAAGTTCCATAAGGGCATTAGCAATTCTTTTAAACGCAGTTGCGTTTGAGCGTACCGACAGTTAAGCGAAATAAGAGGCTGTGGTTAAATTAGAACTGGTTATGTCGTGCCTGTTTTTCGATGACCCGAAAAACAACAAAGGCTTTATCCATTATAAACCCCTTAAAATGTGTAAGACA
Source organism: Gillisia lutea (assembly GCF_021568705.1). GTDB lineage: Bacteria > Bacteroidota > Bacteroidia > Flavobacteriales > Flavobacteriaceae > Gillisia > Gillisia lutea. Next base: position 72,183 of record NZ_JAKGTH010000006.1, read on the forward strand.
GCGGTTTGGTTTTTAAGGACTTTCGAGTGAGGGCTCAAGAAGGCCGCGCCGAAAATCCTGTCAAGAAAATCAAGCCGATGGCTTTCCGATGTAAAAGCGGACTTAATACACAATTTTGGCTCTGGAATGAAGTGTTCCTTCCCAGAGAAGCGGGAAGGGTTAGCGGAATGGAAAGCTGAAATTGGGAATTGTGTCCAAGACTTGTGTAGTGAAGCTCTTTGCCCGAAGTGTAGTGGTTGCCTGCTTTTTCAGCAGGCGAGCGTGGAATGTAGGGGAATGTGCTGAGGGGATTTATTATTGCGATTTATTATGATTATGCAGGATTTAAAGCGGACTTGACTTTAAAGGTGTAGGTTGGAATGCAGTTTGCCCGCTTCCCGACTTTTCTCGGGAAGCGGGCAAGTGGAATGGAAAACGGAAGCTTTAGAGTTGTGTCCAAGATTATTATAGGGAAGCGCTATTCCCGAAATGAAGCTTTTTCGCGTAATGCAGGGGAATGTGCTTACCGAGTTATGAAACTATATTATCCATCAGAAGTATGATTTAAGGCGGACTTGACTTTAAAATTGTAGATTGAAATGGAGTTTGACCGCTTCCCGACTTTTTCGGGAATAAGCGGACAAGTGGAATGGGAATAGGAAGTTTTGGGGGTCGTGTCCAAGACCTCTATAATCAAGCGCTTTCCCCCCGTAATACAGTTTTTCACGGATCATAGGGGAATGGGCTGAGTGTTTACGAATACCAAATTTTATGAAAACAAAGCAAGGAAAATAGAATATATAGGCATTTGAGACCAAAATATAACAAACTAAAAGTATTCAAGAAAAACAGCAAAATGTTGTACCTATGTTGTACCTAGTCCATAAAAAAAGGCTTCACATTTCTGTGAAGCCTTGGTTTTACTAGTAGCGGGAACTGGACTCGAACCAGTGACCTTCGGGTTATGAGCCCGACGAGCTACCTACTGCTCTATCCCGCGATATATTGTTAATTCAAGATGTCAAATTTTGCGATTTCGCTGCTTTCAAATCAAGCTTACTGCGCTATCGGGTGGCAAATATACAACTGTTTTTTACTTCTCCAAAACATTTTTTAAAAAAATTATTGAATGATCCAGTTCATGGCATCCAGTCGTTTTTCTGAAGAAAATGGCTTCACTTCTGCCTTCATAAACAAGTCCTTGATAATCATTGCATTTCGCATGATAAGGTGATCAGAAACCACCGCTATTTTATAAAACTGTCCAGCATGATCAAATTTAAAAATTAGATCTTTCACCATCGCTGAGAGATGAATTCGACTTTCTTTTTTAATTTCAACTATCAAGCTGATCTTATCATGCTCCTGCAACCTTTCAAGAATCACTTCATGAACTTCATCTACCAACGCATTATCTACATCAGAACTTATTATAATTCCTACAACGTGATCGGCAAATTCGAATGTTGATACCATAATTCAAGTAATTATTCAACTAAATTTAGAAAGAATAATACTTAAACGTGTTAAACTCAACCTAAATTATTGCTCTATATTATTGGCTATAAACGAAATAAGTTCATTTTCTTCAAAAACTACAGTCAATTCTATAGGGTTACAACATATTTCACAATCCTCAATATAGGTTTGCTTACCTATAGAACTATCTAGGAGCATAGAGATATCTTCCCAACAATAAGGACATTGAAAATGATGTTCGTACATTTTTAAAAGGCTTTATGAAATTGCTTCTAACTCTTCCTGCAATTGCTCCCAAGTCTTCATAAGTGTTTCAAGCTCTTTCCTTTTCTTCTGATACGTTTCCATGAAGTTAGGTTTAGCAAAAGTCTTTACATAATTTAGAGCTAGCTCTTCGTCTTTTTGCTTCAACTCCTTCTCCAACTTACTTATTTTAGATTCGGTATTGCTAAGCTTATTATTTAGGGTTTTAAATTTCTTCTGATCGTTATAGCTTTGTTTGCTGTCGGTGTTCTTAGAAACGTCCTTTTGTACCTTATCTCTCTTTTCTATAGCCCTCATGTTCTCAACATTTCGTTGCTCTAGATAAAAATCGATATCGCCTAAGTATTCTTTTATATTCCTATTTTTGAATTCGTATACAGTATTTGTAAGTGTTTGTAAGAAATCTCTATCGTGAGAAACAATAATTAACGTTCCCTCAAAACTCTTCAAAGCTTCTTTTAAGACATTCTTAGATTTAATATCAAGGTGGTTGGTAGGCTCATCCATTATAAGAACGTTGAAAGGCTGGAGCATCAGCTTACATAAAGCAAGCCTGTTTCTTTCTCCCCCCGAAAGTACCTTTACCTTTTTACTCACTTCATCCCCACGAAAAAGGAATGACCCCAACATATCTCGTACCTTACTTCTGGTATTTTCATTGGCAGCATCTATCATGGTATCTAATACTGTCTTTTCCCCGTCCAACTCATCAGCTTGATTTTGGGCAAAATAACCTAACTGTACATTATGACCTAGTTTAAAATCTCCTTCATGAGAGATCTCACCTACAATTATCTTAGCCAAAGTTGTTTTCCCCTGACCGTTCTGACCCACAAAAGCAATTTTACTTCCACGTTCAATAAGAAGATCGATATCTTCTAAAATTTGAGAACTTCCATAAGCCTTACCTATCCTGTCGGTTTCAACAACAACTTTCCCCGGCTGTTGTGATATAGGAAAACGAAGATTCATTACAGCATTATCATCTTCATCTACTTCGATTCTGTCTATCTTATCAAGCTTTTTGATAAGCGATTGTGCCATGGAAGCTTTAGAGGCTTTAGCTCTAAATTTTTCGATTAACTTCTCTGTTTGCTCAATCTGCTTTTCCTGGTTTTTTTGAGATGCCATTTGCTGCTCTCTCAATTCCTTTCTAAGTACCAAGTATTCAGAATATGGTTTTTTATAATCGTATATCTTACCAAGAGAGATTTCAATGGTTCTGTTAGTTACATTATCAAGGAACATCTTATCGTGAGAAACAATAATCACACAACCTGAATAGTTATTCAAAAAGGATTCTAACCAAATAATGGACTCTATATCCAAGTGGTTGGTAGGTTCATCCAGCAACAGAATGTCGTTATCCTGAAGTAACAATTTAGCAAGCTCTATACGCATTCTCCATCCTCCGGAAAAAGTATCTGTAAGCTTGTCGAATTTATCTCTTTCAAACCCGAGCCCTATCAACACCTTTTCGGTATCACCTTGATAGTTATATCCTCCAATAATTTCATATTGATGGGTATATTCGCTCAAATCCTGAATTAACTGTGTATACGCCTCACTTTCATAATCGGTACGAGTGGCTAGCTGTTCATTAATAAAGTCTATCTTCTTTTCAATAGCTTTTATTTCCTCAAAGGCCTGTTGAGCCTCCTCTATAACGGTTCGTCCCTGAATAAAATCGATGTCCTGCTTTAAAAATCCAATCCTTAGCTCCTTGTCTTTTGCAATTTGCCCGGTATCAGCCTCCTGTTCACCAGATAAAATTTTAAGCATAGTAGATTTTCCCGCACCGTTCTTACCTATAAGTCCTACGCGGTCTCCCGCTCCAAGCCTGAAAGTAATTTCATCAAACAAGGTCTCCCCGCCAAATGATATCGATAAATTATGAATGTTAAGCATTAGTCTTGTCTATTATTTTTGCAAAGATGCCTATTTTTGTATTGCTAAAAAAATAGAAATGAAATTCCTCAAAGGCAAGAAGTTATATAGCATACTAACGGGTACTTGTCCCGTATGTCAAGAAGAAAGTATGTATGTAGAATCTAACCCCTATAAGCTGGGTAGAATTTTCGATATGCACGAGCGTTGCTCCCATTGCCAAACCAAATATAAAATAGAACCTTCCTTCTTCTTTGGTGCAATGTATGTTAGTTATGCCGTTGGAATTGCATTTGCCGTAGCTGCATTTATTATTTCTTATTTCTTTTTAGGAGGCGGGCTTGTAACCACTTTTATAGCAATTATTGGAACATTGATAATTTTTATGCCCATTATAATGCGTCTCTCCAGAAATATATGGATTAACATGTTTCTTCACTATAAACCCAAATAATGTTTTTTTTCAAATCTTTTTAAATTGATATCGCTGGGCAACGGAACTCCCCTTTCGATAAATTGGATTAGCTGTTTGGCTACAGTTGGACCAATAAGGACTCCCCTGCTGCCAAAGCCATTACAACAATAAAGCTGTGTATGTTTAGGATGCATTCCTACTAATGGTTTTCTATCATTAGTAGAGGGCCTTATTCCCGCAATTTGATCGACCACTTCAAATTTACAAGTTATCATGGTTTCTAATTTTTGTAACAGTTGTTCTCGGGCTTCTTGAGATGGCACAGATGATTTATCAAAATTATTATAAGTGGCTCCAACCTTATAAAGATCATCACCAAGAGGTAATATGAATACCGATGACTTTACAGCAACATTCAGCTTAAGCTCTTTAGAACGAATAACAAGATATTCTCCTTTGTTACCATTCATCGGCAAATAATTGAAAAAAGGATTATCCTTCAACCCGAAACCATCGCAAAAAATAATTTTCCCCGCACTAGTGCCTTTAAATTCAACTTTACCTTCCAGAAGTCTTACTTCCTCATATTTAAAATCGTGCTCATCCAATAAATTAACATTACGTAAATATTCACGATAGGCTTCTAATAGTAATTTCGTATTTACTGCTCCGGTACCCATCACCTGCCCGAATGAAAAATTGGAAGGCAGATTTTCATTTAGATCATTGTAAAGCTTAGGATTCAAAAAATTAACCAAATTCGTCTTATCCATAGCTGCGAACCAATTATTTTGCTCTTCAATAGAACTGAACTTTCTGAAGATAGGGAGATCATGTATAAGTTTTTCATTCAACTTATTTTCCAATGCCTTATAGAAAGGAAGCGCTATCTTCATTTGTTCATCGGCCTGCCATGCCAGTGTAAACCGTTTAAGGATAACAGGATTAAAAACACCCCCGGCAACTGTCGACGAAGATTGTGAGTTATTTTCAAATACTCTTACAGTTTTCCCCATGCTTAATAATTCCTCTGTAACAGCTATACCGCTAAGCCCGGCACCAACAATAATATAATCCACCATAAATAATCATAATTAAAAAACGCTCCCAAAGTAGGAGCGTTTTAATTTTATATTTTAAGAAGTGAGAATTAGTAATTCCACATATCTTGTTCAAAATTCCTGATACGCTCTTTAATACGCTCTGATTCCAATAGCTGCATAAAGGCATTTTCATTAATATAATCGTTAACCTCTCTATCGCCCTGCACGTTATCTTCTTTATAGATTACTGCATTAAATCTTCTGGAATTCAACAAATGATCAAAAGTGATAGATTGTGAGGTGTTTCCTCCGTTAAATGCTTCAGCCTCGTAAAGCACTTCCCTTGCATCTGGGAACCACACCCAAAACAATTCAACCATATCAGGATTCTCATCATCGATAAAGTTAACATCGGGAGCCACAGGAGCAATTCCTAATAATCTGTACTTAAGTTCTGCCTGACGTTTATCAAAATACCACATTCCACGAATATGATATTCAGCTATATCAGCCGAGGTAAGATCTCTTCTATCTATAAATTGCTGATCGATCTCTTCTCCGGCATTGTACTGTTCAATCCCCAAATCGGTAGTATCAACCTTAGAAATAGCTGCACTAATGTCATTTAAAGTACGCTTACCATTAAAGTAAGAATCTGCATAAATATTTTTAATCTTCCCACTTTTAATACCGTTCATAAGAACATCATATAAAGATCTTCTATTAGAACCAATATTATTAGTATCTATTGGATAGTACATTGGAAAATTAACTCTTTCATCAAGATCAACTATCTCCCACGTATTTTTAGACCACAATATATCCCTTTCATCCACATAGCCATATGCTAATGGCTTGCTTTCCTTTTTTACTTTTAACTCGGCATCAGATAATTTACCTATATCCTCTGGCGACTTAGCGTTCAATACGTTAGATTGCCCATAAGATGAGATAGTTAAAAGAAATCCGAATACACCGGTTAAAAATTGATTCCACTTCATTGTATTGAATTTATTAGTTTGTTAACTCCACAAATACAGGAGAAACTTTTTTAAGCTTATATCCTGAGTTTGTAGCTAATTGTGCTTCTATGTCATAAATTTGAACAGTTTCACCTCTTCCTGCACGCCTTAATGCTGCTTTAGCTGAAGCGTCAAGTCTTCTTCCATTAACTTTTACAGTTGGCTGTCCTGAAACTTTAAAGCTAAATCCAGTTACAGTTAAAGCCAAATCAAAATCAAAGTCTGGGAGTGCCGCACCTATATCAGAAACCTCAAGGCTATTACGTTGCATTTTAACTGCTCCATCTTCCCCACGAACCGTACCAACCGGTCTTGGAATATCTTTAACTCTAAAGGTTTTTCTATCTGAAACTGTTTCACCTCCCGGTAAATTTCCGCTTACATTAATAGTAACTTCACGTGCTTGCAAAGTTGTTACATCCATAACATATGCACCGGCACCACCAGCAGGAGAAAGTCCAGGAGCATTAGCTGAAACAGCTCCAACTCCGGGAATCGATATTGTCATCGGGTTTTTAACACCACGATACACTACGTTCATTTTATCTGCAGAAATTACAGCAGAATTAGGTTTAGGAATCACAGCGAAAGAACTTGCAATCGGGATTTTCACGATTGAATCCCCTTCTTTGAATTGGATCTCTCCGTTTATTTTTTGTTCTCCAACATTTCCTGCCGGGAAGTCCAATACAACCTGACCAGCCTCATTGCTTTCAACTTTTTTACCATTTACAACAACATTGTCAAATTTCAATGTCTTATCTACACGTCCTAAAACAACTTTTCCTTTGAAATTCTCTCCACTGAAGAAAGCCGTCTTATCCGGCACAACAATAGCTTCATAGTTAGTAAGTGAAACCTCACTTTGTAACTGACCTGATAACATTGCAGAAAGTATTTCACTCTCTGTAGTTTTAACATCTGCTTGAGTTTGTGTCAGTTTGGTTATAGAAGCTACTAAAGGATATCCTTCATAATGATATTTAAGCCATTCTATGTTAGCACCTTCTCTTTTAACCGGCTCAGTAGCAAATTCGCTCTTTACCTTATCAGAGATTGATTTAAAGTTAGGAGCATCACCCAAAACAGTAACTACACCGTCTCTATAGGCAGCCATCTTTCCTAAAAACTCTTCCCCCTTAGGACTTACTCTTCCACTCTGAAAAAACATTTCATCCAACTGGTTGGACTTATCCATCTCTTCATATTCTTCTTTATCCGAAACATCAGCTAATAATTCAGATTTAATACTTTCAAGATAAGCATTAAAATCAGAAGAAAGTTTGTCTATTTTTTCAGCTTTTTCCTTTAAAGGCGCATATTTAGCAGGCTGTTCACCTACTTTCTCATCCAAACCAGCCATAAAAGCCAAATTTCTTTGAGTAGTAGTTGCATTAGATTCGGTTAATTTTTCATTCATTAATCCAAAGGCAGTAAGTACTTCCTTGGACATATTTAAAGCCAACATTGCAATGAAAACCAAGTACATCAGGTTTATCATCTTCTGTCTTGGTGATTGTTTTCCAGACGCCATGTATAATTAGTTTAAGTTATATTAGTAAGTTCAATAGTCATTACAACTAATTATTATAGGGCTCTACCATTCATAGCAGTTAACATACCACCGTAAACTCCATTTAAAGATGAAAGATTAGCAGCAAGTGATCCCATTTGCTGGTTTAAACGACCGGCATTTTCAGCAACTTCACTATTGATCTCTGCCTGTTTTGCTGCAGATTCTACCTGAACTTTATATAAATTATTCAATGTTTCCATTTGAGCAGCAGCCATTGTAAGTTCTTCACTGTATTTTCTTTGTGAAGCCATTGCATCAACCGTAGGAGCAATTCCTTTTGCCGCCCCTTCGAAATTACGAATGCTGGTCCCTAAACTTTCCATCAAGTTAGCGTCTATCTTCGCTTCTTTCAACATAGTATCCAATTTCTTAGATAATGAGGCTTCTGTTTCCTTTGACTCCTCTAATACAGCTTGTCTCTGTGCTGCAGTGCCTCCTGCAAGTTCTGGGTATACTAAAGACCAATCCAACTCATCATCCACTGGTTCGAATGCAGAAATTGTAAATACCAGTGCCTCGGTACATAATCCAATAATTAACATCGCATTACCAAATGGCCAGTGCATAATTTTGAAAAGTGCCCCAAGTATAACTACTGCGGCTCCTAAACCATACACCATGTTCATGATCTTCATTCTATTCTTTGAGTTTGCCATAATTTTAAAATATTAGTTTGTTGGTTTGTTAAATAGGTTATTAAAAAATGGGATAATTATTTAGGAGGTTGATTTAGAGTAACATCTGTTCCAAGATAATCCTGAACTGTTCTGAAACCTATATAACTTCTTGCTGTATCTGCATATTCATAATCTCTGGTACTCACTTGTAAGAAATAAGCAACATCTTTCCAGGATCCGCCACGAACCACTTTACGAAGGTCATCTTCGTTATTAACAGTTGGGTTCATAGAAGACATATATTCATATGATGAAGGATCGTAAGATGAATTCACCCATTCTGCTACATTCCCTGCCATATTATACAAATTATAATCATTAGGATCATAAGATTTTGCTTCAACGGTATATAAAGCCTGATCTGCCGCGTAATCTCCTCTTAAAGGCTTAAAGTTGGCCATAAAACAACCTCGATCGTTCTTTGCATATGGTCCTCCCCAAGGATAGGTAGCAGACTGTAAACCTCCACGAGCAGCATACTCCCATTCTGCCTCGGTTGGCAATCTATAAGAAGGAACGTTTTCATCACCTTTAGATTTTCTAAAAGAATTTTGATAAAGAGTTCTCCACTGTGTAAAAGCTTTAGCTTGTTTCCAACTTACTCCAACTACCGGATAATCATCAAAGGCAGTATGCCAGTAATAATCATTATGCATTGGTTCATTATAAGAATAATTAAAATCCTTAATCCAAACAGCAGTATCTGGGTAAACAGAAACCTCTTCGGTTACGATAAAATCGCTACGCTTTTGCGCTTTTGAACGAGCTGCCTTCTGAATGTCCATCCAACGGTATTTGAACTTTAACTTTTTCACGTCTATAGTTCGCTGACCGTTATATGATTCTTCCAAAGGAATGTACATACTATCCATAACACGCGCGTAGGCTTCGTCTGGATAATCTCTTGTATCCCAAATGATATCTATATCCTTATTAAGTTTTCTACCTTGATAATCTTCAGAGAATTGGGTATAATTATCATACATATATTTCTCATAAACCGTCATGTTTTCCGGATCGGAATCTAAAAAGGCATACTCACCAATTCCATCATCACCTGCTGTAGCGCCTTCAAAATCTGCCTCAATAGCGAGTCTGGTTCTAACTATAGAATCGCGTACCCAGTTGGTAAATTGGCGATATTCAGCATTGGTGATTTCAGTTTCATCCATATAAAACGAACGAACTGTTACAGTTTTGGGAGGTGCATTTTTTGAATCGGCTAAATCATCATCAGCTTTTCCCATTATAAAAGCGCCACCCGGAATTAACGTCATCCCATATGGTTTCTCAGGATTCCACTTCTTTCCTTTTGCACCTACTAACTGCCCACGATCTCCACTACTACAACTAACAAGCATCGTAAGAACTGCAATAAGCGAAATAAATTTCTTCATAATATCTCTCGGGTTATGACATTTTGATTTAGGCGGTAAACCTATCTAAATATTTTATAAAAAACAATAGTTTGCGTAAAAATAAGGCAAATCAAGCTTATGTCAATATTATTTTTAAAGTTCGTTCTTTCTCTTTGTTTTATACCAACGTTCCGGAATAATTTGATTACACGCATCAATATAATCCTCTTCTCTGCAAGGTAATAACGTATGCCTCTTTAATTTATTATTCGCGGATGAGATAAAAGGAATTTCTATCCACCACCTCCCGCTAACCGGGCTTTTAAAAAACACCAAGACCTCATCTTCTATAGGAACTTGATATTTTATAAAATGTTTTTTGGCACTTTTTGTATTCTCATCAGTCCTGTAATTAACCCCTTCAATAAAATACCATATCATCTGGGCAATAAGCATATTACCTGCTTTAGGGTAGGAAGAGGTGTATTCGTAAATCCCAAAAGACGACACTTTATCGCTTATACCGGCATATCTGGCCAAAGCGCAAATCTCCTTTCCATCAAAACCGTTAGGAGAAAAATAATGGTCTCCTCCAATAGCTGCCGCATTGATAGCACCCAAATCGATTCCTACCAAATTTGCGTCTCGCATTACAGGTTCTATATGGCTTATATTACCAGAAACCCCCCCCAATCTGTAAGCATCAAAGAATAAACGCTCCATCAACTCAATTTCATCCTGTGAATTAAAATATGTTTGATAGCCTACACTGGAATAATTAAAAAGATTATATGGTTTATTCACCACAATCTTCCCAATATACGACCTATTATTAATTGGCTTTTCTGCATCCCCCAGGTCAAACTTACTATCCACGTTTACAAGATTAACCATTTGTTCAATCCTATCGTAAGCTCGGTATTGTGCATAGATCAAATCCTGACTTCCCCCTAATATAACTGGTATTACTTTCTTCTTAAGCAAAGAAGCAATCAAAGTTTGCAAAGCGAAATAGGTATCTTCTACACTCGCCCCTTTTTCAATACTGCCCAAATCTGCAATATTGAGATGCCAATTTCCCGGAAATAAACTATAAAATGCCTTTCTAATCTTGTTGAAATGCAAAAATTCATCCTTTCCATCCTTCGCTAATCGGTTCTCATTTACAGAAACCAAAGCGACCTGTACATTTTCAAGATCGGGTATCCCTGAAGCCAAAGAATGAAATGCAACCTGCCCCGCAAGACTATGCGAGTTATCTGATTTAATCTCCTCAATTAGCTCTGAATCTAAAGGGCTTAAAAATTCAAAATCCATCAATTACTTCTTTTTTGGGGTAGTTTTCTTTGAAGTTGTTTTCTTAGCAGGTGTTTTCTTTTTAGCTGCAGGTTTTTTCGCCGCAGTTTTTTTCTTAGCTGGTTTTTTCTTGGTATTTTTTTCCAGTATATCCTGTACCTCACCTAAGGTTAGCTTAGTAGCATCAACGGTTTTAGGAAGTTCTATCTTCGTCTTCCCTTTTATAATATTAGACCTTCCCCATCGAGCTTTTTCTACTCTAATTCCTTCTTCTTCCCAGTTATGCAGAACTTTTTCTTTCTCTTTCCTGATCTTATCTTCAATAAGCTCTTCTATATCGGTATCTGAAAGATTATCGAAATCGTATTTTTTATTTACATTAATGAAAATAGAATTCCATTTCAAGTAAGGCCCAAATCGACCAACGCCCTTTTGAACCGGCTTTCCGTCAAACTCATAAATGGGAGCATCAGCTTTCTCTTTAGCTTCAATAAGTTCTAAAGCACGCTCAAAATCTACACTTAATGGATCTTCACCCTTATCTAAGGAAACATATTTCTTCCCATAACGAACATAAGGGCCAAACCTTCCATTATTTACCTCAACTTTTTCACCTTCCCACTCGCCAATTTCCTTAGGCAGCTGGAATAGATCCATCGCTTCTTCATATGTAATAGAATCTAGGGTTTGATCTGGACTTAAACCAGCAAATCGTGGCTTTTCATCATCTTCAACAGAACCAATTTGCACCATTGGCCCAAATTTCCCAAGTCGTACACTTACCGGTTTTCCCGTTTCCGGATCTTCACCCAAGATACGCTCCCCTACTTCTCTTTCTGCATTTTTTGCCACATCCAACACCTGAGGATGAAAATCTGAATAAAAATCTTTCATCATTTTTGTCCACTCCTCATTCCCTTCTGCTATATCATCAAAACTTTGCTCCACCTTGGCAGTAAAGTTGTAATCTAAAATATTAGCAAAATGCATTACCAAGAAGTCATTCACCACCTGACCTACCGCCGTAGGAACCAATTTCCCTTTATCGCTTCCCACTGTTTCGGTAAGAGCTTTTTCTGAAACTTTATCCTTCTTTAAAGTAAGTTGGGCATACTTCCTTTCAATCCCGTCTACAGAACCTTTTTCTATATAATTTCTATTTTGAATAGTAGAAATTGTTGGCGCATAGGTAGAAGGTCTACCAATACCAAGCTCTTCAAGTTTTTTAACCAAAGAAGCTTCTGTATACCTGTAAGGAGGTCGTGTAAATCGCTCTGTTGCGGTGATATATTTATTCTCAAGAGCTTCGTTCACTCTTAATGCAGGCAACATTCCTTCCTGTTCTTCTTCTTCATCGTCACTTCCTTCAAGATACACTTTTAAGAACCCATCAAATTTTAAAACCTCTCCATTTGCAGTAAACTGCTTATCATGATTATTGGCTTCAATTTTAACATTGGTTCGCTCCAACTGCGCATCACTCATTTGCGAAGCAATAGCCCGCTTCCAAATTAACTCATATAAGCGTTGCTCATCTCTATCGGCATTTACAGTATGGTTCTCAAAATTAGTAGGACGAATAGCTTCGTGAGCTTCCTGTGCACCTTTTGCTTTCCCCTTAAACTGTCTAGATTTAGCATATTTATCACCATAAGCTTTCAGAATTTCATCTTTCGCGCCTTTTCTGGCATCATCCGACAGGTTTACACTATCGGTTCTCATATAAGTAATATGACCGGCTTCGTATAAACGCTGAGCCATAGTCATGGTCTTACTTACCGAAAAATACAATTTTCTTGATGCCTCTTGTTGTAAGGTAGATGTAGTAAATGGTGGTGCAGGCGATTTTTTAGCGGGCTTGGTTGCCAAATCTGTCACTTTGAAATTTGCTCCTATATTTTGCTGGAGAAATTTCTCTGCTTCTTCTTTCGTATCAAAATTCTTTGGCAGTTTCGCCTTAAATGATTTCCCTTCTTCATTGGTAAATTCAGCATCTATTCTAAAAGAGGCATCCGACACAAAATCTTGAATCTCGCGCTCACGTTCCACAATTAATCTAACCGAAACCGATTGTACGCGTCCCGCAGAAAGCCCGCCTTTAACCTTTCTCCATAACACAGGAGAAAGTTCATACCCAACAAGCCTGTCTAAAACTCTTCTAGCCTGTTGCGCATTCACCAAATTATAATTGATATCCCTTGGATTCTCTATAGCTTTTAAAATGGCTGATTTTGTAATCTCATGAAAAACGATACGCTTCGTTTTATCTTTATCAAGATGTAATTCTTCAGCAAGATGCCATGCAATTGCTTCTCCCTCCCGGTCCTCATCACTCGCTAACCAAACCATCTCTGCTCCTTTCGCTTGACGTTTCAGTTTACTTACTACATCTTTTTTATCTTTAGAAACGATATATTTAGGCGTAAAATCCCCCTCGGTATCCACTCCTAATTCCTTGGTAGGAAGATCTGCAATGTGCCCAAAACTGGACATTACCGTATAATCTTTACCTAAAAATTTTTCGATGGTTTTTGCTTTGGCCGGGGACTCTACAATCACTAAATTCTTTGCCATAAATCTTTTTTTTCTTCCTGCAAAAGTATAGCAATTTTTAAATATGCTGTAGAAATAAGGAAAAATCCCCTTTCTTGTAGTAAAATGTCTTTAAATATTTAAGCTGTCACTTTGTCACAATTTCATTAAAAGCTATCTTTGCAAGCTAAACTACCCTTAGGTATAAAATGTATTATGGAGAAGATAATAGAAGAAAAATTACAAGGAAATACATTAGAATTAGAGCCTAAAGCAGGCAATAGCAAAAAGTTATTCATTGAAAGTTATGGTTGCCAAATGAACTTTAGCGATAGTGAAGTTGTTGCTTCCATACTTCAAAATCAAGGTTACGATACCACCAATAATTTAGAAGATGCCGATCTTGTTTTAGTGAACACCTGCTCTATTAGAGATAAAGCTGAACAAACGGTTCGTAAGCGTCTTGAAAAGTATAACGCCGTAAAACGCCTGAACCCAAAAATGAAGGTTGGTGTATTGGGATGTATGGCCGAACGCCTTAAAAGCAAATTCCTAGAAGAAGAAAAAATAGTAGATCTAGTAGTAGGCCCCGATGCTTATAAAGATCTTCCTAATTTAATAAGTGAAGTTGAAGAAGGCCGAAATGCCGTAAATGTCATTTTATCTAAAGAAGAGACCTACGGAGATATTTCTCCAGTGCGACTTCAAAGCAACGGCATCTCGGCTTTTGTGTCCATTACTCGCGGTTGTGACAACATGTGTACTTTTTGCGTAGTACCTTTTACAAGAGGGCGCGAACGCAGTAGAGACCCTCAAAGTATCCTGGAGGAAGTGAACGATCTGGCTGTAAAAGGCTACAAAGAGATTACGCTACTAGGGCAAAATGTAGATAGCTATTTATGGTATGGTGGCGGACTCAAGAAAGATTTTAGCAAAGCTTCAGAAATGCAAAAAGCTACTGCAACCTCGTTTACCGATTTACTTAAAATGGTTGCTGAAGCTAATCCAAAAATGCGAATTCGTTTCTCTACTTCCAATCCACAAGATATGACGCTGGAAGTTATAGAGGTTATGGCTGCACATAACAATATTTGTAACCATATTCATTTACCCGTTCAAAGTGGAAGTAATAGAATCCTGAAAAAGATGAACAGGTTGCACACCAGAGAAGAGTATTTTGAGCTGATAGATAATATCAGAAAGTTAATTCCAGACTGCTCTATCTCTCAAGACATGATTACCGGATTTTGTAGCGAAACTGAAGAAGATCATGAGGACACACTTTCTTTGATGGAGTATGTGAAATATGATTTTGGGTTCATGTATGCCTACTCTACCAGACCGGGAACTTTGGCTGGTAATAAATATGAAGATGACATTCCATTAGAGGTAAAAAAGCGCCGCTTAGCAGAGGTGGTGAGCCTACAGCGCAAACATAGTTTATATAGAACTCAACAATTCATTGGAAAAACCGTAGAGGTTCTTGTAGAAAGAGAATCTAAAAAATCTCCAGAGGAATGGAGTGGCAGAATTTCGCAAAACACCGTAGCTGTTTTCCCTAAAGGAGATTACAAGATTGGAGATTTTGTAAATGTTAAAATAGAAGATTGTACCAGTGCAACCCTTAGAGGAAAAGCATTGGGTTACAGTGAAAATAATTAATACCACTTGATAAATACTATATCATGGAATCAGTTCAGGCAATAAAACAACGCTTTGGAATTATTGGGAATGACCCCAAACTCAATCGAGCGGTAGAAAAAGCAATTCAAGTTGCTCCAACAGATATTTCTGTTTTAGTTACAGGAGAAAGTGGAGTGGGAAAAGAAAGTATTCCAAAGATCATTCATGCACTTTCCCATAGAAAACATGGAAAGTATATAGCCGTAAACTGTGGTGCAATCCCTGAAGGAACTATAGACAGTGAACTTTTTGGTCATGAAAAGGGCGCTTTTACAGGTGCTACGCAAACACGAAGCGGGTATTTTGAAGTTGCCGATGGCGGTACCATCTTTTTAGATGAAGTAGGAGAATTACCTTTAACTACACAAGTACGATTACTTCGGGTATTAGAAAACGGAGAATTTATAAAAGTAGGTTCTTCAAAAGTTCAAAAAACCAATGTGCGTATTGTAGCGGCAACCAACATAAATATGTTTGAAGCTATAAAGAAGAATAAATTTCGGGAAGATCTTTATTACCGATTAAGCACTATCGATATTAACTTACCTCCATTGAGAGAACGAAAGGATGACATTCATCTCCTTTTTAGAAAGTTTGCAGCCGATTTTGCCTTGAAATATAAAATGCCTACTATTCGATTAGAAGATGATGCGGTCGAAGCACTTCAAAACTACAGATGGAGTGGAAATATTCGTCAGCTTAGAAATATTGCTGAACAAATCTCGGTTTTAGAACAGGAGCGGGTTATCAATGCAAAAGGTTTAAAAGTGTACCTTCCGGATATGGGAAGCAACCTTCCTGCTGTAATTTCTGAAAAGAAAAAAGAAGGAGACTTCAGCAATGAAAGAGAAATTTTATATAAAGTTCTGTTTGATATGAAGAGTGATCTTAATGACCTTAAGAAGCTCACTATGGAACTGATGGAAAGTGGAAATCATCAAAAAGTTCAGGAAGAGCATGAAAGCCTTATTCAAAAAATATATGGCGATGAAGATAGTGAGGATGCTGAAGATATTGAAGAAGAAAAATTAGAAGTGCTTCAAATAGCTCAAAATCAGCAGCAAGAAAAAGAAGACAAGTATTATTTTGCAGAAGAAATTGAAGAAGAGGAAACACTCTCGTTACAAGACAAGGAACTAGAGCTTATCAAAAAATCTTTAGAACGCCATAATGGGAAACGAAAGAATGCTGCAGAAGAACTTGGTATAAGCGAACGTACACTGTATCGAAAAATAAAGCAATACAATCTTTAATTAAATAATATCGCACTTATAAAAAGTGTTAGCTTATGAAAAAACTGCACCTTCTATTATTAAGCATTATTATATTGAGTTTTCAATCCTGCGGAATTTACTCGTTTACAGGAGCCGATACCGGAGGCGCATCTACCTTTCAGGTAAATTATTTTCAAAACACTGCCGATATTGTAGAACCCGGAATAGACCGAACATTTACCTTGCAATTGCAGGACCTTATTCAAAATCAAACCAATTTAAGTCTAACGAATTCTGGAGGTGACTTAATATATGAGGGCGAGATAGTAGATTATTACGTTTCCCCTATTACAGCAACTGCCGATAATACCGCTGCTCAAAACAGGCTTACTATAAGAATAAATGTGCGTTATTACGACACCTTGAATACAGAAAAGGATTTTGAAAAGATATTCTCCTTTTACTATGACTATCCGGCTACCGCTCAACTTGTGGGTCCTGTACTTGACACGGCTTTGGAAGAAATATTTACCAGAATCACTCAAGATATTTTTAATGCTTCTCTTACAAATTGGTAATGACATCACAAGAACTTATACAACTGTTTGAAAGTTCCAACCCAATTGGTTATAAGGAAACCCAGCAACTGGAAAACATCCTTCAAAAGCATCCTTATTTTCAAGCAGCACGGGCGATGTTCCTAAAAGGATTACACAATGAAAGTAGTTCCCGTTATAATTCAGAGTTAAAAAAGACAGCTGCCTACACACAAGACCGTAGTGTGTTATTTGATTTTATTACTTCTGCCGATTTCAACCAGGATAAAGTAGCACTTCAAATTAAAAAACAGGAGGAATTATTAAGAAACATTACCGTTTTTGAGCCCGAGGAAGTCTTTGGAAGAAGAAGCATCGCTATAGATGATGCTATTAAAATGAAGAAAACCGAATCTGATCAAGTGATGGATCCGGACTTATTTGAACGCCCTATTTCCAATAAGCCTGAGGAAAAAGAAGAAATTCAAGCCGAAAGAAGACTGGAAGAACCTGAATTTAAAGAAATTGGCACCCCACTCGAATTCGACGCTTCTGAAGCTCATTCCTTTTCTCAATGGTTAAAACTTACCAAGGCAAAACCCATAGAAAGAACACCTGAAGAAGATCTAAACCCCAACCCGGAGAAAGTCCGCAAATTTGAGCTTATTGACGACTTTATTTCAAAAAGTCCGAAAATAAAACCGGGAAAATCCTCGGGTACCGTCAACATAGCAAAAGACCGTACTACCCCACCCGAAGCCCTTATGACAGAGACTTTAGCCAGGGTTTATTTAGAGCAGAACAACTATAAAAAAGCAATACAAGCTTATAAAATTTTAATTTTGAAAAATCCCGAAAAAAGTGGTTTCTTTGCAGACCAAATTCGGGCAATTAAGAAATTACAAGAAAATAACACAGGACAAGAATGAGCACGTTCACAATTTTTTTAGCATTGATAGTAATTGTAGCATTTTTACTAATTGTAGTAATTATGGTACAAAACCCTAAAGGTGGAGGACTTTCATCCTCTTTCGGCGGAGGTGGTGGTCAACAATTAGGAGGAGTTAAAAAAACTACCGACTTTTTAGACAAAAGTACCTGGACGCTAGCAACCCTTTTATTAGTATTGATATTATTATCTAACGTTACTATTATGGGTGGAGGATCTGCTGCAGAATCTAGAGTTATAGATAACTCTATTGAAACTGCTGTTCCTGAAGCTACTCAAACACCAGCACAACCACAGAGCGAAACTCCGGACAACCAGTAGTTTTTTTCTTAAAACATATTCAAATGCCAGCTTATGACAAGCTGGCATTTTCTATTTAAATATGTCAGTAATTAGCGAGTGGCATACTTTTGGTCACTTAGCCAACATACTTATTAAATTAATTAACTAAAATACATTACACAAATGGCTTTAAACATTAAACCTCTATCAGACAGGGTACTCATTGAGCCTGCTGCAGCCGAGACAAAAACTGCCTCAGGTATTTACATTCCTGAAACTGCTAAAGAAAAACCTCAAAAAGGGAGCGTAGTAGCCGTAGGAAAAGGAACTAAAGATCACGACATGACCGTAAAGGTTGGTGACGAAGTACTTTATGGTAAATATGCAGGTACCGAACTTAAACTGGACGGGAAAGACTATCTTATCATGAGAGAAGACGATATTTTAGCGATTGTATAAATAATTCAAGTTGTTTCACACAGCTTAAAATTATTCTTATTTAAAATTAATAATTATTCTTCAGCAAAGCCTTTTAGCTAAGCTGAATTTAAAAAAATAAACATGGCAAAAGACATAAAATTCAATCTTGAAGCTCGCGACGGAATTAAGCGCGGAGTAGATGCATTGGCAAATGCTGTAAAAGTTACTTTAGGACCTAAAGGAAGAAATGTAATTATAAGCAAATCATTTGGTGCACCAACAGTTACTAAAGATGGTGTGAGTGTAGCGAAAGAAATAGAATTGGAAGATCCATTAGAAAATATGGGAGCTCAAATGGTAAAAGAAGTTGCTTCTAAAACCAATGATCTTGCCGGAGATGGAACTACTACTGCAACAGTTTTAGCTCAAGCAATTGTAAAAGAAGGATTAAAGAACGTTGCTGCGGGAGCAAATCCTATGGATTTGAAACGTGGTATCGATAGAGCTGTGGAAGCTATCACTGAAAATCTTGCGAAGCAAAGTACAGAAGTTGGAAACTCTTCAGAAAAAATAAAACAAGTAGCTTCAATTTCTGCCAATAATGATGACCATATTGGTGAATTGATAGCACAAGCTTTCCAAAAAGTTGGAAAAGATGGTGTAATTACTGTTGAAGAAGCTAAAGGAACTGAAACTCATGTTGATGTAGTGGAAGGAATGCAGTTTGACCGTGGATATCTTTCTCCTTACTTCGTAACTAATAGTGAGAAAATGACTTCAGATCTTGAAGATCCGTATATCTTACTTTTCGACAAGAAGATTTCTTCTATGAAAGATTTACTTCCAGTATTAGAGCCTGTTGCTCAATCAGGAAAACCTCTTTTAATTATTGCTGAAGATGTAGATGGAGAAGCACTTGCCACTCTTGTAGTGAACAAACTTCGTGGTTCTCTTAAAATTGCAGCTGTAAAAGCTCCAGGTTTTGGAGACAGAAGAAAAGCAATGTTAGAAGATATTGCAATCTTAACTGGTGGTACTGTAATTTCTGAAGAAAGAGGTTTCTCTCTTGAAAATGCTACTATCGATATGTTAGGTACTGCCGAGAAAGTGGCTATCGATAAAGACAATACGACTATTGTGAACGGAGCTGGGGATAACGAAGCTATTAAAGACCGCGTTAATCAAATTAAAGCTCAAATAGAATCTACTACTTCAGATTACGATAAAGAAAAACTTCAGGAAAGACTTGCTAAGTTAGCAGGTGGAGTTGCCGTACTTTATGTTGGTGCTGCTTCAGAAGTTGAAATGAAAGAGAAGAAGGATAGAGTTGATGATGCTTTAAACGCAACCAGAGCTGCAATTGAAGAAGGTATTGTTGCCGGAGGTGGTGTTGCACTTGTAAGAGCTAAAAAAGTTCTTGAAAGCCTTAAAGCTGAAAATGCCGACCAAGCAACCGGAATTCAAATAGTGAATAAAGCTATTGAGTCTCCATTACGTACCATTGTTGAAAATGCAGGCGGTGAAGGTTCGGTAGTAATCAATAAAGTATTAGAGGGCAAAAATGACTTTGGTTATGATGCTAAATCAGATACTTATGTAGATATGTTGAAAGCAGGGATCATCGATCCTAAAAAAGTAACAAGAATCGCTCTTGAGAATGCAGCTTCTGTATCAGGGATGATCCTTACTACTGAATGTGCTTTAATCGACATTAAAGAAGATAATGCCGGAGGTGGAATGCCAGCCGGAATGGGCGGAGGTATGCCAGGAATGATGTAATGGATAAACCATTATAAATATACTGATGAACCCGTTTCATTAAATTAATAAAAACCCGCTTCATTAGAAGCGGGTTTTTTATTTATACATCACTTTAATCCCTTCTAATAATTATAATGTTCCCATAAGGCGATTAATTCACTAATTAGAATGAAGATAACCACAAATACTACAATCATAATAAAGGCTTTTTTCTTATTCACTTGCTTTAATTTTTTATAGAATTGCAATTTCATAATCCATTAAAAAAAGCCACTCAAAATAAATTTGAATGGCTTTAATAGTTTATTTATATATGAACAGTATTTAAGAAACTGCTTTCAATTTGCTTATTATAGATTTATCAAGCTGATGCTCTACATATTCTCTCGTTACCTTCAATTTTGTTTCTTCACTCTCTGGCAATTCAAACATAGCATCGGTTAAAATAGCTTCACATAGAGACCTTAACCCCCTTGCTCCTAATTTATACTCGATTGCACGATCTACAATGAAATTAAGCGCTTCATCGGTAATTTCAAAAGAGATATCATCCATTTCAAACAACTTTTGGTACTGTTTGATAATAGCATTCTTAGGCTCTGTTAAAATAGCTCTTAGAGTTTCTCTATCCAAAGGATTCATATAAGTAAGCGCAGGGAGCCTTCCAATTATTTCCGGAATTAATCCATAGTCTTTTAAATCCTTCGGAATAACATATTTTAATAAGTTATTTCGTTCTACCTCATCATCACTTTTAGAAGCACTAAAACCAACTGCCTGCATGTTTAAACGCTTGCTGATGTTTCTTTCTATACCATCAAAAGCACCTCCGGCAATAAAAAGGATATTTTCAGTATCAACCTCAATAAACTTTTGATCTGGATGTTTACGTCCTCCTTTTGGGGGAACGTTCACGGTAGTCCCTTCCAATAATTTAAGCAAAGCTTGTTGAACACCCTCTCCAGAGACATCTCTTGTAATAGATGGATTATCACTTTTACGAGCTATCTTATCTATTTCATCAATAAAAACAATACCGCGTTGTGCTTTTTCAACATTATAATCTGCTGCCTGCAAAAGTTTAGTTAGTATCCCTTCTACGTCTTCTCCTACATAACCAGCTTCAGTAAGTACTGTGGCATCCACAATTGCTAAAGGAACATTCAACATTTTAGAGATAGTTTTAGCCATTAAGGTTTTACCTGTCCCTGTTTCTCCCACCATGATAATATTACTCTTTTGGATCTCAATATCATCTTCACTTTTAGGTTGCAACAAACGCTTATAGTGGTTATAAACCGCTACAGACATTACTTTCTTGGTTGCTTCCTGTCCAATAATATATTCATCCAAAAAGGTTTTAATTGCCTTGGGCTTACTTAACATAAGATCTGCCGACAATTCCCTGGCTTCTCCTTGCTTAGATTCTTCCAGAACAATTCCATGAGCTTGCTCTATACATTTATCACAAATATGTGCATCTAATCCAGCAATTAACAGGTCTGTTTCTGGTTTTTTCCTTCCGCAAAAGGAACATTCTAAATCATCTTTCGCCATTACTATTCTTTCAAATTCAATTAATCAGTTCTAATAATAGGGTATAAAATCTGAATACCAAATTGTAATTATTTTCCTTCTCTTGTAAGCACTTCATCGATCATTCCATACTCTTTTGCTCTATCAGCCTTCATCCAGAAATCACGATCGCTATCTTCTTCAATCTTCTCATAGGTTTGCCCCGAGTGTTTTGCCAAAATATCGTATAATTCTTTCTTAAGACTTAGTATTTCACGAGCAGTGATCTCGATATCACTCGCCTGTCCTTGAGCCCCTCCCATAGGTTGGTGAATCATCACTCTAGAATGTGGCAAACCGCTTCTTTTTCCTTTTGCTCCTGCACACAATAACACAGCCCCCATAGAAGCAGCCATTCCTGTACAAATAGTGGCTACGTCAGGCTTAATAAATTGCATAGTATCATAGATCCCTAACCCGGCATAAACACTTCCTCCGGGAGAATTAATATAGATCTGGATATCTTTTGAAGCATCGGTACTTTCTAGAAAAAGCAACTGCGCTTGTATAATATTTGCTATCTGGTCATTAATTCCAGTTCCTAAAAAGATGATTCTGTCCATCATTAAACGCGAAAACACGTCCATTGCAACAGCATTCATTTGGCGCTCCTCAATAATATTAGGAGTCATTCCCATAGGCGTCATACTACTAATAATCTTATCGTAGTAATTGCTATTTATCCCGTGATGCTGAGTTGCATATTTTTCAAATTCTTTTCCGTAATCCATAGCTTTATAAATTCTCTATTTTAAGTAAATAAGGCGTTATTCCAAATGGTTTAACGCCTTAAAGATATATATAAAATTTAAGAAAGACTACTTGTAGATCTCTTTAACAAAGTCTTCGTAAGTAACTTCTTTCTCTTCTAATTTAATGTTCTCTTTGTAGAATCCTAGAAGTTTTTCGTTCATCATTTGTTCAGACAAACGCTTAACTTCATCTTGGTTAGATAGCACGCGTGCAGCGATATCGTCTAATTCTTTTTGTGAAGGATCCATTTGGCCAAATTGAGCCATTTGCTCTTTAATTCTATCGGTTGAAAAAGATTTCAATTCTTCAAATTTAACCTGAAGATCATTTTCAGAGATCAATTTCCCTTCAATTAATTGAAAACGTAAACCTTTTTCGCTTTTGTCATATTCTTCTTTTGCCTCATCTTCAGTTAACGGCTTCTCACCCACTGTTTGAATCCATTTTTGAAGAAATTCCTTTGGAAGGTCAAACTCGTTGTTTTCTATTAAAGCTTCAGTAACATCATTTAACAACTGCTGATCGCTTTGTTGTTTAAATTGTTTAGCTGCATCTTCTTTGATCTTTTCTTTAAGATCATCAACAGATTTCACTTCTTGATTAGGGAAAAGTTTATCAAACAACTCCTGATTCAATTCAGCCAATTCCTGAGTATTAATTTCAGAGATAATGAATTCAACCTCAACGTCAAGACCATGAGCTTTATCGTGTTCTACTTTTAACAATTCCATTAATTGATGATCATCTTCAAACAAACCTTTTGTATTAAGACTTACAGTATCTCCTACTTTAGCACCAACAAATTTGTTCAAATTCTTCTTTCCTTTCAATTTGTCTAAAGAAAAAGAAGTTTGATTTTCAATTTCTTCTTCTTCATTTTTGAAAGTTCCTGCTACCACATCACCTTCTTCAGCTACATCTTTAGAAACCAGCTTTCCGTATTGCTTTTGAATATGCTTCACTTGGTCGTCGATCATTTTTTCACCAGCAACAATATTATAATGAGTAATTGGCTTTTTAGTTTCTAAATTCACATCGAATTGTGGAGAAAGACCCAATTCAAATTCAAAACTGTAATTCTCTTGATTCCAATCGAAATTTTCCTGCTCTTTTGGAAGTGGATTTCCAAGCACGTCCAATTTCTCTTCGGTCAAATATTTATTAAGAGCATCCTGCAACAATTTATTCACCTCGTCTACCAGGACAGCTTTCCCGTACTGTTTTTGCACCATTCCCATAGGAACATGTCCTTTTCTAAATCCTGGGATATTTGCATTCTTACGGTAATCTTTTAATATCTTATCAACGTTTCCGCTATAATCATCCTTTGCGATATCGACTTTAACTATCGCATTCAATTCATCAATATTCTCTCTGGTAATATTCATCTTAACGTGTTATAAAAATTGGTGTGCAAAAGTACACATTTTTTGATTGTTGGCAAAGTTTCAAAACCCTGAATTTCAGCAACCTCCTAATCTGAATCGAGAAGCGAAAATAAAATCGCCTGAAACAGAGAAAGCAATAAGCTAAAAATTAGAGCTACCCAAAAACCATCTACCGCAAAGCCGGCTATAAAGGCATCAGCCAATAAAATTATTACAGCGTTTATCACCAAAAGAAATAAGCCTAAGGTGAGAATTGTGACCGGTAAAGTAAACAGGACTAAAATAGGTTTTACAATTAAGTTCAAAATTGCCAGAACAATTGCAACAATTATGGCAGTTACATATCCGGCAACGGTAACACCTGGTAAAAATTTGGCTAGTAACACTACTGCCAAAGCGGTTAAAAGGATGCGTACAATAAATTTCATACTCCTGGTTTTTTGATTGGTTAGTCCACAAAAATGCAAAAAAAACACCGGAATAAATCCGGCGTTTTACATTTTATGATATAATTAATAATGCAATTTAATCTAACACAAGCCTAATTGCAGTATTAATTATTGCACTTCATTATTAAGTGTTACGGTACCATATGTTCCAATGTTAACCTTTGGAACTGTGGCGTTATATGTTTGATTAATAGATTCAATTAAAGCATTAGCCAGTAATGCATAACCTCTAGGTGTTGGATGCACTCCATCTAAAGAAAAAGCTCCACCAGTTACGAACTGAGAAGTTAAAGTTCCACCATCAAAAACAACTCCACCTGTAGCCACTTGCTTAAGTACAGCCTGAGCATCTACAAAAGCCAAACCATTAGCAGTAGCTAATGCTTTAATTGTAGCATTGTAACTAGCCTGAGCTGTTGAAATAGCTGTAAGTTCCTGAGTATCTAACGCATCTTTATCGTCTATCCCACTAACCGCACCAAGTACTAACTGACCTTGTTCTGGTGTAATTGATTGTCCTGCTTGAAGCAAACCTATTACCTGCATAACTTCTGGCGTTAACACAACAGAGCCATACCCCTGAGCTAAATTAGTTTGATTGATTGTGAGCACCAATAATTCCTGCTCTGTCATTTGTCTAAACCCAAGAGGATTTGTTGGACTTACAGGAACATCTATTAAAAATCTGTTTGGTCCAGCATTAAAAGTAATTGCATACTGAGCCGCTAATGCCTGTGCTTGTTCAGGAGAAGCTCCTTGCTGAATAGCTCCCTGAGCAAAAATACCTGCTACTGCTTGGAAAAAACCTGTTAAACTTGCTGCTGTTGGAGCATCCAGAACCAAGGCATTATTTGGCACCGTTGTAAAAAATGGAATAGAAGTCACATCTGGAAGATTAACCAAAGCTCCATCGGCGCCTGTTCCAACTAAAGCAGTAACCATTTGAGAATATGCACCAGCAAAAACCTGTGGATCGGTAATATCATTTGGTCCGTATGAAGCAGGATTCATATTTCCTGTTTGGTCTACCCCTACACCACCAGAAGTAGCGTAGGAAAGTACATCGTTATTACCTATGAACAAAGAAAAGAAGGTTGGATTTTGCGCTACGGCATCTGCAAGAACAGTAGTTCCTGGTGATGAAGCAAATCGAACAAAATATGGATTAGCCGATCCTGCGGCAACCCCACTAATATCTCCATAATTTGGAGTCACCAAATGAAAACTTTTTGCACCAGGCACTCCCATATTTCCGAATGGTCCTGAAAGAACGTTGGTAATATCGGTTGTAGGTTGCATTCCGGTATAAATCATTGGAGCAGGACTTCCGTTTGTTCCTACAGCCAGAACTCTACGATTATCGGTTATTTGAGTTCCTCCCGCTAAAAGACCTCCAGCATTATCGGCCATAAGAGGTTGATTGAACATTTGAGTTTCTTGCACTTTAGCAAATTGCTGCGCCATGATATTTGGATAAGAGTTTACTTGTCCTGTAATATATAGAGCCCCATCAGCATACCCGGCTGTTAATGAATTTCCTAAGGCAACGTAGTTTGAGAAATCGGCTTCTCCATTTGTGTAAAAACCAGACTCATCAATTGGGGTATCTAATTCAGGCTCACAGGATACAATTCCTAATGCCAGAAGTGGTAATAGTTTTAAATAATTTTTCATATTATAAGCTGGGTTATATTATAATTTATAAGTTAATCCTAGACCAGGCACAAAGGCACTAGACTTGTAAGTTCCTTCGAAAGGCACTGCCTGCCCATTTTCCTGGTAATAATCGTATGAAGCGTCAACCTCTTCAAATCTAGAATAAAGGAACGCAGCATCGATAGCAAGGTTATCGGTTATATTGAATGAAAGTCCACCGGTAAAATTGTTAGAATCGTTACGAGGTGTTTCTGGAGCGAAATAGCCTTCCTGAACTGGTGATTCATCAAAATAATATCCAGCTCTCAAAGTAAATCTGCTGGTAGCTTCATATTGTAAACCAAATCTATAGATAGAAGAATCTTTATAATTTCTAGGGTTTGTAGAATCAGGAATATTCGGATCTGCGAAATCTAAATCTAAAGATTCATAAACGCTCCAGAAGGTTTGATTATAATCGAATGCAAACAACCATTTATCTAAGAATCTATAAGATAATCCAACAGTTAGTTCTGCAGGCATTGGTAAAGAAGCATTGAACTTAGTATCGGCGAAAGGAGTTAATGGTGAATTAGGGATGTTTTGAAAATCTGCTTCTCCACCTTCTGCATCCAAAATAATTTCTGAACGATAGTTGAATCCTACTCTTAGGTCTTCTGTTGGAGAGAACAATGCACTTGCAGACCATCCCCAGTTAGTTACTCCTGAAGCGTCTACTGTTACATTACTTCTATTCCCATCAATATCAGAAAGAGTTCGGTTCAAATTTCTATTGAAATTAACGCTTCCAGTTACAAATATTGGCCCACCACCTACGCTTAGGTATTTAGATAATTTAACAGATACTAAAGGCTGTACATATATAGCAGCAAGATCTATATTGTTTACTAGGTGAGATCCAGACCAGTCGTCTTCCCACTTCACTGCGCTACCATAAGGAGTGTAAACACTCAAACCTAGCGCTAACCAATCGTTTACTTTATAAGAAGCATATAAATATAGAGGAGTTCCCACAGGGTTATCTGTTCTATAACTATTACCAAACTCATCATTTTGGTATATTACATCTGAAAACACTCCACTCACACCTGCAGACACATTTAATCTGTTTTCAAGATAAACAAGACCGGCCGGGTTAAAGAAGCCAAGCTCAGCACTATTTACAACCGCAACTCCGGTATGCCCCATAGCTAGCGCACGCTGCCCCTGCAAACTCACACGATATCCACCGGCGTAGGTAACAACAGTTGCCAAAGTGAACACCATCAACAATAATAGTTTTTTCATAATTAAATTTGGTTTAAATTTCTTTTATATAAAATATGGTGCTAAAATTAGCATAAAATACATATTATGCAAGAATCTTCGTGTTTTTATTATGCGTACATAATATAACAAGCGGTTACCTAAAGAAACTGTATTACATTGTCATAAAAATTGCTCATTTTTTCAGCATGTAGCCAATGACCTGCTCCTGAGATAGTAAGTATTTCGGAATTTGGGAAGTGAAGTTGAATAAGAGGTTCGTCCTCCTTATTTATATAATTGGAATTTCCTCCTTTAATAAAGAGGACAGGTTTATCAAATCGGATGTCTTCGCTAAGCGCCTCTCCTATATTTTCTGAAGCTTCTTTTAAAACTTCCAAATTTAAACGTAAGGCAAGTTGCCCTTTAGATTTCCAATAAAGGTTTTTAAGTAGGAACATTCTTGTTCCTACATCCGAAACAAATTGAGCAAGAAAATCTTCCGCTTCTCCACGAGAAGAAAGGGATTGTTTATCCAGTTTGGTTAAACCGTCCAGAATCTCATGATGATGAGGCGAGTAATATCTAGGTCCTATATCAACAATTATAAGTTTGGAGATAAGCTCTGGAAAACTGCCCGCCACCTGCATAGCAACCTTACCACCCATAGAATGACCAAGAAGAATGACATCTTCGAGCTTGTTTTCCAAGCAGTAATCTTGAATATCCTGAGCCATCAACTCATATGTCATTTCTGAAGTATGAGGACTCCTACCATGATTGCGCTGATCTAGCAAATGAACCTGATAGCCGGCTTCAGAAAATTTATTCCCTAAGGTTTTCCAGTTATCACTCATTCCCAAAAAACCATGTAGAATCAAAAATGGTTTTCCCTCACCCAACACCGTTGCGTGTAATTTTATCATGCTTGTAATAATTTCAAATATTTTTTAATAGTTGTTTCCAGTCCTAAATATAAGGCTTCCGATATAAGAGCATGCCCAATGGAGACTTCCAACAAATCTGGCACCTGTTCCTTAAAATATTGTATGTTATCTAATGATAGATCATGCCCTGCATTAACCCCTATACCAAACTTGGTAGCCAGTTTAGCACAATCAGCATAAATCTTCACAGCCTCTTTATTCCCTTTGGCAAATTCTTCAGCATATGCTTCGGTATAAAGCTCTATCCTGTCTGTTCCTGTATGAACAGCATTTTCGATCATCTTAAGACTAGGGTCCACAAAAATAGAGGTTCTAA
This sequence comes from Gillisia lutea, assembly GCF_021568705.1. GTDB lineage: Bacteria > Bacteroidota > Bacteroidia > Flavobacteriales > Flavobacteriaceae > Gillisia > Gillisia lutea. Next base: position 100,885 of record NZ_JAKGTH010000006.1, read on the forward strand.
TTCCATTATTCTTAAACTCGGTTATCACCTCTTGTAAAAACCCTCTATTTTTCACAGTATCCCATCCTGCATTAGAGGTTATAGCATCTACTGCATCTGGCACTAAAGTAACCTGATCTGGCTTAGACTTTAATACCAAATCAATGAATTTGGGAATTGGATTTCCCTCTATATTGAATTCGGTCGTAATTATAGGTTTCAAATCAAAAACATCCTGATAGCGTATATGGCGCTCATCCGGGCGGGGATGCACTGTAATTCCTTGAGCTCCAAAAGATTCTATATCTTTAGTAACCTGTACTAAATTTGGCACATCTCCCCCTCGGGCATTTCTTAAAGTGGCTATTTTATTGATGTTAACACTTAACTTAGTCATATTTATTTGGCTTTGAATTAACAAAAATACAAAGATGAGGAAGCCTTATTGAATTTTATTTTGATTAATTTGCATAAAAATGAAGAGGACTTATGAGTATTGAAAGTTATATAATTAATGATATTAAAATATGCAGCCTAGACACCCGTATCGAGGAGCTGCAACAGCTTTTCAATAAGCTTACCTATTCCCACCTACCAGTAGAGAATAATGGGGTTTATTTAGGGTGTATTTCAGAAAATGATGTTCGTTCCTTTGAAAAGGATAAAAAGCTACTGGACTACCAATATGCGCTTGAAGGTTTTTTTGCCCGAGAGCATGACTATTGGCTGGATATTTTAGAGAGTTTTGCTCAGAACCACAGTAACATTCTACCGGTACTGAACGATGAAAATCAATATTTGGGCTATCTTGAATTAACCGATATTATAACTTTATTCAACGAAACTCCATTTTTAAATGAACCGGGTGGAATTATTGTGGTAGAAAAAGGTTTCAGAGATTATTCCTTTTCAGAAATTGGACAAATTGTAGAATCCCATAATGCGGGTGTTCTTGGAATTTTCGTTTCTTCGAAATCTAACGATCTAACCCGAATTACAATTAAACTTAGCACCACGGGGCTCAATGAAATCCTTCAAACATTCAGAAGATATGGATACACCATTATATCTGAACACCAGGAAGACAGCTTCAATAAAAAACTTAGTGACCGGTCTCAATACTTAGACAGGTACCTTAATATTTAAGAATGAAAGTAGGCATTTACGGTCAATTTTATCATAAGGATTCGGGCAAATGCATCGAAGAATTATTGCAGATTTTACACAAGGAGAATATAGAAGTAGTTATAGAGAAGAAATTCCTGGAACTCATTCAGCACAACGAAACGGTGGTTCGGGAATACGACTATCTTCATACTTTTAAAGAATTAGATAGCAGCTACGATCTTTTTTTCAGTATTGGAGGTGATGGAACAATACTAAAATCTATTAGTTATATTAGAGATCTAAACATTCCAATTCTAGGGATCAATACTGGAAGACTGGGGTTTTTAGCTACCATCCAGAAAGATGAGATAAGAAAAAGTATTTCTGATATTCTTTTGAAGAAATATTCTATTTCAGAAAGAACAGTTCTTTGTATCGAAACAAGTCCTGAAAATACAGATATAGGCGAAAATAATTTTGCCCTTAATGAAATTGCAGTGAGCCGAAAAAACACCACTTCCATGATCACCGTGGAAACATGGCTGGATGATAAATACTTAACATCCTATTGGGCAGACGGTTTAATTGTCTCTACCCCCACCGGTTCTACAGGTTATTCATTAAGTTGTGGCGGCCCTGTTATAGTACCTAATACCAACGCCATGGTTATTACCCCTATTGCACCTCACAATTTAAACGCAAGACCTTTAGTTATTAAAGACGACACTAAAATAACCTTAAAGGTCTCGGGAAGGGAAGATTTCTTTTTAGCGTCTATGGATTCTAGAATTGCATCTTTACACAACACTACGGAAATAACGATTAAAATTGCACCTTTTAAAATTAGCATGGTAGAACTTCAGGAAGACAGCTTTTTACAAACCCTAAGAAAAAAGCTATTATGGGGAGAAGACCGCAGAAATTAAACAATATATCTTCATAAAACCAGTTAATAATCATACACAAAACCTCTCAAATTATTGAAAGGCAAACATTATTGTTATATTCGCAAACTTTTAGAATCTTATGAAGCACCATTTTTTACTAATTTTTATGTTTGTTTGCTTTTCCACCACCTATGGCCAAACATTTGAAGTAGGCCCATTTATTGGGGGTGCAAATTATATTGGAGATGTTGGTAGTACAGCTTTTATCAACCCAAACGGACTGGTAGCAGGAGGGATTGTAAAATGGAATAGAAGCGAGCGACACAGCTTACGACTTTCTTTATTATATGGAGAAATCACTGCAGATGACGCCAAATCTAACGAAACAAGAAGACAACAACGAGGTTACAGTTTTACCAATCATGTAGCCGAAGCCTCGTTAGGTATAGAGTTCAATTTTTGGTCTTTCGATCTTCATGATGCTACTCCTCAAAGCACTCCTTATCTATATACAGGAATCACCTATTTCAACTCTAAACATCAGCTATTAAGCTCGGGCCTCCCCAATGTTGGACAACTAGAGGCACAGGGTGATAACTGGGAGTTCTCCATACCTATGGTAATGGGCTATAAGCAAACACTTACCAAAAATATTATTGCTGGTTTTGAAGTTGGTGCAAGATATACTTTCACCGATAATTTAGATGGAAGCAATCCTGAAGAAGTTCTTGGGAGAAGAGATCCACCAAGAGAATTTGGAAGTACAAATACCAAAGATTGGTATGTTTTTTCCGGGATTAGTCTTACGTTTACTTTTGGAAAAAAACCTTGCTACTGTAATTTATAATAAAATGTTCAAAGAAAAAATTAACCTCAAAGCACTTCCCAAACATATTGCCATTATTATGGATGGAAATGGCAGGTGGGCGAAACAAAAAGGCCTATTGAGAGCATTTGGACATGAAGAGGGCACAAAGGCGGTACGCGACGTAGTTGAAGCCAGTGCAGAATTAGGAGTTGAAAACCTCACTTTATATGCGTTTTCTACAGAAAACTGGAATCGCCCGAAGCTGGAGGTAGACACTCTTATGCGTTTATTGGTCTCTTCTCTAAAAAAGGAAATCAAAACTCTTTCAGAAAATAACATTAAGTTAAATGCAATAGGCAACATACATAACCTGCCTAAAAAAGCACAGAAAGAACTTGCTGAGGTTATCAAGAAAACAGAGACCAATTCCAGAATGACCCTCACATTAGCGCTTAGTTACGGCTCTCGAGAAGAAATTGTGCAAGCCGTTAAGAATATTAGCGAAAAAGTAAAAAATAACGAAATAAGTGTTGATGCGGTTGATGAATCAATTATAAATCAGCATCTTTACACCCAAAATTTACCCGATGTAGATTTGCTTATCCGAACTAGTGGCGAACAGCGGATAAGCAATTTTTTGCTTTGGCAAATAGCCTATTCGGAATTATATTTTACCAATATTTTATGGCCGGATTTCCGAAAAGAAAATCTATTTGAAGCCATTTATAATTATCAAACCAGAGAAAGAAGATTTGGAAAAACCAGTGAACAAATTAGTTAGTGCAGGATTGTCGTTAAAGTGTTTCACGCTTTTGGCATGTTGTTTATTGTATAGCGCAGCATTTCAGGCGCAAGATTTACCCATTGGTAATGGGCAAAAATATACTATCGGAAAAATAGAAGTTACAGGTACGGTTAGCTATAATGAGCAAACTGTAATTGCATATACCGGGTTAAAAACCGGAGAAGAAGTTTTTATCCCGGGTGACCGCATTAGTAAAGTACTTAAGAAATTATGGGATCTAGGCCTGTTTAGTGATATCAATTTTTACATCACTAATATTGATGGAAATGTTGCCGACCTAGAACTTGAAATCCAAGAAGTACCGCAACTCGCAGAGATTCGTATTCAGGGTATCAAGAAAAAAAGCGCTCAGGAAGAACTTATCAAGGAAAACAACCTGACTCCCGGTACTAAAGTTACCGAAAACCTTATTACCACTACTAAAAACTATATTCAAAACAAATATAGAAAAGATGGATATTTTAACACCAAAGTAGCCATTAACACTACCGCTGTGGTAGATACTGCCAACACCAATAAAGTGAATATGGTGGTAAATATCGATCGTGGTGAAAAGGTTAAAATCGAGGAGATCGATTTTGTAGGCAATGAACAATTTAGCGACTCAAAGCTTAAAAAAGCTATGAGCAGCACTAAGGAAAAGAACTTCTTTAGATTCTGGAAACGTTCCAAATATATAGCTGCTGAATATGACGAGGACAAGGTAAAACTTATCGACAAATACAAAGAAAAAGGATTTAGAGATGCCCGTATTATTTCGGACACTTTGATCAAAAAAGAAAACAATGAAATTGCACTTCGCATAAATGTTGAAGAAGGAAGAAAGCATTATATAGGAAATATAGATTTTATAGGAAATACTGTTTATAGCGATGAACAACTTAAAAGAGTTGTAGGAATTAATAAAGGCGCTGTATATAATGGAGTTTTACTCGAAAAAAGAATTGCCGATGCTTCAGATCCCGATGCACAAGACCTTTCTAACCTATATAAAAATAACGGATATTTATTTGCTCAGGTTAATACGGTTGAAACCAAAGTTTATAATGACACTATTGATTTTGAAATAAGAATTATTGAGGGAAAAGAGGCTTATTTCAATACTATTAGTGTTGTGGGCAACGACAAGACAAAAGATCATGTTATCTACCGAGAACTAAGAACCAAACCAGGGCAGAAGTACAGTCAGACCAACGTTATTAGAACCATTAGAGAATTAGGGCAATTAGGATTTTTTGATGCTGAGCAAATCTCTCCAAATTTTAAAAACGTAAACCCTGATGCCGGAACACTAGATATGGAATATAGTGTTGCTGAAGCCGGGGCTAGTCAAATAGAGCTGCAAGGAGGTTACGGTGGTGGAGGTTTTATTGGAACCTTGGGACTATCTTTCAACAATTTCTCATTGGCAGGGATCTTTGATAAGGATGCATACAAACCCTTACCTATGGGTGACGGACAAAAGCTTTCTTTAAGAGCTCAGGCAAGTACCTATTACCAAACCTATAGCTTATCGTTCGTAGAGCCATGGTTAGGAGGCGTTAAACCAGTTAGTCTATCTACTTCCTTCTCGTACACCAGACAATTTTTATACGATTACCAATCCAGAAGACCTGATAAATCTAAGAGCTTTGATATATTAGGAGTAAATGTAGGTCTAGCAAAAAGGTTGAACTGGCCTGATGACTTTTTCACCTTATCACAAGCAGTTGGATTCCAACGTTATGATTTAAACAATTACACCACCGGATTATTTACATTTGGAAATGGATTTTCTAATAATTTAACTTACACCATTGGCTTAAGCAGAAACAGTTTAAGAATTAATCCTATTTTCCCTACTGGAGGATCAGAATTCAATGTGATCGCTAAATTCACCCCTCCTTATTCCCTGTGGAATGGAGTGGATTATAATGATCTTGAGAATCAAAATGAATTTCAATTAAAAGATGATAGTGGAAACCTTATAAATCGTGATGGTACCAGATTAAGAACAGGCGACGAACCAGTTGGGGATCAATCTAAAATAGATCAGGAAAAGTTTAAGTGGTTAGAATTTTACAAAGTGAAATTTGATGCTTCTTGGTATAATACACTTTTCAACTTTGGTCCAAAAAGTCCTTTAGTTTTGAAAACTCACATGGAATACGGTTTCCTTGGAGCTTATAATAGCGACAGAGGAATCCCTCCTTTCGAGCGTTTTTATGTGGGTGGAGATGGACTAGGATCTTACAGCCTAGATGGTCGTGAAAGCATCGCCTTAAGAGGTTATCCTAATCAATCAATTGTACCGCTGGACAGAAGTGGTTTAAGTCAGGCTTCTAACGAAGATGGAGCAGTTATTTATAATAAATACTCTTTAGAACTTAGATATCCAATCACACTTAAACCAATGGCATCTATTTATGCCCTGACGTTCTTAGAAGCAGGAGCATCTTACGATAACTTCAGAGATTTCAACCCATTCCAATTAAACCGATCAGCAGGTGCGGGTATCCGTATTTACATGCCGCAGTTTGGATTATTAGGAATTGATTTTGGATATGGTTTCGATCCAGTTCCAGGACAATCTACACCTAACGGCTGGGAAACTCACTTTATAATCGGACAGCAATTTTAGATTTGGCACGATTATTTCTAATAGCAAACATATGAAACGCCGACTTCCTTTTTTACTGGTATTTTTTATAGGTCTTGGATTATCAGTTCAAGCCCAGAAACCTAATAGAATTGCATATATAGATATGGAATATATATTAGCTAATGTACCGGAATATCAGGAAGCCTCAGCTCAATTAGAAGAACGCGTTCAGTCATGGAAGAACGAATTAGAAAGTGATCTAAAAAAGGTTGCTTCCATGAAATTAGAATTAGACCAGGAACGTCCTCTTCTTACTAAAGAGCTTATTGAAGAAAGAGAAGCAACTATCGCTTTTGAAGAATCAAAGATATCAGAATACCAGCAGAAAAGATTTGGTCCTAATGGTGATTTAATCCTTCAGAAAAAGCAATTGATAAAGCCTATACAAGACCAGGTTTTCAATGCGATTCAGGAAATAGGTGTTCAAAGAAATTATGATTTCATTTTCGATAGAACCTCAGATGTAGCTATGGTTTTTTCCGCAGAAAGGCATAATATTAGCGAGCAGGTTTTAAGAAGTATTACACGAGCTTCCAAAAGAGAGCAACTTTCTTCCCGAGGAGAGATTAAAGAAATGGAGATAGAAGAAAGCCGAAGTGTAGAAGAGGATAAAGAAATAAGTGAGAAAAAGCAGGCGGCTGAAGCTGCTCAAAATGAAAGAGAAGCATTTATTGAAGCTCGCAAGGCAGAAAGAGATTCTATTAGAGCTGCAAAACAGCAAGCATTTGATGAACGCCGTGCAAAGATACTTGCCGATAGACAACGCAAAAAAGACTCTATCGACGAGGTTAAAAGACTTAAAAGAGAAGAGAATAACAACCCTAATTAATAATAATTCAAACGTTTAACACTTTAACATTAAATACAATTAAAATGAAACAATTCAGAACACTACTTATAGCCGTAGCTTTAACTTTAGGAGCAACTGCTTTTACAAATGCGCAATCAAAGATCGCTCACATTGCATCTCAGGAGTTAGTGGAAACTATGCCTGCTTATAAAGAAGCTATGACACAATTAGAAAAACTTCAGAAGACATATGACGCAGAGATTAGAGATATGATGACTGAAGCTCAAAAAACAATGCAACGTTACGAATCTGAAGCTCCTACAAAAACAGAAGAAGAAAACGCTAAGAGAGCTCAAGAATTACAGAGTACTCAGAGAAGAATTCAGGAACACGGACAAAAAGCTCAACAAGATCTTCAAAAGAAAGAACTTGATCTTTTAAAGCCGGTTTACGAAAAAGCTCGTGTATCTATTCAAAAAGTAGCAAGAGCTAAAGGATATGATTATGTATTAGATTCTTCAAACGGATCTGGTGTAATCATGGCTGATGGGTTTAACCTTATGGCTGATGTAAAGAAAGATCTAGGAATGTAATAATTCCTTAAAATAATATTTAAAAAACTGCGCTCTAATTAGGGCGCAGTTTTTATTTTTACATATATGAATAACTTAGATCCCATCGGTTTTTTTGATTCTGGAATTGGCGGCACTTCCATATGGAAAGAAGTAATAAGCCTTTTACCTCATGAAAACAGTATCTATCTTGCTGATAGCAAGAATGCTCCTTATGGAGAAAAACCCATTGAAGAGATTATAGCTCTAAGCAATAAAAACACAGACAAGTTGCTTGAAATGGGTTGTAAGATGGTGGTAGTAGCCTGCAATACCGCCACAACGAATGCAATTAAAGTGTTACGCTCCAGTTATACTATTCCATTTATTGGAATAGAGCCGGCAATTAAACCCGCAGCGCTGAATTCTAAAACTAAATCAATAGGTATACTTGCTACAAAAGGCACTTTATCTAGCAAATTATTCCATAAAACCTCTGAACTATATTCCGGGGAGATTACCATTACCGAAGTAGTGGGAAATGGTTTGGTCACTTTAATAGAACAGGGCAAGCAGGACTCTGAAGAAATTAAGTATTTATTAATAAAGTTGCTGCAACCTATGATCGATGCTAAAATAGATTACCTGGTATTAGGATGCAGTCATTACCCCTATTTATTAACTGTTCTCAAAAGAATACTGCCCGACAATGTTCAAATTATAGACTCTGGAGAAGCTGTGGCCAGACAAACTAAGAAAGTGCTGGAAGACTTACACTTACTAAACACCTCATCTGCCAAAGGCAGCCATAAACTTTTTAGCAACTCGAATCCCGAAGTGCTTCGGAAATTACTAGATACTGCCGGGAACTGCCTTATAGAGCACCTCGACTTCTAATTGATGGCCGGGCATTCACACTCGTACCTTTCCCTATTCTCTCCAAAGTTATAGCCAAGTGTAATTTGATGAAACCCACTATTGCTTAAAACCAAAGAATTCATTTGGTAGGAATATGTATAAGCAAATAAAAATTTATTATACTCAAAACCTACAAAGGGTGTTAAATATTGAAGTTTCTGATTTTTAATCTCGGTTCCATCTGTTGTATATTCTGCGCCTTCAAAGCTTCTTCTATAAGATAATCCGCCCCAAAGATCTCCTAACTCCATATTTTTATAAACCTTAATATTGGCATCAATAGATTTTTCCCCTGTTTGCTCTCTTAACTGGAACATTACCGAAGGCTCAAAACTGTAGGAACTTTTCAATTTATGAATAGTGTAACCTGTAGAAAACAGGTACTTACGCTGATTACTAGGTACAGCATCTGAATAAAATAATTCTCTGTTAACCGAAAGTATATTTTTTGCTGTTATATGAGCAAAGAAATCAAGGTAGTAGTAAGACATTCCCAAATCGATATTCCCATAATAATCTGTTACATCGTCACCGTTAATTACGGGATCAAAGCCAGTGAAACCGCTTTCATCTAAACTATGCTGAATTATGCCTGCACTTACTCCGAAGGAAAACTGATTTAAATCTAATTCGCTTCTAGAAAGCAATAAATGATATGCAAACGTACCATACAAACCTCTTTTCGAATAATTCCCATTTTGATCGTTAAACATTATAACGCCCAAACCTATCTTCTCTCCCATCCTTGCATTCACACTTAAGGTTTGTAAGCTAGGCGCATCTTCTACGTCAAACCACTGCTGTCTAGCTGTAATCCTAATTTTATTAAAGTTTGCGGCTCCGGCCATTGAAGGATGGAGTAAATATAAATTATCGGTTAGGTAATCGCTATAAGTGGGGATAACCTCTTGGGCATTAGAAGAAAAAGAATTCAATAAGCCCAATAACAATATTCCTATAACACCTACTCTCATGGAAATTATATACTTTATAAAAAGGGAAACAATCCCGATAGCCCCAAAAAACATTTGAAAGATAGAAAAAACTGATCATTAAACCTTTAAGATCAATTACAAATATATAGATTAGCCTAGTTTGTTTTAGTAATTTTGCACAAAATAAGAAAAGATGAATTCCTTTACAGTAAACATACAACTAACCAGCAATCCTGCCATAGTTAAGTTTGAAACCAATCAGTTTCTAACAAGACATGAAAGCTTTGAGTTTAAAAATATCGAGGAGGCTGCAAAATCGCCTATTGCTCAACAATTGTTTTATCTCCCATTTGTTAAGACTGTTTTTATTGCTCAAAATTTTATAGCCATTGAAAAATATAATATTGTTGAATGGCCCGATGTACAGGAAGAAGTAGCGGAGCAATTAAGTGCAGCTCTTAATAAAGGAATAGAGATTCTAAAAGAAACTGAAGTAACCACATCTTCAAAAAAGGTACCGGTAACTGTATACGCCGAGAGCACACCTAATCCTTCGGTAATGAAATTTGTGGCCAATAAAAAATTGGTGATCGCTGCTGCCGAATTTAAAAATATTGATGCAACTGCTAATGCTCCATTAGCTAGAAAGTTATTCAACTTCCCCTTTATTAAAGAGATCTTTATTGACGAAAACTATATTTCAATTAATAAATATGAAGTGGCTCAATGGGAAGAGATCACATTAGAATTACGAGAATTTATAACACAATATCTTCAGGAAGGAAATGAAGTGCTTATAAATGAAACCATTGAAGAGAAAAAGGCTGATCAAGTTCCACAATCAAATGGGATCGAAGTAAAAAGGCCTGAAAATCTGGATGATGTATCCAATCAGGTTATAGATATATTAGAAGAATATATAAAACCTGCCGTTGCTAGCGATGGAGGTAATATTATGTTCGATTCCTATAATGCCGAAACCAAAACAGTAAAAGTTATCCTGCAAGGAGCCTGCAGTGGCTGCCCTTCCTCAACCGCCACTCTTAAGAATGGCATAGAGACCATGATGCGTGACATGCTTCATGGAAAAGTAAATTACGTTGAAGCTGTAAATGGATAATTAACCTGGTATAATTACATAAAAAACCCGCTGTGAACAAATTGTTTACAGCGGGTTTTTTTTATGGTACGTACTGAACTTTAAAATGTTTGTTTTGCTTCTTTATTAAATTCCTGAAATAACTGTAGCAAACTCATTGTAGAAGAAATAAGATCCTTTATTTCCAAAAGAAGTCCAAAGTAGAGCTTGGTATTCTTAGGGCTAGTTTCAGAGGTTCTAATACGATTTATTTGCTTTTGTATCAAATCGGAAACATGATCCTGAAGCTGCTGCTTATCAGCGATAATACCATCTATGGTACTAAAACTATGAGTATCAAAAATTGATTTTATCTCATCGAACAGAATTTGCATTTTATCATCGATGCCTTTTAAATCACGGATCTGATTGAATTTTAGATTTTTATGATTATTATGGACGTGATTGTAACTGTTTCGTGTAATAAAGGCTATAGACTGTACCATATCCTGTAAATGATCTAGAATTAAAATATAGAATTTACTGGCTTCTACAGAATCATCATCCAAAGATTTAATAAAATAGAAGATATTTCCTTTTAATTCATCGATATCGGCCTCCAGTTTATCTATTGCTTTGCTGTTCTTCTTAAGTTTATTTAGATCGTGATATCCAAGATTATCTACTGTCTTCGTAAACATCTTATTTATACCGCTTATTACGTTGGAGATATTCTGGGAAGTTTCAACCGTGATCTCATTAATGGTAATGATATCGCTTCTATTATAACGTTTCTGCTTCTTCTCCTCCTTTATTTTTCTGGAATGTACGATGGCGCTTCTTACAATTAATATTACAGCCAGAAGAACCAATGCTCCTACCGCTATTATTCCACCGTAATAAATAATAACAGCAAACAAGGCAGCTGCGAAAAATGCCACCAAAGCAGTAACAAACCATCCTCCTACTACATTAAGCACCCCTGCAACCCTATAAACCGCACTATCTCTATCCCACGCCCTATCGGCCAGAGATGTTCCCATAGCCACCATAAAGGTTACATACGTAGTAGATAATGGTAATTTAAGGTTTGTTGCGATAGATATAAGAATACTGGCAACCACTAGATTAACCGATGCTCGCACCATATCAAATGAGGGGGCATCCAATCTCTTACTTTCTACGGTTATTTCCTGCTTTTCAAATTTCCTATCTATTTTTCTAGCAAGAGAATTTGGTATAATAGAGTCGAATATACCGCTTACAACTATTGAATATCTTACAAGACTTCGCGAGATGAAATTTGGTTCAAATCGCTCGTCCCCTCCTCTTTGTCTTCCTAAGTTGATCTCAGTATCGGTAACCTTCATAGCCTTACTGGAAAACCATAAAGTAATCACCATTATCAATCCTGCTATAATAAGCAGAAAAACTGGTGTTTTAACTTCCTGGCCTAAACCTACCATCAGTAATTCTGAGGGAAGAACCCCCGTAGCCTGATGTGCTGTCTGCCAAATTTCAAAAGACTGCCATGCGGCAATAGGAACCCCTATAAAATTCACCAGGTCGTTCCCTGCAAAGGCCAGTGCCAGAGCAAAAGTTCCAATTACAATAATAATTTTTAGGATGTTCACTTTAAAGAAACTTATAAGCAACTGTGATAATGCCGCAAACACCACAAGGCTTATTATAACGATCAGGAAAGAATTATTAGATACATAGTCTGAAAATCCTTCCGGAATTATCGAGATACTTTTCAAGCCTTTCAAAAGAATAAAATATAAGATAGCGGTTAGGGAGATCCCTCCAAAAATAGCTCCTACATATTTTAATTTCTTTTCATACTTAAAAGTGAAGATAAGCCTGGAAAAATATTGAATTATCGCTCCTAAAGTAAATGCTATTACCACCGAAAGCAGGATACCAATAATAATTTCTGTGGCTTTGGACGTGTTGATATATTGAAAAATAGTACCATAATCTCCGGAACCATGATAGATCTTAAGTAGAGACATGCACACGGCTGCACCTAAAAGCTCGAAAACAATAGAGACGGTGGTAGATGTGGGCAGGCCTATAGAGTTAAAGAAATCTAACAAGAGAATATCGGCTATCATCACCGCCATGAAAATAATCATGATCTCTTCAAAATAGAATTTTCCAGGAACAAATATTCCTTCCCGCGCAACTTCCATTAAACCACTTGAAAAAATTGCACCTACTGCTACACCTAAACTGGCAACTATTAAAATTGTTCTAACCGGCACTGCCTTAGAACCAATTGCTGAATTCAAGAAATTTACTGCATCATTACTAACTCCTACTACCAAATCGGTTATAGCCAAAGCGAATAATGCAACAAGCATTAACGTATAAACATCTTCCATACGGGATAAAATCTGACTTGCAAAAGTGAGTTATTTTTCTCTAAAAAGTTCATTCGTAAGGTTATCAAAACTTTAAGAACTTTTGATTTAACATCTGTTTATTATTCTTGGAATATATTTTTCGTAATTTAAGATGATTAAATGCATATTAACTAACAAACCTAAAAAATTATGTCTGTAATTAAAGTTATTGAAGTAATGGCTAATTCCAGCAAAAGCTGGGAGGAAGCTACTCAAAATGCCGTAAAACATGCTGCAAGATCTGTAAAAAACATCAAATCGGTATATGTCAATGAACAATCGGCCTTGGTAACCGGTGAAAATGTCACAGAATACCGTGTGAATGTAAAGATTTCTTTTGTAGTCGACTAACTTCCACCTCATTTGATCCGGCTGAATTATTCGTTTATCAACAAATAATTCAGCCGTTTTATTTTTATTAATCCTATTATAGCCCTACTAAAAAACGTATAATGGAAACCCCAGTCAATAAACTCATACACGAAACCAGTCCGTATCTTCTTCAGCATGCTAATAACCCCGTGCAATGGTATGCATGGAATGACGAAAGCCTAAATGAAGCAAAAAAAAGTGGAAAGCTTATAGTGATAAGTATTGGATACGCGGCTTGCCATTGGTGCCATGTTATGGAACATGAAAGTTTTGAAAACGAAGAGGTGGCAGAAGTGATGAATACGCATTTCATAAACATTAAAGTAGACAGAGAAGAACGCCCCGATGTAGATCAGGCTTATATGAATGCGGTGCAAATAATGACTGGAAGTGGCGGTTGGCCTATGAATGTTATTGCATTACCCGACGGACGACCTGTCTGGGGCGGAACCTACTTTAAAAAAGACCAATGGATAAAATCCCTGAATCAGGTTGCGAATCTCTATAAAACCGACCCTGATACTTTATATGAATACGCCAATAAACTGGAAGCGGGTTTAAAGCAAATGCAGTTAATTCCAGAAAATGAAAGTGAACAGGATTTTTCAAAAAATGATTTTAAGCCTATTCTTAAAAAATGGAAAACCCGTTTTGATTTGGAATACGGAGGAGACAGAAGAGCTCCAAAATTTGTGATCCCGTCTAATTTTGAATTTCTTTTAAGGTATGCTACTCAGAAAAATGACACTGACCTCTTTGACTATGTGCAACATAGCCTGACAAAGATTTCGTTTGGCGGAATTTACGATCATGTGGAAGGCGGATTTTCGAGATATGCTGTAGACGACATATGGCATGTGCCCCATTTTGAAAAAATGCTATATGATAACGGGCAGTTAATGAGCCTTTATAGCAATGCGTACGCCTCAACAAATAATTCGTGGTTTAAAGAACTTATCCTTCAAAGTTTGAATTTCATAGAGAATAAGCTTACAAATAAAACTACCGGAGCCTTTTATGCCTCACTTGATGCCGACAGTTTGAATAAAGATCATCAATTGGAAGAAGGCGCTTTCTACGTTTGGAGCATTGGAGAATTGAAAGGTCACCTTAAGGAAGATTTCAACGTATTCTCATCATATTATAACATCAATCCCTTTGGGAAATGGGAACACGATAAATACGTTCTTATCAGGACGAAGACAGATGAGGAAGTTGCACTACAATTTGATATGCCTTTAGAAACACTTCAACAAAAAAAGAAGAACTGGCTCAAAATCCTTAATGAAAAAAGAGAAGTACGAGATAAGCCCCGATTAGACGATAAACAAATCACCTCTTGGAATGCCCTCATGTTAAATGGATATGTTAATGCTTATAAGAAGTTAAGCCAGGAAAAACATTTAAAAACAGCCATCAAAAATGCGCATTTTATTGCCGATAATTTGATCCAGAAAAATGGAAGTCTGCATCATTCATATAAAGGTAATAGCAGTAAAATTAATGGTTATTTAGAAGATTATGCCTTAGTTATAGAAGCCTTCCTCAATTTATACGAGGTAAGTTTAGATAAAAAATGGTTGGAACTTTCCCATTCGTTAATTGAATATTCCATTCATCATTTTTATGATCCAGAGCAAATGCTCTTCTATTTTACTTCAAATGAAGATGCCCCCCTAATCACCCGAAATATGGAATATAACGATAATGTGATTCCTTCTTCTAATTCGGTGATGGGTAAGAACCTATTCAAGCTATCTAAATACTTTGAGGAATCTCGCTATTTGGATATGGCATACGGTATGTTAAAAAAAATAGATGGACAAATAGCATCGTACCCTCAGGGATATTCAAACTGGATGGAATTGAAAATGAATTTCACCCATCCTTATTTTGAAATAGTTGTTGTGGGGGAAAACGCATTTCAAATTATCCAGGAATTAAATAAATTATATCTGCCTAATATTTTAATTGACGGCGCGGTAAAAGAAGACAACAGGCCTCTTACTAAAAATCGCTATATACAAGGCAAAACTCTTATCTACGCCTGTATAAATGGAAGTTGCCAGCTTCCGGTGACCACAATCCCCGATTTACTTGGTATTATTCAAGCATTTAACAAAACTTAAACATCGAATATTCTTTATTTTTTAACAAAATCATTCAATTTGCAAAAAAGAATATAGATACATGGAATATTTAAACAATTGGGAAGAATACGCAAAAGAGTATTCAGATAAATTTATAGACTTCTTACCAAGTTTGCTTTACGCCATTTTCCTACTGATTTTCGGATTATGGATTATTAGGATCTTATTGAAGTACATTCAGAAATTCTTCGAAAAGAAAGATTATGATGTCACTTTAGAAAAATTTGTACTTAGCCTTACCAATTGGACTTTAAAAATCATCCTATTTATATTGGTAATCACCAAACTGGGAGTAGAGACAACTTCACTTGTCGCCATTATTGGTGCTGCAGGTTTAGCAATTGGACTTGCCTTACAGGGGTCTCTCTCAAACTTCGCGGGAGGTGTGCTCATAATAGTGCTAAAACCATTTAAAGTAGGAGATTTCATTGAGGCACAAGGAGTTTCTGGAACGGTGAAAGAAACTTCTTTATTCTATACAAAATTGACCACCTTCGGAAATCAGTTAGCCGTTATCCCGAATGGCCAATTAACTAACGACAACATTATAAATTATACTGTAGAAGGTAAACGTAAAGATGCCATTACCATTGGTATATCTTACGATAGTGATATCAAACTTGCCAAAGATATTTTAATGAAGTTGATGGAAGAACAGGAAGGTATTTTTGAAGACCCGGCACCACAGGTAGTAGTAACCGAATTGGCAGATAGCGCAGTTAACCTTTCGGCCAGATTCTGGGCTTACAACGATGATTTCTGGGGATGCCATTGGTATACTATTGAAGAGGCTAAAACCAGATTAGAAGCTGCAGGAATTGGAATTCCATTCCCTCAACGAGATGTTCACTTCTATAATCATTCAGAAAAGGAAAAGATAGAGACCGGAAAGTAATTACCCGGCAATAAAATCTTTTAAATAAAAAGGTTCAAAATAAGCGACATCTTCAAAGTCACTTATTTTGAACTTTTTTGTTGCTAGCGGCCCCATTTCCCGAGCCGACGGCAATTTATCTTTTACGAAGTATGCGTGAGGATGCGTGCAAATTTCACTAAACTTCTCAACCCCGCTTCCTATAAAATATACAGGTTCTTGATCTAGAAATTCTTTAAATGAATCCTCTTGAAGAATGATTGCTGCTGTTTCCTGCACCTGATTTCTCTCGGCATCAAATACTCCCGCATACACTTCCATTCTTCTGGCATCCAGCATAGGAATTACCATTGCCTTTACATCTACTTGATATCCCAGCGCCGTTAGCGTAGGAACTGATATTAATGGAATATCATGGGAAAAGCATAATCCTTTTGCTGCCGATACGCCAATTCGCAATCCTGTATAAGATCCAGGACCTTTGCTAACTGCAATAGCGTCCAAATCTTCTAATTTAATATTATTATCAACTAGCACTTCCTCTATAAACAAATGTAACCTTTCTGCATGCGAATAATTAAGGTTATAATCCTCCTTTACTGAAAGGACCTTCCCATCTACACTTACCGCTACCGAACAATTAGTAGAGGCTGTTTCTATACAAAGTATTTTAGGCAAAATTGATTGTTTTAGTTATTCAGAGGTCTTTTCTTCTTTCATAAGACTAACCTCATCACCATTTTTCAAGCTCTTAGTTACCGTATTATAAGGTCCAGTTATAACCGTCTCTCCTTCTTTCAACCCTGTTAAGATTTCGATATTCCTATCGTCCTGTACCCCGGTTGTAACAACGCGCAATTTAGCACGATTTCCGTCCTTAACAAAGACCGTTTCAAATTTTTGATCGGCACTTACAGTTACCTGTTTAGAGCCATTCGAACTAGTATCATTTTTTATAACAATAGCGCTTATTGGCACCCCTACTACATTCATTTTCTTTCTGGTAATTATATCTACCGTTGCAGTCATTCCCGGTCTAAACGGAGAATAATTCTCAGGCTTTCCTTCCAACAAATCAGCATAAGAAGATTCTAAGATTCTAACTTTCACCTTGAAGTTAGTTACCTGATCGGCAGTAAGACCTTCAATAGCTGAATTTGATATCTCTGTAACCACTCCCTTAAATTCTCGTTTCAGGTAGGCATCAACCTCTACATTGGTAGAATCGCCAACACTTACTTTAACGATATCATTTTCGTTCACATCAACTTCCACTTCCATATTTGCCAGGTTAGCAACACGAAGGATCTCGGTTCCTGCCATTTGTTGGGTTCCCACAACTCTTTCCCCTAATTCCACATCTAGCTTAGAGATAGTACCTCTCATAGGCGCATAAATAGTGGTTCTTGCCAGGTTATCTGTCGCCTCGGTCACTGTAGCAGCAGCACTTTGCACTTGATAATAGGCAGAGTTCTTAGCAGCTTCAGAAGTTTCATAAGAAGCTACAATCTTGTCCCACTCTGCTTTAGAGATAACACCTTTATCAAAAAGGGTTTTATTTCTCTCAAAATTAGATTTCGCCTCCTTTAAACCGGCCTGTGCTTGCGCATACCCGGCTTGAGAATTTTGTAAAGTTGCTCTGGATCGTTGTAAACTTGACTGATAGATATCAGGGTTAATACGTACCAAAAGATCTCCTTTTTCTACCAGCTGCCCTTCAACTATAGGAAGTTCAATAATCTCTCCCGAAACTTCAGACGACAGCTTCACCTCGATTTCCGGCTGAATCTTACCTGTAGCAGCCACAGTTTCAATAATATTTATTGGCTGAATTTCAGTGATTTCTATTTCTTTCACATTCGCTGAAGACCCAAACCAACCGGCTTTTTTACCTACAACCAATAATACAATAAGCGCAACAGCAATTACACCAATAATAAGAAGTGTTTTTTTCTTCATGTTCTAAAATTTAAGATCGGTTACCGGAATTCCAAAGTATAACTCAATCACTTTTAATTTAAATATATAATCGTATTTAGTTCTAATTACTTCTGTTTGCGCATTCTCGTAACGAGATTTGGCCTGGCTGAAATCGAAAGCATTGGTAAGCCCAACATCAAATCTATCGGTGGCATAAGAATATGCCTGCTCTTGTGCATCTAATGCAATCTGTGCCGACTCATAGGCCTTTAAAGCTCCCTGCGCATCAACGTATGCCTGATACACATTTGCTTCCAGATCAAGTTCTGCCTGCTCCAATCTATAGTTTGCTCTATCAACATTTATCTGACTACGTTTTACCTGATTTCTGGTTGAAAATCCATTTAAAATGGGAATGTTTAACTGAAGACCATAAGAGGTTCCATCATTTTCGTAAAGCTGAGTTGTGAAATCTCTATTAAAAGCATCATTATCGGCATATCGAGTGTTATAATTGTAGAAGGCTGATAGTGTTGGCAAATAAGAACCTTTGGCTATTTCCACATCTTTTTCAGCAATATTTCTATTCTCTTCAGCAATCTTTATTTCATATCGCTCTTCTTTAGCTTTTGAAACTAATTCCTGAGGCGATCTTGCCAAGATCTCCATCCCGCTTACAGAATATTCGTCTTCTACGATATCAAAATTCTCATAATCCTTTATTAAAAGGGTTTGCGCCAGGGATATAAGTGAAATTCTGATCGTGTTTTCAGCAACAATTATACGTTGTTGTTCATTAGCGTTGGTAGCCTGAATTTCCAATAAATCCCCCTTTGGAAGTGAGCCAGCATCTACAAGATCCTGAGTTCTACTCATTTGGTTCCTGGTCACTTCATTTTGAGATACCAGAACCTCCAAATTCTTTTTATTGAATAGTACTTGTAAATAGGCATTGGCTACAAATAAAGCAATATCATCTTTCATCAGTTCTAATGAATACTGACTTGACAATTGGGCTAATTTAGACCGCTGTAGCTGACGAAAATTACGCAACCCGTCGAATAAAGTTAGGGAAGCACTTGCGCCACTTGAAAAAGAAGTAAAACGCGTATTCTCAAAACGGTTATTGGTTGGATTAATACTTAACCCACCACTACTCGATAAGTTGGTTTGAACATTTATAGAGGGAAGAAAATTACCAATAGCATCTGATTGGTCTATTTTCGACGCTTCCAAATCCAGTTCAGATTGTTTAATTGAAATATTATTTTCCAATGCATACATCACACATTCCTGAAGGCTCCATTTTTTTTCCTGAGCCTGTAAGCTGATCCCTGCAATAAAAAATGAGAAAGCAAGTAAAATTGTTTTTTTCATAATATTGATTGTGAAAGATAAGTCTAACAAAATTGAAAGTTGTTACAAATAAGGCTAAAACTAGTTGCTAGCGAAGTCCTCTGCTGGCTTCACTTGATTCCAGATCTTTATTTTATCGTCTTTAGTAATTCCATTTAGCACCTCAACATAGATCCCGTCACTCACTCCCAATTCCAAATCTTTTCGCTCAAATTGCTGATCTCCATTTTGAACTTCCACATAAGGCTGTTGTGTTTTAGGATCGAATTGAACTAAAGCTTCTTTTATAGCTAGTACATCTTCGGCCCTGGCAAGAATTATAGAGGCATTAGCGCTTAAACCTGCTCGAATAAAAATGGTATCAGCTTTTTTAAGCGTTCCTTTTATTTCGAACTGAATTGCTCCATTTTCACTAACCCCTTTTGGCGCGATATAATCCAATACTGCATCAAAAGTCTTATTTTCAATGGCTCCCACCGTAATTTCTAAAGGCAGATTCTCCTTTATTTTTCCCACTTCGCTCTCATCAACTTTTCCTTCAAAAATCATTTTGTTTACATCGGCCAATGTTGCCAGTGTAGTACCATCATTAAAGTTATTGCTTTCAATAACCTGATTCCCGGTCTTCACAGGCACATCTAACACCATCCCCTCGATGGTAGATCTAATCATGGTATTGGCTGCACTTCCTAATCCGCTGGTAGTTCCCGTACGAACTATCTCAAAATTTTGTTGAGCCGATCTATAGGCTTGTTGCGCTCTTTTATAGGAAACATCCACATTATCAAAATCGTTGGCAGAGATCACTCCTTTATCGAATAAAGTTTTTTGACGATCGAACATCTTCTTCTCGTTATCCAGATTTATTTTGGCGGTAGTAACTGCGTCTTTAGCACTTTGTAATGAAGATACATTTGGTATCACACGAATCTTGGCAATGGGATCTCCAGCGTTTATATGCTGCCCAGCTTCAATATAGATCTCATCTATAATTCCTGAGATATTTGGCTTAATAAGAACTTCTTCCTTTGGAACGATACTTCCTGTAGCTACCGTTTTCTTCACTATTGTTTGCACTGAAGGAGTTTCGGTTTCGTACACTACAGGGTCTTCCTGATTTTTTTGAAAGAGGTAGTACAAAGCTCCCACGAAAGTGACAGTTATAAGCACCAAAATTATGATTGTGAATGTTTTTTTCATTTCTTGATTATTTATCGTTTTCTAGTTTATTCTGTTCTTAAAGCATCTACAGGTTGTACTTTTATGGCATTTTGTGCGGGGATTAAACCTGCTAACAATCCAGATATTATTAGTATAGACAGGGCCACAAACACCACTCCCAAATCTACACTGGGGTTTGCAAACATCATATCGGATGTATCCATCCCATCTAACTGATAATTGATAATTGCTATTAACCCTGTTGCCAGAGCTATTCCTGCCATCCCTGAAATAATGGTCAGAAAGATAGATTCCATAAGAATTTGTCCGCGAATAGACCACGGGGTTGCTCCTAAGGCTCTGCGCACTCCAATTTCGTTGGTACGCTCTTTCACCACAATTAGCATGATATTGCTTATTCCAATAATTCCCGATAATAAAACCAGAATTCCCACGAAATACGCAACTCCTTTTAATGCTACAAATAAGCCATTTACTTTGCTGAATTCCTGATAGAGATCAAAATTCCCGATGGCCCTGTCATCTTCGGGATGTATGGTATGCCTGGATTTAATAACTTCAAATATCTTATCTTTCAACTCGGTGATAGAAGTTCCATCGTTAGCTGTAATTGCCATCCAACCTACAATATCTCCCATATTAAACGCCTGAGAAAAAGCAGTAAAAGGAACATAGATTTGTTTTTGAGCCTCTTCTGCATCCCCATTATTATTCCCTTTCTTCTTATAGGTGCCTATCACCATAAAATTTACTCCGTTTATCTTGATATAACTTCCAATAACCTCTTCGCCGGTCTCATACATTTCTTTATGTACACCTTCTCCTATAATAGCAACCTTTCGCTTTTCATTTATATCAGAATAATTTATAAATCTCCCTGAAGTAATATCCATAGGTTCCTGTTGAATAACTTCAGGATAATCACCATACACATTGAAAGCTCCCGTTTTAAGACCTCTTACTACATTATTTGCTCCACCGAAGCCTCCTAATTGATTTCGAGGAGAAACAAACCTTAAATCAGGAACATTTTGCTTTATAGCCGTAACATCACCGGTCTTAAAATTATACCTTCTGCCTTTTGGTAAACCTTTGTAGGGTTTAGAAGGAGTTTGCGTCCACATGAACATGGTGTTGGTGGCCATTCCGCCAAAGCCCTGTTTCACACCATTTTCTAGACCTTTGCCTGCAGCAAGAAGAATTACAAGAATAAAAATACCCCATAACACTCCAAAAGCTGTTAAGAGCGTTCTGAACCAGTTCGAGCTCAAAGCTTCAATTATTTCACTCCATTTATCCCTGTTAAACATATTATTCGTCTCTTAAAGCAACAATTGGTTTAATTCTGGCAGCTCTCCATGCGGGGAAAAATCCTGCAAGAGCACCGGCAACTACTAATATTACCACTGTAGTAACAGCTACATTAAAATCTACCGACGGATTGGCAATATATTGGGTTTCAATAAGCGGCCCTACAAACTCCAATAAAGCCAAGCTAAAGATAAGTCCCGTGAAACCCGCAATAGTAGTAACAAAAATTGATTCGTGAAGTACCATCAAAATAATGGATAATGGTTCGGCGCCAAGTGCTTTTCGTATACCAATTTCACGAGTTCTTTCTTTTACAATAATTAGCATGATATTACTAACTCCTACAATGCCAGCTATAATCGTACATATGCCCACTCCCCAAAAGAAAAATTTTATCATATCCATTAAGTCATAAAACCTTTTGGCATTTTCCAAAGAGTTGTTAATACTAACAGCCCTATTATCGTCGGGGGCTATTGTATGCTTATCTTTAAGGTAGGTTTCCAGCTCCTTAGAAAACTTATTTGATGCCGCTAGAGCAGCTTCAAAATTATCTTCTTTTTGTAATGTAAAGGACATATAATTAATATTATTTCCTGCACTAAATACACGTTGAGAAGTAGAAATTGGAATAAACACTCTGGATTCTTCTCGCTCTCCACCCGGATCGGTATATACCCCAATTACCTTAAAATTGATATCCTTTATTTGAACATATTTCCCCAGTGGATCCTCATTATTCTTGAAAAGATCATTTTTAACCTTTCTCCCAAGCACAACCACTTTTTCAAACTTTTGATAGTCGGTATAATTAATAAATCGCCCATTTATCATGTCGGCATTTTCTAGAAATTGATAATCCGGGTATACTCCTTCTACTCTATACGATCCAGATTCCTTTTTGTAATTCACCATACCTCCCCAAATTCTATGCACGGAGGATTTATATTCTAAATTATCAATATTAGCGGCTACCGTATGATTGTAATCTTCATTTTTCATTACGATCCTTCTTCCGGGATTCATACCCTTATACTCCTTTGAGGTAGCACCGGTATAAATGAAAAGGATGTTGGCAGCATCATTCTGAAATTCACTTGAAATCCCATTTCGCATACCTTCCCCTATTCCCAATAGCACGATCAGGATAAATATTCCTGAAGCTACCGAAAGCCCGGTTAAAAACGTACGCAATTTGTTCTTGCTTATTGTTTCAAAAATCTCCTGCCATCGTTCAAGATCAAACATTGCTTAAAGCTCTAATTTGGTTAACTGGAGTATCATCTATTATCAATCCGTCTTTTAAGTTTACTATTCTCTTGGTCATTTGTGCAATATCATGTTCATGAGTTACAACCAGAATAGTCCTGCCTTCATCATTAATTCCCTGAATAAGATCCATCACTTCATAAGAAGTTTTGGTATCTAACGCCCCGGTGGGCTCATCGGCCAATAAGACCTTTGGGTTGGAGGCAAGTGCGCGTGCTATAGCAACTCGTTGTTTTTGACCTCCCGATAATTCATTTGGTAAATGACTTGCCCATTTAGTTAAACCTACTTTTTCGAGATAGCTCATAGCGATATCTATGCGCTCTTTTCGGTTTACTCCTTGGTAATATAATGGCAAAGCCACATTATCTAGGGCACTTTTATAAGAAATAAGATTAAAGGATTGAAAAATGAATCCTAAGAACTTATTTCTATAGCGAGCTGCAATTTTTTCGTTGAGATTTTTTATTGGAAGTCCGTCTAAGGTATAACTCCCGCTATCAGCCTCATCCAACATTCCCAATATATTAAGAAGTGTAGATTTACCGGAACCTGAGGAGCCCATTATCGATACCAGTTCCCCTTCAGCAACACTGAAATTTATGCCCTTAAGAACATGTAGGGAATTACTTCCTATGGAATACGATTTGTGTAAGTCTTTAATTTCAATCATAATAAGGGAATTGGAATACGCGCGAGACCAAATCTCGGCATACCCATAAGACCCTTTTATAAGGCCATTGTTACATGCAACAATGTTAGGAAAATGTTAAATTTAACTGAAAATTAAGATTTATTCAGTGGTCTTTTTCTTTTTGAACATCCTATAAATGAAATAGCCTATGCCTCCCATAAGGATATAAGGGAATACCATTAAAAATAAGATCCCATCATTTATTCCTTTAGCGGTAGACTGTGACCCTTCACTTTCAAGCACAGCTCGGCACATAGCGCACTGTGCTTCTGCCAAAGAAGGCAAGAGTAATAACAACGTTAAAATAAAAATGATTCTATATTTCATAATAATATCTTCATTAATGAAAGCATTTTTAATGATAAGATAAATATGCTTATAAAGCTATATTAATAATATGGCCACATAAAAATGTATACCAAAACTCCCGTTATAGCTACATATAACCAAATTGGAAAGGTCCATCTGGCAATTTTAACATGTTTATCATACTGCCCCGTTAAACCTCTGTACATAGTAAATAACACCAACGGAACAATAATGGCTGACAGCATTATATGCGTAATTAAAATGAAGAAATACACATATCTAAAAACCCCTTCGCCTCCATAAGGTACTGGATCATTACTGATCTTCGAGATAACATAACTTACTAAGAATACACTGGAAAATAAAAAAGCAGTGATCATAAAATTACGATGCCATTTATACTCCTTTATGGTCATAAAAAAATATCCCGCCATTAGAAACAAAGCGGTAGATCCATTTAGAATTGCGTGAAATAAAGGAAATGTTCCAGATTGAGTTCCAAAGATATTATAACGCTCTGGAAGATACATAAGTATAAGTACTGCAATGGGTATTATAATAGATAAACTAATTATAACAGGAACCGCTACTCGATCGTTCTTTACTTCTATCATGTTTTAAAGTAATGTATTAATATCCTCTATTAAAATATCTATTTGCGGAGCTTCCTCCCCTTCTATTACCGATTTATTCCTCTCTACAGAACCTCTGTAATAAATTATTGGGTTTCCAAATTCATCATTTCGCGAACGTACATACCCCTCTTTATCTATTAGTGCGAATAAACCAGAATGAGCAAACCCACCAGGAACTGTAGCATCCTTATCTGCAAAGATACCAAATCCGGTATTTGCTATCTCATAGATCTTCTGTCTATCCCCTGTCAAAAAATTCCAACTAGGGTTGGTAACCCCATAATGTTCTGCATATTGCTTTAGCACTTCAGGAGTATCATGTTCGGGGTCTATGCTGAACGACGCAATCCCAAAATTCTCTTCATCTTTAAATTGATTCTGAACGTATACTAGGTTCTTATTCATAATAGGGCAAATTGAAGGACATGTACTAAAGAAGAATTCAACTACATATACTTTCCCAAGATAATCTTTGTTGGTAATGGTATCACCATCCTGGTTTATAAATTTAAAATCAGGCACCTTTTTACGTTGTCCGTATTGTTCAATATATCCTACTTCCGGGCCCTTTTTAGAACTTTTATTTACGTTCAATCTATCGGACTCTACGATATCATTATTGTTGATTCTTTCAATGATTTTCGGAATAAAGATGATTCCAAAAACTAAAATTATGAGAGATATACCAATATATGAGGTGTTCTTTTTCTTCATCTTATTTATCGATTTGTGCCTTATATTTCTTCAATTCAAGACGATATTCAGCTAAAATAACCTTTACATCGTCGCTCATCTTATTATTCAACTCGGACACTGACCGCGAGTCGTAGCCATAAAGCAAGCCCAGATCTTCATCGTCGTCCCTGCCGCGTAAACTTTCATTCTTATCTATTATAAAAACAAAAGGTGTTTGAAGATTGGTATCGAGCTGTAAATTGGTTTGGAAGCTCTGAAATATCGACTTTACCTCTTCAGGAGTACCATATACAAATTTCCAGTAATCGGAGTTAGTGATATTATCAAATTCCCGTACAAAAGTATCGGCGTTATCTTTTGCCGACTTAGGTAGTACAATTACGAATTGAAAATCTTTAAACTTATAAAACTTATTAAGGATCTTTTGATCTAGATTATAAGTATTTCCTTTTAATGATTCCAGATCATTTCCGAAGAAGGCAACAATCGTGATCTTATCCTTAAAACTTACGGGCGATCCGGCAGCGGTTTCAAGATGAGAAACATCGTCTACCTGCTCTGTAAGAATGGGAAGCTTGGCAAAATGGTTTACACCCGACGAGAAAAAAAGATAGGCAACAATGGGTAGTAAGAACAATACTCCAAGAACTAAAAACTTTTTCATAAAAAACAGCCTTTCAAAAGGAGTACAAAAATAAAAAGACGGTTTTAAAAAACCGTCTTTTCAAGTGTTTTTAACTTATTAAAAGTCCCAAACAACATAGTTGTTCTTATAGACTTCGTGTATATAATCTCCTTCAGTTAATAATATAAACATCAGATAACTAATCAAAAAGATCGATGTCCAAACGATAGATCGTCGCAGTCCCTTAGATTCGCCTTCAAGGTGCATAAAGGCCCATGCTATATAGTATGCTTTGTAAATCGTCAAGATAATGAAGATCCAGTTAAGCAATTTCATACTAAATAGGTGTGTATTAACCAGAAAATCTGGTCTAATAATCCCTAAAATTACTTCTGCTATGGTTACTACAGAAAGAAGGATGAATACATACCAAATTCTTTTTGTATTAGATTCGTGTTTTTGTGAAGTACTATGTGCCATTTTTTATTATTTCAGAATTAAACCAGGTAAAAGAAGGTAAATACAAATACCCAAACCAAATCTACAAAGTGCCAGTATAGACCAACCTTTTCAACCATTTCATAACTTCCTCTACGCTCATAGGTACCTAATATAACGTTAAAGAAAATGATGATGTTTATTATTACTCCAGAGAACACGTGAAATCCGTGGAATCCAGTAATAAAGAAAAAGAAGTCTGCAAATAATGGCGGGCCATATTCGTTATGAGTAAGGTTAGCACCTTCTACAACTCCTACAGCTTCATTATTCATTTTAGCTAAGGATTCTTCTCTTGTAAGTATTGTTTTATGACCTTCTTCATTAGTACGTTGAGATCTTATTAAAAGATCTTCATTTGCCAAGAATCCAGCTTTCACTTCCTCTAAACTATAGCTAGGAAGCGACTCACCGGAAGTAAACCATATTCCACTTTGTTTGGTATGGTTCACTCTTTCTGCAGGTTGTGCAATAGCAATATCCTCCAAGGCCATTCGTTCTCCCTCTCCATTCACAAATTGAAGCACATTACCACCTTTTGTAGTTACCGCTCCATATTCCCCATTAATGAAATTTTTCCATTCCCATGCTTGTGACCCCACGAAGATCAAACCTCCAATAACGGTTAAAAACATGTACAAGGTTACTTTGCCTTTTTTCATGTGATGTCCGGCATCTACCGCCAAAACCATGGTTACAGAGGAAAAAATAAGAATAAATGTCATCAATGCAACGTAGTACATTGGTGCATCTACTCCATGCAAAAATGGAAAGTGATTAAACACTTCGTCGGCAATTGGCCAGGAATCAATAAACTTGAATCTAGAGAATCCGTAAGCCGCTAAAAATCCTGAAAAGGTAAGTGCATCAGAGAGGATGAAGAACCACATCATCATTTTACCATAACTGGCTCTTAAAGGTTCGTTTCCACCGCCCCAGGTTTTACCTTCGGTGCCTGTTCTAATAACAGTAGCTTCCATATGAAGAAATTGAATTTAAATGATGAGCAAAAATACGTAAATTTATTATGTAAAGAAATATAAAAACACAAACAGGAAAACCCATAGAATGTCAAGAAAGTGCCAAAACGTCGCACCCAACTCAATTCCAAGCATTTGTCCCGGAAAGTAGCGTTGTTTAAAATGGTTATAAATTACCACTAAAAGCACTATCAAACCCGCTGCCAGGTGGGCAAGATGGGCCACAACAATAACATATATCATAGAGGTTGTCACTGTACCTTCACTACCGGTAAAAAAGTAACCTGCCCTCATAATTTCAGCAAAACTTTCAAGCTGCAATATTACAAATGCAATCCCCAATACCAATGTTGCTATTAAAAACAATGAAGCATTCTTTCTATTAGCCTTAGCGATGTTATTTTTAGCCATTATAAAAGTTACACTACTTATCATAATAACTAATGTGCTCCAATATAAGGATGGCGGCAGTTGGAAATCGGTAAGCCAGTCTGGCCTGCTCTTACTCACAATATAAGCACTAGCTAACCCGGCAAACATCATTACCATACTTATCATCCCGAACCAAAGCATCATTTTTTTTGCTCGTCCTATCTTTTGTTCTTTGGTTCCTTCTGTTAAATCCATTGTCTTATAAATTTATCTAAAACATATACTATTTGAAGCAAGGTGATATACGACACACTTGCAAACATTAATTTCTTAGCCGAAATAGCATCTCTATTCTTATACAATTTAAATGCATAATAAAGCATTCCCAAGCCAAGAATAAGAATGATCACTCCCGAAACTGGCGTTAAATACAATTTTCCTGTGACCCCAAAAACAGGAATAAGCGAGACCATAATAGTCCACACTGTATACAAGATAACCTGAATCGCTGTTCCTTTATCCCTTTTTCCGGTAGGCAACATAAAAAAACCTCCTTTTTTATAGTCCTCAAATAACCACCACCCTATTGCCCAGAAATGAGGAAATTGCCAGAAGAATTGAATCATGAACAAGGTTCCTGGCTCTATGCTAAATTCATTAGTTGCAGCTACCCAGCCTAACATAAAAGGAATAGCACCGGGGAAAGCGCCTACAAATACCGAAAGCGGTGTTTTAGTTTTTAACGGCGTATAAATGCTCACATATAAAAAGATGCTAATAGCCGCAAACATAGCAGTTTTAGGATTGATAAAATACAATACCACCAAACCGAGAATAGTTAGCACCGTAGCAATAGTAAAGGCGGAATTTACAGACATCCTACCGGCAGGGATAGGCCTATTTCTAGTACGCTCCATTAAAACATCAAGATCCCTCTCAATAATCTGATTATAGGCGTTGGAAGCCCCCACCATACAGTACCCTCCAATAGCCAAGAGAAACACAGTTACAAAATCGATGACCTCTGCTCCTAAAAAATATCCGGCAACCGAAGAAAAGACAACACTAACAGCTAAACGCATTTTAGTGATCTCTTTGAAATCTGAAAGTATTGATATTGAAGGGGTATGTGCGCTTGTATTACTCAAAAAAAGCAATTTTTAATTGGCGCAAAGATACTCCTTAATTGTTTTCTAACAAGAGTGGAAAACTGTTAATTTCCTTGCTTAACACAGAGCTTTTAAAAGGAAATACTTTAAAAGAATAACAAATAAAATGAATAATATTCAAATAAAATCCTATATCCTATTTGATACACCTAATTATTTAAGAATAATATGAAGAGTCAGCTCACTCTTCCTTTGTTAAAATTAACAGATCAATAATCGTAATACCAGTTAAATATATCGGTACGTAAGCCTAAATTGAACCAAACGGTGCTATTTTCAAAATTAGCTTGAGTATTTAACTCCGGATTAAAGTTCCTATATATAAAACTTCCGAAGAGTTTTAAATTAGTCGCCGGATTCACAATATAACCGGTCTCGAATTCTGTAAAGAACGAAGTGGTAGTATTTCCTTGCCCTATCTCTACCCCAGAATCAAAAGGCCTGTTTTTTTCGGTACCATAAATTCCACCTCCGTAATACGCATTATCTACATCGTTAGCAAAATCAAACCCACGCTTTCCTATCACGAATTTCGCACTTCCATACAACCTATCTTTTCTATATCTCGCAATTCCTACAAACTCTCTAAAGTTAGCACCCCATAAATGAGCCATTGACTGGTTGTTATGTCCGTAGTTCAATACTATGGAGTTATGAGAATAGGTATATGGCCTTACCTGATTGTATTCAGCTTGCAGGTATAAATTTTGAATTTTAAAAGCATCGAAATACTTAACTCCTAATTGGAAACCTAATTTATTTTTCCAACTTTGCTCTTTCCCAAATACATCTGAAGAAGAAAATTCATCAATGATCCATTGCCCATACAAGTTCAGCTGATCGCTCCATTTATATTTTCCGGTAATCCCAATAATTGCATTTCCACCATTCGCACCGGTTGAGAATTCGATAGCACGATAAAAGATCACAGGGTTCAAATAATTCACATCAAACCCTCTCCCATTATCATTTTGCCAGATAACAGATTCAAACAAACCAAGATTGAAGCGTTTGCTTAAGTTCAAACTCAAATAATGGTTGGCCATATATTTAGTTCGATAAGAACCTTCAGCTGAAACCTCTTTCCTAACATCTCTAAGAGACATCCAGGTATTGGTGTATTTAAGTTTCCAAAATTGAGTATTCAGTTTTAAATAAGGATAGGGACTAGCAGCATCCCCCATTAACAAAGAACGATAGCCGTCTCCTATGAAATTCTTCCCATGCCCCAACTGCACACTGAAAAAATCTACAGGACTATAAGAAATATAGCCTTCAGCCACAGGGAAATCGTATCCATCACCCATAAATTCCTTAGCAACACCTCTGCCCGGGACTATGGCCGGGTTACCTCCATAAGGCTGAATACTCTCAGCATATGTGTTGAAATAATCTGCAAATCGGCCCTGACTCTCAAAAACAACCGTATAAAAATTGAAGTTTTCGCCAAGACCCCCCTGAAAAATAGCCCCTCGAGTATTATTATAGGTGTAATCAACATCACTTTCAAAATTCTTACCTAATTCCAGATCAAAAACCACATCTCCCGTAAACCAATAGTTTTCTCCCTGAAAGGTTACCAGATGCTCATTCCAAATTTTCCTACCTAACCAGGAGTTGGATTTCTTAAGTAATTTTTGTCGCTCTTCATCAAAATGATAATAATTAGAAACATCACTATATAAATAAGGTTTTGAAGCAGTATGCGTGTTGGTTCCCAGTTGATTCATTTCAGCATCGAACCTATTGTATATCTCATGAGATAGAGGAATTAAAATATTACTCTTTGAAATTGGACTTATGAATTTTTTAGATTTAATTGCGCTGTACTCGTCTAAAGCATTTATAATAGGATATTCATTCTCTTTCTCTACTATCAGAGGTTTTGGCTCTCTAAGCGTATCCTGCAAAGGAATTTTGACGGTCAACCTAAATTGCGAATAAGTAGGCTCTCCATTATAAGTGGCACGTGAAACATTTGGTAATTTATTAAAAACTCTTTTAGCCTCTTCCTTTAATTCGGAATAGACCGCATCTACATAAAGTATTTTGAAGAGACCTTGTTTTGTGATTTCAAAAAGAATGACCATCTCACCTTTGTAATTCTCATCTATAACTTTTTGTGGAAGAATGAAATTATCCAGCACAAATGACTGAAGGATGTTTTGAAAACATGATTGCTCATTAATATGAGTAACATCTTCACATTGAGGAAATACTGGATAGGTTTCAAAATCGCTTAAACTATCTTGAGCAAAGCCGGAAAAAGTAAATAACACTAAAAGTAGGCATCCAAAATTTCTCATAAAGGGGAGCGCGAAGTTACTGGTTGAGCAGCCGAAAGATACCAATTTTTTTATTCTTTAGAACTGAAAATAAAAATCCCCAAACCGCGAACGATTTGGGGATTTACTATATTATGTAATATTATTTAGTCCTGTACTTGGAATACAATTGGCAAAGAATACATAACCCCTACTGGCTTACCACGTTGTTTCCCTGGTTGCATTTTTGGTAAAGAATTTATTACTCTTGCTGCTTCCTGCTCTAATCTTGGGTGTGGAGCACGAGAACGAACATCGGTAATGTTACCATTCTTGTCGATCTTAAACTGAACAATCACACGGTTTACACCGGTTAATCCTAATTGCCCACCTAAATCTGTATTAAATTTCTTTTGAACGAAAGCCTGTACTTTTTCACTCATACATTTCTTTCTCTGGTCGTTGTTACTTAAACCTTCACATCCAGGGAAAATTGGCACGTTTTCAATTACCGCAAACGGAACGTCTGCAATAACTTCTTCTTCTGGAGCCTCAACAACATCCACTACCTCAACGATTTCGTCTTGATTTGTTTCAGTTGATTCGATAACAGTTTCTTCCACTTCTTCCTCATCTTCTACAACCTCGATAATTTCCGGAGCTGGTGGCGGTGGCGGTGGTGGTGGCGGTGTATTAAGAAGTTCGGTGATTGGAATTTCTTCGTCATCGAGATCTCCTAAGTCTAACTGACCTATATCTGTTTCGCTTTTTTCATATGTTTTCCACTCTATAGAAACATATGTTATCAAAAGGACTAAAATTAGACCCAACTGCAAGAAGAGAACGCTTCTTTTGGTTAAATCGGCTTTTGGATTTTTCTTGGGTTCCATAATACGTTAATAATTAATAAGGGTTGCTAAAGTAAAATTTTTTTTCATAAAAATAAATTAATCTTATGTTTTAACTGAATAAGAGACTTCTTAAATAGTATAAAACATAGTAGAGCACATAAAGCACCAATGCTATTTGCCAGAATATCAGCTAAATCCGGATCGCGATAACTGGTTAAAGTTCCTTGTAAAACTTCAATTAACATACCAAAAACGATAATTAACAACGAAATCTTTAAAAAATTCCAATTTTCACTATTATTTTGTGAAATTTTCAGTAAATAATAGAATAACCAGATAAATGTTAAGGTAAAATACGCAACCCCATGTAACATTTTATCTGTAGGATTAAAATCGCCAACCGATATTTTTCCTAATTGAATTAGAGATAAGGTAGTTATTATAATGGTATAGACAATTGCCAGAATTAGGACAATTCTAGCCGCCAATTAACTCTTTATATGCTTCCGGACTCATTAAACCTTCTATCTGACTTTCATCAGCAATCTGAATTTTAACCATCCAACCTTCACCATAAGGATCGGTATTTACTTTTTCGGGAGTGTCTTCCAATGTTTCATTGAATTCAAGAATCTCTCCGGAAAGCGGAGAAAACAAATCAGAAACGGTTTTAACAGCTTCTACTGTTCCAAACACTTCTTCCTGCTCCATAGTCTCTCCTACGGTTTCAACTTCAACATAAACAATATCGCCAAGTTCACCTTGAGCGAAATCTGTGACACCAATAGTAGCCACGTTACCATCGATCTTCACCCATTCGTGATCTTTGGTATATTTTAATTCTTGTGGAATGTTCATATAAATCTATTTAAGATTGACAAAGTTAATTTTTTCCTGACTGCGGTCAAAGGGCATTTACTTAATTTCCGAAATTATATCTAAGCGTTACCCCAGACCTAATAGTGGTTTGTGGAAATGCTGTAGATACTGCATATTCAGAAAAAGTATGATCATAATATATAAGTGCCGTTAGATTCTTAGAAAGAGCATAATCTGCAGTGAAATTGATCGCCCAAAGATCCTGTCCTGCAATAACCTGGCTATTCTCAAGGTCCAGATATCTTATAATATTTATATTCTTTCTATAGGCTACATCGGCTTTAAAATTCAAATCGCTGCTCAGTACTCTGCTTCTTCCACCATAATTCGTAACAATCTTTAGATCTTTAATCCTGTACCCAAGCCCCAGTATATATTCATTTCCATTTACTTCAGTTAAGAGGTTGTTATCAAAACTTAAGGAAAGAGAGCGATCTTTTTTAATTTCAGCAAGCACCCGTATAGCATCTTTAGTTTCCAGATCTATGCGAATTAGCGGACTGAACATCTCTGTAAGATTAATATTTGCAAACAGGGTTCTGTTCTTATAATTATTAGCCTGATTAAACTCGAATGGATTCTCAGGATCATAATCAAGATTACTCTGAAACTGGTTAATAGTATATCCGGCGCGATAACCATGACTTAAAGAAAATCTTCTAAACTTCTTTTTGAACCAGTCCATTCTCATAAATCCGGTATATTTTAAATCCCAGTTTGGCAGAGGAACATCTCTAAAAGCTCCAAGTTTTACAGAGTTTGCGTCTTTACCGGTATAAGCCGCTAAGAAAGCTGGAAGCAATACTGCCTGATTGGTTTTTCCGTAACCTACAGGGTAACCGTCTGCATCTACATTTGTAGGGTCCTGACCATTTTCTTGAGCCAGACGCTGCGCTACTGCTAAGCGGTTTTCTCTAAAATTCTCGAAAGTTTCTGAAAACTCATCACTATTCTTATCGAATGCACTTTTTATAAGAATAGTTGAAATATTGAAATTCCCAAAAGTGTACGGATTCAAGGATTCGTATTCTAAATTTGAAAGGTCTACCCTATAGTTCTCTGAAAATGTTTCTGAATAAATACGTCCCCCGGTAAGGTCTATAATCATGTCTGGAATCAAGCTGATAGACGCCTGGTAGTCCAGTTGCCTGTTAGCAACTTCCGTATATTGTTGATTAAATTCCTGATAATTAGTTAACCACCCATTCCTTGCGGCTAAAAAGCGTACATCTCTCTGACTTCCAAAGGTAAATCCGGTGGTTGGCCTTAACGTCCCCATAAAACCAATACTTGGTGTATAACCCGGTAAATAAATTCCCTGATTTTCCTTATAATTTATCTGAATCCTTTTTACTGCTGTAACTAGACCAATTAGAGTGTTATATGTCTTATCATTCTTTTTAACTTTAGGTTGAGTTGTAGCTTTATCTTTAGATTCTAAAGTAGGAACCCCTGCACTTCTTTGTTTTATAGTAGAAGCTGCACTCTTACGTTGGGTTAAGCCTAAATACTTATAAAGAGTTTGCATATCCATATTTGCATTTAACTGGTGGATACTCGCATTTTGAACCGAATTACCAAGATCTGGAATACCTTCCAGGTCATCATAAATTGCAGAACCTCTATCCCACTGGAAATCTCCTGTATAACTATAGGTTGCTTTTAGAAATTCTAATACCGGCAGCTTATTAAGTGGCAGCTCATAATTAAGCTGAAGCGATTGAAAATGCTTGTTCGGTTCCCCTACATCAAAGAAACCATCCCATAACTCGATACTATTATCTACAAAATTGTTTTCATCAATATAATTTCTAACCAGTCTATTATTACTTGCACTAAAGCTAAACTGAAGTGATTTTGTAAGATTATAATTTACACGGTACTCCCAATCATACATGAAATTTCGCTGATACAATGTAGGAATACCTATATCATTTTCATTAGATAACAACTCCCTGAATTTTTGCTCATTGTATTGTCTGAAAATATTTGAACTGGCCGAAATATTACTAGGCAACGGGTTAAAATTGAAATCTTTTACCAACGAATAATAATCACTACTATCCAGGGCTTTTACATTCTTGAAAGGTTCTATTACCAGTGGCGCAAAACTATAATCGTAAGTTGCCCCTACCCGTATATTCTGACTGAGTGATTCTTCCACCTCAAAATCTCTATGATCTATCTGATTATAGGAAGTAGAGACTGCAAAGTTCTCAATATCATAAGGCATCGGTTTTTTATCGGTAGTACGCTCTTTACGAAGACCAATAACGTTGATGCTTTGTCTTTTTGTATAATTCTGAGATTGTTCCTTTACTCGATCTTTCTCATCGGGATCGGTAACCTCATCAAGTCGGGATTGTAGTTCCAGGTCCAAATATTCCTGATCATACTTTGGAGTTATAAGCTCTTCCCCTCTACTGTAGTTAAAAGGCACTTTTACTCCCCAAGTTACCGGTAATAATTGTCCAAAATTCACATTTGTTACCACATCGTATTGCTGAAGATCTTCTCTGCTACGCTGATTAGGCCCTTGTTCTAAAGCTCCAAATCCGACAGTACTTCTTCTTCCGGTTGCTGAAATGGTTGCAAAATCGGCAATATTGGTATCCATACTTAGAACAGCTGCCCATCCACCTTCATTGTCAAGATCAGACAAACGAAGTTCATTAAACCATACTTCTCCGCAAATATCAGAAGCACTGGTACTCGGAGACCCATTTTTAACTCCCAACATAAGCAATCGAACATTTCCAAAGCTAGGATTTCCTTTTATCCCTACCCTAAGTTCACCAATTTGATAAGGATCATCTGCTTCTTTTGTGTTCAGGTCTTCATCAAAATAATTGATTTCGGATGGAATAAGAGAAGGATCTCCCAGAACCTTGGTCTTTATGCGCTGAAGTAAATCCAATGATAACAACAATTTGTTCGATTCCGGCCATATCTCTTCTGCAGATGCAGCCCCAAACATAGTTGCTGAAAGTGGAATCTCAATTTGATAATAATTATCTGTAAAATCGATTCCCATTCTAATAAAAGCGATCAACTGACCGTCTTTTAAAGCTATTTCATTTTCAAAGGATTCTGCGTGCAAGAACATTTCAAGATTCTTATACTGCCGCATATCAACCTGAAAATTCTTATAAACTGCTTTGGCATCCTGAGGTTCCAAGCCGCACACTCTAAGGGAAAGAGACTGTTCGTTTTGTCTGATATTTGTGTTATTGTTGTATAATTCTTCCCGTTGCACTCCCGGAGGTAATACATATTTAATAGGCTCTCGATTCTCATTTTCCTCAATATTCACTGCCGACACTTCAAATAGCGTCTCATCATCAGCCGGTTGATTTGGGGTTTCTGGATCTAAACTTCTGTTATATCGTCGGTAATCTCCCCTAACCAAATCCATAGTTGCAAATCGCAAAATGGTACGTTGTTCAAAACCGGAAAGGAACATTCTCATGAAACGAATGGATCTAAAATCGGCTATTCCTCCTATTGCATTTGCAGGTTCAAAAATTGGAACTTTAAACTGTACCCACCTAACAGGGATATCCTGTCCGTTTGGTAATGGAGCCAAAACCTCCTTTACATCTGTAATATACGGGCTGTTAGTGGTATTCATTCCCGGGAAAATGCGAACATCATATTCAAAATAACTATTTATGGTGTTCATAGTATTGTCCCTATTCAAATCTTCAGTAGTAGGCAAGGTGGTACTTCCTCTATTGGTGTTTCCTAACTGAGTTGGAGAATTTCCATCGGTACCATTATAATTTCTATATCTATCAATTATGCTCCCGCTGGTGTTTAAAAAATACTCATAATTATCGGCAGAAGGATCGGGAGAATTTGAGAAGGAAGGGAATTTTAAGGCTTCCTGCGCATCACTTAACCCATCAAATCCTACATCCTGGTTGAGTCGTTCTTCTCCTTCAGAATCAAACGCATATATTAAAGATTGATTTGCGGGAACCTTTCCAAAATCGGTGCTAACCGTATTAATAGTTCCTCCATCCTTAGGAAGACCATTTTCATATTGCTTTCTTCCATCTTTAAGAACATCTTCAGAAATATTACCAAGGTTAAAACTGATAGCCCCCCCTGTGTTGGAGGAGTTTTCAGGATAAATGAAAGGGTCCATTAACCAAAACTCAATAAACTCTACGTTTGACTGTTCAAAATCGGTAGAATTAATAGCTCTTGAAATACCTCCAAAATTCTCCTTCGGATTATTAAGGTTATCTCCGGAGGCGGAAGGATTATAATTATACGGGCCTCGTTGCTGGGGGTTGAAAGCTAAATCCATTGTATAAATTACCTGTGGCTGCCCTTGTATAACATCGGTATTAGG
Source organism: Gillisia lutea (assembly GCF_021568705.1). Taxonomy (GTDB): domain Bacteria; phylum Bacteroidota; class Bacteroidia; order Flavobacteriales; family Flavobacteriaceae; genus Gillisia; species Gillisia lutea. The sequence goes on from NZ_JAKGTH010000006.1 coordinate 138,558, forward strand.
AAAAATTTCGTTCAGAAAAACTCTTCTGGAAGCATAACCTGAAAGATCGGCATCTGTAATTCCATTAGGGCGGGCGCTGCTATAAAAAATAGGATCTATAGTATACCAGGATAATTTGGCCCTTTTATAGCCATAAGCAAGATCACCATTAGCCAGATCGCCTCCAAATTTTACCGGCACACTGGAAAGTTCCCAACTAAGCGGAGTGTTGATTGAGATTGAAGTTTGAGAAGATTCAAAATCATCTATATAGGTGGTGGCTTTCTGATTAAAATCGTTCACATTCGGGGCGCCAGGTTGCAAATAGGCAAACTCTCCTCGCACAGAGAAATTGGAAGGTACATCGGTATCTATATTAGGAAGCTTATTAACCAATCTGGTCAAGAAAGGAACCTCTGTACTATAATTAGCGTTAAGCCCATAAATAGTATTATTAACAGGTTCATACCCGTAATTAGCTTTTTGGGTAAGAGGACGCTCTCTAAGATTCAAGAAAGTTCCTCCTACTAAAAACTTTTCATTGATTTGATGTTCAATATTAATTCCTGTAAATCGTTTAGACTGTTGCCCGAAAAGCGCATTATTCTCGGTAGAAACCTGAATTGGAATATCGGAAGCCAGTAGAGCATCGTCAATTATTTGCACTCTTCCCATTTGATAGTTCACAACATAATCTACTCCCTCTTGCAGCACCCTACCCCCGGCTGTTACAGTAACTGATCCCTGTGGCAAATTAAAGCCAATAGGAATTCCTTCTACTTGTGAGGATTTATATCTACCTTTTAATTGAAACTTATTTTTATCTGCCGCTTCCTGTTCAGCTTGAATCTTCGTTGTCTTGTATAAAGATCGAAATACGTATTTTCTCTGATTGGCATTATAGGTTTCAGGAAGATTATAATCTTCTCCTCCCCCTGTTTCAGTGCCATCCAATTTATTGAATAGATATTCTCCAAAAGGTTCTACAGAAGTAAAGATTACCAATCCGTTTTGAGTATTGATGGTGAGATTAGGAACATAATCAAAGAAACCATCTCCTCCATTTACGGGGTCATTATTCGTATTTAAATTATCCAGATTAAAAACACTGAGTAAAGTAGTTTCCTGAACATCTTCAGGCAGAGGTGTGTTTCCACCTTCCGCAGCTACTATATAATTTTGAGGCTGAGGATCGGTATATAAAATATTCAATCTAAAATCATCTCGCTCCAATTGATAAGCGCCGAGACTATAGATGTTCTTCATCATTAAATCCCAAATAGGCTCATTTACATTGGTCACGGTACTTTTTAAAAGCTTTACAACAAGGTTTTGATTTACACGGGTGCCATCAGCATTTGGTTGTGTATTTGCGTCTACACCATCATTTGCAAATTCTCCTACCTGATACACCTGCCCGTTTTGCGTATATTGAAAAGCAACTGCCAGCACTTCATCGTTACTTAAACGCTGGTTTAAGCTAATATAACCCAAGCGGGTGTTCAATGTATATTCATTTGGCTGCAACTGCCTGGCATTTTCCAGCTTAGAATAATCGGTCCCTTCCGATACTGTTAAACCTCCAAACCCGCTTTGCACTGTTGAAATATCCCTTATGGCGGGAGTAAGTATGGACTCCTGATTTCCTGTGATTCCAAATGGATTAAGATCGTTATTACGGTTATCGGGAAAAGAACCGGGTGGGCGATTAAAAAAGCCTGCAGGAGTGGCTTCTAAACCAATATTTACTGAAACATTGGTTTCACCAAGATCTTGAATAGCTACAATATTTCTGGTATTATTTAGATTCTGAATATTATTGGTCCTGTTGGTCACCCAAACTTCTATTCGTTGAATTTGAATGTTGCTATTGATAAAAGGATAATTTTCTAGAGCATTATTATAAGTATCTCTAAAATAATGCGCCAAGAAAAAGTGCCTGTCCTGATCGTAGTCTATGGCAAATCGTTCAAACTCCTCGACGGTAGCTCCATTTTCCACATTTACAGTAGTTCTCTCCGATTTTTGTTCAGAAAAAACACCGGTGATACGGGTTTTTCCAAATTGCAGTTCAGTTTTAAAACCGAATAAACTTTGCGCCCCTTGAATTAGGGCACTATTAAGTGGCATATTTACATTTCCAACTTCAATTTTCTGAATGATATCATCTTCATTAGGAGTATATTCCAAGCGCAACTGATTCTGAAAATCGAATGTAGATTCTGTATCATAATTGGCAATTACCTTTAAGCGCGTTCCAACATTTCCTAATAGACTCAACTGGATTCGCTGGTCGAAATCGAATGTAAGATTACTTCTATTCTTTGGGGAAAAAGCTGGATTATCCTGCTTTGTATATAGCAATCCCAGATCCATAGCGACGCTTCCCTGAGGAACTACCTCTATTTCCTTCCCTCCAAAAATACTTTCAAAGAACCCGGAGTTTACATAATAGCTAGGCAGAAGATCCTGTTGCGCTTCCGGATCGCCTTCTCTATTTTCAGCAATTGCATTATTCTTCTCTTTAAAATAATTTTTGATCTGTTCCTGAATTACCAGTCTTTGATACTCCTCGGGAGTGAGCATAAGTGGAATACTTAAGTTATAAGATCCTAATTTTTCGGTATAAATATACCTGTCTAAAATAGGGTCATACTCATACCCGGCGACGATACTTGCGGGATTAGGAAGACTAAGTGTTCCGGTAGCATAACCTGTTCTGGTAGAATCCTGAACCGTGGGAGTTTCTTGAGCGAATAAACTAAATGAAGACACAAACAACCCAAAGAAGCCAAGTATGAAAAAACGGTACAATCTCAAGTAATTATTCCTCAATGTTGATTAAAATATAATTATAATTTTTTCAAAGCTAATTTAATGATAGTCTCCACGGTAGGGTCTGTGGTTTGCTTCATTATGGAATCTACAACCTTTTCAGCAGACTTGCGGGCGAAGCCTAAGGTTTCTAATGCTGATAACGCTTCTTCTTTGTTTGTATTGTTCTGAGAAATAAAAACTTCCCCTTCTCCAAATACTTTTAAGATTTTATCTTTTAAATCTAAAATAATACGCTGCGCTGTTTTAGCTCCTATCCCTTTTATGCTTTGAACAGTTGCAGTATTACCTGCAGCTATGGCATCCATAATTTGTTTGGGCTCTAGAGAGGAAAGCATTGTACGGGCAGTACTTGCTCCTACTCCCGAAACCGAGATTAATAATCTGAAAAGTTCTTTTTCTGATTTCTCCACAAATCCAAAAAGCGTATGGGAGTCTTCTTTAACTTGTAAATGGGTAAAAAGACTAACCTCTTCAGAAGAATTATTTAATAATGAAAAAGTATGTAAGGATATATGAACAAAATATCCTACTCCATTGCATTCTACAACAACATGAGTAGGATTTTTTTCTTTTAATTGCCCCTTTAAATGATGAATCATAAGTGTACTAAAAATTAGTACTCAAATGTACTAAAATAAACAAAAGCCCCAAGAAATTAACATCTTGGAAGAATGGCAATTTATTTGCTTTGAACCTTTTTACCTTTTTCTTGCGCATCTACAACTGCAACTGCAGCCATATTAACCATTTCCTCAACACTGGCACCTAATTGAAGAATATGAACAGGTTTATTCATTCCCATCATTATAGGTCCAATAGAATCAGTTTTATTCAATTCCTTAATAAGCTTGTAAGTACCATTAGCTGATTCTAAATTAGGAAATATCAAGGTGTTCACCTTCTTTCCTGCTAATTTTGAAAAAGGGAATTTGTTTTGTAGCATTTCCTTATTCAATGCAAAATCTACCTGTAATTCTCCGTCAACTTTTAACTCCGGGTGGGATCTATGTAAATAAGTAACAGCTTCTTTTACCTTTCTCGCTCGTTCGTTTTTGGAAGAACCAAAATTGGCATAAGAGATCATTCCTATTACAGGATCTACACCAAACAATCTCGCAGTTCTTGCAGTCATTAATGCGATTTTTGCCAAGTCTTTTGCAGAAGGATCTATATTAATGGAAGTATCGCTAATAAATAGCGGCCCTCGAGAAGTATTCATCAAGTTAGTGGCAGCCACTCTATCTATTCCTTTTGCCATTCCTATAAGCTCCAGCATAGGCTTCACAACCGTTGGATATGCACGAGAGTAGCCAGACAATAATGCATCGGCATCACCTTCATTTACCATCATGGCGGCAAAATAATTACGCTCACGCATCAATTTCTCGGCATCGTACTTAGTGACCCCGCTTCTGTAACGCGCTTTCCAATACACATCGGCATAGGCACTGCGTTTTTCATCTTCATCATCAGACTTTGGATCGATAATCGTTACATGAGAATCGTCAAAGTCAATTTCCTGCATCAACTCTTTAATCACTTTACTTCGTCCCAATAAAATTGGTATCCCCACTCCTTCTTCCTGTACTATTTGCGCAGCTTTCAAGACATCTAAATGGTCGGCTTCAGCAAAAACAATTCGCTTAGGATTGGTCTTAGCGCGGTTCATCAGCAAACGGGAAACCTTATTATCGCTACCCATACGTTCCAGCAACTCATCTTCATATCGTTCCCAATCTAAAATAGGGCTCTTCGCCACCCCACTTTCCATTGCTGCTTTTGCAACTGCAGGTGGAACTTTTGCGATAAGTCTAGGATCGAAAGGCTTCGGAATGATATATTCAGGACCAAAATTCAATTTGGTTTCTCCATAAGCAATATTCACCTGCTCTGGCACCGGTTCTTTAGCAAGCTCTGCAAGTGCTTTTACCGCAGCCATTTTCATAGCTTCATTAATTTTAGTAGCTCTAACATCTAAAGCTCCTCTAAAAATGAAAGGAAAACCAAGTACGTTGTTTACCTGATTAGGATGATCGCTTCTTCCAGTGGCCATAATAAGATCCTTACGGGTGGAAACCGCTAGATTATATTCGATCTCAGGGTCAGGGTTTGCCATAGCAAAAACTATAGGCCGCTTAGCCATACTTTTCAGCATTCCCGGAGTTACGATATCTGCAATTGAAAGCCCTACAAAAACATCGGCATCTTTCATAGCTTCTGTTAAGGTATCGATCTTTCTTTTAGTTGCAAATTCGAGTTTTTCAACAGACAGAGACGCGCGGTCTGCCCGAATAACTCCTTTACTGTCCAGCATTACAATATTCTCAGCCTTCGCGCCAAAAGCCTTATATAACTTTGTACAGGAAACGGCCGCTGCACCTGCCCCACTTATTACTATCTTAACTTTTTCAATCTTTTTCTTAGCAATTTCCAAAGCATTCAGCAAAGCAGCAGCAGAAATAATGGCTGTTCCATGCTGATCGTCGTGCATGACAGGAATATCAAGTTCTTCCTTTAATCTCTTTTCTATTTCAAAAGCCTCGGGCGCCTTGATATCTTCTAAATTGATCCCCCCAAATGTAGGAGCGATGTTCTTCACTGTAGCTATAAACGATTCTACATCTTTAGTGTCTACTTCAATATCAAAAACATCTATATCTGCAAATATTTTGAAAAGTAAGCCTTTACCTTCCATCACCGGTTTTGAAGCCTCCGGGCCAATATCTCCCAATCCAAGTACCGCTGTACCATTGGATATTACTGCAACAAGGTTTCCTTTTGCAGTGTATTTATAAGCGTTCTCTTTATCTTTTTCTATTTCCAGACAAGGGATGGCAACACCGGGAGAATATGCGAGAGAAAGATCTCTTTGAGTTGCATATTTCTTAGTAGGCACTACCTCAATCTTACCGGGTTTTGGCTTGGCATGATATACAAGCGCCTCTCTTCTCTTACTATCCTTACTCATATATTAGTTTTAATTCTATACGACAAAGATAGCAAGGAGGAATAGAGTGAAGAAACTTAATCTTTCAAAAACTCGATATTTCGTTTTAAACCTTCAAATTTGGTTCTCTTTACTGCCGATTTTTTAAAAATCTCATTAAAGGTCTCTTTTGTAAGTTCTTTCCACTCTTTTTTATTCATTTCCAATACCTGAGGATGCGGACTAAAAAGAGGCTCGCTATGCGCCTTTGAAAACTTATTCCACGGGCAAACATCCTGACAAACATCACAGCCAAACATCCAGTCATCAAACTGATTTTTATAGGATACAGGCAGCTCTTCCTTTAATTCTATCGTAAAATACGAAATACATTTACTGCCATCTACTTTGTAAGGCTCTACAATAGCCTGGGTAGGGCAAGCATCTATACATGCAGTACAACTTCCGCAGTGATCGGTTACGGGAAGATCATATTCCAGGTCTACATCAACAATAAGCTCTGCTATAAAATAAAAGGAACCCACCTGTTTAGTAAGCAGGTTTGAATTCTTGCCAATCCATCCCAAACCACTTTTTGCCGCCCATGCCTTATCTAGTACCGGTGCCGAATCAACAAATGCCCTACCTTCTATGTCGCCAATGTGTTCTTTCATAAATTGAAGCAGCTCCTTCAGCTTATCCTTTATCACAAAATGATAATCGGTACCATAGGCATATTTGCTGATCTTATAAGAAGATGGATTTTGAACTTCTGAAGGAAAATAATTAAGCAATAATGAAATAACACTTTTTGATCCTTCTACCAGTTTAGTAGGATCCAAACGTTTATCGAAATGATTCTCCATATACCGCATTTCGCCATGCATATTATTGTTTAGCCAGCCTTCCAATCGCGGCGCCTCCTGCTCTAAAAATTCCGCTTTTGAGATTCCGCAGGACATAAAGCCCAAACGTTTTGCTTCGGTCTTGATAAGCTGCGAGTATTTTGAAGGATTATTAAACAATCTTATCTCAAATTAAATTCTAAAAATGCCTCCTCGGGCTTTAGTGTTATCAAAGGTTTTATTTTGATATTTTCTGTTTTTGCTGAAATCTTAAATTTTTCAACCACTTCAGCAGTAGCTAGAATCATCTCATACATTGCAAAATTATTGCCTATGCACATTCGTGGACCGGCACCAAAAGGATAGTAATAAGCAGAATACTGCAGGGCTTTCCCTTCAGCAAACCTATCCGGATCAAACTTTTCAGGCTCTTGCCAAAATTCTTTACTTCTATGAATCTCGAATAAAGAGAACAACAAATTGGAACCTTTTGGAATTACCAGATTTTCAAATGTATCTTCTTCAAAATTTACGCGATCTATAAAATAAACAGGAGGATATAAACGCATGGATTCTTCTATTACCTGCTTGGTATAAGAACAGGATTTAATGAACTCCATAAGAGAAGTACTTTGTGCTCTAGCCGATCTTACCTCGGTAGCTACTTTCTCTTGGACCTCAGAGTGTCTTGCCAAAAGTTCACAAGTAAAAGTGAGTGCATTTGAAGTAGTCTCATGGCCTGCCGTAAAAATTATAAGAATCTCATCTATCAGCTGCTCGGCATCCATTCCATTTCCATCTTCATATCGCGCTTCAAGCAACATATCTAAAAGGTCACCTTTTCTTTCTTTGCTTTCCTTGCGATCCTGTACCAGTTTCTTTAAGATATCCCGTGCCTCAAGAGTCAGGTCCTTGTTTCTTGCAAGTTCTCCGCTTAAATGAAACCACCATTTCTTAAAAGGTTGCCGCAACTCCTTAACCAGCATGCGTTGTGCCGATTCTGTTATATACTGAAGGCGATTGATATCCTTTTGGTTGGCTGCGCTACTGAAAAGCGACTTTACCACCGTTTGAAATGCAAGATCATTAAAGATGGGGAATACATCAATAGGTGCATTAGTGGTAATCTTATCTAATTCGGCAGTAATTGCTTTCTGAATAGCAGTGAGGAGCTGAACCAACTGTTTCTTATGAAAAGTAGGCTGAAGAAGTTTGCGTTGCTTTTTCCAATGATCTCCTTCTGAAGTTAACAGACCTTTACCAACATATTTAGCGAGCTCCTTTGTTTGAATCTCCGATTTATGATAATTCTTATGGTTCTTTTGAAGTACATATTGCGCCAATTTAGCATCTCTGGAAAAAATCATCGATTTCCCAAAGCCTAAATTCACTCTAAAAATAGCCCCTAATTTTTCGAAATTCTCATGATGAAAAGGCAGTGGATTTTTCAATATCTGCCCTGCTCTACTCAAGAACCGAAACACAGACACCGATGGAATCCCATTTTTAGACATAGTGAAAAAGCTTTATTTGAAATAATTTAAAAGAGTCCGCCTTGCGTATTCCCTTTAACTCTCCCCAAATGTTTGTATGCCAATTCGGTTACTTCCCGTCCTCTGGGAGTTCTATAAATAAACCCTTGTTGTATCAGGAAAGGCTCATACACTTCTTCAATAGTTTCAGCATTTTCGCTTACGGCAGTTGCTAAAGTAGAAAGACCAACCGGCCCACCCTTAAATTTATCTATAATTGTGGTAAGTATCTTATTATCCATTTCATCTAACCCATGAGCATCTACATTTAATGCTTTTAAACTGAATTTAGCGATCTCGATATCAATCTTTCCATTTCCTTTTATTTGAGCAAAATCACGCACCCTACGAAGTAAAGCATTTGCAATACGAGGTGTACCTCTACTTCTACCTGCAATTTCTATCGCTGCATCTATAGAAATTGGCACTTTTAATATTTCAGCACTACGCTCAATAATGGTGGATAAAAGTTCTGTTGTATAATATTGAAGTCGGCTGGCAATACCAAACCTCGCTCTCATTGGGGCTGTAAGTAATCCTGATCGGGTTGTAGCACCAATCAAGGTAAAAGGATTCAGATTAATTTGCACCGTACGAGCATTAGGCCCGGTCTCAATCATGATATCTATCTTATAATCTTCCATAGCAGAGTATAAGTACTCCTCAACTATGGGGCTTAATCTGTGGATCTCATCTATAAAAAGCACATCTCTCTCTTCGAGATTGGTAAGAAGTCCCGCCAAATCTCCTGGCTTATCTATTACAGGCCCGGAGGTAACTTTAATTCCCACATTCAATTCATTAGCCAGAATATGTGCCAAGGTAGTCTTTCCAAGTCCAGGAGGGCCATGAAATAAGGTATGATCTAGTGCTTCTCCCCGCATATTTGCAGCCTGAACAAAGATCTTTAGATTCTCCAACACCTGATCCTGACCTGCAAAATCATCGAAACTTAAGGGACGTAATGCCTTATCTATGTCAATTTCTTCAGAAGAAAAGTTCTCTCCGGTAGGATCTAAATGTTCGTTCATAACTGGGAATGGGATTTTTCAATATTATATACCCTAAAAAAAATTCAGTAGAGCAATAATGTGAGTGCTACAAATATAAAAGAAAAAAGCCTCTTCAAAATGAAAAGGCTTTTAGATTATAATAGAGGATAATATTAATGATTTAATTCTTCCTCATTTTCCTGAAGAGGTACGTTTTGTGGAACAAAATCTTGCCCCGGAATAACGTATTCTCCATTCTCGTTTGTTTTACTATAGTCGTAAGACCATCTGTAAACTGATGGAATTTCTCCCGGCCAGTTTCCGTGGATGTGCTCTACAGGAGTAGTCCATTCTAATGTATTTGCATTCCATGGGTTTTGAACCGCTTTCTTTCCGAAGAAAATAGAGCTAAAGAAGTTCCATAAGAATACTACCTGTACTGCTGCTGTAATAATAGCAAATACTGTAATTACCACATTCACATCAGAAAGATCATCGAAATATGGAAAAGCAGTATTGGTATAATAACGTCTTGGCAATCCTGCCATTCCAATAAAGTGCATTGGGAAGAATACTCCGTAAGCTCCAATTGCAGTTACCCAGAAATGGATATATCCAAGGTTTTTATTCATCATACGTCCAAACATCTTTGGGAACCAGTGGTAAACCCCAGCTAGCAATCCATAAAGTGCAGAGATACCCATTACCAGGTGGAAGTGAGCAATTACAAAATATGTATCGTGAACGTTGATATCTAAAGTACTATCTCCTAGAATGATCCCAGTTAAACCTCCAGTAATGAATGTTGAAACAAAACCGATAGAGAATAACATTGCAGGGTTCAATTGTAAATTCCCTTTCCACAATGTAGTGATCCAGTTAAAGGCTTTTACTGCTGAAGGAATTGCAATCAACAATGTTGTAAAGGTAAATACAGAGCCTAAGAATGGATTCATACCAGAAACGAACATATGGTGACCCCAAACAATAGTTGAAAGGAATGCAATTGCAAGAATAGAAGCAACCATAGCACGGTAACCAAAAATTGGTTTACGAGCGTTGGTAGCCATAATTTCCGATACCAATCCCATTGCTGGAAGAATTACAATATATACTTCAGGGTGACCTAAGAACCAGAATAAATGTTCAAAAAGAACTGGCGATCCACCTTGGTGACTTAAAACTTCCCCTTGAATAAAAATATCACTTAAGAAGAATGAAGTACCAAAACTTCTATCCATAATAAGCATTAAAGCCGCTGATAATAATACAGGGAATGAAACAACCCCAATAATAGCAGTAACAAAGAATGCCCAGATTGTTAAAGGAAGTCTAGTCATAGACATTCCATTAGTTCTAAGGTTTATTACTGTTACTATATAGTTCAAAGACCCTAATAATGAAGACGCAATAAAGATAGCCATAGAACTTAACCAAAGCGTCATCCCTAATCCTGACCCCCCAATAGCCTGTGGCAATGCACTAAGCGGAGGATAGATGGTCCAACCTGCAGATGCCGGTCCAGCCTCTACAAATAATGAGCTTAACATAATTGCACAAGAGATAAAGAACAACCAGTAAGAAACCATGTTAAGGAATCCTGAGGCCATATCTCGAGCACCAATTTGAAGCGGAATAAGCAAGTTACTAAAGGTACCACTTAACCCGGCCGTAAGCACGAAGAATACCATGATAGTACCATGAATGGTAACCAACGCCAAATAGATCTCTGGAGTCATAACTCCATCTGGAGCCCATTTATCACCTAATAGAAAGTTAAAAATGGCAAAAGATTGTTCGGGCCATGCCAATTGCATTCTAAAAAGAACTGACATTAAAATACCTATAATACCCATTATAAGACCGGTTATAAGATATTGCTTTGCAATCATCTTATGATCTGTACTAAATATATATTTAGTTATGAAGGTTTGCTTATGATGATGCCCATGGTCATCATGTGAATGATCCAAAGTTGCGTGTCCTACTGCTGACATATCTTTAATTCTTTAACTTTTAATTGTTTTCTTTTTCAACTACTGCTACTTCTGCTGTTTCGGTGGAAACTTCAAGTTGTGATTCTTTTTGAGCTGCCATGGCTTCCCCAAAAGTTTGCTGCTTCTCTAACCAAGCTTTATAATCCTCTTCACTTTCTACAACAATCTTCATTTGCATATTATAATGCGCCTGACCACAAATTTTGTTACATAACAAGTAGTATTCAAATTCATATGAATCTAATGGAGCCTCTCCAGCCTGCATCAAATCCTTTGAATTGTCTTTTCTGATTTCATTGATATTAGCAACCTTATCTACCATATACTCACTACTTCTCATTTCTTCAGAAGTAATTGTTGGAGTAAATCCAAACTGAGTGATCATACCGGGTACTACGTTCATTTGAGCTCTAAAATGAGGGAAGAAAGCAGAATGTAAAACATCTTGAGATCTAAACTTGAAAAGAACTGGTTTTCCTACAGGTAAATGAAGTTCAGTAGTAACTACATCGTCTTCACCATAAGGATCACTTTCGTCTACCCCAAGTTGGTTAACACCTTCAATGAAACGAACATTGGCTCCACCTAAAGTATTATCTTCTCCAGAATATCTGGCTCTCCAGGCAAATTGATAAGCATATATCTCAACAATCATTGGATCTTCCTCTTCGTTGATATTCATAATATCAGACCAAGTGAATAATCCGTAGATAATTAATCCAGCAAGAACAATTACAGGAATAATGGTCCAAATGAATTCCAGTTTATCATTATCAGCATAAAACAAAGCTTTTCTTCCTTTTCTACCTTGATATTTATAGGCAAACCAGTGCAATAAACCTTGAGTGATAATTTGAACAAACATGATAATCGCTATAGATAAGAACATTAAGTTATCTACATGGCTCCCATGCTCTGATGCTGCTTCTGGCAAGTAGAATTTGCTATAATTCCAGAAACAGTAAATAGTGATTACATAAAGTAAGATAACAAACAACAACATGAACATTCCATGTGTTTTGTTATCCTTATCTGTTGCAACCTGCGAAGAATCTATATCGCTGCCCTTTGATAAATCGAATATCTTGGACATTTGCCATAAGGTTACGGCAAAAAGCGCTATTACTATGATTACTAAAAATACAGTCATTTTTTTATCTCTTCTTTAAACAATCTTATATTAATAATGGAAATGTTGGCTCTCTTTAATAAACGGATTGCGTTTTGGTAATAGTGGCGCTTTTGTTAGAGCATTAAACACAACAAAGACAAATAATCCACCAAAGAACAATAAAGCGCTTATCTCAGGGATACCTATAAACCATTCCTTTCCTACGGTTGCCGGCATAATCATTACAAAAATATCCAAATAATGTCCAAGTAGTATAATTATACCACCCATTATTACGAACAAATTGATACGCTTGTAATCGCTGTTCATTAAAATAAGAACAGGAAATACAAAATTCATTACAACCATTCCAAAGAAAGCTATATTATAATCTTCTATTCTGGTAATAAAGTAGGTTACCTCTTCCGGTATATTTGAATACCAGATCAACATAAATTGAGAGAACCATAGGTATGTCCAGAAAATACTAAATCCGAACATGAACTTAGCAAGGTCATGGATATGTGAATCATTCACATATTCTAAATATCCTCTAGATTTTAAGTACATAGATATTAAAGCAATAACCGTAACTGCTGATACTATCATACTTGCAAATACATACCATCCAAATAATGTACTAAACCAGTGTGGATCTACACTCATAATCCAGTCCCAAGACATCATAGATTCTGAAACAAGGAAGAATACTAAAAATCCTGCTGCCAGTTTAAAGCTTTGTTTGAAATATCTACCATCGGTAGCTTCATCAATTCTCAAAGAGTTTCTTCTTAATAAATATCTGAATATGTTCCATCCAATAATATAAATAGCTGCTCTTAATAAGAAGAAAGGCACATTTAAGAAAGATGATTTATGCTGAATAAGTTCATCTTTAGCAACAACTTCGGGATCCATCCAAACAAATAGATGGTTTAGATGTAAACCTGATAACAATAAAATTGCAAAAACAATTAAACTTCCAGGCAGCAAATAAGCTGTTATACCTTCCATCACTCTAAATAACACCGGAGACCAACCTGCCTGCGCTGCATACTGTATAGCATAAAATGCCAACGTAGCCAATGAGATCATAAAAAAGAAGAATGCCGCAACATATAATGCAGCCCATGGTTTGTTTTGTAACTGATGTAGAACGTGCTCATAATGTTCGTCTCCATGAGCTTCAGCTTCGCCATGTCCTTCTGCTTCATGCTGACCTACCATTGCATGGCCTTCTTGGGCATGTTCAGATGCCATTGCGTGTGAATCCTGCTCAACAACTTCAGCCTCGGCCGATTCATGATGCCCCTTAGAAGCCATCATCTCCTTTACATCTTCTATGGTTGAAGGAGCGGCAATAAAACCATAAACAAGTCCTATAGCACCAACAATCATAAATATAATTGCCGTTAATTTTAATTTACTGGATAGCGTGTACATATTAATATATCTAAATGCAGTTATTTTTAGTGTGTACTTTCATTAGCGTGTTCCTCTTCCGAAGAAGCTCCTTCTGCATTAACAGCAGGAATAAGATTTTCTTTAGCAGTAAGATCTTCACTTTCAAATGCTCTTTCCGGAGCACCTTCTAAGGCTCCTTTCAATTTCATTACATAGTGATCTATTTGCCAACGCTCTTTAATACTTGTTTGTGAAGCATATGATCCCATTGAGTTCAATCCGTAATACATTACATGATAAACACTCCCTTCGGTGATAGCTCTTCCTGCATCATCGTAACTAGGAACACCAAGAATTTTTTCGCGTTCTACTAAAATACCTTTACCATTACCTTGATCTCCATGACATACTGCACAGTAAATGGTATATAACTGCTGTCCTGAAGCTAAATTCTCTTCTGTATATGGAAGCGGGTTTTTTCCTTCAGCCTTAGCTTGTGCATAGCCTTCAGATGAATTCTCAAAATCATAAGGCATCCATCCACGAGGTATTGTTCCTTCTACAGGTAATTTTGCTTCCTGTTCCCCTACAAAAACATCATATTCTCCATAAGCTTCGTAAGGTACTGGCTCATACATATCTGGAAAATACTGATAGTTTGGGGCACCCTTATCAAAACAAGAGGTAGCCGAAAATGCTACTAGTACTAGTACTATTGATTTCTGAAATAAACTTCTCATTCTGTTTATTTATTATCTATTAATTTAATTTCAAGAGCCCCTGTATCGTATAAAAACTTTGAAAGCCCATCCACATCGTGATTCTCTGCATCAATCTCCATAAGGAAATGATCATCTGTAGTTCTTACATCTGGATTTTCAGCAGTTTTAAAAGGCCATATTCTACTTCTCATGTAGAAAGTGATCACCATAAGGTGAGCGGCAAAAAACACCGTTAATTCGAATATAATCGGCACAAATGCCGGAAGGTTTTGAAGAAAGCTGAAACTTGGTTTCCCACCAATATCCTGTGGCCAGTCTTCAATCATGATAAAATTCATCATGGTAATTGCCACTGTCATTCCCACCAACCCATATAAGAAAGAAGCGATAGCCAATCTTGTTGGCGCAAGCCCCATTGCCTTATCTAGTCCGTGAACCGGGAAAGGTGTGTAAACTTCTGCAATATGATAACGGGCGTCACGTACTTGTTTTACAGCTTGCAACAGCAAATCGTCATCGGTATAAATAGCGTGTATAACTTTTGATGCCATCCTTCTAGTTATTATTATTAAGTTTAATTGCCTGAGCTACCCAATCTTCACTTTGTGTTGCTGGAGGGAAGTTCTCGATCACTTCATTCAACAATTCAAAATCTATCGATTGTAATTTGCTCACTTGTGCAAAAGTATATATTCCAACTTGATGCAAACGCTGTTGCAACATTGGCCCTACAGCAGTAAGCTTTGTAAGATCATCTGCTGATTGCAATGCTGGATCGTAAGCTCCAATTCTTGCAATCATTTGATCAAGTTGATCCTTCTGAACTTCCGAAGAAACCAGACCATCAGCATTTACAGTAGCTTCATGTTCTCCTGTGGAATTCAATGTATCATCTTGCATTTTATTATGAAGACCTTCAGCAGTATTTGCACTTGGCTCTCTTACCACAACATTACGGTGATCTACATGGTCCCCATGTTCAGCACGCAGCATTTTGTATTTAGCACCTGAAGATTTCAGAATAGTTTTTACTTCTGCCTGTGCAATTACAGGGAAACTTCTAGCATATAACAAGAACAATACAAAGAAGAATCCAATAGTTCCAATGAAAATTCCAATATCAACAAAAGTTGGAGAGAACATCGTCCATGAAGATGGCAAGTAATCTCTGTGTAATGAAGTTACAATAATTACAAAACGCTCGAACCACATCCCAATGTTCACTATAATAGAGATAAAGAAAGAGAACATGATACTTCTTCTCAATTTAGGGAACCACATGAACTGCGGAGAGAAAACGTTACACGTCATCATTGCCCAATATGCCCACCAGTAAGGTCCGGTTGCTCGGTTCAAGAAAGCATATTGCTCATACTCTACTCCAGAGTACCAAGCGATAAATAATTCGGTAATATAAGCACATCCAACAATAGAACCAGTAATCATGATTACTATGTTCATTAATTCAATATGCTGAATGGTAATATAATCTTCTAGATTAGAAACTTTACGCATGATAATCAACAAGGTGTTCACCATGGCGAATCCTGAGAATACCGCTCCTGCAACGAAGTAAGGAGGGAAGATGGTGGTATGCCATCCAGGAATTACAGAAGTTGCAAAGTCAAAAGATACAATCGTGTGTACAGAAAGTACCAAAGGAGTTGCTAAACCAGCAAGTACTAAAGAAACTTCTTCAAAACGCTGCCAGTCTTTAGCTCTACCGCTCCATCCAAAACTCAAGATCCCGTAGATTCTCTTTTGAAAAGGCTTTACAGCTCTATCACGTATCATGGCAAAATCAGGAAGTAAACCTGTCCACCAGAACACTAATGATACAGATAAATATGTTGATATCGCGAATACGTCCCAAAGTAATGGAGAGTTAAAATTAACCCATAACGATCCAAATTGGTTAGGAATAGGAAGTACCCAATATGCTAACCATGGACGCCCCATGTGAATAATTGGGAACAATCCAGCCTGCATTACAGAAAAAATTGTCATCGCCTCTGCAGAACGGTTAATAGCCATTCTCCATTTTTGACGGAATAAAAGCAATACAGCAGAAATAAGAGTTCCTGCGTGCCCGATACCTACCCACCAAACGAAGTTGGTAATATCCCAGGCCCAGCCTACGGTTTTATTCAATCCCCAGGTACCAATACCGGTAGAAACAGTGTAAATTATACAGCCTAACCCCCAAAGAAAAGCAATAAGGGAAATAGAAAAAACTATCCACCATGATTTATTGGCCTTTCCTTCAACCGGTGCAGCCACATCTATGGTTACATCGTGATAGGTCTTATCTCCGGTAACTAAAGGCTTTCGTATAGGTGCTTCGTAATGAGACATATCCTTTTATAATTGATTCTTTAATTATTTACTTGTTGTTATACTTCTGAAGTATTTCTTATTTTGGTCTGATACATCACATTAGGCTTAGTACCTACCGACTCCAATAAGTGATACATTCTTTTATCCTCTTTCTCCTTAACGATTTTAGCAGACTTGTCATTCACATCCCCAAACACCATCGCACCTTTATCACAAGCTGCAGAACATGCTGTATGGAATTCACCATCTTCTATAACTCTACCATCACGCTTGGCATCAAGAATAGTTTTCTGTGTTTTTTGCATACACATAGAACATTTTTCCATCACCCCTCTTGAACGTACGGTTACATCAGGATTCAATACCATTCTTCCTAGATCGTTATTCATATGATAATCGAACTCATCATTTTTAGCATAGTTGAACCAGTTAAAACGACGCACTTTATAAGGACAGTTGTTAGCACAATATCTTGTACCTACACATCTGTTATAGATCATCTGATTTTGACCCTGGCGACCATGAGAAGTTGCCGCTACCGGACATACTGTTTCACAAGGCGCGTGGTTACAGTGCTGACACATTACAGGCTGGAATACTACTTCCGGATTATCTGAAGGACGCTCTAATTCTCCAAATTCAGATAAAGAACTAGACAAACCTGCAATAGCTTCTTTCTTTTCTACATCACCAGTAAAACTGTCTTGAGAAGAGTAATATCTATCGATACGCAACCAGTGCATATCTCTGGATTTTCTAACTTCTTCCTTACCAACTACAGGTACATTATTCTCAGAGTGACAAGCAATTACACAAGCACCACATCCTGTACAAGCATTTAGATCGATAGAAAGATTGAAATGATGCCCCACCTCTCTATCAAAGCTTTCCCAAAGATCTACCTCTGGTGAAGTAACAGGAGTTTCCATATGGTTCAAAGAAACCTCAGGAACCTTGTTCCACTCATGCTTATCTTTAGTATTGAAGATCTCTAAAGTGGTTTCCTTTATAATATCTCCTCTACCCATTAAAGTATTTTGCAACTGAACACATGCAAATTCATGTACCCCTGAAGCTTTTTCTATACTTACATTTTGAACGGAAGTTAAATTCTTATAAAGAGGGTAGGCATTCACACCAACTTGCATCTCTTTTTGAACAGCTTCCTTTTTACCATAACCCAAAGCAAGACCCACAGAGCCCTTAGCTTGACCTGGCTGGATGATGACTGGAACATTCTCCACAACAACACCGTCCATTTTTACATTTACATAACTCCCATTTAGCGCTCCGTCGGCAACATTTTCATTTACTAAATCTAAGGCATCTGCATCAGCTTTAGAAATAGTTAAGTAGTTATCCCATGAAGCTCTGGTAATAGGGTCTGGCATCTCTTGCAACCACGGGTTGTTAGCCTGCTGACCATCACCCATAGACACCTTTGTATAAAGCGTAAGCTCCATACCTTTATTTTCAGCGTTTGCAGAAAGATTTCTTGCAGCCGTACTAGCATCAACTAAAGAACCAGTAGCAGCACTCTCTGAAACAGCCGGTGAAGTTCCTTCAAACACACCATCATGCAATGCCTCATTCCAAGCACCAGAAGCTAAAGTAGCATTCCAGGTTTGCTTGATATATTCGTAGTAAGAAGTGTCATTTCCACTCCATTTCAATAAACATTCTTGAAATTGTCTAGTATCAAACAGAGGTCTGATAGTAGGCTGCATCAAGCTGAAATTATTCTTTGTAAACTGAATATCACCCCAACTCTCCAAATAATGAGGAGTAGCAGCAACATATTTACAAAGCTTAGCTGTTTCATCCTCTTTCATAGAAAAAGCGATAGAAACTTCAATATTTTTTAATGCTTCTGAAAATTCCTTTGCATCTGGCAGGCTATAAGCTGGATTAACACCAGCAAACATCACAGCACCAACATTTCCAGATTTCAGATCAGCTACAAGTTTTCCAACCGCTGCAGCATCACCCTGACGTATCATTCTAGGATTAGCCGTATCGATAACCTGACTGTTCAAAGCTTCGTTTATAGCAAGCACTAATGTTTGAGCATCGGTATCAGGTAAGCCGGTTACCACTACCGCCTTACTACCAGCTTTTCTTAGTTGCGCTGCTGCTTTCACAACCGCATCATCTATATAAGCAGGAAGCTTACTTGTAGAAGAACCTCCAACAATATACCCGTACAAACCAGCCAACACAGCTCTTTGCTGAGATGGAGTTGAAGGAACACGCTTATCGGCATTTGCACCTGATAATGACATATTCGCCTCGAACTGGATATGACGAGACATTTTTCCATTTTTAGGAACTCGTGATTTAGCATAACCCGCATCAAAACCTCCCCCATGCCAATCACCTAAGAAATCTGCACCAACAGAAACTATCGTCTCAGCTTTAGAAAAATCGTAATTCGCCAAAGCTCTAACACCATATTTGGCTTGAAAAGCATTAAGCGCAGCATCTTCAGAAACCGCATCGTACACTACATGGCGAACATTAGGGTATTTAGAAGAAAAATCGTTTATTAACTTAGAAGTAGATGGGCTCGCAAATGTTTGAGTTACCAGCAATATTTCTCCTGATGCATTTTGCAATGCTCCCCCTACTTGTTTATCAAACTCCTCCCAAGAAACGTTTTGACCTTTCACCATTGGGCGCTTCACTCGTTTGCTATCATATAAAGATAACACAGAAGCATTCACCCTAGCATTAGCCCCACCTCTGGAAGTAGAAATAACATTATTATCAATCTTAACAGGACGACCCTCACGCGTTTTAACCAACACGCTAGTAAAATCGAACCCATCAGCTATAGTGGTTGCATAATAGTTTGCAACACCCGGAACTATACGCTCAGGTTGCACCACATATGGGATTGACTTAATTACAGGACCCTCACAAGCAGCAAGAGAAGCTGCAGCAGTACTAAAACCAACATACTTCAAGAAATCACGACGCGTAGTAGACGATGTACTTAGAGAATCCTTATCCCCCAAAAACTCGTCATTCGGAATTTCTTCTGCAAATTCATTCTGTTGGAGCGCCTCAACAATAGAGCTATTTTCTTTTAGCTCTTCAACACTTTTCCAGTATTTCTTGTTTGATGACATATATATCTAGATATTAACTTCTTTATTAATAACCCACCTAAGCAGGCTCAACTTTTTTATTAGTAGTGACATTTACCACATTCCAAACCACCTAGTTGAGCAGCTGTAAGCTCTTCAACTCCGTATTTTTTAGAAAGTTCGTCGTGAATTTTTTCGTAGTACTCATTCCCCTCGATCTTCACATTGGTCTCACGGTGACAATTAATACACCATCCCATTGTTAAAGGAGCATTTTGATACACCACTTCCATCTCTTGAATCGGACCATGACATTTCTGACACTCCACACCAGCAACAGTTACGTGTTGAGAGTGATTGAAATATGCAAAATCAGGCAAATTATGTATCCTAACCCATTTCACTGGCTTAGTCTCGCCAGTATATGATTGTGAAGCAGGATCCCATCCGGTAGCATCATATAATTTCTGAATTTCCTTATCGTAAAACTCTTTTGAATGATCTTCTGTTGCAGTAGATTCAGCAACCTCACCAATAGATTTATGACAGTTCATACAAACATTTAAAGAAGGAATTCCTGAAGTTTTTGAAGTTCTTGCAGAAGAGTGACAATACTTACACTCTATTTGATTATCCCCAGCATGAATTCTGTGTGAATAATGAATTGGCTGAATTGGCTGATAGCCTTGATCCACCCCTACCTGCATAAAGAACCCATATATAAAGTATCCACTAGCCAAAAGAACAATCACCGCAGTCACCAATACTAAAAATTGATTCTGAACAAAAGATTTCCAAATTGGAGTTCCTTTTTCCTTTACCGGCAATTCCACCCCACTAGCAACAGCAAACTTCCTTAAAGTTTTATTAACCAAGAATAAAATCACAAGAAGCATCACCAATACAAAAGCAAGGATCGCTAAAATAAGATTATTAGACACTCCCCCGCCTGCTGATTCATCTCCTTGAGCCGTAGCTCCAGTCGCCGCTGCCGGCGCTTCTGGTTTTGGCTGCTCAACGTAAGCAAGAATATCACTAATATCAGCATCCGACAATTGCGGGAATGCAGGCATCGCTGTTTTATTATACTCCTCATAAATCGCAACCGCTTTAGGATCACCCGATGCGATTTTAGCCGCAGAATTATGAATCCACGAAGTCAACCACTCTCTATCATGTTTATCGGTCACCCCATGAAGAGCCGGCCCAATAGATTTAGAGTATGGCTTATGACAGGCAGCACATAAGGAGTTGAACAACGATTTTCCATTTGCAGGATCACCCAGGTCCGATCCAGATGCTGCAGCAGCATCCTGCGATTGTACCTCCCCTGCCGGAACAGGTTCATCTTGCGCGAATGTTAATGTTGTAAATGAAAGCAGGAACACTGCACTTAAAAGCAGTAGTCTTGAAGTTGAATGGCGGAATTTCACCTTTTTCATATTATAAGTTGAATTAACGTCTTGTGTTTGGCACGATATTTTATGAGTACATTAAAATAATCTACACACTAAAAAGCATATCGAACCCCTAAAATTCAGCGACAAAAGTAACACTTAAAGTCGATTTTAGAAATGTTGCAGAAGTGTTAACACATAATTTATAATTGTTCTAAATAATAAATTTCGCTGGTTTTAGTTATTTAATTTTACTTTTACACCAAACCTTTTTGAAATGAGAATATTAAAAATAAAAGATTGCATTTTACTCGGTATTTTATCGGTTGCAATTCACCAGACAAGTTCTGCCCAAAACGGAAATATAAACATTCAGCAAGACGAATCTATCCCAGAATTGATGAATTTGAAGTCGGAAATGACAAAAGACGGTAAATTGGGAGAGCGATATAGAATACAATTATACTACGGAGATAACAATACCGCCAGTAATGTAATCAAAGATTTTAGATCTAAATACACGGAATGGCCCTCTGCGATTATCTATGAGACTCCAAACTACAAAGTATGGATAGGAAATTTCAGAAACCGATTAGAAGCCGACAGAGCCTTATTAAAATTGAAAGGTGATTTCCCAGCAGCCTTTATCCCTAAACCACAAAGAGGTTAAGATCTTATTATTATAAAAAAGAAGAGGCTGCATTAATAATGCAGCCTCTTCTTTTTTATAAATGTATGCGAAATTATTTTTTCATCTTCTTTTTCACAGCAACTTCCTGGTATCCTTCTATAACATCACCTTCTTTTATGTCGTTATAGTTCTTCACCTGCATACCACAATCATATCCTTTAGAAACTTCCTTAACATCATCTTTAAATCTCTTAAGCGACGCTAATTCACCGGTATAAATAACTACACCATCTCTAATTAATCGAATACCATTGTTTCTAAATATCTTACCGGATGTAACCATACATCCTGCAATAGTACCAATTTTAGATATCTTGAAGGTTTCTCTAATCTCAGCTGTACCTGTGATCTCTTCTTTCATTTCAGGAGATAACATTCCTTCCATTGCATCTCTAAGATCGTTGATAGCATCATAGATAATAGAATACATTCTGATATCTATCTCTTCCTTATCTGCTATAGTTCTAGCATTTCCGGCCGGCCTTACATTAAATCCAATAATAACGGCATCAGAAGCAGAAGCTAACAATACGTCACTTTCGGTAATTGGACCAACACCCTTATGTATAATATTTACTTGAATTTCTTCAGTAGAAAGTTTCTGGAAGCTATCTGTAAGCGCTTCAACAGATCCATCAACATCACCTTTAAGGATAATATTGATTTCTTTAAAGTCACCAAGAGCAATACGTCTACCAATTTCATCAAGTGTGATATGACGTTGCGTTCTAACCGATTGCTCTCTTTGCAATTGGGTACGTTTCGCAGCTATATCTTTAGCTTCACGCTCATCAAGCATCACCTTGAACTTATCCCCGGCTTGTGGCGCACCATCGAGACCAAGAATAGAAACAGGAGTAGACGGGCCAGCAACTTTTACATCATGCCCTCTTTCGTCCTGCATAGCCTTCACTTTACCACTATGTCTTCCTGCAAGAACATAATCCCCAATTTTTAGAGATCCTTCCTGAACAAGGATAGTAGAAACATATCCACGACCTTTATCCAAGAATGCTTCAACAACAGTACCTTTTGCAGGCTTATTTGGATTAGCTTGCAATTCTAAAATTTCAGCCTCCAATAATACTTTCTCCAACAATTCTTTTACACCCAAACCTGTTTTAGCTGAAATATCGTGAGACTGAATTTTACCTCCCCAATCTTCAACAAGCAAGTTCATAGCTGCAAGTTTTTCTTTTATCTTTTCAGGATTTGCGGTTGGCAGATCCGATTTGTTAATCGCAAATACAATTGGCACTCCCGCAGCCTGTGCGTGAGAGATCGCTTCCTTAGTTTGCGGCATCACATCATCATCGGCAGCAATTACAATAATTGCAATATCAGTAACCTGAGCACCCCTTGCACGCATCGCTGTAAAGGCTTCGTGACCAGGAGTATCTAAGAATGCTATTTTTTGACCGTTTTCAAGTTCTACACCATAAGCCCCGATGTGCTGGGTAATACCACCGCTTTCTCCTGCGATAACATTTTCTTTACGAACATAATCCAATAAAGACGTCTTCCCGTGATCTACGTGACCCATTACGGTTACAATAGGAGCTCTTGACACTAAATCTTCCGGACGATCTTCCTCTTCTTCTGTAGCCTCTTCAATGTCTGCAGATACAAATTCTACTTCGTAATCGAATTCACTTGCAACAATTGATAATGTTTCAGCATCAAGACGCTGATTCATTGTTACCATCATTCCAAGAGACATACATGCAGAGATAATTTTTGTTACCGGCACATCCATCATAGTAGCAATTTCACTAACAGTTACAAATTCAGTAACCTTTAAGATCTTACTGTCTGATTCTTGTTTTGCGATATCATCATCCGTTCTCTGACGGTGTTGATCTCTTTTATCTCTTCTATATTTAGCCCCTTTTCCTTTTCCGGATTTACCCTGAAGCTTTTCTAAGGTTTCTCTTACTTGTTTTTGTACTTCTTCTTCGCTTGGCTCTTCTTTAACGATTGGAGTACGAGAAGGTTTTTTACCACCACGAGCACCTTTAAAGTTGCCACCAGTTGCAGCTCCTGTAGAAGGAGCTCCTTTTACGTCTTTGCTAATTCGGCGACGACGTTTTTTGCGTTTATCTGCATCACTACCTGCTGCAGGTTTTTTCTCATCCTTCTTTTTAACTGGTTTTTTAAACTGAGAAAGATCAATTTTCTCACCAGTAAAACTAGGACCGCTAAGCTTAGCGTACTTTGTTTTTATAGTATCAGACTCTTCTGATTTCCCAGCTGAAGCTTCTTCAGTTTTTTCAGAATCAGCAGGAACTGCTTCCTTCTTAGCTTCAACCTCTTTCTCTGCCTGAGCAGCAGGTTTTTCAACTGCTTCTTTTTCAGCAGCTGCAGGTTTAGCATCAGCCACAGGCTTCACCTCTTCAGGCTTATCTTTAGCTACCGGTGCCTCTTCCTTCTTAGCTTCAACCTCTTTAGAAACCTCAGGCTGCTTTTGCTCAGCAACCTCTTCTTTCTTCGGTGAATCTACTGGTTTTTCAACCGTTTCTGGAGCCTTCTCAGTTTCCTGTTTTGGAGCTTCTTCTTTAATTTCAGGAGTTTTATCTGAAGGCTTTTTATCTAAATCGATCTTACCAACTTGTTTTGGACCCTCCAACTTAGCTTTAGCACTTATAACTTCCTGCTTCTTTTGCTCCGCTTTGCGCTTATCATCCAATTCTTTCTCACGAGCTAAACGCAACTCCTCCTTCTCTTTGCGTTTCTCCTCACCAACTTCTTTAGACGCTACCTTTTTATTCTTATCAGTTTGAAACTGATCGTATAAAACTTTGTAAACGTTCTCAGAAATTTTTGTGGTAGGACGCGCTTCTATTTCGTGACCTTTGGAACTTAAAAATTCCACAGCACGATCTAGCGAAATATTGAATTCACGTAGTACCTTGTTTAATCGCAATGTTTTTGCTTCAGCCATAAATTGCCCTCTAAATTAACCTCTTAAAATTATTATTATTTGCTTCTAAAATAAAAACAAATATTATTCAAATTCATCTTTTAACACCTGGATTACTTCACGAATAGTTTCTTCTTCCAAGTCTGTTCTTCTAACAAGATCGTCCAAATCCTGTTCCAATATGCTTTTCGCTGTATCCAGACCAATTTTTGCAAATTCTGCAATTACCCAATCTTCAATTTCATCAGCAAATTCTGTTAACTCTACATCTTCTTCTCCACCGTCTCTAAACACGTCAATTTCATAACCCGTAAGCTGTCCAGCAAGCCTGATATTGTGACCTCCACGACCAATAGCCTTAGAAACCTCTTCAGGTTTTAGCATCACCTCGGCTCTTTTATTCTCTTCATCCAACTTGATTGACACAATCTTAGCAGGACTCAAAGCTCTTGTTATAAATAACTGATCGTTGGTAGTATAGTTAATAACATCAATATTCTCATTGCCCAATTCACGAACAATACTGTGTATTCTTGACCCTTTCATACCCACACAAGCTCCAACAGGATCTATTCTATCATCATAAGAATCTACCGCTACTTTTGCTTTTTCACCTGGGATACGAACTACTTTTTTAACAGTAATCAACCCGTCAAACACCTCTGGAATTTCTTGTTCAAATAATTTCTCAAGGAAAACCGGCGCCGTTCTAGACATGATAATTTGAGGCTTGCTTCCTTTAAGCTCCACACTCTCTATCACTCCTCTTACATTCTCCCCTTTACGGAAGAAATCAGAAGGAATTTGTCTATCCTTAGGAAGGATAATTTCGTTTCCTTCATCATCAAGCAAAATAATAGCTCTGTGACGAATATGATGTACTTCAGCAGCATATATTTCGCCTTCCAGATCTTTGAAATGCTTGTAAATATTAGTATTATCATGCTCATGGATTTTAGAGATCAAATTTTGACGCAATGCCAAAATAGACCTTCTTCCTAGATCCATAAGTTTTACTTCTTCTGAAACATCTTCTCCAACCTCAAAATCAGGCTCAATTTTTCTTGCCTGCGTAAGAGATATTTCCTGATTTGGATCTTCTACCTCTCCATCAGCAACCACTACTCTATTTCTCCAGATCTCTAAATCTCCTTTATCTGGGTTAACAATAATATCAAAATTATCATCTTCCCCATACTTCTTTTTCAAAGCACTTCTAAACACATCCTCCAAGATCGCCATTAAGGTTACTCGATCTATCAATTTATCGTCTTTAAATTCTGAAAAAGACTCAATCAAGGCGATATTCTCCATATCAATTCGTTATTAAAATGTTATCACAACTTTTGCTTGCACAATGTCCTGAAAAGCTACTCTAGCCTCTTTATTCACGGTTATTTTCCCTTTACCCACCGGTTTTGGTTCCCGTGCTTCCCAAGCTAAAAGAATTCCCTCTTCATCAACCTCCTTCAAATTCCCTTCAAATTTATTAGAATTAGTTTGAACCTCAAGGGTTCTTCCAATATTTTTCTTGTATTGTCTGGCTAATTTTAACGGTTCCGTGGCTCCTGCTGATGTAACCTCTAAGGAAAAATCCAGTTCATCCTCATCTAAACTACCCTCAACTTTACGGCTCACCATAACACAATCGTTTACCGACACCCCGTTATCACCATCTATCACTATAAGAATGTGATTTTGATCGCTAATATTTAAGGTGATTAAAAATAAGGAATTATTCTCTTGGAAGGCCTCCTCCAGCAAATTTTCTACTCGGTCTTGCAACATAATGGTTATAAAAAGAGGGGACTTTTCGTCCCCTCGCTGTATTTTTTTCGTTTCAACGCTGCAAAGATAATAAAATTTTCGCAGAATAGAAACCTGCAGTCAAATGAAATATTATTTGTAATTTTAATAAAACAATCATTTTTAAGGTCTTATCATGAAACGAATTCTACTTCCAACCGATTTTTCTGAGCAAGCAGAAAATGCCTTAAAGGTGGCTGCTCAATTAGCGAAACGCTATGACAGTGAAATCTTCTTACTTCATATGCTAGAACTACCCTTACAGCTTATCGACCCTGTTAGTGGAAGTGGTACTCACAATCTTCCGGAAGCACTTTTCTTTATGAAATTGGCAAAAAAGCATTTTTCAGAAGTATTGGCGCAGCCTTATCTTAAAGATATAAAAGTCCACGAAATTGTAGAATTCCATCAAGCTTTCAACGGTATAATGGAAATAAGCCAAAAGCACAATTGCGACATCATAATAATGGGGTCTCATGGTTCCAGCGGTTTTAAAGAAATGTTCATCGGGTCTAATACAGAAAAGGTTGTTCGGCATTCCAATATTCCAGTGTTGGTAATTAAAAATGAGCACTCCGTTTTTAATATTGACACCTTTATTTTCGCTACCGATTGTAATTTAGAGAACAAACACACGTTGAGTCAGGCAATTAGATTTGCCAATAAGATAGACGCTAAGCTTCATATAGTTTATATAAACACCCCTAATAATTTCCTAACTAGTGTTGACGCACAAAAATTTTTAGAAGATTTTGCAGAGGGAGAGGACTCAAGGAATATTTCTTTACACGTGTATAACGACAATAGCGTGGAAAAAGGAATTCTAAACTTTGCCAGTGAAATGGATGCCGACCTTATAGGAATTAGTACTCATGGCCGAAAAGGCCTGGCGCATTTTTTTAATGGAAGCATAAGTGAAGACTTGGTAAATCACGCCAAAAGGCCAGTAGTGACATTCAAGATCTAAAGAAAAGTCTTCAAAGCCCCATTTTTAACAAATGACCATAAATAATTCCAGAAGGATTTGGTTCTATCACGCTGCACACCTATATCTTCATGTGTTAGCTTTTTGTTATTCGCATCGTTTTTGATAATAAGGTTTGCAAGACCGGTTAACAGTTTATTCTTTCCTGTTCCATCTTTCTTAAGCACTTCTACCTTAAAGTCTTTATACTGTAGTTTCATATCCCCTTTTCCCGAATATTTATTTCCATAAAAATTATAGAACAGTGATTCTATTTCCCCTGAAGCTTTCACATTCATTCCCGGAGTTAAAAAAGAATTCATAGACTTCGCCGAAATTCCCGCTAAACTCCCGG
The DNA here is from genome assembly GCF_021568705.1 of Gillisia lutea. GTDB lineage: Bacteria > Bacteroidota > Bacteroidia > Flavobacteriales > Flavobacteriaceae > Gillisia > Gillisia lutea. The sequence goes on from NZ_JAKGTH010000006.1 coordinate 166,463, forward strand.
AAACCTTAAAATCATCCTCGAGATTTCTTATATCGAATTGCCAGTCTAAAGTTAATCGTGAAGTTTTCATAAAATAAGCCTCGGCATGAATTTTAGTAATTGGAAAATTCGATTTCCGCATATCAACATTGGCTATATTGGATATCTTAACATTCAAATCGCTAAAACTCACCACCCCGGGAGGCCTGGATTCATGAATTTTCTCTTCATAAATAATTTTAGAACTAATAATCTTCAGGGTATCAAACTTTAGTTTAGCTCTAACAGTTCGCAGCATTTCACTATAAAGAGGCTTGATTCGAAGATCATCTGGTAGAAGCTTATTTCTGTATATCTTGAAATCTGCTTTATTTATTTGGGTAAGAGAAGAATTTAATCGCAAGCTATCATCTTCAAACCCTATTGAAAAGTCTTTCACATCTAGCCTAGGAATCTCAAGATCGAACCTGTCTTTTTCAATAGTAATTTTTTTGCTGAATTCGGCTTTATCATATTTTGATTTGATCCTTAAGTTCTGAAGCTCCAAATGATCGTTCATTGAGATTTTATCTACCGTCAAATTATGTTCCGCATTTAGCGCATAAAACAGAGAATCAATTTCCAGATTTATATTTTCATATACTATTGGAAGATCATTATTTAAAGTTTCTGAATTTAAACGAACCCCGGTTAATTCTATTTTTTTTAGAACCGCCAATAAGGTTGCTGGAGATAACTTATTATCCTTAAACTCCAACTGCCCGTTATTTATATGAAAGGAATTCACAAAAACACCCTTTTTAAGATGCCATTTTTTACCTGTAGCCGCATTTGTTAAGGAGTCTTTCTTTAAAAAAACGAATTCCGGCCTTTGGAGGCTTATTTCGCTTATTTCAATTTTATCATGAAAAACATATTGATAGAAATTAAAGCCCTCAACTTTTAAAGCAGCAGCCTTAACAGAAATATTATCGCCCGAGTAGAATATGTTTTTTATTTCCGACTTATTCTTGAATACACTCACTGTAATATCCTGATACTCCACGTCAGAATTAGTGAATTCTTCCTTAATTGCAATTTGAATTTTTTGTTTTAAATAAATGTTCAGCAAATAAATGCCAAAAACCACTCCTACAATTGCAGCTATAGCGATAACTAACTTATAATTTTTCTTCAAATCGAAAGGATTTAGGGCACAATTTACAACTCTGCAGGTCAGCCAAAATAAGCTTTAGAAACATTTAACTTAATATCATTAACTGTTTGAAAATAGCCACGTTAAATTTAAGTCAAATTGTAAGTGACAACTATTTATTTCGACAATTACTGTATATATTTGGTGCAGTTAGTAAGAAATAAAATGATTTTAAAATTAGGTATTAAAATAGTGATTTTGGGCATAGAGCTATTTCTAGCTTTCTATAGCTTTATTTTAACCGATAGTTTATTGGTTAAGTTTCTATTTTTTGCTTTTTCCGCAATGATAATTGCCTTTGCTGTTACAAAAGTGACCAATAAGATATTACCATCAGACAAGGATTATATTTCCCCGGAAAACGAAAGAGAAGAAGTTTCAATAAAATAATTGATAGTTGAAAATGACGAAATAAGACTTACCTGAAACGATCAACTACAATTGAGAAATCCGATGAATTAAGTTCATCGGATTTTTTTTAAAACATACACATGAAAATAATTATTATCTCCGACACCCATAATAAACACCGGGAGCTTGATATTCCTGAAGGAGATATTTTAATTCACGCAGGCGATTGCACCCTCGCTGGATCCAAACAGGAAACCACGCAGTTTTTAAATTGGTTTTCTAAGCAACCACACCCTCACAAGATACTGATAGCCGGAAATCATGATTTCTATCTCGAGAAATATGAAAATAACCCCGAAGATATTATTCCGGGAAATATCCATTATTTAAGGGATAGCGGCGTCTCAATTAACAAGATCAATTTTTGGGGATCCCCGTATACACCAGGTAACGGAAACTGGGCGTTTAATAAAAGTAGAGGAAATATAATTTCAGCTCATTGGCAAAAAATCCCAGAAAATACACATTACCTTATAACTCACAGCCCTCCATTTGGCATTATGGACGAGTTGGATAACAAAAGGCATATTGGATGCCAGCAGCTTATAAAGCGCATAAAACAATTAGAAATACCCAACCATATTTTTGGGCATGTGCATAATGATTATGGTATAGTAAGAACAAAACAAACCTTATTCGCCAACGCCTCTTCTCTTGATGAGCGTTATCGCCCTCTAAACGCTCCTTTAGAGCTGAAAAACAGCCATTAAAAGCACAATTCAATCCCCAGTGAAACCGCGTTAATACTTTCCTAATATATTAATTATTAAGCTTTTATTAACATTAAGAGCGTTATATTTGCAGCCTACCAGAAAATAAAAACTTAATTAAATTGCAGGCATTATGAGAAATTTCAATCCGCATTTAGTAATAGATGAAGTAAAGAATTTGATTTCTTATAGTATATCAAATCCGGAAGTAGACAAACTTAAATTTGAACAATTGCACATTGCCATTGTAAAGAAGTATTTTAACGCAAAGAATATTCATATCAATTATATTGATCAAACAATAGACCTGAAACTTCCTGTTTCAAATGATCAATATAATAGCATAAATTTTGAATGTCTTAACCTAAGTCAATTTTTACAGTCCTGTTTAAAATCAGATGATGAAAGCATTCATTTTTATCAGAACTTACTTAACAGATATGATATTGTAACTGCTGCATAAAACATATTAAAAACATAAAAAGCACCCATCCCAGCAGGATGGGTGTTTTTTTTTGCTTTCATTTCACAAAACCTGACTACCGTCATACTATTTCTTCGCTTGCTGGTGCAATTTTGTTTGGAATTAAATAACCAACATTATGAAAACCACTAAATATCTGCTACTGTTATTTACTAGTTTACTAACGCTAGTTTCTGTTCAGCAAGCTCACGCACAATCCTTCAACTTAAGTAATTCCGATTCTAACATGGAAATAGAAGGAACCTCTAATTTGCACGACTGGGAGATCAAAGCAAATGATTTTCAAGGAAAATTAGCTGTAGAAATGGCCGAAGGTAAAATTATTAAGATCAATCAACTGGATTTTAAAGTTACTGCTGAAAGTCTAAAGAGTGGAAAGTCGGGAATGGACAAAAACACTTATAAAGCTTTAGACACCGACCATTATAAAAATATTGTTTTCACTTTAGAACGAGTGAATAAAATCGATTTTTCATCTACTGATAAGTGCAAAATTTCCTGCAGCGGTTTTTTAACCATTACAAACACCAAACAACCTGTAGACCTCATCTTAGACGCTACAATTAAAGGCGAAAAGATAGTACTATCGGGCAACAAATCATTAAAAATGTCAAATTTCAAAATAGATCCTCCTACTGCTCTATTTGGAACCATCACCACTGGTGATTTAATAAATGTAAAATTCAAAACTGTTTTCACTAAATAACCTAACCATTAAACTCTATTAAAATGAAAAACTTTATCAAATATTTCAGCATCGTGTTTTTTGCAATCTTAGGGCTGCAACTTCAAGCACAAAACAACAGAGACCTTGACAATTACAGACAACCGGACCAACGCGGTATAAATGTTTTTGAAGCCCCTAAAGACACCACTTCCACTTTTGACGGTGTAAAAGTTAGAGTAGGTGGTTCTTCAACCATTCAATTTCAGGCTTTAGATCATGAGAATTCCGGAGCTGTTCCACTAAAAGAGATTGGAAGTAACTTTAACCTTGCAACAGCCAACCTAGATTTGGATGTAGCGCTTTACTCTGGTGTAAGAATGCATCTTAGAACATATCTTTCTTCACGCCACCATCCAGAACCTTATGTAAAGGGAGGGTATCTTCAAATTGATAAACTTGATTTTATAAATGAAGGCTTTATGGAGGATGTTATGGATTATGTTACTGTTAAAATAGGACATATGGAAAATAACTACGGTGATGGACATTTTAGAAGAACCGATAATGCACAATCACTTCATAATCCCTTCGTAGGAAATTACATTATGGATGCATTTACTACAGAAGTTGGTGCAGAGGTTTATTTCCAAAAAAATGGTTTTTTAAGTATGGTGGGAATAACCAATGGAAAACTTAATCAGGCGGTAGACAATCCAAGTTCTTCAGGAGCATCATTATTAGCTAAATTAGGATATGACGATTATGTAACTGAGGATCTTAGACTTCGACTTACCGGTTCTATCTATCACACTAAAAATGTAAGAAGCTCTTACTTATACACCGCAGACCGTGCAGGTTCTAGATATTACTTAGTATTAGAAAACGAAGAAGCTTCTGCTTCCGGTAATTTTAGATCTGGTAGATGGAATCCTAATCTTAGAAATGAAATAACCGCCATCATGATCAACCCATTCCTTAAATATAAAGGTTTAGAGTTCTTCGGAATCTATGAAAGAGCTAAAGGTAGAGCCAACAGCGAAACAAGCGAAAGAACTTACAACCAATATTCTGGTGAGCTTATCTATAGATTTGGAAGAGATGAAAACCTTTATATAGGTGGTCGTTATAATATAGTTGAAGGTGAAGAAATGGGTGGAAATGACATTGACATTACACGTTTCCAATTAGGAGCAGGATGGTTTTTAACAAAAAACATCTTAGCAAAATTAGAATATGTAAACCAAGAATACAATGGATTTAACCCTGATGATATCTATCACGAAGGAAAATTCAATGGTTTGATGGTGGAAGCTGCCATTAGCTTTTAATCATAGTTTTGAGTTAGCCAAACTGGGGGATTCTTTCCCCCAGTTTTAAATTTAAGAACATGAAACGCTTTTTGATACTATTCGCCTTCTTCACCTATACCGTATTCTTGCAAGCTCAAAGTAGCTATCATCAGGAATCGGTAAAGATCTTACCAGTAAGCAAACTCACTATTTCCGGAGATACCAATATCAACACATTTCTATGCGATTTTAATACGGCGCTCTTAAAACAATCTCAAAATATCAATTATAAAAGTGATGAATCCCGTATCAGTTTCAAAAACGCCATTCTCACCCTCAACAATAAAGGGTTTGATTGTGGCAACAAAGGAATAAATAAGGATTTTCAGTTATTATTACAATCGGAAGAACATCCCGAGATCAGGTTGGAACTGAAAGAAATTAGGTTTACTGGGGAAAGCTTAGCTAATGCAGAAGTCATAATTTCTATTGCCGGGGAACAGAAGAACTACAAAGTACCTATAGAAATAGAAACCTCTCCTACTGCTCATTATCAAGGAGTGCTTCATTTAAACATCCGCGATTTTGAACTAAAGCCTCCAAAAAAACTATTTGGATTAATTGTCCTGAAAGAAGAAATAGAAATAAAATTCAACCTAAGGGTTCAAAAATAATACTCAATGAAAAATACACTTAACATAGTTACTGCCGAAGAAGCAGTTGCCATGGTTAAATCTGGAGAAAGAATATTCTTCCAGGGTGCTGCTATGACGCCAAATTTCATTATTGATGCCCTGTGTCAACGCTATAAGGAACTCAAGGACATTGAAATTATTCAAATACATACCGAGGGAAGCGCGCTCTACACCATGGATCCCTATAATAATGCTTTTAAAACCAATAGTTGCTTTGTAGGCGGCAATGTAAGAAAAGCTGTAAATTCAGATTTCGGTAATTATATTCCTATCTTTCTAAGTGAGATTCATTTATTGTTCAGAAGAAATATATTAAGCCTTGATACTGCCATTATACAGGTATCTCCACCCGACAAACATGGCTATTGCTCACTGGGAGTCTCTATAGATATTGCCCTACCAGCCATTCAAACCGCTAAAAAGGTGATTGCGCAAATCAATCCTCAAGTTCCGCGCACCCATGGAGACGGTATCATTCATATCAGTCAAATAAGTGCTGCAGTAGAAATGAATGCTCCCATCCATTCCTCTACTATTATGCCTCCCACTGAAAACGACCTGCTCATTGGAAAGCATGTTGCTAACCTTATTGATGATGGAGCAACCTTACAAATGGGCATTGGAGGTATCCCGAACGTGGTATTAGCAAATTTGACCAACCACAAAAGGTTAGGGATACATACCGAAATGTTTTCAGACGGAATCCTTCCTTTAGTAGAAAGCGGAGTAATTACCGGAGAAGAAAAAACAATAAAGACAGGGAAGATAGTTACCTGTTTTGCCGTTGGTTCTCCCGCCCTGTATGATTTTGTAGACGACAACCCGATAGTTCATTTTAAAGAAGCTGCATACACAAACGACACTTCAATTATTCGTCAGAATCCCAAGGTTACTGCTATAAACAGCGCCATAGAAATCGACTTAACGGGACAAATTTGCGCAGACACCATTGGAAAGTATCAGTATTCAGGAGTAGGCGGACAAATGGACTTTATACGTGGAGCCTCCCTCTCTGAAGGCGGAAAGGCAATTATTGCAATGCCATCGGTTACCAATAAAGGAGTATCAAAAATAGTCCCTTATTTAAAACAAGGCGCAGGGGTAACCACTACCAGGGCACATGTGCATTATATCGCTACCGAATATGGGGTTGTAGATTTATTTGGAAAGAATTTGAAACAGCGGGCAGAAGCCTTAATTTCCATAGCGCATCCTATGCACAGGGAACAGCTTGAAAAAGATACTTTTGAAAGAATTCACAGCTAAATTTTGTAATTTTATTACAGGTTTACGCACTACATAGTACATCAATTACTTTTTCAGGGAATTTAACTCTAAAAAAGAGAAACGTAATAAAATATTGAGTCATGAAAAGTAACTTTAGCGAAATTATAAAAGATAACAAACCGGTATTAGTCGATTTTTATGCAGATTGGTGCGGTCCATGCAAGATGCTCTCTCCAATTTTAAAACAGGCCAAGGAAAGCTTAGGAGATGCTGTGAATATTGTGAAAATTGACGTAGATAAAAATCAGGAGCTTGCGGGAAAATACCAGGTAAGAGGGGTGCCTACCTTAATGCTGTTTAAAAATGGACAACAATTATGGAGACAATCTGGGGTTCTTCAAAAAGATGAAATCGTGAAACTTGTTAAGTCGCATTCATAACCCAACAGGAATTTTACAAACCTGGAGGATAACTGATTCCTGTCATATTTAATATAAGGCCATGAGGGTAATTTTACTTTAAATTAAAAGTAAATCCCACATGAAACTATATCAAAATTTATTTAGAGACTTCAACGAAATGTTTATTGGTCATGCTGCATTAGCTATTGTACCTTCCAGTTGTTTGGGCTCTATTGCCGCAATGCTAATCCTTATGCAAGGACATACTTTTGGAAACATGTTTGAACTCTTTATTGTAGTAACTGCATGTATGATATTTAATGCCGCTGTACTGGCTCAGTTAAAACCTAAATTCGTATTTAACAGCCTTCTTTTAAGCATCGTGGTAAGTATTGTTTTTATTCTTATCAACTTATTATAGAACTTCTCTAAAGTACGACAGAAATAGTAAAAATTTCAAATAGCTTGTTCTAAATTTAGAATAGACCAAGCTATTTTATTTTTATTAAGAGATATTGTGCAGCGCCTCTGAATTAAGAAGTTTAATATTTCTCCCTTCAATTTCTATAAGGCCCTCCTTTTTAAAATCAGATAATGTTCTTATTAAACTCTCGGGAGCCATTCCGGCTACCCCTGCTAAATCTGCTCTGGAAATTCGAATGCTTTTCAAGGGGTTTTTCTTGATCTTTTCTGCAAATAAGAGAATGGTACTTGCAGTCTTCTTTCTAACCGAACCATAGGCCATGTCCATTAACTGCTCTTTAATTCCTAAAAGGTTATTGCTTAGCACCTCTACCAATTGCAAAGTCATTCTACCATTATTGGCTAAAATTTTATGCAATTCCTCTTTTGAAACAGCATACAACTGAGTGTCCTCTATTGCAGTAGCAAACTCCTGATAAGCAGAAGAATTTTGGAAAGTTGCACCTCCAAAAAAATCATCATCCTTGTAGAGTTCTGTAATTAGTTCTTTTCCCTGGCTGTCCATTCTATGTGCTTTCACAACACCACGTTTTACCAGATAGAAGAAATTGGATTGTTTTCCTTCTTCATAAACATTTTGACCGGCTTTAAAATCCAGTTGTTCATATTTAGAAATAATACCTTTCAGGTCTTCCAAATTCTTTAGAGATGTAGATGCACCACCCGGGTCCTTTTCATTATCTATAGAATTCAAAATAGCCACTTTAGCAAGTCGGCTTTCAATAGCGCTTAAAAGATCCTCTTCCTCAAAAGGCTTGGTTAAATAATCGTCTGCGCCAAGATCCATACCTTTTCTAATATCTTTATGCTCTGTTTTGGCTGAAAGAAAAATAAAAGGAATAGCCTTTGTTTTTACATTTGCCGCAAGTTCCTGTAGCACACCATACCCATCCATTTCCGGCATCATAATATCGCATACAATGATGTCTGGCAAAAAGTCGAGTGCTTTATCCACACCTAATTTTCCATTAGATGCGGTTACAACTTCATAGTCTGATAATTCTAAAAGCTCTGCGGTATTCTCCCTAACCGTGATATCATCTTCAATTAGTAAAATCTTTTTCATGGTGTAAGTATTGGAATTTTAACGATAAATGTGGTTCCCACATTTTCTATACTAATAAATTTTATGTGCCCTCCCAGGTTTTCTAAATGGGTCTTCGCAATGTTCAACCCAATACCTGTACCTTGATTCAAAAGAGCATTTTCAGCCCTGAAATAACGTTCAAAAATATGCTTCTGGTCTTCCTGCGGAATACCTATTCCTTTGTCTTCTACTTCAAATATTATGGTGTTTTCCACCTGAGCGACATCAAACCTAATAACGCTGTTCTCGGGAGAATATTTAATTGAATTGCTTAACAGGTTAGAAAGTATGAGTTCTAGTATCTTTTGGTCTTGATACATGATAATATCTTCCATCTCCTGGGCATACTTAATTTCCTGCCCATGTTTAAGGGTAATATTGGCATTATATATCACTTCATTAATAAAGTTTTTTATACTAAAGGAAGTGTATTTGTATTGATTATTTCCAGTCTCCAATCTTTCAATAGAAAGGAAATCATTTAAAATATTATTAAGGTAATGCACCTTGTTCCTTATGGTACCCAAATGCTTCTCCCGTTTATCCTGCTGTTCCGATTTTATGTACTTCTCGGCTAAAGTAGCAGAGGTTAATATCCCGCTTAAAGGAGTTTTAAATTCATGTGAAACCAAGGAAAGAAATTTTGTTTTCAGCTCATTTAACTCCTTTTCCTTGCGCAAGGCATCTTTTATCTTCTTTTCGGCAGCCTTACGCTTTTTGATTTCCCCCTCCATATCAAGATTAAGCTTTTGCAATTTCTTGATACTCTTTTGTAACTCGTGGGTTCTAAGCTTGATCTTTTCCTCTAACTGATTGTTGAGCTCCTTAATTTGGAGTTGGGTTTCTTTTCGAACGCTAATATCTATAATTAGCGACATCACATACCGCTCTCCATTTATTTCAAAAGGATTTAGTCCGGCTTCTACAGGAAATTGATCACCAGTTTTCTTTACACCGTAGAGTTCCCTCCCATGGCCCATCTGGCGCTTTTCACTATGATCGAGAAAATGATTGAAATGCCCCCCGTGTTTGGCTCTATGTTTAGAAGGAATTAAGATATTTAAAGGTTGTTCTAATAACTCCTCCAGTTTATAACCAAACATATTTCCTGCAGCATTATTTGCTGCAATAATGGTTTGTGAAGCATCCACGATAATGATACCCTCCGAAGCTGCTTCAAAAAGAACATTGAAGACATTCTTATTTCGAAAGAATTGATTTTTTGACACTTCCTGCAATTTAAAATGAATTTTAAGTTGTCACGAATTTACAAAAGCAGAAGCAATTTTTTTAGACTTCAAAAGAAATAAAGTATCTAAAAAATGATTTGGACAGTCAATCTTCTAAGTAAGTTGCTTAATAAACCACCATTTCACAAGCAGTAAAATTAATTTTATAACAACAAAATAAGGATACAGCTTTACACAAATAAGCTCCTCAATAAAAGATTCCAAAATTTTAGCTCTCTTTCATACGACCTATTAAGAGAAAAGGAGAAGCGCTTACAAACTTCTCTTATGCGCCTATTAGCAAAGACCCTTCATTCTCAAAATATTAGGCATAAAAAAAACCGAACTGTTAAACAGTTCGGTTTCACAAAATTTTGTTGGCCCACTAGGGCTCGAACCTAGACTCTTCTGTACCAAAAACAGACGTGTTGCCAGTTACACCATGGGCCAGCGTTTTATTGCTGATGCAAATTTAGAACAAAGTTTATTTTACACAAATTTTTTTTGCGTTTTTTCTCAATTAATTTCTTAAGTCCTGATAGTCAGATATAAAAAAATAAAGTCTTTTAAAGCCCGTTATAAAACCATTCTTGTAAATATTCTTAAATTCGCTTCATCATATTCAATTAGCAAAAAACATGACAGATCATAACTTCAGTAAATGGAATAAAATACTAGGATGGACGGTATTTTTAATTTCACTTACTACCTATTGGTTAACGGTAGAACCTACAGCAAGTTTCTGGGATGCAGGAGAGTACATAGCTACTGCAGCAAATTTAGAAGTTGGACATCCACCCGGAGCCCCGCTTTATCAAATGATGGGAGCTTTCTTTGCAACCTTTGCCTCCAATCCTGCTGATGTTGCACTCATGGTAAACTCTATGTCTGGTCTTGCAAGCGCATTTGCCATTATGTTCATGTTCTGGTCTATAGTTTTACTGATTTTAAAGATAGGTGGCAGCAAAGCTCATCCCCAAAAACTAAATAAAGTTGCAGTTTTAGGAAGTGCCTTTGTTGGCGCTTTAGCTTTTACATTTACCGACAGCTTTTGGTTTAATGCGGTAGAGGCCGAAGTTTATGCCATGGCAGCCTGTATTATGGCATTACTCTTCTATTTAGGCTTATTATGGGAAAGAGACATGTTTCTTCCAAGAGGAAACAGATGGGTCATCCTAATTTCCTTTGTAGTTGGACTCTCCTTTGGAGTGCACTTTTTAGGTTTATTAACCCTTCCTGCTATTGGGTTTTTATACTTCTTTAAAAACTATGAGAAAGTTACTGTTAAGAATTTCATTATAGCCAATATCGCGGTGGTAGCAGTGTTAATGTTCATATTCAAACTCTTACTCCCATACACCCTAACATTTTTTGCTTCTTCGGAAGTATTTTTCACCAATGCAATTGGCTTACCTTTTAACTCAGGTACAATCATCGCTTTACTGGTTATTATCGCCGCTTTTTACTTCGGAATTAGATACACTAAGAGAAAAAACTTTTATCAGTTAAACACCTTGCTCTTAAGCATCCTGTTTATTCTGATTGGTTTTTCCAGCTGGACCATGCTTCCAATTCGTGCAAATGCCGATACTAACATCAATGAAAATAGTCCAGACAACGCCAGAGAACTATTAGCTTATTATAACCGCGAGCAGTACGGGGAAACACACTTGTTCTACGGACCTCAATTCACCGAAATGTACAGCGGTCTCGATGCTGAAAACCCATATTTAGACGATAAGCCTAACTATGAAAAAGATGAAGAGTTAGGGAAATATGTAATTGTAAACGATTATAAGAATGCAAGACAAAACTTAGACGACAACCATAAAGCTATTCTTCCAAGAATGTGGAGCACAGCTCATGCCGTTAATTACATGCAGTTTACCGGCCCATTAGATTTTCAGGTAAAACCGGAATATCAGGGAGAGGAAGAACTGCTGCAGGCTATCGCCGAATTCAGAAAGAACTACGCGATGGGACGTCTGGATTCTAGCGACTATAACAGCTTTCTAACACAGTTCAGTCAGTATATAGATGTTGAAAAACCTTCTTTTACCGATAATATAGCATATCTATTTGAATATCAAATAGGCTACATGTACTGGCGTTATTTTATGTGGAATTTTGTTGGAAGACAAAATGATATCCAGGGCGAACTCACCGATTTGAATGGAAACTGGTTGAGCGGTATTAAATTTATAGATGAAATGAGATTGGGTTCTCAGGACAATCTGCCTACCGATGTTAAAAATAATAAAGCACGTAATACCTATTATTTCCTGCCTTTTATCTTAGGATTAATAGGGCTCTTCTTTCATTTTAAGAATGACAAAAAAGGCTTCTGGGTACTAACCGTTTTCTTTCTCTTTACAGGGATTGCACTCAAAATATACTTAAATGAGCGTCCATTTGAACCAAGAGAACGAGATTATGCTTTAGTTGGATCCTTTTATGTTTTTGCAATGTGGATAGGCTTTGGAGTCTATGCCTTATTCGATCTTGTAAAAGGCTACTTACAACCTAAAATAGCTGCACCTGTAGTAATTGCTGCAAGTCTATTAGCAGCGCCGGTTTTGTTAGCCTCTGAAAACTGGGACGATCATGACAGGTCTGACAGGTATACGGCTTTGGCGATGGCTAAAATGTATCTGGACTCTGTAGACCAAAATGCCATATTATTCACCATTGGTGATAATGATACTTTTGCACTTTGGTATGCACAGCAAATCGAGGAATACAGAACTGATGTTCGAATTGTGAATACCAGTTTATTTGCTACCGACTGGTATATCGATCAAATGAAACGTAAAGCCTGGGAAAGCGATCCAATTCCATCTCAGCTAACACAAAAACAATATCGAGCAGGAACAAATGAATTTGTAATGTTCCAATCGGTTACCCAGGATACTATGTCTATCCAAAACTGGATGAACTGGATCGCAAGCGATGATTCCCGAACACAGGGAGAATTGCAAAGCGGACAGATTGTGAACACTTTTCCAACAAAATCCATCAGAATTCCTGTAAATAAAGAGAATGCACTCAAATACGGTATCGTTGATAAAAAAGATGCCGATAAGATAGTAGACGACATCTTTATAAAACTTGAAGGAAATGTGATCTATAAGAATAGATTACTAATGCTTGATATAATTGCTAATAACGATTGGAAACGCCCTATTTACTTTACCGGGGGAAGCTTTGGTAATGATGATTATCTGTGGATGAAAGACTATCTACAATTAGATGGCGTTGCATATAAATTAGTTCCAATTCAAACCCCTATCAACCCAAGAAATCCTTACGAAATGGGTAGAATAGACACCGATAAAATGTACGACATCGTTAAGAACTGGGACTGGGGCAATATGGAAAGCACAAAAATCTACCATGACCCGGAAACACGTAAAAACTCTATTACCTATAGAAGTAACCTGGCAAGATTGGTGGAAACACTTTTAGCGGAAGGTGATAAAGAACGAGCTAAAGAGATCTTGGATATGGGGATAGAAAAAATGCCTCTAGATTATTATGGTTTTTACACCCTGGTGGAGCCTTATATAAGCGGTTATTACGAGGTTGGAGAAAAAGAAAAGGCCCGAGAATTATGGGATAAGCTCGCTTTAAAATATCAAGAGGACCTTAAGTACTATGCCAGTTGGGATGAAGACAGACAGTTTAGTTATGCAAATGATATCATTACTAGCATGGAACGATATAGAGCATTAGTTGATTTGCTTTTCATGAATAATGAACAGGAATTTGGCCGTAAGAAAGCTGAGAAATTCAACAGCTATTTGAAATTATTTCCCCGTTTCTATGATGATTCAGAAGAAGTGGAAGAAGCTCCTCCCACGCCTACAGATGAGGCTATAGAAAATGAATTCAACAATTTGCAAAGTTTAGACTCTTTGCAAACTGTACCTGAATAACAGACTGATAATACAATGGTTTATTTAAAGAAGATTTCAGGATTAGGCAATGTGTTATACCCTTCTCTTCTGTGGAATTTACCAAATCATAAAAAGACCATTTATCTCACTTTTGATGATGGCCCTATTCCGGAAATAACAGATTGGGTTTTGGCCTGCTTGAAACAATATCAGGCCAAAGCTACCTTCTTTTGCGTTGGAGAAAATATTAGTAAACACCCAGATATCTTCAATAATATTATATCCGAAGGACATACCATAGGAAATCACACTTTTAATCACCTTAATGGCTGGAAGACAAATACTCCAGATTATCTAGAGAATGTGCGGAAGACAGAAGATGTTATCTCCAAAAACATAGAGAATCCAAACAATTCAGCTTTTAAAAAGAAGCTTTTTCGCCCACCATATGGAAAGATAAAGCCTTCACAAATTAAAAAACTTCAACAATTAGACTACCAAATAGTGATGTGGGAAGTTATTAGTGGAGATTTTGACCCCGAACTAAGCTGGGAAATTTGTTATAACACTGTAATTAAAAACACCACAGAGGGCGGAATTATAGTTTTCCATGACAGCAAAAAGGCCTTTGATAAACTAAAACTTCTTGTACCAAAGATCCTAAAATATTATCACGAGAAAGGCTTTGAGTTCAAAGCGCTTTAAATATATTCTTTAAGAATCCCAATAAGAGTGTTGGCATCCTGCTCTCCACTTTGTCTCCACTTCATTTCACCATCTTTATAGATCATTAACGTAGGAAGCGCCTTTACACGAAGAGCCTCAGCAAGCATTGTATTCTTATCGACATCGATCTTGATAATCTTTGCCTTATCCCCCAGAGCTGCAGCTACATCCCTTAAAACCGGGTGCAAGAGGTTAGAAGCTTCATTCCATTCGGTATAAAAATCTAGCAGCACCGGAATGTTTAAATCTATTAATTCACCAAATTTTGACATAAATTAAAAGCTAATTTTGATTTGATTTAAATACCTTTTTCAATAATTAATAACATCAAATATACTAATTTCTCTGAACTAAGCGGGTTTCGGGCCCTTTCGCAATTCAATAACCGTAATCTCTGGCCAAATTCCAACTCTACCCGGATAGGCCAAATATCCGAATCCACGATTCACATTAATATGTCGACCAAATTCCTGATAAATTCCTGCCCAGTTCTCATATCTATACTGCACGGGACTCCATCTAAACCAACCCGGAATTTCAATTCCGAATTGCATTCCATGCGTATGACCACTTAAGGTAAGATGATAATTGTTAGCATCTGATTTTATCTTTTCTTGCCAATAAGACGGATCATGGCTCATTAGTACTTTAAATTCCTCTGCAGCAAGTCCTTTTCCTGCAAGATCGAGATCACCCTTTTTCTTAAAACCACCTGCTCCCCAATTTTCTACTCCTACTAATGCTATTCGTTGTCCATCTTTTCCTAGGAATCTATGCTCATTTAACAACAGGTTCCAGCCCATATCGGCATGAACATTTTTTAGATCATTTAGATTAGCTAATCTCGCAGCATCACTCTCCCACTCTACATAATCGCCATAATCATGATTTCCTAATACCGAGAACACACCATCTTTAGCAGATATTTTTGAAAAGGTACTTTTCCACACATCCATTTCCGTAGCCTTATTATTTACAAGATCCCCGGTAAAGAGTACCACATCACTCTCCTGCTCATTTATAAGATCGACCCCATATTCAATTTTCTCCTTATTATCGAAACTACCACTATGTATATCGCTAATTTGAGTGAGCCTATATCCATCAAAAGCATCCGGAAGATCTTCAAAATAGAGACTATATTTTAATACTTTATAGTTGTATTTCCCCCAATACATTCCATACAATAATGAAGCAAAAGGGATAGCCGCGATACCTAAAGCCAGCTGACTCAGGAATTTTCTTCTCTCGGGCATTACAAAGGAGGAAGAAGGAGTAAATATTTTATGGTAGGTGGCGGCTAAAATTCTAAAAATATCTTCCCCAAATAATAGTAACGTAAGAATAATTTTTCCAACCATAAACGCCAGCACTAAGCCTATAGCGTATGCTCTCCCACCGGAAAATCCACCGGCAGGATTAGGTTGATTAAATTGAAAAATGAAATTAGCAAGTACTATTAAGGAGACAACTATAAAGGAAATGTGAATCCAGTTGTTTTTAGTTAAGGTTTTAACTGCCTGAAAAGCGTAAATATCTATTACAATATAGAAACAAATAAATATAAGCCAGCGCATGATTTTAACAATTTGCAGCGAAGATACTTTTATTCAATATGTTAAAAGTTAAATTTTAAGTTACTTTAACGTATTAATATGTAATAAATTTCAAACAGGACATCCTATCCCCTATTAAACACACTTAAAAAGCAGCTTAATTTTTAGTTTTATATTTAAGCATTTGAAATTATACCATATAACAATTTACATCGACACACCACCACTTACCATTCCTATGAACCAGAAAAAAACCTATCGCACCGCTTTCATATTTCTAACCATCCTATTTTTCTTATGGGGTTTCATAACTGTTCTTGTAGACTCTCTAATTCCTAGACTAAGAGAGGTTTTTACGCTTACTTACTTTCAGGCAGGAATGGTTCAGTTTGCATTTTTCGGAGCATATTTTGTACTTTCAATTCCGGCAGGTTATTTACTTTCAAAAATTGGATATAAAAAAGGAATCATTTTAGGACTTACTACTATGGCCCTTGGATGCCTCTTATTTTATCCCGCTGCCTCCTATCGCATTTTCGGAATATTCATGCTGGGTTATTTCATTCTGGCGGGAGGAATAACTATTCTGCAGGTTGCCGCAAACCCATATGTCACCATCTTAGGACCTGAAAAAACTGCATCAAGTAGATTGAATCTTTCGCAGGCTTTCAATTCATTAGGAACTGCTATAGCTCCAGCCATTGGAGCGCTATTCATATTAAATGATAAAGTTAAGAGCACAGAAGAAATTGATCTATTAGATGAACTACAACAAACGGCATACTATCTATCTGAAGCCGCCGCTGTTCAAAAACCATTTTTAGGTATCGCAGCTTTTATAGGGCTTATCGTATTGGTTTTCCTATTTGTAAAACTTCCAAAAATTGGAGATAAAGAAGCTTCAAATAATTACACACAAGTGCTCAAGAACAAAAATTTGATCTTAGGCGCAATAGGGATTTTCTTTTATGTAGGAGCCGAAGTGGCATTAGGTAGCTATATGGTAAATTACTTCTTGAGTTTGGATCTGGCAGTTATAATTAGAGAAACACCTTTTATGAGAACCTTAGCGGAATGGGTTTTAACAGCGGGGGTTACCACTTCCAGTGATATGGCTGTAGTAGGCGTTTTTGTAAGTTTTTATTGGACTGGAGCCATGATTGGGAGGTTTATTGGTTCCTATTTAACAAAAATCCTAAACCCTGCAGTGGTACTTAGCGTGTTTGCCGGTTTAGCAATTGTTATGATCTTGATTTCTAATTTCTCTGTAGGGCTTATCGCTATGTGGACAATAATCTCGGTAGGGCTTTTCAACTCCATCATGTTCCCTACCATTTTCAGCCTTGCACTCGATGGTTTGGGAGAAAACAAACCTCAAGGTTCCGGTATATTGTGCACCATGATAGTGGGTGGAGCTTTAATCCCGCCGGCTTTTGGATATCTAACCGACGGATATGGTTTTAACGTTGCTTTATTCCTAGTTATGGCTTGCTATCTATATATTTTATACTACGGTTTTCGTAATAAAAAACGCCAGGTTCTTTTATAAATTCTAAAAATCCACCATAAAAATATCAGGGGCCTCCACTCTTTATGCTAATAACTTTGTAGTTTTGAACTTCAACTTAATTATTACCCATGGCTGAACAAAAACGCTTATTTCTCCTTGATGCATACGCCTTGATATTTAGAGGTTATTACGCTTTTATAAAAAATCCCAGAATCAACTCAAAAGGTTTAGATACTTCAGCCATTATGGGCTTTACTAATTCGCTTTTTGATGTAATTAGAAGAGAGAAGCCCGATCATTTAGCTGTGTGTTTTGATAAAGATGGAAGTCATGAGCGCACAGAAATGTATGCCGATTATAAAGCAAATAGAGATGCAACTCCCGAACCTATAAAAATCTCCATTCCATATATTAAAGACATACTTACAGCCATGCATATTCCCGTGGTAGAATTACCGGGGTGTGAGGCTGATGATGTTATTGGAACCTTAGCTAAACAGGCTGAAAAAGAAGGCTATCAAACCTTCATGGTTACTCCAGATAAAGATTTCGCTCAGTTAGTATCTGAAAATATTTTCATGTATCGTCCAGCCAGAATGGGTAACGGGATTGAGATCTTAGGCATCCCCGAAGTAAAGGAAAAATTTGGAGTGGAACGCCCGGAACAGGTGATAGATTTCCTTGGAATGATGGGTGATGCTTCTGATAATATCCCGGGACTTCCCGGAGTTGGCGAAAAAACAGCCAAGAAATTTCTTGCTGAATTTGGCAGCATGGAAGCACTTTTAGCAAATACCGACAAGCTAAAAGGGAAAATGAAAGAGAAGATCATTGAAAACGCTGAGTTAGGAATACTTTCCAAGAAATTAGCTACTATCCTTACAGATTGTGCTGTTCAATTTGATGCTAAAGACTATGAACTCTCGAAACCTGATGGCGATAAAGTTCAGGAACTGTTTGAAGAATTAGAATTCAGAAGATTAAAAGATCAGTTTTTAAAATTATTTTCTGGAGAAGAGACCAGCTCTCCAACTCCTATTAGTAGTACTCCAACCGCAAAAGCTCAGGCATCTACTGCGGGCGCAGGGCAATTCTCTTTATTTGGAGGTGGTGAAGAAAATAAGATAGAAGCTACTACCAGCAGAAAATCTTTAGAGAACACCTCCCATGTATATCAAAGTATTGAAGGAGGTATGGCCATGCAATTATTTCTTTCAAATTTATTGAAACAAAAAAGTGTTTGCTTTGATACTGAAACCACCAGTCTAAATCCTCTCGAAGCAAAATTGGTAGGAATTGCATTTTCATGGGAAGCGGGAAAAGGATTCTACTTACCCTTTCCGGAAGAAGATGATAAGGCTCAGGAATTAATTGAAAAAATTCGTCCTTTCTTTGAAGATAAAGAGATCGAAAAGATTGGTCAGAATTTAAAATACGATATTAAAGTATTAGCCAAATATAATGTTCATATTAAAGGACCTCTTTTCGACACCATGATCGCTCATTATCTTATCAACCCAGACATGAGACATAACATGGATGTACTGGCAGAAACCTATCTCAACTACACCCCTCAATCCATTACCGAATTAATAGGTAAAAAAGGAAAGAATCAGGGAAATATGAGAGATGTGCCTTTAGAAAAACAGACCGAATATGCTGCAGAAGATGCCGATATCACCTTTCAACTAAAACAGCATTTTGAACCCGAACTTAAAGAAGCTAATACTGAAAAATTATTTCACGATATTGAAATTCCTTTAGTAGAAGTACTTGCCGATATGGAATTAGAAGGCATCAAATTAGATGAAGGCTTTTTAAAATCTCTTTCAGCAGATCTGGAAAAGGATATCAAAGAACTGGAGGAAAAGATATATAAAGAAGCCGGGGAAGAATTCAATATTGGGTCGCCAAAGCAATTAGGAGTGATCCTTTTTGAAAAACTGGCATTGGTTAAAAAACCAAAAAAGACCAAGACCGGCCAGTATTCTACAGGAGAAGATGTGTTATCTAACCTTGCTCACGAACATGAAATCGTGAGATGCGTTTTAGATTATCGCGGATTGGTAAAATTAAAGAATACCTATATAGATGCTCTTCCAACACAGGTAGAGAAAACCACTGGAAGAGTACATACCGATTATATGCAGACGGTTGCTGCTACCGGAAGATTGAGTTCTAACAATCCAAACCTTCAAAACATTCCAATTAGAACTGAAAGAGGAAGGCAAGTAAGAAAAGCTTTTGTGCCAAGAAATGAAGATTACATATTATTGGCCGCCGATTATTCTCAAATTGAATTAAGAATTATTGCGGCATTAAGCAAGGAAGAGAATATGATAAAAGCCTTTCAAGATGGTAAAGATATTCATGCCTCTACCGCTGCAAAAGTATTTAATGTACCTTTAGAAGAAGTCACCCGAGAGCAAAGAAGCAATGCCAAAACAGTTAATTTTGGGATTATATATGGAGTTTCCGCATTTGGTTTAAGCAACCAGACCGACCTTTCCAGAGCAGAATCTAAAGACCTTATCGATACCTATTATAAGACCTACCCTAAACTAAGAGATTATATAAACGAGCAAATAGACTTTGCGCGAGAGCACGGATATGTACAAACAGTGCTGGGAAGACGCAGATATTTAAAGGATATCAATTCACAAAATGCGGTTGTAAGAGGTGCTGCCGAAAGAAATGCCGTGAACGCTCCCATTCAGGGAAGTGCTGCCGATATTATAAAATTGGCAATGATTAATATTCATAAGAAATTAAAAGAAAGAAATTACAAAACGAAAATGCTTCTTCAGGTACATGATGAACTGGTATTTGATGCGTATAAAGAAGAGCTGTCAGAAGTAAAGAAACTGATAAAAACAGAGATGGAGAACGCTTTTAAACTGGAAGTTCCCTTGGATGTAGAATTAGGTGAAGGTCAAAATTGGCTGGAAGCTCATTAATAAAAAAGCCGGTTAAGATATTAACCGGCTTTTTTATTATTTAAAACATCTTATTTACTGCTTCGTATATTCTACAGAAAGGATGTTTATATTGGAAGCAGAAGTATTACCCGGATCATCTACATATGCATTAGATTCGGCTTCTGTTATATCAAAACTAAAAGTAGTATTTGTATAAGACAGTGGTTTTCTCTGGCTATAAACCATACCATCAATATTAATATTCAAAATAAGAACATTGTCTTCCACATCCCATGTTCCTGAATCCTGACGACCTTCCACACATGTAAATTCATTATTATTTGTCCCGCCATTAAAATCGAGCTTTGCATTGGTAGTGGTAAATGTCATGTCTTCTCTAAAAACGATTGCCATATTAGAAAAACAAGAAGTTTCAGAAAGTAAGTTATAACTACCTGTATTGTCCTTATTAAGATCAACCAGAACATCAGATTGCATTACGCTCAACTTCCATGTTCCATACAATTCCATGGGGGTAATATTTGCTTCTATATTATTGGTGTTAAATGTCTCCATTCTAGCATCATCAGTATCTTCCGAGCTACAGGAAAACAAGGTCAAGGAAAGAGAAATAGATAAAAAACAAAACTTTAAAAACTTATTCATAGCTAAATAACTTTATATTAGTTTATTAAGGCTGCAAATGTACAGGAAACTTAAAGTAAATTATGACACAATTAACACAAAAAATACTTTTTATCGTTAATTATTGTATTTTATCGATTAATTAAACATGTTTTACTTCAGGTTGAAAGAGACAAAACTGTTAAAAACGGCAGTATAACTTCATATAAAGTGAAGGGCTTGACTACCAAACATTTCGGCCTAAATAAATTAATGGAACTGCTATTTGCATTATGAATTTATAATTGTACATTTGCACCCCTGTTTTCCCGATAGAAATGTTGGGGCAGGGAATGGAATGTTTAATAACAAGTAAAATTAATTAGTGTGGACACATTAAGCTACAAAACAGTATCGGCCAACAAGGCTACCGTGACCAAAGATTGGGTACACGTAGATGCTGATGGTCAGACTTTAGGTCGTCTTTCTACAAAAGTGGCAAAGCTACTTAGAGGGAAATACAAGCCTAACTTCACCCCACACGTTGATTGCGGTGACAATGTAATTATTACAAACGCCGAAAAAATCAACTTAACAGGAAAGAAATGGGATTCTAAAGAATACATTCGCCACACTGGCTACCCTGGGGGACAACGCAGTCTAACTGCAACCGAATTATTCAATAAAGGACCGGAAAGGTTAATTGAAAATGCGGTAAAAGGAATGCTTCCTAAGAACAAATTAGGAGCGGCAATATTCCGTAATTTAAAGGTTTATGCAGGATCAGAACACGATCTTAAAGCTCAAAAACCTAAAACTATTAACTTAAACGATCTTAAGTAATGGAGGTTATTCACAAAATTGGTCGTAGAAAAACGGCTGTTGCAAGAGTATATGTTAACCAGGGTTCTGGAAACATTACTATTAACAAAAAAGATCTTAAGGATTACTTCACTACCGGACCTTTAGTTTTTAAAGTACTTCAACCTTTAAACATGACTAATAACGAAGAGAACTTCGATATTAAAGTGAATGTTTACGGTGGTGGTATTACTGGTCAGGCTGAAGCTATTCGTCTTGCCCTTTCTAGAGCTATGGTAGAATTGGATGCTGAAAACCGTGCGGTGTTAAAACCAGAAGGTTTGATGACAAGAGATCCAAGAATGGTAGAGCGTAAGAAATTCGGACAGAAGAAAGCTCGTAAGAAATTCCAGTTCTCTAAACGTTAATATTTTGGGCATTGCCCTAAAAGTTCATTTAAAAATTAAAGATTTTTGTTGTTGTTCATTAGTGAATTTTAAATACCGCCCGGTATTTTCTCATCACTCTTGAAGTTAGTTTAGCATCTAAATAGACAAGGCCGTATTTAAATATAAATAGCCACTTGCCTATTGCTATCTCAACAGAACGTAAACTATTACAAAAATGGCAAACAAAGTAGAAGTAAAAGAATTACTTGATGCAGGTGTACATTTTGGACACCTTACAAGAAGATGGAATCCAAACATGGCCCCATATATTTATATGGAGCGTAATGGGATTCACATTATCAACTTATATAAAAGTGCTGCAAAAATGCAAGAGGCAGGTGATGCCCTTAATAAAATTGCAGCCAGCGGTAGAAAAATACTCTTCGTAGCTACCAAAAAACAAGCTAAAGAAATTGTTGCAGAACATGCAACAAGAGCAAACATGCCGTTCATCACTGAAAGATGGCCTGGTGGAATGCTTACTAACTTTATCACTATCCGTAAAGCTGTTAAAAAAATGGCTACTATTGATAGAATGAAAAAAGACGGAACTTTCAACACTCTTTCTAAGAAAGAACGTTTACAAGTAGACCGTTTGAGAGCTAAGTTAGATAAAAACTTAGGTTCTATTGCAGACATGAGCCGACTTCCGGCAGCACTTTTTGTAGTAGATATCACTCGTGAACACATTGCCGTTAAAGAAGCTCAAAAATTAAACATTCCAATTTTTGCGATGGTTGATACTAACTCTGATCCTCGCGAGGTAGAGTACATGATTCCATCAAATGATGATGCTTCTAAATCTATTGATAAAGTAGTTTCTTATGTTTCTGACGCTATCATTGAAGGCTTATCTGAAAGAAAGTCTACTAAAGATGCTAAAGACGACAGCAAAGAAGAAAAAACTGCTAAAGCTCCTAAAGCAAAAAAATCTCAAGAAGATGTAGAAGTTCCTTCTACTGATGCTGCAGATAAAAAAGCGATGAAGGAAGCTAAAAAAGATGTTAAGTTAGAGTCTAAACAAGAAACTTTAGACAAAGCTGCTTCTAACGAAGAAGAAGAATAACATAACCTTTTGATAATTTTTATGAGTCGTTTAGTTCTTTTCTTTACAAAAAAGCTAAACGACTTGTTTATTATAAATTAAAAAACTTTAAACGTCATGGCAAAGATAACCGCCGCAGAAGTAAATAAATTAAGAAAGTCTACCGGAGCCGGTATGATGGATTGTAAAAAAGCATTAGTGGAAGCTGATGGTGATTTTGATACTGCAATCGAAATTCTTCGTAAAAAAGGTCAGAAAGTAGCTGCAAACCGTGCCGACAGAGAATCTACTGAAGGTGCTGTTATAGCAAAAGTGAACGATGATGCAACCAGAGGTGTTGTAATTTCACTTAACTGTGAAACTGACTTCGTTGCAAAGAATGATTCTTTCGTAAAAATGGCTACCGATCTTGCTGATCTTGCTCTTACTGTTTCTTCAAAAGAAGAATTATTAGCTGCAAATTTCAATGGGATTACTGTTCAGGACAAATTGATTGAGCAAACCGGAGTAATTGGTGAAAAATTAGAGATTGGTGATTTCCGTACGTTGGAAGCTCCTTTCGTTGGTTCTTACATCCACGCTGGTAACAAGATCGCTGTTTTAACCGGTCTTTCTAAGAATGTTGAAGGAGCTGAAGAAGCTGCTAAAAACGTTTCTATGCAAGCTGCTGCAATGAATCCTGTTGCTTTGAATGAAGATGGTGTAGATCAATCTATCATCGACAAAGAGATCGAAATCGCTAAAGATCAATTAAGAGAAGAAGGTAAGCCAGAAGAGATGTTAGATAACATCGCTAAAGGTAAAATCAAACGTTTCTTTAAAGACAACACTTTGGTAAACCAAGATTTCATTAAAGATAACAAAATGAGCATCGCTTCTTACGTTAAATCTGTAGATAGCGACCTTACTGTTGTTGCTTTTGAAAGAGTTGCTTTAGGATAATCTTTCTTCTGAATTATCTTCAGATAAAAAATTTAAAAGCCGTTTCTTAATTGAAACGGCTTTTTTATTTCCCAATTTCTCCTAAATGGGTGAATTTAAAGCCTTTCTCATATTTTAATCCATAGCCAAGCATTCTATCAAATGAAGAGTGACTAAAAAGTATAACTCCTATTAGTTTTAATATCTCATTGTTTAGAAAAAAGCCAATCAAATATATAAGGATAGCAATCCCTTTATGATGGAACATATTATAAAAAAATGCGCCTACCCTATTATTTACAAGATACCCAAGCATACTTACATCAGGCAATAAGAACAAGCCAAAGAACCACCACCAAGAAAACTGCAAGTAATAAAAACCAAAGATTCCTAAAGCCAGCATAACCAATTCTTCGAGTTTCAGGGCAATTTTCATAAGCTGATCTTTATTCCAATTTATACAAAACGGGTTTACTAGGGCTTGCATCATTTTCAAATGAAGCTATTTGCAAGTTAAGGAGATAACTACCATCTTCAATTTTGTTAGCCACATAGATAAGTTCAGTAATAGTAGCATCAAAACGAGTATTTTTAGGATAATCCCAGAAAGCCTTATGTGCTAAAAGCTTTCCTTCATCTTTCTCTTTATCTACAGAGGGAAGGTCTATCAATAAATGCTTTATTCCACATTCTCTAATATATCGTGCAGCTGCTTCTTCTAAATAAGGCCAATTAGTATTAGAATATTTCTTGCTTCTCTTTTCAATATAATTAGGCAGAGATCTAATAACGATCGCTTCTACCTGATTAGGCTTTAGCACTTGCTTTATTTGAGCTTCTGAAATCACCTTGTCTTCCCCTCTTGTTTCTGGTTCTACCGAGATCAGCTTAGTAGTGAAAAAAAACTGTTTCAAGCTTTCATGAACGCTATGAAATTCTCTTGTAATATGCCCCACACACTCGGTATGCGTACCATGCCCATGCGGATTGAACTGAATATTATTAAAGTTTGTTGAAGCTCCTTCTGTTACCTTTCCTATAAAATCGCCATCTCTAACAGGAGTAATTTTTGGCGCATCCAAATACCATGCTATAGGGTTTTTATCATCCCCTCGCATATTCAGCGAGATATCTAATGGCTTAGAAAGATCTACCGTAAAGGAGATATTCTTATATTCTATAGTTGCTTTCATTATAGATAATAGACACAAAGACCTTTATTGATCTTCTTCCAAATTTATGAAGAATAAGTCACCGGCAATACCATCGCTTAAAAATTTACCTTTTTCGGTCACCCTCAAAATATCATTTTCCAAGCTCAATAATCCCTCTTTTAAATGAGGCACCGCCTCGATCAATAAATGCGTTTTATAGTTAAGTCCGAAGTTAAGTTCCACTTCCTTCATAGATACGCCCCACATAGTACGTAAGCGCGTCATTACATATTCGTTATACTTATCTGCTTGAGATAGATCCTCCTCTTCTAAGGGGAGATTGCCGGCTTTTAGAGCCTTAATATATAAAGCATTATTGCTGATGTTCCATTTTCGCGATTGCCCATTGTAAGAATGAGCAGATGGGCCAATTCCCAAATAGCTTTTCCCCATCCAGTAGGCCGTATTATTCTGGGAGAAATATCCGGGTTTGCCAAAGTTGGAAAACTCATAATGTACAAATCCGGCATCTTTTAAGCTGGAGGTTAATATTTCGAAATGCGCTCTTGCAACCTCATCATCTACCGGTTTCACCTTTCCTTTTTCAATGAATTTCTTTAAAGCCGTGTTAGGTTCCACCGTTAAAGCATAACAAGAGAAATGCGGCAAACCAAGTGTGATTGCCGTTTGTATATTTTCACTCCAGCGTTCATTGCTCATTCCCGGAATACCGTAGATAAGATCAATTGAGATATTATCGAAATAAGAAGTAGCCATTTTGATGCAACTCAAAGCTTCCTCGGCACTATGTGCCCTATTCATCAATTTAAGGTCTTCTTCAAAAAAAGATTGCACCCCAATGCTCAATCTATTTATTCCAACTTCTTTAAAAATGATTAATTTCTCTTCGGAAAGATCATCAGGATTGGCTTCCAAAGTAACCTCAGCCTCCGCATCAATACTATAATTTTCAGATATAGTTTGAAATATCTGTTCTAATTCAGCCTTCTCCAGAAGTGAAGGTGTTCCTCCTCCAAAATAGATGGTTTTAATTATAACTTCACCCAATTCCTCTTTTCGTAAAACCAATTCTTTACAAAGCATTGCAACCAATTCCGATTTATGTTTCACTGAAGTGCTAAAGTGAAAATCACAATAATGACAGGCTTGTTTGCAAAAAGGTATATGAATGTAAATTCCGCCCCCGTCCATCGTTATCGGAGTGAGAGACTCACTTGAATTATTTAAATTAGGCTTATTTGAGATCATGCAGATTTTGGTTCTTATAACTAAAGAATTTTTATCGAACTTTCTTAGGATTTTGTTTTACAAAAGCATCCCAACCGGTATAACTTTTTCCTACCTCCACTCGACCGGTATTATAAAAATGGCAAACCGCCGCGGCCAGACCATCGGTAGAATCCAGATTTTTAGGTAATTCCTTTAAGCCTAAAACGCTTTGAAGCATTCTTGCCACCTGTTCCTTACTGGCATTTCCGTTTCCAGTGATTGCCATCTTAATTTTCTTAGGAAGGTACTCGGTAATGGGGATTTCACGGGAAAGTCCTGCAGCCATAGCCACCCCTTGCGCTCTTCCCAATTTCAGCATAGATTGAACGTTCTTCCCAAAGAAAGGAGCTTCTATGGCAATTTCATCAGGATGATAGGTGTCGATAAGCTCAATAGTGCGTTCGAATATCAGCTTTAATTTCACGTAAGGATCGCTGTATTTCTGAAGAAGAAGCTCATTCAACTGCAAGAAATGCATCTTTTTATTCTGTACTTTTATCAGTCCGAACCCCATAATAGTGGTTCCGGGGTCGATACCAAGGATGATTCTTTCAGTTTTCAAAAGCTGTAGAAAGTTTAATTAAAAGCCTGATTTCTGCTTTTTAACAAGGCATCACAAAGCTACGATTTTCTAAGCAGCTATCCGTATATTTGGGCATTGCCAAATTTCTAAAATCAATGATCGTTCTATTAGTTCTAATTAGCACTCTATATGCTTTCCTATTAGTGTCGCTTTTCTTAGGCTGGAGAAAAATACCTTTGACCCGGCTGCAGCACCTGGCCCCTACCGCAAACTTTTCTATAGTGATCCCTTTTAGAAATGAAGCTGAAAACCTACCTCAACTTTTAGAATCTATAAGCATACTGGAGTATTCTTCTAAAAAATTTGAAATCCTTTTGATCGATGATGCTTCTGAAGATGACTCTTATAATATATGTTCAACTTTCATAAAAACTCATCATGACTTTAACATTCAGGTACTGAAAAATATCCGAAGTTCAAATTCCCCAAAAAAAGATGCGATAACTATTGCCATTGAAAGCGCTAAATTTGAATATATAATTACCACCGATGCCGACTGCCAAGTACCGAAAAAATGGTTGCAGGCTTTTAATGAGGGATTACAATCTAAGTCGGCAGACATGCTTGCAGGACCCGTAGCCTATATAAGCGATAATTCCTCTTGGTTAACGATTTTTCAAGATCTAGATCTTGTAAGCTTACAAATAGCCGGTGCCGGCAGTTTTGGCTTGAAAAAAGCATTTTTATGCAATGGCGCAAATTTGTGTTACAGAAAAACTGCCTTTGAAGAAGTGGATGGGTTTTCGGGTAATGAGCAGATTTCCAGTGGAGATGACGTTTTCTTACTACAGAAATTTGTTGCTGAAAATAAAAAAGTTAGCTTCCTCAAAAACGAAAAAGCCATTGTACTTACTAGTCCGCAACCCACTTTAAAAGAGTTATTATCCCAAAGAATACGCTGGGCCGCAAAAACTCATGCTTATAAAAGCGTTTTTTCAAAATTGATAGGTATATCGGTTTTACTTATGAATCTTTCTATAGTAGTAGCATTTCTGCTCACTCTTACAGGAACTTTCCCCATTACCTGGTTAGCGTTTTTATTCTTACTTAAATTCAATATTGATTTTATCCTCCTGCAACAAGCGGCGTATTTCTTTGGAAAAAAAGGGATTTTAAGCTCCTATTTTTGGAGCAGTATACTGTATCCTTTCTTTTCAACCTATGTAGCAATTGCTTCCTTGTTTAAAGGATTTGAATGGAAGGGAAGGAATTTCAATCGTTAAAAATGCTTAGAAAACAACACCTATTCAGCTTTGATAATAATAGGCATTTTATACACACTTGACACGGGGATTCCCCTTTTACTGGCAGGATAGATCTTAGGTAGAGAATCTACGCTTTGTTGCAACCACATTTCCAAATCGGGAAGCTGGTATGTGACCATAGTGTCTACCGAAACAGAATCTATCGTAGGCTGCCCATTTTTAGCAATTTCCAAATACAAGATCAGAGTATCATCTATAGCTTCAGTTACTATTGGCTGTTGCTTTGCGAGGTAAGCATAAATTGAATTGGCTACCGTGGCTTCAAAACACTCTTTGGCTCTTGGCAGTTCGCTGATATTCTTGCAGTTCTCGAATGCAGGATATTCATCTACTTCTCTCCAGTTTAAGGATCGTGACTCCTGATCCAGTACCTCTTCAGAAGAGATCTTTTTAGTTTCAAAATTATTACAACCGGCCAAAATTGGAAAAAGTAGTAGTAGTAATGTTTTTCTCATTCGGGTTTAGGTCTAGACTTATCTCAACAAAAATAGTGAAATTAAGCAGCTTAGGAAAAATAATCTACTCTCCTGCCAGATGCAAGTCTTTTCGAATGTCTTTCATTCTAATCTGGGCGAGATAGACTAAATGCTCTTCACCTTCTTTTTCATACTTATTAAGGTAGGCCTGATAATATTTTAGAACAGATTGCATATCCTTAAAATAATTATCTGCAGCCACCGCACGTTCATATAAAGCACGCTCATTATCAGGATTCTCCTCCAGCGCCGCATCAAAATACTCTAGAGATTTCTTATAGTCTTCTTTCAATTTGTAAGTAAGCGCCAAACTAAGATATTCATTATCTACAGGTTGTTTCTTTATAAGCAACGCCATTAAGAGGTGCATTTCAGATTTTTCCAGGTCGCCCGTTCTGGCATATAATTTCCCTAAATTGTAATGGGTGTCAGAATTTCTATCTTCATAGGTTAAAGCTACCTTATACTGCCCTATAGCTTCTTCAACCCAATGCGCCTGATAATAACAATAGCCAAGCTTGGTATGAACGAACTCACTACCTTGATTTAGCTCTAATAGTTTTTCAAAAGGCGTTATCGCCACTATATAAGAACGCTCATTGAAATAGGTTTGTGCAAGTATGGAAAGTAGGGATGCATTTTCCGGGTCTTTTTCTAACCCCTGTAATGCCAGCTCCTCTGATAGTGTAAATTCCCGCCGACTCAGCTCATATTTTGCCAGTTTATATAAAGCCTGCTGATGATATTTATCAATTTTTATCGTTCTACGAAAATGATCCAGATACGTACTATCCTGTTCTTTTTCTTTTATCAAGCCAAGCTGATATTCAAATCCGGCATTTTGCGGATATCGAGTTGCTAAATTGGCAAAAAGGCTATCTGCAGCTTTTAGTTCACCCATTTTAATTAACACCTCCCCATAATCTATTGCAGTAAGCACTCGGGAAGGGTTCTTGTGTAATACAGTTTCGTAGCTACTCAAAGCTTTCTCCCAATTTCCGATAGCTTTATAAGATCTAGCCAGTTTTAAAAGAGCAGCGTCCGATTTTGGAGAGAGCATTTCCAACTCTTTGATAGCTTCCTCATTATTACCTACGACATACAAACTATCTGCAATATTTAAAGTCGGAGTTTGGGCTCCGACTTTAAACACTAACATTATTATTAATACTCTAATTATTTTCACTTGCTTCCACAATATTAAATACAATTGGTAAAGAATACATTACTCCTGCAGCCTTGCCATCCTGCTTTCCGGGAGCCATTTTTGGTAAGGAGTTTATCACTCGTTTCGCTTCTTCTTCTAGGTCTGGATGTGGTGCCCGTGCTTTTACATTTGCAATATTTCCCTGTTCGTCTATTTTAAACTGAACAATCACTCGATTCATCCCAGTTAGACCTAGCTCTTTGCCCAAGTTTACATTGAAATTTTTATTAACAAATTCTGCAACCTTTGCTGACATACAATCTTTTTGCTCTTTGTTGGTAGCCAGATCTTCACAACCTGGATAAATAGGTGTTTGGTCTATAACAGCATACGGGTAAACTGATGAATTTGATTCTTTGTTGTAGTATGTTTCGGGAGATTTTTGATGAGCCAGAACCATCAAAAGTCTAATTTTTTCTTTTTCTTCAGCGGTAATTTTTTCCTTCGACTCCATTTGTTCAATTAAATTATCAATTTGAGCTTCAATAGAAATACTACTTTTAGGTGATGGAGATTCTTCCTGAGCAGTGCAAGAAACATAAGTGAGCATTACCAGTAAAAGTGGCACTACCAGTAAGTACTTAAATTTTGCGATTGTTTTTGATTTTGATTTTTGTAACATAACTATTCGTTTTTTGATTAATGAATGATTAAAAAATTGATTGATGAATGAAATATTCGTGGTGCCAAAGGCGGTATTCAAGAGTTGTTGATAATACGATGCTCTTTCGGTGGCTTTCAAAGCCTGCTCATCGGCAATAAATTCGTGCACAGCAGTCAGTCTGGCTTGGTAGATATATATTAGCGGATTGAACCAGAATATAATCTTCAATACTTCGAACAATAACAAGTCTAAACTATGATATTGCCTGGCATGAGCCAACTCATGATTTACAATATGCGCTCGCTGCTCTTCTTCTAACTTCTCTCCTAAAAATATGTGATTGAAGAAGGTAAAAGCCATGTCGCTATTAGGAATACTAATAAATTTGACGGCCTTATCCTTAAATTTAGAAGACCGACTTAAAAGTTTTAAAATAGTCCGATATTTATAAGCGAATAGCAAAATACTAATGCAAAGACCCGCTATATAGATCACAAAAGGCCAGTCTACCAACCTTCCCTGGGCCATACTTACCTGCACCTCGGGAAGAGCAACGATATTTGTGGCAGGTCGTGAATTAATGAATACGGCAGGAAGTTGTACATATAATGATTCTTCAGCAATTTTTCCCAGAACTTTTATCTTCAGAAGGGGCAATATAAATGCAAAGATCGGGGTAAGAAGAAGATAGATTCTATTATAAGTAAAAAAGGTCTCCTTCTTCAGCAATACTTCATATACCACTAAAAATAGCAGCTGGAAGAATACGACTTGTAAAATATAGAATATCATAAGTTTACTTTTTATTGATCTCCTTTAGGATAGCCTCCAACTCTTTTGTATCAAGATCATTTTTCTTCACAAAAAAGGATACCATACTTTTAAAAGAACCATTAAAATAATTGTCCATTAACTTATTCATACTTTGGTTGCTATAAGTCTCTTTCTCAATTAAAGGCAAGTAGATATAACCTTTCCCCTTTTTTCTATGCGTAACGAATTCTTTAGATTCTAAAATACGCACAATAGTAGAAACAGTATTATAAGCCGGCTTTGGGTCAGGCATTTCTTCAATAATAGTAGCCACATTGGCCTCTTTTAATTCCCAAAGAATTTGCATGATCTCTTCTTCTGCTTTGGTAAGTTGTTTCATAAATTAAAATTAACTGATAACTATATCTATTTGAACTGCTGATTTATCAATAAGCTCAAAACGAATTTAAACTAAATATTTAGTTTAAACTAATTTATTAGTTATAAAATGTATTTTATTTTGATACTTTAGCTGAAACAATTAATTATACATGGATTTAATTCTTATATCAATTGCAGGAATATTAATGATTGTAGGCATTTTGGGAAGCTTTCTACCAGTACTACCAGGGGTACCTATAAGTTGGTTAGGATTATTAGTGCTTCATTTCGCACCTTCTATATCCATGAACTATTGGTTTTTAGGCATTAGTCTAGTAGTGGCTATTTTAATCTATGCATTGAATCTCGCGGTACCAGCAATGGGCACCAAGCGTTATGGAGGCAGTAAATATGGAATGATCGGCGCTACGGTGGGTCTTATAGCGGGCATTATTGCTCCTATTCCCTTTGGTATATTAATAGGACCATTTATAGGTGCTTTTATTGGAGAGATTTTGAATAAGAGCAATTCCAAATCGGCACTAAGAGCAGCCTACGGATCGTTTATAGGTTTTCTCGCTTCCAGTTTTATGGAATTTTTAGTCGCTTTTATTTTTCTTCTCCTATTCTTATACAAGGTATGGGATTATAGAGATCTTGTTTTTTAAACCCCATTATC
This sequence comes from Gillisia lutea, assembly GCF_021568705.1. GTDB lineage: Bacteria > Bacteroidota > Bacteroidia > Flavobacteriales > Flavobacteriaceae > Gillisia > Gillisia lutea. Next base: position 199,158 of record NZ_JAKGTH010000006.1, read on the forward strand.
TAGAAGTTATTAAAAAGCTTTGCTGAGCCCAATTCCAAAAGAAAGGTAGCTAAGCTCCAAATCTATATTTTCTGATTTAATGGTAGTAGATAAAGATCTATACCGAACATCCGGTGATAGTCTCCAAGTCTCAGCTATTACAAACTTCAAACCTGCTGCAATTTGAAAACCTATTTTATGGTCTGTGTTGAACTTAAGATCTCCTGAGCTATTTTCGGTTTCTATATGATTGTAAATTCCACCGCCACTAACCCAATAATGCATTTTGGAAGACTTAACCGGCAAATTGAATTGCAATCCAAATACATAACCCGTCTCTTCAATATCGGCATTTATTCCGGCAAAAGATTCTTCAGCAGTAAACTGATTCCATCCCCAACCTACATAAGCTGTTAACGGTCTTACAATTTTATAACCTACAGTAAATTCGAATCCGAACCCGGTCTTTATTTCTGCATCTCCTACATCTTGAGTAGCAAAATTAACCGCTGGCCTGAAATTTAAATTCCATTTTTCCTGGGCATAAAGCAAACCGGAAAACATCAGGAATATAGAAAGAAAAAATATAGACAATGTGCTTTTCATAACTACTTTCAATTTCATTCATCCTCATTGATCATTAATAGTGGAATACGAGTTCTATAAATAATTTTGGAAATATGGGAGCCATATAGAAATCGCTCTATAAACAACTTCTTACGCGCTAACATCAGGTTCATATCCATCTTTAAGACCTGAGTAATAATGTACACAGCGTCTTCTGTAGAAACACCTTGCAGTGTATAGTATGAACATTCTGCCTCCTTAAAATGCTTCTGAACTTTCATTTTTTCAATAGATTTTTCGGCAGGCTCTATGTTTTCCGGCATCATTCTCAGAGCATGCAAGTGCAACTTTTTATTGAATATTAAATCCATTAAAGGTTTTACTGCCGCAGGGTCGAAATAAGTATCATAATCAATTGTCAATAATATATTTTTAGGCTGCCTGAACACATAATCTTTAGGAATTATAAGCAATGGGCAATCCACCTTCCTGCTCACTCTTAAAACATGACTTCCAAATAATATTTCTACAGCACCTGTAGCGCCATCGGACCCCATAACAATGAGATCGATGTTTTTGAGCTCGATAACCTGATTAATAGCATCGGTAAAAACATCATAATCGGTAATAGTATTAAACTTAAATTTTCTGGTAATAGAGCGTTTTTCAAGCTCTTCAGCTAAAACCGCTAACTTCTTTTTGCTTTCAGACAATAAGGACTCATAAAGGCTATTGTCTGGAGAAGCCTGCATAAGGTTATCTGTTGTGTACTCCCACACTTTATAAATACTTAGCAAATGAAAAGTACAGGTTTCATCTTTGAAGAACTTCAATGCATATTCTATAGCATTATTTGAAGTTTCAGAAAAATCTGTAGGTAGGAGTATGTTTTTCATGACATTAATTTTAATAGGGAATTATCGATATTTCGATAATGCATTAAAATTAAGCGGTCTAAGCAATAAAAAATATGACCTAGGTCATTATACTCTTTTATACTTTATAGGAAATTAGCTTCTAGCAAACTCAATATAATAGCTTTAAGCTTAGCTATTAAAACTAAATTTCCGAAAATGAGTGAGAATTATAAAAAACAAAAAAGCCTTCTCCCATACATATAGGAAAAAGCTTTTAAGTGGTGATTTGAAATTTGTACAATTCAGGATTTCATAAGCTGTTTAACTAACCGTTCTTGAATTCCTGTATAAACAACCTAAGATGATTTTAATTCAATTTTATACACAAATGCTTTATCATCTATTTCAGATTTGGGAATGTTGAGATGAAGTCCATCCTCCAAAAGCTCAAAGGAAATATCTTCATCTAATCCCAATACTCTAATAGAATTGATCTCAGGCCGATCTGCTATTTTCTTTTTGGAGAAGGACTCTAAAACAATTGGCATATTTGTTCCCGGCCTTCCCATAATTGTAGCGTAAATAGTATTTTTCTTTGTGGTATACCTAACATCTTTAGCTGTATATTTTATCCAGTCCAGAAACATCCCGCCTTTTTCCTGCTTGGTAGGCCCCTCTCCAAACACTATCCAGGGAGAAGTCCCGTAAATTGCCTCTCCGTTTATTTCCAGCCACTCTCCTATTTCTATAAGAATATCTTGTTGTTCCTGAGGAATCAACCCATTAGACTTAGGTGACACATTTAGCATTAATGCCCCATTTTTACTTACAATGTCCACCAATACATCAACAATGTCATTTGCTGTTTTATAGGAAAGGTCCTTTACATAACTCCAGCTTCCTAAAGTCACAGTTTCATCTGTAAGCCAATATTCCTTTTTGATTTCATTAGCCCTTCCTTTTTCAAAATCCTCCAGACTAACCGATTTTGGCAACTCCCCTTCTTTATGTGTAATTACAACTTTCTTATCTCTGGCTAGGGATTCGTTAATGTAATAGGCAGTAAACTCTCTTTTATATTCATCCGGAATTTTATCTAGTTTACTATCAAAATAGATCAAATCGGGATGATAATTATCAACTACTTCTTTCAATTCTCCCAGCCAGTTCTTGTAGAACTGTTCTTTCGGAATATTGCCATACATAATTCTCAGTAGGGAATCTTCTGAAGAAGTTGCCATTTCGGGATGATATGGAAAATAGGAAGTATCATCCAGCCATTTGGTAGAGTCCTTTTGAAAAACCTGCAAATTTCTTGCTTTGTGAAATGAAGTTATAAATTTCATACCCTTGCCGTGAATCGCTTTTTCCAGTTCACCAAGCACATCCCTTTTTGGCCCCATATCCATAGAATTCCAAGGGTTTATTTCACTATCCCAGTTAGACCATCCATCATGATGTATAGCCACCACCCCCGCAAATTTCGCCCCGGCCTTTTTAAATAAATCTGCCCAGGCCCCGGCATCAAATTCTTCTGCTTTAAACGCTGGAACAAAATCGTGGTAGCCAAATTCTGATAATGGGCCGTACGTTTCAATCTGGTATTTATTTTCATCAGACCCCAAAATATGCATGTTCCTGGGGTACCAATCGTTTGCATATTCAGGGACCGACAATACTCCCCAATGTGCATAAATTCCAAATTTTCCTTCCTGAAACCACTTTGGAGCCTCATTATAAGCAGCCAGTGAATCCCAATTTGCTACATATCGAGGATTTCTTTCCATCTCATGCTTTTTCTCGCTTTTACAACTTAAAAAACAACCAACAAGTAATAATATAAAGACAGGATAGTTCCAGTATGTAAGCATGTATTAAAAGATTTTAATTATCGGTAATGGCATCAATTAAATCAGGAAAATATTCCGTGCCATCATTACGATCAAATAATCCCATTTGATGATTATCAGGATACCCGTTATCCCAAATTACAGGAACAATTTGATGTTCTAATGCTTCCTGGGTCGTTTGTTCATAATAATATTCACGGTAAGCTTCTGCCTCCGGTATATCTGCCCTGTAACTGGCTCCATATTCTCCAAGAATTACTCCAATACCCTGACTAACAAAATTATCATACATTTTCTGAAATTGTGTTGCAAGCCATTCTTCTCCACCCCATGATGCAGTAGCAGAAGGATCTGTTGCAATTTCGCCCCATTGCCATATATTATCGTTACTCACATCTAAAGTAAATTCATAAGGATCATAATAATGCACCTCCATGAACATCCTGTCTTCTACTGAATCCTCGGGAATTTCAGCAAAATTTACCGTATGATCTATATTCGTATTAAAACCCTGAACAGTTAAATACCTGTAAGAGTTTCTTCCACCGGTTTGTCGCACCGTGGTTATAAAGGTTTGATTAAAACTATTTTGAACGCTATAATATTCCTCTGTGGGAGTTCCATAATCTCCTTCAACCATAACCTCATTTGTACCTGCAAATATCAAGTGATAATCGTAATCTCTGAAATGTATGGCGATTTGACGCCACATCTTGTTCAATCGATCATTCACATCTTCCTGTTCCTCATAAGTGGGCTGCATCCAGCCACCATCCCAGTGAATATTTACCATCGCGAACATATCATTTTCCAAAACATAATTCACCACTTCCTCAACTCTCAAAAGTCCTTCATTACTAATGGTAAAATTTTCATCACCCTCTTCTATATAATTGCTCCAGGCAACAGGTATCCTAACCGTATTAAATCCGGCGCTTTTTACAGCATCAATAAGTTCTTTATTAATCGTTGGATTTCCCCAGGCAGTTTCTCCGCCCACTGCATCTAATGAATTACCAACATTCCATCCCACTCCCATAATTTCTGATAATTCTACAGCGGTAAAATCACTCATTCCTGATGCATCCGGAGAAATCGATTGGGCTGTCGCTTCCTGCGTCACCTCTATTTCCAAAGATTTATCTACTGTAAATACCGTTACTATAGCAGTTCTGGGTTCCTCAGAATTATTTGCAGAGGCTTCTATAGAAAGCATCGTAGTGCCAACACCCGAAGTCTTGGAAACTAATAACCAGTCGGCATCGGTTTTCACTCCCCAGGCAATATTAGCCGAGCACTTTATATTAATCGATTCACTACCACCAGCGGTAGCATACAACAGTTCAGTTTTATCTACTGAAATATTATTATCGGTAACCTCCCCGTCGTCACTGGTGCACGCAATAGATATTAAGCTTACCGCTAACAACCAGGTGAAATTTAAATAAATAGCTAATGATTTCATATTGATAGGTTTTATTTTACTGTTATGGTAATTTTTGAATTTATATTTCTGGAAGAGTTCCCTGCTTTAAGGAGATAGGAACCTTTTTCTACTACCCAAGATTTGCTTTCCACGTTATAGTAGGCTAACTCTTTTACCGGAATAGTGAGGGAAACTGTTCTTTTTTCACCTGCCGGAATTTCTACTTTCTTAAAGGCCTTTAGTTCCTGCGCTGCCCTTTTCACCGCTGAATCAGGCTTGGAAACATATAACTGAACTACTTCCTTTCCTTGCATTTCCCCGGTATTCTTCACATCAATATTGACTGAAATTGTATCTTCTACTGAATAGGTTTTCTTTTCTGTTTGTAGTCCGGAAAAAACAAAGCTGGTATATGATAAGCCATAACCAAATGGATAGAGTGGTGCTATGTTTTTTGTGTCAAACCAGCGATATCCAACCAGAATCCCTTCATCATAAGAAACTGTTTGGTTTCCCGGAAAGCTATTAGTAGCATGAGCAGGTGAATCCTCTAATTTTTCCGGCATTGTCCAGGGCAATTTCCCAGATGGATTGATGTTGCCTAAGATCACATCAGCAAGCGCATTTCCACCTTCCGATCCATTAAACCAGCTCCACAGCAGGGCATTACTTTTTTCACTGATCTCCTTTATATCAAATGGGGCACCTGCGATCATCACTACGATAGTGCGGGGGTTTACGGCCAGTACTTCTTTAATTAATTCTTCCTGACCAAATGGTAGATCCAGATTAGCCCTATCTGATGCTTCTGTTTCATAATCTCTATTGGAACCAGCGAAAATAATTGCCACATCAGAATCTTTTGCTGCTTCAACTGCTTCTTCGAGCATTTGAGGATCCAGTTCATCTATAGGTACAGGTCCGTTTAAAGTAATATCTCCGAATTTTGCTTTTTCATTCTTAGCATATTTTTCCTGATACCCTTCCGCATAATTAATAGTAATACCTTCCGGAAGTCGGTGCTTTAAACCTTCCAGAGGAGTTACCTCTCTTCTGGTCTTGACACCAGCTCCAAAACCACCCAGCGCATTCTTTTTAGTGGCATTATTTCCAATGACAGCGATACTTTTTATAGCGTCCAGATTCAAGGGCAATAATTTCTTGTCATTTTTTAATAGTATAATACTTTCTGATGCAATTTTGTAAGCATCCTGAAAATGTGCTTCTGTATCTATACTTCCTTTAACACGTCCTTTATCATCTATGCTTTTAATGGTATACATCACGCGAAGGATTCGTCTTACCGATTTATCAACTTCTGATTCGGCTATTTTTCCAGTATTTACAGCTTCAATGAGAGAATCGGCAAAATAAAATTCATTAAAAGGTTTTGGAGTACCCATTTCAATATCGGTTCCACTCTCCAGTGCCTTTTTCGTGGTATGAACTGCAGCCCAATCTGAAATCACAATTCCTTCAAAACCCCATTCCCTCCTCAAAACTTCATTTAGCATATAGTTATTTTCACATAAATAATCACCTCTAAATTTATTATACGCTCCCATAAAACTATATGCATTTGCATCTTCTACAGCGGCTTTGAAAGCAGGTAAATATATCTCACGCAGTGTGCGCTCATCTATCTGAACATCTACATAATCGCGATGAGTTTCCTGATTATTCGCCGCATAATGTTTTATACAGGCTGCAACATCATTTTCCTGAAGTCCTACAACGAAAGGCACTACTATTTTTTTATTCAAAAACGGGTCTTCCGTGAAATACTCATATGTTCTCCCACCTAGAGGAGTCCGAATAATATTGATCGCAGGAGAAAGCAAAACATCCTTTCCTCTTGCTGCAGCCTCTTCTCCCACACTGTTTCCAAAAAGATAGCTCAGTTCCGTATTCCAGGTTGCAGCCAATCCACCTCCTGCCGGATAGTAAGTTGCAAAATCATTATCCCAACCTGCAGGTGCCCACGAATCCTTGGAAATTTCCTCTCTAACACCTAAAGGACCATCGGCCATGGTTAGCTCCGGAATACCCAAACGTTCCACTCCCGCTGTGGCAAACATCGTATTACCATGCAACATCCCAACTTTTTCTTCCAGAGTCATTTTACTTATTAAACTATCGATCTCTGTATCGAATTCATGGGTAATAGGATCTCCTGAATAATTAGTAGTTACGGTTTTATTTTCTGTATTTGCAACCTGCGCCTGTTCCCGATCTTTACATGAAACTATCAGGAAGCTAATAATGGCTAAATAGATGATCTTATTTTTCATAGCGGTGAATCTTTATCTTATGGTTAGTTTTTTCTTTAATTGAATATTATCTGAAGCCTTACCAATCTGAATTTCTATAACTCCTGGTTCCAGTACAAACTTCTGCTCTTCGACATTCCAGTATCTTAGGTCTTTTTCCCGAAGTTTAAGTGATACCGTTTTCGCTTGACCTTTTTCAATAAATATTCTTTTGAATGCTTTTAAAGCTTTTCTGGGTCGGGAAACTTCTGCCTCTCCGTAATCGACATAAAGTTGAATTACTTCATCTCCATCAAAATCCCCCGTGTTTTTAATGTTTACTGAAATTTCAAGTTCTTCATCTTCTTTAATAAAGGGTTTCTCTAAGTTGAGATTGGAGTATTCAAAATTTGAATAACTCAGGCCATGACCAAATGAATAAAGCGGATTACCCTCAAAATACATATAGGTTCTTCCATTTCTAATGTCGTAATCCATTAAAGTTGGTAGATCTGTAATAGATTGCACCCAGGTTTGTGTTAAACGGCCGGCAGGATTGTAATCTCCGAACAACACATCTGCCAGGGCGCTTCCCATTTCCTGGCTATTTTGCGCCATATGTAGTATAGCCGGAACATTCTCCTGAGTCCAGTTAATACTATATGGGAAACTACTAGCCAATACCACAACAGTATTTGGATTTGCCTTATGAATAAGTTTAATTAAATCTTCTTCTTCCAGTTCTAGTGACTGCCTGTCTACCGATTCTTTCCCATTGCTTGGCACAGGACAGTTGGCCCAACCGGCATCGCAGGTAGGATGATTCCCTACCACCACAATGGCGACATCTGCCTCTCTTGCAAGTTTTACTGCTTTTCCATCAGCGTTATTTACAGCATAAGATACCCTGATATTCTCTCCTGCTTTAGATCTTATTCCTTGTAAAGGGGTTATTTTGTAAGGGGGAGTTCCGCTGTACCAGTCTAACAGGACCTCATCAGCTCTTTTCCCAACAACCGCTATATGCTCTAATTCATTTTTATTGAGAGGTAATAAATTTTTCTTCTTATCATTCTTTAAAAGCACGATAGATTTTCGAGTTGCCTCAAGGGCCAGGTTTTTATGTGCTTCCGTTTCCCATGGATCCTTTTCTTCACTTTTACCAATTTGTGAATAAAGATTCTCATTAGGATTATCTAAAAGTCCAAGTTTTATCATAACCCTGTAATTTCCACGTATTTCCTTATCGATATCAGCTTCCGTTAGATATCCATTGGAAAGAGCTCCGTAAACAGCCTCGGTATAATCGTCTAAGAACTGATTAATTCCAGCCTTCACTGTGGCAGCTGCTGCTTTATATTTATCAGGATAATATTTATGGTCTGAAAGCAATAACTTAAAAGCACCTCCATCAGTACAAATTATACCATTTTGCCCCCATTCTTTTTGCGTGATCTCCTTTAGCATTGGGTGTACCATCGCCGGAATACCATTTACCTTATTATAAGCTGCCATGTAAGCCCTGGACCCTCCTTCTTCTACTCCCATTCTAAAAGGAACTGCATAGTATTCCCTCCAGAGGCGTTCATTAAAATTAGAAGATGTATAGGTACGACCATCTTCATTACTATTTGCCAAAAAGTGCTTCATCAGGGCAGCTGTTTGCCAGTAATCCGGATGATCTCCCTGCAATCCCTTAATAAAAGCAACGCTTAACTGTCCGGTTAAATAAGGATCCTCCCCATAACTCTCTTCAGTTCTACCCCATCTGGGATCTCTTGCCAGGTCTGCATTTGGTGCTCTAACTACTAATGAGCCCCTATCGTATTTTTGCAGGGTATACCGCGTTTCAAAAGCTTCTGCATTTGCCACTTTTTTAAGCAGGTGTGTATCCCAGGTTTCCCCCAGCCCATAGGCCTGAGGAAAAGTAGTAGTTGAAAGAGGTGCCTTACCTTTGCCTCCCCATTGAGCAGGCCCTCCAAGCGCGAGACCATGTAAACCTTCAACATGTCCCGTGGCCTTAATTCCTAATCTGGGAACTGAAGGATTTGTACTTAAAGCCTTTACTTTTTCATCCAGACTCATTAAAGAGAGAAGGTTATCAATCCGTAGTTCAGTATCCAAATTGGGATTTTGGAAAGGATATTCATACTTCTCCTGTGCCACTGAAGTACAGTAGCAACACAAAATACATATAAACATTCCAACTTTTCTAAGCATTATATTCTTTTAAATCTAACAGCAGCTCCTCCGGCAGCACCTAAATGTAATTTTAAGATGTCTCCTTTTTTTACTTTCCTGTTGGTGATACTTACTTTTTCAGGGTGATTATCATAATCAGTATTTTCTTTGTCAGCGTAGATTTCAGCCGTATAAGTAACTCCTGCTTTCAAAAAATCAAGGGGTATATCAAAATCCCTGGCTTTTTCATTGGTGATACTTCCAAGGTACCAGTCATCGCTATGCAGATCTTTTCTAACCGTGGTAATATATTCCCCTATTTCCCCATTTAGCACTTTAGTATCTTCCCAATTTGTTGGCACATCGTTTAGAAATTTAAAAGCCGGCTGGTTAATATAATTCTCCGGAAGATCGGCATACATCTGGACAGGCGAAAATACTGTAACCAGGAGCGCAAGCTGTTGAGCCGCGGTACCATGCACCCTACGTCCCGGATAGCCCTGACTAATTTCTACATCTAATATTCCGGCAGTGTAATCCATGGGCCCTGCCAATAATCTTGTAAATGGTAATACAGCGGTATAGTTCGGTGGATTGCCGTCACTCCAGGCATTATATTCCTGTCCTCTGGCTCCTTCCCTGGACATCATGTTAGGGTAAGTTCTTCTCTCCCCGGTATCTTTTATAGGTTCATGAAAAAAAACAGTTAATTTATACTCTGCAGCTTTTTTCAACACATGGCGATAGTAATTAACTCCAAACTGACCGTGGTGCCACTCTTTCATATTCATTTTAGATCCTACCTGCCCAATTTTCACACTTTTTATTCCCACTTTATTATAAAGTTTGAATGCTTCATCAATCTGACTCAAATAATTTATCAGGTTTGATCCAGTCTCATGATAACCGATGATTTCAACACCATGCTCACGGGCATAATCTGTTACCTCTTTCAAATCAAAATTATCGGCTTCTTCCGTAAAACTAAATTGATGCATATGGTTTTCATACCATTGGGGTGTCCAGCCTTTATTCCAGCCTTCAATCAAGAGATTATCTACACCAAGCTGCTTGCAATAATCTATATATTCCTTGGCATTTTTCGTGGTCGCACCCTGATTTTCACCTTCCCAAAAAGTATATTTTCCAATATGCATTCCCCACCAAATTCCAATGTATTTATATGGTTTTATCCAGCTGGAATCTTCATATTTATTGGGTTCATTTAAATTTAAGATCAAATAGGAAGTTATAAGATCGGTAGGTTTTTCAGCAATTTGCAGGGTCCTCCAGGGTGTAATAAAAGAATTTGTAGTGCGAACTTTCACCCCGTCTGACCATGGAACAAGATCTACCTTTAATTGATTATCTGAAACCCGGGCCAGAGTCATACTTGCAAAATCCTGCAGGTTTGCTTCGTGAAAACTCAAAGCCAGTCCGCTATTACTTTCAATAGTTAGGGGAGTATGAACTGTATCCAAAGTACTAACTGGTGAGGCAGTGAATAGATTTTCATAACGCTGCTCATCATATGCAGGAATCCACCAAGCTTTACCATCATTCTGTAAATTGAAAGTAGTAAGCTCATCCATTATAAAAATACTGTCTTCTATGCCCTGTTCCGGAAATTCGTATCTCAAAGCTATTCCATCGTTATAAGCACGAAAATGAATATTCAGTCTTCTTTTTTTATCCGTTCGCTCCACAAGTTTCACTTCCATCTGATTATAATGGTTTCTAATCTTGTGTTTTTCTCCCCATACCTGTTCCCATTCTTCATCAAAAGAAGAGTTTTCAACTTCCAGCACCTCCATATTTTTGTAAAGGGAATCGCTATTTTTAAACACAAAACCCATTGAGGAAGGTTGAATTAGTATAGCATCACCATGAGACACCTTGTACGAAGGTTTATTATTATCAAGATTAAAGGAAATTTGATTCGTGCCATTTGGTGACTTTAGCTCATATCCCTTTTTCTTCTGCGCATAGCCAGAGTACGCCATCAATAAAATAGTGAAACATACAATTCGTTTAATCATCCTAATAATTTTATACTTATTTCAAATTTTGAATACTGAACTTTACCGAGGAATCGAACGGATTTTCATCGATTACAAATTTTCCGTTTTTTCTGGTAACGCTAATTGATTTTACAGCATCGCTCTCTGGCAGAAAAATATTTCCTTTTGCTGAATTAGTACCTTCAGAAGCAAACACCTCTAAATTTAAATTACTCCAATCCATATATTTAGTAGACTGAGCCAGTTTTATATGCGGAAGAATGGTACCGTCCTTCACTAAAACAATTATTGGAATTTCACCGGCTTCAATATTATGCCAGCCACCTTTATAAACTTTCCTGGTTTGGTAATCTATCCAGGTTCCGGGAGGTAAGTACACATTTCTTCCGGTAACTTCTTCAAATAAAGGAGCTACAAGCATGTCTGATCCAAAAAGATACTGATCATCAATTAACCAGGAACCCGCATCATCAGGATATTCCACAAACATGGCTCTTAACATAGGCAATCCTTTTTCTGAAGATAGTTTTGCCTGGGCATAGATATAAGGCATTAAACGGTAACGCATATTATCTGCCTTACGGAAACCGGTCAAGAAATCTTTACTGAATTCCCATGGTTCTGTTGGAGGCTCACCATGGCTACGCACGTGAGAAGTTAACATCCCAAATGGCGTCCAGCGTCTATACACATCTTCTGGTGAAGCAGTGGTAAACCCACCTACATCATGACTCCAAAAGCTAAATCCGCTTAAACCCAGTGAGAGACCTCCACGTAAAGTAGCCGACATAGCCGTATTGGTAGTAGCTGCATCTCCTCCCCAATGTAAAGGATATCGCTGACTCCCGGCCCAGGTACTTCTTGCCCAGATCAAACTATAACCTTTCTCCTTTTTAGTGATTTCTGCAACGGCCTTATTATATCTTAGAGGGTAGAGATTATGCTCATAGAATCCTGTTCTGCCGGAATGATATAATCCTGAAGCCGGTGCTGCTTCGCCAAAATCTACCTTAAAAACACCAACCCCCTGGTCGAATAGTTTTTTTAGTTTATTCTGGTACCAGCTTACTGTTTCAGGATTTGAAAAATCCAGGGTAGCATCTTCATAAGGTATGTTGCCTTTTCCATCCTTTACGGCATATCCATTTTCTACGATCTCATTAAATAAGGTGTTTTTCGGAGTAAAATACGGCAACTGCCATAAGCATACCTGGAACCCGTCATCTTTAAGATCGGCCATCATATCTACGGGATCTTCAAACCTGTCCTTGGCAAATTCATAATTGTTACGCCAGTCTACGTCAAACCATCCCGTATCAAAATGGATTACATCACTGGGGATCTTATGTTTTCTTAAATTATTTGCAATTTCTCTTCCTTCCCCTTCAGAAAAATAGGTGATCCTGCTCATCCAGAAGCCAAAGGACCAGAGAGGTGGCATTTCGGCCTTTCCGGTGAGATTGGTATACTCATCCAGTACTTCTTTTGGCTCTCCCAGGAATACAAATAGATCTGCCTCATCATCTCCTATATACATAGAATTCGCAGCATTGAAATACTTTCCAAAATCAACAGAAATCGGGGTAGAAGTGTGCATAAAAACTCCATATCCTCTGCTACTCATATAAAACGGAATAGGCTTATACATAGTTTCATTCTGAACCCCATTTGCATCATCGGTCCATAAGATCACTTTTTGCCCTCTTTTATTGAATTGAGTAAAAGATTCACCACAACCAAAGATCTTTTCATCTGGTGATAATGTTAAAACAGCATCCATGCTCCTGGAATAATCTTCCGCTCTGCGTACAAAAGAAAAAGGCGTAACGGGAGTATAAGTATTAGAAACATCATTTAGATGTAACGTACTGGTTAACAATTTTCCTTCGTCATCATAGAAAGATACTTTCCAGGGTTTTTCTTCAATAATTACAGATCCGTTTTCACTGGTATATTTATGGCCTTTATCAATCTTGGTATATGTCCAGGCTTCTCTATTTATCGGGGCCTTTCCATCTACCAGCATTAACGAAGATTCATCTTTTCTGAATTGAGGTCCGGAAGTCATTTTTAACCTTACGGTTCTATCCGAAACAAATTGAATAGAAAATGGCAATTCAGGGGAAGCTGCATACTCGGTAGAAGGGAACTCATTTGCACCTACCGAATCTAACCTGCTTAACATATTATTGAAAGCCTGCCTGGTAACAAGATTATGCCGAATATATTTAATCTTGCCCTTGCCCGTTTCAGGATTAAAACTGGTTAATTCGTCGGCAAGAAAGTAAGTATTACGATAGTCTTCAAAATCCTTACTAATATCAGGCGGCTCATTCAAGACGTCCGTATTCTGAATTTGTGAGTGAGAAGCAGTGATACTTCCAATACAGAACATTACAAAGAGTGAAAATGTTAGTTTATTGATCTTCATTTAAATCATTTTTACTGAACCTGGAATCACAAGTGAAAATTTTAAGCACGATATAATTATACTTTCTGGCTAATTCGCAAGCACTTGTGATCCCTGATTCTTATTTACTAGTTATGTTTATATTTTTATTTTCTAATCCTTTCCCGGAAACGGTTAAATAAATCGCTCCTGGAACTTCGTTGGACTGTAATATTACCAGGCACTTTCCGTTTAAAGCTTTGTGAGTATTGCCTTTAAATGACTCGTGATTGGTTGGATCACCACTGGCAACCCCTACTATCTTAGCTTCTCCTTCTACTGAAAACTCCAGTTGATTATTAGCCGTTGGCACAAAATTTCCATTCTCATCTACTATATCCACAGTAACAAAAGAAAGATCTTTTCCATCTGCATTTATAACCTCCCTATCAGCTGTTAGTTTTAAGGTTGAAGGTTTACCGGCTGTTTTAATCAGCTTTTCCAAGACTACTTCGCCATCCTTTCTGGATACGGCCTTAAGTATTCCTGGCTGGAAAGGAATTCTCCACATTACATGAAGTTGATCTCCTTCTTTTTTTCGAGTTCCCTGTGATTTTCCGTTTACAAATAACTCCACCTCATCAGCATGATTATAATATGCCCATACGTCTACAGTTTGGTCAGGATTCCAGTTCCAGTGGGGTAAAATATGCAGAACATCTTTTTGGGTCCATTCACTTTGATACATATAATAGACATCCTTGGGAAATCCAGCCAGGTCCACTATGCCGAAATAAGAGCTGCGCGATGGCCAGGTATAGGGTGTTGGTTCGCCTATATAATCAAATCCTGTCCAGATAAACATTCCAGATAAAAAATCATTTTCCTTTATAATCTTCCAGCTAGTTTCATGCAAAGAACCCCATGGAACTCTTACCTGATCGAAAGCTGAAATAGTATGATCCGGATTTCCGCCATCAAAAGGTATATCCCACCGCACCGGCCATATTTTTAAGGTATCTGAAGGAAACTCGTAATAACCCCGAGTTTGTAATCCTGAAGTAGTTTCCGTAGCAATAAAGGCTGTTTTAGGAAAATTCTTTTGATGGTATTCATAGGTTTGGTGCGCATAATTGTAACCAATAATATCCAGTTCACCCGAAGCTGCTATAGGGTTTTTATTAACCTTGGCGGCGTCAAACTGGGTGGTAATATCAGCTTCTGGCATATTTACCGGGGGATTCATAGCTACGGTCACGGGTCTTGTGGTATCCAGCTTGCTCACAATAGATTTAAGTTCTTTGGTGGTCCTTACCCCCTCATCTTCCCATTGTTCCTGGATTTCATTACCAACGCTCCAGATGAAAATACTGGGATGATTACGATCACGAAGGATAAAATCTTTAAGGTCCTTTTCATGCCATTTCCTCCAGTTACTGGCATAATCAAATTCGGTTTTAGAATTATTCCACATATCATAGGATTCATCCATTACTATAAATCCCATCTGGTCACATAAATCTAAAAGTTCGGGTGCAGGGGGATTATGAGCGGTCCTAATCCCGTTAACTCCCATTTCTTTCATGATCTGTAACTGGCGTTCAATGGCTCTGGTATTTACAGCAGTCCCTAGAGGTCCCAAATCATGGTGCAGACACACCCCTTTAATTTTCACCTGTTTTTCATTCAGAATAAATCCTTTATCCAGATCGAATTTAAAAGTCCTTATACCAAAAGGGGTGCTATATGAATCTACGATCTCACCATCTAAAAGAATATCTGTTTTAGCAACGTACAGATTAGGATTCTCCACAGACCAAAGCGCCGGGTTTTCTATAATTAGTTGCTGGGTAAGTATTTTCTTTTCGTTGCTATTGATATCTATTGAAGTTGTGCTCGAGCGAATTACAGTACCCTCATGTAAAATACTTGTATTTACTACTGCATCTCTGGCACGGGAATATTCATTTTCAAGCCTTAACTCAATCACAACTTCAGCTGAATCCTGAGATACATTGGGAGTAGTAATAAAGGTTCCCCAATTTGATACATGTAACTTATCAAGCTTCTTCAGCCAGACATGTCTGTAAATCCCGGAACCCGAATACCATCTTGAATTAGGCTGTTTTGAATTATCTACCTTTACCAGAAGTTCATTCTCCCGGCCAATCTTCAAATACGGTGTGAGATCATATTCGAAAGAAATGTATCCGTTAGGACGTTTTCCCAGGTAATTCCCATTAACCCATACTTCACTATCCATATATACTCCATCAAACTGTATAAAAGTCATTTTTGAAGTATCTTCAACTGTAAACTTTTTCTTATACCAGCCTAAACCTCCCGGCAGATATCCTCCTCCAAGACCCGCTGGATTATCTTTGTTGAACTCTCCTTCAATACTCCAGTCATGGGGCAGGTTTAAAATTCGCCAATTCTCAGACTGTACTGCACTTAGCGAATCCCCTAAAAAGAACTGCCAATTCTTATCAAAGGATATTTTACGAACATCATCTGCAGACTGTGACCAGCTTAGATTACATGAATAGAATACTGAAAACAGCAATGAAAATAACAGGGCTTTATTTAGCGTAAAGTATTTCACAGAGAGTATGGCTTTATAGAAAAGACAGGAAGTGGTGAAAATTACCACCTCCCATCTGTTAGAATTAAATATATGATTCAGTTCTTAAAATTACTGCATTATGATGCTGTCTATAGTAGCAGAAACCGCAGTCATATCAGTAATATCAGCTGCTAAGCCAACAACATCTATGACAAACACAATAGTACCTTCTGCCGCGCTTGGGGCATCATAACTTAGGGTATAAGTACCGTTGCCATTTACGCTTATAGTATTACCATCACCGTTGGGCGCCCAATCAGCATCAGCAAAGTATATTTTGGCATCGTAGTTTCCTGCTGCACCTGCATTAAGGTCTAGACCGCTTAAGGTGAAGGTCACTTCTATTGAATTACTGAAAGAAATATCAGATGTATTTAAACCGGGATCTCCAAAACTAGCACCATATTCATTATACAACTCTAATCGCAGGTTACCGTTGGCTTCAATATCTCCTGTTACCAGCTTGGAGTTATCAAAATCTACTGAAACAGGCCCTGAGTTTCCTCCGCCGTCTCCACCACCACCCGGGGCGTTACCCAGGATATAATGAAATACCAACCATTCGTCAGTTTCAGAATTATAACTTGTTCCCAACCATAAGCCTCTCGTTGCAAAATCATCATAAGCCTTTACTACTTTTATAGTATTAGTCGTCGGGCTCAGCCAGTGGCCATCTACTCCTAACAGGCTAGCGCCTGCATCTAGAATAATTTCATTAGTTTCTTCATTGATACTGAAAGAACCTGAAGTTTCAATCCCATTTTGATACTTGGTGTAGGTCATTCCATTCCATTGATCAAACCGTATCCAGGAATCTTCAGCTAACGAATCCCAATCAGCATTCCATCCCCAGTCTCGGGAGCTATCTGAACTTTCTGTCCATCCCGTTCCTGAAGCTAACCAGTCTACAGGGTTCCCTGAGCCATCCAATTGCCATATTCTGCCAGAAGATGGTCCTCCAGTTAATATTTGAAGTAGTTCTCCCGGTTCAAAGCTTGGGTCAAAACCTTCATCTACCTCAGGTTCTGTTTCATCCGGAACCCAGTTATCGGAATATTCTTTAGAAATAAAATTATAAACAAGCATGGCTGCACCGTCACAATCATCTTTTCTCAATACACCTAGCTGCATAGTATCTTCAGTTAAAGAAAACACCCTGATATCTCCCCAATTAGATACACAGGCATCATTACTTTCCTGATGTAATAGTGCCACATCATTTAAGGTTAGAGTATGTTGATCTTTATCGAGGAAATAAGTTCCAGATTGTTCTCCAAGGTTAGGCAACATTAAGTGGTTTGCAGTCACAAAAGGTCCGCCTTCCAAGCTAAAGGTCATAGAGCCATAATTTCCAACTGCTGCTATCCATTGATTACCTGCCCAATCGGGACTCCAGTTCCAACAGTCATCCCCATAACACCCGGCATCACCGCCTTCCAGCCAGCCATTATCAGTCCCATAGAAATACATAGGTCCGGCAAAATATTTAGATACGCCGTTTTCGTCCAGATCAAGATACCATGTCTTAGATTCACCCACTCCACCGGAAAGGGCTGTCCACAATGGATCGTTCACGTAATTAAGATTATCATCTGTAACTTCAACAATTGTTGGTTCAAGGTTTACTACCCCACCTGGAGTAATTACACTAAGACCAATGCTATACTCTCCTTTAAAAGCATATCGTACTGTATCTGTCATTTTAGTAGATCTCCCGGTGCCATAATTCCAAACAGGTGTTGCTTTGTTTGTATTGAATTTGAGTATAACCGTATTTCCTCCCGGATCAAGGTTATAATCCTGGATTATCTCATATTGAATATCTGATGGATCAATTTTATCGCCAAGTGAATATTCTTCCTTCTGGCACGAAGTAAAAGCCACCATGGCCAGAATTAGCACCGAAATAATTATTTTTAGATTCTTCATAACTAATGCCTTTTAAATTTTTCTACCAACCCGGATTTTGAACCAGGACACCATTAGACAATGTGATTTGATTACTAGGTATCTGTTGAAGTCCTCCTGTAGTAGTTATATTAGACTCTGAAATTGTTTTGGTAGTCTCAACTCCCCCATTAAGCAACGTAGTACTTGTGGCTATTTCGGAAGCTGCTGCACTCACCCCTCTTCTTAAAAGATCCCAGTAACGAATCCCCTCCAGGGCAAACTCCAAACGTCTTTCTTCTTGAATATTTTCCAGATTTACTGTTCTTTGTGAGTAACTATCCCCATATGCTCGCTGACGCACCTCATCAAAATATGTCTGAGCACTTGGACTTCCCAGTTCAGCAGCCATTAGGAGAACATCTGAATATCTTATTGCATAAAAATCCTGAAACTGCCCGATTTGAAAATCAACTCCTCCCAGTTCAGTAACTAAACTGTTACCTTCTTCATTTATCATTGGAGTATATTTTTTAGTATAATATCCCGTGTACTCTCTTTGATTTTCTATTTTATCAAAAGGAATTTCTTCTTCATCGATGGCTATGATAGAAGCTTCCCTTCGGGTATCTCCATCATCAAAAGCATCATAAATTTTAGGATTAACAGTGATCCCCCAGCCACTTCCATAAGGATAATGAGAAAATTCTCTTATGCCCAGCATAACCAGCCAATGATTTCCATCGGTATTACCGTTATAATCACTGGTAAAAGTATACTTCACAGAAAAAACGATCTCCTCGTTATTCTCGCCTGCAAAATCATCTATGGAAGCCGCCGGCCATAGATTTGCAAATTCAGGAACCAACGCATGACCGCTATTTGCTATTACATCTTCAAGATGAGCCAGAGCCTGACTTTTGTCTACCATTCCCACAAGATCTGAAGCACCATAATACCCAGTGTAATAAAGATAAACCCGTCCCAGAAGCGATTTTGCCGCCCATTTGGTTATTCTACCCGCCTCTACCTGGCTGTATCCAACACTTTCTAAGTTCTCTGCTGCAAAGCTTAGATCTTCAGCTATTACTTTATATACCTCCTCCGGGGATGCCTGCGGAATATTTTCAGTAGAAGCTTCAGTTAATAATGGAATATTCCCCCATAGCTTTACCATTTGGAAATACAGATAGGCTCGTATGGTTCTGGCTTCCGATTCGTAAGTAGATCTAAGTTCTTCATTACCTTCCCAATTGATCTGATCCATTTTATTGATAAGAATATTACAGCGATAGATGCCTTTATAATATGCACTCCATAAATTTTCATATAGATTTTGATCTGAAGGCGATCTGTTTATATCAAATTCATCCACAGCCTGAATTCCATATCCATCAGCATTTCCGGTTCCTCCAAAAAAATCATCTGATAATATCATACTTGCCACAGGATAGCTTAATCCCGATATACCGGTTGCTACCTGCATTCCATCATAACAACCTACAAGGGCAGAATATGCATCTTCAGGAGTATTATAAAAATTTGCATCTGTGACTTCAGTTACCGGTTCTGCATCTAAAAAATCTTTAGAACAGGCCGTGGTTAATAAAACTGAAGCTATTAAGAAATAAATATTTAATTTTTTCATATTGTATTTTTTAGAATGTCACATTTAAACCTACCAGGAATGTTCTTGGTCTGGGATAGTACCCCAGGTCTACACCTGAAGAGAACGAATAAGTATCGGTTGATATCCCGTAACCCACTTCTGGGTCCATGCCATTGTATTCAGTAAAAGTGTATAGATTCTGACCTGAAAAATAGAGTCTGAACTTCTGAAATTCCACATTTTTCAAAAGTTTAGCAAAATCGTAACCAAGCGTTATATTACTCAACCTTAAGAAATCACCATCCTGCACATATAGATCTGAAAAGTTGGTGTAATTTCTATTATCTAAAGTAACTCTGGGATGAGAATTGGTTGAACCGGGACCGGTCCATCTTTCAAAAACCGCTGTGGTATAATTCGCAAACTGGCTTGACTGATTTCTGTAAGACTGTACTAATTGATTTCCAGCCACTCCATTGGCCAGTAAAGAAAAATCCAGTCCTTTAAAATCGAAAGCGAGGTTGATTCCGTAAGTAAGGTCGGGATTGGGATCACCTATATCAGTTTTATCAAGATCATTTATAATCCCATCACTATTCTGATCTATAAAAATCACATCTCCCGGGCGGGCATTGGGTTGTATTCGCTGCCCGTTCGCTGTGTAATTATTAATCTCTTCCTGATTTTGAAATACTCCTCCCGTTTTATACCCCCAGAAGTAGCCCAGGGGATAGCCTGTTTCAGCTCGGTAAAATTCAGGAGAATTATCAAAAAGCTGGTTGGTTTCCCCATGAATAATCCCATCTTCAGTAGGAATATTACCTACTTCATTTTTATTATAAGCTCCATTTACACTGATGTTGAAGTTAAAATCACCAATGCTTTCATTATACCCTACTACTAATTCTACCCCTCTATTCTTTACATCACCACCATTAATAAATGGCGCATCTGCTCCGGCTGTGGCCAGGATTGGAGCTCTAATTAACCAGTCTTTATTGGTCTTTTCGTATAGATCAAGATTTAAAGACAGCCTGTTTTCAAAGAATCTGGCATCTAATCCAATATTGAGCTGCTCAGATATTTCCCATTTTAGGTCCGGATTTGCCAGCCTGCTTGGGTAAGCACCCGGGGTTAAAACTCCTTCGGTATTTCCAAAAATATAGTTGGTATTGGCAAATGTTACAGGAGCCAGGAACTGAAACGCTCCCGCATTCTGGTTACCCACCTGTCCCCAACTGGCTCTTAGTTTTAAAAAGCTAAGGGTTTCTGAATCATTTAAAAAATCTTCTTCAGTTATCACCCAACCAGCAGATACGGAGGGAAAGTATCCCCAACGATTACCTTCAGCAAAATTTGAAGACCCATCTGCCCGGAATGTGGTATTAAACAAATACTTGTCCTGATAAGAATAATTCAACCTGCCAAAATATGACATCCGTTTATTTTCATAATTTGGCCCTCCTTCTGCGCCTATAAGATTACCTTCTGAATTAAGTGCATTGTCCAGCCACGCATGCTCAAGATCATTAAAAATAAGATCTACATTATTCCCACTTATATAAGTTCCCTGGAAGCTATAGGAGGAAGTACCCGCCATAACTTCAAATTGGTGATCCTCGGCAATATCGAAATTGTAAGTAAGCAAGTTGTCCCAGAGCAAGGAATAGCCTTTACTTTGGGATTGGTATACCCGGTCACGATCTCGGAAAGCATAAATAGAAAGCCTGTATATGGGCTCATATGAGTGCCCGCCATTGGCATAATAGTCCAGTCCAAGACTGGTTCGGAATTTCAGATTATCAAGAATCTTAAGTTCAGCATAGACATTTCCCAGTAACTTCTGGGAATCATTTTCGTTCTGGTTATTAATTATCATACTTGCGTAAGGATTGCTCCATCCGGAAAGCCACGGAGCTGAGTCATTACTGGTATCATAGAAATTTCCCTGTGCATCGTAAAAAGGAAGTAAAGGCGGAGTATTAAAAGCTCCTCTTAAACTGTTATTGTACTGGTTTCCCACCGCGATTCCACTATTCTTCGTATAGGCAAAACTCAGGTTTTCCCCGAAAGTAAGACGATCACCAAACATCTCATGTTCAGAATTAAACCTGAAATTATAACGCTCATAGTTGGATTTACTTTCTCCTCCAACAATCCCTTCTTCCTGCGTATAAGAAAGCGAAGAAGAAAAGGTGGAAGTTTCTCCGCCTCCTGCAAAACCAAGAGTATAGTTCTGGGTAACGGCGTCATCTACAAACATTCTTTCAACCCAATCTTCACCGGTACCAATTTCAGCAATGTCTTCAGCATCGAAAAATACAGAACTGCCAGAATTTAGAGCAGCTTCGTTCATAATAATTGCATACTCTTCGGAATTCAGCATATCAATAGGGTCTGCTACATTTTGAAATCCGTAATAGGAATCAAAGCTTAGCCGTGAAGAATTCTTCCTCCCGCCCTTGGTTGTCACTAAAACAACACCATTGGAAGCCTGGGAGCCATATATTGCAGCAGAGGCGGCATCTTTTAAAATAGAGATAGATTCAATATCGGAATTATTAAGATAAGAAATATCACCGGTAAGAACTCCATCCACTACATACAAAGGAGAATTATTGCCGGTTGATCCTAATCCCCTAATTACTACATCTAAACCTGTACCCGGCTGCCCTGAGTTTGATGTGATTTGAACCCCGGCAGTTTGTCCTTGTAACGCCTGTAACGCATTGGTCGTACTTTGGTTTTGAAGAGCTTGCCCATCAATCTGAATATTTGCCCCGGTAACCAGCGCTTTTCTCTGAGTCCCATACCCAACCACGATAACTTCATCGAGTGCAGAAGCAGAGGTTGCAAGACTTACGTTTAATTGAGTTTGTCCATTAAGAGAAATTGTTTTGGTTTCAAATCCCATAAAACTAAAAACCAGAATGGCATCTTTAGACACTGAAATTTCATAATTCCCGTCAAAATCGGTAACTGCTCCATTAGTAGTTCCTTGGACCATGACGGTTACCCCGGGCAATGGTAAGTTATCCTCCTGAGAAGTAACGGTTCCCCTTACCTGATTCTGAGCAAACACGTTCAACAAGGTAAATAGAAATAAAATAGAAAACAGAAAAGAAGTTTTTCGACTCGATTTTTTTGAAGTAGTGCTAATCATACAATGTTAACTTTAGTGATAATTTGACAAATTTCTAAGTTGAAATATGAACAATTAAAAGAAATGTTCCTTTAATTTATTGATTTCGCATCTCAAACGTTATAGTAAGCCTTGCTAATGTATCAAATCGTTAAAATGAAGAAGGGACAAAATCGCTTTAATAGGGAACCTTATGTTCACAAGCTCGCATACCAAGCATTAACAGTAGGTGTTGATTTATTAATATTTAATTAACAGTTGTTTGAGGAGTATTTTGATAGTGATGAGCTGTTAATTTTTGAGTGCATCTGAATTTTTTCAGGAGACTGAAGTAAATTCCTGCCTGTAAGTAGATGGCAATTGTCGATATTTCTTCTTAAAATTCCGTGTAAAGTTTTTAGGATTATTAAAACCCGTTTGGAAAGCAATTTCTGAAATGGTTAATTGGCTTTTTTGCAGTAGTTCTATCCCTTTTTCCAAACGACTTTCAATTATTAATTCCTGAGGAGACTTTTCAAAAAGCGACATACACTTTCCATATAAATAAGATCGACTAACGCTTAAGTCTGAAGATAATCTTTCCACAGAAAAATTAGAATTGCCGATATTCTCTTTGATTAAAAGAAGAAGTTTTTTCATAAGCTTTTCATCTTCTCCTTCAATTTCTACATTCGAAATAAATTGAGGAACTTCTATTTTCTTGCTATATACCTGTTGGAAAAATTTTCGCTGATTAATTAAATTTTGCACCCTGGAATGCAGGGTATTAAAATTAGCAGGTTTCTTTATATAATCGCTTACTCCAATCTCGAAAGCGGTCTCCATTTCTCTTTCACCTGCATCGGTGCTAAGTAGTATAAATGGAATATGTTTAGTACGGGAATCATTCCTAATTTTAGAACATAATTCAGTACCCACCATATCTTGCATCATCTGCCCGCTTATAATAAGGTCTGGTCTTACAGATAAAGCTTTTTTCCAACCGGTTTCCCCATCTGAAGCTATAAATACATTATAATATTGACTGAAATCCCTGGTTAAAAGATTTAAAAATTCTTTAGAATCATCTATAATTAAAAGATTCGGCCTTTCTGTATCTGTCTTAGCTATAGGTTCAACAATGTTAGTTTCAAGATCATCTACCCTTTGCATAGGGATTTTTAGAATGAAACAGGCTCCTTCTCCCTCATTACTTTTTACTGAAATCTCACCCCCATATAATTTTATATATTCCTGAACAATATAAAGTCCTATTCCACTTCCGGGATTATTCTTTTCTGGATGGTCTACCTTAAAAAAGCGATCGAATATATGCTCCTGATCATCTTTAGAAATACCTATTCCGGTATCTTTTACTTCTATTTGAAGTAGTTTAGAAGTTTCTTTTATAGAAGAATGAGGTTTTATTGTTATTTTAAATAAGACTCTTCCTCCCGCAGGGGTAAATTTTATGGCATTAGATAGTAAATTATAGATAATCTTATCCAGTTTATCCCTGTCAAAAGCAGTCAGAAATTTTTGGGTTTCAGATTCAAACATAAGTTCCACATCCTCATTATCAGCATAATTCTTAAAGCCTTCTACAATTTCTTTAATAAATTGTATTACATTGCCTTTTGAAGAATGAAGTAATTTATCATTTTTAATATTCCCCATATCGAGAATCTGGTTAATCAGATTTAATAATCTTTGGGCATTCGTAAAAATTATATCTACCTGTTCATTTACCTCTTTCCCAAGATGCTTCTTCTTTAATTTTTCTGCAGGAGAAAGTATCAATGATAATGGTCGCTTGAACTCATGACTTATATTAGAGAAAAAACGAATCTTCATTAAATCCATTTTATGAAGGTGCGCTGATTCTCTTTTTTCCTGTTCTACCACAAATCTTTTACGCTGATTAAGAATAATTGTTCGTCTTGCGAAATAGAGAAGCGCAATTATAAGGAAGAGGTAAAGCGCATAAGCATAAGAAGTTTTATAAAACGGTGGCTTTATAATAATTTTTAATATCTCAGGATTTTCACTCCATACGTGATCATTATTAGAGGCTAAAACCTTAAACTCATATTCGCCGGGGTCTAAATTGGTATAGGTTACACTTCTTTGCTGGCTTCCAACCTCCTGCCATTTTTCCTCAAAGCCGGCCAGTTTATATTTATATTTATTTTTAGAAGGTTGAAAAAAATCCAGAGCCGCAAATTCTATAGAAAAAATATTTTCATTATGATGTAATGTAATTTGTGAGGTCTTATGAATAGGCTTCTCCAGTAATATTCTTCCTTTCCGTTTTTCATTAAGCAGGATCTCTTTATTAAATAGCCTGAATCCTGTAAATACCACTTTAGGTTTCGTCTTATTATATTCAAAGTTTTCAGGATTGAAAATATTATAACCATGTAATCCTCCAACGAGAATTTCACCTTTTGAGTTCTTAAATATGGAATTTTCGTTAAATAAATTTCCCTGCAGCCCATCTATTTTACTGTAACTGATAAAATTGGCAGGTATTTTTCCAGACATACTACCATTCTCACTTTTTTCAAATTGAACTATTCCATAAGGAGTTGTAAGCCATAGATTCCTTTTATCATCTTCTACAATTCCAATAATTTTATTTCCTGGTAGTCCATGAGTTTCATCATAATGAAAAAAGTTATTTTCCATAGGATTGTAGAGATCGAGCCCCTCCTGAGTGCCTATCCATATCTTGCCATAACTATCCTTATGAATCGATAGAATATTGTTGTTACTTAAACTAGTAGGATCTCCGGGTTGAGAACTAAAATGATCTTCATATTTGCTGAACGGATGGAATACATCCACTCCATTATCACCGCCTACCCACAAATTACCATTATTATCTTCGGTTATACTGGAGACATATTTATTATTATTTGGAAAGTAAATACTACCGAGGGGCTTTTGATAAAAGGACTTTTTATCATTACTTATAACCCCAAGACCATTGGTAAGAGTACCCAGCCAGATAATTCCTCGTGAATCTTCATATAATTCCCATATATTATCCTCTAAGATACTGTTAGGATCATTGGGGTCATTCCTATACGTTTGGAAACCATTTTCGGTCATTTTATTAAGTCCTCCCAGATAAGTACCAATCCACAAATTCTCCTTACTATCATATAAAAGGCTCACGATAATATTACTGGAAATACTATTTGGGTTTGCAGGATCATGGGTATATTGACTGTATCGCCCCGTTTTATTATCTCTTACTATGAGGCCACCTCCATTGGTTCCAATATAAAGATTGCCCTCTTTATCTTCTATAAATACATTTACATCACTAAACGGTAAACTTTCAGGATCTGATAATAGTTTTTGCTGAAGATTAAACCTTATTATATCCGGGTGATAGTAATCAACTCCGTTTTTAAAAGTTCCTACCCACACAATCCCCTCATTATCCGTATAGATTGAAGTAATACTGTTGTTAGAAAGACTGTTAGGAATTTCTTCATTGCTTTCCAGATAATATTGAGAAAAATTGCTGGGGTCTATCACTGTAATCCCGCCATGGTCCGTGCCCACCCATATTTCACCAGTCGTATTGATAGACAGGTCGCTAACCAGATTACTTTTCAACATAATTTCAGAAGTACTGGTGGTATAGTTTTTTAATTGTTTTTTCTGAGTATCATAAAAATAAATACCATAATCCTCAAATAAGTGAATCCAAAGATTTCCTTTACAGTCGGCTATTATTCTAAAATCATGAATAGAACCTGAAAATTTCTTTTTAAGATCATCTATTTCATCAATAATTTTAAAACTGCTTCCGTCTAATTTCTGAATGAAGCCATCTTCATATATTAACCAGAAATTTCCCTGTGTAGTTGAAAATGCAGCCGAAATTTTCGCCTTTTTTTTTCTGATATTTTCATCCAAACTATCGGCTCGTATTATCTTTTTGTTTTCGGCTACATATTTAGAAATACTGGAATCTACATGTAAGAACCAATAATTCCCCCTATTATCTTTGATAATATTTTCTACAGAAATATTCGGGAGGTTTAATTTTTTTAAAATAGAAGTCTGATGGGATGTAAAAGTCTCCCCAATGGGATCAAATATGTTTATGCCTGCCACTGTACCCACCCATATATTCCCTAAGGGATCTTGAAAAATAGATTTGTAATTACGGGATTGAATTGCGTTAGAATTAGAAGGATTAGGGTTAAAAGAAGTAACTGTATATCCATCATATCGGTTAAGACCTGAACTGGTTCCAATCCATAGAAAGCCTTTATCCTCTTTAAAAAAACAGTTCACAGATCCTGGTGAAATTCCATTTTCGACTCCAATATGAACAAAAGGATAAGTAATGGGGGAATTATCTAAATGAGTTTGGGCATGCGTTTTAAGACAGAATAAGAATATTAATAAAATTACAAACCTCATTAAGAATCTTTTAATCAATTTAGTATTATTGTCATAAGGTAAAAAAAATCCTAATAGCCTATGACTTAATGACTATGAAAAATTGAAGGGGAATGCTATAAAAAACAAAAAAGCCTTCTCCTATACATATAGGAAAAAGCTTTTCATTGGCGTAAACTGAATAAATTCAGTATCTTAACCACAATCTCCCGATCTCTCGAGACAAACAACACAACTTCATTTATAGCGCTAAAAAAAGCTCTAATTTCTTAGAGCTTCTTTTTGCAATTTTGCGGTCTGGACGAGACTCGAACTCGCGACCCCCTGCGTGACAGGCAGGTATTCTAACCAACTGAACTACCAGACCGTTGCTTTATTGCGAGCGCAAATATACTGCACTTTTTGGATTACGCAACCTTTTTTTTAAATGAAATTATAATATTAAATCTGGTTAAAAAAATAGGTGTAAAAATAAAAAAGCCCTTTTCCAATTGCATGGAAAAAAGCTTCTCATTGGCATGAGCTGAATAAATTCAGCATCTTAACCACATACCCCAATCTCTCGGGATAAACAACACAACTTCATTAATATTGCCAAAAAAAGCTTCAATTTCTTGAAGCTTTTTGCAATTTTGCGGTCTGGACGAGACTCGAACTCGCGACCCCCTGCGTGACAGGCAGGTATTCTAACCAACTGAACTACCAGACCGTTGCTCTATTGCGAGGGCAAATATACAGCTGTTTTTAGATTCCACAAACCTTTTTTTAAAAGTTTTTGATAGCGACCCTAATTTTTCACGCAAAATTTTGTCTTTCAACTAAATAGGTGAGTAAAATTTTTTCAAAATTCTCTTGAATGTCCACTCCAACGTACTTAATCTTGTATTTAGCACATTGTAATTTTAAGTTGTTTACATATTTCAACACCTCAGCTCGATAATTTTCTTTAAAATTATCGGCATAAAGATCTATATGTGCCGCTGTTTCAATATCTAAAAATCGCTTAGGTGTATTGTTAAAATCAAAATCAACCTCCCTGGCTTTGTCCATTACATGAAACAATACAACCTCGTGCTTGTTATATTTTAAATGTTTTAAGGCTTCAAACAACTCTGCTTCCTCTTTATCTTCCTGAAACATATCGGTAAATAAAAATACCAGCGACCTCCGCTTTAATTTTTCGGCTATTTGATGCAAAAAGGTATAACTATCGGTCTTTTTATTTTTGAGCGGTGTTGCAATCACCCCTTCCAACTGACTGAGTAACATTTGATGATGCCTTTCACTCCCTTTTTCGGGAGCGTAGTATTCATAGGCTTCATTATAAACACTCAAGCCTACTGCATCGCGCTGCTTTTTTAAAAGTTGCACTAAAGCAGCCGCGGCAAGAGCCGAAAAACCAATTTTATTGAGAGAATTACGTAAAAAATCATTTACCAGAGGAAAATGCATGGAGGCCGAATTATCTATTATTATATGACACCGCAGGTTAGTTTCTTCTTCATATCTTTTTGTATAAAGCTTATCTGTTTTAGCAAAAAGCTTCCAGTCTATATGTTTTGTACTTTCCCCTTTATTATAAATTTTGTGCTCTGCAAATTCTGCTGAAAACCCATGGAACGGACTTTTATGCATTCCTGAAATGAAGCCTTCTACGACCTGCTTAGCTAATAGATCGAGATTTGAAAAATTTCCGGCCTTATGCACTTCCTGTTGAAGCATTATAAAATGATTTAGTCTTAAAAGTAAGAATTAAAATTAGAGCATAAAAAAGCCCCACAATTAAAGTTGTGAGGCTTGATATATATAAGTGAGTTTAGAAAACTATAGTAAAGCGTCTAAAGCTTCTGCATAGGTGTTTTTAGGAGCAACTCCTACCTGACGACCTACAACTTCTCCGTTTTGAAATATCAAAACTGTAGGAATGTTTCTGACACCGTACTTAGCCGCAAATTCTTGATTGGCATCTACGTCCAATTTTCCAACAACTGCTTTTCCTTCATAATCTTTGCTAATGTCATCGATAATTGGTCCAACCATTCTACAAGGTCCGCACCATGCCGCCCAAAAGTCAACCATAACAGGTTTATCGCTTTTTAAAACGGTTTCATCAAAATTAGCATCTGTTATCTCTAAAGCCATAATTTATTTATTTATCAATTAATATGTAAAAATAGTCAAATATTTCACCAAACCTTACACCCTCTATATTAGATTTTACTATGTAGTTATCATATTAACTTATTTTTAATCCTATGCCAATCATTGCGGCAGGTTTGTTAAAGATTTTAAGTATAACAATTATCGTTAATTCAATTTATAAACAACGCGTTCTCCTTCCAAAGCATTTAATAGCTCTTGAGATATCTTTACCTTTTGCCTCCTACTAGTCATGTTCACTTTCACCATTTCTTTCATTTCATATACGATAAAATGCAACTTATGATCGCCTTTATGAGAGCGAATTATATCCTTCAAATTATCTATGGTATCTTCCTTCAATTCATTTATATCAAGCTGAATAGTGATTTTTCTGGCATACATATCCATTACATCATGCAAGAGTTGAAAATTATTGAATTGAAGTCGGGGCTCTCCTTTACTTCCTGTTTCTCTATTAGTCCAGCCTTCTTTTACAAAAGCTTTTATATAGACAAAATTATTGGGGACGAGGAAATGCTGAAACCTTAAATATTCTTCTCCAAAGATCCTGAACTCATAAGAATCCCAATAATCTTCTACCGTAAAGGCTGCCCAACCTTTACCCATTTTAGAAACCCTATGCTGCACATCTGACACCACTCCTCCAAATGCCAGTTCTCTGTTCACAAAAGATTCCAGAGCTTTAAAATCGGACACTTTTGCGTTGCTGAAATAATGCATTTCTGCCTTAAAATCGTCTAAAGGATGACCGGAGATATAAATTCCCACCACTTCCTTTTCTCTTTTCAGCTTTTCCATGGTTCCCCATTCTTCACAAGGCGGAACAACCGGTTCTGGAATTTGCACATCGCTTGCCTCTCCAAAAAGGCTCACCTGTGAAGAGTTTTCGCTATCTTGAAATTTCACCGCATATTTTACCACCTTTTCAAGGAAACTTATTCCATCTCCTTCATCATGGAAGTATTGGGCTCTATGATTTCCAAAGCCATCAAAACCACCAGCGATAGCTAGGTTTTCAAAAGCCTTCTTATTAGCTGCACGCAAATCTATACGCTTAGCCATATCAAAAATTGATCTATAATGTCCTTTATCTCCTTTTCTATTCTCAACAATAGTGGCCACAGCCCCCGATCCTACTCCTTTAATAGCACCCATTCCAAACCTAACCGCATTCTCTTTGTTTACTGAGAACTTGTAATATGATTCATTTACATCAGGTCCAAGCACATTCAATTTCATTCGCTTGCACTCTTCCATAAAGAAGGTCACCTGCTTAATATCGTTCATATTATTTGAAAGTACTGCCGCCATATATTCTGCCGGATAATGTGCTTTTAGATATGCTGTTTGATAAGCAATCCAGGCATAACAGGTGGAGTGAGACTTATTGAAGGCATATGCTGCAAATGCCTCCCAGTCTTTCCATACCTTCTCTAAAGTTTCTCTTTTATGCCCCTTAGCCTCTCCTCCATCCAAAAATTTAGGCTTTAACTGCTCCAGTAGGGCAAAGATCTTTTTCCCCATTGCCTTTCTCAAAACATCGGCTTCACCTTTAGTAAACCCAGCAAGCTTTTGAGACAGAAGCATCACCTGCTCCTGATAAACTGTAATACCATAAGTCTCCTTAAGGTATTCCTCCATATCATCAAGATCGTAAGCTATCTCTTCATCTCCATGCTTACGCGCAATAAAACTTGGGATATATTCCATTGGCCCGGGACGATACAAGGCATTCATAGCAATAAGATCATCAAACACAGTTGGCTTAAGATCTTTCATATGCTTCTGCATTCCCGGAGATTCATACTGGAATATCCCTACTGTTTCCCCACGCTGAAAAAGCTCATAGGTCTTTTCATCGTCTAACGGAAAGTTATCAGGATCCAGATCTATATCATGTCTACCTTTTACGATTTTTACCGTGTCCTTTATAAGGGTTAATGTTTTCAACCCCAAGAAGTCCATTTTCAGCAAGCCCGCACTTTCTACTACAGAGTTGTCAAACTGGGTTACATATAGATCTGAGTCTTTTGCCAAGGATACCGGTACGAAGTTGGTAATATCACTAGGTGTTATAATTACCCCACAGGCATGTATCCCGGTATTTCTAACCGAGCCCTCTAATATTCTCGCCTGATTTAAGGTTTGTGCCTCCAGATCGTCTCCCTCGGCAATATTTAAAAGTTCATTCACCTTTTCAAGATCTTCACTTCTGAAGTTCTTTTTAAGGTCTTTATCACTCTGACCGAAGATCTTTCCTAACTTGGACATATTAGGAATTAACTTAGCTATTCTATCTGCCTCATTTAAAGGAAGGTCCAATACACGCGCGGTATCTCGAATAGAAGATTTCGCAGCCATGGTACCATATGTAATGATTTGAGCAACCTGGTTTGCACCGTACTTCTTTATTACGTAATCCATAACCCTACTTCGACCTTCATCATCAAAATCGATATCAATATCGGGCATACTCACCCTGTCCGGATTTAAGAAACGCTCAAAAAGTAGGTCGTATTTAATTGGATCGATATTGGTGATCTTTAAACAGTAGGCAACTGCACTTCCCGCAGCAGAACCCCTACCGGGACCCACCGAAACATCCATGGTTCGTGCAGCTCTAATAAAATCTTCCACAATAAGGAAGTATCCCGGATACCCAGTTTTCTCAATAACCGATAATTCAAAATCTAAACGAGTCTTGATATCTTCGGTAATCTCCCCATAACGTTCTTTTGCTCCAACGTACGTAATATGTTTCAAAAAAGCATTTTCCCCACGTTTACCATCATCTACTTTGTCCTCTTCAACAATAAACTCCTCAGGAATATCGAAAGCAGGTAACAATACGTCGCGTGCTAGTTCAAAAGGTTCGATCTTATCTACCACCTCCTGAATATTAGAAATGGCTTCCGGCAAGTCTTTAAAGAGCGATTTCATCTCCTCATCGGACTTGAAATAATACTCATTATTTGGCAAACCGTATCTATAACCTCTACCTCTACCTATGGGGGTAGCCTGTTTTTCACCATCTTTTACACACAGCAAAATATCATGTGCATTTGCATCCTCTTGCGCACAATAATAAGTATTGTTTGTAGCGACAAGTTTTACCTTGTGCTTTTTAGCAAACTGCACCAGTACATTATTTACACGATTTTCCTCTTCCTGCCCGTGGCGCATGAGCTCTATATAAAGATCGGCATCAAAGGTTTCTTTCCACCATATCAAAGCCTCTTCTGCCTGATTCTCTCCTACATTCAAAATTTTACCCGGTACTTCTCCATAAAGGTTACCGGTTAGCACAATTATATCTTCTTTATATTGTTCTATTACCTTTCTATCTATTCTAGGCACATAGTAGAAACCATTGGTATAAGCAATAGATGCCATTTTTGCCAGATTGTGATAGCCATTCTTATTCTTAGCAAGTAATACTACCTGGTATCCATTATCTTTTCTGGACTTATCTTTATGATCTTCACATACAAAAAACTCACAACCTAAAATAGCCTTTAGCTCTTTGGCGGTAGCAGACTCATTATTTGCGAGCGCAGCCTCATTTTTGGCTTTTATTGACTTATTATAAGCCCCTATTTCCTTTACAAAATGAAAGGCCCCCATCATATTTCCATGATCGGTAAGTGCTACAGCGGGCATATTTTCGGCCGCCGCAATATTCACAAGGTCTTTAATACTTATAGTTGATTGTAAAATTGAAAATTGGGAGTGGTTATGCAAATGAGAAAATCTCACTTCATCCAACTTCTCTAAGTTCTCCTGAATTTCTTCTGTAGAAACAGTTTCTGAAGGCTGCTGTTTCTCTAAACGAGCTCTTATTTTTTCAGAAGCCTTCTTTAAATTAATATGCTTTAAACCTATAAGCTGAATAGGCTGAGGGTTGGCCTCTGAAAAATTCTCAAAATAATTAGAAGGTACATCTAGTTGCTCTTTCGTGTAAAGCTCCTGTCTAATCAATTCTAAAAAACAACGGGTAGTTGCTTCTACATCGGCAGTGGCATTATGCGCTTCTGCGAAAGGCTCATTGAACAGAAATTCGTGCAATTCAGTAAGCGTAGGCAGTTTGAATTTCCCGTAGCGCCCACCAGGTAACTGACATAATTCGGCAGTTCTTTCGGTACAGGTGTCGAGCACTGGAAAATTCTCCAAAGTATTTTCCATTCCTTTTCTAAGGAACTCAGCACCCATGATATTTAAATCGAAACCAACGTTCTGTCCAACTACAAATTTCGATCTCCCCAGTGCTATGTTGAATTTCCCTAAAACCTCCTCCAAAGAAACCCCTTCCTCTTCGGCGAGCTCGGTAGAGATCCCATGAATTTTTTCGGCATCATAGGGAATATTGAAACCTTCAGGTTTTACCAAATAATCTTGATGTTCTATAACATTTCCCATCTCATCATGCAACTGCCATGCTATTTGAATACAGCGTGGCCAGTTATCAAGATCGGTTAATGGGGCATCCCAGCGTTTTGGCAAGCCGGTAGTTTCGGTATCAAAAATTAAATACATAGATAAGTTTTGGGGTGACCTTACAGCAGTAAAGCACATTTCGCTATAAATTCCCGAAAAATAAAGCTGAAAATGAATTTCGGCAAAACATTAATATCTTCAAAATAAAGGCATTAAAGTAAAAATGGGAATTTCTGGTTTCGGCTTAAAAATAACAAAAATAGAAAAGAGATATAACTATATCCTCATAGATTTATCAACCATTTTCACCAGCAAAAAAAGCCCTGAATCCCATGCCGTTTATTACATGAAAATCAGGGCTCCCAACTAATCTAACCAGTTCTTTTAATTGATCTTAATATCTCTCCTCTTTAAATTCTACACTATTAAGGGCAGCTTTAATGGAATCACGTTGTTTTATTAAAATATTTCCTGTGGAAGCCGGGATATTTGCGTTCTTAAGAATGTCATTATATTCTTCTACCGCAGCTTTCTCTCCTCGTATTGCCTCTTCCAGCACAGACTCTTCCTTATCGGAAGAAAAAGTGGTTTTAAGATTCATCCAGGAACGGTGAATATCTCCTTTTAAGCTCGAACCTTTTTCAGGAGCTTCTCCAAAACTTCTAATCTCGGTCTTCAATTCATGTCCAAAATCATATCGCTCTTTTGCCCTTTCTTCAAAAAACAATTTTAACTTTACATCTTTCACCTGCTCTGCAGCAAATTTATAGCCTTTCTCGGCATCGTAATTCTTCTCCAAAAGTTCGTTTAATTTACCTGCAACATCTTCAGAATAACTCATAATTTTATATTTTTTTGATTATTTAAATTAATTTCAATGTCATAAAAGTACAAGCTAAAAACACCCCGACCAATCCATTTAACAGGGTTTAGCACTAATTAACTGGAATTAACAATATAGATTCCATAAAGCTTTAATTATGCTAACAAGTTTATAAAAACAATATTTTGAAGGTACAAATCACCTCACTTAAACCTCTAATTACAAAGGGTATATCCTTATATTTTTTCCTCTTAAATATTAGCTTTCAGAATAAATATTTATAGTATCTTTGCACACTCATTAATAACCGAGGTCGAGAACCTCACTAATTAATTATTATGCCTGTAAAAATTAGATTACAAAGACACGGTAAAAAAGGAAAACCTTTTTACTGGATTATTGCTGCTGACGCACGTGCAAAAAGAGACGGTAAATACCTTGATAAAATTGGTATCTACAACCCAAACACCAATCCTGCCACTATCGAATTAGATGTTGATGGAGCTGTGAAGTGGTTACAAAACGGTGCTCAACCAACAGACACTGCTCGCGCAATACTTTCTTACAAAGGTGTTCTTCTTAAAAATCACCTAGCTGGTGGGGTTAGAAAAGGAGCACTTACTGAAGAACAAGCGGAAGAAAAATTCCAAGCTTGGGTAAATGAGAAAGAAGGAAAAGTATCTGACAAAAAAGAAACTTTATCTAGTGCTCAAGAAGCTGCGAAAGCAAAAGCTCTTGAAGCTGAAAAAGAAGTAAATGCTAAGCGTGAAGCTGCTGCTAACGAAGCTGCAACTGCTGCCGCTGATGAGGCTAAAGCTGCTGAAGAAGCTGCTGCTGCACCTGCAGAAGAAGCATCTACTGAAGAAAACAAAGAAGCTTAATTTAACTCACTAACGATGCTTAAAGAAGAATGTTTCTATTTAGGAAAAATCGTTAGTAAATTTAGTTTCAAGGGGGAAGTATTAATTAAACTTGATACTGATGAACCCGAAGTTTACTTAGAAATGGAATCGGTTTTCGTTGATTACAACGAAAATCTGATTCCATTTTTTATTGAAAGAAGTTCCCTTCATAAAAGCGATCTTTTACGAGCTAAATTTGAAGATGTAGATACCGAGGAAGACGCAGACGACCTTATGAAATGCGACCTTTACCTTCCACTCACTTTATTACCTGAATTGGAAGATCATCAATTCTACTTCCATGAGATTATTGGTTTTACGGTAGAAGACATTAATTATGGTACTGTAGGAACCATCGTTTCTATTAACGACACTACTGCTCAATCTCTCTTTGAGATTGAAAAAGATGGAAATCAGATCCTGATCCCCATGAATGATGAATTCATTGAAAAACTGGATAAAGAAAATAAGACCATCTATTTAAAGACTCCCGAAGGCCTTATAGATCTTTATCTATAGTCAAGGTACTTTTTTGATCTCCTATTACCATATATTACGCTTCTATAAATTCACATTCAATGGCGAATAAACCATTTCAATTCAAAGAATTCAGCATCGCTCAGGATAAATGCGCCATGAAAATTGGCACCGATGGAGTTTTGCTTGGAGCCTGGGTTACTATACCTCCTACCGCTAACTCTATTTTAGATATTGGAGCCGGTACAGGCATTATTTCGCTCATGCTTGCACAACGGAGTGATATTGAATTGATAGATGCTTTAGAGATAGATGATGATGCTTTTGAACAAGCCACTGAAAATTTCGAGAATAGCCCTTGGGGAGATCGCTTATTTTGTTACCATGCAGGATTTGATGAATTTGTAGATGAAATGCAGGGAGAAAAATACGACCTCATTGTGAGCAATCCTCCATTTTTTCCTTCTAATGAAAGTCTAGAAACCACTTCCCGGGAAACAGCAAGATTTCAATTTGCCTTACCTTTTGAAGAACTAACTAAAGGTGTTGCCTCTTTATTATCTGAGGATGGGCATTTTTGCATTATTCTTCCCAAAGAGGCTGAACAATCTTTTTTAGAACTTGCCGCTTCCAATTATTTATTTCCAAATAAGATCACTGAAGTAAAAGGAAATGCTGAAGCTAAAGTAAAACGCAGCCTGATCGATTTCAGCTTTCAGCAAAAGGAAATTGAAAGAAAGGTTTTGGTTTTGGAAGAAAGCAGGCATCACTACACCCCCGAATACAGGAAAATGGTAGAGGCTTTCTACCTTAAATTATAGTTGTTTTATATTGCTTACTAGATTTCGGTTGGTTATTTTTGGTTAATAAAATCAAACTAAATGAAACCAGATCTTTTTCAAGCGCCTGATTATTACAATCTTGACGACCTCCTTACCGAAGAGCATAAAATGGTTCGTGATGCTGCCCGTGAATGGGTTAAGCGTGATGTGTCCCCGATTATAGAAGAAGCCGCACAAGAGGCTAAGTTTCCAAAGTCTATTATTTCAGGTCTAGCTGAAATTGGTGCTTTTGGACCCTATATTCCTGAAGAATATGGTGGGGCAGGACTTGACCAGATATCATATGGTTTGATCATGCAGGAAATTGAAAGAGGTGATAGTGGAGTACGTTCTACAGCGTCGGTGCAATCTTCACTGGTTATGTACCCTATCTATAAATATGGAAGTGAAGAACAAAAGAAAAAATTCTTACCAAAATTAGCCTCCGGAGAATTTATGGGATGTTTTGGACTTACTGAGCCAGATCACGGCTCGAATCCCGGTGGAATGGTTACCAATTTTAAAGATAAAGGCGATCACTACCTGCTTAATGGAGCAAAACTCTGGATCTCCAATTCTCCTTTTGCCGATATTGCCGTGGTTTGGGCAAAAAATGAAGAAGGACGTATTCACGGACTTATAGTAGAGCGTGGCATGGAAGGTTTCTCTACTCCTGAAACTCACAACAAATGGTCCCTAAGAGCAAGTGCAACCGGAGAATTGATCTTCGATAATGTAAAAATACCTAAAGAGAACCTGCTTCCCAATAAATCTGGATTAGGAGCTCCACTTGGTTGTCTGGATTCTGCGCGATTCGGTATTGCTTGGGGTGCAATTGGTGCTGCTATGGATTGTTACGATACTGCCCTGAGATACGCAAAAGAACGTATGCAGTTTGGAAAACCAATTGCCGGATTCCAGTTGCAGCAAAAGAAACTTGCCGAAATGATCACTGAAATCACAAAAGCTCAATTATTAGCCTGGAGACTTGGCGTTTTGAGAAATGAAGGTAAGGCCACTTCAGCTCAAATTTCGATGGCAAAAAGGAATAATGTAGAAATGGCTTTGAACATTGCCAGAGAAGCACGACAAGTCCTTGGAGCAATGGGTATCACTGGCGAGTATAGCATCATGAGACATATGATGAATTTAGAAAGTGTAATCACTTACGAAGGAACTCATGATATTCATTTACTAATAACAGGAATGGATATTACTGGAATACCGGCGTTTAGCTAAGCATTACTTATTTACAACCTAAAAAAGACCGGAATTACACCCGGTCTTTTTTTTACTCTATAAAGATCTAATAAAAGCTAAAAGATTCTGCTTTCTTTTATAGACAAGGCTTTAAACTTTTCTTTGGAGTACTGCTCAGCGGCACACTTGTTCAAGAATGGTTGTAGTATTTGCTTTTCACCTAAACTGGCCAGTAAGTATTTGTTCTGTTTATAATCATAAACAGAATTCCTATTACAATAACATCGTAGATATCCTGATTTGCCAGTAACAGGCTTTCAGGAATCTCCTCCTACAGTCCTAAACCAAATACGAGAGGTGCAATCTTGGTGAAAACTGAGCTCTGTTTAAGCATTCACACACGCTTCAATAGAAAATAGTATATAAAAGCAATCGGCCTACTTATACATTCGTTAAATATTGGAGAAAAGCTTGTTATCATTTTTCAGATCGATCATGGGAAGTTACTTTTGCACAAATGAAAGTTTAGTTTTATGATTACCAAGATTACCAAGACATTAGAACCCGAAACCCTACAACTGTTAAATCATTCTCTCTACAGTAAAATTACCGAGCCAGAGCATTTAAAAAGTTTTATGGAGCATCACGTTTTTGCGGTATGGGATTTTATGTCCCTGCTGAAATCATTGCAGGAGAAACTCACCAAAACAACCACGCCTTGGCTTCCGATAGGAAATCCGGAAATTCGTTATTTGATTAATGAAATAGTACTTGCTGAAGAAACCGATGTAAATATGCAGGGTGAGCACCAAAGTCATTTTGAAATGTACTTGGATGCCATGAAAACGTCAGGAGCGAGCACAAAAGAAATCAACGATTTCACAGCTCAGGTAGCACATGGAACCGATATCTTCCTCATTATTGCCGCTAGTAATTTACCACTAAGCATCAAGCAATTCTTAAAATTCACTTTTGAAGTGATTGCTGAAGGAAAACCCCATAAAGTAGCCGCTGCTTTTACCTTTGGTCGCGAAGGCTTAATCCCGGACATGTTCACTTCTATCATTAACAATGTGCAGCAAAATTTCCCGGAAGAAGACCTTAAATTATTCAAATATTACTTTGACAGACATATAGAACTGGATGCTGACGAACACGGACCTATGGCCTTTAAAATGATCGAAGAGCTGTGTGATGGTGATGCTAAAAAATGGCAGGAAGTAGAAGAAGTTTCAAAACAAGCATTGGAAAAACGCATTTTACTATGGAATGGAATTGAAGAGGAGATCTCAAAAACTGTAGTTTTAAGCTAAACATATATAGCTAAAATTAAAAAGCTCATAATGAAGTTATCACTTCATTATGAGCTTTTTAATTACCTACAAAGAGATCAATCTTCACCCAGCTTTAATTCTACATATACCGGAAAGTGATCAGATGGATATTTGCAATTTTTAGCGTCACTTAAGATCCCGCTTTTCACAACCTGAATATTCGAGGAAGAAAAAACAAAATCTATTTTTCGGGTTACAGGCTCTTCAAAATGGAAGCCATTAAAAGTTCCCTCTGGACCAAAGGCAGCAGTTCCTGCAACACTATGAGTATCCTTAAGTTTTTTCAAAATAGCCTTCACTCCTGCCGTATTCAATTCTAAATTGAAATCTCCCATTAGGACCACCGGCAGGTCGCCTTTATTAATTTTCTCAATTTGCTTCAGGACCAAGAATGCACTTTTTTCCCTAGCTATGATCCCGCGGTGATCGAAATGGGTATTGAAAACTATTATTTTTTCGGAGGCACCTTTTAGTTTAAAGATACCGTACGTACAAATTCTTTTATAGGCAGCATCCCAACCTATAGATGGGACATCTGGTGTTTCTGACAGCCAAAAAGTATCCTGCTCCAGAAGTTCCACTTTTTCAGAATTATAGAAAATGGCTGTAAACTCTCCTTTTTCATCACCATTGTCCCGACCTACACCAAAATACTCATAATTAGGCAAACCTTCCTTAATATCTTCAAGCTGATGATGCAAACCTTCCTGTATTCCAAAGATATCGGGATGATTAAAGTTAAGTTGTGAGATCAAAAAGTTCTTTCTGTTCGCCCAACCGTTTATAGTATCGTTTGTAGCATCATATTTAATATTATAGGTAAGCACAGATAGTTCCTGTGCATGAAGAATCCCTCCTATCAACAAAATGATTAAAGCGGTTAATTTCTTCATAGTCTCTATTTATTCTGAAATTACCACTGGTGTCCTGTCAGATATCCCATTATTATTAAAAGCTTCTATCTGGAAATAATAGGTGTCGGTTCTGTCCATTCCCGTGAAGAAATAATCGTTTTTTCCATATACCATGATGCTGCCATACAGCTTATCAGGTGATTTTCCAAAATAGATCATATATCCATCGGCATCCGGGTTTTGCTGCCATCTTATCCATGAACTTCTTCTTTCTCCAAATTTCTTAGGACTCGCTCTTAGCACCATGAAATTTTCTACTGGCGTTGGTTTTTCTCCAGCACCTTTTCCGAAGATCCTTAATCCGCTTAAGGCAAATTTTCCGGTAGGCATTTTTATATTTTCCAATTTCACATAACGCGCCTTTACAGGAGTTTTTAGCTCGATATAATCGTGGGGCACATCTGTTTTATTCTTGCTTTTATCTACCAACAACTTCCAGTTCTTGCCATCGTTAGAAATATATAATTTATACTGATGGTATTTCCCCAAGGTTTTACCAAGAAATTCCACATCCTGATCGGCATAATTTATCTGAATAGCATTTACCGTAGAGATCTCTCCCAGATCGGTTTGGAACCATTCGCCCTTATCGCTTGTTTTAGCCGACCAATACGTTTTTAAATCTTCATCAACCGCATTATTAGCCTGAAACCCTCCTAGAGTTGAAGATACCTGAACAGGCTTGTTATAATTCAATAACATCCAACCTGTAAATAGACCTTTTATATGATCGGCATTCTTTTGAGGCAAATAAGTTGGATAATCTCCATAGGCTGTATTACTGTAAAGTACATCATCTTTATCGAAGCCGGCAGGCCAGATACCGACTCTACGTTCAAAATTATTCTTAACTCCTAAGATCACCGTTGAAACATGCCACCAATTTCCGAAGTTATCCTGGTAAGTAGCCCCATGCCCCGCTCCGCGGGCAAATCCTCCCGGCTTATATGAAAATGGATTATGCGTTTGATATGCAAATCCATCTAATGGCTTGTCACTTACATAAACGCCATCTGCGTATCCGCTAAACTCGGTAGCCGGTGCGCCATATTGTAAATAGTATTTATTGTTGTATTTGGTAACCCAAGCCCCTTCCATAAAGGGTTGTAAGAACGTATTATCATTGTATTCACCAAAACGCTCCCAACCATGGTCTTCAGGATGTAAAGACATTAGAGGCTTTACAAAACCTTCCGATTGTAAGGTCTTAGTGTTTATTTCGGTACCCAAAAGAGGAAACTCGTTACTTGACCCCCAATATAGAAAGAGCTTATCTTTTTCCTCATCATATAAAAAACCGGGATCCCATGCGCCAACCTTTAGAGAGTCTACTGCTATTTCCCAATCATCTTCGGTAGGATTTTTACTTTTCCAGATAGGGAAGGAAGGACCGTGGGTAGAACCAACCACATACATTTCATCTTTCATTACAAATACAGCCGGTGCACAAAGCTCATCGTAAACGTCGTGTTGCGGTAATAAGAAACGTCTGGGCACAAATTTCCAATCGCTCATATCGTCACTCCACCAATATCCCCATTGATTGGTCGAAAATAAAAAGTATTTCCCTTTAAAATTTACGATAACAGGATCGGCGGTAGCACGATGTTTTCCCTGAGTTGCAAAATTTGGAATGGGAGTATACCCATAATCAATATTAACAGGATTACAATAAGTAGTTTGCTGTGCCTGCACTTCTAACGCAGAAATCAGGCATATAGCAATTAGTAGAATTGTTGAACTTTTTATTAGCTTTTGAAAAATCATAGGGATCTTGAATTTTAATTAATGGGCACGATACTAATCGCTGCACCACCTCCTGCGGCCAGTTCGAGTTTTAATTTCGTTTTACTGGTTACCGTGCGGGTTTTTATAGCATAGCTCTTCGGATTCTTTTCCCAATCGGCATTTTTACCATCGGCATAGATGGTTGCTTTATATTTCTTACCCGGAGTAAGGAAATCGAGTTTGATCTCTGTTTTACGAGCATTTTCATCGGTAATAGCTCCCAGAAACCAGCTTTCTGAATTCTTATCTTTTCTTGCAACACTTAAATAATCACCAGGTTCTGCCTCCAAATACTTTGAATCCTGCCAATCTACCGGCACGTCTTTTATAAATTGAAATGCATCAAGATACTTTTCGTAATTCTCTGGCAGATCGGCCGCCATTTGTAAAGGAGAATA
This sequence comes from Gillisia lutea, assembly GCF_021568705.1. Classification (GTDB taxonomy): domain Bacteria; phylum Bacteroidota; class Bacteroidia; order Flavobacteriales; family Flavobacteriaceae; genus Gillisia; species Gillisia lutea. The sequence goes on from NZ_JAKGTH010000006.1 coordinate 241,599, forward strand.
CATAGTTACGTATAATGCCAATTGTTTTGCCAAGGTTGTATGTACCTGTTCTGTTTTCTCAGGATCGTACACGCTCATCTTAATTTCGAAGATACCGGGTGTATAATCCATAGGACCTCCTAGTAATCGTGTAAATGGCAAGATGGTTTCATGCTTCGGATCGTTCCCGGAACTCCATGCATTAAACTCGTTTCCACGAGCCGCTTCTGCTGCAATGTAGTTAGGGTACGTTCTGCTATAACCCGTAGGACGCACACTTTCGTGCGAATTCACCATGATCTTATAATCTGCAGCGCGCTGAGCCACATAGTTAAAATGGTTTACCATAGTTTGTCCGTCATGAAATTCACCTCTTGGAATAATTCTTCCTACATATCCCGATTTTACTGCAGGATAACCATATTCCTTCATCAAGTTGAAGGCTCTGTCCAGGTGTCTTTCATAATTTGCTACTGAAGCTGAGGTTTCATGATGCATGATCATTTTCACTCCTTTTGATTTTGCATAATCCGATACTTCTTTCAAGTCGAAATCGGGATAAGGAGTAACAAAATCGAAGACGTCTTCTTTCCAGTTCCCAAACCAATCTTCCCAACCTACATTCCAACCTTCTACCAGCACCCCATCAAATCCGTGTTTGGCAGCAAAATCTATATATCTCTTCGTATTCTCAGTAGTTGCGCCATGCTTTCCACTTGGCACTAATTCTTGTGAGGCTGCATTTTGAGCATTCTGACTTCCTGCAAAATCCCAAGTTGATTTCCCCACATGCATTTCCCACCAAATACCTACATATTTCATAGGCTTGATCCAGGAAACATCTTCAATTTTATTTGGTTCATTCAGGTTTAAGATCATTTTTGAGGCTACAATATCACGAGCATCGTCGCTAACCATAATAGTTCTCCATGGTGTAACCGATGGTGTTCTTAAGTACGCCATATCTCCCACCGCATTAGGAACTAATTTCGATTTCAATTCGAAATTTTCAGTATTTACATCTAAATGCATCACCGGATAATTCACTACCGCAGCTTCAAAAATGTTAAGATATAGGCCGTCCTTAGATTTCATCATTAAGGGCGATTGCACTCGGTACTTACTTTCTATACTTTTAAGTGCGATCCCATTATTCAAGTCGAGTTTAGAATTGTCTATTTCAGATAATTTACTCTCACTATAGACATACTCCTGACTGTCAAAATCTCCGGGAATCCAGAAGGTATTGTGATCTCCGGTGAGGTTGAATTCTGTATTCTCTTCAGAGACCACGAAATATCTTACAGCATCTTCTGAAGGAAATTCATATCTAAAAGCAACTCCCTCATCATACACTTTAAAAACGATATCCAATTTTCTGTTGGTTTCCTTTTGAAGTAAATGAAAACTTGCCTGATTGTAATGATTTCTGATGGTGGATTGTTCCCCCAACACAGGATTCCAAGTTTCATCCACATTAGTCTCTTCTTTATTAACAAGACTAAAGCCCTGCACAAGTGCTGTATCTTCTTTTAAAGAGAGTCCCATTTTACTGGTCTTTACTACCTCTTTCCCTTTATAAGTAACACTATAAGTAGGTGTTCCTTTTGCATCTAAAGAAAATTCTACCTGTATCTGTTTTGAGGGAGACTCGAGCTGTTGTGCTGAAAGCGTGAAAAAAGAACACGCCAGCAGCAGAAAACATAGTTTTTTCATAAGTTTTAATTTATACATGCTAATTATTTAACTAGCTCAAATTTAGACTTTAAATTTTCTTCAGAGTTGGTTCCTACAAAAACTTCAAAATCCCCTAATTCATATACATGATCTAAACTTGAATTATAAAACTTCAAATCTTCAGTGGTCAATTTAAAAGTTACCGTCTTGGTTTCTCCTTTTTTCAGGAAGATCTTTTGGAAACCTTTTAGTTCTTTCACCGGTCTGGTAACCGACCCAACTAAGTCTCTAATGTAGAGCTGAACAACCTCTTTTCCATCGTAATCCCCACTGTTCTTTACATCTACAGAAATTTCCAAAGAGTCTTTTTCACTCAATTTATCGGTGCTTAATTTTAAGTTGTCATAATTAAAAGTTGTGTAGCTCAATCCGTACCCAAATGGATATAGCGGTTCGTTGCGCTCGTCGATATAATTAGAACGGAATTTCACAAATTTCCCCTCTTTGTTACCAAGTGGTCTTCCGGTATTCTTATGATTGTAAAAAATTGGAATTTGCCCTACACTTCTTGGAAAGGTTGCTGTGATCTTGGCCGATGGATTTACATCTCCAAATAATACATCAGCAATGGCATCTCCCGTCTCGCTTCCTCCAAACCATACATCTAAAATTGCAGGTACCGTTTTATCTTCTTCTGTCAATACCAAGGGTCTACCATTAAACAATACTAGAACTACCGGTTTTCCCGTTTTCACTAATGCCTGAAGTAGATCTCTCTGTGCTTTTGGAATTGAAATATCTACACGACTGCTGCTTTCTCCACTCATTTCTGAAGATTCGCCAATAGCTGCAATAATTACATCGGCTTTTGAAGCTATTTGCAAAGCCTCTTTTCTCATTTCTTCATCAGATCTTCCATCTCTCGGGATCTCTTTTCCGAAAGCTGTTCCGCGCTCTTCAAAATCTTTATCATACGATAAATTACTTCCTTTAGCGTATAAGATCTTAGCTGAATTCCCTACGGCTGACTTTATTCCTTCTAATACCGAAATGGATTTATCCTGAGAAGTGGCAACACTCCAGGTTCCAGCCATGTTTTCCTTTGTGTAGGCCAAAGGTCCAACTACCGCAATGGTTCCTGTTTTTTTAATAGGCAATATATTCTTATCATTTTTTAGCAATACCATAGACTGTGCTGCTACCTCTCTTGCGAAACTTCTATTTTCTTTTGTAAAAACTTCGGTATTTGCACGCTCTTCATCACAATATCTATACGGGTCTTCAAATAAACCTAGTTGAAACTTCGCCTCTAGAATTCTTCTAACTGCTGCATCAATATATTCGATAGAAACCTTTCCTTCGGATAATGATTTTTCGAGAGTAGAAACAAAACCTTCTCCCACCATATCCATATCGATTCCGGCATTCAATGCCAAAGCGGAAACAGTTTGTAAATCTCCCATTCCATGTTCGATCATTTCATTGATACCGGTATAATCGGTCACTACAAAACCATCAAAATTCCATTGATCTCTTAAAAGATCGGTAAGCAACCATTTGTTTCCGGTAGCTGGGATTCCATCTATCTCGTTAAAAGACGCCATAACAGAACCTACTCCGGCATCAATTGCAGCTTTATAAGGTGGTAAATATTCGTTATACATTCGAATTCTACTCATATCTACCGTATTGTAATCTCTCCCCGCCTCAGACGCACCATATAGTGCAAAATGCTTTACACATGCCAGAATGGTATTGTTTCTTCGTAGATCATCCTGCTGATATCCACGAACCATCGCTTTGGCTATTTCTCCACCTAAATAAGCATCTTCTCCACTACCTTCTGAAACACGACCCCAACGTGGGTCTCTTGAAATATCCACCATGGGTGAAAATGTCCAGTTAATACCATCGGCACTTGCCTCCATTGCAGCCATCTTAGCAGTTTTCTCAATCATTGGCATATCCCAAGATGTAGATAGTCCTAACGGAATTGGAAAAGTAGTCTCGTATCCATGGATAACGTCCATTCCAAAGATTAATGGGATCTTCAAGCGGCTTTTTTCAACAGCTATTCGTTGTACTTCTTTGATCTTTTCAACAGATTTGATATTGAAAAGACCTCCAATTTTCCCTTCTTCGATTTTCTTGGCCACGTCGGAACTTTTTGACTGTCCGGTAGTGATATCTCCGGAAGATGGTAAATTCAGCTGACCGAGTTTTTCGGTTAAGGTCATTACTGAAAGTAAGGAATCTATTTTCTTATCCATTACTACCTTATCAGCCTTATACGCAGAATAATCGATGCTTTGGATTTTAGTTGCAGCTTTGTCTTGAGCATTCACAGCAAAAGAACAACCGCATATTGCTAGTAAAATCAGTTTCTTTTTCAACATTGGGATCTTATTTATTGAGTAATTCATTTTCATAGTCTACTATTTTTTATTCCATGGGTGTGCCCCTCATTTTTTCAAAATTATCGTAAGCTTTCTTTACAGATTTTGGAGAGGAGGTTTCAAATTCTTTATCGGTTACCTTGTAAGCAGCTTGTAAAGAATCTAGTTTCAGTTTCATTTCATTTATAATATCTGCGTAATTACTATCAGCGTACAGATTGTGCTCCTCTGTGGGATCTTCTTTTAGATCGTAGAACTCCCATTGGTCGATATCATCATAAAAATGGATTAGCTTATACCTCTCTGTTCGTACTCCATAATGACGTTTTACCATATGAAAGGCTGGAAAATCGTAAAAATGATAATAAAGAGCATCGTGTTTCGGCATAGTATTACTCTCAGAAAAAAGCCCTTTAAACGAAATTCCTTGCATATCTGCAGGCGGGGTTATTCCGGCAAAATTTAGAATAGTAGGAGCAAAATCCAGGTTTTGAGTAAGCGCATTCACAGTGGTATTGGCTTTTATCTCTTTAGGAAATTGCATAAGCAACGGCATTTTAAAAGATTCTTCATACATGAATCGTTTATCGAACCAGCCCTTTTCGCCTAAATAGAAACCCTGATCTGAGGTATAAATCACCAGAGTATTCTTATCTAAGCCGGTTTTTTCAAGATAATCTAATATCTTCCCTACGCCTTCATCTACAGAAGCGATAGTTGCCATATAATCCTGAAGATAGCGCTGCAGTTTCCACATGGCCATTTCTTTTCCGGATAGTTGCATATCATGCATGGCATCGTTCTTTTTACGATATGCCGTGTTCCATATTTTTTTCTGCACGGGCGTCATTCTTTCGAAATCATCAGTCCACGGATTACTTGCTAACTCATCGGTTCCATGATGTTTAGACATTTTTAGATCATGCCCTTCATACATATCTTTATAGATGGTTTGCAATTGTTGTTGGGCAGCCTTTTGATTTTCATGGTCTGAAAAATAAGTTTCTGGTACAGGAAAACTAACCGAATCGTACAAGTTTAAATGCCTTAAGGCAGGCATCCAGTTTCTATGTGGCGCTTTATGATGCACCATTAAATAAAAGGGTTTTGTTCTATCTCGTTTTTCCATCCACTCTATAGAATAATTGGTGATAAGATCTGTTGCATAGCCCTCTACTACGGTAGTATCTTTCATATCAATGCTCCAGTGCGGATTATTATTCACATATTCCTCATCGATATTTACAGTATCCTTTTGTTCAATAAATTCAGGATTATAATATTTTCCCTGATCATTCAATATCTTCCAATGGTCGAATCCGGTTGGAAAACCGTGTAGGTGCCACTTACCAATTATAGCCGTTTGATACCCATTTTTTTGAAGGATCTTCGGAAAGGTTTGCTGAGAATTATCGAACTTCTCACCGTTCATCCGAAACCCGTTTATATGACTGTGCTTTCCGGTAAGTATTACAGCTCTGCTGGGCCCGCAAATGGAATTGGTACAGAAATTCTTTTGAAATATAGCACCATTTCTGGCCAGCCTGTCAATATTTGGGGTAGGTGCAACTTTTCCAATAGCATGTCCATAAGCGCTAATTGCCTGTACCGCATGATCATCAGCCATTATAAAGATGATATTTGGCTGATCGTATTGCGAATTAGAAACCGCCATGTCTTTCTTTGCTTCCTCTTGACAAGAAAATAAAAGCAAAAAAGCCAGTAATGGGATGATATTAGACTTGGAAAAGCACATTTTTTAAATTCTCTTTTGGTTTAGCAACCAGGTATAGAACTCTGGGTTATTATAGGTCTCTTCCCAACTATTATGATTTGCAAACGGATAGATGGTATATTTCACATCATTGCCAGCTGCCTTCAAAGCTTTCACCATATTGTTGCTATTCTCTGGTAACACTACATCATCTAAAGCCCCATGAAATACCCAGATTGGCATTTCTTTTAGATGAAAAGCATTTCTATAGATAGGTCTGTAAATAGCTCCGCAAATAGGTGCCATTGCAGCGAACAGTTCAGGGTGCTCCCCTCCTGTTGCCCAAACCCCGTATCCTCCCATGCTCAAACCGGTTAGATATACTCTAGTTTCATCTATATTATTTTCTTGGATCACCTTTTTCACCAATCCTGCTACCTGTTCTGGCTGCCAATAAACTCCTTCCGGACAGTGAGGTGCAAGAATAACAGCGTTTAGCTCATTTCCTTCCCTTATATATTTTAATGGACCATGAATTCCAACTCTTGAAAGTTCCCCTCCTCGCTCTCCGGCTCCATGCAGGAAAACGATCAATGGAAATTTTTCGCCAGTGCTTTTATAGGTACTAGGAGTATATAACTGATAGTCCAGTTTAACCGGGATTTTCACTTCTTCCTCAAAAGAATGTTCAGTGATCTGTGCATACCCGGCAACGGATATAACGAATAGCAATAAGAGAGTTAGGTTTTTTTTCATCGAAATAAGTTTTAATAAGTAAATCCTAATTTATCTAATCCAGCTTTGATTTCTTCAGCCCCCATAAACAAGTCCCATATAAGTCCCGAGCGGTAATTCTCGATCATTACCACTTGTGGCCCCTGGTCTATTGCCAAATATCTTGGCGCTACCCAATCTTCTCCCTCCAGACTAAATGCATCGTAAAAACCAGCCGGCCCCCAAGTAAGATCATGAAGGTCGTTATAGAAATACCTCATAGCGCGTATTGATTCTGCAGGAGTATAAGGAATAGAACTTATGGCAGCGGTAGGAGAGATTACACCTTTATCATTCGTAGGGGAATGAGCGGTGTAACCAATGCTACCATCTTCACTTTTAGTATAACTCGCGGTTAAGCCCCAAAGATTTTCGCCATAACCTTCAAATTTGTTTGGATTTGCCACACAGTATAAATAATCGATCTTAGAATGATTTACATTCAAATCCCAGTAATTGGCGTATTTATCAGAAAGTCCTTTTGGGTTCAAACCTAGGTAAGAATAATGCGCCCAGAATAACGGACCACCAAATTTCTGAGCTCCGTTATGCTTTAAAATAAGGGGTAAATCATATTTTGTATTAGAACTTTTGATGTCACCACCACGTGCCCAACCTTTATGGTAAGGAGCTGCACTAATGCTATGCGAAGGTGAAGCTGCAGCTAGCACATAGGTAATTAGTGTTTCGTTATACCCCTCTAAAGGAAAATTCATTTCCCAGTTATGAGTGGGAGACCAGTGCCAGAAAAGGACGTCTTTATTGTTATTAGTATACCAACTCCATTCTATACTTTTCCAAAGTTTATCATATTTAGCTGCAACGGCTTTTTCAGACTCATTCCCGTTTTTAAGATATTCTCTAACTACAATAAAACCTTGAGCGAGAAAAGCTGTTTCTACGATATCACCTCCATCATCGTTATTACTAAACGACTGAGTTTTTCCGGTTTCACCATTCATCCAGTGCGACCATGCTCCATGGTATCTATCGGCACTGGTAAGGAAATCAGCTATTTTATCAAGTCTGGCAACCACTTCTTCTTTTGGAATAAATTTGCGCTCCATTCCAACCACCAAAGACATTAAGCCAAAACCTGAGCCACCTGAAGTAACTATATGAGCATCATTTTTAGGATAATTCCCATCAGGATGAAAACGTTCTCTTGCCATCCCCGAATTTGGCTCGGCATATTCCCAAAAATACTTCAAGGTTTGTTTTTGAACCGTATCTAATAGTGCATCTTCCGATAGCTCCTTAATTTTAACAGCTAAGGAATCTTCAGCATCAGTAGGTTTATCTTTTTGCTGATTATTCTTACATCCCGTAAAAAGAACAATTACACATGTAAAGATGGTTAAATAGTTGTTTCTCATTCTATTAAAAGTTATTATTGAGAGTTCGCTAAACATTAATACGTAAATCCTAGTTTATCCAAGCCTTGTTTAATTTCAGGATTTGCCATAAATAAATTCCAAGGTAATTGAGTTCTATAATTCTCTATCATTGCGATTATGGGGCCTTGATCTATTGCTAAATACCCTTTTGCAAACCAGTTATTCTCTTCCGAATATGCATCGTAAAATCCATAATCTCCCCATAAGTTATCCCCAAGCTCCTCATAAAAATACCTTAGCGCAGCCATAGATTTTTCGGGAGTATAAGGAAATGAGGAAAGCGCAGCTGTGGGTGTTATCACACCAAGATCGTTGGTAGGACTGTGAGCGGAATACCCCTCATAATTATCGGAGGCGGTCAACCCCCATGAATTCTCTCCATAACCTTTGTAATTCTTAGGGTTTCGAACACAATATTCATAGTTTATAAGAGTATGGGATGTATTTTGATTCCAATAATTGGCATATTGATCTTCTAGAGTTCTTGGGTCAAGCCCAATAAAAGAATAATGACTGAAGAAAAGTGGCCCGCCGTAAGAAGGACCTAATGGCATATTGTAACTGTAGTGTGACCTATTCGTACGAATACCTCCATTGGAAGCCCATCCGTCTATGTATACTTCTTTGGAAATTGGATGAGTAGGCGATGCTGCTGCCAACACATAAGTTATAAGTCCTTCATTCCAGCCTTTAATAGGTAAATTCATTTGAAATCCATAGTTTGGAGACCAGTGCCAGTAAAGCACTTCCTTATTTTGAGTATACCAATCCCATTCAACGTCTTCCCAAATCTTTGTTATTCTTGAACGAAGTGTGGATTCGGTGTCATTAGTGCTATCGAAATATTGACGGCATATTAATAAGCCTTGGATCAGAAAAGCAGTTTCTATCAAATCGCCACCATTATCATATTGGCTGAATGGTCTTGTTTGGGCTGAATTTCCCATATACCAGTGAGAAAATGCACCATGATAAGTAGGAACAGTTTCTAGGAAATTTAGAATTTTATCTAATCTATTCAAAGCTTCTTCTTTGCTAATCCACCCTCTTTCCACAGCACTTGGAAAAGAAGCCAGACCAAAACCGGTTCCTCCGGTAGTTACGATATGAGGTGCATCCCCATTGTATGCATTATCCTGGGATCGCTCTCTTGCCATCCCGCTATTTGCTTCAGCAAAATCATAGAAGTATTTGAAAGTTTGCTCCTGCACCAGGTCTAGGAGCTCATCATCCTTTAATACCACTTCTCCTACATCATCATCGATTGGAGTTGGAATATAAGGTTCCTGATATCCGGGACCGGAATCATTGGAGCATGACACACCTATTAAAGCTAAAGCTATGAGAAACGAGCGTTTGAACATTTTTATACTTTCATTTTTCAAAAAACATCTCCTATGCAGGTACCTGAATTAAATTCGGTTACAAGCATTAAATGTTTTTTGTATTATTAAAAAGGGGCGAAATAATATTTTCTCGATCAACTAAAAATCCACTTTTGACGAAATAATATAAGGTGATTAAACCTACGATAATTACATCTAGATTAATAGTACTAGCATCTATTAAGATTAAATTATAAAGAACCCCGGAGAACTTATAACTCCGGAGAACTTTATAACACCATTAATTATTCATTCATGATAGCTTGAATTTCTGCTGCACTAAGTGCTTTATTGAACAGGCGTAACTCATCCATTAAACTACTATCTGCTTTGTGTCCCCATTCAGTAAATCTTGGAGCTCCAGACATGATAGAAAGTAAATCGGTGCCTGTCCAGTTAACAGGTTTAGATAATGAAGAAGTATTCACCTTTACTCCATTTAAATAAATATTAGACTCGGCTGCAGATATGGTGAAAGCCACATGCACCCATTCTCCTGCTGTTACATCAACAACACCACCATCATTCCAACTTTCAGCATCTCCAGTTCCTACATTTAATTTTATCCTTTGCTCGGTAGCATTACCTTCTCTGAATAATCGAAATCCACTGGTACGAATATTTTGTACATCTGGGTATCCGGCATTATCTAGGTCTTCAGGACTAACAGTTAAAAGACCTGCCCTATCCGGACTTGCATTCACTTTATACCAAAAAGCAGCACTAAATTCTTCTCCTAATAAACCTTCTGTAGGTAAAGTTAGGTAAGAATCTGCTGCACCTTCATATGCTTTTCCCATTACTGCGTCGTCGGTAAAATCTGGAGATCCAACAACCTCAGCTTGCCTGTTTTCTATAAATTCAGCATTACTTCCATTAAAAGGCATATAGAACGTCTCTCCCGCATATTTTGGTTCATAAGGAGTGAAGACATCTATCATATTTTGAATTTCAGTTGGTGATAAAGTAGTGTTGAATAAGCGTACTTCATCCAACGCACTTAAATCAGATAAATGATTCCAGTAACTGAAAGTTTCTCCTCCAGCTCCTATAGTGATATTTCCAGTTCCTGTCCAGTCTATAGGTTTAGATAAATCAGAGGTATTAACCGGAATACCATTTAAATAAATTATAGATTGATTTTCTGAAATAGTAAAAGCAATGTGTACCCATTCTCCAGCTGCAACATCTATAACACCTCCATCATTCCAGCTTTCGCCAGTTCCGGTTCCAACATTTAATTTAATTCTCTGCTCTGCACCATTTCCTTCTCTAAACAATCTGAATCCCTGATTACGATCATCGGCATTGTTTCCAACAACCAAGATACCTGCACGATCTGGACTTGCATTTACTTTATACCAAAAAGCAGCACTAAAATTATTTCCCAAATTCTCCTCTTCTATAGGAAATGTTAGATAAGCACCTTCAGCACCTTTATAGGCGTTGGTACCTACATATGAAGTACCGGCAAAACCCGGAGTTCCGACTTCAGAAGCATCGGTAACACTAACTAATTCTACATAATTCCCATCAAAAGGCATGTAAAAGAATTCTCCTCCAAACATGGGGCTATATGGTGGGGCTTTACTAAAGTTTACCATAGAAGTAGATGTATTCCCAACTATATCTGTAGCGGTAATTACTAAAGTATGATCTCCACTTGATATATTACCGTATGTCATTTCCTCCTTGGCAATTCGATAATCTTTAAAGTCATTAAAAGTTGCGATATCTGTTCCATCTACCGCAACTGTAATCGATGCGATTTCAATATCGTCTACTACCTGAAACTTTATATTCACGCTCGACACTACATTCAAGTCCTGAATAGTAGAACCTTCCTGAGGAGAGATAATTGTAATTTGAGGATTCGCCCCATCCGGCCCGGGATCAACCTGTGTTATTCCATCAATTCCATCCTCGCATGAAGAAAGTGTCAGAAACAACATAATAAATCCAATAAAAGGTATATTTAATTTTTTCATTTTTATTGTTTTATAATTAGTACTAATTATAGAGAGTTACCTCCAAGAATTGGAAATTGATCTACTTGAGTTTGAGGATAAGGAAGATATGCCTTGTTCATGGTAAAAGTTCTTCCATCATAACTAAGTTCATCGGTTTTACCCAATCTCACCATATCGAAATAACGTTTCCCCCACTCCATGCTTAATTCTGCAAATTTCTCATCTAAAACATCCTCCAGAGTAACATTTTGAAGAGGACCCAATCCCGCTCTTTCTCTTACCAGGGTTACAGCATCTTCCGCACTTATTGCAGAACCTGCTGCGCCTTGTTTAAGCGCTTCAGCATACATCAGTAATATTTCAGCATATCTAATTACATTATAATTTTTATTACTTCCATATTCTGTTCTCCCGGGAATTAACTGATTAGATGGCAGGTAGTGTTTCCCGCTTGCAAATAAAGCACGGGCATAGTCATTTATTATATCACCATCTCTGGTAGTATTAGAAACAAAAGATGGAAGTGACGAATAATTAGGGTCCGCTTTTATTTCTGCTATTCCTCTATCGGTAAATAGAACACTGGTTTCCAAACGAACCGTTTCATTTCTATCCAACATAAATTTGATAAACTTCATACTCGGTTCAAAGAATCCCCATCCACTTCCTGCGCCCGCAACTGCAGGTGTCCAGTTTTGTGGTCCGTAAGGTTGAAAAAGATGTCTTTCAGCATCACCTTCTCCTTGTCCGAAATCAGAATATTGCAAAGAAAGAATAACCTCGTTACTTAATTTTCCAGGTGTTTTGAAGAGTTCGTAATAATCTGGAAAAAGACTGAAGCTATTAGAGCTTATTATTTGCCCTGTAGCATCGGCTACAGCCTGATAGTTTCCAAGTTCCTGATTTGCCATAGCTTTAATAGCAAGAGCAGTGGCTACGGTAGCGCCACCTGGAAGATCTGTACGCTCGTTAGGTCTTCCATTTGGCAAGTGAGGAATCGCTTCGTCCATTTGATCGGAGATATGCTGCATAACCTCATCTTTGCTAGGTACTGACTCTAAATCCTTAATTTCATCAGTGTTAGAAGACTGTGGAATAAATACACCTCCATAAACCTGAGATAATTGTAAAAGCATCATGGCGCGAAGTACTTTAGCTTCTGCTATGTATTGATCTCCCTCTTGAATTCCTGCAGCATTCGCAAATTCCTGATATCTTGAAATCTGCTCCATAGCTGTATGGGCTGTTATAATATCGGCATAAACATTTTCCCACAGAGAATTATACATCCAATAATCTTTATTGTAATTAAATAGGTCGGTTTCAGAAAAATCTTGCTGATCTCCAAGGCCTCCGGCATTCACATCATCCCCTCTTACTGAGATTAAAAGAGGTTGTTCCCATCCTCTCGATTGAAATGCAGCATAAACCCCAATTATGGAAAGCTTCATATCTTCAGTCTTTGTAAAATCTGTACCCCCAGCAAAATCATTGTTAAGTTCCAGCTCGTCCAGCTTATCTGAACAACCTCCCAAAGCCAATATTAATACAAGGCTAGCTGCTGCTGTAATTTTATTAAACAATTTCATAATCTCTTTTTTTTATATTTTAATACTTACTCCAATTGTGTATACTGCAGGTACAGGGTAGGTTTCATTATCAACTCCATTTGCAACTTCAGGATTGAATCCATTGTACTTAAATACAGTTAAAGGTTTTTCTGCAGTTACGTAAATTCTGGTCCAAGGGATATTATTCAATTTCCCATTTTTGTTGATTGTATATCCTAGGGTAATATTTTGTACTCTGAAAAAGTCTCCATCTTCAACGAAATAATCGCTTAATTTTTGATTCCAACCTTTTCGAATTCCAGCTGCAGAAGGGTAACTGTTAGTAGTTCCCTCCCCATGCCATCGATTGATCGCAAAATCTCTATCTATGTTGGTGTCATTTGTAAAGATTACTTCCCCTCTCTTACGGTTAAGAATTTTGTTTCCACCTTGACCTACTGCACTGGCAGATAAGTCGAAATTTTTATAATTAACACCTATATTCAAACCGTAAGAGTATGATGGTAAGAAGGAACCTAATACTGTTCTATCATCATCAGTGATATTACCATCTCCATTAAGATCTTTATATTTAAAATCTCCAGGAACAAGGTTATTAGCAACTGCTACGGGATCGGCTTGGATCTCTGCGTCATTTTGATATACACCGGCAATTTCACGTCCATAAAAGGCAAAAATAGGTTCCCCTACGATAGATCTTTGACGAAACTCTGCCGAACCAGCATCTAAAGCCACTGCATCACTTATATTTAAAACTTCGTTTTTAAGAGTAGCGAAATTTACTCCAATATTATAGCTAAAATCATCTGAAACACGTTTATCCCAGTTCAAAGCCAATTCTAAACCTGAATTTCTAATTTCTCCAACGTTTTGTCTGGTAGCCCCGGGAATAAGAGGTCGGTTAACTGGAATTACAGCATCTTTAGTATCTCTTACATAGTAATCTGCTTCAAGAGAGAGGTTATTATTAAATAATCTTGCAGATATCCCTGCATTAATCTCTTCGGTAACCTCCCATTTCAAAGAGGTAAAATCGTTACTGGTATTTACTCCACTATATAACTCATCTCCTAACGCGGTGGTAACTACTGTTGAAGTAATAGATCCTTCACTTGAAGAAACCTTATCATTCCCAAGCTCCCCCCAACTGGCGCGAAGCTTAAGAAAATCAAACACTCCATTATCTTCCATGAATGGCTCTGCCGAAAGCACCCATCCGGCACCTATAGTTGGGAAATAACCCCATTTCTCTTGGTATTTGTTAGTACCATCTGCACGAAAAGTACCATATAACAAGTATCTCCCATCATAGTTATAAGCTATTCTTCCAAAATAGGAAAGTCCGTATTCTCTTCTCCCATCGTCACCTACACCATCGGTTACTATAGTTTGAGCAAGATCTAAAAAGTATGCTTCTTCACCAGATAGTGGAAAATTTAAACCTTTTGCTTCTAATTGTTCATAAGACTCATCTCTAAATGAGGCACCAGCAAGGGCAGTAATGTCATGCTTTCCAAAAGTATTTGTATAAGTTAAGGTGTTATCCCAAATTTGATTGGAAATGGTTACATTCCTTTTTATTAATTCAGCATCTTCACGTTGGAAGTTGTTACCAATAAAATAAGGAAGTCTTACCTCTCTTCTTTCCTCCGTTTGAAAATTATGATTGTATGCCGTCTTAAAAGTTAATTGTTCAGGAATTAAATTCACCTGCGCATAAAAATTACCGAGCACGTTTCTTATTTTAGATCTTAACTCGCTATTGTCCATAGTTGGAAAAGGGTTCTGTCCGCTTCTATATCCAAGATCCTGTGCATTGGCATAATTAGTAGGAGTAGCATTTACATTAAGCTCATCATACACCGGTAAAATTGGAACTGCGTAATAGGCTTGTCTAAAAGCTGACGCCTCAGGGTCGAATCTACTTGCATTACTTAATAATGCGTTTGCACCTACGGTTAACCAATCATTTACTTTAAAATCAAGTTTACTTCTTAAGTTAAAACGCTCATATTCATTTTTCATTTTAAGGATACCTTCTTGAGCAAAGTAATTAGCTCCAATAGCATAGGTAGCATTTTCGCTTCCTCCCGTAACACCGAAGCTATGATTTTGTATAAGAGCTGGTCTTAATATCTCATCATACCAATCGGTTTTTACATCAGGAATATTAGGATTTACTCTACTCCTTCCATAACGCTGCATGGCGTTTAAAATAAAATTAGCATCAGGCTGAGATCCCGACTCCAAAGCAATCGTAGTAAATTGTTCGGCATTGGCAAGTTTCAATACATTTTGAGCAACTTGGTATCCTGTATAACCGTCATACGTAATTTCTGATTTCTGATTGTATCCTCCCGACTTGGTTTGGATAATTACTACTCCATTAGCAGCTCTTACCCCATAAATTGCAGAAGCTGAAGCATCTTTAAGGACAGATATAGAAGTAATATCAGCAGTATTAAGAAAATCAATATTATCAAAAAACATACCATCAACTACATATAAAGGTCCAGAAGCATCGTTAGCATAAGAACCAATTCCACGCACTCGAACGGTTGGCGCAGCACCCGGTCCTCCATTACTAACAATTTGCAAACCTGCAACCTTACCCTGTAAGGCCTGCATAGCTTGCCCTGTTGGCGTTTTACTTATTTCCTCTGATTTAATTGTGGAAATTGCTCCAGTTAAATCGGCCTTTTTCTGAGCCCCGTACCCTACAACCACTATCTCGTCTAAAGATGCGGCATCATAGCTCATTGAAATATCAATCGTATTTTGGTTACCCACAGTTACTTCCTGTGACTGCATTCCCACAAAACTGAATTCCAATACATCTCCATTAGCAGCGCTAATAGAGTATTTACCGTCAAAATCGGTAATGGCACCACGAGAAGTACCTTTTACCAATACATTCACTCCCGGAAGAGGTAAATTATCTTCACTAGAAGTAATAGTTCCTGTTATGTTACGTTCCTGTGCGAAAGAATGAACACTTATCATAAAGAGTAACAAACAAACTAGAGTTAATTTTGTTTTCATAAACAAGGTTGTTTTAAATTTTTCGGAATGCGTATTTATTAAATCTCCTCTTTTAAGAAAAGACGACTTCTCCCAAAAAGAAGCGTTATAAAATTAACACTTGAAGGAAGCTTTTAACCTTAATTTAATATAACTGGACACATCAAGTTTTAACTAATATTTAAATTACTTAAAATCAGTAATTTAATCAAATAAAATAAAGTATTTTAGCTGTTAAAAATGTGAAATGATGTGGAAAAGATGAGTTAATTTAGATAAAATTACAACGTTTTCGTGAACGTTTATTTCACTTTTAATAGAAATTTTACCAGATTTTGATTTTTAGAAAGATGAAATTTCTTTCTTAATCTATATCGATGTAGTTCTACACTTCTAAAAGTAATACCAATAAGAGGAGCAATTTCTTTAGAACTAAGATTCATTCGCAGGTAGGCACATAATTTTAAATCTTTAGGAGTAAGATCGGGATATCCTTTTTGCAATAATCTAAAAAAGTCTTCATGCACTTCGTTAAAATTGCGTTCAAACAGTTTCCATTCATCCTGAGAATTAGATTGCCTATCTTTAATATCCATTAATTTCGAATAGAGCTTTACATTCTCTTTCTTAATATTAGATTTGTTAATTTCCTGTTCCATTTCAGTAAGAATGTCTTCTTTTCTAGCCATAAGAGCAGCGTAACTTGCCAGCTCCTTACTCTTAGATTTCAATTTACTCTTTAATTTATCTTGTTCCAACTCATCAATTCGGCGTTGATTTTCAAAATTTTGCTTTTGAAGTATTAGACGTTGCTCGTATTCCAACTCCTTTTCCAGATGCTTTCTCTTTCTAATAAACTTGAATTTATTATAATAATAGATGAGAACTATAACCAACACTAATAAAAAGACGTAACCTATAGCCGCCCATACACTAAGATACCATGGTTTTAAAATGGAGAAATTAAATATCGCTGCTTCACTTTGATCTACACCAGACCTCACCTTAAATTTAAAATCTCCAGATGGTAAATTGCTATAACTTACTTGAGAGAGCCTAGAGGGCACCGACCATTCCTTGTCGTAGCCCTCCAATTTGTAGGAATATTGAGGTAAAGAAATGTTACCGGGAGTCTTGGAAGAAAAAGAGAATTGTATAAAATTCTTTCTAAAAGGCACTTTTGGAGAATTTGAAATAGAAACCTGCTCTCCATTTATTAGAACGGCCTCAATATAAACCCTTTCAACCTGCTGAGAATCTTTGGCAGCGGCTTCATTAATTTTTAAAAACCCATCATCCAGAAAAACAAAAATATGATCACCAATTGAGGTAGTATTGGGATAATTCTTTACAAGTCTGCTGTTTGTTAGATTATCATTTAAAGTGAAGGTAAAGCTGTTATCTACATTAGCTATCTTTAAAGCTTCTTCCTTCTCTAATACCAGCATATCATCACCAATTGCCGTAAGCTTATTAAAAGGCTTTAATTTAACTTCTAAAATAGCATCTTGAATAAGCGTATCATTGATAATATCATATTTCAAGATTCGATCTTTATTAGCTATAAAGATCTCCTTTCCAAGTGCAAACAACTTATCTTCCGAGCTTCCAGTTTTAAAGTTTCTAAGTTGCTTTATTTGATGATGATCAGGTGTAAACGCAAATTGAAAAATACCTCTATGAGCGGTTTCCAACCATAAATTTCCAGCTGCATCGAACTCTAAACTACTTACAGGAAAATCTATTTCCTTATAACGCTTAAACTCCCATTTTCCGTTTACCTTTTTGTAGCGAGCAACACCAGTATAATTTGGCTGAATATAAAAATCGGTTTTAGGAATAGGCTTAAAATCCATTCCTCCATTAATATCATTTATAAATCTAAACTGATTATTTTTAATGCTGAAGGTCCCGTTATTATGTCCACATATAATTTCACCTTCCACATGGGCCAAATCCCAAACTTGCCCGTTCGAATTTTTAAGAAACTCCAGTTCTTCTCCATCTAAATAGAAAACACCATGATTAGAACCCAGAACTAAGCTTTTATCATCTTCCAGAATAGCATATACAGTACCCAAAGCTCCGGAAGGATCATTAAACTCATATACATTGTTAGAAAGAAAGACCTTACTTAACCCGTTATCTAATGCAAGCCATAAATTGTCATTTTTATCTATGTACTGACGGAGCACAGTGTTATTAGCAAGTCCATTCTTCTTATTATAAGCATACTTAAAATTCCCTGTCTCATCAAAAACAAGTAAACCGTTATTAATGGTACCTACACATATAAACTTGTCCAGTATTTGTAAATTATTAATCTCAAGAGATTCAAACTTATATTGGAGTGCTGAGCTCCAGGGTTTTAGATTCTTTCCATCATATAAAAACATTCCATTTAACTGAGTGGCAATTAATAGGTTGTTCTTAAGTGAAACAACACTTTGAATGGTGAAATTTTGTAAAGGAGCACTCCAGTTAAGAAATTCTATTTTATTCCCTTTCAGAATATAAAGACCATGATTTTTAGAAGTAATGTAAAATCTATCGTTTATTAGAAAACTATATACAGCAGAAATATTCCCGAATGGAACAACCTGGATCTTCTTTGAGCTGGTATTGTAGATGAAAAAATTGCTGAAAGATTGAAAGTATATACGATCCTTATGGGCTATTATTTTCCATATTTCATCACTTTTGAAGTATTGTTCGTCTAATTTATCACTTAGAGAAGTATAGCTTAACTCATTTTTATCATTTTTCACCCAGTATCCAAACTGGCGATAAGCACCTGTGTATATCGTGTCGTTTATAACATTTACTGATCTAATCGTAGAAGGTTTCGGGAGTTCGTATTTCTTCCAGAAATCCCCATTAAAAGATAACAGGTTCTTACCATTGGCCACATACATAGTGCCATCGTTGTGCTGAGCAATATCCCAATTGGAATTTTCTCCGTTATAATCAAGCTTGGTGTAATTCTTAAAATAAGGTGCTATTTCCTGAGCCTGTGCTGAAAAGGTGAACAATAGCAGCAATACCAATATTCTAAACATCCGTATGTGGAATTTTAATTGAAAGCCTAAAGTTAAAAATAAAAAAAGAGCCGCAAATGGGCTCTTTTAATTAAGGTAAATACTTCGAAATCCTTATTATGATTGTTGTGGGGCCAGTTTTAGCTCTAAACCATCCAATTCTTTGGTAATGGGAATCTGGCAGCCCAGCCTACTATTATCTTCTACAAAGAAAGCCTGATCCAGCATGTCCTCTTCCTCATAGCTTTTTTCAGGTAGTAGATTTTCCTTATTTAAAATATAACAGTGGCAGGAAGCACACATAGCCATCCCTCCACAGGTCCCTTCTACCGGAAGTTCATGCATTTTACAAACTTCCATCAAATTCATATTCATATCAGTAGGAGCATCTAACAAATGAGCTTCTCCCTCTCTATCGATAATGGTAATTTTTATATCACTCATATCCTGTGAATAGTATTAATTTATACTTTTAACCACTTCTTTTTTGGCTTCCTTCTTAGAGCCATCAAAACCACTTACCCCACTTACCGTGGTATATTTCATAACATATCTTTTCTCTGGATAAATACGTTGATATGCGCTTTGACACATAATGGCTGCTTCATGAAAACCGCAAAGTATCAATTTTAATTTGCCCGGATAAGTATTTACATCGCCAATAGCATATACTCCCGGGATATTGGTTTGATAATCGTAAGCATTATTTACTTTAATGGCATTTTTCTCTATTTCCAAGCCCCAATCTGCAATAGGTCCTAATTTTGGAGACAGTCCGAAAAGCGGAATAAAACTATCTGTTGGCTTCACTTCTTCTTCAACAGCTTCCCCTTTATGTCTTATTACAACGGCCTCAAGTTTATCTTCTCCTTTAAGATCTACCACCTCAGCTTCAGTAATAAGCTTAATCTTACCAATCTTCGAAAGCTCTTCCACTTTTTCAACTGAATCTAAAGCTCCTCGGAAATCTTTTCTACGATGAATTAAAGAAACTTCTTTAGCTATATCTGCCAAATAAATTGACCAGTCCAGTGCAGAATCTCCTCCTCCTGCAATTACAACACTTTTATCTCGATACACTTCAGGATCTCTAATGATATAAGCAACCCCTTTGTCTTCAAATTTTTCGATACTTGGAATAGGGGGCTTTCTAGGTTCGAAACTTCCTAATCCACCTGCTATCACTACCACAGGCGCATGGTGTTTGGTGCCTCTGGAGGTGGTTACCACAAAACTATCATCTTCCAAACGTTCAATGGTCTCTGCACGCTCTCCCAAGGTGAATCCGGGTTCGAAAGGTTTAATTTGCTCCATTAAGTTATTCACCAGATCTCCGGCTAATACCTCCGGAAATCCAGGGATATCGTAAATAGGCTTTTTAGGGTAGATTTCTGAACATTGTCCTCCGGGCTGCGGTAACGCATCTATAAGGTGGCATTTCAGTTTTAGTAATCCTGCTTCAAATACGGTAAACAAGCCCGTGGGCCCGGCACCGATAATCAAAATATCTGTTTTAATCATTCCTTTTCAATTTGCAAATGAAATTAACAACTCAAGGTTATTAATATTCAATATTTACCACTTTCTCAATTTGTGGTACATATTTTTTAATCGTCATTTCAACACCAGATTTTAGAGTCATCTGATTTACATGGCAACCTACACAGGCCCCTTGTAGCTGAACGTTTACCAGGCGATCATCTTCAATAGAAATCAATGAGATATCTCCGCCATCACTTTGCAAAAAAGGACGAATTTCTGCAAGTGCTTTTTCTACATTTATTTTAATTTCCTCGCTTGTCATCTATTTTTTATTAACGGCACTACATCCAGCCATAGTTGTAATTTTAATAGCTTCGGTTGGAGGTATGCTCTTATTTCTGTTCACTGTTTCTTGAACCACATTTCGAGTGATCTTTTCAAATGCTGATTCTAAAGGTGTTGCAACTTGTAAAGCTGCAGGTCTTCCAATATCCCCTGCTTCACGAATAGATTGCAATAATGGAAGCTCTCCTAAAAATGGCACATTAAGATCTTCTGCTAGATTCTTGGCACCATGTTGGCCAAAAATATAATACTTATTATCCGGGAGCTCATCTGGTGTAAAGTACGCCATATTCTCTACTAAGCCTAATACCGGTACATTAATGCTTTCTTGTTGAAACATTGCTACACCTTTCTTCGCATCGGCCAGTGCTACATTTTGAGGAGTACTTACTATTACCGCCCCGGTAATTGGCAACGACTGCATAATAGATAAGTGAATATCACCTGTTCCCGGAGGAAGATCTATCAACATGAAATCCAATTCTCCCCACGCAGCATCAAAGATCATTTGGTTTAATGCTTTGGCGGCCATTGGCCCTCTCCAAACAACCGCTTGATCCGGCTTGGTGAAGAAACCAATAGAAAGCAATTTAACTCCGTAATTTTCAACTGGCTTCATTTTAGATTTCCCATCAATATTTACAGATAAAGGTCTTTCAGCCTCTACGTCAAACATTATTGGCATAGATGGCCCGTAAATATCAGCATCTAGTAATCCTACTTTAAAGCCCATTTTTGCTAAGGTTACCGCTAAATTTGCGGTAACGGTAGATTTCCCTACACCGCCCTTACCGGAGGCTACAGCAATTATATTTTTTATTCCTGGAATAGATTTTCCTTTAATTGTTGGTTTATCGGCAGCTTGAACCTTTATATTAACCTTCACTTTTGCCTTTTGATAGACTTTTTCATGAATAGCTGTCATTACATCAACCTCAGCCCTTTTCTTTATATGAAGTGCCGGAGTTGAAAGTACTAAATCTACTACCACTTCATCTCCAAAAGTCATTACATTTTGAACAACTCCACTTTCTACCATATTCCTTCCTTCTCCAGAAACCGATATAGTTTCAAGCGCAGCCAGGATATCTTTTCTATTTAAATTCATTGTGAAATATTTCTTTTTCAACCTCTTATGTAGATTGATTCTAAAATGCAAATATAACTGGAAAAGCTAAGAAAAACGAAGTATTTAATTATAATTGCTTGATATACTTATAAGTTGAAATTATAGCATTAGACTGCATTATTCATCCATATTTTCTAATTCTTCGTTAGGGTCCCAAAATACTTTTTTGAAATCCTGAATTAAATTATCCTTTACTTTAATCCCTTCCTCTTCTAATAATTGCTGCATTGCGCTGGTCCCACTAAAATGATGCTTCCCGGTAAGCATCCCCATCCTGTTTACTACTCGTTGTGCCGGAACATTCTCTAATCTCTTAGAACCATTAAGTGCCCAACCTACCATTCTTGCGCTTTTGGCTGCACCTAGATATCTTGCAATTGCACCATAGGTAGTAACTCTGCCCGCCGGCACCTGTTTAACTACCAAATAAACTCGCTCGAAGAAATTATGATCAGTTGCCATTAGAAATAGAATATTCTAGCTAAAGTAATAATTACTAATATGAGCATAAGTGCCGCCATAAAATAGTTGGAATACTTTGCAAACATCTCGGTCTTATTATCAATTCTATAAAAGAACAGCACATAGACATACAAAGATGTAAAAGTACCCATAGACGCTGCCAGCATAAATAAGGCTATTAAAGACCAGTTATAAGACACATCACCTCCCACATTAAGTGCCGCAGCTAATGCACAGAAGTAAGGTATAGGAAATACATTAAGCACACTTATTAGCATGCCTTTAAAGATACTTTTACTATTAGCCTTTTTGGAATGTGACTCTAAGTGAGAACCCCTCCTCGCTTTCACATAAAAAAAGATGGTAAGAAATATGAAAATAACCAGCCCCGTTCGCAATAATACATTTCTCACGAAGGGATTGTCAAAAATATATTTCGCTAACAAAATAGCGATAAGCGCCTGAAACAACACTACTATAGATGCCCCAATAGCCACATACAGGCCATTTTTCTTGCCATGTTCCACACAGGTCTTGGCTACCGTCATATTCACTAAGCCCGGAGGTAAAACTCCTAGAAGCGCTGCGAAGAAAGTTATGAGGAATAGTTTTGTTTCAGCCAAAGCCTTATTTTATCTTAAATTGAATATAAGTAATAGGTTTACCTTTTTCAAGATACTGTTTTTCATAGAAAGTTTGTATACCCACCACTTCTTTTGGTGAATAAACATTTTTATACACATCGTGATTGGAGTGAATAACTTCGTGGCCCTCACCATGAATAAGTCCTAACGTATACCCATGCATAAACTCACTGTCTGTTTTTAAATTGACCACCCCATCCGGCTTCAATATTTTCTTATATTTCTGAAGAAATTCGGAGTTAGTAAGTCGATGTTTGGTACGCTTATACTTTATTTGAGGATCTGGGAAAGTAATCCAGATCTCATCCACTTCATTTTGGGCAAAAATAAGGTCGATCAATTCAATTTGCGTACGAATAAATCCTACGTTATGCATCCCTTCTTCCAAAGCAGTTTTTGCACCTCTCCAAAAACGAGCACCTTTAATATCTATTCCTATAAAATTTTTATTAGGATTAGCCTGTGCCATGGCAACACTGTATTCTCCTTTTCCACAACCAAGTTCTAATACAATAGGATTATCATTCTTAAAGAAGTCTTTATTCCAATTTCCTTTAAGTGTATAATTATTGTCTATAATCTCCTCTCTGGAAGGCTGAATTACATTTGCAAAACTTTCGTTCTCCCTAAATCTTTTGAGTTTATTTTTACTCCCCACTATTTCTTAATATTTCGGTAAAATTAGCTAAAATCGAGCAGAACCACATAAAAACGTTCAAAACTCCTCTACCTATTAAAGTTTTCATAATCCCATTTTAGATCTAAGTAAAAAATGAGGCTATCATTATATTTGCATATGCCTAAAAAACGTATCTTAATTGCTCCTTTAAACTGGGGATTGGGACATGCCACCAGATGCATTCCCATAATCACTTTATTATTAGAACAAGGTTTTGAACCTGTAATTGCATCAGACGGGGCAGCCCTGCATTTCTTACAAAATGAATTTCCAGATTTGGAAACTCATGAACTCCCCTCCTATAATATAAAGTATTCCAAATATGGAAAACTGCTAAAGCTTAAACTTCTTTCTAAAGCTCCACATATTATAAAGACTATCTCTGCTGAAAATAAAGCAGTGCAGCATATTATAGCCGAAAGAAACATATCAGGAATTATTTCAGATAACAGATGGGGAGTGCGTTCAAAGAAAGTTCCCTCTGTATTTATTACACATCAAGTTAATGTGCATTCTGGAAGTACTAGCTATATAAGCGGTAAAATTCAGCAGTATTATATCAGAAAATTTGATGAATGCTGGGTGCCAGATATGCCAGACACAAGAAATTTAAGCGGAAGCATGGGGCATCCCGAAAAAACAGCTCTTCCTTTGAAATACATAGGAGTGCTAAGTAGATTTAAAAAGAAAAATTTACCCCACGATATTGATATTCTTGTAATGCTATCCGGGCCGGAACCTCAGCGAAAGATATTGGAAAAGCGTTTACTTAAAGAACTAAAACCTCTTAAAGGTCCAATTGTATTCACCCGGGGAGTAGTGGAAAAAGAGCAAAAAGTGGTGCAACAGAATAATATAGCTATTTATAATTTTCTGAATTCTCATGATCTTGAGGAGATGCTTAACAGAAGTAAGCTGGTAATTTGCAGATCTGGCTACACCAGCCTTATGGATCTCGCAAAATTAGGGAAGCAAGCCTTTTTAATTCCCACTCCGGGCCAATACGAACAAAAATACTTAGCAAAGAGACTAAAAAGTAAAAATCTCCTTGCAAGCTGTTCACAAAGAGATTTTTCTATAAATCGATTAAAAGATATTGATAATTATAAAGGGCTACTCAACTTTTCCACCAGCTTTAATTTGGGGAATATCTTTGCTCTTTTCGAGGGTGAATGAAAATTCACTTCCCACTCCAAATACACTTTCTACATATATTTTCTCATTATGCGCTTCTATAATATGTTTTACTATAGATAAGCCAAGCCCCGAGCCACCTTCCTTTCGAGATCCACTTTTATCTACACGATAGAAGCGTTCGAATAATCGGGGAATATTGGCTTTCTCGATTCCTTCCCCATTATCGGTCACCCGTATTATCACTTTATTTTTAATAAGGTTTTCTATACTTATTTCGGTAGTTCCACTCTTTTTACCATATTTAATAGAGTTCACAACTAAATTTGTAATAACCTGTTGAATACGTTCCTTATCGGCATACACCCAAATAGGGGTTTGATAATCGATATCGAAGGTGAGGGTAATATCTTTTTTAGCAGCCTTCATCTCCAAAAGATCGAAAGAATTCTGAATAAGCTCTACTATATTAAAGTTTTCCATGTGAAGATGGAGATCCCCTGTTTCCAACTTAGTGATCATATCTAAGTCTTTAACTATATATATAAGTCGCTCTACCCCTTTACTTGCACGTTGCAGGTATTTTTTACGAACGGCCTTGTCTTTCATAGCCCCATCTAGCAAGGTGAGAATATACCCCTGCACTGTAAATAGGGGAGTTTTTAACTCATGAGAAACATTTCCCATAAATTCCTTTCTATAAGTCTCTCTAATTTTAAGAGTCTCAATCTCCAGTTTTTTATCTTTAGCAAACTTCTCCACCTCTCTGGTAAGCGTCGCCATATCGGTAGTGATCTGGTTTGGACGTAAAGTAGTGGCATCCAGCAAGGTTACATTATCATATATTTTTTTTACTCTTTTATAAATGAAATGCTCTACCCTATATTGAATAATAAAAAAGGAGAATAGGTAACAGGAAATAACAAATCCTATAATTGGTAAGATTTGAAGCAAATCATGTAAATACAAAAAAACGCTCACCAGGAGCGTTATAAAAACGGTGATATAAAACGAGGTTTTTATCGCAAACTTATACGATCGTTTAAAATTTTTCGACATTAAATTACAAACTTATATCCTACTCCTTTTACGGTTTTAAAACTCTCATCCCCAATTTTCTCACGTAGTTTTCTAATATGAACATCAATGGTTCTTCCTCCCACAACAACTTCATTCCCCCAAACCTTATCTAAAATATCTTCTCTTTTAAATACTTTTCCCGGCTTAGAAGCTAGCAATGATAAAAGTTCGAATTCCTTTCTTGGCAAAATGAGCTCATCTCCATCCTTCACTATCTTGTATTCATCTCTATTTATAACAAGGTCTCCAATCTTAACAATATTGGAAGCCGGTTCATCTTCTTTAAACCTTCTAAGTAGGGCTTTAACTTTACTAACCAAGACTTTTGGTTTGATGGGTTTTGTTATATAATCGTCGGCTCCGGCATCAAAACCTGCCATTTGTGAATAATCTTCACCCCTAGCCGTTAAGAAAGTTATAATGGTCTCACTTAATTCCGGAATCTTTCGAATTTGCTCGCAAGCTTCAATTCCATCCATTTCCGGCATCATCACATCTAAAATAATTAGCTGAGGTTTTTTCTTCTTTGCCAGTTTTACTGCCTGAGCTCCGTTTTCAGCAGTAATAACGGTATAACCTTCAGCAGAAAGATTGTAACCAACTATTTCCAAGATATCCGGCTCATCATCGACAAGCAGGATTGTAATGTCTTTTTTCTTCATTTCTAATTAGAACGTTTAATGAATACAGGGTAAAAGTAAATATAAATTTAAACTTTTTATTTCAGCAGCGCTTTAGTAACGTTTAACTAACACTATCATGACAAACGATTAATACCCAATTAACCTAATCTTTACATTGCGGCCGTTTATTTGCGGCATAGAATTAAACAAAGAAATGAAGAAAGTTTTATCATTATTAGTCGTATTATTTTTTACAACGTTTTTACATGCGCAGGAGGAAAGCAAAGGCTCCATTGTTGGTAAATTATCTGATAAAGAAATGAACGGGGAACCCCTTCCTTTCGCAAATGTAATCATAAAAGGCACATCTACAGGTACTACTACCGATTTTGATGGTCTTTACGCGTTGAATAATATCGAACCAGGGATTTATACCGTGACCTTTAGCTTTATTGGATATGAATCTCTAGATGTACCTAATGTTGAAGTTGTTGCAGGTAAGGTTACAGAGGTAAATACTGAATTAGGTGCAAGTGCTGCATCTTTAGATGAAGTTGTAATTACTACAGTTTCCAGAAGAGATTCTGAAGTTGCTCTATTACTAGAACAAAAAGGAGCTATAGACATTAAGGAAAGTATCGGGGCACAGGAATTAGCCAAGTTAGGTGTTTCCGATGCTGCCGGAGCTACTTCAAAAATATCAGGAGTTACCAGCAGTGAAGCTTCAGGAGATGTATTTGTAAGAGGACTTGGAGACAGGTATTTATACACTACCATGAACGGACTTCCAATTCCTGCTGATGATATAGAACGTAAGAATATCGATTTAAGCTTATTCCCTACTCGTGTAATTCAAAACGTAAGCATCAGTAAAACCTACTCTGCAGAGTCTTCTGCCGATCAGGCTTCCGGAACTATAGATATTAAATCTCGTGAACTAACAGGAAGTAAAGAACTTAGTATTGGTGTTCAGGCAGGAGTTAATACCAACGCAATTAGAAATGGAGTTGGAGACAATTTTAAAGTTTCTACAAATTCTGATGATATGAGCTTTGGTTTCTACAAGAAAGACCTTAGTCCAAGACAAACACTTAAGGAGCAGACCTGGGATACTCAAAAAGCCGGCTTTCCAATGGATTACAAATATGCTATTTCAGCAGGTAAGAGAATTGGTGAAAAACTAGAAATTTTTGCTACAGCTTCACAGTCTACTTCTTTTGAGCACAGACAAGGTGTTTTCAGAGAATTTAGAGCAAATTTTATTAACGACTCTATTACAGATGCTGAATATTTTTCAAAGTCTATTAATACCACCGGGCTTTTAAATATTGGATATAGATTTAATGAGAACAATACGGTAAAAGCTACCAGTCTTTTTATTAATAAGGTAACCGATGAGGTTTTAGAAGGAGGACGAAATGGTGAAGGAACAATCTTCGAAGAAACTGAACCTACAGAGGGACTTTCTCAATTCATTAGAGATCAAAACATAAAACAAACCCGCCTTTGGGTAAATCAACTTGCAGGTAACCACAACATTACCGAAAAGAACGAATTAAACTGGGCCGTAGGATACAACAAAGTAGATGCCGATGAACCTAACAGAATTAGAAATGAAGTGAATTTCAATGAGTCTATCGTTCAGTTAGGTAGAACTGGCGGATTTCAGCAAAGAAAATCTGGTCAGGCAATCGACGATTACGAATTCAACGGATTAATTTCTGATAAGGTCACTTTAATTAATGAAGACGAAAAAAACCTAAACTTTAAAGTAGGTGCAAATTATAGAAATAAAGAGCGTGATTTTGTATCTCAATTCTTAGGAGTAGAAGAAAGTGTTACAAACACTTTTTCGCCATCATCTATAGATAATCTCTCAGAAATTTTCATTCCAGAAAACTTTGACAATGGTTCTTTAGTGATCAACTCTTTAAAACCGGATAGATACAACGCCAATTTGGAATCTGCTTCAGGATTCTTAACAATGAACTACGGGATCAAAAAATTCAACTTCAATGTTGGATTAAGATACCAACAAGACGACTTAAATGTTATTTATAATGTAGGTAACATTCCTGGAAGAATAGGATCTTCAGAAATCTCTTACAACAACGTATATCCTAGCTTGAATGTTAGATACGCACTAAACGAAAAAGTGAACTTACGTTTGGCTACAAGTAAGACTATCACCTTACCTGAATTCAAAGAAATAGCTCCTTTCGAGTATGTTTCTCAAACAGGGCAAATTACAAGAGGTAACCCAGACCTGCAAGCCTCCACTAACTACAACCTAGATTTGAAATGGGAATTCTTTCCAAGTGCAAAGCAATTAGTTTCTGTTACAGGATTCTATAAGAAAATTGAAGATCCAATCAACAAATCTCAGGATAGAGGATCGGCAGGAGTATTCTCTTACTTCAACTCGGCAGAGCAGGCAGAGATTTATGGTCTTGAATTAGAAACAAAAGTAGCGTTAATCGCTTCTGAAATAGATTTAGACTTAGGCTTTAATGCTTCAAGAATGTGGCACAGCCAGGATCTAAAAGAAACTTATGATGATAACGGAAACTTCATTAGAACTTTTAGATATAAAGGTCTTACCAAAACAGGATTGCAAGGAGCTTCAGACTGGATCTTGAACTCTTCTTTAAACTTCTCTAATAACGCAGAGAATGAATTCAACGCCAGCATAACCGCAAACTATGCATCAGACAAGATTTTCGCTTTAGGAGCACCAGAGATACAAACCCAAAGTGAAACCTTTTACAACGATGCTATTATCGAAAAAGGATTTGTAACACTAGATGCTGTATTATCTAAGGATCTAGGACAACACTGGAACTTCAACCTTACAGGAAAGAACATCTTAAATCCTGAGATTAAAAGAACTCAAAAGGTAAGACCAAGTACAACAGGAATTGAATCTAATGCCACTGTTAGATCGTATACCCGTGGAGCAACAATAAGTTTAGGAGCTAATTACCGCTTCTAACCCTCAATATTAATCTTAACCCAATTAATCAAAACCAATTAATTCAACAATCATGAGAAAAACAATCAAAAACATTTCAGTACTATTTACAGTATTGTGCGGTCTGTCTTTGGCAAGCTGTAGCAGTGACGATAATATTATTGATGATGGTGGCGATGGTCCAGTAGATCCTGTAAACAGTGTGCTTTCTGGAGACATCACCACAAACACTACTTTAGATGCAAGTGTTGCATACAGCTTAACAGATCAATTAAATGTAAAATCTGGAGCTACTCTTACCATTCCTGCAGGAACCAAGATCACTGCAGAATCTGGTACAGATGTTTATATAGTTGTTCAACAAGGAGCCGAAATATACGTTCAGGGAACTAGAAACAATCCTGTAATTATGAAGTCTAAAAATGGAAACTCAGGAGACTGGGGTGGACTTGTACTTTTAGGAAATGGAGTTACCTCCGAAGGTACAGGAGCTACTGCTGAGGTAGGTGGTTTCATTTACGGTGGTACTAATAATGCCGATAGCTCAGGATCTATTAGCTATTTAGTAATAGAAGGTGCGGGAGCTCAAATAAACTCTGAGTCTCAGTACAATGGTTTAACACTTTACGCTATTGGCTCTGGTACAGCGCTTAACAACATCGCTATTCTAAATGGAGCAGATGATGGTGTAGAATTCTTTGGAGGAGCTGCGTCTATTACGAACCTTTATTTAGAGAACAACGAAGATGATGCTGTAGACTGGACTGAAGGATGGATAGGAACTGTAACTAACACTTACGCACTGCATACTATAGAAGGCTTCTCTACTGCAGTGGAAGCTGATGGACTCAACGGTAACCCTAAATTGATAAACTTTACTGCCGTTTCTACTACCGGAGGTACTGCCCTTCAATTCAAAAAACTATCTGGAGCAACCATCACAGGACTTTCTCTAACAGGATATGATACTTCTATCGACATGAAAGATGAAGGGCCTTTGGCCAACGTAGTAATTGAAGGTGAGGCTGGAAATCCAGACATGAACTATACTGCTGAAGCAACTGTAGATGCAAGTTCTTTTGACTGGATTAACAACCGTGGCAGTGTAGATGCTACAATACTTCAAGGAGTAGTAACTGGAGATGTAACTTTAGATGCTTCTGTAACTTACCAATTGAACTCTTCTTACATCGTACAAGAAGGCGGTAAATTAACTATTCCTGCAGGAACAAAAATTACTGCACGTGATGGAGGAACTGATGTTTACATCGCTGTTCTTAAAGGTGGAAAAATAGATATACAAGGAACTGAAAGCCAACCTGTTGTTATTTCATCTACAGCTGGAAATGCTGGAGACTGGGGTGGATTAACTTTAGTAGGAAATGCTACTACTACAGAAGGTACAAATGCCACTGCAGAGGTTGGAGGTTTCATTTATGGAGGATCTGACGATGCTGATAGCTCAGGAAGTATTAAAAATCTTGTGATTATTGGAACAGGAGCTCAAATTAATGCTGAATCTCAATACAACGGAGTTTCTTTTTACTCTGTAGGATCTGGAACTGTAGTTGAAAACATAGCAGTTATAAATGGATCTGATGATGGAGTTGAATTCTTCGGAGGAACTGTTTCTGCAACAAACCTTTATTTAGAGAACAACGAAGATGACGCTGTAGACTGGACTGAAGGGTGGAGTGGAACTGTTACCAATGTATATGTAAAACACAGCATAGAAGGTTTCTCTACTGCAGTTGAAGGAGATGGTTTCAACGGTAACCCAAAATTGATAAACTTTACTGCAATATCAACTACAGGAGGAACTGCTCTTCAATTCAAAAAAGAATCTGGAGCATCTTTCACTAACTTATATCTTGAAGGATATACTACCAATGTAGATATGAAAGATGGTGGCGCCCTTACAAACGTAAAAATTGAAGGTGTTGCTGCAACACTTACCGATCTTTACAACCTGGGAACTAAAGTAGATGTTTCTACTTGGGCTTGGATTGAAGCTAGATTATAATAAGCTGTGTTCTAAACAAGAATCGGAATAAAAATCAATAAGTTTTATTAGTAACAGGCTGCCATTGGCAGCCTGTTCTATTTTATAACACTTTTAATATATTTTTTAACGCATTAGCCAGTGTTTATTGGTATCATTTTTGAATATTTTATTGTAGATTTGTAGTAACCACATCCAAAAAAAGCATGAAACAGCATTACATTTTGAGTTTCTTATTGGTTTGTTTTCTGCTGTTTTCCAATATGGTATCAGCACAGAAGTCAGACCTGCCGCAGTATGCCACAGAAAAACCCATTACCGGTCTTTCAATTTATCCAAACCCTGTAACAGGTAGTAAAGTGTATATTTCTTCTGATAAAAATCAGATGAAAGAGGTAGAAGTCTACAACGTATTGGGGAAAAAAGTACTCGCTTCCCGTATAAGTGGGAAAGAATTAGACGTTTCTGAATTGACTCCGGGAATTTATATTTTAAAAATTAAAGAAGGAAATACTCAGGCAACACGAAAATTGGTGGTCAGGTAGATTCATTACTTATAAAACCGAGTAAGCTTCTTAATAAGAAGCTTTTTTTTATTTCTACCTTTGCCTAATTAGTCTTCAATTTCATTAAATGAATTTCGAAAAGATATTTTCCATCTCCTCTGAAGAAGAATTTAGAGAACAAGCTCTTCAGGTTTTTGATTTTCAATTTCACAACAATCCCGTTTATCGCAAATTTTGTGATTTGCTAAAAGTAAGCCCTACTAAGATAAATGAAATAACAGAAATTCCTTTTTTACCAATTTCATTTTTCAAAACACATACGATTTTATCTTCTAGCGCAAGGGTACAAAAAACATTCACCAGCAGTGGAACGACGGGAGAAAATACAAGCAAACATCATGTAACGAATATCAGCGTCTACGAAAATAGCTTTAGGGCTGCTTTTAAGACTTTTTATGGCAATATTGAAGATTATGTAGTTTTGGCTCTTCTACCCTCTTATTTAGAGCGTGAAGGCTCTTCTCTTATCTACATGGCGGATGTACTTATCAAGGAAAGCAAACACCCGGAAAGCGGATTTTATCTTCACAATTTAGAGGAACTAAAGGAAACACTTATCGCTTTAGATAAGTCAGGCCAAAAAGTGCTTCTAATTGGTGTATCATTTGCTTTACTGGATATGGTAGAAAGCCATCAGTTCCAACTTAAGAATACTATTATAATGGAGACAGGTGGAATGAAAGGCCGACGCAAAGAAATGATAAGAAAAGAACTTCATGGTATTTTAAAAAAGGGGTTTGGAGTATCATCCATTCACAGCGAATACGGAATGACCGAATTATTATCACAGGCATATTCTAAAGGAAGTGGAATTTTTGAATGCCCTAACTGGATGAAAATTTTAATTAGGGACCCCGAAGATGCCCTTAGCTATTTGGAAAAAGAAAAAACGGGCGGCATCAACGTTATTGATCTGGCCAATATAAATTCCTGTTCATTTATTGCCACGCAGGATTTAGGGAAAGAATATCAAGACGGATCGCTGGAAATTATGGGTCGATTCGATAATAGCGACGTTCGCGGTTGTAATCTATTGGTCC
The DNA here is from genome assembly GCF_021568705.1 of Gillisia lutea. Taxonomy (GTDB): domain Bacteria; phylum Bacteroidota; class Bacteroidia; order Flavobacteriales; family Flavobacteriaceae; genus Gillisia; species Gillisia lutea. The sequence continues at coordinate 274,678 of NZ_JAKGTH010000006.1, forward strand.
TTTAGTATCTCTCATTGCCTGTTTCCCAGCAATCAAGAAATTATCAAAATTATATAGTTATAGTTATGTTAATATTGTAATGAAACTAATTTTTTTCGAACTAATAGAATGTAAACATGATTTTTGGTTAGGTTTTTGTTTACAGTATTCTAAATGAAGTTTTTCATATTAGATTGGTTAGTTAGTTGCAAACCCCTTTAAGACCCAAATCTTAAAGGGGTTTTGTAATTTTTAAACCAATCTTATAATGTAAGTATTTCTCTTACCTTTATTCAAAATGATGTATTTATTGTTGATAAGGTCTTCTGAAGTTAACTGATAATCTTCGCCTACCTTTTCCTTATTTACAGAAATTGAGTTTTCTTTAAGTGCCCTTCTCGCTTCCCCATTAGATTTCAGGAAACCTGTTTTAGCAGAAAGTGCAGCAATCATATCCATTCCATTTTCAATTTCAGAGCGGTCTACTTCGGCCTGAGGCACCCCTTCAAAAACATCTAAAAATGTAGCTTCATTCAAATTCTTAAGATCGGCAGCAGTACTCTTACCAAAAAGAACTTCGGAAGCTTTCACCGCATTTTCAAGATCTTCTTCAGAATGCACCATCACGGTAATTTCTTCAGCCAATTTACGCTGCAGCTGTCTTAAATGCGGAGCTTCTTTATGATTTTTCACTAAGTCTTCTATTTCTTCTTTAGTAAGAAATGTAAAGATCTTTATATATTTTTCAGCATCTTCATCACTGGAATTCAACCAATATTGGTAGAATTTATAAGGTGAAGTACGGTTTGAATCTAACCAGATATTCCCACCTTCGGTCTTTCCGAATTTAGTTCCATCTGCTTTCGTAATTAGAGGGCAAGTAAGGGCATAGCCTTTACCATTTCCAATTCTTCTAATCAACTCTGTTCCAGTAGTTATATTCCCCCATTGATCGCTACCTCCCATTTGCAAAGTACAATCATGTTCTCTAAAAAGGTGTAGAAAATCATACCCCTGCACTAACTGATAGGTGAATTCTGTAAATGACATTCCTTCGGAAGCATCTGAAGAAAGTCTCTTCTTCACAGAGTCCTTAGACATCATGTAGTTAACTGTAATATGTTTTCCTACATCACGAATAAAATCCAAGAAACTAAACTCCTTCATCCAATCGTAATTATTCACCAAAATAGCGGCGTTGGCTTTATCACTTTCAAAGTCTAAAAATTTTGAAAGTTGCGCCTTTAGAGCATCCTGATTATGCTTTAAAGTCTTTTCGTCAAGCAAATTACGCTCCTTCGATTTTCCCGAGGGGTCACCAATCATTCCGGTAGCGCCACCAATTAAAGCAAAAGGTTTGTGACCACTTAGCTGAAAGTGACGTAGCATCATCACCCCCACCAAATGCCCTATATGAAGTGAATCTGCAGTAGGATCTATTCCCACATAGGCAGCTCGCATTCCTTCCATCAAGTGTTCTTCAGTTCCCGGCATAACATCATGCAACATTCCACGCCAGGTAATTTCTTCAACAAAATTCATTTAAATCTAATTTTATGGACAATAAAAATTTCTGTTGAAATCGATCTTTTTAGCAATCCAAACCTTTAAGCTCCCTTCTTTTTAAGAAAAACTGAACTCAGAATAGTGAACAATAAAAAAAAATCCTTTTCAAACAGCGGTAAAGATACCAATAACTGCCATTTTTCCTAAACGGAAATAGCTATATTTACCTTATGATTTTAGTAACCGGAGGAACAGGTTTAGTAGGCTCTCATTTATTGCTGGAACTGGTAAAAAAAGAGGAACCTATAAGAGCCATTTATAGAGAGAACAGCAATATTCAGGCTGTTAAAAAGATATTTTCTTATTACGTCCCCTTAAATGAAGTGGATTTCTTATTTGGTAAGATTGAATGGAGGAAAGCCGACTTGCTGGATATCCCGGACCTTACCGATGCATTTATTGATGTTACCACAGTTTATCATTGTGCGGCTTTAGTTTCATTTGATTCAAGTAAAGACGACCTGCTGCGAAAAATCAACATTGAAGGCACAGCCAATATAGTTAACCTGTGTGTTTCGAATCAAATTGAAAAACTCTGCTATATAAGTTCGATCGCTGCGATGGATTTAGCTCTTGGAGAACAACTTATTCAGGAGAATTTTACATGGCACCCTGAGACCTATCATAACGAATATGCTATCTCTAAGCGAGGTGCCGAAATCGAGGTATGGCGAGGAACACAAGAGGGTGTTCCTGCTATTATTTTAAATCCGGGAGTAATTATTGGACCAGGGTTCTGGAAATCTGGAAGCGGAAAAATATTTTCCAGAGTGGAAAAAGGGTTAAATTATCATTTCCCTAAAATAACAGGTTTTGTTGGGGTTATGGATGTAGTAAACGCTGCTATCACCTGTGTGCAATCTTCAATAGAGAACGAGCAATACATCCTTGTTTCAGAAAACAAAAGCTTTAAAGAGGTTTTAGATATTACAGCAAAAAGCCTAAACAAAAGACTTCCCGAAAAGCAATTAAAACCCTGGATGGTATGGCTGGGCTGGGTTTTTCAATCAATTAGAAAAATAATATTTAGAACTGCACGACAGATCTCAAAAAGAGATCATAAAACCTTATTTGAAGATAATTATTATAGTAATGATAAAATAAAAAGAGAGCTTGCTTTTGAGTTCACACCCATTACAACTGTAATTAAGGAGACAGGAAGTATCTATAAAAGAACCTAGTACTTAAAAGTTATTCTATTTGAATGTCTCTCCTCATAGGCTGAGGTAAACGTCGTTCGATAATTGTAGAATCGGCTGAAAAATCATCTTTAACCAAGGTATCCTTTGTTGTTTTTAATGCCCGGATAGAATCATCTTTTTTACGCTCTTCATCACGCAGAGTTTCATATTCTTCTTTTTTCGTTTCCAAATTCACTTTTACCTTTGCATAGATATCGTCTAGAATATCATATTTCTTAGCATAATATCCGGTACTTTCTGCCAGCTGCAAACTGTCTATTTGATATTTTTCAAATAAATACTTATCGGGTTGTATACCGGTCTCTTCTAACAGGGATCTATTGTAGTTTTTTGCTGAATTTAAAATAGACAGATCGGTTAACACATCAACCATCTTGTCTTCAGGGATTAAATTAGCAGGCTTTTTTATTTCCTCCACATCCTGGCAGGAAATAAAAAAGACTGCAATAAATAATACCCAAATAGACCTCATACTATCTATCAAAAGTTAACTGTTCTGCTACATTGGTAAAAGGAAGAAACTGGAAGTTCTTATACACCAATTGTCCATTTACAAAAGTATGTGTGATCCTAGATTTGAAGGTCACCCCTTCAAAAGGAGACCATCCACATTTATATACTGTATTACTAGGCTGCACTGCCCAAGGAGAGTTCAAATCTATTAGTACAAGATCGGCCTTGTAACCTTCTCTTATATATCCTCTTTTTTCTATTTGATAAAGAATAGCAGGGTTATGACACATTTTCTCTACGATCTTCTCTAAACTTATCTTCTCCTGATGATACAATTGAAGCATAGCAGGAAGAGCATGCTGTACTAATGGCCCACCGCTTGGAGCTTTAGTATATACATTTTTCTTTTCTTCTTTGGTATGCGGCGCATGATCGGTTGCAATTACATCGATATGATTATCTATAACAGCTTGTAAAAGCGCTTCCTGATCGGCTTTTGTTTTCACTGCCGGATTCCATTTTATAAAGGTCCCTTTTTTCTGGTAGTCGGAATCATTGAACCAAAGATGATGTATACATACTTCGGCAGTGATCTTTTTATCTTTTAAAGGTTTTTTATTATCGAAAAGAGCGATCTCCTTTGCTGTTGAAAGGTGAAAAACGTGAAGTCTTGCTCCGGTTTTCTTAGCGAGTGCCACTGCTTTGGAAGAAGACAAATAACACGCCTCTTCACTTCTTATTTTTGGATGCAATTCTATAGGAATATCATCCCCGTACCGCTCTATACACTCCTGTAAATTCTTTTGAATTGTAGCTTCATCTTCACAGTGAACCGCTATCATTAAAGGAGATTTAGTAAAAATTTCCTCCAAAACCTTAGCGTCATCCACCAGCATATTTCCGGTAGAAGAACCCAAAAACAACTTAAGGGCAGCGGTGGTTTTTGGATCCACCTTTAAAATTTCGTCTAAATTATCATTCGTACCGCCAAACATGAAAGAATAGTTGGCGTAAGAAGTTTTATTTGCCAGATCAAATTTCTTCTGCAATTCTTCAATAGTGGTTGTTTGCGGAAGTGTATTTGGCATTTCTATGAAAGAGGTAATCCCGCCGGCTACTGCAGCTTTAGAACCTGTTTCTATAGTTTCCTTATGAGTTAATCCAGGCTCTCTAAAATGAACCTGATCATCGATCACCCCCGGAATAAGATAATTCCCTTCGGCATCAATAATTTTAACATCGGGAGATTTAGCGCTAATGCTATCGGCTATTTCAGCAATAATACCATCTTCAATAAATACGTCTCCTTCAGTAATTGTTCCCTCGTTAACAATACGTGCATTCTTAATTAAAACCTTCTTCATTATTTTGAAATCTTATTAAAAAGACTTTTAAATTTCATATTAATCACCCCAAAAACAGCTTCAGAAATTATGCCGCCGCTCATTTTGGAAACTCCTTTTGTTCTGTCGGTAAAAATGACAGGAATTTCCTTTATTTTAAAATTTAACAAATATGCTTTGAATTTCATTTCTATTTGAAACGCATAGCCTACAAAATGTATTTTATCCAAATTGATCTCCTCTAGCACCTTTCGTTTATAACACACGAAACCGGCAGTGGTATCATGGATGCTCATTCCGGTAACTAATCTTACATATTTTGATGCCAACCACGACAGTAAAACTCGGCTCATTGGCCAGTTCACCACATTTACTCCTGTAACGTAACGAGAACCTATTGCAATATCTGCTCCATCTCTGGCACAGGTATTATACAATCGAATCAAATCGTTTGGATTATGCGAAAAATCGGCATCCATTTCAATTATATACTCATAATTCCTTTTCAAGGCCCATTTAAAACCATGAATGTAAGCCGTACCCAAACCTAATTTCTCTGCTCTTTTTTCCAAAAAAAGTGACCCGAAAAATTCGGTTTGCAGAGATGTTACCATTTCTGCAGTGCCGTCTGGCGAATTATCATCTACCACTAAAATATGAAACTTGCGTTGTAAAGAAAATATGTTTCTTACTAAACGTTCAATGTTTTCAATTTCGTTATAAGTAGGTATAATAATTATGCCATTAGACATGTGCGGAATTTTGCGCAAATGTAACTATTTTTGTGCTTAGCATCTTCAATTTTACTTCCAACTTTTCCCGGTATTAATTATACATTTGTAAAAAAAATATTTGGAAGCGATAGAAAGATATAGTACCTCAAACGATTTACTTACCCTACTTATTTTGTTGGTGCTGGTATTAATGCTAATTGCAAAACAATTATTCCAACAGCGATTCAGCGAATTTGTAGCGTTGCTTAGCTCATCGAAATACATGGTTATTAAATCGAAAGAGCATAAAGCCCTTTTCGGATTCAATCTGTTGCTCTTCTGCGTGTATGTACTAAGCGTGTCTCTTTTTTTATTCGTAGTCTACCGAAATTTTATAAGTGGACACATAGAAAATACGGGAGTAATATTATTGAGAATTATAACCGGCTATAGCTTTTTTGTGCTTTTAAAAATTACCGTAGAAAAAATTATTGCTAACGTTTTTGACATAGATGATTTTATGGATTTTTATCTATTTCAAAAACAAACTTATCGTAATTTTCTCTCGGTGCTGCTTTTTCCTGTGAGCATTTTTCTTGTATATGCCGAATCTCCTAAGGTTTTGATATTATACATAATAGCGGCGATTTTTCTACTTGCTTCACTTTATACTTTTACACGTATAATTCAAAAAAATCAGCGATTATATATGCGTAATTGGTTCTATTTTATTTTGTACCTTTGCGCTCTTGAAATCACCCCTTATGTTATTTTATATAAGCTAATTATAAATAGCTCAGGTGTTTAAAAAAAATCATCATTAATATGAAAGTGAAAACAATTTTAATATCTCAGCCAGAGCCTAAAGTAGAGAATTCACCTTATTTTGAGCTGGAGGAAAAGCAACGAGTAAAAATTGATTTCATCCCCTTCATACATGTAGAAGGAGTTTCCTCGAAAGATGTGAGGCAACAGAAGATTGATCTTTCAAAGTTTACCGCTATTATTCTAACCAGTAGAAATTCTGTCGATCACTTTTTTAGAATTGCTGATGAGATGCGTTATAAAGTGCCGGACACTTTAAAATATTTTTGCTTGAGTGAAGCGGTAGCTTATTATTTGCAAAAATATGTGGTGTACCGTAAGCGTAAGATTTATGTAGGAAAAAGAACCTTTACAGAGCTTGCGCCTTACATCAAGAAATATAAGAATGAAACCTTCTTACTTCCTACTTCAGATATGTTGAAGCCGGATGTTCCTAAAACTCTGAACAAGCTTGGAGTAGACTGGAAAAAAGCTGTTTTTTATAAAACTGTTGTAAGCGATTTATCTCACTTAAGAGAGGTGTATTACGATATATTAGTATTCTTTAGCCCTAGCGGAATTAAATCTCTTTTCGAGAATTTCCCTGATTTTGAACAAAAAGAAACAAAGATCGCAGTATTTGGAAATACAACCGTAAAAGCGGCAAAAGAACATGGATTGGTAGTTAACATTCAGGCACCAACCCCTGAAACCCCATCTATGACAATGGCATTACAACGCTTTATTAAGGAAGCGAATAAGAAATAAAAATACCTTCTGTTTATTTTAAATTAAGAAGCCGATAATTCTAATAAATTATCGGCTTCTTTACTTTTTATAAGTTTGAATGGGTTACACCAAAGGTCCTCCGGCTAGAATTTCTTCATTTGAATTCTCTTCATACTTTTTGAAATTAGCCTTAAAAGAATTTGCTAGTTCCATAGCCTTGGCATCATAAGCCTTTTTATCTTCCCAAGTAGCTCTGGGATCTAAGATCTCGAATGGTACGTTGTTACAAGTTCTTGGCATTTGTAATCCAAAGATTGGATGTTTTTCAAAAGAAACTTCATCTAATTCCCCCTGTAAAGCAGCCTCTATCATAGCACGAGTATATTTAAGTTTCATCCTGCTTCCTGTTCCATAAGCTCCCCCCGTCCAGCCAGTATTCACCAACCATACATTTACGTTAGCATCCTTCATTTTCTTACTAAGCATTTCAGCATATTCAGCGGGATGCAACGGCATAAACGGAGCTCCAAAACAAGCAGAGAAATTAGGCTGCGGTTCGTTAATACCCGCTTCTGTTCCAGCAACTTTAGCAGTATAACCACTCATAAAATGGTAGGCCGCCTGTCCCGGGCTAAGCTTACTTATTGGAGGCAATACTCCAAAAGCATCAGCGGTAAGAAAAAAGATATTCTTCGGATTTTCTCCTATGGAAGGCTTTGCTATATTATTGATATGATCTATCGGGTAACTAACTCTGGTATTTGGGGTGACACTAATATCAGAAAAATCGACCTCTCCCTTGTCATTCAAAATTACATTCTCCAATATTGCACCAGGCTTAATAGCTTTAAAGATATCTGGTTCGTTCTCTTCAGAAAGATGAATAACTTTCGCATAGCATCCCCCCTCAAAATTAAAAATGGTATTTTCCTTTGTCCAACCATGTTCATCATCCCCAATCAGTTTTCTTTTTGGGTCTGCTGAAAGTGTTGTTTTACCCGTTCCTGAAAGTCCGAAGAACACAGCCGTATCTCCCTCAGGCCCAATATTGGCTGAACAGTGCATTGGAAGGGTGTTTTTATGAACAGGTAGTATAAAATTCAAAGCAGAAAAAATCCCCTTTTTAATTTCACCTGTATATCCACTACCTCCTATTAGAGCAATCTTTTTTCCGAAGTTTAGTATCGAAAAATTACCTTGTCGTGTTCCATCTTTTTCAGGATCTGCCTGAAACCCGGGAGCATTTATCACAATCCAATCTTCTTTGAAATCTTTCAACTCTTCCAACTCAGGCCTTAAGAACATATTATATGCAAATAAGTTAGACCATGGATATTCATTGACAACGCGAATGTTTAATCGATAATTCTCATCGGCACAGGCATAAGAGTCTCTAACAAATAATTCTTTATCTGATAGGTAGTCGACAACTTTATCATATAATGCATCAAACTTTTTTGAATCAAAAGGGATGTTTATATCTCCCCACCAAACTTTATCTCTGGTTTCTTCATCTTCAACAATAAAACGATCTTTTGGAGATCGTCCCGTAAAATCTCCTGTATTAACCGCCAGAGCACCCGAGCTTGCTTCCACTCCCTGATTTTTATCTAAGGTAATTTCATGAAGTTCTTTAGGTGAGAGTTGATAATGTACATTTGTGCTGTTAATTCCGTAATCTTTCAGCGAAATCGATTTCGTAATTTGATAATTTGCCAACATAAAAATATAGGTTGTGTGTTTGTTTAGGCGTACAAAAGTAATTAATCTTATCCTGAAACTAAGAAGTAATCTCTTAATTTATTTGTTTTTTAACGTTATAAATTTGAACAAAAGAAGCGCCCAGGCCAGTATTAACAAGCTCCCACCTAAAGGTGTAAGCAATGCTATTTTTGTAAAATCGAAACCGGTTAACGCATTAGTTGCAAGTAGATAAATAGAGCCTGAAAATAGAATTATTCCCCCCATCAAAAAATAATACACCCATTTTAGGCTATTAAGAGCTAATTCTTTAATATTACCTAAAACAATCAATAACAATGAGTGATAAATTTGATATTTCACGCCCGTTTCAAAGGAAACCATAGCCTCCACCGATAGTAAGGGTTTAAGGCCATGGGTAGCAAAGGCCCCAAGAATTATAGCTATTAAACCAAATAAAAACCCTGAGATATAAAATCTTCTACTCATAGAATTGTTTTTAAAGTGTAAACATTTAAGTACTTTCGTGCATATTAGCCTGCAAAACTAACTAAGATATTTTTAATATGCGACAGATATTGGTGATTGGCGCTGGAAAATCCACCTCCGTTTTAATAAACTATTTATTAGAAAAATCTTATTCCGAGGACCTATTTTTAACTATTGGAGACCTCGATGTACATCAAGCTGAAAAATTATGCAATGGTCATTCAAGATGCAAAGCCCTAAAGCTGGATGTGTTTAACAAAGAAAGCAGAGAGCAGGCAATTCAAAAGGCCGATATTGTTATTTCTATGTTACCTGCAAGATTTCATATTGAAGCAGCTAAAGACTGTATAAAGTTCAAAAAATCCCTGGTAACCGCCTCTTATGTAAGTAAAGAAATGAAGGCTCTGGATAAGGAAGTAAAAGAGAACGGATTGGTTTTTATGAACGAAATAGGCGTAGACCCGGGCATCGACCATATGAGTGCTATGCAAGTTATAGACCGAATTAGAGCTAAAGGTGGTAAAATGCTCTTATTTGAATCCTTCACCGGAGGCTTGGTCGCCCCACAAAGCGATACAAATCTTTGGAACTATAAATTTACATGGAACCCCAGAAATGTAGTGGTAGCAGGCCAAGGTGGAGTTGCAGAATTTATTCAGGAAGGTAAATACAAGTACATTCCTTATCACAGGTTATTTAGAAGAACAGAATTTTTGCATGTTGAGGGCTATGGCAAATTTGAAGGTTATGCCAATAGAAATTCTCTAGATTACAGAAGCATTTATGGTTTGGAGGATATTCTTACCCTCTATAGAGGAACTATACGACGAGTAGGATTTAGCCGAGCATGGAACATGTTCGTGCAACTGGGAATGACAGACGACACCTATCAGTTACAAAATACAAAGAATATGAGTTACCGTCAGTTCGTAAACTCTTTCTTACCTTACTCTCCTACCGATTCTATCGAGTTAAAGCTACGGCATAATTTAAAGATCGATCAGGATGACATTATGTGGGACAAGCTTGTAGAGCTGGATATCTTCAATGATGAAAAGACCATTGGAATAGAAAATGCTACTCCCGCTGAAGCGCTTCAAAAGATCCTAATGGAAAAATGGACATTAGATGAAGATGATAAGGACATGATTGTGATGTATCATAAATTTGGTTATGAACTCGATGGAGAACGAAAACAGATAGACTCCAGCATGGTTTTAATTGGTGAAAATCAAACGAGCACAGCTATGGCAAAAACAGTGGGCTTGCCAGTAGCAATTGCTACTTTAGCAATTCTCAATAAAAAAATAACCACTCCCGGGGTTCAAATTCCTATTACTAAAGAAGTATATGAACCCATTCTAAAAGAATTAGAAACCTTTGGGATTGTTTTTAAAGAAAAAGAAACAGAATATTTAGGATATAACCCGTTTGGAGAAGTAGGAAACTAATTATAAATTAAACAGATATCCAGAGTTAAACCCGATTAAAATGAAAATAGTTGATGAAAAAGTGAGTATTGATGGCATTGATAAAACCATTTTGAATTATTTAATGGAGGATGCCAGAAAACCAATCTTGGAAATTGCAAGGAGTATTGGTATAAGTGGAGCCGCCATTCATCAACGCTTGCGAAAGCTTGAAAAAGCCGGATTAATTGAAGGCTCAAAACTAATGATTAACCCCAGAGTTTTAGGATATACAACAATGGCATTTGTGGGAGTATACTTGGACAAGGCAGTTAGCAACCCTCAGGCTGTAAAGCGCCTAAGTGAAATTCCAGAAGTTATAGAATGTCACTACACCACAGGGAACTGGTCTATTTTCCTAAAAATCCTATGTAAAGATAATGAACATCTAATGAACGTACTGAATAAGGAAATACAAGCAATAGAAGGAGTTTCAAGAACAGAAACCTTTATTTCCTTAAATCAGCAAATACAAAGACAGATAAAAGTTTAACGACTTTAAGTTCTCACATAAACAAAAAGACCCCACTACTTAGTGAGGTCTTTTTTTATTTTGATATTGTTTTAATCCCTTCCCAGGTAAATATTCACGAAATATAGCAAAGTTGCTAAAGACCCTACTGCAGCCACCACATAAGTTCTTGCGGCCCATTTTAAGGAATCTTCTGCTGCTTCATGCTCATTGGCGCTTAGCATATTTTCAGTCTCCAGCCACACTAAAGCCCTTTTACTCGCATCGTATTCCACGGGTAGAGTGATAAAGCTAAAAAGAGTTCCTAGTCCGAATAGTATAATTCCTATTAACAAAACCGTACTCCCAAATGAAGTAGTGGCCATTAATAGGAATCCCCCCATTATTACCCATTGCGAAAGCTTAGATGCTACGCTAACAATAGGCACTAACTGACTACGCATAGTTAACCAGCTATAGGCCTGAGCATGCTGCACAGCGTGTCCACATTCGTGGGCAGCAACCGCAGCGGCAGCAGCATTACGTTGAGAATACACTCCTTCACTTAAATTCACTGTTTTCTTTAGCGGATTATAATGATCGCTCAACATTCCCGGGGTGGAAATAACTTTTACATCATTTATTCCATTATCATGTAGCATCTTTTCAGCAATCTCTCTTCCGCTCATTCCATTTTGAAGATGCACTTTTGAGTACTTCTTAAATTTGCTCTTCAGTTTATTGCTCACATATAAACTCACCACAAATATGAGTCCGGCAATTATATAATATCCCATCATGTTTTTTACTATTTTTTATTCAATTATTTCAAAGATAACAAAAACCCCGCCATTAAAATCACTGTCATTTTTTAGCTCTGAAAAGCTTTTAAAGCCTAAAAAAATATTAAAAAAGTGACATAACTTGCAATCCTTGACAGCATATTCTTTACAAATTAAGATATTGTCTATATTTGCACAACTTATCTATAAAACATCTATGCAATACAAAAGAATCCTTTTAAAACTATCAGGCGAAGCACTCATGGGAAATCGCCAATATGGAATAGATCCTGAACGTTTGGCAGAATATGCTCAGGAAATAAAATCTGTAATAGATCAAGGAATTGAAGTAGCTATAGTAATTGGAGGAGGGAACATTTTTAGAGGTGTTGCCGGAGCAAGTAAAGGAATGGATAGAGTGCAGGGGGACCATATGGGAATGCTTGCTACTGTTATTAACGGACTTGCTTTACAAAGCGCTCTTGAGGATGCGGGAATTCAGACCAGGTTACAATCTGCCATTAAAATTAATGAAGTAGCCGAGCCATTTATTCGCCGTAAAGCTATGAGACACCTTGAAAAAGGAAGAGTAGTAATATTTGGAGGGGGTACTGGAAATCCATATTTCACAACAGATTCTGCCGCTGTTTTAAGAGCTATTGAAATTCATGCAGATGTAATTCTGAAAGGAACTCGTGTAGATGGAATTTATACTGCCGATCCTGAAAAAGATAAAATGGCTACCAAATTCGACTATATCAGTTTCGACGATGTAATCAAAAAAGGCTTAAAAGTTATGGATACCACTGCTTTTACCCTAAGCCAGGAAAATGAATTGCCAATTATAGTATTCGATATGAATACACCGGGGAACCTTTTAAAAGTAGTTACCGGAGAAAACATTGGAACCAAAGTAAATTTATAATATAGAAAACGTACTAATTAGTATACTTTTTTCAACATTAAGTTTCAAAAAATGAACGAAGAATTAGATTTTATAATTGAGAGCACCAAAGAGAATATGCACAAGGCCATTAAGCACTTGGAAAAGCAGTTAGTAAATATTCGTGCCGGAAAAGCAAGTCCAGCAATGCTTGGGAGTGTTATGGTAGAGTATTATGGAAGTATGACACCGCTTAATCAGGTAGCAAATGTAAATACTCCCGATGCCCGAACCATTACTATTCAACCTTTTGAAAAGGGGATGATTCAAGGGATCGAAAAAGGTATTATGTATGCTAATTTAGGTTTTAACCCAATGAATAACGGGGATAGCGTAATTATTAATGTACCACCATTAACCGAAGAGCGCCGAAAAGAATTAGCAAAACAAGCTAAAGCCGAAGCCGAAGAAGCGAAGATTGGAATTAGAAATGATAGAAAAGTAGCTAATAACGATATCAAAAAACTAGACATCTCTGAAGATGCGGCAAAGATAGCAGAGGAAAATGTACAAGAACTTACCGATGCTCACATTAAAAAAGTTGATGAGATCCTGGCTGTAAAAGAAAAGGAGATCATGACAATATAAGCTCCGACCATAGTCGCCGCTTACATATCCTTTATACTGATGTCGGCTTCAAAATATTGAGTTCAAGCTTTTCTTGAAAATTATATCAATATTATGAAGCCGACATTTTTATTTTTATACTTTTATTCCATACCACTAAAGCTGAACTACTATTTCTATGAGAAAATTTTTGCTGCTAAGCTTTTTAATTATCTCATTCCAAAGTATATCTGCACAGCAGATTATTCGAGGAACCGTAGTAAACAGCAAGACCGGAGACCCTCTCCCATATGCAAATATTCAAGTTTCCGAAGAAATCGGTACGCTTACTAATATCAATGGTACTTTTGAAATACAAGTAGATAAAAAAGTTTCAGAACTTCTGGTTACTTACGTGGGATATGCTCTGCAAATAGTTCCATTAACTGCATCAACCGAAATTTACATCATTCAGCTTCAACCACAATTGGAAGATCTGGCAGAGGTGATGCTCTATTCAGGAGAAAATCCGGCCAATAAGATCATTCAGCTGGCTATAAAAAACAAAATTAACAATGAGCCCGAAAAAGCCTTGGATGATTTCAGTTATAAAAGCTATAACAAATTCATTATAGATAATCAGGCCAATACTTTAAAAGCCACAGCAGACTCCTCTATGGTGGAGGTCAAAACTTTAATCAATAAAGGCCGTGCCTATCTTTCAGAAAAAGTCTCCTCTCATTACTTTAAGCGCCCCGCGATTAAAAGAGAGGTTGTAGAAGCCATAAAAACCGCCGGATTTAAAAAACCGGTTTATGATGTGCTATCTCTAAAGGTTGAACCGCTTTCTCTTTATAAAAAGGATTATACCATTTTTGACACTAAATACGCGGCTCCCTTAGCTAATAATGCACTAAGTAATTACACCTATAAAATTCTGGATACAGTAAATACCTCACAACGGCCCGCATATGTCATCTACTATAAACCAAAGCGGGAACAAGTGGTAGCTGGACTTGAGGGTATTCTTTATTTAGACACTATTACTTACGCCATTCAGAAAGCGAAAGCCCAGTTAATAGGAGTGGTGAACTTAGAGGTTGAACACAATTACACTTATTACAAAAAAGAAAATATTTGGTTTCCCAACAACCAGACAACTACTTTAAAACCTGGAACCGGCGAAAAGGATATTTCGGTCTTCGGGGGAAGTATTTCGGTAGGTGCAGTTCAAAGAAAACGTTCACTGCTTAATAATGTGCTCGCAACCGGAGAAGTTGAAAATGATCTTTACCTCTCTTCTACCACTACAAATTACGATATAGAGTTCAATTCGAATACCAGCTTTCAAAAATCCCCCGCTTGGATAAGTGTCGCGAAAGATGCCGATACTAAGTCGCTAAATTACTGGGAAGTTAACAGGCAAACACCTTATACCTTTAAAGATGAATTTACCGAGTACCGCGTAGATAGCATTATTAAAGCTCGAGATATTGAGCATAAAATAGAAGTGAAAAAAGCTATCGCAAATGGACATTACCCTGTACATTTTTGGGATTTCGATTTAAGTAAGTTTGTTAAATATAACAATTATGAGGGGCTACGCTTAGGTGTGGGCGGAAATACGAATGATAAGCTTTCAGAAAAATTCCAGCTTAACGGATATTTGGTGTATGGTTTTATAGATCATACTTTTAAATATGGACTCGGGGCTGCTACACTTCTCAATAAACCAACAGGCACTTGGTTAAATGTGAATTATTATGATGACATTAGGGAAGTAGGAAGTTTTAAATATTTGCGAGGCATCAACGATTTTTCGATTCTAGAACCTCGTTTTGTTAACATTAGTTATTACTACAACTATCAATCTTTACAAACTTCTCTTAAACATAGGGTCACCCCTCGTTTAGAAACCGAATGGGTGCTCGCAAAAAGTGATATTACTCAAATTGGCAATTACGCTTTCCTAAATAACAATCAACTTTATAAAGATTATACCATTACCGAAGCTACTCTTGGATTTTTATGGAGACCTTTCAGTAAATTTTTGAGCACCCCAGAGAGCCATATTATTATAGATAAGCAATATCCTCAATTCACTGGGCAATTTTCTCATAGTTTCGCCAATTTTCTTGGCGGCGATTTTAATTTCACAAAATTTGGATTAAAAGCAGAATATCAAATAAACCGACTTGATCAATCCAATACTCAATTTACTTTGGAAGGAAATTATGGATTTGGGGATATACCTCTAACTCATGCGTTTCACGCTTATCCCAATAGCCCAAATAAAGAGGCAATTATCAGCAGGTTTTCCATTGCCGGAAAACTCAGTTTTGAGACTATGTATTTCAATGAGTTTTTTAGCGAAAGACAGGTTGCATTACACGTTAGACACCAGCTTCGGCCCATAAATATTTCTGAAAAATTCAGACCAGAAATCGTATTGATATCTCGTTTTGCATTGGGAGATTTCGAGAATTTCGAAGCACACCAAAATATCGAATTCAAATCTTTAAAACATGGGTATTCTGAAGCAGGTTTAGAAATAAACAAGCTTTTTGGCGGATTTGGCTTAAGTGGAGCCTACCGATACGGAGCTTATCATCTTCCCACTTTAAGAGAAAATATCTCTTTTAAATTCACTTTTCAGCTTAAAATTTAATTTACCAGATTAATACTCTTACAATCAATTAATACCGGGCCTTTTTATACCTTTGCACTCGCTTAAAAATCAGCCATGTCAAAAATATTCAGTTTTGGATTTTGGAATTCCATCGCTCGTGTAATTCTTCGGAATAGGCTTACTATTATTGCCATTATAATAGGAATCACTATTTTTTTAGCTTCCCAGTGGCAAAATATGAGATTTTCTTACACCGAAGCAAACTTATTACCGGATGACGATAAGTTCAATATGGTCTATAATGACTTTCTTGATAAGTTTGGAGAAGAAGGAAATTTAATAGTAATTGCCGTAAACGATTCTACTCTTTTCACTCCGGAAAAGTTTACTGCCTGGAACACGCTTACTAAGAAATTAAGCAGTTACAGCGAGGTAGATCATGTTATCTCTCTAGGTAACCTAAAGAAACTTCAAAAGTTCAACAAACCAAAGCGTTTTGAAATGGTCCCTCTCATAAATGAGAAAAAATGGGATAGCGCCCAAGTTGCAGCATATCAGGACGAGCTTTTTAATAAACTGCCTTTTTATGAGAATTTAGTTTATAGTTCCAATTCCAATACCGTGCAAACGGCTTTATATATCAATGAAGACATCGTTAACTCCAAAGAGCGAAAAACCTTTGTAATAGAAGAGTTGAAACCTTTAATTGAGAAGTTTGAAAAAGACAATAATATTAATGTCTACGTTTCTGGAATGCCATATATAAGAACGCTGAATTCTCAAAATATCATTGATGAAATTGGACTTTTTATTGGAGGGGCACTTCTTGTTACCTCCCTCATCTTCTTTTTCTTCTTCCGTTCCTTTAGAGCTACATTAATTTCGATGATTACTGTTCTCATTGGGGTAATGTGGGCATTTGGAGTTATCGGGTTGTTGCATTATGAAATTACAGTTCTTACAGCACTCATACCTCCCCTCATTATTGTAATTGGAATTCCTAATTGTATTTTTCTTATCAATAAATATCAGCAGGAGATAAAAAATCATGGAAATCAGGCAAAATCATTGCAGCGAGTTATTTCTAAAGTTGGAAATGCAACTCTCCTTACCAATGTGACTACCGCTTCCGGATTCGCAACTTTCATTTTAACCGACAGCAAGCTGCTAAAAGAATTTGGTATTGTAGCTTCTATAAATATAATTGCCATCTTCATATTAAGTCTGGTAATAATTCCTGTTATATACAGTTACATGCGATTGCCTAAGGACAAGCACCTGAAACACCTTAATAAAAAATGGATAGGTGGCTTTGTGGACTGGATAGAAAATATGGTAAGACATAGAAGAATTACTATTTATATTTCTTCGGTAATTCTTTTGGCATTGAGTATTATTGGAATCTATTCTATCAAGATCTCGGGAAGCTTGTTGGAGGATATGCCACAAAATGCTGGCTTCTTCAAGGATATCGAATTTTTTGAAGAAGAATTTAATGGGGTAATGCCACTTGAAATACTTATAGATACCAAACGCCCTAAAGGTGCATTAAAACTTTCCACTCTCAAGAAGATGGAGTCTTTGGAAACTGCCATTACCGAGGTTCCCGAATTATCTGCACCTCTATCAGTTGTAAGGCTTGCGAAGTACTCAAAACAAGCATATTATAACGGAAACCCAAAATACTATCAGCTCCCTACTTCGCAAGAACAGAATTTCATTGCTCCTTATTTAAAAGGAATTTCTTCTGAAGGTGGTAATCTATTAAACTCCTATGTAGATTCTACAGGTAGATATGCGCGAATGACAACCTTTATGAAGGATATTGGAACCGATGAAATGGAGCGTATCGAAGAAAATCTATGGCCTCAAATAAATAAGATCTTCCCCCCGGAACGCTTTGAGATATCCATGACAGGAAAAGCCTTGATCTTTCAAAAAGGAACTACTTATTTAGTGAAGAATCTTGTGGTCTCGTTATCGTTGGCCATTGTTCTAATAGCAATGCTTATGGCATGGATGTTCCGTTCGTTTAGAATGATACTAATATCACTTATTCCAAACCTATTACCTCTTTTGGTTACTGCCGGGATGATGGGCTTTTTAGGAGTACCTATTAAACCATCTACTATCCTAGTGTTTAGTATCGCTTTTGGAATATCGGTAGACGACACCATACATTTTCTTGCCAAGTATAGGCAGGAACTAAAGGCAAACGACTGGAAGATAAAACGATCGGTATACGCCGCATTAAAAGAAACCGGAGTAAGTATGTTTTACACTTCTATTGTGCTATTCTTCGGATTTTCAGTATTTATGATAAGTAGTTTTGGTGGTACGGTAGCCTTAGGAGGCTTAGTATCGGCAACCCTGCTTTTCGCAATGCTTTCTAACTTATTGCTCCTACCTTCACTTTTACTTTCTTTGGAAAAGAGTATTGCCAATAAGGAGACCTTGAAAGAGCCGGCAATGCAAATTATTCCGGATGAAGAGGAAGATGATATTAATATAACCGATAAATAAAAATCAAAAAGACAATCTTGCTAAGCTAACAAGTAAGATTTATCTTTGAATCTATAAAAATCTAAACAAAATGATAAAAGCTAAAATTGCTGAATTGCTTAACAGCAATCAATTTTTACAGGAAGTTGAAGTTAAAGGATGGGTACGTTCTTTTAGAAGTAATCGTTTTATAGCGGTTAATGACGGCTCTACCATCAATAATTTACAATGTGTTATAGATTTTGAAAATACTAAAGAAGAAATTCTTAAGCGAATTACGGTTGGTGCAGCCGTAAAGATTACCGGTACCTTAAAGGAAAGTTTAGGAAGTCAGCAAAGCGTTGAAGTGGAAGTGAAATCGGTAGAAATTTTAGGAGACGCAAATCCTGAAGAAGTAAAACTCACCATTCTCTCCCCAAAACGCCACAGTCTGGAAAAGTTAAGAGAACAAGCACACCTAAGAGTGCGAACCAACACCTTTGGAGCTGTTATGCGTGTGCGTAGCAAGCTATCTTTTGCAGTACATAGTTATTTTCAGCAAAACAATTTTCACTATGTAAACACTCCCATTATCACAGGTAGTGATGCTGAAGGGGCTGGAGAAATGTTTAAAGTAACAGCTTTAGACTTGAAAAATCCTCCTAAAACGGAAGATGGCGAAATCGATTTTAAAAAAGATTTCTTTGGAAAAGAGACAAATCTTACTGTTTCCGGCCAATTAGAGGCTGAAACTTTCGCTTTAGCACTTGGGCAGGTGTATACCTTTGGTCCTACTTTTAGAGCTGAAAACTCTAACACCTCTCGTCATTTAGCCGAATTCTGGATGATAGAGCCAGAAGTGGCTTTTAACGATCTAGATGCCAATATGGATCTTGCGGAAGATTTCATTAAATACGTGGTAAACTACGTATTGGAGAATTGTAAGGATGATCTTGCATTTCTTGAGACTAGATTAGAAAACGAAGAGAAAACAAAACCAATGGATGAGCGTAGCGAAATGAGCCTGCTCAAAAAACTGGAATTTGTTACAGAGAATAATTTTAAAAGAGTTAGTTATACCGAGGCTATAGACATCCTTAAGAACTCGAAACCAAATAAGAAAAAGAAATTCCAATATCCTATTGAAGAATGGGGAGCCGATCTACAGAGCGAGCACGAGCGTTTTCTAGTTGAAAAACACTTTAAATGCCCTGTGATATTATTTGATTATCCGGCAAACATCAAAGCCTTTTACATGCGCTTAAATGAAGATGGAAAGACAGTTCGCGCAATGGATATCCTTTTCCCTGGAATTGGAGAAATTGTTGGAGGTTCTCAAAGAGAAGAGCGTCTGGATGTGTTACAGGATAAAATGAAAGCCTTAGATATCGATGAAAAAGAACTTTGGTGGTATTTAGACACCAGAAGATTTGGAACCTGTGTACATAGCGGATTTGGTCTCGGATTTGAAAGACTTGTGTTATTTGTAACTGGAATGGCCAATATTAGAGACGTGATCCCATTTCCTCGTACCCCACAAAACGCTGAATTTTAATTCTACACACGTGAAAGTACTGGAAACGCATATAGTTCCTGCAATGGATAAAGAAATTCGATTGCAGGAATATGCGCCTGGTATATTTTATGCCATCACCACCAAGAGTGGCATTAAAAAGGCCATAAAACGAGAAGAAATTCTTATTGATGGTAAAATTGCTCAAACTTCCGATTGGGTAAAGGAAAATCAAAAAATTGAACTTTTACAGCAAAAGGTAAGCCCCAAAAAGATCTTTCAACTTAAACTGGAAGTGATCTTCGAAGATGAGTATTTCGCGATAGTTAATAAACCATCAGGTTATCCTACCAGTGGAAATTACTTCAAAACTATAGAAAATGCGCTTCCTTTCAACTTAGAGAAAAGCAATAAGCAAGATGCACTTCCTTACCCGTTGCCGGTGCATCGATTAGATAATCCTACCAGTGGATTATTGGCTATCGCTAAAACCCGAGCGGCACAAATCACTTTAAATTCTTATTTTGAAACTAAGGAAATTCGAAAGATCTACGTAGCTCTCGTACATGGTCACACCCCTGAAACATTATCGCTAACAACTAATATTGACGAGAAGTCTGCTTTAACTAAATTAAAGACCCTTCGTCACTTTAACTTTAAAGACCAAGAATATTCTCTCGTTGAACTCAGTCCTGAAACCGGAAGAACGCATCAACTCAGAATACATTTAGCTTCACATAATTTTCCTATTGTGGGTGAAAAACAGTACGCTAACAACGAAAATGATTTTAAAAATAAAGGATTGTTTTTAGCAGCAGTAGGTTTAAAACTAAATCACCCTATACATTATAAAGAGCTGACTTTCAGCATAGATTTACCGGCAAAATTTAAAAAAGCAATCTCTTTTTAAGCATCATCTTACTTCTTAACAAAAATTTATCAAAAGCATCTTTAATGCCAAAGCAAGTTTAGCATTGTTTTTGCTTATTTTTGTTATACTAGATTAGTGCAATCAACCATATATGCTAAAACAGCAATTAAATTTTAAATTATCTCAAAAGCTATCTCCTCAACAAATCCAGTTGATGAAGCTTATCCAGCTACCTACACAAGCCTTTGAACAGCGTATAAAGCAGGAACTGGAAGAAAACCCTGCGCTCGAGGACGGAAAGGAAGATCTGGATGCCGAGTTTGATGATGAATTCTCGAATGATGAGTATGAGAATGAGTATGATGATTCAAAAGAATCTGAAATCGATGTGGATGATTATTTGAGTGATGATGAGATTCCTGAGTATAGACTTCAGGCAAACAACTATAGCGCAGACGATGAAGATAAACAGGTGCCATACGCCTCTGGAACTTCTTTCTCTCAACATTTAAAATCTCAGCTAAGCACTTTTCGATTAAATGAAGCTGAAAAAGAAATAGCTGAATTTCTTGTTGGAAGCGTTGATGAAAGTGGCTATATAAGAAGAAGCATTCAAGATATAGTAGATGATCTGGCCTTTACTCAAAATATCTATACAGATGAAGAAACTGTTCTCAAAGTCCTTAAAAAGGTACAAGAACTAGATCCGGCTGGGGTTGGCGCCAGATCTTTACAAGAATGTTTACTTCTTCAGTTAAATAGAAAGGAGCCAACCAAAAAGGTTTCTTTAGCAACAGACCTTTTAGAGAAATCATTTGATCATTTCAGCAAGAAGCATTATTCCAAATTGTTAAGCAAACACGACATTTCTGAGGATGAGCTGCGTGAGGCTATTGATGTTATAGAGCATTTAAACCCTAAACCAGGAGGGACGTTCTCAGGAAACATGAGAATGGTGGAGCATGTGATTCCCGATTTTACCATCAAAATTGTTGATGGGGAACTTGAGCTATCCTTAAATAGCAGAAATGCGCCGGAAATGCATATTTCCAATGATTATAACAATATGCTGAAAGGTTACAAAGAATCTAAGGAAAAGACCAAGGCCCAGAAAGATGCCGTGATGTTTATTAAACAAAAACTGGATTCAGCTAAATGGTTTATAGAAGCCATAAAACAGCGCCAGCAAACGTTAATGATTACTATGAGCGCCATCATGAACTATCAGAAAGAATATTTTCTTACAGGGGATGAACGCAATTTAAGACCTATGATCTTAAAGGATATAGCCGATGAAATAGGCATGGATGTTTCTACAGTTTCCCGAGTTGCAAATAGCAAATATGTAGATACTCCATACGGAACCAAACTTATAAAAGAGTTCTTTTCCGAATCTATGAAGAACGTACAGGGAGAGGATGTTTCTACAAGAGAGATTAAGAAGATCTTAGAGATATCAATTGAGGAAGAAGACAAAAGAAAACCTCTAACCGATGATAAGTTAGCTAAGTTGCTTAAGGAGAAAGGCTATCCTATTGCACGAAGAACCGTGGCAAAATACAGAGAACAACTCGATATACCAGTAGCAAGAATGAGAAAAGAAATTTAATGAAGGCTTTAATAAAAAGTGCCTCCTATATCTTTCATCCACTATGGATGCCATTTTTAGGAACCTTGTTTTATTTCACATTTTCTCCAAGATTCTTTCCCCTACCTCTTATAAAAGCAAAACTTCTGGCCATAGCCATTACAACGCTTTTTATTCCCATCGTTTTTTATTATCTCCTCAAGAATTTAGGTAAAGCATCGTCATTCTTTTTAAAAGATGTGAAAGAAAGAAGATGGCCACTTTTCTTTTATATCTTACTCTTAGGCTTAAATTTATACCAAATTCTGAATGTTTATAATTACCCAGTATTATATTATTTTTTTGTTGGTATATTATTTTCCATTCTAACAGCCTTTATTTTAGCCTGGCTAAAGTTTAAAGTAAGCTTACATATGATTGGACACAGCGGGTTTCTTATGTTCGTTATAGCCATGAGTATTTATTTCAAGCTAAACCTTATATATTTTATTGCTCTAACAATTGTAGCCTTAGGCCTCACCGCCACTTCCCGACTTCAACTAAAAGCACATACAGTAACCGAATTGTTTGCAGGATTTTTTATTGGGCTTCTCCCACAAATTATCGTTTTTAATTACTGGCTATAAAATATAGAACATTAAGCCCACTTTGAAAGTGGTAATTCCTATTTCCGAATCATTTAATGTAGCATCCTTAAAGAATGGATTTAGGCTATAATAAATATGAAAATTGAAAGTATTGTAACCAAAGGTAAATGTAGTACCAATTCTAAACCTATCTAATTCCGGAAGTTCGGTTTGAGTAACCTTATTACCAGGCTGTTTAAAGACTGATTTAAAGTGATAGACATAACCTAAGCGTAGCCCCGTATAAACTCTCCAGAACTTATAAGAATCAGCCGTAGAGCTGCGCCAGCGAAACTCCAATGGAGCTTCGATTAATTGCGTGGTAAAACGATTGGTATCATAATCCACTTCAGGATCCCTCAAATTTCTAAAAATAGTGTTACCAGCATCATCTTCACCAATAAATAATTCCTGTCCATACGTATTTATAGACCAACCAAGACCAGCACCTATAGCGACATTTCTTCTTTTATTTATTGGAAAATCTCTGATAAAGCCTAAATGTAAACCTCCTGAAAAACTGGACTGCGACACTGTTTCCGGCAGATCGCTCAAAAGATGAAATGTAAGTCCTACATAGAACTGATCTTCTCTATAAAGACTGTCTACAACCGCGGGAATGGAGTCTTTATCATCTTGAGCATACGCGAAGCTTCCGAAGCTGATAAATAATAAAAGAAAGAAGATTATTCTCATTAGATTATTGGTAGTTTATATATCAACAAAGGTTTATAAATATAAAAAAACATCCCTCCCGTAACTAAACGAGAGGGATGTTTTTATAAACAGTAATTAAATTATTTAATTCTTACTTACTTCCCCGGTACGGGTAGTATAGTTTATTTTAAGTGCTTCAGCTTTACGAAGTTCTTGTTTGATATCTGAAACTAATCCCATATTGGTTTCAACATCTACTTTTAAAGCAGTAGTTAAATATGGAACCAATTCTTCACGCTTAGATTCTCTTTCAGCATAAATGAATTGTTGTACTTCAGAAACTTTAGCAAATTTATCGTTTAACTGTATACGAGCTTCTGTCCCTGCACTTTGTTGATAACGCGGACTTGGTTTACCTGCATAGATATACATCACCAAATCTTTTTTATCCAGCTTTTCTACCTGATCGGCATAAGGCAATTTGTTTTGTACCATTAAGGTATTTTGACGCATTACCGTAGCAACCATAAAAAAGAAGAGCAGCATAAAAACGATATCCGGAAGAGAGGCCGTACTAATAGCCGGTAACTCACCACCTTTTTTCTTTTTAAATTTAGACATATCTTGATTTAAATTTTATTGTTCTTAATGCTACTAACCTTTAGGTTCTGCCTCAGATAATTTTTGAGGATACATCTCCTTGATTGTATTAACACGTTCCTCTAACTGGGCTTTATTACCTTTAAAGTTAGGATCGTTAAGATTCCCTTCCATCTCGGTAAAATCTTTACCGTACATTCTTCGAGCTTCTCTATTTCTCAACATATTATAGGCAGCTACCAATTCGTTCTGAACAGAAATATAAGTTCTATATTCTGTCTTACGATCGTTCACTAAAGAAATAATAGCTTTTTCAGGATTATCAGAAGAAGTAGGGTCTTTTGCACCCTGACAGTAAGTACACGCGTCGTCTCCTGTTCCTGCACCATTATCTAAAAAGTCCATTGCAGCTTTACGCAGATCCTTCAGTTGCATTAGCTCATCTTCTACTAGTAAATCATTGTTTCTATTAACAATAACAGTAAAAATGTTCTTTTGCTTAATAACCGGAGGCTCCACATTCTCGTCTTGTATAGGGGGCAATTTACGGCTGATTCCCCTATCGGTCTCAATTGTTGTAGTTACCAAGAAGAAAATTAATAGCAAGAATGCTATATCGGCCATAGAACCGGCATTAACTTCTGGCGCTGATCTTTTAGCCATAATTTATTTTATTAATTTTCTGATCCCAGAAAGAACCATTGCTCCAACGGCAATAATTGCAAGGATATAAAAAACAACCAATCCAGCACCTACCCAGTGATCTCCACTTGCAGATAAGGTTGTACCGTCTTTTAATTCCAATTGAGTTCCATCGGTAAGAACATACGCCACAACAACGATTAAAGCAAAAGCTCCAACTGAAATAAGCGTATTCTTAATGTTTCCACTAAACAATCCTTTGATCACAAAGAATGCTACAATTACTAATGTTATTGCAAACACTATATAAGTAACGTACATCATTGGATCTAGCATGCTACTCTGCAAATCGGCCGAAGCGTCAATTGCATCATCACCAGCCATAATAATTCTTCCCAAAAGGATAAGACCTATTACGCCAATAACCAGCGCTATGTATTTTAATATTTTATGTACATTCATTTCTTAGATTCTTTTTCTGTTTTTGTAATCAACAAGCATATCAATTAAAGTGATAGAAGCATCTTCCATATCGTTAACGATACTATCAATTTTAGCGATGATATAGTTGTAGAAAACCTGAAGTATAATTGCAACGATCAAACCAAATACTGTGGTAAGAAGTGCTACTTTAATACCTCCTGCTACCAAAGATGGCTGCATATCTCCTGCTGCTTCAATCTTATCAAAAGCCTGAATCATCCCGATTACAGTACCCATGAAACCAAGCATAGGAGCTAAAGCGATAAATAAAGAAACCCAAGATACGTTTTTCTCTAATTGTCCCATTTGCACACCTCCGTAAGCAACAACAGCTTTTTCAGCTGCTTCAATGCTCTCGTCTGCACGATCTAAACCTTGGTAGTAAATAGAAGCTACAGGTCCTTTTGTATTTCTACAAACTTCCTTAGCTGCTTCAATTCCACCGCTGTTTAATGCATCTTCTACATCTTGTGCTAACTTCTTAGTGTTAGTAGTAGAAAGGTTTAAAAAGATAATTCTCTCTATGGCGATGGCCAAACCAAGAATTAAACATAAAAGAACGATCCCCATAAATCCGGCTCCTCCTTCTATAAAACGTTTTTTAAGTTCTTGGTGAAAACCTAAAGATTCTTCCTCTTGTACGTCGAGGGCTGCTTCGTCATCTTGAACAAAATTTACGATGGTATTTGGCAGTGTATTCACATAGTTTGTCGCATTTACTTTTGCGGCTCCAAATAACATAATCGAAGCGATTACCAAAGTTGAAAATAATCTTTTCATTACTGTTTGTCTTAAATTAATTAGTTAAAGGGTTAAAGATATAAAAATATTTTTTTATTAAAAATACTTTGCAGAGAGGAAGGGATTCGAACCCTCGATACGCTTTTGGCGTATACACACTTTCCAGGCGTGCGCCTTCGACCACTCGGCCACCTCTCTATTAAGTAATTCTAAATTGGTGCGCCAAATAACAAAAAAAAATGTTCACCATCAAATTAGAATCGTTAATTTTATAACATTTCCCCACGCAGGGAAGTCTCAAAGATAGTTTTAAATACTTTAGATGATAACTCTTTTCCTAAAAGATACATCAATTTTGCTACAGCAGCCTCTGTGGTGATATCTTTACCGGAAACGACTCCTATTTTTTTAAGTTGTGTACTGGTTTCATATTGGCCCATTGCAACGCTTCCAGCTACACACTGAGTGACATTCACCACCACTAAACCATTGGAAATGTGTTTCTTCAATAGATTTATAAACCAGGCATCGGTAGGTGCATTTCCACTACCATAGGTTTCAAGAACAATTCCTTTTAAATTCTTTTTTGAAAGAATATGATCTACGGTACTTTCACTTATCCCCGGAAACATTTTCAAAACAAGCACATCGTCATTGAAATTAGTATGCAGTTTTGTCTTTTTCCTGCGATTGGTTTTCCAAAGTGCGTTATAATTTACTGAAAGATGCACCCCAGATTCTGCTAACGGAGGAAAATTCATGGATGAAAATGCCTGAAAATGTTCCGCATTTATCTTGGTAGTTCTGTTTGCCCGGTATAATTTATACTCGAAATACAAGCCTACTTCCGAAATAACCGGTCTCCCCTGTTTTTGTAAACCTGCAATTTGAATACTTGTAATAAGATTTTCCTTAGCATCGGTTCTTAGATCTCCAATGGGCAACTGAGATCCAGTAAAAATGATAGGCTTGGTCAAGTTTTCGAACATAAAGCTTAAAGCAGATGCCGAATAGCTCATAGTATCACTTCCATGCAACACAACAAACCCATCATATTGTTCAAATCTATCTTCAATTATTTGAGCTATTTGAATCCAGTAGGCCGGATTCATATTAGATGAGTCTATTGGATCTTCGAAGCTTATGGTGTCTATAGTATGCTCTAACAATTTGAGCTCGGGAATATTTTGTAATAACTCACTAAAGTTGAACGCTTTTAAAGCTCCTGTATCAAAATCCTTAATCATACCAATGGTACCACCGGTATAGATCAATAAGATGTTAGACTTTGTTTTCATTCAAAGCTTCTAGGTTAATTACAGGATTTGCATACATTAATAAGTAACTATTTACTTCTAATGAATTTTTAAAATCTACTCTTCTGGTTAAACGTCTTTCAAACTGACGCTTCTCCTTTTTAGTATAATGCTGACCGTGAGCCTCGTTATTGTTAAGCAAATCACATGCAATATAATTTGCCGGCCACAACTTATAATTCTTATGAATTTTACGATCTATGGCTGCTGCTATTTCTTTTAACTGATCGTTCACCGAAATTTCTGTACCCTCCAACTGCTCAAACCAAGCTTTATCCAGCACTTCTCCAGCCTTGATATGAATTCGCCCTTTATTACCTAAAGCACCTTTTAATATAGAATTGAAATCTTCGTGTGCAGATTTAGTGTAAGTCTCTTCCATACGTTTTGCCATCAATTCAGGCATTTTCAACACATCGGTAGGATCAAACTCATATGAAATTGCCACAGGAACGATCTTAATTTTTGAAAAGTATTCGGTTATACTAAGATCTCCCTTAGCCATTGCCAGCATTTTTAACACACCTTGCTGGGTAACATCATTACCGTCTTTAGTTCTACCTTCACGCTGCGCCATCCATACCGACCGATTCTCCTCAAGCAATAAATGCTTAATATATTCGGATAGGTTTTGGGAACTGCGGAGCATTTCCCGCGGACTCAACCCCCGCTGCACTAGAAAATTTCTGTTAATTTTCGAAAGAAGCATTAAAAATGGCTTCTTCACTAAATTATCACCAATTGCCGAAGCTGTCATTATAAGATTTTGCTCATATAAAGCACAGTTAAGCAAACTGGTATCCAGTATAATATCCCTATGATTAGAGATAAACATATAGGATTCGTCACTTTTCAGTTTATCAAAACCACTATAGGTAAGACCTTCAGAACTTTTCTCCAACACCATTTTAACTGAATTATAAATGATTTTGGTTTGGAAATCGCGTATAGAATTACACTCACTTACAATCTCCTTGATCTCTTCAAAAGATTTTTCCGGAAAAGTGAATTGGAGCAATGCTTTTACCATGGGATGATTAATATACTGAGAGAGTGCATCTTGCACTTCTTCATCATGGTAAAATCTTATTTCTTCAAAGTTTGACACGTGTATTTTTTAACTTAGCTTGACAAATGAACAAAATTTAATATTAAATACCTGTATTACACCCCAAATATATCTTTTGAGTTTTCAGTGGTTACCCTTGCTATTTCCTCCATTTCAACATCATATATCTCTGCTAGCTTTTTAGCAACAAATTCTACATACGAGCTTTCATTTCTTTTTCCTCTATAAGGTGCAGGAGCTAAATATGGGGCATCTGTTTCCAAAACAATATATTCCAGAGGGATCTCATTTAAAAATTTATCAATTCCTCCATTTTTAAATGTCACCACTCCCCCAATCCCAAGTTTCATATTATAGGAAATGGCCTTTTTAGCCTGTTCCAGACTCCCGGTAAAACAATGAAAAATCCCGAATAGGTCTTCACCTTTTTCAGTTTCCAGCACTTCAAAAACCTCATTAAAAGCATCTCTACAGTGAATCACTATGGGCAACTTATATTTTTTAGCAAGTTGAATTTGCTTCTTAAAAGCAATTTGCTGCTGCTCTAACAATGTTTTATCCCAATAAAGATCGATCCCAATTTCCCCTACTGCATAGAATTTTCTTTTTTGAAACTCTTCCTCTACATGCTTTAGTTCTTCTTCGAAATTATCATCTACCGAGGTAGGATGCAAGCCCATCATTAAAAAAACATGCTCTGGAAATTGTTTTTCCAAATTATACATAGCCTGTGTATATGTCGAGTCTATTGCAGGAATAAAAAATCTGGTAACACCAAGCGCGATGGCTTTGTTTATCACTTCTTCCCTATCAGTATCGAACTTCTCACTATACAAGTGAGTATGTGTATCTGTTAAAATCATAAATGCAAAAATAATTTATTTTATACACCTATCTTTGACAAAACTAAAAGAATGTCGACCCTGAGAAAGTTATTAGAAGAAAAAGGTTTTCAACGCATAAAGCTTAAATACACCTCCACAAATCATTTTGAACTAGTTGCTAAAATCAATAAAATTAAAGGCAACTTTATTTTAGACACCGGGGCATCCAGCACTTGCGTTGGTTTTGACAGTGTAGAACACTTTAAATTAGTTGCTACAGACAGCGCTGTAAGAGCGGCTGGAGCCGGCGCCAACAACATGCTTACGCAAATTGCCGAAAAAACTATCTTAGAAGTAGGAAGCTGGAAAATGAAAAAACTGGACCTGGTTCTTTTCGACTTAAGACATGTGAATGAAGCACTAGTAAACCATAAGGCAGAAAAGGTGCATGGTATTATAGGAGCAGACATTTTGAAAAAAGGCCGAGCAGTTATCGATTACAAAAACAAAGCACTTTATTTAAAGTAAAATCGAAAATTGGGGAAATTTCCCCATTTAAAACCGGATTTTATAACTCTATATTTGGAGTAATGAATCTGACTGTTAAAAATAAAACACTAAACCATTTCCTCATGATCATGTTATCATTGGCGGTTATTGGTATTCTGCTTTTAAACATTTTGACACTGGTTTTATTATTTTGATTAATTGAGCCAACCAAAAAAATAAGGGCAACAATTTAAAAATTGTTGCCCTTATTAATTTTAAGTTTTAAGCGAACACTATAGTTCCAATGCTCTCTTAACATCATTATCCATTAGTAATTCTTGCGGATTTTCAAGTGCTTCTTTAACTGCTACCAAGAATCCTACAGATTCCCTACCATCAATTACTCTATGATCATAAGAAAGTGCTACATACATTATTGGTCTAATCTCAACGTGTCCATCAATAGCAACTGGTCTTTCCACAATATTGTGCATTCCAAGAATTCCGCTTTGAGGAGGATTAATAATAGGAGTTGATAACATAGATCCGAATACACCTCCATTAGAAATAGTAAATGTCCCGCCCGTCATTTCATCAACAGTGATCTTTCCGTCACGCGCACGAATTGCAAGTCGCTTCACTTCATCTTCTACACCTCTAAACCCAAGGTTTTCAACATTTCTCATTACCGGCACCATTAATCCCTTAGGACCTGAAACAGCAATACTTATATCTTTATAATCGTATTTTATTTGATAATCTCCATCAATCATAGAGTTCACATCAGGATAAAGCTCTAAAGCTCTTACTACAGCCAGTGTAAAGAAGGACATAAATCCTAATCCAACTCCGTGCTTATTTTTGAACTCATCTTTATATTGTTTCCGCAAAGAAAAAATAGCCGACATATCCACCTCATTAAAAGTAGTAAGCATAGCTGTTTCATTCTTTGCACTCACCAAACGTTCTGCAACTTTTCTTCGAAGCATAGACATTTTCTTCCTGTCTTCTCCTCGTTTTCCTGTTCCAGGAGTTCCCATAGAGGCTTTTGCCTGCACAGCATCATCTTTAGTAATTCTACCATTACGACCTGAACCAGTTACCGATTTAGAATCGATTCCTTTTTCATCAAGAATTTTCTTTGCTGCAGGAGAAGGGCTTCCAGTTGCATAGGTCTTATCCTGTTGTTGAGCTGGAGTTGAAGATTTTGAAGGAGTTTCCGCTTTAGCTTCAGCTTTTTCACTTTCAGCTTTAGCCGCTTCTTTTCTATCTTCTTTAACTTCCTCTTCTGCCGATTTAGCTTTATCGCCACCTCCCGGTTTTGGAGCATCAGTATCAATTAAGCACACAACCGCACCAACTGCCACAGCATCACCTTCTTCAGCTTTAAGAGTGATGATTCCGCTTGCTTCAGCCGGAAGTTCAAGAGTTGCTTTATCACTATCAACTTCTGCAATCGCCTGATCTTTTTCTACGTAATCTCCATCTTCTACCAGCCATTGAGCTATTTCAACCTCTGTGATCGATTCTCCCGGAGAAGGAACTTTCATTTCTAAAGCCATGATCTTCTTGTTTTATTTTTATTGGTTCTTCTTGTTTTTACAAAAAGGGTTTATTTTTTATTATCTCTATTTTTGTATCTGACTAAACCATTGTTTTGTCAAAAACACTTTCAATTACTTTTTCGTGACGCTTCTTGAACCTTACTGAGCTTCCTGCTGCAGGCGAACCATAGAATCTTCGACTACATACTCTGAAATTCTTAGCTTCTTCTAAATGTAACAGCAAATGACTATATGCCCCCATGTTTCTTGGCTCTTCCTGAGCCCAAACCACATCATCAGCATTTTTATATTTTTCAATGATCTGATTGATCTTCTCTGAAGGTAATGGGAATAACTGCTCTATTCTAACTAATGCAACATCTTCTCTATTACTTTCCTCTTTTCTATCTAATAAATCGTAGTAAAATTTACCTGTACAAAATACAAGAGATTTTACCTTATCTACATTGGCAATAGGATCATCTAATAAAGTTTGGAAACTTCCCTCTGCAAATTCTTCTTTAGTCGAAATCACCTTTGGGTGTCTTAGTAAACTTTTTGGTGTAAATATAATTAAAGGTTTTCTGTAATTTACCTTCATTTGTCTTCTCAATAAGTGGAACATGTTAGCCGGTGTGGTAACATCAGCAACAAACATATTATCCTTCGCACAAAGCTGTAAGAATCGCTCCATTCTCCCTGAGGAGTGCTCTGCTCCTTGCCCTTCATATCCGTGAGGCAACAACATCACCAATCCATTTTGCAATTTCCACTTGTCTTCTGCTGCAGAAATATACTGATCGATCATGATCTGAGCTCCGTTCACAAAATCTCCGAACTGAGCTTCCCATATGGTTAGCGTTTTTGGACTTGCCATAGCGTAACCATAATCGAATCCAACTACTCCATACTCTGAAAGCAATGAATTATAGATATGGAATTCTCCTTTCTTATCTGGGATACTATTATGCAAAATAAATTCTTCTTCATTATCTTCCACTTTCACAACCGCATGACGGTGTGAAAAAGTTCCTCTTTCCACATCTTGTCCGCTCATTCGAACGTTGTATCCTTCTTGCATCAAAGTTCCATAAGCCAGCAATTCGGCCATCGCCCAGTCTAACTTATTATCTTCAAAGAACATTGAATGTCTACCTTCTATTAACCTTGATATCTTTCTTAAGAACTTCTTATCTTTTGGTAATTGTGTGATAGTTTCAGCTACAGTAGTTAGTTTGTCTATGGAAACTGTGGTATCCACTTGCTCCATCATTACATCTTCCTGAACATTCTCAAAACCTTCCCATTCATCTTGCATGAAAGGAGTAATTCTGGTTGTATCTTCTTTTCTCGAATCCTCTAGTTCCTCTTCAAGCTTAGCTTTATAGGTCGCTTCTAATTGCTTAACATAACCTTCATCAATTACTCCGGCATTTACCAATTTTTCAGCATAGATATCTCTGGGATTCTCATGCTTGGATATTGCTTTATACAACTTTGGCTGAGTGAATCTTGGCTCATCACCCTCATTATGTCCATATTTTCGATACCCTAGAAGATCGATAAAAACATCTCTTCCAAACTCCATTCTAAAATCTAAAGCGAATAAAACCGCATGCACGACAGCTTCGGCATCATCGGCATTCACATGAAGAACCGGAGATAAGGTTACTTTTGCAACATCGGTACAATATGTAGATGATCTACCATCTAAATAGTTGGTAGTAAAACCAATTTGGTTATTTACTACTATATGTATGGTTCCCCCGGTCTTATATCCGTCCAATTGTGCCATCTGCACTATTTCGTACACTAGGCCCTGACCTGCAACTGCAGCATCACCATGTACAATTATTGGAAGAACCTGAGAATTATCGTCTTTATATTTTTTATCCTGTTTTGCTCTTGAAATTCCTTCCACCACAGCACCAACGGTTTCTAAGTGAGAAGGGTTTGGAGCAATATTGATATTTATTTCTTTTCCATTTCTTGTTCTACGGCAAGATGTCCACCCTAAGTGATACTTTACATCCCCATCAAATATGTCCTGCTCGTAATCTTTTCCGTCAAATTCACTAAAGATATCCTTTGCGCTCTTTCCAAATATATTGGTAAGCGTACTTAATCTTCCACGGTGAGCCATTCCCATCACAAAATCCTTCACTCCAAAATCGGCAGCTCTTTCAATAATAGTATCTAAGGCAGGAATCAAACTTTCATTACCTTCTAATGAGAACCTTTTTTGCCCTACATATTTAGTGTGTAGAAAACTTTCAAAGGATACTGCATCATTCAACTTAGAAAGGATCAGTTTCTTTTCTTCGCTGCTGAAGTCAGGCTGATTATCGTTGATGTTCAGTTTTTGCTGAATCCATTGAATCTCTTCAGGTTTACGAATATACATATATTCGATACCTATAGAGTTACAATAAATTTTCTCTAAATGCTTTACGATCTGCCTTAAGGTAGAAGGTCCAATCCCCAGAATTTCTCCTGCATTAAAAGTGATGTCAAGATCCTTCTCAGACAATCCAAAATTTTCTAAGGCTAAAGTAGGCATGTACTTTCTTCGCTCCCTCACCGGGTTGGTCTTTGTAAATAAATGACCTCTGGTGCGATACCCGTCAATTAAACGAACTACCTGGAATTCTGCCAGAACATTTTCTGGAATTTCAGCAGGAGCTACTGAAGCAGAAGAGCTGGAAGAAGCACTTGAAACTTCAGAGGAAACCGAGTCAGTTTGCTCCATTCCAAAGTCGAAACCTTGAAAAAAAGCTCTCCAGCTAGGTTCTACGCTATCAGGATTTATTAAATATTGGTCGTAAAGTTCAGCGAAATATGCTGTATGTGCAGCGTTAAGAAATGAAAATCTATCCATAAGTGGAAACTAATGTTTCTTTTGTTGTAAAACAAAGCAAAAATACAACTTTTAGAAATTATAGACCTTAGGATTTCTTAAATTTATAAAGGTAATTATAAGAATTTTAACAGAATCATACGTTTAAGTAATTGACAATTCAAGCCTTAAAAACGAATATTTCTTCACTTACATTTTGAAGTTTTAACAAAAATGATGCGATTTTTTCAAATAACCTGAAAGCAGAAGCAATCTGGAAAATAATCATGATTTTCACTTAGACTTCTCGTTCCATAAGAGAAGCGCCAAATTCACGCAATAGATCTTTCTTTGATTCTGATAATTCTATCTTATCCAGCACTGCAAATGCTTCTTTGGTATATTTTCTAATTTCCTCACGAGCCAGTTGTGAAGCTCCGCTTTCTTCAAAAATATGTTTAACCGCTTCTATTTTTCCACTAGTTTCTGATGGATTAATACTATATAAATGCTCTAACTGACTAGCTTCTGCAGGTCCAGCATTTTTTACAGCCATAAGATATAAGAAGGTCTTTTTATTCTCGATAATATCTCCTCCTACCTGCTTTCCAAAAGTTTCAGGGTCACCAAAAGCATCTAAGTAATCGTCCTGTAACTGGAAAGCAATTCCCAAGAGACGACCGTATTCATATACCGCTTCTTTGCATTCTTGAGACGCACCAGCAACAATAGCCCCCATCTGTAATGATGCTCCCACCAATACTGCTGTTTTATATTCTATCATTTTCAAATAATCGGCAACTTCAACATCTTCCCGACTTTCAAAATCCACATCATATTGTTGTCCCTCACAAACCTGAATAGCTGTTTCGGTAAATAACTGAGCTAATTCCTTAAAAGTGTTTCCCTCATAATTTTCAAAGAGCTGATAAGCGTTTATAAGCATGGCATCGCCTGAGAGAATTCCCGTATTTAGGTCCCATCGCTCATGAACGGTCTCTTTCCCCCTTCTTAAAGGAGCTGCATCCATAATGTCATCATGTACTAACGAAAAATTATGAAATACCTCAATAGCTAAAGCAGCATCCAATGCTTTCTTATAGGAAGTATCAAAGATTTCGGCACTCATCAACACCAACACCGGTCGAAGTCGTTTCCCACCTAATTGTAATATATATGTTATAGGCTCATATAAATTTACAGGTTCTTTTGTCTTTATTTTCGCGCTTAAATGATCTAGAAAAGCTTCCCGGTACTGAGAAATTGATAACATTGATGTAATTTTTTGGCTAAAATACCATAATTGGTACTAATTCAAATTTTACTGCAATGTTAAATAATTGAAATACTTTGGAAACTTTTAATGTTTTTAAAGTTTCCTTATGTACCTTTGCCCGAAATTTGAAAGCAGATGAGAGAAAAGATTTTAGAGAAGGCTGCAGAGATGTTTCTAAATATTGGATTTAAAAGTGTGACCATGGACGATATTGCTAATGAGCTAGGAATATCTAAAAAAACCATATATACCCACTTTTCAACTAAATCTAAATTAGTAGAAGCAGCTGCCCTTTATATTTTTGATACTATTTCTACCGGAATAAAAGCGATAAGTAAACAAGAGCTTAATGTAGTGGAAGAGACCTACGCGATAAAGAATTTTGCATTAACGCATCTTAAAAGCGAGAAGTCTTCACCCCTATATCAGCTCAACAAATATTACCCAAAAGTGGCGGCTGTTCTAAGAGAGAAACAATTTGAGGTGATGCAGGATTGCGTGGTAGAAAATTTACAACGCGGTATCGCATCCGGCCATTACAGAAAAGATATCCCTATACCTTTTATTTCGAGAATCTATTTTGCTGGAATTACCGGAATTAAAGACAATAACCTATTCCCTATTGAAGATTTTGGAGTAATTCCTTTAATGGAAAATTATCTGGAATATCATGTTAGAGCCATCGTAACCGAAAAGGGGCTAACAACACTTAACAAATTAATCAACGATAAAACAATTAAAAACTAATGAAAAGGATTTTTCTAATTGTATTTCTGCAATGCAGCATCTATGCCGTAGCGCAGGACACACTTGAAACATACCCAAAGGCTTTTTCTTTGGAAGAAGCTATAATATATGGTTTAGATAATAGCTACAATTCCCAAATAGCCAATAAAGATGTAGCCATCGCTCTCAAACAAAAGTGGGAAATAATAGCGCAGGGATTACCGCAAATAAGCGCGAATGCCGAATATAGAAATAACCTTGTGCAACAGGTTACTTTATTACCCGCAGAAATTACCGGAGGCACCCCGGGAACCTTTACCCCGGTGACATTTGGAACCAAACAGAATTTAACTGCGACTACCACCTGGAATCAGTTAATTTTTGATGGTTCTTATATAGTAGGAGTACAATCTGCTAAAACTTTGCTGAAGATTTCTGAGAACTCTAAAGTCAAGACAGACCTTATGGTAAAACAAGCTATTACCGATGCTTATGGGAATGTTCTTCTTGCCAGTGAAAGTGTGTCCATTTTAAAACGCAACTTAGAAGTAGTAGAGAAGAATTTCAACGATACTCAAAAAATATTTGAAAACGGTCTCGCCGAGGAGGAGGAAGTAGAGCAACTAAACATCACCCTTTTAGGTTTACAAACAAATTTGAACAATGCTGTTAGAATGCAAGCTATAGCATATGATATGCTGAAGGTAACCATGGGTATTCCAGTGGAGCAACCTATTACGGCAACCGATAATTTGAATGAACTAAGTGTAGATAATTTCGATTTACTTCTATTATCAAAAGAGATTCCTGTAGAGAATAACATCGATTACCGATTAGCGGAAGATCAGGCCAATCAGGCTGAAATTTTAGTAAAACTGGAAAAAACCAAAGCACTTCCTACCCTTTCTGCATTTGTTAATTATGGGGCACAGGGTAACAGTGATACCTTTTCATTCTTTAACAGCAGCCAGATTTATTATGATCAGTCGGTTCTAGGAGTAAGCTTGAATGTGCCGCTTTTTAGCAGTGGGATGCGAAGCGCCAAAACAGCACAAAAAAAGATTCAATACGAGCAAGCAGTTTTACAATTAGAGCAAACAAAAAACCAGGTAGAACTTGAGATCTCTTCTGCAAGAAATGATTATAAGTTCAGTTTAGAGAATTATGAGAACACCAAAAAAAGTCTCGCGTTGGCGGAACGTATAGAGAATAAGAATCAGATAAAGTTTTTTGAAGGTCTTGCTTCGAGTTTTGACTTAAGTGAAGCCAGGCAACAACTCTATCAGGCTCAGCAAAACTATCTGCAAGCCATGCTGGAAATAATTACTAAAAAATCGGATCTGGAAAATTTACTGGACACCACTCAATACACAAAACAAAACTAAAATTTCAACATCTATAAAATGAAAAAACTTTTATACATACTTACCATTAGCATAGCAGTAGCTTCCTGTGGTGGAAAAAATGAATCTGTAGAAGAATTAATAGAACAAGGCGATCTTACAGCTATTAAAGAAAGAAAAGCTGAATTAAATGCCCAACAAAAGGAGCTGAAATCAGAAATAGATCAGCTTAACGCTTATATTGAAAGCAAAGAAAAGAAAGAGCGTCCGCTTTTGGTTACTACCCAGGTTATAAAGGACACTGTTTTCAAACATTTTGTAGAAGTACAGGGAAATGTTGAAACAGACAAAAATATCATTCTTTACCCTGAATTCTCGGGTATACTAATGAATGTATATGTCAAAGAAGGGCAGCGTGTATCCAAAGGTCAGACCCTAGCTAAAATAGATGACGGCGGACTTGCCAGCCAAGTGGCGCAACAAGAAGCGCAAACCGCCTTGTCTAAGACTACTTTTGAAAGACAAAAAAGTCTATGGGATCAAAAAATTGGTTCCGAAATCCAGTATCTACAGGCAAAGACCAATTACGAGTCTTCTCTTAATGCTACAAAACAACTTCGCTCTCAGTTAGCAAAAACTATTATTTCAGCTCCCTTCAGCGGTGTGGTAGATGATATTATTGCTGAACAAGGTCAGGTAGTAAACCAGGGGCAGTCGCAAGTGATAAGACTTGTAAACCTAGAGGAGATGTATGTAAAGGCGTCTATTCCTGAATCGTATTTAGAAAGTATAAAGAAAGGAACAGAGGTAACTGTTAATCTGGCCTCTATCGGGAAAGAATACAAAGGCATTGTAAGACAAGTAGGAAATTACGTGAACCCAGACAACAGAACTTTTAGCGTTCAAATTGAAATTCCAAATAAAGATGGTCTTGTAAAACCAAACCTTATAGCAACTGTAAAAGTGAATGACTATAGCAGCGAAAATGCTATTACTATTCCGGAAAACATCTTACAGGAAAATGCACAAGGCGAGATAGTTGCTTATTTATATCAAAAAAATGACACTACCGCTGTTGCTAAAAAAGTAATTCTTGAAACTGGATACAATTACGAAAATAGCATTGAGGTTTTAAGTGGTTTAAACAAAGGCGATACAGTTATAATAGAAGGAGCCAAATCTGTTAGAGACGGGCAAAAAGTAACTACCAGAAATTAAGATACCCATTATGAGTAAGAATACATATAAAGAATTTAGCATCTCGTCATGGGCTATAGATAATAAAATGACGGTCTACGTTATAATGGCCCTAATATTATTATCAGGAATCTTTTCCTATTATAGTATGCCCCGCGAGGCTTTTCCCGAAATAATTGAAACTAAGATCTATGTTAGTTCGGTAAATCCCGGAAACTCTGCAGAAGATGTAGAAAAGTTTATCACCGAACCATTAGAAGAAGAGTTCAATAATATTGCAGGTGTAAAGGAAATTACTTCTACTACCCTTCAGGATTACTCCATCATCATTGTTGAATTTGAAGAAGATGTGGAAATTCCGGTGGCGAAACAGTTGGTAAAAGATAAGGTAGATCAGGTGAAGGCTGCAACCACATGGCCCACTTTAGATAATGGTGCCAAGGTAGAGCCTAACGCTTTTGATTTGAATATTTCAGAAGAACAACCTATTCTTAACATCAACCTTACAGGAGATTATCCTGTTCAGCAATTAAAAGATTATGCTGAATATCTTCAGGATAAAATAGAACTTCTTCCGCAAATAAAGGAAGCCACAATACGTGGAGCCGAAGAAATGGAAGTAGAAATTGCTGTTGATGTGTATAAAATGAGTGCCTCTCAGGTAAGTTTTAATGATATTGTAAATTCAGTTAGAGGAGAGAACAATACTATTTCTGGAGGTAACGTAATTAGCAATGGTGTTGAAAAGAACATCCGAATTATTGGAGAAATAGATAATCCCGACGATCTCAAAAACGTAGTAGTAAAAAGAGATGGTGG
The DNA here is from genome assembly GCF_021568705.1 of Gillisia lutea. Lineage (GTDB taxonomy): Bacteria > Bacteroidota > Bacteroidia > Flavobacteriales > Flavobacteriaceae > Gillisia > Gillisia lutea. The sequence goes on from NZ_JAKGTH010000006.1 coordinate 314,118, forward strand.
AAATATCTTCCTGAAAGATATCGCTGATATCAATTTCAAAGAAAAAGATCATACAACTTACGCAAGAGAATACGGAAATCCGGTAGTGATGCTCGATATTAAAAAGCGTGCCGGTAAAAATATGATTGAAGCTGTAGAGCAAATCAAGGAATTGGTAGATCAGGAACAGGAAAATTATTTACCACAAGGACTTCATATTTCTCTAACCAACGATCAATCTATTAAAACTCAGAACCAGGTAGACGATCTGGTTAACAACATCATCTTCGGTGTTATTCTGGTTGTTTTGGTTTTGATGTTCTTCTTAGGATTCAGGAACTCGTTATTCGTAGGGTTTGCCATTCCGCTTTCCATGCTGTTATCTTTAACTATATTATCTGCTCTAGGCTTCACCTTGAACACCATGGTGCTTTTTGGGCTGGTAATGGGACTTGGAATGTTGGTAGATAACGGGATTGTGGTAGTAGAAAATGTCTACAGCTTAATGGACCAGGGCTTACCGCGAATGAAGGCAGCTAAACAAGGTATGGGTGAGATTGCATGGCCAATTATAGCCTCTACTGCAACTACCCTTGCGGCATTTTTCCCTCTGGGATTGTGGCCGGGAACAATTGGAAAGTTCATGATCTATTTCCCAATTACACTTTCTATTGTACTGAGTTCTTCTCTTTTCGTGGCACTTATCATTAACTCGATGCTTACCTCGAAGTTCATGGAGACCGAAGAAGAATCTTTAACTAAAAAACAATTAATTCGCTGGAGCCTTATTTTAGGAATTATTGGTATTGTATTATTAGTAACGGGATTCGTAGTGGATTCTGGTGGGTTACGTGGAATTGGAAACCTGAGCATCCTCGCGGCGATTATGTTATGGGTGTACAAATATTTCCTCTCAAGAGCTGTTGAATATTTTCAATTCAAAGCCTTAAAGCAACTTGAGAATTTTTATGAGCGATTCTTAAAATATGCATTGCGCGGAAGAAAAGCTTATGCCTTTCTATTAGGGACATTTATATTACTGATATTATCATTTATTCTAATTGGAATCGTTCAACCAAAAGTGCTGTTCTTCCCAGAAAATGAACCTAATCAAATCATCACTTATATTGAATATCCACAAGGAACCAGTATAAAAAAGACAGATGAACTTACTAAAAAAGTAGAAGCTCAGGTTTATAAAGCCATAAAAAAGTATAAAGATGAAGACGGCTACAATTATATGGTCGAGTCGGCTATTTCTCAAGTTGGACAAGGAGCTGGAAACCCTCAAACCGATGGCGGACAGTCTAATGAAATGCCTCATAAAGCGAAGATCACCTTATCTATGCGTGATTTTCAGTTAAGACGAGGAGTGAAAAGTAGCACGGTACTTTCAGAAGTAAGAGAATCGGTAAAAGGCTTTCCGGGAGCATCCATTATTGTTGAAAAAGATGCAGCAGGACCGCCTTCTGGTTATCCTGTAAATATTGAGCTTCGTGGAGAAGATTATGAAGAAATGCTTAAGGAAGCTGCCAAATTAAGAGCTCATATTGAAACGTTGAATATTGGTGGAATTGAGGAGCTTAAAATAGATGTAAACAAAGCGAAGCCGGAAATGGAAGTCCGCGTAAATCGTGAAAAAGCTGGTCAGTTAGGAGTCTCAACTGCTACTGTAGGGCAAACAATTCGAAGAGCTATTTATGGAGAAGAAGTTTCAACCTACAAAGAAGGAGGAGACGATTATGAGATCAACGTAAGGTTTGCAGAAGAATATCGTTATAACGAAAGCGCCTTATTCAATCAGCCAGTAACTTTTAGAAATAATTCAGGAGAGTTAATTCAGGTTCCTATTTCCTCTTTAATAAGTAAAAAGAATACATCTTCATTTAGTTCTATTAAGAGAAAAGATTTGAAACGTGTTATAACTGTTTATTCCAACGTACTGCAAGGCTACAATCCAACCGAGATCGTAACCGATCTGAAATCGGAATTGGATAGCTACGAAATGCCTCAAGATATAGATTACATGTTTACCGGGGAGCAGGAAAAGCAGGATGAAAACATGAACTTCCTTTTAATGGCACTATTCTTAGCTGTAGGAGGTATTTTATTGATTCTTGTTGCACAGTTTAACTCTATTACCAAACCCCTTATTATTGTAATAGCCATTGTGCTTAGTTTGGTAGGGGTGTTTCTTGGACTGATTATCTTCCAAATGGATTTTGTGGTGATTATGACCATGATGGGAATAATTTCTCTGGCGGGGATCGTTGTAAACAACGCTATTGTACTTATAGACTATACACAAATCCTAATTGATAGAAAACTGCAGGAGTTAAATTTAGAAGATGACGACCTGTTAACTAAAAAGGAATATTTCAACCTGATAGTTGCCGGAGGTAAATCCCGTTTAAGACCGGTATTACTAACTGCAATAACAACTATTTTAGGTCTTATCCCCCTAGCAGTTGGATTGAATATCGACTTCTTCGGATTGTTCACCGATTATGATCCAGCCATCTATATTGGAGGTGATAACGTGATATTCTGGGGGCCATTGGCATGGACAGTAATTTTCGGATTAATATTCGCGACGTTCCTTACATTGGTAATTGTTCCTGTTATGTTCTATCTGGTTAACCGTTCTAAAATCAGAGTAAGAAATAAAAGAAATGAATTCAAGCAGCGAAAGATAGCTGCACGACAATTCAATAATTAACAGTAGAGTATCCCCGTCAATTTGATGGGGATATTTATATATATAAAGCTCATTAGGTAGTAGCTTACTAGAATAGGCAGGAGCTGTAAAGAAGATTGAAAAAATGAAGACTTCTTAGAAGGCTTCTAATTGTAAAAACAAAAAAGGCCCGGAAATATCTTCCGGGCCTTTTTTATAATATAATAATGAATTTAATTTCTACTTACAAGGGTAGATGTGTTAGTATAACTTGTAACATCGGCGATTTGATTGTCATTATAGTCAACTTCAGTTAACTTATCTGCAGACCAAAAAAACCATTTACCAGTTTTATTACCTTCTTCGTATTGCGCAAGGGCAATCTTTTTACCGTTCGCGTCGTAAGAAATCCATTCCCCATGTAGTTTTCCGTCCTTGTACGTTCCTTCCTGTCTAATACTTCCATCTTCATAATAAAACGTTCCTTTAATTAGCTCTCCTTGTTTCTCGAAACTAGGTTTCACATCCTGAGCTGTCATTACTGTTCCAAACAGTAAAGCAACTATCACTAGCATTGATTTTATATTTCTCATAACCTCTTTTATTAATATTTACTTTACGAAGATAACATATTATTTACATTCAAGCAATAATTTGGTAACATTAAATTAACATTGGAGCGTTTTTATTTGAAAATCAGCAGCTTAGTCAACACTCAATGTTAACATCAAAGTTTAAAGTTTACTTTTTTCATCATATAAATCTCAAGAAACCGCTATAACTTCTTACTTTTGCATTCCTAATTTCAATAGTAGAAGATGTATAGAAGTCATACCTGTGGTGAGCTAAGAGCCACTCATATAAATGAAGAGGTTACCCTTTCTGGCTGGGTACAAAAAATAAGAAATAAAGGTTTCATGATCTGGGTTGATATTAGAGACCGCTATGGAGTAACTCAACTTATATTTGATGAGGAGCGTACACCAAAGGAAATGATGGAACAAGCGGCTCAACTAGGTCGTGAATTCGTAATTCAAGTTAAAGGAAAGGTTATAGAACGTGAGTCTAAGAACCCACAGCTTCCTACCGGAGATATTGAAATTCTAGTTTCTGAATTTACATTGCTAAATGCTTCTTTAACTCCTCCCTTTACTATTGAAAATGAAACCGACGGTGGAGAAGAACTACGCATGAAATATCGTTATCTGGATATAAGAAGAAATCCTGTAAAAGAAAGTTTGATGTTTCGCCATAAGGTAGGAATGAACGTGAGGAATTACCTTTCTCAGGAAGGATTCATCGAGGTGGAAACGCCTTACCTTATAAAATCTACTCCTGAAGGAGCTAGAGATTTTGTAGTACCAAGCCGAATGAATGAAGGTCAGTTCTACGCCCTGCCTCAATCTCCTCAAACTTTTAAACAATTATTGATGGTTGGGGGAATGGATAAATACTTCCAGATCGTAAAGTGTTTTCGAGATGAAGATCTACGTGCCGATCGCCAGCCGGAATTCACACAAATTGACTGTGAGATGGCTTTTGTAGAACAGGAAGATATTCTAAATATTTTTGAAGGACTTACCCGCCACTTGCTAAGAGATATTAAAGGTGTTGAAATAGGCGATTTCCCAAGAATGACCTATGCCGATGCTATGAAGAAATACGGAAATGACAAACCGGACATTAGATTTGGGATGGAATTTGCCGAGCTTAATGATCTTGTAAAAGGAAAAGGTTTTAATGTTTTTGACGAACAGGAACTTATTGTAGGTATAGCCGTTCCAGGTGCTGCCTCATACACGCGTAAACAAATAGATGCCCTTATCAATTGGGTGAAACGACCGCAAATTGGTGCTAATGGACTTATTTGGGCAAAATATAATGAAGACGGAAGCTTAAAGTCGTCTGTAGATAAATTCTATTCTGAAGAGGATCTTACAGCTTGGGCTAAGGAAACTGGGGCCAATCCTGGCGACCTTATTTTAGTAATGGGAGGAAATACCGATACTACCAGAACTCAACTTAGTGCACTTAGAATGCATTTAGCAACAGAACTAGGGCTTAGAAATGCTAATGAATTTGCTCCTTTATGGGTTGTAGATTTTCCATTATTAGAATGGGATGAAGAAACAAAGAGATTCCATGCCATGCACCACCCATTTACCTCTCCTAAACCTGAGGACAAGAAATTATTGGAAACAGATCCTGGAGCAGTGCGTGCTAATGCGTATGATCTGGTATTGAATGGAAATGAAATTGGAGGAGGTTCTATTAGAATCCATGACAAAGCAACCCAGGCTAAAATGTTCGATTATTTAGGCTTTACTCCTGAGGAAGCAAAAGCGCAATTCGGATTCCTTATGAACGCTTTTGAATATGGAGCACCACCACACGGCGGACTTGCTTTTGGGTTTGATAGATTAGTGGCAATTCTTGGAGGGCAGGAAACCATTCGCGATTTTATTGCATTCCCTAAAAACAATGCCGGCCGGGATGTAATGATAGATGCTCCTTCCAAATTGGATGAGGAACAATTAAAAGAGCTACATTTACAAGTAAAATTATAATTAAATAAAATCCTGCTTTAGAGCGGGATTTTTTAATCGCACTTTTTAACCTAATTCAGTACTATAGAATGTTCCCGAAGACCATCCCCGGTTTACAACGTTTCTTACTGTGGAAGACTAAACATTTGTCTCAGCAGCAATTCATTCTAATTCTAAGCGCTATAATTGGTTTTATAGCAGGATTAGGTGCTGTTGCCATTAAAAATGCAACTCATTTCATTCAGGAACTACTAGAGGGAAGGCTTATTATAAACTACCACCATGCTTTCTATTTTATATTTCCCATAATTGGTCTGGCACTTACCCTGCTAATAATTAAATATGGCTTTAAAAAGGATATAGGACACGGTATTCCATCAACCTTATATGCTATTTCCAAGCGAAAAGGGATAATGAGGCCTTTCCAGATGTATGCGTCCCTATTTACCGCACCCCTTACCGTGGGCTTTGGAGGTTCTGTGGGATTGGAAGGTCCAACCGTAGCAACAGGAGCCTCCCTGGGTTCCAATATTGCACGCTTGTTCCAGATGAATCAGACTTCCCGCACCTTATTAATAGGATGCGCAGCGGCAGGAGCCATGTCTTCCATATTTAAAGCGCCTATAGCAGCTATTATCTTCGCAATAGAAGTATTTAGTTTGGATCTCACCCTTGTTTCCATGCTCCCTTTGCTTACAGCATCGGTGTCGGCGATATTAACATCTTATTTTTTCTTCGGATCAGATATTATACTGCCTATTAAACTACAGGACGATTTTATCATTTCGGAAGTTCCTTTTTATATCATCCTTGGAATACTTGCCGCACTTTGCTCTATGTATTTTACTAAAGTATATTTCAAGATACATGAGCTCTTTAAAAAAATTAGCTCCCCCCTAACCCGATTATTAATAGGGGGAATTGGACTTGGAGTAATCGTTTATCTCATTCCTCCCTTGTACGGAGAAGGTTACAATGTGATAAATAATCTTCTTAAGGAGAATTATATGGCTGCCTTGGGCACAAATTTCTTTAATGATTTTCTTGATAATATATGGATCGTGGTGGCACTTTTAGCGGGTTTGGTTTTATTTAAGATTGTAGCCACCTCTCTTACCTTTGGAGCCGGAGGAGTTGGAGGAATCTTTGCACCGGTACTCTTCATGGGAAGTGCCATGGGCCATTGTTTCGCTTTAATTGTAAATAACTCCGGACTTTTAAAAAACCCTATTTCTGTAAGTAGTTTTACCATGGTTGGTATGGCAGGCCTGATGGCTGGAGTATTACATGCGCCACTTACAGCGATATTCCTAATTGCCGAACTAACCGGGGGTTATGAACTTTTCGTACCTTTAATGATAACCGCCCTGATATCATATTTGATCACAAATAAATTTCAGCCACATTCCGTTTATACCATGGAATTAGCCGAAAGGGGAGAATTACTTACCCACGATAAAGATCAGGTAGTACTGACATTAATGAATATAAGACAGGTTATTGAAACTAACTTTGTTACCCTTCAATCTACCATGAACCTAGGAGATATTATTCACAAAGGAGTTTTGAAATCTTCCAGAAATATTTTCCCGGTTTTGGATGAAAATAACAATTTTATGGGAATTATTTTATTAGATGATATCAGGCCGGTTATGTTCAAGCAGGATCTTTATAACAAGATCACAGTTCAGGAACTTATGCAAAGAGCTCCGGAAATTATCGATATTAAAAAAGATAGAATGAAGGATATAATGGAAAAATTTCAGGAAAGCGATGCATGGAATCTTCCCGTTGTAGAAGATGAAAAATATATTGGTTTCGTTTCCAAATCGAAATTACTTACCGCTTATCGTCAAAAATTAATCGAAGTAACCGTATAAATAATGAATACTGTAATAAAAGTTTTAGGGATCCTCATTGCCATAGCCATTGGAACAGGCTTCTATTATAGAATGCAGGATGAGGTTATGCTGGGAGATAGGATTATTGGCATTGCAGTGCTCGCCAGTGCCTTTATTTTAATGCCTGTTTTTTTATATGTAAGGTGGAAAGGAAAAAGATTAAAAGACTACACCCTTACAAAAGAGAATTTAGACAAAATGAAGGAAAAGGGAATTGATTAACTCACTAATAATCAATAACGTTAAAAAGATTTTTAAATTAGTTACCACTGGTAAATAATATTATGTAAGTTTGTGCTTTATTAATTATTTATTTTATTATAATGGAAGGTACAGTTAAATTTTTCAATGAGTCTAAAGGATACGGATTCATTACTAACGACGAAACAGGAAGAGACATTTTCGTACACGTTACAGGACTTAATGGTGAGTCTTTGAACGAAGGTGACAAAGTTGAGTACGTAGAAGAAGAAGGAAGAAAAGGACTAACCGCAGGTCAAGTGCGTGTTATCAACGATTAATATATACAGTATATTTAATTCGAAGATCTAAAAACCCGTCTAAGTAATTAGACGGGTTTTTTTTATGCTTTAATTTTTGGTTTATTTATTTAACTGTGGTTAATTTTTTCAAACCCTCCAGCATGGCCTCACTCAAGCCCTTCAAATCAAAGGAGGGACTCCAGTTCCAGTCTTCTCTGGCGGTAGAATCATCAATGCTCCCCGGCCATGAATCGGCAATTTTTTGACGGAAATCGGGTTGATAAGCAATTTCGAAATCAGGAATGTGCTTTTTTATTTCATTAGCAAGTTCCGACGGAGTAAAACTCATTGCAGAGAGGTTATAGGAAGATCGCACTCTAACATCTTCAGCATCAGCCTCCATAATATCTACTGTTGCCTTAATAGCATCATCCATGAACATCATCGGCAAGGCAGTATCTTCTTTAAGAAAAGAAGTGTATTTTTTATCTTTTAAAGCTCCATGGAAAATCTCTATGGCGTAATCGGTAGTTCCTCCCCCGGGCAATGTCTTATAACTTATAATACCGGGGTATCTAAGGCTTCTAACGTCTACTCCATACTGATTAAAATAATATTCACACCAACGCTCCCCAGTTTGCTTGCTTATACCGTAAACAGTACTAGGTTCCATAATGGTGGTTTGTGGAGTATTATTTTTAGGAGTAGTTGGACCGAACACCGCGATACTAGAAGGCCAGAACACCTTTTCTATCTTCTTATCTTTAGCCAAATTCAAAATTATGAATAAGGATTCCATGTTTAGATCCCATGCTTTCATAGGAATTCGCTCGGCAGTAGCGCTAAGCATAGCAGCCATAAGATAGACATCGGTAATAGCATACTTTTCAACAATAGCCGTAATACCGGCTTCATCGGTAGCATCAGCAATTTCAAAAGGACCGGAATTCATTAATTCGGCAGTGCCTTGCTTGATATCACTTGCAATAACATTATCATTTCCATACAAATCCCGCAATTTCAAACTCAATTCACTTCCTATTTGTCCGGAAGCACCAATAATCAATATCTTCTTTGAACTCATTTCATCAGTTTTATGGCGCAAATATATCCATTTCATAAAAGAACCTATTAACAAAGCCGTTAAAATGGAGAAACAAATATATGAGTGTGATTACGAAATTATTTAGGATATGATTTTGCTTAACTTTGTATTCACTTAAAATCTTACAGGCATATTTAAGCCATGTTGAGAAATTCTTATTCGATGAAAAAAGTCCTTTATATTTTTATATGTCTTGCAGCTTTAGGTTGTAAACGAAATACTACTTCCCAACAAGAAACAACTGGCATAGACACCACTGCTTTAAATAAAAAACTGAGTATCACACCTCAAACTGTCCTGCTAAACCCTGAAGCGAAACAAATAACTTCTGAATGGCTTGCGTACATTACTGCCAAAAGTGAATTAGATAATTTTAAAGAGTATACTGTTAAGGATGTTATTTATAATGCGCAGCCTTTATCTGAAATCATGAAATCATTGAAAGAAACACTACCAGACACATTACAGGCTACGCCTGTGAAATCCCGATTAAGTGTTCTTTATACAAAAGCGCGTGTTTTACAACAACTTTCAGCAGACAAAAAACTGGATATTCCGGCAATAAAGTCGACAGCTCAACAGCTACCGGTGGAATTCAACAATCTTAATATACAAATCAATGAGCTTTTCCTTAAAACTTTGGAAGATTTTGAATTGGAATTAGATGAATTTGAAGCGGCTGAGGAAGACACAACTTCAGTCAATCTTCCCACGCCCCTCAAGCAAGATGATTCTGTATAAAATTGTATCTTGATGGCTAAATTTTTAAAAATGAAAAGACTGGCCTTTTTATTGCTGTTGTTAAGCATATCTTTTTCGGGTTTCGCTCAAATTGAGACTACAAACTCCTCAAAAAAGCAAATTAATCTGGTAATGGAACAGTGGCATGCCGCTGCAGCCCAAGCCGATTTCGATACTTACTTCTCTTTAATGACTCCAGATGGGGTATTTATTGGGACCGATGCTACCGAAAATTGGCAAAATGAAGAGTTCAAAGATTTTTCAAAACCTTATTTTGACAAAGGCAAAGCCTGGAGTTTTTCCAGTCTGGAACGCAATATATATATTTCCGAAACTAATAATATTGCATGGTTCGATGAACTTTTGGATACCCAAATGGGTATTTGCAGAGGATCGGGAATCCTCAAAAACAACGATGGAAAATGGCAAATAGCACACTATGTACTCTCCATTGCTATTCCTAATGATAACGTTACTGAGGTCACCCAACTAAAAAAGGAATTCGACACGGCGCTTGCAAGGAAATTAAAAGAGTAATTATCCTGCTAACCGCAATATTGCCGACAAAAAAATTAAAATCATAATTTATTACTTTTTAGTACTTTAGTGCTAACATTTTAACTCAATTACAGAATGAAAAAAATAACCAACGCCATTTTATTATCAGCTTTAGGAGCAGCCGTTGTAACAGGCTGTAAGAATGATGATAAACAAGTGGTGGTGAAAGAAGAAGTACATGGTATCAACCTGGCTTTTATGGACACCACTGTTAGTCCTAAAGAAGATTTCTTTAGATATGTAAACGGAACCTGGGCAGATTCTACCGAGATTCCAGATGAATACACTACCTGGGGTAGTTTTAACGAACTTCGTAAGAATACTGATGCAGATGCACTTGCTCTTTTGGAGAAAGCTTCTAACGATAAGAATCTGGATGCATCCAGCGATCAGGCAAAAGCAGTATACTTGTTTAAAAGTATGATGGATACCGTTTCCAGAAACGAGAAAGGCATAGCACCTTTGAAACCGTATTTGGCTAAAATTGATGCTATAACCAGTAAGGAAGATCTTCAAAAATATCTTACCGAAATGCAACAATATGGAGGAGCCGGATTTTTTGGATTCTCTGTTCGTGCCGATGCTAAAGACAGCAATAAGAACACCGCTTATATCTATCCTGCAGGTTTAGGATTGCCAGACCGTGATTACTATGTGGCCAGCGATTCAGATTCTAAAGATATTCGTGAGAAATATAAGGCGCATGTAAGCAGAATGCTTCAGTATTTAGGAGATACTCCTGAAGCTGCAACAAAAAGCGCTGAGCAAATTCTTGCTTTTGAAACTAGTCTTGCAACACCTCAACTGGATAAAGTAGAACGCAGAGATGCGCGTAAAACCTACAACCCAATGACGGTAGCTCAGCTTCAAAAACAAGTAGGAGCACTAGATTGGAAAAGGTATTTTAATGAGATTGGAGCCTCTTCTATAGATACTGTTATCGTAGCGCAACCAAAATATATGGAAGCTTTACAAAAGACCTTTGCTGCAAATAAAGTAGCCGATTGGAAAACCTATTTAAGATGGAGTCTTTTTAACGATGCTGCAAATGCTTTAAGCACCGATATCGAGCGAGCTAATTGGGAATTCTACCAGCAAACTCTTACCGGAGCTAAAGAACAACGTCCGTTAAATGAACGTGCTTTAGGTACTGTAAATGGAACTTTGGGAGAAGCCTTAGGTAAATTATATGTAGAGGAAAACTTTCCGCCAGAGGCTAAGGCCAAAGCTCAGGAAATGATCGCCAACATTATCAAGGCTTACGAGGTAAGGATTAATAACCTTTCCTGGATGAGTGAAGACACTAAGAAGAAAGCTATTGAAAAGTTAGGAACTACTCAAATAAAAGTAGGTTATCCAGATGAGTGGAAAGATTATTCAGACCTTGAGATAGATACTCCAGACGATAAAGACGGTTCCTTCTTCCAAAATATGATGAATGCCGCGAAATGGAATGTAAAAGAGAACATCGCTAAATTAGGTGAGCCTGTAGATAAAACCGAATGGTTCATGTCTCCGCAAACTGTTAATGCTTACTACAACCCAAGTTATAATGAAATTGTATTTCCGGCTGCTATCCTGCAACCACCTTTCTACGATTATAAAGCTGATGCTGCCATTAATTATGGGGGAATTGGAGCTGTAATTGGTCACGAGATCTCTCACGGATTTGATGACAGCGGCTCAAGATTTGATGCTCAAGGAAACCTGAACAACTGGTGGACAGATCAGGATTTAGAAAAATTTGAAAAACTTGGTGGTTCTTTAGCCGATCAATACAGTGCTATTGAGGTATTAGACAGTGTTTACATCAATGGAAAATTCACTCTTGGAGAGAACATTGGTGACCTTGGTGGTGTAAATGCTGCTTACGACGGACTTCAAATTCATTTAAAAGAACATGGAGATCCAGGTAAAATAGACGGATTTACTCCAGAGCAACGTTTCTTCTTATCGTGGGCAACTGTGTGGCGCACAAAAATGCGTGACGAAGCCTTGAGAAACCGCATCAAGACCGATCCGCATTCACCTGGAATGTACAGAGCTTACGTTCCACTTCAAAACATCAATGCTTTTTACGAAGCTTTCGACATTAAAGAAGGCGATAAAATGTATGTAAAACCTGAAAATCGCGTACTTATCTGGTAATTGTATTTTCATGAAATTAGAAAGGGCCACAGCAATGTTGGCCCTTTTTCATTATAATTATACTGCGTCCGCCCTCCGTTATCACGTCGGTACGGTCGGGCTATTCGCTTTAGCTTTTTAAGCCAAAACGCTTAAAAAGGCTGCCGCTGCTATCCCTCGCAGGGCAATGAATTATTAAATAGGAGTGGTGAACTCAAATTCTAAAAGCTCCTTAAGCTTTACACTTTCAATATATTTACCTTTAGAAGCAGTCTGCCCGTCAAAGTCAGGAAGAGCCAAGTTCTTTTCTTTTGCAATCGCGGTATAATACACCTTTTTGGTGGGGTGATCTGGATACGCAACATTAAATGTTTCTCCCCAAATATCTTTTTCCAAGACTTTCATAATAACTCCTATGCAATCTTCCAAATGAACTAGATTAACAGGCGCCTCGGGACTGCTAATTCCTGTCTTACCCGAAAGGTAATTTACCGGATGTCTTCCCGGACCAAGCAATCCACTAAAGCGAATTACTGTAGTATCGAAGCCTTTACCATCTTTTAAAAGCTCTTCCGTAACCCTTAACTGCCTTCCATTCTCAGCTTCTGAATTGGCAGCGCTTTCTTCAGTATATATTGGAAAATCCGCAGTGTCTTCATACACCGAGGTGGCGCTTACAAATAGTACTTTTTTAATCCCCGATTTTTCTATATAGGTTTTTAGTCGGCCAATTTTACTAATAAAATTAGCTTCCGGATTACTTCGCAGTCCCGGCGGAATGTCAACAATTAGAATCTCGGCATCCGACAGAAATGAGCTAATATCTCCTTGTATTCCCTCTTCATATAATTTTAAAAGATAGGGGGTAATTTTAATGGAAGAAAGCTGTTTCATTTTTTCCCTAGTGGTGGTAGAACCTTTTACATCATGATATTCCTCCACGAGTTTTTTTGCTAATGGAAGTCCTAACCAGCCACATCCCAATATTGAAATTTTCATAGATCTAAACCTTCGTTTTTATTCGTCTAATTTGATAGTTTTTTTAATGATCACCGCATCGTTTAACACAAAAGGTTTTGGCATGGTCACGGTACTTCTTTTTGGCACTTTCAATTGAGGGTTCGCCAAAAGATCATAACTGGATTCATATAAAGTAAATTCGGGCAGTTTCTCCCCTTTGATACTAAATTTCAACTCCAAAGTATCTTTATTAGCCGCATGATATGTTAGCAACCTTTTGTCCCATCGATTTGTAAAAATATGGAAGGGGTTTTCTCCTAAATAAACCGAATCGGCCATTTGCCCATTCACTTCAAAATTTTCAAAATCTATATCCCGGTCTACGTAGAACTCCATTCTGTTGATCTTTCTATTGGGGGCAATTTTTACTGAATATTCTTTTATATCTTGAATTGAATCTATAGAGAATCTTTTAACTACTACTCCGGGTGTGAGAATAGCTACTACAGGTGCCTCTTCTGTTAGAGTAAATGTAGAGCCGTATTTACTACTAAAAGTTTCCTTTTGCTCTTTGTTGAAGTTTGGCGTTTCTCCAAAATATTTAGCGGTCCAAGGATCAATCAATTTATCATATGAGTTCCAGGTAGCGGTATTGGTACCTTCATCAAGAATGTACACCAAGCTATTAGGTTTTGGTCGGTCTTCAGTAAAATCGGCTTTAAAATGCGCTGTGATAAAAAGAACATTAAAAATGATAAAGCAAAGTAATGCCAGGGCTTTCTTCCTTTTAAAATATCCGAAGACCGGAAGAAAAAGAGAGAACAGAAAAACCGTTAAAATAGCTGCAACAAATAAAATCTTTAATCCTAAAGCTACAGGAAATCCACTTACAAATGTCTGTATTAAAACCAAAGCCGGCAAACTTAAGAAGAACGTTAAATACAGGTTTGGTTCTTTTTGACGTAACATTATCCAAAATTGTAATAATGCGAAATATGCTGGAATTATAAAATAGGCAGCACCTTTTAAATAGAAGGCTGTAAGGGTACATATTAATAACCAAAAGAACAAAGGAAATACAAAGACTCCTGCTTGCTGCTCTTTGGTCCTGAACTTACTATAAGCCATAAAACAAACTACCAGACTAAGAAAAACTACAGCAGCTATGTAATAATAGCCATTATAAGTGAACCCATTAATCATCTCGGTGTATTCCGGATAGATCATAAGGCAGAATTTCCATAATCCCCAAGCTAACAATGCGCCACCAATAAGAGAAATTAAGAACGGAATTGCACCTTTGAATACCTCCTTAAGTAATAGGCGTTTTTTAAAGAAACCATATATCAATACAACTATAAATATTACCCAGCCAATAAGCAGCATTGGCAGAATCCAAGCAAATGGATAGCTAATAATTTCTCCAAATGGCAGACTAAAATAAATTAGATCTTTTTCGCTATTTAAAGCTGTGAGGTCTGCATCCTTAAAATAACTGAGCAATGGCATAAGGTATGTGCCCTGCTGCATAAGGGTTTCCATATCCAGATTTGCCGGAACATCGTTAGAAGAATGATAATCGAAATGATCGTCTATAAACGCAAAATTGAAACCGTTGATATCGGCTTGCTCTCGCAGCACAGTTAGATCGGTATCGTTAGGCAGCATTTTATAGACGCTATAAGCCAAAGAGTTGGTAACCGGATATTCCGGATGAGCTTCTATAAAACCCTCTATTAAAGCCGCATTCCCCCCGTTGGTTTCCAGCAACATAAAAGAATTCCCTCCACTCCCACGTGCTTCAAAGTTAAGAGCCAGGCCTACATCTTTAGCCCAAGCATGGTTTTTCACAAATAATTCAGCTCCATTTAAACCTAGCTCTTCCGCATCGGTAAAGAGCACAATGATATCATTTTTGTGCGCTGTGTTATTCGCAATAAAAGCACGAATCCCTTCCAACACAGTAGCAACACCACTGGCGGCATCACTGGCTCCATAAGAAGCATGCCCGGCACTATCGTAATGCGACATTAATATTAAAGCCTTTCCATTTCCACTTCCCGGAATTCTGGCTAAAATGTTTTGCGGTCTTGTTAAGGTTCCATAATCGGTAAGACTATAACCTTCCTGAGTTTGCACCTCTAAACCGAGCTGCTGTAGCTCGTTAACAATATAATTACGAACCAGACTATGCGCATCACTTCCAACATAATGCGGTGCTTCTGCAATTTTCTGTACATGTTTAAATGCTCGTTCAGTGGAAAATTTGTCTGTATCCACTTCAGAATAAGCGGCATCTCTTGGCATACTGGAATAGTAAATAAACCAGGATGCAAGTGGTAATAGAATTAGGATAACTAAAGGAGCTAATTTTTTCAGCATACACTATAAAATTATGAAGCATTAAAGATAAATAAGATAAGCTGAATAAAATAAAAACCCGCGTCCGGTTTTCAAAATTTAAAAAATTGATTAACTTTAAAAGACTAGTAATCAAAAACTTACAATTATGGGAATTAAAAGTTTTCAAGGGCAAAGAGCAGCTCCCGAAAAATTGCATAGCGCACCAATTTTAGTGGAAGATTATATGTCCAGATCTTTAATAACATTTAAGAAAGATCAATCGGTTTATGAGGTGATGGAAGCGCTTATAAAAAATAAGATCTCCGGCGCACCAGTGGTGAACGAACATAATGAATTACTCGGAATTATTTCGGATGGGGATTGTATGAAACAGATCTCTGAAAGCAGGTATTACAACATGCCTATTGGAGAAGAAAAAATTGAAGCGTATATGGCAACTGATGTGCCAACCGTAGAAAAAAGCCTAAATATCTTTGACTGTGCTTCTTTATTTTATAAGCACGATTGTAGAAGATTTCCTATTTTGGAACAAGGGAAATTAGTGGGGCAAATAAGCCGAAAAGATATATTATGCGCTGCCATGAAATTAAGGGGCCAAAACTGGCATTGCTAGTTCCGCTTGACCAAAGCATAATATTCTCCTTCTAATGGAAGATAGCCTTGATCGTACACAAAATAATAAATACTACCCGTTTTGGTGGTATACGTACTGGTAAAATATTCAAAACTGAAGCCTTTAGCTAATAACTTGGCCCGGGTAGTCTTGGTCTTATCGGTAGGATTAAGCTCTTGTAGAATGCGATAATTCTTGCGCAACTGATTATTGATATTTCTCACTAAATTAGTGCTGTCTTTATTCATCCTATTATTATAGGCATTCCTACAATAATCGCTACAGAATTTTTTATCGACTCTGCCAACTATCTTCTCACCGCATTCCGGACAACTTTTTTGCATGATCTAAATATAAGTAAAAGCTATTTATGTATTTAAAAAGGAATTAGAAGAAATGCTTATTTCAAAAGGTCTTCCATTTCTAAGGTGTAGTCATATTGCAGATCTTCATGTAAACCCGCAATCAGTTTATTCAAACTAACTATTTGCCGGTCATATAGATTCTTTAAAGTGGTGTTCCTTTTAATTGATGGTTTAAAATCTTTAAGCTTCCAGCAAAAATATAATAGCAGTTCCACCTCGGTTTCCTTGTTCTTTGAATACCTTATATGTTTCTTGATATTCGCTAAAATCTTTCTGATACTTTTTTTTATATAATAGTAATTCTTGGTATTTATGAGTTCGAATTGCTCGTCTACCTCAGCTTTCACTCCCTCAATAAAAGCGCCTTCATCTATGGATTCAAACAAAAGATAGGTAAGTAATTCCTTGTTTTCTTTTTTGAATTTCCCCATTCTCAGGCATAATTCCAGTAAGTCTTCTGAACTACGATGTTTGAGTTCTTTTTTTATTTCACTAATACTGGCTGCTTTCATTTTTATTAAATTGATTTAGGAAGTGAATGGACTTATCGTGTAAGCTTCTTTGAATCTTTAATTTCCTTATCAAGATGATCAAGATATAGGATCCCGTTTAAATGATCGATTTCGTGCTGAAAGATCACTGCTGTAAAGCCTTCCACCATTTCAATATTATGCGTATTGTCAAGTTTATCGTACTCCAGTAAAATGGCATACGCTCTGGTTGTTGTAGTATCTCTTCGGTTAGGTATAGAAAGACAGCCCTCCAGACAGTCCTGCTTCTTATCGGTATATTGTATGATCTTAGGGTTAAGGTATACTTCAAAAGGCACATTTTCCTTATCGAAACGCTGCACCCAAATAATATTCTTCAAAATTCCTACTTGTGGCGCGGCAATTCCAACCCCGAGAGACATGCTATCTCTTACGGTTCGGTAAAGTCTGCTTACAAAGTTGCGCAAAACAGGATCTTTTGGATCAACTCTTAAAGTTTCACTTTTTGTGCGAAGCAAGATAGAATCCTGCCGATTATTAATCTTATAAACACGCATAGGCTTCAAACTATCTCCAGCCATGATCATTGCAGTTTGTTCTTTGGAAAAGCTAGTTTTGGAATTACTAACCTCTTTCCATCCGGAACAACCAACAATCATTAGTAGAAGACCTAAACAGGCAAATATATTCTTCATTTAAAAACTATTAATTTAGCAAGTATTATATAGCTGTTGTAAAATATCAAAATTAAAATGAATTCCTTAAGAAGCCATTGGATATTTACTTCAACTTTGAATTTATTTCAGAAATGAATCAAAAAAATCATCCAGTTGAAAATGGAGTAGAAGAGCAACTTCGGTTAAAAGCCGCTATTACGGCAGCTGAAGAAAAATTGGGTGAAGTTAAGCGTAGAACATCTTCCTTTGAAGCTGTATTACGGGCACATCTAGAAAATGAGATTATTGAAGAGCAGGAATTAAGCGTATTATATAAACAGCTTAAACTTGCTAAAAAACAAAAACGTCTTGCACAAAAGCGAAAGGGCAAGAATTACATAGAACCTAAAGCTTTAAAAGTACTTTCTTCCCAAGAGAACTTCATTAAAGACCCGGAAAAAGAAAAAGAGAAAAAACGCCTTTATAGAGAAGCCATGCTGCAGTCGCATCCCGATAAATTCTCTTTGCAAGAACAGAAAATGGAGCTAGCCACAGAAGTTACCACCACTTTAATCAAGATATATCAGGAGGGTAGCTTACAAGAGCTAAAAGAATATCACACGCATATTTTAAGTGGAAATGCTTTTTTGGAAGTAGGCTCCATTGTAAAACAAAAAGTAAATCTGGATACAGATGATATGTATTTAAAAAACCGGTTAGCTCAATTACAAAAACAATTAGAAGAGGCTAAAAATAAACACACTTATAAAGTGCTCACTGAGTATGAAGATCCATTTTCATTTATTTCAGAATTGAAAGAATATTATGCCGACCGTATTTCTAAACTAAAAAAACGCACCAGAAAGGCCTGAAAGCTTGCTTAACTCTGTGTCACCACCTGAGAATATGCCATAAAGGAATCTTCCAAGCGCGCTACTTTCCCTTCCAATTTTTCGGAAAATACCAAATACTGACATTTTTGAATGCTTTCAGGAATACGAATAAGATCGGTAAAAGCGCTATTTCTAACCAAGAATTCCGCGTCTTCCACAATAAATAGTTTCAATTCGCTTATGTGGATTCCAGTAAGAGAGAACAATTTCTTCAATCTGCGGGGGGTGGCAATAACAATATCCATCCCGTAATAGATCTCATCTTTTTGATCATCTATCTTTTGCTCATCATATGCCGCGTAGATGCGTAAATCCATTCGCTTTGTAAATTCCTCAAACTTTTCCTTTAGATGTAAAGCTGCTTCCTTATCTTTTACAAATATCAAGGCACGTGGAGCATCTCCATAAGCTTCACTATTCAGCTTTTCAATTACGCTAATAATCATAGCAGTAGTCTTCCCACTACCTTCCGGAGCAATCCCAAATAAATTCACCCCACTCTTTATCTTGGAAATTATCTTCTTTTGAAACGGCAGAGGTTCTTCAAAACCTTTTGCGGCAATAGCTTCCAAAAGTGGCGTATTCAATTTTTTAAATGGCATAGCTTTTATATTATAACTTATAAGCTGCTAAATTAAGCAACATTAAATAAGCAGAGGAATATATAGCATTAAAAGACTGCTACCAGAATTCAGAAAAGGAATTTTATTAGTTTCTAAGAAATCATTTAAATCGACAACAAACACTTACAAACGAATGTAAACGAAAACAAGCTCTTTACAACCGGTTACGCCTGAAGTCCTGCTCTACATTTGTGTTGTTGAAATGAACGAATGATTTTCAGCTGCAATAAATTCTTTAGTTATGAGCACTTTAAGAAACACCGTACAATTAATTGGACATGTAGGAAATGATCCGGAGATCCTTCACCTTGAATCTGGTAAAACCTTGGCAAAATTCTCAATAGCCACCAACGAATCTTATAAAAATTCTAACGGTGAAAAGATAACAGATACGCAATGGCATAATGTAGTGGCCTGGGGCAAGACCGCCGAGCTTATTGAAAACTACGTCCCAAAAGGAAAAGAAGTGGGAATAGAAGGAAAATTAACTTCCAGAAGCTATGAAGATAAAGAAGGCGTAAAAAGATATATTACCGAAATAGTATGCAATGAAATATTGTTGTTAGGAAAATAAACTTCTCCCGATAGAGGAAATAAAAAATCCCATTCCTAACCAATTTAGAAATGGGATTTTATTATTTTAATTACAACTCCTTAATTTTTAACCTCATCTTTTGCAGGAGTTTTAATAGGTGGAGTTATCATATTGCCATCGGCATCAATTTCAATTATAGCGTCAAATCCTAACTGATCCAGTTTATCGGCTACCTTAGCGCGATCGCCTACCATAAACCAATTCACAGCTTCCGGTTTTACCATTTTATTACTAACTTCCTTCATATCGCTTAAAGAAAGGTTTCTAACATTGGTATCATAACTTTGGTAATAATCATCCGGTAGATCGTATTTTACTAGATCATATAACGAATTATTCACAGAGCTATTGGTTTCCCACTGTCCCGGCAAAGCAAGGATTTGATTGTTCTTAACCTTTTCCAGTTCCTCTTTTGTCACCGGTCTGGTAGAAACAAATTCGGCTAGTTCCTTTTTAAGTTCTAAAATAGATTCTGAAGTCTTGTCGGTTTGTACAGGAGCATATACCACAAATGGCCGTTCCTGTTGTGCATCCATCACAAAACCAAAAGCTCCATATGCCCAATGTTTATCTTCTCTTAAGTTCATATTGATACGTGATGTAAACTCTCCTCCTAATACATTCACCATTTGCTCCAAAGCAATTTCAGAAACATCACCATATTTCTCTGTAAGATAACCTCCAATTATTACCGACTGCTGAGATTCTGGACGGTTCATGAGGTAAAGAGTGTTTTTAGTTCCGGTTTTGGGCTTGCTATAGGTAATTGTGGGGACATCTCCTTTCTTCATTTTACCTAAAGATTTTTCAAGCTTCGCTTTTAATTCACTCATTTCTACATCTCCGGTAACAATTAAAGTAGCATTATTAGGCTTCATCCAGGTGTCATAAAATTTTTGAACATCGGCACGCGTTAATTTTTCAACTGTATTCTCGTAACCGGTACCGGAATATGGATTGCTGTAAGGATGATCTTCTCCGTATAAATATTTGTTGATCACTCGTAAAGCCATAGAAACAGGCTGAGATTTCTCTCTCTTGATATTATTGATCTGCTCTGCTTTTAATCTGTCGAATTCTTTCTGTGGAAAGGCGGGATTCAGAACCACATCAGCAAAAAGATCTAAACTCCCATCCAAACTCTGCTTTAAGGTATTCATTCCCACTCTCGAAATATCAAGATCGGAACCGGTATACAGCCTCGCGCCTAACAATTGTAATTTTTCATTAATTTGAAGAGAATTCATGTCTTTTGTCCCCTCATCTAATAAATTCATGGCAAGGGAAGCCGTTCCGGGAGTTGCCAGATAATCTGTTTTATATCCAGCATCGAACATAAGGTCCATTACCACTGTGGGAACACCTTGCCGTTTCGCCAATACTATGTTCATACCATTAGACAATTTGGCTCTTTCCAGTTCAGGAAATTTTGCAGTTTTAGGACTCCCTAAAGGAGGAAGTTTCGATCTGTCTATAGTGGAGGGTGTAACCGTATATTCCGGAAACGGAGTACAGATTAACGTATGCTTCCCGCGGGTTAACCACTTTTGAGCAGTCGCTTTTAAATCGGCAGCGGAGGCATCTTCCACAAATTTCAACTGATCCTTATAATAAGAAGCATCTCCATGATAAGTTTCATTTGAAGCTAAAATATCAGATATCCCTCCAAAACCACCAATTCGTTCCAAGCCTTTTATGAAGCCCGAAAAGTATTCGGCTTTTACGCGTTTCAATTCTGCTTCCGTAGGGCCATTTTTTATAAATGTATCAATCTCTGCGAGTAATTTCTCCCGTACCTCTTCCATATCTTCCCCGGGTTTAACATTTGCAAAGGTTACAAATACACTAGAAATCTCGCTGGAAGCCTGATAGGCATAAACATTACTCACTATTTGATCTTCATATACCAATTTCTTATACAACCTGGAATTCTTTCCACTGCTGAGAATTGCGGAAATAAGATCGAAATGAAGATCTTCTCGAGAGCCATAAGGAGGTGTATTCCAGGCAAACAATACCCGTGTTTCCGGAACTCTGTCCTGATACACCTGATAAGTATCTCCATTATGGACCGGAATATTTACCTCCTGTCTTTCTACGGTAGGCCCGGCAGGAATATCCCCAAAATATTCTATTACTTTTTTATGTATCTCCTCCGGATCTACATCTCCGGCAATTGCTATTACCGCATTCGCTGCACCGTAATATGATTGAAACCAATGTTGCACATCTTCAAGTGAAGCGGCATTAAGATCTTCCATTTCCCCAATTACCGTCCAGGAATATGGATGCCCTTCAGGATACATGGCTTTGGTAAGGTAATTTCTTTCCTGTCCATAAGGTTGATTCTCTCCCTGTCTCTTTTCATTTTGAACTACTCCTCGCTGCTCATCTAAAAGTTCCTGATCTACCACTCCCAAGAGGTGCCCCATTCTGTCAGATTCTAGAAAAAGCACCTGATCTAATGCTGAAACCGGTACATTCTGGAAGTAATTGGTTCTGTCAGAATTGGTAGTCCCGTTTACATCGGTCCCTCCAATTCGTTCTATGACCTGAAAATAATCATCATCATAATTTTCACTTCCGTTGAACATAAGGTGCTCAAAAAGATGAGCAAAACCACTCTTCCCTTCTTTTTCATTTTTAGAACCTACATGATACCAAACATTTACCGCAGCAATAGGTGCTTTATGATCTTCATGTACAAGTAAAGTCAACCCATTGGGAAGAACAAAACGCTCGTAATCGATATTAATATCATCTGCTTTAAATTCAAAATTTTGTGCCTGTTGTTCCTGTACATAGAGAAATGTGCACAGAAAAAAAATCAATACTTTTTTCATTTTTGAAGAATTTGATTAGTAAAAAGAGGTAGGGCTCTTAAATATAGAGAATTAAATGATTCAATATTAGATAGTTAAAAAATTATTCAGGATGAAATATTGAAAAAGTAGAGCTGAGTGAAATTCTGTAAAATGAAAAACCTTCATAACACTTAAATGTTATGAAGGTTTTAGTTGTAAAAATTGTAAAGTATATTTAATGATCTATCGCCTCTCCGCCCCCACTGGGAATTCTGATATTTTCTACAATTTCCGTTACTTTTCTAGGAGGCGCAGGTGTAAGTCTGGAAACGACTAACGCAATAACCACATTCAATATCATAGCTATGGTACCAAAGCCCTCAGGAGAAGTATTAAACCACCATTCGCTTTCGGGAAGTGGGTCTACCAAACCTTTAAGACCGGTTTTAAATCGAATCATATAATACAGCATCACCGAAATGCCAACCACCATACCGGTAATTGCCCCTTCTTTATTCATTCTTTTATCGAAAATTCCTAACACAATAGCCGGAAAGAAGGAAGCTGCAGCCAGACCAAAGGCAAGAGCCACCACGGCAGCCACAAAACCAGGTGGATAAATTCCAAAGAGCCCCGCAACAATTACAGCTACAAATACACTTACTCTTGCTGCAATAAGCTCTTCTTTATCGGATATATCAGGTTTTATTTGTTTTTTAATAAGATCATGAGAAATTGAAGTGGAGATAACCAAGAGTAAACCCGCAGCGGTAGATAAAGCTGCTGCCAAACCTCCGGCTGCCACTAAGGCTATTATCCAATTTGGTAATTTGGCAATTTCAGGATTTGCCAGAACCATAATATCCCTATCTACATATAACTCGTTGGTCTGGGTGGTAGCATTAGACACCATACGTTCCCCGTTTACTCCTCTTTCATCGGTAAATAAAGGTTTGCCATCTACAGCATCCCCATTTACATATTGTATTTTTCCGTCCGCATTTTTATCGGTCCAGGATATCAAACCTGTGTTTTCCCAATTTTTAAACCATTCTGGTAAGCTTTTATATTCCTTTTCGCTTACCGTATCTATCAGGTTTGTTCGGGCAAAAACAGAAACCGCCGGAGCTGTAGTATACAATATTGCAATTAACAGGAGCGCAAGACCAGCCGATTTCCGGGCATCTTTTACTCTTGGAACGGTAAAAAATCTTACAATTACATGAGGCAGTCCCGACGTTCCAGCCATAAGTGCCAGGGTAATTGCAAATACATCCCAGGTAGATTTACTTCCGCTAGTATATTCTTTAAAGCCTAACTGAGTATGAAGATCATCTAGTTTTTGAAGCAAATAAGTACCATCTTCAATTTTTCCACCCATCCCGAGTTGCGGTATAGGGTTTCCTGTCATTTGTATAGAGATGAAGATAGCTGGCACCATAAAGGCAAATATCAGAACACAGTATTGCGCAACCTGAGTATACGTAATCCCTTTCATGCCTCCCAGAAAAGCAAATACCAGAACTACAACCATTCCAATAATTACACCGGTGGTGATCTCTACTTGCAGGAATTGAGAAAACACGATTCCTACGCCTCTCATTTGTCCAGCTACATAAGTAAATGATACTATAAGCGCGCATATAACAGCTACACTTCGAGCGGTATTTGAATAATATCTATCTCCAATAAAATCGGGTACTGTAAACTTTCCGAATTTACGCAAATACGGAGCTAGTAATAACGCCAACAATACGTAGCCACCGGTCCAACCCATTAAATATACCGATCCATCATAACCACTAAAAGAAATTATTCCGGCCATAGAAATAAAGGAGGCGGCACTCATCCAATCGGCTGCGGTTGCCATTCCATTAGCCAAAGGCGAAACACCACCACCGGCAACATAAAATTCTTTTGTAGATCCTGCTTTTGCCCATATGGCAATTCCGAAGTAAAGAGAAAAGGTAACTCCAACTAAAATCCAGGTCCAGACTTGAACACTCATATTTTATAGTATTTAATTTTGGGAAAAGTTTACTCGTTGTAACTGTATTTTTTATCCAGCCTGTTCATCAATCGGATATAAACAAAGATCAAGACAACAAAAACATAAATAGAACCCTGTTGCGCAAACCAAAATCCAAGCTTAAAGCCTCCAATATGGAAATTGTTCAAGGTGTCCTTAAATAAAATGCCGGCTCCAAAAGAAACTAGGAACCACACGAGTAATAGAAAAAACAGGTATCGTAAATTTTCTCTCCAATATGCTTTTGCTTTTTGTCTGTCTGTCATAATGTTAAATTATAATAGGAAATACAATTTTGCTCTAAAAAAGATTAAAATTTACGTAAAATAAATTGAATGAAATATTTGAAATATTATTCAATTGGAAAGATGTGTTATACAATAAAGAAAAATCAGAAGGGAAAATCAAAGAATTGATCTGACTTACCAATGAAGAAGAGATTAGGAATTGGCTGGGAAGTAAAATTTTGGAAATCTTAAAAATTGCAAACTTCTCAAAAGAAGATTTCCTGAGCTAATCTATAAGTATTGGAATGGGCCTCCAAAATGGTTTTTATATCTGGAGAATATCCTCCCCCCATACTCACCTGTACAGGAATCTTAAGATCATGAAACGTTTGCAGCACAAAGCGGTCCCGTTCCTTGCAGCCTGCTATGGTACACCCTAATTTCCCAAGCTTATCTGAAAATAGAATATCCACTCCGCTTAGATAAAAAATAAAATCAGGTTGCTGCTCCTCGATAAGTCGAGGGAGGGTTTCCTTTAAAATATGAAGATATTCAGCATCCCCGGTTTGATCCTTCAGTTCTATATCCAGATCAGAAAATTCCTTTCTAAAAGGATAATTATTCTTTCCATGCATCGAAAATGTAAAAACACTGCTGTCCTCTCTAAATATCTCTGCGGTTCCATTTCCCTGGTGCACATCCAGATCTACTATCAGCACCTTTTTAAGGCCTTTAATGTTTTGAAGATATCTAGTCGCTATTGCCTGGTCGTTCAATAAGCAAAATGCTTCTCCCCGATTGGAAAAAGCGTGATGAGTACCTCCCGCAATATTCATGGCAATTTTATTTTCCAAGGCATAATCGCAAGCTTTCATGGTACCATCAGCAATAAGCAATTCCCGTTCCACCAATTCGTTTGATAGGGGAAAACCTATTTTTCTGACATCCCTTGGCTCGATGCTAAGAGAAGTAAGTTCCCGAAAATAATTAGCATCATGAGCTTTTAAAATATGCTCATCTATAGGCAATTCGGGTTGAAAGAAATTCTCATCTGCACAAGTCCCTTCATGTAGCAGCTGCTTAGGGAGCAAGTCATATTTTTCCATAGGGAAACGATGCCCCTTTGGTAGCGGGTGTGTAAAAATAGGATGATACGCTATTTTCAGCATGAAACATTAGTGCATTTAAAATATCTATTAATAAAAAAGCGCCAGATCAATATAGATCTTGCGCTTTAGAATTCTTATTTATTGGAATTATGCAAACTTCCTTAACTTATTACGGCTCCGTTCTCTACATTATCTTCTCCCGGATTTACAAAAACAAGCTTTCCATCCGCATTTTCTGTCATTAAGATCATCCCCTGGCTTTCAACTCCTCGTAATTTTCGTGGAGCCAAATTAACCAGAACAGTTACTTTCTTCCCAATAATATCTTCCGCATTAAAGCTTTGAGCGATTCCTGAAACAATAGTTCTTACATCCATACCTGTATCTACTTTCAATACCAGCAACTTATCGGCTTTTGGCATTTTAGAAGCTTCCACAATGGTCCCAACTCTAAGATCCAATTTCGAAAAATCTTCAAAGGTGGTGGTTTCTTTTTGAGGTGCTACTGTAGGAACAGTCACCGGTTTAGAATCGGCTATATTTGCTGCTTTTGTTGCTTCCAATTTATCTAGTTGTTTTTGAATTTCTTCGTCTTCTATTTTACTGAAAAGCAATTCAGCTTTTCCTATTTTATGTCCGGCAGGAAGCAAATTATCTTTTTCAGCAACTTCATCCCAGCTTAAACTTCCTTCAGCACCACTCGATGGTAAATTCAATATCCCTTTAAGTTTTACTGAAGTGAATGGTAAGAACGGTTCACTTAATG
This sequence comes from Gillisia lutea, assembly GCF_021568705.1. Classification (GTDB taxonomy): domain Bacteria; phylum Bacteroidota; class Bacteroidia; order Flavobacteriales; family Flavobacteriaceae; genus Gillisia; species Gillisia lutea. The sequence continues at coordinate 340,729 of NZ_JAKGTH010000006.1, forward strand.
TGGCCAATGCCGAAGCTATTTGCAAGGCTACGTACATTACCGTTTTCACACGTTCTGCATCTGTTTTTATAAGCTTCCAAGGCTCTTCATCTGCCAAATATTTATTTCCTAATCTGGCAAGATTCATTAATTCCCCCTGCGCTTCTCTAAATCTATATTTCTGAATAGAGCTGGCAATTACAGCAGGATATGCTTTTAAAGTTGCTAAGGTTTGTTCATCTATTTCTGAAAACTCTCCTGGAGCAGGCACTTCACCACCATAATATTTATCGGTAAGCACTACGGCTCTATTTATGAAATTACCGAAGATTGCTACCAGTTCATTATTGTTTCTAGCCTGAAAATCCTTCCAGGTGAAATCGTTATCCTTGTTCTCCGGTGCATTTGCGGTAAGCGTGTAACGCAATACATCCTGCTGATTTGGAAAATCTTCCAAATATTCATGTAACCAAACTGCCCAGTTCTTAGAAGTAGAAAGTTTCTTTCCTTCTAAGTTCAAGAACTCGTTGGCCGGAACATTTTCAGGTAAAATATAACTTCCTTCGGCCTTGAGCATGATAGGGAAGATGATACAGTGAAAAACGATATTGTCTTTCCCTATAAAATGTACCATTTTAGTATCCTTGTTCTTCCAATAATCTTCCCAGTTCTTGCCTTCGCGAGCAGCCCATTCTTTTGTGGAAGAAATATATCCTATTGGAGCATCAAACCATACATATAGCACTTTTCCTTCTGCACCCTCTACAGGAACGGGAATTCCCCATTCCAGATCTCTGGTAACAGCTCTTGCTCTTAAACCTTCATCTACCCATGACTTCACTTGCCCATAAACATTGGCTTTCCAGTCTTTTTTATGGCCTTTTATAATCCATTCCTGTAAGAAATCTTCATATTGATCTAAAGGCAAGAACCAGTGTTTGGTTTCCTTCATCGTAGGAACAGCGCCAGTAATAGCCGATCTTGGGTTGATAAGATCGGTAGCATTTAAAGAGCTTCCACAGTTTTCACACTGATCTCCATACGCCTCTTCATTTCCGCATTTCGGACAGGTTCCGGTAACAAATCTATCGGCCAAGAACTGTTTAGCCTCTTCATCATATAACTGTTCTGTAGTTTCTTCAATAAATTTTCCATCATCATATAGTTTTCTAAAAAATTCAGAAGCTGTTTTATGGTGGATCTCATTAGAAGTACGAGAATAATTATCGAAGGTCACCCCAAAATCCTCAAAAGATTTTTTAATGATCCCGTGATATTTATCTATTAACTGTTTGGGTGTAACCCCTTCTTTTTTAGCTTTCATAGGGATAGCAACCCCATGCTCATCACTTCCGCATACAAAGGCAACATCATTTCCCTGCATTCTTAAAAATCTTGCATATATATCGGCTGGTACATATACCCCGGCCAAATGACCTATGTGAATTGGTCCGTTTGTATATGGCAGTGCTGCTGTAATTGTATATCGTTGTGGAGTCTTATTCATTTTATTCCTGAAATTTTTTAAGTCCGTAAAGGTAAGCAACTGCCCAATATTACACGTTAAAATCTTGTAAAAGACCATGCAAATGCGGGAAATGTATCTAATTTTACCCAAAACTTCCCTATGCGTAAAATAGTATTTGTAATTCTTGCATTAACAATTATATCCTGTAACAGTTCAAAAAAAGCCATTTCTACCAATTCCAATAAATTTATTGTTGAAGATTTGACGGCTTATAATTCCGAACAATTAAAGGAACTGTATCCTGATGCAAATATGCGGGAAGACAAAGGGATGTTCGAAGAAGGCACGGTAGAGCGTGCCTATTGTGTGCTATACCCCAACACCCCCAACGAATTGCATATCACTTGGCAAGACGACGAGAAATCGAAAATCCATGATATCAGGTTTTCAGATTCCGGAAAATGGCAATCTTCTACTGGTATTAGAGTTGGAACTTCGTATACTGAATTAAATGATCTAAATGCAAAACCTATCTCTTTCTACGGATTTGGATGGGATTACAGTGGCGCTGTATTATGGAATGAAGGCAAACTGGAAAATAGCCAGTTGCATGTTTTTCTGACTCCCAATACCGAACCTAAATCACAATTTTATGGAGATCATATTATAAAGGCTTCTGAAAAAGAAATTGAAGAATTAGATCTTCATGTACAAACCCTTATTTTAAAGGTGTCCTAAATATATTTTTTTCTTCTTCTTAGGTAAAAATAAGGGATTTCCCCTTATTGTAAACAACTGAAAATAAGCTACTTTTATTCCCTTTCAAACCACATTCATTAATAATTATTGAAATGGCAGCGCATAACGAGTTGGGAAAAAAAGGGGAAGACCTTGCGGTGAACTTTCTTCTGAATAATGGATATATCATTGTGTCAAGAAATTTCAGGTATCAAAAAGCTGAGGTAGACATTATTGCGCGAAAAGGGAATCTACTGGCAATTATTGAAGTAAAGACCCGAAGTACCCCCGATTTTGGGGATCCTCAGGAGTTTGTAAAAGGCCAGCAAATTCAACGGCTTGTGAGGGCTGTAGATCATTTTGTGACCGAGCACGAATTAAATGTGGACGTACGTTTCGATATTATAGCCATCATTAAAAATACCGCAGGCACCAGAATAGAACATTTGGAAAATGCCTTTGTGCATTTTGAGTAAAGTCTAAACTTTTGCTTCTTCCTCTACGTTCACTCTAAAATCTAAAGGCTCCAAAACCTTTAAAGCTCTTTCTATAGAAGTGATTTTCTCAAAAGTTAATAACAACCTTAATCCCGCACGAGTTTGTTTCTCTTTCATCTTACAGGTTTGCGAATGACTTTGTACATACTGTAACACCTTAGTGAAATTATTGGTCTGGTAAAATCTCGATTGCTGATCGGAGATAAAATACCCCACAAATTTCCCCTGCTTCATAATGATCTTCTCCAAACCGATTGCCGAGGCAATCCACTTGATTCTAACGCTATTCAATAAGTCCACCGCTTGTATTGGCAGCTCTCCAAACCTATCTACCAACGCACTTTCAAACTTCTGCAATTCCTCTTCAGTCTTCAGGGTGTTCAATTCGGTATATAGATTCAATCGCTCGCTGATGTTGTTGATATAATCATCAGGAAATAGCAATTCAAAATCGGTGTCAATTTGAGTATCCTTCACAAAGACCTTCGCTGTAACATCTTCACTTTCCTCGTAAAGATCTTTGAATTCATTCTCCTTCAACTCTTCAATCGCCTCATTCAATATTTTTTGATAGGTATCAAAACCTATTTCATTCATAAAACCGCTTTGTTCTCCACCAAGCAAATCTCCCGCTCCACGAATTTCAAGATCTTTCATTGCAATATTAAAGCCGCTTCCCAATTCTGAAAATTGTTCCAATGCCGTAATTCGCTTTCTGGCATCGTCGGTCATTACCGAATAAGGTGGGGTAATGAAGTAACAGAAAGATTTTTTATTGCTTCGTCCTACACGTCCCCGCATTTGATGAAGATCGGACAATCCGAAATTATTGGCATTGTTAATGAAAATGGTGTTGGCATTCGTTACATCCAACCCGCTTTCAATAATGGTGGTGGAAACCAGCACATCAAATTCCCCATTCATAAAACCTAACATGAGTTTTTCTAACTTCTTCCCTTCCATTTGCCCGTGACCTACACCCACTTTAGCATCGGGTACTAATCGCTGAATCATCCCGGCAACTTCCTTGATGTTCTCAATTCTATTATGAATAAAAAATACCTGTCCCCCACGCTGAATCTCATAAATCACCGCATCTCTAATGGTTTCTTCTGAAAAACGGATAATATTCGTCTCAATAGGATATCTATTAGGCGGCGGTGTGGTAATGGTGGAAAGGTCCCTTGCAGCCATTAAACTGAACTGCAATGTCCGTGGAATTGGCGTAGCTGTAAGCGTAAGGGTATCCACATTTTCCTTAATGGTCTTTAATTTATCCTTTACTGCAACTCCAAATTTTTGTTCTTCATCTACTATCAACAAGCCGAGATCTTTGAATTTTACCGCCTTGCTTACCAGTTGATGCGTTCCAATTATGATATCGACTTTTCCTTTTTCAAGATTCTCTAAAGTCTCTTTTCGTTCTTTAGCGGTTCTAAACCTATTAAGATAATCTACCGTAACAGGAAAATCCTTCAATCTTTCAGAAAATGTCTTATGATGTTGAAATGCTAATATGGTGGTAGGCACCAACACAGCCACCTGCTTTCCATTATCTACAGCTTTAAAGGCAGCTCGAATTGCGACCTCTGTTTTACCGAAACCAACATCTCCACACACCAATCGGTCCATAGGGCGTTCGTTTTCCATATCTTCTTTCACCGCAGCAGTTGCAGTACTTTGATCTGGCGTATCTTCATAGATAAATGAAGCTTCCAATTCGTGCTGTAAATAACTATCGGGGCCAAATGCAAATCCCTTTTGGGTTCTTCTTTTGGCATAAAGCTCTATAAGATTATAAGCAATATGTTTTACTCTAGCTTTTGTCTTTTGCTTTAAATTCTTCCAAGCATTACTTCCCAATTTATAGATCTTGGGCGGTTTTCCATCTTTCCCGTTAAACTTAGATATCTTATGCAGCGAGTGAATACTTAAATATAAGATATCCCGCTCGCCATAGATCAGTTTAATAGCTTCCTGCTTCTTTCCTTCAACATCTATTTTTTGAAGTCCGCCAAACTTTCCTATCCCGTGATCTATGTGGGTTACATAATCGCCAACTTCAAGATTGGTAAGCTCCTTAAGCGTGATTGCCTGTTTTTTGGAGTAGCCGTTCTTAAGATGAAATTTATGATAGCGTTCAAAAATTTGATGATCTGTATAGCAGGCCATCTTTTGAGTATCGTCTATAAAGCCCTGGTACATTGAAAGCACCACGGTTTGATAGTCTACTTTTCGGTCCTGATCGTCAAAAATGTCATGGAACCGCTTTGCAGCCTGATCACTGACACAAAATATATAGTTCTTATAACCCGATTCCTGATTTTCTATCAAGTTATCGATCAAGAGATCGAATTGCTTGTTAAATGAAGGCTGGGGTTTGGTATTAAATTCTATAACCTCTTTTGAAATAGAGGTCACTTCTGTCCTTTTTGCGCCTGAACCCAGTTCATGCGGTACTAAGTATGCCTGATTGCTGAGTTCTACTACGGTATACTCCAACAATTGTCTTTTAATTAATTCTGCAGTACAAAAAAGTTCTTCTGGGGTGCTGTGTTTTATTTCTTCGGAAAGATTGCCAAAGGCTTCCTTTGCCTTTCCGAAGAGCGTATCTAGAGAAGCAGAGAACAACTCCAAATTCTTCACAAAGACCACCGTTTTTGAAGAAATATATTTTAGAAAACTTTCTCGTACCTCATCTAAACGCTTGTTCTCCACATTTGGCATTACCGAGATCTTCTTCACCTTATCTGTGGAAAGTTGCGTTTCCACATCAAAACTTCTGATACTATCCACCTCATCGCCAAAGAATTCAATTCTATAAGGCTCATCATTACTAAAGGAAAACACATCAATAATTCCGCCTCGAACCGAAAATTCTCCAGGTTCTGTTACAAAATCTACTCGTTTGAATTTGTATTCAAACAATACTTCGTTTACAAAATCTATTGAAAGCTGATCATTAATAGCGATCTTTAAAGTGCTTTTTTCCAGTTCTTTTCGTGTAACCACTTTTTCAAAAAGCGCATCGGGATAAGTAACTATCACCGCGGGTTTCTTGCGTGAGTTGATTCTATTTAAAACCTCAGCTCTTAAAAGTACATTGGCATTATCGGTCTCTTCCAACTGATAAGGCCTTCGGTAACTTCCGGGATAGAAAAGTACATTTTTCTCTCCTACTAGCTGTTCCAAGTCGTTCAAATAATAAGCAGCTTCTTCTTTGTCGTTAAAGATCAGCAAAAAAGGTTTTTCCGAGGCTTCAAAAGCATTGGAAATCACAAAGGAAAGGGACGAACCTACAAGGCCTTTTAAGTGGATTCTCGCTTGATTTTCTTCAGAAGAGGAAATAGAAGACTGCAGTTTCTGCTGTTCCAGAGACTGTGCAAAGTTTTGGGCAATAGTGGTTTTACTCATTAGCGCAAAGATAATTCCTGATATCTTGCCTAGCAAGTCCACAACATTTTTTTAACTATAAAGTGACAGTGACCATCTATAGTAACAAAAGGGAATTGAAAAAGTAAACGCAGCGTTAAGCTTCCCCAGTGTATAAAAATTTATAGAGAGGGTTAGATTTTCTGTTAACAAAGCCATGATAAGCAATATAACTAAATATAAGACCTGCCCCGCCAAGTGCCACGTAGGATATAGCTGGAGAATTGTTCATATGTCTTATATATATTGCGAAAAGTCCCCAAACAGCAACTGCCGCAAACTCCCGCATATTCCTTTTATAAATGATTAGTGAATTTATTATAACCACTACCACTATCATTAAAACGGTCCAGGTTTCTTCACTTAAAAAATCCCCCTTCCAACCTATTTTGACCAGATAGGCAGCAACATTGGTAACTGTAGCAACACTAATCCAGCCTGCGTAAATACAAATAGGCCACCAGGTAAAAGCTATTATTTTAAAGGAGGCATCCCACCGCTCCATATTTGTATTGAGAATAATTTTTATAAGACATACCAACATAAAGAACATCAATACCACTGAAAGCAAGGTGTACTCATACAACCAAGCTACTACCCAGGCTGCATTAGCAATATTTGTAAGAAAGAACCAAGGTCCTGTTTGTAATATAAATGAGGTATCTACCGTATTATCTTTAAAAAAAGCACGATCTATCTGGAAAACAACATAAATTATTAAAGCTAAATAGATAATTCCCCATATAGCAAAAGCGTAGCTTGCGGGTGTAAAAAGATTTCTATATTCCTTACTTAGCCCACCAATGGTATTATCATTAATTCCAATAATTTGAGCATAGTAACTGACTATAATAATCAGTAGTACCGAAAACATATTGACTAAAGCTAAGTTCCTTTTCATATCCCTAAGATATTAATACACTAAAATTACTTCTTTTTTTGTGATTGCGAATATTCTATCACCTTCCTTCGGGTTTATCCAATAATTTCCAGTAAATTCTCCAAAGGCCGGAAATATTAGTTGTTGCTCATTAATATAGAAGCAGCGCAAGTTGAGTTGTTGTCTGCCCAAACCTCTTAATTTGAAACCAGGATGCAAATGCCCGCAAAAATTAAAAAAACCCTCTCTTTCTTCGGGATGGTGCGTAAGTAAAAAAGTTCCTATTTGTAACTCTGACAATACCTTAACACCTAATTCTTCATATTTCAAGTGAGAGATAATATCATGATTTCCCGCCACCAGTACAACTTTAGCTGTAATAGTTTGCATCCAACTTTGAAAAAGATCCCACTCTAAATTCAAAGAACTATGGAAAAGATCCCCTAGAAAACAAATGCTTTTAGGCTGAAATTGAGCTATTACATTATTAAGACGATCGAAATTCTCGGTGATTGCCGAATTCGGCACGGCACTTCCATATTTTCTAAAGTGAGAGATCTTCCCCAGATGCACATCGCTTATAAGTAGCATTTGCTCTTCTGGCCAATATACGGCCCCGCTAAAATGCAAATCGAAGTGCTGATTATTTAATTGAATGGATTTCTTCACATTGCAAATTTAATCACTTTTCAAGCTGTTTGAGCATTCGCCTGATGCGATCTTCCAATTTTTCTGAAGACAATTTTTCCCGCAATCTATCGGTAATTATGGGAAATGAGAATGGAGTAGGTTTTTCACACTGCTTCCAAATAATTTGCTGTTTTGCAATTCTCTCTAAAGACAAACGTAACCTGCCCTCTTCCAACTGATGTTCAAAGGTTTCACGATACGCTTGTAAAAACAGGAGATTTTCAGGTTCATGATCTTTAAATACGCTAAAGAGCAATTGCGAATTGGATTGTAAATGTTTTGTCTTGATCAATTTATTGGGAAAACCCGTAAATACAAGTCCCGCAATAACAGCAATGTCTCTGAATTTCCTTCTTGCCATTTCTGAAGCATTCAAACTTTTATAAAGATCATCCATTAAAAAATCGAAAGAAAAAAGATCATTATCCAATACCTGCTCCATATCGATCTCCTGATCGGAAAGCAGCTCAAACCCATAATCATTAAAGGCCAGGGTGAATGAAATAGGAGTGAGTAAGCTTATTCTATATGCCAACAGACTTCCTAGAGCTTCATGCACAAATCTACCTTCAAAAGGATAGAAAATTGCATGATACCCCTCTCGCGTCTTAAAAGTCTCAATAAGAAATTCTTCACTTTTAGGAATTATTGATTCTCTTATCTGCCTTTTAAAAATAGGCCGTAATGCTTTCAATTCAGAAGAACGAACCGAACTTGACGGCAATTCCATGGATGCAGCCGCTTCATACATCTCCTCTCTTAGCAGCTCACTCATTTGAGCCGAAAATGCCATCCTTCCCCCTTGCCAGCTAGGCACTCGAGATGTTTTTTGCTTGGAAGTCTTTACAATTACCTGCATGTTTTTAATACGCACCAATTCCAGATTTCTTCCCGCAAAAGTAAACACATCTCCCGGCTTCAATTTTGAAATGAACCATTCTTCAATACTTCCAATATAACCGCCTTTCATATATTTTACGGTAAGTACGGCATCGCTTACTATGGTACCTATTTGTAGTCGATGTCGCATTGCCACTCCTCTATCGTTCACTTTAAACTTTCCATTCTCTTCAATTTCCACTTTCTTATACTCATCATAAGCTTGTAAACTCTGGCTCCCTTTCGTGATGAAGTTGAGAACCCATTTCCATTGATCTTCGGTAAGCTCCTGAAAACAAAAAGTCGATTTTATCTCCCTATAAATATTAGCAGGAAAAAAACCGTTAGACACCGCAAGGGTGGTTAGATATTGTACCAAAACATCAAAACTTTGTAGATAAGGAATACGGTCTTCCACCACGGTTTCCTTGACCGCCTTTTGAAGGGCCGCAGCCTCAATAAGCTCTATTGCATGCGTAGGCAAAAAATGAATAACACTTTCCTTTCCCGGTTGATGGCCGCTCCTTCCCGCTCGCTGTATAAATCTAGCCACCCCTTTTGGGCCACCAATCTGGATAATGGTTTCCACCGGCGCAAAATCCACCCCCAAATCGAGACTGGACGTGCACACCACGGCTTTTAATGTTTCATCTCTAATTGCCTGTTCTACCCATAATCTAGTCTCTTTATTGATACTCCCGTGATGCATGGCCATTTCTCCGGCAAATTCCGGATATTTATTCAGGAGTTTTTGGAACCACAATTCACATTGAGAACGGGTATTTGTAAACAAAAGGGTAGTTTTTGAAGCTTTAATAATTGGAACCACCTCATCAATTAAGTGCAAGCCTAAGTGTCCACGCCAGGGAAATTTTTCCATCTTCTTTGGAATGATAGATTTCACACTTATCTTCTTGTTGAGCTTGGCTCTTATCAATTCTGAATTGTTGAAGGCCTCTGAATTTGGCCCTAACAGAACCTCCCTTGCCTGTTGAAGATTTCCAATAGTAGCAGAAATCCCCCAGATCTTTAAATTTTTAGAGATTGTTTTTAATCTGGACAATCCCAATTCTACCTGCACGCCTCGTTTGGTTCCTAATAGTTCATGCCATTCATCAATTACGATGGCGTTAAGGTCTTTGAAGGTTTTATCGTAATTTTTGGAAGCAAGTAGTAACTGTAAACTTTCGGGAGTGGTTATTAGTAAATCCGGCATTTGTCGCTTTTGTGCCGCGCGCTCCTTCTGAGAAGTATCTCCCGTTCTAATTCCAACTGTTAGCGATGTTCCCATTTCTTCTGCAAATCGGGTTGCAGATTGGGCGATTTCTACAGAAAGAGCACGCAAAGGAGTGATCCAAATCGCTTTTAGTCCTTTTTTATGCTTGGTCTTATAATCGGGATTATTTTTTATATAATCCAATACTATAGGCACCCACAGCGCATAAGTTTTCCCACTTCCGGTAGGTGCATTTAGAAGTCCGTGTTTACCTTGTAAATATGCTGTCCAAGTTTGTTTTTGAAATGCGAAGGCCTTCCAGTTTTGTTTAGCAAACCAGTTTTCAGCAAGTGTGAAAAGTTCATTTCTATTCATTGATAAGGCTGACTTCTATTAAGGAATAAGAGCTTTCAAGTCTTCTAAGGTATTGGCATCTTCAATTTTCTTGTCCTGTCTCCATCTTAAAATTCTTGGAAACCTAGTTGCAACACCACTTTTATGCCGTTTAGATTGTGCTATTCCCTCAAAAGCAATTTCAAAAACATGATGAGGTGTCACGCTTCTAACTGGGCCAAAACGTTCTAAAGTATTTTTTTTGATCCAGGCATCTACTTTTCTGAATTCGGCATCGGTTAAACCGGAATAGGCTTTCGCAAAAGTTACCAGTTCTTTTTTCTCTTCATCCCAAAGTCCGAACGTATAATCGGTAAATAAATTTGTTCTTCTCCCATGACCGCGCATCGCATAAGTAAGCACGGCATCGATAGTTAGCGGGTCTACTTTCCATTTCCACCAATCCCCCTTTTTCCTTCCCACTAGATACGGAGAATCCAATTTTTTAAGCATCAGTCCTTCTGAACGTTCTTCTCGTGCCCTATCTCTTTCAATTGCCACTTCCTCCCAGGTATTAAATGAAATGGTTTCAGAAAGATGAAATGGGATCTCTTCCGTATTTATTTCAGCATATAGTTTCTCGAGAACAGTTCTTCGTTCAGAAAAGGGCTGATCTCGAATATCTTCTCCCTCCCACTCCAAAATATCATAAGCTTTTAAAATTACAGGAGTTTTTGCTAATAAGGATTTAGACACCGTTTTTCGGCCTATTCGGGTTTGCAGATCGTTGAAGGTTCCTATCTCTTTATTGGGAAATGCTAAAATTTCTCCATCTAGTACAGTTCCGTTAGGTATGTTTTCAATAAAACTTTGAAATTCCGGGTATTTATCGGTAACCAATTCTTCCCCTCGGCTCCAAACGAATAATTCATTATTACGAATAATTATCTGGGAGCGGATTCCGTCCCATTTATGCTCTGCCGCCCATTCACTAACCTCCCCTAAGCTTGAAGTTTCTCCTTCTATGGCATAAGCAAGGTAAAATGGGTAAGGTTTTGAAAGGTAATCTTCTTCGTTCTCCTCTAATATAAGTTGTGTGAAGGAGATCTTTTCAGGATCCCAATTTCCCATCAATTTATAGGCAAGTATATCTTCATCTATATTAGTAGCTTTCGACAGGGCTCTCGTCATTAACTTCTGACTTACCCCAATTCGGAAACTCCCGGTAATTAGTTTAGTAAAAACAAATCGTTCATAATAATTCAGTTCTAACCAATTATAATGCAGGTACTCCTTTTTCTCTTCTTCCGTTTTCGACTTCAACTGAATGATTTCCTGCAAGAACTGATTCAGGCTCTTCTCTGAAGTTTCTTCCGAAGTGGGGACTACCAATGCAATGGTTTCGGCAAGGTCTCCCACAATGTGATAGGATTCTTCAAAAAGCCAAAGAGGAATATTCGCTAATTGAGAAGCCCAATTTCTGAGCAAGGTGGTATTTACTGGCCTTGGCGGTCTTCTATGAGAAAGAATAGCAATGGCCCACACCTTATCTTTATCGGGCGCAATTTCAAAATACTTAGTGAGCGCTTCCACTTTTAAAGTGGTTTTATTGGTGCTATCTAGTGTTTTTATAAGTTGTGAAAAGTGCTTCATTTACCTCTTCCTTTCTTCCTGTTTTCTATTTACAAACTACTTCAAATTTTCTACTGCTTCGGTTTGTTCGGTTTTAGCTTCCAACTCTCCAATCTCACCTTCGTATTGAGTTTCTTCTGTTCTTGCATCATAGCCTTGCTCTATTAAATACCTTGAAAATATATCGGTATAACCATGAGTACATATCACTTTTTCGCAACCCGTAGCTTTTATGGAGGAAATAAGCCCTTCCCAATCGCAATGGTCAGATAGCACAAAGCCTCTATCTATTGCACGTCTTCTTCTGGCTCCGCGAAAGGTCATCCATCCACTGGCCGATGCAGTAACATAGGGAACCATTTTCTTTAACCACGGAGTGCCCTGAGCACTAGGTGGCGCTAGTATAATGTTCCCTTTTAATTCATCTTTCTTGGTGTCTCGGGTAATTAAGGTGGTTTCTGGAAAATTCATGAGAGGTCGTATAACCTCTGTCATTTTCTCTATGGCCCCATGGGTATATATTTTTCCTATACAAGGATCTAAATGCTTTAACAAACGTTGTGCTTTTCCCAGGGAATATCCGAAAAGAATAGAGGCACGTCCATCCTGTTTATTTTGCTGCCACCACTCGTTAATATCTGTCATTACCTCTTTTTGAGGCACCCATTTAAAAGCGGGCAATCCAAAAGTACATTCGGTAATAAATGAGTTACATTTAACTACTTCATAAGGTACCGCTACTCCATCATCTTCCGTTTTATAATCGCCGGTAAACACCCAAACCTCCCCTTTATATTCTACTCTAATTTGTGAAGAACCTATAATATGTCCCGCGGGATGAAGAGAGAATTTAACTCCATTTATAGTAAAGGTCTCTCCCCAGTCTTTCCCTGTTACTTCAATCTCTCCTAATCGATGCTTTATGATAGGCACATTGGTATGATGGGTAATATATTTTTTATGACCGTATCGGGAATGATCGGCATGTCCATGCGAGATAATAGCCTTTTCTACAGGCCGCCACGGATCCAAATAAACATTGGCCACGGCACAATAGATTCCTTTTTTATTAAATGCCAATAAGGGTGGTTTCATTCACTTTTCTTCTTAATGAAGTTGAATTTACTTAATTTGACTATGCTTGAAAAGGGATTAAGAAAAGATTAGCGATTGTAAAGCCGCTATTTTCCGCAAAAAAGTCAGGTAGATAAAAGGGGGTTTAACTATCTTTGCGGTATTAAATTAAATAAAAATATGTCATTTTTAGATTTGTTTGGCTCGGGAGAGCACTTGCGCAATTTAGGTCATTTTGCAGCTATTGTAAATTTAGCAGCAATTGATGGTGAAATTAATGAACATGAAGAAATTCAGTTAGAGCGCTTCGCAAGAAAATTGGATATCAGTGAAGAAGAATATTCCCGAGTACTTAAAAACCCAAGTGAATTTCCAATTCAACCTCCAAATGGAAATGAAAAACGTTTAGAAAGATTACACGACTTATTCAAGATCATTTTTTCTGATCATGAAATTGATGAGGAGGAAGTTTATCTTCTTAAAAAATACGCTATAGGATTAGGTTTCTCAACCAGTACTTCTGATGAGATCATTAAGCGTTCTATACAAATATTCAGCGGTCAGATAAGTTTTGAAGAATATAAATATCTTCTAGACAATAAGTAGGACTAGCTTCCGTATTTAGCCATAAATTCCTCCGCCTTCTCAACCATCCTTGTGCTTCCGCAGAAGAAAGGTGCGCGTTGGTGGAGCGCTGTTGGCTTGATATCTAAAATGCGAGAAAAACCATCAGTAGCTTTCCCTCCTGCCTGTTCAGTTATAAAGGCCATTGGGTTACACTCATATAGAAGTCTCAGTTTCCCATCAGTCGCTTTTGCACTTTTTGGATAAATAAATATCCCTCCTTTAATCATGTTTCGGTGGATATCACTTACCATAGAGCCTATGTACCTCGAAGTATATGGGCGGTTCTCCTTTTCCTCCTGGCAATACTTTATATAATCTTTCACACCCTGTGGAAAATGAACGTAATTCCCTTCATTGATAGAATATATATTTCCATCTTCAGGAAATTTCATATCCGGATGCGATAAGTACCAGGATCCTAAAGCAGGATTCAGCGTAAATCCATTTACACCCCTTCCTGTAGTATATACGAGCATAGTTGAGGTACCGTAAATAATATATCCAGCAGCAACTTGCTGGTTACCGGGTTGTAAAAAATCTTCTTGTGTAACAGGAGTTCCCACCGGTGTCACCCTTCTGTAAATTGAAAAAATAGTTCCTACCGATACATTTACATCGATATTTGAACTACCATCTAACGGATCCATAAGTACCACATATTTATTTTTGTGATCTCCGTTACATCCTTCAATAGTTATAAAATCCTCATTTTCTTCTGAAGCTATCCCACATACGATCTCCCGGTTAGTTAAGGTTTGAATAAAAGTATTGTTGGCATATACATCAAGTTTTTGCTGGTCTTCTCCCTGCACATTTGTTTCTCCATATGCTCCCACAATATCTACCAAGCCTGCTTTACTCACTTCATGATTTACTACTTTAGCTGCTAAACGAATAGAGTTTATTAAGCGGGAAAGCTCTCCCGAAGAGTATGCGAAATCGGCTTGATTTTCAATTATAAATTCGCCTAAGGTTTGATTCTTTTTGGGCATAAGTTGTGGTGTATGGTTTTTTGATGCGTCAAAAATATTCAAATTTATAAGTTACTACAACGTTTTCGTGATTATTATATTAATAAGCTTGCTTATTTTTGAAACAAGTAAAAACAACTATGGAATATATTATTCGAAAAGCTGAAAAACAAGACCTGCCACAGGTATTGGAATTAATTCAGGAATTAGCTGAATTTGAGAAAGAACCCGAAGCGGTGATTATAGATGTGAGTCATTTAGAGGAGGCGGGATTTGGTCCTAATCCTTTATTTACCTGTTTTGTAGCTGAAGTAAACGGAAGGATAGAAGGAATGGCACTGGTCTATTTTAGGTTCTCCACTTGGAAAGGGCGTACCTTACATTTAGAAGATCTGGTCGTGCGTCAGAAGATGAGAGGTACCGGTTTGGGAAGTGCACTTTATAAAAAGGTAGTCGATTTTGCCATATCTCAAGGAGTTAAACGGGCAGAATGGGTAGTTCTAGATTGGAATAAGCCGGCTATAGATTTCTATAAACGCAGTGGAGCCAAGGTTTTAACCGACTGGCATATCGTTCAAATGGATGAAAAAGCAATGAATGCCTACCTTAAAATTTAACATAGCTTAACGTAGCTTAGACCGGGCCACACCTACATTGTCAAAATCTATTAGTAAATTTGTGAAAAGCACAAAAAACTATGGAATATATAATAAGAGAAGCAGGAAGAGAAGATATGCCACAAGCTTTAGAGCTTATTAAAGAATTGGCAGAACATGAAAACGCTGCAGATCAGGTTGAAATTACCCTGGAAGACCTTGAAAAAGAAGGATTTGATGAAGGTAATTTTAAATGCTTTGTTGCCGAAGTTGATGGAAAAATACAAGGAATGGCATTGGTGTACTTTCGTTTTTCTACTTGGAAAGGTAGAACCGTACACTTAGAAGATCTTATTGTGAGAAAAGAAATGAGAGGCACCGGACTTGGAGGCGCTTTATATCAAAGAGTAGTACAATACGGCCATGACAACGGTGTTAAACGTGTAGAATGGGTGGTTTCTGAAGGAAATAAGAATGCTATTGAATTTTATGAGAACACAGGAGCCGATATTAAAAAGAACTGGTATACCGTACATATGGATGAATTAGGAATTCAGCAAAATCTCAAGAAATAAGTATGGAAATATTTAAATTCGGAGGCGCCTCTGTAAGAGATGCTGCTTCGGTTAGGAATGTTTTCAATGTTTTAAAAAAGACAGGGTTCAAAGAAAAGGTTATTGTTATCTCTGCCATGGGCAAAATGACCAATGCTTTTGAGGTGGTAATCAACAACTATCTTCAACCAGAAAAGAAATCCGAATCCTATTTGCAGGAGATCAAAGAATATCATTTACAGGTAGCACATGAGCTTTTTGAAAATAAACATGCACCTGTATTTGAAAAAATAAATGGTTTTTTTGAAGAACTTCTTAATTTTCTGAACCATAATAAATCTACCCAATACGATTTTGTTTACGATCAAATAGTAGGATTTGGTGAGTTACTCTCTTCTACCATTGTAAGTGAATATCTTAAAGGGCAAGGAATATACCACAGTTGGCTGGATGCCCGCCAATTTATAAAAACCGATAACACTTATCGAGATGCTGGAGTAAATTGGGAAGAAACTCAAAGTAATATCCAAGAAAGAATAGATCCAACTAAGCTTTATATCACTCAGGGATTTATAGGTTCAGACGCCAATAGTTTTACTACAAGTTTAGGAAGGGAGGGTAGTGATTATACTGCTGCAATCTTCGCTTATTGCCTAAATGCCGAAAGGGTGGTGATCTGGAAGGATGTTCCAGGAGTTTTAAATGCAGACCCGAGAAGCTTTGAGAATTCGCAGTTGTTACATCAAATTTCTTATGAAGAAGCTATAGAACTTGCTTTTTACGGGGCATCGGTAATTCACCCTAAAACCCTGCAACCTCTCCAGCGAAAGGAGATTCCTTTATATGTGAAATCGTTTATCTCCCCAGAAGGAGCAGGTACCGCAGTGAGTAAAGGACAAGCTTTAATTCCAGCAGTTCCCTGTTTCATTGTAAAAAAGAATCAGGTGCTTATATCTCTTTCTTCCCTGGATTTCTCATTTATGGTTGAAGAAAATATCAGCGAGATCTTTAAACTTTTTCATCAATATCAAATGAAGGTAGATCTTATTCAGAATTCTGCCATTAGCTTTGCCGTTTGTGTTGATAACCGTTTCAATAATCTCGAAAAACTCATCCAGCATTTAAAAGCCAGATTTAAAGTTGACTATATAACGGGAGTATCTTTATATACCATCAGGCATTTTGATGAGGCCTCTATGAAAGATCTGCAAAAGGATAAGGAAGTACTTTTAAAACAATTGACCCAAAATACCGTTCAATTGGTTACTAGAGAATAAAAAAGTTACATATTCATTTAACTATCTTTGTTCAAAACCTTAATATAACAGGCATCCATGGGAATTGTAAATGCGAAAGAAGTAGCTAAAGTAATGAACTTGGAAAAGTTAGGGCCAATAGGAACTGCTGTTGGCTGGATCGTTCTACGCACCACCAAGCTTTCAACCCTGAATACCGAATATGAAAAACGTAAAAAACTTGAAGGAATCGACTTTATCAATTCTATTCTTGAAGGTTTTGAAATAGATTTTGAGATCCCTGAAAAAGATTTGAAAAGGATACCTAAAACAGGTCCGTTCATCACTATTTCCAATCATCCTCTGGGAGGAATTGACGGTATGATATTGATGAAAATCCTTTTAGAACAGCGAAAGGACTTCAAAGTAATAGCTAACTTCCTACTACATAGATTAGACCCGCTCAAGCCATATATAATGCCAGTGAACCCTTTTGAAGATCACAAAGAAGCGAAGTCCAGTTTAGGGGGAATAAAAATGGCAATTTCTCATTTAAAAGAAGGGGGAGCCTTCGGAATATTTCCTGCGGGAGAGGTTTCCACCTATAAAGATGAAAAATTAATAGTAGATAAGCCTTGGGAACCTAGTGCCATGAAGCTTATTCAAAAAGCGAATGTACCGGTAATTCCCATTTATTTTCACGCAAAGAACAGCACCTTCTTTTATAGGTTGGCAGGAATGAATGGAGTGTTTAGAACCGCAAAGCTTCCTAGTGAAATGCTTTCTCAAAAGAAGCGAAAAATTGTTGTGAGAATAGGAAATGCTATTTCACCCGAAGATCAGAGCAGCAATCCGAATCTTGAAGCTTTTACCGCTTTTTTACGAAGAAAGACCTATATGCTCGCGAATTCCTTTGAAAAAAAGGGACTTTTTGACAACCTCCCGAAAAGCTTAAAGATCCCGAAAGCACCCAAGAAAATTGTATTGGAGACCAATGAGGCTCTTATGGAAGCAGAAGTGGAAACCTGTAGGATGTTAGACAAACGCCTGTTGGAAAGCAAGAATTACGAAGTTTTTCTCGCCAAAAAAGAGATAATTCCAAATATCCTCAATGAAATAGGCAGATTAAGAGAAATAACGTTTAGGGAAATAGGTGAAGGAACCAATAATTCCACCGATTTAGATGATTTTGATGACTACTATCATCATCTATTTTTATGGGACAATGACGCTAAAAAAATAGCTGGAGCTTATCGTATGGGGATGGGAGCCGAGATCTATAAGAATTTAGGTATCAATGGATTCTACCTGCAGGACTTATTTAGATTTGAACCTGAATTACACGATATGATGAGTCAATCTATCGAAATGGGAAGAGCTTTCATTATCAAAGAATATCAGCAACGCCCCATGCCTCTTTTCTTGCTATGGAAAGGCATCGTTCATTGTACTCTTAGATTTCCGGAACATAAATTTTTGATCGGTGGCGTAAGCATCAGTAATAAGTTTTCAAATTTCTCAAAATCGCTCATGATAGAATTTATGAAATCTAATTATTACGATCCTTATGTTGCACAGTTCATAAGACCGAAAAAAGAATTTAAAGTTAAGCTGAAAGATGCCGATAAAGATTTTGTTTTTGTTGAAAGTGAAGCCGACTTAAATAAATTTGATAGACTGATAGATGAAATTGAGCCGGGAAGCTTGCGTTTACCTGTACTCATAAAAAAATATATCAAGCAAAATGCCCGCGTCGTAGCCTTTAATGTCGATCCCCTTTTTAATAATGCCATAGATGGGTTGATGTATATTAGAATTGCTGATCTGCCTGAAAGCACCGTAAAACCGGTAATGGAAGAACTTCAAAAAGAGTTGGAAGAAAAGTCTCACAAGATTTAAAAGCCTTTTAAAGGCTTGTTAATTTCCTGTTATTCCCAAGTACTGCTTGGGAATTCTTTGTTTTGATGCTTACCTTTAATCTTCTAAAAAATAAAAGAAAATGGAAAGAGTATTAGTTGTGGGTGCCACCGGGCATACTGGAAAACGTGTGATAGAGATTCTAAACAATTCCAAAACTTTTGAACCTTATGCTATGATCCGGAAGGAAGAGCAAAGGCAAATTTTCGAAGATATGGATGTGGAAACGGTAATGGGTGATCTTGAGAAAGATGTTTCTCATGCTGCGAAAGGTATGGATAGAATAATATTTGCAGCAGGATCAGGTAGTAAAACGGGCGAAGATAAAACCATTGCTATCGACCAGGAAGGAGCTAAAAAGATGATAGATGCTGCTAAAAATGAAAAGATCAAAAAATTTGTGATGTTAAGCTCTATGGGTGCAGATGACCCTTCGCAAAATAAAGATATGAAAGTTTATTTACAGGCAAAAAAGAATGCTGATGAACATTTAATACAAAGCGGACTTACGTATTCCATCCTGCGTCCCGGATCCCTTAATGATGAATTAGGGTTAGCAAAAGTTAAATTAGCTGAAAAATTAAATGAACGCGGGGAGATCTCCCGAGATGATGTAGCCTTTTTATTAGTAATGAGCCTTGCAGACCCATTAGTTAAAAATAAAACCTTCGAGGCACTTGAAGGGCGGGAATCTATTAAATCTGCTATTATAGAATTAAGCAGTTAAGTTGAAATGAACGATTAATAAACAGGCCTGAAATATAAAATTTCAGGCCTGTTTATTTTTAGTTGTTTGCAGCAAATTCTCTGCAATATTCTTTGATCTCATTTCGTGTAGCAATAAATGCTGCATGTATCTCGCCTTCAGTGCCCTTAAGTTTAGACGGATCGGAAAAATTATGGTGCATTCTAACAGCACCTTTTGAAGGAATAAAAGGGCAATTTTCATTGGCATGGTCGCATACGGTTATGATGAAATTAAAGTCTATATCCTTATATTCATCTACATGATTGCTGGTATGCCCTGAAATATCAACACCGTCTTCCAACATTACTGCCACAGCTTTAGGGTTTAGCCCGTGAGTTTCAATTCCTGCACTGTAAACAGAAGCTCTGTTTCCATAAAATTTTTGAAGATAACCCTGGGCCATCTGACTTCTACAGGAATTCCCAGTGCAAAGTATAAGTATATTTTTCACAAGTTTAATTTTATTAACAGCATCCGGTACCCGGCGTGCATGAAGTTAAGGTATCAAGATCCATTTCTTTCTTTTCCTGGGGAACTCCACAAAGTTCCTGAGCTTTACAGGCAGTAGATGGCACATGTAGTTCCAATATAAGTTGGTCCTGAAGTATTCTATGATCGTGAACCTCCAACTGCGCAGTGTGAAAACTATCGTTACCATATTCAAATTTTATTATTGCAGAAGAAACAAAGGCTTTCATTTTCCCAACCCTTTCCAGGATCTCTAAAGCTTTATTTACGAGCATAAAATCTCTTTTCCCTATCTCTTCGGGACTCTCCCATAGTTGAATAATAGTTTCCCTCCAGGAATCTTCCTGCCCGCCGCAATCTACAGCGTCTATTTTTAAGTGCTTCACTTCGGTGATATGATAATTAGCCTGCACTAATAAATTAGGAGCGTATTCAAATAATAAGGATTTGTCCCGGTGTTGTTCCAGTAACTTAAAAAGATCACGAGTTTCCATATCTAATTTATTTATATATCGCAATATTACGATTAATATGAATTCAAACAAAATATTTTCATATTAAAAGCACACTAGCAAATTTATTATTAAGACGTTCTTTTATAGAAAAGCCTTATCGTTTGGCTCCCAAAGCTCAATTTTATTGCCTTCAAGATCAACGATCCATCCAAATTTACCCTCTTCAACAGTTTGTATCTCGTCCATAACCTGCACCCCTTCTTTCTTAAGCTCTTTCAAAAGCTCTTCGAGATTCTCCACTCTAAAATTCATCATGAAATTTTTCTTAGAAGGCTCAAAATAGGTGGTGTCATCTTTAAAAGGGCTCCATTGTGTGGAACATTTGTTTCCATCCTTATCCATCCACCAGAAGGTGCATCCCCATTGATCGGTATTTAGGCCTAAATGTGTATTATACCAATCTTTAACAGCCTTTGGGTCTTTGGTTTTAAAGAACACCCCACCTATGCCTGTAACTCTATTTTTCATATAACAACATTTAATTATTAGCTACCTTCTCCAAATCTATCAATAATCTTCCCCGCGATGGTAGTTGCCAGTTTTTCATGAGACTCCACAGTCCATCCAGCTACATGCGGACTAAAAATCACATTTTCGAAGAACATTAATTCACGTAATGCAACCGGCATTTCCTTCTCTAAAAAGAGGTTTTCAAAAGATGATTTTTCATATTCCAATACATCTAGCCCGGCACCTCTGACCTTCCCTTCTATTAAGGCTGAAACCAATGCTGAAGTAACTACGCTTTTACCACGAGCAGTATTTATTAGCCAGAACGGATTTTTAAATTTATTTATGAAAGTTGTATCGACCATTTGATTTGTAAGTGGTGTCCATGGTGTATGTAAGCTCAGTACTTCAACTTTCTCATGAAACTCTTCCAAACCCACTTGTCGCGCGTTTTCATCTCCTACTGCTGCCTTAATATCATAGCACAAGACCTCCACATCAAAACCCCGTAATTTTTTGGCAAATGCTTTTCCCATATTTCCATAACCTATAATCCCTACTGTTTTGCCATCAAGCTCCACTCCGCGATTGGCTTCTCTATGCCAATACCCTTGATGCACCTCTCTATTAGCCTTTGTCAATTTATTAAAAAGAGCCAGAATCATTCCAAGGGTATGCTCGGCTACTGCATTCCTGTTACCTTCAGGAGCCGAAAAAAGAGCGATCCCCTTAGCTTCGGCATAAGCGACATCTATGCTTTCCAAACCTGCTCCAACCCGGGCAATAAACTTAAGGTTAGGTGAAGCATCTATAAATTCTCTACCGATATTGAACCGACTTCTAATTACTATTCCTTCATACAAATGTTGCATAGCAAGAATCTCTTCCCTGCTTTTTGTATAAGCTTCTATACTTTGATGCCCCGCCTGCTCCAAGTGTTGAAGGAGTAGTGGATGGTTACTATCGGCATGCAATATGGTCATTGATCTTTAAATTTTTGGATATACTTCTACCGTCTTATCATCTTGAACATTTCCGGTATGTTTTGAACTTAACTTTTCAAAAAGCATGATATGTACTTCTTCTCCATCCTTCGTCATAGGGCAATGTTTAACCCCCATAGGAACTACAATAATTTCCCCTTCGCGCACTACTTCAACTTTATCTTCAAATTGCATATAAAGCGTTCCCTTTACAACTTGAAATAACTCATCTTCTTCCTCATGTTCATGCCATACAAATTCTCCTGACACCTTTGCCAAAAGCACTTGCATATCATTAACAGTGGCAATTTGATGTGGATGCCAGTGCTTTTTGAAACTGGTTAATTTCTCCCGTAAATTAATAGTTCTCATTATTTTATAACTTTATAGTAATTCTGAAATATTGAGGAAAATGTAATTTTAAAAGCCCAGTATGAGCTTTGCTATACTAAAATAGATCAAAATTCCACAAATATCGTTACTGGTGGTAATAAAAGGACCTGTTGCCATGGCCGGATCTATTCCCTGCTTATCGAGAATAATTGGCACAAAAGTTCCTATTAATGATGCAATAACAATTACAGAAATTAAAGAAATCCCTATAGTTAATCCGAAGGTGAGGTCGAAACCTAGTAAAAAAACACCTCCTATTGCCAGGATTACTGCCAGCACTACTCCGTTAAATAGACTTAATACAATCTCCTTAAGCAAACGATTTATCAATGATCCCTTCAAACTTTTATTTGCAAGTCCCTGTAAAACTATTGCCGAGGACTGTACCCCAACATTACCCGCCATTGCCGCAATAAGTGGTACAAAAAAGAAGAGTGCTGCATGATTTTGCATTGCTGCATCAAATGTTCCCAGAACACTTACCGAGATAAAGCCTCCAAATAAAGCGAGGATAAGCCAGGGTAAACGCGCACGTGTCAACCTCCAAATACTATCATCTGCTTCTACATCTTCAGAGATACCCGCCGCCATTTGATAATCTTTTTCTGCTTCATCTTTAATAAAGTCAACAATATCATCAATAGTAATTCTCCCTACCAGCCTATTCATTTCATCGACAACCGGGATGGCTTCCAGATCATATTTCTGCATGATCCTGGCCACTTCTTCTCCTTCGGTGTGAACGGTAACATAATCTACTTTCGGGATATAAACATCGCTTATATTAGCTTTACTTGGTGCTGTAAGTAGATCTTTCAAGGAAAGTCGCCCTTTTAATTTATTCTTATCGTCTACAACATAAATGGAGTGAACGCGCGTAACATTTTCTGCCTGCGCACGCATCTCACTCATACAATTCGTTACATTCCAGTTTTCGTTCACCTTCACCAGCTCCTTTGCCATAAGCCCCCCTGCAGAATCTTCATCATATCGAAGTAATTCCACGATGTTATCGGCATGTTCCTCGTCTACAATCTGGGCGATTACCTGTTGCTGCCTATCTTCAGAAAGTTCAGAGATAATATCAGCTGCATCATCGGTATCCATTTCTTCCAGTTCCAGGGCTATTTCCTGCGGAGAAAGATTATCCAGGATACGCTCTCTCACTCCCTCTTCCAGCTCCATTAAAGCTTCGGAAGTTTTCTCGCTATCTAATAATTTTACGATATATGTTGCGCCTTCAAGATCTAATTCGGTTAAGATCTCTGCGATATCGGCATGGTGAATTTCTTCCAGATGCAGCAGTAACTCCTCATCGTTCTTCTGCTCAACAAGAAATTCGATTTTCTCGATCAATTCATCACTTAATTCAAACTGCATATGGCTGAATTTTAAGGGTGAGATCTATAAACTCCTCTGTGCTCAATTGCTCTGGGCGTTGATTAAAAATAACATCTTCTCTAAGCTCATCGGGCAATTGAAATATTTTCAAACTGTTTCTAAGGGTTTTTCTGCGTTGCTGAAAAGCGGTTTTCACAACTCTAAAAAATAAGGCTTCATCGCAAGGAAGCTTGAAATCCTCCTTGCGTTTCAATAAAATCACCCCGCTATCAACCTTTGGAGGAGGATTAAAAACCCCGGGAGGCACCGTAAACAAGTAAGTAACATCATAAAAGGCCTGAGTTAGCACAGATAGGATTCCGTAAGTTTTATTTCCATGGGGTGCTGCAATACGCTGAGCAACTTCTTTCTGGAACATTCCTGAAAATTCAGGGATCTGATCTCTGTTCTCTAAGGTTTTAAAAACAATTTGAGTAGAGATATTATAAGGAAAGTTCCCAATGATGGCATAAGGTTCTTCCTGAAAGATCTCTTTAAGGTCGTATTTTAAAAAATCCTTTTCATGTACCTTGCCCTCTAGTTCAGGATAATTTTCTTTAAGATAGACCACACTTTCACTATCAATTTCTATTACATGAAAATCGATATCTTTTTTTACCAGATATTTAGTAAGAACTCCCATTCCCGGACCAATTTCCAATACATTTTTATAACCGGAATAAGTTAAAGAATCAGCGATATTCTTAGCTACATTTTCATCCATTAAGAAATGTTGCCCCAGGTGTTTTTTGGCTCTAACCGATCCATCTTCAGGAGCTGCCTGCTTTTTATAATGAACGTATTTTTTATTGCTATTCTTCATATCACTACTATTAACTTTGTGGAGTGGGGTTTTTTAATAGGCTATTGCTCACTTACTATTTCCATTTCTGTTCTAAAGGCAACAAATTTTCCTTCAAAGGCTTTGCTTGCAGCTCTTAAGGCAGGAGCATCTTCTTCATAGTATTTTTGCAGCATTTGCTTGCTCTCGGTGGTGTATTGCGTAGAATAGGTAATTCCTCCCATTTCTTCGTTCACCAGAACCTTAGACATTAAAGCCTTTGTAAACTTTTTAGTTGCAAGCATTTGGGGAATATGTTCGGTCTTCATCCATTCTAACCAGGAATCGTGAATGTCTTCCTGAACATTTATAGTTACGCTGTATATATACATAATCTTTTCTTTAAAATTCTATTTATTCTGCAACATTCTTTAATAGTCTTCCGGCTTACTCGAGAGTATCACCGCGCAGTACCCTATACTTTTTTGTCGCGTCCACAAAGTAAATACTATCGGCATAATTAAAAATTATTTCTTCATAAAAATCCTTAGCTTTTTCGGGTTGTTGCAACTTATCTTTATATAGCTCGGCTAGTCTATAAGTTGCATTATCTCCTAAAATATCGGTCTTATAAAACTCTATGATCTTAATATAATTGGCCTCCGCTTTATCCCATTCACTTTCTTTTTCATATAAAATAGCCTGTTTCAGTAAAGCTTCATCTTCAATTCTTTCTCCTTTATGTAACTGTAACAGCTCTTCTAAAGCCGCGATGGCTTCAGTATTCTTATTCTGAAAAGAGAGAAATTCGGCATGAGCATAGCGTTTTAAAGCGGATTGTGTAGAATCTTGCAGGGTATTCTCACTTATTAGTAAGCTGAGCTCCATCGCATCATTAGCGATTAATTGTGTAGAGGAAGCCTTAAGTACATCCAACTGCGTTTTCGCCCAGCTAAAGTCGCCTTTATAGTAACTTGTTTTTGCCACCTTAAATCTGGCCTGCTGCGATAATTCATCATTTTTGACCAACTGTTGTATCTGGGAATAGTAAATAAGTGCCTCATTGAATTTCTGATCCAATACCAAAATATCTGCCAGCGCCATTTTCACTGCAGAAAGCTCATAATTTAACGTTACTATCGTTGAAAGCTCCTTAAGTAAGGATATCGCTTCCTGTATTTTATCGGTTTTAAAAGCCAGAAAATTAGCATAGTCAATTTGGAGAGCTATGGTTTCTACACCTTTTCCATATAGCCCTAACAATCTTTTAAAATCTTCTTCTATTTCTTTATAATCTGAAACTTTCGCAGTGCTAACTTTCATATCTAATAGTAGCTGATTCGCCTGTACTAAAATAACAGGAGAACTAGTCTCTTCGATCACGAAACCAACTATTTCCTGTGCCGAGGATAAATCACTCGCAGACTTTGCAACCACTAATAATTGAATGATTCTTTGAAGATTCTCCCCATCTCTTCGGTATAACGCTTTTTCCTGAAGAAAGGCTTTTTTAAATTCGTGTTGCTGCACAAATAACCAGGATAATAACTGGTTATAGGAAATGGAAGGAGACTGCTGTTGTTTTTTTAATAATAATTTCCTCAAGATCTGATTGGCCTGATGCGAAGGGTCTTCCTGAATATATTTTTCAAATTCTCTAATAAGATTATTGACCTTTTCCGGATCTTTATCAAGGAGGTCGAGATATGCCGTAAACATTTTTTCCAACTCTCCTCGTTCTCCGTAAATTCGTGCCAAAGGGAGGTTATAATTAGAGCTATTTTTAGTGCTCATTCCAATAATGTAGGCCGTTTCCGCATTTTCTAACAGACTGTATTTCTCAAAATTGCGGGCTACCGAATAGGTGTAATTAGGCTTTATTCTTAGCACATCTAAGGCTTTTGAATAATAGCTTTTTGCCATTTCTTCATTTAATTGAAGTTCTGCATTATGCCCTAGTTCTATATAAAGACTCGGGTTGTTATTGGACTCTTTTAATCTTTCTAAAAGCAGTTCATCAGCTTTCACGAAATTTTCCAATTGCTGATAGCAAGTTACCAGACCATAAAAATAATTGATATTAGCAGGATTGTCCTTTAACAACACTTCATAGGTAGAAAGTGCTTTTTGGTATTCGCCCTGATCCAAATAATTTTGTGCCAGTTGTTCCGACTGGGCGAAAAGGCACATATTTGCTATAAAGAAGCAGGTTATAAAAAAGAAACAACGCATCTTGTAAAGATAACAAAATGCGTTGTTTGTAGTGAATTTACATTTATTAAAAAGCCTTGGCTTATCAGGCTTATAAACTTAATCTATGCGATCGAAACCTGTTAATGGCACCAGCACTTCCGGAATCATGATTCCTTCAGGAGTTTGATAATTTTCTAAAATTCCCGCAAGCACTCTTGGCAATGCCAGGGCACTTCCGTTAAGTGTATGAACTAAGTGCTTGTTTCCATCTTTATCTTTATATCTTAACTTTAAGCGATTTGCCTGGAAAGTCTCAAAGTTTGATACTGAACTAATTTCCAACCATCTGTCCTGCGCAGTAGAGAATACTTCAAAATCGAAGGTCAATGCTGAGGTGAAACCCAGATCGCCTCCACATAATCTAAGGATTCTATAAGGCAATTTAAGATCTCGCAAAATCCCTTTAATATGATCTACCATCCCATCTAAAGCTTCAAAAGAATTTTCTGGTTTTTCAATTCTCACCAATTCAACTTTATCAAATTGATGCAATCTGTTCAATCCTCGAACATGTGCACCATACGATCCCGCTTCCCTTCTAAAACATGGGGTATACCCGGTACAGGTTATCGGAAAATCACTTTCGGTTAACATCCTGTCCCTAAAAAGGTTGGTCATTGGCACCTCAGCGGTAGGAATAAGGTAGAGATCATCTTCGGTAACATGATACATCTGTCCTTCCTTATCCGGTAACTGCCCCGTAGCAATTCCTGAAGCTTCATTTACCAATAACGGCAACTGATATTCGGTATAGCCTGCTTCTGCAGCTTTATTCAAAAAGTAGGTAATTAGAGCACGTTGCAATCTGGCTCCTTTGCCTTTATATACAGGAAATCCTGCTCCGGTAACTTTGTTTCCAAGCTCAAAATCTATAATATCGTATTTCTTAGCCAACTCCCAATGTGGAAGCGATCCTTCTGCCAAGACCGGAATTTCTCCTTCTTTAAATACTTCTTCATTATCCTCTTCATTTACTCCCGCAGGAACAGACTGATGAGGCACATTTGGTATGGTATATAAAAGTGCATCTAGCTTTGCAGTTATAGTATTTAATTCTTCTGAAAGAAGTTTTGAACTCTCTTTAAGTCTGGCAGTCTTTTCTTTCAAGATCCCGGCCTTTTGAGTTTCACCGGTCTTGAACAACATTCCAATCTCCTTGGAAAGTTGATTAGATTCGGCCAAAGTTTCATCTAATTGCGATTGCGTGGAACGACGGGATTCATCTAAGCTTAAAACATCGTTCAAGATAGTTTCAGCTTCAAAGTTTCTCTTTTTGAAAGCGGCGATATACACCTCTTTATTCGCTCGGATATTGCTTACTTGTAACATAAGGCCTTAAAATTTTTAATAAGGGAACAAATGTAGCAAAAGCCTTTAAAATTTTCAGTCTAATTGAGAAGGTAAAATCCAGGAATGATGTTTAAAATGATGCCATTTCTCGTTGCCAAGATCTACTTTAGGGTCTATAAAACGTTCATATGGCCTCCCGTTCACACTCACTTTAGAATCTACATACACCTCTACCTCTTTTCCCTGTGCAGCATATTCCTTTTTCAATCGCTGTGAAAACTGCCATATAAGATCGGGCTTAGAGCTAACTGCACCCCGTTGCTTTCGGCTTAGATATTTATTCTTATCTATATAAATAGTATCAGAAGTTCCTTTTTCAACTACTTTAAAATGGGTCCGTCCACTTTTTGCCCTCAACATCATTCTCCAACTTAATCTATGTCCCTCTTCTGTCCATAGCACATCATCCTGATAAAACCAATGCCTAACGGGTAACATTACTTGTATTATTAACCATAAGATGAGCATTCCCGAAATGAGTTTATGCGCAGAAGGAACAACAACTTCCTTTTTATCGTAAAACTCCTTTTTACTTCTTAAGAACCATTTATTGATGTTTTTACTCGGGAAAAAGAACAGGATAAATGCCAGAGAGAGATAGGGAAAGATCCCGATATGAAAAATAAAGCTATTAAATAAATGAAAGAAAATGGCTGCTAAAAAAGCTCCAAGGCGGGTACGCTTCCAAAGCAGCATAGGAATAATTAAAAGGTCGAAGAAAAAGCCAAACCAGGCAATACTTAAGTGCGCCCAAGGCATTTGCAGCAATTTTCCCACCAACCAGTAGCCTTGTTTCGATTTCATTAATACTGTAGGAAAGCTTCCATCCCACCAGTCTGGATATAATTTAGCTGCGGAAGCATACGTATATACTATCCACATTTGAATAACAATGAACAACCAAACCCATCTTGGCATAGAAATCGCCCTAAGTGACGGGTTTCTCCAGGCATCGACAGACGCCGCTCTATGGGCAGGTAATAAGAACATCACAAAGCATAACAACATTAATAAATAATAATGATTGTTATAAGACGTCTTTTGCATAAGGTAAACTCCGGCCCACATTATAGCATAAGCCAGAATACTTAGCCTATACTTAAACCCCAGCATGACCATTATACCAAATATACCCATGACAGCATAGTAGTATAACATGCCATTTCCAGGCAAGGGTTGCAGAAAATCAAAGCCAATAAAGTTGAATGTTTGCTGTGGCTCGATTAAAGTACGCTCGATCCAACCTGAAGCAATAGCTCCAAAGGCTTCAATAGCGATTAATAACCCGAAAATGACTCTAAATACTACCAGAGCACTATTATCTATACGGGTGTACAACCACTTATTCAGCATAGTTATCTTTTACGTATTGAATTGAAAAAGCTTCATCTTGTTTCATCGCAATCTTTAATGCATCTACCGATTCAAAATTTACCTCGTCTCGAATTCTTGTAAGCAACTCTATTTGAAGATCTATTCCGTAGAGATCCATATCCAGCATAAAGAAATAGGTTTCTATAGTTCTATCTTTCCCTCCCACGGTTGGATTGGTTCCAATGTTCATCATGCCGAAATAAGGAATTTCATTTATTATCGAACGAACCACATATACTCCATTCTTGGGGATTAACTTATAACTTTCAGCAATTTCAAGATTAGCGGTAGGATAACCAAAACCTTTTCCCAAACCTTTGCCTTTAACTACCTTTCCGGTAAGTGTGAAAGGATGTTGCAGGTAGCTATTGGCTTTTTCAACTTTTCCTTCTTCCAAGGCTTTTCTAATTTTTGTAGAACTTACTGCTACTTCAGCAATTTCTTGGGGACTAATTTCTTCCACTTCAAAATCGAATTGTTCTCCAAATTCTTTTAGTGTATTAATGTCGGCCGTTCTATTTCTTCCGAAGCGATGATCGTAACCTATAATGATCTTTTTGGCCTTTAATTTATGTACGAGAATATCTCTAACGAATTCTAATGCAGAAAGACGAGAGAACTGTTGTGTAAAAGGATGGATAATAAGATGGTCTATTCCTGAGGCCTCCAGGATTTGTCTTCTTTCTTCTATGGTATTTATAAGCTTGATATTGGTGTCTTTTTGCAATACCATACGTGGGTGAGGAAAGAACGTAAGTATTGCCGACTCCATATTGCTCATTTTTGCAGTAGCAACAAGTTTTTCTATTATTTTTTGATGGCCGGCATGTACTCCATCAAAAGTACCAATGGTTATTACCGTTGGATTTTCACTGTTAAAAGCATATGCTCCTTTATGTTCTTTCAAGAGAGAATTATTTTCCGTTAAAAGTATTCATTGTAATATTAATTCCGGCAGTTCCAAAGGATTTTATTAGCTCATGCGATTTCTCCAAGCGCTCCGGCATTTTACTTTCCTCTTCTGAAGTCCAGTCTCCCAACACATAATCCACCTGGTTCCCTTTAGAGAACTCATCACTTATTCCAAACCTGTAACGGTTGTAGCTACTTGTATTTAACTGAGCCTGAATATCCTTCAGTCCGTTATGCCCTCCATCACTACCTTTGGTCTTCACACGAATGGTTCCAAAAGACAAATTTAGATCGTCTGTAATTACTAAGAGATTCTCATGCGGAACTTTTTCTTTAGCAAGCCAGTACTTTACAGCTTTCCCACTTAAATTCATATAAGTACTAGGTTTTAACATAATAAAAGTACGGCCCTTAAATCTGAAGGTAGCAATATCGCCCAGTTTATCTGTTGAAAATGCAACCCCTTCTTTATCTGCCACATAATCTAGTATTTTAAACCCAATATTATGCCTGGTATTGTGATATTTTGGGCCGATATTTCCCAAACCAACAATCAAAAATTTTTTCATAGGATCTATTTCTTCCTGTGGATGTTTTTTACTTAATAATCTTCCGAAGAATGCCAGCATGGAATTAATTTTCGTAAAAATAAAAAAAGCATCCCAGTTTCCGAAAACTATCGGAGTGGAATGCTTTTAATTTTATGAAAAGAAAATTTATTCTTTTACTGCAGCAACATCATCAGTTTCTGTAGCCGGAACATCTCCTGGTGCTACTTCATCTTCATCATCTTCAGTATCTGCAATTATGTTACGTGAAGTTTTCACTTGACATACAACAGTGTTCTCAGGATGTTGGATAGTGTAATCTTCACTCTCTAGTGCTGTAACATATAATTTGTTACCAATTTTAAGAGCAGTTACATCAGCTTCAATAAAGTCTGGCAAGTTTCCAGGAAGACCTTTCACTTTTAAACGACGTAAGTTGTAGCGTAATACCCCACCATTTTTTACCCCACGTGCAGTACCTACAGTATGTACAGGAATTTCCATAGTGATTTCTTTATCATCAAATATTTGATAGAAATCCATGTGAAGGATAGCATCAGTTACAGGGTGAAATTGGATATCCTGAAGAACAGCATTAAACTTTTCTCCTCCACCCAATTCGATAGATACTGTATGCACATCTGGCGTATAAACCAAATCTTTGAATGCAATTTCGTCTGCTGCAAAGTGTAATGGTTCTCCCCCTCCGTATAATACGCAAGGAACCTGTCCAGCATTACGTAAGGCTTTTGTTGCTTTTTTGCCTACGCTTTCTCTTTTAGATCCGTTGATCGTTATTGATTTCATTTTAAAAAATTTTAGGCTGCAAAGGTGCGACTTTTTTTTATTCTTTTAAAACCCTGTTATATAAATATTTGAAGGTTTTTTAATCCCACCTATTACAAGTATGTAAGTATTATAAAATAAGGCTTATAAGGACCTCTTTTACCCCATTTTTAAACCCCTGCTATTACTACATGATAAATTTAGAACTGATAGACCTGTTGTAATGAACGCTTTTCATAACATCTGCAAAAAGTTCGGCACAGCTAACCACTTTAATTTTCTTACTTTCTTTTTTAAGCGGAATAGAATCGGTAACGATCAGTTCCATTAGCTGAGATTTTTCTATACGCTCATAAGCTTCCCCGGACAAGACAGGGTGGGTACAAATTGCTCGAACACTTAAAGCTCCTTTTTCCATCATGACATCGGCTGCTTTTGTTAAGGTTCCAGCGGTATCTACCATATCATCAACCAGGATAACATTCTTTCCGGTTACATCTCCAATTAGCTCCATATGCGAAATTACGTTAGCCTTGGCTCTTTGCTTATAACAAATAACCACATCGCTTTCTAATGTTTTAGAGTAAGCATAGGCTCGCTTAGACCCACCCATATCTGGTGAGGCAATGGTTAGATTCTCTAAATTCAAACTTCTTAAATAAGGAAGAAAGACTGTTGAAGCAAAAAGATGATCTACCGGTTTTTCGAAAAACCCTTGAATTTGATCGGCATGAAGATCCATCGTAATAATTCTTGTGGCTCCTGCGGTTTCCAGGATACTTGCAACCATTTTTGCTGCAATAGGAACTCTGGGTTTATCTTTTCTATCCTGACGAGCCCACCCAAAATAAGGTAGTACTGCAGTGATATGACGGGCAGAGGCTCTTTTTGCAGCATCAAGCATTAATAACATTTCCATAAGGTGATCGGCACCGGGATGTGTAGAACCTATAATAAAAACACGAGAGCCTCGCACAGATTCTTCAAAGGAAGGTTGAAATTCTCCATCGCTATACGTACTGGTTATTACATTTCCAAGGGGTATTCCAAATGATTTGGCTATTTTAAGGGCTAGCTCCCTACTTTGTGAACAGGAGAAAATTTTAGCTTCGGGAATTACATTCGGCATGTTGTGTTGTGTTTTGAGTGTTGTTATTGTGGTTTTGTTAAGTTGCCAGCAAATTTAAAAATTAATTCCATCCCTTAGCCTACTTATATGCACTAAAGTTAAACAAGCTACATGATTTTCAATTTGCTAATTATCAATTAATTGCGCCGTTTTAAAAAGATTAATTAAAATACGCGTATCTCCCCTAGTCAATAAAGAATAAAAAATAAAAAAATCTCTTTGGGAACAAGATATTTTTTATAATTTTGCGCTCTCCTTAAGCTCGAGTGGCGGAATTGGTAGACGCGCTGGATTCAAAATCCAGTTCTTTCGGGAGTGCGGGTTCGATTCCCGCCTCGAGTACATTTTAAATATTAAAATTAAACCCTATAAACAAGCTTGTTTATAGGGTTTTTTATTTTATTTGCTTTGAAATTTTTTATGATAAAGCGCAATTTAAAACACATGAAGGCCACATAAACTGTATTAACCTCACACTTTTATAGGTATAAATTTAAAAGGGCTGTCTATTTTAGTGAGATAGCCCTTTTAAGTACAATTCAATCATTAAAGCAATGCATATTCAAACGAGGGATATCCACGCATTCCATCTTCATCAAGAAGAGAAGTAAACTTTAATTTATAATTATTTCCAGCCGGATCTTTCACCACAAAATAAATATTCTCTTTTAGAGAAGGCAATGTTCCCGGCCCTCCGCCGTTTCTCCACTTACTTCCAATAGCGCGCTGATCTTCTTCGAACAAAGACGTATCTACATTTTCCGAAGTGAATTCAGAATAAGCGATAGTTTCACTTTCTACCTGATAAGATTTTACTCCATCCAAACGGTTAGTTACTATAAAATCGGCATATCCATAAGAACCGAAGCCCGGGATTTCATTAGTGAATACCGTAAAGAGAAGATCCCATTCTCCCTGTTTAGGCTGAGCTACCACCTCTTTTTCCTCCACAAGACTGAAATATTGAAAATTATATGTAGCATCTTTACTAATATTCACCTCACTATGAGAATCTGAATCTAAGGGCGCATATTGTAATGTATAGCCATTGTCTGATCTAAGCACTCTAATTTTCATCCAACCTCTTGGCTCATCGGTAATATCCACGGCTCCGGTTTCAGCTGTTTCCGTTCCAACTTCATAGCCAAGATTAATCAGGTATACTTTATTTTCTATCTCTTCTGCAGAAATCTTTTTAATTGCTGTACCCTCTAAGTTTCCATCGGGAGTGTCTACGTACTTAGCATTTGCAGCATCAAAAGTTCCTACAGCAACCTGAGACTGAAGCTCGGCAACATCGGCTGCGGTTATAAGGTCGATATTAGTTGCTTCAAGTTCGGCAGCAGCCATATAAAGAGACCCGTTAATGATTACTCTAAAATCATCACCACTGTAAAATCCAAGATCCCAAGCCTCTCTATTTATAATCATCGATTTCTGTGCACTAAGATCGATGTATACTTGGTTTGGTTGATTTACACCACCTACTTCGGGTGCATTGGTCCCTCCAAGCGCTGCAGTCTCTTCAAAGGTTACCTGTACCGTGGTGTTTCCGCTCACATAAGCATCTTCAATGCTTATTGACTGAATATTGAATGTGATCATTTTTTCAGTTCCTTCAATAGCATCCTTAAGTTTGGTAAAGTTAAAGCTGGCTCCCTCATCACCTGCAAAAAAATCTATGAAAATTTCACCATCTACAGCATTTGGAAGTGTGACAAAATCTTCATCTTCTCCATAAATAGCATTGGTAGCGGTGTATCCCACAGTTACCGTTCCGTCCTGAGAAGCCGGCCTTGAAAATATAAGATTGACATCTTTCGTCTCCTCTTCAGCAGCAAAACTGAGCGAAGGATTTTCAAAAGCGACTACAAAATCTTCTTGTATTATTGCATTGTCATCTGAACTACAAGCTCCTAAAAGGAACATGGAAATTGCAGTGAATAAGTAGATAGTTTTTTTCATAATTGATCAATTAAAAATTAAGGTTGTATAAAAGTTTTAAAAAATAAGATCTTCCATAGCCCAGAATAACGCTGTTAGCCGGGGTTCCTGAATGTACTCCATCAGCACCTGTACTAGTATTAGTAACATTTGTGACATTTAAAATATTTCTAGCTCCTAAACTTATCTCTAGGTTTGTATCCTGGAACGTTTTTTTTACCGTGGCATCCATCCAGCTATATGCGCCACGCTTCCCTTTTATAAAGACCACATCGTTATCTTCATTTTGCCCTTGAATGAACTGATATTCCGGACCATTATGCTTAAAAAAGATTGAAAATACCGAGCTCCATTTAGGAACAGAATAAGATAAGTTCCCATTAAGCTGGAAGCCATACAGGTAATCGTCATTATAGCCTGTTTGGCTAATCAGCTCTTTACTCTCTCCCGAAAAAGAAATTCCCACACCAAGATTCAGGTTGCGTATAGAAATATCATTAGCATAAGACAATCCCCAGTTTTTAAAACTATCTATGTTCAAATATTTATAGGCGAGCGGACTCTGGTTCACTATGCTCAATTCAATACGGTCGTCTACTGAAAGAAACCATCCAGAAAGTTTACTGTTCATCTTCCAGTTATAATCATCGAACCAAAAGGTTTTTTTAAGGTGGAGAAAAGCCGAACTCCCACGTTCTGGGTTGATATTCGGGTTGCCCTGTACATCATGATTCACATCTACAAAATAGGTGAATAACTCGTCGTAGTTCGGATTTCTGGGAGAACTTCCTAAGTTTGCTCTTAGTGAATATCCATTCTCAAACCTGTAAACCGAACTAAGGGTATAAGCGCCTTGTGTATCAAACTTGGAAGAGAACATAGCTCTAAAACCGGGGCGAAGGGAAAATTTATCGCTTATTTTCAATTCAGCAGAAGTAAAGACATCATAAGATTCGAGCCTTCTTTCAATATTATCTGAATCATAATCCCCCGCGAGAAAAGAGGAATATCCATTAATATTACTAAGCTCGTAACCTATTTGAGAACTGAACCAGTCATTTTTGAATAGATTATTGAGGCTTCCCCGAGAATAAAGTCCTTGGCGAGATTCATATTCAAAATTCTGATTATTCAGCTCTTCTCTAGTTTTGATACGATATGTATAAGTTTCTACATTTCGCTTTTGTTCCTGATAAGAGAAAGAAGCCTGATAATTGGCTTTTTTAAATACTTTTCCACTCAGACTAAGATGATGGTAAAATCGTTCTGAAAAGAATGCCTCGTCACTAGCAGTTGGGTTGGTTGTTTGTGTAGCCGGATTTAGATTAGTTCGAACTTCAGGGTTGTATTTTTTAGTGAGTTCATCAAAATATTCAAACCGGTAAAACGCTGAAAAACTATTCTTTCGATATCTGAATAGTGTTTTAATATTATTCTGCAATTTCGGCAACCATTCATAACCTCTTTCCCCATCATTTAATTGATGGTTTTTTCCTTCCCTATCGGCGAGGAGACCTGTAAATTCATTTCGTGTATATGTAGCGTTGGCATAAAACTTATTACTAAAGTTATGTCCAATCCTTATAGACTGAATGTGTCGCCCTTTATCAAACCACCCATATTCATTACCAATGGATTCTTCCTGAAAATAAGGTGTAATTTGCCATTTATGATCTGAAGCTTTTTTGGTGATAATATTTATAATTCCGGAAACCGCATTCGAACCATATTGAACTCCCATAGCTCCTTCTACTATCTCAACCTGCTCTATATCGTCTAGATTAATTTGGGTTAAATCGGTGTTATTCCCCAGGCCTTCATCATTAATTAATGGGATACCATCTACCAGAATCTTGAAGTATTGAGAATCTAATCCAAAAAGCTCGACCCCGCTTTTTCCTGTAGAAGGGTTGGGCATTATATTGATATTAAGACTTTGATTAAGTACATCGGCCAGGTTATTGGCCGCTAGCTGATCTATGGTTTTTCTTGAAATCACTTTGACTTCAAAAACCGATTTATCAATACTTTGTTTATCGTACTGGCCCGTTACTACCACTTCATCTAACTGATCGACAATTAGACTGTCTTTTGGCTTTTGCTGAGCCGAAACAACTGTAATACCTAGGAAAAACAAAAGAGGAGTATAAATTTTCAATACGTTAATTTTATTTAGACTTATTCTTGATAAGGAACAAATATATATATTATTATTATTTAGAATAAATAAAAATAACTATTTTTGAAACAAATATTAATTTCTTAAATATGTCAACAAAATTCTACACGCTACTCATTGCACTTTTAACCACCACATTAATTAGTGCCCAAACCAAAAAAGAGAAAGATGCAGAAGCCATCAAAAAGATGTGCGGATGTTATGAAGTAAGTTTCAATTTCTCAGAAACCTTCAATTACTCAAAAGATTCATTATATAAGCCTTCAGATAATAAGATTACAGGAGGACTTGAATGGGCACAGCTTATAACTGATGACGATGAAAATATCTCCATTCAGCATTTACTACAGGTTGGAGACCCTGCAAAACCATACATTGTAAAACACTGGAGACAGGACTGGCTTTATGAAAATGAAGAGTTTTATATGTATGATGGAGATAATAAATGGGATTATGTGCTAAAGCCTGAAGAAGAAGTTGAAGGACAATGGACACAAAAGGTATATCAGGTAGATGACAGTCCTAGATACGAAGGATCTGCTACCTGGGTGCATGTAGATGGAAAGAGCTATTGGGAAAATACTACTCCGGCACCGCTACCAAGAAGAGAATATACAACTCGAAGTGATTATAATGTAACAATTAGAGGAAACCGTCACGAAATCACGCCTTTTGGTTGGGTTCATGATCAGGATAATAAAAAGGTAATTAGAAAGAATGGAGAGGAAGATTTTGTACTGGCACAAGAAAAGGGGTATAATGTTTATAAAAAAGTAGAGGATAGCCGTTGCCAGGCAGCAGCTGACTGGTGGAAGCAAAACGAAGAAAAATGGGCAATGGTTCGCAACAAATGGGAAGATGTTTTTAGCCGTGACGAAAACCTTATCCTAGAGGAGAAAGTTAATAACTCCCCTCTTTATAAATATCTTTTCGAGGAGGAATATAGTTCCGAAGAAAAGATCGAAGAGATAATTAGTTCATTTGTAAAATAATTTAGAATGAAATATTTTACAAATACTGTTTTACAATTAATAGTGTTCCTCTCAGTTACTAGTTTAACTGCTCAGGAAAACATATTACTCGAGCGCGATTTCTGGCAGAAGCAACCTGATCTTGAAACCGTTCAGACAGAAGTGGAGAAAGGAAACGATCCTACCCAATTAAATTCCAACGCTTTCGATCCGGTTGTGTATGCGCTCCTCGAAAACGAAAAAGAAGAAGTGATCGATTATCTGCTTTCTTTTGAAGGAAACAAAGTCGAAAAACGAACTCATGATGGTAGAACCTACCTGTTCTGGGCTGCTTACGGGAATGATGTAAAAACAATGAAAAAATTGCTTGACAAAGGATCAAAACTTGATGTTAAGGATACTCATGGCAATACGCCACTTACTTTCGCGGCTTCAACCGGACAGACCAATAAAGAAATCTATGAGATCTTCGAAGAGTATGGCACTATAATTTCTGAAGACACCAATGAAGACGGAGCCAATGCACTTTTACTTATTGCACCCTACTTAAAAGATGCTTCAGAGTTAGATTATTTTCTTTCTAAAGGAATAAAACTTAATAGTACCGATAATGCCGGAAACGGAATCTTTAATTACGTAGCCAGAAATGGGAACATTAAATTACTTCAGCAATTAATAGAGAAGGGAGTTAATTATAAACAACCCAATAATGAAGGAGGAAATGCCTTTTTGTTTGCTGCACAGGGCAGTCGGGGTCATAGCAATTCTATCGAAGTATATAAATTTTTGAAAGAACATGGTCTTGATGCGGCAGCAGTAACCAATACCGGTTCCACTGCTTTACATCGCGTTGCCTATTCTGGAGACGAAGAAATTCTTAATTTCTTTTTGAAGAATGGAGCAAGCGCTGTCCAAAAAGATGAAGAAGGAAATACGCCATTTTTAAATGCCGCAACTAGAAACTCTCTAGAAAATGTTCAGCTCCTGGCGAAATATGTAGATGAAATTGACCATACCAACAATGATGGTCAAACAGCCCTGATGATGGCTATGCGTTATAATGAGCCAAGTGTGGTTAATTTTTTATTTGAAAAAGGTGCGAATACCCAGCTTACAGATAACTCGGGAAATAACCTGGCCTATTATCTATTCATTTCCGGAAAAGTTTCTAGTGATTTCAATAAAAAGTTGGCATGGTTGCAGGAACATGATATTCGTTTAAACGCAGCGCAGATGGAGGGAAACAATCTGTACCATATAGCCGCTAAAGCCAATAATTTAGAGCTACTTAAAGAACTTTCAGGGTTGGATGTAGATATCAATACCAAAAATGATGATGGATTAACCCCATTACACTTAGCAGCAATGAAAACCGAAAATGATGAAATTCTAAAGTATCTTATATCAGAAGGTGCCGACATTAGTATAAACACCGATTTTGGAGAAAGCGTCTACCAACTGGCCAGCGAAAATGAGATACTGGCGAAAAACAAAGTCGAATTAAATTTTTTGAAATAAGATGAAATCTCTATTGAAATTTATACCCATTGCCACCTTGGTTTTTCTTGGAATAGTTGCTTTTAATAAAGTTGAAACTACTCCTGTAAAATGTATGGTTCAACTAATCAATTACTCCGGAGAAGGAGCGTACATTATAACCTCCCTTATTAATCCTGAAGGCAAATATGAAAAAACGCTCTACGTTCAAGGCGAGGATAGTGAATGGTATAGCGATATTCCCGAATGGTGGAAATTTTACGGTAAGTATCGCCCTAATATTGATGCTATTACCGGAGAAACGATCGCAGGAGGTGAGCGTAGCATTATACTGCTTCAAATTCCAACTGAAAAGATCGATGCGGGATATAGCATCAGGTTTGAGACTTCAGTAGAAGATAAGGCATATCATAAACAAGATGTTCAGTTTGAGCTTACTTCAGAAAGTATCAAAAGTAAAGTGGAAGGAAATGGCTTTATTCGATACGTGCGAATGATGCCACAATAAATCAGGGTTTTATGATTAGGTCTATTTGGAGATACAGCCATTTAATACTGGCCGTATCTTCTTCTATATTTTTATTACTTGCTGCAGTAACAGGAACGATCCTGGCAGTAGAACCTGTCTCAAACGCGACCAAGGATTATAGTATAGAAGGCCTAAATGAGATTTCTATAACCCAAACCATATCCGGGTTAAAATCGAAGTACATGGAAGTACTGGAATTAGAAATCACTCCTTCAAACTATGTTGTGGCTTCCATTCTTACTGAAGATTTTGAAAGTAAAACTATTTATATAGATCCAAACGACCTTTCGGAGTTAGGAACGGTAGAGGACCGGGCTACTTTCTTCAATTTCATGACTAATTTTCACCGTTCTCTTTTTTTAAAAAGTACAGGTAGAATCTTTGTAGGAATTGTTTCTTTTCTCCTATGCTTAATAGCAATAACAGGCTTAATTTTACTCATCAAGCGACAAGGTGGTTGGTTAAAGCTTTTCGGTAAAATAAAAGAAAGGAATTTTGAGCAGCGTTATCACGTAATTCTGGGAAGGTGGTTTTTAATGCCAATTATCATTATATCGGCTACAGGTGTTTTTCTC
This sequence comes from Gillisia lutea, assembly GCF_021568705.1. Lineage (GTDB taxonomy): Bacteria > Bacteroidota > Bacteroidia > Flavobacteriales > Flavobacteriaceae > Gillisia > Gillisia lutea. Next base: position 381,212 of record NZ_JAKGTH010000006.1, read on the forward strand.
TCTGCTGAAAAATTTGAATTAACACCTTCTTATTCTATTCAACATACTTGGAAGGAAAATAATTATGATGAATTTGAAGCAGCAGAACTTTCGGATTTTCCGGGGCTGAAAAAAATACATCTTAATGAGGTTAGAAAAATCGTTTTTCCCTTTTCTGAAGACCCTGAAGATTTTTACCAGATTCAGTTAGCTAACAGAGAAATTCTTATCCATCAATTCACGGGCGAAATTGTAAGCGAGCAAAAATATCCCTTCGTGCAACTTGCCTCTATGCTAAGTATGCAATTACATACTGGTGAAGGAAATCCAATTTGGGCAATAATCTTATTTATTTCCAGCGGGAGCATTCTTTTTTTTATGTATTCTGGGTTTGCAATGACTTTAAAGTCGCTGGTCAAAAAGAAACCCAAACTCACCACAACTGCAGATAAAGATGAAGCCGAATACATTATTCTAGTGGGATCAGAAACCGGAAAAACTTTTGATTTTGCTTACCGTTTTAGTAAAAGCCTGGAAAGCCATGATAAACTTGTACATCTTTCAAGTCTTAATGAATATTCTACTTATAATAACGCTAAACATATAATCATTTTCACCGCTACATATGGCGATGGAGATGCTCCGGCTTCGGCAACAAAGTTTTTAAAGAAGTTTAAACAGGTTGAACCTAAAAATCCTGTTGATTGTACCGTGGTAGGTTTTGGATCTATGCTCTATCCTAACTATTGTAGTTATGCGGAAGATATTCAGAAAGAACTGAAAGCTCATTCATCTTTTAAGTCGATCATGGAACTTACAAAGATCAACGAACAATCTTTTGAACAATTTAGAGGCTGGGCAAATAATTGGGGAGCCAAGAATAATATTCCAGTTCATTTAGTGCTGTTAGATTCCGATATTATCAGCAGAAAAAGAACCGTAAAATTTAAAGTCCTTGACATATCCGAAGTGAATATTGACAATACTTTTCTTTTAAAATTAAAACCACATAAACACACTAAATTTAAATCAGGTGATCTTATAGGGTTCACACCTCCTAATGCCAGACGGGAAAGATTATATTCTATTGCCAAGATTGATGGTTCTATTTTATTGAGCATAAAAAAACATGAATTTGGTAAATGTTCTAACTATTTGGGATTATTGAAAAAAGGTCAGATCATCGATGGCACCATCGAAAAAAACACAAAATTCCACTTTCCTTCTAAAGCACCAACAGTTATAATGATAAGTAACGGAACGGGAATTGCCCCCTTTCTGGGAATGATACAAAATAACAAGAATACTTCCATTCACTTATTTTGGGGTGGAAGGAGTGCGCAGTCTTTCAATATATATAACTCGTATGCTAAAGATGCTCTAACAAAGAAAAAAATTGAAAGTTTTGAAAATGCTTTTTCCAGGGAAGGAGAACAAATCTATGTGCAGGATCTACTTTTGAAAAATCGGGAATTTTTAGTCAATGCTATTGAAAATGGTGCAGTAATCATGATTTGCGGCTCCATTAACATGCAGAATGGCGTAATAAAGGTTATCGACAATATTCTTGAAGAAACTTCAAATCTGACATTGGGCGATCTGGATCTTAATAAGCAATTGAAGATAGATTGCTATTAACTATGATTTGTTATCGCTTCTTTTTGAAATGCTTTTAGCTCAATTATTTTTACTGGATTTTTATTTTCATCTATCGCAACAAAGGTAAATCCCTTGAGACCACTCCTTCCTTAGAGTTAAACCAAAAATTATACATTCAGGTAAAGCCTATAAAATGATTAATGTCATTTTATAGGCTTTACATCATTATTAGATTTACGTTCTAAAATTTCACGTTATGGATCACATTGATATAAAAGACCTTTTATGGATGTACCGTGCTATGAAAAAGTCAAGGTATTTCGAAGAGAGAATAGAAAAAGCTTACTTAGAAGGCAAACAACCAATATTTAACATTGGAGCGGGTGCTATCCCTGGAGAAATGCATTTATCTAATGGACAGGAGCCATCCGCAGCAGGAATTATTGTCCATCTAACAAACAACGATACAGTCACAGCTACGCACCGTCCGCATCATGAGGCCATTGCAAAAGGGGTAGATTTGAAAAAAATGGCTGCCGAAATCTACGGAAAAAAGACAGGTCTAAGCAAAGGGAAAGGAGGGCATATGCATTTATTTGATCCTAATGTAAAATTTTCTTGCGGTGGTATTGTTGGTGCTGGAATTCCTCATGCCGTAGGAGCTGCATTAGCGAACAAGAAAAAAGAGACGACCGATATTGCCGTTGCCTTTATAGGTGAAGGTGCCGCAAATTCGGGAGCTTTTCACGAATCCTTAAATCTGGCTGCCTTATGGAACTTGCCTTTTATATTGGTAGTAGAGGATAATTCTTGGGGAATTTCGGTTGCGCAAAAAGCTTCTACTAGTATTCCTTCTAACGATTTACGGGCTTCAAGCTATGGCATTAAAGGATATTTGGTAAATGACAATGATCCTATTGAAATGTATAAAGTTAGCAAGGAAGCTGTAGCACGAGCAAGAAAAGGCAAAGGCCCATCTATCATAGAGATTAAAACATATCGTTTCCTTGGCCATTTTCAGGGCGATCCTGAATTATATCGCAATAAGGAAGAAGTTCCAAGTTTAAGGGCGAAAGATCCCATTAACCGGTTAAAGGAATATTTGCTGAAAGAAGATCTTTCAACTACAGAAGAGATTAAGACACTTGAAAATGAAATTTATACTGAAGTAGATAGTGCTTTTGAATTTGCAATTCAGAGTGAATATCCAAAGCCAGAAGAAGCCTTAGAGGATGTGTTTTATTAGCTGTACAGAAAGAAAATCTAAAAAAACATTAAAATGGAAACAACTAAAGATAAAATTAAAAAATTAACTGGAAGTAAAGCTATGATTCAGGCTTTAGACCAGGAAATGGATAGAGATGATAGCATCTTTGTAATGGGTGAAGATGTGGGAAAATATGGTGGAATATTTGGCTCAACCACTGGATTATTTGATAAATATGGAGGAGAACGAATTATGGACACCCCCATTTCGGAAACAGGATTTATAGGAGCTGCAGTTGGGGCTGCTGCCGAAGGCTTACGCCCCATTGTGGAGTTAATGTTTGTAGATTTTCACGGGGTGGTTATGGATCAAATTTATAACCATATTGCCAAAATACCTTATATGAGTGGTGGAAATGTAAAATTACCAATCGTTCTTTTAACGGCTGTTGGTGGTGGTTATAGCGATGCTGCGCAACACTCTCAAACCCTGTATGCCAGTTTTGGGCATTTGCCTGGATTGAAAGTAGTAGCACCTACATTTCCAAACGATATAAAAGGAATGTTGATTGCTGCGATACGCGACGACAATCCTGTGATTTTCATGTTTCACAAAACGCTGCAAGGATTAGGATGGATGGATCAAATAGATGCTTCTTTAGGGCCCGTTCCGGAAGAGACCTATACAATTCCTTTAAATAAGGCTAATGTTGTAAAAACGGGAAAAGATGTGACTATTGTTGGTGTGCAAATGATGACAGTAAAGGCATTGGAAGCAGCTAAGGAATTGACCGATTTAGGAATTGATGCCGAGGTTATTGATCTCCGCTCAATAAAACCCATTGATAAAGAAACTATTTTAAAATCGGTTGAAAAAACAGGACGTTTAGTTGTGGTTGATGAAGATTATTATTCCTACGGAATCACTGCCGAAATAAGTGCAATAGTTGCTTCCGAAGGTTTTCATCATCTTAAAGCCCCAGTAGTACGAATTGCAACTCCTGATGTTCCCATTCCTTATAGTCGCGTGATGGAAAAGTTTGTGATTCCCGATGTAAAGGATATTGTCGATACCGTAAAAAATATGCTAATAGTTTAAGTATGCCTAAATTAAAAGAAATAGTACTTCCTAAAGAATTGGGAGAAGGAACCGAAAGTTCTATAGTCCTCTGGTATAAAGAACCTGGTGATAATTTTGAAAAAGGAGATACGCTCGTTGAAGTACAGACCGAAAAAGTTGCATTCGAAGTAGAGGCTCCTTTTTCAGGAAAACTTTCAGAAATAAAAGTAAAAAGAGGTGAAACAGCGAAAGTTGGCGAGGTTATAGCTTTGGCCGAAGCAAGCTAATTTTAATCCAAAAAATAAGCTATTTCAGGCACAGGCCTAAAGATAATTTCATTCCGGAAGTCAATGGACTGTAAAAGTGAATCAAACCTTTGCATATGGCTAAGCCGAAGGATTAAAAATCCAAGAAATCAATACCCAAAAAAGTTAACAGGAATGTAAAATGTTGAACGTGTAGACAGGTTAGATCTTGTTGTAGCCAATTTATATAATCAAAAAAACCTATCCCATAAAAACCATTTTGAGCCCTCCATAAATTTTCTATTCATCTTTGGATAAAAATTATTCCACATAATCCAGAGATTATGAAACAACCTATTGCTTTATGAGGAGATACTACTATCTTAGTAGAACCCCCTCAAATATTATCAAAATATAGTTATAAAGTTTATGAGTAATAAACCAACCAACAAAGCCATCTATATTGCCACAACCCAACCCAATAGTGGTAAGTCGATTATCTCTTTAGGACTGATGCAAGCACTATTAGGAAAGGCTGCTAAAGTAGGATATTTTAGACCTATAATTGACGACTTCAAACCGGGAGAAATCGATAATCATATAAACACTGTCTCTACGTATTTCAATTTAGATATAAAGTTTAAAGATGCTTATGCTTTTACCCGAAGCGAAGTTATTAAAATGAAAAATGATAATAAAGATGAAGAAATCATCAGCAAAATTATCGAAAAGTATAAAGCTATTGAAGAGCGTTTTGATTTTGTTTTGGTAGAAGGCACCAGTTTTGTTGGTGAAGGCTCTATTATAGAATTTGACATTAATGTTTTAATAGCCAAAAATTTGAATGTTCCAGCAATTATTTTAGACAGTGGCATTGGCAAAACATTGGACGAACTTGTAGGGAACTTACAAATGGCTTTTGATTCTTTTAAAGATAAAGGTGTTAAAGTATTAGCTGTTATCGCTAACAAAGTAGAACCAGAAAACCAAGCTTTAGTGGTTTCCGAATTGGAGGAGCATCTTCCTTCCGCAGTAATTGTAAACGCTATTCCACTAAATCCTGTTTTGGCAACTCCGTCTATTAAGGAAATAGTAGATGCCTTGGACGCCAAGATACTTTTTGGAGAAGACTATATTAATAATCAAGCCGGTTATTTTAGCGTTGGCGCTATGCAATTACGCAACTATCTTACCCATTTAAAAGAAAATGGTTTGGTGATTACACCTGGTGACAGGGCTGATATTATCCTTGGGGCCCTACAAGCAAATATTTCAGAAAATTATCCTTCAATATCTGGCATTGTACTTACCGGGGGGCTAATGCCGGAAGATTCAATAATTAAACTAATACAAGGCTTATCAGACATTGTTCCAATTATTTCAGTAAAAGGAGGAACATTTTCGGTGACGAATTGTATTGGAGCCATAAAATCGCAAATTTATGCCGAGAATACACAAAAGATAACTACTTCCATTAACGACTTTGAAAAGTATGTGAAAGTGGATGCTCTTATAGAACGCCTCATCACGTTCAAAACAAATGGAATTACCCCAAGAATGTTTCAATATAACTTATTGAAACAGGCAAAATCCATAAAAAAACATATTGTTTTACCTGAAGGGCTGGATGAACGAATTTTACGAGCAACCAAACAGTTAACCGATCTAGATGCAGTAAACATCACACTTCTTGGAGATAAAGTACAGATCGAAGAAAAAATTGCAGCGCTAGATATAGGTTTGGATTTGAATAATATAAATATCATAAACCCGGTTGAATCTGTTCATTTCGAATCATATGCAAAAACCCTCTTTGAGCTTAGGAAACATAAAAATGTTAATCTTGCGATGGCTAAAGATTTAATGGAGGATGTATCCTATTTTGGTACCATGATGGTTTATAAGGGTGATGCAGATGGGATGGTTTCTGGAGCCGTTCATACCACTCAGCACACCATTCTTCCAGCGCTTCAATTTATAAAAACCCAACCTGGAGCCTCTATTGTTTCATCTGTATTTTTTATGCTATTGGAAGATCGTGTTTCTGTGTATGGCGATTGTGCAATTAACCCTAATCCCACAGCAGAGCAACTAGCTGAAATAGCTATTTCTTCGGCAGCCACAAGTTTAGCTTTTGGGATTGAACCTAAGATTGCAATGTTATCGTATTCATCAGGAGCTTCGGGCGTAGGAGAAGATGTCGAGAGAGTTAGAACAGCAACACAATTTGTAAGAAATAAAAGACCTGATCTTAAAGTGGAAGGTCCTATTCAATATGATGCGGCGGTCGATATGAATGTAGGCAAACTAAAGCTTCCAAATTCAGAAGTTGCAGGACAAGCCAATGTCTTTATTTTTCCCGATCTAAATACCGGAAACAACACCTACAAAGCAGTTCAACGAGAAACTAAGGCATTGGCCATTGGCCCTATTATTCAGGGCTTAAAAAAACCCGTAAACGATTTGAGTAGAGGCTGCACCGTAAGTGATATTTTTAATACTGTTATAGTTACTGCGATTCAGGCACAAACTATTTAAACAAACGAGCATATATGAATATATTAATACTAAACTCTGGAAGTTCTTCTATAAAATTTCAGTTAATACAAATGCCTTCTGAAGCGTTAATGTGTAGTGGGTTGGTAGAACGTATTGGTCACGAAGATGCTGTACTTAAATATAAAACGAATCTCTTCGATTTTCAGCAAACAGAAAGATTAAACACGCATAAAGAAGCATTACAAAAAATTGTTGAACTCCTACTCCACGTAGAGAAAGGAGTGATAAAAAATACAAACGAGATTGAAGTGGTTGGTCACCGTGTGGTCCATGGTGGAAATTCATTTTCAAATATCACTCTAATTAATTCCAAAGTAAAACAAGAGATACAAGACTGTGCTGCCCTTGCACCTTTACACAACCCTAATAACCTTATAGGAATTCTTGTGGCCGAACAACTTTTTCCTTCCGCAAAACAAATAGCAGTTTTCGATACCGCCTTTCATCAAACTCTCCCTGAAAAAGCCAAAAAATATGCTATTCCCAATAATTTCTACAAAGAAAATAATCTTCAGGTTTATGGTTTTCATGGGACAAGTCATAAATATGTTTCTGAAAAAGCTATTGATTTTCTGGAATTGAAAAAATCTAAAATAATTTCTATTCATTTAGGTAATGGGTGTAGCATGACAGCTGTATTAAATGGAAAAAGCATAGACCACAGTATGGGTTTTACGCCTTCTAACGGACTTATAATGGGATCGCGAAGTGGTGATATAGATCATTCAATTATATTCTATTTAGTGAATAATCTAGGGTATAGTCTGGAAAAAGTTAATAGTATGCTTACTAATGAAAGTGGCATGTTGGGACTTACCGGGTATAGTGATTTAAGAGATATAGAGGCCGAAGCTGAAAAAGGAAACACAAAATGTATCCTAGCTTTAGAAATGAATGCATATCGAATTAAAAAATACATTGGGGCTTATATTGCAGCCATGAACGGTTTAGATGCCATTATTTTTACCGCGGGAATTGGGGAAAATTCCAGTACAATACGAAAACTGGTATGTAGGGAGATGGATACCTTCGGAATTAATCTTGATGAGGTGAAAAATGATGAAAAATCTAAAGGTTTACGAGAAATCAATACCTCCTCATCTAAAGTAAAAATACTGGTGGTTCCTACCAATGAAGAGCTGGAAATAGCGAAGCAGGCCTTTAAGTTACTTTCTTAATTTACTCTCTTTCAAATCTTTGAAGTATTAGGTTCACCACGACGACGTTATTAGATATAATTAACCTTCAGAACATAAGAATGAAAATTTTTAACAACATGCTACCGAATGGATTATAAAAGCCTAGCTATAAAAATAATTGATTTGAGAAATGCCGACCTAAAACTGAGGAGCAAACTTATTAATGAGGGAAAACTAGGTGAAGGATATACTAAAGAAATGGAAAAGCTGCATAACCTAAATGCGAAGTTATTGAATGATATTATTGAAACCGCAGGCTATCCAACAGTTGATAAAGTTGGTAAAGAAGCAAGTGAAGCAGCCTGGTTTGTAATACAACATTCAATTGCACAGCCTGCTTTTATGAAAAAATGTGCTGAACTATTAAAAAAAGCTGTACTTGAAAATAAAGCAGAAGCAACGAATCTAGCTTATCTAACAGATCGAATTGCGGTATTTGAAGGAAAAAAACAGCTGTATGGAACTCAATTTGACTGGGACAAAACCGGGAAATTAAGTCCGAATGAAATTGACGATCTAGCTAAAGTTAATCAAAGAAGAAAATCTCTTGGCCTCAATACCCTTGAAGAACAAACCTTAATTATTAGAAAACGGGCAGAAAATGAAAGTCAATTTCCACCTACCAATCTTAAACAAAGAGAACAGGAAATTAATGAGTGGAGGAAATTAGTAGGGTGGATAAAATAAAAATATTCCACAGACATTATCTCACGGAAATCAACTTTATTTTAGTAATTTAAATTCTCGATAATTTAACTAATGAAGTCTGATAAATTCCAATCATTATCCTGATACTTGAAGAGACATTATAAACGAACTTGTTTCAAATATGTCATAACTCATTCCCCTTTTTAATATGAAAAAATCCAGGTTAACTATAATTATTTCCGTGATCATCTTCTTACTGCTCATTCCATTAATCGCCATGCAGTTTACGAATGAAGTTCAATGGTCGCTATTTGATTTTATTGTTGCCGCTATCTTACTTTTTAGCACGGGACTTACTATTCATTTCATGATGAATAAAATAAAAACCACCAAATACCGTATCCTCTTATCCATATTCATTCTTTGCATCCTCCTGCTATTATGGGCAGAACTCGCTGTAGGAATATTCGGAAGTCCCATAAGTGGAAGCTAGAAAATTTACAGCTCATATTGAAAGGTTAGGCTTTTAGAAGACTATCTACTTGTGATTTATAAAACTTTCCAATTGGAATATGCCAGTCAGCTACTAAAATTCTGTTTCCTTCAATACTCAATATGTTCTTCCTGGCAACGATAAATGATTTGTGCACACGTATAAATCGCTCATCGTTTAATTTTTCCACCATATCTGAAATTTTCGACCGCACCAATAATTGGTTTCCTTTCAAAATTACTTTTGAATAATTTCCTGCTGCTTCAACATATAGAATGTCATCCAACTTTATCTGGATATGCTTTTTATCTGAGTAGAGAAAAATGAACCCTAATTTAGGATTGACTTCATGCTCAACAATTGATGTTTGTTTTTGCTCTTCCTGTAATGCTTTATTTACTGCTCTTAAAAATCGTTCAAAACTAAATGGCTTTAAAAGATAATCTGTGATCTCTAGTTCATATCCTTCCACAGCAAATTCCTTATAGGCCGTTGTCACAATGACTTTAGGAGAATTAGGTAAAGACCTTAAAAAATCAAAACCCTTAAGTTTTGGCATATTTAAATCTAAAAAAATCAAATCGACCGAATTCTTTCTTAAATATTCCAAGGCTTCTAAGGCATCATAACAACGCTTCGCCAGAACTAAATCTGGGATTAAATCGCAATAATCTTTTATAATTTCATGAGCCATATGCTCATCATCTATAATCAGGTATTTGCTCATTTCTTTAATTGTAAAAATGCTTTAAAAACCGAATCTTCCTGTGAAAGTTCAAGAGCATGTTTATTAGAATAGACTAATTCCAGCCGTCGCTTCAAATTTTTGATCCCAATTCCATTCTTTTCAGGTAGTTCATTTATATCAAAGTTATTACTAATTTCAAAATTGAGTATTTTCTCATAAGAACTAAGTTTAATATGAATAAACGCATTTTCTGTAAGATTTTCAACACCATGTTTAAAAGCATTTTCCAATAAAATAATAAACATTAAAGGCAGTACTTTTTCATTTTCATTTTCCACATAGACGTCAAACTGTATATCGATTTGTTTATGATAACGTATTTTATTCAATTCGATAAAGTTCTCTAAATAACTTATTTCCTCACTCAATGTAACCTGATTTTTTTCACCTTCGTAAATACTATAGCGCATCAAGCCTGATAGTTTTAAAATAAGGCTTTTAGCCGTTTCGGCGTCTTTTCCTACCATCCCATAAAGGTTGTTTAGCATATTAAAAAAGAAATGTGGGTTTACCTGACTCTGTAGATGCAATAGCTCGTTTCTTTTCTTTTCATTTTTTAAGCTTACTATCGACTTTAACTGAACCACAAGCCAGATAAAGCCTAAAATTAATAATAAGAGATAATAGACAATGATGGTGAAACCTAAAGCCGAAGGGTAGCCTTCGAGAAAAACTATTGATTCTTTGCCTAGAAATACTATTTGATAGGTGGTTATACCAAGTGGTATTACAATAGTTAAAAAAACTATGATCTTGATAAGTAACCAAATATTACTATTTAATGTAAAATTCATACTGCAAAATACTCAGATTATAAGTAAGCGCTTAAAAATAGTGACCAAGGACTTATAATAACGTTTGAATGTCTAATAAATAGGGACGTACTGGCTTTATATACACATTTAGTGTTTACATCTCCAACATTGAACTCTTCATCACAAATATTTAAATATCGGTAGTTTGAAGTTAATATTTGCTTTCAGAAGAACATCAACCTAATATAATTCACAATGAAAGCTAGATTTTTCAGATACTTAAAGCATCTAAGTTTAACCTTTTTAGTAATACTCTTAATTGCAGTTCCCATTGGACTTTATCATGGGGCACAACTAAGTTATGGGCATAATCCCACACGTCTTAATTTTGACGGCGAAGGACCTTATGCATTTTATAAAAATGATAGTACTTTACTGGTCAAGTATATTAAAGGAAATAAAGAAGATGGTTTCTACTTAGATGAAAAGGAATACGCTGCAGAAGAATCTATTCCCGCAAAAGTATTTTTCCCTTTAGACTCAACTTCGTTCGATTTTAATATCGATACCCATTTTGAATCTCCAAAAAGTGTTTATAATGATGAAAATAAGATTTTAGCCATTTCTGATATAGAAAGCGGTTTTAAGTCGTTTCGAGATTTTTTAATAAGTAATAAAGTAATCGATAAAAAACTACACTGGAGTTTCGGAAAAAACCACCTGGTGCTGGTGGGTGATTTTGTAGACAGAGGCTTTTCTACCACCCAGGTATTATGGTTTATTTACAAATTAGAACAGGAAGCCAGGAAACAGGGAGGTAATGTTCATTTCATCATAGGGAATCATGAATTAAAGAACATGTATGGCGATTACGAAGCATCTTCTTTAAAATATACTTTTGTCGCTTCTATGCTAGGCAAAACACAGGCCGGCCTGTATGGTAAAAAATCAGTCCTGGGAAATTGGTTATCAAGTAAAAATACCATCGAATCCATAAATGGAAATATATTCGTGCATGGTGGGCTTCATCCCGATATTGCAGAACTAAACATGTCGCTTCAACAAATTAATGATTATTTAAGATCAACGTATTATACGGCACCATATCCAAAAGTGAATAAGGATGAAAAGGAATTACTAATCTCATCTAAAACAGGTATTAGCTGGTATCGGGGTTATTTTAAAGAAGACCTGAATCAGGATGAAATTGAGCGACCGTTAAAGAAGTTTAACGCGAAAACAGTCATCGTAGGGCATACCCTGCAATATAAAGTGAAAAAATTCTATAACGGGAAGGTATTTGGTATAGATGTTAAACATTCTAATGATTACCATAAGAACTGGCCGGATTATGGTTCTGAAGGACTGTTCATTTCAGGAGATGATTACTATAGAGTTTTAGATAAGGGAGAAAAATTGAAGTTATAATTAATTCAACATAGCATATTCTCACCTGTGGCCATTCAGCTAAAAGAAAATTTGTAGATCAAGCATCAAAACCTAAACTAACAAATCCTTATCTTCACTACCAACATTTATGGATATACGAGACTGTAGCCATCATTACTTAGTGAATGATATATTACAATTTAGTAATTTCAGTTATCAATTAATTAAACAGACTAGTCCAGTAATTATTCAACTGTAATTCATTTAAACAAACATGAATGAACCCAAAAAAATTGCAATTCTTAGAGGGATTAACGTTGGAGGAAAAAGAAAGATCTTGATGGCCGACTTAAAAATGTTATGTGAAAAATTAGAACTGCAAGAAGTTAAAACTTATATCCAAAGTGGAAATCTAATATTTAGCTCACACGAACAGAATTCTGACATAGAAAACAAACTGGAAAAAACAATTTCCGATGAATATGGTTTTGAAGTTCCTGTAATTGTTAGGACCTCAACAGAACTTCTTAGCCTAGTCAACAAAAACCCTTTTTATAATTCAAAAGCCGATATCAATAAATTACATATTACTTTTTTAAAATTTAGAGCTGCTAAAGAAGATATTGATCATGTCCTAACATGTACCCATGAACCTGACAGATTTATTATTGATGGCAAAGAGGTTTTTCTTTATTGTGAAGGTAAATATCATCAATCGAAACTAACTAACAACTTTTTTGAAAAAAAACTGAAAGTTCCTGCAACAACAAGAAACTGGAAAACCATTTTAAAACTTTTGGAATTAAGCAAGTATTAAAGGGCCTTACTAGCCTTCCAGTCTTTGAATGGCATCCATCATATCAGTTTCAAGTGATAATACATTTGTAAACAAATCTCCTTTCTCCTGAATTCGGCTTTGCATATTTTTGATATTGAAATCTAATATTTTGAGTCCTGACTTAACCTCCTCCCATTTTAACGGAGCAGAGACGGGAGCACCCGGTTTTGGACGTAAACAATATGGTCCAGCTATAGTTTGCCCTCGTCTGTTTTGAAGATAATCGAGATAGATCTTTCCCTTTCTATCCTTTACAGCTCTAACCATACTGGTAAGCTGAGGCACTTTTTGTTCGATAAAATAGCAAATGAGCTTAGTGAAATTCCTGGCTTCTTCATAGGTGTATTTTGCATTCAAAGGGATATAAATGTGTAGACCACTTGAACCTGATGTCTTACAAAAACCTTTAATTTTCGCATCATCTAAAACCTCCTTTGCAGCTTGAGCCACAGTTATAACTTCTTCAAAAGTGTTTTCTTTCGACGGATCTAAGTCTATAATTGTATAATCTGGATACTCTAAATTATTTAAGCGAGAGTGCCATGGGTTAATTTCTATACATCCTAAATTAGCCATATATAAAAGGCTTGCTTCATTTTGGCATAAAAAATAATTTATATCCTTCTTTGAAGATGCTGAAAAGATCTCCTCTGTCTCGATCCACACGGGTAAATTTTCATTGTCCTTCTGATAAAACCCGGCACTTTTAATACCATCAGGATGCCGATGTAAATTTTGAGGCCTATCTTTTAAGTACGGTAAGATATAGTCAGAAATATTCAGATAATAATCTATAAGGTCATATTTTGTATAACCACTTTCTGGCCATAGCAGCTTATCTAAATTAGAAATTGGCACCTCAAAACCACCTACCTCTAAAGTATTGGTGCCGGAATTAGAAAAATTAGCAGTAGCTACTTTCTTTTTGTCACCTGGAGCTGAAATTTCATGAGGTATTTTATCATTACGTAAGCCTTTATAAATGGGGTGACGCATAATACCATTTTTTGTCCATTCCGAAAATTTCACTTCACAAATCAATAGCGGACTTACCCAATGTGGAGTGCGGCTTTGCAGATTTGGCTTTCGCTTAAATGGGTGTTTTTCTACTTCCAATTTTTCCAATTGCGCCAGTAACTCACGCTGATCTTTAACCGAAAAACCCGATCCGCAATTCCCAATATATTTCAATTCATCCCCCTTATACATTCCAAGTATTAAACTCCCAAAAACAGCTCCCCCACCTACCGAATCGGTATAACCACATATAATAGCCTCTTCAGTCTCAACAGCCTTTATCTTTAGCCATTTCTCACTTCGATACCCCGGGGAATATTTTGAATCTATTTTTTTTGCCATTACGCCCTCCATCCCGGCATCTACGGCTTTTTTATATAGTGCAGCACCCATTCCCTCCACATGATCACAATAAAGTGTGTAAGTTAAATTTTCAATCACTTCGGGAATTAGGCTTTTTCTTTCAAGTAAGTTCAGGTCGACCATGCTATGCCCATTAAGATAAAGCATATCAAACACATAGTATCGTAATGCGCCAGAAGTACTTTCATCATAATTTTGCAATGCCTGAAACTGGGGCAATCCATCCTCATTCACCACTACTACCTCGCCATCTAAAATAACATCATGGTCCATTAGTTCCAAATCTTTAACCAGTGCCTTAAACTTCTCATTATAGTTAATTCCGTTACGAGAATAAAGTTGCACTTTCCCTTCTTTAATTTGAACCATTACCCTGTAACCATCCCATTTTAACTCATAAACCCATGCTTTATCATTGAAAATCTCCTTTATAGAAGTAGCTAACATAGGTTTTACAAACTCGCCGGGATTAAGCTTCTTTACCGGAGTGTTTTTATTCCTTGCGGTAGTAGAAGTGTCGGAAAAGACCTCGGCATCATATTCAAGATCTGTAGAATATTTGTCTTTTTTCTTAATAAGTAGCCAGTGGTTATTAGCCTCCCGGCGCTTAGTATGTACCAGAGCAAATGCACCTCTTATCTTCTTGCCAAAGAACTCAATTTTGAGATCTCCTTTTTCCAATTGCTCGACGAGATTCATGTCTTCATATTCCGCAGCAATTCTATAAGTACCTTCATCCCAAATTTTCATAACTCCCGCCCCATAATTACCTTTTGGTATGGTCCCGTGAAAGCTAAGGTATTTTACCGGGTGATCTTCGGTTTGTATGGCCAGGCGCTTATCATTGGGATTCATCGAGGGACCTTTGGGTACAGCCCAACTTTTTAACACCCCTTCCATCTCCAATCGTAAATCATAATGTAGCCTACTGGCATGATGTCTTTGAATTACAAATCTTCCGGCATTATCATCACTTAGTTCTGCCGCGGGCTCTGGTGTTTTGCTAAAATCTCGCTTTTTATTATAATCCTCGAGTGCCATTTACTAAGATGCTTTACTCTTTTTCCTTTTCTCTAAACTGGCTTTTAGTTGTGCCATTAAATCTTTTGCAGGCGTGGGTTTACTTTCAAATTTTTCAGGTTTCTTTACTTTACCCGTCGATTTAGCATTTATTATTTTCATCAACTGTTCATTGTACACATCTTTATATTTCTTAAGATCAAATTTATCAGTGTATTGGTCAATTAAATTGATGGCCATATCTACTTCTTTTTTAGTAATCTTAGTTGAAGATAATTTCAGTTCGCCCGGGTCTCGAATCTCATCTTCAAATCTTATCACATGAAGCACAAGTGCATTCTTGTAAAGTCCGATAAGGCTCAGGTGTTCCTTTTGGCGCATCACAAAGGTTGCGACTCCCACTTTTTTGGTCTTTTTTAAAGCATCCCGCAATAGATTGTAAGATTTCCCTCCTTCTTTTTGAGGCTCCAGAAAATAGGGCTTTTTAAAGAGTACATCAGCCACATCAGCTTCATTTATAAACTCCTCTATATCGATGGTCTTGCTTTTCTTCAAATTGGCCTGCTCAAAATCTTCTTTTTCCAAGACTATATAATTATCATCTTTTTTGAATCCCTTTACAATATCTTTCCACTCAACTTCTTTTCCCGTTTCTTCATTGACTCTTTTATATCGAATTCGAGCATTGTCATGCCTATCAAGCATATCCAGATCAAGTTTTCTATCTTCTGATCCTGAATATAACTTAATAGGTATTGACACAAGCCCGAAACTGATGGATCCATTCCAAATTGATCTCATGTTTTATTTTTTAAAGTTAGAAAAGTGCATTAAGGAGTTAATACAACTTTTACACAACCATCCTCCTTGTTTCTAAATTTTTTATATGCCTCAGGTGCATCCTCTAATTTCATGCGGTGAGTTATAATAAAGGATGGATCTATTTTTCCTTCCTCTACTTTTTTAAGAAGAGGCTCCAAATAATGCTGCATGTGGGTTTGGCCCATCTTCAAATTAAGGGATTTATTCATTGCCATACCAAAAGGTAGTCCATCCACCTTACCAAGATATACCCCAGGGATAGAAACGTTTCCAGCTTTTTTACAGGATTTAAAAATTTGTGCTAAGGCATCTGGTTGGGATGAATTTAAATTCTTTTTAAATCCTTCAGCCCCGTGAGCTTCAGCACCTACAGCATCAATACAACAATCTGGGCCTTTTCCTTTCGTCATTTCCATTAGTTGAGTATATACTTCATCTGCATCAACTGTCCTAATTACTTCAGCTTTTCCATGCTTTTCTGCCATATCCAATCGCTCTTTAACCACATCAATAGCGATTACACGTTTCGCCCCCAACATCCAGGCACTTTGGATGGCAAACTGACCCACTGGACCGCATCCCCATATGGCTACCGTATCACCACTTTTAATGTCAGCATTTTCAGCACCCATATATCCTGTTGGGAAAATATCAGACAGAAAAAGAGATTGCTCATCAGTCAGCGAATCTGGAACTTTTATTGGCCCTACATCTGCATAGGGTACACGAACATATTCTGCCTGGCCTCCGGAAAAACCACCTAGCATATGCGAGAAACCAAAGAGCCCAGATATTGAATGACCTAAATTTTCTTTACAAAGTTCTTCGTTGGGGTTGGAGTTGTCACAAAGGGAATACAAATCATCGTCACAATACTGGCAATTACCACATGCAATGGTAAAAGGGACAACTACCCGATCCCCTATCTTAAGTGTTTTGACATCTTTACCTACTTCTACAACTTCCCCCATAAATTCGTGCCCCAAAACATCACCCTTTTTCATGGTAGGCATTAAATCGCCATATATGTGCAAATCTGATCCGCAAATAGCTGTTGATGTAACCTTAATTATAACATCTTGTGGGTCTTCAATCTTAGGATCTGGTACGTTGTCAATTCGTACATCCTCTTTTCCGTGATAACATAATGCCTTCATAATAATTGAATTTTAGATTAAAAATTAGTTTTTACTAAATTTAGTTAATCATCATTAATTACAATTATTATTAACAAAAATTTGTTGTGTTAACAATTTGTTGTGATTAAATCATAAAATTACATAATTAAATGTGTTATCCCTATATTTGTTTGAGCAGAAACGCACTAGCAATATCTTTGGCTGTAGTAGTTATTGGCGGAATATTTGTCTCTTTGCAGCAAACCCGATAAAAGAATAGATTTCACTAGCTATTTTTCAGTAGGAAAGAATACATTATACCAAGCTCTAAAAAAAAGCCTCTGTTTTCAAAGCGGCATTTTTTTTCCAAATAGTCGTTCCTATTAGGTATTTTAATCGAATCTTCTTACCGCGCTGTTTATCATTTAGTTACATTCAAAAAATAAGATATCCTTTTCTTAAAACAGGCTTAATAATTCCTTGACCCTATTTCCGGCACCTCTCCTTAAATTACACTGAATTAATAATTTAGGTCATGGAAGATCACTCTATCAATAATCTTGAAGCTCCTTTTCAAGGAACAGGAAATAAATATGAAACCTCTCTAAATTCCCACTTTTTAATTACTTTGAAGAATAGCATTCAAAGTAGCGAGCGTGATCTTCAAGATTTTGTATTAACCCAATTATTTCTGAACAAATTAGCTTCCTTATTCTCTCCGGAACAATATCGTGGCAACTACATAAAGAGAATTATAAAAAACCTATCCCGTTAAAGTATGGAAAAACGCAAAGTTGAAGTAGTAGTAATATCCGACGTTCATCTTGCCACTTATGGTTGCCATGCAGCCGAGCTGCTTAGCTATCTTAAAAGTATTCAACCTCAAAAACTTATTTTAAACGGTGACATTATCGATATCTGGCAATTCAATAAAAAGTACTGGCCAGAATCGCATATGCAAATAATAAAACACATCATGGGCTTGCTTGCCAAACAAGTGGAAGTAGTATATATAACCGGCAACCACGATGAAACACTTCGGAAATTCGTAGGCTTCAATATAGGCTCCCTTAAAATAGTGAACAAAGTAGTTTTGAATTTGGGTGGAAAGAAGACATGGATCTTTCATGGAGATGTTTTTGATGTTACTATGCAAAATTCAAAATGGCTTGCCAAGCTTGGAGCTCAGGGTTATGATGCTTTAATACTAATAAACAGGCTTTTCAATCATATTTCTGAAAAGATGGGAAGAGGAAAATTATCCTTATCTAAAAAAATAAAGAACAGCGTAAAGGGTGCAGTTAAATTCATCAACGATTTCGAACAGGTTGTGGCAGATATTGCCATTTCAAATGAATACGATTATGTAATATGCGGGCATATTCATCAACCCGTAATTAGAAAGATTACTAACAAAGAGGGGGAAGTCACCTATTTGAATTCCGGAGACTGGGTCGAAAATCTAACGGCCTTGGAATATAATGAAGGCGAATGGAATATCTATAATTTTCAGGAAGATCAGCAAAGCTTACTGGACATGAAGTTAGAACGTAAAAGAAAACCAGAATTGAGTACTACCGAACTTTTCGAGAATTTGGTTCGTGAATTTAATTTGATCAAAAATTAAGAAAATACTCACCCAAAAGAGGTCATGAAAATACTATATGCTATTCAGGGAACGGGAAATGGTCATTTAAGCAGAGCTAGAGACATTATTCCTCTTTTAAGAAAAAAAGGAGATTTGGATATTTTAGTGAGCGGAACCCAGGCAGATATTTCACTTCCTTATACCATAAAATATAAGTATAGCGGAATGAGCTTCGTCTTTGGAAAAAAAGGAGGTGTCGATCTTAAAGCTACCTATATAAAGAACAATATTTCTCGTTTCATTAAAGAGATACGTAGTTTCCCTGTCGAGGACTACGATCTCATCATCAACGATTTCGAACCTATCTCGGCCTGGGCGGCCTACTTAAAAGGTAAAAAGTGTATTTCTCTGAGTCATCAATGTGCGGTACTTTCAAAAAATGCCCCCCTTCCCGATACCAAAGATTGGCTAGGAGAATTAATTCTTAAAAATTACGCTCCTTCCCAATTGCAATACGGATTTCATTTTGCCACATTCAATAAAAACACCTATACCCCGGTAATACGGCAGGAGATCAGAAATATGGAAGTTAAAAATTATGCTCATTATACCGTATATCTCCCTTCATATTCTGATAAAAAGATACTGAAGGTCCTTCATTCTTTTGAAGAAATTCGATGGCATGTGTTCTCCAAACACACCAAGGGAAATGCAATTATTAAAAACGTGTCCTTGCGTCCCATTTCTAATAGAAGTTTTATAAAAAGTATGGCCACCAGTGAAGGAGTGCTCTGTGGTGCCGGATTTGAAACTCCTGCAGAAGCTCTTTTTTTAAAGAAAAAGCTCCTGGTGATTCCTATGAAAAATCAATATGAACAGCATTGTAATGCTGCTGCATTAAAGGCTATTGGAGTTCCTATTTTGAAAAAATTTAAACTAAAGCAGCGTAATTATATAGAAAAATGGCTTGTTAGCGATAAAATAGTGGAAGTAGCATTTCCAGATATAACTTCAGATATTATAGATATGCTAATACAAGACCATCTAGACGCTCTGGCACCAAAACCTTCCCTGGAGCAACATTGTGTTACCCACAGTATAAAACCACTTAATTAATACTATTTCCAATAACCCTTATAATAGTACATGTCCCAACTTTTTACCGGCTCTCAGGAACAATCTAAAATTTTCACAAAATCTGACTTTGGCACTAATTTCAAGTGGGGTGTATCAACCTCGGCATATCAGACCGAAGGGAGCCATCTCTCTTATGGTAAAGGAGCTTCTATCTGGGATGCTTTTGCAAATAAAAAAGGTACGATTTATAAAGGTCAGACCGGGGAGATTGCCTGTGATTTCTATCAACGATTTGAAACCGATCTAGAGCTAATGCATAATTTGAACATTCCAAATTTCAGATTTTCGCTCTCCTGGCCCCGTTTAATCCCTAAGGGAACAGGCACTCGAAATTTGCTAGGAATAGATTTTTATAACCGTCTTATTGATAAATGTCTGAAGTTAGACATAGAACCCTGGGTTACTTTATACCACTGGGATTTACCTAACGAACTGGAAAAGAAAGGGGGCTGGACAAACCGGGATATAATAGATTGGTTTCGGGAATATGCCGACCTGTGTTCCAGAAAATTTGGCGACAGAGTATCTAATTGGATGATACTAAATGAACCATTGGTTTTTGTAGGAGCTGGCCATTTTTTAGGGGTGCATGCCCCGGGAAGGCGAGGAATGAAAAATTTCTTACCAGCAATGCATCACGCAGCAATTTGTCAGGCGGAAGGAGCGAGGATCATTAAAAATAATAGACCAAAAGTAAAGGTGGGCACCACTTTTTCCTGTTCACATATAGAAGCTTTTTCCAATCGTGAAAAAGATGTATTGGCGGCTAAAAGAGTTGATGCTCTTGTGAACAGGCTCTTTTTAGAAGCTTCCTTAGGATTTTCATACCCTATAAAAGAACTACCTTTTTTAAAACGCGTGGAAAAATATTGGCAGCCGGAAGATGATAAACTTCTTTCATATGATTTTGACTTTATAGGACTTCAAAATTATACGCGAGAAATTGTTAAACACTCATATTTTGTTCCTTATATAAAAGCCACTAATGTAAAAGCTGTCAAAAGAAAAGTACCTACAACCCAAATGAAATGGGAAGTCTACCCAGATTCGTTATATTATATGCTGAAAAAGTTTGATGCATATTCAGGAGTTAAGAATATTTCCGTAACAGAAAATGGAGCAGCCTTCAACGATATTTTGAAAAATGGTGAGATTAACGATTTTGAAAGAACCACTTACATACAACAGTATTTGCAAGCTCTGTTGAAAGCAAAAAATGAAGGAGTAAACGTAAATGGCTATTTTATATGGAGTTTTACCGATAATTTTGAATGGGCCGAAGGTTTTCATCCTCGTTTTGGTCTGGTCTATATTAATTTTAAAACCCAGGAGAGAATAGTGAAAGCCTCGGGAAAATGGTATAAAGAATTTCTAAGCTAAATCAATTGAAAAGTGTCAGCTTCCTCAAAATTGCACTTCCCTACAAGTACGCTCTCTTAGTCACCGACACTTATTTATAATCTCTTATAACTACACTTCAAAAATAAGAACCTCAACAAGTCTGCTTAAGGGTTTTCCGTAATTGGAATTTTGAAGGATATTAAATCTGGAAGTATTAAATTCCTTTTTTCATGTGCCGTCATCCATACTTTTTATAACCGCCCTATTTACTCTCAAGAGGATTATTTTTATTGACCATTTCAAGAAAATAAGTCATACTGTCTGCTTATTCCCCGAGGAAAAAAATAGCTCAATTTAAAACATCAATACTACTACTTTTTTTAAACATACTAACGTTATAGGCTACAATATTGATCGTTTCTAAACACACAGAATGTAGTAATCTAGACGTCTAAAATATAACCGACTGAAAATAATACTTTTAACAAAACTTTACTTTTTGTAGACAGCATTAAAAAACAAATACTCATTAACTTGGTAATTAAATTTGATAAATTATAATCCTATGAAAAAAAGCTTAATATTAATGTTTGTTTTTATTGGCCTAATTAGCTGTAAAAATGATCAAAAGAAGGAAGAAGAAACAAATCTGACCACGCAAAACAGTATTGATTCTCAAGTAGAAAAGAAGAGTGATTCTTTAGTTGTAATACCTGTTTCTCATGCTTCTTTTGCCATACAACTAAACGGAAAAACGATCTATTTCGACCCTGTGGGAGGAGCCGCAGCTTATTCCGACTTACCAGAAGCCGACCTAATTGTAATTACCGATATACATGGAGACCACATGGATTCTGCCACGTTAGACTCTATAGCGCCGGGAACAACCATCGTCGCGCCAAAAGCAGTTAAAGACAAGCTGCCTTCCAACCTACAGGGAGTTACTCAGGCTATGAGCAATGGCGATATCAATACATATTTTGATATTCAAATTGAAGCCATTCCTATGTATAACTTAAGGGAGGAAGCTAAAGAAATGCATACCAAGGGAAGAGGAAACGGCTACGTTTTAAGTTATAAAGGAAAACGTATCTATGTTTCTGGAGACACCGAAGATATTCCGGAAATGCGATCTCTTAAAGATATAGATATTGCCTTTGTTTGCATGAACCTACCCTATACTATGCCGGTAGAGTCGGCTATAGATGCGGTATTAGACTTCAAGCCTAAAAAAGTATATCCTTATCACTATAGAGGAAAAGATGGGTATAGCGATGTAGCTAAATTTAAGACCGAGGTTGAAAAAGCCAATTCTAATATAGAAGTTGAGCTTTTGAACTGGTACCCTGAAAAAGCAGAATAACATTACAATTTTAGTTATTAAAAGTTTCCTTAACTTGGAAGCTTTTTTATTTCATGACATTTTTAATGCTTAAGCTATATCCCAAGAAATGTATATTTGAAATGTACTTGCAACTATAGCTTTATGATACACCTGGATTTTGAAAAAGATTACATTTTAGAAAATGATCGGGTAAGACTCCGTCCCCTTGTTTTGGATGATATAGAGATACTTACCAATTTTTCAATAAACGAACCTGAATTATGGAAGTATTCATTGTTACCGGCAAATGGCATTGAGAATTTACAGATCTATATAAAAGCAGCTTTGGAAGCACGGGCCTCAAAGACCGCCTATCCATTCATAGTATTCGATAAAGCAACCAGGCAATATGCTGGCAGCACCAGATTTTACGACATACAGCAGCATCACCAGACCACACAGTTAGGTTTTACGTGGTATGGGAAAAAATTTCAGGGTGCCGGCCTTAATAAGAATTGCAAGTTCCTCTTACTTCAATTTGCCTTTGAAGAAATGAAGGCGTTTCGGGTTGAATTTAGAGCAGATAACACCAATAAGCGGAGTATTGCCGCCATGAAAAGCATAGGCTGTAAAGAGGAAGGTGTACTTCGGGATAATTGCGCCAGCCCAACCGGTAGAAGAGATAGTATCGTTCTCAGCATTTTAAAAGATGAATGGTTTGAATACGTGAAAACCGAGTTGATGAATAAGATTGTTATATAAAGTCCTATAGACTTTTAAGGATAAAGATTTACTCCACATATTGGGTAGTAGGCCTTTTTGTAATTTTAGGAATATATCGTACTTTCGAGGTTTATCACACCACATTTATGTCGCAATTTTGGTTATACTATAAACTAGGCCTGGAACATGTACTAGACTGGCTGGCTTATGATCATATTTTATTTTTAATTGCTCTGGTAGTCTCCTACTCCTTTTCAAGTTGGAAACGTGTACTTTGGCTAGTAACCATTTTCACAATAGGCCATACTTTAGCACTATTCTTATCGGTTTATCAAATCGTTATCGTTAAAAGTAAATGGGTAGAACTACTTATTCCGGTTACCATTTTAATTACGGCCCTATTCAACATATTAACCGCCAAAAGGAAGGAACATCATAAGAACATAGCCATTCTGTATTTTACAACGGCATTTTTTGGAATTATTCATGGGTTAGGGTTTTCCACCTATTTCAAGATGATCGCGGCTAACAGTTCAGCTAAATTTTTTCCGCTATTAGAATTCGCATTGGGAATAGAGTCTGCTCAAATAATAATTGTGTTATCTGTGCTCATTTTAGCTTTCATATGTCAGGAAATCTTTAAAATCTCCAGAAGAGATTGGATATTGGTTGTATCGGCTATCGTAATTGGAGTTATTCTCCCTATCCTTAGAGATAATTTTCTTGCTCTTTGATGTGAATATTTATTCAAAAAAATCATATCCTAATTGCAATATTATTGAATGTCAAATATTTATAAATTCACCATCTTCTCATAATCGTTAATCAAATTAGCATCTATGCCTAAAGAAAAGCAACTTAAATATGATAAGGCCTATCTTAGAATTGCACGAGAATGGGGAAACCTGTCACACTGTAAAAGGAAAAAAGTTGGTGCGCTTATTGTGAAAGATAGAATGATAATTTCCGACGGATATAATGGTACCCCCACGGGATTTGAAAATTGCTGTGAAGATGAAGAAGGATACACCAAATGGTATGTGCTTCACGCAGAAGCCAATGCCATATTAAAAGTTGCTTCCTCAACCCAATCTTGCAAAGGAGCCACGCTTTACATTACCATGTCGCCCTGCAAGGAATGTAGCAAACTAATACATCAGGCAGGAATTACGAAGGTTGTATACTATATGGATTACAAAGATAATTCCGGACTGGATTTCCTACGAAAAGCAGGAATAGAACTATATCAAGTAACAGAACTGGACAATTGAAAAACAAATCGAAAATATATCTCCCTTTATTGCTCGGACTGGCTTGCGCCGCAGGAATTCTGTTAGGTGCGAAGTTAGACTTTTCCAGTACTCAAGGGCTACTCTCCTCTAACCCCAAAAAGGAAAAACTAAGTCGGTTAATCGACTATATTGATTACGAATATGTAGATGATGTGAATACCGATAGCATCGTAGATGTTACCGTAAATCGAATTCTGGAAAACTTAGATCCACATTCCGTTTATATCCCTCAGCAAGAATATGCTACTGTTACTGAAAATATGCAGGGAGATTTTGTGGGTATAGGTGTTAGTTTTTATAACGTTAATGATACTGTTGTAGTAATTCAGGCATTAGAAGGTGGTCCCAGTGAAAAATTAGGAATTAAAGGAGGAGACAGAATTTTATATGCGAACGATGAGCAGTTATTCAATAAAAACATAAGTAACGACTCTCTTATTTCTCAGCTTAAAGGAAAAGAAGATTCAAAAGTTCATTTAAAAGTATTCAGAAAAGGAGTAAAGAACCTGCTTAATTTTAATGTAACCAGGGCAAAAGTGCCTCTTAAAAGTGTAGATGCCTCCTACATGTTATCTAAGAATTTGGGATATGTAAAAATAAATCGATTTTCCGAGACCACTTTTCAGGAATTCAAAAAAGCACTAAACAAGCTGAAAAAAGAAGGAGCTAAAGAGATTGCTATCGACTTAAGGGACAATCCCGGGGGATACCTTTCCGAAGCCATCAGTATAGTAGATGAGTTTTTAAAAGACGGGCAACTAATATTATTTACCAAAAATAAAAAAGGAGATATCGAAGAAACCTATTCTAACAGAAAAGGTTCTTTTGAAGACAGCAAACTATACGTTCTTATAAATGAGAACTCTGCCTCTGCAAGTGAGATTGTAGCAGGTGCGTTTCAGGATAATGACCGAGGGACAATTATTGGGAGAAGGTCCTACGGAAAAGGTTTGGTACAAAGAGAAATGGGATTGGGAGATGGTAGTGCTGTTAGACTTACAATTGCCCGATACTATACACCTACAGGCCGATCCATCCAAAAGTCTTACGAAATGGGCAATGAAGCCTATTTTAATGATTATGTGCGAAGGTACAAGAATGGAGAACTAGTACATGCCGATAGTATTCATGTAGCTGATTCCTTAAAATACACTACTCCCGGCGGAAAGATCGTATACGGCGGTGGAGGTATTATTCCAGACATCTTTGTTCCCAAGGATACCAATATGGAAAAGGAGAACCTCACTTATATGCTAAAGAGTGGTATTTTCAACCCATTTATCTTTCAGCAACTGGAAAAGGACAGAGCTTTCTACAATGCTTTAGCATGGGAAGAATTTCAAAAAGAAAAAATTATAACCGATCAGGTTGTCACCGAATTTCTAAGCTTTTTAAGCTCTCAAAATTACCCGGTAAAAATGACTGAATATAAGCCGCTTTTAAAAAAATATTTAAAAGCAGTAATGGCACAACAGCTTTTTGGAAATAATGAATTTCAACGAATAATTAATGAAGATGACCGAATTATTAAGAAAGTAATTGAATTATCTTCAGATAACTAGTATATTCGTCATTATGGATTCTTATAACGACTATACCGCCATATTCCTATTGCTCTCACCTCTTTTTTTTTATATAGTAGCGGTTAGTTTCAGACTTTTAGATAATAGTGCACTGCTGTTTCTTCAAAAAGAAATCCTTGTAGATTCCTCTAATGTTTCACTAAGAGCCATTAAAGAGCAAATAATCTCCTCAGCCGATTTCAAGTTTAAAAAACAACTAAAAAGAGCACTTCTTTTTAGAAAACTACATCGCGTCTTTATTATTTTAATGCTGTCTTCATTACCTATTACAATAACAACCTATTTTTTGCTATTCTAACTTATCATGAACCTGTGTTGGTAAGTTATCATTCCAAATACTGAGTATATCCAGGGCAACATTTGCACCGCTTCCGCTGGCAATTGCAAACTGACTTCTATGTCCGGCTAAGGTACCGGCAACATATAGATTTTCTACAATAAGATGATTCTCATTCTTTAGTTGTATTCTGTTCTTAGAAGCAAGGGCTCT
Source organism: Gillisia lutea (assembly GCF_021568705.1). Taxonomy (GTDB): domain Bacteria; phylum Bacteroidota; class Bacteroidia; order Flavobacteriales; family Flavobacteriaceae; genus Gillisia; species Gillisia lutea. The sequence continues at coordinate 407,748 of NZ_JAKGTH010000006.1, forward strand.
TTGATGAGGCATAATATAAGGTTCCAAGCCTTTAATAGATAATAAATCGGTATAACCAACGGCCACTACAACCACTGCAGCTGTATAGAAATTCTTGTTTGTTTTTACTAAAAAACCGGTTTCTGCCGGCAGAATTGACAACACTTTTTCCTTAGCCATTTGCATCACCTCAGGGTATAATTGTTGCAAGTGCAAGGGTCCCTGAGAAAGAATATCCTTCCCTTTTGTACCGGGAGCCAATCCCAATACATTATTAAAAACTGCGTTTTGCAGATGAGAAGTTTTCTGATGTAATATAATTCCTACCCTCTTATTTTTCGCGTAGGATTTTTCTGAAGCCGATCCAAGAATATAGGCGCAAGACATTCCCGCAGCACCCCCACCAACAATTAATACATCAAAATCCATTATCGTTTACTTTTTCTTTCAATAGCTTTAGAAGTAAGTAAAATAAGAAGCAGGACCACAACACATGTAGCTGCCAAAACTCCAATTAATGCAATGGCACTATCACCTTGAAGCAAATTGTCAAAATCTATAACACTCACATTGTATACAATTACAACAAGCGAAAGCACAATTAAAAGGTAGATAAATATTTTCATGTAAATAAATTCTGAATATTAGTAGCAAATAATTTAACCGCAATCGCCAGTAATATTACTCCGAATATCTTGCGAATTACGTTGATTCCTTGTTTACCAAGAAAATGTTCGATTTTACCTGACGATTTCAGGACAATATATACAAAAATGATGTTTACAATAATGGCCACAATAATATTCACCGCTTCATATTCTGCTCTAAGTGACAACAGTGAAGTCATTGTTCCCGCACCGGCAATTAAAGGAAATGCTAAGGGTACTACAGCTGCTGTTTCCGGGGCATCGTCTTTATAAAGTGTTATTCCCAAGATCATTTCTAATGCTAAAAAGAAGAGAATGAACGATCCCGCAACCGCAAAGGAGTTAACATCAATTCCAATAAGGCTCAATATTTCGGCCCCTACAAACAAGAAAAGTATCATGATTATCCCGGCAACTATGGAAGCTTTTTCACTTTGTATTTTTCCGGCTTTTTTCTTGAGATCGATAATTATCGGGATACTTCCAATAATATCAATTACAGCAAATAAAATCATACTAGCCGTAGCTATTTCTCTAAAGTTCAACTTCATAATAAACCCTTTTAACAGCTGCAAAATTAAACTTTATATATAGAAGAAAAATCTTTTATTGGTATAATTTTAATGAAACTCAACTTCATAAAATAGCTTTTAAAAACTTGTATTAGATTGACTTAATTGGATATATTTGCCGCATGTTTCAAATAGGCAAAACCATCGTTTCTGAAGATATAATCCAAAAGGATTTTGTGTGCAATCTTTCTGCCTGTAAAGGCGCCTGTTGCATAGATGGAGATGCCGGAGCACCGCTAGATGCTGAAGAAACAAAGATCCTGGAAGAACTTTACCCCAAGATCAAACCTTTTTTAAGAGAAAAAGGAATTAAAGCTATAGAAGAGCAAGGCACTTTTATTACAACTGAAGATGGTGAGCTGGAAACTCCTCTTATAGAGGGAGCAGACTGTGCTTATGTAACCTTTGACAATAAAGGGACAGCCCTTTGCGGAATTGAAGAAGCCTATAATCAGGGGGAAATTTCATGGAAAAAACCTGTTTCCTGTCATTTATACCCTGTGAGAGTTCAAGATTATTCTGAATTTGCAGCAGTTAATTATCATCATTGGCACATTTGTGATGACGCCTGTTCTCTAGGAAAAGAACTACAAGTTCCGGTCTATAAATTTGTAAAGGAAGCCCTTATCAGAAAATTTGGTGAAGACTGGTATATGGAACTGGAAAAGACAGCAACCGAGATCAACAAATAGCACCTCTACACTAAACAACTGATTTTAAAACAGTTAAACCTCTATTTTAAAATTATTCGTACTTTTACTATTCCCTCGAAAATTCGAACCGGTAACTTTATCGGTATCCCCACAATTATTAAGAGCCCCAGGAACATTTTGAAGTTTTATTCACCTTTAAAATCTTTTATCATGAAAAAGACAATTTTAACAGGGGTTTTAGCAATAGCATTCATCATCCCTTCGCATGCTCAAATTTTAAAAAAACTAAAGAAAAAAGTCCAAACACAAGTAGAGAGAACTGTAGTCGATAAAGCTGCGGAAGAAACAGACAAATCTCTGGACAAGATAATGCATGTGCAACTCGAAAAAAGCGGATTTCCTATTGGAATGGAACAGGTAGATCTCTCGGAAGTTCCTCAGACATATGAATTCGATTGGAAATACGACATGAAGATCACTTCTAAAGACGGAGATGTAACCATGAATTATTTCCTAAAAAAAGATCAACCTTATTTTGGAGCTAAATTACCTAATACAGAAGAAATGTTCATGGTGATGGATCCTATCAGAAAAATTACAGTAATGTACATGGGAAGTGAAGCTAACAAAATGATTATGGCAACAAAAATTCCCGAAGGATCTTTAGAGCAAACCGAAGAGTACATTAAAAATGAAAACAAACTACAGGACATCAACATTAAAGAAATTGGCAACAAAACAATTCTTGAATTTAACTGCAAAGGCTACCAGACAGAAAATGAAGATGGCGTCTATACTTTTTATGTAACTACAGATGCCAGAATAAGCTTTCAGAATATTTTCAATACTGGCAAAGATAATATGCCGGACTCCTTCAACCCTGAATGGCTTCAAAACGGCGAGGCTTTAATGCTGCAAATGATCATGGAAGGAAAGAAGAACGCTAAAAAAAATATTACAATGACATGCATAAATCTTGAAAAGACATTTTTCAAAATAAAAAAAGCAGATTATTCCAATTAGAAAATAAATAATAGTCAACAAGACCTTAAGCTTTGACAAAAAACGCTTTTAAAATCGACAAACTACTATCACATCCTTATCTAAATTCCTACAATTTAAATATTAAATTCGGGGATATTAACAAGACAATTTTGTTAATTTTCTTAGCATTGTTTCTAAAACTTCACCCATGGTATTATTTTCATAATTTCGCCTAAAAACCCCTCCCATCTGTCAACTAATAAAAGCGCTTCATCTCTTTATTTAAAAGGGCTTAAACCCGTATTAGACATTCCAACAACCAGCTCAACAAAACCAATATATTATTTTGATAATCAACCAAGTAAATAACACGTTTAACATTTTACTAAGAATTACTTATCAACTCTCTGTTAAAAACTTTGTTGAAAAGCTTTGCTCAAATTCTTTCAAATTCTAATTGATTTTTCAATCTTTGTTATCGATAGCTTTTGAAGCTAAAATTACAACCACAAAACATCATTTTCATGGCACAACTAGAACCCATTTTACAAGAAAACAAAGACCGATTTGTAATCTTTCCAATCAAACACCACGACATATGGGATTGGTATAAAAAAATGGAAGCTAGTTTCTGGACGGCAGAAGAAATTGATCTTCATCAAGACCTTACCGACTGGAATAATAAGCTAACTGCAGATGAGCGTTATTTCATAAAACACATTCTAGCATTTTTTGCAGCTTCTGATGGAATTGTGAATGAAAACCTTGCCGAAAATTTTGTAAATGAAGTGCAATATGCAGAAGCAAAATTCTTCTACGGTTTCCAGATCATGATGGAAAACATCCATTCTGAAACCTATTCACTATTGATAGATACTTATGTGAAAGATGAAGAAGAGAAAAATCAATTATTCAAGGCAATAGAATATTTCCCGGCGATTCAAAAGAAAGCTAACTGGGCATTAAAATGGATAGAATCCGATTCTTTTGCTGAAAGATTGATAGCTTTTGCAGCGGTAGAAGGAATTTTCTTTTCCGGTGCATTTTGCTCTATCTTCTGGCTTAAAAAACGTGGATTAATGCCAGGACTTACCTTCTCTAACGAGTTGATTTCTCGTGACGAGGGAGTTCACTGTGATTTTGCTGTCCACTTACATAACAATCACTTGGTAAACCAAGTATCTAAAGAGCGTATTCGTGAGATCATCGTAGACGCTTTAAACATTGAAAGAGAATTTGTTACAGAATCTTTACCAGTAAGTCTTATTGGAATGAATGCTAAGTTAATGACAGAATATCTGGAATTTGTAGCAGACAGATTACTAGTAGAACTGAACTGTGAAAAAGAATATGGAAGTTCTAATCCATTCGATTTCATGGATATGATCAACCTCCAAGGAAAAACCAATTTCTTCGAAAAGAGAGTTGGAGAGTACCAAAAAGCAGGTGTAATGAACAAAGATAAAGACACCAATCAAATAAGTTTTGACGCAGACTTTTAGTCTAGCGCAATAACCGGCTGCCGCCGTTACCCCAAAACGGCGGTATTTGGTTACTAAATTACCCCCTATTACCAATACTCGAAGCAGTATTCACCGCTTCACACTTAAAGTCATTAAAAATATCTTGTTTATGAGATGCTTCCTTCTCATGAACTCCTAAATATATAAGCCTATGTATGTACACAAAAGAGACGGCCGCAAAGAGCCAGTGATGTTCGACAAGATCACCGCAAGAATCAGAAAACTTTGTTATGGTTTAAATGAAATAGTAGATCCTCTTAAGGTTGCCATGCGTGTAATTGAAGGTTTATATGATGGAGTAACCACAAGTGAACTGGATAATCTGGCTGCAGAAGTTTCTGCTACCATGACTACCTCCCACCCGGATTACGCTCGTTTGGCCGCAAGAATTTCGGTTTCCAACCTGCACAAGAATACCAAGAAGACCTTTTCTGAGGTAATGACAGATCTTTATGAATATGTAAACCCCAGAACCGGTAAAAAAGCTCCGTTATTGTCAGACGAAGTTTACAAAGTGATTCAGGAGAATAAAGACCTGTTAGACTCTACCATTATTTACAACCGCGATTTCAATTACGATTACTTCGGGTTCAAAACTCTGGAGCGTTCGTATTTATTGAAACTGAACGGTAATATTGCAGAGCGCCCTCAGCATATGTTGATGCGAGTTTCGATAGGTATTCATATAGATGATATTGAAGCAGCCATAGAAACCTATGAGCTGATGTCTAAAAAATATTTCACTCACGCCACTCCTACTTTATTCAATTCAGGAACTCCAAAACCACAAATGTCGTCTTGCTTCCTGTTAACTATGAAGGATGATAGTATCGATGGGATTTACGATACACTAAAGCAAACTGCTAAGATCTCTCAATCTGCAGGAGGAATTGGCTTATCTATTCATAATGTACGCGCAACAGGATCGTACATATCGGGAACGAACGGAACTTCTAACGGAGTTGTACCTATGCTTCGTGTATTCAACGATACCGCACGTTATGTAGATCAAGGAGGAGGTAAAAGAAAAGGTTCTTTTGCAATGTATGTAGAGCCTTGGCATGCCGATATTTTCGATTTCCTGGACCTTAAAAAGAACCATGGAAAAGAAGAAATGCGTGCTCGTGACCTATTTTATGCCATGTGGATCCCGGATCTATTCATGAAACGTGTAGAAGAGGATTCTACCTGGACACTTATGTGCCCTAATGAATGCCCTGGACTTTTCAACGTTCACGGAGAAGAATTCGAAGAACTATACCACAAATACGAATCTGAAGGAAAAGGCAGAAAGACCATCAAAGCCCGTGAATTATGGGAAAAGATCTTAGAATCTCAAATTGAGACAGGAACGCCTTACATGCTTTATAAGGATTCTGCCAATAGAAAATCAAATCAAAAGAATTTAGGGACCATCCGTTCTTCCAATCTTTGTACCGAGATCATGGAATACACGAGTCCCGATGAAGTTGCAGTTTGTAACCTTGCATCCATTGCTTTGCCAATGTTTGTAAAAGGGAACGAATTCGACCATAAAGAACTTTATAAGATCACCAAAAGGGTTATTAAAAACCTTAACAAGGTGATAGATAGAAATTACTATCCGGTAAAAGAAGCTGAAAATTCCAATATGCGCCACCGTCCGGTAGGACTTGGAGTACAAGGACTTGCAGACACTTTTATCAAACTAAGATTACCATTTACCTGTGATGAGGCTCAAACCTTGAATCAGGAGATCTTCGAAACCCTTTACTATGCTTCTGTTACGGCCTCTATGGAGCTTGCAAAAGAAGAAGGACCTTATTCAACTTACGAAGGTTCTCCAATGAGTAAAGGTGAATTCCAGCACAATATGTGGGGAATAAAAGATGATGAATTAAGTGGTCGTTGGGATTGGGAGAAACTTCGCCAGCAAGTGCTTAAAAATGGAGTTCGTAACTCCTTATTAATGGCACCAATGCCTACAGCTTCCACTTCTCAAATTTTAGGGAACAACGAGGCCTTCGAACCTTATACATCTAATATCTATACACGTAGAGTACTTTCAGGAGAGTTTATTGTAGTGAACAAACATCTTTTAGAAGATCTTGTTTCTCGTAATCTTTGGACAGAAGAAGTGAAAGATGCTATTCTTAGAGCTAATGGATCTGTTCAAAACATCGATATTATCCCACAAGATCTAAAAGAACTTTACAAGACCGTTTGGGAATTAAGCATGAAAGACATCATCGATATGTCCAGACATCGCGGATATTTCATAGACCAGTCGCAATCGCTTAACCTATTCATGGAAAATGCTAATTTCGGAAAACTTACTTCTATGCATTTCTATGCCTGGAAAAGCGGACTGAAAACAGGAATGTATTATCTAAGAACCAAGAGTGCGGTAGATGCTATTAAATTCACGCTTAAAAAAGAGGTTAAAAAAGAACAACCGGCTGAAGCCTATGCAGGTGTTGCAGAAGTACAACCAACTCCACAGGCTGCACCAATAAAAATGGATGCAGAAAGCAGTTCGCTCTCGCCTGAAGAATTGCGCGCCCTAATTGCGCAATCTAAAGAAGCAGAAGGTGACGATTGCCTAATGTGTGGGTCTTAAAAATTTTATCCCCAACTAATTTTAGTTAACTAAAAAAGGAAGTGGCACACAGCTTACTTCCTTTTTTTTATTTTTGAATGATGGATCTATTTTGGGCGTTCCCCTTTGGGGCGGGCTCTCGCGACTCGCTTTTAAAAACCCCTAAATGGTTTTTAAAGAGCTCAAGCAAATCGCTCCATCCCTAACGCAAGTAACACGATATGATGAACTGGGAACAACTCCTTTCCTTAAAACGATATGGAGACAAGAATAAACGACTTAGAAAAGAACAAAACGAAACCCGATTAGGCTTTGAAGTAGATTACGACAGGATTATCTTCTCCTCAGCCTTTAGAAGTCTACAAGATAAAACACAGGTCATCCCGCTTTCAAAAACCGATTTTGTGCATACGCGCCTTACTCATAGTTTGGAAGTATCGGTGGTGGGAAGGTCGTTAGGAAGACTTGCAGGACAAAAAATCCTTGAAAAGCACCCACATTTAAAAACCATTCACGGGTATCAAATGAATGATTTTGGAGCCATTGTGGCCGCTGCAGCCCTTGCCCACGATATTGGAAATCCGCCCTTTGGCCATTCGGGAGAAAAAGCTATAGGAGAGTACTTTAGCATTGGTAATGGGAAACGCTTTAAAGAACAGCTAACCCCTGCCCAATATCAAGATCTCATCAAGTTTGAAGGAAATGCCAATGGCTTCAAGATTTTAACAGAGAATCGCCCGGGGATTTCCGGCGGACTCCGTTTATCGTTTGCCACCTTAGGCGCTTTCATGAAATATCCAAAAGAATCGCTTCCTCACAAACCCACAAGAAATATTGGAGATAAGAAGTTCGGTTTTTTTCAGAATGAAAAAGACATCTTTGAAGATATTGCTGCAGAACTAGGCTTAAAGCAAGTACGCTCTGGTGACCATATCGCCTATTCAAGACATCCTTTAGCTTTTCTTGTAGAGGCCGCTGATGATATTTGCTATACCATTATCGATTTTGAAGACGGCATCAATCTGGGGCTTATAAATGAAGAATACGCTCTTGAATACCTCATCAAACTGGTAAAGAACAGCATTAATACCGCTAAATATAATTCCCTTACCAATACTGCCGACAGGTTAAGCTACTTACGAGCTTTAGCCATAAACACCCTGATTACTGAGGCAGTAGAATTATTCTTACACAATGAAGAAGCTATCCTTGCAGGCGAGTTCCATGAATCTTTATTCGATAAAAGCAGCTATGAAGCTCAAATAAAAGATATCATAAAAATAAGTGTAGAGCGAATCTACCAAAGTGAAGAGGTTATCGATAAAGAGATCGCGGGTTATAAAATGTTGTCACATTTGCTGGACACCTACACCCATGCCTTCCTTCCAGAAGGCGATCTGCCCGATTCCAACTTTAACATACTGGTAAAAAGATCGGCTCCTAAACTGAACATTCCCGAAGAACAATCGGTATACCAGACATTGCTTCAAATATGCTCTTACACCGCTTCTCTTACCGACGGAATTACCGTTGCTTCTTTTGAAAAATATAAAGGACTGAGGTTATAATTCAAAAACGTAGATCATGAAACAACATCGCTATTCTGTAAATATGGAATGGACAGGTAATCTGGGAAAAGGCACGGCAGGTTACTCAGAATTTAGTAGAGCTCACAAGATTTCTGCCAGCCACAAATTACACGATATTCTAGGCTCTTCCGATCCCGCTTTTCGAGGAGAGCCCTCCTGTTATAACCCCGAAGAATTATTGGTTTCTTCAATTTCCTCCTGTCATATGTTATGGTACCTGCATCTTTGTGCAGTGAACAAAATTATTGTGATCAATTACACCGATTCGGCTACCGGAGTAATGGAAGAGGACATAAATGGAAGTGGAAAATTCAAAGAAGTTAGTTTATACCCACTAGTGAAAGTTGAAAAAAGAGAGATGATACAAAAAGCCTATGAGCTGCATGAAGAGGCTAATAAAATGTGTTTTATAGCCAATTCTTGTAATTTCCAAATTACACACCATCCAGAAATAGATAGTCTGGACTAATTAAAGGATAAAATATAAATCTGGTATTAGAACTGATAAACCACACCTACACCCAGCATCTGCTTGAACTGCACTTTTGGCCCCAAAGTCTCTAAGGTGCCATCTCCATTGGTATCTTCCTTAAACTTAACATCGTCATCATATTTTAGATGAGAGCCAATATTCGCCTTTACAAAGTCGTTAACAACTAGGTTAAGATTCAATTCCCAGTCTACATCTACATTTCCGAACTTGTTCAAATAATCTGAATAGAAGCTCAACTGGTTATCAATATTCACATTATCGAAGATTTCTTTAGAAAATCCGCTGGTAACTAAAAATCCAAACTCTGTGCGCACGCTTTCTCCATCTTCAATAATAACTCCTTCATCATTCTTTATAGCAGGTGTTACCCCAAACATCCCTTCATTGGCCAAAGTTTGATCTAATACAAAAGTGGACTTTTGGGTAACAGGAGATACATATACTGTAAGATCTTCCTTAGGGTCGGTATATTCAGTTCCAATCCCTAAAAAAGCATAGGCCGGCGCCATGAATTTGGAGATAGGTTTTTTGGTTTCGGGATATTTATACCCATTTGCAAATTGGGTCTTAAAATTGAATTTTGCCGAATATCTGAAGTTAGAAGTAGAATCTCTTCTATACCCAAATGTAGAATTGAAAGTTACGGCATCTTCGGTTTTTCTTAATTCCCTTCCCTGTTCGGCATTTAAACCAAACCTTATAGATGCGTCATTTTTCCAGGAAAGCAGTTTCTTTTTATATTTACGTTCAAAATTTCCATGAAATAATGCAGAAACGGAATTATTTCCTCCTGAATTCCAGTTCACAAAAGCCACCTCATTCAAAGTAACTCCTACCGCATTCTTCGATGTCCATAAAATAAGCACTTCCTGGTTTGCCATCATGGTAGTATCAGCCGAAGTGGTATCGGTTACGACTCTATTTATTTTATACTCTGATGCAGAAACAGAGAAATTGATAATTAAAAAGAGGACGATGAGTAATTTTAAATGCTGCATGTACTTAAAAATATTTGTGGATAGGCAGGAAGATTTATTTAAGCTTGTAATTTATTACTTTTAATATACTTTTAACGTCAATTTTTGAAATTTCATATAATTCTTCTAAAGTTCCGTGCTCAATAAAGCTGTCGGGCACTCCTAAACATTCAAAATCAGCATGATATTGATGGGAAGCGGCAAATTCCAGCACTGCCGAACCGAATCCTCCGGTTACCACTCCATCTTCAATCGTTATAATTTTTTCGAACTTTTTAAAAACTCCGTGAAGCAATTCTTCATCTAAAGGTTTTACGAATATAGCATCATAATGAGCCACCTTTTCAGGCTCTTCAAGCAATTTAATAGCCTCCTTCACATTTTTAGCAATACTACCAATGCTTATTACGGCAACCTCACTTCCATCTTTCAACTTAGCACCTTTTCCATATTCCACTTTCTGGAAATTCTGTTTCCAGTCTACTCGTATTCCCCTACCTCTGGGATAACGAATTCCAAGAGGCCCACTTAATTCCAGTTGGGCGGTGTAGAGTAAATTTCGAAGTTGAACTTCATCACTCGGGGCTGCGATCATCATATTGGGAATACAACGCAAATAAGCCATATCGAATACCCCATGATGTGTTGCCCCGTCTTCACCTACAAGACCGGCTCTGTCTAAACAAAATATCACCGGTAGATTTTGAAGCGCAACATCATGAATAACCTGATCGTAAGCCCGCTGCAGAAAAGTAGAATAGATATTACAAAATATCTTAAATCCCTGGGTTGCCATTCCTGCTGAAAGTGTTACAGCATGCTGCTCGGCAATCCCAACATCAAAAGCTCTAGCGGGAAAGGCTTTCATCATATATTTAAGGGAACTACCTGTGGGCATAGCGGGGGTAATCCCTATGATCCTCTCATTTTTTTCAGCTAACTCTACTAAAGTGAGTCCGAACACATCCTGATATTTTAAAGGAAGTCCGTCGGTATCATAAGCAAGCAACTCCCCCGTATCTGGTTTGAATTTTCCCGGGGCATGATACTTCACTTGGTCTTCTTCAGCCTTTTTTAAGCCTTTTCCCTTGGTAGTAATCACATGTAAGAATTTTGGGCCGCTAATCTCCTTCAGCTCTGTGAAGATTTTCAATAGGCTCTCAATATCATGACCGTCTACCGGGCCAAAATAGTTAAAATTAAGCGCTTCAATAATATTATCCTGCGAAGGCTTGTGGCCTACTTTCGCCTTTGTAAGATATTGTTTTAAGGCCCCAACACTAGGGTCGATACCAATGGCGTTGTCATTTAGAACTACCAGCAAGTTTGCATTGGTCACCCCGGCATGGTTCAAACCTTCAAAAGCCATCCCACTGGCAATGGATGCATCTCCAATTACAGCAATATGTTGTTTCTTAAATTCACCTTTTAAGTTAGAGGCTAATGCCATTCCTAAGGCAGCCGAGATTGAAGTTGATGAATGCCCAACCCCAAAAGTATCATATTCGCTTTCTTCCCGCTTAGGAAAACCGCTCAAGCCATTAAGCTGCCTGTTGGTATCAAATCTATCGCGTCTTCCCGTCAGGATCTTATGCCCGTAGGCTTGATGCCCAACATCCCAAACTAATAAATCATCAGGAGTATTAAAAATATAATGTAGTGCAATGGTGAGTTCCACCACTCCTAAACTGGCTCCCAGATGTCCTTCTTTAGCCGCTACAATATCAATAATGAATTTGCGTAATTCGACTGCGAGAATTGGTAGCTCTTCAATAGAAAGTTTACGTAGATCTTTAGGAGAATCTATTTTATTTAGAATACTTTTTGCCATGGAAAGCAAAGGTACATTTTGAAATTGTATTTTTGAAGATGCAATTAATTTTTGACGACAGCTATTTTATGCGGAAGGCTTTACAGGAAGCTGAACTCGCATTCGAAAAAGGAGAAATTCCGGTAGGAGTAGTAGTGGTAATTGATAACCGGATTATCGCCCGAGGTCATAATCTTACCGAGATGTTACATGACGTTACTGCACATGCCGAGATGCAGGCAATTACTGCAGCCGCAAACTTTTTAGGGGGGAAATATTTAAAGGACTGTACAATGTATGTTACCCTCGAACCCTGCCAAATGTGTGCCGGGGCACTTTACTGGAGTCAGTTATCCAAACTGGTATTTGCAGCGACCGATCATGAGCGTGGCTACAGAAAGATGGGTACGAAGTTGCACCCAAAAACTAAAGTTACCAGCGGCATTATGGAAGAAGAAACTTCTTCTTTATTAAAACGCTTCTTTATAGAAAAACGAAACCTGAACTAGCAACTAATTCAGGTTTCATTTTAAATAAGCAAGTGAAAGTAAATATCTAAACTTCTTTCAAATCCTCAGGAATATCCCACATGTTTTCTAATTCTTCCAATGACTTGCCTTTAGTTTCAGGAATATATTTCATGGTGAAGAAGATGATCCCGATAATAAAGGCTGAAAAGATGAAATACGGAAGAGAACCGTTCCAGAAATCTCCATTATTCATTTCGCTTTCTGCAACCACAGGAAAAGATTGGGTTACAACGTAATTCGCCGCCCACTGTGCTGCCACCGCAATAGACATGGCTGCACTTCTAATATTATTAGGGAACATTTCAGATAAGATCACCCAAACCACAGGCCCCATAGACATTGCAAAAGATGCGATAAATAACAACACACCTATTAACGATAAGATCCCAACAGAATCTGTCATTAAGGTCACCCCTAACAAGACAAATCCTACGGTCATCCCCACAGAACCTATATAAAGTAACGGCTTTCTACCCAACCTGTCTACCGTTGCCATAGCCACAAAGGTGAAAATCAGGTTGATTCCGGCTAATAGCACTTGCTGTTGCAGGATATCATCTTTTCCAAAACCTAGTGCCTGCTCAAAGATATCTGCACCATAATACAATACGGCATTTATTCCTGTAAATTGCTGCAATACCGAAAGCACGGTTCCAATCACAATTATCGAGAAGATTCCTTTTGCAAAGATGTTCACTTTTGATTTCGATCTATCTTTTTCAAGAGATTTTTCGATTTCTTTGAATTCCAATTGGGCAATGTCTTCTCCATGAATTCTAGCCAAAACTCCTAAAGCCTTAGATTTTGAACCTTTCATAGCCAACCAACGCGGACTCTTAGGCACAAATAACAATAGCACAAGAAAAAGCATGCTTGGCACTAATTCTGACCATAACATATACCTCCATCCATTTTGAATGTTTTCAGCCTCGGTGGCACTATTTCCAATAAAATAGGTAACCAGGAACACTAAAAAGAAACCAAGTACGATAGCTAGCTGATAGTAACTCACTAAGGTTCCTCTAATTTTTGCAGGAGCGATCTCGGCGATATAGGTAGGCGCATTCATAGACGCGATTCCAATTCCTAATCCTCCTAATATTCTAAATACCACCAATAATGAAACCGACTGCGGTAAGAACTCCGGCAACCCAGAACCCCAGGCAGATAATGAAAATAAAATAGATGAAATAATAAGAGAGTATTTTCTACCAATAGCTGAGCTTAAAGGCCCGGCAACAATAGCCCCCACAAAACAACCTAATAATGCGCTTCCTACTACCCATCCTTTCATTCCCGCATCTAAGTCGAAATACTGACTAAAATAATATTGGGAACCATTTATTACTCCTGTATCATATCCAAACAACAAGCCCCCGAGAGCGGAAACTATGGTTATAAGAATGAGGTATGTTTTGTTTTTCATATAAATTAATTAATAGGCATTAAACGTTTAATCGTATTGGTTAAATAATATATTACTCGGTTGATTCTATTTTCTTCATTTCTCCTGAAGCCACCTCCAAAGCGGTATAATCCAGTTTCCACCCAATGGTCTCTACGATCTTTTCAATAAGAAGGATTGTGCTCAAAGCTTCTCCTCTGGCTTTTTCTATAAGACCACTTTTAGGGATCTTATCTACAATATGCTTTTTAGCATCTCTGTTTATATCGGTAAGATCGGATGTAGTAAAGGGATTTGCCCAGCCTTCCCGCTTATCATAATATTTAAAATCGGTTTCTACGGTAAGTAATTCGGGTTCAGGAAAATTGGTTAAAATGATCTTCTTGGCCTCTGTATCGCTATCCATTCTAATCTTACTTAAGTCGAAACCTATGTGTGCCTTAGCCGTAATTAGAACAATGGCTTTCTTTTTACCAAAGATCAGACTCACATATTTCTCCTTTAGATTCTCGTAATGATAGATCTCAGAAAAATCACCTTCTACTGTGATGAATTTGCAAACGCTCTTTATTTTATCCATCAGGATCACCGATTGTTCATCGGCCCTACTCTTACTACGGCTCTTATTAAACCAAGCAAATATGAAATAAGCCAGAATGGCGCCCGCGGCAAGTCCTATAAAAAGAGTTTCCATAATTCAAATATAGTTAAAAGCTTTGCGAATGTTAGCCTACAATATTTACGATCTTTCCTGGTACAATGATCACTTTTTTGGGAGTTCTTCCATCTAGCTGCTTTTGAGTTCTTTCATCGGCCATCACGGTCTTTTCGATCTCTTCCTTGCTCATATCTAGCGGCAGTTCTAACGTAAACCTCATCTTACCATTAAAAGATACCGGATATTGCTTAGTACTTTCCACTAAATATTTCTCTTCACATATAGGGTAAGTAGCTGTAGATATAGATTCTTTGTGCCCTAACTTATTCCAAAGCTCTTCTGCAATGTGTGGAGCATAAGGCGCTATTAAAACTGCTAAAGGCTCCAATATCTCACGCTGATTGCATTTTTGAGCCCCAAGCTCATTCACACAAATCATGAAGTTAGAAACCGACGTATTAAAGCTAAAAGCCTCAATATCTTCTGTCACTTTTTTAATGGTCTTATGTAAAGTTTTTAAGGAATCGGCTGAAGGTTTTTCTTCTGAAACCTCGAAAACATCCCCATTATGATAGAGTTTCCATAATTTTTTTAGGAAGCTGTGCACCCCGGTGATACCGGCAGTATTCCAGGGCTTAGCCTGTTCTAAAGGCCCAAGGAACATTTCGTATAAGCGCAAGCTGTCCGACCCATATTGCTGCCCAATCTCATCAGGATTTACCACATTATATTTAGATTTCGACATCTTTTCAACCTCTCTCCCAACGATGTATTTCCCATTTTCGTCGGTAATAAATTCGGCATCTTTATAATCGGCTCTCCAATTCTTGAAGGCTTCAATATCAAGTTCTTCCGAAGCATTTACAAAGGAAACATCGGCATGGATAGGCTGCACTTTTTCATTGGTAATAAGATTTTTGGAAATGAATTTATTCTCTCCTTCCAGCCTATATACAAATGCGCTGGTCCCTAATATCATCCCCTGATTGATCAGCTTTTTGAAAGGCTCTTCCACATTTACAAATTCACGGTCTTTCAGGAATTTTGTCCAGAATCTGGCATATAACAAATGGCCCGTTGCGTGCTCGCTTCCTCCAATGTATAAATCTACATTCTCCCAGTAATCTTGTGCTTCTTTTGAAACAAATACCTCATCATTCTGAGAGTCCATATATCTAAAGAAGTACCACGAACTTCCTGCCCATCCAGGCATGGTGTTAAGCTCTAATGGATACACTCCTTCTCCCTGTTCTTCTTCTCCCACTATCTGGTTGGTTTTAGAGTTCCATAACCAGTTCTTTGCTCTTCCCAACGGTGGTTCTCCTTCTTCGGTTGGCAAGTATTTTTCTACCTCGGGTAATCTAAGTGGTAGATGTTCTTTGTCTATCATTTGCGGTAAACCATCTACATAATATACCGGGAAAGGTTCTCCCCAATATCGCTGACGAGAGAAAACTGCATCCCGCAAACGGTAATTGGTCTTGCCTTTTCCTCTATTTATATTCTCAAGTTCTTCAATAGATTTTCTTAAAGCCTCTTTATATGGAAGTCCGCTCAAGAAATCGGAATCTGCTATTATAGTTCCATCTTTTCCTGAAAAAGCTTCTTCTGAAATATCTATATTTTCAAAGATGTTCTTAATAGGAATATTAAAATGTTTGGCGAAATCGTAATCACGCTGATCTCCGCAAGGCACGGCCATTACAGCTCCTGTCCCGTAACCCGCCAACACATAATCTCCAATCCAAATTGGTACAGGCTCCTTAGTAAAAGGATGCTCTGCATACGCTCCTGTAAAAACCCCGCTTATGGTCTTAACATCGGCCATTCGTTCACGCTCACTTCGTTTTGCACTCTTTTTAATATATGCTTCAACTTCTTCTTTTTGCTGAGGAGTAGTAATTTTTTCTACCAGTTCATGCTCAGGGGCTAGTGTCATGAAAGTAACACCAAATATGGTATCAGGACGCGTGGTAAAAACACTAATGTCTGCGCCGGTACTTTGTTCTTTGAACTTCACCATTGCTCCCACCGATTTCCCGATCCAGTTACGCTGACTTTCTTTTAAACTCTCACTCCAATCAATCCCTTCAAGACCTTGTAATAACCTTTCGGCATACGCAGAGATTCGCATGCTCCATTGGGTCATTTTCTTGCGTACTACAGGATAGCCACCACGCTCAGAAACCCCATTCACTATTTCATCATTTGCCAAAACTGTTCCCAACTCCGGGCACCAGTTCACTTCAGTTTCGGCTAAATAGGTTAGTCTATATTTTAGTAATAGCTGCTGTTTTTCTTCCGCAGAGAAAGAGTTCCACTGTGCTGCGCTAAATATTTCAAGATCATCATCACATGCAACATTCACTTTTTCATTTCCTTCTTTAGAAAAAATGATCTCTAATTCAGAGATAGAGCGAGCTTTATCTGCATCTTTATCATACCAGGATTCAAATAGCTGAATAAAGATCCATTGGGTCCATTTATAATATTCAGGGTCGCTTGTGCGTACTTCCCTGCTCCAATCGAATGAAAATCCTATTTGGTCGAGCTGTTGTCTATAACGCGCAATATTCTCTTCGGTAGTAATAGCAGGATGTTGTCCCGTTTGAATAGCATATTGTTCTGCAGGTAACCCGAAACTATCGTATCCCTGAGGGTGTAACACATTGAAACCTTTATGACGCTTGAAACGTGCATAAATATCGCTGGCGATATAACCTAAAGGATGCCCCACATGCAGCCCCGCCCCAGAAGGATAAGGAAACATATCTAATACATAAAATTTAGGTTTATCACTGCTGTTGCTGGCTTTAAAAGTCTGGTTCTCTGCCCAGTACTTTTGCCATTTGGCTTCAATCTCGTTAAAGTGGTAACTCATTTTTTTGTTTTTCTGAAAAAATAGGAATGTGAACCTTCTGTAAAAAAGGCGTACAATTATACCTAAAATAGGTATACTGCGCGCAAATTTACAATTTTAAACTTCTTATAATAAGCATAAGGCATTAGAATATTAGGCTTTTCTAGCTTCAATTTCCATAGGAAGTAGACACTCGTAAATAAATGTATTTATTGGGGTTGGAACATTAAGGGACTTACCTTGCCTAACAATGTAACCATTAAAATTTTCTAATTCTGAAGGTTTTCCAGCCATGATATCGCGCTGAGTGGAAGCGGTAGTTCCTGCAGGTTGTTTATCTAGTGCTTCGAAAGCCATTTTTAAATGTTCTGTAGATAGATTGATACCCTTAGCATCTGCCACGGCAATAATTTCCAATCCTGTTTTTTCCATAAGCCCTCTCAGGTACTCTCTATTTCTAATGATGTCTAGCGAAACTCTGGTTAAACCTCCCAAGGCACTTATCATGCTTATAAAAAGGAATTTTTTCCAGATCTCCATGTGGATATTATCCGGAATAATGTTTTCGATCTCAGCTTTATTAAACAGTGCTTTTAAATCCAGTACCCTTTTAGATCTCGAATTGTCCAGTTCCCCAAAAGTAATGCTAGGATTAAAAGAAGGATGTTTTATTTTCCCGGGAGCTTCAACGAAACTTACAATGCGACATAGTCCGGCTAACACATTTTGCGAAGGTAAGATCTTCTGTAATTTTTCGGCATTGTCGGCTCCATTTTGCAAGGGAAGGACGATAGAATCTTTTTTAAGAATAGGTTTGAGCTTTTTTGCCACCTCTTCTATTTGCCAGGATTTCACTCCTAAAATAACGAGATCGGGTTGTGGTACTTCCTCTATATTGCTAGTTACAAGACCGGGATGAACGGTGAAATCACCATTGATACTTTGCACCTGTAATCCATGCTTTTTGATAGCTTCCAAATGTGTCCCTCTGGCGATCATACTCACGTTATACCCCACCTTTGCTATACGACCTCCAAAATATCCGCCTATGCCTCCAATTCCGTAAATTAGTATTTGCATCTGTAAAATTTTCATCTAAATTAAAGCAATAAGAATAAATTAGAAACTTTGAGCGTTTTAAAGAAACGAAATCATTTACTTTCTTATTTTTACACAAAATCTGAAGCCACTTTATGAGTACATCTTTTGAAAGGTATCAAAAACGACGACTAATCTCGTCTTATTTTTCTGTAGTCATTAGTATATCTCTTGTCCTATTTCTACTAGGTTTACTGGGACTTTTAGTACTAAACACAAAAAAAGTAGCCGATCATTTCAAGGAGCAAATAGCTCTTACCGTTTATTTAAAAGATACAGCGAAAGAGGTTGAAATGGAACAGCTCAAGAAAAGCCTGGCACTTGCCGAATACACTAAATCCAGCACCTTTGTTTCTAAAGAGGAAGCAGCCGAGGAGCACAGTAAAGAAATTGGAGAGGATTTTATGGAATTTTTGGGATACAACCCTCTGCAAAATTCTATTGATGTATATATGAAGGCCGACTATGTTTCTCCCGACCAAATAGATAAGATCGCGGAAGAACTAACTTCTAAGAACTTTGTAGATGAAGTGGTTTACGACAAACCTCTAATCTCTTTATTAAATGACAACGTCAAAAAAATAAGCCTTTGGATTCTTATAATTAGCGGGGTTTTCACTTTTATTGCTGTACTGTTAATTAACAGCTCCATAAGACTGGCTGTGTATTCTAAGCGATTTATTATTAAAACGATGCAAATGGTTGGCGCTACCAAAACATTTATACGTCGCCCGTTTATCTGGCAAAGCGTAAAACTAGGAATTATCGGGGCTATTCTGGCATTAATTGGAATGGGAGTAGTACTTTATTACATAAATAATACCTTCCCTGAACTGGAGCTCCTTAAAGATGCTAGTTTATTAATAAGTCTTTTCGTTGGGATCTTTTTAATGGGAATCTTTATAACCTGGTTAAGTACATTTTTTGCTACCTCCAGATTCCTAAACCTAAAGACAGACGAGTTATATTATTAAATTGCAAAAGCAATTTGAACCGAATGAAAACCAATAGAGATGAGTAAGAACAACAAACCTTTTCACAAACAGGATCTTAATTTTGTTTTCGGAAAGAAAAATTATACAGTAATGTTTATTGGCCTTGCCGTTATTGCATTAGGTTTTATTCTTATGGCAGGCGGTGGTAGCGACGATCCTACTGTTTTTAACCCAGAGATCTATAATTTTAGAAGAATACGTTTAGCACCCGCTTTGGTGCTTCTTGGCTTTGGAATAGAAGTATATGCCATTTTACTGAATCCCAATAAAAAATAACAAATTTGAACGCATTTGACGCTGTAGTCCTTGGAATAATTCAGGGCCTAACCGAATTTTTACCTGTTTCCTCAAGCGGGCATCTTGAAATTGGGAAAGCAATATTAGGAGATAACAGTATTCCCAGCGAATCTCTAATGTTTACTGTAATTCTTCATTTTGCAACTGCACTAAGCACCATTGTGGTGTTTAGAAAAGATGTATGGGAGATCCTTGGAGGGCTCCTTCAATTCAGGTGGAATGAAGAGACCCAATTTTCAATCAAAATAATAGTATCGATGATCCCCGCAGCTTTCGTTGGGCTATTTTTCGAAGAAGAATTAGAATCGCTTTTTGGGGGGAACATCCTCTTTGTAGGTTTCATGTTAATTATTACCGCCCTTTTACTATGGCTTGCAGATAAAGCTAAGTTTACAGGAAAACCTGTTAGTTACACCAATGCTTTTGTAATTGGAGTTTCTCAGGCAATTGCGATTCTTCCGGGGATATCAAGATCGGGAGCAACTATCTCAACTTCAGTATTACTTGGAAATGACAAATCCAGAGCTGCAAGATTTTCTTTTTTAATGGTCGTTCCGCTTATTTTAGGAAAAATAGCCAAAGATCTCTTAAGTGGAGATCTTACCGAAAGCACCACAGCTCCCTCTCTCTTAATAATAGGATTTGTTGCAGCATTTTTAGCAGGCCTAGTAGCCTGCACCTGGATGATCGCCCTGGTTAGAAAAAGCAAACTTTCATATTTTGCTATTTACTGTTTTATAGTAGGAATCATCGCAATAGGTTTTGGATATGCAAACTAGAGAATATACTGTAGAAGACTTCAAAGAAGGTCAAGTCCTGCTTTTTGACAAACCTTTGGGATGGACCTCATTTCAGGTGGTTAATAAGGTAAGATGGCTTATAAGACAAAGTTGCAAGATAAAAAAGATCAAGGTTGGGCATGCCGGAACTCTAGATCCGTTGGCTACAGGTCTGCTTATAATTTGCACCGGAAAATTCACCAAGACCATTGATGAGCTTCAGGGACAAATAAAAGAATATACCGGAACCATAACCTTAGGTGGAACTACTCCATCTTATGATCTGGAAACCGAAATCGATCAGACTTTTGACATTGCGCATATTACCGAAGACAAAGTACATGCAGCTACTAAAAATTTTATTGGAGAGATAGAGCAAGTTCCTCCGGTTTTTTCAGCATTGAAGAAAGACGGAAAAAGACTTTATGAGTATGCCAGAAGCGGAGAAGAGGTAAAGATCAATTCCAGAAAAATCAAGATTTCGGCTTTCGATATTACCGATATCCGATTTCCTGAAGTAGATTTTAGAGTGGTTTGTAGTAAGGGCACCTATATTAGAAGCTTGGCGAATGATTTTGGGAAAGCGCTTGAAAGCGGGGCACATCTTTCAACCCTTAGACGTACAAAAATTGGTAATTACCAGGTTACCGATGCTATAGATATACCTACTTTTGAAAAATTACTACCTTAAGCACAGAATAAATACCTGACCCTGGCAGTTTTAATTCTATGGATTTTTTTGACAAACACAAAGCTCTTATTATTACCCTTCTGTTCTTTGCAGTATTATTGCTAGGGCTTTATAATTTCAATTTATCGAATAACAACCGTAAGACACGGGAACTATTAGTAGACCTTGAAAGTTTTAAAACTGAAGAGCCTATACAGGAAGCACCCAAAGCTGAAGAAAATGTTGCAAAACCTAAAGCAGTAAAGACACATCAGGCCTTCAATGAAAACCAGGAAACTCGTGAGACCAATTTCGATCAGCAGCTAAATGAAATCTTCGAAAAGAACAGTGCATCACAAAGTGAAAGTACACCTTCAGAAAATTCAGGCGCTTCAGGAGATTATACACTTCAAAAAGCTACAAAAAAGCCCCAGCAAAAAAGATCGGACGGAAATAATGCTGCTAAAATCACCTCTACTAAATCTGGCGGAATAGATAACAGTTCTATTTCATTCTCCCTGAAAGACAGAACGGCCATAAATATTCCAAATCCTATCTATACCTGTGATGTTGCAGGAAAGATAGTTATTAACATAAGCGTTAATGAAGAAGGCCGAGTGATAAAAACAGCCATCAATAAAGGAAGTTCTACATCCCAGAATGAATGTTTGACCGAACAGGCATTAGAATACGCATCACAAGCCATTTTTAGCAGGTTAGCCGGCCGAAACAACCAACCCGGCACCATTACCTATCAATTTAAACCTTAAATATTATGAGTGAATTAAAACGTTGTGGATGGTGTGTGGGAGATCAACTTTATGAAGCTTATCATGATGCTGAATGGGGTGTCCCGGTATATGATGATGCAACACTATTTGAATTTTTAGTTTTAGAAACTTTTCAAGCAGGTTTAAGCTGGATAACAATCCTTAGAAAAAGAGAGAATTTTAGAGCTGCTTTTGACGATTTCAACTACCAAAAGATTGCTGAATATTCAGAAGAAAAGATTCAGGAACTACTGCAAGATGCTGGAATTATTCGAAACAAATTAAAGGTTAGGGCTACTGTTACCAATGCCCAAGCTTTTATGCAGGTGCAGCAAGAATTTGGAACCTTTAGTAAATACATCTGGGAATTTGTAGATAACTCTCCTATTCACAATGAAATTACCGACTATAAAAAAGCTCCTCCCACCACCCCGATAAGTGATAAACTTAGCAAAGATCTAAAGAAGAGAGGTTTCAAATTTGTGGGGTCTACAGTGATTTATGCTCATATGCAGGCAACAGGAATGGTTAACGACCACGAAATAGAGTGTCACCGTTATCATGAAATAAAGAGGCTTTAGCTCTTTAGAAATTTCAAGAATTCTTCTCGAGAAATTTCTTCTGCTCCCAAAGATTCTAAATGCGGGGTATACACCTGACAATCTATAAGTTTTACTCCCTCCTCCTTAAGCTTTTCTACAAGTTTTATAAAACCGTATTTAGATGCATTGCTCACTTTCGAAAACATGCTCTCACCACAAAAAATCTTTTTTTCTTTTAAGTAAACTCCGTACAATCCACCCACCAATCCTCCTTCCAGCCATACTTCTACCGAGAGTACCGAGCCTAACGTATGTAATTTGGAATAAGCTTCCTGCATTTCTGAAGTGATCCACGTTCCATCCTGATCTTCTCTTTTTATTGTAGCACAATTGGCCGCCACCTCTTTGAAAGCTATATTGTAGGTAACTTTAAAAGTTTCCTTTTTAAGCAATTGTTTCATGCTCTTGGAAACCTTTAATTTCTTCGGAAAAAGAACCATACGAGGATCCGGGCTCCACCATAAAATAGGTTGTGAAGCATCATACCAAGGAAAAATTCCGTGATTATAGGCATACAACAATCTCCCTGCCGAGAGGTCACCGCCAATAGCAAGTAAACCATCTTCATTGGCCTGGTCTACAGAAGGAAATTGATATTTTAAAGATTTTTTATGCACTATGCAGGACTAATTTTGTCTTCAGTAAATAAAAAAGCTGTTTTAAAAGTTTTTGAGATTTGGGAATGAACCATAACAGGTTAACCAATATCAACTTTCAAAACAGCTCCATTATCCGATCTTCTTACTTAAAATCGGTAAGTCTCTCTTATTTAAAATGGAAGATCATCAAAATCTTCGTCATTCAAATCTTTTGCAGGCTCGAATTGATCTGCCGGTGGCGGTACATTTTGTCCTGCAGGTGCTCCTGCCTGTAAGTTTTCAATTCTCCAACCCTGGATAGAATTAAAATATTTTGTTTCCCCCTGCGGATTCACCCACTCGCGCCCTCTTAGGTTAACACCAATCTTTACCGGCTGCCCGACATGGAAATTGTTCAGTAAATCTGTTTTATCCTGAACAAATTCTATCATGATATGTTGAGGATATTGCTCCTCTGTAGTAACTACTACCTCACGCTTTCTAAACCCATTGCTTCCAAAAGTTTGGGTTTCTCCTACCATCTTAATTTTACCTTGTACTTCCATTCTACTATTTATTTGCTAATAATAATTTCCAGGCTTTCGCCGGTTCGTCGTTCTGTAAATATAATTGTGCTTTTAGATGAATCTTTTCAAGACTGTTTGACTTGATCGTCTCTAAAGCAGCTGCTTCTTCTTTTAAAAAAAGCTGAATCTCTTCCTGGGATGGCAACTCTTCAACATTCCCTAGTTTCCCTAAGTCATTTCCGGTTAAGACTTTACTGGTTCTTATTTCTTCCGGAATACTATCAACTCCTATCCCAAGACTTGCTAATGGTTTAGGAACTTCAAACATTCCCATATTGGCTCTGGTATACCAGTTCCCACCCATTCGGGCAACAAGATCTATTTTATGCTGATCTATAAAGCCGGTATCATCGAGAATAGCTTCATCAAAATGCATCCGCACCACCTCACATATCACCAAATTCCCTGCACCGCCTTCCTGACCAAGCTCTACCACTTCATTGATCTTACACTCAAATTGCACCGGAGATTCTGCCACTCTAAATGGCTTTACAACATCCGATTTCAACATGGTCAAGCCTGCTTTTTCAAATTCATTTACACCTTCTTCATACTCTGTGCTGGAAAGTGACATTTGCTGGACTATATTGTAATTCACAATGTTTATCACAACCTCCTTCGTGGCCTTAGCATTTAAAAAAGTGTGTTTAACTGTATTGTCTCTACCTCTTCTTGCTGGTGAAAAAACAAGAATTGGTGGGTTAGCACTAAATACATTGAAAAAACTGAAAGGAGACAAATTTGGCCTTCCTTCCTCGTCTAGAGTACTGGCAAAAGCTATTGGCCTAGGACCAACCGCACCAAGTAAATATTGATGACGTTTTCCTGTACTTATTTCAGATGGATCTATTGAGAGCATATACAATTTTCCACAAATATAACGAATAGAGGGAGGAATGAAAAACCTCATCCCAACAATAATATTAACACAGATTAGTTATCTTTAAAACCTTCTAAATATGGTTTCATGAACTTTTCTTACGAGAGAAACTTTACACGCTGGTTTATTATTATTTCCTCCTTATTAATCGTGGGATTAATATTATGGAATACCTCCATTTTCTTTGAAAGGCTAAAACAGGATGAGCGTGACAAAATGAAGATATGGAGTGCCGCACAGGCTTTTTTAGACAAGGCAACTGAAGATACCGATATAGAGCTCACCCTTCAAATCTTAAATAAGAACACCAGTATTCCAACTATTTGGGAAGATGAAAAAGGAAATATTATAGATGGTTTAAACTTACCCTTAGAAACCAGGAAAGACCCAGAGAAACTTAAGAATTACGTGGCTCAACTCAAAACCGAGAATGAGCCTATTGAAATGTTCCTGAGCAAGAATAGGGTTCATAAAATCTATTACGGAGATTCTCCGTTGCTCACAAAAATCAAATATTACCCTATTTTTCTCCTACTTATCATATTTCTTTTCATTGGGGTGGTCTATTTCTTTTACACCACTACTAAATCGAGCGAACAGAATAAGCTATGGGCAGGAATGGCAAAAGAGACCGCTCATCAAATAGGAACCCCTTTGTCTTCTTTAATAGGTTGGACAGAAATTCTTAAAGCCGAAGATGTAAATCAGGTTTATATTGAAGAGATTGAAAAAGATGTGGAACGCCTAAAGACCATCACCGACAGGTTTTCTAAAATTGGCTCTATGCCCAAACTTTCAAAAACGGATATCGTTAAAGCTACCCAGGAAAGTTTCGATTATTTAAAAGTGCGTAGTTCTAATTTAATAGATTTTAGCCTTAAGCTTCCAGAAGCTGCCATCTATGTTAATTTGAACGAATCATTATACAGCTGGACCATTGAGAATCTGGTAAAAAACGCCATAGATGCCATGCGAGGAAAAGGAGAATTACAACTTGAACTTAAACAAGATTCCAACTGGGTCTACATCAATATTAAAGATACCGGAAAAGGCATCTCTAAAAGTAAACACCAGCTTATCTTCGAGCCAGGATACACCTCTAAAAAACGCGGTTGGGGCTTAGGACTTTCCTTAGCCAAAAGAATTATTGAAGAATACCATAATGGCAAAATAAAGGTGCTAAGCAGCGAAATAAATAAAGGAACTACTTTTCAAATCGCTTTGAAAAAGATCTAATACCCAGACATTATTTCCCGTAAATCTTCAGGAATTCTATAGGTCTTCTCTAAATTGAAATCGAAACACACCGCCACATCCTTACCCACAGCACACACTTCTTCCTTATCATTTAGAATTACATGCTCTAAGCAAAAACTGCTATTTTTCATATACAGCAACTTCGTCTTAATGGTTGCCGTTCCCGGGTAGTATAACGATTTTTTAAAGTCGCAATGAGTAGAAACCAGCATAGGCCCTTTTTTCATTTGGTCATAATCTTTAGCTAAGCCCGTGGCCTCCCAAAAATTGACTCTTCCAGACTGCATAATTCGCATAAAAACCAAATTGTTCACATGGCTGTATGTGTCCAGATCACTCCAATCAATTCTTATTTCCAAGCTCAACTTATACTCTTCAAAACTCATTAGAAATTGGCTTTAATGCTTTTGGTAAGATCTTCAAGCTCTTCTTTTGAAACAGCTACCTTGTTTCTAAAATCCATTTCACTCATTTGATTTAAAGGAATAAGATGAACGTGTACATGCGGCACTTCTAAACCTATTACTGCCATCCCCACGCGTTTACAGGGAACCGTTTTTTCTAAGGCTATCGCCACTTTTCTAGAGAACTCCATCAACCCTTGATATGTATCTTTCTCCAGATCGAAGATCTTGTTAACTTCTTGCTTAGGTATACACAGCGTATGCCCTTTGGCGTTAGGGTTGATATCTAAAAACGCTAGAAACTCATCGGTTTCAGCTACTTTATATGCGGGAAGTTCTCCGCTTATAATTTTTGAAAATATAGTTGCCATAAATGTGATTTTGGTTAAAAATAAAAAATCCTTTCCAAAGATAATTTACTATTAACTTTAGAAAGGATGATATTTTAAATTCTTGAAAAAATTACTCTCTCCAGATCTCTAGAATTTCGAAATTCATGGTTCCATTAGGCACACTAATTTCAGCTATCTCACCTACTTTTTTACCCAACAAACCTTTCCCAATAGGGGAATCTACAGAAATTTTTCCTGTTTTTAGGTCGGCTTCACTTTGTGCTACCAATTTATAAGTCATCTCCGTTCCATTCGTCTGATTTTTAATCTTCACCAAAGAATGCACTAATACTTTAGAGGTATCAAGCTGAGATTCGTCTATCACACGAGCATTTGCAACTATCTCTTCCATTTTAGATATTCTCATTTCTAAAAGTCCCTGTGCTTCTTTAGCTGCGTCGTACTCTGCATTCTCGCTTAAATCTCCTTTATCTCTAGCTTCTGCAATTGCTTCAGATGCTTTTGGACGTTCCACATCTCTAAGTTGATTGAGTTCATCTTTCAACTTCTTTAAACCTTCTGCGGTATAATAAGATACTTTACTCATTGTTTTATCGTTTAACCATTAGCTTTTATAAGGGCCAGACCCTTGAATGCTAATTTTGTTATATAATTTTCATGATTTTATAAAACTAAATCCCTTGTCCCGGATTTAGTCAAGCTTTTCAAAGAATAGCGCTTTAAGAATGAATTCAGTTTAAAGAGCTACTAAATACAAAAAATCCCATGCTCCATGGGATTTATCTAAACAAATATAATAAATTTAAAAATTGAAAACAATTTAATTCTTGTTCACAACAATCATCTCCATGATAAAAAAATTGCTTTATATAGTAGTACTTTCTTCTTTCGCTTTCGGATGCTCTTCAGATACCGAATCGGTAAAGAACCCTTATTTAATAGAGACAAGTTTTACCGCAAAACTGAATCTGAGCTTACCTGAATACAACAGCCTCAACTTTCCGGGAAACACTTATGCCAACTATAATTACGGCATAAATGGTTTTGTTGTTTACAATATTAACAACACCCAGTATCTGGCATTTGAGCTAACCGATCCAAATCATGTCGTAAGCGACTGCTCAAGGCTAAGTGTAAACGGCATTATAGTTTCCTGCAATTGCAACGACGGGAATAAATACAATCTTCTTACAGGGGAGCTAACAGAAGGTTCAGGAGAATATTCTTTAAAACCATACCGTGTAAGAAAAACCGGCAATATCTTAGAGGTATATAATTAAACCTCTCCCCTTATTCTATAAGGAGAGAGGAGTATTAAGCTTAAAATTTTAATGTTAGCCCCAATAAAAAGTTAGTTCCAGCTTGAGGATAAAATCCCGCGCCTTCTATGGTTGTAATTGTTCCAGGATTTGAATAATCATCGTCATAGGTATAGAAATAACCATTAGATTCATATTCCGCATTAAAAATATTGTTTACAAGCCCAGATACTATCACCGATTTAAAAACGGAGAAATCGGGTAATTCATAGAATACATTCAGGTCGTTCACAAAGAAACTATCCAAAATTGAAGTTTCGCTATCTATATTTCCCATATACTGCTCTCCCACATATTTAGACAACAAGCCTATTTGCAGGTTTTTCAGTGGCTGATACGAGATCATATTCGAGGCTACAATCTCTGGTGAGAATGAAATATTGGTCTTTCCTAAGTTTACCAGTTCCCCATCTCTTGAGGTTAGGAAATCTCTGTTTTTATTGGTGCTTAAAGCCAGGTTAGGCATTAGCCTAAGCTTATCGGTCACCAAAATTTCTGCATCCAGCTCTATTCCCAAGCGGTAACTATCTCCACTGCTGGTACGCAAAGGAGAACCTACATCGTTCAATTCTCCCGAAAGTACTAACTGATCTTTGTAGTCCATATAATAAACATTAGAATTCAGTTTGAATTTTTCTGAAGTATAGCGATATCCTAGTTCAAAATCGTTCAATTTTTCGGCTGTGCTAATTCCCTCTTCAAAATCATTTCTAGATGGTTCTCTATTAGCTCTTCCATAGTAGCCATAAAACTGGTTATTTTCATTCAAGTGATATGTAATTCCTGCTTTAGGATTGAAAAAACTGAAATTCTGAGTTACATCAATAGGCACAAGATCTGAGGTAATTCCGCCTGTTTCATAATCGATGAATCTCCCCTGCATATCGGCAAAGATTTGCCATTTATCATTTAGCCTGAAGGTAGCTTTAGAAAAGACGGTAACTTCCTGTTTTGAAGCATCACTGAAATAATATCGATCTCGTATCTCCGACCCCCCAGCGTATTGTGCCCAAATAACTTCTCCAAAATGGTCTCCTTTATAGAGGCTATAAAAAGCTCCTGAGTTAATTTCCCATTGTGAATCTTTGTAATTCACATTGGCATTCACTACATAGAAATCATTATCCAACCATCTACGGCGAATTAGATTGGTCGTGTTAATGGTTTCTTCACCTATTGAAATAGGAGTGAAATTATAATCTGAAAAATCTTCATCTTCCTTATACTGCTCAAAGAATCCACGTCCATACGTGTAGTTCAACCCTAAATTTGTTGACCAATTATTATCAAATTGCTGATTCCAGTGCAGTTGATAATGATCCTGTTTATAATCATCTACTTCATTATCATAGAACTGAACATTTCCAGCTTCATCTTCATACATCCCGGCAGAATTAAAAGTACGATCTGTTCTTAAAGTGTTTTCATCTATACCATTCCATGACTGATAAGTTATCTCATGCCCTCCAAAAGTAATTGCTTTAATAAGTGTATTATCGTCTATATAAGATGCTTGCAAAAAGTAAGATTTTAAATCGGAATCGGCACGATCTATATATCCATCACTTGCAATAGCAGAAATTCTACCAGCAATTTCAATATGATCCTGTAATAGCCCTGTAGTGAATTTCACACTATGCTTTCGAGTTGCGAAGGAACCAAAAGAATTAGCGATCTCTCCACCGGCCTCTTCAGAAACCGCATCTGTGAGCAAATTTAAACTCGCTCCAAAAGCACCAGAACCATTTGTGGAAGTCCCTACTCCTCTTTGCAGCTGTAAATTTTCTACAGAAGAAGTGAAATCGGGCAGATTTACAAAGAAAGAACCCTGACTTTCTGAATCGTTAAAAGGAATACCATTAAGTGTTACATTCACTCGGGAAGCATCGCTCCCACGCACTCTAAAATAGGTATAACCCACACCGGCTCCGGCATCGGAGGTGGTGACCACAGAAGGCAAATAATTTAGCATAAAAGGAATATCCTGTCCTAAATTGCGCTTTTCCAGCTCTTCTTTGCTAAGATCGGAATGTGTAACGGGAGAATTGGCATCAACTCGAATTGCTTTTACAAGCACCTCATCTAATTTTTCTGGAGGTTTGCTAATAGTGTCTAAATCTTGTTGTGCATAACCTATTGCTGACAGTAGCATTAAGGCCGAAATACTGAATAAAAGTTTCATTCGTAAAATTTGAATTTGTACGAATAAAAGGGGCGATTATTCTTATGGTTAATTAATTGATTAAAATAATTGCATAAAAAATCCCTGATAAATTGCTCGAGCCAATTCAACAGGGGGTGCATACAATTAGTGATACTAAAAAAGTATCTTTTTCCCTTGGCAGCATTACCCGCCCAGGTTCTTTGGGTATGATCTCAGCTACTTTTAGAACAAGTCCATCAATAGCACCCCTTTGAGATGTCCGGCAAATGTAATAAGCTTTTTTCGATTTTTAATACGATTGATTCATTTTAAAAGAATTGGCGTAATTTTAGCAATATTTGAGCTATGAAAAACACCAAACGATCCATAACCTTTAAGGTAATAATAGGATATTTATTAGTAGCTGCCTTAGCTGCTATGGCCGTATGGTTCATTTATACTCAGGTAGTTAAATTCTCTTCCCTCACTCAATCTAACACTCTTAACAATCAGCAATTGGTATTGGTGAGCGAAATTGCTACCGAGCTATATGAAACGGAGAATACCGGCCGAAGATTCATCCAATCTGGAGATGAGACTGACCTAAACCGATATTCCAATCAAATCAAAAGCATTCAAAATAGTCTAGATTCCCTAAAGGGCACTTATGCCGATGAAACTATGAAAATTGAACTGGATAGTATTTCCCTTCTACTTTCCAGAAAAGGGGACAACTTAGAGGAAATCCTTCAGCTTAGATCTCAGGATAGAAACACGAATTATTACAAGGAGGTTATCCAGGAACTTCAAAAGGTAGACGAGTCGTTTAACGAGCCCGATTATGAAAACAGATTTTCCGATCTTGAACCACATCAACGCCGAGTATTAATACAATTATTAGAATTCTCCCAAGATGAAGAACCTGCCGAAGAATCCAGTAAAAGCACGCAAGCTCTGGTAGCTTCTGTAAAAAATGTCTTGAGCGAACTGGAGAAGGAAAATCAACGATTTAGAGAGGTTATCAACAAGAAAGAAAATGAACTTCTGGAAAATGATATGGTGCTCAACCAGCAACTTAGAAAACTTTTGAGCGTTATTGAACAGGAAGAAAGAGAAACCTCTTTACAAAGGGTAGAAAACTCGCAAAATCTATTAGAAGAAGTCTCTCGAATTATAATAATTGTAGGGGTTTTGTGTATTTTAATAATACTCTTTTTTCTTTTTCTAATTGTGCGTGATGTTTCACGCAGTCAGCAATATCGAATAAAACTCGAGGAAGCTCAAGTGTTTACAGAGTCACTCATGAAACGCCGAGAGCAGTTCATGGCAACTATCACTCACGACCTTAGGTCGCCTTTAAACACAGTAATGGGCTATACCGATCTCATTGAAAAATCGGGATTGAACAACAAGCAGGAACACTATTTGGGCTATATTAAGAAGTCGTCGGAATATATTCTTCACCTGGTAAATGACCTCTTAGATCTTTCCAAATTGGAGGCAGGGAAAATGCTGATTGAATACCTTCCTTTTAATCCTAAAAATTTAGTTGAAGAAACTCTAACCAATATTATTCCCATAAATGATAAGAAGAATCTTAAGGTCGTGGTGGATGCTTCAGAAGAAGCCGACTGTAAAGTTATTAGCGACCCTTTCAGAATAAAACAGATCCTATCAAATCTAATTAGCAACGCCTATAAATTCACAGAATCCGGAGGGATTACAGCTACAGTTGCCTTAGAAAAAGAAATTGGGGATGCTTATACCCTTTTAATACGCTTAAAGGATACAGGTATTGGGATCTCAAAAGAACGACAGGAAGAGATCTTTGAAGAATTTTCTCAGGAACATGGCGAAATTGAAAAGAAATACGGTGGTACAGGCTTAGGGTTAGCTATCACTAAACGCATCACCAAACTACTTCATGGAAGTATCAGCTTAAAAAGTGAGCCGGGAAAGGGCAGCGAGTTTTTACTAAAAATCCCGGTGAAGAAAGTTGCTGAAGATATAAGGCCGTCCCAAGAACCTGAACTGCCTAAGATTGAATTGAATGGCAGGAATATTCTAATAGCCGATGATGAAGCTTCTCAACTGGCCCTTACCAAAGAGCTTATTAGATCGGTAGGGATGAATTGCGACACAGCGAAAGACGGAGAAGAAGCCATTGCAAAATTAGTAAGTAAAAATTATCAATTAGTCATTACCGATATTCAAATGCCAAATATGGATGGTTTTCAGTTAGTGAAGGCTATTCGAACTAATCCGAATCTTTCTGAAATACCTGTAATTGCGGTTTCTGGAAGAACCAATGTGAGTGATACTACTTATATACAGGCGGGATTTACAGATCATATGCTAAAGCCCTATAAACCGAGAGATTTTCTATTAAAAATAGGCGAAGTATTAAAAGTGAATTTAGAAAACCACCCTAACACCCATAGGAAACCTTCTGCTAACGACATGTATAGCCTTGATGAGATATTACTTTTTACAGGTGACGATCCAAAAGCATTAGACACCATCCTAAAAGCTTTAATTGACAGTACAAAGATCAACATAAAAGAGATTTCTTATGCTCATAAACAAAATGATAGTGAAAGAATTGCTCAGATAGCGCATAGAATGCTACCTATGTTCAAACAATTACGAGCAGATGATATTGTTAGAAAATTAGAATTATTAGAAATAAAGAAATTCAACTTAGATAGCAAAGAGCCCCTTGCTAGTTTACTTCTGGAGATAGAGGTACTTCTGGAAGCGCTGAACAAAGAGATTAAAGCTTAATATTGTACTGTTTAAGCTTGTTATAAAGAGTTTTTCTATCAATAGACAGAAGTCGAGCAGCTTTACTTTTATTGCCATTTGCCTTTTCCAAGGCATCTAAGATCATAGCTTCTTCATTCTTGCTTTTAAATAGGCCATAAGATTCGTCAGTTTTTTTCGCGGCAGAGATCTCATGTGGTAACACCTTTAAAGGTATTATATCCTCCTGTGTTAAAAGAACAGCGCGCTTCACCATATTCTTCAGTTCTCTCAGGTTTCCTGGCCAAGAGTAGTTCTGAAAAGCCTCGATAGCTTCTTCACTAAAACCAACTACATCCTTTTCCAATTCGGTATTTGCTTCATCTAGGAAATGTTCTGCAAATAACATCAAATCATCACTTCTATCTCTAAGAGCAGGAACCTGAATAGAAAATTCGTTCAATCTATGATAAAGGTCTTCTCTAAAGTTACCTTCTTTTACAGCTTCTGCCAGATCTTCATTGGTAGCCGTTACCACTCTAATATCAACTTTAATTTCTGAATTACTACCTACAGGTTTTATTTTTCTCTCCTGAAGCGCTCGTAATAACTGGACTTGTAGATCATAGCCTAAATTTCCTATCTCATCCAAAAATAATGTCCCTCCATTTGCAGCTTCAAAATGCCCCGTTTTATCCTGAATAGCGCCGGTGAAAGAACCTTTTAAGTGTCCAAAAAATTCGCTGGAGGCTATTTCTTTAGGAATAGCACCGCAATCAACAGCTATAAAGGGAGCATCCCTACGCTTGCTTTTATCGTGTATACTCTTTGCCACCTGCTCCTTTCCTGTACCGCTTTCGCCCATTATTAGAACCGACATATTGGTAGGTGCTACCAGATCAATATAGTCGTTTAATTTGTGAGCAGCATCGCTTACCCCCTTAACAAATTCGTTATTGGATACTAAAGTTGTTTTTTCTTTTTTAACTGAAACCTCTTTTGTCACAGATTTTTGCTTCCCTGTAACCTCTTTCTGATTTAATGCATTGTTTATTGTTTGCAAGATAGCCTCCGGCTGAAATGGTTTTGAAACATAATCGAAAGCCCCTTCTTTCATAGCTTTTACAGCCATATTTATTTCGGCATAATTAGTCATCACAATAACCTGGATTCCCGCAAATTCTTCTTTTACTTTTGAAAGGATCTCGATTCCATCCTTATCGGGGAGACGCACATCGGTAAGAATAACATCAAAATGTGAAGCTTTTAATTTTTTAAATGCCTCAGCGGCAGAAAATGCAGCCTCTGCCTTATAACCCTTTTTCGCAAAAAAGGTATTGAGCATGGTAGCAAATGCTACATCATCTTCTATTATAAGGATTGCTGCCATAAAAAATACACTACTTTAATATTCAGCAAATTTACTAATTATGAGCGGTTGAGGGCGTAAATAAACAGACAAAAAAAAAGCTGCCAAAAATGGCAGCTTTCTCTAGTTTCAAAAGTTGGTTATTAGTCTTCTTTTTCAACATCCTCTTGATCTATCCAATTACCTTCAGCATCTGCAAATACTGTTTTGGATTCCTGATCTATTTGTAATTCAATTTTAAAAACGATCTCTTCATCACTTTCTTTGATATAGGCTTCAGTTGCCTGTGATCCTGCATAATCTTTAGTAATAGCCTCATTAATGGTTGCGGGCAATGCCGCTACATCAATCTTTTTGAAATCATCTTGTATGGCAACAGACTCTGTTGCTTCTACTCCAACAGTAGCCTCGGTTGTTACCTGAGCGTGTGCAGTTGCAAAGAACAAGCCTATTGCAGCAAATGTTAATCCTAGCTTTTTCATAATTTTGGTTTTTGTGGTTGTTAGTTTAATTAGGAAAATCGTACCAAAAAGCAAAGATCCCAAAACAGCCTTGTAAGACCTTATTAAATAAGGAACTCTAAATATTTCGAATAATTAATATTTAAAAAATAAATGTGGAAATAGGTTGATGTCTGGCAAAAAGTGTAGAACATTTCCACAGCTTTTGTTTAAAATGGCAGATCTATAAAGAAGGCTTTTGTCGTTGACTCTTTTTTTCTGCCAGAATTTTTTTCTCGCGAAGTCTTTTCAACTTTGAGGCTTTTGAAGGTTTTGTCTTTTTACGCGGCTTGGGCTTTTTAAGAGCCTCTTTAATTATTACTTGAAATCGTTTAATAAGGTTTTCCTTATTTTGATGCTGACTACGAGATTCACTATTTTCCAGAATGAGTTCTCCTGTTTTTGTAAGCCTAGATTCTAACTTTGCTAATAGCAAAGTAACTTCCTCCTCAACAAGTCCCTTAGAATTGGGAATATCAAAATTAAGAATGACTTTTGAAGCAGTTTTATTAACATGTTGCCCCCCCGCACCGGAACTTCGTACTGCTTTAAACTTTAGTTCCTGTTGGATAATATCAAAATTGGGCATATCTAATTTACTTGGTGCGTATCCTTTAAAAGGTCGGCAACAGTTTTAACCGGATTAAAGGTACATACCGGAACCTCTACAAATATGGTATTCCATTTTGCCATAGCTCCATTCCACAATCCGGGTCTTTCCAGTGCCTTTAATTCTTTCCCCTCTTTTGTCTTAGATGCGATAAAGCTTGTCGCAGGATCAACATATTTATGAAGATCAAATGATTTTCCTTTATAATTTTTAAGTCCGCATACCAAGTCTACCGGATTGAAATGCGTGGCGTTCTGCGCTATATCTTGCTGACGAGAATCTTTTTGATCTATTTGTGCACCTTCAATTATTTGCAAGGATTTTATTCCATTTTCCATCTTCACCAAAAATGGTCCACCTCCCGGCTCACCTTCGTTTTTAACCATTCCACACACCCGAAGCGGTCTGTTCAAACGATCTTTTAGATGCTCAATTCTTTCGGTTTTCGAAAGCTTTTCAAAACCGGCTTCCATTTCTACAAAAAGTTCATCCCCTAGAAATGACAAAACCCTGTTTATTTCTTCCTCTGAAACTTCGTTATTATCCAAAAGTTCTAAGAATGAAAAGCATTGTTCTTCCATTTTTAAGAGAAGCCCTGCGAGCATCTTCTTATACCCCGCAACTTCTTCGGAATGAGAAGAAGTTACAACATTGTCTATATTCTTTATAAAAACCAGATTGGTATCCAATTGATTTAAATTTTCTATCAACGCTCCGTGCCCTCCAGGTCTAAAAAATAAATTCCCATCAGCTGTTCTAAATGGAGTGTTATCTTCAGCTGCAGCAATGGTATCAGTTTTGGGATCCTGGTAGGAATAGGTAATTTTAAATTTGGTATTAGTTGCATTTTCAACTCTTGACTGAATTCTTTCAAATTCAGTTTCAAATTTTTCCTTATGCCCTTCAGAAACTGTAAAATGTAATTTTGCTACGCCAACTACCTCTGCATATTGAGCAGCTTCATACAAATGCTCTTCAAAAGCCGTAGCGGTAAAACCCTGATATTTATGAAATGGCACTAAGCCTTTAGGATAATTACTAAGATCCAATCCAGGAGAAAATAATATACTTTTTACCAAAAGGTATTTTTGAATATCATCGGTAGCCGTATCGAATTCGGAGTAATTTTCACTGGCATATTTTAAAGCCTGCTTGTAGAAAGGTAATTTTTCAATGTGGGAAAAGAACTTCTCTAAAGACGTATTTTCAGGTTTATTTAGATAAACAGGAAGGCTTTCCTTTTTAGGATCAAACTCCTCCATAAAGGCATGCAAAGCTTTAAACATTCTGGTTGCAGCACCCGATGCTGGTACGAATTTTAAAATGTTAAGCTTGTTTTTATTTGCATCATAGAAACTTGCGAGCTTAGTAATTTGATCATCAGAAAAAGCTTTAATGCCATTCCCTACGGTAGCTGCAGCCTGAATATCTACTGCAACATTCCCTCTTTTGAAAATATTCAACTGGTCCTGAACATTTTCAACACTTATTCCTTTCTCCCCGATCAATGTGAGATCTGCTTTACTAAACTTCAAATTCTATGTTTTAATAATTCATTAATTACTGAAACTGCAGTTTCAAATCGTCTATCTTCGTCTCCTTCTAAAACTATGTAAGGGCGAAGGTTTTGCTGTAGGGAGCTTTCAAACTTTTTAAACATTCCTTCCCGATCTTCCGGTTTATCGCGAAGATCATCAGGAGTCCATGGGACATCAATATTAGTTAAAAAGTAAATGTCGTACCAATTGTTTAACGCATATTTATGAAGTTCAGGATGGCAATATCCTTCATAATAAGCTTCAGAATACACTTTTAATTCTAAAAGATCGGTATCACAAAATAAGACTTTATTTGCAATTTTGGAAAGCCTATTCTCTTCATGCATTTGTCCTTCGGCAATAGGAAGAATATCTGAAGGCTCACAAATCTCTTTATTAACATCCCATTTATGCTGAAGATATTCTCTCATGTATTCTTTTACCCAATAGGTGTTATAATACTTAGCAAGCCTAGCCGCCAGAGTGGATTTCCCGGTAGATTCCGGGCCAAATAATACCGCCTTTATGCAGGCTGAAGGTTGTTGTTTAAGCTTTTCTTCCATGCCATATAGCCATAAACGGCAATTACTGTAAATAATAAATACTGAAAACTGGTAAGTGTTAAACCTTTATAGAAATACAAAGGCACAGAGATAATATCTCCTATTATCCAATAAATCCAATTCTCTATTTTCTTTCGGGCCATAAGCCACATTCCCACAAAGAATACTGCCGTAGTAAGGGTATCGACATAGGCGGTCCAATCAGTCCATTTATCAAAGAATTCATATACCGCGAACACAAATAAAACAGTACCAATAAAAATGACCCCGGAAATAATATGTTCTTTTCTACTCATTCTAGTTACCGGTGTAAAATGTGTAGCATCAACTTTTCGGGTCCATACGTACCAGCCATAAATACTCATAGAAAAGTAATACGCATTTATCATCATATCCCCGAGTAAGCCCCATTGCCATAATAGATAAACAAAAATTAAGGTGCTTACAATCCCGGTGGGATAAACAAGGATATTTTCCTGTTTTGAATACCATACCGATAAGAAACCGAAAATAACCGCGATTACTTCAAGAAAAATGAACAGGGTGGGATATTCGTAATACTGGCCAAAGAAAAAATCAAAAATCGGCTGCATAGTCGCTTCGGTCAGATTTTACAATTTTAATATACATTAATCCGCGGTCTACCGCCTCCAGAGCTGTTTTCATTTCAGCATTCAGGATTCCCATTACCTTGTCGTACTCTCCATATACCTGAGTACTAAGCGGGGTTTCTTTAATGGTGAGCCCCGAAGCTCTGAGACTCTTAATGAAGTTAATGATTGCAGGTTCGTAATTATCCTGAAGCGGAGTTAGTGTAAGTTCTACTGAAATATCCATTTGCTGATATCATTTTTAATGGTAAGCATCAAAATTAATGATAATATGGCAGTAGTCTTATTAATTATGATTTAAATGTACTGAGCTTTTAACCTGCCAGATTGTAAGAATTCCCCAGTTTCAAATGCAGTCCCTACCACAACCATATCTGCTCCGGCAATAAAAGCTGCTTCTAAATGAGAAACATTTTTTATCCCTCCACCAACTATGAGGGGAATATTTACAGCTTGTTTTACCTTTGAGATTATTTCTTCAGAAACAGCATAATTCGCTCCACTTCCTGCTTCAAGGTAGATTAATTGCTTTCCGGAAAACTGGCCGGCCAGAGCTGTATCTACAATTGTTTCCACGTCTATTTGAGATATAGGCAGCGTACCGCTAATTCTTTGTACAGCACATTCCTTACCTCCATCTATTAAAATATAACCTGTAGGTATAATTTCTAAAGTGGAATCTTTTAATTGTTTAACCGATCTCACCTGCTGTCCTATCAAATATTCAGGGTTTCTGCCTGAGAGCAGACTTAAAAAAAGCAACGCGTCTGCGGCTTCTGCTATTTGAGATTCATCTCCCGGAAATAAAATCACGGGAAGAGAAGTTTCTTTTTTAACAGCCTGTACGGTTCTTTGAGTTTTATTGATTTCTACGCTGCTTCCCCCTATGAAGATATGAGTGGTTATTGCCGGCAAAGATTGTATAAAAATGTTTGTTTTAGATTCATCGAACTTATCGGGGTCTATAAGAACTGCCAATAATTTCTTTCCTGAACCTATTTTTGAAATAATATCCTTAAATATAGATGTCATTTATTATAACTTATGCAGTTAGCCCTGCAGCTCTTTGAGCAAACACACAGGTAAAGCCCTCAAATTCCAAAAATTCAAGATCAAAATTAGAGATCCTGCTTTTATAAGTTACTTTTCCGGTGGTGACGGCATCTTCAAAATCGAAGTCATTAATATAGATATGCTGTAAAAAGCCTAAGCCCGGTTCTGCCTGAAGTTTATAAATTGATTCCTTTGCTCCCCAAACAATAGTTAACTTCCTAATTAAAGCTTCTTCATTTGCTAAGGTGTGGTATTCTTTTAAAGGAGTAAACTTTTCAGCTATTTTCATGATCTTATCCCGCTGCTTCTCTACATCGATTCCAACTTCTTCATCACTTATTATAATTGCAGTAAACTGGAAAGAGTGTGTTATAGAGATAAACTTATCATCCTTTAAGTGTGGCTTTCCAAATTCATCGTAATATAAATCATGATCGGTGTAGCCTTCATTTGCTAATAAATGCCTGATGCTCATAAAACCACGCTTATGAATTTCCGATTTCATACCATCTACTCGAGCCCTACAGTTCTCGGTTAAAACAACACCTTCGCTAAGCCACTGGTAAGACTCTTCAATCTTCCAAATGAGCACTTTAGTATGAGGATTCACTGTTATTGTTTTGTAAACGGGCATAACTTTTTATTATATATTACTTACTTTTGCAACTGAAAAATTGCTATAAATCAAATATAATAATATGTCTACTAAAACAGCGCCTTATACAGCCTATAAAGTAAAAGATATTTCCCTTGCCGACTGGGGAAGAAAAGAAATTGAACTTGCCGAGGCAGAAATGCCAGGTCTAATGTCTCTTCGAGAAGAATTTAAAGATGAGCAACCTTTAAAAGGAGCTCGTATTGCCGGATGTTTACACATGACAATTCAAACGGCAGTGCTTATTGAAACTCTAGTTGCTTTAGGAGCAGAAGTTACGTGGAGCTCATGTAATATTTTCTCTACGCAAGATCAGGCTGCCGCTGCAATTGCAGCGGCAGGAATTCCTGTTTATGCCTGGAAAGGAATGACTGAAGAAGAGTTTAACTGGTGTATCGAGCAAACATTATTCTTTGGGGAAGACAGAAAGCCGTTAAACATGATTCTTGACGACGGTGGAGATCTCACTAATATGGTATTAGATCAATATCCTGAATTAGCTAAAGCCATTAAAGGCATTTCTGAGGAAACTACTACCGGAGTTCACAGACTTTATGAGCGCATGAAAAAAGGAACACTTCCTATGCCAGCTATTAACATCAACGATTCTGTTACAAAATCTAAATTCGACAATAAATACGGGTGTAGAGAAAGTGCTGTAGATGCTATTCGTCGTGCTACCGATATCATGCTAGCAGGAAAAAGAGTGGTTGTATGTGGTTACGGAGATGTTGGAAAAGGAACCGCTGCTTCTTTTAAAGGTGCAGGATCTATAGTTACTGTTACTGAAATCGACCCAATTTGTGCATTACAGGCAGCAATGGACGGATTTGAAGTTAAAAAACTAGAAACTGTACTTCCTAAAGCAGATATCGTTATTACTACTACAGGAAATAAAGATATTGTAAGAGGAGAGCATTTTGAAGCGATGAAAGACAAAACCATCGTTTGTAATATTGGGCACTTTGATAACGAAATAGACGTTGCCTGGTTAAATAAGAACCACGGAAACACAAAGGACACTATAAAGCCTCAAGTAGACAAGTATACCATCAATGGTAATGACATTATTTTACTTGCTGAAGGAAGGTTAGTAAACCTTGGATGTGCTACAGGTCATCCAAGTTTTGTAATGAGCAACTCATTTACCAATCAAACTTTAGCACAAATAGAGCTATGGAAAAATTCTGGTGATTACAAGAACGAAGTATATATGCTTCCTAAGCATTTAGATGAAAAGGTTGCGAAACTTCACCTTGAAAAAATAGGTGTAGAATTAACTGAACTTTCTACGGATCAGGCTGATTATATTGGCGTAACAGTAGAAGGACCTTTCAAACCTGAGTATTACAGATACTAGTCATATTTATATTTTAAAAAAGCCTCCTATTCTAAACAATAGGAGGCTTTTTAATTTTATGGCTTGTATTAGTTGAAATCTGCTTTCTCCAAAATACGCTTAGCCCGGAGAAAATCTGCCTTTAAAACCTGAACTCTCATACCATTAATTCCTAAACCTGCCAGACCCGCAGCGCTACTTATAGATTCATCAAAGATCTTGTATTGAATGTTTTCCATATCAAATAAATTCCTGATAATAGCTATCTCGAAAGCATTAGGAGAGTTTAAAATGGTAATGAAATCCATATCTATTCTAATTTAATAGAATTAAAAATAAACAAAAAAACCCTTTCTGTTTCCAGAAAGGGTTTTATATTCTATCTAAAAGATAAACTATGCTTCAAACGGTTCGATAGAAACGAAAGATTTATTGTTCTTCTTTTTAGTAAATTTTACAATACCATCAACTTTGGCGTGTAAAGTGTGATCTTTTCCTCCATACACATTCTCACCTGGATTGTGTGTATAACCTCTTTGTCTAACGATGATATTTCCAGCAATAGCAGCTTGTCCACCAAAAATCTTAACACCTAAGCGTTTTGATTCTGATTCTCTACCGTTCTTGGAACTACCAACTCCTTTTTTGTGAGCCATTTTATTTCCTTTTTAGTCTATTAAAAAATTAACTTAAAGCAGCAATTAATTCAGCTTTCTTCATTGAAGAATAACCTTCTACTCCTTTATCTTTAGCCATTTCTCTAAGTTCAGCAACAGTGTTAGAACTTAAATCAGAAGAAGCAGTAGTTTCCTCTTTTTTGGCTGAAGAAGATTTTTTTCCTCCTTTTACTGTAATCCCGGTAATTGAAATTTCAGTTAAAGACTGACGGTGACCATTTTTCACACGGTAACCTTTTCTTCTTTTCTTTTTGAAAACAATAACCTTGTCTCCTTTAAGGTGCTTAGTGATTTTTGCATCAACTAATGCTCCTTCTATAGCTGGGGCGCCTAAAGTAATAGAATCTCCGTCACCAGTTAGCAAAACCTTGTCAAAAGAAACGTTGTCTCCTTCTTCACCGGCTAAACGGTTTACAAATACTCTTTGGTCTTTTGCAACTTTAAATTGCTGCCCTGCTATCTCTACAATTGCGTACATAGCGTATTTATTAATTAATTATTTTATAGATTCACCTGAAATTTTAATTCAAGCGGGTGCAAATATACTCCTAATTAATTAATTCACAAAGTCTTTGTTCATTTTATGGGCTGTGTCTTTTTCCCGCTTTAGTGTTCCAGGAATCCTTAAACAATTGCATATACATAAGCGTTAGTATGATACTGGTTGCAAATCCCATTACAGCTACGACAAATAGTACTATTCCAATACCTATCCCGTAATCGCTGCGCCACATTGAGAGTAATTCATTTACAAAATCAGGTTTTATTTCAGTGGCATAGATTCCAAAAAATATAGTGAAGATAATTGTCGCATTAAACCCCGTTAATAATCCTGCCATAAATCCCTTTTCATATTTAAACTTTTTAGCTTCAATAAGCCGGTAATGCTTAATGGCCTCGTACATCCCATATGCCATTATTACACCATTAAATAAGCTAAAAATAGGCTGTTTATGAGCTCCAAACAAAGACAAAATTAGAAAATAGGCAATTAAACCTGCAGCAATTGCAATACCATATTTTATGGGTATACTAAACTGTTTCATAATTCATAGGGTTTTATACTTTAAAGTTCTTAAAAAATAAACTTTTAATCACTTAACAGGCTGTTAATTTTAATATTCTAATAAAAAACGATTACTTAATATAGTATCTTTTATAAATCCTCATAATTTTTGTAACATTAATATATGTATACACACTAATATAGCACCATTAATAAAAACTTAAACAATGATCCAAAAAATCAAATTATCAGCCTGTGCGGTAATTCTGGGGGTAGCCGGATATGCACAAGAAGTTGAATTTACCGAGTATGATCTTGACAACGGACTGCACGTTATCCTGCACCAGGACAATACAGCTCCAGTTGTTACTACCTCTGTAATGTATCATGTAGGAGCAAAAAATGAAAATCCTGAACGCACCGGGTTTGCTCACTTTTTTGAACACCTGCTTTTTGAAGCAACAGAGAACATTGAAAAAGGTAGTTGGTTCAAGTTAGTTTCCTCTAACGGAGGCTCTAACAACGCTAACACTACCGACGACAGAACTTATTACTACGAAAATTTTCCATCTAACAATTTGAAATTAGCTCTTTGGATGGAATCGGAAAGAATGTTACATCCTGTTATCGACCAAACGGGAGTAGACACTCAAAATGAAGTAGTGAAAGAAGAAAAAAGACTTCGAGTAGATAACGCCCCTTACGGGCAAATTCTTGCAGAGGTAAAAAAGAACCTATACACTAAACACCCATATAGATGGGCAACTATTGGTTCTATGGACCATCTTGATGCTGCAACACTTGAAGAATTTCAAGCTTTCAATGAAAAGTTTTACGTTCCAAATAACGCTACTTTAGTCGTTGCTGGAGATATCGATATTGCCAAGACCAAGACTTGGGTAAAGGATTACTTTTCAGATATTCCTAAAGGAGCTGAAGTAAAAAGCATCGACATTAAAGAAGCACCTATTACCGAGCAAATTAACGCAACTTACGAAGATCCTAACATTCAGTTACCTGCAATTGTAACAGCCTACCGTACTCCTTCAATGAAAGAAAAGGATGCTTATGTATTAGACATGATCTCTTCTGTTTTATCTGACGGAAAATCATCTAGACTGTACAAAAAAATGGTAGACGACCAAAAACAAGCGCTTCAAGTGGGAGCATTTAATATAAGTCAGGAAGATTACGGACAGTATATCATTTTTGGAATTCCAATTGCAGATACTCCTTTAGACACTTTATTAGCAGAGACTGATGAGGAAATTGCGAAACTTCAAACCGACCTAATCTCAGAAAGAGAGTTTGAAAAACTTCAAAACACCTTTGAAAACCGATTTGTGAATTCTAATAGTAGTGTTTCAGGTATAGCCAGCTCTTTAGCTACTTATCATGAACTATACGGCAACACCAATTTGATAAATAATGAAATTGATATTTATCGATCTATCACAAGAGAAGATATCAAAAGAGTTGCAAATCAATATTTAAACCCAAACCAAAGATTGGTTTTAAAGTATTTGCCAAAAAGCAGTGATTCAGAAGAAAAAAATTCAAAATAAGACACATGAAAAAT
This sequence comes from Gillisia lutea, assembly GCF_021568705.1. GTDB lineage: Bacteria > Bacteroidota > Bacteroidia > Flavobacteriales > Flavobacteriaceae > Gillisia > Gillisia lutea. The sequence continues at coordinate 451,980 of NZ_JAKGTH010000006.1, forward strand.
AAATTAACAGCATTAGCAGTTGTATTCCTGATGTCCTTTGGGATTCAGGCACAAGTAGACCGCACAAAGCAACCGGAAGCAGGACCAGCACCTAAGATTAATCTGGGAACTCCTGAAACCTTCAAATTAGACAATGGCATGAAAGTGCTTCTTGTTGAAAATCATAAATTACCAAGAGTAAACATGACTCTTACTTTAGACAATCCACCTCATCCAGAAGGAACTAAAGCAGGGGTATCCTCTTTATTAGGAGATTTACTTGGGTCCGGGTCTCAGAATATTGAAAAAGATGCTTTCAATGAAGAGATCGATTACTTAGGAGCAAACGTAAACTTTTTCTCAAGTGGAGCTTCAGCAAATACATTGTCTAAATATTTTCCGAGAATTTTAGAATTGATGGCTGAAGGTACTTTAAATCCTAATTTCACTCAGGAAGAATTTGAAAAATCTAAAGACCGTACTTTAGAAGGCCTGAAAGCAGATGAAAAAAATGTTGCTGCCAATGCTAGAAAATTACGTTCAGCACTTGCCTATGGTAAAAATCACCCATATGGAGAGATGGAAACCAAAGAAAGCATTGAAGCTTTAACTTTAGAGAATGTAAAGAACACTTACAACGACTATTTTGTTCCGCAAAATGCATATTTGGTGATTGTTGGTGATGTTACTTTAGAAGAAGTAAAGCCAATGGTTACTAAATTATTTGGAAATTGGAAGAAGAAAGACCTTCCTTCATTTACAATTCCTCAACCATCAAACGTACAGTTTACCCAAGTTAACTTCATGGATATGCCCAATGCGGTTCAAAGTGAAGTTGCCGTTGTAAATACCATACAACTTAAAAAAGGTGATAAGGATTATTTCCCTGTATTGGTTGCAAACCAGATTCTTGGTGGGGGTGGAGAAGGAAGATTATTCCTTAACCTAAGAGAAGATAAAGGGTATACTTACGGAGCCTACTCCAGCACAAGTGACGATAAATATGTTTCAACTTTTGTTGTAAGCGCTAGTGTGAGAAATGCTGTTACTGACAGTGCAGTAGTTGCGTTTTTAGATGAGATACACCGTATTAGAAATGAAAAAGTTTCTACTGAAGAGCTAAACAATGCAAAAAGCAAATATGTGGGTAATTTTGTGATGGCTTTAGAACAACCAACCACAATTGCACGATATGCACTGAATATTGAGACAGATGATCTACCGAAAGACTTCTACCAGAACTACCTGAAGAAAATTAACGCGGTAACTGCTGAAGATGTACAACGTGTTGCTAAAAAATACTTTATGGTAGATAAAGCAAGAATTGTTGTGACCGGAAAAGGAAGTGAAGTAGCTGCCGCACTGGAAAACCTTTCTTATAATGAAAAAGCTATCCCGGTTAAATACTTCGACAGATTCGCAAATTCTATCGACAAGCCAGAGTTCAACAAAGCTGTTGACAAGTCGGTTACTGTAGAGTCAGTTTTTAACAAATACCTAAAAGCAATTGGAGGAAAAGAAACAGTTTCTACTGTAGAAAGTGTAATGATGCTTGCACAGGCTGAAATTCAAGGACAAAAATTAGATCTAGAAGTTAAAAATACCGCTTCCGGAAAATCGGCTACTGTTATTGCAATGGGAGGAAATCCTATTAGCAAGCAAATTTTCAATGGAGAATCAGGGTTCGTAGTAGCTCAGGGGCAAAAAGTTGAATTTACTGAAGAGCAAATTGTGGCAGCAAAAGCCTCAGCTAATCCATTTCCGGAACTTGAGCCGAATGGAGCGAAAATCATGGGAGTTGAAGCCGTAGAAGGTAAAGATGCTTATGCTGTTGCCCTGACAGATGACACTACCAATTATTATGATCTTGAAAGCGGATTGAAGGTAAAATCTGTTAAAACTGTTTCTCAAGGCGGACAAACCATGTCTATCCCTACAGGATTCAGCAACTACCAGGAAGTTAGCGGAATTAAATTCCCATTTACAATAAGCCAGTCTTTTGGACCACAATCATTTGAATTCAACGTTACTTCAGTAAAAGTAAACGAAGGAGTAAGTGATAGTGATTTTGAAGAATAGTTTGTTTTTTATTAAGGGTGAAAGGACCGGCTTTTAAAGGCCGGTCTTTTTGTTTTTGGTATATAAATTTCTCGCCCGGTTCACTAAAAAAACACCTAAAAGGATGATAGCAGCAGATAATAGTTGAAAAGAAGTAAAAACCTCCCCATCAAGAATACCCCATCCTAAAGCCACTACAGGAATTAGATAAGTAACAGAAGTGGAAAAAACAGGGTCGGAAATCTGAATAAGTTTATTGAAAACAATCATAGCAATCCCTGTTCCTACTACTCCAAGAATCATTACAAATACTAATGAAGTTGATACTACTGAATTTTGAAGGACTTCAGCAAACGAAAAATCGGTAAAAAACAATACACCGAGCGCAGGCAGTAATAGAACCAAAAAATTTCCGGTAGTAATCCCCAGCGCCGATATATCGTGCATATATCTTTTAATGATATTCACATTCAAGGCATAACAAGCTGCGGCTATAACCACCAAGCCTGAATACATATAGTTTTGATCTGGATTCACCTGAGCACCACTTAAAATCAAACCTACAGTTCCTAAAAGTCCAATTATTACCCCTAAAGCTTTATTTTGGGCAAGAAGTACTTTAAAAAATAAAACCCCGAATATAAGGGTCATTAAAGGGGTTGTGCCATTTAAAATAGATGCTACAGCGCTATCTATTTCGGTTTCAGCAAATGCAAATAAATATACAGGAAAGAAGGACCCTATAAAGGAAGAGAGCACGATCCATTTCCACTGAGCTCTGTTTATCTTCAGCAAACTTTTAAAACCTACGAGGAGCAAAAATAAAGCAGCAAAAATAATTCTAAAAGATCCTAATTGAAGAGCACTCAACCCAACCAAACCTTTTTTAATAAGAATAAAAGAACTTCCCCAAACAATGGAGAGCAGGATAAGATATATCCATTTTAAATTTTTTAAAGGCATTTTTAGGAAGGGTAAGAGATTCAATTTCTACGAAGAGCGAAAATAGAATAAAATCTTCTTGAATGGAAAAAGGTTATTTTAAAACTTTACTTCCATTGAAGTGTTTCCATAAGATGTTTCATATCCTTTTTAAGATACGCCGCTGCAGGCATTATGGAATCAAAATTAGGTTTTTGATTGAAGTATAAGGAACCCGTCATGAAGTGTTTTACACTATCGGTTACATAGAATTGAGCTTGCGAAGCAGCATCTCCATCTATCTCATAGAACATCCCATAAGTTTTATGTACTGGATTTACATAGATATCACCCTCAATAAAATCGGCTTTTATTGTATGTTGCAATGGAAGCTTTTGAGCATCGGCTAGAAGAGAATCTAAATTATTATTCACTTCCTGATAGGTAATAAAAATAGCAGCATCCAATAAAGGATATTCAATATTCACCCAGCAGGGCACCTTCGTTTTCCCTAAAGAAATTGTTGCCAAGTTATTATTTTCAAAGTGATAAGGACAATCGAGAGTATCTGTTACATAAACAGCTTCAGGGTATTCTAAAGCCAGGAATGCTGGCGGCTTCGGCCGAACCTCGTCTTTACAGGAAGCAAATAACACCACAACAAATAAAGAAGCTATCAATTTTTTCATATTGGTTCTATGCTCAGCTTTATTTGTTTGATGCGCTTATCGTCTATTACTTCAATAGTAAATTTATAGTTCAAAAACGTTATGATCTCATTCTTCCTAGGGAATCCCCCTGAAATTTCGAGTAGAAATCCAGCAAGAGTCTCCGACTCCCCTTTATTTTCTTCAAAGGCAATAGGATCGTCCAGCCTAATTATTTTATAGAAGTTTTTTAAAGGTGTTTTCCCTTCAAAAACAAAATTATTGTCGTCCAACTTCGAGAACACAAGGTCTTCATCATCAAATTCGTCACTTATATCTCCAACAATTTCTTCAATAATATCTTCTAGAGAAACCAAACCACTCGTACCTCCGTATTCATCTACAACTATTGCCAAATGAATTTTTTTCTCCTGAAATTCATTCAAAAGGTCGTCTAATTTCTTGTTTTCAGGAATAAAATAAGGCTCGCGCAATAAAGAAGTCCAATCAAAATCTCTAATATCAATAAACGGCAATAAATCCTTTACATATAAAATTCCGCTGACCTGATCGATATTATCTGTATACACCGGTATTCTAGAGTAACCATTCTCAATAATCTCAGGAATCACCTCTTTAAAAGATTGTGCCACATTCAATGCAAAGATATCCATTCTAGGACGCATCACCTGTTTTGTATCGGTATTTCCAAAGGAAACTATCCCTTTCAAGATCTTCTGTTCTTCCTGTGTAGTATCTTCCTCCCTTGTTAATTCTAGAGCCTGAGAAAGATGATCTACACTTATATAGCTTTTTTGCCTTCCTAATTTCTCATGGATATACAGCGTCACTGCACGCATGGGAGTACTTAGAGGAGAAATTAAAGTATCCAGAACATTTAAAGGATATGCCATGAAATTAGAAAATTTCACGTTGTTCCTGCTGGCATATACTTTTGGTAAGATCTCTCCAAATAGCAATATAAGAAAGGTAATAATACCTACTTCTACCACAAATTTGAAATTGATTCCGAAGAAAACCGCATTCATATTTCCGAAGAAATCATCGGTTACTGCATCAAAAAGTAAAACAGTCGCAATATTAATAGTATTGTTGGCTACTAAAATTGTGGCAAGCAATTTTTTTGGTTTCTCTAATAAGCGAACTACAATTTTTTGAGTGTTGCTCATTTTCCCATTTTCGGTAATAAAATTGGCCGGGGTAAGAGAAAAGAAAGCCACTTCAGCGCCCGAAATAAGTGCCGAACACACAAGCAGCAAGAATAATGCTATAATGCTAATGACTTGCGAGAAGTCTATTGATATAAATGCTAGAATTAAACTGGGAGGATCTGGATCCAATTGCTTTTATTTTAGTTAAACTTAAAACGGTAAATCGTCTTCATTATCATTTCCCGCTGATTGACCTGCAAAAGTATCATTTTTTGGTGCGGTAGCAGGAGAATTAGTTGGTGTATTTTGGGTTCCCGGAGATGAAGGCTCATTCTTGGGAGTTAAAAAAGTGAAATCGGTACATTGAATTTCTACGGAATATCGCTCTATTCCCTTATCATCAGTCCATTTTCTACTTTTTAACCTACCCTCTACATATACTTTATCTCCTTTTTTAAGATATTTCTCACATATTTCGGCAGCCTTATTTCTAACTACAATATTATGCCACTCTGTATTTTCTACTCGCTGACCTGTTGCTTTATTCGTATAAACCTCATTAGTCGCTAACGGAAATCTACCTATAGACCCGCCACCTTCAAAATAATGCATTTTTACATCGTCTCCCGTGTGCCCAATCAACATTACTTTATTAAGTGTACCTGTCATGATTATATTTTTAAAAAAGCGAAATTATTGCAATTAGATCAAAATTCATTCTAAATTAAAGAAAATAATTTAGCTGCCCTAAGCAAACCTAAAATAAGAATTTCAGAAAAGCTCTACTTTAATATTTAAGTAAATTCAGCAAATTCAAAATCGTTTAAAAAATTAGCAATAAGCACAGGAACAGGGTAATCCTGAAGTGCTCCCACAGAGACCGCTATATCGGGTAATTCAATCTTTTCAATCACCCAAAAAGTAGTGTAGAGATGTTGATGTGACAGCTTATGAATAATAGGAGTATCATTATATAGGGTAATATCCAACATATCCACTCCCGTATAACTTTTGAATTCGGCCTTATTAATTAATTCTTGCTGAGTTACGGGCGCCTCGGTTTCAACTAAAGGAAACTGATATAAACCTTCCCAAATACCTTTCCCCGAACGCTGCTCTATTAATGTGTTATTTTCAAGTGAAATAAATACCAAATAATTGAAATATCGCTTCTTGATCTTCCCTTTTTTAAGCTTGACCGGCAATTCGCTAATCTTATTATTCTTTAATGCCAAACAACTTGCGGCTAAAGGGCAGCTACCACACAAAGGCTGCTGAGGCTTGCACTGCAAAGCACCGAATTCCATGATTGCCTGGTTATAAGTCGCGGGATCCTCCCTATCCATAACCTCCATTGCCAACTGTTTAAATATTTTAATACCCTCACTACTATTAATAGGAGTATCTATATCAAAATATCTGGCTAGTACTCTGTAAACGTTTCCATCTACTACCGCAACAGGTTCATTATAACAAATAGAAGCTATGGCACTAGCGGTATAATCTCCCACTCCTTTTAATTTCAGCAATTCTTTATATGATTCTGGAAAGATGCCATTTAAGTTGTAGGCCACATTTTGCGCTGTTTCATGTAAGTTTCTGGCTCTGGAGTAGTACCCTAAGCCTTGCCACAACTTTAACACCTCTTCCTGAGAAGCATTTGCTAGATCAAAAACGCTTGGATACGCCTCTGTAAAAGCAGAATAATACGGTAAACCTTGATCAATTCTTGTTTGCTGAAGCATAATTTCACTTAACCATATGCGGTATGGCTCACTTGTTTCCCTCCAGGGTAACTCCCTTTTACAATTCAAGTACCACTTAATCAATGTTTTATGAAATAACATACCCATTAATGTTTGATTACAATAATAATTCTTTATTTGGTTACTATTTAATGAATTAGGATTGAAATATTGGAGATTTAATTCTTATATTTGCCCCCTTGAAAATTAAGAACCCCAATTATAATATTAAATAGTACGAAAATGACGAAAGCAGATATCGTAGCCAAAATTTCAGAGAAATTAGGAATGGAAAAAGGTGATGTTCAAGCTACTGTTGAAACATTTATGGAAGAAGTTAAAACTTCTTTAGAGAGTGGAGATAATGTATATTTAAGAGGTTTTGGAAGCTTTGTTATTAAAACAAGAGCCGAGAAAACTGGAAGAAACATTTCAAAAAACACTACTATTAAAATCCCAGCTCACAACATTCCGGCATTTAAGCCTGCAAGGGTATTTGTTGACGGTGTTAAAAGTAACGTAGAGGTTAAGTAAAACACTTCCTTAACAAGGAGTAAGAGATAGAATTATTAATTTTAAAATGTAACACTATGCCAAGTGGTAAAAAAAGAAAAAGACATAAGGTAGCTACTCACAAGCGTAAGAAAAGAAGTAGAGCTAACCGCCATAAGAAAAAGTAGTGCTCCCACTACTTTTTTTTAGTAAAAGACGTTCTTTGAAAATGAAATCGGTATTATAAAAATTGTAATATCCAGATTTCTTCAGGATTGAAAATCCTGTGAAAATTTATTGTTTAATCCATCTGTGCCTGCTTAGGCAGCATAGATAAAAATCTAAAAGAGTGGACAAAGAGTTGATTATCAGATCCAGTTCCTCTGCTGTAGATTTTGCCTTAATTAAAGATGGAAAACTAGTTGAATTACACAAAGAAGAAGACGACAGTAATTTTGCCGTTGGTGATATTTTTATCGCTAAAATAAGAAAAGCTGTCCCGGGATTAAATGCCGCATTCGTGAATGTTGGCTACACAAAAGATGGTTTTTTACACTATCATGATCTCGGACCTCAAATTTCTTCTTTGCTGAAGTTCGTAAAACGTGTAAGCACAGGTAAGTTAAAAGATTATTCTTTACAGAATTTTACTTTTGAAAAAGATATTGATAAAGACGGAAGTATTTCTGAAGTCTTAAAATCAAATCAGTCGCTATTGGTACAAGTGATGAAAGAACCAATATCCACCAAAGGCCCAAGAATAAGCTCAGAGCTTTCTCTTCCGGGCAGGTATATTGTTTTAGTGCCTTTTTCTAATAGAGTTTCAGTTTCACAAAAAATTGAAAGCAAAGAAGAAAAAGACCGTCTTAAAAGACTGGTAAAAAGCATTAAACCAAAAGGATTTGGTGTTATTGTACGTACCGTAGCAGAAGGCAGAAAAGTAGCAGAGTTAGACAGAGACCTCCAGAATTTATTAGGTCGCTGGACAACCATGTGTAAAAAATTATATAAAGCTCCACATCCATCAAAGGTATTAGGAGAATTAAACAGAGCATCCTCTATTTTGAGAGATGTTTTTAATGATTCGTTCACTTCCATTTGTGTAGATGATGAGACGCTTTATGCACAAATTAAAGATATTGTGGCAGAAATAGCGCCCAATAAAGAATCAATTGTAAAATTGCATCAATCCAATGTTCCAATTTTTGAAAAATTTGGTATCGAAAGACAGATAAAAACATCCTTCGGAAGGACTGTATCGATGAGCAAAGGTGCCTATCTTATTATAGAGCACACAGAAGCCATGCACGTCATAGACGTCAACAGCGGTAACAGGTCCAATAAAGCAAAAAATCAGGAAGAAACAGCCTTAGAAGTTAATTTAATCAGTGCTTCAGAAATCGCCCGTCAGTTGCGTTTACGTGACATGGGAGGAATCATCGTAGTAGATTTTATCGACATGAATAAAGCTGAAAACAGAAAAGCCCTTTTTGACCATTTACGGGAAGAAATGAGCGATGATAAAGCTAAACACAAAATATTACCTCCAAGTAAATTTGGATTGATACAAATAACCAGACAACGCGTACGGCCGGAAACGAATATCAAAACACGGGAAGAAAATCCCAACGGTACCGGAGAAATTGAGGCTCCAATCATCGTGATAGATAAGATTAAAACCGACCTGGAAAGGCTGATCAAAAAGAATCATAAAAAGATCACCTTAAGCACGCACCCATTTATTGCAGCCTTCTTAACAAGAGGCTTTCCATCACCCCGTTCACAATGGTTCTTTGACCATAAACGCTGGGTAAAAATTTTACCAAGAGACGCTTACACGTACATGGAATACCACTTTCACGATAAAAACGGGGAAGTATTAGAATAAACTTATTATTCTTAAAACTAACGCCTTTCATTAATTTGAGAGGCGTTTTTTTATACTTATAATTCAAGGCAGCGTAATTATCTCTTTAGACTGAAATGCCCTTTTAGAACTCCATATTCTTCAATTAAAATATGATACCAGTAATCTCCACCCGGCAGATTTTTCCCTTTCAAAGTGCCATCCCAGAAAAAGCCTTCTCCACTACCAGACTTTAATAGCTTTCCATACCTGTCAAAAACCCTAATTTCTGAAGCTGGAAAATAAGACACCCCATTCAAGCGAAAAACGTCATTATAACCATCACCATTGGGAGTAATAAATTTAGACGCCACAATATGCGGGAATTCCTTATAAACTGTTTTACAACCACTCATATCGCGCATATAGCCGGTATAAACACCACTTGGCACCTCATTAAATACACTTGAGAGCTGATAGTTAATACCATCTATAGAATATTCAAATGTTCCCGAGTTTGCCGGGTTTATAATAACAGAATCTCCCTCAGAAGCAATACTTTCTATTTCTGCATCATCTATGGGGGAAATAGTGAATTTTTTGATCGCACTACAGCCCTGATTCGAAGTGATTGTAACCCTATAATCCCCCGCCTCATTGATAGTTATACTTTGAGAAGTTTCGCCTGTAGACCATTGATAATTAAAACCTGAAACCTCAGCATTTAACATCAGGGATGAATTTGGACATAGTTGAAGGTATTCATCTTCAACCTGCGGACTTTCATTAATAGTAAATTCTATAGCTGTTCGTGTACTTGCCGGACAATTGTAAAGAAGATTTGCGGCTTCTACATAATAAACACCGGAAATATCAGGTTGAAAAGTAGTAGACCCACCTCTTAGCAAATTCCCACCTGCTGGCTTGTCATACCAACTCGCCGTTTCTCCTTCTCCAATTTCAACTGATAACACAGGAATGGGTTCATTACTACAACTACTTACATCCCCCAAACTTAAGGGAGGATCAGGGGTTTTGATGACATGAATATAAAAAGCCTCTGAGGCCGAACTACACAGGTTATTATTTAAGTTGACCTGATCTTCAGCAACCTTAACTCTATAGTATTTAGAAGAAGTTAACTGAGGTGTATTATATATGCTCCCAGTCTCACCAGGAATGTCACTCCATATTTCTGAATTCACACTTTCCTGCCATTGAAAAACATGAGTGTTATAAACAGAAAAATCAGGGGTAGCAGTCAGGATTGTGGCAACAGGTGTTTCCTCTTCACATACTACAAATTCGGTATCATTTGTTTCAGGTGAAGAGATCGTTGTAAGATCTCCACAGGAACGAAAGATAATATCATCTATAGCCAGATCATTTCCGCAACCGCCTTCCCCGTTGTTAAACATTTTAAGTATAACCTTATCCTGTCCCGATTCACTTTTAAAAGTCAAAGCATATTGCTCCCATTTAGGCGAAGCAGAAGACGAAATAACTCCGGTGCTTCCTTCTTTTAATAGCTGAGTATCGGTTTCATCCCAAATCTCAAAGCGTACATTTATAGGAATTTCCCTATTTAAACAGGCAGTGCTGGTTGGATCGTAAATATTTATAAGATAGGCTGAAAATTCATAGGAAGTATTTTCGCAAAGCCCGGAAATGGATGTTTTAAAAAACTGCCCTGAAGTATAATCGGCATTTACAATAAGCGCCCTACCATTAGAAAGTGTATAAGTCGGTAAATACGAGTGCCATGAAAGAATTTGTTGACCTAACTGATTCGAAATGGTATATTGCCCGTCTTGCGGATCTTGCGTGACATAAGTATAGCTGGTAATTTCAGGATCTAGAGCCGGGCCATATCCTGTTCCAGATCCAAAATCTTCCTGAAATATAGGGTCTCCCTTACTTCCTTCACAAAAACCCAATTGCCCAACACATAGATTGAAGGAAAATAATAATCCAAAAAGGAAAAAATATCGAGTCATTTTCAAATATACAGGAAATTCAAGGTGAACCACTAAAATAAATAATCTGCATAAATAATAGCTAACCTAATCTCTACCCACAATTTTTTAATCGAACTCAGCTTTCAGTCATTAGAAAGCGTTTTTTTACCATTGTATTTTTACCTTTGTGATGATGAATTCTAAAGCTAACCAAAAATCTTACACTGTTAAAGAAGCTACTCTTAAACTAGCTCAATACTGTGCTTATCGAGATAGATCTCAAAAGGAAGTGGAAGATAAACTCAGGGAAATGCGAATGATTCCAGCTGCTTGCGAGCAAATCATTATAAAACTTATGCAAGAGAATTTCTTAAATGAAGAACGCTTTGCCAGAAGTTTTGCAAGAGGGAAATTCAGAATTAAAAGATGGGGAAGAAATAAAATAAAACAAGAACTAAAATTACGCCAGATCTCTACTCCCTTAATTAAAATAGCGCTTACTGAAATTGACGAGATAGAATACTATAGCTGCCTTCAATATCTTGCCGAAAAAAAGCTTGCTCTAATTAAAGAGAAGGACAAGAATAAGAAAAAGAACAAGCTCATCGCATTTTTACTTCAAAAAGGATACGAATCTAACCTCGTGTACGAAGTAAGCAATACTCTTATAACTTGATATTGTTCTTTTTATGTGTTCTATAAATGGCTTGTTCATTTTTATGATCTATCCATCCCTGCCCTTTCCATTTTCTCATGGTATTATCAAAATACCTCATAAATCCAAGATTATAAACAGCCTTAGATAAGTTAGTAAGATTCCTGGAGGTAGCACGTAAACTCATGCTAAATCCAGCTGTAAGATATGTCATCTGATGCCAGTAACCTTCCGGCATATACAATGTCTCTCCGTGATTTAGTTCGGTTATATAACCCTGAGCCATTTTTAAGGCAGGGAATTTTTCGAAATCCGGGTTTGTGAAGTCAATATCCTCTCTAGAGATTAACGCATGGGGAACTTTGTACAAGAATTTACTTTCTGAGGGCGGATATAAGATACATTGCTTTTTCCCATGAAAATGAAAATGAAGGATATTGGCATAATCGATATCGTAATGCATGAACACTTTTGAATTTGCTCCTCCAAAGAACAACATGGGCAGCTGCTTCAAAAATCGCAAACCCATATCAGGAAATTTGAAATCTTCCTGTAGCTTAGGCACTTCCTTTAAAAGATGATAAAGAAATATGCGATAATTAGTAGGTTTGGATTTCAGCAAATCGATGTACTCCGACATCTTCATTTTAAGATGTGGTTCATTAAATTTAAATTCAGAAGTAATTGGCCTATCATCATATAAAGGCACCGTTTTCTCACCGGCAACTTCCTTTATATAATCTAACGACCACTTATTATAGGCCGGCCAGTCTTCTATTAGATGCTCTATTACTACCGGCTTTTGCGGTTGTACATACTTCTTAATAAAATCTGCCTTAGAGATCGTCTTTTCTCGAGGGATCTGGGTTAACTGCAATCGTTCTTTCATCATTCAATACCTGCAATTTTGTGCGTTTTTTCTATCGCACGTTTATTTTTATAATCTATCCACTTTTGCCCTTTAATTTGGCGCATGAAATTATCGTAATTCCTTGTAATTATCAAACTCCTTAACACTTCCAATATTTTCCCGGGCGATCGGGGTAAAGATCGTAGTGTTAAAGATAAACACGGACTTTCATATGTTATATAATGCCACCATTTACTGGGGATAAAAAGTGTATCTCCATGCTTCAAGCTTGTTTCAAAACCTTTTGCTTTGGCTAACGCCGGATATTTATTAAAATCTGGAGCACTCATATCGATGATTTCCATACTCACAATAGAATAGGGCACCTTATACAAGTATTTGGTTTGATCTGGCGGATACAGAATCACTTTCTTCTCTCCTGCAAAATTGAAATGAAAGTTATCGGCAAGATCCATGTCATAATGCATTACCACCTTTCCGCCTTGTCCGCCAACAAACAGTACCGGAAGGCGTTTAAAGAATTTCACTCCCAAATCGGGATACTTAAAATCCTTTACCAATTCGGGGCAATTTTGAAGTAAATTGAAAAAGAACATTCTCAAATCTGTTGGTTCAGATTTGAGAATGTCTATATAATCTGTCATTTTTACCCGTTGTGCAGGCGCATGACTTTTCTGATTGCCTTTTGCGGGTTTTCCATCATACAGAGGGACTATTAAATTTCCCGCTTTTTGTCGAAAATATTCAAGATCCCATTTCCTGGTCGCACCCCAGTCTTCACTTAAATCTTCAATTACAACGGGTTGCTGCGGAATAAAATACTCCCTTAAAAAGGTTTCTTTTGAAATTCCCCTCACCCGAGGTATGGATGTTAAGTCCAGCTTCACGACAAAATTTAAATTTTCGCTTTTTGCTTATTTTGAGCTTCTAAATTTCTTTCAATAGTATGTCCCGGTCTTGTCCATTTTGGTTTTTCACCAAGATTCTGAAATTTAGAATCTTCTGCAGCTACAGTTTCAGGTTGCGCTTTTTTCACAAATGGTTTTTGAGGATTCAAGCCCAAAGCCTTAAACATCTCCATATCTTCACTAACATCCGGATTAGGAGTGGTAAGCAATTTATCTCCTGCAAAAATGGAATTTGCTCCAGCAAAGAAACACATAGCCTGTCCTTCTCTACTCATTTGAGTTCTTCCTGCTGAAAGTCTTACCTGAGTTTCTGGCATAACTATTCGTGTAGTAGCAACCATACGTACCATATCCCAAATAGACACAGGTGCTTGTTCCTCCAAAGGAGTCCCTTCTACCGGAACTAAGGCATTGATAGGTACAGATTCGGGTTGCGGATTTAAAGTTGCCAAAGCAACCAACATCCCCGCACGGTCTTCTATAGTTTCTCCCATTCCAATAATACCACCACTACAAACGGTAACATTGGTTTTACGCACATTCCCAATAGTATCTAGTCTATCCTGATACCCTCGTGTGGAAATTACTTCTTTATAATATTCTTCGGAAGAGTCTAAGTTATGATTATACGCATACAATCCTGCCTCAGCCAAACGCTGCGCCTGATTTTCTGTGATCATACCTAGTGTACAGCATACTTCCATATCCAGCTTATTGATGGTTCTTACCATTTCTAATACCGAATCAAATTCAGCACCGTCCTTCACATTTCTCCAGGCCGCCCCCATGCACACTCTGGAACTTCCCGAAGCTTTCGCGCGAAGTGCCTGAGCTTTTACCTGATTAACGCTCATTAAGTCATTCCCTTCAATATCGGTATGATATCTGGCTGCCTGTGGGCAATACCCGCAATCTTCCGGACAACCACCAGTTTTTATAGATAGCAACGTGGAAACCTGTACGGTATTTGGATCGTGGTGCAACCTGTGTATGGTAGCTGCTTCATAAAGCAACTCCATAAAAGGTTTATTATATATCTCTAGAATCTCTTCTTTTGTCCAATCGTGTTTAATAGCCATGAAAATTGATTTGAATTCAAAAATAACTAAAACTAAGCTTTCTTAGTTGTTTCGTATTAAAAGTTTTATCTCCCCGGCCTATTCAGGCAAGAAATTATAAATTTATATTTTACTTATTAGAATGCTTACCGCATTCCCACCAAAGCCAACGGCATTCACCAGTATATTATTTAATCTTTTTGGTACCTTGCTTAAATTAGAAAAAGGAACCGGAATAAATTCCTGATGTTGTAACATTAAAACAGCCAGCTCCATGCTCAAGATTCCCGAGGCACCAAAGGTATGCCCCAGTTTCCATTTGTTAGTTGTTATTGCCGGCAACTCTTCTCCAAAAATGGACCTAATGGCATTTAGTTCGGCCTGATCGCCTTTTATAGTTCCCGGGGCATGCATTACTACAGCGTCAATTTCATTTACCCCAAAATTACCAATAGCCATTTTCATCGAATTCTGAAAACAATCGCCTTCAGCTGAAATGGACACCGAATGTGTCAATTTTTCTGTAGCATATCCAATTCCCGTTATCTTAGCTAGTGCATTTTCTGAAGTGTTTTCAAGGCATGCTACTCCCGCCGCTTCCCCTAAAACCATAGAATTTCGTGTTTTTCCCATTTGCAAAGCCTGGCATGGATATTCGAGATCTTCCGAAGCGTATATTTTCATAGCCTTCATCTGAGAAATGGTAAAAGGCGTTAGAGCAGCTTCACTCCCGCCTACCATAAACTTATCTGCAAGCCCTGATTGCAGCCATGCCACCCCATTTAAAACAGCATGCAAACCCGTAGAACAGGTCACACTGTGTGAGATGTCGGGACCAGCAGATTGAATATCCTGAGCTACCCAAGACGAGATATTACCCAATGTGGTAGTAGGAGATGCTAATATTTCCGCTTTCTTAGTTTCCAAAAAAAGCTGATGATATTTTTCAAAAAGCTGAGTAGCTCCTCGGGAGCTTCCAATATTCACCCCAATATCATCCCCTTTTTTCCAGCCTGCATCCTTAATCGCCTTCCTAGACGCATATACAGCAAACAACACCGATTCATCCAGATTTTTGAACTGCAAATTAGAAGCTCGAAGTTCTGCAATCGCTTCTTTTACTTTATTCGGAAGAAATGCTGCAAACGCTTCTATTCCCTGAAAATCGCGTTTTTCTATGAAGTGCTTAGTATCCTTATAATTTTCCCATATCTCTTCCGAGGTACTCCCCAAAGAGGAAATTGTGGTAAGGGATGTAATATAAACCGGAGTTTTCAAGTAGTAGATTTTTCAGCAAAAATAAGTCCTAGGGCAGCTTTATTTAAATTTAAACTCTTAAAATTATGAAATCAAGTTCTATAAGCAATTATGAGGTTTAACAAATTCTCTCCTTTCTATTTATTCCTGATAATAAAGATTAAGTATTGAATCCATTTCCTGCCTTCCTGCTAAAATAGCTCTTAATTTTTCCAGCATTTCAAAAGGCAATAATTCTTTTAAAGGCTGTGCTACTTTTTCAATTTGCACAAATGCATCTTCCAGCTGCAGGTCCCATTCTTTATGAAAATTTAGAAGGTCATCCGGAAACACGGTCGTTCTTTCTGTTCCTTCATCTATAGCTTTGAAGGCTTCGGAAACATTTAAATATCCATAATCATCGGTGAGTTCTTCCCCTGGATAAATATCTCTCACCGCTATCTCAAAGTCGTAAGCTGTTGACAGGCAATTAGATCTAAAACTATGATTCACATATTTAGCAATATCCCAGCATAGCACAAAGTTTCCCTTGTTATTCCTAAATGAATATTTATCTATCATTTGTTGGGAAAGTGGCTTCATTTCCGAAACCTGAACAGGTGTATATACCTGGTCTAATTCTTCCTGTACCCAGGTAATACTTCCTTTAGGGATGAATTTTGTGGCCACTACCCCGTAGCCTATCTCATCGCTTATAAATCTGATTTCCGTATCTGGATGAATCATAAAATTCCATAATTTACTACCTAAAGTAATAAATTATGGAATTGCTTTTTCAAAATAATTTGATGTCAATTAAAATTTTTCCAGCGCAGATTCTATGCTTTGATAGATCTTTTGTAACTCCTTATTAGAAGTAATATATGGCGCTAAAATATAGATGGTACTTCCTAAAGGCCTTAGAAAAACTCCATTTTCCATAAAATGACTGAATAGTTGATTTCTAAGATTGCCATAGCGTTCCATTTTTACATTCAAATCAAAAGCATAGATCACTCCTAATTGTCGGGCATTGGTCACTTTTGGATGAGTTTTAATTCGTTTGTGAAAATTAGCATGGCTCTTAGATATTCTTCTAATATTCTCCTGCATTTCATCAGACTTCAATAATTCTATCCCCGCTAATGCTGCTGTACAAGATAAAGGGTTGGCGGTGTAGGTGTGCCCATGAAAAAGACCTTTAGAGATCTCATCGGCATAAAAAGCATCATACACCCGCTGAGAGCACGAAGTCACCGCCATAGGCAACAACCCGGCGGTAAGCGCCTTAGACATGCAAATAATATCTGGTTTTGTTTCTAAATAATCGGAAGCAAAATATTTACCCGTTTTCCCGAACCCCGTCATGACCTCATCGGCAATGGTGAGTATCTCATTTTCCTTACAAATTTTCAGGATCTCATTCAAGCCATGAGCATCGTGCATTTTCATGGCGGCAGCTCCTTGCACCAAAGGTTCGTAAATAAATCCTGCAATTTTATACTCTGAAATAAGCTCTTTCAACTTTTCGCGTATTTCTTTTAAATTAGAGAAAGTAGGCACAGGTATTCGTACCACTTTTATAAAATGATCTTCAAAAGCACCATTATAAACTGATAATCCTGAAACTGACATGGCCCCAAAAGTATCTCCATGAAAACCTTCTTCAAAAGCAAGCATTACGTTCCTGTCATTCCCAAGATTATGATGATATTGCAAAGCCATTTTAATACCAATCTCAGTAGCCGTGGAGCCATTATCACTAAAAAACAGCTTTTGCTGATTTTCGGGAAGAATGCTCATTAAAGCTTCCGACAATTCCACGGCCGGCCTATGGGTAAACCCGCTAAACACCACTTGATCCAACACTTCCATTTGAGCGGCCACTTTAGAAGTAATTGTTGCATTACAATGCCCATACATACAAGTATACCAGGAAGAAATGCCATCTACATATTCATTTCCGTTCTCTCCATATAAAACAGCCCCTTTCGCCTTAACAATGGCCAACATTTCGGGATAAAGTTTATGCTGGGTAAGTGGATGCCATAAATGTTTTTGATCTCTTAGAGAAAGGCTCTCACTTTTTACTGAATTTTCCTGCGCTGAATCCTGCATCAATTATTTTTTTAATACCGATCTGAAAATTTCGGCATATTCTTTCACTACATTTTTATCGAAATAAGGCTCTTCTTCAATTCTGCCTAAAGCAGGAATCCCGCTTATCTCTACAATTGCTTTTTCTGACGTTTTATTTTCTTCGCCATTGAAAATAATTCCGGCGACTTTTAAGTCTCTACTCTTTAGAGCTTCTAGAGTAAGTAAACTATGGTTGATGCTTCCAAGGTAATGTCGGGAAACCACCATAATTTCATCCTCGGGAGCCATAAGATCGGCTATAGTTTCTTTGGAATTTATAGGAACCAACAGCCCACCTGCACCTTCAATTACCAAAGTGTTCGAGGTTTCCGGGCGTTTAATATTTTTGGAAGTCATTTTTACTCCATCTATCTCTGCAGCTGCATGCGGACTCATAGGAGTTTGCAATGCAAAACTATTTGAATGAAATACGGTCGTAGCATTTGAGACTAGGGCCTCGACCTTATGAGAATCACTCTTATCAAGATCACCTGCTTGAATTGGTTTCCAGTAATCGGCTTCTAGAGCTTCGGTAAGAATAGCTGACACTATGGTTTTTCCAACCTCTGTCCCTATGCCTGTTACAAAATATGTTTTACTCATTTATATTAAATTTTTCTCCGCAGTTCTCACATCGATAAGAGTATTTTACATAAAATGGTAATACTCCAAACACCAGGCCTATCAAAAAAGAGATAAGTGATTTTATACCCCTAATCTCACTGGCAAATACCACTTTCTCACTATCACATTTAGGACAATGAATGGCTACACCTTGATCGGTGACCGAATATTTATCTGCGAATTTTAAAATATTTTTAGCTCTTTCAAAATCTTCAGAGCGTACTTTTAATTTAACTCCCCCAATAGCGTTGCTCACCAGAGGGTCGGTATTAATTGTATGTTGATCGGCCATGAAGACCTCAATTCCTTCCGATTCCAGTCGGCCTTTGAAGATTTGAGCTTCCGAGGAATATGTGAAAACCGCTACGGTTTCAAAAGTTTCTTTCATAATAACGATCTTGCCAAAAGCTTAATTAAACTTGTTATTTCTGTTTCAGTATTAAAATTATGTAAGCAAAATCTAAGCCGTTCTTCTCCCAATGCAACGGTAGGCGATAGAATGGGTTTCACATTAAAACCTTCACTTTTAAGTTTTTCTGCAATTCCTTTCACTTTTACATTCCCAGGGATCACACAGGAATGGATAGCCGAGTTACTAGCTATGAAGTACGTCTGCAAGTTATAATGAGAGATCTCTTTTTTGAAAAAACCTATGTTCCTTTTTAATTGCTTTAACGGACTTTCAATAAAGTCTCCAGAAGATTCCTGAAGATAATGATAGGCTGCATAAATAATTGCCACATCATGCGGCGGTAAACCTGTACTATAAATAAAGCTTCTAGAAAAGTTTATAAGATAGTCTTGAAGATCCTGGCTACCTAAAACTGCAGCACCATGGCACCCCAAGCCTTTTCCAAAAGTCATAATTCTGGCAAAAATCCTGTTTTCCAGTCTTAATTCCTGCACAAGGCCTTCCCCTTTTTCACCATAAACACCAAGAGCATGAGCCTCATCTATAATCAAATAGCAGGAATATTTTTCCGACAATTTTACCAAACCAGGAAGATTAGGGATATCTCCATCCATAGAAAATATAGATTCGGTAACAATATAAATATGTGCGGAAGTCTCTTTATCTAGCTGAAGAAGGATCTTATTCTCTAAATCTCCGAGATCGTTATGTTTGAATTTATAAGAATGGGCTTTCCCTAATGAGATGCCATCCCTTATAGAGGCATGAGAAAGTTCGTCATAAAAAACAATATCTCCTCGCTGGGGAACACTTGAAAAGAAGCCCAGATTAGCATCGTATCCCGAATTGAAGATAAGTGCTGTTTCTGAATTATGAAAACGAGCTATAAATTTTTCAGCATCTTCAAAGAGCTGATGATTTCCTGAAATAAGCCTTGAGCCTGTAGCTCCATTCTGAAAGAATTCATTTTTAACTACTAGTTCTCTTGCTGCAGAAGCAATTTCTGTAGATCTGGAAAAACCCAAATAATCGTTAGAGTAAAAATCTATAGACTCATCGGAAAAAGATAATGAACGGAAAGAGTTATTCTCCTTTCTTTTCTCTAAGCTTTTCTTTAATTTTAAGGGGAGTTGCCGCATGCGGTAAATTTACAACATTCATAAATCTCAATAGATATGACAGCCATACAATTTGGATTACAAATTGGAATTGCAGCCCTTGCCGGCTTGGTAATTGGCCTGGAAAGAGAATTAAGAGGGAAAAGTGCAGGCCTTAAAACCAATGCTTTAGTAGCCACGGGGGCTTGCGTATTCCTGTTAATTTCATTTGAATTCAAAGGGCTGCCTTACGTTGATGCAACTCGTGTACTTGGCCAGATAGTAACAGGGATAGGTTTTATTGGCGCAGGTACTATCCTGCATCACAAGAGCAGCATTAAAGGACTTACAACCGCGGCAACAGTTTGGTGCAGTGCAGCTGCGGGCTGTTTGGCCGGTCTTCAGTTATATTGGGAATTAGTTATTTTAGGAGTGCTGATATTAACCATTAATTACGGCCTCAGCTTTTTAGAAAAAAAACTACCTAAATAAGGTAATTAAGCTACTATTTGTCTTTATCATGTACAATATTATCTTCCGGAGTATCGTCGGTTTCACTTTTTAAGACCCCTGATATCCTTTGATACTTCCCTTCAAGATCATCCATTACCGAACCTTTCCAAAGCCTTATTCCCGAAAAGTATGAAGTCCTTCCTATTAAATGTGCACTTACTGGCGCAGTTAACAATATGAACAATAGAATTGCCATTACTCTGGTTGTAATGGAAAGATCTTTAAAATACACTGCCGCGGCAACCAGCAGCAAACCAATTCCTAAGGTTGCGGCTTTGGTAGTAACCGAAATCCTCAAATAAGTATCCGGCATACGCAATAAACCAACTGCAGCCAGAAAAATGAAGATGGTTCCAAAAAAAGCGAGTATGCCAACAATTAGATCTGTCATTACTTATTATTTCTTTTTTGAATATAATATGAAAAAGCTACTGTGCTTAAGAATGCAATTAGAGCAAGAATCATGGCCACATCCAGAAGCGAAGGTTTATTATTTAAAATGGCATAAGCCCCAATAAAACCAATCCCGGTTGTAATTATTAAATCCAGTGCAATTACCCTATCAACGATACTGGGCCCTTTCAGGAAACGTATCACAATAAAGATCACCGAAAGCGATAATACCGGCATAACGAAATAGTATAAAAATTCATGTAATGTCATCTCAATATCTCCAATATGCGTTTCTCAAATCCGTTCTTTATACTTTTTATAAATTCTTCTCTACTGTTAATATACATAGAATGAACATATAAAACCTTTTTATCATCAGATACATCTAAACTTAGGGTTCCCGGGGTTAGCGAAATAAGGTTGGCTAATAATGTGATCTCCAAGTTCGATTTTGCATCTAAGGGTATTTTAACTATTCCCGGAGACATATTATAATGAGGGGTCATTACCTCATACGCTACCTGTAAATTCGCTTTTATCAATTCTACCAGAAAGAAAAACACGAACCCAATTACCTTGGGTAAGATTCTAAAATATTTAGCATTTCCGCTTCCTGAAGTAATCATCCTTAACATCAAAAAGTTAAGAACAAAGCCAAAAAGATAGTTTGCAAAAGTAAAATCTCCTGTAAGCGCAACCCAAATGAAGGTTAAAAGAATATTTGATAAAAATCTATTTTTCATCGATTCAATTTTGGATTGTTATTATAAACCGCATCAATGTACTGCTGATTGTCCATAAGCTCATTTGCGACCCTTACAGATACCTGCTGAATATGTTCAGCCCCAAACCCGATATATAGCGAGACCAAAGATAAGAATACAACAGGAGCGATCATTTGAGTTTTTCTCACCAGCTTCAATTTGGCAAAATATCTAAAGTTCAGACGTTTCGGAAAATCCGTTTTATCTTTCCACACAATTGCCGCCCATACTTTAGCAATAATTATTAGCGTAATTAAACTCGCAAATACTATAGCTCCTACCACCCACCATCTTTCGGCAGTGAATCCGGCAGAGATTAGCGAAAGCTTAGGCCAGAACCCTGATAATGGCGGGATACCCACTAATGAGAATAATGGAATGGCTATTAATAAACTGATTTTTGGGTATTCGGCATACAGTCCGCCTAAGGCACGCATACTATTGGTACCGCGAATTCTATATGCTAAACCACTTACCATAAAAAGGTTGGTTTTAACTATGATATCGTGTATTAAATAAAAAATTGTTCCGGAAATAGCAAGTTTGGTAAACAAGCCTAAACCAGCTATCATATACCCTATATGGCAGATGATAAGATAAGAGAATACCTTTCTTAAATTATTTTGTACCAAAGCTCCCAAACCACCACTTATTAGGGTAAGCACCGCCATTGCCAATAATATATTCTGAAGAAAAAGGTCGCCCACAAAAATTAAGGTGAATACTCTAATAAGAGCATAAACTCCAACCTTAGTCAGCAATCCTCCAAAAATGGCAGACACTGCCGAGGGCGGAGTGTGATAGGAATCTGGTAACCAGAAATACAAAGGAAAGACTGCAGCTTTAATTCCAAAAGCTATCAAGAACAAGATTGCTGTAATTTCCACTAGTCCTCTATTTTCTATTGCCGCAACTTTCATAGAAAGATCAGCCATATTTAAAGATCCCGTTAAACCATATAGCACCGCAATTGCAGTAAGGAATATCATGGATGCCAGAATATTGAGTGTAAAATACTTAACCGCACCTTCCAATTGGGCTTTTTCGCCACCTAA
The DNA here is from genome assembly GCF_021568705.1 of Gillisia lutea. Classification (GTDB taxonomy): domain Bacteria; phylum Bacteroidota; class Bacteroidia; order Flavobacteriales; family Flavobacteriaceae; genus Gillisia; species Gillisia lutea. Next base: position 474,523 of record NZ_JAKGTH010000006.1, read on the forward strand.
GGTTATAAGCACGAAAGAACTTATAATAATAATTTCGAACCATACATAAAGGTTGAAGATATCCCCCGTTAAAAACGCTCCATTAAGTCCCAATAAAAGAAAATGAAAGATAGGGAAATACCCGAACTTAAGTCGTGCAGCCACTACCGAGGCCGAAGAGAAAGTGGAAACTGCCACTCCTGATAAAGCTGTTAATAATACTAGGGTGGCCGATAAGGTATCTCCCACGAAGATAATTCCAAAAGGTGCTTTCCAGTTACCTGCCTGTACTATTTGAGTTCCGTTTTCCCAAATATGATAGAACAGCCAGGCTGAAACAGCAATATTGATAACTCCTCCCACAATACTAATTACTCGTTGCCAACTGATCTTTCTCCAGCAAAACATTAATACGATGCTCAATAGTAATTGAAGCAATAGGGGGTATAAAACTATTTGTTGTGTCATGAATCTTTATCTATTGCGTTCATCTCATCTAAATCATCGGTCTTAACCACCTTGTAAGCTCTTTTTATCAAAATAATAGCAAAGGACTGCAGCCCGAAACTAATTACAATAGCTGTTAATATCAATGCCTGAGGAACAGGGTCTGCATAAATGCTTTCAAAAACTTCTGAATCTCCGGGAATTATAGGAGGACTCCCTTTTACTATTCTACCAAGTAAAAATATAAGAAGGTTCGCTCCATTTCCCAGAATAATGATACCTAAGATGAGCTTCACTAAACTTCGGCGTAAAATCATATAGATTCCCGCAGCGTAAAGCACTCCTATTAGTATTGCTAAAATTACTTCCATATGCTAAGCAGATTCTGTAATAGTAAAGATTATTGTTAAGGTTACTCCCACCACTACAAGGTAAACCCCGGTGTCAAAAAACAAAGCAGATCCCAAAGAACCTAAAATAGGCAAGTGTTCAGGATACCATAGGCCTGTCATAAATGGCATATCAAAGGCAACAATAGGCGCTATCCCACTTAAAAAAGCCAAAGCCAGACCCACCGGCATTAAAAACCCGGGATGAATTCTAATTAAGCCTTTCGTGTTTTCCAGCCCCTTTGCAAAAGCATGCAATACCCAGGCTATGGAAGCTATTAATCCTCCCACAAAACCTCCTCCGGGAGAGTAGTGCCCTCGTAATAAGATAAATATTGAAAACAACAGCAATACCGGTAAAAGGTATGTAGATGCTGTTCTTAAAATTATTGTTTTCATCGTTAATTAGATTTCTTAAATTCCTGATTCTCTATCGCTGGTCTGATTTCTTAAGCCGTAACTTTAGCAATCCAAATACCCCAATTGCTGCAATTGAAAGCACAGAGATCTCAATCATGGTATCTGCACCTCTAAAATCAACTAGAATCACATTCACAACATTCTTTCCATGTGCCAGCAAATAAGCGTTGTTCGCATAAAAATCGCTTACCTCCCCATTCACAGGCTCTGCCAGTACCTCTAATACCAATACGGTGATAATTGCACCAACGGCGAGAGATAGCACACCATCTTTGATGCGCGTTTTATAATCGGATAATCGTAAATACTTAGGCAATTTATAAAGTACTAATACAAATAATATAACCGTTAAAGTATCTATAGAGAACTGCGTCATGGCAAGATCGGGGGCGCTGTAAAATACAAAAAGCAAACATATGGCGTAACCTATTACTCCCATAGAGGCTACTGCTGCCAATCTAGACCTGGTAAATACGGTATAAAAAATAGCTACCAGCATAATAAGAGAGATCACTGCTTCATATATGGTAACCTTAGAAAATTTATCAAAATTTATATTGAATTGAGCAGTATTATATAGGGAATACCCCGTTAACGCAATAAGAACTACTAAAATAGTAGACACATAACTTCTAAGGTACCCGTTCTGGAAGAAATTGGTCCAAATATCAGAGAACTTCGTAAACCATACCCATATTTTAAGGGAAATAGATTTAGGAGATAAAAATTCCAGTTTAGCTATTCCTGCTTCTAACCTGGCAGTTGGCTTTATTAAGAAATATAAAATTGTTCCAATTACAATAGTTAGCACGCTTAGCCAAAGAATGGTATTAAAGCCATGCCACAATTGTAAATGCACTTCGGCTCCATCTTTCCCCAAGGCTGAAACAACCGGCTTAATCATAGACGATTCTATAATCCCCGGAAACACCCCAAATACGATACCTGTTACAGCCAATAATAAGGGTGGCATCCATAGTAACGGACTTGGCATTCTCACCTTTTCAAATCTTTCGGGAAGTTTTCCCGCAAAAGGGCGAATTCCTGCAACAAATCCGGAGTAAAGCAATAATATTTTAGTAATTACAATAAGTACTATCAACAAAATGGCACTGTACTCAAAATGAAGTGTCGACTCATAAGTAAGTTCTTTTCCCAGGAAGCCAATACTTGGCGGTATCCCGGCACTGGATATAGCAGCCAGAAACCCGGCAATTGCTACCGGAAATAACACTTTTCTAAGGCCTCTTAAAACTGTAGTATCCCTCGTTCCGGTTTGAAGATCTATTACTCCAGTCATTAAGAACAAAGTCGCTTTATATAAAGCATGAACTATAATAAATACAGAAGCAGCTAACAGTGCATCGGTAGTACCTTGCCCAATTAAAAATACTAAGATTCCTAAAGCTGAAATGGTGGAATAAGCGAGAATCCCCTTTAGATCTGTCCTAAAAATAGTATGTACTGCAGAATATACCATGGTAATGGCTCCTACCACAATTAAAGTAGAATTCCATAATTCATGAGCACCAAGTACAGGAGTAAGGCGCATTAATAGATAGATCCCGGCTTTTACCATAGTTGCAGAGTGCAAATATGTAGAAACCGGAGTTGGTGCTTTCATAGCTCCGGGCAACCAGAAATGGAAAGGAAATTGTGCCGATTTAGTAAATGCGGCCACAAATATTAGGACAACAATTATGCTATAGTATGAATTACTTCCAATATCTATTCCTGAATTTAGCATTTCAGCAATGCTGTAAGTTCCAGTAACAACACCTAAAAATATTGCTCCTACCAGCAATGCCAACCCACCAAGACCTGTAATGCTTAAAGCGGTAATAGCAGATTTTCGGGAAGCTTCGTTAGAATTATTGAAACCAATTAAAAAAAAGGAACTAATACTTGTTAACTCCCAAAACACAAAGAGAGAAATAAGATTATCTGACAGTACCAGTCCTAACATCGCTGCCATGAACATACTCAGATATCCGTAGAATCTATCTAAGTATTTATGGTTCTTCAAGTAGGCTGCGGTGTAGAGAAACACTAAGAACCCCACTCCGGTAATCATTAAAGAAAACAAAAGTGAAAGTCCATCCAAAGTAAAACCAAGACCTACCCCAAATGAGGGAACCCATGAATGCATTTCGGTAATTACTTCTCCATTAGATATCCTGCCAATAAATTGGGCAAAGTAAATAAATAAAATCAACGGGATTGCTGCAGAAAGGATTGCGAACTTTCCTCTAAAAACCTTCCCGGTAAACACCAGAAACAAAGAGAAAATAAATCCTAATAGTATTGCTATAAGCATGTGTTACTTCAAAATTCTGTTATAGGCAAATATAACAGTAATTATTGAGGAATATCTAGTGAAAAATGCACTTTAAGGGCAAGAAGTGTATCTAATTAGAAGGTTAGGAAATAAATAATGATTTACAAAGTTATTCTTCAGCAAGAATCTTAAAATAATAAAAATTAAATAAGCTGAAACATGAATGAATTTTTATCTGAGAAATAATATTATTGTTTTTCGATGATTTTTAGATATGTTTGTTATCGATAAACAATAAATAAATTCAAATGAAACCACCTGTACTTCTTAAGACCATTCTTGATATTTGCTTCTTCTTACTAATATGCAGCTTGTTTTCCCCTTTAGAACTGCTTATTCACTTTCAAATGAACGACTCACCTCTTCCTATAGAATTGAACAATAGACTGATCACCACCTTTAATTACAACACAATAATTCTTTTAATAATAAATTACAGCATCACTATTATCTACGTTTACATAGTATATCTACTTAGAAAATTGGTAAGAAGCTTCTTTAAGAATGCGTATTTTACAAGACTACAAATCTCTCTGTTCAGATTGATTGGACAACTTATTATCCTTGCAACTATCAGTGAATTTATAATGAGCCTCTATACTACATTGGTATTAGATAAAAGAATTGGATTTAACTTTAGCATAGATGGTAGTCACAACAATCTATTTTATACCTTGGCAATAGGCTTATTTTTCATCTATTTAGGAAAGCTCTTTAATAAATCTAAAAGCTTGCAGGAAGAAAACGAATTAACTGTGTAAATCATGGCAATACTGGTAAATTTAGATCGAATGCTTGAAAAGCGGAATATGAAAAGTAGCGAACTTGCCGATGCAATAAATATTACCACCGCCAATCTCTCCATTTTAAAAACAGGAAAAGCAAAAGCGATTCGCTTCTCAACCTTAGAAGCAATTTGTGAGGCTTTGAAGTGCCAACCAGGAGATCTTTTAGAGTATAGCTCAGAACTTTAAAAAGTAGTAATTTCAAACAAAATAATAATCAACAAATAAATCACACCTATGCGCTTACTCCTTATTGGGCTATTTATAAGCAATTTGTGTTTAGCACAAACTAATTCGTATGATATTTCTTTTGAAAATGCAGTTCATCATGAAGCAAAAATCAAAGCAAATTTCCCGCAACTTAAAGCTAATTCTCTCATATTAGAAATGAGCAGCTCCTCTCCCGGAAGGTATGCTATTCATCAATTTGCAAAAAACATCTATGACCTTAAAGCAACAAACAGCAAAGGTGATGCATTAGTGGCAGAAAGAGTTTCTCCAAGCACTTGGAAAATTAAAGGGCATGATGGGGAAGTAAATTTAGAATATCTGCTTTTTGCCAACAGAGCCGATGGCACTTACTCTCAAGTAGATGAAACCCATGCACATCTTAACATTCCCGCAACTTTTATATATCCTAAAAATCTAGAACATCGCGAGGTAGAAGTCCATGTAAATATCCCGAAAGAATCTAATTGGAAAATTGCCACCCAATTAAAAAAGCTTCAAGAAGACACCTTCTATGCTCCCAATCTTTATTATTTTATGGACAGCCCAATAGAGGTAAGCGATTTTGAAATGAAAGAGTTCAACATGGATGGAAAAACAATTCGTTTCGCCCTTCATCAAAAAGAGAACACCGCTCAGTTTGAAACATATTTTGAACAGGTTAAAAAAATTGTCGAACAGGAAAAAATGGTATTTGGAGAACTTCCTGCCTTCGACTTTGATACGTATACTTTTTTAGCCTGCTATTTGCCGCACGTTTCAGGCGACGGTATGGAGCATAGAAACAGTACCATTTTAACAGATACAGAAAGCATCGAAGAAGGTGGAATGAAAAACAACATTGGAACCGTTTCCCATGAATTCTTCCATGCTTGGAATGTTGAAAGAATACGCCCCCATGATCTCGAACCTTTCGATTTCACTAAGGCCAATATGTCGGGAGGCCTATGGTTTGCCGAAGGTTTTACAAGTTATTACACCAATTTAATTCTCACGAGAGCAGGAATAATTTCCAATGAAGACTATGTAAATGGCTTGAATGGCACCTTCAATTATGTTTGGAACTCACCTGCACTAAAGTTTTTTAACCCGATAGAGATGAGTTATCAAGCTCCTTTTGTAGATGCTGCTACTTCCCTAGATCCAGTTAATAGAGAAAATACTTTTATCTCTTACTATTCCTACGGAAGCGTTTTAGGTCTGGCTTTAGATCTAAGTTTAAGAAAAAAAGATCTCAATTTAGATGATTTCATGAAACAGGTATGGCAACAACACGGAAAAAAAGAGGTGACATACACCATTGAAGATTTGCAGAACATCTTGTCAGATTATGCAGGAAAAGAATTTGCTGTCAACTTTTTTGAGAGGTATATCTATCACAGTGAGATGCCAAACTATATGGAACTTTTTGAGAATGTCGGGCTAAAAATTAAACAAAACAAGAATGAAGTAGAATTTGGTGCAGCTATTAAAAATGCGAAGGAACATATTGTAATATCTGGAAATCCTCACCGGGGGAAACCGGCTTACAACGCTCTTTTAGAAGCGGGGGATATAATTACTTCAGTTGACGGAATACTTATAAAAGACAAAACTCAATGGGGGCAATTATTAGAAAACTACGCTCCAGGGAAAAGTATAGAAGTAAAGTATATGAGAAATAACAAAGAAGCTAAAACACAGCTCCATCTTTCTGCAAATACCACATATACCATATGTATAAACAAAGAAGCAAGCAAAAAGGCAATCAAGGCCCGGGAAAAGTGGTTACAAAAACGCTAAAAAAACAAAAAAGAAAAGGCCCGTTAGTAAAAAACGGGCCTTTTTATATATGAAATATTCAGTATTTAGTCTGCCAGAATAATGGCTTTATTAGCCTTCATTTCAAGAACTCCTCCTTTAATGTTATAGAATAACACATTATCAGATTCTTTTCTGAAGTCCCCGGAAAGCTTTTCCATCATTTCCTGACCCGCTGCAGTTAAATTGATCTTCACTTCACCTTTTACTAAAAGGGAAATTATAGGGGCGTGATTATTCAGCATTTGAAATTCCCCATCTATCCCGGGAACTTTCACAGCATCAACTTCAGCGCCAAACACAACTGCTTCAGGAGTAACAATTTCTAGATACATATTTTATAAGATATTCAGCATAGAGCATTTCTCCAGCTATTTAAACTTCCGGAGAAATACACCCTGCTTAATTTTTAAGATTCAGCCAACATTTTTTCTCCAGCTTCAATAGCTTCTTCAATGGTTCCTTTAAGGTTAAAGGCAGCTTCAGGAAGGTGGTCTAACTTACCATCCATAATCATGTTAAATCCTTTAATCGTATCCTTAATATCTACCAACACTCCTTTTAATCCTGTAAACTGTTCTGCAACATGGAAAGGCTGAGATAAGAAACGTTGTACACGTCTTGCTCTAGAAACCGCTTGTTTATCCTCTTCTGAAAGTTCTTCCATACCAAGGATAGCGATAATATCTTGTAATTCTTTATAACGTTGTAACAACTCTTTTACTCGTTGTGCGCAGTTGTAGTGATCTGCTCCAAGAATTTCTGCTGTAAGAATTCTTGAAGTTGAATCTAGAGGATCTACCGCAGGGTAAATACCAAGCTCGGCGATCTTTCTAGAAAGTACCGTTGTAGCATCTAAGTGAGCAAACGTTGTTGCCGGCGCCGGGTCAGTTAAATCATCCGCAGGCACATAAACCGCCTGTACAGATGTAATAGATCCATTTTTAGTAGAAGTAATACGTTCTTGCATTGCACCCATCTCTGTTGCCAAAGTTGGCTGGTATCCTACTGCAGAAGGCATACGCCCTAATAATGCAGATACTTCAGATCCTGCCTGGGTAAAACGGAAGATGTTATCTACGAAGAAAAGTACATCTTTTCCTTGTCCTTCTCCAGCTCCGTCACGGAAATATTCAGCTATAGTAAGTCCTGAAAGTGCAACACGTGCACGTGCTCCAGGTGGCTCATTCATTTGTCCGAACACGAAAGTTGCTTTCGAGTCTTTTAAAGCAGTTTTATCTACTTTAGAAAGATCCCATCCACCTTCTTCCATAGAGTGCATAAAATCGTCGCCATATTTTATAATTCCAGATTCCAACATTTCACGAAGTAAGTCGTTCCCCTCACGAGTTCTTTCTCCAACTCCTGCAAATACAGAAAGACCACCATGTCCTTTTGCAATGTTGTTAATTAATTCCTGGATTAATACGGTTTTACCAACTCCAGCTCCACCAAATAATCCAATTTTACCCCCTTTTGCATAAGGCTCGATCAAATCGATTACCTTGATACCGGTGAATAAAACCTCGGTAGAAACCGATAGGTCTTCAAATTTTGGCGCATCACGGTGAATTGGCAAACCAGCTTCACCTGCTTTAGGCAAATTATCCAATCCATCAATGGCATCTCCAATCACGTTGAACAAACGGCCATAAACATCTTTTCCAATTGGCATTTGAATAGGCGCTCCGGTAGCCACTACTTCCACACCTCTACTTAACCCATCGGTAGAGTCCATAGATACAGTTCTTACGGTATTCTCACCAATATGTGATTGTACTTCAAGAACCAAAATGGAACCATCCTTTCTGGTAATTTCCAAGGAATCGTAAATTTTTGGCAAATCAGCATTCTCGTCGTTGAAAACTACATCAACTACAGGGCCTATAATTTGTGCAACTTTACCTGTGATTTTAGACATTATCTAATTCTTTAATGTTAAATATTAAAATCTATAAAAACTTATTGCATAATTACTTATAAATAAGAATATAGCATAAGTCATTTTCAGGCTGCAAAGATAGTTTTTTCTTTATAATTTTCTACAGGCCCTTCCATAACTTTTTAAATGAATTTATTTTTCGGCTAAAAACAGACTTAAAATCTACTTAAAAGCTCTCAAAAGATTCACTCTCAGCCACCTCTTTCAACTTTACAAGAAACAAAAAAGCCCCTTCTAAATACAGAAAGAGCTTTTTTATATATTATAGGTATCGAATTTATTCCACGGTTACCGATTTAGCCAGGTTTCTAGGCTGATCGACATTTTTACCTAACATTACCGCGATATGATACGACAGTAATTGAAGTGGAATTGTCGTTAACAATGGAGTTAAAGACTCGATAGTTTCAGGAATTTCAATAACATAATCGGCAAGATCTCTCACTGCTTCATCTCCTTCAGTCACAATTCCGATGATTTTACCTTTTCTGGATTTTATCTCCTGAATGTTACTGACTACTTTTTCGTAATGACCTTTTTTAGTAGCTATAACAACTACAGGCATTTGCTCATCAATTAAAGCAATAGGACCATGCTTCATCTCTGCAGCAGGATAACCCTCAGCATGTATGTAGGAGATCTCCTTTAATTTCAAAGCTCCTTCTAAAGCTACCGGGAAATTATATCCTCTTCCTAAATATAGACAATTTGGAGCCTCCTTATATTTATCGGCAATAAGCTTGATGTGATCGTTCGCTTCAAGCACTTTACTGATCTTTGCCGGAATTCTATCCAATTCCTGTAAGTGATATCTAAAATCTGAATCTGAAATAGTCCCTCTATGCTTCGCTAATTTTAAAGCAATCATAGTAAGTACTGTAATTTGAGTGGTAAATGCTTTTGTTGAAGCCACTCCAATTTCCGGCCCCGCATGGGTATATGCACCTGCGTGCGATTCTCTGGAAATAGAAGACCCTACTACATTACATACCCCAAACACAAATGCTCCCTTTTCTTTTGCCAATTTTATAGCCGCCATAGTATCTGCAGTTTCTCCACTTTGAGAAATTGCTATAACAACATCATTTTCATAAATTATAGGATTACGGTACCTGAATTCGGAAGCGTATTCTACTTCCACAGGTATTCTCGCAAAATCTTCAAAAATATATTCAGCAACTAGACCGGCATGCCAAGAAGTACCGCAAGCCACTATTAAAATTCTTTTTGCGTTTGCTAAACGTTCGATATTATCATCTACACCAGCCATTCTCACAATACCTTCATTCACCAACATTCGCCCTCTATAGGTATCGATAATTGCATTTGGCTGCTCATAGATCTCTTTCAGCATAAAATGCTCGTAGCCACCTTTTTCAATTTGTTCCAGATTCAACTGAAGCTCCTGAACGTATGGATCTACTAAAGAGTCATCGTGTATTTTTCTTACTTTAATCTGTTTTTGAGTTCTCACAACAGCCATTTCTCCATCTTCAAGATAGATAGCGTTGCTGGTATATTCAATAAATGGAGAAGCATCAGAAGCTATAAAGAATTCATTCTCACCAATACCAATTGCCAAAGGACTTCCCAAACGCGCCACCACCAGCTCGTTTGGTTTTCTTTTATCAAAAACGGCAATAGCATAAGCACCAACCGATTGATTTAATGCAATTTGCACTGCTTTCCCAAGTTTCACTTTCTCATTAACCATAACGTCTTCAATCAGGTTTACCAATACTTCTGTATCGGTATCCGATTCGAACGTATAACCACGTTTAATTAATTCCTTTTTCAGGGTATCGTAATTCTCGATAATTCCGTTATGAATAATCACCAAATTCCCAGAATTAGAATAGTGAGGATGCGAATTCACATCATTAGGAACCCCATGAGTTGCCCAACGCGTATGACCAATCCCTACCGTTCCTTTGGTAGAAGTAGCTGTCTCTTCAAATTTGTCCTTTAAATCGGAAACTTTACCTTTTGTTTTACATAAATTAAGTTCTTCTCCATCATATAAAGCAATTCCGGCACTATCATACCCTCTGTATTCAAGGCGCTGAAGGCCTTTCAGAACGATAGAATATGCTTCTCTATGCCCAATATATCCAACTATTCCACACATATCTTAATTGTTTGTTTCTGTATAATAAATATTCAATTTCAGCCTTTTTGAAGAATCGGTGGCTAAATTACCATGAAGAACCGTTCCTTCAGGACTCATAACTGAAGCTCTTGGAACTCTGCTTATCCCATTTATCGGTGTTTTTAATGCCACATTAGCAACATCATTGATATTCTGAGTTACCACCAAACCTAATTTTACATTCTCTAAATCTTCATCATTCAGCAAATTACTTATATACTGTGTAATTTTTATCTTATAACTTACACCGTTCTCATCTTCATCTCTAACTAATCTCCCGGAATGGATTATTTTAGAATTCACCGGAGCGGCTGTATTCCCCGTCTGATCTATTTGATAATCAACCAATACAGTATTGGTTTCTAAATTGTACAAATAAATACGCTCCGGTTCTGAAACCCCTCCGTCAACTTCGTTTTTATTCACATAAAAAGTGAGGTTCGCTTCGTTTATCAACCAGTTTTTACTTCTCAATTCCTCTAATTCCGCTTCATCTTCAAAGAGTTTAATTACGGCTATGCTACCAGCTCCTCCCTTTAAGTAAAGATTTTCAGACCCAATAAGTGTATCAGCCTGAGCGATCTCTTCTTCAATTCCGGCAGGAAATTCTTCAGAAAAAGTATTAACTCTGTTTGGGCCTAAATTTATTTTATAAGATCCCTGAACACGTTCGGTTGAATCATCTTCAGGATCAGAACTATAAAATAAAGTAATGCCTGCATCGGCGTTCGACATGTCAAGCAATAGCATTTCCCCATTTTCATTAACAGGTGCCGCTTTAAAATACAGACCTCTTATAAAGTTTTTGAAATTGTTATTGTTTGAAAGTTCTGAAGAACCTTCTTTGTTGATAATGTTATCCTGAAAAAACTGAACAGGCAAGTTCACTCTTAGCCTTGGAGCTTTTCGAATAGTATCAGTCTCTCCCTCATCATTTTTCTCAAAATACACCACTTCCTGGGCTGAAGGTTTAAATGTTTCGTTAACGTACAACGGCTCTCCGATGAGATTATTTTCAAATAAACTGGCCTGATTAGAGTAATATTTCTGGCTGGTCTCAAAATTAGCTTCAGGATCAAAATCGTTTAAAAAATAATTCGACCTGGTAATAGACAATTTAAATGGAGCATCCCCAAAAATAGAATCTAACTGATAAACAGCATTTCCGCTTTCATCAGCTTCTAAAGCAGTGTTAAAATAGGGCAGAGTTAAGACCACACTATCCAAAATTGCATTTTCACCAAATTCGGGTGCAGCTGAAGACAAAGAAACCTGTGTCAGTATATTTGCAATTTGCTGCCCATATACTGGATCTTTATAAACTCCTAACAAATTAGATGATAGCGAGTTTGTTTGCACAGGGCCAAGTCTCTTGCTATAAGCCCTAACATTTGCCTGATAATTTGGCAAAGAATCCATTTCACCACCAATTAACTCACCTCCAATGGAGTTATAGTCGTCATCACAGGATATAAATGCTGAAACCAACAACAAGGTTATTGGTAGAAAGCGTAATTTTTTCAAAAATGTCATTCGGTATAAGTTACTTATTGTGGTAAAACTTTAGTAGTATAAAATTCTTGGTAGGCTGAAGAGAATTCCTCGGGGGTTTTATATCCTAAAACCGGCTGATCAACTTTTTCCAGATACTTGGTTAATTCAGTCGGGATATTATCGCCTCCAACAATTACCGCATCCGAATTATCAATTGCCGTTTTCATGATATTCACATAGTTTGGTTTTTTAAGATGCTTTACATCTTCTTCTTCCAATCCGTCAAAAAGAACCTTTTTATACATATTTTTATCTAACGTATCTTCAAAGCTTTGATTGTATACCGAAGTAACAATTTTCGCGCCAGAGAACAACGGCTCATTCCCGTAGTAATTTTTTAGATACAATGGCAATAATGAAGAAAGCCATCCATGAACATGTATAATATCTGGAGACCAGTTTAATTTTTTCACGGTTTCAATTACTCCTTTGGCAAAAAATATAGCTCTTTCATCATTGTCCGGGAACATATTCCCATCCTCATCGGTTAAAGTTGCCTTTCTTTTGAAATAATCTTCATTATCTATAAAGTAGACCTGCATGCGCTCTTTTGGGATAGAAGCAACTTTAATAATAAGTGGCATATCCAAATCATCAATCACCAAATTCATTCCAGATAATCTGATAACTTCATGTAATTGATGCCGCCTTTCATTGATATTTCCATAGCGCGGCATGAAAATTCTGATTTGACCTCCAAGGCCATTAACCATTCTGGCAGCTTCAAAAGACATAGATGATATATCGGTTTCAGGCAGGTAAGGTATAACTTCAGATGATACGTATAATATCCTCTTATCTCTCATAAGTATTTTGCTTTTGCGAATAAAAAACATGCAAAATTACAAAATTTTATGCAGTTTGCCAGTAATATATTAAGTTTGCACGTTGTTAATTTTATAATAAAATGCAGATTTTTAAAGAGAAAGGCGCCTTACAAAGCGTAATTACAGCTCTAAAAGAAGACAAATCGGTAATTGGATTTGTTCCAACAATGGGAGCTTTGCACGAAGGACACCTCTCGCTTGTAAAGCAGGCAGCCAATAGTTGCGACGTAGTGGTGGTGAGCATTTTTATAAATCCCACACAATTTGATAAAGATTCAGATCTAAAAAATTACCCCCGCACTTTAGAGTCTGATCTCAACCTCTTAAAGGAATTAAATCTAAATATTCTTGTATTTACCCCTAATGCCGAAGAGCTGTATGATGGGAAGATAACAGCAGAACATTTTGATTTTGATGGTATCGAATACGAAATGGAGGGAAAATACAGAACCGGTCATTTTGATGGAGTTGGGACCATCGTAAAAAAATTATTTGAGATCGTACAGCCTAATTTTGCATTTTTTGGGGAAAAGGACTTTCAGCAATTACAGATAATCAGAAAATTAACTCAAAAACACAAACTGCCAGTAGAGGTAGTAGGTTGCGAAATACAAAGAGAATCTAACGGCCTAGCAAGGAGTTCTAGAAATGAACGACTAAAGGCCGAAGAACGAGAAAATGCTTCGTTTATATACCAAATACTGAAAAAAGCCAATATGAAATTTGGCACAGAAAGTGCAAAAGAAATTAGCGAATGGGTGAAAAAAGAATTTCAAACGCACCCTTTTTTAAAATTGGAATATTTTGAAATTGCCAACAGCCACACGCTAAAAACGGTTATAGATAAAGAATCAGGAACTCCTTACCGCGCATTTATCGCTGCGTACGCCGGAGATGTTAGGCTTATAGATAATATGGCCTTGAATAATTAAATTTAGAATATGCAAATTCACGTAGTAAAGTCAAAGATCCACAGAGTAAAATGCACCGGTGCCGACCTAAATTATATAGGCAGTATTACTATTGACCAAGATTTAATGGACGCTGCAAATATTATTGAAGGAGAAAAGGTTCAAATTGTGAACAACAACAATGGAGAGCGGTTGGAAACCTACGCTATTCCCGGACCACGAAATTCTGGCGAGATCACTTTAAATGGTGCCGCAGCAAGAAGAGTTGCAAAAGGAGATATCCTTATATTAATTACCTATGCCATTATGGAACTTGAAGAAGCTAAAAAATTCAAGCCTGCTTTGGTATTTCCTAATGAGGAAAACAATCTTTTGAACTAGGTTTTGAAAAAAACCATCATAAAAATCTTAAAAATAATACTCCCACTCCTGTTGGGAGTTTTTTTGATCTGGTACTCCATAAAGAGCGCTACTCCTCTAGAGAGACAGGAATTGCTGCAAAATATTACACAGGCACATCCTGGTTATATTTTGTTATCAATGTTTTTTGGGTTGTTATCCCACCTTTCACGTGCTTATCGTTGGAAATATCTATTAGAACCCTTAGGCTATAAACCTAAATTTTTAAACAGCTTTATGGCTGTAATGGTGGCATATCTGGCAAACTTTGGCATTCCTAGATCGGGGGAGGTATTGCGGGCTGTCACAATTTCCAGTTACGAGAAAATTCCCTTCGAAAAAGCCTTTGGTACTATCATTTCAGAGCGTGTAGCCGATTTTATCATGCTACTATTAGTTATTGGTTTTGCAATGATTCTCCAAACAGAATATCTTCTCGGTTATTTTCAAGAGAATAACATCAACCCACTTTTCACCTTTGCGGCTTTATTAGGACTTTTAGTAATTGGAATTCTTATACTTCAACAAATAAAAAGGTCGAAAAAAGGCTTCATGCTTAAGGTCAAAGTATTTGCCAAAGGTTTGTTAGAAGGAATGCGCAGCATATTTAAAATGAAGCATAAAACAGCATTTTTACTGCACACCTTATTTATTTGGGTGATGTATTTAGCGATGTTCTACGTGCTAATCTATACTGTCCCCGAAACTGCTTCCCTGCCTTTTGGTGTGGTTATGCTTGCATTTGTTGTGGGTTCCTTTGCAATTTCAGCCACCAATGGTGGAATTGGAGTTTATCCTGTAGCAATTGGCGCTAGTTTGGTGCTTTTTGGGATTAACAAACAAGGTGGAGAAGCATTTGGATGGATCACGTGGGGCTCACAAACCCTTATGATAGTTGTTATTGGAGGCTTATCCTTTCTTTTTCTTCCCATTTTAAACCGTCAAAAATAATACCTACCTTGTGTATAGTCTACAAATCATAACCTATGCACAAAAAATTATTCTTGCTACTGGCATTAATAGCACCCAGTATTCTCTTATCTCAAACCATTTACAAGAGTTTTAACTCTAATAAAATGGGAGGCGAACGACAGTTAAAGATTCAACTTCCACGAAATTATGAACAGAATAAAGACAAATCTTACCCAGTACTAATTGTACTGGATGGCGATTATTTGTTTGAACCTGTAGCCGGAAACGTTGATTACTACTCTTATTGGGAAGATATTCCAGAAATGGTAGTCGTTGGAATCAATCAAGATAGAACTAGAAATAGCGATGCTCTTTACGATAAGGAAACATTTCTGCCAACAGAAAGCGGCGCAGCATTCTTCGAATTTATAGGTATGGAATTAATGCCTTTTTTAGATACCAATTACAGAACTGCACCCTTCAGAGTTATAATTGGTCATGACTACACCTCCAATTTCATCAACTATTATCTATTAAAAGAAAACCCATTATTCAAAGGTTATATCAACTTAAGCCCAGATCTTGCCCCAGAAATGGCTAATAGAATTGTGACATCACTTTCAAAAGCTGAGTCGCCGGTATGGTTTTACATGGCAACCTCATCTGAGGACATCCCTAGTTTAAAGGAACGAATAATTGATTTCGATATAAAATTAAAGCAGATAGATAATAAGAACATTCATTATAATTTCAATAATTTTGATGCTTCAACTCATTACACACTAGTAGGAAATGCAATCCCGAAGGCAATCGAAAATATTTTTGAAGTTTACAGGCCAATTTCCATGAACGAGTACAATCGAGTGCTTTTACAAACCTCGGTTTCGCCTTATGAATATTTAGTTGAAAAATATGAAAAAATAGATGACCTTTTTATGCTGGAAAAACAGGTTAGACTAAATGATTTTATGGCTGTTTATAATGCGATTGAAAAAACAGAACGTTATGACGAGCTACACGATCTATCTAAATTAGCAGAAAAACACTATCCTAAAACCATGCTTGCCACCTATTTTGAAGCTAGATATGATGAAGAAATGGGAAATCCGAGACAAGCTATGAAAAGCTATCAAAAAGCCTACGGCCAAGAACCTATTGCTTTTATTACTATAGATTTCATGTTGGATAAGGCACAAAAAATTAAAGACGATTTCGGTTATTAATCACCGACACACCCTACAATACTATTATGGCTAAAACAAAAACCACTTTCTACTGTCAAAACTGCGGTGCGCAACACTCAAAATGGCAAGGACAATGTTCTTCCTGTAAAGAATGGAACACCTTAGTAGAAGAAGTTGTTCAAAAGCCAGATCAAAAAGATTGGAAACCACAAGTACAACGCGAAGTAAAGCGAACAGCCAAACCTTTAAAGATCGCTGAAATAGAGGTATCAAAGATGCCCCGCCTGAATACCAATAACGGGGAACTAAACAGGGTGTTAGGTGGAGGAATTGTCCCAGGCTCACTCACGCTTTTGGGTGGAGAACCGGGAATTGGAAAGAGTACACTATTGCTACAAATCTCCCTTCATTTACAACAAAAAACTTTATACGTTTCCGGGGAAGAAAGTCAGCAGCAAATAAAAATGCGCGCAGAACGCATCAACCCTATTTCTGCAAACTGTTATATTCTAACCGAAACAAAGACTCAAAACATATTTCGTCAAATAGAAGAATTGCAACCGGAAATAGTGATCATCGATTCCATTCAAACCCTACACAGCGATTATATAGAAAGTTCTGCCGGAAGTATTTCACAAATTAGAGAATGTACCTCTGAACTTATAAAATACGCCAAAGAAACAGGGGTTCCCGTTATTTTAATTGGACATATCACCAAAGAAGGTAGTATTGCGGGACCTAAGATTCTTGAGCATATGGTAGATACCGTGCTTCAATTTGAAGGAGACAGGAATCATGTGTATAGAATTTTAAGAGCTCATAAAAATCGATTTGGCTCTACGCATGAAATTGGAATCTACGAAATGCTTGGCAGCGGACTTCGGGAAGTGGCGAACCCTTCTGAAATTTTAATCTCTAAAAACGAGGAAGGCTTAAGCGGGACTGCTATAGCAGCCACTTTAGAAGGAATGCGACCGTTGATGATCGAAATTCAGGCATTGGTAAGTTCAGCAGTGTATGGAACACCTCAACGTTCAACTACCGGGTATAATGCTAAAAGATTGAATATGCTCTTGGCAGTTCTTGAAAAACGAGCCGGATTTCGACTGGGCGCAAAAGATGTCTTCCTGAATGTTACCGGTGGGATCTCGGTAGACGATCCCGCAATAGATCTTGCTGTAATTGCCGCAATTTTATCTTCCAATGAAGACATGCCGATTGAAAAGGATATTTGCTTTGCCGCAGAAGTGGGACTTGCGGGAGAAATACGCCCCATTACCCGTGCAGAACAACGCATTATAGAAGCTGAGAAACTCGGTTTTGCAACTATCATGATCTCCAATCAAACTAAGCTGCCAAAAGCAAATTATGCCATTAAAATAGAAAAAGTAGCCAGAATAGAAGATGTAGTAAATTTTCTATTTGGCTAACTTTTAATTTTATAAGCAATTATGGTGCAGGATTCGGTATAGATTCGTGCACCTCATTGATCTCTGCAATAAGCTCTTCTGAAAGCTCAATATTGATACTTTCAATATTCTCTGAAAGCTGCTCCATTGAAGTAGCTCCTATAATAGTACTTGTAACGAAATCTTGTTTTTCAATAAAAGCCAAAGCCATTTGCACAGGGCTTATACCGTGTTTTTCGGCCAATTTGCAATAGCGAATGGTCGCTTCAGTAGATCTTTCATTTGAATACCTCCCGTACTGAGGGAATAAAGTAAGTCGCGCATTTTCAGGCTGAGCTTTAAGGTATTTTCCACTTAACACTCCCATTCCAATTGGAGAATATGGTAGTAAGCCCACATTTTCACGATGGTAGATCTCGGTAAGACCAATTTCATCTTTTCTATTTAATAAACTATATGGGTTTTGCACAGTGCTCACTTTTGGGGCCCCGTGCCTGGCCTCCTCCACGCAACGCATCAACCCAAATGGCGACTCATTTGAAAGTCCGATCTGGCGAATCTTCCCTTCTTTAATAAATTCATCTAAATTGAAAAGCACCTCTTTGAAATTATCATCCCACTCTTCGGAAGGGTCTCTTTGATAACCGCGTTTTCCGAAAAAATTTGAATTTCTCTCGGGCCAGTGCAATTGGTACAAATCGATATAATCTGTTTGCAACCTCTTTAAACTTCCATTAATGGCATCGGTTAAAGCAGCTTTGCTAAAGCCAAGATTAGGGCGAATATGTTCTGTAGCCTTTCCGGGACCCGCAATTTTAGAAGCTAATACCACCTCATCTCTTCTTCCCGTTTTCTTGAACCAGCTTCCAATAATCTTTTCGGTACTACCCTGAGTTTCTTTACTTGCAGGAATAGAGTACATCTCTGCCGTATCTATAAAATTCACCCCTTTATCTAGAGCATATTCAATTTGCTGATGTCCTTCTTCTTCAGTATTCTGCTGTCCCCAAGTCATGGAACCTAAACATATTTTACTGACTTTTATATTCGTATTTGGGAGATTGGTATATTTCATATTAATTATTTGTTAGTCGAAAAGCTTTGAAGCCATCAACTTAAATGTTTTTAAATATTCTTAAATCGGAATTAATCAATTTCGTTAAGCATTTGACTTATCTCATCTAACTTAGGAGTTAAGATCACTTCGATCCTTCTATTTTTTGCCTTACCTTCAGCAGTGGTATTGGATGCAATTGGAGCATATTCTCCACGACCCGCAGCGGTAAGGTTTTGAGCATCTATTCCTTTATTTTCTCTAAGAATCTGCACTATGGAGGTAGCTCGTTTTGTTGAAAGATCCCAGTTATCTTCCAACTGCCCTTTCCCACCATACGGCACATTATCGGTATGCCCTTCAATTAGCACTGCAATATCAGAATTTTTAGCCAGGACCTGTCCCAACTGCTCAACGGCCTTTCTACCCTCACTATTTACAGCCCAACTTCCAGAGCTGAATAAAAGTTTATTCTCCATAGAAACATACACTTTTCCATTGCGCTGCTCTACGGTTAGGCCTTTCCCTTCAAAATTGGTCAAGGCATTAGAAACTGCTGTTTTAAGAGCATTCATTTTAGCATCTTTTGCCGCTATTAAACTCTCCAGCTCATCTATTCTTTTTGATCTTGAAGCCAGATCTCGTTGTAGTTTTTCTAACCGTGCTTGTTCAGTTGCCAACTTTTTCTCCTTTTCCTCCAATTCTGCAAGCAATTGTCTGTTTCGTTTTGAATTTTCAGCTAAGGCTGAAGAACTATTGGCTTCTAAGGCATCAAATGAATTCTTTAAACTTCCGTATTTTTCTGAAGTATCTTCATAATTTGCTTTAAGCTGATCGTAATTAGCTTTTAAACCATTATAATTTTCCTGTAATGCTGTCAATTCTTGATTACTCTTAGCTTTATAATCCCTAAGATCATCGGTTAGCTTTTGATTCTTTGAAATAGCAGCATCATACTGCGAATGTAAATCATCATAGACTTTTGAAGATACGCAGGATGAAAATGTTAGACCTAATAAAAGACCTAATGCAAGCACTTTTTTGGACATGGTTCTATATTTAATAGTTACTTTCAATTTCTACCAGAACAGGGCAATGATCGCTATGTTTGGCTTCAGGGAGAATTACAGCGCGCTTCAACTTCTCCTCTAAGGGCTGAGACACAAGATTATAATCAATTCTCCATCCTTTATTATTCTCTCTGGAATTCGCCCTATAGCTCCACCAGGAATAATGGTCTGGCTCCTTATTGAAATGACGGAAAGAATCTACAAATCCACTTTTCATGAATCCATCTATCCATTCCCTTTCCACAGGTAAAAATCCTGAGGTATTTTTAAGGCGAACCGGATCATGGATGTCTATAGCTTCGTGACAAATATTATAATCTCCGCAAATTATAAGATGGGGAATATCTTTTTTCAATCTGTCTATATATGTCTGAAAATCTGCCATATATTGAAGTTTATGTTCAAGTCTATTGATATTGGTGCCCGACGGGAGATACAGACTTATAACTGAAAACCCGTCAAAATCGGCACGAATATTTCGACCTTCAAAATCCATATAACCTATCCCAGTTCCATATTGAACATTTTCAGGTTTATGCTTGCTTAAGATAGCTACTCCGCTATAACCCTTTTTTTGGGCAGAATACCAATAAGAATAAGGGTAGCCAGCTTCTTCAAAAAGCTTTAAATCCAACTGATCTTCATTTGCTTTGATCTCTTGTAAGCATATAACATCGGGATTTGCCTGTGTAAGCCATTCTAAAAAACCTTTACGAATGGCAGCTCTAATTCCATTGACATTGTAAGAAATAATCTTCATTCTCTAATTTTATTTGACCAAAATTAAGAATTCGTATCTATCCTTAATTGGTTATAATTCATTATTTATTTTACGATAAAGCGCTTAACCACGCCTACTTTTCGAGTTCCAATTCTAAGTAGATATACTCCTGATGCGCCATAAGACATATCGAAGTTGTATTCATACCCATTCCCATTATTGTCTACCATATTCTCTAACATTTTCTGCCCAAGAATATTGTGCACAGTTACCCGTAAACGTTGGTCGAATTGTGTTTCCAGAAATGCTGTGAAGAGACCATCCCTTTGATCGGATATTAAGAGATTTGCTTCATTTAAAAGAAAATCATCTAACGAAAGTGTGCTGTCTGTAATTCGTACAGAATAATCATGTGTAGTTCCATACTGCATTACACTACAGGGGTTGTTAAGTTCTCCATCAAAAGAAGTGTCTCCCGCTCGAATTCTAAGCAAATGCTGCCCTAAAGGCGCCTCTTCTTGTAAGCTGAAGTCATAGGAATAGGCAGTATTACCTGAAGGTATTGTTTGTCGGGATATCAATAATTCATCATCGTCAAAAACTCCGTTATCATTTAAATCTATCCACATCGAGAACTTTTCATCATCTGAAGAATCGAATAATGTTTTTACTGTGACAGTAAATGTTCCCTTTGATCTATCCAAATCTGTAGAAAAACCTATAAAATCGGCATATCCATTCGTGCACGGAATTCTTTCATTTAATATATCTCCCAGCTCAAAATAAGAGATCCCATCACCAAAGGAATCGCAATCGGATCCTTCCGGAATACAATTTAAATTAGCAACCGATTTAGTTTTTGCATCGTTTGCCGGATCTCCATCCCCCTCTAAATTTGTTTCTGAATAAATGGTATATCTTCCAAATCGTGATAAATTTACTTTACTGGAAAAAGTATGAACAGCATTCTCTCCCACTCCTATAGTACCAGGGTAAATTTCACTTACCTCCCTGTTATTTCCAAGCCTGTAGATAACCGGAATATTGGATTGTGGCTCCCCTCCAAAATTCTCTATGGTTACAGTGACATCTTCTGCGGAAGATAAAGTTAATCCGGTATATGGCGAATCTATAGACGTTATACCCACATCTTTTGGGAATAAATTCTTCACATTTACAGTTAAAGCATCATTTTCAGAATTTTGATCGCCTTCTAAGTTGGTTGTTATAATAAACTCATATAACTGACCAACAACCGATAGATTAGAGGGTGTAGAAAAAGTGAAATCTACTGAGGTTGTTCCCGCAACACTCCCAGTAAAGGTTTCTGTAACAGTTTGCCCGCCATTAACACTATAACTTACAGGGAAATTAGACTGAGTGGCTTCTCCAAAATTCCTAATGGTCACTGTAACAGCTTCAGATGATCCTAAAGTGGAGCTTACGGGATCTACTAAGGCTATTATACCTACATCATTGGCAACATCGGCTGCTAGTTTAAAAACTCCAACCTTATTTTTTCTGTTTGGCGCTTCAAAATATTCTCCATTATGCCAAAAGCTGATATCATCGGCAGGGTCTACAGTTAAATGTGCATAATCACCATATCTCGAGGAAGGGTCAGGGCTTCTGCCTTCTACAATAGTAGATTCTTTTACAGTCATAAGCCCTAACGGGTCGTTGGAATATCGACCTGTGTAACGCAGGGAGGGAAATATGGGAGTTTCAGGACTATCGTCCAACACTGTAAACGCCAAGCCAATATTTCCATTCTTATCCATTCCCATACTTCCGCTGAATCTATCGCTTTTATCAGGAGCATACGTACCTTCCTGATATACGCTCCATGCTCCACCGTTTCTATCTTGCCGTAATTCGTACCATCGTATTCCGGCATGTTCGGCAGCGGTTGGATCTATATCTACTACAAAATTCATTACTGCCGAGTTATAGCCCGGAAACCTTCTATACTGAGTCATGTACATCATGGTAGCTTGTAAAACATCCAGATCTGGAGCCTCCCCAGGCTGCGATAAATTAGAAAATGCACCTCCATCAAAAGTGGCAATAAAAGGACTTACACCACTTGCAGGTCCTAACTCCTGAGACTCAGCAATGGTAGAATTTGCCGGCACATTCCAGTCTACATTTATATTCCATATTTTTAAATGGTCTTCAGACACCCCAGCCCACGCATCATCTTGCATGAAAACAATTGGAGAATTTCCCTTTGGAGGTATTTCTCCACCCATAGCATGAAAACCTGCAGGACTATAAAATCCATTTGTATTTATACCGGGAAGCGGAAAAGACACCACCTTAGCGGTGGCTCCCGTTAACATTTTATCTCTTTCAAAAACATATACTACCTGACTGGTACTGGCCGTATTTGAATTTTTATTGGTGGTTACATAATAGCCATCGCTCCAAACAGAAATCTTTGGATAATCTGGTAAAGCCCCACCCGTAGGAAATCTATACGTATTCCAGCCATCATTCACCGGATCGGACCCTTTTGAGACTGCCACTAAAAAACTCTCCGGTGTATCACTAAATTGGGTTATAAGAAACCTATCTGCAAATTCATCATATAAAATAATTGGGTCTCCTAAAGTTTCATTAGAAAATTCTCCACCAATACTAGCTAAGGAAGCAGGAGGCGAGACCTGATTTCCATTTTTATCAAATATTGAAAATGCAGAGTTCCAGCCATTAACGTAATGATTTGGCCCGGCCGCCCCGGTAGGATCGGTAGGAGTGGAACGAGAAGTTGCTGCATCAAAAGTTAATTTTGGTTCCTTTACAGGAAGTTTTCCGAATTCTTTTTGACGAGTTTTATCTAAGGCCTTGGGCAAGCCTTTCCCAGGAACAACTTTATTAATTCCACGATTTCTGGGATTAAACAATTTATATTCTGAAGAAGGGGCCTTTAGCTTTCTTTTACTAATTGCTGAAACCTCTACTGCTTTTGCAGAATCTATATAAACCGGTCCCGAAATTTCTCTTTTTTGAGCTGTAGCCTGAAAAGAGGCCAAGAATAACATCAGGCTTAAAATAGGTACTATTTTAATCATATTTTTCAATAAAAAAGCAAATCGCCATTACGAGTTTAAAAATAGGCATTTATTAAACAAATGAGGTAGGGGCATATTAATTTTAAGCAAATCTATGCAGGTAAATCCTATATATAACTAAGATAGAGGTAAAACAAAAAAGCTGCACTTCCAAAATGAAAATGCAGCTTTTTTATACATTAGAAATAATCTAACTATTTCCCATCCATTTCTTGAAGTTAACTTCAGCATCGATTATTGAAGCTAACTCAGAGATTAGAACTCTTTTCTGAATCATTGTATCTCTATATCTTACGGTAACCGATTTATCCTGAAGTGAATCATGATCTACCGTTATACACAATGGGGTTCCAGCTGCATCTTGACGGCGATACCTTCTTCCAATGGCATCTTTCTCATCATATTGTACTTTGAAATTCCACTTTAATTCATCTATAATTTCCTGGGCCAATTCGGGTAGGCCATCTTTTTTAACCAAAGGTAGGATGGCTGCTTTTGTAGGAGCTAAAATAGCCGGTAATTTCAGTACCGTTCTACTGCTTCCATCTTCCAGTGTTTCATCTTTTAAAGAAGAAGATAATACCGCAAGGAACATTCTATCTAATCCGATAGAGGTTTCAACTACGTAAGGCACATAATTCTCATTTAATTCTGGATCAAAAAATCGTAATTTTTTACCTGAATGCTCTTCATGTGCTTTCAAATCGAAATCTGTACGAGAGTGAATTCCTTCCAATTCTTTAAACCCAAATGGGAAATTGAATTCTATATCTGCAGCTGCATTAGCATAATGAGCTAATTTATCATGATCGTGAAAACGGTAATTCTCTTCGCCTAAATTAAGAGAATAGTGCCATTTGAGACGTGTTTCTTTCCAGTGCTCATACCATTTTAACTCTTCTCCCGGACGCACAAAAAATTGCATTTCCATCTGCTCAAATTCACGCATTCTGAAGATGAATTGTCTTGCAACAATCTCATTTCTAAACGCCTTTCCCGTTTGAGCAATTCCAAATGGAATTTTCATTCTTCCGGTTTTTTGAACATTGGAAAAGTTTACAAAAATCCCTTGCGCTGTTTCCGGTCTCAAATAAAGATCAGACGAAGTATCTGCAGAAGCACCCATTTTTGTTCCAAACATTAAATTGAACTGACGCACATCTGTCCAATTTTTAGAACCTGTATCTGGATCGGCGATTTCCAGTTCTTCTATAAGCGCCTTTACATCAACTAAGTCCTCATTAGTAAGCGAACGTCCAAGACGTTCTAATATTTCTTTACGCTGAGATAGATACCTAATAACCCTATCGTTAGTAGAAACAAATTCTTCCTCATTAAAGGCATCTCCAAAACGTTTTTTAGCCTTGTCTATCTCCTTCTGCGCTTTTTGTAATAATTTTTCAGCATAATCTTCCACCAAAACATCGGCACGATAGCGCTTTTTGGAATCTTTATTATCTATTAGCGGGTCGTTAAAAGCATCAACGTGACCAGAAGCTTTCCAAGTTTTAGGATGCATTAGAATAGACGCATCTATTCCAACTATATTTTGATGCAGTTGCACCATGCTTTTCCACCAGTACTCCCGAATGTTCTTTTTAAGTTCGGCACCATTCTGACCGTAGTCGTAAACTGCACTTAAACCATCGTAAATCTCGCTTGATGCGAATATATACCCATACTCTTTGGCATGGGAAATCACATTTTTAAATAAATCTTCTTGTTTTGCCATACTGCAAAAATAAAAAAACCGCCTTGATAACAACCAAGGCGGTTCCTGATTTTTAAATATTTGTTATCTTAAGCTGAAAGAGGAGGTTCCAATTAATTGAGCCCCGGCGTACACATATACTTTATAAGTACCTTCTAACAATCTTTCCTTTTTAGTATTAGACAATATACACACATCTAACTCTTCATTTTCGTAGAAGATTTTAGAAGATGCGCTATACACCATTACACCACCATCGTGCTGTACGGCTATTTCATCGCCTACAAGTTCATTTTCAGGATTGTAAACCTGTACATACATATTCTTTTCTCCGGCTGCCGCTAAGGCATTCTCGGTAACTGTAAAACAAGTTCTTATCTGGTCTATCCTGTTTGTGCGGTCATTCTCAACCAGTTTTCCACTGTTTCTAACAATTACCCCCTCACCTTTTAAAGAAGTAACTTTTAATTGAGCAGCTCTATCTACTTTAGTTGAAAGACTCTGATTGGTTTGTTGCAAAGAATCAGATACTCGAACTTTTTCTGCCAGTACAGTATTTGTACTATCTATCGTAGTAGCCAAAAGCCTGTTTTGATTACTCAAGCTATCCACCACTCTAAACAGTCTATCTTTTTCGCTTTTTAAATTTCCTATTTCTCTTCTATATCTGGAGATCATTACCAGATTAGCGTCATTGTCTTTCACTGAATCTAATAAAACTGCAATACGCTGGCGCGCATCAACAAGGTCTTGATCCATTACATCGTTGGTAGCAATGGCTTCGTCATACTTAACTATTAAATCATTTAATTCATCTTCAATAACAGCTTTTTCCTTTTGAAGAATCTCTTTATTTTCCTTTTCCTCGTTATAAAATTTAACCGTATAAATACCTAAGGCTAATAATGCTACAGCCAAAATACCGGTTAAGATCTTAAGTGCGGTATTACTCTTTTTTTCGGTCATCATATTTTGAAATTTAGTTTGTAAATTTATGAGTTTAAGCACGCAAATTACAATTCATTAACAAATGTTTCACGATTTAATCAATTTATTTTATCCTGAATCCTGTGCGATTTGCGGATCAAATCTTGCTAAAAATGAACATATTATGTGTGTTCTTTGTCTACATGATATCCCTGTCACCAATTATCATCTTGATAACGACAATCCTGTTAAAAAAGTATTTTACGGTAGAGTTGAAATAGAAAACGCTTGCGAACTCCTTCTATTTAGAAAGAAGGGAGCCGTTCAGAAATTGATACACGAACTTAAATACAAAGGAAGACAGGAAGTTGGAGTATTCCTAGGAAATTGGCTTGGCACCGAACTCTCTATGCTTCCAAAATATAAAGAAATTGATGTTGTCATTCCCGTACCACTACATAAAATAAAACAACGGGAAAGAGGCTATAATCAGGTAGAAGGTTTTGGCAAACAATTAGCAACTAGTTTAAACATTCCTTATTTAGATAATGTCCTGTTTAAAACTTCAGTTTCCGGCTCTCAAACCATAAAAGCACGATTTGCCAGATGGGGCACTATTGAAGAAACTCTTATCATGAAAAATCCCGACTTAATTACTAACAAACATATTCTTCTTGTAGACGACCTTGTTACTACCGGAGCAACTTTAGAAGCATGTGCTAATGTACTTAAAAAGGCTTCAGGCGTTAAAATAAGCATTGCAACTATGGCTTATACCGGTTAACAAAATAAAAAATAATTGTTTCTTTGCTTAAAATTTCCATATTTAATGAAAAAGTATCTTTCACCGTTGACCTTAGTGCTTTTTACGCTGCTTTTTGTGCAATGTGCAAAGAAAGGAACTCCTACCGGAGGAGAGAAAGATGTGCTGCCTCCAAAATATGTAAGAGCGACTCCCGAGAATTATTCGGTTAATTTTAAAGATGATGAAATACGTATCTATTTCAATGAATATATAAAACTGAACAAAGCACAGGAGCAAATAATATTTTCTCCCCCAATGGATCCAAAACCGGAAATTACCCCTTTGGGAAATGCCAGCAAGTACATCAAAATAAAATTAAACGATACGCTTAAAGAAAATACTACCTATGCCTTTAATTTTGGCACCAGCGTAGTAGATAATAATGAAAACAATCCGTTACCTTATTTCAGCTATGTTTTTTCTACAGGGAGTTACATAGATTCGCTGTCAGTAACCGGAACGGTTTCTGATGCCTTATTAAAGCAAGCAGAGCCATTTATTTCTGTAATGCTATATGAGATTAATGATACCTACTCTGATTCCTTGGTTTACACTACTCCTCCTCGCTATATCACAAATACACTGGATAGTTTAAAGACCTTCAGCTTAAACAATTTAAAAGCAGGAACCTATCAATTAGTAGCTCTTAAAGATCTTAATAACAATTATAAATTTGACCCCGCAAAGGAAAAAATCGCTTTTTTAGAGACACCTATAACCATTCCTACAGATTCCTCTTTCAATTTAACGCTGTTTAAGGAGGAGCTTGCATTCAAGCCGGAACGCCCAAAACAACTCGCCAAGCAAAAGATTCTTATTGGATATCGAGGAAAACTTTCTCTAGATAGTTTAACACTAAATCCTGTTACCAATACCCCGTCAAACTTTGAATATCGCTTTACCAAGGTTGCCGACAAGGACAGTTTACACTTGTGGATAAAACCCGCCATTGAACAAGACAGTCTTAAATTTGAACTTATTTCATCAAAAAAAAGAGATACTCTGCTTACACGTTTAAGTGAAATGCCAAAAGATTCTCTAATTATTACCACTGAACCTTCCGGTAATATTGAATTCAATAATGATTTTATAATAAAAGGAAATACGCCTTTGACAGGAAAAAATGATTCCCTGATTCGTATAATAAACAAGGACTCGCTACCTATAGATTTCACTTCGCAAATAAGACCTCTCGATAATAGTATTCGTATAAAATTTGAAAAGAAAGAGAGTGAATCCTACCAAATTAGCCTTTTCCCAGGTGCAGTTACCGATTTTTACGAGGCCACCAATGATACAATTGTTAAAGTGCTTAGAACAAAAGCTTTTGCCGACTATGGCAACATCACCCTTAACCTTCAAAATGTGAGAGAATTTCCAGTTATCGTACAGCTAACAGATGAAAAGGGAGCTGTAAAATCGGAGCTATACAGTACTTCAGAGAGCCGCTTAAGGTTCAGCAACATCAATCCCGGAAAATATCTTATTCGCGTGATTTACGATAGCAATTCTAATAAGAAATGGGATACCGGTAATTATTTAAAAAGAATCAAACCCGAAGAGATCATTTACTTTCCGGAGATTATGGAAGTGCGTGCAAATTGGGATATCAATCAGACATTTATTCTAAAGTAAATCGATCTCTATCTGCTAGGAATTTTAAATTATTGCGAGTTGAACTAATATGCTCATTTTTTAGCCGAATTACCTGGGTAAATTCATCAGATCGATTATTAGAAAAAAGCGGAGCTCCAAGACTGTCATATGCTGCAGTATGTCCATTATAATTATACTCATTTCCATCCATTCCTGTGCGATTTACCCCAATACAATAAGCCATATTTTCAATAGCTCTGGCCTGTAAAAGAATATCCCAAGCATGGATGCGGGTTTCCGGCCAGTTTGCCACATACAATAGCATATCGTAATCTTCGGTGTTTCGTGACCATACAGGAAACCGTAGATCGTAACATATTAGAGGACATATTTTCCAACCTTTATATTCTACGATAAGTCTATTTTTTCCTGCGGCATAAGTTTCATTTTCCTTTGCTAAGGTGAAAGTATGGCGCTTATCATACTTTTCGAAAGAACCATCCGGAAATACAAAATAAAGCCTGTTATAGAACTGCTCTCCTTCTTTTACTATAAGACTGCCCGTAATAGCTACCTTTTTACTATTAGCTATTTCCTGCATCCAGTTAAAAGCTTTTCCGTTGGGTTCTTCATAGAGAGATTCAGCATTCATAGAAAAACCTGTGCTAAACATTTCAGGCAGCACTATTAAATCTACTTCCTCCTGGATATCATCGATTTTCTTAGAAAACACCTCTAAATTCTGTTCAGGATTTTCCCAAATCAGGTCTGCCTGAATAACTGCTACGTTTAAATTTTGCTCCATATGTAAAGCTATTAAATTTCGAATTCCTGCTGCTAAATGCATGTTAAAAGATTGCATTGGAGGGAGAATATAAATAGTTTTATTTAAAATTCCAGCGTTATGAACATCGACACTTTTTTTAAACAAAACTCTTTTGCCTCTAGCACCTCGCGAGGTTTAATTTCCGGTTTTATTGGCGGTTTAGCGGGAACGGCAGTTAAAAGCTTAATTGAAGGAGTTTTACCGGTTAGGAAAATTGAACAGAAGTCGGCACAATTAAAAATTGTAGACGATCTCTCTACCAAAATAACGGGCAGCCCTATAAGTCAGCAAAATGAAGTTTTAGCTGAGCAATTGGTGAATTTCCCTTTTGGAGGAAGTATAGGAGCGGCGTATGGATACGGGAAAAAGGATAAAGATCAAATGCGGTTAATTGATGGAGCTATTTTTGGTGCTACCACTTGGGTTTCTACTCATGAAACTTCATTACCAATTATGGGACTGGAATCAAAACCTACCAACATCCCCATTAAAATGCAGGCAAATGAGCTATTTGCACATTTAGCTTTTGGTATTACTACAGAGCTGGTGCGAAGTCTTGTGAACGAACGTTTAAAGAAATAATCACTATTTTATAAATAAAAAACCCGAGTTTTATTTACTCGGGTTTTTTATTTATATGTGTTTTAAAACGTATTATTTCACACTCGCTTTTAGATACTCTCGGTTCATTCTTGCGATATTTTCTAGAGAGATCCCTTTAGGACATTCTATTTCGCAAGCTCCAGTATTGGTACAGTTACCAAATCCTTCCTTATCCATTTGCTCTACCATTGCCAGTACACGGCGATCTGCTTCTACTTCTCCTTGTGGCAATAAGGCAAACTGACTTACTTTAGCTGAAGTAAATAGCATAGCACTTGCATTCTTACAGGCTGCTACACACGCCCCACATCCAATACAAGTTGCTGCATTAAAAGAATCATCAGCATTTTCCTTTTTAATAGGAATAGAGTTTGCGTCTATCGTATTTCCAGAAGTATTCACAGAAACATACCCATATGCCTGCTGAATTCTATCAAAAGAAGTACGATCTACAATAAGGTCTTTTATAACCGGGAAGGCAGTAGCTCTAAAAGGTTCGATAACAATAGTATCTCCATCTTTAAAAGTACGCATGTGAAGTTGACAGGTAGTGATCAATTTATCAGGACCGTGCGGCTCTCCATTGATTTGCAGTGAACAGGCACCACAAATTCCTTCACGACAATCGTGATCAAATTCTACCGGTTGCTCACCTTTATTTACCAAGTCCTCATTAAGCACATCTAACATTTCAAGAAAAGACATATCTCCGTCTATTCCATCAATGATATAATCTACCATTTTCCCTTTAGCTTTGGCATTTTCTTGACGCCATATTTTTAATGTAAGCTTCATATTTTCAATTTGAAGATTTAAAGATTTGTTGATGCGCATGTATGAGCACATTTACCAAAGCTTCAAATTATTTATAACTTCTAGTTTTCAACTCAATATTTTCAAACACCAACTCTTCTTTATGCAAGATTGCCTCACTTGGTTTACCTGTATATTCCCAGGAAGCAACATATTTAAAGTTTTCATCATCTCTTAGCGCTTCCCCATCTTCGGTTTGATACTCTTCTCTAAAGTGACCTCCACAAGACTCTTCCCTGTGCAATGCATCTTTAGCGAAAAGCTCCCCTAATTCAAGGAAATCTGCTACTCTTCCTGCCTTTTCTAATTCAGCATTCTTAGTATCGGCAGATCCGGGTACTTTCACATTTTTCCAGAAATCCTCACGCAGTTCAGCTATTTCATGAATCGCCTCTTGCAATTCTTTAGCGTTTCTGGACATTCCACATTTGTTCCACATGATCTTACCTAATTTCTTATGGTAATGATCTACAGAATGTTGTCCTCCGGCGTTCATCAATTTATTGATTCTATCTGTCACATCCTTTTCAGCAGCGTCAAATTCTGCAGTATCGGTTGGAATCTTTCCTGTTCTAATATCTTTAGAAAGGTAATCTCCAATAGTGTAAGGAAGAACAAAATATCCGTCGGCCAGCCCTTGCATTAAAGCAGAAGCACCTAATCTGTTCGCTCCGTGATCAGAAAAGTTTGCTTCTCCCGCTGCATAACACCCAGGGATAGTAGTTTGTAAGTTGTAATCTACCCAAAGTCCACCCATTGTATAGTGAACCGCAGGATAGATCATCATAGGAGTTTTATATGGGTTTTGATCTACGATCTTCTCGTACATCTGGAATAAGTTACCGTATTTAGCCTCTATAACTTCAGTACCTAATTTTACAACCTCTTCTTTTGAAGGGTTTTTATGCCCTGATGTGAAAGCCTTTTCTTTTCCATAACGCTCTATAGCGCTCGCAAAATCTAAGTATACAGCTTCTCCAGTTTTATTCACTCCATATCCCGCGTCACAACGCTCTTTCGCAGCTCTTGAAGCCACATCTCGTGGCACCAAGTTTCCGAAAGCAGGATAACGACGCTCTAAATAATAGTCTCTTTCTTCTTCTGAAAGATCGGTAGGCTTTTTCTTTCCGGCTCTAATTGCTTCGGCATCTTCTATTTTCTTAGGCACCCAGATACGGCCATCATTACGCAATGATTCCGACATCAAGGTTAGTTTAGACTGATGATCTCCAGAAACCGGAATACAGGTGGGGTGAATTTGAGTATAACATGGGTTTGCAAATTGAGCTCCTCTACGGTGCGCTCTCCAAGCCGCCATTACGTTACTTCCCATTGCATTGGTAGAAAGAAAGAATACGTTTCCATACCCTCCGGAAGCCAATACTACCGCATGAGCTGAATGACGCTCGATTGCTCCCGTCACCATGTCTCTAGCGATTATTCCTCTGGCTTTCCCGCCCACAAGTACAACATCCATCATTTCATGACGATTAAAGGCTTGAATCTTTCCACGGTTTATCTGGCGATTCATTGCAGAATACGCTCCTAATAACAATTGTTGCCCTGTCTGCCCTTTCGCGTAAAATGTACGTGAAACCAATACCCCTCCAAAAGAACGGTTATCCAGCATTCCGCCATATTCACGTGCAAAAGGAACTCCCTGAGCAACACATTGATCTATAATATTTCCTGAAACCTCAGCCAAACGATATACGTTAGCTTCACGAGAGCGATAATCTCCTCCTTTTACAGTATCGTAAAACAATCTGTAATTAGAATCTCCATCTCCTTGATAATTCTTTGCGGCGTTAATACCACCCTGAGCAGCAATAGAGTGTGCCCTTCTTGGAGAATCCTGGTAACAAAAAGTCTTTACGTTATATCCAAGCTCTGCCAATGTAGCTGCTGCACTACCTCCGGCAAGCCCTGTTCCTATTACAATAATATCAATATTACGCTTATTGGCAGGGTTAACTAAGTTGATGTTATTTTTATAGTTGATCCACTTTTCTTCAAGTGGTCCTTCCGGTATCTTTGAATCTAAAACTGACATAAATCTTACCTATTGAACGTTATTAATATAATGAAAAAGAGCTATAAAAATAAACCCTAACGGAATAACTATCGCAAATGCAACAGTAAAGCCTCTCAACCCTTTTGAATATTTGTTATTGAAACCAACAGACTGAAATGATGAAGAAAAACCGTGTATTAAGTGAAGCATCAAAAAGATGAATGATAGCACGTATAAACCTGTTCTTACTGGGCTTTCAAATTTTGCAACTAGTTCTCCATAATATCTAGTTGCATCTTCAGGATGAGACTGAATATATTTATGAACTATTTCCGGAAACCAGAAATCGTAAAAGTGAAGCCCTAAGAATGCCAGAATAACCAGACCAGAGTAGATCATGTTTCGAGACATCCAGCTAGAATTAGCGCTTCCATTAAATCTTACATAATTAATACTTCTAGACCTTCTGTTTCTTATTTCAAGGACAAACCCCATTATAAAGTGAAAACACACCCCAAATATCAAAATAGGCTGCAATAGAGCCTGCACTAAAAAATTAGTCCCCATAAAATGGGAGATCTCATTGAAAACGTCTGGACTAATAACCGACGTTAAATTGATAGTAAAGTGTTGAGCTAAAAATAAGACTAGGAACAGTCCAGATAAGGCCATAGCAAACTTTCGTGCTACAGAAGATTTTAGAAATCCACCCATGGGTTTTATTTTTTTATAAAATTTTGATAGCAAAAATACACCTCCTACCAGTTATTAACAAACTTTAAGCTTGTTTTCAACTCTATTTAGAACTAATTTAAAAAGGTTTATGAATTGTTTATCTAGACAGGTAAATATAGCCTTGACGTATTATTAAATAAGAGTTAAAAACAAATAAAAAAAACAAAGTATATTTCCATTGATTTCTCCCTCCAAATACCTCAAAGATTATTAATTTAGTAGGACATCAATTCCTATTCATTTCAATGGATTTTATCGACTACTACAAAATTCTGGAGCTGGATAAATCTGCTAGTCAGGCTGATATTAAAAAAGCCTATCGAAAACTGGCAAGAAAATATCATCCAGATCTCAACCCTAATGATAAGAGTGCCCAGGCAAAATTTCAACAAATAAATGAAGCCAACGAAGTACTAAGTGATCCTGAAAAACGTAAAAAGTACGACCAGTATGGCAAAGACTGGCAACATGCCGAACAGTTTGAAAAAGCAAAACAACAGCAGCAATATTCGGGTGGAAGTTTCAACAGAGGGGGACGACAACAGCAACAATATTCCGGAAGTTTTGATGAGGATACTTTTTCTGATTTTTTTGAACAGATGTTTGGTGGTGGGGCCCGAAGAAGAGGAGCAGGAAGAAGCCCTCAATTTAAGGGACAGGACTTTAATGCAGAATTACAACTTAACTTAAAAGATGTTTACACCTCTCAAAAACAAACCCTCACCGTTAACGGTAAGAACATCAGGCTAACAATACCTGCAGGAGTAGAAAACGGACAAACCATACGCATAAAAGGACACGGGGGCCCTGGAATGCAGGGTGGGCCGAAAGGAGATTTACTTATCACTTTTAAAATAGTTAATAATACTGCTTTTAAAAGAGAAAAGGAAAACCTGTATTCAGAAGAAGAGATTAACCTCTATACTGCATTACTGGGAGGTGAGATTACCATTAATACCTTTACAGGTAAAGTAAAACTAAAAGTGAAACCTGAAACTCAATCGGGGACCCAGGTTAAATTAAAAGGAAAAGGTTTTCCAAAATATAAAAAGGAAGGCGAATTTGGAGATCTCTATATCACCTACAAAGTGAAGATGCCAACCAAACTCACAAAAAAGGAAAAAGAACTTTTTCACGAACTTCAAAAATTGCGCTCATGAATTTAGACGAACTTATTTCCACTCAGGATATTTGCTTGAATTATAAGGTAGAGCACACTTTTATACATTCATTACGCGAAAGTGGGCTTATAGAAATTATTACTTTAAAGGAAAAGGACTACGTGCACTGCGATAGGATTTCTGAATTTGAAAGATTTCGACGACTTCATTACGAGCTGGATATAAATCTGGAAGGACTGGAAGCAATTACCAATTTACTAGAGCGACTGGAGCAACTTCATCAGGAAAACCAGCGGTTAAAAAATAGACTGGAGATGTATGAATAGCTCAAACGTTAACGAAATCTAAAATTTTTTAAACATAGTTTAACAGGATTTGAATATAGTCTCTTTAATTTTATGCCCGGTTTTCACTTTTAAAGTGGAAACTTCACGAAATTCTAATTTTTAAAGTACAGTATGAAATACGATCCAATCGACAAAAGTCTGTTTGTAAAGAACCGTAAAAATTTTATGGCCCAAATGAAGCCTAAAAGTTTAGCCGTTTTCAATTCAAATGATGTCTATCCTATTAGCGCAGATAGCACCATGCCTTTTCAACAAGCTCGTGATATTTTCTACCTTTCGGGCGTAGACCAAGACAAAAGTATATTGGTACTATTTCCGGATGCTCCTCATGAAAAACACAGAGAGATTTTATTTCTAACTGAAACCAATGATCACATTGCTGTTTGGGAAGGTGAAAAACTCACAAAAGAAAAAGCATACGACACCAGTGGAATAAAAACAGTATACTGGTTAAAGGATTTCGAAAAGATATTCTTTGAAGTAATGACCCAATGTGAGACCGTTTATTTCAACACTAACGAACATTACAGAGCAGCTATTGAAACTGAAACCCGAGAAGCCAGATTTGTAGAATGGTGTAAAAAACAATATCCCGCACATCAGGTCGCCAAAAGCAACCCTATTTTGCAAAGATTGAGATCCGTAAAAGATCCTCTTGAGCTGGAATTGATGCAAAAAGCCTGTAATATCACTGAAAAGGCCTTCAGAAGAACCTTGGATTTTGTAAAACCCGGGGTTTGGGAATATCAAATTGAGGCTGAATATATGCATGAATTTTTGAACAATCGCTCCAAAGGATTTGCCTACACACCAATTATTGCTAGTGGAAATAACGCGAACGTGCTTCACTATATAGAGAACAATCAGCAATGTAAAGCCGGAGATCTAATTCTATTAGATACCGGAGCTGAATATGCGAATTATTCTAGCGATATGACTCGTACTATCCCTGTATCAGGAACCTTTACAAAAAGACAAAAAGAGGTTTATAATGCAGTGAACAGAGTGAAAAATGAGGCTCAAAAAATGTTAGTCCCAGGAACTATCTGGGCCGACTATCATGTTGAAGTTGGTAAGTTAATGACCTCAGAATTACTAGGCTTAGGATTGCTAGATAAAGCCGATGTGAAGAATGAAGATCCAGACTGGCCGGCCTATAAGAAATATTTCATGCACGGTACTTCTCACCATATTGGTCTAGATACACATGACTATGGAATTCTAACCGAACCTATGCAGGCAAATCAAGTATTTACTGTAGAGCCTGGAATTTATATTCCTGCGGAAGGATTTGGAATTAGACTGGAAGATGATCTGGTAATCCAGGAAAAAGGAGAACCTTTTAACTTAATGGGGAACATTCCTATTGAAGCAGAAGAAATCGAAGATTTGATGAATTCATAGTTTTCAAAGAGTAATTTTAAAAGCTCCATTCTTCAGAATAACACTGAAGGATGGAGCTTTTATTTTTTTTCACTAAGCTGTAGCCTTAGTAATGTTACTATTGTTTGTTTCCCAAAAATAAGAAATCCAAAAACTAAGAAAAGCAGGGATCACCCATCCCAATCCATAGGCGCTTAATGGAATATAAGTCTGCAAGTT
Source organism: Gillisia lutea (assembly GCF_021568705.1). GTDB lineage: Bacteria > Bacteroidota > Bacteroidia > Flavobacteriales > Flavobacteriaceae > Gillisia > Gillisia lutea. The sequence continues at coordinate 511,215 of NZ_JAKGTH010000006.1, forward strand.
TTCATAAACTCCTTCCTCTAAAATATACTTCAGGGCATCCGGTAAACTAAAAATAATGGTCGCTACTACTGTAGCTATCATAATTTTTCTGGTACGTAACTTAGCCGGCATCACATTCAATAAAATCAATACAATAGTGAGTGGGTAAATAAGTAAAAGTATGGGTAGGGCGATATTTATAATCGCATCTACAGAAAGTGCCCCCATTACTACTCCAAGTATACAAGTAAGACTTACCGTTACAGGGTACACCCAGGTATTATGTATTCTCTCGGTTATAAAATCGGCTATCCCCGTAACAATTCCTACAGCGGTAGTAAAACACGCCAAAGCAACCAAAATTGCAAGACTTATCTTCCCCCAAGCCCCGACACTTAAAAAACTAATCCCGGAAAGCAATTCTGTTCGAGTAACATCAGGAGCAAACTCAGCATTTACTAAGGCACCGTTATATATAAGACCACCATAGATAAGGAATAAACTTAATCCTGCAAGAATAGCGGCAGAAGTTATTAGCTGCCTGATCTCTGCCTCTTTTGTATACCCTTTCAACTTTACAGAAATAATAATTACTCCCCCTACAACTAAGGCCGCAATAGCATCGAAGGTTTGATAACCTTCAAAAAACCCAGATAACACAGGAGTTTCTCCTACAGGCTCTAACATAGGTGGATGAGAAGAGAAAATACCGTTCACCACGATTATCAGCAATAGTAGCAGAATGGCGGGCGTTAGAAATTTCCCAATGTTATTGATAACCGTTGAACGTTTTATCACAAAAATAAATACCAGGCCAAAATAAAGAATACTGGTAGTTAAAGCACTTATATCGAAATAGGGCGCAATGGCAATTTCATGAGTTACCGCGGCAGTTCTTGGGGCCGGTAATAAGGCACATATTAAATATATGATGATGCAAAATATAAGGCTGAATAATGGCGATATTTTCTTTGCGAAATCAAACATTCCTCCTTGTAGCCTTGCATGTGCAAAAATCCCCAACAAAGGCAATCCCACTCCGGAAATAACAAATCCCAATGCCACTAAATACCATTCTCTTCCAGCCGCAAACCCAATTAAAGGAGGTAGAATTAAATTTCCTGCACCAAAAAAAAGAGCGAATAAGGCAAAACCAACTACAAAAGCTTCTTTATTAAATTTCATTTTGCCGTTTCAATTTTTATAATATATTTCACAAATGACAATAACCTACAAGAATACTCCTGTATTTTATAGCACCAAAGGTACCGGAAATCCGCTGGTTTTATTACATGGTTTTTTAGAAAGCCATAAAATATGGCTCCCTTTTACAGATAAACTATCTAGCGAGCGACAAGTAATTCTAATCGATCTTCCCGGACACGGACAATCGGGAACTTTAAGCGATGTTCATAACATGGAGCTCATGGCAGAAGTGGTTAGGGAAGTATTAAATAATATAGGAATCTCAGAAGCAAGTATAGCAGGGCATTCGATGGGTGGATATGTGAGTTTGGCATTCTATGAAAAATTTCCTACTATGGTTAAAGCTCTTGCGCTTATCAACTCTACTTCCGAGGAAGATTCAGAAGAGAGGAAATTTAATAGAGATCGCGCTATTAGTTTAGTGCAAAAAAATAAACGAAGTTTTGTGAGCATGGCTATTTCGAACTTACTCACTAAAAAAAACGATCAAAAATTTAAAGGAGAACTAAATATCTTAAAAGAAGAAGGACAAAAACTTACAGAAAACAGCATAACCGCCGCGTTAAAAGGAATGAAAATTCGTACAAATAAAACCGAATTATTAGCTCAATTTAAGGGACAGAAAATTATTGTTGCCGGACAAAAAGACCCCGTAATGAGCTTTAATTCAGTGAAGCGTGTAGCTAAAAAAACGAATTCCACCTTGAAAACATTTCCTGACGGCCATTTATCTTTTATTGAAAATGAAGCAGATCTTCTGGAAATAATGCTTTTAATCGATTAAATAGTGGTTTTTGTCGGTTTTTTAACTTTTTTTTATAACTTTGAATTTAGAATAAAGAAAATCAACCCTTTATGAAGAAAAAAAACCAAAAATTATTTTCATTCGCAGAGGTGTATTGTAACCTTTTTGGCCACAAATTAAAAGTGTCTAAAAACGTTACAAATCATATTCATGAATATACATGCGAAAAATGCGGTATAGAAATGACCGATACCGCCAACGGCTTTTTAGCAAAGCTAACTCCTAAGTTTAAGGAGACCAACGATTATATTGCTAAGATCTATAAAAGAAGAAAGCAGAGGCGCTACGCAAATGCCACTTAGTCTTCTTCTCTATCCATTGCATTCCAACCCTTAGCAATAAGCGGAATTTTAGTATCTCCCCTTGTTATTAAGTGCATCCCTTCCCGCTCTTCTGTCATATAGCCAATAATACTGAAATTTGGATTTCCTTTAATTTTATCGAAATCTTCCTGAGCTACTGTAAACAATAATTCGTAGTCTTCACCACCACTTAGCGCAATAGTTGTACTATCTAGTTCAAACTCTTCACAGGCTGCAATAACGGCAGGATCTAAAGGTATTTTATTTTCATATAAATTAACTCCTACCTTCGAATTTTTACAAATGTGAATAATTTCAGAAGATAAGCCATCGCTAATATCTATCATAGAAGTTGGTTTCACCTCTAATGATCTCAACAAAGGGCCAATATCCTTACGAGCTTCCGGTTTCAATTGGCGCTCAATTAAATAAGTGTATTGATCAAGATCTGGCTGAGAATTAGGGTTCACTTTAAAAACCTCTTTTTCACGCTCTAAGATTTGCAAGCCCATATATGAAGCTCCCAAATCTCCTGTAACCACCAAGAGATCGTTAGGTTTTGCCCCACTTCTATAAACCACATCTTCTTTTTTAGCCTTTCCTAATGCTGTAACACTAATAAGCAAACCTTTTGTAGAGGAAGTAGTATCTCCTCCAACCACATCTACATTATATATCTTTGCAGCTAGCTCTATTCCGGCGTACAACTCTTCCAGTGCTTCTACCGGGAATCTGTTAGAACAGGCTATTCCAATGGTAATTTGCGTAGCCTCTCCATTCATGGCATATACATCAGAAAGGTTTACCATTACCGCCTTATACCCCAAATGCTTGAGTGGCATATAGGCCAAATCAAAATGCACCCCTTCTACGAGCAAATCGGTGGTGACAAGTGTTTCGTATCCATTGAAATCAAGTACCGCCGCATCGTCTCCAATACTTTTAACAGTCGATTTCAATTTGGGGGCTAAATTCTTGGTAAGTAAATCAATGAGTCCAAATTCTCCCAATTCTGAAAGGTTTGTTCTGCTTTGCTGACTATCTTCTAACATGAAAATTGGTTTTAAAGCGCAAAAATAAATGAATATTCTTGCAACAAGGTCAATTTTAATAGGTTTTATGAATTTTAAAATATTTCTACAGTAAGCCTTATCCTGCTAATCTTTAAGAAATAGCACCTACATGGGCACTACGAGAGACTTTAAATTCCATTGGATAAACCTATAATCACATACGCAAAACAAATGTTACAGATATGGTAAACCGCTTGTTTTGTAGTATATTTGCACAAAATTAAGACTAATCTTTTTAGCTATGATAAAGGTAAGCGAAGACGCAAAAAAAAGGATTGCACTGTTAATGTCCGATGAGGGATACAATGCAACGACCGATTACGTGCGTGTAGGAGTGAAAAGTGGCGGATGTTCGGGATTGTCGTACGAATTGAAATTTGATAAAAATCAGACAGAGAGCGATAAGATGTTTGAAGACAATGAGGTAAAGATCGTTGTCGACAAAAAAAGTGTGCTCTATCTGGCTGGTACTATCCTCGAATATTCTGGCGGCTTAAATGGCAAGGGATTTGTATTTAACAATCCCAATGCGCAACGCACTTGTGGTTGTGGTGAAAGTTTTTCACTATAAATCAATATTTTGTCCGAAGCAATTCGGAAAATTCATTTAGAAATTACAATAATGGCATATACTGAAGACGATTTAAAGAAAGAGCTCGAAACGAAAGAATATGAATACGGATTTTATACAGATATTGAATCTGATACTTTCCCCGTAGGATTAAATGAAGATATCGTTCGCGCAATTTCAAAAAAGAAAGAAGAACCGGAATGGATGACCGAGTGGCGACTGGAAGCATATCGCGCCTGGGAGAAAATGATAGAACCGGAATGGGCAAATGTGCACTATACTAAGCCCGATTTTCAAAACATTTCTTATTATTCTGCTCCTAATAAAAAACCTAAATATGAAAGTTTAGACGAGGTAGACCCTGAATTGAGAGCTACTTTTGAAAAGCTGGGTATTTCTCTGGACGAGCAAAAAGCCTTAGCAGGTGTTGCTGTAGATATTGTTATGGACTCTGTTTCTGTAGCAACTACCTTCAAAAAGACCCTTGCAGAAAAAGGAATTATCTTTTGCTCCATTTCTGAAGCAATTAAAGAACACCCCGAGCTTGTAAAGAAATATATAGGATCGGTCGTTCCTAAAAAAGACAATTTCTATGCGGCGCTTAATTCTGCTGTATTTAGTGATGGTTCTTTTTGTTACATACCTAAAGGCGTACGCTGCCCTATGGAACTCTCTACGTATTTCAGAATTAATCAGGCCGGGACGGGGCAATTTGAAAGAACGTTGGTGATCGCCGATGAAGGAAGCTATGTAAGTTACCTTGAAGGATGTACCGCACCATCTAGAGATGAGAATCAATTACACGCAGCGGTTGTCGAGCTTATTGCTTTAGACGATGCTGAAATAAAATACTCTACAGTTCAAAACTGGTTTCCAGGAAACAAAGAAGGAAAAGGTGGAGTTTACAACTTTGTAACAAAACGTGGAATTTGCGAAAAGAATGCAAAGATCTCCTGGACACAAGTTGAAACAGGATCGGCCGTAACATGGAAATATCCTTCTTGTATCTTAAAAGGGGATAATTCTATTGGAGAATTCTATTCTATTGCCGTTACCAATAACTTTCAGCAGGCAGATACCGGAACAAAAATGATTCACTTAGGTAAGAACACCAAAAGTACCATTATATCTAAAGGTATATCTGCAGGAAAATCTCAAAACTCATATAGAGGTTTGGTTCAAATAAATAGTAGAGCTGAAAATGCTCGAAATTTCTCTCAGTGTGATTCTTTACTTATGGGAAATAAATGCGGAGCACATACTTTCCCGTATATAGAGGTGAAAAATAAATCGGCACAGGTAGAGCATGAAGCTACTACCAGCAAGATTGGAGAAGACCAAATTTTTTATTGTAACCAGAGAGGAATTGATACCGAAAAAGCAATTGCATTAATTGTAAATGGTTTCAGTAAAGACGTATTGAACAAGCTGCCTATGGAATTTGCGGTAGAAGCTCAAAAATTATTGGAAATCTCTCTTGAAGGTTCTGTTGGATAATGAAAAGGATTTTTTTCATACTTGCTCTGGCACTAGCATTTGTTGCCTGTGAAGAAACTAGGGAAAAACCTGTAGAATTGGTAAAACAACCTACGGAGGCCGATAGCATTAAAAGCTATCAGGGGAATTATATTGCCGTGGGAGAAGAAGCTGTCTTCAAGGGAAATCAATTCGTTTATCAGGTAAAGATGGACTCTTTAGCTAAGCAGTTAAAGCGCTCTATGGAAAATTATAAACTTGACAACGAATACACACTCCCAATAAGTATAAAAGGAAAAGTGACTGATAACCCTAGCAATACAGGGTTTTCAGAAATTATAGAAATAAAAGAAGTTCTGGATGTTCTTGCAAAGAAACGTCCGGAAAATATAGAAACGAAGAATTAAACTATCTGGGGAATCTCAGATGCATACCAAATTAATATGCTTAAAATAACTAATTTACACGCAAACATAGAAGACAAAGAAATTCTTAAAGGGATCAATCTTGAAATCAACCCTGGAGAAGTTCATGCTATTATGGGACCTAACGGTTCTGGTAAAAGTACATTGTCTTCGGTAATCGCAGGGAAGGAAGAATACGAAATGACTGAAGGGGAAATCATCTTTGAAGGTGGAGACCTTACAGAATTAGATCCTGAAGAGCGTTCTCACAAAGGTATTTTCTTATCATTCCAGTATCCTGTTGAGATTCCAGGTGTTTCGGTAACAAATTTTATGAAAGCATCGCTTAATGCACATAGAAAAGCGAATGGACAAGAAGATATGCCGGCCAACGAAATGCTGAAAATGATTCGTGAGAAATCAGAATTACTTGAAATGGATCGTAAATTTTTATCTCGTTCTCTTAATCAAGGATTTTCAGGAGGGGAGAAAAAACGTAATGAGATTTTTCAAATGGCAATGCTAAACCCCAAATTAGCAATTCTTGATGAAACCGATTCAGGTTTGGATATCGATGCCCTTAAAATTGTTGCTAATGGCGTTAATAAATTAAAAAGCAAGGATAATGCTGTATTAGTGATAACACATTACCAACGCTTACTTGACTATATAGTACCAGATTTTGTACATGTAATGTTAGATGGAAAGATAGTAAAATCTGGAACTAAAGAATTGGCGTACGAGCTGGAAGAAAGAGGTTACGATTGGATAAAACAGGAACAACTTTAAGAGCTAGACCACTAATTCTTACAACCTGTTTACCAACTATTCTCAACATGAAATTGAAACAATGGAACTAAAAGATAAATTAATATCCTCCTTTTTAGCTTTTGAAGAAGCTTTTGATGTGGATTCAGACATACACGAAGTAAGAAGTAACGCCATAAAGGAGTTTGAAAGCCTTGGTTTTCCTAGTAAAAAGGAAGAAGACTGGAAGTACACTTCTTTGAATACGGTTTTAAAGCACGATTATAGTGTCTTTCCTAAAAAAGAAGACGCCCTAGAATATCGTGACATCAAGAAATATCTTATTCACGATATAGATACCTATAAACTTGTTTTTATAGACGGGATCTATTCTTCACATCTTTCAGAAACTACACACGACAAGATAGATGTTTGTTTAATGTCTTCAGCTTTAAGCAAGTCAAAATACAAACCTATTATAGATGCTTATTTTAATAAAATAGTGCCAAAAAATGGGTTGAATTCCCTGAACACTGCTTTTTCAAAAGAAGGGGCATTTATTCATATCCATAAAAATAAGCTGGCAGATAAACCAATTCAAATTGTCAATTTCTCTACCGGGAACGAATCTGCATTAATGGTGCAGCCTCGTAACCTAATTGTTGTAGACGAGAACTCTCAAGCTCAGATCATTGAACGGCATCAAAGTTTGACAGATCATCCTGTGTTTACCAATTCGGTAACAGAGATCTTTGCAGGAAAACGTGCTATTGTAGATTATTACAAGATACAGAATGACAGAGCTTCAGCTTCACTAATAGACAACACTTTTGTTGAACAGCAAGAAGAAAGCGTTTGTTCTATGCATACTTTTTCTTTTGGAGGGAAATTAACAAGAAATAATCTTAATTTCTACCAGCGTGGAGAACGATGCGATTCAACCATGAAAGGGATTACAATTATTGAAGATAAACAACACGTCGATCACAATACCTTGGTGCATCACATCTTCCCTAATTGCGAGAGTCACCAGGATTATAAAGGTATTTTTGATGAGAATTCTACAGGAGTTTTCAACGGGAAAGTACTGGTTGAAAAAGAAGCCCAGAAGATCAACGCATTTCAATCTAATAATAACATTTTGTTAGACGATAAGGCTACCATCAATTCAAAACCGCAATTAGAAATTTTTGCTGATGATGTTAAATGTAGTCATGGTTGTACTATTGGTCAGTTAGATGAAGAGTCTTTATTCTACCTTCGAGCAAGAGGAATTCCTTTAAAAGAAGCCAGAGCTTTATTAATGTATGCTTTTGCAAACAACGTTTTGGAAAGTGTAAGAATCCCTGAACTTAAAAAGAGAATTACCTCTCAAATAGCATTAAAATTAGGAGTTAGTCTAGGTTTCGACCTTTAATAACAAGCATAAAAGCTCACTAAGATAAGAAGTATGAAAGTTGCCGCAGAAAACCTAGCACTTAATATAGAGAATATCCGTAATGATTTTCCTATCCTAAAAAGGAAGGTGAATGGATATCCTTTGGTGTATTTTGATAATGCTGCGACTTCTCAAACTCCTCAACAGGTAATAGATGCCATTGTAGATTATTATTCCAACTACAACGCAAACATCCATAGAGGTGTACATACTTTATCTCAGGAAGCTACCGATAAATATGAAGCAGCGAGAAAGACAGTGCAAACTCATTTCAACGCTGCAAAGTCGCATGAAATAATTTTTACTTCAGGAACTACCCACGGAATTAATCTTGTGGCCAGTGGATTTGCATCACTTTTAGAAGAAGGAGATGAAGTTATAGTTTCTGCCCTAGAGCATCATTCCAACATCGTTCCTTGGCAAATGCTTTGTGAAAAAACAGGAGCTTTGTTGAAAGTAATTCCAATGAATAATGAAGGGGAATTAGTGGTGGATAAATTTCAACAACTACTTTCAAACAAGACAAAAGTTGTTTTTTTAAATCACGTGTCCAATGCTTTAGGAACTATTAATCCCATTGAAAAAATTATAACTGAGGCTCATAAAGTTGGAGCTGCAGTATTAATTGATGGTGCACAGGCTGCACCACATATTAAAGCCGATGTTCAAGCTTTAGATGTTGATTTTTACGTAGCATCTGCTCATAAGATGTGTGGACCAACCGGAGTTGGGGTTTTATATGGAAAAGAAGAGTGGTTGAACAAATTACCTCCATATCAGGGTGGCGGGGAAATGATTGCAACAGTAAGCTTTGAAAAAACCACTTATGCCGATCTGCCTCATAAATTTGAAGCTGGAACTCCCAATATTTGTGGAGGTATTGCTTTTGGTGTTGCACTCGATTATATGAATGCTATTGGATTTGATAAAATAGCATCCTATGAAGAGGAATTGCTACATTATGGGACAGAAAAACTTCTGAAAATCGAAGGGTTGAAAATCTACGGAACGTCTACTAAGAAAACTGCTGTAATCTCCTTCAACATTGAAGGAATACATCCTTACGACATAGGTACTATAGTAGACAAATTAGGAATTGCCGTGCGAACAGGGCATCATTGTGCGCAGCCAATTATGGATTTTTATAAGATCCCGGGTACTGTACGTGCTTCATTTTTATTTTATAATACCAAAGAAGAAATTGACTTACTTGTAGAAGCCGTAAAACGCGCTAAATCTATGCTGCAATAGTAAGACTACCAATATTTACCTTTATTGAAAATGCGCCTATACTGTTTAGGTGCATTTTTTTGTAGTATCTTAATTGTTATAATTTTAAAAGCTATGAAATATATTTTCCTCACCTTATTTACAACTATGAGCATTTTGGCTTGTTCTTCCTTAAAAAACGAACAGGTTAACGACTATGTTATAACCTACAATGCTTATTCTAGAGGGTTTTCTAGCACTTATATAATTGATAAAAATCAAATTACAGTTAAAAACGGCAGGGATGACGATCAGGTAAAATCAAGTGTGATTTCATCTGCGGAAAGAAAAAAATTGGATTTAATTTTAAAATCAATAAATTTATCACAACTAAATGACTACCAACCTCCTAGCGAAGAAAGAACAAGAGACGCAGCACCACACGCCGATCTAAGTATTCAATTTAAAGGCAAGACTTATACATCTCAAACTTTCGATCATGGAAATCCCCCATTACAAATAGAAGCATTGACTAAGACTATAATAAGATTGGCGGAAACTGTTGAATAGCACTTCCTGTTATTGTACTTTTGCATAAAATATATAGCAATGAATATAAAAGAAATTCAGCAAGATATAATTGAAGAATTCTCCATGTTTGATGACTGGATGCAGCGCTATGAATATATGATAGAGCTTGGGAAATCTTTGCCGCTAATAGATGAAAAATACAAAGTTGATGAAAATTTGATAAAAGGTTGCCAAAGCAAGGTATGGGTACATGCAGAGCTGGAAGGCGATAAGTTGGTTTTTACCGCTGATAGTGATGCCATTATAACCAAAGGTATTGTAGCAATTCTTATTCGTGCATTTTCAAATCAGCATCCATCTGATATTCTCGAGGCTGACACACAGTTTATTGATGAAATTGGCTTAAAAGAACATCTTTCCCCTACCAGAGCAAATGGATTGGTGAGCATGATCAAACAACTAAAAATGTATGCAATTGCATACCAAACACAATTAGATTAATAATGGAAGAAGAAATAAACACACAGGAATTAGGTGAGAAAATTGTAAGGGTATTAAAGACCATTTACGACCCTGAAATCCCTGTAGATATATATGAGCTAGGTCTTATTTACGATGTCATGGTTAACACCGATTATGATGTAAAGATTCTTATGACCTTAACTACTCCAAACTGCCCAGTAGCAGAAACTTTACCTAGAGAAGTAGAGGAAAAAGTAAAATCTCTAGATACAGTGAAAGATTGTGAGGTCGAAATAACTTTCGATCCGCCATGGACACAGGAGTTAATGAGTGAAGAAGCTAAGTTGGAATTAGGACTGTTATAATCCTTTAGCATAAGAATATAATTATTTGAAATATGTCTACTGAAATTATTAATCGCGTAGCGAATAGCAAACTAGTTACTTTTGATCTGGAAGATTATTATCCTATCGGCAACAGAGTACTCTTTGATATTAAAGACTGGCTTTTGGAAGGTTTTGTGCTTAAAGAAATTTCTTTTAGAGAACAGGCTAAGGAGCATGACTGGAACCAATATCAGGATAGCTACGTAGCACTTACCTGCTCTACCGATGCAATAATTCCGGCATGGGCATATATGCTTTTGGCTACCTACCTGCAGCCATTTGCTAAAAAAGTTGTTACCGGCGATTTAGAAATACTAGATACCATTCTTTATACAGAAATTATCCAGAACCTGGATATTACTAATCTTACTGGAAAACCTGTAATTATTAAAGGTTGTTCTAATAAACCGGTTCCTAAGAATGCCTATTTACTTTTAATCGAAAGGCTGCAACCCGTGGCAAAAAGTCTTCTTTATGGAGAAGCCTGTTCCTCGGTGCCACTTTTCAAGCAAAAACAATCCTAACAACCTAACAAAATGAAAAAACTAGTACTATTATTAGCTGTTCTTTTTGCCGCAAACCTAGTTTCAGCACAGGAAGAAGAAAAAAAAGAAGACGAAGTACCACCAAACGGATGGTCTAAAACAGGAACTATTCAACTTTTATTCAATCAATCTTCATTCAATAATGAGTGGATTGGGGGAGGAACTTCAAGCATCGCAGGTAATCTTACCCTAAATTATGATTTCAACTATAGAATGGATGATTTCACATGGGACAATAAAATACTTGCCAACTATGGTCTTACTAAATTAAAAGGAGATGATTACGCTAGAAAAACAAGTGATCGTTTGGAATTCAATTCTATCGCAGGAAAGCAATTACCAAATTCCAACTGGTATTACTCTTATTTTTTAAATTTCAGAACTCAGTTCACTAAAGGTTATGTGTATAGTGAAGATGCTGAGACCGGGGAAACCATTAGAACCGAAACCACACACTTTTTATCTCCGGGATACCTGCAAACAGGACCGGGCATGATGTGGAAGAAGAATGAGAATTTGTATGTTAATATAGCACCTGCAACAGCAAGATTAATATTTGTAGACAGCGATTTCACTTCTACTCCGGGATATGTTGATGGTCAATATTTTGGTGTAGACCAAGGAAAATCTACAAGATTTGAATTTGGAGCATCTGTTAGTGCATTCGCAAAATATGAAATTCTAGAAAACGTAGTTATGGAACATTCTCTTGGATTGTATTCTAACTATTTAGACAAACCGGGCAATATAGATATCGATTATTTGATGAACCTTCAATTGGGAATCAACAAATACATATCTGCCAACTTATTATTTCAAGCTATTTACGACGATAATGCCGTTGCTGCATTTCAAATTAGAGAAGTATTTGGTCTTGGTTTAAACTATAACTTCTAACAGGATTTAGCATTATAGCTATATTTTTTAAAAGTCCGGAGCAGTTTGCATCGGACTTTTTTTATTCCCTTTTTTAAGGAGTTAAATTTTTGTTGAATTTCAATAACTTAAAATCGGTATTGCATACTATTGTGTAACTTTGCTTCTATGATAGAAAAGACTGACTTAACATACGAGAAGGCTGTTTTAATAGGGATTGTTACCAGAGAGCAGGATGAAGATAAATTGAATGAATATTTAGACGAACTCGAATTTCTTACCTATACCGCCGGAGGGGAAGTATTAAAACGCTTCACTCAAAAAATGGATAAGCCTAATCCAAAAACATTTATTGGAACAGGTAAAATTAATGATGTAAAGGAATTTATAGAAGTTAATGAAGTGGGAACGGCCATATTTGATGATGAGCTAACTCCTGCACAGCAAAAGAATATTGAAAAAATACTAAACTGTAAGGTTCTGGATAGAACCAACCTTATATTAGATATCTTTGCTCAGCGCGCGCAGACCAGTAATGCAAGAACACAGGTAGAACTCGCTCAATATCAATATTTATTACCTCGCCTTGCCGGAATGTGGACACACTTAGAGCGCCAGCGTGGAGGTATAGGTATGCGTGGTCCAGGGGAAACAGAAATTGAAACTGACCGCCGAATAGTACGCGATAAGATCTCCCTTCTGAAGAAAAAAATTGAGACCATAGATAAACAAATGGGTGTTCAGCGTGGAAATCGCGGACAACTCATTCGTGTTGCTTTAGTAGGTTATACCAACGTAGGAAAATCTACTTTGATGAACGTGATTAGCAAAAGTGAAGTTTTCGCCGAAAATAAACTATTTGCAACTTTAGATACTACCGTTAGAAAGGTAGTTATAAGAAACTTACCTTTCCTTCTTACCGATACAGTAGGATTTATTAGAAAACTCCCTACACAATTGGTAGAGTCTTTTAAATCTACTTTAGATGAAGTTAGAGAAGCAGATTTGCTGTTGCACGTGGTAGATATTTCTCATCCCAACTTTGAAGAACATATTGCTTCTGTTAATCAAACTCTGGCCGATATTAAGAGCGCAGATAAACCTACTATTATGGTTTTCAATAAAATTGATGCTTTTCAGGAAGAAAAGATCGATGAAGATGACCTGGTAACTGAAAAAACTGAAGTCCATTATTCTCTGGAAGATTGGAAGCAGACTTGGATGAACCGAATGGGTGATGACGTATTATTCATTTCTGCATTGAATAAAGACAATATGGAAGAGTTCAGAAAAAAAGTTTATGAGAAAGTAAGAGGAATACATGTAACTCGCTTTCCCTATAACAACTTCTTGTATCATGAATATGACGAACAGGGAGAAGAAGAGTAGCATTTTTTAATCTTAAGTTAAAGCCCTCAGGAATTCAATTCACTGAGGGTTTTTTAGTTTCCGGTTATTCTAATATTATCTATATCGTAGGTAGTAGTTTTATCTGGCACGGCTCCTAAATATTTAAAAGCAATATTTACCTTTCCTGTTAAACAAGAAATATCTAATATAGATTTTTTAAAACTAACACCATACTGGCTTGCTGGGCCTACAGGAATATTCGCCTCGAGAGTTTGCCAATTGGTAGTTAAGGGATTCCCGGTAAAATCTGTAGTTACTAGAACACTGAGTATTGTAGCATTGTCATAAGACGCCTTGATCTCGAAGGAGAGCACTTCTTGCGTACTGGTGTCGAGATTTACTGCTGGAGTTATAAGCCAGGCCTCCAATGGATTTTCTCCTGTATTGTAAGCAGAGATTCTAATAAATCGATTTCCATTTAAAATTCCATCTTCAAAACGTTCATTTCCTCCATTTATATTCACATTTGTCCATCCCCTGCCATCTAAAATATTCTCATTACTAATCCCTACAAAGTCTTCTTCAAATAGCTGCTTACTGCCTTGTAGAATATTACTACCACAATTTAAAAAAACCGGATCACAGCGGTCGTTTTCCATAAATTCTAGATCTTCAGGAGTATTTAAAACAATCACATAATGATCATCATAAAAATTTCGAGTAAGAACACCATTTAAGTTACCTGAAAATTGCGGCAGTAAGAGCGATTTAAAATCAGAATAAGTGCTGGTACTCAACATTACTGCTGAAGAACTTAAACAACTCTCCAATTGTCTTTCTCCGTCATACTGATCGGTAACCTCAGCAGCAAAAGTGTAACGTTGCTCTTCTCTAATAAGATTCCTGTTGAACTGCACATCCTCTAACCGGATATAAATATTCTTATAGGTTTCATTGAAATCAACTATATCTATTTGGAGGGGTTTGATCTCTGCTTTTTCGAGTGATCGAATAAGATGTTCATCAATTAAAGATTGCGGGATTACAACTACTTCCCCTCTATTTTGAATACCCAATTGATGACTGCCATTGTTATACCCTAAACTTAAACCATCTAATTTCACATACACTTTCCTTCCAAATTCATAAAAATCGGAAAGTGAAGAATCATCGATCAAAATTTGAATCCCTGAGCTTGGGTTTTCGGGTTTGTCCTGCAAGATCAGTTTCTTGTAAAAATTTCCTGCTTCATCGCTCGAGACAACATATCCTACAATATAGGTATCGGTATTTTGAAAAGTATAGATATCTCCTATTAAAGGTTTATAATTTCCTTTAATAGCAGAAATACTTGAGATCACTCCGTCAAAATCATCTTCCGGTACTTCTGGAGTTGGAATCTCAAAATCATCTGTATTAACACACGAAATAAGTGTGAATATAATTGAGATTAATAGCCCTCTAAAAAAGAAAATTGCTTTCATATTAAAATAGTTATCAAAATCTTATATAGAAATTAGAATAATAGGAGGCTCCTGTTCCATACCAGTATTTATTAGCAAAAATGGGGGTTTCCCTATCCCTGTCTTCCTTTAACTTAGTATAATTCACATTTCGGGATTGTTCATAACCTCCCGTTTTATAGCGTTTATCCAGAATGTTATTTAAACTCATAAAAAAACCAACATACTTATCTTTAATACGCCAGGACTTTCCTCCCGTCGCATTTAGTAGAAAATATTCTTGAAATTTTTCTTGTTTCAAGAGCTGATTTGCAGTTACAGGGTTATAAGTAAGTATAGGCAATCCATCAACATCGGTTGAAAAATTACCGGTTCTAAGTAGCGGACTTATATCAGAAAAAGCATTCGCAAAATAATTAAGGGTAGTTCCAAACCACCAAAACTCCGGATCTCGATACTCAAAGCCAATTTGTGCTGCTGTTTGAGGTCCGTTAGGCAATCTATAATCTTTTAAAAAGGAAGGCCCATAATCTAACCTGCCTGAAAAATCATCGGAAGTGAGGTGTAAATTTGGATTGTTGGCATACGTAAACTGCCCGATTCCAACTACCGATTTCAACTTTAACGTAGAAGTGAGTTGGGCTTCTACTCCCAATTCTACTCCAAAATGCTGTTTTTCAATTCCTGTAAGAACCTCTTGTACAAATGCATTGCTATTATTTCTACCCAAGCCTGAAAGTCCATCGGCATAATAAAATGAAATTTCTGTTACATCCTCGATCTTGGTAAAATAGCCGGTAAGCTTGCTTTTCAAAATTCCACTTCTAAAAATATAGCTTAGATCTACAGAGCTTAGCTTTTCCGTTTGAAGACCTTTAACGATCTCATTATTCTGCCTTGAATTGGAAAAGCTATTCATTAGCGTAGGTGGCTTTCCATAAACTCCGAAATTTAAATCTACAAGATGCTTGCCTGTAATTTTATAGGTAAAGCCGGCTTTTGCTCCAAAAGTTATAAAATTGAGGACTTCACTTTTCCCAAAAGAATTTTCCGGATAATTTCCATTCTTATATAATCCATTTCTTTGATAAGAAGTTTGTTTTGCTTCTGCTGCAACATATGCATCAAACTTCTTATAAGTAAATCTGGTATTGGCAAATGCTTCGAATTGTTGGGCTTCCAGTTCAAAATTATACTTGAACCGTTCCCCTTCCATAGCAATTCTATTTCGATTAAATAAATCGCTTTGCGCTCGATTATCAGAAGTTATTTGAGAATCACCTTCCGCAAAAAAGTCGATATCTAAATAGCCAATGCCCCCTAGTAGATCTTTTACATTGGCGAAATTTTCACTTAATAAATGGGTGTAACTTAGTTTAGCATTCAATAATATGTTAGAATTAATTGTGACAGTTGCAATGGAGTTTAATATAAGATTTGTGTCGTCATTCCGGTCTTCAGCAATGACATAAACAGAATTCCCCCCATTTTGTACAACTATTCTATTGGCCTCATAAAGATCATCCCACTCAAGCTGACCATTTTCCATGAAAGTCTGTTGCGCTCTATAAGCTGATTCAAAATTTTGATCTCCATCAAATCTTAAAAAATAACTCGGCATTTTTTGGTAATAAGATGGATCGGGGTTACTCCCTCCACCTATAAAGCTTTCCTGTCCATTTTGTAGCACTAACCGCGTCCCTCCATAGTCTATACGGCTATTTCCGATAGACCCGAATTGATAAAATATGTTGGTATTGATCATTGCTTTATCTGTTAACTTCCAGAAATGATTCAACATAAGCACTGGTTCTTTTACCTCTTTAATTCTGGAATTCCTGACCTTTCCATTTTGCATACCCCAAAATGAATTATAGATTGTACCTTTTAAATCAAAAACTTCCTGGGTATTTGCTGAAGATTTCCCCCGAGAATTAGGGGTATAAAATGCTGTAAAATTTAAACTATGTGCAGAAGTTATTCTTTTTTCTACTGCCAGAAAAAAACTATTAGCATCATAAACGGTTCCATCTACAAATCCTTCTGTTGCAAAACGTCTGGAAGCAGAGGTTGCAATCCACCACTCACCTGGTAATTCTCCAGAACTGTAACTTGCCATTGCTCTTCCTGTATAACTTCGATTAGATGCAGCATAGGAAACTCGAGCCGACTTGCTATACTGGGAGGCCCTCATAATAATGTTAGTAATTCCAGCCGCTCCACCAAAACTAACCTCTCCGGGTACCAGCCCCATATTAAATACCTGATTGCGTTGCATATCATTCAAACCACCCCAATCTGCCCATTGCGGTCTGCCATTAAACAACTTATTCATCTCTATACCATTTATTAACAGTGCTCCATAGTTACTATCTAAACCACGGGGTTTAAAAAAACTGGCGCTGAAATCGAAAGAAGCAGCATTCAAAAACACATCTCTGGCTGCCTGCAGTAATCCCGATACACTTTCCACACCAATACTTTCTTCGTTAAGTTCACTATCGGATAGGCTTATAATGCTCGCCTGCAGCTGTTCTCTAACAAAATCGGGTTGTAGTAAAATAATATCCAGATCCTTTTGTTCACCCTTTATTAAAGTAACAGGTAAGCGCAAGTTAGTAGCACCCGGCTTAGAGAACAGAAATACATACTCTCCAGAGGGAAGCTCTTCAAGGGAAATACTAAATTTACCATCTACATCGGTTTGAGTTATATAGCTAGTACTCTCAATTGTGATGCTAACCGCTTCAATTTTATCAAAAGAATTGGCGTCTACTACAATACCTTTTATGGAAGTATTTTGAGCAGAAATGTTACAAAATAAGGACAAACCAAAAAGGAGAAATAAAAACCGGTGTTTCATATAAAGCACTCAATTACAAAGATTAAAGTAGAACTAAAATCGAATGGTATTCAATTAATTTTTACCTTAATCCACATTTTCAACTTATATTATATGAAACGTTCTAATAATCAAAAATCCTTGAGTAAGATTCTTTTATGTGTCCTCTTGGGTATGATTTCCATTAATATTGCCTACTGCCAGGAGACCAGAAATTACCAGATAAATACAGTTGCGTTTTACAATGTTGAAAATCTCTTTGATACCGAAAATGATCCGGTGACTTTCGACGATGACAGAACCCCTCTGGGAAAAGATGCTTGGACAGAAGATAAATATGAGGATAAACTAAAAAATATCGCGAAGGTTTTATCTGAAATTGGACAGGACGGATCTCACAATTCGCCGGCTATTATTGGTATCTGTGAGATTGAAAATTTGAAAGTTCTTGAAGATCTTACTAATCAACCTTCCCTTATTAAATATAATTACGGTATTGTGCATTATGATTCCCCTGATATGCGTGGAGTGGATGTTGCTTTACTTTACCAAAAATCTCATTTTAAACCCTTGAATTCCCAGTCAAGAAGATTGCTGCTTTACGAAAAAGAAGCTCCTTCAAAACGTGTATATACCCGAGATCAACTGGTGGTAACCGGCTTATTAGACGGTGAAAAAGTTCATTTCATTGTAAACCACTGGCCTTCAAGAAGCGGAGGAGAAGCCCGTAGCAGTTACAAACGCGAAAAAGCTGCCGAATTGAATAGATTGATCATAGATTCGCTTCAACAAATAGACCCTTATGCTAAAATATTGAACATGGGTGACTTCAATGACGACCCTACAAATAAGAGCATAAAAAAGGTGCTTAAAACATCAGCTACTAAGAATAAAACCCAGTTCAAGCAACTTTACAACCCGATGGAAAACATGATTAAACAAGGGAAAGGAACACTGGCCTATAGAGATAAATGGAATTTATTCGACCAGATTCTCCTTACCAATCCTTTGATAAATGAAAAAGATAAAGGCTTTCAGTTCTACAAAGCAGGAATCTTCAATAAGGAATATTTAATTACAACTTCCGGCCAATTTAGAGGATATCCAAAGAGAAGTTATGGATATGCCGGTTACGAAGGCGGATATAGCGATCATTTTCCAGTATATGTATATCTTATTAAACCAGTAGAATAAACTAAAAAAGTTTCAGCTGCCCATTTTTGTACTGCTCATGAAGATGACAGTTCAAATCAGGTTTTACCCGTCCTGAAAGATATTTTTTTCTAGCTATTCGGAACTGTTGCTCTACTTGCTCAGCAATAGTACCAGAGCCTCTCATACGTCTGCCATACACGCTGTCGTTTAAATTTCCGCCATGACATTCCTGAATTTGATGCAATACTTTATCGGCTCTATCTGGCATTGTCTTTTTAATCCAATCGGTAAAAATTCCACCTATAGCTCCGTTCAAACGCACCATTGTATAGCCTACTCCAAGTGCACCTTTTTCAGAAATCGCTTTTACCAAAGGTAAGACCTCATGACTGTTGATCCCGGGAATAATAGGGGCCATCATCACGCTAACCGGAATGTTTGCTGAAGAAAGCTTTTCTAGAGTTTCCAAGCGCTTTTTCACACTCGCTGTTCTAGGTTCTAACAACCGCCTTATTTCTTCATCTAAAGATGTAATTGAAAGATTTACATGAACCAAATTGTCTGCTGCCAATTCCCTTAAAATATCAATATCACGCTGGATAAGAGCATTTTTAGTTATAATACCTACCGGATGCTTATATTTCAGAAATGTTTGTAAGAGGTGACGAGTAATTTTCAGTTTTTTCTCTATAGGCTGATAACAGTCTGTGTTACCAGAAAGCACAATGGGTACCGCTTCCCAACGAGGACTTTGGAGTTTCTTTTCTAATAAATTCACCGCATTGCGTTTTACTAATATCTTCTGCTCAAAATCTAAGCCTGCACTGTAACCCCAATATTCATGTGAATTTCTTGCATAGCAATACACACAACCATGTTCACATCCCTGATATGGATTTAAAGAAAAGCCCATTCTAATGTCTGGACTATTTACTTTGTTCACAATAGTTTTAGGAAAAGTATCTATCAATGAAGTTTTGGAATCTTGCGCCTCTTCTCCTTCCAAAGCGCAATAATTGAGAAAATCATCTCGATACTCGTGATTTTGAGCATCAAATTTATTACTAACATTAAGCTGCGCACCTCTTCCTTTAATTATATGATTTCCCTTCGACATAAAAACAAAAATATGGAATAATTCCTTTTAAAAGGAATTATTCCATATTTTTATATTGTTGAAATTCGAATGTGGAGATTACTTACCCGGAAAATCTGCTCTGCGTTTATTTAAAAATGCTGTCGTTCCTTCTTCAAAATCTTCTGTTCCAAAACATTTACCAAATTCTGATATTTCAGTTTTAAAACCATCAACCCCGGTTTCATAGTTCGCGTTCACAGCTTTAATAGCCGATTTTATGGCTACCAGCGAATTTCTCATAATTTTTCCAGCTAATCTTTCAGCAAATTCAATTAACTCTTCCTGAGTGGTAACATGGTTCACTAAATTATATTGCAATGCCTGATTGGCATCTATCATTCCTGCGGTCATGATCATTTCCATGGCACGACCTTTTCCAACCAGTTGAGGCAATCGCTGTGTCCCTCCATATCCGGGAATAACTCCAAGAGATACCTCTGGAAGCCCCATTTTGGCATTCTCACTGGCAATTCTAAAATGTGCAGCCATTGCCAACTCTAATCCGCCGCCCAAGGCGAATCCATTTACAGCAGCGATCACCGGCTTTGAAAAATTAGCTACGAAATCGAATAATTTGGCCTGCCCTTGAGCAGCCAGCTCTTCCCCTTCTTCCGGAGAGAAATCTGAAAATTCACTTATATCGGCTCCTGCCACAAAAGCTTTTTCTCCGCTTCCGGTAAGAATAATCACTTTCACCTCATCCTCCTCCGCCGCAGCTTTAAAAGCCTGATGAAGTTCGTCTATGGTCTCTTTATTCAAGGCATTCAACTTAGAAGGCCTGTTAACGGTTATTTGTAGTATCCCGTCCTTATTCTCTGATAGTACATTTTGAAAATCCATCATTTAAGTATGTTTTTGGTTAGTTGAAATCTTAGAGGAACCATGCGTGCCTCTGTTTCAAATTCATTATTCCTTTGGAAATCTAACGCTAAAGCTAGTTCCCTTATTTTTTTGTGAAGTAAAACTAATACTTCCCTTATAGGTTTCCACTAGGTTCTTAACCATGGCTAAACCTAATCCCATCCCACTGCTTTTAGTAGTAAATTTAGGCTCGAATACCTTGTCCTTATTTTCTTCATCTATTCCAATTCCATTATCAGAAACAGAAATACAAACCATCTTCCCTTCTTCTTCAACCCTTACGAGAATTCTCGGATCTGGGATATCCTGCAAGGCTTGAGTAGCGTTTTTTACCAGATTGGTAACTACGCGAATTAACTGGGTACGATCGAATTTTGCCAGGATTTCTTCTTTTTCTGAAGTAAAAATAATGTAATCTTCATTAAAGATATCCAACGCTAATTTCACAATTTTTGGAACGTTCAAGATCTCATTTTGCTGAGCAGGCATTTTTGCAAAATTCGAAAATGCCGATGCAATTGCGCTCATGGTATCTATTTGATGGATAAGCGTATTGCTGTATTCTTCTACTTTTTGGTGAATAGTAGGATCTTGAGGGTCGAACTTAAGCTGGAAACTTTGTACGCTTAACCTCATTGGGGTTAGCGGATTCTTAATTTCATGCGCGACCTGCTTAGCCATTTCTCTCCAAGCCTGTTCCCGCTCCCCTGTAGCTAATTTTACTGCGCTCTCCTCCAGCTCATCGATCATACTATTATAAGCAGCCACCAAAGTGTAGATTTCTTCAGAAGCATTATCGATATGGATCTTTTGATTGCGCTTATCCAAACGTGTTTCAATGATTTTTTCAGAAACGATTTTTAGAGATTTTGTAATGTATTTGGAAAGGAAATAAGACATCAATATAGCCAGAACGAGCATAAATAGGTAAACTTCCCCCATTTTCATCAGGAAATCGTTCAAATCCTTCTGTAATAATTCGTCATCTTGCAAATAAGGCAAGTATAGAATTGCAAGAGGTTTGAATTTACTATCAGTAATATACGTATAAGAGGATTGAAATTTTTGTCCGTTGATCTCCGATTTCTTTAAAAATCGCTTATTTCTTGATGCCTCCAGATTTTCTAAGATATACTTAGGAATTTGAATATTGGTAGTATCCCTAAAAAAGGATTCATTAGATTTTATAAGCAACTTTCCGTTAAGATCGTAAACATTAAGCTGCATCTCGTGCACTTGTGAGATCTCGTAAATCTTCTGGCGTTCTTTTAAGATAACCGCCATATTCTCTGTATTTACCAGATGTGTAGTTCCTGAAAGTACGAACTTGATATTTTCACGAATAGCCTGTTCCTTTCGCTCTAACCGTTCTCTATGATAATCTTCTGATTCTTGCTTGTACTGAAAAACCGTAACCCCTGCAATAAGTATAGAAGCCCCCAAAACCAATAAGATCATGGAAATGAAAATACGGTTTCTTAGAGATAATTTTAAAAGCTTCATAGAGTTAAGGAGTAATTAGCGTAGAAATATCAATTATCACACCATATCAGGCTTTAGAGTTTTTAGATCGAATGCGCTGGTAGAATTTAAAGCCAAGCATTAATATTACGGCTAATAGAATTAAGGCTATCACCCCATATATCCAATTAACGGCATCACGTACTATAACCAGAAAGATAACAGAAAAAAGGATCATTGTAGAACCTTCATTCCACAATCTCATTTGGTTGGAAGTCCATTTAATTTTATCATTTTGAAGATCTTTATAGATGAAGTGACATTTAATATGATAGGCATACAACAAGACTACAAATCCCAATTTTACAAGCATCCAATCCTGCTTTAACCAAAACGGCATTAAATACAAGAGTAGAAAAGCAAAGATACTCGCAAGGATTGCCGAAGGCCAGGTGATGATCTTCCAGAGGCGCAATGTCATTAGCTTTAATTGAGCTATCAAAATAGATCTTTCCGGCTCAGGCTTTTGTGAGGCTTCAATATGATACACAAACAGCCTTGGAATATAGAATAGACCCGCAAACCAGGTAATCACAAAAATTAAATGTAAAGACTTTATATAGTTGTAATATTCGATCACAGGCTAAAATTTAATTCAAATTTACTGAAATAAAATCATCTCCAACATCTATTGACTATTGAACAGGTTGAGCTTTTAATTTCAGCCTTATCTCTCTGTTCAAAAAATATCCCGTAACAATTGTAGACAAAATATCGGCGACCGGGAAAGCTAACCAAACCCCAATTTCTCCATAATATTTAGGGAGAATCAATACCAAAGGTATAAAGAAAAAACCTTGTCTAGAAAGGGTGAGCAAGAATGCCGGAACCGCTTTCCCTATGGCCTGGAAATAAGCGGAGCCTATAAGTTGAAGTGCGATAATTGGAGTTGCCGCAAATACCCAACGCATAGCCGTTGGTGTTTCAGCAATAATTATAGGGTTATCTGTAAAAACCCTTACGATATCTTCAGAAAAGAACATGATTCCGGCAAAAACCACAAGTCCTAAACCGCAGGCATAGAGAATTGCTGTGTTAATGCTCTTTCGTACTCGCTCCCACTCTCTTGCTCCATAATTGTATCCTGCAATTGGCAGAAACCCTTGGGTGACTCCTAACACAGGAAAAAGTGCGAACATGAGCATTCTTCCAATTATTGCGTAAACAGTTACAGAGTCTTCTCCTCCCAATTCGAATAAAATATTGTTCATCAGTAAATAAGTGATACTCACCACTGCTTGTCTTGCCAGAGTAACAAATCCGAGGCTGGAAATCTCACGAAGTACCGAGAGATCGAATGCAAAATGATGCAGACCTATTTTTAATTCTGAATTCTTCGAAAGAAAGAACCAAAGCACATAAGAGAAACAACACATATAGGAAATTGTTGTAGCCCAGGCAGCTCCTTCCATCCCCATATCCATAACATTAATGAAGATATAATCTAACAGCAAATTCCCCACAGAAGGAATAATCATGGCTATCATAGAAAATTTCGGCTTTCCTTCAGCTCGAATCACATTGTTCCCCATCATGCAAAGTGCTAGGAAGGGGACTCCATAAAGAACTATGGTATAATAGATCTTTGCATGCTCGAAGATATCTCCTTTTCCACCGAATGCAGGAATTATACTATCTATATAGACAAGTCCCGTGGTCACTAATAAAATAGTAAGAATAAGCGTCAGACTAATTTGATTCCCAAAGGTTTTTAATGCTTTTTCTCCTTTTCCTGCGCCCAGTGCACGTGAAATTATAGAAGAACCACCTATTCCTATGGCCATTCCTAAAGCAGCAATGAAAAAGGAAACCGGTAATACCACATTTATGGCAGCAATAGCAATAGAGCCTATCCAGTTGCCCACAAATATGGTATCAACTAGAATATTCAAAGACATTACCAGAATTCCTACCGAAGCGGGTGCGGCCTGTTTTATTAACAGTTTCCAAATTGGCTCTTTCCCTAAGGCGGTGGAATTGATTTGTTGCATTATGCTTCTACTGGATTTGAGAATGCCCATTCATCAATCCATCGGGATAGCACCTTTACCCAGTCTTCCCGGTCATTCAAACAAGGGACTACAGTAAATTTTTCTCCTCCTACTTCATGGAAGATCTCTTCCCCTTCCATGGCAATCTCTTCCAATGTTTCTAAGCAATCGCTTACAAATGCAGGAGTAACTATGGCCAGGTTCTTCATGCCTTCTTTTCCAAATCGCTCGATGGTTCTATCGGTATAAGGTTGCAACCATGGATCGAAACCTAATCTGGACTGGAAGGAAACACTATAGCTATTTTCTTTTAATTCCAAATATTCAGCTACCAAACGGGTAGTTTCGTAACATTGATGTCTGTAACAAAATTGATGAGCGGCAGAGGCTGTCTTACAGCAACTTCCGTCTATCTTACAATGGGATTTTGTAACGTCACTTTTGCGAATGTGTCTTTCCGGCACTCCATGGTAGGAGAATAAAATATGCTCGTACTTAACATCTTTTAATCTTTCAGCAACACTATTTGCCAATACTCTTATATAATCGGGATGATTGTAAAAAGCCGGAATAGAAGTAAAGGACATGTCAGGAAAAAATTCCTTTCTCAATTCTTCGGCTAGAACAAGAATGGTTTCGGTTGTAGCCATCGCAAACTGAGGATATAATGGAAAGATCAACACTTCATCTACTCCTTTATCATGTAATTCCTGCAATCCCGATTTGATATTCGGCGTTCCGTATCGCATAGCTAAAGCTATTGGCAAAGAGGTTTGTGCGTCTATCTTATCTCTTAATCTTTCGGAAAGCACAATTAACGGAGAACCTTCTTCCCACCAAATTTTTTGATAAGCTTTGGCCGATTGCTTAGGACGAGTATTCAAAATGATTCCTTTAACCAGTAAGGTTCGCGCCCATAAAGGCACATCTATCACTCGTTCGTCCATTAAAAATTCACCTAAATACTTTTTAACATCTTTAGGATTGGTACTATCGGGAGATCCCAAATTTACCAAGAGTACACCTTTACTCATTCTTTTTCTTTTTTCAGTAATTCTTTTTCGTGAATAAAATTACAATTATATACTAAGAGTGTTTGATAGTTTAAGTCGATTTCTGTAATTCTATCATTGCTAAAATCGATTGATCTTAATTAGTAGGAAGCGACAAAGACATAATGTACTTTTTTGGAGTTGTTCCAAACTTCTTTTTAAAGGCTGCAATAAAATGACTGGCAGTACTGTAGCCTACTTTTAATCCTACCTCATTCACATTATACTCTCCGGAATCCAACAACTTACGGGCAAACTCCATTTTATAATCAAATAGGAAACTGTAAACCGAATCTCCATAAATTTGCTTAAAACCCTCTTTCAACTTCTTTAAACTCAACCCAATTTCATTAGAAAGTTCCTGCAAAGACGGAGGTTCTGCCATTCGTGAAATAACCAGATCCTTAGCTTTCCTAATTTTAAGAACATTTACTTCATCTACCAGAAAAGGGCATTGCTCTACATTGGCATCTTCAGCGCGATTAAAATACAGGCTTAACAGTTCGTAAGCTTTTGCCTTGAAGTACAGCGCTTTTACCGAGGCCATCAAATTGAAGTTCATTACTTGATTTAGGGCAATTGCCATAGAAGGAGAAATATCTCCATCTTTATAATACTTCTTATCCCTGTTCCCGTCACTCAAAAATGGAATATAACTTGCCTCTTGTGAAAATAGCGAATGAAATTTCTTGATTGAAATTACCAAAGAAATCACCCAGGATTTGGGTTGCAGCTCTAAATTAAGCGGTAGATCGCGCTGTGGATTGTACAATAACAAGGAATGCTCTTCATTTAAAGGCAATTCATAACTGCTGTTGTTGAAAAGAAATTTGCTCTTTCCCTTAATGCAAAAATGAAATTGAATATAACTGCTGTCTATTTCCCGCGTTATCTTTTGAGGTTCATTCTCTTCATTTTGAAACTTTAAAATGAAAAACCCATCATCTATCTTTGTTTCATCAACAAACCCTCCAGCGGTATTTTTTTCCTTATCCATCATGTGTTTAATTGAAGTTTATTTAGAATAAATCTAAATTGAAATGTATCAACCTACCGATTAATACACAAAAATAGCCATTTTTCAAAAATCGACTCCTAATTATATGATAATTATCAGCAATCGATACATTTAGTACTTTGAGCGTTGTTTTTTGAACTATATATCATTTACTTTTGCCAAAGAATTCCTAAATCGGTTCATGGAAAACTATCACATTTCAAGAGGTAAACATTTCTACACTATAGGTTTAAGTTATAAAAAAGCTGATGCCGACATAAGAGGCCACTTTAGTTTAACTGAAGAGGGCAAACTGAATTTGCTGAATCAAGCCAAATATGAAGGCATAGATGGTCTTATTGTTACTTCCACCTGCAACCGTACCGAAATTTACGGGTTTGCCCAACATCCCTATCAACTTATAAAGTTACTTTGTGAGCATACTCATGGTACCGTAGAAGAATTTGAGAAGGTAGCTTATGTTTATAAAAATAAAGAGGCTATTTCCCACATGTTTAGAATGGGAACCGGCTTGGATAGCCAGATTCTTGGAGATTTCGAGATTATCAGTCAGTTAAAAATCGCTTTTGTGACCTCTAAAAATGCAGGTGTTGCAAATCCTTTTTTAGAGCGCCTCGTAAATGCTGTTATTCAGGCAAGCAAGCGTATTAAAAATGAAACGCAAATATCAAGTGGGGCAACCTCCGTTAGCTTTGCATCTGTACAATATATATT
The DNA here is from genome assembly GCF_021568705.1 of Gillisia lutea. Classification (GTDB taxonomy): domain Bacteria; phylum Bacteroidota; class Bacteroidia; order Flavobacteriales; family Flavobacteriaceae; genus Gillisia; species Gillisia lutea. The sequence goes on from NZ_JAKGTH010000006.1 coordinate 538,330, forward strand.
AAGAGAGGTTGAAAATATCTCAGAGAAGAATATTCTCCTTTTTGGAACAGGAAAGATAGGAAGGAACACTTGTGAAAATTTGGTGAAGCATACTAAGAATCACCACATCACTCTTATTAATCGCACCAAAGATAAAGCTGAAAAAGTAGCCGGAAAATTTGATCTTACGGTTAAAGATTACGCCGATTTGCAAACTGAAATTCGGGATGCCGATATCCTGATAGTGGCTACCGGAGCACAAAATCCCACCATCTCTAAAGAGCTTATCTATTCTAAAAAAGAGCTGCTTATTTTAGACCTTTCTGTTCCTAAGAATGTAAATGAAGATGTGCTGGAACTGGAAAACGTGAAATTAGTGCACTTGGATCATCTTTCTCAAATGACAGATGAGACCTTAGAGCGAAGAAAACAATTTATACCACAGGCACAGGAAATTATCTTAGAAGTGGAAAGCGATTTCAATAAATGGCTGGAAACCAGAAAATTTGCTCCTACTATAAAAGCTTTAAAGAAAAAGCTAAAGACTATGAAGGATGCCGAATTGGACTTTCAACGTAAGAAGATAGCCGATTTTAATGATGAACAGGCAGAAATTGTTAGTAATAGAATTATTCAAAAAATAATGAATCATTTTGCAAATCACTTAAAAGATGATTCTAACACCACTGATGAAAGTTTGGAGCTTATCCAAAAAATGTTTCAGTTGGAAGATTCCGTAAAATGAATAAAGTAATTAGAATTGGAACCCGCGACAGCGAATTAGCGCTTTGGCAGGCAACAACTGTACAGAATGCGCTTGAAAACCTAGGGCATAAAACTGAGTTACTGCCGGTAAAATCTACCGGGGATCTTAATTTAGATCAGCCATTATACGAAATGGGAATCACAGGGATTTTCACCAAAACCCTCGATGTTGCCATGCTTACCAATAAAATTGATATTGCGGTACACTCTATGAAAGATGTGCCAACGGCATTACCAAAGGGAATCGTAGAGGCTGCAGTTCTTAAACGTGCCACTTCTAAAGACATACTTTTACATAAAGGCTTAAATTTCCTTAATTCAAAAGGTACTATCGCTACGGGGAGCCTTCGTAGAAAAGCCCAATGGCTGAATAAATATCCTCATCATGCTGTGGTAGATTTACGTGGAAATGTAAATACCCGCATGAAAAAATTAGAGGAAAGCGACTGGAACGGGGCTATTTTTGCTGCTGCCGGACTCGAACGCATCAGTCTAACCCCCGAAAATTCTATAGATCTTGATTGGATGCTCCCCGCACCCGCACAAGGCGCAATGCTTGTTGTTGCCATTCAAGAAGATGAATTTTGCCGAAAAGCTTTGCAAGCTTTGAATCACGAACATTCAGAGATTTGTGTGCATGTAGAGCGTGAATTCTTAAAAGAATTGGAGGGCGGTTGTACAGCACCTATTGGAGCTTTGGCAACTATTGAAGGAGATATGCTTCACTTTAAAGGTGCTTTATTCAGTTTAGATGGCAGCCAAAAAGTAGAAGTAGAAAGAGATCTTCCTCTGGCAGATGCTTCTTCTATTGGAAAAATTTGTGCGCAGGAAGTTCTTCAAAATGGTGGAGCAGCTTTAATGCAACAAATAAAAGAGCTATTAAATTGATTTGATATGGCTAGCATTCTTTCCACTAAAAAACTTGCAACCAACCAGAAACAGTTGTTGCTAAATTCTGGAATTGGATTAGTGGAATATGATGCCATAAAAATTGATATTTTAAAATTCCAGCTACAAGATCACTTTTCAAAAGATGTTATTTTTACAAGTAAAAATGCAGTAAAAGCGGTTTTAGAAAATGCTCCAGATTTTAAAAAGCTACATACAGGAAAGGTCTTTTGCGTAGGTGCAAAAACTAAAGAGTTTCTGGAAGAGCTAAAAATAAATCTTACCGCTCATGCCGATTATGGCTTAGAGCTAGGTAAAATAATAGCTACTTCATATAGCGATCAAAAATTCATCTACATCTGCGGAAATAGAAGAAGAGATGAGTTCCCTGAATTTCTAAGTTCTGAAAAGATCAACTTCTCAGAAATAGAAGCCTACAAAACCTCTCTAAATAAACAGCATTTCGGTCAGGAATTTGATGGAATTCTCTTTTTTAGTCCGAGCGGAGTGCAAAGTTATACCGCAACAAATAACATAAACAACAGTACTGCTTTTTGCATTGGGCACACTACGGCGAAAGAAGTTGAAAAGCACACTTCTTCATTTGAAATTGCGAATAAACCCAGCGTAGAGAATGTAATTGTGCAAGCAGTTAATTATTTCAAAAAAAATCGTCATTCAAATAAGGTTTAACCATTTTTCAATAGACGTACTATAAGTTATGACACATATTAAAAACGATTTGTTCTTAAAGGCCCTTAGAGGTGAAACCGTAGAAAGACCTCCGGTTTGGATGATGCGTCAGGCAGGAAGATACCTACCGGATTTTATGAAGTTAAAGGAACAATACGATTTCTTCACTCGTTGCCGCACCCCAGAACTAGCCACGGAAATCACTGTAATGCCTATCAAACAAATAGGTACAGATGCGGCTATTTTATTCAGTGATATTCTGGTAGTTCCTCAAGCTATGAATATTGAGGTGGAAATGAAACCGGGCTTAGGCCCATGGCTTCCCAATCCTGTTAGAACCAGCAGCGACGTAGAAAAGGTGTTTGTACCAGATATTCAGGAAACGCTTGGTTATGTGATGGATGCCATTAAAATGACCAAACAGGAACTTAACGATGAAGTACCACTAATTGGTTTTGCGGGTTCACCATGGACCATTTTATGCTACGCAGTTCAAGGTCAGGGTTCCAAAAATTTCGATATCGCTAAGAAATTCTGTTTTACAAACCCGGCTGCTGCACATACACTATTGCAAAAGATCACCGATACCACTATAGCTTACCTAAAAGCGAAAGTGTCGGCAGGTGTAGATGCTGTTCAGATATTTGATTCATGGGGAGGAATGCTTTCGCCTACAGATTATCAAACTTTTTCCTGGAGATACATCCAACAAATTATCGATGCACTTAAAGATGAAACCCATGTAATTGCCTTTGGAAAAGGATGTTGGTTCGCATTGAATGAAATGTCAAGATCGGGCGCATCGGCTCTTGGAGTAGACTGGACTTGTTCTGCCAGAAATGCACGCTATTTATCTGGAGGAGAGATCACCCTGCAAGGAAACTTTGATCCTTCAAGATTATATTCACCCCCGGCAGAGATCAAAAAGATGGTGCATCAAATGATTAACGAATTTGGGAAAGATAAATATATCGTGAATTTAGGTCATGGTATCTTGCCCGATATTCCTGTTGAAAACGCGCGTGCCTTTGTAGATGCCGTGAAAGAATACCATATCTAGTTTATTTAAACTTAGACGAATATGTTAAGTAAGGGATTGCGAGACGAGGAGAACGAGAAGGTCAATCAAGTTTTCGATAAGATCATGAGTATTCAATTTGTTCCTGATCTATGGAAAAATGAACAACGAAAAGCTATGAATGTTCATCTTCAAAATTTACTAAATCTCACTTTAGACGATATAGAAAATAGAAGTGTGGAATCTTTATTAAATGATCTAAAAACCCATGATTTAGAGTTTGCTAATTATGAACTTTTTGGAGATCTGCTTTTAAAGCTACTTCCTTTTGAAGCCGAAACAAATCAAGCTAATCTTGCACAAAAAGCCCTTGCAGTTTTTGAAACCGCACAACAAGAAAGCAAAATATTCTCTTTCAGTTTAATTCAAAAGATAAATCACGCAAAAGCCTTGAGGTAATATCATATGAGAGATCAATTTTTTCAATATATACAAGAATTACAAGACCGAATCACTTCTAAACTCGAAGAAATAGACGGTAAAGCCAAATTCAAAGAAGATCTTTGGGATCGCGCAGAAGGTGGCGGTGGCCGAACCCGAGTAATAGAGAACGGGGATGTGTTTGAAAAAGGAGGTGTTAATATTTCTCAGGTCCATGGTCCTCTTCCTCCGGCTATGCAACAATATTTTAAGGTGGGAGATGTAGATTTTTTTGCATGCGGATTGAGCTTGGTGTTACATCCTAAAAACCCAATGGTTCCTACAGTTCATGCAAATTGGCGCTATTTTGAAATGTACGATAAAACCGGAAAGGTGATCGACCAATGGTTTGGCGGCGGACAAGATCTTACGCCTTATTATCTATTTGAAGAAGACGCTCAGCATTTTCATCAGGTTTGTAAGACTGCTTGCGATAAGCATCATCCCAATTTTTATTCTGAATATAAGCAGAAATGCGATGAGTATTTCTGGAATGCTCACAGAGATGAAGCCCGTGGAATAGGAGGTTTATTCTTCGATTACTGTAAAGCTTCCGAAGAAATGAGCATCGAAAACTGGTATAATTTTGTTACTGAAGTTGGGAACAGCTTTTTAGAATCTTATGTGCCTATAGTTGAAAAGAGAAAAGCACTGGCTTATACTGAAGAGCAGCGCACTTGGCAAGAGATACGAAGAGGCCGTTATGTAGAGTTCAATTTGGTGCACGATAAAGGCACTTTATTTGGGCTAAAAACCAACGGAAGAATAGAAAGTATTTTGATGAGTCTGCCGCCACATGTACAATGGGTATACGATCATCACCCTGAAACTGGAAGTAAAGAAGAGAAATTACTTAAGGTTCTAAAAGAACCTAAACAATGGACCTAACCTTCTTTTTATAAACACAACACGCTCAATATAAACAAGTTGAAGATATTCATCTTTGCAAATAGCTTTCAACTTTAAAATTCAATACAATGTATCCACTTAAAAGAAACCGCCGACTTAGAACTTCAGAAGTAATACGTTCTCTTGTTAGAGAAACTGCTATTACACCAAACGATTTTCTGGTTCCACTATTTGTAGTGGAAGGAAAGAATATAAAAGAAGAGATTGCAAGCATGCCTAATTATTATAGGTTCAGTCTTGATTTGTTGGAAAAAGAAGTGAAGGAGCTTTGGAATATGGGGTTAAAATCGGTGCTGTTGTTTGTAAAGGTGCCCGATAACTTAAAAGACAATGCAGGGACCGAAGCCATTAATGCTCACGGTTTGATGCAGCGTGCCATCAAAACTGTAAAGAATGTTGCGCCGGAGATGCTGGTGATGACCGATGTAGCTTTAGACCCTTACTCTTCTTTCGGGCATGATGGAGTAGTTGCCGATGGTAAAATATTGAATGATGAAACCACAGCCATTCTTGCTGAAATGGCACTAACTCACGCTAAAGCTGGTGCCGATTTTGTGGCGCCGAGTGATATGATGGACGGACGCATTTTCGAAATTAGAACCTTATTAGAAGATGAAGGTTATCATGACACAGGAATTATGAGCTATAGCGCTAAATATGCTTCCGCTTTCTACGGCCCTTTTCGTGATGCCTTAGATTCTGCCCCAGGCTTTGGTGATAAGAAAACATATCAAATGGATCCTGCCAATAGAGATGAAGCGATTAGAGAAACATTAATGGATATTGAGGAAGGAGCCGATATTGTAATGGTGAAACCAGGCTTATGCTACTTAGACATAGTAAGAGACCTTAAAAATGAAATCCATGTTCCTATAGCTGTTTACCAGGTAAGCGGAGAATATGCCATGATAAAAGCGGCTTCAGAAAAAGGCTGGTTAGATCATGACGCTGTAGTTATGGAGCAACTAACAGCAATAAAAAGAGCCGGTGCAAATATGATTGCCAGTTACTTCGCTAAAGATGCTGTTAAGCTGATATCTTAAATTATTTAGTTCACATTATTATTCATCCGTGCAGGTTTTAGACACTTGCACGGATTTTTTTATTTCCACATTAAAATAAGTTCCTAAAATTAACCTTCGAAATCACTTTCTACATACATTTGTAGTGTGAAATTCAAGAAATTAAATAGTCTTCTTCCAATACTGCTGTTAGCATTCTTAAATGTTTTCAGCAGCCTGGCTATTGCAAGCCCCGATGTTTCAAAAAATTTGAATTCGAGGGATTTTGATTATCTGCAAGCCGATCAAAATACCCAAGCGCTTTTTCTAGAAGAAATTACCGTTGCTAATTACCTTATTGCAGATCCTGAGAACTTATCGGGTGGAAGTAGTGTAATTATTACCGGTATTTCGGAAGTCACCTTTCTACGAAGTTCTTTTAATAGTTTTGCGGGGTGGACCTATCAACAGGACCAGCGTTCTATTATTTCGCATCATATCTTTCCTTTCCATTTTTTTTGGTGAAAACCCACGTTTTAATCGATTTCAACAAGCTTATATAAAAGCTTAACCATGTATTAGGTGCTTCTAAAACATGAAGATTCCTGTAAATACATTTATTTCAAAAATCATTAAAAAAAATAAAAAATGGATAACTCTTCAGCCACAATAGGCTTATTATTACTAGTGGCGTTTATTGGCCCGATCTTATTTATGATCTATAAACAATCTAATAAAGATAAAAAGCGCTTAAAAGAATTGAAAAACTTAAGTGCACAGCATAATATGAATTTAGATCATATTGAACTTTCTAACCTCTTAATTCTGGGCTTAGATTCAAAATCAAAAAAATTGATTGTAATGGAACCGGAAAATAACATGAGCTTTAATGTAATCGATCTACAAGATACCACCGGTCATATTTCTCAAAAGGGAATTCCTCTTCCAAATGCTCCAAAAAACAAAACGGCAATTACTCATATAAGTCTGGAGTTGCTTAAAAACAAGAAGGAAAAGGTTACTGAAATTGTCTTTTATGATGAAGATGATAACAACAGTTTAAATGCCGAAACCCAATTGTTTATAGCAGGAAAATGGGAGAAGCTTATTAGCACAAGCCTTTCAGCTTAATAGTATCAACTTTCAACTTAAAAAAGCTGCTGTAATTTAATTTACAGCAGCTTTTTTATTTCTTATCCTTAGCAAGTTTTCCTGTTATTCCCTAAATTACATTTTCAATTTATACCTGATGAGTAATACTCCCTCTTTAAAAGCACAACTTAAAACCCCTTTAGGGACTACCGAGATCTTTGGAGACGAAAGAGGTATTTCAAGAATTAGTATTACTAAGGAGGATATTACCGAAGACCAAGAGATTCCCCATTCTTTAAAGGATGCCGTGGCCCAACTTGACTCTTATTTTAAAGGAGAACTTAGAGAATTCGATTTAAAATTGAATCCGGAAGGAACCGATTTTCAAAAACGAGTTTGGGAAGCTTTACTCACTATCCCGTATGGAAAAACCTGTTCTTATACGGATCTTACCAAACAGCTTGGCGATATAAAAGCTATACGCGCTGCAGCAGCAGCCAATGGTAAGAATCCGTTATGGATAGTAATTCCTTGCCATAGAGTTATTGGTAGCGATGGTTCGTTAACAGGGTATGCTGGTGGATTGTGGCGTAAAAAGTGGTTGTTAGAACTTGAGACACCACCTATCCAAACCGAATTATTCTAACTGATTTCTCCCTCTCTTTTTTATATTAAAATTCACCGCAGCTTTAAAAAAATAAGTATTTTTAATAGCCCCGACGCCAATACTCAATTTTATATGTATTTGAATAAATTTCAATAATGCTGCACAATGCTTCGTAGACTCAATTTAGAACATATTCTTTTTTTAGACATTGAAACAGTGCCTGAAGAAAGGTCTTTTCAGAGTTTAACTCCTGAAAAACAAAGATTATGGGAAGAAAAATCCCAGTATCAAAGAAAGGAAGAAATAACTGCTGAAGAATTCTATAAGCGCGCAGGGATTTGGGCAGAATTTGGAAAGATCGTGTGTATTTCTGTAGGCTTCTTCAATATAAAAGAAGGAAATAGGCATTTCAGGCTTACCACCTTTAAAGGAAGAGAAGAAAACCTATTACTGGAATTTTCTAATCTGCTGGAAAAGCACTTTTATAAACCTCATCATTTGTTATGCGCTCATAATGGTAAAGAATTTGATTTTCCTTTCATTGCCAGACGAATGCTCATTCATAACCTGCCACTACCGGCGAAATTGGATCTTTTCGGAAAAAAACCCTGGGAAGTCCCCCATCTAGACACTTTAGAACTGTGGAAATTTGGAGATTATAAACATTACACTTCTCTTAAATTGCTTACCAATGTCTTGGGAATTACCTCCCCAAAAGATGATATTGATGGCTCTGAAGTGCGCGATGTTTTTTATGAAAGCCGGGAAGTGAACAGAATAATTACCTATTGCGAAAAAGATGTTATTGCAATTGCCCAGATAATTCTAAGATTAAGGCAGGAAGAACTATTGACAGATTCGGAGATAACTTCCGTTTGACCAATTTTGTGAAAATGGAAAGCTATCAAATAGAAAAAACCGCCTCTTTCGAAGCGGTTTTTTTTAGCTATAAAATTTAATTTATAGATCAAATTTGATTCCTTGTGCCAATGGCAACTCGGTAGTATAATTAATGGTGTTGGTTTGCCTTCTCATATACACTTTCCATGCATCCGATCCAGATTCACGACCTCCACCAGTTTCTTTCTCTCCACCAAAGGCTCCACCAATCTCAGCACCACTGGTTCCAATATTTACATTTGCAATTCCACAATCTGATCCATTTACAGAAAGAAAATACTCTGCTTCTCTTAAATTATTGGTCATAATTGCTGAAGAAAGTCCTTGATTTACTCCATTCTGAAGATCAATGGCATTTTCCACAGAACCTGAGTACTTCATCATATAAAGCACAGGAGCAAAAGTTTCATGCTGTACGATCTCAAAGCTATTTTCCGCTTCGGCAATTGCAGGTTTTACATAGCAACCGCTTTCGTAACCTTCACCTTGTAATACACCGCCTTCAACTATAAGATTTCCGCCTTCTTCAACTACTTTGGTCAACGCATTTTGATAGTTTTTTACAGCATCTTTATCAATAAGTGGCCCTACATGGTTTTTTTCATCTAAAGGATTTCCAATTTTTAACTGCTTATAAGCTGCAACAATAGCATCTTTCACCTTATCATACATAGATTCATGAATGATAAGTCTTCTAGTTGAAGTACAACGCTGCCCTGCTGTACCTACCGCGCCAAACACAGCACCAATAACGGTCATTTTTATATCGGCGTCTGGAGTTACTATAATGGCATTATTCCCTCCCAGTTCCAATAAGGTTTTTCCAAGACGTTCTGCTACTTTTGAAGCCACGATCTTTCCCATTCTGGTAGACCCTGTAGCTGAAATAAGCGGCATTCTTTTATCAGAAGTCATCATCTCTCCCACTTTATAATCACCGGTTACCAGACAAGAAATTCCTTCCGGCACTCCGTTCTCTTTAAATACTCTGGCAGCGATTTTCTGGCAGGCTACCGAGGTTACAGGAGTTTTTTCAGAACCTTTCCATACACAGGCATCTCCACATACCCATGCCAACGCAGTATTCCAGGACCATACTGCAACCGGAAAATTAAATGCAGATATAATTCCAACTACACCTAACGGGTGGTATTGCTCATACATTCTGTGTCCGGGACGTTCAGAATGCATGGTAAGACCGTATAACTGTCGCGAAAGCCCTACTGCAAAATCACAGATATCGATCATTTCCTGCACTTCTCCCAATCCCTCCTGATACGATTTTCCCATTTCATAGGAAACTAACCTTCCTAACGGCTCTTTCAAGCGGCGAAGTTCTTCATTGAACTTTCTAACAATTTCTCCTCTTTGTGGGGCCGGCATACTTCTCCAGGTCTTAAAACCCTCGGTTGCAGCACTCATTACCCTTTCATAATCCTCCTTTGTAGTAGCTTTCACTTTTCCTATTAAAGCGCCATCTACTGGCGAATAGGATTCTATAAGTTCTCCGCTCCCAAAGAAATCACTCCCGGTAGAAGTACCGTCATTTATATCAGCAAGACCCAGGTCTTTCAAGGCTTGTTTAATTCCAAATTTTTCAGCTATATCACTCATTAAATTTATCTTTTTATCTATAAAATTGTTTGTTCCTTGCGAAAATAAAAAATATTTAAGAAAAAGCTTAGTTTACTAATGCTTATCCTTCTGAAGCCGTAAAACGCTCGTCTACCGGCATCACTGTTCCACACTTATCACAGGTTCGTAGTTCTTTACTGCCATAAAAATGTTTAAAATGCTTTAAAAAATCGGTTTCAATATTTTCCAATGGAAAATATACTTCATGTAGTTTATGATTGCAGTTATCGCAGAACCACAGCAGGCCATCCTTGCCACCTTCTCCTAACCGCTTACGTTCTACAACTAAGCCAATAGATCCGTCATGCCTAACAGGAGAATGCGGTACTTTGGCCGGATGAAGGTACATATCGCCCGGGCCTAATTGCATGGTGCGTTTCTCCCCATCTTCCTGTACATGCACTTCTATATTCCCTTCCAGTTGATAGAAGAGTTCTTCTGTTTCATTATAATGATAATCCTTACGGGCATTGGGGCCACCTACAATCATCACGATATAATCGTCTGATTCTTTGTAAATATTCTTATTTCCAACAGGGGGCTTTAACAACTCTCTGTTTTGTTCTATCCAGGTATGGAGATTGAAAGGTTTATTGATAGCCATTTTTTAATTTTTCTTTTCCCTAAAATTAAACATTCTCATACAGATAGCTGTTATGCATCTCAAAATGTTTTTGGCGTGTGCTTAAAAGCACCGCACTATTCACTTCAAGTCCTCGTCCTACCCCGATAGTTATCGGGACGGGACTACGGGCTTTTCGTTGCTATCGCTCACGCATTTCAAGATAAGAATCTCAGGCTAAGAGTATTTTTGCTACTTTTATATATTATAGTTTAACCGCTTCAAATATGAAAAAATTACTACTTCTTTGCTGCCTAACAGTGGCTTTTGCATGCAATAATGCTTCCGAAGAAAAAAAACCAATAGGTCAACCCGATCCAGTTCCCACTTCGGATAAGGTGGAAACCGATAATTTTGGAATCGTACTGCACGGTGGTGCGGGGACTATATTAAAAGAGAATATGACAGACTCTCTCGAAAACGCCTATAAAATTGTTTTGGAGGAGGCTATACAAACAGGCCATGATATTTTAAAAAACGGAGGTACTTCTTTGGAAGCGGTACAAAAAACTATTAACATCCTGGAAGATTCTCCGCTATTCAATGCGGGGAAAGGTGCTGTTTTTGCAAACGATGAAACCAACCAAATGGATGCCGCAATTATGGATGGTGAAACATTGAACGCGGGAGCCGTTGCCGGAGTTACCACTGTTAAAAACCCCATCAATTTAGCTTTTCAGGTAATGGAGCATTCACCCCATGTATTATTATCGGGAAAGGGAGCAGAGCAATTTGCAAAAGAACGCGGACTCGAATTGGTAGATCCTTCCTATTTCTATACAGAAAATAGATTTCAATCCCTTCAGAAAGTAAAAGAAGCTGAGAAAAGGAAAGCAGATAGCCTAAATAATCAAACTGCATTTTACGACCCGTTTATCAAAGAATCTAAATTTGGAACCGTAGGCTGTGTGGCATTAGATAAGAATGGAAATCTGGCAGCGGGAACTTCTACCGGAGGAATGACCAATAAAAAATGGAACAGAATAGGAGATGTGCCAATTATTGGAGCAGGAACCTATGCTAACAATGCTACTTGTGCCGTATCAAGCACGGGCTGGGGAGAATATTTTATTAGAGGAGTGGTTGCCTATGATATTTCAGCTATGATGGAATACAAGAAAATGAGTCTGGAAGAGGCGGCGCAAGTTGTAATTCAGGATAAACTAACAGAACTTGGTGGCGAAGGTGGAATTATAGCCATAGACAAAAAAGGAAATATCGCTATGGAATTTAATTCGGCAGGGATGTATCGGGCTAGTATGAACAAAGAAGGAGAACTAACCATAGGTATCTACAAGCAAAATGAGGCGAAACCTGAAAATGAGAAGTAAACTTTCATAATAACCCACGTCTAAAGCCCCTGATTGAAAAACCAGCGGGCTTTTTCATTTTTAAATAAACACCTGTTTTATAATGTCTGGATATTCTTTTATTATATTTTTTTCCCAAAAAGAACACTATGAATTTTAAAGATCAACTTGTAAATAAGCAGTTTTACCTTACCTCCACTCTCATAGTTTTTATCATACTCTGTACATCATCAATAAAAACGCAGGCTCAAAGTCGATCCAGAGAAGAGATTAAGGATACTATTAAAAGTATGCCTTCATTTTCTATCTATCAGGACAACTATTTTATTTCAGGAGTTCCCACCAATAAAGAAATTACAAAACAAAATTCAGATATAAAATATCAAATTAGTTTTAAACAAATGGTGACAAGGGCAACCCTACCCTTTAATTCCTATTTATTCCTCACCTATTCTCAAAAAGCATTTTGGGACGTTTACAAAAGATCTAGCCCCTTTGCGGAAGTCAACTTCAACCCGGGAGTGGGCGTGGGAAAACCTGTTTTTAATAAAAATGATAAAATTGTGGGACTAGCAGAATTTAAAATGGAACACGAGTCTAATGGAAGAGATAGTATTGCTAGTCGAAGCTGGAATAGATTTACATTAACGTATAGCACTATGGTGGGTAGACATGGAATGCTAATCCTTCGAGGCTGGCTACCATTTGCTTATAAAGAAAGTAACGCTGATATCCTTGACTATGTTGGTTTGGGTGAAGCAAAATTTGAATACCATATTGTTGAAGACAAACTTATAACAGATATCACGATTAGGAAAGGTCTTAAAGATTGGCGGGGAGCAATAAGCAGTAGGCTACTCTATAAATTATTCAACAATTCCTCCAACCAATATTTAATGTTAGAATGGTTTGCCGGACATTCAGAAAGTCTTATCGATTATAGAGAATATACCAGCATGATTCGCTTGGGGTACGTAATAAAATCTTCCGACCTCAACTTACTGCGAGACAAATAAAATTAATTAACACAAAATTAAGTTTTGATTAGTTCGGTATTTCCCGAACTAATCCTAATTTTGCTGCCTTATTATTTTTTTATGAAAAAGGCAGAAATAATTTCCAGAAAGAACCAGCTTATTGAGCGCATGGGAGTGTACCTGGAAAATGAGGATAATATGGCGCCACTTGAAGCCAGAATATTTTCAACCCTCATTTTAACGGGAAAGAAAGGTATTACTTTCGAACAACTGGTTACAGATCTTTGTGCCAGCAAAAGTACTATCTGTACTCATTTAAACACCCTTCAAGTCTCTGGAAGAGCAAATTACTATACCAAGACCGGAGACAGAAAGCGATATTTTACCGTAGCTCCCAATAGGCTTATTCAGGTAATGGATGAGATGCTTCAAAAATGGAATTCACAATATGATATTCATAAAGAGGCTTTAGAGTACAAAGAATTGGTAAATACACTTGAAGAAACCTCTTTAGAACATGAATTCGACTTAGAATTCCACCAAGATTACCTTCAGTTCTTAGAGGAGGTTAGCGCTTCAGTACAAAAACTTAAAAATAAAATCATCCAAAAAGAAATACAGAATGAGAACAAGTAAATTTTTATATATCTCCCTTACCGCCATTGGCATGCTCGTATTTTTCACCGCATGTAATGACTCAGGAGCACAGCCTCAGGCACAAGCAGCTCCAGGTGCGTTCCCAACTGTAAAGGTTTCCAGTAGAGATGTAACTTCTTATAAAACATATCCAGCTAGGGTTGAAGGTACTATAAGTAGTGAGATTCGTCCAAAAGTTAGCGGATATATTCAGGAAGTAGCTGTGCAAGAAGGTCAGCGTGTTAAAAAAGGCCAATTATTGTTCCGCTTAGAGACCCAGTCTTTAAGTCAGGATGCCTCAGCTGCTAATGCGAATGTAAAAGCTGCACAGGTTGAGGTTGATAAATTAAAGCCGTTGGTTGATAAAAATATTATTAGTTCTGTTCAATTGGAAACTGCCAAGGCTAAACTTGCCCAGGCAAAAAGTGCTTATAATAGTATTGCAGCTAATATTGATTATGCCAGAGTAAAAAGCCCCGTAGAAGGCGTGGTGGGTTCCATCAATTTTAGAGAAGGCGCTTTGGTTAGCGCGCAAGATCCAAGAGCACTCACTACAGTATCAGACATTGCTGAGGTTTACGCCAATTTTTCCATGAATGAAAAAGACTTTATTGGCTTTTCTAAAAATGCCGAAGGAGCAAGTCTAGAAGAGAAAATTGCCAATCTGCCAGAGATCAAATTATTGCTTGCAGATGGATCGGAATATAGTGAAGCAGGAAAGATCGAAACAATTTCGGGAGATATCAATGCTCAAACCGGAAGTGTAACTTTCAGGGCAAAGTTCAGCAATTCTCAAGGTTTGCTTAGAAACGGTAGTAGTGTGAGTATTCTTATTCCCGAAATTTATAAAGATGTATTAGTAGTACCTACACTTTCAACTTTTGAAAGACAAGGCAAGACCTTTGTTTATAAAGTAGCAGAAAACGATAGTATTTACACTGCCGCTGTAGAGATAGCCGCTAAAGTGGATAATCTTAGCGTAGTTATTTCCGGACTGAACAACAACGATGAAATCCTGGCTAAAGGAGTTGGAAAAGTAAAATCGGGAATGATGATACAGCCCCAACTTACCAGCATAGACAGCATCACTAATTCATTTGAACCGGTATTTAAATAAAAAATATGCTTAAAACTTTTATACAACGACCGGTACTCTCTACCGTGATCTCTCTCTTATTATTAATTTTAGGAGTGATCTCACTTACCACATTACCAGTAACTCAATATCCCGATATTGCTCCTCCCACGGTACAAGTTAGTGCCGGATATCCCGGAGCGAATGCTGAAACTATCTTAGAAAGTGTTATAATTCCTATAGAAGAACAAATTAATGGGGTTGAAGGAATGACCTATATAACTTCTACTGCCAGCAACGATGGTTCGGCCAGCATACAGGTTTTCTTTGATCAGGACACCGATCCCGACATTGCTGCGGTGAATGTGCAAAACAGAGTATCCAGAGCCAATGCCTTATTACCACAGGCCGTGATCCAAAATGGGATTATTGTTCAAAAACAACAAACAAGTGCCCTGATGTATTTCTCTATCTATTCTGAAAATGACGAATATGATGGTACGTATCTTGAAAATTATATGAATATCAACATTATTCCTGAGTTACAAAGGATTAATGGGGTTGGGGAAGCCCGATCTTTTGGTGGGAAGAATTACGCTATCAGAATTTGGTTAGATCCTGAAAAAATGGCTTCCTATAGCCTGGTTCCTTCCGATGTTTCTGCCGCATTAAGCGAGCAGAGTTTAGAGGCTGCTGCAGGTTCTATAGGACAAAATAGCGGTCAGAATTTTGAATATGTGCTTCGGTATAAAGGAAGATATAAGACTGCCGAGGAATACGGAGATATTATTTTAAAGGCTCTGGACAACGGACAGATACTAAGATTACAGGATGTTGCCGAGGTAGAACTGGATGCACAAGGTTATTCTTCTAAAGCATTGGTGAATGGAAATCCTGGTGTTAACGTGGGGATTTTTCAAACTCCGGGTTCTAATGCTCAGGAAATCATTGAGGACATTCAAGTTAAATTAGAATCCCTAAAAAAGGATTTTCCGGAGGGGGTTAATTATTTCATCAATTACAACACAAACGATTTCTTAACAGCATCCATAGATAAGGTAACCGTAACTTTAATAGAAGCCTTTTTATTGGTGTTTATAGTTGTATTCATCTTCTTGCAAGATGTAAAAGCTACCGTTATCCCGGTAATAGCTGTTCCGGTTTCAATTATCGGAACATTTTTCTTCTTGAATTTATTAGGGTATAGTATCAACCTGCTTACCTTGTTTGCGCTTGTACTGGCCATTGGAATTGTGGTAGATGACGCGATTGTGGTGGTAGAGGCCGTATATGCCAAGATTGAAGGCGGCGCCAAAACTGCTGAAGAAGCCAGTATTTCAGCCATGGGTGAGATCTCAGGTGCTATTATCTCTATAACGCTTGTAATGGCAGCAGTATTTATACCGGTAACATTTCTAACTGGTCCAACAGGGGTATTCTATCAACAATTTGGGGTAACCTTAATTATTGCTGTAATTATTTCTGCAGTAAATGCTCTTACTTTAAGTCCTGCGTTATGTGCTATTTTCTTAAAACCTCATCAAGAGGAAGGCGAAAAGAAAAAAACTTTTCTTCAACGTTTTTACGATGCATTTAATACAGGCTTTGCAGCTTCCACCAGAAAATATGTACGAGGAGTACAATTTCTTACCTCGCATAAATGGATTACAGCTCTAGTATTGATAGCTGCTATTGCAGCTACATTTTGGGCGGCAAAATCTACACCTACGGGATTTGTTCCTACAGAAGACAGAGGAATCATCTTTATGAACCTTGAATTGCCGGAAGGCGCTTCTATGGATCGTACCGCTCAAGTAACTGAAACTTTATACAAGGAGATTATCAAGATACCCGGAGTACGTGGTGCTTCGATGATTAATGGTAGAAACTTTTTCTCTGGTGCAGGTGGATCTTATGCCCTCGGATTTATACCTCTGGATACATGGGATAAAAGGACCCACGACGATATTAGCATAGAAAGTATCACTGCCCAACTCAATAAACTGGCGGCAATGAATGCCCCGGATGCGAAAGTGATTTTCTTCCAACCGCCAAGTATTCCCGGTTTTGGGTCTTCAGACGGATTTGAAGCTAAGTTGTTAGACAGAACAGGAGGAAGTTTCAATGAACTGGATAAGGTAGCTTCCGATTTTACCGGTGCACTTATTCAAAAGAATGAGATAGCCTTTGCTTCCAATTCGTTTAGTACCAATTTCCCTCAATATCAAATCGATATCAACATTGCTACAGCAAAACGCGCGGGAGTATCGGTTAGTGACATTTTGAGATCGTTGCAAGGGTATGTAGGAGGAATTTTCGCAGCAGATTTCAGTCGCTTTGGAAAACAATACCGAGTATATATTCAAAGTTTACCAAACGATAGAGCCACGCCGGATGATCTCAGTAAGATGTTTGTGAGAAATAATCAGGGGCAAATGGCTCCAATAAGTGAATTTATCACTTTGGAAAGAGTATATGGACCACAATCGGTGAATAGGTTCAACCTTTTTAATGCCGTTACGCTCAATGGTTCTGCAGCCCCCGGATTTAGTTCAGGAGATGCCATTGCACAAATAGATCAATTAGCAGAAGAAACCTTGCCTGAAGGTTATGATATTGCCTATTCCGGTTTGACCCGAGAGGAGATCGCATCAGGAGGACAGGCTTCTACCATTTTTCTATTAAGTTTAGTGTTTGTGTATTTCTTATTGGCCGCACAGTATGAAAGTTATCTCATCCCATTTTCAGTATTGCTGACTTTACCTGTGGGAATTATGGGAGCTTTTCTAACTATAAAATTTGCAGGATTAGAAAATAACATCTTCTTCCAGATTGCGCTTATCATGCTTCTGGGCTTACTCGCAAAAAATGCGATTTTAATAGTTGAATTTGCTGTTCAAAGACGAAAGGATGGAATGAGCATTGTCGATGCTGCTATAGATGCCGCGCGAGTTCGACTTCGACCTATACTAATGACTTCTTTCGCCTTTATTCTTGGTTTGATGCCATTGGTGCTTGCTAACGGAGTGGGAGCTATAGGAAACAGATCTATTGGTACCGGTGCGGTAGGAGGACTTTTAGTAGGAACTATTTTGGGAGTATTTGTAACCCCTATCTTCTTTATAGTATTCCAAAGTTTACAAGAAAAGATCAGCAGAAAACCAAAACCGGACACTCAATCAATTTCAAAATATTAATGCTTTTATATATGAAAAAGCTTACCCTATATAAATCTTTTCTAATCGCAGCCATTCCTTTGCTTTTCCAAGCGTGTTTTGTTGCAAAAGATTATAAAAGAGAAGAGGCACTTGTCCCTCAAGAAAATCTTTTTAGAACCGATGCCATACCTCAAGATAGTTTGAGTATGGCAGAGGTATCTTGGAGAGAACTTTTTACCGACCCAATTCTAGCATCTTATATTGAAGAAGGTTTACAAAACAATCTGGATATTAGAATTGCTTTACAACAAATTCTAGCTGCAGAAGCTTATGTGAACCAGGGTAAGTCTGGATATCTACCAACTTTAGGAGCAAGTACGGGTGTTTCCCGTCAGGAGTTCTCCAAAAATTCAAACCCTAATCAAGCAGCTATTGGTAATTTTACCCAGTATGAAGTTGCAGCCAACCTTTCATGGGAAGCAGATATATGGGGGAAGATTCGCAGTAATAAACGCGCTTTCGATGCTTCATATCTTCAAAGCGTTGCTGCGCATCAAGCTGTTAAAACCAGATTGATCGCTTCTATTGCTACTACTTATTACCAACTTTTGGCTTTAGATGAACAAAGAAAAATTACCCTTGAAACTATAGATACGAGAAGTGAAAGCTTAGAAACCACTCAAGCCCTAAAAGAGGCAGGAAATTTAACAGAAGTGGGCGTAAAACAGACCGAAGCTCAATTAAATACGGCAAAAGCACTCTTACTGGATATTGAGAATCAAATTAGAGTTCAGGAAAATTCCCTCTCTATTTTATTAGGTCAGGCTCCACAGGCTTTAGAACGAGGAAGCTTAGAAAATCAAATTATTACTAGCGATTTAAATATTGGGATCCCTGCCCAATTATTAAGTAACCGCCCGGATATTTTGGAGGCAGAATATAATTTGATCAATGCTTTTGAACTTACCAATGTGGCAAAAAGTAATTTCTATCCTTCCTTACAGATAACCGCTTCCGGAGGATTTCAAAGTCTGGATCTGGAAAAACTATTTGATGTAAATTCTCTGTTTGCAAGTATGGTTGGTTCTTTAACGCAACCTATCTTTAACGGAAGAAGGATTAGAACCGAATACGAGGTTTCTCAAGCAAGACAAGAAGAAGCTAAATTGAATTTTCAACGTGCGCTACTTAATGCGGGAAAAGAAGTTTCTGATGCATTATACGCCTATCAATATAACACCCAGAAAATAGAAGTAAAATCTTTAGAGTTCGATGCTTACAATAAAGCTACAGGATATTCAGAAGAGCTACTGGATAATGGACTTGTAAACTATTTAGAGGTATTAATTGCCAGACAAAACAGTTTAAACTCTCAAATTGATATGGTAAATGCTAAATTCAGTCAGCTCGAAGCAATGGTAGAGTTATACAGAGCCCTTGGCGGCGGCTGGAGATAATTTGTTTTATGTTAATTGTTGAAAGGGACAGCCCCAAACTTTTAAAAGTTTGGGGCTGTTTTGTTTAAATAAAATTGGTTCGATACTTATTCAAGATATCCGAATTTTCCCATATTAACATCATTAAATGCCTGGATGATCTCCTGTTGAGTGTTCATTACAAAAGGACCATGTGCTGCTATAGGCTCATCAATTGGTTCTCCACTTAAAACCAACACTATTGCATCTTCCGTGGCTTCAATACTAAAATCTTCACCTTCATTCTCGAATAACACCAATTTATCAGTGCCCACAGTTTCTTCATTGTTTACCTTCACTTCCCCTTCAATTACAAGAATAACGGTATTATAATTGGCTGGAAAACTAAATTTCACTTTACCCCCTTCGTTCAACTTTGCATTTTGCATGTGCACAGGAGTGAAGGTGGAAGCTGAACCTTTAGTGCCATGATATTCGCCGGCAATAACCTCAACAATTCCTGCATTGTTAGGAAGTGTTACTTTATTGATATCGGCATTAGCTATTCCCTGATATTTAGGCGGAGTCATTTTATATTTTGCCGGTAGATTCACCCATAGCTGCACCATTTGGAAATCTCCTCCGGCTTTGCTGAACTCCTCCTCGTGGTATTCTTTATGTAAGATCCCCGAAGCTGCCGTCATCCACTGCACGTCACCTTGTGCAATCACACCACTATTCCCAGCACTATCATGATGCGCAATTTTACCCTGATACGCTAAGGTCACAGTTTCAAATCCGCGATGAGGATGCACACCAACCCCTCGCGCTTGTGTAGTTGGTGAAAAATAATGTTTAGAGTTATAATCCATCATTATAAATGGACTCATTCTTTCCATATCTAAGTGATATCCTCCCGGAATAAAGTTATGCACTCTAAATCCGTCGCCCACCATATGCGGGGCAGGTGGAGAAACAACTAATTCTATCTTCTTTGTTGCCATTTTTTATAGATTTTTAATTTACACTATAAAATTAAGCAGCTTTCTAAAGAATTACATTGATGTATGATAAGAAGTTATTTTGAATTCGGTTTAAAGTTACGACGTGCTAGTTCTTTTCGTACCCTGCTTAAACTTTCTGGGGTTATTCCTAAGTAGGAAGCTATCATCCACAGCGGCACTCGCAATAAAAGGTCTGGATAGAGCTCAATGAAATGCATATAGCGCTTTTCTGCGCTGGCACTTATAAGTAAATTTATTCTGGTTTGTAAATGCCGAATATGGTTGTGCAGTAAGCGTTCATTTTCCATCCTGAAAGAAGGACTTATTTCAGAGATTTTTGACACAAAATCCTTTTCTAAATAGATGATTTCGGCATCTTCTATAACATCTATATAAAGTTGTGAAGGTGCATCGAAGTAGGCACTGCTTCTATCGCTTATTATCCACTTTTCTGGTGCAAACTGTATAATGTGCTCCTTACCGTTTTCATCAAGAGTATAGGCTCTTAAAAGCCCTGTTTCAACAAAAAAGGAATGTGTACAAACCTGGTTTTCTTTTAGCAATAACTTTCCTTTCTCTACTTTTTCGCATTTCAATCCCATACCAATTTGCTCGAATTGAACATCGGTAATATCAGTATTTGTTTGAAGAAAATTCTTAAAGTTTTCCAGCATGAAATAAAGCTTATTTCAGTTTACTACCTTTTGCCGCCCACCAGGGGTGAACTTCAACTTTAAGACGACCGGCTTTTACCATAGGATCAAGTTTTGCCAAACTATCGGCCATTTTCATTGTAGGAGTGTTGTACACCACTATGCCCCTTATTTCTCCATCATCCCCAAATGGACCAATCAGGCTTGCATATCCTTCATCGGCCATTCTCCCTAAATGCTCCAAATGCTGTTTTTGTAACTGCGCAGTTTGTAGAGAATCCTGAGTTCTGTTTTCACCACTTTTCAGGAAAACTATATAATACTCCTGCATTAAATAGGTAGTATCCTCCTCTTTATAGGTAAAAGTTTGATGCCCATTAGCATTTAAATCTGCAACCTGTTGCTCTAAAGTAGGCTGTTCTTCTAAATCAGGTATTTCTAATTCTTTAACTTCTTCTTTTTTCTGCTGGCATGAACTAAGGCTTATAAGCACGCTTATTCCTAAAATTATTCTTTTCATCTGCTGATTTTTATTATAAAGTATCAATTCCCTTCTTTCCAGTTCTTATAGGGATTGCTGCTTAATTGAGAATTATAATAACGAACATCCCCCGTTACCTCTTTCCCCAACCATTCCGGTTTCTCAAAACTATCTTCTTCAGAAGTCAGTTCAATTTCGGCAAGCATTAGTCCTTCATTTTCTCCAATGAATTCATCTATCTCAAAAGTAAATTTTCCGGCCTTCACCAAATAACGGACTTTTTCAATCTTACCAGGTTCGCATAACAGCAAGAGTTGTTCAGCTTCATCAACAGCAATCTCTTTCTCCCATTCAAACCTGCTCATCCCGCTTTGTGAAGAACTGCCTTTTATTGTTAAATAGGCTTTGTCTCCATTTATTCTAATGCGTACACTTCTATCTTTATCGGTATTTAAATACCCCTGAAGAATTCGGGTATTTTGAAATGCTTCTTTTTTAAATGCGTCAGATTGCACTAAGAATTTACGTTCTATTTCTATCATTAGGCTGAAGCTATTTGCTGAATCTCATCAGATTCGATTAAAATTTTTGAATATCCAGAATTAGCACAAATGTGCATTGCTTGTGCTATAGTTTCCGGAGGTATCGACCTATATTTTTTTAAAGAACCAATTAATAAATAGTTGACTATTTTCATGCTCTGCTTGGCTAGATTCTCAAAGAAACGCTTCTCTGCCCTATCGCCAGCAATTAAGGAAGGCTGAAAAATATAGGTGCGTGAGATACCTTGTTCCAAAACTGCATGCTGCATTTCCCCTTTTACTTTATTATAAAAAACCTTGCTATTGGCATTGGCCCCTAAAGCAGAGATTACCAAAAAAGTCTCAATTTTATTTTCTCTGCATAGTTTGGCAGCACTTACCGGAATACCATAATCGATCTTGTGATACAAGTCTTTATTGGGTGTCTGGCTCTTAGTGGTTCCTATGCAGCAAAAAACTTCATCAGCCCTAAAAAAATCTTTATACTGTTGAAGTTGCAAAACGTCTATAAGATGCTCCTCTATCTTTTCATTTTGAATATTAACTGAAGATCGGGAAAACAAGATGATCTTGTTATATTTAGGATCATCAAGCAATCGGTTAAGTAAAGCTCTTCCAGTAAGGCCAGTAGCTCCCAATATAATAGCTGATTTCATAATCTTTAAGGATATATGCTCTCAAAGATAAAACTTTGAGCTTACTTATTGAGCTATAGATATTTTGTGATTTCTGAAAGCTCGAAAAATTTCTGTTTCCTTAAATTTGACTTGTGGAAGTTGGCAATATAAATCGGAAAATAATCCATGTCGACATGGATGCCTTTTATGCATCTGTAGAGCAATTGGATAATCCCGACCTGCGAGGAAAACCTATTGCTGTAGGTGGTAATGAAGAGCGAGGTGTGGTGGCTGCTGCAAGTTATGAAGCGCGAAAATTTGGAGTGCGTAGCGCTATGAGCAGTATGGTTGCAAAAAGAAATTGCCCGGAGCTCATTTTTGTGAAACCTCGTTTTGACCGATATATAGAGATTTCTAATCAAATTAGAGAAATATTTCTGGAATACACTAATCTGGTGGAGCCACTCTCTTTGGATGAAGCTTACCTGGA
Source organism: Gillisia lutea (assembly GCF_021568705.1). Lineage (GTDB taxonomy): Bacteria > Bacteroidota > Bacteroidia > Flavobacteriales > Flavobacteriaceae > Gillisia > Gillisia lutea. The sequence continues at coordinate 561,277 of NZ_JAKGTH010000006.1, forward strand.
TGTCACCGAAAATAAAAAAGGGAACCCCAGTGCCACAATGATCGCACAGGAAATTCGGCAAAAAATAAAAGAAAAGACTGGCCTGAATGCTTCTGCAGGTATTTCCCTCAATAAATTTATTGCTAAAGTTGCCAGCGACATCAATAAACCAAATGGTCAAAAAACAGTACCCCCGGAAGAAGTAGAAGAATTCTTAGAGAAATTGGAGATCAGGAAATTTCATGGTGTAGGAAAGGTGACTGCCGAGAAAATGTTTCAGCTCGGCATATTTAAAGGTATACAGCTAAAACAGAAATCGGAAGAGTTCTTAACAGAGCATTTTGGAAAGAGTGGTTCTCATTATTATAATGTTGTTCGCGGAGTGCATACCAGTGAAGTAAAACCTAATCGTATTCGAAAGTCATTAGGAGCAGAGAGAACTTTTAATGAAAATATTTCGTCTGAGATCTTCATGCTGGAACGCCTTGAAAATATAGCCGAAGAAATAGAGCGCCGCTTAAAAAAGAGCAAGGTTGCGGGAAAAACTGTCACCTTAAAGATAAAATATAGTGATTTCACGTTGCATACACGCAGCAAGACACTTCCCTATTTTATTGCCAATAAAGAAGTGATTTTAGATACAGCAAAAGAACTGCTTTATCAAGAAAAGATGAAAAATTCGGTGCGACTTTTAGGGATCTCACTTTCAAATTTGAATACTGATAAAAATGTCAAGGAAACACATAAGAAGGAAATTGCTATGCAGTTAAAATTTGAATTTTAATGTATAAAAAAACCTCTACATTATGCAGAGGTTTTTTATAATGAGAAACAATTAATTGTCTACTCTATTTCAGAAACACGAAGCGTGTTCACCATTCCTTTATCCATAATTGGCATAGCTGCTAAGTTAATAAGGAAATCACCTTCAGCCACATAACCATTGTCTTTAGCAATGTTATTCACATCTTCGATAGTTTGATCTGTACTTGAAAAACTGTCATAAAAGAAAGCTTTTACACCCCATAATAAACTTAGCTGAGATAAAATTCTCTTATTAGAAGTAAACACCAAAATATTTGATTCAGGTCTCCAAGCCGAGATCTGGAATGCAGTATACCCGCTATTTGTTAAAGTACAAATAGCTTTCGCTTTTATTTCATTCGCCATAATAGCAGCATGATAGCAAACTGCTTTTGTAATATATCGTTTAGTACGAACATGCGGTGGATCATGCGGCACTTTAATTAATGGAGAATTTTCTACACTTTGAATAATTTGTGACATCTTCTCAATTACCTGAACCGGGTAATTTCCTACAGAAGTCTCTCCACTAAGCATCACAGCATCTGCTCCATCCATTACAGAGTTTGCTACGTCATTCACTTCTGCTCTGGTAGGGGTAAGACTCGTGATCATGGTTTCCATCATTTGCGTTGCAATAATCACCGGAATTCTGGCTTTTTTGGCAACTAAAACCAGTTGTTTCTGAATTAAAGGAACTTCTTGGGCAGGAATTTCCACACCAAGATCACCGCGAGCAACCATCAACCCATCACAATAGGCTACAATTTTATCGATATTCTTAACTCCTTCAGGCTTTTCAATTTTGGAAATGATAGGAATTTTGTGTTCACTGTGTTCTTTGATCAAACTTTGAAGTTCCATCAAATCTTCGGCGTGGCGCACAAACGAAAGTGCAATCCAGTCCACCTCCAACTCACACGCGAAAATGGCATCTTTAATATCCTTTTCGGTAAGTGCCGGAAGTGAGATATTTGTATTAGGTAAATTAACTCCTTTTTTAGATTTAAGAGGACCTCCCTGAATTACTTTGGCTACAACTTCGTCCTTCTTATTGGTGCTCACTATCTCGAACATCAATTTACCATCATCCAAAAGTACACGTTCACCAGGCTGAACATCCCTAGGAAACTGATCGTAGTTCATATAAACCCTAGAAGCTGTTCCTTCAAATTCTTTTCCTGTAGCAAATGTGATAACATCACCCGGGTTTACCACAACCTCTTCTTTCATCTTCCCAACTCTAAGTTTTGGGCCTTGTAAATCGGCTAGTATCGCTGCACCAAATCCAAATTCTTCGTTTAATGAACGTATCATGGCTACACGTTCTCTTACATCTTCATAATCGGCATGGGAAAAATTGATTCTAAACACGTTAACGCCTGCTTCTAGCATATCTTTTAAAACAGATTTCTCACTGGTAGCAGGGCCTAAAGTGGCTACAATCTTCGTTCTTTTGTTTGTTGGCATTAGTCTAAAATTAAATTATTTTTTGATTTCAGTTGTTTTGGGTCAACTGTGTATGTTGTAATTATATTAGGAATAAGTGCTATCTGATTTAATAATTTTTGCAACCTAAGATCATCTATATCCTCTTCTATTTTCAAAAAGTAATCTACATCTCTATATTCTGGTATCAAATACGTGCTATGAGAAGTAATTTCCTCTTCAATAAATAAAGAACCGGAACTAATCACTTTCTTTACAGGTCCCTTATATTTATTTTTTATTAAATAACAGCTCCTATATTTAGCTGGTTCTTTAAAAACATATAACGGATATAAGGCTTGAATACTCCCATGATTAAAGTCTACATCACAACGGGCTCGTTTCAAGCAAAGATTTAGATGTTTATTAATAAAATAAGCCATTTTATATTCCTTGACAGAACTATGAATGGCAAACAAATGATACTCGTCTTCCACATCATCCATCATCAACTTGTGGGATAGCATATTCTTAATCTTTAATGCTAAAGATATAATAAGAATGCCAATTTATAGGATATTTGAGAGGATTTTTGGGATATTTCTACGAAAACGTTATAGTGCAATTGCCCGATATTATTCGATATCTATCTTATCTTGAAGTGCATAATATGCCCTTTTCGAAGCCTGCTCTTCAGCCTTCTTCTTCGATGTTGCTCGCGCCTTTGCAACCACCCTGTCGTCTATTCGCAATTTAACAGCAAAATGCTTTACTTCTTCATTTCCAGAATCCTCATAAACCTCGTAGTTGAAGGTTTTCTTTGTTTTTTGACACCATTCAATTAAAAGGCTTTTATAACTTATTACCTTACCTTCCAATTGTTCGATATCTACATAAGGATTGATCACTCTTTCGTAAACGAATTTCTTGGCATACTTATACCCTCTATCGCCATAAATAGCCCCAATAAGAGCTTCGAAGAGGTTTCCATGAATGTTAGCTCCAAACTGATCTTTGGGAATATTCGTTTGAACAAATTCGATTAAGTTTAAATCCTTACCTAATTCATTTAAATGCTTACGACTAACAATTTTTGAACGCATTTTAGTGAGATAGCCCTCATTTCCACCGGGAACAGTTTTAAAGAGGTAAGCAGCAATTATCGCGCTTAGCATAGCATCTCCCAAGAATTCCATCCTTTCAAAATTTACAGCATTCCCAAGCTTATCCTTCTGGTTTAGCGACCTGTGAGTAAATGCTTTTTGATAATGGGAAATATCTTTAGGCTTAAATCCTAAAATCTTTTGCAGGGCAATAAAAAAATTCCCGTCTTTAGAAGAACGGGAATTTAATATGTTTCGAATAACACTCATATCAGCTTATTCGTCTAATTTTTTAAATACTACACAGGCGTTATGACCTCCAAAACCGAAAGTATTACTCATAACTACGTTCACATCACGCTTTTGTGCTTTGTTAAGTGTAAGGTTTAATTCAGAATCTATATTTTCATCAAAATGCTCATGATTGATGGTAGGAGGAACTATTCCGTGCTGCATAGACAATATCGCAGATATTGCTTCTACGGCTCCCGCTGCCCCTAACAAGTGACCTGTCATGGATTTTGTTGAGTTGATATTAATATTTTTAGCATGGTCTCCAAATACTTTTCCAATGGCTTTTAATTCTGCCACATCTCCCAAAGGAGTAGAAGTTCCATGTGTATTAATAGCATCTATATCTTCGGGTTTCAACCCTGCATTTTGTAAACAATTCTGCATAACGGCAACCACTCCGGTTCCTTCAGGGTGTGGGGCTGTCATGTGATATGCATCAGATGATAATCCACCGCCAATGAATTCTGCGTAAATTTTGGCTCCGCGTGCTTTTGCGTGCTCATATTCTTCCAGTACTAGCGCTCCAGCTCCTTCCCCTAATACAAACCCATCTCGGGTTGCATCAAAAGGTCTGGATGCCGTTTCCGGACTCTCATTTCTAGTAGATAAAGCATGCATGGCATTAAAACCACCCATACCGGCTTTCGTAACCGCCGCTTCCGATCCTCCTGAAATAATTACATCGCTGTATCCCAAACGAATATTATTTAAGGCATCAAACATAGCGTTAGCTGCAGAAGCACAAGCAGAAACAGTAGTGTAATTTGCTCCCATAAACCCATGACGAATGGAGATATTACCAGGGGCAATATCTGCGATCATCTTAGGAATAAAGAACGGATTGAAACGCGGTGTTCCGTCTCCTTCAGAAAAATTGATTACCTCATCCTGAAAGGTCTCTAAACCACCTATTCCTGCTCCCCAAATTACGCCTACACGATTTTTATCCACAACATCAAGGTCTATCCCCGAGTCCTTTATCGCTTCATCTGAAGCAACTATGGCATATTGTGCAAATCTATCTAGTTTTCTTGCTTCCTTACGGTCAAAGAAATCAAGAGCATTAAAATTTTTGAGCTCACAAGCGAATTTAGTTTTGAATTTTTCGGCATCGAAATAGGTAATAGGAGCGCATCCGCTTTTACCGGCTACCAATGCTTCCCAATATTCTTCAATATTGTTTCCAATTGGCGTAAGGGCTCCTAAGCCTGTAACTACAACTCGCTTTAACTCCATATAGTACTACTCTTTTTTATTTTGCGTTTTCGATATAAGAAACTGCCTGACCAACTGTGGCAATGTTTTCTGCTTGGTCATCCGGAATTTGAATATCAAATTCTTTTTCGAATTCCATGATCAATTCCACAGTGTCTAATGAATCAGCGCCCAAGTCGTTGGTGAAGCTTGCTTCGTTAACAACTTCATTTTCGTCAACTCCCAATTTGTCAACGATAATCGCTTTTACTCTTGATGCAATGTCTGACATAATATTCTATTTTAATTTTGATTAGGTGGCAAAAATAAAAAACTTTATTTTAAAACCGGTTTTTACTTTAAAAATGTGAAGGTAATTTACGGAAATTTCATTTAAACCCTTTATTTTTACCCTTAATTATTGTTAACACAAATCAATTGACTTCAGCTAAACGCACATACACAAAGAAAGTAATAATATTTGCATCGGGTTCTGGCACCAATGCAGAAAATATCATTCGGCACTTCCAAAAAACTGATTTTGCTGATGTAATTGCTGTTTTTTCCAATAAAGCATCGGCTAAAGTGCTAAAACGAGCCCACGATCTGGACGTAAAAGCGCTATGTTTCGACAGAGAAGCATTTTTTAAAACCAATGATGTCCTTAATATTTTAAAAGATCTAAAACCTGATCTTATTGTGCTAGCCGGATTTTTATGGTTATTTCCATCAAAGATCATACAGGCATTTCCTAATAAAGTGATCAACCTTCACCCTGCACTTTTGCCAAAATATGGGGGAAAAGGAATGTTTGGAGAGCATGTACATAAGGCAGTGATTGCCAATAATGAACAAGAGACAGGTATTACCATACATTATGTGAATGAGCATTATGATGAGGGGAAAATAATTTTCCAGGCTACCGTTCCGGTTAATGCTACTGAAACCCCAGAGAGTTTGGCTTCAAAAATCCATGAACTGGAATATGAACACTTTCCTAAAGTAATTCAAAACCTTTTAGAGTCGCCTGTAAGTGAGTAATCCCGATGTGCACATTTATACCGATGGTGCCGCTAGAGGAAACCCAGGTCCTGGTGGTTATGGTATAGTGATGGAATGGGTTGGTAAACCTTATAGAAAAGAATTCTCTAAAGGCTTCAAGCACACCACCAATAATAGAATGGAGCTGTTGGCTGTTATAGATGCTTTAAAGAAACTTAAAAACCCGGGCACTTCGGTTCTCGTTTTCACCGATTCTAAATATGTAGTAGATTCAGTAGAAAAGAAATGGGTTTTAGGTTGGGAAAAAAAAGGATTTAAAGACAGAAAAAATGCCGATCTATGGAAAGATTTTTTGGTGGAATATCGAAAACATCAGGTAAAATTCAAATGGATAAAAGGTCACAATAACCATGTCCAGAACGAACGTTGCGATGTTCTTGCCGTAGCTGCATCTAAACAACCCAGACTTCTTATAGATAAAGGATTTGAAGAGTCATCTCTTTAGAACTTCCCAAAAATTTTAAAAATTCCATTTTGCTTAATACCTTCTAAAACAAAGCGTATATTTGCAGCAGAAATTTGAAATTAAGTTATGAGTAAATTATTGATAGTAGGCACAGTAGCCTTCGATGCAATTGAAACCCCATTTGGTAAAACCGATAAAATATTAGGAGGTGCCGCCACCTATATTGGCCTGTCTGCTTCTCAGTTCGATGTTGACAGTGCTATAGTTTCGGTTGTGGGAGAGGATTTCCCGGAAGAACATCTAAACTTATTAACCGGCAACAACATCAATATTGATGGACTGGAAATTGTAAAAGGAGGGAAAACTTTCTTTTGGAGTGGAAAATATCACAACGACCTTAACACAAGAGATACGCTGGACACTCAATTAAATGTTCTTGCAGATTTTAATCCTGTAGTTCCTGCAGCATATAAAGATGCCGAAATTGTAATGTTGGGAAATTTACACCCTCTTGTACAATTAAGCGTGTTGGAACAAATTACCAGCCCTAAGTTAGTAGTACTTGACACTATGAACTTTTGGATGGATAATGCTTGGGACGATCTTATGAAAGTAATTTCAAAAGTAGATGTTATCACTATTAATGATGAAGAAGCAAGACAGTTAACTGGAGAGCATTCTTTAGTGAGAGCTGCCAGAAAGATTGAAAAATTAGGCCCTAAATATGTAGTAATTAAAAAAGGGGAACATGGAGCACTACTGTTTCATAACGATCAAATTTTCTTTGCTCCTGCTTTACCTCTTGAAGAAGTATTCGATCCTACCGGAGCTGGAGATACATTTGCAGGAGGATTTACAGGATATATTGCTAAATCCAATGACATTTCTTTTGAGAATATGAAAAACGCTGTTATTTACGGTTCTACATTAGCTTCTTTTTGCGTAGAAAAGTTTGGCACAGAGCGCATGACTGGCTTAAACAAAAATGAAATCAATTCCAGATTGAAAGAGTTTAAAGACTTAACTCAGTTTGATATAGAATTAACACCAACTACTGCCCTGTAATTACAGGGCTTTTTTTGTTCCTTATTTTTTAACCCTATTTGATACCCGAAAGGAATTGTTATGAGTGACGCTTTAAAACACGAGTGCGGAATTGCACAAATTCGACTTTTAAAACCCTTAGAATATTATAAAGAAAAGTATGGTACCGCTTTTTATGGTGTAAATAAAATGTATCTCTTAATGGAGAAGCAGCACAATCGCGGGCAAGATGGCGCAGGCTTTGCCAGTATAAAACTTAATACCCAGCCGGGAGAACGTTATATTAGCAGGGTACGCTCCAATGCAGCACAACCTATTCAGGATATCTTTGCGCAAATTAACGAACGCATTAATACCGAAATTCAAGAGAACCCCGAGTATGCCAATGATGTAGCTTTACAAAAAAAGAACATCCCGTATTTGGGAGAGCTGTTTTTAGGTCACGTGCGATATGGAACTTTTGGAAAAAACAGCATAGAGAGCGTTCATCCTTTTTTACGTCAGAATAACTGGATGCATCGTAACCTGATAGTTGCCGGAAACTTTAACATGACCAATGTTTTTCAACTTTTCGATAATTTAGTTGAATTAGGACAACACCCCAAAGAGCGAGCAGATACTGTTACGGTAATGGAAAAGATTGGCCACTTCTTAGATTCGGAAGTGAGAAAACTTTACAAGAAACTTAAAAATGAAGGCTATTCAAAAGTAGAAGCTTCACCAATAATAGCAGACAGATTAAATGTTGCTAAAATTCTTCGGAAATCAGCTAAAAACTGGGATGGGGGATATGCCATGGCTGGTTTGTTAGGTCATGGAGATTCTTTCGTTCTTAGAGATCCTGCTGGAATTCGTCCCGCTTATTACTATAAAGATGATGAAGTTGTAGTAGTTGCTTCGGAACGTCCTGTAATTCAAACGGTTTTTAATGTAGATTTCGATGATGTTAAAGAGTTGGAGCCGGGACACGCAATAATCACCAAGAAAAACGGAGATGTTTCCATCAAAGAGATCTTAGAGCCATTAGAGCGCAAAGCCTGTTCTTTTGAAAGAATCTATTTTTCACGAGGCAGCGACGCCGAGATCTACAAAGAAAGAAAAATGCTTGGGCGTTTATTGATGCCTGAAGTGCTAAAATCTATAGATCACGATACGTTGAACACCGTTTTCTCATACATACCAAATACGGCCGAAACTTCTTTCTACGGAATGGTGGAAGCAGCACAGGACGAACTGAACCTTCAGAAAAACCAGGCCATTTTAAATGAGAAAGAAAATCTTACCGATGATCGTCTCCAAGAAATCCTCTCTCATAGATTAAGAACAGAAAAAATAGCTATTAAAGATGTTAAACTTCGCACCTTTATCACTGAAGACAGTAGCCGTGACGATCTAGTAGCACATGTTTACGATATAACCTACGGGGTAGTGAAACCTGAAGATAACCTTGTTATTATTGATGATAGCATTGTGCGTGGGACCACTCTTAAGAAGAGTATCATTAAAATGATGGATAGGCTAAATCCCAAACAATTAGTGGTAGTTTCTTCAGCACCTCAAATTAGATATCCAGACTGTTATGGTATAGATATGGCCAGACTAGAAGATTTAGTTGCTTTTAGAGCGACCTTAGAGCTTTTAAAAGAGACCGATCAATACCACATAATTGAAGATATCTATAAAAAATGTAAGGTTCAATTAGACCACGCAGATAAAGATGTTCAAAATTTCGTAAAAGAAATGTATGCGCCTTTTACCGATCAGCAGATTTCAGATAAAATAGCAGAGTTATTAAGTGAGAAAGACGTAAAAACCAAAGTGAAAATAATTTACCAAAGTGTTGAAAACCTTCATAAGGCCTGCCCTAAAAATTTAGGAGATTGGTACTTCACAGGAGATTATCCAACCTTTGGTGGAAACAGGGTGGTAAACAAAGCTTTTATCAACTTCTATGAAGGAAGTAAGGACAGAGCTTACTAATTTCTCTTACATATCATTTTCAAAACCCTGCAAGAATTGTATTTTAACTAATTTCCATGTAGTTTGTCTAAAAGTGTTTGGAGCAGCTCTTTTAATTTCTATATTAGCAGAGCCATAGCATAAGTAGGTTAAGTTCATGGTAGATTTGGGGCAAAAAAAGGTGGATTCTTAATCCGCCTTTTTTTATATCTAATTAAAAAATAAAAAAGCTTGCCAGAACAATATCTGGCAAGCTTTTTTATTTAATTGCTATATTGAAATAGCCTATTTCTCTTTAGAAAATCTAGCAGAAACCTCTTCCCAGTCAATCACATTAAAAAATGCATTGATATAGTCTGGTCTTCTATTTTGATAGTGTAGGTAGTATGCATGTTCCCAAACATCTATTCCTAAGATTGGAGTTCCACCACAACCAACACCTGGCATCAAAGGATTGTCCTGATTTGGGGTAGAACAAATTTCTACTTTTCCTCCTTCATGTACACAAAGCCATGCCCATCCCGATCCAAATTGTCCGGCAGCTGCTTTTGAAAACTCATCTTTAAATGCATCAAAAGATCCAAAGGCAGTATCGATGGCTTTAGCAAGATCTCCTTCTGGTTTTCCTCCACCATTTGGAGACATTATTTCCCAATATAACTTGTGGTTATAATATCCACCACCGTTATTTCTAACAGCAGTATTCGATTTATCTAAATTTTGAAGAATGTTCTCTATAGTCTTACCTTCATTCTCGGTTCCTTTTATAGCATCATTAAGTTTGCTTGTGTAACCTGCATGATGTTTACCATGGTGAATTTCCATAGTTTTTGCATCTATATAAGGTTCTAGTGCATCAAAGGCGTATTTTAATTGTGGTAATTCAAAAGCCATAATTATATATTTTTTTAAATTATTTAATCATTTGTCCCAAATTTAGCTATAAAGACCTTTATTAAAAATATTTTTGTGTTATAAAATACTTAAAGATTGTAGTCTCTCACAGGATATTTTAATCTTTGTAAGTCTAGGCTTATTCTTTAAGCTCCATTTATTCATTTCATTTTGAGAAACCAAAATACATTTACTGTTTACAATGCTTCAGCCGGCTCGGGAAAAACCTTCACCCTGGTAAAGGAATATTTACTATTACTTTTAAAGAGCACGAAGAAAGATGCCTATCGTAATATTCTAGCAATAACTTTCACCAATAAAGCTGTTGCTGAAATGAAATCGAGGGTAATAGCTGCGCTTAATGCACTGGCAACTACTCCTTGCCCCCAAAATTCTTTTGCCCTGATGGATACGCTTAAAGCTGAAACAGGTTTTTCAGAAATGGAGATTCAGCAAAAGTCAAAGGATATTCTTAAAAGCATCTTACATAACTATGCTGCTTTTGATATTTCGACTATCGACAGATTTACCCATAAAATCATTAGAACTTTTGCCAAAGACCTTGGCATACCCGTTAATTTTGAAGTAGAGCTGAACACCGAGTTTGTTCTGCAGGAAGCGGTAGACAGAGTTATTAACAGGGCGGGAGAAGACAAGAAGCTCACCAAAGTACTTTTAGCATACACCCTTTCAAAAATAGATGATGACAAAAGTTGGGATATTACTGCAGATCTATTTTCATTTTCAAGGTTACTCATACAAGAAAATCACCAACAGTACATTAAATTACTGTCAGGAAAAACTTTAAATAATTTTGAAGAATTTTCACAATCTGTAAAGACCGAAATCAGAGCTACCGAGGCTATACTAGACGAAATTTCGACACAGTTTTTCTCTCTTTGCAAAACTGAAGGACTAGAAAAAGCACATTTTTCAAGAGGCTTTGTCTATTCATATTTTAAAAAGTTAAGTGATAAAAATTACAAAGTAAGCTGGGGTGCACAGTGGCAGGAAAATATCGATACCGCGGCATTATACTCCAAAACAGTTCCCGCCTCAAAACAGGATAGTCTGGACCAAAATCAGGATTATATTTCTAGCCTTTTTAAGACATCCCGCTCTGCTATATTCAAAAGAGAATTTTTAAAAGAAGTCGCCAATAATATTACCCCATTATCTTTATTAAGTGAGATATCGGCAGAAATTCAGCATATAAAAACCGAACGAGCTTTGGTGCTCATATCAGATTTCAATCCCACAATTGCGAAAGAAATTAATAATCAGCCAGCACCATTTATTTATGAACGTTTAGGCGAACGTTATAAAAATTATTTTATAGATGAATTCCAAGACACTTCAGAAATGCAATGGCAAAACATGATCCCGCTAGTAGATCACGCCTTGTCTACCGAGCAAGTTAATAATGAAACTTCGAGCCTTACTCTTGTTGGGGATGCCAAACAATCAATTTACAGATTTCGCGGGGGTAAAGCCGAACAGTTTATAGACTTATACGGCTCAGGAAACCCATTCAATGTTGAGAAAAACATCGTCAATCTCCCAAGTAATCATAGAAGCGCCAGAAACATTGTAGAATTCAATAATTCATTCTTTAAATATGTTGCCGGGAAATTTGACAATCCTACTTACAAAACTCTTTTCGAAAATAGCTCTCAAGAAGTCATTAAAGATTTCGATGGCTATGTGAACATCTCTTTTCTAGAAACTCAAAACAAGGAGGAGGAAATGCAGGTTCATCCTGAAAAAGTCTTGGAAATAATACATAGCAAGGGATTAAAAAGAGGTGATATATGTGTGCTTACAAGGACTAAGAAGGAAAGTTTTGCAGTGGCAAATTATTTAAGTGAACAGGGAGTTGCAATAGTTTCATCTGAATCTTTATTGATCTCAAATTCTCCGGAAGTCAATTTCGTAAATGCCATTTTTCAGTTTTCATTAAGTCCGGAAGATAAAAACATCAGATGGGAGCTATTGAATTATTTAATTGAAAGATTGGAAATAGCTGATCCTCACAAAATCCTATTATCCAACTTACACCTTCCATATAATGAGTTTTTTGACTGGTTAAATGAGATTGAAATAAATTTTGACCTTGAAAAACTTCAGGTACTATCATTATATGAAGCGGCTGAATATATAATAAACTCCTTTTATCTTATTGAAACCTCCAATGCCTATTTACAATTCTATCTAGACTTCATTTTTGAACACACCAATAACAATTATGGGGGGATTCCTGAGTTCCTAGAGATCTGGGATCAAAAGAAGTCAAAACTCAGTATTCTAGCTCCAAAAACACAAGATGCTGTTCAAATAATGACCATCCATAAATCGAAAGGTTTAGAATTCCCGGTCGTGATCTATCCATTTGCCAATTCAAAAATTAAAGATGTTAGCAGGGAGAAAGTGTGGGTGCCTATGCCTGATGGTTTGGGTAATATTCCCGTAGGATATTTAAAAGCTTCCCAAAATATGCTTAATTGGGGCGAGGCAGCTTCCAATATCTATCTCGACCTGCTCGCACAAAATGAGTTTGATAGCATGAATGTTTTGTATGTAGCATTTACACGAGCATCACAACAGTTATACATTCTTTCAAATCTGGATACGGATTCAAAAGGAAATTTTTATGAAGATAAAGTCTCTGGACTTCTGACAGGTTATTTGAAATGGAAAAATCTTTGGGAGGAGTCTAAAACCTTTTATGAGATAGGAGAAAACCTTCATCTGGGGTTGCAAGCTGAAACAAGCAACTCAATAAAACCGAGTAAGAACATTTCATCTTTCACCCAAAATTCAGCAGTAAAAATTGTCACTAAAGCTGGGAGTCTTTGGGGATCGGAACAGGAAAAGGCCATTGAGAACGGAATCCTTGTTCACGATTTATTGGCAGAGATTGATACTCCTGAAGATATGCCAAAAGCCCTTGAAAAATATTCAAAGCTGAAGAAACTATCCGATTCCAAGACTAAGGAGTTAAAAGAATTGATTCTCCAAGTGCTCACGCATCCAGAGCTGAATGATTACTTTACTACCAACTATTCAATTTATCGTGAGAAAGATATCATTAGTCCAACCGGAGAGATTTTAAGACCCGACAGACTAAATTTTCAACAGAAGAAAGTAGTAATACTTGATTACAAAACCGGAAGCTCCAGCAACTCCCATATAACGCAAATGAATGGCTATGCCCAGATACTTTCTGAAATGGGTTTCGAAATATCTAAAAAAATCCTCATTTATATTAATAACAAGGTGAACATCCAATTTGTTTAAAAGATGTTTAATTTTGTAAAAAACTGAAACATGTACGGAAAAATAAAAGCACATTTAGAAAAAGAAATTGAAGAAATTAAAGAAAACGGTCTTTATAAAAAAGAGCGTATTATAACGTCCCCACAGGGCGCAGCAATAAAAATTTCTACAGGCGAAGAGGTTTTTAACTTCTGTGCAAATAATTACTTAGGCCTGTCTTCTCATCCGGAAGTAATACAAGCCGCCAAAGATGCCATGGACACTCATGGGTTTGGAATGTCTAGTGTAAGGTTTATCTGCGGAACTCAAGACATTCATAAAGAATTAGAAGCGAAGGTTGCCGATTTCTATGGCACTGAAGATACTATTTTATATGCTGCCTGTTTTGACGCCAACGGGGGGATTTTCGAGCCACTATTAAGTGATAAAGATGCTATTATCTCCGATTCTTTAAATCATGCATCTATTATTGATGGAGTAAGATTATGTAAAGCTGCTAGATATAGATATGAAAATGGAAACATGGACGATCTGGAAAAGCAACTTATAGCTGCCAATGAAAATGGAAATAGATTCAAATTAATTGTTACAGATGGTGTTTTCTCTATGGATGGGCTTGTTGCTCCTTTAGATAAAATTTGCGATCTGGCCGATAAGTATGACGCCCTTGTTATGGTTGATGAATGCCATGCTACCGGATTTATAGGAAAAACAGGGATTGGAACCCTTGAGGAAAAAGGAGTACTTGGTCGAGTAGACATTATAACCGGAACTTTTGGTAAAGCGCTTGGTGGAGCCATGGGAGGGTACACCACAGGTAAAAAAGAAATCATAGATCTTTTAAGACAACGTTCAAGACCTTATTTATTCTCAAATTCATTAGCCCCAGCAATTGTAGGTGCATCTATTAAGGTTTTTGAAATGCTTAAAGACGATACATCTTTGAGAGATAAACTGGAAGAAAACACTAAATATTTCAAAAAAGAAATTAAAGCCGCTGGCTTTGATATTATTGATGGTGATTCTGCTATTGTGCCAGTAATGTTATATGACGCTAAACTATCTCAGCAAATGGCAGATAAATTACTTGAAGAAGGTATTTACGTGATTGGCTTCTTCTACCCTGTTGTACCAAAAGAAAAAGCCCGAATTAGAGTTCAACTTTCTGCTGCACATAGCAAAGCGCATTTAGATAAAGCTGTAGCCGCTTTTACAAAGGTAGGAAAAGAATTGGGGGTTATTTAAAAATCCGAACTTGTTAAAATATTCAAAAATTAATAAATAATTAGAATAGTTTTAATGAATTTGTAATTTCGAACCTTGTTCTAGTAGTCGCTAATTTTTAGGTCATTACCCTTTAACGCCACATATAATAAGGGTTTCAAGCTCTAATTAAGAAAACTTTATTATTTTAAACTTTGTTAATATCGAATTAGCACATACTTTTGTTTCAATTAACACTTATAACTAAATAAACGAATATGAAACATCTTAGCAGATTTTTATTAGCATCCTTAGCTATCTTGAGCTTTTCTAGCATTCAAGCGCAGGATGAGAATAACCCTTGGGCCATTGGAGTTGGTACCAACGTTGTCGATTTTTACCCAACAGGTGAAGACGCTCCCGCAGGAGGTTGGTTTGACCAATACTTTAACGGAGACCACTGGAATGTTATACCAGCCGTATCCAGACTATCTGTAGGTAGATATATTGGAGAAGGTTTCGTTTTTGAGGCTGCTGGTTCAATCAATCAATTAGATAAATTTGGAGATGAGAGCTTAGATAAGCTGTCATACTATGCAGTTGATGGTTCTGTTAACTACAGCTTAAGAGCGCTTTTAAATGATGGATGGTTTGACCCACAACTTGGTGTTGGTGGTGGTTACACTTGGGTTGATAGTGAAGGTTTCGGAACTTTAAACGGTACCGCTGGTTTCAATATCTGGTTTACAGATAATATTGCTTTAAATGTACAGTCAACTTACAAGCATGCATTTCAGGATGAGAATAACCCTCATTTCCAACATGCAGCTGGTATTAAATTCGTTTTCGGAGGTAAAGATACTGACGGAGATGGAGTATATGACAAAAATGACGAATGTCCTGAAACTCCAGGTTTAGTTGAGTTTAACGGATGTCCTGATACCGATGGTGATGGAATTGAAGACCGAAAAGATGCATGTCCTGAGGTAGCTGGTTTAGCTGAATTTGATGGATGTCCTGATACCGATGGTGACGGAATTGCTGATCCTCAAGATGAATGTCCAAATGAAGCAGGAACTGCTGAAATGAATGGATGTCCTGATGCTGACGGAGATGGTGTAAAAGATAGCGCTGATGATTGTCCGAATGAGGCTGGTCCTGCTGCTAACAACGGATGTCCTTACCAAGACAAAGATGGTGATGGTGTTCTTGATAAAGATGACCAATGTCCAGAAGTTGCAGGAACTGCTGCTAACAACGGATGTCCAGAGCCAACTGCCGAAGCTATCTCTGAATTGAACGAGTATTCTAAAACTGTATTGTTCGACTTGAATAAAGCAACAATTCGTCCAGAATCTGCAGAAGCATTGAAAGCTGTGTCTGATATCATGAATGAATATCCTGCTACTGTATTCCACATTGAAGGACATACTGATAGTCAAGGAAGTGATAAATACAACTTGAATCTTTCAAAAGAGCGTGCTGCTTCAGTGAAAGAATTCTTAACCGCTAACGGAGTTCCTGCTAACAGATTAACTTCTGAAGGTTATGGAGAGTCTAGACCAATTGCAACTAACAAAACTGCAAAAGGAAGACAAGACAACAGACGTGTTGAGATTTCTTTAGACAAGGACAAAGAAATGAAAGACAAAGAATAATTAGTATATCTAATGTAGATAAAACTAAAAGTTTACATAAAAACGCTCCGATAACTCGGGGCGTTTTTTATTTTTATGCCATGACATCTTTCCTCTCCCACATTATAAAAGAATTGCTGGATAAGCATTCCAATATCTCTAATTTCAATTTTGTTCTCCCGAGTAAAAGAGCGGGTTCTTTTTTAAAAAAGGAGATTTCAAATTTTCTAGATCAACCGGTATTTTCACCTAATATAATTAGCATTGAAGAATTTGCTGAATCAGTTTCGGGATTAGAAACAATAGATTCCATTACAACGTTATTTGAATTTTACGAAGTATATAAAACTGCATCTCCAAAAGAGGATCTGGAAGATTTCGACAATTTTAGTACCTGGGCACAAACACTCATACACGACTTTAATGAGATTGACAGATATCTCATAGATCCTAATTCCATTTTTAATTATTTATCAGAGATCCAGGATATCAACCACTGGTATCTACAGGAAGAAAAGACAGATCTGGTAAAAAATTATCTGAAATTTTGGAAAAAATTACCCGCATATTATGCATCATTAAAAACAAATTTACTGGAAAAACACCAGGCCTATCAAGGGCTTGTATATAGAGAGGCATCTGAAAAGATAGAAGAATTTGCTTTAAACTCAGGTGCTAATTATATCTTCATTGGCTTTAATGCGCTTAATGCAGCAGAACAGTTAATCATTCAGAAAATGCTGGATCATGGAGCGCAGATCTTCTGGGATATCGATGAGGTCCATTTTCATGATCAGAATCATGATGCCTCCTTATTTATTAGAGATTACGCCGCTTCCTGGCCATATTATAAAACAAATACATTTAATCATATATCATCAAATTATGCAAAGGAGAAAAATATAGAACTGATAGGGATTCCCAAAAATGTAGGTCAGGCAAAATATGTAGGTGAGATTCTTTCAAATTTACCTGCTCAGGATTTAAGCAAAACAGCATTAGTACTGGGGGATGAAACATTATTACTCCCTATGTTGAATTCGTTACCTGAAAACATTTCGGCACTGAATATTACTATGGGATATCCTTTAAAATACAGTCCATTTTCCTCTTTATTTGATAAATTATTTGAATTATCTAAAATTGAAAATGATCAATTCTACTATAAAGATGTTATAAGTATTCTAAGTAATTCTGCTGTAAAGAAAGCTACACAACACCAATCAGATAAAGTTATCTCGATTATTAGAAAAGAAAATTTACTCTACTTATCAAAAGCTCAAATTCTAAGTTTTATCAATGAAAGTGATACAAGTATATTCCAGATTTGCTTTTCTGAAAAAGCTATTTCTCCCATACAACTTGTAAAAAATCTGCTCGAACTTGTTATCGGTCTTAAAGAGTATTTCAAAGAGGACGGGAATGCTTTAAGTCTTGAATTTTTATTTCATTATCATGAAGTTTTTGAGCACCTGGAGGAACTGTTAAATTCATTCACTCATATTAAGTCTATCACTTCCCTACATCATTTTTATAAAGAGTTAAGCAGTTCTCAAACCTTGGATTTTCAAGGGAAACCATTTCAAGGACTTCAACTTATGGGAATGTTAGAATCACGTGTGCTCGATTTTGAGACCATAATATTAACCTCTGTGAATGAAGGAACATTACCTGCCGGTAAAAGCAATAATTCATTTATACCTTATGAATTAAAAAAGACTTTCAACCTTCCCACCTATAAAGAAAAAGACGCCGTTTACACCTATCACTTTTATCACCTATTGCAAAGGGCTAAAAAGGTGTATTTGTTACATGACACCGATACCGAAAGTCAAATGGGTGGTGAAAAAAGCCGATTTCTTCTTCAGCTGGAAGTGGAAAAACAAGCGCTTCATAACATTCATAATTCGGTAGTTGTCCCAGAGGTGCCGAAAATTGAAAACTCTTTGCAAAGTATTCCTAAAACTCCCGAAATAATGGAGAGGTTGAAAGAATTGGCTAAAAGAGGTTTTTCTCCATCTGCGCTTACTACTTATATTAGAAATCCGTTAGATTTCTATAAACAATATATTTTAAGCATCAGGGATAAAGATGAAGTAGAAGAAACCGTGGCTCATAATACTTTAGGTACTGTGGTTCATGCAACTTTGGAAGCTTTTTACATGCCTTTAAAAGGAAGAACACTTGAGCTCGCACAACTGGAGGAATTTAAAAAGCAGATTGCCTTAGAGGTCACTGCCCAGTTTCAAAAGGAATATAGTAAGGTTCCACTTTCTAAAGGAAAGAACTTATTGATTTTAGAAGTGGTAAAGCGTTATGTTTCCAATTTTCTGAATATGGAAATGGAAGAAATAAAATCTGGAAACATCATTAGAATATTGGAAATAGAATCAAATCTAACGGCTGAAATTAATATTCCTGAATTAAATTTCCCTGTAATCATTCGAGGAAATGTTGACAGGGTAGATGAAGCAAATGGTATTTTAAGAATTATAGATTATAAGACAGGGAAAGTAATGCAAAACCAATTAGAGATACTAGATTGGGATGAGCTTACTACCGATTATGACAAGTACGCAAAACCGTTCCAGGTTTTGATGTATGCCACAATGCTCCTTAAAAACAAGGAAGTCACCTCCCCGGTAGAAGCTGGAGTGATCTCTTTTAAGAATTTAAAACCAGGATTTTTAAAATTTGCTAAAAAAGATAAACCCAGGGATAAGGACAAAGACTCTATTATTAGCGCTGAAACTTTAGAAAATTTTCAGCAGCAGTTAAAAGCTTTAATTCTGGAAATATGCAATCCAGACGTCCCTTTTGTTGAAAAAGAAATAAAATCAAATTATGGAAATTACTAAGATTAAAAATATTGAAGTTAAAGGAAATACTAAGAAACCTATTCTAACCGACCTCGTATTTTCTTCGGAAGAAAAACCTAAACCCGTCGTTATATTTTGTCATGGCTATAAAGGCTTTAAAGATTGGGGTGTATGGGATATGATGGCAAAAACCTTTGCTGAAAAAGGGTTTTTCTTTCTTAAGTTCAACTTTTCTCACAATGGAACAACTTTAGATAATCCAACCGAATTTATGGATATTGAAGCTTTCGGCGATAACAATTATACACAGGAATTAGATGACATTCAATATATAATCGATTGGCTCATGATGCCCGATTTTGAATATGCGCAACATCTTGATTATTCAAACCTCAATTTGATTGGCCATTCCAGGGGTGGAGGAATTGCAACTATTAAAGCTGCTGAAGAAGCTCGCATCAGCAAACTTATTACTTTATCTGCCGTATCCGATTTTGCTTCCCGTTTTCCGGAAGAAGAAGTATTGGAAAAATGGAAAGAAAAAGGGGTGAGCTATATTGTAAACACAAGAACGAAGCAGCAATTACCACATCATTTTCAATTCTACACAAATTTTAAAGAAAATGAAGAAAGGCTTACCATTTCAAGAGCTACTCAAGCTTTAAAAATACCTCATCTTATTGTTCATGGAAGTAAGGATACAAGTGTTTCCATTGCCGATTCCGGAAAATATTTTGAGTGGAGCCCGTTCCCGGAGTTATTATTAGTAGAAGGGGCCGATCATGTTTATGGAGCCTCACATCCTTGGGAAGCAAATGAACTACCTAATGATCTACAATATATCCTGGAAAAATCTTTTGATTTTTTAATCTCATCGAATGAAGAACTAATGGCCAACAGAAAGGGGTAAAACGAATAAGTATAGGATAAAACAGCTTCTTAGAAATTAGTTTTACCAAGTTGATTTTTTGTTTATCTTTGAAGCCAATCCCGGGGGATTAGCTCAGCTGGCTAGAGCGTTTGGCTGGCAGCCAAAAGGTCATCGGTTCGACTCCGATATTCTCCACAAAACCATCCTTTTTAGGGTGGTTTTTTTATTTTAAAAAGATCTCATTCGGCAGAAATATTGCCAATAAGGTCAAATTACTATCTTTAGACTTCCAAATTCTTTAGGTGCAAACTTCCATCAGTTTTAAAAACATCAATCGTCTAGCCATCCCCGCAATTATTGCAGGAATTGCAGAACCGCTTATTTCATTAACCGATATCGCAGTAATAGGAAATGTGGATAAAAATCCTATTGAATCACTGGCGGCAGCTGGCATTGTAGGTTCTTTTCTATCTGCAATTATCTGGATAGTTGCTCAAACCAAAACAGCTATTTCGGCAATAGTTTCAAGACATTTAGGAGCTAATCACCTTCATGCCGTAAAAACCCTTATCCCACAGGCTATCTTTTTTAATTTAGCTTTTAGCCTGGTAATATATGCCACCACAGCTTTTTTTGCGCATAGTATTTTTAGTGCTTATAATGCAGAAGGTTTAATCCTACAGTATTCTGAAGATTATTATCAAATACGCGCCTTAGGATTCCCTCTCACTTTGGTAACTTTTGCAATTTTTGGGGTATTTAGAGGTTTACAAAACACCTTATGGGCCATGAAATGCAGCCTAACAGGTGCTCTGGTTAATGTAGGTCTGGATTATTTATTGGTATATGGTGTAGAGGGCTATATCCCCGCCATGCATTTAAAGGGGGCTGCTTACGCCAGCTTAGCAGCACAGGCAGTAATGCTTATTATGGCTCTTTGGTTTTTCTTTAAAAAAACACCATTCAACTTAAAATTGAGTTTCAATATCAACCCTCGATTAAAGGGGCTCTTATTAATGGCTGCAAATCTATTTGTGCGCACTGCAGCATTAAATTTTGCCATCTATCTGGCAAATGCCTATGCCACAGGATATGGTAAAAATCATATTGCAGCACAAAGTATCCTTATGAATATATGGTTGTTCTTTTCATTTTTCATTGATGGTTATGCAAATGCCGGAAATGCAATTGGCGGGAAATTATTAGGTGCGAAAGATTATAAAAGTTTGTGGCAGTTAAGTAAAAAGATCAGTAAATATTCTGTTATCATTGCGCTTATTTTAATGGCTGTGTGCACCTTATTTTACAATCAAATTGGCTTGCTTTTTAACAAAGAACAAAGTGTGCTAGTGTTATTCTATTCTGTTTTCTGGATAGTGCTATTAATGCAGCCTATCAATGCCATCGCTTTTATGTTCGATGGGATATTTAAAGGTTTAGGCGAAGCAAAATATCTTAGAAACTTATTATTGGGGGCGACTTTTCTGGGCTTTGTTCCTACCCTGCTCCTTACCGATTACTTCGGTTTAAAACTACATGCTATCTGGATAGCTTTCTTTGTCTGGATGATTATTCGAAGTAGTGCTTTAGTAATCCAGTTCCGACGGAAATATCTTCATAAAGATTTGTGAAGAAGGTCTCTTAAATTGGTAAATCTGCGACAGTTCTTTTACATTTGGATAAATTCAGCAATCATGAGCACCACCAGAGAGAACGGTAGTTTATATACTCACACCGAAAATAAAATAGCCACTATAGAATTCGGACATCCCGCAAGCAATTCCTTTCCTTCAGAATTACTGGACCGACTTCAGAAAGAATTTCAGAAATTATCAGAAGATGACAATGTAAATGTAATCGTATTAAAGTCGGAAGGTGAAAAAGCGTTTTGCGCTGGCGCCTCGTTCGATGAACTTGTAGCAATTGATTCTCTGGAAGAGGGAAAAAAATTCTTTTCCGGGTTTGCGAATGTGATCAATGCCATGAGAAATTGTAAGAAATTAATCGTGGGTAGAATTCAGGGAAAAACTGTGGGCGGCGGAGTAGGTTTAGCTGCTGCATGCGATTATGCCATGGCTACAGAAGCTGCTTCCATTAAATTATCCGAATTAAGCATAGGAATTGGTCCTTTTGTTATTGCTCCTTCTGTAGAACGTAAAATTGGTGGAGCAGCGCTAGCCAATCTAAGTCTGGCTGCTCACGAATGGCAAAATGCCTATTGGGCAAAAGAAAAGGGCTTATATGCTAAAGTATTCGAAACTATTAAAGAACTTGATAAAGAAGTGGAGATCTTAACCGAAAAATTAGCCTCCTATAATCCTCAAGCCCTGATAGAGATGAAAAAAATCTTTTGGGAGGGCACCGATAACTGGACAGAACTATTACAGGAAAGAGCCGCTATTTCGGGCGAATTGGTATTATCAACCTTTACAAAGAATGCCTTGGCTAAATTCAAGAAGTAGAAGAATTAGGCTTTTAAACGTTATATAAAATATAAATTATGCCATTACAAATTGGAATTCCAAAAGACCAGCAACCTAGACCTGAACAGGAATGGGGATTTACTATCTGGGAGTTTATAATAGAGAATAAATGGTATTTAGCGGGTATATTATTGCTCCTCGCCATTTTCTTCTATGCCAGAAATTATATGAAAAACCACTGATTATGATTCAAAACGATGTTCCCGTAAGCGAGGAAACCTATACTATATTCAGTTTTTTAAGCGGCATGGGATTCTGGCTTCTTGTTGCCATTGCACTAATAGTGATAGTTCTTTATAAAAAATTCAAGAAATAATTAGCGGGTTTTCAACCAGCCGGTAATACTGAGTCGAGTTGTTTTAACAGGTTTCACCTCATGTTCCAGTAACTGACTTTCAAAAATAACGACTCTCCCGGGAAATGGATAAATGGTCTTTGCCACCTCTACTCCATGCTCTTCTTTATAGATCACCAGTTCCCCGCCATTTTCAGGCTTCCAGTCTTCATCATTTAAATAACATACCAAGGATAGCTTCCTTCTGTCATCATTCTGAAACGTGTCCAGATGTCTTTTGTAAAAAGTACCTTCAGGATATAGGGCATAGTGGAATTCCTTTTGAAGGATTCCTAAAAAACAGGTTTTATTCAAATATTCCACAAAAGAATTGATCTTAGAAAAAAATCGTTTTTCAGCCTCAAAAGCATTGGCTTCATTTATCCATAGAATAAAATCTCCGCGTACCGCCTTTTCAATGGTCTCATTCAGCTTATTTCCAATAGCTGCCTTTTTAAAACAATCTTCTTCATATTGCTCTAACAAATTTTCGCGAAGCTGCGCCACTTCTTCCAGGTCAAAGAAATTCTCTACAATACAATACTGATTTTCAAGGAGATCAGAAATGATCTTCTCGTATAGCGGATTTTCCCTAAACTCCAGTTGCTCAAACAATTCCACAGCTTCATTCATAATTTAAATTTTAAAAAGCCTGCAAATATACATTAGGAAGCCTTTGGTTGTATCTTAAATTTAGGCGATAAAAAACTATTATCTTTGCTGCAAATATGAAGTTATGAGTAAAATTAGGATCACCAAGCAATTCTCCTTTGAAACTGGCCATGCGCTTTATGGATATGATGGGAAATGCAAGAACGTACACGGACATAGTTACAAGCTTAGTGTAACAGTTATTGGAACTCCTATTACCGATACCACCAATGTAAAATACGGGATGGTTATCGATTTTGGCGATCTTAAACGCATTGTAAAGTCGGAAATCGTAGATAAGTTCGATCACGCCACCGTTTTCAATAAGAACACACCTCATGTAGAACTTGCTGCCGAGCTTCAGCAAAGAGATCATAACGTGATCTTGGTAAATTACCAACCAACCAGTGAGAACATGGTGATAGATTTTTCTGAAAAGATAAAAAAGAACTTGCCACCACACATCCAGTTACATTCCTTAAAACTTCAGGAAACAGATACTTCTTTTGCCGAGTGGTATGCCTGTGACAACCAGTAGGGCGCAACCCACCCGAAAAGACCGGGCGGGTCGGGCTGTTCGCTATATCCCCGATAAAAATCGGGGGATGCCGCTGCCATCCCTTGCGCAAGATTTCCTTTTATAAAAAGCCTCAATTTTAAGTATCTTTAAACGAATTCAATTAGTAATGAACATTCCTCAGGGCAAAAAAATATATTTTTCAAGCGATAATCACTTGGGAGCTCCCACTCAGGAAGCAAGCAAATTGCGTGAAAAAAAGTTTGTGCAATGGCTGGATGAAGTAAAACAAGATGCTGCTGCTATATTTTTATTGGGAGATCTTTTCGATTTTTGGTTCGAGTACAAACATGTAGTGCCAAAAGGGTTTGTTAGAACTTTAGGGAAATTAGCCGAGATTAGAGACAGTGGAATTCCCATCTATTTCTTTGTAGGTAACCACGACCTTTGGATGAACGACTATTTTGAAAAAGAATTAAATATTCCCGTCTTCCACGAACCAAAGGAATTTGAATTTAATGGAAAAAAATTATTGGTGGGTCATGGCGATGGTCTGGGGCCGGGCGATATTGGTTATAAGCGAATGAAAAAGGTTTTTACCAACCCTCTTTCAAAATGGTTATATGGCTGGTTACACCCCGATATTGGTGTGCCATTGGCGCAGTATTTTTCGGTAAAGAATAAAGCTATTTCCGGCGAGGAAGATGTAAAGTTTCTGGGGGAAGAGAAAGAATGGCTCATACAATATTGTAGACGCCGACTTGAAACACAACATTTCGATTATTTTGTTTTCGGCCATAGACACTTACCTCTGGAAATAGACCTGAATGGAAGCGCTACCTATGTTAATTTAGGAGACTGGATAAATTATTATACCTATGGGGAATTTTACGGAGAGAAGCTGCAGCTTAAAGAATATAAGATCTAGTTTTTACTGATATCTTTCAAGTAGCTGTCTAATTCTAAATGAAACAGCGTTCCTTCTATAAGATCGGCTATTTCACCTAACTCCGTTTCACTTACCACAAAGTCCATTTTCTGTAAGGGAGATTTCAACAAGATACTTCTACATTCTCCTGGGTTTTTGCATTTAGAACAGGCTTTTTTAGGTTTTGCTGCGCTAATATTCCGAGAGAAATCCTTTACCTCATCTTCTAATAAATAGAATCCCATATCCCGAAAAACAAGTTGGATCCTACCCATATTTTTTCTTTGAACACTCTCTTTCCATCTAAAAGCTATTCCAAAATTATTGTGGTAAATTACCTGTACATCATCCATCTTTGAATCGGTTTCTTCAAAGATAAAATTATTATTTAAAACGAATCTAAATAATAAGATTTTTTAGATCTTAAATAAAAATAATCCTTATAGGCTGATATCCTTAAGTCTTAACTGTAAAGACACATTTCCCTGCCATTCATTTTCATCTATCGCATATACCGCTTTTACCCTTTGGGAGTTGGCAAGTAGCTCACATTTCTGTCCCAGATTAAAGCCAATTGCATTTATGGCAAAATCTGAATTCCCTTGTTGTAATCGGCATTTTAAATGATCGGCTTCTGCTCCAACACATTTTGCGTAGCCGGTATCTTTCAAATTTTGGGTAAGAAAGGAAGGAGACATATTTCCGGGGCCATGTGGGGCAAATTGCTTTAAAATCCTGTGAAACTTGGGTGTGATATCTTCCAATTCTATCTCGGCATCTATCAATATCTCGGGGGTTAAAAGGTTTTTATCAATACTACCTGAGACCACCTCTTCAAACTTGCGTTTAAAATCTTCATATTGAGTTTCCGCCAGCGTGAGTCCGGCAGCATATTTATGTCCGCCAAATTGCTCGATATGTTCTTTGCAGGCCTCCAAAGCATCATATACATCAAAGCCTTTTACCGATCTTGCCGAAGCTGCCAACTTCTCTCCGCTTTTGGTAAACACCAAGGTGGGTCTATAGTAAGTTTCAGTTAATCGGGAAGCCACGATGCCTATAACCCCTTTATGCCAATCTTCCTGATATACAACGGTAGTAAAACGTTCTTGCTCCTTTAGGATTTCTATTTGAGAAAGTGCCTCCACTGTAATAGCCTTATCAGCATTCCTCCTATCAGAATTGAAAATCTCAATTTCAGAAGCGAAGAGTTTGGCGGTCTCTTCATTATCTTCCACTAAAAGATTTACCGCATGTAACCCATGCTTCATTCTCCCTGCAGCATTTATCCTTGGAGCTATTATAAACACCACATCGGTAATGGTAAGTATCTCTTTCTTTACCTGCTCCAGAATAGCCTTGAAACCTGTTCGTGGAGCCGTGTTAATAACATGCAGCCCGTGATATGCTAAAATTCTATTCTCCCCGGTTATAGGCACAATATCTGCACCAATTGCTGTAGCCACAAGATCTAAGTAAGGCAGTAAAATATCTATAGGGTCTCCATTCTTTTGAACCCAAGCCTGTAATAATTTAAAACCTACCCCGCAACCGCACAGTTCTTTATAAGGATACTCACAGTCTTCTCTTTTAGGATCCAACACCGCAACAGCATTGGGTATTTCTGCTCCTGGGCGGTGATGATCACAAATAATGAAATCTACATTTTTGCTTGAGGCATACGCCACTTTTTCAATAGCCTTTATTCCACAATCTAAAGCAATGATGAGGCTGATATCGTTATCGGCTGCAAAATCGATCCCTTTATAAGAAACTCCATAACCTTCATCATACCTGTCCGGGATATAAGTGGCAACATTAGGGTAGAAACTCTTCAAGAAAGAAGACATTAAAGCTACGCTCGTGGTACCATCTACATCATAATCGCCATAAACCATAATATTCTCCTCGCGCTCCACAGCTAAGGCTATTCTGTTCACTGCAGCTTCCATATCCTTCATAAGAAATGGATCGTGCAAGTCGTCTAATGAGGGACGAAAGAACTTTTTTGCTTCCTCAAAGGTCTCTATTCCTCGCTGTACCAAAAGTGATGCAATTGGGGTTTCAACTCCCAGATCAGAAGCTAATTTAGCCACGGTAAGGGAATCGGGTTTAGGTTTAAGCGTCCACCGCATAGTTCTGTAAAGTTTAAATGAAGATGACTGTAATTCCGGAAAAAACAGATCTCAAATTTAATATAATTAAACCTTCCTCCTATTTTAATTAGCCACTTTTTAGCAGCTGAATTCACGAAAAATGAAAAGAGGAAATTCGAACCATCGTCCAACTTCCTCTTATTATTTTATTAGGCTGAAAATGCTTATTTTTTACCGCTCACTACTACTACAATCTCCCCTCTGGGAGGATTTTTAGTGTAGTACTCTAAGACTTCTGCTACGGTTCCTCGTATGGTTTCTTCATGCATTTTAGTGATTTCTCGGGAGACAGAAATTTGCCTGTCTGCTCCAAAATATTCAATAAACTGACCTAAGGATTTTAAAAGCTTATGGGGGGATTCATAAAAAATGATTGTTCGGGTTTCTTCCGCCAACAACTTCAGGCGGGTTTGTCTTCCCTTTTTCACAGGAAGGAAGCCTTCAAAAACAAATTTATCGTTTGGAAACCCGCTGTTCACTAAAGCGGGAACAAAGGCCGTGGCGCCAGGCAGACAATCTACATCAACGCCTGCTTCTACGCAGGCTCGTGTAAGTAAAAATCCGGGGTCGCTGATTGCAGGAGTCCCTGCATCGCTTATAAGGGCGAAGGTTTCCCCATTCTGAATACGTCTTACAATGTTTTCCACCGTTTTATGCTCGTTGTGCATATGATGGCTTAACATGGGAGTGGTGATCTCAAAATGCTTTAAAAGCTTCCCGCTATTTCGAGTGTCTTCCGCTAATATAAAATCTACTTCCTTCAAAACCCGAATTGCTCGTAAAGTGATATCTTCTAAATTACCTATAGGAGTAGGAACCAAATATAATTTTGCCATTAATTATCTTTTATGCAATATTTTAGCGATCGAACTTATTTTCTACCAGCTCCATAAAACGCTGCTCATATTCCTCTTTTCCCATCCAGTTCTTGTAATCAGGTTTCACCACTAAGTGAATAAACTTATTGGCTTCTTCTAAGGAATGGAAAGTGTTTAACTGAGAAACAACTCTATTGTAATCCCCCGTATTACCGTCGAAAAGATGTTTAATAAAAGCCAGTCTATCATTCAAACCTATATTGATTCCTTTTTTTAATCGGTCGTTTAAAGATTTTGGCTTCTCCTTTTCCTGCTTTTTAAGTGGTTCAAAATTGGGTAAATTATCATAATCCACCCCAATATCTCTAAAATCGTTCTTTTTATAATCAGATGGATTTTCAGGAAACTTCATCTCTCCATTTCTAGAGAAGATGGTATCTACCATAGCATCTACCTTCTCTGTTTCAGGTGGCATTTGGGCAACTATATCCTTTATTTTCTCTGTATTAGGTTCGGTGATCTCTGTTTCATTGTATTCGGTGCCATCGGGAAGATATTCATCTTTTTCTTCCACTACTGGCTGGGAAGCTTGTTTAGCCTGTTCATCCATATCTACTTCTTCCTGTTTAGGAGCTTCGGCTACAATCGGTACCGGCACTTCTTTTTGCTTCTCCTCCACTCTTTCAACTTTATTCTCCACTTTAGAAGCAGGTGTGGAAAATGCTGCTAAATTTTCTTCAGTAAAAGCTAATACAGTAAGTTTCTCATAAAGTTCTCTTGCTTGTTCCTTAAGACTGCTCAATGAATTTCCTTCGGTATCTAAAAGTATTTTATTTGCCAGTTTTTTTAATTCTGCATTCAATTTATTTTTCATCTCGGGTGGTATTTAGGTTTAAGAGATAGGCTACCGGTATCATTGCAAAAATTTTACCATTCCCGGAGAGCCGGACTTTATAATTCTTTACACTTGGTTCACAAATTTAAAGAACCTGCACTCATAGCGGGTTGTATTTTTAATAAATTTGTGTCAACTTTATGCGGAATAGGGATATTTCCTTTTCTGCATTGAAAATTACAAAATGTTTCTCGAAAATACAGTAAATCACAAAGAGCAATTTGGTTGGATTGAAGTAATATGTGGATCGATGTTCTCCGGAAAAACCGAAGAACTTATCCGCCGACTCAAGCGCGCTAAATTTGCAAAACAAAAGGTGGAGATCTTTAAACCCGCCATAGATAAACGCTACCATGAAGAGATGGTAGTGTCGCACGATTCCAATGAAATTAGATCGACTCCCGTACCTTCTGCCTCAAATATTCGCTTATTAGCAGATGGTTGTGATGTAGTAGGAATAGATGAAGCCCAGTTTTTTGATGATGAGATCGTTACGGTTTGTAACGATCTTGCAAATAGAGGAATTCGAGTTATCGTGGCCGGATTGGATATGGATTTTAAAGGAAATCCCTTTGGACCGATGCCTAATTTAATGGCTACAGCCGAGTATGTTACTAAGGTACATGCAGTTTGCACTAGAACAGGTAACCTAGCACAATTCAGCTACAGAAAAGCTGTAAATGACGATCTGGTTTTTTTAGGAGAAACCGAAGAATACGAACCTCTTAGCAGGGCTGCATATTATAAAGCCATGCTTAAAGAACGTGTGAAATATTACCCTGTAAATGATGCTGAAACTGTTGATCCTAAACTAAACGATTAATGCCCATAGCCCACGAAACCCTTCTAGAAATTAATTTAGAAGCCTTAGCCCATAACTATCATTATTTAAGGTCTAAATTAGATACGGACATAAAAATGATGGGGGTTGTAAAAGCTTATGCCTATGGCGGAGAAGCTGTTACCATTTCAAAAAAATTAAGTGAGCTGGGAATAGATGCTTTTGCTGTTGCCTACACTTCGGAAGGTATTGCCTTGAGAGAAGCCGGGATAGAGAAACCTATTCTGGTACTGCATCCGCAATCCGTCAATTTTGAAAGCATTGTAGAGAACTGCCTAGAGCCGAGTATTTATAGTGTTTTTGTTTTAAAGGAATTTATAAAAACTGCCGAAAAATTGGGTTTGAAAGACTACCCTTTCCATCTAAAACTGAACACAGGGCTAAACCGATTGGGCTTTATAGAACCGGAATTAGAAACAATATTTGAAGTCCTTAAAAATACGGAGGCCGTGAAACTAAAAGGAGTTTTCTCTCACCTTGCAGCAAGTGAAGATTGGAAAGAACGTCAATTCACTCTTCAGCAAATTGGAAAATTCAGGAAGATGTCCTTTCAGATCATTGAAAACCTAGGCTATAAACCTTTACTACATTTAAGTAATACCGCTGGAATATTTAATTATCCGGAGGCTGCATTTGATATGGTTAGAAGCGGAATAGGGCTTTACGGTTTTGCAAACGACCAAAAAAATGATCCCTTCTTAAAACCCATTGCAACCTTAAAGACCATTATTTCACAAATCCATGAATTATCTGAAGGCGAATCGGTAGGGTATAACCGTGCTTTTACCGCCACAGGCAATATGCGAATGGCCACTCTGCCTATAGGCCATGCCGATGGTATTAACCGAAAATATGGCAATCAGAGAGCCGGGGTATATATTGATGGCCAATACGCACCTATAATTGGTAATGTGTGCATGGATATGATCATGATAGATATTACAGGAATTGATTGTAACGAAGGTGATGAAGTTATAATTTTCGGAGGGCCGCAACCAGCCACAAAATTTGCTGAAAAAGGAAATACAATCTCTTATGAACTAATTACCGGAATCTCGCAACGTGTTAAAAGAGTGGTGATTGAAAAGTAATTTTTTAATAATTTTATGATTTCATTAACATTTTTATGTAAATTCGCCAGTACTAACTAATTAATTTAATTATTATGGGATTCTTTAAAGACTTCAAATCATTTTTAATGAAGGGTGATATCGTCGCTCTTGCTACTGCGGTAGTAATTGGCGCAGCCTTTAACAAAATTGTTTCTTCTGTGGTTGCAGATATTATTATGCCTATTATTGGTGTTTTAACAGGAGGCACCGATTTTTCTCAAAAATTCATTTCCCTGGATGGGCAGTCATACCCAACCCTAGAAGCAGCACAAGAAGCGGAAGCTGCAATTATTACTTATGGAAATGTAATTCAGGCAATCATCTATTTTATAATTGTAGGACTTTTCATCTTCATATTACTTCGTTCTTATGAAAAAACTAAGAAAAAAGAGGAGGAAGCTCCGGCCGCACCAGCAGGTCCTACTCAGGAAGAATTATTGATGGAAATTAGAGATGAGCTTAAAAAGCAAAATCCTTAAAACATATTGTATATGAAGAATATTTACAGTTTTTACGTTGCTATCTTATTGCCATTAGGGCTTCTAGTTTCCCTATTGCGACTTGAACTAATTTCATCTACCTATTTTGTTATATTACTGCTTTCCTATTCTTTTTTATATAGGCCATTTATTGATGGAAGCAGACTGGTAGAAAAGAATATAATTTCAAAAAAAGATCGTTGGAAACTAATTAACCCGGCCTGTAGAAGTCAACATTTTAAAGAGCTGTATATTTTAAAATAAACGTTAGCGCACCGCTACATTTACATATTTCAATCCTAAACCCCGTCTTAAAGACGGGGTTCTTTTTTTACAAAAATTACAATTGTGTTCAATTTCAAATATCAAGGTTAAAATAATTTCTTCAACCGCTTGATTTTATTGTTTCTATAATACATTTGTAACTCAAGGATTTTAAGTAGATTAAACTTTAATTAGACAAACCCTCTCAAATAAGAGTGAAATAAGTGTTTTTATGAAAATAGCAGTAGTAGGCGCTACAGGTATGGTAGGCCAAGTAATTTTAAAAGTATTAGAAGAAAGAAATTTTCCCGTTACAGAATTGTATCCTGTAGCTTCTCAAAAATCTGTTGGTAATACCATCTCATTTAAAGATAAATCATATAAAGTAATAGCACTTCAGGATGCAGTAAATTTGAAGCCTGATCTTGCTTTATTCTCTGCAGGAGGAGACACTTCCTTAGAATGGGCTCCTAAATTTGCAGAAGTTGGTACTACCGTGGTAGATAATTCTTCAGCATGGAGAATGGATGCCACTAAAAAACTGGTGATCCCTGAAATTAATGCGGCAGAACTTACACAAACCGATAAGATTATTGCCAATCCTAACTGCTCCACCATCCAAATGCTTATGGCGCTTAAACCTTTGCATGATGCCTACGGAATTAAACGAGTGGTGGTCTCTACATACCAATCTATCACCGGAACCGGTGTAAAAGCGGTGGCTCAGCTGGAAAATGAATATAAGGCTGAAAAAGGAGAAATGGCTTATCCTTATCCAATTCACCGAAATGCCATTCCGCACTGCGACGTTTTTATGGACAACGGCTACACCAAGGAAGAGATGAAATTGGTTAATGAAACTAAGAAAATACTAGGAGATGAAACTATAAATGTTTCGGCTACCGCTATTCGAATTCCTGTGGTTGGCGGGCATAGCGAATCTGTGAATATCGAATTTAATAAGGATTTCGAGGAAAGTGATGTTCGCAAATTGCTAAGTGAGTTTCCGGGAGTGACCGTACAGGATAATCCTGATGTAAACAGCTATCCTATGCCAATTTATGCAGAAGGAAAAGACGATGTATTTGTTGGTAGAATAAGAAGAGATTACTCTCAGCCAAACACCTTAAATATGTGGATAGTGGCAGATAATCTTCGAAAAGGAGCTGCTACCAACGCTGTTCAAATTGCTGAATATCTGGTAGAGAATAAATTGGTATAAGTTCATTTCACAGGGAAGTACCTGAATAAATGTAACTTACAAGTAATTTCTGATACTAATATGTATCACTAAAGCCATATACATTTATGAAAAAAATATTAATAGGAAGCTTTATAGCCGCAAGTATGCTTTCCTGCGGACAAGATTCCAAAAAAGAAAAAGAAGAATTGGCATTCGAATATCCTGAAACCAAAAAAGTAGATACGGTTACCGATTATTTTGGAACCCAAGTGAAAGACCCTTATCGTTGGCTGGAAGATGATAGAAGTGAAGAGACTGAAAATTGGGTGAAATCTCAAAATGAGGTCACTTTCGACTATCTGAAAAAGATTCCTTACAGAAAAGAGCTTAACGACCGACTTACAAAACTTTGGAACTATGAGAAATTAGGTGCGCCATATACTGAAGGAGATTATATCTATTTCTATAAGAATGACGGACTTCAGGACCAATATGTAGTATATCGTAAAAAGGGTGAAGACGCAGAAGCAGAAGTTTTTCTTGACCCTAATAAATTTAGTAAAGATGGAACCACCTCTTTA
This sequence comes from Gillisia lutea, assembly GCF_021568705.1. Lineage (GTDB taxonomy): Bacteria > Bacteroidota > Bacteroidia > Flavobacteriales > Flavobacteriaceae > Gillisia > Gillisia lutea. The sequence continues at coordinate 594,492 of NZ_JAKGTH010000006.1, forward strand.
AGTGGCTTAAGTTTTTCTGAAGATGGTAAACTAGCGGCTTACAGTATTTCTGAAGGTGGAAGCGATTGGAGAAAAGTGATCGTTCTTAATGCTGAAACCAAAGAGGTGATTGAAGATACCATTGTCGACGTAAAGTTCAGTGGGATTTCATGGAAAGAGAATGATGGTTTCTATTATTCAAGTTATGAAAAACCCAAAGGAAGTGAACTTTCAGCAAAAACAGATCAACACCGACTTTTTTACCATAAACTGGGAACAAAACAAAGTGAAGATAAGCTGATCTTTGGGGGAACTGAAGCCCAAAAACACCGTTATGTGGGTGGTGGCGTCACTGAAGACAATCATTACCTATTCATTTCCGCAAGAAATTCAACCTCAGGAGGAAAGCTGTTCATGATGGATCTTACTAAACCCAATCCTAAACTGGTGACCATTCTTGATCATGAAGACACCGATTCTTATGTAATTGAAAATGATGGCAGCAAGCTCTATATAGTTACCAATATGGATGCGCCAAATAAAAAGATTGTTACTGTAGATGCGTCTAATCCAACGCCGGAAAATTGGAAAGATTTTATTCCTGAAACAGAACATGTATTAAGCCCTTCCACTGCAGGAGGATCATTTTTTACTGAATATATGGTAGATGCGGTTTCAAAAGTGAAACAATACGACTATAATGGGAAACTGATTCGTGAAGTAGAATTACCTGGAGTTGGATCTGTAGGTGGTTTTGGCGCAAAGAAAGAAGAAAAAGTGCTTTATTATTCTTTTACAAATTATGTAACGCCGGGTAGCATCTATAAATATGATATCGCCAAAGGAACTTCAGAATTATACAACAAGCCTGCTATCGACTTTAATCCGGAAGATTACGAGAGCAAGCAGGTATTCTATACTTCTAAAGATGGAACAAAGGTACCAATGATTATTACCCACAAAAAAGGTTTAAAATTGAATGGTAAGAATCCAACTATCCTTTACGGGTATGGAGGTTTCAATATTTCTTTAACTCCGTCCTTCAGTATAGCGAATGCTGTCTGGATGGAGCAAGGTGGTGTATATGCCGTTCCAAATTTGCGTGGTGGTGGAGAATACGGAAAAGAATGGCATGATGCAGGAATAAAAATGAAGAAGCAGAATGTCTTTGACGATTTTATTGCTGCAGCTGAATTTTTGATCAAAGACAAATATACTTCCAGCGATTACCTTGCAATTCGAGGGGGATCTAACGGCGGACTTTTAGTAGGAGCAACCATGACCCAGCGTCCTGAATTAATGAAAGTCGCTCTACCCGCAGTAGGAGTTATGGATATGCTTAGATATCACACTTTTACCGCAGGAGCAGGATGGGCTTACGATTATGGAACTTCTGAAGACAGCAAGGAAATGTTCGATTATCTATATGGCTATTCACCCGTTCAAAATGTAAAAGAAGACGTAAAATATCCAGCAACCTTAGTTACCACTGGAGATCATGACGATAGAGTGGTGCCTGCTCATTCTTTTAAATTCACTGCAGAACTTCAGGAAAAACAAGCCGGTACGAATCCGGTTATGATCAGAATTGAGACAAAAGCGGGACATGGCGCGGGTAAACCTACTGCTATGATCATCGAAGAATACGCTGATATCTTTGCGTTTACCTTATATAATATGGGCTATGATGTATTACCAGAAAAAGTAAGCGAAAAAGTAAAAGGTTAAAAATTATTTCAATACTTTATAGAGCCTCTAAGCTATATGTTTAGAGGCTTTATAATTTCAAAATAGCTGCATGTTACAAGTAAAAAATATAGATTTTTCATACCACACCTCACCGGTACTGCAAAACATTTCCTTTCAGGTTAACAAAGGTGAACACGTCTCGCTTATTGGAGCAAGTGGCTGTGGAAAAAGCACTTTATTACAACTTATTTACGGTCTGCATCATACCGATGGGCGAATTTATTGGAATGACATTGAATTACTGGGGCCGAATTTCAATTTGGTACCGGGAGAAGATTTTATTAAATACTTGGCTCAGGATTTCGACCTAATGCCGCCTTTAAGTGTGGCAGATAATGTGGGAAAATACCTAAGCAATATGTATCCAAAGAAAAAGAAACAGCGCATTCAGGAATTATTGGAAGTAGTAGAAATGCACGATCTTGCTGGTGTTAAGGCAAAGAATTTAAGCGGCGGACAGCAGCAAAGGGTTGCGCTGGCTCGTGCTCTGGCTAAACAACCGGAGTTGCTTCTTTTGGATGAACCTTTCAGTCATATCGATCATTTTCGAAAGAATAATTTAAGAAGACGGGTATATAAATATTTGAAAGAACAGAATATTACCTGCATTACAGCTACCCACGACAGTACCGATGCGCTTTCTTTTGCCGACAAGAGTATTATTATGAAAAATGGCAAAATTCATGCTCAGGGCAAGCCAAAAGATATTTATACTATGCCACCAAACAAATACGTTGCATCCTTGTTTGGGGACATTAACGAGATCACCATTAATAAGCTGATAGAAGGTGAAAAAAGCAAAAAACGCGTATTGCTCTATCCGCATGAAATAAATGCGGTAGAAAACTCCGAAATAAGCGTGAAAGTGTTGCAGTCTTTCTTTACAGGGAAAGAGTTTCTGATAAAAGCTGATTTGAAAGGAACAGAAATATTATTTGAACATAAAACCGATTTAAAAAAGACTGAAACCGTATTTGTGGAGATCCCAAAACAACTGATACTTTCTCGATTAAAGAAAAAGTAACTCTAATTAACTTCTTTAATAATGAAAGTCTTCCCGTTAAAACTGAAGTTATCTGCCTCAGCTTTTCCAAGCAAGATCTGGGCAATAGGAGAATTAGCACCTATAGCGTAATATTTTCCATCTTCACACGTAAGTTCCCCAGCAGGGATGGATATAAAATAATTTGCACCCGTAGTCTTTACTACACTTCCCAGCTGAATAGTAGTAGAATTAGAACTATTTTCCACTCTATGTAAGGTCTCCTTCAGCTTTCTAAAATTCTGAAGTTGAGCAGAAAGTTTATTGAACTCTAAATTGATCATCTCCCTCCCGGTTTCATACTTATCCCCGGCACTGCTTTTCGTATCATTTTCTAGAGCCAGTTGCAAATCGTTAACAGCAACAGTGATCCTCTCAATTCTGGAATCAACGTATTCTTTACAAGAATCTAATAGCAGGAATCTGGTGTTCAAGAGATGAAATTTTTATTTAAAACTAAAGGTACCTATATTCTGCATCTGTCGAACGATCCATGATTTTCTGCCCTGAATATAACTACTGGCAGGATTTGCGCGATATACTCGCGGATTGGGTAAAATAGCGGCAATTGCTGCCGACTCATAGGCCGATAGTTTTGAAGCCGGCTTTCTAAACCAGGCCTGAGATGCTGCCTCGGCTCCGTAAATACCTTTCCCCATCTCAATACTGTTCAAATACACCTCGAGAATACGCTCCTTGCCCCAGATAACTTCTATTAAAAACGTAAAATATACTTCTAAACCTTTTCTAAGCCAGGTACGTTGAGGCCACAAAAAGACATTTTTGGCCGTTTGCTGTGAGATAGTACTAGCCCCTCGCACTCGTTTTCCCTTCTTATTATTTTCTATAGCTTTTTCAATAGCTTTCATATCAAAGCCCGAATGCTCTAAAAAATTCTGATCCTCACTCGCTATCACTGCCATTTGTAAATGCTTTGAAATCTCTTCCATAGGCACCCAATCATGGTGAATGGGCTCCTCTGGATTTTCAAAATAGCGAATCGCCATTAAAGGTGTGAATGGCACGGGCACCCATTTAAAGACCACCACCAAGAAGATAGATAGGGCAAAAAACCACAATATCAATTTCATAAAAAACCGTAATATTCTTCTCATGGTTTTATTTTTAAAAGCTTGCAATAGTATAATTAATATCTGAAGTTTTAAGCTGCGGGGTGATAGATTTTTTAAATAAGATCTGCCAGCTCTTTTCCTACTAAGCTTCCTATGGCAACCCCCATTCCCCCCAGTCTAACTCCACAATACACATTTTCTGAAAGCTGCTTGAGAATAGGTTTCTTTTGTGCACCAACTCCCATTACACCACTCCACCTGTGTGCAATTTCGAAATCCTGGTCTGGGAGGATGGTATTTTTAAGCAATTCTTCCAGTTTATTTTGAATAACTGCTGTTTGCTCCATGACAGTGGTTTCTTCAGTCTTAAAATCCAGGTTACGCCCGCCACCAAATAAAACACGATTGTCGATATTTCGGAAATAATAATAACCTTTATCAAGATGAAAAGTACCTTTTATTGGAAGATCTTTAATAGGCGTAGTTATTAATACTTGTGCTCTCGCAGGTTTTACTTCTGATATTCCCAGTTTTGCAGCAAAGCCGTTGGTGGCAATCAGTAATTTTTTTGTGGTGAACTGAAATTGCTCTGTCTTTACTTCCACCTCTCCATTTTTCTCTGTGAATTCCTCTACATTAATAGTGTTTAAAATCTTGACCCCGGCCCGCTGTACCTTATAAAGCAATGCCTCCATCATTTTCCCGGTATTTATCTGCCCTTCATATTTGTTGTACAACAAGTTTTGATTTATATTCTTAAAACCAAACGTATTAGCCACTTCACTAAAAGCCTTCTCCTTAAAAATAGGAAATAATAGCTTATTTACCTCTTGCATTTTAGACAGACAATTTGAGAATAATACCTCATCTTGCGGTAAAAAAACTTCGTAACCTCCCCAATGTTTATAATCTATGTCATCATCTCCTAAATTCTGTCGCAGAAGTTGTAGGCCGTCAAGCTTTTTCTGAATAAGTTCTACTACTTCTGACGGGGTATGAGAATTAAGATCGTCTACAATTTCTGATAGGCTTCCAAAACAGGCGAAACCGGCATTTTTAGTACTTGCTCCGTTAGGTAAGAAGCCTCTTTCCAGAACAAGGATCTTGGCTTTAGGAAAACGGGATTTAAGATGTAAAGCGGTGTTTAAACCCACTATACCACTTCCTACAATGGTAAAGTCTATATTTGACAACCAGGTTTGATATTCCCAATAAGAAAGGTTCATGTATTTTTTTTAGATATTGAAAATTACATAAACTTTTTGAGAAGATGATTGCTATCATTTCTAACCCAGATTTGCGTTAGGGTTAGCAGCGGTTAGCTTTTTGGGGATTTTCTCCCAAAAACTAAAAGCGCATAGCCCGACCTCGCTATTTTTATAGCATGGTAACGCCCAAAAAAAGCAAACCCCCGATCGCTCGAGGGTTTTAGTTTTATTCTTCTACAATGGGATTCATTTCCCAACTTTCCATGAATTTAGTGGTGTAATTACCATCTATATAATCTGGATGATCCATTAGCTGCCTGTGGAAAGGAATAGTAGTTTTCACACCTTCTATTACAAACTCGTCTAAGGCACGTCTCATTTTGCTAATTGCTTCTTCTCTGGTTTGAGCAGTAGTAATTAGTTTGGCGATCATAGAATCGTAATTTGGAGGAATAGAATATCCGCTATAAACGTGAGTATCTATTCTAACTCCGTGTCCACCGGGAGCATGCAAGTTGGTGATCTTCCCTGGGGATGGTCTAAATCCGTTATAAGGATCTTCTGCATTAATTCTACATTCAATAGAGTGCAGTTTTGGGAAATAATTCTTCCCTGAAAGCGGAATTCCAGCCGCAACTAAAATTTGCTCTCGAATTAGATCGTAATCTATAACTTGCTCTGTAATTGGATGTTCTACCTGGATACGAGTATTCATTTCCATGAAGTAGAAATTACGATGTTTATCTACCAAAAATTCTACAGTCCCTGCTCCTTCATATTTTATGAATTCTGCCGCTTTTACAGCCGCATCTCCCATTTCTTTACGAAGCTTGTCGGTCATGAACGGAGAAGGAGTTTCTTCGGTAAGTTTTTGATGTCTTCTTTGAATAGAGCAATCTCTTTCTGAAAGATGACAGGCTTTCCCGGTACTATCTCCAACTACCTGGATCTCGATATGGCGAGGCTCTAAAATAAGCTTCTCCATATACATTCCATCGTTTCCAAAAGCTGCTGCTGCTTCCTGACGGGCAGAATCCCATGCTGCTTGCAACTGGTCTTCTTTCATTACAGCACGCATCCCTTTACCTCCACCACCGGCGGTAGCTTTAAGCATAACGGGGAATCCCATGTCTTTAGCCACCTGAAGACATTCTTTATAATCTTTTAATATCCCCTCTGATCCCGGAATACACGGCACTCCTGCAGCTATCATAGTAGCTCTGGCAGAGGCTTTATCTCCCATTTTATCGATCATGCTCGGGCTTGCCCCAATGAATTTGATATTGTGTTCCTGACAAATTTTTGAAAATTTAGAATTTTCTGCAAGGAATCCATATCCAGGGTGAATAGCATCAGCATTCGTTATTTCAGCTGCTGCTATAATATTTGAGATCTTTAAATATGATAAATTACTAGGGGCTGGACCAATACATACAGCTTCATCAGCAAACCTTACATGAAGGCTTTCGGCATCGGCAGTAGAATAAACCGCAACGGTTTTAATTCCCATTTCTCGACACGTTCTTATAACGCGCAAAGCGATTTCCCCTCTATTGGCAATTAATATTTTTTTAAACATACCTTTATATTTTTTACTGAAACAGTAAAATTAATTTCTAGAAGAAATGTTCAGTTAAGATGGATCTACCAAAAATAATGGCTGATCGAATTCTACCGGAGAAGAATCGTCTACCAATACTTTAACTATCTTTCCGGATACTTCACTTTCTATTTCATTGAACAACTTCATCGCTTCAATGATACAAAGTACATCTCCTTCTTTAATAGTATCTCCAACCTCAACAAATACAGGTTTATCTGGAGATGGTTTACGGTATAATGTTCCAATGATAGGCGATTTAACCGTAATATATTTCGAATTGTCTTCGGCAGGTGCTGCGCTTTCATTAGCTGGAGCCTCTGCTGCAGGTGTTGGAGCTTGTTGTGGGACGGCAGGTAATTGCTGTTGCATCTGACCTCCCATAGGGATGTGCTGTACATACGTAGTCTCCTTATCTTCAGATCCTGTCTTAATAGTAATCTTTATGTCGTCCATTTCAAGTTTAACCTCACTGGCACCAGACTTAGCTACAAACTTGATTAAATTCTGAATTTCTTTTAAATCCATAATATTAGGGTGTTAGTTTATTAAGAATTATAAGCCCATTTAAGATAGATAGATCCCCAAGTGAATCCTCCTCCAAAAGTGGCGAAAATAATATTATCTCCTTTTTTAAGTTGTTTTTCGTAATCGCTTAGCAATAGGGGAAGTGTAGCAGAAGTGGTATTTCCATAGCGATGGATATTCATGAGTACCTTTTCTTCTTCCAGATTCATTCTATTAGCTGTTGCGCTAACGATTCTTTTATTTGCCTGATGAGCTACAAGCCAATTGACATCGTTGTTGGTAAGATCGTTTTTCTTCATTATCTGTTCACTTACATCGGCCATGTTGGAAACAGCGAATTTAAAAACGGTCTTCCCGTCTTGCTGTACATAATGACGTTTGTTAGTAACAGTTTCTTCAGAAGGCGGCATAAGCGAACCACCGGCTTCAATCTTTAAAGAATGTCTTCCAATTCCATCACTTCTTAAAAGTTCATTTTGGAAGCCAAGCCCTTCATTATTAGGTTCAAATAGTACTGCACCGGCACCATCTCCAAAGATGATACAGGTAGTTCTATCAGAATAGTCTATAATAGAAGACATCTTATCGGCTCCTATTAACAACACTTTTTTGTATCTACCAGATTCAATATAAGCGCTGGCGGTAGACATTCCATAAAGAAAACCGGAACATGCGGCCTGCAAATCGTAACCAAACGCGTTTACAGCACCTATTTCTGTTGCTACATAAACAGCTGTTGCAGCCACAGGCATATCGGGTGTTACTGTTGCCAGTAGCACAAGGTCTATTTCTTCCGGGTTGATATTGGCTTTAGTAATAAGGTCTTGTGCGGCTTTAATAGCCATATAGGAAGTTCCCTTTTCAGGGTCCTTTAGGATTCGGCGCTCGTTAATTCCTGTTCGTGAAAGTATCCACTCATCATTGGTATCAACCATTTTCTCCAACATCTTGTTGGTTAAAACGTCCTCAGGGACGTAGGCGCCTACAGCGGTAATAGCTGCGTTGATTTTATTCATAAAAATCGAATTTTATATTCCAAATAAAGCCCGGTAAAAGCAATTTGAAATAAGAAAAGTACTAAAATTTCTTCGAACGGGGGCGCAAATTAAGGCCTTTTTAGGACTTAATCAACTAAAACAAAAAACTCTCACCAGGTGAGAGTTTGTATAACAGCAAAGCTCTGTATATTAAGCTTCTACTTCTTCAGTGTTGTCAATTAACACTTGACCACGGTAATATAATTTACCTTCATGCCAATGTGCTCTATGGTACAAATGCGCTTCTCCTGTAGTAGGATCTTTGGCAATTTGTGGAACAGAAGCCTTGTAATGCGTTCTTCTCTTATCTCTTCTGGTTTTAGAGGTCTTTCTCTTAGGATGTGCCATTGCTACGTATTATTTATCGTTTAATAAGTTTTTTAATTTATTCCACCGAGGGTCGATATTCTCCTCGTTTTCATTATCATCAATATCTTCTTCTGCCTGTTTAGGGCTTAACTCTTCTAATTTTTCGAGCATTTCAGACTCGAGTGTTCCATCTTCAACACCAGGATGAACCCTTTTGGAAGGAACCGACAATACGATCAACTCATACAGATATTGTGAAATATCTACCTGATACTCTCCATGAGGCAGTATCAACAATTCTTCATTATCGTCGTTGAATTCTTCACCAAACTTTATAACCAAAATCAACTCTCCTTCAATTGGAAGGTCGAAAGGCTCATCGGTAAGGTCGCAATTTACGTTTACTACTCCTGAAACTTCAAAAGTAAGCTCCATAAAAGTAGATTTTTTATCTAATGTCACTTTAGCCAGAAGCTTAGCGTCATTAAATTCATCGTATTCAAAATGCTCAAAGAACTCTTTCCCTATTTGGTATTCAAACTCGTGCTTTCCGGTTTTTAATCCCACGAAAGGGATTGTAAACTCTGCAAATTTCCTCATAACATCATCGATTTCGAGCACTTGCCCTTCGGGAAAGGCAGGTGCAAAGATATAAAATATAATGAATTACAGGTTCTTTATAAACAAATTTTTGTTTATATCTTTTTTCCTTGTTTTTTCAGGGGATTGCTGGTGAGTTTGGTAAACTCTGCCCTAGTATTATAAATTTCAATCGCTTTAAAAACAGCTTCTTTAAACGAATTTATACTTGCGCAATTCTTTCCTGCTATTTCAAATGCAGTACCATGATCGGGCGAAGTTCGTACTTTGTTTAATCCAGCAGTATAATTTACACCATGTCCAAAGGATAGGGTTTTAAACGGGATAAGCCCCTGATCGTGATAAGACGCAATAATTGCATCAAAATTCTGGTAACTCTTGGTCCCAAAAAAACTGTCGGCAGCATAGGGCCCATATACCAGATCTCCTTTTTCCCTGATCTTTTGAAGTGTTGGTTTCAAAATCGTTTCATCTTCCTGACCAATTAATCCGCTATCCCCACTGTGTGGATTGATACCCAACACTGCAATTTTAGGTTTTGCTATTCTGAAATCCTGTTGCAGTGTTTTTTTTATGATGGATATTTTCTTTTCTATCAATTCCGGAGTAATTACCTGAGTAATGTCTTTTAGCGGCACATGATCGGTAAGTAAACCAACTCTCAAGGTATCGGTAATCATAAGCATTAGACTATCTCCTTTTAATTCTTTTGCCAAATAATCTGTATGCCCAGGGAATTTAAAAGAATCTGACTGAATAGTTTGCTTATTTATAGGTGCCGTTACCAATACATCTATAGCATTGGTTTTTAGAGCAGCAGTTGCAGCTTCCAAAGACCTAAACGCATATTTTCCAATTTTCGGGTCTTCTTCTCCAAAATTAATAAGAACATTTTCCTTCCAGACATTCACAACATTCACTTTTCCATCTATAGCTTGGGAAGCATCATCTATTCCTTGGAAATTTAAGGAAAGGTCAAAATGCTTCTTATAGAAATTCAAGGTTTTAACTGATGCAAAAATTACAGGAGTACAGAAATCCAACATCCGGGAATCTTCAAAGGTTTTAAGAACGATCTCGCCCCCAATACCATTTAGATCTCCAATGCTAATTCCTAATTTTATTTTTTCGTCAGACTTCATAAATAATCCCCGTTTTTTATTTCTATTTTTACTCCACAAATGTAAGAATAATCTAGCAGCATGTTTACGGGAATTATTGAAGAACTGGGAGAAGTTAAAGAATTGATTCGTGAGAATGAAAATCTTCACATAATAGTAGAAGCCAAAATGGCATCAGAACTAAAGGTAGATCAGAGTGTCTCCCACAATGGAGTGTGTCTTACCGTAGTAGCTGTTAATAACTCTACCTATACCGTTACTGCTATTAACGAGACCTTAGAGAAAACAAATCTGGGAAAACTTAAAGTTGGCACTGCTGTTAATTTGGAACGAGGAATGAAACTGGGCGCCAGACTTGATGGCCATATCGTTCAAGGTCATGTAGACCAAACCGGAGAATGCCTGAATATTAGTGAGGAAGGTGGAAGCTGGGTCTTTACATTTAAATATGATCCCTCTCAAAGCAATATCACTATAGAGAAAGGGTCTATAACAGTGAATGGTGTTAGTTTAACGGTGGTGAATTCTAAGAAGAATGAATTTAGTGTAGCAATAATCCCTTACACTTATAATCACACCACTTTTAAACACCTTAAAAAAGGTGATGTTGTTAATTTAGAATTCGATGTTATTGGGAAATACGTAAAAAGACTACAAGAACTGTCTTAAGCGGGTTTCTTATTTCTTAAAACATAAACCCCAAGTAACACACCTGCAATTATTAGCACAGGAATGTAATCATCTATTGGAAGGCCGGGAGGTGGTGGTATTCCCTGCTTTTGAGGGGTAGGAGGTTCTTGTTCTGCAACAGCAAGGCAGTTTCCACACATCATAAGCAAAAAAAACAGGGGGAATATATTTCGCAAAATGGTATACCTCATAGTCATGCGCAATTTACTACAAATTTGAATCCAAAAAAGAGGATTTGAGAGATATTAACGTAAATATATGGAACTTGGTTTTAGATAAGGTATTAAATATCAGTATTTTCAATTAACAATTGATTCTAAGCTTATTATAAAATTCTTATTTATATATATACTTTCCAAAAAGTTTAAGTGGTATTAAAAATTTTCTATTTCACCATACAAACCGAATTGATATTTCCATCACCATCATATTCCTTCACTGAATTATCCGGATCTAGCACCCATTGTCCATCTACAATGAATTTATAATGATGCTTACCACCGTGTAGTTTTATGGTTCTGGTCCAGCCTGTTTCAGTCCTTTTCAATTTAATGGCATTACTAGACCAATTACTGAACGAACCTGAAAGAACCACTTCTTTAGCATTTGAATGACCTGGAAGATAAAATTTAACCGACTTTTTAATGTTTATTGCAGAGTTATATCCATTAAATTCGTTCCGTCTCTTATAAGGATTTGCTTTATCCTCTACCCAATTCCCGTCTATGATAAATTTATACTCGTAAATATCAGGGCGCAACTGCAAAGTAAGCGCCCAACCCGAATCGGTTTTTTTCATTTTAAACGCTTCTTCATTCCAACGATTAAAGGTTCCGCTTAAGATCACCTTTTTAGCATCGTGATGCCCCTTTAATTCAAAATGAGCGTTTCCGTTCTCATCGGGGTGAGCTGTGAACATTTTCAAATTATAAACATTCAATCGGGATCCATCTCCATCAACAGCAGGAGTGATGTTAGCATCCCTTCTGGAAGGTTCTGCCCAATAGGCATTATTGACCACAAATTTGAATTCCCAGGCAAACTCATCAGTAAAATCATCAATTTTTTTTCTGAGTTCATACCTGTTAGGTCCCACTTTTTTCATGACCCATTTCTTCTTTGACCAGCCATTGAAATTTCCCGAAACCACAACACTCTGAATAGCTAAGTCGTTAAAATCCCGCAGATCTCCCGAAATATCATCAGTTGCCTTTTCATATTCTCTGCTATCAAAAGAAAACACCACCTCATCCCCCTCTATTCTATAACCTTTATATTCTTTATCCTGAGAAAAAGAGATAAGGGAGGCGAAGAGAGCTATGATGAAAATAATATGTTTTGTATTCAGTTTCAAGGATTAAAATTTAAAGGAAAATCGATAAAATATAGCATTTTCTTTTGATAATTAATAATGGTTCTTTTTTGCGCAAAGAACTGATAGCCTAATATTCCATCTAAATGTGTGCCAAAAGCTTCCTGCATTCTACTGAGATTAGTAAGGATGGTGTTCATAGGACCAAAATATATGTTATCGGTCAATTTTATACCATAAAGTTTTCCTGCAAGCACTTCTGCTTTTTCACCACCTGATCCTACAAGAATGAGCTTTTTATTTGGTAAAAAGAATTTCAGGATCTTATTATTCCCATTTTTATTTATCTGGTTAAATTCGGCGCCACTATCCAATCCAAATTTCATTTTATTCCCGTCGATATAGGTATCTAGAATTATGGTATGTCTATTAAGCCTAAATGCTATACTATCGGTGATTTTTTCAAGATACACTTCTTTGTCCAGCTTCACCCCATTCTTATCAACCTTGCTAAGGGTTATCTGATTTAAATGAAGATCAATAAAAACCTCATATTCTTTAAGGATGTTATAACCGATAATCCCCAATAGATTCATTTTTTTCCTCTTTTCGATATGAGAAAGATCAATAACATCAGAAGTGGCGTTATTAATGCTAAAATTTTTCAGAATAAATTCTTTTAAATTTCGCGTATATACTCCATCTATACTTCTTATCACTCCCGAAGTAGATGTGCTTTTTCGAGAGCTATAAAATCTTTGTGAAAAATGCACCTTGTTCAAAATAAGGCTTTCTGAACCGGTATCAATTATAAAATTCCCTTTTTTATCAAGCAGTTCTGCCTCAACTACAATTAAGTTATCAATCAATTTAAAAGGAATTCTGGCGGTATATTCATTTAGAATTTCGGCTTTCGGAAAAACAAGACCTTCCTCGAATTCGGTAGCTTGAGAAGAAAAGCTTCCTAGTAAGATTAATATGATAAGTAAAGACTTCCTCATATATAATAGACCCTAAATTTAAACGGAAGTTACAGGAAGTTATTAATTTTTAACGGATTAGGAATTAGATTATTTCACCCCTCGCTAGCCCCTAAAATAAAAAAATCCCTACAAACGTACTGTTTATAGGGATTCATATGTGTATTCTGTGGTCCCACATGGGCTCGAACCATGGACCCCCTGATTATGAGTCAGGTGCTCTAACCAGCTGAGCTATGGGACCTGTAACGGAGGGCAAATTTAGATAAATGCTTATTACGCACCAAATAAATTATTTAATTATTTCGCAATTTCTTGACATAACTCTACCAACACGCCATTAGAACTCTTTGGGTGAAGAAATGCCACCAACTTATTATCGGCTCCTTTCTTAGGTTCGGCATTCAATAAAACAAAGCCTTCCCTCTGTAAACGAGACATTTCCGCATAAATGTCTTCAACATTAAAAGCTATATGATGTATCCCTTCTCCACGTTTCTCTAAAAATTTCGCGATAGGACTGTCGGATCTGGTAGCTCCTAATAATTCTATTTTACTCTCTCCAACTTTAAAAAATGAGGTGTTTACTCCTTCACTTTCCACTTCTTCCATTTTATAACTCGCTGTTCCCAGCAAAGCTTCATAAGTTTTATTTGCTTCGGCAAGATCTTTTACCGCTATTCCAATATGCTCAATATTTTTCATTTAAACTGGTATTTGCTAATTTCACAATATCACAATTGCAATTACAATAAGTATTTCAGCTTATAAAAATACTATAATCTTTAAATATGCTACTTTTGCAACATGGAAACAAATAGACAAAAAAAAATAGGTGGGGTTTTACAAAAGGATTTAGCAGAAATCCTTCAAAACCACTTGAGAGATTCTGGGGTTACGGGTATTTTGATCTCAGTTTCTAAAGTTACCGTTACTACCGATCTTTCAATAGCAAAAGCATACCTTAGTATCTTCCCTTCTAAAAATGCTGCGGAAATATTAAAGGAGTTGAATCTTATTAAATCGAAGATAAAGCACGAAATGGCTCAGCGCACCAAAAATCAGTTGAGACGCATGCCAGACATGGAATTCTTTATTGATGATTCTTTGGAATACATCGAGAACATCGATAAATCTATAAAAGGAGAAGAAAATCCTATTACTCAGCCAGATTTATTAGATAAAAGGAAAAAATCCTAATTTGAATTTTTCCCTGTACATCGCCAAGCGGTACCTTTTTTCCAAAAGCAGTAATAATGCCATTAATATTATAACTGTTATTGCGGCCATTGGTGTTTTTGCAGGGGCATTCTCCTTATTTATAGTATTATCGGGTTTTTCGGGGCTGAGAGATTTCAGCTTGTCTTTTTCAAATGAATTTGATCCCGATCTCAAAATCTTTCCGGCTATAGGAAAGACATTAGAATTTCCGGAGGAAAAAGAGGATAAAATCCTTAAGCTTCAAGGAGTTGATTCTTATTCAAAAGTCATTGAAGAAAGGGTATTCTTAGAATTCAATTCTAAAACACATACTGCCTTTATTAAAGGCGTAGATACTAATTATCAGAAGGTCAATAAAATTGACAGTTCTTTGGTTTTTGGCACCTGGCTTAGTACTAACGATTATCAGGTAGTGATAGGAAATGGGATCTCCCGTCTGCTATCGCTTAGTCCTAACGACTATAATAATTTACTGAATATTATGGTTCCTAAGCCTGGAAAGGGGCAAATCACCAATCCTACCGATGCTTTCAATAAAGAGAGTGTAGTGGTTACCGATATTTATAGTGTTAATGAAGAACTGGACAGTAAATATGTTTTTACAACACTTCCTCTTGCAGCCGATCTTCTAGATATGAAATTAGGAGAAATCTCGGCTGTGGAAATAAAAACCACTCCGGAAACCGATATTGAGCTTTTAAAAACCGATCTAGAGAAGCTATTTGATACTCCTGTGGTAGTAAAAAACAGGGCACAACTAAATGAAACGCTTTACAAGATGTTAAATACCGAAAACCTCGCGGTATATCTTATTTTCACTTTGGTTTTAATAATTGCGCTCTTTAATGTTATTGGATCCATTATCATGGTGATCTTAGATAAACGCGAGAACATACAAACCCTTAATAAACTTGGAGCCAATCCTAATTCTATTAGAAATATCTTCTTTTTCCAAGGTGCACTTATGACGCTTGCAGGAGGGATTATAGGTTTATTGTGCGGCTTACTGGTAGTATATTTACAAATAAAATTCCAGCTGGTAATGATTACTCCCAATTTACCTTACCCGGTAAAGATAAAACTTGAAAATATTCTCATCGTCTTACTTACTATCGGTATTTTAGGAATGTTAGCTTCTTATATAGCCGCTAGCAGAAGTAAAAAAGCGCTTACAGTTCAGGCTTAAACGAATTCGAAGCCGGCAAATTCCTTTTCAACTTCATCAAACGCTGCAAAAACATCAATCGAATCATCGCTAGTAACCATTTTTGCACGATACTCTTTAAAATGAGGAATGCCCTTGAAGTAATTGGTATAATGTCTACGGGTTTCAAAAACCCCTAATTTCTCCCCTTTCCAGTCGATAGCCATTTCTAGATGCCTTCTGGCAGCCTGCACGCGTTCTTCTAAAGTTGGTGGCGCTAGATGCTCTCCTGTTTCGAAATAATGCTTCACCTCTCTAAAAAACCAAGGGTAACCAATACTTGCGCGCCCGATCATCGCCCCATCCAATCCGAATTTATCTCGCATGAGCATGGCTTTTTCAGGAGTATCCACGTCGCCATTTCCAAAGATTGGAATATGCATACGTGGGTTGTTCTTTACATCGGCAATCGGCCCCCAATCGGCTTCTCCTTTATACATTTGTGCCCGGGTACGACCATGAATTGCGATAGATTTTGCTCCTACATCCTGCAAGCGCTCGGCAACCTCCACAATTTTTATAGAATCATGATCCCAACCAAGTCGGGTTTTAACGGTAATAGGAAGGTTGGTATGCTTAACCATGGCTTCGGTAAGCGACACCATTAGGTCGATATCTTTCAGAATCCCTGCACCGGCACCTTTAGAAACCACTTTTTTAACAGGGCATCCAAAATTGATATCTATAATATCTGGTCTGGACTTTTCGACGATCTCTACAGATTGCAGCATAGATTCCAGATTGGCACCAAAGATCTGGATACCAACGGGACGTTCCTTTTCGTAGATATCCAACTTCATGACGCTTTTTGCCGCATCACGAATCAATCCTTCCGAGGAAATGAATTCGGTATATACCACATCTGCCCCCTGTTCCTTGCATAAAGCACGAAAAGGTGGATCACTCACATCTTCCATGGGTGCTAAAAGCAACGGGAAGTCTCCTACATCTATATTTCCAATTTTTGCCAAATCCTCTGTTTTTCAGGTGGCAAAATTACTAAATAAATCCTTTGGTTGAAAATAAGAAGTGTAGAGCTTTAGCGAACTATACTTTATCCAAACGTTCGCTTTCTTCAGCATCGATGGCTCTGCTGTTATCATTTAGTTTAAAATTACCGAATTTATAGATTACACCAAATTTGAGCATTCTAGATTCGGGCTTCGCGAAAAAGCCGTTATTCTGATTTAGATATTCCGATTTCAAGGGAATATTCATCGAATTGAAAGCATCTTCCAGGTTAATGGTGGCAGTAAGTCTGGAGTCGAAAAAGGTCTTTTTAAGTCCTACAGTTAACCCGTATTGAGGATCGTCGTATTTATATGATCCTGCAATAAAAGCAGGTAAATAAGTCCCAATAACTTCTGCAGAAAAACTATGATCTTTAGAAAGAGTGAAAGAGTTGTAAGCCTGAATATAGGTGCTCAAAACATCATTTTTCACCAATTCGCCTCCACTTTCTAATGCCGGGAATTCATTTTCCATATAGAAGAAAGAGGCGTACGTGGAGATCATCCACCAATCTTTCAAATAGGAATAATAGGTGATATCAAAACTGAACTGCTGTTCGTAATTCATATTCAAATTTACGGCTCTTAAATTCCTGTTCACATTATCCTGAAAAGGGATGAGGGCGATAGGGTTTTCTGCCCGGTCCCAATAAAGATCAAAGAACCAGGTGTTCTTATAATTATAATTTAAGCTGATCTTATTGGAAATGGAAGGCATAAGATCTGGATTTCCATCCTGAAAACTCTTCTCATTTATAAAATACCTGTACGTATTTAAGCTTTGGAAACTTGGTCTGGATATTCTTCTACTATAATTCAGTCCAAAAGAATGATCTTCTGCAGCTGCATAAGTAAGATAGAAAGTTGGAAAAAGTTCAAAGTAGTTCTGAGTGTTCACAGTTCCAAAAGTTCTAGAATCTCCCTGAACATTGGTGTATTCTCCACGAAGCCCCAGCTTCATGCCCCACTTTTCCCAATCTTTAGAAATACTGGCATAACCGGCGTAAATGTCTTCATCATACGAAAGATCATCAGAAAGTGCCGAATTAAAACTGCTAATTCCATTATTTCTGCTGAAAAAATCCTGACCGCTCTCATTTCTTAAACCCGAATATTTCACACCAGTTTCAAAACTCGTAGACCCCAGCGGTGTAGTTATATCGATCTGCCCGGTGTAAATATCGCTGAACTGATAACCTTCTGTTGCAAATGTATTTTGATTTAGAAGATTCCCATCTGATAGAAAATAATCAGTTCGAATATCCTGATTCATATCATCACTATAATCAATATAGTTTGCAACCGCCGAAAGCGTTCCATTCTCACCTAACTTGGTATTATAGGTGGCACTTAAAAGCACATTTTCAGTATCATTCTTAAGCTTACTGTTGGTTGTAAACAATGAATCTAAAGTATTTGTTGCGCTATATATCTCTGTTAAACCTTTTATATCTGAATCTTTCTTAGGAGTAAAAAGGAGATTTGCGCTAATACCTAACGAACTTGTTTCACTAAGTGTAAAATCCATAATGGTATTAAGACTATGTGAAGAACTTTCAGTATTTCTTTCAAAATCTGTAATCCACTGAGAGTCTACATCGTTATTTGAGTTCGGCTTGAAAAATTCAATATAGCTGTCATCATTCTTATAATCATCCCTTTGGTTATAATTATAGCTGGCGTAAAAGTTTAACCAGTTATTCTTGTAGTACTGACTTGTTCCTAGATTATATTTTGGAACGACCGCGATGGTATTTGAAGCATTAATGCTTCCTTTATAACCTATTGAGATATTCTTAGAAGTTGTTATATTTAAGATCACTCCGCCCTCAGCATCATACTTTGCCGGGGGATTGGTGATCACCTCAACAGTCTTTACATTTCCTGCTGAAAACCCTTCAAGCAGCTGCTGAAGTTCCTGTGAACTGAGATAAACCTTCCTGTCATTAATATAAACCGTGGCTGGCCTGTTCTTTACTAGTAAATTTCCCTGGCTAACAATCACGCCGGGGGTTCTCTTCAATATATCGAAAGTGTTTCCTGTAGATAATGTAGTATTTTCTACATTGAAGACCAACCTGTCTACCTTCCTGCTAATCTTTGGTCGCTGTGCATTCACCACAACTTCATCCAGGTCATTTTCAGACTCTTGTAGAGTGATATTGTCTAAATCTTGGTTGCCACCGATATTTATCTTTTTCAGGTAATCTTCATAACCAACAAAACTTATTTGTAAAAGATACTTACCATCAATAACATCTTCAATTATAAATTCACCATTTTCTTCAGAGACCGTTCCTTTATAAACAGTGGTAGAATCTTTTGCGTGAAGCAAAATGACATTCGCAAAAGCTACCGGATTCTTGTCTTTATCTATTATATTTCCATTCACGGTATTTTGTGAAAATACCTGCATGGATAGCAGCATTACCAAGCTGTAAAGGAGAGGGAAAGCAAGTTTGTTCATTAAAGAATATTAGGAGTTTCAAGGCTTATTAAGCTTTGTATTGAAACAAATATACTATTTCTTTAAAAACCTCTAAATAATTCCTAATTAATTTGAAAAAACTCTGATAACTCTAACATCTACATAAACCCTCATAATACTTATACAATCCTAATTTTTCATAGCATCATAAATTGCCTGTTGGATATTGGTTCGGGTGTTTAATGAATACAATCTTGTATTATCTCGTGTTGGCAAAACTCGGTTTGAAAGAAACAGGTACAATAAATCGGTTGCAGGGTCCATCCAAACCATAATTCCTGTAAAGCCAGTATGCCCATAACTTAGTTCACTTGCATCTTTAGCGGCATTTCCATTCTCGGTACGTTCTCCCAAAGAAGGCTTATCAAAACCTAAACCTCTTCTATTGTCATTTTCGGGAAACTGATACTTTGTAAATTCTTTTAAGGTTTCTTCTGAAATATACTGAACACCTCCATACGATCCTCCATTAAGATACATTTGCAGAAGTTTTGCCAGATCGTTTGCATTTGCAAAAAGACCGGCATTGGCTGAAACTCCACCCATCATAATCGCGCCTTCATCATGAACTGACCCGTGAATTGATTTTTTCCGAAAGAAAAAGTCGTTTTCAGTAGGTACAATCCGGTCTATTGAAAATTTATTGTTGGGTTTATAAGTAAGCGTAGTTGCTCCTAAAGGTGTATAAAAATTATCATCTACATAAGTTACAAAATCCTCTCCAGAGATCTTTTCCACAATCCCGGGAAGTAAATAGAATACCAATCCCGAATATTCATATTTTTTAACCTCCTTAACAGGTGATTCCTTTATAGCCTTATATATTTTAGATTGATAATTCTTATGAAGCCATAAATTACTGGCTACTTTCACAGGATATCGTGAGGAAGAATCCTTTTTAAACGTATGCCATTTATAGCTACCATTCTTTCTCAAAGTGTTTTTCCAGTAAGGAATCCAAGGCTGAAAACCCGCCTGATGTGCAAGTATCTGCCTAAATGGTACATTGGCTTTATTTGAATTCTTAAAATATGGTAAATAGGTATCGATCCCTGTTTCAAGATCAAATTTTCCTTCATCGTATAACTTCATTAAAGAAGGTAAAGCTGAAGAAACTTTGGTAACCGAGGCCAAATCATATATATCGGTGGTTTTTACTTTTATAGTATCACTGTATTTATGATATCCATATGCCTTATTCAAAATTACTTTTTGATCTTTTGCTATAAATAACTGTCCGCCTGGAATCGCCTTTGCATCCATAGCCTTTTGCATTAAAGAATCAACCTTTTGGTACAACAGTTCTGAATTTAACCCTGCATCTTCCGGTAAGGTATATTTAAAACGGAGTCCGCCTTTTACTTCTAAGCCTTCTCCACTCTTAAATTTTTCCCCTACACTCACAGGAAGTTTCCCATTTGCGCTAACTCCTCCAAAAATAAGCTGAGCAGCCAGATCTTCTGAATTTTCACTATCCTGATACGTTAATATTAAAGCCTCTGCATTTTCAATATCCTTTACATCATCCATCACATATGGATTCTTAAAGAAGGATGCTATTGTTGTTTTACTTTTGATAAGTTCTGATAAGAATTCCTGAGCTTCCGAAGAAAGTTTTAAATCATTTCTTGGGTATGAGCTATGATCATGAACCCCTGCAATTACAAGGTTGTAATTATTAAGTTGCTCTTTTATTGCTGAAAGTTGCTCTGGAGTTACTTCATTAGGAACATTAAAATTATCTACTTGTGCATAAAGAGATAAAGATTTCTGAAACTTGCTTTCCTTTTTCTTACCAAATGAAATCGCCGCGATCTTTAAGGTATCAAGCTTTTGAAGCGGTAGAATTTGTTGCTCATTTTTAAGAACAGTTAACGAAGCTTCGGTTAATCTTCTGTTCAGCAACTTAGCTTCCGGAGTATTTACATCTTCAATAATATTCTCTAAAGATGTGGGCTGATAATTATTTAATCCCACCCATTGTTTAAGCGCCAGTATTTTTCGGCAACGATTGTCAATATCGGCTTGGGTGATAAGGCCTTTTCTCATTGCTTTGCGCACTTCCTGTATAGCCTTTGGTACAGCCACTGTGAATTCCAATAATCCATTTCCTGCCAGAATAGCATCTTTATCTACAATTCCCGGAGCATTGTCTTTAGTAACACCTTTCATATTCATGGCATCGGTAACAATTAACCCCTTAAAGCCAAGTTCCTCTTTCAATAATCCCGAAATAATTGGTTTTGATAATGTAGAAGGAACGCCTGTAGAGTCTAATGCCGGTATGTCTAAATGTGCTACCATTACTCCGCCAATTCCTGCTTTAATAATTTCTCTGAAGGGATAAAGCTCTGTAGTATCCAGCCTTTTTCTCGAATGATTTATTTGTGGGAGCGCATAATGAGAATCGGTATCGGTATCTCCATGACCAGGAAAATGCTTGGCTGTAGGTAACACCAAATTATCTTGCAACCCACGCATATAAGCAATTCCCTTTTTTGCAACATTGTATTTATTCTCACCAAAAGACCTGTAGTTAATAACAGGGTTATTGGCATTGTTGTTTACATCTACTACAGGGGCAAAATTAAGATGAAGCCCTACTCTTTTAATTTGTCTGGCTACCTCAACTCCCATATCGTAAATTAGCGAATCTTCCTGCATGGCACCTAAGGCCATCTGAAATGGATAGCTGATAGTAGTATCCAATCTCATACCCAAACCCCATTCGGCATCTATAGCGCCTAATAATGGAACTTTTGAAGCAGCCTGATATTCGTTCATGAGCTTGGCTTGCCTAGCCGGCCCACCCTGAAAGAAGATTAAACCTCCTATTTTGTTTTCGGTAATTTGCTTTAAGATCTCTTTTCTATGTTCGTCATCCCTATTAGAGTAGGCTGCAATCATGATAAGCTGGGCAATACGTTCATTAGGTGTTAATGTAGCCATTACCGAGTCTACCCAAGTACTGTGCTCGTATTGTAAAAATTCAGGTGATTGAGCCTGAGTTTGCGCACTCACACTTGAACTAAGTAATAGACTTGTAAGAACAATACAAGCAGATTTTAAGATTTTCATATTGAAAATTGATTTTAATTATTAGTGAAGCTTCTTCACACTTTTATATAAATATTCTTTTTATCCATGACATAGCCTACCAGCCACATCAATAACATATAACAAACGGCAAAGGCCAAAGATGCATTGTAGGGCGTAAGGTGATTTAAAAATATATTATTGTAAAGCCATGTTTTTGACGCAATTCCATCAATTCGTATAATATTCATCAACATGACCACTATCCCTGAAAGGGCGAAAATAAATAGCGGATTCTTTCCGAAGACCTCAAAGAAATACGTCCATCTCTTAAAGTTCCAAAGCTCAATTATACTTATTAAGGCAGCTATAATTACTAGATCCCATCCTACACTTAATAATACATACGAGCTCGTCCAGATAGGTTTATTAATAGGAAAGAAAGGGTTCCAGATGTAGGCCACAATAATTAGTACTATCCCTGCCACTATAAGTTTCCACACTGTGGAGAATGTGTTCCCAGATTTTTGAATGAACATTCCTGTTATATACCCTGCAACTACATTTACCACCGCAGGCAAAGAACTTAATAAACCTTCAGGATCGAAGGTTACGCCGAAACCTCTCCAAAGATTTTCCGGTCTAAATATGAGTAGGTCAAATTTTAAAGCAGCATTTCCAGTTAAACTATATGGCTCGGGATGTGTGCCAAAAACATACATTATTAACCAATATCCTGATAAAATCCATAGACTCACTAGAGCAGCGCCCTTCAATTTAAGATAATGAATAAGTAAAGAGGCCAACAAATAACACACCGCGATACGCTGTAAAACTCCCATAATGCGCATATTGACCAGATTCTTAAACACAAGGTCTCCTGCTTCATTTCTGTAAACAAAAGGAAAGGCACTTAGAAAGAGTCCGATTAAAAAGATGAGAGCACTACGCTTTAATACTTTTTGAAGAAAGGCTGTATGAGATTTGTTTTGATATTTTTTCAAACTAAAGCTCATAGCATTTCCAACTACAAATAAAAATGAGGGAAAAACAAGATCGGTAATTGTAAACCCATGCCAGGCGGCATGTTTAAAGGGTGCATAAATGGTCCCCCAACTTCCTGGTGTATTTACTAAAACCATCAAGGCAATGGTTAATCCTCTTAAAACATCTAAAGATAGATAGCGAGTAGATTTTATTGCCATAGTAGGGTTATATTAAGTTTTACAGCTTGTTAAATTTATTTTTCTTAATATAAATTTGCTTTATCTCCTTTAAAATCAACGTAGAGCTAAAGATTAATTAATAAAAAAGAAACTTTATTTTTAAAATGAAAGTTTAAAAATATAAATTTTAAATAAATAATCAATCTTTTATAAAAAAATAGGTAAAGTCTTTTCAGAAAATTTTATTTTACATATTTTTAGAAAAAATTAACTTTTAGCGCGAAGTATGTTTTTAGCCCTAATAGTAAATGATATAACAATTATTCAACCGAAAGATTAAATATGTCTCAAGTTTTACCTGATTTCTTAATGAATAACGACCCGCCATCAGGGCTTAGTAATGTAGAACGCAAAAAATACTTACAGAAGATACGTATTATAAAACACCTTTATTTAAATGGTGCAAATACCAACGCAGACATATGTAACACTTTTAATGTAAGTCTGCCAACCTCCATGTCTTTGCTTAATCAATTGGTGGCAGATGGCATTGTTTCAAAACAAGGAAGAGGAGAATCTGTAGGAGGTAGAAAACCTGATCTTTTTGGATTGAAGAAAAACATCTTCTTTGTGCTGAGTATTCAGGTAGAGAAATTCAAAGTGAAATTAGCCATTTTAGATAATACGCATCAAATACTTCACGAAAAAACCGTTAAGACCAAAATATCTAAAGATTTTAAAAGTGTAGATGTCCTATATAAATACGCTTCAGAATTAATAAAAACTTCTAAGATAGATACAGAAAAACTCTTGGGTATAGGAATTAGCATGCCTGGGCTGGTATCTTCGGAAGAAGGAAGAAACTTCACCTATTTTATTAGTGATGAAGAACCTGAATCACTTCAGAGTGCTTTAGAGAAAAAGTTCAAAAAACCGGTGGTTATCCTTAATGATGCGAAAAGTGCCTGTTTAGCAGAATGCCGATTCGGCCTTGCCAAGAACAAAAACAATGTTCTGGTAATTTCAATGGATTGGGGAATTGGACTTGGAATTATAATGGGCGGTAAAATGCATACCGGTGCTTCTGGATTTGCGGGTGAGTTCGGGCATATTCCCATGGTGGAAGACGGATTGCTTTGTCACTGTGGAAAACGTGGATGCTTAGAAACCGTAGCCTCAGGATTTGCGCTCGTTGAAAAAGCAAAACAAGGAATAAGAAATGGCCAAAACTCCATTTTAAGCACTTTAGTGCATGAAGACTTAGATAAATTAGAGCCACAGGTAATAATTGAAGCTGCCAATAGAGGCGATCAATTTGCTATAAATGTACTCTCGGAAATAGGTATAAGCCTTGGGAAAGGTATTGCAATTCTAATTCAAATTTTCAATCCGGAATTAATCATCCTTGAAGGGAAAATTGCTGAAGCAAAGCAGTTCATTATAACACCTATCCAGCAATCTATAAATACTTATAGTATGATCCAGCTTAAAGAAAGAACAGAAATCTCCCTTTCAACATTGGGGAAAAACTCCAGTTTACTAGGTGCAACCGTTGCGGTTATGGATCATATTTTTAAAGGACAAATAGCAAGTGTAAAATCACAAATAGTTAAATAACCCTACTTACTTAAACTATCAACAGAAGAATTTTGTTTTATTATGGCCAGATTAAATTTACTAGAAGAAACCCGATTTGAAAAGTTACCGGTTAGCGTATACGCAGATGAGCATATTGCCTCCAAAGCTGTTGCTGCCAGGATAGCTTCCCTAATAAAAAGAAAACAGGCCGCTGGAGAACAAGCGGTTCTAGGTTTAGCAACGGGTGCAACTCCCATTGAAGTGTATGCAGAACTTATTCGCCTTCATAAGGAAGAAGGTTTAAGCTTCCAAAATGTTATTACCTTCAACTTAGATGAGTACTACCCTATGCAACCTGATGCCGTACAGAGTTATGTGCGATTTATGGATGAAAATCTTTTTAACCATATAGATATCAAGAGAGAAAATATTCATGTTCCAGATGGAACCTTGAAAAAAGAAGCAATTGCCGACTACTGCTTAGCCTATGAACAGCAAATTACAGAAGTAGGAGGATTAGACCTACAAGTACTAGGAATTGGTAGAACCGGGCATATTGGTTTCAACGAACCGGGATCTGCTCCAAATTCAGGAACCCGACTTGTAACTTTAGACGATCTTACCCGTAGAGATGCTTCCAGAGATTTTGGAGGGAAGGAAAATGTGCCTACCAAAGCCATTACCATGGGAATTGGAACCATCTTTAAAGCACGGGAAATTATTTTAATGGCCTGGAGCAAGAAAAAAGCTCCCATTATTAAAAAAGCTGTAGAAGGAGAAATCTCAGGAAATGTTCCTGCAACTTATTTGCAACTTTCTGATAATGTAGAATTCATTCTTGACACTGAAGCGGCTTCAGAACTTACCAGGTTTGATATTCCATGGTTGGTAAAAGACTGTATCTGGGATGAACAACTCATCAAAAAAGCGGTTATCTGGTTATCTTCAGAAGTAGACAAACCAATATTAAAGCTAACCGATGAAGATTACAACAATCACGGGATGGCGCAATTGGTTACCGAAAAAGGACCTGCTTACAATATAAACATTCAGGTTTTCAATAAATTACAGCACAGTATTACAGGATGGCCGGGAGGAAAACCTAATTCTGATGACTCTCAACGACCTGAAAGAGCAGAGCCGGCTAAAAAACGCTCTCTCATCTTTTCTCCACATCCCGATGATGATGTAATTTCTATGGGGGGAACTTTTATTCGATTGGTAGATCAGGGACATGATGTACATGTGGCCTATCAAACATCTGGGAACACCGCTGTTTGGGATACCGATGTGCTTAGATATATGGAATTTGCAATAGATTTCGATAAAAGTATTGGAAAAGATACCAAGGAACTCACAGCTATTTATGAGAAAATGAGAGTGTTCCTGGAGAAAAAACAGCCTAACGAGATCGATCTCCCGGAAATTAGAAATGTGAAAGCATTTATCCGAAAATCGGAAGCAATTGCAGGAGCCAGATATGCCGGACTTCAGGATGAGAATATCCATTTTATGGCGCTTCCATTCTATGAAACGGGGAAAACAGTTAAAAATCCGGTTACAGAAAAAGATGTGCAATTAACCATGGAACTGCTTCAGCAAATAAAACCGCATCAAATATTTGCCGCGGGAGATTTTGCCGATCCTCATGGAACTCATATTGTTTGTTTCAGAATAATTATTGAAGCCCTTACCAGACTCAGAAAAACCGAAGAATGGACAAAAGACTGCTGGTTATGGATGTATCGCGGAGCATGGCTCGAATTTGAAACTCATGAAATTGAAATGGCGGTGCCACTTTCTCCACAGGAAGTACAACGCAAGCGAAATGCAATTTTCCAACACCAGTCTCAAAAAGATAGACCAGTATTCCCTGGAGACGATGAGCGCGAATTCTGGGTAAGAGCGCAGGAAAGAAATCACGAGACTGCGGTGAATTATCACAACCTGGGTATGGCTAATTATGAAGCCATGGAAGCCTTTGTGCGCTGGAAATTTGATGAAAAAAATACCTTATAAGCTCACTTAATATATACATTAAATGAAACATTTACCAAGTCTGGTTGCGATACTACTGCTTATTGCTCTTATTGCTTCCTGTTCATCTAATCCTTATTCTAAAACCAATAGGGTCTATAAAAAGCAAGCTAAGGAATACGGAAAACAGTTAAGTAAATTTCCCATAGAGCATAGTGAGAAAGAGGCTACCTTGAATTTTGGTGAATATGAAGTTGGTACCACCAATTTCAATTTAAGAAAGCCAAATTATGTTGTGATACATCATACAGCGCAGGATTCGGTAGCCCAAACCTTGAAAACCTTTACTCTGGTGCGAACACAGGTAAGCTCGCATTATGTAATTGGAGATAATGGAGAGATCTATCAAATGCTGAACGATTATTACAGAGCATGGCACGGAGGTTCCGGACAATGGGGAAATAATACCGATCTTAACTCTTCTTCCATAGGAATAGAATTAGACAACAATGGGTCGGAAGTGTTTTCTGAAGCGCAAATACAGAGTTTAATGCAACTGCTAAAAGTTTTAAAGGAAAAATATAATATCCCGGCAGCCAATTTTATTGGACATTCGGATATTGCTCCTACTCGAAAAGTGGATCCTAACAGGAATTTCCCTTGGAAGCAACTTGCTGAAGAGGGCTACGGACTTTGGTATGATGATATTCCTTTTGTAAGTGTGGAAGATACCCTTGTAACGGAGAAGGAAATAGTTAAAGAAGTACCGATTTTAGAAGAGCCTACGGTAGAAAATGATAGTATTTTTGAAGTGAAAGAACAAAAAGTAGTTTCACCGCTAGATGTTAGCCCGGAGATCGCTTTGAAGATCATTGGATACGACACCAGTAATATGGATGCAGCAATACGAGCCTTCAAACTTCATTTTATACAAACAGAGGTTAATGCCAATCTCACAGACAGTGACCTTAAGATTTTAAATAACTTATATAAGAAGTATTTGAAATAAATCGCTTCACATCTAACCTCAGCTAAAAAAATTAGATATCATGAAAAAACTGTTTTTTTTAAGTTCAATTTTTTATCTGTTCGTTCTAAATGTCACGCTGGCGCAGGAATTTAAATTTGCATTTGTATCAGATACACATATTGGAACAGAAACCGCTGCTGAAGATTTAGAAAGAACTGTGGTCGATATTAATAATCAAAATGATATTGAATTTGTGGTGCTCACAGGGGATATCACCGAAATGGGTACCGATATCGAGCTGGCTGAGGCTAAAAAACTATTAGATAAGCTTGATGCTCCCTATTACATCGTTCCCGGAAATCACGATACAGGTTGGTCGGAGTCTGGCGGAGTGAGTTTTATCAAAGAGTTTGGGTACGATAAATTTGTGTTTGAGCACAAAGGCTACAAATTTATTGGATGCGCTTCTGGGCCCTACGTTCGAATGTCGGATGGGCACATTCCAAGAGATGCCGTAGTTTGGTTGGATGAAGTGCTTAATCAAACTCCTAAAGATCAGCCTATAGTGTTTGTAAACCATTATCCGCTAGACAACAGTCTGGATAATTGGTATGAAGTTATAGACAGACTAAAAGAATACAATACTCAGTTTGCAATTTGCGGACACGGACATAGAAATAAGGCCATGGATTTTGAAGGAATTCCGGCTACTATGAGCCGATCAAATTTAAGAGCGAAAGACACAATCGGAGGGTATAATATTGTAGAAGTTACTCCAAAAATAGCCAGCTTTAAGGAAAGGATTCCTGGAAAGGAAACACTGCCTGTTTGGAGAAGTATAGACTTAGGCAATAGAACATTTTCCAAAAATATTGACTTCGAACGGCCTACTTATGCCGTAAATGACAGTTTTCCAGAGGTTAAAAAAATATGGAGCTATCACTCTAATGCCAACGTAATCTCTACTCCTGCCAATACAAAAGACTTGGTTATTTTCGGAAATAGCACCGGGCTTATTGAAGCACTATCAATTAAAACCAGTGAAAAAGTATGGAATTATAAAACAGAAGGTGGAATATTCTCATCTCCGTCAATCTATAAGAATACTGTAATTCTGGGATCGGGTGATGGATATATCTATTGTTTAAATTCTACCGATGGAAGCTTGGTTTGGAAGACTAAGACCGAAAAATCTGTTCTGGGTTCCCCATTAATTAACAACGGGATTATTTATATAGGTGGTAGTGATGGAAAATTTAGAGCTTTAGATGCCAATACAGGAAAAGAAATCTGGAATTTTAGTGAATTGAATGGACCTGTAGTGAGCACTCCCCTTATCCATAACGGGAAAGTGATTTTTGGAGCTTGGGATAAAAACCTTTACGCCTTATACCTTGAAGATGGGAGTTTGGCTTGGAAATGGTCGAATGGCTCTGCTAATAGAATGTTCTCCCCTGCCATGGTAATTCCAGTGGCATTTGATGATGTGATTTATATTGTAGCTCCAGACAGATATATTTCTGCAATTAATGCTACTTCCGGAGAAACGCTATGGAGAAGCAATGAAGCTACTGTGCGAGAATCTATCGGTATTTCCGAAGATAATAGCCTTATTTATGGAAAAACCATGAACGATGAGATAGTTGCTTTTAAAACCGGTAAAAATAAAGCAGAACTTGCCTGGAGAAAGGATTTTGGTTTTGGATATGAACATGTACCTTCTATGCTGATAGAAAAAGGGAAGTCACTTTATTTCGGCACTAAAAATGGGGTTGTTTACAGTATAGATCCTACCACCCAAACCCACAATTGGTCATATAAAATAGATAATTCTATGGTAAACACCGTTAATGTTCTGGATGAGCATCAACTGGTGGCTGCAACTATGGATGGTAAAATCGTAATGCTTTCCTGGTAACTAAAATTTTGAATAAGCCTTAAAAAAAAGCCCTCTTGAGTTAAGAGGGCTTTTTAATTGTTAATCTTAAAACTTAATACTTATTACATCTTGATTTTAGTAGTATCTACCGGACTCGTAAAAATATCTTTTTTAGCAAGATATATTAAGCCTTTATCATTGGTATTTAAAACTCGCTTACTACGTAAATATCTATTATAGTTATATTCATCAAAATCGGCTGCTGTGGTGTCCATAGTACTTATATGTACATTCCCCATAGAGTGGATGAATTTGTTATCACCAATCCACATCCCAACGTGTATCACTCTTTCTGAAGTAGAATCGGTAGCCGGTCTTCCGAAGAAAAGAAGATCTCCCGCAACAAGATTTTCGAAATTCTTAGTAGAATCTACTTCGGTTCCGGTGTGAATTTGTTGAGAAGCATCTCTGGGAATCACCATTCCATTAAGGAAGTAAACTGTCTTTGTAAATCCGCTACAATCCACTCCTTTAGGAGAAGTTCCACCCCATAAATAAGGAAGTCCCATGAGTTGTTTAGAAGTTTTCACTAGATCTTCCCCAGATTCCTTTAAAGAAGCTACCCATTTCTTATATGGAAAAGCATCAGCCTTCGCTACATAAGCTTTTTTACCGTCAGGGTATTTCACCTCGTAAAATCCAATCTGGTCGCTTACAAGCTCTAAAATGTCCCCGGCAACAAGATCTGAAACCAACTGAGCATCTTTTGAAGTGCTTTCATAAGAACCACCAAAAGGATTAAGATAGATCAGTTTTTCTGCCGATTTCCATTCAGCAAATTCTTCTTCAGAAAAATTCTGAATTCCACCATAATCCACCCAGGCAATGTACCCGTCTGGAGTTTGTATTAAAAACCAACCATCCTGCTTCTTCAAAACATTTACTGGAGTACCCAAGGTTGCTTGAGTCACCAGCTCAGCCGAATGTGTTGGGTTACCACGTAAGTTAGCCACAGAGATCTTGATAACCCCTTGATTCTTGCCTTCTAAGCCTGCAGGTAATAATTGAATGCTATCTGTGAACTTAATGCTTTTAGACTCTAATTTTTCCTTCAAGGCATTTACAGCTTCCGGAATATTAGATTCTCCTTTAAGCGTGTAAACCTCATCATGCGCAATCGCTTCTACATCAAAAAGAGCGACTCTTTTATCTGGAGCATATTCATCTTTAACTTCAGAGATCACCTCTGTAGCCTCATTTTCCTGTTCTTCTTTCTGCGCCCCTTCTTCTTTACATGAAGTAAAGATCAAGAGCGTAAGAAGTGCTAAGTAATTCAGTTTTTTGACCATATTCCTACTATTTTAAATTGAATGTTCTTTATATAATTGAGCTCCCGTTCCATTTCTATCAGGGAAATGAACTTTTTCATCGTAGATTTTCACGCCATCAGCAATATCCGATTTTAATAGTAGCGGGCCGTCCATATCTACATAATCTAAAAGAGGTAAAAGTTGCGCTATTGCTGAGACTCCCACGGTAGATTCTGTCATACAGCCTACCATCACTTTTAAACCTAATCTTCTAGCTTCTTCTACCATCCTTTTGCCGGGTGTTAGTCCGCCGCATTTGGTTAATTTAATATTTACACCATGGTAATAGGCTGCACACTTTTTAACATCACTCTCCACAATACAACTCTCATCTGCAATCAAAGGTAATACGGAATTCTTATACAAGAGTTTCATTCCTTCAATATCATTTACCGCTAAAGGTTGCTCAATGAATTCTACATTTAAATCTTTAAGCTGATTGGCATTTTCTATCGCTTGCTCTGCAGTCCAGGCGGCATTTGCGTCTACTCTAAATACTGCATTGGTATGTTTTCTAAGCTCTTTTACAATTTTTACATCTTCATTAGTGCCTAATTTGATCTTATACAAAGGCCAAGGAAATTCGCTTATCTTCTGAATCATCTTCTCCACCGTATCAATGCCTATGGTGTAATTTGTAAGAGGAATCTTATCCAGAGTGAGTCCCCACATCTTATAGAGCGGCAACCCGTTCCTTTTACCATGAAGATCGTGCATGGCAATATCTAAGGCACACTGTGCAAATGGGTTTTCCTTTAAATGTGGAGACGTAAGTTCCCAAAGCTCTTCGGGTGTGCTATCTATATTCTTCTGAACAAGTGGTTCCACCTTTTTCAAGGCAGCGATCATATTTTCAACAGTAACTCCATAATAGGAAGTGGCAGCAGCTTCGCCATAGCCTGTAAAATCTCCCTGAGTTAATGCCACGATAAGAGTAGGCTGAAAATCCCGAGAACCATAACTTATGGTAAAGGTGTTCTTTAATTCCAGGTTAAAAGTAAAGGTCTCTAACTTCATTTTATTGTTATTTGAAATCATTTCTTCGCTTCATTTTGTGCAAAATATGCCATCATAAAAATAGCATCTGCTGTTCCATCCATCGTAGGTTCGTTGGTAGAGTAATCTCCAAAATCATCGTGATACACCACATAATCATTTTGAAATTGAGCAAATTCATCAGCCTCCTTTAAATTGATCCCTTTAAGATCGTTATAGACCGAAGCATATACCGGTCCATCTACCAATCCACCAGGCACTTCCTCTCGGGTTAAGAACCACACACTGGTATGTACATCTTGAGGATACTCGCCATTTCTAGGGATATTGGTAAACATTGAAGTTCCCCACGGATTTCTGCCTAAAAGCCAGTCTCTTTGTGCCAGCATAAAATCATGATACTCATTTGTTCCCGTCATTTCCTCTAGCAATAAGATTTGAGTGATCAAATTCACAGAGAGATTATTGGAACACCAGATAAACGGCACTCCAACCTTGAAAGGATTTTGACTTCCCATGGCCAGACATTCATCAATTCCTTTTCTATAATATCCTGCAAGTTCCTTTTTCAGATCCTCGTTCACAAAAGGATACAGCACATAATGCCCAATATTAAAAAACGGGTAATAACGATAATGCTCGGCTGTTGACTTTCCCATCCAGGAAACTGAATTAGCCATTTTTGCATAGGCGATGGCATCATTAAGGTAGTTAGGATCTTTAGTATTTGCATATAATTCAGCTGCCCCCCATTCCATATCATCTGCCCAGGTATCTTCATTATATCTATAAGGAGCCCCGTAAGAATTTCCCTGTTGGAAACCTTCCTGCTCTTTTCCCATTTTATAAAGCTCGTTTGCGGCAAGGGCACATTTTTGTGCAAAAACCGGATCATTCAGATCATGTTTCCAAATTCTGGCGGCAATTGCCATAGCTGCTGCCGATCTTCCGGCAAGATTTGCTATTCCTGTAGCTTTACTTTTGAATTCTCTCAAGCCCTGAGGCTTTCCTGTAGCGAAATAAGCTACTCTATAAGAATTTGGTCCCCATCCGTAATCTGATGAATCTTTATCAGGCCATTTCATACCCAAATGGTCTCTGTCATCGGCCACCTGATGAAATAATTCATTCTTACCACTATGCATTTTGTGTATCCAATCTAATCCCCATTTAGCTTCATCCAAAACATCGGGAATACCGTTGGGTTTTAAATGTCCCAAAGCATCTACCTTATCAACAAATTTTTCAGGAGCCAGTTCATAGGCCTTCAGCATTCTGGCGGTTGCATTGCTGGAAGTGATGAGGTATTTGAGCTGATCGCCGGCATCATGCCACCCGCCACTAACATCTATATAAGTAGAATCGGGCATTGGTCCATACATGCTTCTCCCATCCCGCTGGTGACATACCATATCCAGAAAGGGATTGTATCCACAGCGCTGCTGCCTCATAAACCCGATGAGGTCTTCGTGATAATTTTTATAGGAATACGCTTCTCCTATTCCGAAGTTGGAAGAAATTGCATCTTGTTTTTCAATTTTCAGATAATAGCTCCCTTTTATCTCCAAATCTGAAAAATCTAACTCATAATAATACTTAAAATTCCCCCATCCCTTCATCTTCACAGGGTGAATATTTCCCTTGAATACGGGTTTATGGGAGGCAACTGAATATACTCTGAATTTGTCTTTTATTGGCGTTTCAGAAAAAGCTATTGCTACCTTTGTATCGGCTGAAAGATATCCCACCTGATTGAGTCTAATATAAACTTCATTTTCCTGTGCCTGCGTAAAATTACAGAAGTGTAAAAGCAGCAACAGCAATATTTGAAAAGATGGAAATGTAGACTTCATACTATTTCATTTTAAAGAAAACCCGGTTTACGTATATAAAGAGTCCAAAGCCCAAAAAAGGTAATGGCCGCATTTACAAGTAAAATTTCAAATCCGAATTTATAACCATAGAACCAGGTAACAGAATTCTGATCTAGAATAACTGAAAGTATAGGAGCAATTATGCACACTACAGGAACCCATTTATCTTTTACTGTTCTTTTAGTCATTAATCCGAATGCGAAAACTCCTAATAGAGGTCCGTAGGTGAATCCTGCTACCTTAAAAACTGCACTTACCACGCTAGAATCGTTTATAGCATTGAAGATAACGATAACCAAAAACATGATTAGCGTAAACCCAATGTGCACCCAAAGGCGAATATTTTTCTGGTTTTTCTCTTTCTTCTGAATATCAAGAATATCTACACAAAAAGAAGTTGTAAGCGCTGTAAGAGCAGAATCGGCACTGGAGAAGGCCGCGGCTATAATCCCTAATAAGAATACAATTCCTGCAAATATTCCAAATTGATTTAAAGCCAGAAAAGGATAAAGATCGTCACTGCGTTCGGGAATAGGAATATTTTGATCTAAAGCATATTTATACAATAACACTCCTAAAGCCAGGAACAATAAGGTTGAAAAGAAAAAAGTGATGGAAAACCAAAAGATATTCTTTTGGGCATCTTTCTGATTTTTACAGGTTAGATTCTTCTGCATTACATTTTGATCAAGCCCATTCATGGCGATAGTTATAAACACCCCTGCGAGAAATGTCTTAAAAAAGTTTCGGTTAGAGCGCCAGTCCCAATCAAAGATCTTAGACATCTTACTTTCAGAAATCACGCTAAAGACTTCAGAAGTTTTTAGATCCATGTGATTTATAATAACCCCAATACTTATAATTACGGCTAAGAGTAAAAAAGTGGTCTGTAAAGTATCTGTCCACACAATTGTTTTAATTCCTCCTCTAAAAGTGTATAACCAGATAAGAAATATGGTTGTAAGAACAGTCACGTAGAAAGGGATTCCGAAGGCATCAAAAAAAGCGATCTGCAACACCACTGCCGCAAGAAAAAGCCTAAAAGAAGCCCCTATGGTTTGGGAGATTAGGAAAAATGAAGCACCAGCATAATAGGAATTCTGCCCAAATCTATCTTTTAGGTATTCATAAATAGAAACCAACTTCAGCTTATAAAAAAGGGGAATGAGCACTAAAGCTATAATGGCGTAACCCACCATATTCCCCATTACAAATTGCAGATAGGTCCATGCCGTGTTTCCAACTTCTCCAGGAACCGAGATAAAAGTTACTCCGGAAAGTGAAGCTCCCACCATACCATATGCCACCAGGAACCATGGCGACTGCCGGTTGGCTGTAAAAAAGGTAGTATTATCGGAAGTTTTAGAGGTGAAATGGCTAATCCCCATCAAGAGAAGGAAATATCCGGCAATGACACTAAATACTAAAATGGGGCTCATAGTAGCTATTGTTTATTTTAAAATAATTTCTTTGAATTCACTTTGCACACCATTTCGGTCTACAGCTGTAACGCCAATTTTACTTAACTTTTTCTTTTTCTCTCCAACTACATATTGCAGTTCTAAAGACATTTGAGAAGCATTCAGTATTTTGTAATCCCAAGCGCCATCGGCATATTTAAAGTATAATACCCATTTTGAGATTTCATCGGTATTTACATGAGTCCATGCAATTCTAAGTCGTTCTCCAAAAACTGAAGACCCAACAACAGGCGGTGTGGGTTGTTCTTTACTTAACCAAGGACTTGCGGGTACTAGGGCTTTCTTTTTATACGGCCCCTCTAAAAGTGCTTTCGATAAATTAGGGTTATTAACAAGAGGGCCTATACTCCAGTGGATAGTACCTTTACTCTCGGGTAACATACCTCGGGTTATCATAATTTGATTAAGTGTTTCATCGGTATTTTGATCGTCTCCGCCAAGACCTACATTAATTCCCGGCCATAAATGACGATTCTTGGTATTCTCGCTCTCCCACCATCCCAATAATACCGGGAAACTCTGATTGAGCTGATTGATCTTCCAATAAAGTTGCGGAGTAAAATAATCTACCCAGCCCTTGTTAAGCCAGAGTTTAGCATCGGCATACAACTCACTGTATTGATCCATCCCTGAAATAGACTCTGGATACCCCGGGCGCCATATTCCAAATGGACTTAAACCAAATTTCACAAATGGTTTTTCAGCTTTTATCTCTTTATAGATACGCTCAATGAAAGTATTCACGCTTTCTCTACGCCAATCGCCTTTAGAAAGCTTTCCTCCTTTAGAAGTATATGCTGAATAGCTTTTAGCGTCAGGAAAATCTTCATTATTATTATAAGAAGCATATGGGTAGAAATAATCATCGAAATGAACTCCGTCGATATCATATCGCTTCACAATATCCATTACTACTTCGGAAGTATGATCTTGAGTTCCTTTTTGAGAAGGATCCAGCCACCACATTCCATTTTTCAATTTAAATGCAAGCTCAGGATGGGTTTTAATAATTGATTGTTCGCTAATTTCTCCCCCAGTAGTATGATACGCACGATACGGATTTAACCATACATGCAATTCCAGTCCACGCTTATGAGCTGCTTCTGTCCAGAATTCTAAAGGGTCGTATAACGGATTAGGGGCTGTACCCTGCTTTCCTGTTAGAAAATGTGACCATGGCTCCAAATCGCTATTGTAAAGCGCATCTGCTTGTGGTCGAACCTGGAAGATAACCGCATTGAAATTATGAGCTTCCAAATAGTCTAAAAGCTTGATCGCTTCTTTTTGTTGCTCGGCAACTGGTAATCCCGATTTGCTGGGCCAGTTAATATTAGCAACCGTAGCTACCCATGCCGCACGAAATTCTTCAATTTTAAGAGGGGCGTTTTCCTTAAATTCTTTTTCCTCTGGAACTGGTTTCTCTTCTTCTTTTGGGGATTCTACCTCAACTTCTACTTCTTTAGGAGAAACAGGTTTTTCCTCAACGGATGGTTTAGCTGTTTTACAAGAGTTGAATGTTAAAGCACATAGCATTAACACCAAAATAGATTTTATTTTTAGCGACATATATGTATGGATAAAGCTTATAAAAAAGGATATCTAAACCTCATTAGAACTATCTTAGATCATTGCATTTAAATGCTTTATACACAAAATCTTAATATGATATTTCTAATGCTTATTTTTAGATATCCCTTAAACTGTTTTTATTCAATTAATCGGCTACATTCCACCAAAGTGGTGTAGTTAATCGAATGTATGGATCGTTATTCGGCATATTTTCATAGTTTCTGTCCTCTTCATTATATTCATACATCATTGCCTGAATCCAATCATTGTCATTAGGAAAAATACTAAGATTCACATTTTCCGGGCGTTTTAATCCGGGATAGATATCAGAACTATAATCCATTCTTCTCATATCTACCCAAGTTTCAGGATTTAAAACATTAGCTATATATTTTTGAATCATTATTTCTGATAGGCCAAAATTCGATTCTCCGATTGTGGCATCAATTTTCTGAATATAAGCATTGATCTCGTCAGAGCCTACCCCTAGTTTTTCCATATCTGCACGAATTCCAATTTTATAATCGGCATAAGCTCCAGACTTATCTCCACTTCTAAATTTGGCTTCAGCTTCAATAAACTTCACTTCGCTGAAGGTCATCATATAAGTAGAAGAATTAGGTTGGGTGTAAAAACCTCCATTACCAAGCGAAAAATCGTCTCCAGATTCTCCGTTCAAACCGCGGCCTGTTACTACTCCATGGTATCCTCCATTTACAGCTTCAGGAACTATGATCGTTAAACGTGGGTCTTCATACGGAGTTTCCAAATCCAAGGAATTCTTCAATAGCTCCACGAAGAAATCTGAAAAATAATCGAATCTTGAAGAACCATATCCACTCTCACTAAAAGGCTGATTATCATTTTCCATTTCACCGCCACCATACTGTATCAATGCATTTAAATCGTTAGAACTAATCCCTTTTTCCGCAGCTTCTATAATTGCTTGAGGATTGTATGCTAACTCCCCTGAGGATTTTTTATTTAAATGGTTCAAGTATCTGGCTTTTATAGAATACGCAAATTTTTTCCACTTCTCATGATCTCCGCCATATAACACATCTCCACCTTCATCGTTAAGTCCAATTGGGCTGGCCTCATCTAGCTGTACGATAGCTTCATCAAGCAACTGAATTATGCGGCTATAAACCTCTTGCTGTGTTTGGAATTTAGGAGTAATATTTAAAGATGATTCACTGTCGTATGTTTCATCTAAAACAATATCTCCATATTGATCGGTGGTCATTCCAAGGATATAGGCTCTTAAAATTTTACCTACAGCTTCATAGTTAGGAGCATTATACTGTTTTCCCAGATAAATTAAATCGGCTGTATTTGGTAATGCGTATACATAGGCATTTTGCCATAAGAAATAACTCCCCGTAGTTAAGAACGTGTTCCAAGATTCAGAATAATACGCTGCTGTATTCTGCGAACCGTATTGAACCACTCCCAGTACTTCTCTCGCTCCTCTATATTGTGCCGTAGCAACCGTATTTTCTATTGCACCCTGAATACGATATTGGGGTGCTAATGAGGTTGTAGTTGGTGCGGTTACCGATCCGTTTACATCAAAATAATCTTCACTACACGATGTTGTAAAGGCAATGATGCTTATTGCAAATAAATATTTATATAACTTCATGTCTCTTAAAATTTAAATTTTAATCCTAAATCAAATCCTTTAGTGTTAGGAGTTCCTAAATTATCAATTCCAACAGATCCTGCTCCGGCAATCCCTGCACCATAGGTATTTACTTCAGGGTCTACTCCACTATAATCTGTAATTGTAAATAAGTTTCTACCAGTGGCATATAGTTGCGCCGACTTAATTGAAAGCTTTTCCATTAAAGTAGAAGGAAGATTGTATGTAAGGGTTATATATCTTAATCTCATAAATGACCCATCTTCAATGAAATTCTCTGCATTTTCGGAATAGTAATTCTGATAGTATTCCTGATCTTTTGCAATTTGTATGGTATTTGGATTACCTTCAGCATCAACCCCATCTATCACAATAGTTTCTCCTCTATCAAGTGTATTGCTGCTTAAGCCATAATATGCAAGTGCAGATTCTGTTGCATTGTATACTTCATTACCTTGCACAATATCAAATAAGAAAGAAAGATTGAAGTTCTGGTAACTCAACGAGTTTGTGATGCCTAATGTCCAGTCTGGCAATCTATTTACATCATCAAAAATTGCAGCTTCTAGACTTGGCAAACCGCTAGAATTCACAACGATATCTCCATTGTCATTCCTTTTTGGGCGGTACCCTCTTAACCCGAATAAAGATCCATCGAGTATAGCTGCCCCTGCGGCAGTATTGTTAAAGGTCCAGGAATCTGACAAGTATACCTCATTTAACTGTCCTGGAAGATCCTGTACCTCACTTCGGTTCAACCCAAAGTTATAATCCATATTCCATTGTAAACTGGACGATTTCGGTAAAACTTTAACTGTAAGGAGCGCCTCAATACCTTTATTAATAATTGATCCTCCGTTTAAAGTTGCATAAAATGTTCCCGCAGATGGTGGAACTCTAATATCTCTTAAAATTTGATTATCCGATTCGCTATAGTATACACTAAAATCAAGACCTACTCTACTTTCAAAGAATCTAGAATCTATACCAAATTCATAACTATCTGTAAATTCAGGTTCAAGATTTGGATTACCAACATCTACCCCATTATAGGTATAAGCTGAACTTGCCAGTCCGTTAATGTTAGTACCTAAAGAACTTTCTAAAGCACCAATTGGAGCATCTTTACCAACCTTAGCCCATGTAGTTCTAAACTTTAAATAAGTTAATCCTTTAGATGATGTAATATCATTACCGGCATTTTTGAAAAGGTCGGTTATGATAGCCGATCCCCCTATAGAAGGATAGAAAAACGATCTCTTATTTTCAGGTAAAGTTGAAGACCAGTCATTTCTACCGGTTGCATTTAAGAACAGAGCATTTTTCCAAGATAGTTTAAGCTCACCAAAAACTCCTACCGTTCTTTTCCGCGTAAGCAACTCTGATATTGACTGATTTACCTGTAGTACATTCCCGATACTATAAATTCCCGGAGCTTGAAAACCTCTTCCGTAATTATAAACTGTATGAATTCTTAAATCTTCAACAGTATTACCAACTAACGCACTCACATTGAAATCTTCATTGATATCTTTATCAAAACTCAGAAGAAAATTTGATGTGGTTTTCCTGTGCTCTCTTTCAAATTGACTTATATAACCATCTTGACGATTCTCTATTAAAGAACCATCTCCTGTAATTCTTTTGGCAAATTGCGTATAATAATCGGTACCTAATTTATAGGAGATATTAAAGTAATCTAAGAAATCATAACTGGCACTCGCTATACCAATAAGTCTATGAACTTTATCTGTATTTGGACTATTGGCTAAACTCCAGTAAGGGTTGTCAAACATTTGATCTTGATAGATCATCTTTTGAGAACCGTCTTCATTCAAGTAATCGTGAATATCCACATTAACAGGGTAAGATAACAAACTACTGTAACTACTTCCTGCAGCATTTCCCTGTTTAGTACTATTGGTTTCAGTAACAATATAATTCGCCGAAGCTCCTACGGTTAAAGCATCTGAAAACTTGGAAGTAGAGTTTATCTTAAAGGAAGTTTTATCGTAACTGGTTCCATCTACTACTCCCTCCTGAGAAATATCACCAACGGAAGCATAAATCTGACTTTTTTCTGATCCTGCTGAATAGCTCAGATTATGATTTTGGGTTACAGCTGTAGTGTAAAAATCCTTAAAATGATCGAAGGTTTGTGTTCCGGAACTTAATTGTTCTCCCCATGAAAATTGTGAATCGGGATCGTATGTAATAACTCCCGGTTCTGGTTCTAACTGCTTACCTTGACCAAAT
Source organism: Gillisia lutea (assembly GCF_021568705.1). Lineage (GTDB taxonomy): Bacteria > Bacteroidota > Bacteroidia > Flavobacteriales > Flavobacteriaceae > Gillisia > Gillisia lutea. Next base: position 635,440 of record NZ_JAKGTH010000006.1, read on the forward strand.
TTGTTTTGAATGCTTGGTGTTCCCAATACTTCATCAAGTGATAAGGAACCTGAATAAGATATAGTGCTTACACCAGCTTTTCCTTTTTTAGTAGTAATAATAACTGCACCTTCTGCAGCCTGAATTCCATATAAGGCTGCAGCAGCGGGACCTTTAAGAACAGATATACTTTCTATATCTTCTGGATTAATATCAGAAGCTCTGTTAGTACTTGCCACCTCTAAACTTGAACTGGTAGAGTTATCAATAGGAATACCATCCACTACAAATAAAGGTTGGTTATTTCCTGTAATGGAAGACCCACCTCTAATCATTATTACTGCCGAAGAACCGGGAGCACCCCCAGAGTTAGCAATTGTAACTCCCGAAACCTTTCCTTGAAGTCCACTTACCAAGTTAGTTTTATTACCTTCCATAAGTTTATCGGAATTAACCGCCTGCACGGCATATCCTAAAGCTTTTTTCTCTCTCTTAATACCCAGTGCAGTTACAACTACCTCATCTAGACCTTCGGTATCTGTTTTCATGGTAATATTAAAAGTTTTTCTATCCCCAATAATAATTTCCTGGGTAGTGAAACCTAAAGAAGAAAATACTAAGGTCGTTCCACTATCATCGGGAATACTGAAAGTGAATTTCCCGTCAAAATCCGTCACAGTACCAGTGTTTGTGTTCTTAACAAAAACAGAAACTCCCGGCAACGGAATTCTGTCTTCATCAATTACTTCACCAGATACTTCTCGCTCTTGTGCCCACATTTGTAAAGAAAAGAGGCACACCACAATTAAAAGTAGCTTTCTTAATCGTTTTTCCATAATTTAAATTGATTTTAAAATCTTAATTCAGTGACATTCATAAAAGCAAAAATTTAAAGTTGAGTAAGTTTTAAATGGTTTACAGTTTTACTCTCTTTAAATTTACATAAACACATGCATTTACAGCTTTAAATATGCATTTTAGCACTATGTATTTAGTGTTAAAGTATCAAGAAGTGTAACTTTCGCTTCAACAATCTAATAATAATGGTAAAAAAGAAAGAGCCACAAAATGTGTCTCTTTCTTTTTTATAAGGGTTCCTAATTAAAGCTTAGCGTTCCCTCCAGTAATCAATATTCTTTGAGCTTGGAGATTCTGCATACGTTCCCCTAATTTGAGTAGAGTAAACTCTTCCCTTACTGGCTACATTTACGGTATTTTGAATATATGGTGTAGATGTTTCAGGATCATAATCTGAACCCGATTCAAAAACTTTAAAAGTATAATTTCCAGGTTCCAATTCTGTGTAATCTCCTCCTTGTTTAAAGGCAAGACCATTACCAAGCGAGATTACCTGGACCGCCTGCGCTGGAGAATCATCAGTTTCCGGAACTGCTGCTTTAATTGCATAAACATCTACTGAAAATGGCATATTTGCCATTGTATTCACAAATCTCCAGAAGATTTTTACTCTGTCTGATGGCGGAAGTTGATCTTCCATTACAAAAACTTCATAGCTATCTGTAGTACCTACGAGATATGCCGAATAATTCTTGTCTGCTGCAAAAGAAGCATTCGTAGAAGCTATTACATTTCCTTCAAGATCTCTAGCGTTTACATTGAAATCTCCAGAAGGGATTAATGCATACGCGTTTGAAGGAAAAACAGACCCATAAGAATTTCCTTGAACTTCATCTGCACTAGATGAACCTACTGCACTTACTTTTTGATCGTCAAAATAGAAGTTTACACTAGGTGCATTTTCTACATGAAAGAAGAATTTAACATAAGTTGCTTCTTCAGACACCGGCTCTGTAAGCTCAGGAATAGCATTTTCTTCACACGCATTAAAAAGTAGACTTACTGCAAATAATATTAGTATTTTATTGAATGTCTTTCTCATAATTTTATAGTTATTCTGGTTTGCTAAACCAAGTTTCGTAAGTGTGATAATCTTCTTCAAAGGCTCCAAGAACTTCTAAAGCTTCCTTGTTCCACATATATTCGGAATTATACCTTGGTCTTGCACGGTATGCAGGCTTTTCGTTATTGGTTATGTATAATGGATCTGGTAATTCAAAGCCTTTATAAACAGGCTCTGCTGCATCGACATCATAGTGATATCTTCTCATATCCGACCAAGTTTCGAAGAATCCCCATCCCCAAGTTGCTATATATTTTTGCAGCATGATTTTAGACAAGGTTAACTCCTGGGTTGATACCGGAAATAATTCTTCACTGCTTAAATAAGAAGCTCTTCTTGCATCAAACAAAGCAGGATCTGGTGCAAATTGCTTAGCAAAATCCATGTGTGCATTTACTCCTTCTTGATAAGCTGTAAGTGCAACATCCTTTTTATTTGAGATAAAGGCAGCTTCTGATTTTATGAACTGTAATTCAGCATAGGTCATCAAAGGGAATCTAGCATCATTATTAAAGAAATAAATCTGTGGAGATGGTGTACTTCCTGAGTATCCTACTTCGTTCCAGAAATTCTTAGGAACCAGATCTGCTTCTGCTGAGGACCATTCATTAATTCCAACAACGGGAGAGATCCCTCTATATTTACCATCTGGAGATTGCGCCATCATGGCGGTTATTCTTGGATCTTTTAAATGCTCTTCACTGTTTTCTGCTAATGGATCTGCACCTATCAGGCTTGGATCAGTAAGCTCTGGGTTTGTTCCATCAAGTAAACCTATCATAAATTTTGTTTGACGATAACGCCCAATGTTTCCTCTACGTGGTCCGAAGAAATTCGTGTTAGAACTTACTGTGCCTTCAAAACCGATAGTAGCATCATCTTGATTTCCTGCCAATGCCATGTCAACGTATCCAATAACCTCATCGGCATTGTAAGAACTCTTATTTGTTAATCTGTGTGCATTTATTGCAAGTAATCCATATGCAAATTTCTTCCACTTATCACGATCTCCACTATAGATAAGATCTGCTTGGCTTAATCCGGAATCTTCAGGACTTAATCCATCAGTTCTTTCCAGATTTTCAATACCTAAAGCTAATAGTCTCTGAATTTCAGCATAAACTGCTGCTTGATCATCATAGTTAAAAACACGCTGATCTGAATTAAAAGCTTCAGAAACAATTACAGGTCCATGATAATCTGTTAGCATTTGCCATCCGTAAGCTCTTAGAATATATCCAACTCCCACGAAATCGTACTTTTCATTGATCATACCACTTTCTATCATATCAGATAGATTATAACCCATACTCCAGTAAACAGCTCGCCATAGTTGCGCATAGGAATCTGACAATGGGTTGTTATGTAAATTCAAAGAATAAGACTCTCCTGAAGAATATGCCCAGTTTTGGGTATAAAACCCGGTGAACCTTCCGTCCCACTGTATTGCCACAGCCAGTTCAGACTGGATTTGTGGCAGAAATAATTCGGGTTGCAAAAGTGCATCCGGACCATTTGGGTTTGTGTTTACGTCTAGATAATCGTCACAACCTGAAAAGGTAAGTGTGCCGGCAATCATTAAACATGTATATATTATTTTTTTCATCGCTCTCTATATTTAAAATCCAACTCTCATTCCAATATTCAATCCTCTAGGCAAAGGGAAGTTACCATAGTCTAATCCTGCACCTCCGGCTCCACCTACTGCGGCAGAATTTCCATTTGCTACTGGGTCTAGACCAGAATAATTTGTTAACAAAAATAGATCAGTACCTGTTACAAATACGCTAGCGGTTCTTAAAAATTTCGTTCTCTCTAAAACGCTTCCCGGGAAGTTATAGCTAAAAGTAACATCTCTTAAACGTACCCAGTTAATATCCTTCTCAATGAAACTTTGATGAGGGTAAATTGAAGACCAGTAACTTGAATTACGATACAGGTCAATTGGGATATTGTTATCTGTTGGAGTTCCTGTGTTTTCGTTTCCGTCTTTTAAAACCCCGGTTACAATTCTAGGAGTTTCTCTATCTAAAGTTCTCTTACTTAAACCTCTTGTAGTTAAGTAGTGTTCCGTAGCATTGTAAACATCGCCACCTACACGGAAATCTAATAAAAAGTTAAGTGAAAAATCTTTATATCTAAATGTGTTTGTAAGCCCCATTGTGAAGTCTGGGTTTCTATCTCCAACTACTATCCACTCACTAGTATCTAGAATAGGTAACCCGTTAGAAGGGTTAATCAATACTTCTCCCTGCTCGTTTCTTTCGAAATCGTATCCTGTAAAAGTGGTTAGAGACCCTCCAACTCTAGATCCTACACGTACATTTCCATATAACCAAGTATCGGAATTATAGAATTCTGATACATCACCTGGAAGGCTTACCAGCTCACTCCAGTTCTTTGTATAGTTAGCCAAAATATCCCAGGAAAAGTTATCGGTTTCTATAGGAGTTGCATTTAACTGAAGTTCTATTCCTTCATTTTGAATTTCACCGGCGTTAAACGTCATAAGAACAAATCCTGTAGCGTAGCTAAGTCTAAGATTCTGGACAATTTGATCTACAGATTTCTTATTAAAATAAGTAGCATCTATACCTAACCTATTTTTAAATAACTTAAGTTCTATTCCATACTCATAAGAAGTTGTCATTTCAGGCTTCAAATCTAAACTCGGTCCGGTAAATCCGTATCTAAATCCACCACCTGTAGTAAGTGAATTGGTATAGAACGGGCGAATGCTGTATGGTCTTGCATCTTTTCCAACTTGTGCTACAGAGGCTCTTAACTTTCCATAAGATAATACATCTTTAATTCCTTTAAGAGCTTCTAATTCTGTGAAGATAAAGCTTAGACCTGCAGATGGATAAAAGAAAGAATTATTCTTTTTAGGCAAGGTAGAACTCCAGTCATTTCTACCTGTTAAAGTAAGGTAAAGCATATTATCATAACTAGCATTTAAACTAGCGAAAGCTCCAACCAGACGACGTTCGGTTAAATTGTTGAAAGCTCTATGTGTAGCTAAGTCGGTGTTATTGATTGACCATAGATCTGGTGCTTGAAAGTCTTGCCCCCCAGCGGCTGCACTAAAAGTGTTGTAATCGTAAACAGCACTACCAATTTTTATATCTGTTGTAATCTTATCATTAAAAAGTTTTGGAGGAGTGATCTGGGTATAGTACTGAAACGTAAGGTTTCTTGTAGTTACCAATGCCTGATCAAATATTCCACCGTAATCTTTTCCAGTGTTAGATTCAGGGTGTCTTACAATAGTATTTTTAGTTGTGAAATAATCTACACCCACTTGTCCTACAAATTTCAACCATTTTAATGGAGAAGCTGTAAGTTGTGTATTCAGTTTATATCTATCAGTTAAAGAGTTGAAGATATTCTTATTTACATTAAAGAAAGGATTTTCTACAGCATTCGAATAGTCTGCATAATCTCTTCTCGTCCCCCCAGGAGTCAAATAATTACTGGCATCATCAGTAGAAGGCCAAAGCAATAGGTGTAGCAATGGTCCTCCAGAACCTCTGAAGGTCTGATCATTATCTGAACGGGTATAATCGAAAGTTACATCAGCCGAAAGAAAGTCGTTAAACTCTGCTGTTATTGCAGAAGAGAGATTCAACTTTTCCAATCCTGTTGTTGGAACAAACCCTTCAGCATCTGTGTGAGATGCAGAAATTCTATACTGGCTCTTTTCACTACCTCCAGAAAATGAGATATTATGCTTTTGAGTATATGCATCTTGAAAGAAATTCTTTACGTTATCGTAAAACTGGGTTCCTTCAGCATAAGGCTCTCCAAAATAATACAATTCCTCATTTCCTTCGTTGGTATAGCCATTTGCTCCTCTATCATAGGTTTGTTGAATATCTGGATATTCAACAATTCTATCTACTCTAAAGCTATTGCTATAATCTATACGGGCTTTACCCGCTTTTCCTCTTTTAGTTGTTATAACCACTGCTCCAGATGCTGCTTCAATACCATATAATGCTGCTGCTTCCGGCCCTTTTAAAATAGTTACAGACTCAATATCCTCTGGGTTAATATCTGCTGCTCTGTTTGTGAAATCTACTCCTCTATTTTCGAAAGAAGTACCACTTACAGAAGATGCGAATATTGAAGTTGAAGTTGTGCTGTTGCTAATTGGCAAACCATCTACAACAAATAAAGGTTGGTTACTACCGCTTAATGAACTTATCCCTCTAATTACTATAGAAGAAGATGCTCCAGGAAGTCCAGAAGTACTATTCACTTCTACTCCCGCAACTCTACCCGCTAATCCATTCACAAAGTTTTCACGTTGTGTTTCTGCAATAGCAGCACCTTTTACCTCTGTAACAGAATATCCAAGTGCTTTTTTCTCTCTTTTAATACCAAGTGCAGTTACTACCACTTCATCTAATCCCTCTAAATTCTCTACCAGAGTTACATTAAAAGTGTTCTTGGTACCTAAGGTGAGTTCCTGAGTATCGAACCCTAAAGAGGAAATCACTAATATTGCCTCGCTATTGTCTGGTGCATTCAGAGCAAATTTACCATCCATGTCGGTCACAGTACCTTTATTGGTGTTTTTGATATACACAGAAACCCCGGCAACCGGTATCCCTTCCTTATCTATGACCTTTCCAGTCACCATCCGCTCTTGTGCAAATGCTTGCATCCCCAAAAAGCAGAGTAAAATTAAGAGTAGTCTTTTTTTCATAATTTAAATTGATTTAAAATCCTGATTCAGTAACAGTCTTGAAAAGCGAAATCTAAAATTCTTATTATTGATGGGCAGTTACGCTATTTTATTCCTTCAAAAAATTCAAATTTAAATTCCATAAACCTTATCAGACTTCTTTTAAACATTGGCTTTAATTGTGGTTTTAGTTAGTTAATCTTTATATTTTAATAATACAGTTCGCACGCTTTTATGTTCTTCTAATAATTTTGAAGCTAGTTTTTGATCTACGTTCAACTCATCCATGATCATCTTTACACCCCGTTCTACCAGCTTTATATTTGAAAGTTGCATGTCTACCATTTTATTTCCCTTCACTCTTCCTAGCTTTATCATTACAGCTGTTGAGATCATGTTTAGAACTAATTTTTGAGCAGTCCCAGATTTCATCCTGGTACTTCCAGTAACAAACTCAGGACCTACTACTACTTCTATAGGGTGTTCTACTGCCTGAGCTAATGGCGAATCAGGGTTGTTGGTTATACATCCTGTTGCAAGACCCATTTCTCTGGCTTTTTTAACTCCTCCAATTGCATAGGGAGTAGTTCCCGATGCCGCAATACCAATTACCACATCATTAGAATTGATGTCGAATTTCTTCAAATCTTCCCATGCTTGTAGTGTGTCATCTTCGGCATTTTCCACGGCCTTTCTTAGGGCAACATCTCCTCCGGCAATAACACCAATAACCACATCATCTGTAACACCAAAGGTCGGCGGGCATTCTGAAGCATCCAAAACACCCAACCTTCCACTGGTTCCTGCACCTATATAAAACAACCTACCATTATGAAACTTAATTTTTGAAACTATTACATCAACCAGTTCTTCAATATTTGGAATAACCTTACTGATAGCTTCCGGCACCTTTTTGTCTTCGTTGTTCATGTTAGACAACAACTCCTGGGTGCTCATCTTTTCAAGATCAGTATATAGAGAACTTTGTTCTGTGACTTTTTTAGACATTTTATATTAAATCAATATTATTTAAAGGTTTAAAACCTTTTTAAACACTCTTATTTAGAGGAAATCTCATCATTTTCTTTCCATTCAAGTTCGGGGCTGGCAAAATAATTTATGCCCATTGCTTTCAATCTTGCTTCATGAGTTTTCAATCTTTTTGTAAATTCCAGAAAATCTCGCTTAGTATCTGACCAAGAAATTTCGGCTACGGCAATAGTTCTAGGCCAAAACCTATTATCCAGCATAGCCTCTGTAGTTACCAGTTCTGTCCACACCGGAGCTTCAAAACCAAGGACATTTGTATCTTCAGAAATGAAAGAATAGACCTCCTCTAGAGAGACTCCAGTTTTTTTACACCAGTTATTGGTATTTGGCTGCCCAGTTACATTTCCATGATCAAAATAAAAACTGGAACAAATAGATTCAATTACTTTAATGCTTGTTTTTGAAGTTGTTTTGCCATTCCATCGTTGCCCGATAAATGAATTTGAGATATCTGCTTTGGTAGCTTCTTCCCAACCAATGGCAATTTTTCCATTTTGATTTACAATAGCTTCAGCTTTTTTAATAAACTCCTCATATAATGGATCCTTAATTTCATCGCCGCCAATGTGTAGCCAGGGGCCTTTAGTGAGTGTAGCTAGTTCGCCAAGAATTTCTGAAACAAATTCATATACTTCAGGCTTATCAAGACAAAGTTTGCTCCAACCCACTTTATATTTTGAATATAGTTGCGGAGGAGTGGCAACTTCGGTATTTATGTTGGTAAGATCTTCACAATTCAATTCAGGGTAGGCTACAAGGGCCGTATAAATATGTCCTGGCATATCAATCTCAGGAATGACAACAATATTTCTGGCCAAGGCATATTCCTGGATCTCTATATATTCTTGCTGAGTTATAAAACCGGATTGCGCATTTACTACCGAGCTCTTCCCTCCTATTTCACTTAACCTTGGTTTTGATTTAAGTTCAATTCTCCAGCCTTGATCATCGGTAAGGTGGAGGTGTAATCTATTCAATTTATATAAAGCCATTCTATCTATGTGCTTCAGTATATATTCTTTTCCAAAGAAACTTCTCGCCACATCTATCATACTTCCTCTCCATGAATATTTAGGAGCATCTTCAATATGAAGTTGTGGTAGAGCGATCCTTCCCGAGATTAGTTGCTCACTTTCAATTTCTGAAGGCAACAATTGTCTTATAGATTGAATTCCGTAAAAAAGACCGGCGGTGCCTGCACTCTTAATATTAACGCCTTTTGAAGTAATATCCAGAATATAACCTTCTTCCCCTAGTTGAGACATTAACTCTTTATCGACCGATAAATTCCAATTACCACAACCGGTTACATTCTTAATTTCTGAATGCAGTTGCGCAGCCTCTAAAATCTGTTGTAACCAAGGTGCTGAAGAAGCAGCTTCAGAATTATAACAAATGCTGTTTTTTCTTGGAAGCTTATACATTCCTCCGGTTACATTCAAATTAGCAGGCTTCGGAATTATATTAATTGATGTATCGGTTTGCTTGGCACCAGATGTTGCGCGTTTATACCCGGAACAGCCCACCAAGGTGAGAAAACTTAAGATCACTATGTTATAAAACGTGTGTTTCACAGTTCCTATACTTATTATTTAGATTTTATTTTATGACCCTTAGCAGCAAAAAACAGCATATAAGCATATACAGGTATAATAATCCAATAAGCTTGCTGCGGGTTAAACATATCTGCCAGATACCCATATACCGGTGGTAAAATAGCTCCTCCTGCAATTGCCATTATTAATAGAGATGATCCTGTTTTTGTAAATTTTCCCAATCCTGCTATAGAAAGTGGCCATATTGCCGGCCAAACCAGCGCATTTGCGAGACCTAAAAGGGAAATGAATAATACCGACACAAAACCTTCTGTAAAAATTGCTCCTAACCCTAAAACTATCCCCACTATTGCCGAGATGCTCAAGGCTTTTTCTTGTGATATATATTTTGGGATGGTAAAAATTCCAACTACATAACCTACTATCATGGCTATTAAAGTATAAGTAGTAAAGAATTTTGCAGTTGCAAAAGATATTCCCTGAGAAGCACCATAGCTAATTACAGTATCTCCTGCAATAACTTCTACCCCTACATATAAGAACAAGGCTAATACACCCAATAATAAATGAGGGAACTGAAAAATGCTCTTTTTATGTATGTTAGATTTTGCTACTTCTTCGTCTTCTGAATCGGTATCCACTTCCGGAAGGGATGAAAAATAAATAAGTACAGCTAATATCACTAACACAGCCATCATAATTAAATATGGCACTATCACTCTTTCGGAAAGTGCATTTAGCGCTGCGACTTTATCGTTTTCGCTCATCACTTTAAGGTTTTCTACCAGACTGTCTACATTCTTAAGGGCAATTGCACCAAGAACAATAGGAGCTAACGCTCCAGCAATCTTGTTACAAATTCCCATGATGCTAATTCTTTTAGCAGCACTTTCTATAGGGCCTAAAATGGTAATGTACGGATTGGAAGCAGTTTGTAGAATTGCTAATCCTGTTCCTTGCACAAATAAACCTATAAGAAAAAACTCGTAAGTTCGGGTAAAGGCGGCTGGCACAAATATCAACGCCCCAATGGCCATTACTAATAAGCCTAAAGACATCCCTTTTTTAAAACCGGTTACTTTTAATACCCAGGCAGAGGGCAATGCCATTACTAAATAAGAAATATAAAAAGCGAAGGTTACTAAATAAGACTCAAAGTTATTTAGCTCACAGGCAATTTTTAAATAAGGAATCAATACCGAATTTAGCCACGTAACAAATCCGAAGATAAAGAATAAGGCACCTATAATTATAATAGATCTGTTGGTTCCTGATTTTTGAACCTTAGCTGTAGAATTTGCTTCCAATTGACTTTCCATAGGGGGTCGCCTTAAAATTTAAATTTCAACTTAAAATTTCCAGCAGATCTTTGGAAAGCTCGTGGAGCTAAAAACCAAATATAGAATCGGAAGTAAATTTTAAGAATATGTTAAAAAAACTCTTTTATGCTCAATAAAATATTTCAATACTCTCATAGCTTCATAGGCAATCAAAAAGCATAAATGCATGATTTTGGCCTAATTTTAACTTTCTCCTACACAAAGAAGCCATCTTTTTTTAGAATATGCAAATACTTTTATAATTTTTTTTATAATTAAACAATAGATAGCTTATTTTTTTAAAATGAGTATTCCATTTATTTTCTCTTAAATATTGCTTAAAAACTTATTTATAGGGAAATTCATTTTTTATCCTGCCAATTCATTAATGATATTCTTTTAAATGAAAAAACGGCACTTTTTTACTCTATAAGAATATTCTCTAAAAAGCCTTCTAAAAAAACTATATTTGTATCCTTAAAATAAGATGAATCCATAAAGGGTTCTATACTTTGAAATTGACACATGAAGAACATACGTAACTTTTGTATTATAGCTCACATTGACCACGGGAAAAGTACCCTGGCAGACAGACTGCTGGATTTTACCGGCTCGGTAACCGATCGTGAGAAGCAAGAGCAACTATTGGATAGTATGGATTTGGAAAGAGAACGTGGTATTACTATTAAGAGTCACGCTATCCAGATGGATTATGAATACAAGGGAGAAAAATATATTCTTAATTTAATAGACACCCCGGGACACGTAGATTTCTCTTACGAAGTTTCCAGATCTATTGCTGCCTGTGAAGGTGCTTTGCTAATTGTAGATGCTGCACAGAGCATACAGGCACAAACTATTTCCAATCTTTATCTTGCCTTAGAAAATGATTTGGAAATTATTCCTGTACTTAACAAGGTAGATCTTCCTAGTGCAAACCCGGAAGTAGTGACCGATGATATCGTTGAACTTTTGGGTTGTGATCCTTCTGATGTAATCCCCGCAAGTGCTAAAACAGGACTTGGAATTGAAGAGATATTAACTGCCATTATTGAGCGTATACCTGCTCCGCAAGGAAAAGAAGATGCGCCTTTACGAGCTCTTATTTTTGATTCTGTTTATAATCCCTTTAGAGGAGTGGAAACCTATTTTAGGGTTATTAATGGTTCTATTAAAAAAGGCCAGAACATAAAATTCGTTGCTACCAATAAGACTTATTTCGCTGATGAAGTAGGAACCTTACGTTTAAAACAATATCCACGTCAGGAGATCAAGACTGGAGATGTAGGATATCTTATTACCGGAATAAAGGATGCCCGCGAAGTTAAAGTGGGGGATACCATTACCGATGCCAAAAACCCTACTACCGAAGCGGTGGCAGGATTCGAAGATGTGAAACCTATGGTTTTTGCTGGTATCTATCCTGTTGATACCGAAGAATATGAAGACTTGAGATCTTCCATGGAAAAATTGCAGTTAAATGATGCTTCACTGGTCTTTGTACCGGAAAGCTCGGCTGCATTGGGATTTGGATTTAGATGTGGATTCTTAGGAATGTTGCACCTGGAGATCATTCAGGAAAGACTGGAACGAGAATTCAATATGACCGTTATAACCACGGTTCCCAACGTTTCTTATCACGCCTATACTCATAAAAATCCGGATGAGGTGATTCTGGTTAATAACCCATCCGATCTTCCAGAGCCTTCAAAACTGGAGCGCGTGGAAGAACCTTTTATTAAGGCGAGTATCATAACAAAATCTGATTTTGTTGGACAGGTAATGTCTTTATGTATTGAGAAACGTGGACAGATTACTAATCAAACCTATTTAACGCCCGAAAGAGTGGAATTGAATTTCGATATGCCGTTGGCCGAGATCGTATTCGATTTCTATGACAGGCTTAAAACCGTTTCTAAAGGCTACGCTTCTTTTGATTATTCACCAATAGGAATGCGGGCCTCAAAACTTGTTAAAGTTGATGTCCTGCTTAATGGAAGTGTTGTAGATGCTTTGTCGGCTTTACTTCACGTAGATAATGCTTACGATATAGGAAAACGTATTTGTGAAAAATTGAAAGAATTGATTCCCAGACAACAATTTGATATTCCAATTCAGGCTGCTATTGGTGCAAAGGTAATTGCCAGAGAAACCGTAAAAGCACTAAGAAAAGATGTGACTGCTAAATGTTATGGGGGAGATATTTCTCGTAAACGAAAACTTTTAGAAAAGCAGAAAAAAGGGAAAAAACGTATGAGACAGGTAGGAAATGTTGAAATTCCACAGGAAGCATTTATGGCAGTTCTGAAATTAAACGACTAAAAATCCTTATCTATTAATTTATAAAAGGGATCGTATAAATACGGTCCCTTTTATGTTTCTCTTAGGTATAAGCCACAATTTTAGTACCTCTGCTTCTGCTATTTTGCAATTCCTGATAAATTTGCTTTAAATCTAAATGATAATTTAACGTGCTGTTTCTGGATATTACCAGCATTACAAGGTCTTCAGGATTTAATTCATCGTAATAAGTTTTGTCGCTATTAGAAGTATTTACAATAAAACTTATTTCTGCAGATAAATTAAGTGCCCTCAGTTTAGATTTTACAGCCTCTTTAACTAACGAATTGCATACCATTACAACCGGAACGCTCAATTCTCGTGAGAGTTTTTGCATCTTCTTAATCCATAGCTCAAAACCAGTATCATTTTCAGCTTCCGTAGCTACCTTTATCAAAAGTCTGGAATGAGTAGACCAAGGTTTTACAGCATCGCATATAAGCACGGTTTTATTCGTCCTTTTAATTATGCTATTTATCTTTTCATCTTCCGTATTTCCTGACTGATGTTGAAGGCTGGGCCAACCAAGAATGAGCATATCAGCAAGCAATTCTTTTGATTTTAAGGCAATTCCTGTTGCTATATTGGTATTGATGATAGAGGTAATGTCTACTTTGGTCTCGGTCGAATTTCCTATTGTCACATATTCCTCCAGCTTTTGCCTTCCGGATGCGATATTCAGTTCGGCCTGCTCATCATTAGGAACTACATAAAGAATAGAAATTGGCAAATGAGAAGCCTTATCTTTTATAAGTATTGCAAACTCCAGCAATCTATCAAAATTCTGAATATTAGCCAGCGGCAATAAAATACTTTCTTCTTTAAACGATGAAAGTTTTTCCGGGAATTCATTATTCAAAGTATCTGGTAAATTTATTAGCTTATTAGCGGCATTCTCTGTGGTTATACTAGCTATTATTGAGGTAATCAGCACTAAAATAATCGTTCCGTTCAAAATATTCACATCGATGATCCCGGCGTTATAGCCTACTAAAATTACCGCTAAAGTAGCTGCAGCATGCCCGGTACTAAGTCCGAAGATCAATTTACGTTGCAAAGAGCTGTAATGGAATATACGCTGCGTGGCGAAAGCAGCAAGCCATTTTCCTGTGACAGCCACCACACACAAACATAGAGCAATAAATAACGCCGAATAGCCGCTAAATATCAGCCTTATATCAACGAGCATTCCTACACTTATCAAAAAAAAGGGAATAAACAGCGAGTTTCCCATAAATTCGATTCTATTCATTAAAGCAGAGGTATGAGGTATTAACCTGTTCAATGCTAGGCCAGCTAAAAATGCTCCAATGATATCTTCTACTCCTGCCAGTTCAGCTAAAAAAGCGGCCAGAAACACTACTGTTAATACAAATATATAATGTGAGTGCTTTTCCTTTTCCATATTTGTAAAGAACCATTTGGCAATCTTGGGTACCAGCAGGAACATGATACCTCCAAAAACTATTAAAGAGATCAATAATTTCGCCCAGAAAAACAGGGTTAGACCGCCTTGAGCATTTCCCATTATTACCGCAAGCAGTATAAGCACTGTGGTATCGGTGAGTATGGTGCCACCAACTGTAATGGCTACCGCCTCGTTTTTTGATATTCCTAATTTGCTAACAATAGGGTAGGCAAGCAGGGTATGTGTAGCAAACATACTGGCTGTTAAAAGACTTGCGTTAAAATTATAAGCTAAGACATAATAGCAAACAGGAAAACCTATTGTAAGAGGTAAGATAAAAGTTAAAAAACCAAACATATAACTCTTATGCCTGTTCGCTTTAAACTGATTGATATCCAAATCCAGGCCGGCAATAAACATAATATAGAGCAACCCAATTTTAGAGAAAAGTACTATGGCGGCATTTTTTTCAAGAATTCCCAAACCAAAAGGGCCTATAACAATTCCGGAGATTATAAGCACCACAATTCCAGGCACTTTTAAGCGCCTGAAAATTATGGGAGACAAAAGAATAATGAGTAAAATTAATGAAAAAACAAGCACCGGATTTTCAAAAGGCAACTTGAATTCATGGACAATATCTTGAAAATAATCCCCCATCGTTGAAGCTAGCTATATTTATTAAATTAGGGTTTTAATTTTCCTAATACATCTCCAAAGAAAGCACATTTTTTAATTGCTTTTTCAGCTGCTCTCAAGATTTTTTTAGTTTCTAACTAGCACTAAAATAGGTGCTTATTAGCTATATGCAGAAATAAGTATCGGCCAAACAGCCCTTGGTTTATATAAGTGTTATCTATTAATCTTCATCAACTGCATCTTCATAATTATCATTCTCTGCCTGGTCTTCTTCTTTCTGAATTTGTTTCCCCAGATATACCAGCAAATATCCTTCTTCAATTTCCACTTCTGAACTATGTGAAGGGATTATTTTTAGATCTCCCTCCACATCTTTCACAAATAAAGGAACGATCTCGGCATCGGTCTTGGATATTTCTATTAGACCTTCATAGTGTTCCTGGCTATTTAAAAGTATTTCATGAATGGTTGGATACCTTCTGGCAACCTCTGTAAGCTTAATATAGTCGTCTGTATGCGAGAACAAACCTTCTTCAGGGTTTCTTTCGGGATCGTTCATTTCATCGGCAGATATTACTCTAAAAGATCCTCTTTCTCCAAACTGTTTTTTGAATTTTGAAATAGCAGTTTTATTTATATCACTGTTTCCAGTAATTGCCATTAAATATCCTATATCATTCAATTCAATATTATTTAAAAGATCATCGGCATAGACACTTCCTTCAATAGCATCTATTCCTAAGGCTCTTGCTTTCCTTACATTATCGCCGTTATTATCTACTAACACAACGTGTCGTTTATTATCATGAAGGTATTTCGCAATAATTCTAGAAATAGAAGATGCGCCAATAATTAAGATTCCTTCAGAATTTTTAATGAACACTCCCACCAGTTTAGCAAATAACCTGGCAGTTGTAGCATTTAATAACACCGAGCAAAGTACTATCA
Source organism: Gillisia lutea (assembly GCF_021568705.1). Taxonomy (GTDB): domain Bacteria; phylum Bacteroidota; class Bacteroidia; order Flavobacteriales; family Flavobacteriaceae; genus Gillisia; species Gillisia lutea. The sequence goes on from NZ_JAKGTH010000006.1 coordinate 651,290, forward strand.
TAAATACCAGTGGCGTAATATACTCCGCTCCTTCAATACCTTCCTGTACCAACTTTAAACCAAATAGAGATGCAATACCGGCTGCTACTATCCCTCGTGGGCCAACCCAGCTTACAAATGCTACTTCATTTATTTTCAACCCTGAACCAATCGAGCTTAATATCACTCCTATTGGTCTTACCACAAGCACTACTATTCCAAATAGAATTAGAGATTTCCAGTTAAAAATAAGAAGCAATTCTTCCAGTTCAATATTAGCTGATAGTAGGATAAAAAGAATAGAGATTAAAAGTACACTTAAAGATTCTTTGAAGTATAAAAGCTCTTTTAGGTTAGGTAGTTTTTTATTTCCCATTACCATTCCCATTACCACAACGGCTAAAAGTCCGCTTTCATGGGCAAACTGATCTGCCAGCACAAATACTCCCAATACGGTAGCTAACGTAAATACATTCAGTAAATAGTGAGGAATTATATGTTTTTTTATTAGAAAAGCTAAAATGTTGGCAAAAGTGAATCCGAAGGTGAATCCAAAAAGAAGGATCTTTCCAAATTCTATTAATGCGGTTTGTGTAAAATCCTGTCCACCTTCAACACGAATAAACTCATAAACCAATACGGCTATAAGGGCTCCAATAGGATCTATTAATATTCCTTCCCATTTAAGGATGGACGAAATATGTTTCTTTAAAGGAATATTTCTTAGAATAGGGGAGATTACGGTAGGTCCCGTTACTATTATCAATGAAGAAAACAAGAAGGAGATCTGCCAGCTAAAGCCATATATGAGATGTGCCGCCAGGCCGGCTCCAAAAAATGTCACTATTACTCCAACACTAATCAATTTCAAAATCACGGGACCCACATTTCCAATTTCACTTTTTCTAAGAGTAAGTCCACCTTCAAAAAGAATGATAGAAATAGAGAGTGAAACAAAGTAGAAAAGACTTTCCCCAGGAAACAGTCCTTCAGTACCATTCCAAATGGGCTCCATCCACTTGGTTCCATCTTCTGAAATAAGTGTAGAAATAGGACCAACAAAAAGACCAATTAAAATTAGCGGAAGAATTGCCGGTGTTTTGGTTTTCCAAGCTACCCATTGTGCTAATATTCCTAATATTATTAAGCCTGCTAACTCTAACATTCTGTATTATTTTAATTTATGTTTTGAAACTATATATGCCGGTATGGCTTTAAAAATAGTGTTAATTATTTAACTACGCCTAATTCCACCAAAAATGAAGTTATTTCTTAAGATAAATTTCATTTTAAGCAGGCGTTTTTTTAGAATTGGCTAAGTACTTAAAAAAAATGATTGCCATTTCAGGACAATAATCAAATCTTTGTTAAAAAGATGAAAATAAAAAGCAGAGAATTTAAGCATGTTTTGAGGTTTTAGTACTTTGCAGTTCAAATTGCACGATTATGAAATTATACCCAATAGAGGCGGGAAATTTCAAACTGGATGGTGGCGCTATGTTTGGCGTGGTACCAAAATCCCTTTGGAATAGAACAAATCCTGCCGATCAAAATAACATGATTGATATTGCTGCGCGCTGTTTGTTAATTGAAGATGGTGATCGTCTTACTTTAATCGACACAGGAATGGGAGATAAGCAAAGTGAAAAATTCTTTGGATATTATTATCCTTGGGGAGAGCATTCCCTTGACAGATCTCTTAAGCAACATGGATTTCACAGAGATGATATTACCGATGTATTTATGACGCATCTACATTTCGACCATTGCGGGGGAAGCATCCAGTGGAATAAGGACAGGACAGGTTATGAACCGGCCTTTAAAAACGCTAAATTCTGGAGCAATAAAGATCACTGGTTGTGGGCCACCCAGCCAAACGCAAGAGAAAAGGCCTCTTTTTTAGAAGAAAACATCCTTCCTATAGAACAAAGTGGTCAGCTGAATTTTATAGATAGAAAACCTTCTCAAAAATTCTTAAAGTCTGAAGAGATGGATTTTGGAGTACTTTTTGTAGATGGACATACCGATAAACAAATGATCCCTCATATTGAATATAAAGGGAAAACCCTGGTTTTTATGGCCGATTTACTGGCTACAGCCGGTCATGTCCCTCTTCCATATGTTATGGGGTTCGATACAAGACCCTTGCTTACATTAGATGAGAAGGAAGCGTTTTTAAATACCGCTGCCGATAAGGAATATTATTTATTCCTGGAGCACGATGCACATAATGAGATTATTACCGTTCAACACACCGAAAAAGGGGTGCGTTTGGACAAGACTTTTACTTTTAACGAACTTTTTAATTAAAATTTAAATGAAAATACCAGTTTTCAAGCCCCTATTAATAGCTGGCTTAACCCTTACAATTGCCGGATGTAGCAGTACTTCACCTGCATTAGTTTCTACTCCTATTGAAAATATAGACCAACTTCCTTTAAAAGTGATGCCTCTTACCGATGCACAACTTAAAGACTGGAATGAGGCCGATTTACTTTTAGACACTATTCCGGGAATGAGTGTAAAAAGAGCTTATAATGAGATCATCAAAACCCGCAAAGGTGCAACTGTTATTGTAGGAGTTGTTGATAGTGGGGTAGATATCACGCATGAAGACTTAAGAAGTGTTGTTTGGATCAACAAAAATGAAATTCCCAACAATGGCAAAGATGATGACAACAATGGGTATATAGATGATATTCATGGATGGAATTTCTTAGGGGATGCCGTAGAAGAAAACTTAGAATATGTTAGAATCTACCGCGATCTTAAACCTAAATATGAAGGGAAATCCTCTAGTTCTGTTAGTACTGCAAATGGGGAAGAATTTGCTCTTTATCAAAAAGTGAAAGCTGAATTTGAAAAGGAGTTTACAGAATCTGAGCAAACCAAAGTTCAGTATACAAGTATAAAAGCGCAGCTTACAGAAGCACATGAAGCAGTTTCTAAAAAACTGGGAAAAGAGGATTATACCAAAGAAGAGTTGGCAAAAATGGAAGTTTCAGATAACATCATGGGCCAGTATAAAGTTATGCTGACACAAATTCAGCAAAATGTAGATGAAAACATTCCTGAGGCTTTAAAGCAATTAGACGGTGCTATCGAGTATTTTGATAACAGGTTGAAATACAATTTCAATACCGAACTTAATGCCCGAGCCATAGTAGGAGATAACCCAGACGATATTACCGATACTAAATATGGTAACAACGATGTAACCGGACCTACCGAAGACAAAGAAGATATTAAGCATGGAACTCACGTTGCCGGTATTATTGCTGCAAAACGCAATAATAACATAGGTTTAAACGGGGTTGCTAACAATGTTGAAATCATGGCTCTTAGAGCTGTCCCAGATGGAGATGAATATGATAAAGATATCGCCTTGGCAATACGCTATGCAGTAGACAATGGGGCAAAGGTTATAAACACCAGCTTCGGGAAATATTATTCTACCCATCCGGAATGGGTGATAGATGCTATTAAATATGCAGCTAAAAAAGATGTTCTTATTGTAAATGCAGCCGGAAATGAAAGTTTGGATCTGGAAACAAACCAGGTATATCCTAACGACCAGTCATCAGAAGCACCTTTAGAAGTTGCCGATAACTTTTTAACCGTAGGAGCCTTGAATTATAGTTATGGTTCAGGATTAGTGGCAAGCTTTTCAAACTACGGAAAGACCAATGTAGATGTTTTTGCACCGGGAACTAAAATCTGGTCTACAACACCTAACAATACTTACGAATATTTACAGGGAACTTCTATGGCTTCTCCGGAAGTTGCAGGAATTGCAGCCATGATTAGATCGTTCTATCCAAAACTTTCAGCTAAAGAAGTAAAGCAAATTATTATGGATAGTGGTCTTTCTACAACAGCATCAGTAGTAGTGGGAGAAGAAAAAGCTACCAAAAAATTTACCGACCTTTCGGTATCAGGAAAAATGGCAAACTTGTACAACGCCCTTATTTTAGCCGATAAAGTTTCTAAAAGATAAATTATGAAGAAAATACTATTAAGCCTTTCAATACTTACCAGCTTTTGGGCAAGTGCTCAAAATAATACTACTTACTGGCAACAGCATGTAGATTATAAGATGGATATTAACATGAATGTTGATAACTTTCAATATACTGGAAATCAAGAATTAAAGTACACAAATAATTCACCTGATACCCTAAATCAAGTATTTTATCATATGTTCTTCAATGCTTTTCAACCGGGAAGCGAGATGGATATGCGTTTGCAAAGCATTGCCGATCCTGATGGTAGAATGGTAAATAATCTTGGTACCAAAGAAGAGCCTAAATATGAGAGTAGAATAAGCAAACTTCAACCTAATGAAATTGGATATTTACGTGTTTCAACTTTAACTCAGGACGGACAAGAAGTTCAGTTTAAAGAAGAAGGAACAGTTTTACACGTAAGTTTAGCTGAACCTTTAGCTCCAGGGAAATCGACTACGTTAAAAATGGAATTCAAAGGACAAGTGCCAGTTCAAATCCGTCGTTCAGGAAGAAATAATGCTGATGGAGTTGCGCTTTCCATGACCCAATGGTATCCTAAATTAGCTGAATATGACTTTGAAGGTTGGCATGCCGACCCGTATATAGCCAGAGAATTTTTCGGTGTTTGGGGAAATTTCGATGTGAATATCACTATCGATAAAGATTATATCATTGGAGGAACCGGAGTATTGCAAAATGCCGATGAGATTGGGTATGGGTATGAAAAAGAAGGAACCAAGGTAAAACGTAAGAAAGGAAAGACCCTTACATGGAATTTCAAAGCCAATAATGTTCACGATTTTGCATGGGCTGCCGATCCTGAATATATTCACGATTCTATGGAAACTGCCAGCGGTGTAACCCTACATTTCTTATATAAAAATGACCCTAAGGTTAAAGAAAACTGGAAAAAGATCCAGCCGGAAACTGCTAAAGTCTTAGAGTATTTCAACACCCATATTGGACAATATCCATGGAAACAATATTCTATTATTCAAGGTGGAGATGGTGGAATGGAATATGCTAATTGTACCTTAATTACCGGAGGAGAAGATTTTAATAGCTTGATGGGAACTACAGTTCACGAATTTGCACATTCATGGTTCCAACAGTTATTAGGTACTAACGAATCTCAATATCCTTGGATGGATGAAGGCTTTACAAGTTATATATCAGGAATGGCCCGTGAGAGTTTAGCAGGAAAAGAAAGTGTAAATCCATTTGCGGGGAGCTATAGAGGTTATAATTATTTGGTACAATCTGGAAAAGAACAGCCAATGTCTACTCATGGAGATAGATATGAGTATAATATGGCATATTCTATTGCCTCTTATACGAAAGGAAGTATTTTTCTTTCTCAGTTAGGTTACATCATTGGAAAAGAGAATTTACAAAAGACCTTAAATCGTTATTATGATGAATGGAAGTTTAAACATCCGGCACCAAACGATTTTATTAGAGTAGCTGAAAAGGTTTCGGGAGCAGAGCTTAGCTGGTATTTAAACGATTGGACAAATACTACCAACACTATCGATTATGCTATTAAAGAAGTAGCTGAAAAAGATGCTTCAACGGAAGTTACTTTAGAGCGTATTGGACTAATGCCAATGCCTTTGGAGATCACAGTAAGTTATACCGATGGTAGCGAAGAGAATATTTACATTCCTCTAAAAATGATGCTATGGGAAAAACCTACTGCAGAAAATGAGGCTAGAACCGTCGCTAAGGACTGGGCTTGGGCCAGTAAGAACTACAAATTAACACTTAATAAACCTAAGGCTGATATCTCTAAAATAGAAATAGACAACACTGGGTTAATGGCAGATATTAACCGAGAAAATAACGTTTTTAAAGCTACAACTACTGCTGAAGGTGAGTAGATCTTCTTAGTAATTGTATTCTTTTAAAGAAAAGAAAATCCGTTTTGGGACTTCCCGAAGCGGATTTTTTTAATTTAGCCACTTCAATAATAAATAATGAGTGAAAAATTTCCTTCTTCAGAAAAACTGAAAAGTAAGATCTTGATTGATGCCCTGTTTACAGAAGGAAAAAGCATTAAGAACTTTCCCATCAAGCTGGTATATCTTCCTATAAAAGATCTCCCGGTCACTTCATTTAAGACAGGTTTTTCGGTTCCTAAGAGAAACTTCAAGCATGCGGTTGATAGAAATTTATTGAAACGATTAATGCGGGAAGCCTTTAGAAAAAATAAGTATCTTGTAGAGAGCAACTTTCAGGATAAATATGCGTTCATGTTTATTTATACCGGAAGGAAAAAAATAGCGTATTCTGAAATTACCACTTGTATTAAAAAGCTCTTAGAAACTTTTATTGAAAGGCACTCAACTCATGAAAACTTCCATACTTAAAAAAATTACCATAGTTACTTTGAGCCTGGGACTCTTCCTGGGAATGTCTAGTTTTAAAGCCGATTTTTTTGAAATTGCAAAACAACTGGAAATCTTCACTACCTTCTTCAAAGAACTCAACATGAATTATGTTGATGAGACCAATCCTGCCGAATTAATGGATACGGCTATTAAAGCAATGCTAACAGATCTTGACCCTTATACCAATTATTGGAATGAACAGGATGTAGAAGCAGCAAGAATGAATACTGCCGGAGAATATCAGGGAATTGGAGCTGCAGTGCGTATACAGAATGAAAAATTTACAATTTTAGAAACATATAAAGGCTTTGCTGCCGATAAAGCCGGTTTAAAGGCCGGAGATGAAATTATAAAAGTAGGAGGACTAGATGTTTCAAATTATAAAGAAGATGCAGGAGAATTGCTTAATGGGGCTCCAAATTCTGAGATCAGTTTAACCTATATTCGTCAAGGGAAAACACATACAACTACGTTAAAAAGAGGGACGGTAGCATTAAAGGCTGTTTCGTTTTATAAACTTTTAGAAGACCAGACCGGTTATATTGTACTTTCAAGATTTAATGAGAAAGCTTCAGAAGAAACCATTAAAGCTTTAAAAGATTTAGAAAGTCAGGGTGCTAATAAAATCATTCTGGATTTGCGTGGGAATCCAGGGGGCTTGCTAAGCGAAGCTATTTTAGTAAGCAATATTTTTATTGATAAAGGTCAAACTATTACCACCACTAAGTCGATTATCGAAAAATACAATCAGCAATATACAACTCCTAAGGAGCCTATAAATACCAAAATTCCCTTAGCCGTACTTATTAACGGAAGAAGCGCTTCAGCCAGTGAGATAGTTGCAGGAGCAATTCAGGATTTGGATAGAGGTGTAGTTGTAGGAGCGAGAAGCTTTGGAAAAGGTTTGGTACAAAGACCTAAAGAACTGGCTTATGGTACACAGTTAAAAATTACAATTTCCAGATACTATACTCCCAGTGGAAGGTGTATACAAGCACTTAACTATAGGGAAAGGGATAAAGATGGAAATGCGGTTAGAACAAAAACGGAAGATTATAATGAATTCAAGACCAAAAACGGAAGAAGTGTTTTTGATGGTGGAGGAATTTTACCAGATGTACAATTGGAAACTTCTGAATACAGCGCTATTACCAATGCTTTGTTAGCGTATGGTGCTATCTTCGATTTCGCTACTGAATATTATTACAATCATGAAATCGATAATTTAGCTGAATTTAAATTTACCGATCAGGATTATTCTAATTTTAAAAGCTTCTTACAAAAGAAGAATTTCAGTTATCAAACCCGTACAGAAGCAGATTTAATGGAAGCAATGAATACGGCTAAGAAAGAAGCTTTTAAACCAGAAATAATTCAGCATTATAAAAATATTCTTAAAGAAATTGAAGTATCGAAAACGGCAGATCTCGATACTAAATCTCCGGAAATAAAAAGTTTGCTTACCGATGAAATTATAAAGCGTTATTTCTATCAGGAGGGATTATATCAATATTATTTAGATAATAACCCAGAAATTCTAGAAGCAAGAAAGATCCTTAACAATAAACAAAAGTATCTGGATATTTTAAAATAATCAGGATTTAAGCATTGCTATATGCGGGATACCATCTTCCAAATAGCCTTTACCTACTTGATTAAAACCATGACTTTCATAGAATTTGGTTAAGTATTGCTGGGCAGATAGTTTGATAGTAGTTGTATAGAAAGTCTTTTCTATTTGATCTATAGATTCCTTTAATAGGTCATGGCCATATCCATATTTACGCTCTTTGGCATCAACCACAACCCTTCCAATAGAGGCTTCTTTAAAATAGTCACCGGGTTTAAAACAACGAGTATAAGCTATCACTTCGCTATTTTTAATCCCTAATACATGTAATGCCTTCTTATCTTTATTATCTATATCCTGATATACACAATCCTGTTCTACTACAAATACTTCGGCACGTAATCGCAAAATTTGATACAATTCTTCAATTGTAAGATCTTCAAAGGTTTTAGCTATTATTTTCATTTAGTTGAATATAGGGGTCGAATAACTGGAACAAGAATTTTTGTTCAAATAAATCTTTAAAACATTGAGTAATTAATTACTTGGCAGCAATCTTATTTACCCTGGTTTGATGGCGACCTCCTTCAAAAGCAGTGCTTAAAAAGGTCTCTACCATATCTATAGCTTGAGTTTGAGATACAAATCTTGCTGGGATACTAAGTATATTAGCATCATTATGCTGTCTTGCAAGCTTCGCTATTTCATTAGACCAACATAATGCACAACGCACTCCTTGGTGCTTATTAGCCGTCATAGAAGCGCCATTTCCACTTCCGCAGATAATTATACCCAAATCGACTTTTTTGTTTTCTACATCAGTAGCTACAGGATGTACAAAATCAGGATAATCTACACTATCTTCAGAATTGGTACCATAATTCGTTACTACGATACCTTTAGATTCAAGATAAGCTACTACCGCATACTTGTACTCGGTTCCAGCATGATCGTTTCCAATTGAAATATTCATAAACTCTTGTTTTTTTAGGTTAAACAAAGGTAAAAAATGGGTTGTTAACTGGAATATTTTTCATTGTTAATTCATATTTATATTTCCCTTGTTTTAAAGTACTTAACAAGTGGGATAAATTGTGAATAACAAATGATGAAAATCTAACAACCAAATTTGGAAATATGAAATAATTTTGGAATAGAGAAAAAATTATGAGCTTATGAAATTATAACTATGGAATTTTTGGAGAAGTTATTAGCATCAAAAAATGGGTTGTGAACATCAATTTTAAAATAGATTTTCAACGAAAGCTTTTAACAATATGAAAATCCCTATTGTTAACTAAATCTTAAATTAATAAGAGTATCAATCACTTACCGAAATATAGTCTTGTTAATAACTCAACATCAAATGTTGGTATTATAAAATCCAATTTTTTCTCAAAAAAGTTATGCTACAAATTAACAAGCTATAATAACCATCAGTTTTAATTTTTTAAAAAGAAGAAAAGAAAATATAATATTATATATGTTAACAACTACTATTGAATTCTAAACTTATAAAGATGACTTACCTGCCTATAGCTGTCTTTGTGTTTTTAAAAAAATGATTGGGCTAAAAATTTAAAGAGCTATTAGCTGTAATTTTTAAAGTATTGATTTAGAGTGTTTTGAGTTAGTATAATATGGATTAATAAAATTGAGGAAAAGCTATAACTCTGATTCACAGTACTTGATGGAAGAAGCAAATAAAAAATTAATTGTTGGTATCAATTTTAAAAGCTACTAAAGTTTGAGGCGTAGAAATTTCAATAAAACTGTGTTTATTAAGACTTTTGTTTACATATGTTACAACGCTCAATATCCCTAATAGAAAAATCAAGAAGAAAAGTATCGATATCTTAGTTGCTTTAGTCATAACAATCTCTAATTAAGTCTAAGATCAGGGGAAATTGTCAGGTAGGGATTACTATAAAATTAAGAAAACTTTAAGAAATAAAATAATTTTTCTTAATTTTTTTATTCATAAAGTTTTGGCTATCAACGATAAAGGATAAGCTAAACTAAGCCTATATTTAAAATAGGCTTAACAAAACTTTAGTCGCAGAATAATTTAAAGTCACTTTTTAGCTGTAATTTTATGCTTTAATATAATTTATGAAGAAAAAGAATAATAGATCTGGAGAAAAAGGAAATCTGTCAAAATCAATTTTAGATATCTTAAGAAAAGCTCCTGATAAAACTTTCAATTACAAACAAATTGCAGAAAAACTTGGCGTTAATGATGCCGGTTCACGTAATAAGATTATACGAAAGTTGGCACAACTTGCTGCCGGAAAACAAATTGTAGAACAGGATCGAGGGAAATTTAAAATTGTTGCCAATTTAGATTATTATACCGGGGTGTTGGATATGACAACCAAAGGTTTTGGTTATGTGGTTGTTGAAGAATTGGAAGACGATATATTCATTCCTGCAAATGCTTTAAATAAAGCTTTGAATGGTGATGAAGTAGAAATATATGTTTATAACAAACGAAGAAAGAGAAAGTCGGAGGGCGAAGTCGTTAAAATTTTAAAACGTAAACGAACCGATTTTGTTGGAATTTTACAACTTCAGAAAAATTTTGGCTTTGTAGCGATTCAAGATCCAAAAATGTATACCGATGTTTTTGTTCAAAAGAACAAAATGTTAGATGCCCAGGATGGCGATAAAGTGGTGGTAACTATTGAAGAATGGCCTGAAAAAGCTGATTCTCCGTTTGGAAAGATAAAACAGGTTCTTGGAAAACCGGGTGAACATCAAACCGAAATACATGCCATTCTCGCTCAATATGGATTGCCACATGAATTTCCAATAGAAATAGAAGATTTTGCTAATAAAATTGATACTTCTATTCAAGCTTCAGAAATCAAGAAAAGGAGAGATCTGCGCGAGGTGTTAACCTTTACTATCGATCCTAAAGATGCGAAGGATTTTGATGATGCTCTTAGTTTTCAAACTTTAGAAAATGGAAACTACGAAATAGGAATTCATATTGCCGATGTTTCACACTACTTGCAACCTGGAACTATTCTCGATGAAGAGGCTTATCAAAGAGCAACTTCCGTTTATTTGGTAGATAGGGTAGTACCTATGTTACCGGAAATTCTTTCAAATAACGCCTGTTCTTTACGTCCAAATGAAGAAAAATATACGTTTTCAGCAATTTTTGAAATTGACAAGAAAGGTCACGTAATTGAACAATGGTTTGGAAGAACTGTAACTTTATCTGACGAACGTTTTTCTTATGAAGAAGCACAGCATATTATTGAAACCAATGAAGGAACAATCCCGGAAGAAGTTTCTATACGAGATGCCGCATATTCGGTAAGTGAAGATGTTGTTTTTGCTGTTACTACTTTAAATGAGCTTGCTAAGAAAATGAGAACCCGACGTTTAAATGAAGGTGCTATCTCATTCGATAAAGTGGAAGTGAAATTCCAGTTAAATGAAGAAAATGAACCTACCGGTGTGTTCTTCAAAACTTCAAAGGAGGCTAATAAGCTTATTGAGGAATTTATGTTGCTTGCTAATAAAAAAGTGGCCCAATTTATTGGAAAACAAACTCCTAAAAAAACATTTATCTATAGATGTCATGATGAGCCGGATGAATCAAAATTGAATTCCCTGCAAACCGTGGTGGCTAAGTTTGGTTACAAACTAAATTTAAAGGATAGAAAATCTGTTACTTCTTCTTTGAATACGCTTTTAAGTGATGTGCAAGGAACCAAGGAGCAGAATATGGTAGATACCCTTACTATTAGAACTATGAGTAAGGCTTATTACAGTACCAAGAATATTGGGCACTATGGTCTGGCGTTCGATTATTATTCTCATTTTACCTCACCAATTAGAAGATATCCTGATGTAATGACACATAGATTATTACAGGAATATCTAGATCAGAAACCTTCTGCAAAAGAAGAGGAATACGAAGAAAAATGCCATCACAGTAGTGAAATGGAAAGTCTTGCGACTAATGCCGAGAGAGATTCTATCAAATTCATGCAGGTGAAGTTCATGATAGATCACAAAGATGAGCAGTTCTTGGGAGTTATTTCAGGGGTTACCGAATGGGGTATCTATGTGGAAATAATAGATAATAAATGTGAAGGGATGGTACGTTTGAAAGATATTACCAACGATCACTACGAATTTAACGAAGAGCAATATGCTATTGTGGGTAGAAAAACCGGTAATACATACCAGCTTGGAGATGAAGTATATGTTGATGTTAAAAATGCCGATCTCTTAAAAAGACATCTGGATTTTAATTTAATAGGAAGTAAAGAAGAAGTTGAAAATAATTAAAGCAACATCTTTTACGTTTGAGTTAATATTCCCCTTTTTAAAGGGGGATTTTTTATTAATGTAATAGCTGTAGCAATCAATAAAAATTAATTAAAATGAAAAAGATACTATTTAGCATGTTTATAATTCTTGGCGTGCAATTGCATGCTCAGGAAATAACCATGGATTTGGAAAATTTCTCCCAGGCTGAAGTAACCAACGGACTTAAAGTGGAATTAATTCACGGAGAAGTAAATAAAGCCGTTATAACTGGTCTTAGTAGAGATAAGGTGGATGTAAAGGTAGATAAGGGTGTTCTTAGCGTTAAAATGGCTTTAAATAACATTTGGAAGGAAGATAATACCCTTGTGCAAATTACCTATAAGCAACTTCATAGAATTGAGGCCAGGCAGGGATCGGATGTAGAAGTGAAAAATAATATGAAACAATCTATTCTAGAATTACGTGCTCAGGAAGGTTCAGACATTAAAGCACAGCTGGAAATAGATAATTTAGTAGCCAGTTCGGTTACAGGTGCCAGCATAAAAGTAATGGGTACGGCAACTAATCAAGAAATAGAAGTAAAGGCTGCAGGCGATTTTCAAGGTGAAAACCTAATTGGAAAGGATGTAGATATCAATATTTTAGGAGGAGGAACCGCCAATATCTATTCTAATAGCTATGTAAACGCAAATATCAAGGCGGGAGGAAATATTTATATTTATGGAGCTCCTAAGAATATAGATGAAAAAACAACTTTTGGAGGTACAATCAAAAAGATAAACTAATAGCTTACCTTTGTGAAAATCACATTTTTGTATGTTTCAAGATGTTCTGGCTGCAATACCCCTGGGATTTTTTTTAGCGTTCCTTTTAGGTCCGGTGTTTTTCGTATTACTGGAAACAGCTGCTATTAAAGGCTTTCGTGCCGCAATTTCTTTCGATTTAGGGGTTATTTTTGCAGATGTTGTTTTTCTGTTGATAGCTTATTTAAGTACTTCAAAATTACTTGCTAGTTTAAAAGATGATCCCGCACTTTTTATATTTGGAGGGATGATTCTGGCTACTTATGGATTGATGTCATTTATTCAAACAAAAAGGTCTATTTCGGTTGAAGAAGAGACTCCGGAGGTTAGAAAATTATACAGACGAGATTATTTTGGTCTGGCGGCTAAAGGGTTTTTACTAAACTTTATTAATATTGGTGTGTTAGGCTTCTGGTTGGGACTTATCATTGTTTTTGGGCCCTCCCTTAATATGGAAACCAATAGGATTGTAGTATTTTTTAGTACGGTACTAGGTACTTACCTGGTATGTGATGTTTTTAAAATTTTATTAGCTAAAAAATTGAATAGTAAACTTACTCCCGATCGCATCTATAAGATGAAGAAAAGTATTAGCATTATTATGGTAGTATTTGGCGGAATCTTAATAAGCAGAGGTGTATTTCCTAAAAGAATGGAGCGTTTACAAGATCAAATAGAAATTATTCAACCTGAAAATGTAGTTTTTGATCTAGATAAAAAAGAGGACCTAAAGAGCTAAGTTCTAAAATTATATAGATAATTACTCATCTATGCCTTCAATTTACTCTAAGTTAGAAGATTATAATAAATAAAAAAAGCTTCCATTTGGAAGCTTTTTTTTGAGGCATCGAGCGGATTCGAACCGCTGTACGAGCTTTTGCAGAGCTCTGCCTAGCCACTCGGCCACGATGCCATTATTTTGGGTTGGCAAATGTAATAAAATATTTCAGTAAAGAAACAAAAAATCTAACGGGATTTACTTCTGCACACAGTTACCATTCCAACATCTCCGCCAATTGGCGGATTTATTTTAGAAACTTCAACTTCAACTTTTTGAACCATAATAATTTCTAACAGCACTCTATTCAAGATACGTTCTGCTACCGTTTCCAATAATTTAGAACGTATAGCCATTTCTTCTTTTACAATTTTATTGAGATGAACATAATCTATAGTATCGCTCAGTGCATCTGTATTTGCAGAGTGTGAGAGATCACCTTTTACGCACAGGTCTACTCTGTAATCGCTTCCTATTTTACCTTCTTCAGCTAAACATCCATGATATGCAAAAACCTTGATGTTTCTTAATTTGATTTTTCCCACAATAATAAGTTTTAACAAAGGTAAAACCCATATTATAAATAAGGAATATTAAATCAGTTTTTCTCCAATTATACCAATTAGAAACCCAAGATTAGCTCCAAGGGCTGGAAGCCAGTTTTGCTTGATTGGAACTTTAGGCGCTATATCCTGAAATATCAAATAAAGAATACCTCCGCTTGCAAACATCATTAAGCCGGAGGTAATACTCGGAAAATCTGTTAAGAGATAATAGCCTCCTAAGGCACCTGCAATTCCAGAAAAGCTAAGCAGAAATAAAATGAATAGAGATCTATTACTCGTCATGCCACTATCTATAAGGTCTTGATAAGAATTGAATGATTCAGGCAAATTTTGCAATCCTATAAATACCGCTAGTAATGTGCCAGTTTTAGGATCGGTGGCAAAAACTGCTCCTAATACAATGGCCTCCGGAATAAAATCCATTAACATCGCTAATAGCTGGCCGGCTTTACCTCCTTTTTTAGCAATAAATCTATCTATAATAAAGAAACTTATCGCACCCCCTAAAAACAAAAAGATGATGAAACTTAATTTTAAATTTTCCATTCCCTCCGGGACCAGCACTAAGGCTAAGGCCGATAATATGATTCCTGCTCCAAAGGCTGTAATACTGTGAAAAATGGCAGTTTTATATCTATTAGAATTTAATTTATGATGTAGATATTTAGATAGAACTCCACCCAGAAAAACCGTTATTCCCGAAAAGGAGGATAATAAGATTACTTTCAATACTGCAGACATCGATTTGTTTATTGATTTGAGATATTAAATTTATGCATTCTTATGTGTTGTATTTATACTTACCGAGTGAATTTTCTATAACTTTGCAGACTATTTTGATTTAAAATTATGATTGAAGAAAAGAAATCACTCAATTTTATTGAGCAAATTATAGAAGAAGATTTAAAATCTACACATAAAAAGGATGACCTAAAATTTAGGTTTCCCCCAGAACCTAATGGGTATTTACATATTGGTCATGCTTCCTCCATTTGTTTGAATTTTGGATTGGGAGAGCGTTATAATGCCCCTGTAAACTTAAGGTTTGATGATACAAATCCAATTAAAGAAGAACAGGAGTTTGTAGATGCTATTAAAGAGGATGTGCTTTGGCTTGGTTTTAAATGGGCTAAAGAATGTTATGCTTCCGATTATTTTCAGCAATTATACGATTGGGCTGTAAAAATGATTAAAGATGGCGATGCTTATGTAGACAGCCAGGATTCAGCTGCAATTGCAGAGCAGAAAGGAACCCCTATCAAACCGGGTGTTGCAAGTCCGTATAGAGAAAGGTCCGTAGAAGAAAATCTGGAGCTGTTTGAAAAGATGAAGAACGGGGAGACTTCTGAAGGTGCCCATGTTTTAAGAGCTAAAATAGATATGGCTTCTTCCAATATGCTTATGCGTGATCCAATTATGTATAGAAGCCTTCATAAAAAACATCATAGAACAGGGAATAATTGGATGATCTACCCGATGTATGATTGGGCTCATGGAGAAAGTGATTTCATTGAGAGCATATCTCATTCCTTTTGCACTTTAGAATTCTTGCCTCATAGAGAACTATATAACTGGTTCGTTAAAAAAGTTAGTAAAGAAGGAGATTTTATACCTAAGCAGCGCGAATTTGCACGCCGTAATTTAAGTCATACAGTAGTAAGCAAACGAAAGCTGCTGCAATTAGTAGAAAAAGGAATTGTAAGTGCTTGGGATGACCCTAGAATGCCAACTATTTCAGGTTTAAGAAGAAGAGGTTACACTCCTATGTCTATCAGGAAATTTGCAGATACCATTGGGATTGCCAAAAGAGAAAATATTATAGATGCTTCCTTATTAGAATTCTGTATTAGAGAAGATCTTAATAAAACTGCACCTCGTGTAATGGGAGTGCTTGATCCTGTAAAATTGGTAATAACCAATTATGAAGAAGGGAAAGAAGAGTGGCTGGAGACAGAAAATAATCCTGAAGATGAGAAAGCTGGTACAAGAAAGATTCCGTTTTCTAAAGAGCTTTATATTGAAAGGGAAGATTTTAAGGAAGAAGCAAATAGAAAATTTTTCAGACTTAGCCTTGGAAAGGAAGTACGTTTGAAAAGTGCATATATCATTAAAGGAGAAAGCGTTGTAAAAGATGAAAACGGAGAAATCACCGAAATTCATTGCACGTACGATCCTAAAAGTAAAAGTGGAAGTGGAAGTGAAGAATCTTTAAGAAAAGTGAAAGGAACCCTTCATTGGGTGTCTGTTCCCCATGCAATAGAAGCTGAAATAAGACTTTATGATAGGTTGTTCAATGTAGAATCTCCAGATTCAGATAAGGAAAAAGATTTCTTGGAATTTGTAAATCCTGATTCTTTGAAAGTCATAAATGGCTTTGTAGAGCCCAGCTTGGAAGGAGCCGGAGTTGCTGAGAAGTTTCAATTTCAACGAATGGGATATTTTTGTGTTGATAAGGAAAGTTCGAAAGGTAATTTAGTATTTAACCGTACTGTTGCGCTTAGAGATTCTTGGGCTAAACAGAAGTAAACGAATATTTTAAATAGTTCTTTTTAAGAATACTTTAAGACTGCAGTTTTACATATTAACCGGTTATTAACAGCAAGAACCTAATCATTACGTTAAATTTGTGCTTATATTTAACTAAAAAATACAGAAAATCATGGCAAATACAGGAAGTACGCTTTTAGCATTGGTAACTGGAGCAGCAATTGGTGCAGCAGCAGGTCTTTTATACGCTCCAGATAGCGGTGAAAAAACTAGAAAGAAATTGAATAAAGATGCTAAAAAAGCACAAGAAAAATTCAATAAAAAATATCAGGAAACTACTTCAAATTTAAGTTCTAAAGCTAAACAAGCTAAGGTTGATTTTGAAAAAAGACTAGAAGAGACTTTATCTTCTGCGAGTTATAAAGCAGATGAAATTCTTTCTGCTATGGAATCTAAATTAGAAGATCTAAGAAAGCAAAATTCTAAATTACAGAAGGATAGCAAAGATACATCAGCACCAAATAAAGCAGTAGTATAAGCCTATGGCATTTGAAAAACTAACCAACAGTATTCATGATCTTGATGAGAATATTCGCGCTTTTGTAACTAGTAGTGCCGAGTATTATAAGTTAGATCTTTATAAAAAGATTATCAAAGGAGCAATTTCCTTGGTTAATATGATGTTGATTGGTTTTGTAGCGCTTATCGCCTTATTTTTCCTTTCTATTGCAGTTGCTCTGAGTATAGGTCAAGCAATGGGGCAGGCGAGTGCAGGCTTTTATATAGTTGGAGGCTTCTACATTGTGATATTTGCTTTAATCTGGATCTTTGGAAAGAAATATGTAGAAAAGATCATTATTTTAAAATCTTCCAGAACTTTCTTTAACGATTAAAACTTGCTATGAAAGAATATACTTCATTTGAAGAAATAGACCGAGATCTTAAGATTTTAAGACTACAAACTCAAATTGATAAAGAGGAAATAAAGCTTAGTTA
Organism: Gillisia lutea; assembly: GCF_021568705.1. Taxonomy (GTDB): domain Bacteria; phylum Bacteroidota; class Bacteroidia; order Flavobacteriales; family Flavobacteriaceae; genus Gillisia; species Gillisia lutea. The sequence continues at coordinate 669,156 of NZ_JAKGTH010000006.1, forward strand.
CAATCATTTAAAAGAGGGACTATCACCCGTAAGTATGATTAGTAATATGCTGGGGTCCATAGCTCAAAAAGCATTGGTACTTAAAGCTGTATCAAAGATATTTGGAGTGAAAAGAGTAGTTACTTCCGATTAGAGATTATATAATTATAAAAAGCCCGATGTATATACATCGGGCTTTTCTATTTTGAACTTTTCCTAATCCTGTGATTATATGGAATCGTCAGAGCCTGGAGGATTATCTTTATTCTTCTTTTTTGGTGGGTTCATAGTCAAACTGTTTTGAGCTTTCATAGCTTCACCTATCTGATTAGAAGCCGTAAATGACGCTATCATATTATTCAACATATCACTACCGGCCTGAGGAGAATTAGGAAGCAAGATAAGGTTGCTGTTTGTTTGCTCACCAATAGATTGTAACGTATCATAGTGCTGGGTAACAACAATTAAAGCGGAAGCTTCCTGAGAATTGATTCCCACATTATTAAGCACATCTACACTTTCTTCAAGACCTCTTGCAATCTCTCTACGCTGATCTGCAATACCTTGCCCTTGTAAACGTTTACTTTCTGCTTCTGCACGTGCCTTAGCCACAATTTTTATACGTTCAGCCTCCGCAACATATTCGGCAGCTACTTTCTCTCTTTCGGCAGCATTTATTCGGTTCATGGCCGATTTTACCTGTGCATCGGGATCGATATCGGTAACCAGAGTTTTTATAATGTCGTAACCGTAATCCTGCATAGCCTGATTCAATTCTCTCTTTACAGCAATAGCGATATCATCTTTTCTTTCAAAAACATCGTCCAGCTTCATTTTAGGCACTTCAGCGCGCACAACATCAAAAACGTATGATGTTATTTGATCATGCGGACTTTCGAGCTTATAAAAAGCATCGTAAACGTTGGTTTTAATTACCTGGAATTGAACAGAGATCTTAAGTTTAACAAATACATCATCTTTGGTTTTAGTTTCAACTAATACATCCAATTGCTGAACTTTTAAGTTTATTCTACCGGCTATTTGATCTATAATTGGAATTTTAAAGTGCAAGCCACTACTTCTAGTGCCTAAAAATTTTCCGAAGCGTTCTAATACGACGGAGGTTTGTTGTTTTACTATAAATATCCCTGAAAAAAGGATAATCAATGCTAAAACAACCAGAATTGGGATAATAATCATTGTTGACATAAATTTGGTTGAAATGGTTTGAAGAGTAAGATACTAATAATTAGGTTACATTTACGGTCTTAATTTTATAATTCAAAATGAAAAATACCACCTTTTTATTGCTGGTACTATTTTTAATGTTATCAGTAAGCCTGCATGCGCAGCGTAGAATTAGTAGCAGTTACAATAGATTGGGTATTCAGGCAGCAGTTACCTACGGAGGTATAGAAACAAGTAATTTCTCGACACAGTCAAAGATTGGCTATTTGGCCGGTCTAACGACGAGGGCTAATGTTTACAATAATTTCACTATTATTTATGGTGTAAATTTCTTTGAATCTCGCACGGGAATCAATTTGCAAAGAGAAACAGGACAGATTTATCACGAAATCGATTTTAAGACCACTGGAGCGCAGCTAAATCTTTTTTTAGGGCACAAGCTAATTGGCGAGCATTTAAGCTTTGAGGCGGGACCTATTTTACAAGTAAATAGTAAATGGTCTACCAGTGATGAGTATAAGAATTATTATGTTGAAGATTATAACTTGCAGGCTAAGGACCTTGAGGATATTTCTAAGATACACCTAAATGTTGCAGCAAATATCTCTACGGGTTTTAAAAGTTTCAAATTTTGGTTCCAATATCAATACGGAGTGACAAATATGTTTAAAAAATTAAATACTGTTGAATTGCAACAACAGGAACCAAAGGCGGTTAATTTAGAAGGGCATATGGGAATGGCCCTTGCAGGAATAGTAGTTTACCTTTAACTAATAAATAAAAAAGACCCCAATAGTGGGATCTTTTTTATGAGGTAAATGTTTAATCTATAAGTTTTCCAAAGCGAATTTCATTCGCTTCAAAGTTTCTTCTTTTCCGATTTTTGATGCAATTTCAAAAACATCAGGCCCTTGCATAGCACCAACCAAGGCTAATCGTAAAGGTTGCATAACTTTTCCAAATCCAATTTCATTGGAAGTGATCCATGATTTAATCGCCTCTTGTAAATTGGCTGCGGTGAATGTTGAAACAGAAGAAGTGATTTCTATAAGTTTCTTCATAATTTCCGGAGTATCTTCTTTCCAGGCTTTTTTAGCAGCTTTTTGATCAAATTCTGAAGGTGCAACAAAGAAATAACTTCCTAGCTCCCAGAAATCATCTACAAAGACAGCACGTTCTTTTAGAAGTGAAATTACCTCTGAAGTATATTCTTTATCGGCTTTTATTCCTTTAGTCTCAAGAATTTTTATGAACTGATCGGCAAGTTTATCGCTAGGTTCTAATTGTAAGTAGTGCTGCTGGAACCATTTTGTTTTCTCCGGATCGAATTTCGCACCCGATTTGTGTACTCTCGAAATATCAAAAGCAGCGATCAATTCTTCTAAATTGAAGAATTCCTGTTCTGTTCCAGGATTCCATCCTAAAAAGCTCAACATATTTATCATTGCTGCAGGAAGATAATTTTCTTCTCTGTATCCTGAAGAAATTTCACCTGTTTTAGGATCTTTCCATTCTAATGGGAATACGGGGAATCCCATTTTATCACCATCTCTTTTACTTAATTTACCTTTTCCTTGTGGTTTAAGTATAAGCGGTAAGTGAGAGAATTTTGGTGCTTCCCAGCCAAAAGCCCTGTATAAAAGTACGTGCAGTGCTAAAGAAGGCAACCATTCTTCTCCACGAATAACATGGGTAATTCCCATTAAATGATCGTCTACGATATTTGCCAGATGATAGGTGGGTAGCCCATCACTTTTAAAAAGCACTTTATCGTCCAATATACTTGTATCGATCTCCATTTTTCCTCTAATCTCATCTTCTAAAGGTAAAATTTCAGCTTCTGGAGATTTAAATCTTATTACATATGCTTCGTTAGCATCTAATTTAGCCTTAATCTCTTCTGAAGAAAGGGAAAGAGAGTTATTGAGCTTTAATCGATTATGCCAGTTGTAAATAAAGGTCTTACCTTTTTCTTCATGATCTTTTCTGTGAGCATCCAATTCTTCGGCAGTATCGAAAGCATAATATGCATCTCCACTGGCTATAAGCTTGTCGGCATATTCTCTATACAAATAGGCACGTTCACTTTGGCGGTAAGGTCCGCAATCTCCTTCTTTACCTGGTCCCTCATCATATGGAATTCCACACCAGTTTAAGGCATCTATAATGTATTGTTCTGCTCCTTCTACAAAACGATTTTGGTCGGTATCTTCTATTCTAAGTAGGAAATCTCCCTGATGCTTTTTAGCGAAAAGATAATTATATAAGGCGGTTCTTACCCCTCCAATATGCAAAGGGCCGGTAGGACTTGGCGCAAAACGTACACGTACTTTAGCTGACATATTTTTGTAATTTAAGGGCAAAGGTAAGGGATTCTGTATGTATTTACCAGTTTATAAGGCTCCACAAAATTTAATTTTATTTGTGTTATTTGCTTAATTCAATACAAGTAGTATATAGGGCTTAATAGAAAAGATATTCGTAGTTTTAAACAGGTTTGTGGCAGCGGGTAACAATGAGCGATTTTGACAACATAAAAAGAAAGTTAGCAATTTTTATAAAGAGGTTCTATTTAAATGAACTTCTAAAAGGAGCTATTCTATTTGTTAGCATTTGGTTAGTATACTTTTTATTAGTTTTAGCAATAGAGTACTTTTTTTGGCTTTCACCAGTTAACCGAAGTATTTTATTCGGGAGCCTTATATTAATTTCTTCCGGGTTGCTAACCAAGTTTATTGTAATTCCCGTTTTACAATTGTTTAAGCTCTCAAAAGGCTTAGATTTCACCGAGGCTTCAAAAATTATAGGAATATATTTTCCAGAGGTAAACGATAAACTTTTAAACGTACTTCAACTTCAGGAATCTTCACATCAATCAGATCTACTTCTTGCCAGTATAGCTCAAAAGTCAAAAGAGTTACAACCTATTCCTTTTAAACTGGCCATAGATTACAGGAAAAGTTTAAGATTATTTAAGTATGCCGTATTCCCGATTACGTTCATTTTACTAATATTTTTTACAGGAAATTCTACGTTCTTTTCAGATTCCTATACTCGGGTGATACATTATAAAACTCAATTTGAACCACCTGCGCTTTTTTCATTTTTAATTGAAACTGATTCTTTAAAAATAGAAGAGGGGAAGGAGTTTGAGTTAAAAGTTAACACTCATGGGAAAGTAGTGCCCGAAAATGTGAGTATCCATTATAATGGAGAGACATATTATATGAAATCTGATGGTATTGGCAGTTTTAGTTATATTTTTCCTGCGCTCTCAAAGAATACTGAATTCTATTTTTCTTCAAATGAGGTACGTTCTCAAATTTACTCCCTCGCTGTAATTGACGTACCCCAATTATTAAATTTTGAGGTATTGGCCAATTATCCGGCTTATACAGGAATGCTACCTGAAACTTTTAGGGGTAGTGGTAATATTACGATTCCTGAGGGTAGTAAAGTTACATGGAAATTGGGGACCAAATCTACTAATAAAGTAAGTTTCGAAACAGGTAATAGCTCTGATATTTTCAATAGAGACGGGGATAATTTTAGCTTATCTAAAGTTATGTTTAACGACATGCAGTATTCTATTCATACTTCTAATACTCAAATTTCAAATTATGAAAATTTAAATTATAATATCTCTGTAGTTAAAGATGAGGCTCCTACAATAGAAGTTATATCTAAGCTGGATAGTGTAGATCTTGAAACACTCTATTTTAGAGGTAAGTTAGCAGATGATTACGGAGTGTCTAAATTGAATTTGGTGTATTATATTGAAGATGAGATAGTTAATAAGCGTTCGGTTTCTATCCCTTTTCAAAAGACTAATATTTCTGATTTTCTGTATGTTTTTCCAGGAGATATTCCGGTAGATGCTGGTTCAAAGTATCACATTTACTTTGAGGTTTATGATAACGATGGCATTCATGGGTCGAAAACCGGTAGAAGTGAAATTTTCACTTATAGGGGCCGGACTAAAGAGGAGGTTGAGGATAGCAAATTGACACAACAAGGCGAATCCATTCAAAACCTATCTAAGAGTTTAAATACCCTAGAATTTTCTGAAAGTGAGCTTGACGATTTAAGCCAACAACAAAGGCAGAAATCCAACCTTAGTTTTACTGATAGGAAAAAGCTTTCCGAATTTTTAAAAAGACAGCAGCAACAATCGGAGATGATGAAAAAGTATTCTGATGAATTGAGGAATAATCTGCCTCATAAAAACGAAGGAGAAAATGATGAATTTAAAGAAGAATTGAAACAACGACTGGAACGTTCAGAAGAAAGGGCGAAAAGTAATGAAGAACTTTTAAAGGAATTGCAGGAAATTTCAGACAAAATTAATAAAGAAGACCTACTTGATAAACTTGATAAGCTTGCCAAAAATAATAGTTCAGATAAGCGAAATTTGGAACAACTGTTGGAGTTAACTAAACAATATTACGTTCAGGAAAAAACTCAGAAATTAGCTAGAGATTTAGATAAGCTGGCTCAAGATCAAGAGGAATTATCGAAAGCCGATAGCAGTTATTCTAAGGAAGCGCAGGAGTTAGTAAGTGATACATTCCAGGAATTTAAAAAGGAAATGGATTCTTTAGAACTGGACAATAAGAAACTTAATAAACCTACAGATATAAAAAGGGATAAAGTTGGAGAAAATATAGTGGAGGAAGAGCAAAAAAATGCTGAGAATCACCTTGGAAGTAATAATAACGAGGCCAGATCTTCTCAGGAAAAGGCGGCTAAAAAGATGAAAGAGTTAGCTAAGAAACTTGAGAATTCTCAAAGTTTGTCTTCCGGTGCGCAACTACTCCAAAATATTGAGGGTATGCGACAAGTTCTGGATAACCTAATGGTTTTTTCTTTTGAACAGGAAAGTAGTTTGGAAAGCTTTAAAAACATCCGCATAAATAATCCATCTTATGCTGGGGAACTTCGCAATCAACAAATTTTAAAGGAGCATTTTCAACATATAGATGATAGTTTGTTTTCCCTTGCGCTGAGTAACCCCATGATTAATGAGAAGATAACCAGCAAGATTGTAGATATTCAGTTTAATATAGATAAAGCCCTTGAGCGCTTGTCACAAAATGAGCTATCTCTAGGAACTTCCAGTCAACAATATGTTATGACTACTACCAATGAGCTTGCTTATTTATTGGATAATATATTAGAGAATATGGAGTCTAAAGCCAACTTACAAATGAGCCCCGGTGCAGGGCCAGGTGGTATACAATTAAAGGATATTATCCAGAAGCAAGAAGAGATTGGTAAGGCTATTGAAAAAGGAGTGGAGAAAGATCAGGAAAGTGGCATTTCAAAATCTGGGAATGAAGGTGAAGACATGAATGGTAAGATTTTTGAGATTTATAAAAGGCAAAATGAATTACGGGAAAGTTTAAAAAGGGCTATCGATGATAATAATTTAGGTGAAGGCGATGATAGGAACGTTCTTACAGATTTAGAGCTGTTAGAAAAGGAAATTCTTGATAAAGGTTTTAACAAAGAAAGTTTAAAAAGGATAAGCAATATTCAGCATAAATTAATGGATTTGGAAAAGGCGGTTAAAGAACAAGAAGAAGAGTCGGCTCGAACTTCCCAATCCAATTTAAATGAATTTAATAAGTCAACTCAGGATCAAATTATTAAGGCGAAAGAATATTTGCCAAGCATTGAAATTTTAAACAGACAAGTCTTACCTTTGCGCCAAATTTATAAAGCTAAAGTCAGAGCGTATTTTAATGGGATCAAAGATTAATTTTTATTCAGAGAACCAGTTCCAATTGAAAAATTCCCAGGCCCATCTTCAATGGATTGAACGGGTAATGGAGTCGGAAGGGAAACGGTGGGAGGAACTAAGTTATATATTTTGTGATGATGAGTATCTATTGAATATTAATATGCAATATTTAGATCATGACACCTACACCGATATTATAACATTTGATTATACTATTGGAAATGCGTTACAAGGTGAGATCTATATTAGTACCGAACGCGTAGTTGAGAATGCTTTAAAATACAACGTTAATTTTGAAGATGAGTTACGTCGAGTATTAGTTCATGGTATCCTGCATTTGTGCGGATATAAGGACAAAACTGAGGATGACGCGAAATTAATGCGTCAAAAAGAAGAGGAAAAAATGCAATTGTTCCACGTGGAACAATAACAAAGAAAGATTGATTTATGTTTGATAAAGAGTATGATGTTATAGTTGTTGGTGCTGGACATGCAGGTAGTGAAGCTGCCGCTGCTTCGGCTAATTTAGGTGCTTCGACCTTACTGGTAACGATGAATCTTCAGAATATTGCTCAAATGAGTTGTAATCCTGCTATGGGTGGGATTGCCAAAGGGCAGATCGTAAGGGAGATTGATGCCTTGGGCGGTTATAGTGGTTTGGTAAGTGACACTAGTGCTATTCAATTTAAAATGCTTAATAAATCCAAGGGGCCCGCAATGTGGAGTCCGAGAGTGCAGAGTGATAGGATGATGTTTGCAGAACATTGGAGATTACGCTTGGAGCAAACTCCAAATCTGGATTTTTATCAGGAAATGGTCGCAGGTTTAATTGTAGAAGGAGGACGTGTAGCAGGGGTGAGAACTTCTTTAGGTTTAGAAATTCGATCTAAATCGGTGGTGCTTACTAATGGTACATTTTTAAATGGACTCATTCACATAGGCGATAAGAATTTTGGTGGAGGACGATCTGGAGAAAGAGCTGCAACTGGAATTACAGAAGAATTGTTAGACCTAGGTTTTGAAGCCGGGAGGATGAAGACAGGAACTCCACCAAGAGTAGATGGTAGATCTTTAGATTATTCTAAGATGGTGGAGCAACCTGGTGATGAGGTTCCTTCAAAATTCTCTTATTTAGATGAAACAAAACCATTATCAAAACAACGTTCTTGTTATATGACATACACCTCTAATGAGGTACATGAAATCTTGAAAGAAGGGTTTGATAGATCTCCAATGTTCAACGGGAGAATTAAAAGTTTAGGGCCTAGATATTGTCCGTCTATTGAAGATAAAATTAATCGTTTTGCAGATAAAGATCGTCATCAGTTATTTGTTGAGCCCGAAGGTTGGAACACGGTAGAAGTGTATGTGAATGGATTTTCGACCTCGCTCCCTGAAGATGTTCAATTTAAAGCATTGCGATCTGTTTCGGGATTTGAAAATGTGAAGTTCTTCAGACCGGGTTATGCTATAGAATATGATTATTTTCCACCAACACAGTTGAAACATACTTTGGAAACGAAGTTGGTTGAAGGTTTATATTTTGCTGGACAGATTAACGGTACGACTGGTTATGAAGAAGCCGCATCTCAAGGTTTGATGGCCGGGATGAACGCTGCTTTAAAAGTGCAGGAGAAAGATGCTTTTACTTTAAAAAGAGATGAGGCTTATATAGGTGTTTTAGTAGACGATCTTATTACGAAAGGTACAGAAGAGCCATATAGAATGTTTACTTCTAGAGCGGAGTATAGAACTTTATTGAGACAAGATAATGCAGATTTTCGACTTACTGAAAAATCTTTTAAACTGGGCTTGGCCAGTGAAAAGAGAATGAGGAAGATGGAGGAGAAGAAGGAGAAATCTCTAAATTTTGTGGAATTTTTGAAAGATACAAGCGTATCTCATGAAGAGGCAAATCCTATTTTAGAGGCTAAAAATTCTTCTTTAATGAAGCAAAATGATAAGATCTTTAAGATTTTTTCCAGGCCAAATATTACCATGGAAGACGTTAAAGGCTTTTCTGGAGTAGAAGAATATATCGCAGAGAACGGTTTGAATGTAGAGATGTTAGAACAAACAGAAATACAGATCAAATATTCAGGTTATATAGACAAGGAGAAAAACAATGCAGATAAACTGCATCGATTAGAGGATATTAAAATCCCTAAGAACTTCAATTATTCTAATATTAAATCCATGTCTTTTGAAGCTCGCGAAAAATTAAATAAAATTCAACCTGTAACTGTATCTCAAGCATCGCGTATAAGTGGGGTAAGCCCAAGTGATATTTCAGTGCTATTAGTATATATGGGAAGGTAATGTTCCACGTGAAACATTTTTACTTTTTTATCTATTTCAAATTCCAATTCTGAATAAAATTTAAGTTATTACGTGAAAGAATCTGTAATTAATACCCAAAAAACTCACTTTCTAACGTGTCGGGATTTTACTGTTTCTGGTGAAAAATTTGATCTATTGTTAGATGTTGAAAAGGAAATGTTGGTTACATCTCCTAAGCCAGATTTAGAAAAGCTTCCTGAATACTATAGGAGTGAATCTTATATTTCTCATACCGATTCTAAAAGTTCATTTACAGATAAGTTATATCATCTTGTAAAGGAAAGAATGCTCTTAAAAAAATTGAAATGGATCAATAAAAAAAATCCAGAGAAGGGAAGCTTATTGGATATTGGAGCGGGAACCGGGGATTTTTTAAAAGTCGCCCAAGCGAATGGTTGGGAAGTTGAAGGAGTAGAGCCAGAAGAAACCGCACGAAAAAAAGCAAAGGAGAAAGGTGTTATCTTGAAATCAAGCTTAAAGGAATTTAAATCTGATAAATTTGATGTTATTAGTATGTGGCATGTTTTAGAACATGTACCGGATTTAAAAACTCAGATTCTCGAACTAGAGCAACTATTAAAAAAAGACGGCTTGTTGGTAATTGCTGTTCCTAATTATAAGAGCTACGATGCAGAGTATTATAAAGAATTTTGGGCCGCTTTTGATGTACCTCGACATTTATGGCATTTCTCCCAAGGAAGTTTTAAATATTTGTTTAAAGATAAATTTAGGCAGATTGATTCAAAAGGATTGATTTTCGATTCCTTTTATGTGAGTCTGCTTTCCGAAAAATATAAAACAGGACATAGCAATTTACTAAAAGCAGCCTACGTTGGCTTAAAATCCAATTTGAAGGCAAAATCTTCTTCCGAGTACTCTTCTATTTGTTATTTCTTCCGAAAACGGTAGAATAACTTATTTTAATGTGATTTAAGACCTTTTTGAACCCTAAATAATGAAATCTATAGGCTCTTTATTGATAACGGTCTTAAAACGCAGAAAATAAACCGGTTTTTAATTGTGATAATTTATAGTTTATACTTTTACTATAATTAATTATTATAGGTGCAGTGGAGTGAAATAAATTATTTTTTTCCTCTCTTACTTTATTACTTTTGCTTCAAATTAAAATCAAAAATCATGAAAAAATTATTGTTGGTTGTTTTGGTGGCAGCCGGTCTTACAAGTTGTAATGAACAAAAAACAGCTTATGTAGACACCACTAAGTTAATACAAGAGTATAAGGAGATGAAGGATGTAGAAGCAGAATTCACTTCTAAATCCGATAAAATTAAAGGAGAGTTAGATTCTTTAGCTCAAAGTTTCCAAGTAGAGGTGCAGGCTTATCAAGAAAGTATGGGCAGCATGTCTACTTCAGCAAGACAGGAAAAAGAGCAGGAATTAATGCGTAAGCAACAAACTATTCAACAACAACAGCAAATGATGGGAACTCAATTGCGTCAGGAAAGTGACCAGGTAATTGACTCTATCGTAGGAAAGGTAAAGGAGTACGTGAAAGATTATGGTAAAGACAATGGCTATACCTATATCTTTGGTTCTAACGAGTCGGCAAACATCATGTATGCAAAAGATGGTTTGGATATCACTGAGGAGATCCTTGAGAAGTTAAATGGAACTTACGAAACAAAGGAGTAACCAAACTTTTTAGTAAATTAAAAAAGCCGCAATGGAAACTCCATTACGGCTTTTTAAGTTTATACAACTTTGTTAGGAGAAGATATACACCCCTAATATTACTACCACAAAATACCCTGTAATGGTAAAAGCTCCCGGATAATCTTTTGCTACACGTTGGCCAAATAACAGCATTAATAAAGTGATAGCTCCCAGAACACAGGCATACCAGCCTATTTCCAGGTTAGCCGAACTTATTATTTGGATCACACCAATAACGGCTAAAACACCTGTTAAAAGCTCTAATAGCAACACAATAGCAAGCATTAATGGAACCTGTCGTGCAAGAAATGTTTTAGAGAAGTGCTCTTTTAACCACCCTATATTCCCCTTCCAATCCATTATTTTATCGACTCCAGATTGTAAAAAGGTTATAATTATAAATAAAAGAATTAGAATTTCTGTGATGTACGACTGAATATTGGACATATAAAAAGAAGTGTTAAGCTGCTTTCTTATGAAGCAGGCGGGTTAGTTTTATAGAAAGATCGGTAAGTATGATTTTTGCATTTCCATTACGCTCAATATGATAGATAGCATCTTCAATCTCCTTTGTAATTGCAGGAATATTACCTCCATGTATAAAGGGAGCAAATTTCTCTAGTTTGAAATTAGCCGATTTAGGTTGCATGTAAACAAGTCCTTCCGCATTATAATTAAATAATAAGGCTTGTCTAAAAAAGTCTAAACAAAACAAGAGAAAGCTCTTCTGGGTTTCTCTTCCTATTCCAGCAATTTCGTCACTCCAATTTACAAGTTCTAAAACAGCAGCTTTATTCCCCTTGGCTTTAAAAGCAGTTCTTACCCAATTTACAAACCAGGTTTCAAATTGTTCGTCTCCAGCATCATTATTAAGAATATGCAATGCTTGAGCATAGCAGCCATTTGCCTGAACAGCTATTTTTTTGGCGGTATTCTCTTCTGTTTTATAGGAGGAAATAAGTCTTTGCGTGATCACATCTTCCGAAAGAGGAGGGAATCTTAATATCTGACACCGGGAACGGATGGTTTGTATTATCTGCTCCTCATCTTCGGCAATTAAAATAAATAAGGTTTTCTCTGGCGGCTCTTCAATAAGCTTAAGTAATTTATTAGAGGCTGCAGTATTCAACTTATCGGCCATCCAAATAAGCATGATCTTATACCCACCTTCATAAGCTTTAAGAGAAAGAGATTTCACTACTTCCTGGGCTTCATCAACTCCAATTTGCCCTTGTTTCTTCTCAACACCAATCTTTTGATACCAGTCAAATAAACTTCCATATGGATTCCCCTGAACAAATTCCCGCCAGGAATCCATGAAATTATTTGAAACTGGATGTGATTTGATTTTATCGTTGGTAGCCACCGGAAAGGCAAAATGAAGATCTGGATGCGCCAACTTCTTGAACCTTGCATTGCAGGCTGTGTTTTCTGAAGTATTCTCAGAGTTGCTATTATTACATAGAATATATTGCGCGTAGGCTATCGCCATTGGCAAGGTGCCGCTGCCGTGCCTTCCCACAAAGAGTTGAGCATGAGGAATTCGGCCTCTATCTGCCGTAGTGGTCAGATGATTTTTAATATGGGGTAAGCCTAAAACTTCAGAAAAAAGCATAAGCAAAGATAAAATTTATCTTCACTTTATATCTTCAGAAAAAATTATATTTGTGATATATACAGTACTTATGAAAACAATAGACGATTATAATTTTAAGAATAAGAGAGCTTTAATACGTGTAGATTTTAATGTACCGATTGATGAGAACGGAAAGGTAAATGATACTACTCGAATTGAAGCGGCAAAACCAACCATTACTAAAATTCTTGAAGATGGAGGTAGTGTGGTTTTAATGTCACATTTAGGTAGACCGGAAAACAACGAATCCAAATTCTCTCTGCAGCAAATAGTAAGCACTGTTTCTGAAATCTTAGGAGTAGAAACCAAATTCGTAAATAATTGTGTGGGTGAAGTGGCAGAGAATGCTGCAGAAAACTTGCAGAATGGGGAAGTACTTTTATTAGAAAACTTAAGATTTCATAAAGAGGAAACTGCAGGAGATACCGATTTTGCTAAAAAACTAGCCAAGCTGGGAGATATCTATGTTAATGACGCCTTTGGAACGGCTCACCGTGCTCATGCTTCTACTACGGTAGTCGCAAAATACTTTTTAGACAAGTGTTTCGGATATTTATTAGCTCAGGAGATAGAAAGTCTTAATAAAGTTTTGAATGAGGCCGTTAAACCGGTTACTGCTATTTTAGGCGGAGCAAAAGTATCTTCCAAGATCACTATTATTGAAAACATCTTAGATAAAGTAGACCATCTTATTATTGGTGGAGGGATGGCTTTTACCTTCATTAAAGCGAAAGGCGGAAAGATTGGGAGTTCTTTAGTAGAGGATGATAAACAGGAATTGGCACTACAAATTCTTAAAAACGCAGAAAAGAAAGGGGTAGAGATACATTTACCTATAGACTCTGTTATTGCCGATAGTTTCTCAGAAATGGCCAATACCGATGTCACTCCCACAGATAACATTCCAGATGGTTGGATGGGGTTAGATGCCGGACCAAAAACCATTGATAGTTTTGCTGATGTGATTTTAAAATCTAAGACCATACTTTGGAACGGACCCGTTGGCGTATTTGAAATGGATGCTTTTGCAAATGGAACCATTAAGGTGGGAGAAGCTATTAGTAAAGCCACTAAAAATGGAGCATTCTCCCTCGTTGGCGGAGGAGATTCTGTTTCTGCGGTTAAAAAATTCAATCTTGAAGGTAAGATGAGCTATGTATCTACCGGTGGTGGGGCTATGCTGGAAATGCTTGAAGGAAAATCTTTACCTGGAATTAAAGCTATTTCAGAAAATTAGGCACGAAAAGTGACGTATGTCCGTTTTTGTTTAATAACATCTTTATTATGAAAAAATCCATTTCTTTCTTGATGTTGTTTGCAGTTTTGGGTGCTATGGCTCAAACCCCGAAGAAGCAAACAAACGATAAGGCAAATGCAAAGGCTGAGAAAGCAAATTTCAGGGTACAGGTTTTTAAGAAACCTGATAGTACTTCAATAAAATTAGTAAAACCCGACCCTGAATTCAAAAATAGATTACCCATTTCGGCAAAGATAAAATCTGGTGTGGCTGTAGATCTTAAAGACCTTCCTAAAGCAGCAGTAATAGACTCAGCTTGGAAATCGGAGTTAATGAATTCTGATCTTTTTGAGAGCATGCAGAATGAGATCCTGAAGCAGGACTATTCTGAAGTTGTGTATAAAGAATTACCAACCGATACTTTAAAAGCCAGGTTAGCCAAGCTTAATGCCAGAACACCCTTCAATGTAGAGTACAACCCTATTCTTGAAAGTGTAATTAAATCTTACTTAAAGCGCAATAAGAAATCTATGGAGCGCCTTATGGCGTTAAGTGAATATTACTTTCCAATGTTCGAACAGCAACTGGATAGGTATGATGTGCCTTTGGAAATTAAATACCTTGCTATAGTAGAATCTGCATTAAATCCGCGAGCTAAATCGAGAGTGGGTGCTACAGGTTTATGGCAATTTATGTTTACAACGGGTAAAATGCATGGCTTAGATGTGAGTTCTTATGTAGATGAGCGTATGGACCCAATTCTTGCTACAGAAGCAGCAGTGCAGTATTTAGCTAGCTTATATAGAACTTTTGGAGATTGGGATTTGGTGCTGGCATCGTATAATTCTGGTCCAGGTAACGTTTCTAAAGCCATTCGTAGAAGTGGAGGTTCCACGAATTATTGGAATTTAAGATCTCATTTACCTAGAGAAACTGCCGGGTATGTGCCTGCTTTTCTTGCAACATTGTATTTATTCGAATATGCAAAGGAGCACGATTTCCAACCTAACAGGCCCGATGTAGCATTTTTTGATACAGATACGTTACACGTGAAACAAATGCTAAGCTTCGATCAAATTTCAAAAGTGACCGGAGTAGAGAAGGAATTAATTGAATTCCTGAATCCGAGCTATAAATTGAATATCATTCCTTATGTGGAGGACGAAGCCTATTCATTGCGGCTTCCCAGAAAGGGAGTTGGACTATTTGTGAATAACGAAGATGCCATCTATAATTTTGCTAAAACAGAATTAGCCGAAAAGCAAAAGGAACTACCAAGGTTTGTGGAAGCAGAAGACAAGGTAAGGTATAAAGTTAAAAGTGGTGACTATTTAGGGAAGATCGCTCAAAAATATGGAGTAGGAGTTAGCAGCATAAGAAAGTGGAACAATTTACGAGGAAATAATCTAAAGATTGGACAATATCTTACAATCTACCCAAGTAAATCGGTAGCTATTACTTCTTCTAACACGGTGAAGAGCAGCAGTAAAGCAGAGCCAAAATCGTATACTGTTAGAAGCGGAGATTCTCTATGGAGCATCTCCAAGAAGTTTCCTGGAATTACGGTACAGAATTTGAGGAGTTGGAATAATATAAAAGATACCAGTCTAAAACCAGGCATGGTACTTAAACTCTCTCAAAGTTAGGAGCTTTTTAAAAATATATTTTATGAGGAATGCTGTATTCTTATCTGTTTTTTTGATCTTAATATTATCAGGATGTAACAATTCTGAAAAGCCTGAAAGGATTATTCTTAGTGATTCATCTGGAAACATAAATAATGTTTCGGTTGTAGTAGATAATGAATTGTGGGAAGGAAGTGTGGGAGAAGCGCTTAGAAAATCGTTAGCAGCGCCAGTAGATGGTCTTCCTCAGGAAGAGCCTTTATTTTCCTTAAATCAGATGCCGGAACCTGCATTTTCTGGCTTTGTTAGAAAGAACCGACTTTTTGTAAAGATTGAAAAAGGTAAGAAACAAGGTTTCAAAATATTTACTGATCCATTTGCGCATCCTCAAACAGGAGTGTTGATATCAGGAAAAGATTCTGCAGAAATCATAGCCGAAATAATCGATAATTCTGAAGAGATTGTAAGTGCTTTAAAAGCTACAGAGATCAAAGAAAAACAGCGTCGTATACATAAGTCCTTAAAAAATGATGAAAGTCTGCAGGAGAAGTTTGGAATCTCGTTAAAATTTCCATCGGCATATAGGTATGCTATTGAAAATGATGATTTTTTCTGGATTAGAAAGGATATTCCAAAAGGCAATATGGAAATAGTGATCTATGAAGTGCCTCTAAGCGCTATAGATAATGATACAAACGTTGTTGCTAATATTATCAAGATGAGGGATTCTATTGGTAAAACGCATATCCCCGGTCCATTAGATGGAAGTTATATGATCACAGAAGAAGCCTATGCGCCTTATTTGTTCCATTCAGAGATAGACGGCAAATTTGCTTACGAAACTAAAGGAACCTGGGAGGTGAAAAATGCATTTATGGCAGGTCCTTTCATAAATTATGCGGTACGGGATTCAATAAATAACAGGTATATTATACTGGAAGGTTTTGCCTTTGCGCCGGCATCAGCAAAACGGGACAATATGTTTGAGCTGGAGGCGATATTGAAATCAGTAAAATTCAAATAAAAAAAAAGCCCGGTTAATTTAACTGGGCTTTTTTTTGATAACTAAATACTATTTATTTTCTTCTGGAATCTTTTTGTCCTTATCATCGTCATCTTTAGAGGCATCTTTAAATTCTTTTATACCACTTCCAAGGCCTCTCATTAATTCAGGAATTTTTCGACCACCAAAAAGCAGCAACACAATTACCACTATTAAAATGATTTGTGGAGCACCGATGACCAATGGTAAAAATATTGAGTTCATAGTAAAAAATTTTGTTGTTACAAACTTAGTAAGAAAACATTAATATAAACGTTTGGAAGTAATAAAATAGTATAAATTTAACTTTATGCTATCTTTGTGATAGCTAGTGATATTATGGGTAAATCAATAAAAAATAGAAAGAAATTCACCAAGAAGTTACTGCATAAATACAGGTTGGTAATTTTGAATGAAGACACTTTTGAGGAGCGAATATCATTTAAACTTACTCGTTTAAATGTATTTGTTGCATTATCGATAAGTGCAATTGTACTGATTGCAGGAACTACTTTTTTAATAGCCTTTACCGGGTTAAGGGAATATATTCCCGGATACTCTTCTGCAGCATTAAAAAGACAGGCTACAGAACTGGCTTATAAAACCGATTCGCTACAAACCGCTTTAAGATTCAACGATCAGTACTATGAATCTATAAGAAAGGTGTTAACAGGCGATTTGGAAGCTACTAATTTGAACAGAGATTCCTTACAACAGGCACAATCCATAGATTCAGAATATATAGATATTTACCCTTCAAGAGCCGATTCACTTTTAAGAGATGAGGTTGCCCAGGAAGATAAGTATAATGTATTGGAATCTGCAGGTTCGGCTATGGAGTTTGCGCTGTTTCCACCGGCTAAAGGTCCTATAACCGAAAAGTATAATTTAAAAAACAAGCATTATGCGGTAGATGTGGTTGTGGCAAAGAATGCACCTATAAAATCTGTGGCTGATGGTCGCGTGATCTTTTCAGAATGGAGTGCAGGCACCGGCTACGTAATAATTATTGAGCATAATTACGGCCTGATCTCGGTTTATAAGCATAATGCCTCTCTTACTAAGGAGCAAGGAGATTTTGTAAGATCAGGGGAAGTAGTGGCCACTGCGGGATCAACCGGAGAGCTTAGTACAGGCACCCATTTACATTTTGAACTCTGGAAAGACGGAAACCCCGTAAATCCAACAGATTTTATTGATTTTGATTAAATATATATGTCTATAAAAGCTTTTTCAGCAAAAATATTCTCTAAATACATCAGGCATAAGATAGATTATTGGTCCTCACATCCTGAAGAAACCCAACAACGCGTATTTCAAGAGCTTTTAAGCAAGGCCCAAAATACTAAGTTTGGTAAGGATCACCAATTTAGTACGATTAAAACCTATGAACAATTTGCTGAACAGGTGCCTATTCGGGACTACGAAGAGTTAAAGCCTTATGTAGATGAAATGGTAGCAGGTAAACCAGATATTCTATGGCCGGGCAAACCTTTGTATTATGCGAAAACATCTGGAACTACCAGTGGGGCAAAATATATTCCTCTCACCAAAGAATCTATGCCAACGCATATTAAGGCAGCGCGAAATGCCATCTTGTGCTATATCGAGGATACCGGTAAAGCTGAATTTGTAGACGGGAAAATGATTTTTCTTCAGGGAAGCCCAGAATTAACAGAGAAAAACGGGGTTAAACTAGGCCGACTTTCAGGAATTGTAGCTCATTTTGTACCCGCTTATTTGCAAAAGAATAGGATGCCAAGTTGGGAGACCAACTGTATAGATGATTGGGAAACTAAGGTAGCGACTATAGTAGAGGAGACCAAACAAGAAGATATGTCGGTAATTAGCGGAATCCCTTCTTGGGTTCAAATGTATTTTGAACAACTTCAACATAATACAGGAAAGAAAGTGGGCGAGCTTTTTCCCAATTTCGACTTGTTTATTTACGGAGGGGTGAATTATGAGCCATATCGTGCTAAGTTTGAAAATCTTATAGGCAGGAAGGTAGATAGTATAGAACTTTATCCTGCTTCGGAAGGATTCTTTGCATTTCAGGATAGGCAGGAGGATAAAGGCATGTTATTGCAGCTGGACTCAGGAATGTTCTATGAATTTGTTGTGGCAGAGGAATTCTATAACGATAAGCCTAAAAGATTGACAATCGGAGAAGTAGAAATAGGTGTGAATTATGTGATGCTAATTTCTACCAATGCCGGTTTATGGGCGTATAACCTGGGAGACACCATACAGTTCACTTCTGTAAAACCATATAAAATTATTGTTTCCGGCAGAATTAAACATTTTATCTCTGCCTTTGGGGAACATGTAATTGGAAAAGAAGTAGAACAAGCCATGCAAGAAGCATCTTCTAAAAGCTCTGTGAGAATCTCAGAGTTTACGGTGGCACCTCAAATTACACCAGAGGGAGAAGAATTACCCTATCACGAATGGTTCATAGAATTTGAGAATGAACCGGAAGATCTTGCTAATTTTGCAAGAGTTTTGGACGAAGCTTTACAGAGGCAAAATTCTTACTATTACGATCTAATAGTTGGAAAGGTGCTTCAACCTTTAAAAATAACAAAGGTTCCTCAAGATGGTTTTCAGAAATACATGAAATCTATCGGGAAACTAGGAGGCCAGAATAAGTTGCCTAGGTTATCCAATGATAGAAAAATCGCACAGGAATTAGAAAAAATTAAAATTCAATAGAATTATACACATATGGTAAATTTAAAATTAATGGGTAGAACCCGGGCACAGGAAAGTACAAATGCAATTGAGCGCATGTACATCACCATGAGGCATCTTTTTAACCGTGGTTTCTATAAACCTATGGGAATCTCCGGAGAAACTTTAAGAGAATCTTTATTAACACTTAGGCCGGAGATCTATGGTTCTATTGCTGAAGAAAAAGTGGAATTGGACGGTCTTTTGTATGTTATAGAAAGACTTCCGAAAGGAATTGAGCAATGCCAATATATAAATTTGACAAGTGACGAAGGTTATGCTAATTCTCATTTCAAACCTATTATTCCTCCAAAACGTAGAAGAAATTGCTATAGGATAGATGAGGAACAAATGAATATAGAGGTTACCAGAGGTCGTTCTGAAATCTATGATATTCTAACTCACCTTACATTTTTATTCATTGAATCTCATAAAATTATGAGACGTGTAATAATCGATGAAGAAGGTAGTGTTACCAGAGACTGGAAAAAACTGGAAGAAGCCGTTAAAAAGGAAAATGTTACCCAAATTGAACGTGAGATTGCACTAACACATACTGCAAATATCTTAGGGAGAACTTTCAAAGAGGTTACTACCATGTACCCTAAGTTCATGTCCCCTGAAAATGAGGAGCGCTTTTTACATATCATCTACTGGTTAGGAAAGTTGGCTATAGAAGAAGTTGTAAAGAATAATAAGCGAATCGTAACTTTTAGTCCGGTACTGCGTGAGCGCTTAGGGCATCATATTCATGGAGAGATCTGGGCAGATGCTATTAAGCAATATTTGGTAGAGAATAATTTAATGCACCGCCCAATTCATATTATTAGTGCGAATATGCATAGTGTTATGAATACTCTTTATTCTCCGGAAGCTTTAAAAACAGAACTTAAAAAGAAGAGTTCTATGAAGATCTATGAGGAATTAAGTGATGCCGGAAACGGCCAGCTGAGAAATAAGGTGATGAAAGTTGCTTTAGACAACGGTATGAAATTCATAGAAGATACAAGCGGAACGAACATAGATGTGCAGGTGTTTGATACCGCTAAACTGAAAAGCGGCTTTAGAAGCGCTGATTTCATCAACAAAAAAAATGATGAAAAGCCGGTTTTAATTGTAATGGATTATGCTTTTGGAGAACAAGCATACGAAACCATGGATGAAATGCTGAAACCTTATAATTATGAAGGGAATGAAATCCATTTAAATGCGGTTTCTATCTCTATTATGGGGAAAGCAGGGATTCTTGATGGAGGAAAGGGTGATATTATGATACCTTCTGCTCACCTTTTTGAAGGTACCGCTGATAATTATCCATTCTATAACGAATTAAGAAAATCAGACCTGGAAGGAAATGATATAAAAGTGGTAGATGGAACGATGATCACCGTACTGGGAACCTCGCTACAAAATAAAGATGTTTTAAGGTTCTTCCAGGAATCTACCTGGAATGTGGTAGGTTTGGAAATGGAAGGAGCTCACTATCAGAAAGCCATTCAGTCGGCCTCCAGATTACGTGGTAATATAAGAGAAGATGTGAAAGTGCGTTATGCCTACTATGCTTCAGATAATCCATTAGAAACCGGTAGCACCTTAGCTTCAGGAGGATTAGGAACATCTGGGGTGAAACCAACTTACCTTATTACTGAAAAGATCCTTGAGCAAATATTCAATTCATAATAAACATTTTGCATGCAGTTTGAAGAAACACCTTTAAAAGATTGTTTTTTAATTACCCCTCAGGTTTTTGAAGATCACCGTGGGATCTTTTTAGAAACTTATCATAAAAAAAAGTTTTTTGAAGCTACAGGAATTGATGTTGAATTCGTGCAGGATAATCAATCGGTATCAAGAAGGGGGGTATTACGAGGATTGCATTTCCAACGTGGTGAATTTGCTCAGGCCAAGCTTGTGCGAGTAATTTATGGGGAAGTGATGGATGTGGTCGTAGACCTCCGTCCCGAGTCGCCTACCTTTAAAAAATCGCATCATTTAATCTTAAATGATAAAGATCATCAGCAATTATATATTCCGCAGGGGTTTGCGCATGGGTTTTTAACGCTTTCAGAAACTTCGGTTTTTTCATATAAATGCGATCGGTTCTATAAGCCGGGAGAAGAATCTGGAATTATCTATAACGATCCCGATCTGGCTATAGCATGGGGAATGAAGGAAGAAGAATTTATTCTTTCTGAAAAAGATAAGATATTGCCAACTTTAAAAGCCTCTTTTTCATGAAAACAGTGTTAGTAACAGGAGCCTCGGGACAATTAGGTAGCTGTCTTCAAAAAATAGCAAATGAGCGTCTGGAAATTGACTGGTTGTTTTTGACCTCTGCTGAAATGAGTGTAAGCTCAAAAAAAGATCTTAGACTGGTATTTGGGAATAAGCAGATAGATTATTGTATTAATTGCGCAGCTTATACCAATGTTGAAAAAGCCGAATCAGAAAAAGATAAGGCTTTTGATATAAATGCTACCGCAGTAAAAGAACTGGCACTTATATGTAAAGAACACAATTTGGTTCTAATACACATTTCTACCGATTATGTTTTTGATGGAGAGAAAGAACTGCCTTATCTCGAAACAGACCTTACCAACCCCATTAATGTATATGGAGCTTCTAAACTACAGGGAGAAAAACATATACAGGAAATATTAGACAAATATTTTATTTTTAGAACTTCCTGGCTTTATTCTCAATTTGGTCATAACTTCTTCAAAACAGTTCTTAAGAAGGCTTATGAAGGGGAGACCTTAAATATTACTACGGCCCAAACCGGCACACCTACTAATGCCAATGATCTGGCAGAATTTTTAACTAATCTTATTGTTGAAGGAAATGCTAATTATGGTCTCTATCATTTTAGTAATTTAGGAGCTACCACCTGGTATGGTTTCGCTAAGAAAATACTGGAGATTACAGCTTTGAACGAGAAAGTAGAACTCAATAAAGATACCTCTTATACCACTATAGCGAAGAGACCGCAGAACAGTGTACTTGATAAAGAAAAGTTGGAAACATCTTTTAAAATAGACCTGAACACTTGGGAGAAGGCCGTTGAAGAACTGCTAAGAAGTGAATATAAAGACCTGTTAGAACACGCAACTCGGTAAATTTCTAAATATGAATGATCGGCCGCTGGTTTCCATTATCATGCCCGCTTATAATTCATCGCGTTTTATTGAGCAGGCAATACAGTCGGTATTACACCAAACCTATACAAATTGGGAGCTGTTGGTTATAGATGATGCTTCCCGGGACACTACTGTTAAAATAGTTCAAGAATGTGCCGCCGCCAGTTCAAAGATCAAATTATTGATCAGTTCAGAGAATCAGGGAGCTGGAGTTGCCAGGAATAAGGGGATTAAAGCCGCTACAGGAACTTATATTGCTTTTCTGGATGCTGATGATTTATGGTTCCCTGAAAAGTTAAGTATACAGTTGAAATTCATGCAGGAGCGAGGATTGCAAATGACATTTTCCAGCTACGAGTTAATTTCAGAGAGCGGTGAGAAACTTCATAAAATGGTAGAAGCCCTTCCTTTGTTGAGTTATAATAAATTACTACGATCAAATTATGTAGGGAACCTTACCGGAATTTATTCTGTAGAAATATTAGGTAAAATATACAATGCTTCTATAAGAAAAAGACAGGATTGGGCCTTATGGTTGTCAGTATTAAAAGAAACTGGAAATGTTGAGGGAATAACCGCTCCGTTGGCATACTATAGAATTAGAAGGGAATCTATTTCAAATAATAAATTAAGTCTTCTAAAACATAATTTCAATGTGTATTATAAAGTTCTGAACTTTGGGATTTTGAAAAGCTGTGCGTATATGATCTTGTTTTTATGGGAACATTTCATGCTGAAATCAAAACAATTAAAGCAATTAGATCATTGAAGTGAACTGTTTCAGTTTTCCGCTCTTGTTTCGTTTCAGGATCTGTTTTCTTTCAAAATCTACCTTTAGGTTCTTTCCTATAAAGGTTTCAATAGCAGTCAGGATCTTTTCGATTTGCACTCCGGTAAACTCCTGTTCGCTTACATATTCAATCTTAAATCGGTTTAAAGCAGTTTGTATCACCAAAAACTCTTTAATGCTGCCAGCATCTTCTATGATAGATTTAGTAACATAGTAGAAAGTAAGTCCGGGTACCACTTTTCCATCAGCAAGTTTTGCAATGTCGTTGGTACGGCCTGTAAGCTTTTCGAGGATAGGCCGCTTAAAACTGCTGTTAGAAGCCAGTTTTCCAGTATCTCCAATATCATAGCGTATCATGGGATGCGCCTTATTATAGAGCGAGGTAATTACAATTCTACCTTCCTCGCCATAGGGCAGAATATTGTTTTGATCGTCCAAAATCTCAATAAATAGGCTTTCCGAATTTATCACCCATTCTTTCGAGGTATCTTCAAAAGCGATAAGACCCACTTCGCTAGCCCCGTATTCATTAATTACCGGCACCCCAAAAGCTGCTTCAATTAGGGTTTTGTCGTCTTCAAAAAGTTTTTCAGAAGTCACTATACATACTTTCAATTTAGGGCAAATATCGGCCAGGATAAGCTGTTGCTTATTTAAATACTTTGCAAAAAGCAGGATAGCACTAGTATAGCCATTTATATAATCGAAATTGGAATTTTTAAAGCGCTCAAGAAAAGTTTGCATCTTACTGTCGCTAAGGTCGAAAATATTGAAGCGCCTTCTTAAGCTCATCCTGTCCTTAAATCGCTCGGTAATATTTCCATAGAAATCGAGAGGGATGCCATAAAACCTTGCTTGTAAAGATTTGTTGAGGTTAATTCCAATCCATTTATACCGATCTATAAATTCGGCCCAGGTAATAGCATGGCATAAACGATCTTTTGCGAAAATAAAAGGATGTCCACTGGAGCCGGAAGTCTTTCCAAGATAAATGTTCTTTTTGCTGAATTCATTGCTTAGACGATCTTCTAAAGGGCGCTGAAGGTCTGCTTTATTCATCACAGGGACATCTTTCCACTCGCTATATTCTTTGTTCTTGAAAAAGGACTTATAGAAATTGGTGTGCTCTAAATGATATTGAACAATAGCTTCCCTTTTTTGAACAAGGTATTCCTCGTACTTTTCTTCAGGAATATCCTGAATTTTACGCAGCATATTTTGCGCCCTGTTAATTGGGAATTTGTTGAGCTGCAACGAGATCTTAAACCAGTTCAAAGAATAAATTAGATTTAATTTATTGGAAATTATTAGTGCTTCAATTTACAAACATTTATTTTTGGCGCAAGAACTTAAATAACTTCTCCATGAATATTTTGATATTAGGTGCCGGCGGTCGTGAACATGCATTTGCACATAGCATTTCCAAAAGCGAACAATGCGATAAACTTTTTGTAGCACCCGGTAATGCAGGGACGGCTCAAATGGCCACGAATATCGATCTTAAGGTAACCAATTTTGAAGCAATAAAAGAACTTGTACTTCAGGAGAATATCGAAATGCTAGTTGTTGGGCCTGAAGACCCTTTGGTATTAGGGATCTACGATTTTTTCAAAGAGGACGATCAACTAAAGCATGTAGCCGTAATTGGACCATCAAAACGCGGAGCATTATTAGAAGGAAGTAAGGAGCGGGCAAAAGAGTTTATGTTCATGCATAACATTCCTACCGCTGCCTATCAAAGTTTTAGTGCAGAGACCTTAGATGCAGGAAAGAAATTTCTTGAAACTCTTAAAGCACCATATGTATTGAAAGCCGATGGTTTAGCTGCAGGGAAAGGAGTGTTGATTATAGAAGATCTTGCTGAAGCTCAAAAAGAATTAGAACAAATGCTTATAGGTGAGAAATTTGGAGCGGCAAGCAGTAAAGTTGTTATTGAAGAGTTTTTAGACGGAATTGAATTAAGCGTTTTTGTGCTTACCGATGGAAAGAACTATAAAATATTACCAACTGCTAAAGACTATAAACGAATAGGAGAAGGAAATACAGGTTTGAACACCGGTGGAATGGGAGCTATTTCCCCTGTTCCTTTTGCTGATGAAGAATTGATGCAAAAAATAGAAGAGCGCATCGTAAAACCTACTATAGAAGGCTTACAAAAAGAAGAGATCGCCTACAAAGGGTTTGTATTTATAGGCCTGATAAAGGTAGATAATGAGCCGTATGTTATTGAGTACAATGTACGTATGGGCGATCCGGAAACAGAAGTAGTACTTCCGAGGATAAAATCTGATCTTGTAGAATTGTTCCAAAAGGTTTCGGAACAAAAGTTGGATGAAGCAAGTTTGGAAATAGCTACCGAGACTGCTGTAACAGTAATGTTGGTTTCTGGAGGATATCCTGAAGCTTATGAAAAAGGAATGGAAATAACGGGACTAGATACGGTAGAAGATTCTATTGTGTTTCATGCCGGAACCACTACAAAAGAAGGGAAAGTGCTTTCAAACGGAGGTCGCGTTATTGCGGTTACTTCGTTTGGGGATGATTACAAATTGGCACTAAAAAAATCTTATCAAAATGTAGATAAACTTCATTTTGATAAGATGTATTATAGAAAAGATCTAGGATTTGATTTATCCTAAGAACGAGTGAGCTTTTGGATCACGGTTCTCTTCGTTGTTATCATTGAATGTTTTCAATTGCTTCATCCAGTAGAAAAATGCTGCAAAAACAACAAGAATAAATACCCAGTTCATGAAATTAGCAAGAAACCAAGATTCCAATTGTAGTTTTCTTAGTGCATCATAAGGAATAAACAACACGTTCTCGAACAACCAGGCAATTCCTTCAAATAATTCTTTCATCGTATAACTTTGTTATATTATGGCACAAAAATATAAAAAACAGTAATGCTAACAAGCTTTTTTAGCAAATCAAAACCTGTAAATTTTTTAGTCGTGGTCCTTTTCATGACCATGTTTTACTTATTGGCTAATGTTAGCAGTCTTTTTTCTTCATTCGACATTGCCAAATTTGGCGTGAAACTGGGAATATTTCTGTGTTTTTTGCTGAATGTGATCATTTTGAATTTTATAGGTAAAAAGAACGATCTGTCTAAATACAGTTCCTATAAAATTGTAATCTTCGCCGTACTGGCAGTTAGTTTTTCTGAAATCTTAAGAGACAATCAGGTTATAGTTGCCAATCTTTGTGTGCTTTTATCATTAAGAAGGGTAATTACTTTAAGGTCTCAAAAAGATATCCAAAAGAAAATATTTGATGCTACGTTTTGGGTGTGCGTTGCCTCACTTTTCAATTTTTGGGCAATTCTATTTCTAATAGTGGTGTATAGTGGGGTATTAATGCATACTGCCAATTATTTTAAGAACTGGCTAATACCTTTGGTTGCTATTTTTACTGTTTCCTCTCTTGTTACGGGCTATCATCTTCTTATAAATAATGAGTTTTATACATTATCGGCTTGGTTTCAACAGAGTAATTTTGATTTCGAACTATACGGGAACATTAAATTATTACTGCCCCTTAGTATTATCTTGGCTTTAGCACTATGGACTTCTTTCTTTTATATTGGGCTTATGCAGAAGTCGAATATAAATTCTAGGCCTACTTATGTCCTGGTACTTCTAACGATGCTGGTGGCTACATTAGTTGGTATATTTTCACCTACTAAAAATGGAAGTGAGTTAATATTTCTGTTTATACCCCTGGCTATAATTACCTCGAATTATTTTGAAAGTAAACGCGAACGTATTTTTAAAGAAATACTTTTAATTGGTCTTATCTTATTACCCATTTACGTCTATTTATTCTTCTAGGCTCTTGCCGGAGCCACCTCTATTGAAGTTTAGCTTTCTTGTATAACAAGGTTACTATTGCAAAATATGATACCTTTGCCAAAAGCTTCAAAAGAACAGTAAATAGATATCAATATTCATTTCAACTGAAGAGGCCTAATTGGGTATAGCGACAGTATAAAGGTCGAATCTATATATATATTATTACAGGTAAAAAGGAACCTCCTCATATTTAAAAATACACAAAAAATTAATTCATATGTTTTCAGATAAAGCAAATACTATTTTTCAGGAAGTAATTGAAAAATATCATGAAATAAACACGGTAGATCAAGCTTTTGCCAATCCGTATAAAGAAGATACTCAACTTATTGAGCACCTTTTGTTCAGAAAATGTTGGATAGATACCGTACAATGGCATTATGAGGATATTATACGTGATCCAAACATCGATCCAGTTGCTGCTTTGAAACTAAAGCGACAAATTGATGCTTCCAATCAGGATCGAACCGATATGGTTGAGTATATAGACAGTTATTTTCTTGCTAAGTATAAGGGCGTAGCAGCAAATGCTGATGCTAGTATTAATAGTGAGAGTCCTGCGTGGGCTATAGACAGGTTGTCTATACTTGCGCTTAAGATATTTCATATGCAGGAAGAGGCGACAAGAGAAGATGCTTCTCAGACACACAAAGAAAAATGTCAGGAAAAACTCAGCGTTTTATTAGAGCAGCGAGTAGACCTTTCCAGTGCAATCGATCAACTTTTGAAAGATATTGAAAGCGGTGCGAAATACATGAAAGTGTATAAGCAAATGAAGATGTATAACGATGATGAATTGAATCCGGTTCTTAGAAAGAAAAGCTAATTACAAATGCCAGAATCTTCCGTAAAGCATATAAAATCTCCCGCCAAGACAGCATTTAAGGATGCACATATTTTGGTGATCCGACTTTCGGCAATGGGAGATGTGGCTATGCTTGTACCGGTACTCAGAACCCTTATTCAAACCTATCCTCAACTGAAAATAACTGTTTTAACCAGAGCCTTTTTCGCTCCTATGTTTGCAGGAATTCCTAATGTGGAAGTTTATGAAGCCGATATAAATGGGGTGCATAACGGAGTGTTCGGGTTAAGTAGACTGGCAAAAGATCTACGAGACCTTGGTATAGATGCTGTTGCAGATGTGCATGATGTGCTTCGTAGCAATGTTTTGAAATCGATCTTTTACTTTTACGGAATTCAGGTAAAACAAATAGATAAAGGAAGAGCAGAAAAAAAGGCACTTACCGCTTCTAACAATAAGATTTTTAAGCAATTGAAATCAACACATCAGCGCTATGCCGATGTTTTTGAAGAGTTAGGATATCCTATAGACCTGAGGGAGCACAGTTTTCCTCAAAAACAAAAACTTTCTCCTAATACCAGAGAGATTACCGGAAACAATACATTGAAATGGTTAGGGGTTGCTCCCTTTGCACAACATGACTCTAAGGTTTACCCTTTAGATCTATTGGAAGATGTGCTTAGATCAATAAATGATGAAGGAAAAACTCAAATCTATCTATTTGGAGGAGGAAAAAAAGAAAAAGAGCAATTGGAAGCGCTCGCTTTTAAATATGAGCATATCACCTCTCTTGCAGGTAAGTTGAAATTTGAAGAAGAATTGGCACTTATTTCCAACTTAGATGGCATGCTTTCAATGGATAGTGGAAACGCTCATTTAGCAGCCATGTATGGAATTCCTGTAGTTAGCCTTTGGGGTGTTACACATCCTTTTGCAGGGTTTACTGCTTTTAATCAGCCGCAGGAAAATTCAATTTTACCAGATCTGGATCAGTATCCCAAGATTCCAACTTCTATTTATGGGAATAAAGTTCCTGAAGGTTATGAAGAGGTAATGCGCACGATTAAGCCCGAAAAAGTAATTGAAAAACTAGATAAAATATTAAATGCCCCAAACTAAGGTTCGGGGCATTTTTATTAAATATTTTCAGAAAATACTCTTTCTAAATTATACATCATCATAATCTACTTTTAAAGTAGGAGTTAGCGGGTGCGCCTGGCAGGTTAAAATAAGCCCTTCTGCTATTTCACTGTCGGTTAAGATCTGATTCTTGCTCATTTCAGCTTTTCCTTCGGTAACTCTTGCTATACAGCTGCTGCAAATTCCACCTTGGCAAGAATAAGGAACATCCAGATCATTCTCTAAAGCTGCTTCTAGAACAGTATCCTTTTTATTCATAGAAAAAACGGTTTCTTCATCATCTACAAGTACAGTAAGTTGCGTTTCCCCTTCCACTTCTAAAGCTACATCATCTACACCGTTATCTGTAGTGGTAAATAATTCAAACAGAATGTGAGTTTCTGGTACCTTATTGGCTTTCAGAAGTTCGCTTACATTCTCTATCATTACTTCAGGACCGCATAAGAAATACTTCTGGAAAAGAACATCCTTGAACTTGTTTTTCAATACATAGTTAACGGTGCTATTTTCAATACGACCGAATTGTGCATTTGGCTCCTGAGTCCTGCTGTATATAAATTCAACAAAAAATCTTTCGGGATACGTAGCCTGTAATTCTAAAAGCTCTTTGAAGAAAATGGTTTCATTTATAGATTTATTTCCATAAACAAGCACAAACTTACTCTCCGGTTCCTCATGTAATACCGTTTTTATAATGGATAGCACAGGGGTTATTCCGCTACCGGCAGCAAAGGCAGCATAATTTTGATAAGTGCTACCTGGTTCAAATATAAACTTCCCTTCCGGTGGATGCACCTCGAGAACATCACCAACCTGTAGTCTATTATTTGCTATTGCAGAGAACTTCCCTCCGGGAACCTCCTTCACAGTTACTTTAAATTCACTGGAATGAGGAGCAGAGCAAAGCGAGTAGGCTCTTCTTACTTCCTTTCCCTCAATAGTTGTTCGTATTGTTATATATTGACCTGCTTTATAGGAAAACTTAGCTTGTAAGTCCTCAGGTATTTCAAAAGATAAGCTAACCGCCTGCGGAGTTTCGCGGATAATTTCTTTTATCTTTAGAGCATAAAATTTGTTCATGTTAACGTATTTGGAGACAAAAATACAAAGTCTGAACTTTTTAAATTGTAACAATTTGGTAAATTTCAAGACTTGTTTAAAAACCACAATATATGTTTAAGCGTTTAATCTCCTTAGAGTTAAAATCCTTCTTTAGATCGGCTAGTTTTGGAAAAAGTATAGGTTTAAAGATTCTCATGGGGTTTTTAGGGCTTTATTTTACAGCAATGTTTTTGTTGTTTGGGGTGGGGTTGTATTCCTTGATTAAAGAATATTTCCCAAATGAAATCCCCATTTTTTTAGCGAATAGATTTGTACTTATATGGCTGGTACTAGAGCTAGGGTACCGATTTATGCTACAAACCTTACCCGTATTAAATATAAAACCACTGCTTATCCTACCCGTTAAAAAGAGAAAAGTGGTAAACTTTGTATTAATAAAATCGCTGTATTCCTTTTTTAATTTTCTCCCACTTTTAATTATTATTCCCTTCGGATTGTTTAATATCTACAAAAATGAATTCGAAACACTTCCTGTACTAGCCTGGATGTTAGCTATGTTCGGCTTAACCCTAACAGTGAATTTCGCCAATTTCATTATTAAGAAGCGGTTTACAGATAATTTAAAAGCATTGGTACCTATAGCAGTAGTAGGAGTGACGCTTGCATTACTAGATTATTTCAATATTTTTCAATCTAGTGTTTGGTTTGGGAAAGGATTAGACAAAATTATAGAGCAACCGGCTTTATCGCTTATTCCTGTTGCTGTATTCTTATTGTTATATAAATGGAATCAGAAGAATTTAGAAGGAAAATTCTATCTTGATGGCTCATTAAAAACCAAAGTAAAAAGTGCCGACACCAATCAGTTCTTATGGACGCGTAGATTTGGTGAGCTTGCGCCTTACTTACAACAGGACTTAAAGTTGATCTGGCGTAACAAGCGACCAAAATCGGCTATCTTCATGTCATTGCTTTTCTTAGGCTATGGCTTATTCTTTTACACACAGGATAGTTATTACGATAATCCTTGGTTTTTTGTATTTGTGGGCATTTTTATAACTGGAATTTTCATGCTCAATTTTGGTCAGTTCGTTCCTGCGTGGGATGCGGGCTATTACCCCATGATTATGGCTCAAAATATTCCACTTAAAAAATATTTAACGGCAAAAGCAGGTTTAATTTCTTTTAGTGTCGTGGTGCTGACAATTTTAGCTACCCCTTATGTGTATTTTGGATGGCGAATTTTTCTGCTAAACATAGCCTGCGCGATCTATAACATTGGAATTAACACCCCCTTGCTGCTGTATTCCGGTTCTTTTAATAGAAAAAGGATCGATCTGGATAAAAGCCCTTTTATGAACTATCAGGGAACCGGAGCCGCACAGTGGATTATTGGAATTCCGTTACTTGTAATTCCTGTTTTGCTATTTTGGCTGTTCTATAAATTTATTTCCTTTGAAAGTGGGATGATTTTCCTAGTAACAGCAGGGCTTATAGGTATATTTTTGAGAAATCAAGCCATTGGATTCATAGCTCAGGTATACAAAAGAAAGAAATATGCCATGATTGAAGGATTTAAGCAAAAAGGAGATTAACAGTTATTCAAACTTAAAAGATGATTACAGCAACTAACCTTACAAAAATATATAGCGGAACTACCGTATTAAATATAGAGCATCTTAATATTCCAACAGGACAAAGCTTTGGACTTGTAGGTAATAATGGTGCAGGAAAAACCACTTTTTTCAGTCTGCTTCTTGATTTACTCCAACCTACTACCGGTAGTATTTTTAATCATGATATCACCGTTAGTCAGAGTGAAGAGTGGAAACCATTCACCTCTTCTTTTATAGATGAAAGTTTTTTGATAGGCTATCTTACTCCTGAAGAATACTTCTATTTTATTGGAGATTTAAGACAGCAAAATAAGGCAGATGTAGATGCGCTATTGGCTAATTTTGAAGACTTTTTTAATGATGAGATCTTAGGAAGAAGGAAATATTTACGTGATCTATCCAAGGGAAATCAAAAAAAGGTAGGAATAGTTGCTGCTTTAATAGGGAATCCAAAAGTGGTGATCTTAGATGAGCCTTTCGCTAATTTAGACCCAACCACTCAAATAAGGCTGAAAAAGATCATTAAAGAACTCACCAATCAGGGCGATACCACTTTTTTGATCTCCAGTCACGATCTCATTCATATCACCGAAGTTTGCGAACGTATCGTTGTATTGGATAAAGGGGTACTGGTAAAAGATATTATGACTTCTCAGGCTACTTTACAAGAGTTGGAGTCCTACTTTTCTAAGGAGCTTCAAAATGAGGCCTAAAAAAGTCAATAACTTCTTATAAATTAGTGGAAGAGCGATTTCTAAAAAGAAACGTATTTTTGCATACTAAAACCAAAGCCCTTTAGTTATTTATTACATCAAGAACGTATTGATTTTGAATAAACTCACCTTGGGCAGTTTCTGCCTTATCTCAGTTATTCTCCTTTCCGGGTGCTCCAGAAAGAAGGATAGTTTTATTAATAGAAACTGGCATGCTGTTTCTACAGAGTATAACACACTTTATAATGGGAATTTGGCCCTTGAGCAAGGGAAAGAACAAATTGCGGCAACCTATAATGAAAATTTCTGGGATATTTTGCCAGTGGAGCGTATGCAGGTTTCAGAAGAAATATTGCTTCCCGGTACCAATAGAAATGAATTCTTCAAAATTGCAGAAGAAAAGGCTACTAAAGCCATTCAAAAGCACTCCATGTTAATTAGCGGTAAGGAAAAGAATCCGCAAATAGATGAAGCTTATTTGTTATTGGGAAAGGCCAGATATTACGATCAGCGCTTTATTCCAGCCTTAGAAGCTTTCAATTACATACTCCACAAGTACCCGGCGAGCAATACCATAAATCATGCTCAAATTTGGAGAGAGAAAACCAACATACGCCTGCAAAACAACAAGTTAGCTATCAAGAACCTTAAACGAATTTTAAAAGCTGAAACTCTTAAAGATCAGGATAGGGCAGATGCCAAAGCTATGATCTCTCAGGCTTATATAAATCTCAACGCTCTGGATAGCGCAGTTGTTCCTATTAGAACTGCTGCTAATTACACTTCAAATAATGAAGAGAAAGGAAGATATCACTTTATAGAAGGGCAACTTTATGAAAGGCTTGGAAAAAGGGATAGCGCAAATTTAGCCTTTAATAAAGTGGTGGAGTTAAACAGAAAATCTCCAAGAGAATATATGATAAATGCCCAATTGAATAAGGCAGGGAATTTCAGTTTTGCCACCCAAGATCATTTGATGCTGCGCGATAAGTTGGAAGAATTGGCAAATAATAGGGAGAATCGTCCTTTTTTGGATAGAATATATTTTCAGCAAGGAGAATATTATAATTATTTAGATTCTATAGACCAGGCAATAAGCAATTATAATAAATCCTTAAAAGAGCCTTCCACAGATAGTTACTTGCAATCGGTGAGTTACGAGAGTCTGGGAAATATTTATTTTGATAAAGCAAATTATAGAAAAGCCAGTGCTTATTTTGATAGTACGCTTACCAAGATTCCCACTAATACCAGAGATTTTTTTATTATCAATAGAAAGAAAAACAATCTTCAGGAAGTTATTTTATATGAAGAGATTGCCGAAGAAAATGATAGTATCCTCAAGTTTGTGGCAATGGATGAGGAAGCTCGCTTGGCGTATTTTACATCATTTACCAATAACTTGAAAGATCAGGCAATTGCTGAAGCTAAAAAGGGAGTTATTCCCGGGAATACACAGGAAACGCTTATAAACAGAAATACCCCGGGACCACCACCGGGAATTGGAGGACCTGGCTCAGGAAATTCTTTTTATTTCTATAATCCTGTGAGAGTAGCTAATGGACTTCAGGAATTTTTAAGAAATTGGGGTCCTAGGGAACTACAAGATAATTGGCGACTTGCTACGGGGAATTTTAAATTGGACTCGGGAGCTCAGGAATTGGATGAGGTTAGTACGTTGATTATTGAGAATTCCCCTGAATTTGATCCACAAACTTATATTAGTGACATCCCTTCAGATGCTAATTTGATAGATAGTTTGACCAACCTGCGTAATGATGCCTATTTTAGATTGGGGGTGATTTACAAGGATAAATTTAAGGAAGATCAACTAGCGGCAGAGCGCTTGGAGGCTTTACTCGGTTTTACCAATGAAGAGCGATTGGTAATACCTGCAAATTATTATTTATATCAAATTTATACCGAAAATGATAATGCCGCTGAAGCTCAAAA
The DNA here is from genome assembly GCF_021568705.1 of Gillisia lutea. Taxonomy (GTDB): domain Bacteria; phylum Bacteroidota; class Bacteroidia; order Flavobacteriales; family Flavobacteriaceae; genus Gillisia; species Gillisia lutea. The sequence continues at coordinate 703,426 of NZ_JAKGTH010000006.1, forward strand.
ATACCGACAAACCTTAGTGAGTAATTATCCTGATTCGAGGTATACTGCAAATATTTTGCACCCAGGTCAGGCACTCACTCAGGAGGATCAGGCAGACAAGTTCTATAAAGATTTGTACCGCCTCTTTGAAGATGGAAATTATGCTGAGGTAATAGTTCAAAGTGAGGAGTACATGAGTAAATTCAAGGAAGACGCTCTTTTACCAAAAATAGCTCTATTAAAGGCTACCGCAACAGGTCGTTTAAATGGTTTTGAAGCCTACAAAAAGAATTTAAGTCAGTTGGTTGTAGATTATCCTCAAACAGAGGAAGCGAATAAAGCACAGCAGCTTATAGAGACAGCTCTGCCTAAATTAGAGAATAAAGAGTTCAACATATCAGGCATCGCCAATAATCTTAAGCTTTTATATGAATTTGAAATGAGCGAGCGGGAAAATGCTGATGCTTTGAAGCTTAAAATAGACCAGGCAATCTTAGATCTGGGTTATACCAATTATGATACCTCTATAGATGTTTATAATGCAAAACATATCTTTGTAATGGTTCATGGAATGAAAAATTTAAGTGACGCTCAGGGGTTTGCAGAGTTATTAAATATAAATAAGAAATATAAACTTCAGCACGAACCGGTAATAATCTCTTCAGATAACTACCGCATTATTCAGCTTCATAAAAATTTAGAAGGCTATAAATTGCTGATAGATAAAAATCAACTTTAACATGTTTTCAAATCAAAAGAATTCAAAATTTTCAACAGAGATAAGCAAGGAACAAAACCGAATTTCGGCAGGTACCATTATTACTGGCGATATTGAAGCTAAAGGCGGGTTTAGAATAGAAGGAACTCTAAAAGGAACGCTTAAAACCGCGGGGAAAGTGGTAATTAGTAAAGGTGGGTTTATCGAGGGAACCTTGGACTGTCAGAATGCTGATTTTGAAGGGAAGTTCTCAGGGAAGTTATTGGTATCAGAAACCTTAACTTTGCGAAATACCGCCGTAGTAAATGGTGAAGTTAAAGCCGGGAAGCTGGCCATCGAGCCGGGAGCTAATTTTAATGCCACCTGCGAAATGAAAGGCGCCGTAAAATCTTTGAATAAAAATGAACAAAAAGAAACAGAGCGTACCGCATAACAAATACCTAGAATTTGTAAATATTGCCATTCAAATGGGAATAGTGATAGGAGCTGGGGTATTTGCTGGAATTTGGCTGGATAAAAAATTCCCTAATAATTTTTCCGGTTTCACAATTGGATTATCCTTATTGGGAGTTTTTGTTGCGTTGTACCAGGTGATACGAAGGGTGAGTAGAATGAGTAAAGACGATAATTAAGATATGAAACAACAATTACTGAAGTTCTTAATACGACTTATTCCATTTAGCTTGATCCTGTTTGGACTACATTATTTCCTGATCTTTAAATTTTATTCAGAAACCACATTTTACTATAGTATTTACGCCATTTATTCATTCCATTTTTTGGCCACCCTACTTATTTATTTCTTGTTATTACTGGTTCATAGTAACGCCCAGGATAAAACCGGATTTGCCTTTATGGGAAGTGGCTTGTTGAAAATGTTGGCGGCGGTAATCTTTTTACTTCCAATGATGTTAAGCGGGATAAATAATCCTTTTGACAATATACTTTCTTTTTTTATTCCTTATTTGCTCTATTTGATTTTTGAAACTACCTATGCGGTAAATCTTTTAAATAATAAATAACCCTTTGTGTTTCAGTAAAGTCGATAAAAATGAGGTTTTCAATAAAAAAAATAAAGGGGGGCTTTTAGATAAAAATTAAAAGTATACCTTTGCACCGAAATTTTGAGGCCACAATTATTAAGTTTAACAGGACTATGATAGCACAAAAATCTTATAAGATTATAGTGACAATTGCACTGGCGCTACTTCCAATGCTTGTTATTTCACAAGAACACGGAGAAGCACAGGAATCGAAAAAGAAATTTAATGCCACCGATATGATCATGCATCACATTGGGGATTCTCATGGATGGCATTTCTTTGGAGAAGGAGAAAATTCTTTTACACTACCTCTTCCTGTGATTTTATACACAGAAAATGGTGTTGTGAGTTTCATGTCTAGCGAATTTCATCATGATACCGAAGGGCATCATGTGGTAGAGAAAGATGGGATGAGATTCGTGAATTATCATGAAAAAATCTATCAATTAAATGAAGGTGCTGATACTGTTGAGTTTGATGCAGAGCATCACCCAGTAAATGCAAGCAGGCCTTGGGATTTTTCTGTAACTAAAAATGTTGCAGCCATGTTCCTTACAGTGGTTTTGATGTTGTTGTTCTTCTTTAGCTTATCTAAACATCACAAGAAAAACACTCATGCGCCTAAAGGTTTCAATAATATCCTGGAAACTTTGGTGTTGTTCGTTCGTGATGAAATTGCAGTTCCTCAAATTGGAGAGAAAAAATATATGAAATTCATGCCGTTCCTACTTACGGTCTTTTTCTTTATCTGGATCACTAACCTTTTAGGTTTGTTGCCAGGTGCGGCCAACGTAACAGGAAACATTGCTGTAACCGTATCTTTAGGTTTGTTTACCCTTGCCTTAATATTAATTAATGGGAATAAAGATTTTTGGCAACATACATTTTGGATGCCGGGAATACCTACTTTCGTAAAGCCTATTTTAATGGTCGTGGAAGTAATTGGATTAATAATTAAGCCAGTAGCGCTTATGATTCGTTTATTTGCGAACATTACCGCAGGCCACATTATTATATTGAGTTTAATTGGATTGATATTTATACTGGAGAGTACTGGAGTTGCCGGAATTTCGGTTCCTTTTGCACTTTTCATCACAATATTGGAATTGTTAGTAGCATTCCTTCAAGCGTTTATTTTTACAATGCTGTCTGCCCTGTTTATTGGAATGGCGGTTGCGGAACATGAACATCATTAATTTTAATTTTTAATTTTTATACTATGGAGTATTTACACATTGGACTTGCAGCTTTAGGAGCTGGTCTTGCAGTAATTGGAGCAGCTATTGGTGTTGGTAAAATTGGTGGTTCAGCAATGGACGCTATTGCCCGTCAACCTGAAGCTTCTGGAAAAATTCAAACTGCAATGATTATTGCTGCTGCACTTGTAGAGGGTGTTGCCCTTTTTGGAGTTGTGGCTGCGTTGCTAGGGGTGCTTACAGTACCGGCTTAGTCCTAAAACTTAAAAAATCTGTTCGCAACGGTTGGTTGCGAACAGATTTAATTTAATGATTGAATTATAAAATATTATATAAATAACTATGGATTTAATAACTCCTGAAATTGGCTTGTTTTTCTGGCAAACCATCGTTTTTCTAGTTTTGATCTTCTTAATGGCAAAATTTGCCTGGAAACCTATTCTTGGTGCTGTTAAAAACAGAGAAGATTCTATTAATGATGCATTAGCTTCAGCAGAGAATGCAAGAAAGGAAATGCAGAATTTACAGGCAGACAACGATAAATTGTTGAAGCAGGCTCGTGCAGAGCGCGACGCTATCCTTAAAGAAGCCCGTGAGTTAAAAGAAAAAGTTGTTTCTGAAGCTACAGGGGAAGCTCAGGAAAAGGCTGATAAAATTGTTGCTCAAGCACAGGCAATAATTCAAAATGAAAAGAATGCTGCAATGGCCGATATTAAAAATCAGGTTGCCGCGCTTTCGATTCAAATAGCTGAAAAAGTAGTTCGTGAGGAATTATCCAACAAAGACAGGCAGCAAAAGCTGGTTGAAGATATGTTGGCAGATGTTACTTTAAAATAACACTATGAAAGGGACTAGAGCCGCACAACGGTACGCAAAAGCAATCTTAGATCTAGCAAAGGAGCAAAATGCTGTCGAGTTGGTGAACAAAGATATGCAGAGTGTAGCGCAAACTATTATGGCCAGTGACGAGCTAGAGGATTTTCTTGCTAGCCCGGTTATTAAAGCCAACCTTAAAGCAAATGCTTTAAAAGAAGTATTTAAAGATGCTCATGCAACTACCTTTGGTGCATTTGATGTGTTATTACAAAACAACCGAATAGCCCAATTAAAACAAGTTGCTCAAAAATATACTGCTTTATTTAATGAGATGAATAATGTACAAGTTGCTACTGTAACTACTGCAATTCCTCTCGATGCAAATCTGGAAGCTAAGATCCTGGATAAGGTAAAGGAACTTACCGGGAACAGTGCTACTATCGATAATAAAGTAGATCCATCAATAATAGGAGGTTTTATTCTTAGAATAGGTGACCTTCAATATAATGCAAGTGTTGCTAAGAATCTCAGCAATTTAAAACGTGAGTTCAAGAACAACGCGTATATTTCAAAAATTTAATTAAAACAGGTGCACCGGCGTGTACCAATTTTATTCTAAATAATTATGGCCGAAGTAAATCCTGCTGAAGTTTCAGCAATATTAAAAAAACAGCTTTCAGGTTTTGAAGCAAAAGCTTCTCTAGATGAAGTAGGAACAGTACTTACCGTAGGTGATGGTATTGCTCGTATTTATGGTTTAGCTAACGCTCAATACGGGGAATTGGTTGAATTCGAAAGTGGATTAGAAGGAATTGTACTTAACCTTGAAGAAGACAATGTTGGGGTGGTACTTTTAGGACCTTCTAAAGAAATTAAAGAAGGATCTGTAGCTAAAAGAACGCAGCGTATTGCATCTATTAAGGTGGGTGAAGGAATTAGCGGAAGGGTAATCGATACTTTAGGAGCTCCTATAGATGGTAAAGGTCCTATTGAAGGAGAAACCTATGATATGCCATTAGACCGTAAAGCTCCAGGGGTTATTTATCGTGAGCCGGTTACCGAGCCAATGCAAACGGGAATCAAAGCTATTGATGCTATGGTACCAGTTGGTAGAGGACAAAGAGAGTTGGTTATTGGTGACCGTCAGACAGGTAAAACTGCTGTGTGTATCGATACCATCTTGAATCAAAAAGAATTTTACGATGCCGGAGAACCGGTATATTGTATATATGTTGCTATTGGGCAAAAAGCTTCTACTGTTGCAGGTATTGCAAAAACATTAGAAGATAAAGGTGCTTTAGCTTATACTACCATTGTGGCTGCAAACGCATCCGATCCTGCACCAATGCAAGTGTATGCTCCTTTTGCAGGTGCTGCAATTGGTGAGTATTTTAGAGACACTGGTCGTCCTGCGCTTATTGTGTATGATGATTTATCTAAGCAAGCGGTAGCTTACCGTGAGGTATCTTTATTATTACGTCGTCCACCGGGACGTGAAGCATATCCTGGGGATGTTTTCTTCTTGCACTCTAGATTATTAGAACGTTCTGCAAAAGTGATAAACAACGATAAGATTGCTTCAGAAATGAATGATCTTCCAGATTCTATTAAGCATTTGGTGAAAGGTGGTGGTTCTTTAACCGCTTTGCCAATTATCGAAACTCAGGCAGGGGACGTTTCTGCATATATTCCAACCAACGTAATTTCTATTACCGATGGGCAGATATTCTTAACTTCCGATTTGTTTAACTCTGGGGTACGTCCTGCAATTAACGTAGGTATCTCGGTATCACGTGTAGGTGGTAACGCTCAGATTAAAGCGATGAAGAAAGTGGCCGGTACTCTTAAATTAGACCAGGCACAATATCGTGAATTGGAAGCTTTCGCTAAGTTTGGATCTGATCTTGATGCAGCAACTCTTAATGTAATTGAAAGAGGTAAGCGTAACGTAGAAATCTTGAAACAAGCTGAGAATGATCCTTATCCGGTTGAGAATCAAATTGCAATTATTTTTGCTGGTTCTAAAAACCTTTTAAGAGATGTTCCTGTAGATAGAGTAAAAGAATTCGAAGGGGAATACCTAGAATATCTTAATGTAAAACATCGTGATGTTCTGGATACGCTTAAGGCCGGAAAATTAACCGATGAAGTTACCGATACTCTAACTGCGGCAGCAAAAGAACTTTCAGCAAAATATAAAGCATAATCATATTTTATCATTGGGTAGGATTAAAAAATAATCCTACCCAATTTTAAGTACTTACATATGGCAAACTTAAAAGAATTACGTAGCAGGATTACATCGGTTTCATCAACCATGCAAATTACCAGTGCCATGAAAATGGTATCTGCTGCAAAGTTGAGCAGAGCACAGGATGCCATTACTGCAATGCGCCCTTATTCTCAAAAGTTAACAGAATTGCTTCAAAGCTTAAGTGCAACTCTTGAAGGAGATAGCGGTAGTAAATTTGCTGAACAGCGAGAAGTTAAAAATGTTCTTGTAGTTGCTATTTCTTCTAACAGAGGTTTGGCCGGTGCCTTTAATACCAATATTATAAAAGGTGTAAAACAGGTGGTTGCTACTAAATACAGCAATAAGAATGTTGAGCTTTTAACTTTAGGAAAAAAGGCAAACGATGTTTTGGTGAAAGGAGATATGCCTACTCGAAATAATAATGCCATTTATGATCATTTAGATTTTGAGCACGTAGCCGAGATCGCCGAAGAGTTGATGCAGAGCTTTGTTGATGGTAAGTATGATGAGATCGTATTTGTTTACAACCAATTTGTAAATGCTGCAACTCAAATTGTTACTACAGAGCAATTCCTACCTATCCAGCAGTTTGAATCAGAAGGAAATACTACTTTAGATTATATCTTTGAGCCTGAGAAGGAAGAGATCGTAAAAAATCTGATTCCAAAGTCTTTAAAAATGCAACTTTTCAAAGCCATGAGTGACTCTCTTGCTTCTGAACATGGTGCACGTATGACGGCGATGCACAAGGCCACTGATAATGCTACTGAACTTAGAAATTCGCTTAAGTTATCTTATAACAAAGCTCGTCAGGCTGCAATTACCAATGAGATCTTAGAGATTGTTGGTGGAGCCGAAGCTTTAAATAATTAGACCTTCACTTCTTAAACTACATAAGAAGTTTATATAATCATAAAAACCCCTTGGTAATACTAAGGGGTTTTTCTTTTGGCACTTATTTTGTTTTATCTTGTTGAACCATAAAATATTTGAGATGAAAAATTTATTACTAGTGTGTAGCGCAGTATTGGCTGTAATAATGTTTAGCAGCTGTGCCGGCAATAAAGATCTGCAGGAACGTTCTCCTGCGCAATTTGGAGAAGCATATTTCGACGTTCAGGGAAATATAACTACATTCTACCTCCCTGTTAATGCAATTCAAACAGAACGCATTAGGTTAGATTCTATTTATTTCAGAAATATGATGGCGCCTTTGGAGAAAGATCCATCTACTCCGGGCCTATATATTGCCAAATTAACAAGTGGAAAACGGGATTTCATTATGAGCTCCGATCCCACAGAGGAATATGCTAATAAAATGCCTATAAAATCCGATCTTCCCGATTTCAAAATTCAGGATAATGAAGCTATTCTCCTTTTTTCTCAAAATGGGAAATCGAAATATTTTAAGTTGAAAGGTATTAAGGAACGATCTCAGGAATAAATCCTAAATTTTAGATACGGTTTAAGGAATTTAGCCGATTAATTAGGATATTTATGCTTTAAACCCGCCTTCATTTGAGTAGCCTTAAAAGACTTTTTCAGCAAACATTTATATATGGTTTAGCAACAGTACTGCCAAGAATGCTGAGCTTCCTTTTGGTTCCATTATATACTGATGTCTTACCGGTAAAAGAATATGGAGAAGTGTCTATTATTTTTTCGTGGATCGTACTATTTAATGTACTCCTGGCCTATGGAATGGAAACCGCATTTTTCCGATTTTTTCATAAGGAGAAAGACAAAGGAGCGGTAGTTTCTACTTCTACGATTTCTCTAATTGTTTCTACATTGGTTTTTCTTGTGGCAGCCTTTGGGTTTAGAGAAAATTTAGCCCTAATCTCCGGTATAGACATAGAATATATTACTTATACCATCCTCGTGCTGGTTCTTGATGCCTTAGTAATTATACCTTTTGCCTGGCTAAGGGCTAATGAGCAGCCTATGAGGTATGCGATTATCAAGATCCTTAATGTAGTCGTTAATTTAGGTTTAAATGTTTTCCTATTGCTGCTGTTGCCTAAATTGGCAAAAAGTGGAAGCGATGTATGGAATCATCTTTATGAACCCGGTAATGAAATAGCGTACATCTTTATTTCAATGTTAATAGCGAGTGTATTTACATTTTTAGTGATGTTGCCTTTCTATTTCAAAATACGTTTCAGCTTTAATACCAAACTATGGAAGGAGATGATTCAGTATGCTTATCCGGTATTATTTGCTGGAATTGCCTTCGCTATCAATGAGACATTCGATAGAATTTTATTAGACTGGTTACTGCCTGCAGATATTGCTGAAATTGAAGTAGGAGCGTATACAGCATGTTATAAGTTAGCAATATTTATGACCCTCTTCGCTACAGCCTTTAGAATGGGGATTGAACCTTTTTTCTTTAGCCAAGCATCCAATAAGAATGCTCCCGAAACCTATGCCCTTATTACAAGGTATTTTGTAGCTTTTGGATCGATAATACTCATTACCGTAGTAGTTTTTTCTGATCTTTTAAAAGAATTATTGATTAGAGATCCCGGCTATTGGGAGGCCATGAAAATTGTTCCGTTAATCTTGCTGGCTAATTTCTGCTTAGGGATTTATCATAACTTATCTGTTTGGTATAAGATTACCGACAGAACAAGTTTTGGGGCTTACATCTCTATTGTGGGAGCTGTAATAACATTAGTTATCAATTTTATACTCATTCCTAAAATGAGTTATATGGGCTCAGCAATTGCTACGGTAAGTGCCTATGGAACGATGATGTTGCTTTCATATATTTTAGGACAGAAGTATTTTCCAATACCTTATAATTTAAAGAAAATGAGCTTATATTTTCTGGGCTCCATTTTATTTTCCGGACTTTCGTTTTACGTTTTTTCCGACAATTATTTTATTAAAATAGGCCTATGGCTTGGATTTATATTTTTGATCTTTGTAAACGAAAAAACAGCGCTTAAACTGATAATTTTAAAGAAATGACAATAAAGATAATTAATAAGTCTTCCCACGATTTACCGCATTATGCTACACTAGCTTCAGCGGGAATGGACCTGCGTGCCAATATTCCAGAAGCAATTACGTTAAAACCCTTAGAGCGTGCCATTGTTAAAACTGGCTTATTTATTGAATTACCGGTAGGTTATGAGGCCCAGGTAAGACCAAGAAGTGGTTTAGCTGCTAAAAACGGAATAACCGTACTCAACGCTCCTGGGACCATCGATGCCGATTATAGAGGGGAAATAGGAGTGATCTTAGTGAATCTTTCTAATGACGAATTTATAGTTGAAAATGGAGAGCGGGTAGCACAATTGGTAATTGCCAAACATGAACATATTTCTTGGGAAGAGGTAGATGTTTTAGATGAAACTAGTAGAGGAGCAGGCGGTTTTGGCAGTACCGGAAGCAAATAATTGAAGAATAAATTTTTAATGAAGAGCAAATCTCTTTCTGGCATTCATGGGGGAGGTTTCATAATAAATAATAGTTAAGATGAAGATAATAGTACCAATGGCCGGTCGCGGTTCAAGATTACGTCCACACACTTTAACAGTTCCAAAACCTCTTATTCCTATTGCAGGAAAACCAATCGTACACCGTTTGGTGGAAGATATTGCCAAGGTGTTGGATGAGAAAGTGGAGGAAGTAGCCTTTATAATCGGTCAGGATTTTGGAGAGAAGGTGGAGAAAGATCTTCTGGAGATAGCTCAAAAAATGGGTGCTAAAGGAACCATTTATTACCAGGATAAACCTCTTGGAACTGGGCATGCTATAATGTGTGCTAAAGATTCTTTAGAAGGACCTGCAGTAATTGCTTATGCTGATACCCTTTTTAAGGCCGATTTTACTTTAGATAAAGATGCTGATGCCGTAATTTGGGTGAAACAAGTGGAAAATCCAAGTGCCTACGGGGTGGTTAAGTTGAATGATAAAAATCAGATCACCGATTTAGTAGAGAAACCTGAAGATTTCGTTTCAGATCTTGCTGTAATTGGAATCTATTATTTTAAAGACGTCGCGGTTTTAAAAGGAGAACTTCAAAATGTATTAGATCAAAATATCATTCGTGGAGGAGAGTATCAAATAAATGATGGTATTGAGGCCATGAAACAGAAGGGTAAGATCTTTGTTCCGGGACAGGTAGATGAATGGATGGACTGCGGGAATAAGAATGTTACCGTGGAAACCAATGGTAGAATGCTCAGTTTCCTTCATCAGGATGGAGAAAAGCTGATTGCCGATTCTGTAAAGATCATCAATTCTGAAATCACCGAACCTTGTTTTATTGGTGAGAATGTAGAATTAGTGAATGCAAAAATAGGCCCTAATGTATCTATAGGAAATGGGTGTAAGATCACCGATGCAACTATCAAGAATAGTCTTATTCAAAATGAATCGGTAGTAAAAAATGCCAAACTGGATAACGCCATGATTGGGAGTCACGCAAAATTTGATGGTAATTTTACTCAAATTAGTATTGGAGATTACTCTGTGTTAGAATAAGCGCTCATATTACAGGCATTAAAAATGCTTAATAGCTTCAGAAAAGATGAAAATTAACCTGTTTTGCATCATATTAACTATCCTCTTTTCCTCTGCTGTAATGGCACAGGAAGGGCAGCATAGTTTACATGAGGTTAGTCAGGATGATCTGGGGAATGTTAGTGATGAGTTTCAGGAATATTTTTTTGAAGCCTTAAAACAGAAAGCAATTGAGAATTACGAAAAAGCAATCACCGCATTGGAGGTTTGTAAGCAATTACAGCCGGAAAATGCGGTAATCTTTTTTGAATTGGGAAAGAATTATAAGCTGTTAAAACAATTTGATGCAGCAGCCCATAATCTTCAACAAGCCAATAGATTAGATTCTAATAACCAATGGATAATGGCAGAATTGCTGGATATTTATTATTTGAATAAACAATATGCCCCCGCTATTATCATTGCGAAAAGATTAATTCCTTTTAATCTTGATTATAACGATAAACTCGCAGCGCTTTATTTGGAAACCAGGCAGTACGATGAACTAATTATCTTATTGGATAGTCTTGATTCAAAATGGGGGATTAATGAATACAGAACAAATTTACGGCAGCAAATATATGCGCTTACAAATAACACTTCTGCTCAAATTGAAACTCTGAAAACAGCCATTGCGGCCTCTCCCGAAAACGAAAGCAATTACCTTAATTTGATCTTCGTTTACAGCGAACAGGGAATGATAAAAGAGGCTTTTGAAGCTGCCGAGCAGATGAGGAAGGCCTTTCCTTCATCAAAAGTGGTGCATTTGGCTTTATATAAGTTTTATTTAGATTCTAATAAAACGGGGCAGGCGGTAAATTCAATGAAATTAGTATTGGCAGCAGAAGAAATTGATGCCGACTCAAAGTTTAAGGTATTAAATGATTTTCTTCAATTTGTAAACACCCACCCGGGTTATGAAGATGAGCTAAAACAAGTGGCAGCTATCTTTTCGGAAAAGGAAAATAAACCAGAGATCTATCAAAGATTTGGCGAATACTATATCCTTAGAAATGAAAAAGAAAAAGCTATCTCCTATTTTGAAATGGGTCTGGAGAAAGATCCAGCTAATTATGATCTATTAAAAAACACTCTGCTCTTATGTTTGGAGCTTAACAGGATATCTGAGGTAAATAAAATAAGTAAGGCTGCTCTAGAATTGTACCCTGCACAACCTTTATTATATCTTATTCGAGGTGCCGCATTAAATAAGATGCAGTCGTACGAAGAGGCAGAAGAAATACTTACATTTGGCGTTGATTATATTATAGAAGATGTTAATATGAGCATCGATTTCTATGAACAACTGCTGTTAGCAGGTATTGGCTTAAAAAATGATATTAAAATAAATGAATACAAAGAGAAGCTGAATTCATTTAAACAAAATAAGAATTAAATGCAGAAGAAATTAATTGTTATTATAAGCGCTGTAATGCTATTAGCGGCATGTAGCGGTAAGAAAAAAGTTCTTGAAATTGAAGACGCAGCCACTTCTAAAGTGGTGTCTGAGCATTACCGGAATGAACTTTATTTTAAAACACTTAATAGCAGGTTACGATTAAAGTATCAGGATGAAGAAAGAACTCAATCGGTGACTGTGAGTTTTCGAATGAAAAAGGATAGTGCTATCTGGATGAGTGCCCAATTATTGGGTATTCCGTTGGCTAAGGCTTTAATTACTAAAGACCGAGTAAGTTACTATGAGAAAATTGGTAAAACTTATTTTGATGGCGACTTCAGCCTTGTTAGCAAATGGCTGGGCACGCCGTTAGATTATGATAAACTGCAAAATTTATTAATTGGTCAGAGTATTTACGATTTGCGAACCGATAAGTATAAATTGACAGAATCTACCCAAGGCTATCAATTGGAACCCGTAAATACCATGGAAGCCATTAAAAAGTTATTTTTATTGGATGCAGGGAGTTACAAGGCACTGGCTCAGCAGTTATCACAGGAAAAGGAGAACAGAAGTGTTACCGTTACCTATCCCAAATATCAAACGGTGGGCAACCAGCGCATGCCCGAGGAGATTAAGATCAATGCAAATGATGGCCCTAAAAATACCCAAATTGAAATTAATTACCGTACTGTCAGTTTTGATGAACAGGTAAGTTTTCCTTTTGAAATCCCTTCAGGTTATGATGAAATTGAAATTGAATAATGAGATTTAGATCAATTGCACCCCGACTAATTATCTTGACACTTCTTTTTCTAGGAAGTGGAAACATGTTTGCACAAAAAACAAAGGAAGACCTTGAGCAACGGCGTATTGAGCTTAGAGAAGAGATCAAGAGGATAAATAGCCTGAGAAGCTCTAATAAACAGCGTGAAAAATCGGTGCTTACCGAGGTGGAAGATCTGGATAGACAAATAAAGGCCACAGAGAACTTACTGAAAGTTACTAACCAGCAGGCTAATTTGCTTACCAGAGACATTAATTCTAACACCAACAAGATCCAAAAGTTGCGCAAAGAATTGGAGAAGCTTAAAGAGGATTATGGGCAAATGATCGAAAAATCCTATAAAAGTAAATCACAGCAAAGTAGGATCATGTTCCTTTTGTCTTCCCAAAGCTTTTTACAGGCCTATAAGCGCCTTCAATACATGAAACAGTACGCGAACTACCGGAAGCAGCAGGGAGACGAAATAAAGCTTCGCACAGAAGAGTTACAGACTTTAAATACCAACTTGCTTCAACAGAAAAAAGTAAAAGAGAAGTTGATTGCAGAAAATAGGATAACTAGAAATCAATTAGGGAAAAATAAAGAGGCGCAACAGGTGCTTATGAAGAGTATTCGTGCCAAGGAAGGAGAGTTTGCTTCACAAATCAAGAAAAAACAACAGGAGATCAATAATATTGATAAGCAAATTGATGAGATCATCCGGGCTTCTATTGCCAAAAGCAATAAAGAGAGCGGTTCTACTTCCAGAGATGTCTACGAGCTTACTCCTGCAGCCAAAGCTTTAGCTGCCAATTTTGCGAGTAATAAGGGGAAATTACCTTGGCCTGTACGATCGGGAGTGGTGACAACCAGATTTGGAACTCAGCCTCATCCTATTGTAAAATCGATTACTATCAATAGCAATGGCGTACGTATAGAAACCGATAAAGGAGGAAATGCGAAAGCTATTTTTGGAGGAACAGTTAGTGAGGTACAGGCAGTAAAAGGAGCTAATAAAGCTGTTATGGTACGGCATGGAGATTATATCACCATTTATAACAACTTATCTAAAGTGTTTGTTACCAAAGGAGATGTGGTTTCTTTAGGTCAGGATTTAGGGGAAGTCGCCACCAGTAGTAGTTCCGGTAAAACTACTTTGTATTTTATGATGTACAAGAATATGGAAAAACTCGATCCGGCAGACTGGGTCTTGAAGATGTAAATAAAAAAAAACTCCTGAATATTTCAGGAGTTTTTTTTGATATAATGTAATTAGTTGCTCTTATTCTGTAAATAAAGCTTTTAATTCGGTAGCATCATTGGGTTTCATTTTTCCGGCAAGTACCAGACTTAATTGTTTTCTTCGTAATGCCGCCTGAAAACGATCTTTTTCTAATTGTGTTTCTGGATCTAATGCCGGAACTATTACAGGTGTTCCTGTTTCATCGACAGCTACAAAGGTATAAATAGCTTCATTTGCTTTGGTTCGTTTTCCGCTTTCTCTGTCTTCTACCCAAACATCTATATATATTTCCATAGAACTCTTGAAGGCTCTGGAAACAGCGGCTTCAACAGTTACAACACTTCCTACCGGAATTGCTTTATTAAAGGCTACGTGGTTTACAGAGGCCGTAACCACGATCCTGCGGCTATGACGTCTTGCAGCAATACTGGCTGCACGATCCATTCTAGCCAGCAATTCTCCGCCAAAAAGGTTATTTAGAGGATTGGTTTCACTTGGTAGAACCAGGTCGGTTAGTATAGTACGGGATTCTTTTGGGTTTTTCGATTGCATTTTGCCTATTTTTAGGCAAAGGTAATGTGCAAACGAGATGAAAACAAGTTAATGGATTACTAAAGTTCCTGAACCAATAACCAAGCGCCTTCATTAGAAGGTTTTACGGTTCTTAATTCCTGAAGTGCCTCAGTTCTTGTAACATGGCTGCTATAAACTACTTGATGCAAGCCATATTTATTTTCGCCAATATATCGAGATTTAAAACCTTTAGCTCTTAGTTCGTCTACCTTTTGGTGAGCATTTTCTTCTACCCTAAAAGCTCCTGCAACAATATGAAAATCTCCACTTTGCTTAGTTACGGTAAAAGTTATTTCAGGAAGGGGATTATCTATAACGAAAGTGGCCTGCTGTATCTTTTGCTGCAGTTGAGATTCAGCGGTTTGTTGTTCTGCAATATTATGCTCACTTACATTATTACTATAAATATTCAAACCTGCAAACCCACCAATTCCTAAGGCTACTATGGCAACAGCAGCATATTTAAGATAGGATTTGCTGTTTCTTCTTTCTGGTGTAAATAGAATTTCCGCTTTTTCTTCTAATTCCTGGACCTGTTGTTTGTAAACTTCACGTTTTACAGCAACTCCTTTAACATCGCTTAATCCAAAAGCTTCAGTTAAATAATTGGTATCGGTATAGGGTTCAAATTGAAGATTGTCTTCAGAAGAGAGGCTTAGACTTCCAATATTATCTAAACAAAGGGTTCGCTCCTTTTCTAACTGCGTATTTAGATCGAGCACAAAGGCATCTATTCTATAAACAGCGGCAGGATAGCTGATATTTTCTATTTCTGAAATATAATTCGCCAATAATCCATCATTTTTCTTTAACTGGGCGTTAAAGGAAACTTGCTTCTTAGGCGGAAAGAACGCTTGAGCAGTTTCATCAAAATGAGCCGACTGTTTTTGTGTTAGAAATGCACCAAAACCTGGCAAGATCACACATTCGTATCGGTATAGTAAATCGGAGATATGGGTAGCTATAGTCATCAAAACAAAAATAAGGTTTTATCTGATATCATAAAATTAGGCAAACATATATTATTAACAAATCTTTTTTTAGAGAAATTCTTAATAATATTTTTTCTCTTAATCATTGAAAATGAGTTGATAGTGTGGGGAATTTTACTACTTTAAACCTATTTAATTTAAAGGTCAACCAGCATTCACAAGTAGGTTATTTTATGGATAAAATAGAATTATTACACCTTATGGCCTTGCAAAATGTTCCAAATCTGGGGGATAGCACTGCTAAAAAATTGATACGACACGTAGGTTCAGCTGAAGCTGTTTTTAAAGCTAAAAAGGAAAGTTTATTAAAAATTGACGGAATAGGAAAGATGAAGCTTCAAAGTTTACATCTAACCGATCATTTGAAGGCTGCTGAAAAAGAACTTTCATATATAGAGAAGAATACTATTTCAGTTTGCTCTTATAAAGATAATGTCTATCCCGATAAACTGAAACACTGTAATGATGGCCCTCTGGTACTATACTCTAGAGGAAATATCGATCTTCAAAAAAGGAAAATTCTCAGTATTGTTGGAACCCGAAAGGTTACCAGTTATGGGATTGGGTTTTGTGAAAGACTGGTAGAAGAACTCGCTCCCCTTAACCCCGTAATTATTTCAGGCTTTGCCTATGGGGTTGATATAACGGCCCATCGAGCTGCAATAAAGCATAACCTTCAAACCATAGGTTGTTTAGCCCATGGTCTAAATCAAATTTATCCTAAAGTTCATGCGAAGTATATGGGCCAAATGGAAGAGAATGGCGGTTTCTTTACCGATTTTTGGAGTAGTAAAGAATTCGATAGGAATAATTTTTTGAAGCGGAACAGGATAATTGCCGGTCTTAGTGAAGCGACACTTGTTGTTGAGAGTGCAGAAAAAGGAGGCTCTCTTGTTACAGCAGATATTGCCAATTCTTACGACAGAGAAGTGTTTGCTGTACCCGGGAGAGCTACCGATGTTCAAAGTAAAGGTTGTAATGATCTCATAAAAGATCAAAAGGCGCATTTGGTAGCATCGGCTGCCGACATTATTTACATGCTTAATTGGGAAGTGCCATCTGCTCCTAAAGTTGTTCAAAAGAGATTGTTCATGGAATTGTCGCCAGTAGAACAGGAAGTGTACGATAAGCTAAAAAATGAGGGAAAACAGGAATTGGATGTAATTGCTTTAAAATGCAAGATGCCGACATTTAAAACTGCCGGCATCTTATTAGATATGGAACTCAAAGGAGCAATTAGGCCATTGCCCGGAAAACTCTTTGAGGTTATTTAATTGTATCCTAATTTTAAGCGAACTCTTGCTAAAACTTCGTTGGCAATGGCAGTTGCTTTTTGGGCTCCTTTATTTAAAGCTTCATCAATTTCTTCGGGATGTTCCATGAAGTAGTGATATAAGGCGCGCTGTTTCTCAAAATTTTGAATAATCAGCTCATAAAGGGCTTGTTTGGCATGGCCATATCCGTAATTACCACCAAGGTAATTCGCTTTCATTTCTTCTAACTGTTCTTTTTTAGCCAATAACTTATAAATAGCAAACACATTGCAGGTGTTAGGGTCTTTAGGCTCTTTTAGCGGTGTGCTATCAGTTTCAATTCCCATAATTTGTTTTCTCAACTTCTTATCTGGTAAGAAAAGATTGATAATATTGCCTTTAGATTTACTCATTTTTGCACCATCGGTTCCGGGAACGTACATGGTTTCCTCTTGGATCTTACCTTCGGGTACAACAAAAGTTTCTCCCATTTGTGTATGAAACCTCGAAGCAACATCTCTGGTCATTTCTATATGCTGAAGCTGATCTTTACCCACAGGCACTATTTCCGCATCATATAATAAGATATCGGCAGCCATTAGCATGGGGTAGGTAAATAAACCTGAGTTTACATCTTCCAGTCTATCTGCTTTATCTTTAAATGAATGTGCTAAGGTGAGTCTTTGGTAGGGGAAAAAACAGCTCAAATACCAAGATAATTCAGTTACTTGAGGAATATCACTTTGTCTATAAAACACAGTTTTTTCTATATCTAGACCAAATGCAAGCCATGTGGCAGCAGTAGAATAGGTGTTTTCGCGTAAAGTTGCCGCGTCTTTTATTTGTGTAAGTGAATGTAGATTGGCAATAAATAAAAACGATTCGTTTTCTGGGCGGTTAGCCATTTCAATTGCCGGGATAATTGCACCAAGTAAGTTTCCTAAATGAGGTGTTCCTGTACTTTGCACACCGGTAAGTATTCTAGCCATGGACTTTTATAAATTTTCACAAAGGTACTTCTTTTGTTTAATTCGCTTAATTCATTTTAGTATTTTTGAGGCCTATGCGTACAGTTAAGGGTTTTGTAATTATTCTCTGGAGAATTTGGTTTTATATTCTTTTAGGATTACCAATTGTGGTAATGTTCCCTGTGTTGGTAATCTTTACCTCTTCAGAAAAGTTCTACCCTCAATTCTTTAAATGTGCCCGGATCTGGGCTAAGATTATCCTGTACGGAATGGGGTTCTTACCCAAACAGAAGTCAGCTGCGAAATTAATTAAGGGTAACAGTTATATGTTTGTGGCTAATCATACCTCGATGATAGACATCATGCTAATGTTAGCTGTAATAGATCATCCTTTTGTTTTTGTTGGAAAAAGAGAATTGGCTAAAATTCCAATATTTGGATACTTTTACAAACGTAGTTGCATTCTTGTAGACAGGAATTCGCAAAAAAGCAGGCACCGGGTCTTCAAGGAAGCACAGCGAAGATTGGATCAGGGAAATAGTATCTGTATTTTCCCTGAAGGTGGGGTGCCGGATGATTATACCATAGAGCTTGCAAATTTTAAAGACGGCGCGTTCCGCTTGGCGATCGATCATCAAATACCTGTTGTACCTATTACTTTTCACGATAACCGTAAGCGTTTCTCATATATCTTCATCTCAGGAAGTCCCGGAATTATGAGGGCAAAAGTGCATGAGATAATTCCAACCCTTAATAAAACTCAGGCTGATAAAAGGGAATTGAAAGAAGAGACCTATGCTAGGATTCTTCAAGAGCTACGCGCTCCTTCAATCTAAGAAATGTTGTTAGAATTTAAAGCTGAACCCGGAATATACTCCAAAGTAATACGAATTAACATTGCCGGTGGTTTTATCAAATGTGTTGATTTGATATTTTAAAATTGGCTCCAAATTGAATTGGAACTGAGAGGAAATATTGTAATCTACTCCCACCCCTAAGTTGGTTGTAAAACTCAGGTTATTAAGGTTGTTGGCTTTCCCTAAATTAGTAGAGAAATTGGAAGCGTTTAAAGAAACACTGTTCTCGTCTAAAATAAGTGTACTACCTCCACCAATAATATTCAGTCCGATCTTTTTATCAATTAAAACATATTCAATTTCCAGAGGAACTTCAATAAAACCAAATTTTTGATTTATGTATCCGGAAGTAGGAGCTGCTAAGCTAGCGGGACTAAACTCTGCCGAGGCATTTAAGTTGCTGAAAGGCCGGACACTTCTGTTTTCAATTTTATAATTTGGAGAGTTTTCGCTATAATTAATTCCGCTTAAGGTAGAAGGATTAACAGCTGCTGTAAATGCGATGTTGTTGGTATTATAACTCATATCAACTTTACTAACTCCAGAGCGTATCTTTATTTTATCGCTAATCTTATAGGCGAAATTAATTCCGTATGCCATAGTTACTTCCCCTTTGCTGTCGTTGTCTTTAAAACGGGAATCGATAGAGCTTCCACCGCCAAGATTATTATAATATATAGGTGCTGCAACAGGTGTGATTCTAAGCCTTTTGGATGGTGCGGCTTCTGAAATTTCAGTAGTATGATCCTCTAAAGAGTTTGAAGTAGGAAGGTCTCGTAAGTTAGCAGATGTTTTTTTCTGTTTGTTGATACCTGTTAGTGGTTTGGTATTGCCAGCGTTATCTTCTAAAGCAATTTTCGCTTTGTTAATTGTGTTAGAATTAGACTGAGATCTATATACTTTCACAAATGGAGAATCTCTTAAAGCTTTCTCTTTCTTATTTGTAATAGTAGCTATTTCTTCTTCTTTCTTATTCTTAGTGTCAATCATGATACCTTGAAGCACGATAGAAGATCTAATCATGTTATTGGTATAGCTGGAAGAAGCTAAACTAATCTCACCAAAATCTTCATCAACAATAGTAGTAGAAGAAGTTTGGGTGTTTTGAGAAGAAGGGATCTTTAGAAGGTCATTCGCGTAATTTACAAGTAGTGCTAGTACGGCAGCAACTCCTGCAAGTTTATACCATAATGGAGAGAATAATCTTCTTTTTTGATTACCCGGAAGTTGGGAAGAAATGTTCTTCCACACAGCTTCACGCGGAGTAGCTTCAAAATCTTTGAATTTCTCCTGAAACAATCTATCTATATGTTTTCTCTCTTCCATTATTAAATTAAGAATGCGCAGCCATTTTTAATTGATTGGCTTCAATTTTTTCTTTTAATATTATTCGTGCCCTTGCTAAATTAGATTTAGAAGTTCCTGTGGATATCTGAAGCATTTCAGCAATTTCTTTATGCGAAAAGCCATCTAATGCGTACAGGTTAAAAACCTGCTGATATCTATCTGGTAGCTCCTGTATAATCTTCAATAAATAATCTACAGAAACATTTTCTTCATTAATCTCTAAAGCCGGCTCTTTTAAATGATCTTCATTGACAATCTCAAAAACACTTTGTTTTCGATACTTCTGAAGTGTAGTATTAATCATAATACGCTTCATCCATCCCTCAAAAGAACCTTTATCCTGGTACTGCTTAATTTTATCAAATATGATCATAAAACCATCCTGCAAGTTGTCTTCAGCCTGCTGGTAGCTATTAGAATATTTCAAACACACTGCAAACAATTTATTGGCATATAGCCTATAAAGTTGTTCTTGTGCGCCGATATCCTGTTTCTTACAATTGTGTATGAGCTGATTTAAACTCAATAGCCGGGGTTTTTTAAATTTATTCATTACCTGGCCGGGTAACGGGAACTCGCACAGTTAAAAATCTGTTTTCGCCTGCTGTATTTTCGCCTTGCCAGAATTTAAAGATATAAAAATCCTCTCGTTCTGCAACAAAATTTAATACGGCACCTGCTTGAAGTTCACCAGATGTCACACAATTGTTAGCTGTTGTATTATAGCTATTTACCACCGCTATAATAATTTCATTATCTTTTTTCGAGATGTCAAAACCTGAAAAGCGATGACAGCTCGATGCACGTTTGTACGCTATCTCAAAATTAGAGGTCTGCGCATATACAAGTTCTTCGGGAAGATTTACAGATATGGTTGGCGCAAGGCTTTGTGCTATATTGCTCCCATCATCGTTACTAGAACAAGAGGTAAGAATCAGAAATACAATTACATAGCGTGTTAACCCATTCATCTCTACATATGCCTAAAGGTTGTACAATTAACAGATGCAGTTAGGGCTAAAGGGTTGCGTACAGGAATAAAAAAATCCCGCCGAAGCAGGATTTAATTTTGAAATGTGAGATAATCATTATTCTTTGGCCACTTTTATGGCATTTGTAATTTTAGCTTCCAATTCGTCCATAAGATCTGGATTATCTTTAAGGATAGCTTTTACAGCATCTCTTCCCTGACCTAATTTGGTGTCTTCGTAGCTAAACCAAGATCCACTCTTTTTGATGATTTCATAATCTACACCAATATCTATGATCTCTCCAATTTTAGAAACACCTTCTCCGTACATGATATCGAATTCAGCAGTTTTAAATGGTGGTGCCACCTTATTCTTAACAACCTTTACTCGGGTCTTGTTTCCTAAAACATTACTGTTACTATCTTTTATTTGAGTAGATCGTCTAATATCCAGTCTTACTGAAGCGTAAAATTTAAGAGCATTCCCTCCGGTAGTGGTTTCAGGGTTTCCGAACATCACCCCAATTTTTTCACGTAACTGGTTAATGAAGATTACTGTACAATTTGTTTTGCTAATGCTTCCGGTTAATTTTCTTAAAGCCTGAGACATCAATCTCGCATGAAGTCCCATTTTAGAATCTCCCATTTCTCCTTCGATCTCGCTCTTAGGGGTTAAGGCAGCAACAGAATCTATTACGATAATATCGATAGCTCCAGATCTAATTAAATTATCTGCTATTTCTAATGCTTGTTCTCCATTATCTGGTTGAGATATAATAAGATTTTCTAAATCTACCCCTAAGTTTTCAGCATAAAAACGGTCGAATGCATGCTCTGCATCTATAAAGGCAGCAATTCCTCCCGATTTTTGAGCTTCAGCTATGGCATGTAATGTTAAGGTGGTTTTACCCGATGATTCCGGCCCGTATATTTCGATCACTCTTCCGCGCGGATAACCTCCAACACCCATTGCTAAGTTAAGCCCTAAAGACCCGGTAGAGATGGCCTCAACATCAGAGACCGCTTGGTCGCTCATCTTCATAACCGTACCCTTTCCGTAGGTCTTGTCCATTTTGTCCAGGGTAAGTTTCAGCGCTTTTAGTTTTGCTTCTTTTTCTTTATCGTTGCTCATATTTTATATCTAATTAAATGCGTGCTGCTAAAATACTATAACTTTTCTATCGCTACAATTTTTAACACGCAACCTTTTTTAAATCTCTGCATCTTGTTAGAAACCAATCAATTTCGATTATGCGGTTTCTTAAAACAAGTTTTATTCTAAATAAATTCGGCGCTACAACTACCGTAGTTCTAAATGGTAGTAGTAGGGTTGATGGAGGCTAATTCGTTATAGATTTTTAAGAACAACTTAAAATTTTTAAATAACGAATTAGCCATTCAGAAAAATGCTCCGCAAAAACGATTTTCCGGAGCATTTTTTCTTTCTTCAATTTAAAGATTACCTTTGCAAAAATATTTCTTTTAACTTAAAATAAGTATAGCATGCAACTGTACAACAAATTAAGCGCGAAAGAAAGAGCCGCCCTTATTGAAGAAGCAGGGGAAGACAGGTTAACTCTTTCTTTTTATGCCTATGCCAAGATTGGCAATCCTCATTTATTTCGAAATCATCTATTTCTTGCCTGGGATGCTATGGAGGTTCTGGGAAGAATCTATGTGGCACATGAAGGTATAAACGCCCAATTATCGGTACCGGCAAAGAGATTTGCTGAATTCAAAGACTTTTTAGATGGTATCTACTTTTTAAAGGATGTTCGTTTGAATATAGCAATTGAACATGACCTGAAATCATTCTTGAAATTAAAAGTAAAGGTGCGCAAGAAGATTGTGGCCGATGGTTTGAACGATGCCTCTTTTGATGTCACCAATAAAGGGGTGCATGTGAACGCCGAAAAATTTAATGCTTTGTTAGATGATCCAAACACTATATTAGTGGATATGCGAAATCATTATGAGAGCGAAATAGGTCATTTTAAAGGAGCGATCACACCTGATGTTGACACTTTTAGAGATTCCCTGCCAATTATAGAAGAGGATCTTAAGGAGCATAAAGAAGATAAGAATCTGGTAATGTATTGTACCGGTGGAATTCGATGTGAAAAAGCCAGCGCATATTATAAACATAAGGGATTCAAAAATGTCTTTCAATTAGAAGGGGGAATTATTGAATATGCCCGGCAGGTAGATAATCTACAATTAGATAATAAATTTATAGGAAAGAACTTTGTGTTCGATCATAGACGCAGTGAGCGAATTACCGATGAGGTTATCTCTAGCTGCCATCAATGCGGAAAACCTTGTGATGTTCATGTAAATTGCGCTAACGAGGCGTGTCATTTGTTATTCATTCAGTGTGAAGAATGCTCAAAAGCAATGGACACATGTTGTTCTACAGCTTGTAAAGAAGTAAATGCATTGCCGTATGAAGAGCAGAAAGCCTTGAGAAAAGGAATACCAAATAGTAATAAGATCTTTAAAAAAGGTCGTTCAGAGGTATTGAAGTATAAGCTGTAGGTAATAAATATCAATACTACAGGACCAAATAAATATTGGTATATTTACCTCTTAAGAAAATTAATAATATCAATTCAACAGGTATTCACTTGTTAGAATTTCAATATATACAATATGGGATGTAGTACTTGCGCGACCGGAAAAGATGGTCAGCCAAAAGGATGTCAGAATAATGGGACTTGTGGAACAGATGGATGTAATAAACTCACTGTTTTTGATTGGCTAGCAAACATGTCTTTACCAAATGGAGTAGAAGCTTTTAACTGTGTGGAAATTCGATTTAAGAACGGAAGGAAGCATTTTTTTAAAAATACAGAAAATTTAACTCTTAGCATTGGGGATGTTGTTGCTGTAGAAGCGGCTCCTGGGCATGATGTAGGAATTGTTACTCTTACCGGAGAACTGGTTAGAGTGCAAATGAAGAAGAAAAAAGTTAGTGAGGACAGCGAAGAGGTCCTTAAAATATACAGAAAAGCAACTCAACGAGATATCGATATCTGGCAGGAAGCACGTGGCCGAGAAGAAAAAATGAAAGTCCGTGCCCGTGAGATCGCTATTAGGTTGAAGTTAAGCATGAAAATAAGCGATATCGAATTTCAGGGTGATGCCTCAAAAGCTACATTTTATTATACTGCTGAAGAGCGAGTAGATTTTAGACAGCTTATCAAGGAATTTGCTAGAGAGTTTAACACGCGAATAGAAATGCGTCAAATAGGATTCAGGCAAGAAGCTGCGCGCTTGGGAGGGATTGGTTCATGTGGTAGAGAACTATGTTGTTCTACATGGTTAACCGATTTTAGATCGGTAAATACTTCTGCAGCAAGATATCAGCAATTATCTCTTAATCCGCAGAAATTAGCGGGACAGTGCGGTAAGTTAAAATGTTGTTTGAATTATGAATTAGACACGTATCTGGATGCTTTAAAAGCTTTCCCTAAAACAGAGGTGAAACTATACACGAAGAAAGGAACTGCAGTTTGTCAGAAAATTGATATTTTTCAAGGATTCTTATGGTATGCTTACGAGGGAGATTGGATGAACTGGCATAAATTAAGTGCAGAGCAGGCAAATAAAATTATTAAATGCAACGTTGTTAAGGAGCCTGTGGCGAGTTTAGAGGAATATGAAGTGTTAACACCTTCTGCCGACAGTTCTAAACCTGATTTCAGTAATGTAGTAGGGCAGGATAGTTTAACCAGATTTGATAAGCCAAAAGGCAATGCTCCAAAAAAACGCAGAAAAAACAAACGTAAAAAAGGAAAACCTTCCAATAATGCATAAAGGCTTCTTGTCGGTTTTAGTACTTACTGCACTGTTTTTCGGTTCCTGCGATTCAAAACGAGTGTACGATGAGTATCAATCTATTCCTAATCAATGGAATAAAGATTCAATTGTTACGTTTAAACTTCAAAATATAGATTCCCTTCAGGCGTATAACCTGTTCATAAACGTGAGAAATAATAATGATTTCGGTTACAGCAATCTATTTCTAATTGCGCAAATTCAATTTCCGCAAGGAAAAGTAGTTACCGATACTTTGGAGTATGAAATGACAACTCCCGGAGGAAAATGGCTTGGTACCGGATTTGGCGATGTGAAGGAGAATAAGCTCTGGTATAAGGAAAAAGTACGCTTTCCAGAATCTGGAGAGTATGAGGTTTCCTTAAAGCAAGCCATGCGAAAGAATGGAAGTGAAAAAGGGATCGAAGACCTGGAAGGTATTACCGAAATTGGTTTTAGAATAGAGAATATCCAAAATTAATTGTAACAGCAATATGGCACAGCCGTCAAAAAAATCAAATCCAAAATCTGCTAGCAAAAGCAATGATTTTCGTAAATATATAGTAGGTTTCTGGACTCTTTTTGGTCTTGGAATATTAGTTATAATTCTTCTCTTCTTACTTGCGGGATGGGGTGCTTTCGGGAAAATGCCAAAATTTGAAGAATTAGAAAATCCTGAAACCAACCTTGCAACTGAAATTTTCTCTTCCGATGGGGAGACTTTAGGGAAATATTATAGTGAGAACCGTACTCCTATAAAATATGAAGATCTGCCTGATCATCTAATTAAAGCATTGGTGGCTACCGAAGATGAACGTTTTTACGATCATGCCGGAATAGATGCAAGAGGAACTTTACGTGCAGCTGTGTTTTTAGGCGCTCGTGGAGGAGCAAGTACCATTACTCAGCAGCTTGCCAAACAACTTTTTACTGAAGATGTATCTCAAAACTTTATGAGTAGGGTGCTCCAAAAGTTTAAGGAATGGATTATTGCCATTCGTTTGGAACGTCAGTATACCAAAGAAGAGATTATTACCATGTACTTCAACAAGTACGATTTTGTTTATCAGGCGGTGGGAGTTCGCTCTGCAGCTAAAATATATTTTGATAAAGAGGCTAAAGACCTTAAGATAGAGGAAGCAGCCGTGCTGGTTGCAATGCTGAAGAATTCGGCTTTATATAACCCCGTGCGAAGACCGGAATTGGTTGAACAACGCCGTAATCAGGTATTTGCACAAATGGAAAAGAACAGGTTTTTGAGTAAGGCTGAAAGAGATTCTTTGCAAAAACTTCCTATGAAGATCCAATTTACTCCGCAAGGACACGATGAAGGAATAGCCACCTATTTTAGAGTTTATCTTCAGGGCTTCATGAAAGATTGGATCAAGAAGAATCCTAAACCAGACGGGAGCGAATATAATATCTATAGAGATGGATTAAAAATCTATACCAGTATCGATTCAAGAATGCAGGAATATGCTGAAGAAGCGGTAGCCATGCATATGACTAATCTTCAAAAGGAATTTGACAGGCAAAATGAGAGCAATAAAACGGCACCATTTAGAGATATTAATACAGAAGAGGTTGATGGTATTGTAAGAAATGCTATGCGTGTTTCCGACAGATGGCATAAAATGGAAGCGCAAGGCAAATCAAAAGATGAAATTGTAAAGTCTTTCGATAAGAAAACCGAAATGCGTGTTTTCAGTTGGTCTGGAACGAAAGATACCATCATGACGCCTAAAGATTCTATTTTATATTATAAATCCTTCCTTCAAACAGGAATGATGTCTATGTCGCCTCAAACAGGTGAAGTAAAGGCTTGGGTAGGAGGAATCAATTTCAAAAGCTTTAAATACGATCATGTGAAGCAGGGGAAAAGGCAGGTAGGTTCTACCTTTAAACCTTTTGTATACGCCACAGCTATCGATCAATTAAAGCTTTCACCATGTGATACGTTACCTCGAAACAGGTTTACTATTGAAGCCGGGAAACTTGGCAATCAAAATGATTGGGCTCCTGCGAATAGTGATAACAAATATGAGGGAATGCTTACCTTGAAGCAGGCCTTGGCACAATCGGTAAATACTGTAACTGCAAGATTGATCGCTAAAACAGGAACAAGGCCGGTAATTGAACTTTTAGACAAATTAGGAGTAGATACCAAAGAGATCCCGAATGTTCCTGCTATCGCTTTAGGAACTGCAGATATGAGTCTTTTCGAAATGGTATCGGCGTATAGCACTTTTGCAAATGAGGGTGTGTATATCAAACCTATTATAGTAAATAGAATAGAAGATAAGAATGGTACCGTGTTGTATCAAAATGTACCCGAAACCAAAGATGTTTTAAGTAAGGAAACGGCTTATGTAACGGTAAACTTGATGGAAGGAGTTACCCGTGGAGGTTCAGGAACCAGACTGCGTGGTACATATGCGGCTAATAATGCCGATTATAAACGTGCAGTCACGGGTTATCCATACGATTTCAAAAACCCAATAGCTGGTAAGACCGGAACTACTCAAAATCAGAGTGATGGTTGGTTTATGGGAATGGTTCCTAATTTGGTGACCGGAGTTTGGGTTGGAGGAGAAGACAGAGCAGTGCATTTCCCTGGAATTCGCTATGGCCAGGGAGCCACAATGGCTCTTCCAATTTGGGGGATCTATATGAAAAAAGTATATGCCGATAAAGACCTTGATGTTTCTTCCGGCGATTTTCCAAGACCCGATAATCTTTCCATAGAGGTGAATTGTGACAATTACGGGAAAGCTAGTAGTGAAACTCAGTTAATTCCAGATGAATTAGATTTTTAGCCAGGACTTAGGGCTAAATTCCCTTTCTGAAAACGTTGTAGTAAGATCAAGAATTTTGTAAATTTCGGCAAACGAAATTTCAATGATCAAAAAAACTGTAAACAACGTTACCGAAGCCCTGGAAGGAGTGAAGGACGGAATGACCATGATGCTTGGTGGATTCGGGCTATGTGGTATTCCTGAAAATTCAATTTCAGAGTTAGTACGCCTTAACGTAAAAGACCTTACTTGTATTTCTAATAATGCTGGGGTAGACGATTTTGGACTCGGACTTTTACTTCATAAAAAACAAATCAAAAAAATGATCTCTTCTTATGTAGGAGAGAACGCCGAATTTGAGCGCCAAATGCTTAGTGGGGAACTTGATGTAGAGCTAACTCCTCAAGGTACTTTAGCTGCTAAATGCCAGGCTGCGCAACAAGGTTTTCCTGCAATTTTTACTCCGGCCGGTTATGGTACAGAAGTGGCCGAAGGTAAAGAAGTACGTGAATTTGATGGTAAGATGCACGTTTTAGAACATGCTTATAAAGCAGATTTTGCTTTTGTAAAAGCTTGGAAAGGGGATGAAGCAGGAAATCTTATTTTTAAAGGAACAGCCCGTAATTTCAATCCTTTAATGTGTGGCGCTGCCACTGTTACAGTTGTTGAAGTAGAAGAGCTTGTTAAGCCGGGGGAGCTCGATCCAAATCAAATCCATATTCCCGGAATCTTTGTTCAACGTATTTTTCAAGGGAAAAGTTATGAGAAGCGAATTGAACAAAAAACCGTACGAAAAAAATAAAAGGTCAATATATCATTGACTCATTTAAAATCTTCAAATTAAGAATATGGCATTAGATAAGAACGGAATTGCACAACGTATTGCTCAGGAAGTAAAGGATGGATATTATGTAAATCTGGGAATAGGAATCCCAACTTTAGTAGCAAACTTTGTAAGAGATGATATTGAAGTTGAATTTCAAAGTGAGAACGGAATTTTAGGAATGGGACCTTTCCCATTTGAAGGAGAAGAAGATGCTGATTTAATAAATGCGGGAAAACAAACCATTACTGCGCTGCCGGGTGCAAGTTTCTTCGATTCAGCGATGAGCTTTGGTATGATTAGAGGGAAACATGTAGACCTTACCATTCTAGGAGCGATGGAAGTTGCCGAGAATGGAGACATTGCAAACTGGAAGATCCCCGGGAAAATGGTAAAAGGTATGGGAGGAGCGATGGATTTAGTAGCTTCCGCAGAAAATATCATTGTAGCAATGATGCATACCAACCGAAGGGGGGAGTCTAAAATTTTAAAAAGATGTACACTTCCTTTAACAGGGGTGGGATGCGTGACCAAAATTGTTACCGATCTTGCTGTTCTGGAAGTAACCGATAGCGGTTTTAAGCTAGTGGAAAGGGCACCGGGAGTGAGTATGGAAGAAATAAAGAAAGCTACTGAGGGAACTCTTGTTATAGATGGGGAAATCCCGGAAATGAAACTATAATCACTTACGTGCTTTAAAAAGGACTTTAAAGGAAATAAAAAAACCCGTTTCAATAGTGAAGCGGGTTTTTTAGTTATTAGATATTGTAATATCTTAAATTATTCCGTTTGGTTCTACCCATTTAAACTGGTGCTGATCTTGAGGAATTGAAATCCTGTTGGCAATTCTTGTCATTCTTGAAGGTAAAGCCAAAAGATAATCACGAGCTTTTTCAGCATCATCGGTTAATGAGGTGAATTTATCTATCTGCCAGTAATCATTCAACTTACTTAAAATGTCTATATAATCATAAGTAGTGTATACTCCTAAGCGTTGCGCGGCATTTGAAAAATTTTCGAAAGCCTCAGCAATTCCTTGTCCGGATTCTCTAATGAACTGGGCGGGCATTACGATCTTTTTCTTCATCATATCATGAAATGCCAACATCATTTCGCTAGGGTCATGTTCAAAGATGATCTTTACAAACTCTCTGTAAGCCAAGTGGTGTCTCATTTCATCTCCGGCAATAATGCTACACATTTTAGAAAGCATTTTATTCCCTTTTTTCTTTGCCAGTTGCCCCACTCTCTTGTGAGAAATGTTGGTAGCTAATTCCTGAAAACTTGTGTACACGAAGTTTTTATAAGGATCGCGACTGGTTCCAATATCAAACCCATCATTAATTAGGTATTGCGTGGTTTTTTCGATCTCACGCATATTTACTCTGCCTGAAAGGTAAAGGTATTTGTTTAACGTATCACCGTGTCTGTTTTCTTCTCCTGTCCAATGACGAATCCATTTAGACCAACCATCTTGTCTTCCATGTTGGTTAACACCTTCCATATCCATTAACCACGATTCGTAGGTAGGTAGTGCTTCTTCGGTAACCATATCGGCAACTAATACCACCCAAAAGTCGTATCCCAGTTCCTTGGCTTCCTCTCTTATTTCCTTGATCTCGTCTATGTAATTCTCATTTTGAAGATTAGGTAAAAGATCTGTAGGTTGCCAAATTTCTTCAACAGGTATTAAATATTTATCTACGAAACTATCAATCGATTTCTCGACCGTTTTCATAACTTCTAATCGTATATTGTCTAAGGCCATAGCTTTATTGTTTTAAGGTTACCATGCACTACAAAACATCATTATGTAGAGTGCTGGCAGGTATGTTCTATTGAATAATCAAAAATAATGCAATAGTTATATCTAATGTCAAAGATATGAAGATATTAAGCTTTGCAATACAAAACTTACTTAATTTCTACCATCTTCATGGGGGTATAGTATGTGAACAGGTTCACTTTGCCACATTTCTTTTGAATTCACATCGATTCCCGAGATCTTACCTTTAAATGCGGCGCCGGTATCGACGTTCCAAACATTAGCCATATTTACCGGTTTTGTTTCTCCTATTCGGGTAACAGGGGTGTGACCAATAAATATTTCATTGAATAACTGCAGCCGTTTAGGGTAAAATTTATGAGAGACAGAAATTGATTTATCCAGCGATAGTACCGTTTCCCATAAAGTTCTATCCCAGTAAAACCCTGTAGGATGATATTCTTGTTCCGGACCGTGCAAATTGGTGAAACCGGCATGTACAAATAAACGCTTCTCCTTATCTACGTAATAATTGAGCATTTGGTTGTAAAATTGGATATGCTTTTCAATTTCCTTATTAGAGAAATTTCTATAAGCATCTATGCTGGACTGACCGCCGTGCTGCAACCATTGTTCATTTATTTTTCCTGTTTGCAGCCATTTATGAGTGAGATCGTCGTGATTTCCCCTAATAAAGATACAGGTGTTCTGCTTTGCCAATTCAATTAAGTGGCTAACCACATTCGCAGAATCACTCCAACCGTCTACATAATCTCCTAAAAATATGAGTTTATCGTTGGGAGTGAGTTGTATGCGTTCTAAAAGTTGTATCAATGCTTTTAAGCCTCCGTGAATATCTCCAATAGCAATAGTTCTGTTCATGTTAACTGTATTTCACTTTTCTAAGGATCCTCATACTTTCCTTGTAGGCTAAATAAGCATCAAGATTATGGTTCTTTAATAAATCTTTTGCGGCCTGTAGCTTTTCTATAGCAAAATTGAAATGATTCAAATAGCATATAAGATAGGTGCCAGGAAGATTTAAAAGATCGCTTTCTTCAGCCGTAGTAAGAGGAATATTATTTTTAAGCTTCAAAATTAAGGCATTGTTCGAATTGTAGATATGATATAGTATTTTTTTATCGAATTGTGGGGGTTCAAAAAGTAGCTTGCTCTCTATATCATAACCCGCATTGTCCTTAAATTTTATAATAACTTCTTCTAAAGGATAATAATGAAATTTGTTTTGCAAGCCTAAATGAACATATTCTACAATCTTGAAATAATCTTTATCGATGCTGATGCTCACTTCATCTAATTCAGAATAAAACAGTTTTACCTGTTCATTTATAAGTTCGATATCTACTCTGGAGTAATAAACTTCATGATTCGATCGTTTCATTTTACCAGCCCAGCATACCACAAAATATTCTTTGAACACCTTATAATCGGGTTGGAAATCCCTTCTTTTCTGCATAAAATCAAATACTCCGTCTAGAGTAAGTTCAATGTTGTTCTGGGCATTCTTTTCAATGGCAGCAACGGTAGCAGAATTCACATCTTTTAATTCTATGCCAAAAACCTTTGGCATGCTGATGCTTCCTTCCCTTATAAATACAGAACCTCCGTAATATTTCCAGATGTTCTTTCGTAGTGAGCATATCTTGCCGGTATTAGGCTTAATTGTGACTAAACCCACCACCAAATGATCCGGCAAATGCGGAAAGGGGATATTCTCATAGGAGACCAACGGCGGATTAGCTAGGTAGGCATTCACTAAATTTTGAATTTTGCTGTCATCAAAAAAGTCAACTCCGGTCACCTTATTGTCCTCATCCTCTACTCCAATTACTATATAAGAATTGTTAGAAGGGTTGGAGTTGGCAAGCGCGCAAATATGTTTTAGAAATTTTGCCTTTCCTTCTTTCTGATCAATATTCAGCTTTCGCTTTTTGTCATAAAAGCTATTCTCGTCGTTATGAGCGAGCAGGTGTTTTATTAAAAGCCTTTTATTGATCATTTCTTTTAGCTGAATAGGGGGCTGCCATAATTTAAAGCATTCAATTCTTATTTACAATAGTGCTGCTAGCTTGGGCGGTAGGCATTACCGTAAGATCGGCAATATTAACGTGATAAGGTCTAGTAACTACAAACCGAATGATGTCTGCAATATCTTCTGGTTGTAATGCCTGAAAACCTTGATATACTTTACTGGCTTTTTCTTCATCGCCCTTAAAACGAACTTTACTGAAGTCGGTTTGTGTCAACCCTGGATTAACAGCACCTACTCTTATTCCGGCCTTGTTCAAATCTATGCGCATTCCCTGGTTAAGAGCGTCCACCGCGAATTTACTGGCACAGTAAACATTACCATTAGGATACACTTCTTTTCCGGCGGTAGAGCCTATGTTAATAATATGGCCCGATTTACGCTCCATCATTTGAGGGATAATGGCTTTGCTTACATATAGTAAACCTTTTACATTAATATCCAGCATTGCATCCCAGTCGTCCAGATTTCCATCTTGAATAGAGTCTAAACCGTGGGCATTTCCCGCGTTATTAATCAAAATATCGATTTGTTGGAATTGAGAGGGGAGGCTGTCAATTTTGTCAAAAACATCTGTTCTATTTCGAACATCAAAATTTAGAGTGGTCACGGCAACTCGTTCAGATAATTCGTCTTTAAGTTCTTTTAATGCTGCTTCATTTCTTCCGCATAAAACAAGATTGATATTTTCTTTAGCAAATGCCCGGGCAGTTGCTTTCCCTATTCCGCTACTGGCTCCGGTTATTAGCGCTGTCTTTTTCATAAGTGTTAAATATTTCTTTTTTAGAAAGTGATGAAGGTATAAAATGTATTGCAACTAAGCCACTTATGTAAAGCTTTCGCTCTTTATGAATTTGTTAAAAATTGTTAATTGGGAAATTCGATAAAATCTTACAAAGCAATATGGCGTTGTACACATCAAACCTAAATTAATTAATCTATGAAAATGCTTTTTATGAAACAAACTAGTAGAATGAGGGTAACCGGCCTGTTGATGGCTGTTGTAGCGCTAACTATGATCTATAGTTGTAGTGATGATGATAATTCTGGAGGAGATTCTGCTCGAGTAAAAGTTAGTATGACTGATGCTCCCGGAGATTACGATGCTGTGTATGTTGATGTGGTAGATGTAATGGTAAAATCGGAAGCGTCGGCAGATGAAGAGGGCTGGACAAGCCTCACTAATGTAGAAGCAGGAGTTTACAACTTACTAGAACTTACAGGTGGTGTTACTCAATTATTAGCGAATGCTGAAGTTGAGGCAGGGTATTTAAGTCAGATAAGACTTGTTCTGGGTAATAACAATACGGTTGTTATTAATGGAGAATCTCAGCCTTTAAGCACGCCAAGCGCACAGCAATCTGGATTGAAAATTCAGGTTAATCAGGAATTGGAAGCCGGACAAGAGTATGAATTTTTATTAGATTTTGATGTAGATCAATCAATCGTATCAGCGGGATCTTCAGGAGGTTTTATTTTAAAGCCGGTAATTAGAGCTTCTAGCGGACAAGAAAACGGGGAAATAAAAGGAGCGGTTCATCCTACTACTTTTCAAAGTGTTGTAAAAGCTACCAATGCAAACACTACTATTTCAGCTTATACCGATGCAAATGGAGAGTTTGTATTGAATGGCGTTCCGGCAGGAACTTATCAAATAAGCGTTACCCCGGCAATTGTTTCTGGCCTTAATGCTAAGATCATTAACAATGTTGAGGTAAGTGCCGGTGCAAGCATAGATCTTGAAACAATTTTCTTGAACTAGTTTAAGAAACATACTATAAATTGCGGCTGCTTGAGTTCTCTCAGGCAGCCGCTTTGTTTTAACTAATTTTTAACACCCTTAATTTCAATATTAATTCCACTTGCATCGTTGGTAATTTGTAAATATCTTCACATATTCAAAATGACAACCTATGATAGAAAATAACGCTTCAGTCGATATTTCAAGCTTAAATGAAAAAATAGAGAGAGAAAGTGCTTTTGTTGATGTACTTACCAGAGAGATCAATAAGGTAATTGTAGGTCAGAAAGAGATGGTTGAGCGCCTTTTGATAGGTCTTCTCGGACAAGGACATATTTTACTGGAAGGAGTTCCGGGACTTGCAAAAACCCTTGCTATTAATTCCCTCTCTCAGGCTGTTGCTGGGAGTTTCAGTAGAATTCAGTTCACTCCAGATCTTTTACCTGCCGATGTTGTGGGAACGATGATCTATAATATGAAGGTGAATGATTTCAGCATAAAGAAAGGTCCCATCTTCGCAAATTTCGTGCTTGCCGATGAGATAAACAGAGCGCCGGCGAAAGTACAATCGGCTTTACTGGAAGCTATGCAGGAGAAGCAGGTTACCATTGGTGACACAACATTTAAGTTAGATAGACCATTCTTAGTGATGGCTACTCAAAACCCGGTAGAACAGGAAGGAACCTACCCTTTACCAGAAGCTCAGGTAGATAGGTTCATGCTTAAAACCGTTATAAAATATCCTCAAATGGCTGAAGAACAGTTAATTGTGAGGGCGAATTTAAAAGGTGCTTTTGATAAGATCAACCAGGTCGTGACCTTAGAACAAATTTCTAGAGCGCAAGCAGCGGTGAGAGAGGTTTATATGGATGAAAAGATCGAAAAATATATCTTAGACATCATCTTTGCTACTCGCTTTCCTGAAAAGTATAACTTGGAGGAATTAAAGCCACTCATCAACTTTGGAGCATCTCCTCGTGGAAGTATCAATCTTGCTACGGCCGCTAAATGTTATGCCTTTATAAAGAGAAGAGGATATGTGATACCGGAAGATGTGCGGGCAGTTGTTTATGATGTTTTAAGACACAGGATTGGAATTACTTATGAAGCAGAAGCAGAAAACGTAACTTCAGAAGATATTATAAGTAAAATTGTAAATGAAATTGAAGTGCCCTAGTCTTTTCAACATTTATTTTTCTTCAACTTAACTATTAATAAAATCGTTCAGGCTTCATTAAAAATAGCTTGTAAAAGCAATGGACACTAAAGAATTACTTAAAAAGGTTCGGAAAATTGAGATCAAGACCAGACAACTGAGCAATCATGTGTTTGGGGGTGAATATCATTCTACCTTTAAGGGGAGGGGGATGACCTTTAGTGAAGTAAGAAATTATCAGTTTGGAGATGATGTAAGAAATATAGATTGGAATGTTACCGCTAGATATAATGAACCTTTTGTAAAGGTTTTTGAAGAAGAGCGAGAACTCACCATGATGCTTCTGGTAGATATTTCGGCTTCCGGACTATTTGGAAGTGAAAATCAATTCAAAAAAGAAGTTATTACCGAAATTGCAGCAACTCTGGCTTTTTCGGCAACACAAAATAATGATAAGATAGGCTTGTTATTGTTCACCGATCAGGTAGAATTATTTATTCCGCCTAAAAAAGGTCGATCTCATGTCCTTCGAATAATTCGGGAGCTTATAGAGTTTCAGCCTAAGGGAAAAGGGACAGATATAGCGGGAGCGTTGAAATATGTTACCAGTGTTATCAAGAAGAAGGCTATCATGTTCATTCTTTCCGATTTTATGGATGATGAGTATCAACACACTCTTAAGATCATCAGCGGGAAGCATGATGTAACTGGTATTAGAGTATACGATAAACGGGAAGAGGAGATTCCAAGTTTGGGGCTGGTGCAAATGCAGGATAGAGAAACCGGAGAATTCACCATGGTGAATACCTCGGCTAAAGCAGTGCGAAATGCCTATGGCAAGTATTTCCGGGAGCGGGAAGATTATTTTAAAGATAGTTTCAATAAAAGTGGGGCAGGGATGCTGAGCACTAGATTGGATCAGAGTTATGTTACCAAATTATTGGGTTATTTTAAACGCAGGGGATAAGAATAAAAATGACTAAAAAATATTTGACATTCATCAATTTCATATCAGTTTTAAAAATGCTTAGACCTGTGAAATTTCAGAATTTGAAATTAATAGCCTTGCTACTTTTTAGTTTCCTGCTTAGCTCTTCTATTCAGGTTTTCTCTCAAAACACAAAGTTTTCAGCACAAATTGATTCTACGCAAATAAAGATTGGGGAACAGATAATTTACAGCATTCAGGTAGAAACTGATTCTATCAACCTGGTAATTTTTCCTGAAGGAAACACTTTTAAGCCATTAGAGGTAGTAGAATCTCTGGGGGTGGATACTACACGTTTAGAGAACAGGTTCAAATTATTAAAGAAATATACACTTACCCAATTCGATTCAGGTTCGTACACCATTCCGCAGCAACGGGTATTAATTAACGAAACTCCATTTCTCACCGATTCTATGTTGGTGGAAGTGACCGATGTGGTGGTAGATACTACTAAGCAAAAAATGTATCCAATTAAACCTGCAATGGAAGTCCCAAGGGGCGTTAATTTGGGCAACTGGATATGGTGGATGCTTGGCTTGTTGCTTATAGCAGGTTTAGCTTATTTCCTTTTTCACCAAAGAAAGAGAAAAGTGGCTGGTGCGAAAAAATTACCACCTTTTGAACGTGCCTTGTTTGAGCTGCAGCAATTGGATGCTTCCCATTTACTGGAAAACAGGCAGACAAAGGAATATTATTCCAAGCTTACCGAAGCTGTCAGAAGATACCTAGAAGATGAGGTAAATCTTCGTGCTATGGAGAGTACCACCTC
The DNA here is from genome assembly GCF_021568705.1 of Gillisia lutea. Lineage (GTDB taxonomy): Bacteria > Bacteroidota > Bacteroidia > Flavobacteriales > Flavobacteriaceae > Gillisia > Gillisia lutea. The sequence continues at coordinate 740,218 of NZ_JAKGTH010000006.1, forward strand.
CGAGCTTATTGATTTCATGGAATTAAAGATGAATGCGGGAGCTTTAAAATTAAACAAGCAAACGATAGATGAGTTGAAAGTCATCCTCCAAAGGGCTGATCTTGCGAAGTTTGCCAATTCTAAACCCGACATCATTACGGCTAAAAGCGACCGATCCAAGATCGAACATGTTATTATAGATACCAAAGCAGCTATCCCGGAACCATCTCAGGAAGAGCTATTAAAAGATGAAGCCTATCGCAGGGAGTTGGAAAGAAAACGAAAGAAGAAACGCATACTGATTGGGGCTGCTTCAGCAGTCGCTATACTGGCAATAGTGATAACGGTACTTATTTCAACTAAAGGATTTGATTATATAGCCGATAATCTATGGGGCAACCCAACAAAAGAATTGTTGAATGGAGAATGGATACAAAGTGAGTATGGAGATCCTGCGGTAAGTATTACAACTCCAGATGTTCTTGTTCGCGGAGAAATAGATATGCCTAATGAGGCAAAGGAAATGCTGGTAGGGAATGAAACCTTTATCTATGGCACTTTAGATAGTAAGTTGTATATAGTTTTAAGTACAGTACGTTTTAAAAAGGAAGAAAAATTCGATCTAAAAACGGCGCTGGACGGAGTATATGCCAATTTGGAGCGGAAGGGAGCTAAAAATATCATTTTAAAAGATGAAGATTATAGTACGCTGGAAGGTGTGAATGGCATGAAAGTTTTTGGAACTTTAGAACTGGAAGATGCTAAAACTAAAAAATCATACAATAAAAAATACCTGATATTGAATTTTGTTGAAAACGGTGGTTTTCAGCAAATAACGGTGATCTACGATGAAGAAGATGTATATGCCGATGAAATTGCGAACCGCGTAATTAATTCGGTTGAATTTAGTAAATCCAGAAATTAATGTTTGAAAACTATACATTTGAGAATCCACAGTTTTTCTGGCTTTTAATTATACTGCCATTCGTGGCTGCATGGTATTTCTGGAAAAGGAACAAGCAGCAGGCAGAGCTTAAGATGTCCAGTATACGAGGATTCAAACTTAAATCGAATCTACTACCAGTTTTAAAGCATGGATTATTCGTTCTTAGATTACTAGCTCTGGCGCTTTTAATTGTCGCTATGGCAAGACCACGAACCACCGATGTTTCCAATAAAACCACCTCAACTCAAGGAATAGACATCGTATTGGCAATAGATGTCTCTGCCAGTATGTTGGCAAGAGATCTGCAGCCAAACAGATTAGAGGCTTTAAAGGAAGTTGCAAGTGAGTTTATAAAAGGCCGACCTACCGATAGGATTGGCTTAGTGCAATATGCAGGAGAAAGTTTTACCAAGACCCCGGTAACTAGTGATAAAGCCGTTGTACTAAGCGCTTTGGAAGATATTAAATACAATCCTGTGTTGGAAAATGGAACTGCCATCGGGATGGGACTGGCTACTTCGGTGAATCGATTAAAAGAAAGCAAAGCGAAGAGCAAAGTGATTATTTTATTAACCGATGGGGTGAATAATGCCGGCTTTATAGATCCTAAAATTGCAAGTGAGCTTGCGGTAGAATATGGCATAAAAACCTACACGATTGGAGTTGGAAGTAATGGGACGGCCCTTTCACCGATAGGAATTTTACCCAATGGGCAATTTCAATACGGAAATGTTAAGGTTGAGATAGACGAAAAACTTTTAGAAGAGATCGCTACAACCACAGGAGGGAAATATTTTAGAGCTACAAATAATGAAAAACTGGAAGATATCTATGAGGAAATAGATAGTCTGGAAAAAACGGAAATAGAAGAATTCAAATACTATAATTATGAAGATAAGTTCCAATCCTTGCTCCTTATGGCAGGAGTGCTCCTTCTGTTAGAATTCGTTCTAAGGTCTACTGTCTTTAAGAGCTTTATTTAAAGGAAGTAGCATTAAATTGACATATGTAAAAGATGTTTTTCAAAATTGAGATTTAGGCAAAATTTTTGCAGGTGGTGTATGCCTGCCAAACATAAACAAGCATTGAAATGTATATTTTAGAGGAAGAGAAATATTTCTGGTTATTGCTCATCATACCGGTGCTCATCCTTATTTATTTAGGCTTGCAGGTATGGAAGAAACGCAAACAAAAGCAGTTCGCTCAAGCGGAAATGCTGGAACAGCTTAGTCCAGATAAATCCCGATTCAAGCCCGCATTGAAATTTCTCATTTTACTGCTGGCATTTATATGCTTGATCTTGGCACTTGTCAACCCAAAGATTGGGACCAAGATGGAAACCATTACCCGGGAAGGGGTAGATATCGTATTTGCGATAGATGTTTCTAAAAGTATGGAAGCCGAAGATGTGGCTCCAAATCGACTGGAGAAATCAAAACAATTAGTTACCCAAATAATAAACAGTTTGGCGAGTGACAGGGTTGGGATTATAGCGTATGCCGGAAGTGCTTTTCCGCAACTTCCTATTACTACAGATTATGCTTCAGCAAAAATGTTTTTACAGGCAATGAATACCGATATGGTCTCTTCGCAGGGAACAGCTATAAATGAAGCAATTCAGTTGGCAAGCACTTATTATAATGATGCAGATCAAACCAGTAAAGTACTGTTTATTATTAGCGATGGGGAAGATCATGAAGGGAATGCAGGAGCTATAGCTAAGGAAGCAGCTTCTCAAGGTATTCGCATATTTACTATTGGGGTGGGGAGTGAAAAAGGTGGTCCTATCCCATTAAAGCAGAATGGCGTAATTAAAAGTTATAAGAAGGATCAATCGGGGCAAACAGTTATTACCAGGTTGAATGAGACTACGTTAAAAGATATTGCTGATGCTGCGAACGGAGAATATATTCCGGGGAATGTCACTTCGGAAGTAATTGAAAAAGTGACCGATAATCTTCAAACGCTGGATAAGACTGAATTTGAAGCCAAGCAATTTGCCGATTATCAAGCTCAATATCAATGGTTTTTAGGGATTGCAATCTTACTTTTATTGATAGACCTATTTTTATCAGAAAGAAAAACCGCATGGATCAGAAAATTGAATCTTTTTAATGAGCATAAAAGTTAGAATAACATGAAACATCTTTTCTGTATAAAAAATAAAAAGTTGAAGGTCTTTCTAGGTCTTTTCTTGTTATGTCTATCCTTTTCTTATGCCCAAACTTTACAAGAGAAGGATAAGAAAATTCAGAAAGAAACTACTGAATTATTGCGCAATGCAGAAACAGCTTTAGGAGAGGATAATTTCCCTGCGGCCGAAGCTGCTTATAGAAAGGCCGTTGCTAAAGATCCCGAAAATACTACTGCAAGATATAATATGGGAAACATGTATTATGGAAAGGAGCGAGTTCCCCAATCTACTTCCCGATATAAACAAGCTGCCGAGGTGAGCACTTCCAAAGTAGAGAAGCATAAAGCTTTTCATAATATGGGAAATTCTTATATGGAACAAAAGAAATATGCCGAAGCCGTTGAAGCTTATAAAAATGCATTGCGCAATGCACCTTCTGATGAAGAAACCAGGTATAACCTTGCCTTAGCTAAAAAAATGTTGGAAAAGGAAAAGCAAGACCAAGATGGTGGGGGAGACGACAATAAAGATCAGGATCAGAAGAAAGACGATAAGGATAAAGATAAAAAGGGAGATGAAGGAGATAAGGAGCAGGATAAAAAAGATGGCGATAAGAAAGAGGATCAGGGAGGAGATGATAAAAAAGATGAACAAAAACAGCCTGAAAAACCTGATGATAAAGGCGATCCTAAAGATGAGAAGGATGGGAAAGAAGGAGACAAACCGAAAGATCAGGATCAAAAGCAACCTCAACAACAGCAACCTCAACAGGGGCAATTATCTCCTCAGCAGATAAAAAGCTTGCTTGATGCTATGAACAACGAAGAGAAAAAAGTACAGGATAAGATAAACGCTCAGAAGGCGAAGGGTGCTAAAACCAGAACAGATAAAGACTGGTAGTATTATAAAAGTGAATTCGACTAACAACAGCGCATAAATAAGTTAATAGTAGGCATGAATTTAAGAATATTCATACTCAGCATTTTTTTAATGGTCTCCAACCTAGCAATGGCACAGGTTAAATTTGAGGCACAGGTAAGTAAAAAGAAGCTGGGAGTTAATGAAAGGCTTCGGGTAGATTTTGAAATGAATCAGGACGGAGACGATTTCAAAGCCCCGTCTTTCAACGGGTTTACCGTGGTTGGTGGTCCTAACCAGGCGGTAAGTAACAGCTGGATCAATGGAAAGCGTACTTATTCTAAAACCTATAGTTACTTCCTAGCTCCTACGGCTCGCGGAAAATTCACCATAGGTCAGGCAGAGATCACTATTGATGATGCTGTCTATAAAACGTCCCCTATTCAAGTTGAGGTTACCGCAGCAGTAGATACTCCTAAAGACGGAAATAATTCTGATTTTGTTGCTTCTGAAAATCTGCATCTGGTGGCTGAGATTTCTAATGCCACCCCGTATTTGAATCAGGCAATTACAGTCGTATATAAACTTTGGGTGAGTCCCAGGGTAAGCGTGAGCAATTGGAGGGAACTTGACAGTCCGGTTTATAGCGATTTCTGGAGTCAGAACATAGATATCAGGCAATTGAAGATAGAAACAGGAGAATATGAGGGGGAGCCTTATCGCTATGTTATTTTGAGAAAGACGATACTCTATCCTCAAAAAACAGGGAAATTAGAAATAGAACCTTTAACCCTTTCGGTAGCGGTAGATGTGCCTAGTGATAGAAGAGATATCTTTGGTGGAAGGCTGTATACCACCATAGATAAAACAGTGGCGGCAGGGAAAAGAACCATCGACGTAAAGCCTTTGCCACAAGCTGGAAAACCTTCGGACTTTACCGGTGCAGTAGGGAAGTTTGATTTTAAAGTAACTGCCGATAAAACAAAACTTGCGGCTACGGAATCGATGAATTTAAAAGTACAGATGAGCGGAAAAGGAAATTTGAAACTCTTTGAATTACCTTCTTTAGAAGTCCCTGCCTCTTTAGAGAAATATGAGCCTGAACGTATAGAGAATGTGCGTACAGACCTAAATGGAACTCAAGGGAGTCTAACAGATAGCTATACCATTGTGCCAGGTCAAAAAGGGAGATTTCCAATTCCTGCAATGTCTTTTTCTTACTTCGACCTGGAAAGCAATTCCTATAAAACAATTACTTCCAAGGAAATCCTTCTCGATGTGGATAAAGCTCCTACTGGGGCAGCTTATAGCTCCCAAAATGGCACTGGAGTTACTAAGCAAGCAGTGGGCACAGCTAAAAGTCAGTTTGAGTATATTAAGCTGGATGCTAATTTAAAAGATATCAATTCAGGGCCATTCTTTGGGTCTTGGATGTTCTGGATATTGCTTTCGTTACCGTTCGCAATGGTTATACTGGGAATTCTATTTGGTAAAAAACGTGCAGCAATGGCTGGCGATGTTTCTGGAAACAGGATTAAAAAGGCTGATAAGTTGGCTAGGAAATATCTTTCAGAAGCCAAGCGAAGTCTAGGAGATCAAAAAGCTTTTTACATAGCCTTAGAGCGTGCATTGCACAACTATCTAAAAGCTAAATTACATCTTTCTACCAGTGAGATGAGCAAAGACAGAATAAAAACGTTGTTAGCTGAAAGAACTGTGGATGGCGCAACCATTACCGATTTTATGGGGCTTTTAGAAAGTTGTGAATTTGCAAGATATACTCCATCTTCTAATGTGGCAATGCAGCAGGATTATGAGAGAGCAGCTCGTATAATTTCAGCCTTGGATAAACAGATATAACATGAAAAAGATATTCTATTTTATAATGCTATGTTCTTTTCCTGTTCTGGCTCAGAATAATGATTTGTTCAATAAGGGAAATGAAGCATACAATGTGGGGAATTATGAAGAGGCCGTTACTTCATATGAAAAGATTTTAAACAGTGGACAGACCTCTGCGGCCTTATACTTCAATTTGGCAAATTCTCATTACAAGCTAAATCATATAGCACCAAGTATATTTTATTATGAGAAAGCACTGCAACTTCAGCCTAATGATAAGGAGATTAGGAACAACCTTGAATTTGCAAATAATATGACTATTGACGCTATTGAACAGCTTCCCAAAACAGGACTTTCAAAGCTTTTGCAAAACCTTATTTCTGGTTTTAGTTATAATGCCTGGGCATGGATAGCAATTGTGGCTGCAATAACATTTGCTGTTTTATTTCTACTATATTATTTTAGTGTCTCTTCTAAATTTAAGCGGCTTTTCTTTGTATCGTCTATGGTCTTTTTGCTAGGATGTGCTGGAACCCTGATTTTTGCTTATTTGCAGTACAATTATATTCAAAATAGCGAATTTGCTATCATCTTTACTGAAGAGGTTGTGGTGAAGAATGAGCCTAATGCAAGAGCAAATGAAGTTTTTACATTGCATGAAGGGACAAAGGTAGAGATATTAAATACCTACCAAAATTGGATAGAGATTGAATTGGCTAACAGATCTAAGGGTTGGATGTTGGTTCAAGATGCAAAAACACTTAAATAAAGCTTTCTTTGCTAAACCAATGTTAATTTTTGATTAAAAGTTTAGACTTCGCTTTACTAATTACACAGATATATTATTTTTGCCGCTGTGAAAAAAGCCACTTACATATTAATTTTTCTGTTTGTAACATTTTTAATGTCACCTACTATCGTTATTTTGATTGATAGGAATACGGATATTTCATTTGTGTACACTTCTGCGGAAGAAGAACAATCGGTTAAAAATAATATAATAGCTGAATATACTTTGAATGATGAGAGCGCTCATCAGGCTAGTATTCAGTTTTTAAAAGAAAAACAGCTTATTTATACTTACGAGAATAAGAATTTTAACTCTCTTTCTAAAGAAGTTCTTTCTCCCCCGCCAGATTTCATATAATTTCTCTCTCATTTGGATTCCTTTTTATTGCTGAAACAATAGCAAGTAGAATAGCTGTGTGTTAACCTTAAAAGTTTAACTAGCATTCAGGAAATCCCCTTATACGTTATTACAAATCGGAAGATCACTTAGTGAGGATCTCTGCTTTTTTAATCAGATAAATCATGGGGTTAAGCCTTGTTTTTTTTGAATAGGCAGAGTTGTGTTCCTGTGTGATTCTTCTTCATACATATCATATTTATGTTCAAACACATTAAAGCAGATTTACCTGCGAGTTTAGTTGTATTTTTTGTTGCCTTACCTTTATGTTTAGGAATAGCCTTAGCCAGTGGCGCACCGTTATTTTCAGGAGTTATTGCCGGAATTATAGGTGGAATTGTGGTAGGGAGTATTTCCGGATCATCTGTTGGGGTTAGTGGCCCTGCAGCAGGTCTGGCAGTAGTAGTGCTTACCGCTATTGCCGATTTGGGAAGTTACGAGTTGTTTCTTGTAGCTGTGGTGCTGGCAGGATTGTTACAAGTGTTATTAGGTGTTCTTAAAGCGGGTGTAATTGGTTACTTCTTTCCCTCTTCAGTAATTAAAGGAATGTTGGCTGCAATTGGAATTATTATCTTTTTAAAGCAACTCCCGTTAGCTTTTGGTTACGATGATAGTTCAGAAGGGTTGGTATCTTTCTTTGAAACTACAGGAAAGGATACCTTTTTTAGTCTGGCTCATATGCTGGATTATATTTCTATTGGAGAGATCGTTATTACTGCTATTTCTTTATTTATTCTATTAGTATGGGATAAGGTTCTGGCTAAAAAGAATAAGATATTTAAGCTGGTACCGGGACCTCTTGTAGCTGTAGTAGTAGGTATTTTGTATCAAATATTCTTTAGTGGAACCGGTTCTATATTTGAAATTAAAGGAAAAAATTTAGTTTCAGTTCCTGTTCCAGATAATGTTAACGACTTTATTGGACAGTTCACTTTTCCTGATTTTTCTCAATTAGGAAATTCCCAAATTTATATTGTAGCTATTACCATAGCAATTGTGGCTAGTTTAGAGACTTTATTAAGTGTGGAGGCAACAGATAAGTTAGATCCGGAGAAAAGAGTTACTCCAACCAATAGAGAGCTTATTGCTCAGGGAGTGGGAAATACCTTTTCTGGAATGGTGGGAGGATTGCCTATTACCCAGGTTATTGTACGTAGTTCGGCCAATGCTATGAGTGGAGGAAAAACAAAACTTTCAGCTATCATCCACGGATTTTTCTTGTTGTTCAGTGTGTTGTTAATCCCGAGATTTCTTAACCTTATCCCGCTGGGAGTACTTGCCGCCGTATTGCTTATAATTGGATATAAACTGGCAAACCCAAAACAGTTTATTACTATGTTTAAGCTTGGAAAGTCGCAGTTTATTCCTTTTGTAGTTACTGTTATCGCAATTGTAGCAACCGATTTATTGGTGGGAATACTTTTAGGGTTAGCTGTTGGAATTGTTACTATATTAATTAACAGTTATAAGAATTCACACTTCCTTCATATTGAAGATGCTTCAAATGGTGAGAGCAGAGTGAAAATGGTTCTTGCAGAAGAAGTAACATTTTTAAATAAGGGCGCAATACAGCGAGAATTGATGAGTTTACCAGAGAACTCCTATGTAACTTTGGATGTAACTAAAACACGATCTTTAGATCTCGATATTTTAGAAATACTAGACGATTTTGCCGTAACAGCAAAAAATAAAAATATAACCATTAAATTGATCTCAGAGAGAGGTGTGGTTGAAAACCCCGAGAGTTACCGCCAGTTTTTTGGAGTAACAGCTTTTACTAATTAAAAATATTAAAAAACAGTTATTATGAGTGATTTATATAGCAGCTTAATAGACAACAATAAGAAATGGGTGGCTACTAAACTTGAGCAAGACCCGCATTTTTTTGATAAACTGGCCAAAGGGCAACAACCTCCTGTTTTATGGATTGGTTGTGCCGATAGTAGAGTGCCGGCAAATGAAATTATAGGAGCAGAGCCAGGAGAGGTTTTTGTACACCGTAATATTGCCAATATGGTGGTACATTCCGACATGAATATGTTGAGCGTTCTGGATTATGCGGTAAATGTTCTTAAGGTGAAACACGTTATTGTTTGTGGACATTATGGTTGTGGTGGAGTAAAGGCCGCAATGGAAAATAATTCTATTGGTTTAATAGACAACTGGATTCGTCATATAAAGGATGTTTATAGACTACACAAAAAGGACTTAGATGCCGTTGATAATAAAGAAGTACGCTTCAATAAATTTGTTGAATTAAACGTAAAAGAGCAGGTATATGATCTTGCCAAAACGTCGATAGTACAAAACGCATGGGGTAATAATCAGGATCTACACATACATGGGTGGGTATATGGAGTAGATAGTGGTATTATCAAGGATCTTGGTGTGAATTTCAGCAACGATTCAGAATTGGACGAAATGTATCAGCTGCATTTTTAGACTCTAAATAATTAATATAAGAAGCCCAATAGTAACATATTGGGCTTTTTTTATGCCTCTTCTTTAGTTTTTATAAGTTCTAGATCTTTTGCTTCCTCTATAATAGTTGGTAATAGAGCGGGAGCGATCAATTTAATTGGGTTATAAAGTATAGAATCTTCTAAAGTTTGTTTTTCAACAAGGTGAACATCTTCATTGGTAGAAATAAAGAACATAATTATTACGCTGGTAATAAATGCAATTTTAATAAAACCAAACCCTGCCCCTGCCAGCTTATTTATGATTCCGAGAGCAGCAAAATTTGCAACGCTTGTTAAGAATTTTCCAGCTAATGAAATTAAAAATGCCACTAGAATGAAAGTTATAGCAAAAGAAACCAAGTTCACTATATGTGGGTTCCATGAAACTCTTTCAAATAAATATTGGGCGATAATATGAGAAAAATAAACTGCCGCATATACCCCGGCAATAAAAGCTACTAAGGATGCCAGTTCGGCAAAAAATCCTCTAAAAAATCCTCTAACAACACCGTATAGTAATATAACGGCCAAAATTATGTCAACAATATTCATGGTTTTTAAATAGTATTTACATCCTCCAAGATACGTATCTTTGCCAAATGGCAAGAGATGAACAATTAAAAGAACGCTGGAGTAGCCTTCAAACTAAACTTTCTGCTCAATTTGCAGATGGAGATTTGTTAGACCTAGATGCAATTATATACTTAGTTGGAGTGCAGGAATTAGGGCAGATTCACAGAAGATTCAAGAAAGACCATAAGTTAGACTTAATGCATATTGCAATTTGCACTTTGTTGGAACCTTATGGATATTATGAATTTGATTATTTTGATGAAGAAGGGTGGCCTCATTTTAAAATGCTGGAAGTTTTACCTAATTTAAAAGCCGGAGAACAATCGGTGTTAATGAAGGAAGCCATTGTAAATTACTTCCTGGAAAAGTCTTATATACAATAAGACTTTCAAGATACTGCTCTAACTGGACAATTTTAGTAAATTTGCGCTTCTGTAAAGAAAAGAATTCATGATTGATAAGATTAAGGAATACATTGATAAAGTTGCAGCGTTCCAGGCACAGAGTTTGGAAGAAGTTGAAGCTTTTCGAATTGAATATTTAGGTAAAAAAGGACATTTGAACCAGTTTTTTGCTGAGTTCAAAAATGTTCCGAATGACCAAAAGAAGGATTTTGGACAGGCAATAAACACCTTGAAAACAGTTTCTCAGGAAAAAGTAGCAGAATTAAAGGAAACGCTGGAAGGAAAGCAGGAGGAAGAAGGGGTATACGGCGATCTAACAAGACCTGCAGAACCACTTCAAATAGGTTCCAGACATCCTATTTCAATAGTGAAGAATGAGATTATCAACATCTTTTCAAATATAGGATTCAATGTTTCTGAAGGACCGGAAATTGAAGATGACTGGCATAATTTTACGGCACTTAATTTACCTGAATATCACCCTGCGCGAGATATGCAGGATACATTCTTTATTCAAACCGACCCCGATATTTTATTGCGCACGCATACCTCATCGGTACAGGTGAGATATATGGAGAACAATGAGCCTCCAATTCGTACTATTTCTCCGGGAAGAGTTTTTAGAAATGAAGCGATATCGGCGAGATCGCACTGTATCTTTCATCAGGTAGAAGGTTTGTATATAGACAAGGATGTCTCTTTCGCCGATCTTAAACAGACTTTACTGTATTTTACCAAGCAGATGTTCGGCAAATCTAAAATAAGGCTTAGACCGTCTTATTTCCCTTTTACCGAGCCTAGTGCTGAGGTTGATATCTATTGGGGACTGGAAACAGAAACCGATTATAGAATTACAAAAGGTACGGGTTGGTTAGAAATTATGGGCTGCGGAATGGTAGATCCGAATGTTTTAAAGAACTGTGGAATTGATCCTTCAGAATATAGTGGTTTCGCCTTCGGAATGGGAATAGAACGTATCGCCATGCTACTATATCAAATAGGGGATATTAGAATGTTTTACGAAAATGATGTTCGATTTTTAGAACAATTCAAATCTTCAATTTAATATGAAAAAATTCGGATTCTTTATATTGGCGATCATCGTATTTGCCATTATTGTTTATGTAACGTTCATAATCGCAGTTATAAAAATTGCAGTTGGAGCGATACTTTTCTTGATTGCAGCGGTTGCCATCTATATACTTTGGAATAAAATTAAACATAACCTGGATTAGTTTGAAGAAGGATATTGAGATACCAGAAGTTAACAACGTATTTATTGCTGCGGTTAGAGAACAGCATGAAGAATACAAGACGATGGATTGGAACACCTATATCATCAATGATACGAATGAGGCATTAGAAGTGGTTCTAATCGTTTCAAAAGGTTATGATTCTAAAGATGCTACTGCGATAATGCGGCATACTATAAAGGTGTTGCCTGCAAAATCGTATGCTAAGATAGAGTTCCTGCAGGAGGATGTGTTGAAGCTGAATAATGAATTTGCAGTTACTTACTTCGTGGGATCAAAAATGCATGAAAAAACATTTTTATTTAGAGCAAAGAGTATAAAAGAAAGCAAGCTTAGAGAGCTGCCTATAATACCAAAGTTGGGGATACTGGCAGAATAACATTATTAAAAAGATATAAAAAAGCCCTTTAGATTTTCTAAAGGGCTTTTTTTATATCTTAAAACTTAAGATTTTTTCTTCTTTGGCAAATTCATGAGCACAACAGAGAGAATAATAATCAATATTCCAATCCACTGATAGGTGTTTATTTTTTCATTCAATAAAACGTAAGCCATAAGAACGGCCACGGGTAACTCTACTGAAGAAATAATAGCGCCTAAGCCCACGTTTATCTTTGGCATTCCAGCTGTAAAAAGAATAGGGGGTAGAATTGTTCCAAACAATGCCAATATTAGTCCCCATTTTGCGAATATTTCCAGATTGAATTGTTCTAATAAATAAGGTGCCGATATTACTGCCACTATAATGGTGCCTCCTAACATCATCCATAAGCTTCTTCTTAACGAGTTTAATTGCAGTGCTACCGTGTTAGAAGTGTAAATGGTAACCGTGTAAGAAATCGCTGCTAAAAGACCCCAGCCAATGCCTCTCCAGTCCAATTCAATTTCGCTCATAAGCATGTTTGTGGCTAACACCGTTCCAATTAGTATCACTACTACCGCTGCGATCTTGTTAGCTGAAGGTGCTTTTTTTGCGACTATAGCCTCCAGAAATACCCCCATCCATACACTTTGCATTAGAAGCACTATTCCAATTGATACCGGTATGTACTGAACAGCCAAATAATAGAAAGTACTGGTAAGACCTAAAGAAGTACCTGCAGCCATCAGTTTAAGAATGCTCTTCAATTTAGGTTCTATGTGAGCTGTTTTCTTAGCCTTTACAAAAAGAAGATTGATAATTACAAGCCCTACAAGTCCTAAAAGCATTTGAGAAAAGGTTATTTCGTAAGAAGTAAAGCCTTCGGCATACGCCATTTTTACGAAAGTAGTGAGCATTCCATAGCTGGAAGCTCCTAAGGCAACTAATAAGCTGCCTTTAAGAACAGAATTATTCATTTATATTGCGAATGATTTTGCAGAAATCCTTCTGCGTAATGATTTAACTTTTTAGGTCTTTGTTGAAGTAACTTATTAATCCAGCTTTTCAGCTAATTTTTTAAAGACCTTCTTTGGGTTTTTTCCTTCGTAAAGAATATTATACACCGCATTTATAATTGGTGTTTTAGCTCCTTTTTCCTGATTAATCTTATAAGCGCTTTCTGTAGCGTAATAGCCTTCAGCAATCATACTCATTTCCATTTGAGCACTTTTTACAGTATAGCCTTTACCAATCATATTTCCGAACATTCTATTGCGACTAAATACCGAATATCCCGTAACCAGAAGATCCCCCAAATAAGCAGAATCATTAATGTTACGTTTCATTTTATGTACTTTCTTGATGAACTTTTTCATTTCACGAATTGCATTGCTCATTAATACACTCTGGAAATTATCCCCATATCCAAGTCCGTGTGCTATTCCAGCTGCAATGGCGTAGATATTCTTAAGCATTGCGGCATACTCGGTTCCGGTAACGTCGTCACTGGTCTTGCAGGTTATATAGTCGCTTTGAAGGTGTTTTGCCATGATCTTAGCCTTTTCTTCATCCTGGCAAGCAATGGTGAGATACGACAGTCTTTCGAGTGCAACCTCTTCTGCGTGGCAAGGTCCCGTAATTACTCCAAAATTTTCATCGGGTACGCCGTATTCTAAATTGAAATGTTCACCCACAATCAAACTGCTTTCAGGAACAATTCCTTTAATGGCTGAAAAAATAATCTTATCCTTTAGGGAGATCTTTAAGTTATTAAGTTCTTTTTGGACAAAGGCAGAAGGAATTGCAAATATTAAATAATCGGCTGCTGCCACAACTTCATTAATGTCGTTGCTTAAATGAAGTTGATTTACATCAAACTCGACAGAGCTTAAGTAGTTAGGATTATGATCTTGAGTTCTAATATGTTCTATAGAAGATTTACTGCGCATGTACCAGTAAATTTCATCTAGATTTTCACTTAACATTTTAACAATGGCCGTTGCCCAGCTACCGCCTCCAATTACAGCAAATTTATACGTGTTCTCCATAAATACTTTAATTGCGGCAAAAATACGTAATTTTAGAAGAATGCGAATATTGTGTTATTTTAAGTTTGTTGATAACAATCTTATTCAATTTTCAACGTTATAATCTTGGGAATGAACAACTGCAAGTTTATTTCCAAAGTTTAATTTAGTTTTTTGGTTGGTTATTTAGTTAAACAGCGTTACTTACATGTAGATGTGGGACGCTGTTTTTCTGTTTGATGGAAGTGCTAACAAAATTTTAATAGTTTTCATGTTAAAGATGTAAATGGTATTTCGTACTTTAGAAACACTAATCAATAAATAAATATGGGTTTATTTTCATTTATCAAGAACGCAGGTGCTAAAATTTTTGGGGCAGGTAAAACCACCAAGGATTCTTCAGCAAAAGTAGAAGGAGAAAACGACGAAGCCGAAAAATTTGAAAATGCAAAGGCGGCACGAAAACTAGAAGAAACAATTCACGATTTAAATTTAGAAATAGAGAATCTTAAAATTCATATTGAAGGCGAAATGGCCACGGTTTCAGGTTTAGCGAAAGATCAAGCCACTCGTGAAAAGATTATATTGGTGGTTGGAAATGTTGAAGGTATTGCTCAAGTTGATGATAATATGGATGTGGAGAACAAAGAACCTGAGGCTGTTTTTCATACCGTAGAAAGAGGAGATACTTTAAGTAAAATAGCTAAAGAGCACTATGGCTCGGCTAATAAGTATCCTGAAATATTTGAAGCTAATAAACCAATGCTTACAGATCCAGACAAGATCTATCCGGGACAGGTTTTGCGTATTCCGGTATTAAAGAAATAAGATTAAGACTGTTTAAAAAATTTGAGGGTGTTACATTGAGCGCAGTCGAAGTGCTAAGTTAAAGTTCCACCATGAAAAAAGTAGGTTCATTTAACTCTACAGAACGTTCAACAGGATTTTTTAAGCAGTCTTTTTAAAATATATTTATGAAAAACCCTGCATGTAATAGTGCGGGGTTTTTAATGAGATCACATATATCTACGTGGGTCTATTTGTAAAAGTTCATAAGGTCTATATATTCCCAAACTGCAGCCGGTAGCATAGGTTTAATGTTCTTTTTATCTTTGATGGCTTTTCTTATAAATGTAGAAGAAAGTTCTATAATTGGAGCATCCACTTTATGAATTGCCGGATGATCTTTAAACTGACTTTCCATCAAGCCGTCAGAAATTCTGGGATATACGTATATATGATGCTTTTCGAGAATTACCTCATAATTCTTCCACTTATGAAAGCTTTTCAAATTATCTTCTCCCATAATTAAGGAGAATTCCAGTTTTGAATGGTCCTCTTCCAGCTGTATAAGAGTTTTGACAGTATAGTTTGGTTGAGGTAATTTGAATTCCACGTCACAGGGTTTTAGCTTATCGTAATTTTCACAAGCTTTATAAACCATTTCCAAACGATGATGATTATCCAGTAAACTGCTCTTTTTCTTAAAAGGATTATGAGGAGTTACTACCATCCATACTTCATCCAGATCAGAATATTCCACCATATAGTTGGCAATTATAAGGTGCCCTATGTGAATGGGATTAAACGTGCCAAAATATAGACCAACCTTTTTCATCACTTCGTTTTATCTGCTTCAACAAAGTTGGCTACCAAATGGTAAGCTTCGTCTAATGCGGTTTGCAGATGATTATTTTCTATGATGAAATCGAATTGTGGAGCAGTGGCCAGTTCAATTGAAGCCTTTGCAACACGCATGCTAATTTTATCTTCCGATTCGGTCTTGCGTTTCTTAAGGCGTATTTTTAATTCCTCAATGCTTGGAGGTTTTACAAAAACCGCTAAGGTTTTTTCAGGATAAATATTTTTAATGTCTAATCCCCCTACAACATCAATATCAAAAATAACATGCTTCCCATGCGACCAGATTCTTTCAATTTCCGATTTTAAAGTGCCATAAAAATTATCTCTATATACCTCTTCCCATTCCAGGAATTCGTCATTCTTTATCTTCTTTTTGAAATCCTCTAAAGAAAGAAAGTAATAATCCTTTCCTTCTACTTCTTCACCTCTTGCTGCTCTTGAGGTCGCAGAAATAGAGAATTCCAAATTAAGTTCAGGATGAGCTAATAGATGTTGTACGATGGTTGTTTTTCCTGAACCGGAGGGTGCAGAAAACACAATTAACTTACCGGTATTCATTACAGTACGTTTAAAAGTTGTTCTTTAATTTTTTCCAGTTCATCTTTCATCTGAACCACTAATTGTTGCATTGGGGCATAGTTAGATTTGCTACCAATAGTATTTATTTCACGGCCCATTTCCTGAGAGATAAAAGCAAGCTTTCTCCCATTGGAATCTTCAGACGCTATAGTTTCTTTAAAGTAAGAAAGATGATTATCTAAACGAACTTTTTCCTCGGTGATATCAAATTTTTCAATATAAAAAACCAGCTCCTGCTCGAACCTGTTTTCATCTACACGCTCTTTTAGCTCTTCTACCCCTTTGCGAAGGCGCTCTCTAACACCCGCTATCCTATCGGGGTCCATGGCAATTATGTCGCTTAACAGGGTTTCAATATTAGCAATTCGAACATTTAAATCTTTTTCCAAGGCCTTACCTTCATCGGTACGAAACGTGTTTATTTCTTCCAAGGCGGTCATTACAGCTTTTTCAATGGAAGAAAATTCAGTTTCATCTATTTCTTCTCGCTCCGTTTTCATACTATCAGGCATACGAATAGCCATTTTTAGAAGTTCATCGTCATCAGCATTTACAATATCGCGTAATTGCTCCATATATGCTTTTACAATAGGAGCATTTACTACAGAGGAGGTCTCTTCCTTTGTAACTTCTACATACAGAGAGAAATCAACTTTTCCACGGGTAAGGGAATTGGCGATGATCTTTCGAAGATCCAATTCTTTTTCGCGGTATTGACCGGGGATTCTTGCGTTAAGATCCAGATTTTTGCTGTTAAGCGATTTTATTTCTACCGTAATTTTTTTAGTAGGAAGCTGTAAAAGGCTCTTCCCAAAACCGGTCATTGATTGAATCATGCTTGATTTTTAAAAGGTTGCGCAAAGATAAGCAAATCTTCAGCAGGACAAAGAAACTAGTAAAAAGACTGGTTTAAAGAAAAGAGCTTATAAATTCTAAAGCGCGTTCTTCGGTATAAGTTTGTTTTTTATTTTGAATAAAACCAACATGGCCGCCATATAAAGGGGTTTCAAGGAAGAAGTTTGGACTTCTTTTCGCTATAGCTTCTGGGTAGCAGGAATCGGAAAGAAATCCGTCATTCTTGGCATTTATCAATAAAGTAGGTGTGGAAATGTATTGCAGAAAGTTAAGCGAACTGCTTTTCTTGTAGTAATCTAAAGCATCTTTAAAGCCATGAGCTTTACTTGTATATAGATCATCTATGCTTAACAGGCTTTCACATTCCAATATTTGTGACGGGGATAGTTCCGCTGGAAAATGCTTTCCTCTAAGAATGAGCTGAGATTTCAGTTTTTTAATGAATCGTTTTGTGTAAAGTCGGTTCTTAGGCTCCTCTAACTTTTTCAGTGATCCGTGTAAATCACAGGGAGTAGATATAGCTACAGCAGCCTTTAATTGAGGTGGGAGAGCATTTCCTTCGCCAAGATATTTCAAAAGTAAATTCCCGCCCAAACTAA
This sequence comes from Gillisia lutea, assembly GCF_021568705.1. Classification (GTDB taxonomy): domain Bacteria; phylum Bacteroidota; class Bacteroidia; order Flavobacteriales; family Flavobacteriaceae; genus Gillisia; species Gillisia lutea. The sequence continues at coordinate 757,920 of NZ_JAKGTH010000006.1, forward strand.
ATCCATTAATTGCAAGGTGAGTATAGTTGTTTTTAGGCAGAACATGAGTCACTATTTCCTGCAGATCTTCACTCGCTCCGGCATTATACGATCGGTAAAGCCTATTTATCTCTCCGCTACAACCTCTAAAGTTTACCGCTGCAACATTCCAATTATGAATGTTGAAATAATTTGCAAGCCCTGTAATATATGGCCGTTGAGCATTGCCTTCCAACCCATGAAGAATGACAAGCACTTTTTTTGAAGCGGAGTTAGAATAACTCCAATCGATATCAATAAAATCTCCATCTGCAAGTTCTACGCGTTCCCTTATTTGCTTTACCGGAAGTGGCTTTCTGAAAAGAGAGGCATAAACCGTCGAAATGTGATAGTTCTTGAAAACAAACGGGGGCTGGTAGGAACTCTTTAATAATGGCATGCTGCGAATTTCGGAAATTATTTTGGGTTTTAGTTAGCTTTAATAATTATGCGCGCATAGTATTTATTTGTAGTTTTATAAAAAAAAATTAGGATTTATGTATACAAAAGAATTTGATATAAGATGGAGCGATCTGGATGCCAATCGACACTTGGCTAATTCGGCTTATATTAATTTCATGAGTCATACCCGCATGGGTTTTCTAATGGAAAATGGATTTGGACAAAGAGAATTGGCTAAGTACAATATTGGTCCGGTGGTCTTTTATGAGCATATGTATTATTTTAAAGAGGCTTTTGCAGGGAAGCCTGTAAAAGTAAGCTTACAGTTAAAAGGTCTTTCGGAAGACGGGATGTACTTTGAATTTGTTCATAATTTTTATGACACCAAGGGAAGAAATTTTGCCAGTTGTGAAATGATGGGAGGTTGGATAGATCTTCAGGAGCGAAAACTGGTAGGTTTGCCTTCAGAATTATATGAAAATCTCAATCATTTGGGACATACAGAAGATTTCAGAATTCTAACAAAAGAAGATACACGCAGATTTAATAAAAAACCTCTAGATGTAGACCCTACCGACTTATAGCAGTCGGTTTTTGCTTTTTAGAAACCAGGTAAACTCCCGTGAAAACCAGCATCGCGGCGGTTATCTTTACAATATCTAACGAATCTGCCCCGGTGGAAACGGCGTAAACAATTGCAATAAGCGGTTGTAAATAGATAAATGCGCTAATTGTGGAGGCGCTTAGTTCTTTTAGTGCGTAGATATTAAGTAAATAGGTTGAGACAGTTGTACCTAGTACTACAAAAGCCATTTTCCAGATGGCATGTGCAGGTAAATTTATCCACTCCACGGCTGTAAACTCAGAAATGGTTATTGGAAGATTTATGAAAATGGCAAATAGAAAGAACCACTTCATCAAGGTTAAAGAATGATATTTTGCGGTTAGCGGCTTTACAAGTATTAAATACATTCCATAAGAAAAGGCATTTATTATAAAGAATAAGTTTCCTAAAGGTATATTAGGCGCATTAACAGTCTCTCCGTTGCTAAATAATACTAAGGTTAAAGCGCCGGCAAGACCAATAGTAATTCCTAAAGTTTTTAAAAATGTTACTTTTTCTTTTATAAGAATAGCAGCCAGAATAAAAACCAAAATAGGAGACAAAGTAACTATTACCGAACTGTTTATGGGAGTTGATAAACTCAGCCCTTTAAAGAAGAACAGCATGTTAATTGCCATTCCAAAAATGGTACAGCCCACAATCCGAAGCCAGTCGCTAGTTGCAATTTTCTCCTTAGGTCCCCAAATACTCAAAATCCAGAATACTACCGCTGCTCCGCTAACTCGTAATAAAATAAACCCGAAAGGTTCAATAAACACGGGCATCAAATCTTTTGCTACGGTATGATTTATTCCATAGATGGTACTTGCGCCAATAGCTGCTAATATGGCTAAGAGCCTCTTACTCATTCATAGAGGCTTTTGCTGCTTCTACGCTTTTTTTAGAATTACCTATAAAAATTTTGTCGTTATTTATAATAACCGGTCTTTTTAAGAAGGTATAATGTTCTAAGATAAGGTTCTTGTAGTCTTCCTCTAAAAGGGATTGGCTTTTTAGATCTCTTTCCTTATAAAGCCTGGCTCGCTTGCTAAATAATGCTTCATAACTACCAGAAAGATTATACATTTCCTGTAATTGCGGTTCAGTAATTGCCTCCTGCTTAATATCCTGTAAAATATAAGCTGAGGGAAGCTGTAATTCCTTTAAAATTTTCTTACACGTGTCGCAGGTAGATAGGTAGTATACTTTTTTCATTATAAAATGCTTAAAGTGCAAAGTAAACCACTTTTACCTAAAACGTGCTTATTTTTTGATGGGATTTAACGTTTTTTGAGAAAAGGAGTAGCCTGCACCATTGGTATTTCAAGTCGGATTCCGCCTTCTGCGTAAGATGCTACCTCGTAGGCATTGTATTGTAGTATAAGCTTATCCTTAGTGAAGCCAATGTTTTGAGGAAGTTGAAATTCATCATTTTCAAAGAAAAAACCGGTACTATTAATAGATTCACCTTTGCCAATTTCATTTTTCTCCCGAAATAAGGCTTCTGCATACGCTTCAAACTCTTCCGTAAACAAATCTTTATTTAAAAGACGTTGTCCATTATCGGGATTAATATTAAGATAGCTAACGCTGGTATAGCCATGAGCTCCACCCGTGAAAATAGCTAAATTATATTTTATGGTAATGAGCTCTGGAGAATTATGGGTGATAACACCTTCAACTGAAGCTTCCCATGGAATGTTGTATTCAGGAAACTCCTTGGCAGTTTGCTCATAATTGTCAATAAAGCTTTGAGAAAGTGCTTCTAAGCTCTTAAAATCTTCTTCTTCCTGAAAATCTACCAAGTGAATTATATGCTTTTCAATGAGATAATTGACCTCTTTCCCCAAGGTTCCGGGATCTAAAACCCATGGAGTATGGAGGCTTATAAAAGCGCAATTTTCTTCTTCAGGTTTACAGTTCATTTCTGATACCTGCTCTATAGCAAGTTCTTCAAAAATTAATTCGGCAGGTTCATTTTTACATCCCACGAACATCACGAAGATGGAGAGGGGCAAAAGCATTTTTTTCACAGCAAGAATTCAGTGTTAAATTAGGGATAAAGGTACATGCTATTTTGTCAATCCCCAATACGTTGGTTACATTTGCTTTAAATTATTTTTTATGAAATTCAACACTAAAACTATACATGGAGGGCAGCATAACGTAGATCCCGCATACGGGTCGGTAATGCCTCCAATCTATCAAACCAGCACCTATTCTCAAACCACTCCCGGAGGGCATAAAGGCTTTGAATATTCTAGAAGCGCAAATCCTACCAGAACAGCTCTGGAAAATTCATTGGCTAGTATTGAAAATGGGAAATTTGGTCTTGCTTTTGGTTCCGGACTTGCGGCTATAGATGCTGTGATGAAGTTATTTAAGCCGGGTGACGAGATTATCTCTACTAACGATCTTTATGGTGGATCTTACAGGCTTTTTACAAAGATATTTGAAGGCCTAGGCATAAAATTCCACTTTATTGGAATGCAGGACGCTGAAAAAATAGAAGAATACATTACTGATAAAACAAAGCTTATTTGGGTTGAGACACCAACTAATCCAATGATGAATATCATCGATATTGAAGCTGTATCCAAATTAGCTAAAAAGCATAAGGTATTACTTGCAGTAGATAATACATTTGCTACTCCATATTTACAACAACCTTTAGATCTTGGAGCAGATATCGTCATGCACAGTGCAACCAAATATCTTGGCGGGCACAGTGACGTGGTGATGGGATCTCTTGTGGTGAAGGATAAGGATTTAGCCGATAAATTATATTTTGTGCAAAACGCCAGCGGTGCCGTATGTGGGCCACAGGATAGTTTTTTAGTGCTTAGAGGTATAAAAACCTTGCATATTAGAATGCAAAGACATTGTGAGAATGGTGAAAAAGTAGCGCGTTTTCTGAAAGATCATCCTAAAGTTGACAAGGTGTACTGGCCAGGTTTTGAAGACCACCCAAATCACGATATCGCTAAAAAACAAATGTCAGGATATGGAGGGATGATATCCTTTACAACTGCTGAAAACACTTTGGAAAGTGCTGTGAAAGTGGTCGAAAAATTAAAAGTATTTACCTTGGCGGAATCTCTGGGTGGAGTAGAATCTTTGGCAGGACATCCGGCAAGTATGACGCACGCCTCTATTCCGAAGGAAGAAAGAGAGAAAACTGGAGTTGTAGACTCATTGATTCGATTAAGTGTTGGAATTGAAGATGATGAAGATCTAATTGAAGATTTAAAACAAGCATTGGGTTAAACTCTCAGAAAAATAACTATTTAAAAGGTTTCAGTTTACTGAAGCCTTTTTTTATACAATTAATTTAGAAATCCAGATAATAGATATACCCTACATTTAACCAAAAGATAAGATCGTTAGCTTTATTTTGTGGCGCATCAATGTTGAGGCCGTCCAGCCAATCGGTGTTGTAATAAGTATACCTTCCTTCAATGGCCAGATCGCTGGAAGGTGTTAACCGGTATCTTGCTCCCATACTTCCAACGATTCCCCAAGTGGAACCGGAATCCAGATCTATCCCACCCACAAATGTTGGAAAGACATTATTTGGATCAGATAAAGGGCCAAAATCGGAATAGGCACTAGGTTGATAATTAACAAAATGAAAACCTAGGCTTATGAACGGGGAAAAAAGGTAACTGTAAGCGGTGTAATCACGGATGCTTAAAGGATAATATTCCAGAGAAGAGCCAATTTCGAAGACTTGGGATTTTCCATGCATTCCTCTCAACAATTTTCCGCCAAGGGTGTTTTTTGAAGCCACCGGGCCAAAATGTTCTAAGGCCGATTGGAAATAATCTATCTCAGTACGTATCTTGAAATGATCATTAAAGTATTTATCGGTAGTATAGCAGTTGCATTCGGCTCTAAACGCAAAGTTCATATAATGTATTAAGCCTACACCAATCCCGGAGTTACTTATATTATTCTGTAAATTATAACGTTCGCCATAATCGGTAAAGAAAGAAGTAGGGCCTACTAAAACTCCAATCTCATGAGAAATTCCTAATTGGGCAAAACCGCTTTTTTTAGTGAAAAAGCAAAGTAAAAAAAAGAATAAAACTATGCGGAAGTTCACCATACATCACCGGTTGAGGTACAGGCAAATATATAAAATTGAAGTTAATGTACTATGAACTATTATAAGTGTGCAATAATCTGTATGATTTTTCACGTTAATTTTGTCTCAAAATGCGATTTTTCAAGGTGGTTCCCCATATTAAATTTATATTTGCATAAAATTACGAAAACGTTTTCATTTAATAATAGTAGCACTAAATTATGGAGCAAAGTGTAAAAGATTTTTTAGATGTAGTGTCTAAAAGAAATCAAAACGAACCTGAATTTATGCAAGCCGTTCACGAGGTTGCTGAAACAGTGATTCCATTTATAGAAAAAAATAAAAAATATCAAAATGCCATGCTCCTTGAGAGAATGGTAGAACCGGAAAGAGTTATCATGTTCCGTGTGCCATGGATTGACGACGAGGGTAAAACCCAAATCAACCGTGGCTTCAGAATTCAAATGAATTCTGCCATTGGACCTTATAAAGGTGGACTTCGTTTTCACCCAACCGTTAACCTTAGTGTTTTAAAATTCTTGGCTTTTGAGCAAGTATTCAAGAATAGTTTAACAACATTGCCAATGGGTGGTGGTAAAGGTGGATCTGATTTTGATCCAAAAGGAAAATCAGATAATGAAGTAATGCGTTTCTGCCAGAGTTTTATGACAGAATTACAACGCCATATAGGAGCTGATACCGATGTGCCTGCTGGAGACATTGGTGTTGGTGGCCGTGAAATTGGTTACCTTTTTGGACAGTATAAGCGTTTGAGAAATGAATTCACCGGAATTCTTACCGGGAAAGGTCTTTCTTACGGTGGGTCGTTAATTCGTCCGGAAGCTACAGGTTACGGGAACGTATATTTTGCACAAAACATGTTGGAGGTGAAAGGGGATAGCTTAATGGGTAAAACTGTTGTTGTTTCTGGATCTGGAAACGTAGCGCAGTATGCTGCTGAGAAAGCAACACAACTTGGTGCAAAGGTTGTTACCATGTCTGATTCTGGAGGATATATTTTAGATGAGGCCGGTATTGATGCTGCAAAATTGCAGTTCATTATGACCCTTAAAAATGAGAAACGCGGAAGAATTAGCGAATATGTAGCAGAATATCCAAGTGCTAAATATTTTGAAGGAAAAACTCCTTGGGCTACTCCATGTGATGTGGCACTTCCATGCGCAACTCAAAACGAATTGCACGAAGAGGATGCTATGATATTAGTAGAAAACGGATGTAAATTAGTAGGAGAAGGAGCTAATATGCCAACTACTCCGGAGGCTATTGAAGTATTTCAAAAAGCAAAAGTTTTATTCTCTCCTGGGAAAGCATCTAATGCAGGTGGAGTTGCAACTTCAGGTTTAGAAATGTCTCAAAACTCTATGAGATATAGCTGGACTGCGGAAGATGTAGATAAAAAACTTCATGAGATCATGAAGAATATTCACGATGCATGTGTGGCTTACGGAACTGATGAGGATGGACATGTAGATTACGTAAAAGGAGCTAACATTGCCGGATTTGTAAAAGTAGCAGATGCTATGCTTGCACAAGGTGTTGTATAATCTCATTTATATATAAGAATAGGAAAAGCCGCTGTTTAGCGGCTTTTTTAATATCTTCGAATTAAAATTACGGGATGCAGGTAAACACCAATGCTATTGTAATAAGTGCTTTAAAATATTCGGAAGCCGACTTGATAGTGAAGTGCTACACTCAAAAAAGCGGTCTTAAGACTTATATGCTTCGTGGAATCCTGAAAAGTAAAAAAGGAAAGTTTAAAACTTCGCTTTTTCAGCCATTAACCCAATTAGAGCTTGTCGCAAAGCATAAGGATAAAGGAAATCTGGAATATTTGCAGGATGCTAAAATCCTTACTACTTATAAAAGCTTGCATACTAATGTGGTAAAATCTTCCATGGTGATGTTTCTTTCAGAAATGCTTCGCAATTCCATTCAGGAGGAAGAGCAAAATGAAGCTTTATATTACTTTTTGCAGGATGCATTGAACTGGTTGGATAATAGCGAGCATATTGCTAATTTTCATTTGTTATTCCTTTTGAAACTAAGTAGATATCTGGGCTTTTATCCGGATGATTCTGATACAGAGCATCTCTATTTTAATTTACTAGATGGAGTTTTTCAGGATGTGAAAACAAATGATTACTGCATTGAAGGTGATAACCTTGTCCTGTTAAAACAGTTTCTGCACATAAATTTTGAGGAGCTAAAAAACATAAAAATAAATCAATCTCACCGAACAGACTTTCTTGGAATGCTATTGAACTATTACATGGTTCATATTGAAAATTTCAAGAAGCCGAAGTCATTGTCGGTCTTAAATGAAATCTTTAATTAAATGCGAATTTTATTTTCTGCCCTTTTCACAGTCTTCGTTATTGCAATAAGTTCGGCCCAAGAAATAATAGTGATCGACAAGGATTCAAATCTTCCCATTTCCAATGTAATGATACTCAATAAGAGCAGGTCTAAAACTGTTGTTACCAATTCTCAGGGAAAAGCCGATGTTTCTAAATTTGAAACTGAAGAGCTGCTTGTTTTTACGCATGTTTCTCATTTAACCTATACTATTTCAAAGGCCAGAATTATATCAAATAAGAGCATAGTTTACCTTACTGAAGATCAGAATAACTTACAGGAAGTGGTTCTTTCAGTGGCTAAATTTGAACAGGACCTAACTTTGGTTCCGCAAAAGATAATAAGTTTAGAAGCTTCTGAAATCCAGTTTTCTAATCCGCAAACGGCTGCCGATCTTTTAGAGAATTCAGGAAAAGTATTCGTTCAGAAAAGTCAGTTAGGCGGTGGAAGCCCCATGATAAGAGGTTTTGCAACTAACCGGCTCCTAATTACTGTAGACGGAGTGCGTATGAATACAGCAATTTTTAGAAGCGGAAACCTTCAAAATGTAATTTCCATAGATCCTTTAATAGTAGATAAAACGGAAGTGCTGCTTGGTCCTGGTTCTGTTGTCTACGGAAGCGACGCGGTGGGTGGGGTAATGAACTTTTATACGCTTCAACCTAAATTTTCCAGAGAGGAAAATGCCTTAGTACTTGCAAATGCTTACACTCGATATTCAAGTGCAAATGAAGAGGGAATGGCGCACGCCAATTTTAATATAGGTTTTGAGAAATGGGCATTTTTATCAGCAGTTACGTATTCAGATTTCGGAAATCTTAAAATGGGGTCTCATGGGCCGAAGGAATACTTAAGGTATGAATACGCTTCCCAGGAAAATGGGGAAGATATCACTATTCAAAACCCCGATCCAAAAGTCCAAAAACCAACAGGTTACGAACAAATCAATCTGTTGCAAAAAGTGAAGTTTAAGGCAAATGAAGATTGGGATTTCAATTTGGGCCTTCTTTACTCCACCACCTCAAATTACCCGAGATACGATAGGTTATATCGTAAAAAGAATGGAGAGCTGCGTGCTGCCGAGTGGTATTATGGTCCGCAATCATGGTTTCTTGGTAATTTGAAGATCAATAAAAAGGGGAATAGTCAACTCTACGACAAGGCCCAATTTACAGCTGCTTACCAATATTTTGAGGAGAGTAGGCATGACCGGGACTTTGGAAAGGAACTGCGTTATAACACTCAGGAGCAGGTAGATGCCTATTCCATAAATTTGGATTTTGAGAAATCTATTGATGAAAACAGCCTTTTTTACGGTGCTGAATATGTTTTAAATAATGTACATTCTTCCGGGAACACTTATAATATTACAACAGAGGAAAAGCAGGAAACAGCTTCCAGGTATCCTGACGCTTCCAGCTGGCAAAGCATGGCTGCATATGCTACTTATTTATGGAAAATTCAGGCAAATCTTTCTTTGCAGTCGGGTGTGAGATATAGTCATATTTTACTGAATGCCAATTTTATTGATGAATTCTATGATTTTCCGTTTCAAAAAGCCGATATCAATACTGGGGCATTGACAGGAAGTATAGGAATTAACTGGCAGCAGAACCAGTTTTTTAATTGGCGACTTAATCTTTCTACAGCTTTTAGGGCTCCAAATATAGATGATGTAGGAAAGATTTTTGATTCGGAACCCGGGGCTGTAGTAGTACCCAATCCAGATTTAAAACCGGAGTATGCCTATAATTCTGAAATGGGTTTAAAGTGGACTCCTTCAGAAAAAATTAAATTGGAATTAGCAGGATTCTATACACTTTTAGATAATGCTATGGTGAGAAGGGATTTCAATTTGAATGGGCTAACGCAAGTAGATTATCAAGGAGAACCAAGCAGGGTTCAGGCAATCCAGAATGCCGCAAATGCCTATGTTTATGGATTTGAAGCGGGCGCAGAATTAGATATTATCAAGAGCTTGCAGTTGAAATCATACATTACATACACTCAGGGAAAAGAAGAACAGGACGATGGCGCCAAAAAACCATTACGTCATGCCGCACCAATATTTGGGAATACACATTTAGTGTGGACCAAGAATCGATTGAAACTGGATCTTTTTGGAGAGTATAACGGACAGTTCGATTTTGACGAGTTGGCACCATCAGAACAAAGCAAAGATTACCTATATGCCACAGACAGGAATGGAAACCCGTATTCGCCCTCCTGGTACACCTTGAATGTAACAGGGCAATATGAGTTTGATATAAACTGGACTGCTACAGCTTCCCTCGAAAATATTACCGATCAGCGCTATCGCACTTATTCTTCTGGAATTTCAGCAGCGGGGAGGAATCTTATTTTAGCACTTAAATACAGTTTGTAAACGGGGTTTGCTTTTAGCTACTCTTTTTTATGGATTTAATGTCTCTTCGGAATTAGGTTAGCATTTTACGGAATAAGCGTATTTGGTTTTGTTAAAAATCGTTATTTTCGCAACTCATAAGAAATTTCGACAAAATGAGCAGAAAGTTCCCTGAGTATAAAGGACTTGACTTACCAAAAGTAGCAGAGGAGATCTTAAGCTATTGGAAAGAGAATGATATTTTTGAAAAGAGTGTCTCTACCAGAGATGGGCATGAGCCGTTCGTGTTTTTTGAAGGACCACCTTCTGCTAACGGACTTCCCGGGATACACCATGTAATGGCGCGTGCCATCAAAGATATTTTTTGTCGATACAAAACTCAAAAAGGATTCCAGGTAAAACGAAAAGCAGGATGGGATACTCATGGTTTGCCAGTAGAGCTAGGTGTTGAAAAGGAACTTGGAATTACCAAAGAAGATATTGGAACCAAAATAAGTGTAGAAGAATATAATCAGGCATGTAAGAATGCCGTGATGCGCTACACCGATGTTTGGAACGATCTTACTGAAAAGATGGGGTACTGGGTAGATATGGATGATCCATATATTACCTATAAGCCTAAATACATGGAAACTGTATGGTGGTTGTTATCCCAGATCTATAAGAAAGGTCTTATTTATAAAGGATATACCATCCAACCATATTCTCCAAAAGCTGGTACAGGATTGAGTTCTCACGAACTTAACCAGCCGGGAACTTATCAGGATGTTACCGATACCACAGTAACGGCCATGTTCAAAGCTAAAGTCGATACTTTACCCGAATTTCTTGCTGAGGTTTCTAATGAGATCTATTTGGTTGCTTGGACTACTACACCGTGGACCTTACCTTCTAATACTGCGCTAACAGTAGGACCAAAAATTGAATATGTACTGGTATCCACCTATAATCAATACACTTTTGAGCCTATCAATGTAATTATGGCGAAAAACCTTGTCGCTAAACAATTTGATAAGAAGTTCAAGAAATTAGAGAATAAAGAAGCTTTGAAAGCGTATAAACAGGGTGATAAGATCCCTTATTATGTTGAAAAATCTTTCTTTGGAAAAGATCTTGTGGGCTTAAAATATGAGCAGTTATTGCCTTATGCGCAGCCTCATAATAATCCGCAAGATGCATTTCGAGTAATTGCCGGAGATTTTGTTACTACTGAAGATGGAACGGGGATAGTTCATACCGCACCTACTTTTGGAGCCGATGATGCCATGGTAGCAAAGCAGGCCGTTCCGGAGGTGCCGCCAATGCTAGTGATGGATGAGAATGATAATCTTGTGCCATTGGTAGATCTACAAGGGAAATTTAGACCTGAAATGGATGAGCTTGCCGGGAAGTATGTTAAGAATGAATACTATGCCGATGGAGAAGCTCCTGAGAAATCTGTAGATGTAGAAATTGCTATAAAATTAAAAGAAGAGAATAGAGCCTTTAAGGTTGAAAAATATGTTCACAGTTATCCAAACTGCTGGAGAACCGATAAGCCTATTCTTTATTATCCATTAGATTCCTGGTTTATTAAAATTACCGATGTTAAGGACAGAATGTTCGAGCTTAACCAAGGAATTAACTGGAAGCCAAAAGCTACAGGAGAAGGAAGATTTGGAAACTGGCTGGCAAATGCCAATGACTGGAACCTTTCCCGAAGTAGGTATTGGGGAATTCCGCTTCCAATTTGGAGGACAGAAGATGGAAAAGAGGAAATCATTATTGGGTCTATTGAAGAATTGAAAGCTGAAATGGCTAAAGCCGTAGAAGCAGGATTTATGAAAGAAGATAAATTCGCCTCTTTTGAAGTGGGGAATATGAGCGAAGAGAATTATGACAAAGTAGATCTTCATAAAAATGTAGTAGATGAAATTACGCTGGTTTCAGCTTCTGGAAAACCAATGAAGCGCGAAGCCGATCTTATAGATGTATGGTTCGATTCTGGATCTATGCCTTATGCGCAGTGGCATTACCCCTTCGAGCAGCCAGAAGACAAAGGTTTGATGCAGGCCGATTTCATTGCAGAAGGAGTAGATCAAACCCGCGGATGGTTCTACACATTGCACGCAATTGCTACTACCATTTTTGATGATGTAGCCTATAAGAATGTTGTTTCTAACGGACTGGTGCTGGATAAAAACGGGCAAAAAATGTCTAAAAGACTAGGGAATGCTGTAGATCCTTTTGAGACGCTAGCCGCTTTTGGTCCGGATGCAACTCGCTGGTACATGATCTCTAATGCTAACCCTTGGGATAACTTAAAATTTGATATTGAAGGAATTTCTGAAGTAAGACGTAAGTTCTTTGGAACACTTTATAATACATATTCTTTCTTCATTTTATATGCTAACATCGATAATTTCACTTACGCGGAAGCCGATGTGCCTCTAGAAGAAAGACCTGAAATTGATAGATGGATACTTTCGGAATTGAACACCTTAGTAGATAAAGTAGATAAGTTTTATGCCGATTATGAGCCAACACGTGCTACTCGAGCTATATCTGAATTCGTTCAGGAGAATTTGAGTAACTGGTTTGTGAGATTAAGCAGAAGAAGATTCTGGAAAGGCGATTACGAGCAGGATAAGATCTCTGCATACCAAACCTTATATACCTGCCTACTAACAGTAGCTAAATTAGGTGCACCGGTAGCTCCTTTCTTTATGGAAAGACTTTACCGAGATTTGAATGCTGCAACTCAAAAAGAAGCTTTTGAGTCGGTTCACCTGGCAGATTTCCCTGTTTTCGATGAGAAAATGGTAGATAAAGAGCTGGAACATAAGATGGAAAAGGCCCAGACAATTTCATCGTTAGTGTTATCATTACGTAAAAAAGAGATGATCAAAGTGCGTCAGCCGCTACAAAGAATCATGATTCCTGTGTTAGATGAACAGCAAAAAGCTGAAATTCTGGCTGTAGAAGATTTGATCAAATCTGAAGTGAATGTGAAAGAAATCCAGCTAATTGACGATGCCTCAGGGATTTTAGTAAAACAAGTGAAGCCCAATTTCAAAGTTTTAGGCCCCAGATATGGTAAGAATATGAAAACAGTTGTAAATTTAATCAATCAATTTACTTCTGAAGATATTTCAACTATAGAAAGGGACGGGAATATTAGCGTTGATAGTAATGGAAAAATGATTACTTTGGCGGCCGAAGATGTAATAATTAGCTCGCAAGATATTGAAGGCTGGTTAGTTGCCAGCAGCGGGACTATTACAGTAGCTTTAGATGTGCATATTTCGGAAGAATTAAAAAAAGAAGGAATTGCCAGAGAATTGGTAAACAGAATTCAGAATCTTAGAAAGGATTCCGGATATGAAGTTACCGATACCATAGATGTTACCCTACTGAAAGACAGTGTTGTCGAGGAGGCTGTTTTGCAAAATATAAATTATATCAAGAACGAGACACTAACTGCTCAGCTCGAATTTGCAGAGGTGATAACCGAAGGAATAGATATTGACTTCGATGATGTTACCACCAAATTGTGTATCACTAAACATTTATAACCCATGTCAACAGAAATTAAAGAACGTTACAGTGATGCTGACTTAGCTGAATTTAAAGAATTAATTCAAAGTAAGATCAGAAAAGCTCAGGAACAATTGGAGCTTTATAAAAGCGCGTATGTAAACGATGGGAATAACGGTACAGATGATACTTCCCCCACTTTTAAAGCATTTGAAGAGGGAAGCGAGACTCTTAGTAAGGAAGCGAACTCTCAACTAGCGATACGTCAGGAGAAGTTTATTCGTGATCTAAAAAACGCCTTAGTTCGTATTGAAAGCAAAACATACGGAATTTGTAGAGTAACCGGAAAACTTATTGCTAAAGAACGCCTTAAGTTGGTTCCACATGCTACGCTAAGTATTGAAGCTAAAAATTTACAACGCTAAGCGTTAGTTATTGCAAAATTCATAATTTAAAAACGTTCCATTCTGATTATGTCAAAATGGAGCGTTTTTTGTACCCTGGTATTTAATGAAATACATTTGCTCTCTTTTTATATTTTTTATATTTCTATCAGGATATTCTCAAAAGAATACTTCTCAAACATTTAATGCGGAACAAATAAATCAACTCTATATTTATACAGAGGAGGTTTTTAAGATAAATGTTCACACTTCAAACACACAGCAGGTTGTTTTAAGCTCACATTCGGAAGGGGAATACTTCAATGACATTGCTTTAAACATGGAGTTGCTGGAAGATAAAATGGTGCTAACTTCCAAATTTCGAGAGATCTTGCAAAGTGGCTACGATAAGCTGAGCGCTCATAAAGTATTTTCTCTAGAAATAGATCTTGAAATTCCGGAAGGCATGGAGGTGTTTATTAGATCAAATAATAGTTCGGTCACTGCCAATGGAAATTTTAAAGCCCTTAAAGTAGAACTCAAATCCGGTTCCTGCCATTTGCACAATTTTCTAGGGAATGCAATAATAAACACCTATAACGGCCCTATTGAAGTTACTACCCAAGATGCTATAATAACCGCCAATTCTAGAAACGGAGAAGTAATTCTGCCAAAATTCGAAACGGGAAAACATGTGTTGAAACTCACTTCTATTAACGGAGATATTAGGGTGCTGAAAAACTAAATAATATTAGTATTTTTGAGCCGTTTGTAATACACTCATTTCATGTCTTTAAAAAAAGCCAGTCTTATTATCGTTTTGATCTTATTGATAGATCAACTTTCAAAAATATATATTAAAACAAATTTCATCCTTGGAGAAGAGGTGAAAGTGCTGGAATGGTTTAGGATCTTGTTTGTTGAAAACGAAGGTATGGCTTGGGGAGCGAAAATTCCCGGAGAGTACGGGAAATTGATACTGACACTATTTAGATTAGGGGCTATTGTGGGAATAGGATACTGGCTATGGGATTCGGTTAGAAATAACGGTTCCAGGATATTAATTACTGCCATAGCCTTCATTTTTGCAGGAGCCTTTGGAAATATTATAGATTCTGTTATCTATGGAATAATTTACAGCGATAGTTACGGCCGTGTAGCCGAGTTTTTACCTGAGGGCGGGGGGTATGGAACACTTTTTCATGGAAAGGTGGTAGACATGCTTTATTTCCCTTTGTACGATGGGGTGTTGCCGGAATGGATCCCTATTTGGGGAGGGGAAAACTTCACTTTTTTTGAGCCTGTCTTTAATATTGCCGATACAGCAATAAGCGTAGGGGTAGGATTGTTATTGCTTTTCAATAAAAAAGCATTTCCGGTTAAAAAAGAAGCTGGTTTAGAAACGGCAGCTTAGGCAACCTTGTCGAATATTTTTTCGAATTTCTTAAGCTCTATAGGTTTAATCAGGTAATCGGTAACCAGATTAAAGGATTTTGCTCTTTCCAGATCTCGGGGGTCTATTGAAGAGGAAACAACATACAGCGTGATCTTCTTGTCAAAATTATTCTTGATTTTGATAAATTCTCCCAAAAATTCCCAACCATCCATAATAGGCATGTTAAGATCTAAGAATATGATGTCTGGTAATTTATCCTCGGTCATGTTGGAAAGGATTACTTTAAAATAATCCAAGGCTTCCAATCCGTTTTTGAAGATCAGTAAATTTTCTGATAGTTTTTTAATTTCGATGATTTTTCTAACTAAGTTCACGTATATTTTATCATCATCAATAATACACGCTAGCTCTATTTTTTGCCCCATTTTTTTAGATCTAGAATTTAATTTTAAAAGTGGTACCTATATTTATTGTGCTGGTAACCGAAATAGACCCTCCCATTGTTTCCACCTGATTTTTTGTGATAAACAAGCCTATTCCTTTAGCATCAGGATTTCGATGAAATGTTTTATACATACCAAACATTTTATCGCCGTATTGCTCTAGGTCAATACCCATCCCATTATCGCTTACCTCCATAAAACACTGGTCATTAGCCATGTAGGTTTGTATGAAAATTACCGGTTTCCTGCCCGGGTGTTTATATCGGATAGCATTAGTGATTAAATTTAATAAAATACTTTCGAGATATTCCGGAATGTAATTAATTTCTTTTAGGGCTGTAAATTCTGAAATTATCTTTGCTCTTTCTCTGTTAATTAAGGAAGAGGTTGCAGCAACTACTATATCAAGGGCTTTATTAAAGGAAACATTCGATCTTTCTTTGGTAAGAAGTCCGTGGTGGCTTACCATGCTATTCAGTTCTGAGATGGCATCATCCAGATTATCCGAGATGTCTACCACATTATCCAATAAATTGAGTTTTTCTCTAGCGTCGTTTGATTCGGTTAATAATTGTGCTACTAAACTTAGATTGCTGCTGTGAGATCTAAGATTGTGTGAAACTACATGTGCAAAATTAAATAGCCTGGAATTTTGTGTTGCAATAATGTCTAACGAATTCTGTAGGTTAAGTTCATTGCTCTTATTAACATCTATATCCTGAAAAACACCTCTAATTCCAATAATTTCCTGTTCGTCGCTATAAACTGGTTTTCCTGTTGCCACTACCCAAAACTCTCTTCCGTGATGAGTTAGCATTTTAAGTTCTATTTTAAATGGAATCCCGTATTTTTCACATTTATCGAACATTGAAATTGCCATTTGCTGATGTTCGGTTGCGTAAAATCGCATGCGCTCTTCATAGTCTGGCTGAAAATCTTTCGGACAATCAAAAATTCTTTTAGTAACATCATCCCAATAGATGGATTTTGATAATCCATCAATATACCAACCTCCCGTGGAGGTCATTTCTGCAGTTTCTCTATAATAGAAAAAATTCTCCTCTATGGTATATTGGTCACGCTTGGATTGATGGATATTTACAAATAATAATACGGCTATTTCCTTGCTGCTATTTTCTTTGCTTTTTAAGTTTCTACATTCAAACCACCTGTATTTATCGTTTTGTATCTTGATTTTTATTTCCTGATTCAAATTATCAGTAGTAGATATCAGGTTGTCAAAAGCAATTCGAAAGTCGTATTTATAATCCTTGTGCAGTACCTTATTTATGAAAAAATCGAAGATAGGTTCTTCTAGGCTGGGTTTTCCAACTAAAGATTCAAAGTGGTCTGACCAGGTGATTTCCTTCGTGAGGAGGTTGATCTTCCAATAGGCAATATCAAAATCTTCTAAAATACTATTTAACTGCAGGTCATTAAGCATTCACGTAGGTATGAAGGGTTAAATGTAAGCGCTTAGCTAAATGTAATATAAAATTTCATTATTTGTTAAAACTATACACCTTTCTCGGTGTAATGCAAAAATCCAAGGCTATATCACTACTTAGTAGGCCGGGGATTGCTTTTTCGGCCTCAAAAAGAGATACTCCAACTTTAATAACCTCTTTCTTGCATTCAGCCAAAAATTTATCGTAGAAGCCCTTGCCGTATCCCACGCGATGGCCTTTTTCATCGAAAGCCAGTAAAGGAACAAATACTACATCAATTTTGGACGCAGGAATCTCTATTCCTCCTGTAGGTTCGGGGATATTCCATTTATTCTTTTTTATTACGGTGGTATCTGTAAGAAGAAAATTTGTAAGCGTATTATTGGAAAAATCACTTTTGGATATTACGATGTTCTTATCCTTTCCGTGGAGTATATGAAGTATAGGCTCTGTGTCGATCTCTTTTTTTTCAGAAATAGTTAGAAAAAGATGGTAGAATTCATGCTCCCACAGAGGTAGTTCTAATAACTTGTTAGCTATTTCAAGACTTTTTTCTTCGATCTCTTCTAAAGATAATGAAGTTCGTAATTCCTGATATTTAAGGCGTAATTTATTCTTCATCTAAAGAGGGAGAAGCTGAGATATGAAAAATGGCATCTCCCTGATATACTATGGGAGATTCATTTACATTTATGATATATCCGGTGCGTGGGGCAAGCACCTTATGCCTGAACTTTCCATAAGGATCTGTAATAGTTGCCATGTACTCGCCTTTTTCAACATGTTTTCCACAGGCTATTTTTACATGTAGCAAGCCACTATAC
The DNA here is from genome assembly GCF_021568705.1 of Gillisia lutea. Lineage (GTDB taxonomy): Bacteria > Bacteroidota > Bacteroidia > Flavobacteriales > Flavobacteriaceae > Gillisia > Gillisia lutea. The sequence goes on from NZ_JAKGTH010000006.1 coordinate 775,785, forward strand.
TTTGCGCGCATCCAGGAGCTACTTTCAATAATAATGCTGTTTACCACAGCTTCAGGACGATCAAACCTTGTCTTAAGCATCCCGAAATGATGCAACACTCTCATTATTCCATCAACTCCATGTTTGGCAATTTCCTTATTGCTGTCTAAAGATTTTCCTCCTTCAAACAACAAAACTGTTTTACCCAATTTGGAACAGGTTTCTCTATAAGACTTGCCTATTGTTTTAGAATACATGGTAAAAGGAGCATTGAAGATATTGGCATATTTCATCCCTTTTTCGTCATCCTTTTGAATTCTTATCTGCGCCACGTTAAATCGGCTGGCGCCTCCGGTATGAAAATCCATACAGAAATCGGCTACCGGCAAAATTTTCTTAACGAACTGAAAGGCAAACCTACTGGCCAGAGACCCATTTTTAGTTCCTGGAAACATTCGGTTAAGATCTCTTCCATCGGGAAATTCACGGGAGAGGTTAAGAAATCCGAACACATTTACTACAGGGATACAAATAACAGTTCCTATCGCTGGTTTATTAATCTTTTTAGAAATTATCTGGCGTACGATCTCAATTCCGTTAAGTTCATCGCCATGTATTCCTGCCGTAATTAGAACTACAGGCCCCGGTTTCACGGCACGCTCTATAATAACAGGAACTTCTACTGAAGTAGTAGTATATAATTTGGCCATGTTCAAATTGATAACAGCTCCTTTTCCCGGAGGGATCTTTTTGCCTAATATCTCAAGAACATTTTTCTTATCTATATGAGCCATGATCTATACGTTTCTCTCAATATATCGTATGATGGTCTTAGCAATATCTTTTCCAGTTGCCATTTCTATTCCTTCCAAGCCCGGAGAGGAATTAACTTCTAGAATTAGCGGGCCTCTTGAACTTTGAAGCATATCAACACCTGCTACTCCCAGTCCCATGGCTTTTGCTGCTTTAATAGCGGCAATTTCCTCATCATCTGTAAGTTCTATCACGCTGGCAGATCCTCCACGATGAAGGTTAGAACGAAATTCTCCTTCTTTTCCCTGGCGTTTCATGGCTCCAACAACATGTCCATCTACAATAAGAGCACGAATATCTGCACCCCCGGCTTCTTTGATGAATTCCTGAACAATAACCCGTGCCTGCAAACCATTAAAGGCTTCTATTACAGATTCTGCTGCGTTCTTGGTTTCTGCCAGAACAACTCCAAGACCTTGGGTGCCTTCTAATAATTTAATAATTAAAGGTGCGCCACCAACATGATTGATAACTTCTCCAACATCTTTAGAGTAATTGGTGAAAACGGTTTTTGGAAGTCCTAACCTGGCGCGGGAAAGCACTTGTAAGCTACGTAGTTTATCTCTACTTCTTACTAAGGCCTGCGACTCGGTAGTAGTAAATACTCCCATCATTTCGAATTGTCGAACCACTGCAGTACCATAAAAGGTCACTGAAGCTCCAATTCTAGGAATTACAGCATCTACATCATCTATTACTCTTCCTTTATAAAAAATGGAGGGTTTTCTTTTTTCAATAATCAAATCACATTTTAGCGGATCTATTACCTCTACCGTATGATTTCTTTTTTTTGCAGCTTCAATAAGACGTTGGGTAGAATAGAGGTTGCTATTTCTAGAAAGAATTTTTATGTTCATTTGATTTTAAATTATATGAGATGTCTATAAACTCGGTGTCTACAATAAACTTTTTGGTAAGGAATTTCCGTCCTATTAAAACGGGATATCGCATCTCCTGTCTAGCCGACAAAGAAAGTGAAATTTTGAAAACCTTGTTAAAAATTTTTATAGTGGATTGTACCTGATAGCGTTTTTGAATTATCCCGTTACTACTCTTTACAAAAACAATATCATACTCTTTGAAAATAAATTCTTTTCCGTTGTACAATGGGTGTTCATCGTCTAAAAATGTACAGTGGAGCGCGTCATCCTTTTCAATAATATTGTTACAGTGTATGGAAGAAGTATATGCGCCAGTATCAATTTTAATAGCAATATCTTCCAAATCTAATAAGGGAAAGTCGGCTTTATCAAAGCGACCAATTACTTTTTTTTCCATGGCGCAAGTTACTAAATTGAAGTGTAAAGCTTTAGTGCTCTATTAATATAACAAATTCCTAACATATAGAAGGTTTCCTGTTTTTAAAATATGGCTGCTGTAAATTTTACTTGCAGTTCTTTTTTTATGCTACCAAGAATATGTAATATCTTTGAAGTAATGGATACACCCGCTTTAAAAGTACAGTTACAAACCTTGCCTAACAGCCCCGGAGTTTATCAGTATTATGATAAAAATGGAAAGATACTTTATGTAGGGAAGGCAAAAAATTTAAAAAAACGTGTTTCGTCGTATTTTACCAAACGGCATGATTCGCACAGGATTGATGTAATGGTGAAGAAGATACACGATATCAAGCATATTGTAGTAGCTTCAGAAACCGATGCGTTGCTGCTCGAGAATAATCTTATTAAAAAGCTACAGCCACGTTTTAATGTAATGCTTAAGGATGATAAGACTTATCCCTGGATATGCATTAAAAATGAACGTTTTCCAAGAGTTTTTCCTACTCGTCGATTAATAAAAGATGGAAGTGAATATTACGGCCCCTTTACCAATTTTAAAACAGTGAACACACTGTTAGATCTTATTAAAGGCTTGTATCAATTAAGAACCTGTAATTATGACCTTTCAGAAGAAAAGATAAAACATGGGAAATATAAGGTATGCCTGGAATATCATTTGGGGAACTGTAAAGGTCCTTGTGAAGCTTATCAAAGCGAACAGGAATACAATGAGAACATTAATGCCATTAGGCAAATTGTAAAGGGGAATTTTAAGGATTCTCTCCATCAGTTCAGGGAGCAAATGAAAAGGCATGCCGAAAAGATGGAATATGAAGATGCACAGCGTATTAAAGACAAGATACATGTGCTGGAGAATTATCAATCTAAATCTACGGTGATCAACTCTAAAATATCTAACGTAGATGTATTTTCTATTGTGAGTGACGAGGGGTATGGTTATGTAAACTTTCTTCAAATTTCTCATGGAGCCATCATCAGGTCGCATACTATTGAATTGAAGAAAAAACTTGACGAAACAGATAAAGAATTACTGGAACTTGGAATAGTAGAAATTAGACAGCGATTCAATTCCACTTCCAAAGAAATATATGTTCCTTTTAAAGTAGATGTGGGGGAAGATGTGAAGATTACCGTTCCGAAATTGGGAGACAAAAAAGGAATAGTAGACTTGTCTCTTAGAAATGCGAGATATTACAGGCAGGAGCAGTTCAAGCAAATGAAAATTGTAGATCCCGACAGGCATGTGAAGAGAATCATGGCTCAAATGAAGGAAGATCTTAGGTTAAATGTAGAACCAAGACATATAGAATGTTTTGACAACTCTAATATCCAGGGAACCAATCCTGTGGCGGCTTGTGTGGTTTTTAAGAATGGGAAAGCCAGCAAGAAAGACTATAGAAAATTCAATATTAAAACTGTAGAAGGTCCCGATGACTTTGCCTCTATGGAAGAAGTTGTATTTAGAAGATATAGAAGATTATTGAATGAAGACCAGCCACTTCCACAACTAATAATTGTGGATGGTGGTAAAGGGCAGCTTTCCTCTGGAGTGAAAGCTTTAGAAGAATTAGGTTTGAGAGGGAAAATTGCCATTATTGGGATTGCTAAAAGGTTGGAAGAAATCTATTATCCGGGAGATTCCATCCCACTCTATTTAGATAAGAAATCGGAAACATTGAAGATCATTCAGCAATTACGAAATGAAGCTCACCGATTTGGGATTACTTTTCACCGAAATAAGCGAAGTAAAACCGCTTTGAATACCGAACTTGAATCTATTCCAGGAATAGGAGACAAAACAGTAGTAGAATTGCTTACAAATTTTAGATCTTTAAAGAGAATAAAAGAATTGCCTTTGGCCGATTTGGAGCAGGTGATAGGAAAATCAAAAGCCGCAATAATCTATAATCATTATCATAAAGATTAAATGAAAAAAATACTCTTCATCCTCATTTTACTTCTTCCATTTTTGGGTATTTCCCAGCAGCAGGAAGATGTGAAAGTGGGCTTGGTGCTAAGCGGGGGTGGGGCAAAAGGTCTTGCTCATATAGGGGTTCTAAAGGTTATTGAGGAGTCGGGAATAAAGATAGATTATATTGGAGGGAGCAGTATGGGAGCCATAGTGGGTGCGCTCTATGCTTCGGGTTATACCTCACACCAATTGGATTCTATTTTTCATGAGATCAATTTCAACATTCTTATTCAAGATGATATTCCGCGGAGTTCTAAGACCTTTTATGAAAAGGAGGATACCGAGAAATATGCTCTCACACTGCCTTTCGATAATTTTAAAGTGGGTTTTCCTTCAGGCCTTTCTAAAGGTCAGAACATTTATAACCTCATTTCCAGACTCACGATGCATTTAGGAGATGTGCGGGATTTCAGCAAATTACCGATTCCTTTCTTTTGTATTGCTTCTAATATTGAAACAGGGGAACAAGTTGTGCTTGATCACGGCTCTCTGGCAAAGGCGGTTTCTGCAAGTGGAGCCATTCCATCTATATTTAGCCCTATTAAGATAGAAGGAAAATTACTTACCGATGGCGGGGTGACAAATAATTACCCTGTTAAGGAACTCAGGGATCGGGGAGCAGAATTGATTATTGGGGTGGATGTGCAGGATAGTTTAATGGATAGAAAACAATTAAGAGGTGTTTTCGATATTTTAACTCAAATCAGCAATTTTAGAACGATTAGCGATATGAGGGAGAAGATCAAACAAACCGATATTTATATAAAACCAAATATTAAAGGTTTTAGCGTGCTCTCTTTTGAAAAGGGGTCGGCCATTATAGACTCTGGTGAGGTAGCCGGAAAGTTGAAAATAGAAAGGTTCAAAGAAATAGCCTTAAAGCAAAAGAATAGGAAAGAAGAGGTGAAGAAGATACCTTTAATAGATAGTATCAACATTAATGCGTTAACTATTGAAGGCAATAACAGCTATCCCAGAGCTTATATTTTGGGAAAGCTGAAATTGAAATACAATTATAATTATTCTCAACTGGATCTCAATAAAGGGATCAATCAACTTGCTGCAACCGGGAATTTCGACAGGATAAATTACAGTTTGATCCCTAATAATAACGCTTATACTTTGGCAATGCAATTAGAGGAAAGCCAGAATAAGACTTTTTTGCGTCTGGCGTTGCATTATGATGATGTCTATAAGAGTGGTGCCTTAGTCAATCTTACGAAAAAGAGTAGCATTTTCACGAATGACGTAGCTTCTTTGGATATTATTTTGGGAGACAATTTCAGGTATAATTTTCAATATTATGTAGATAAAGGTTATTACTGGAGTGTGGGTGTCAAATCCAGATATAATTCCTTTACCAAAGGGGTGCCTTTCGATTTTATAAATGAAAATCTTGGTGTAGAAGGGAGCGGTATTAATAAAATAGAAGTAGACTATCAGGATTATACCAATCAGGTATATGTAGAAACGCTCTTTCAGCAGATATTTTCCTTTGGAATGGGATTGGAGCAAAAATATTTGAAAGTAACCTCGGAAACTTTAGGAGATTTCGATGAGAACGAACGGCCATCTTCTGTTTTTGATAAAAGTCATTACTATAGCGCATTTGGATATTTAAAACTGGATAGCTTCGATAATAAATACTTCCCAACCAAAGGGTTGTTTTTTGATGGCGATTTTCATTTGTACCTGTTTTCTTCAGATTATAATGAGAATTTTTCAGAATTTTCCATAGCAAAGGGGGCAGTTGGCTATGTAGTGAGCCCTTTTAATAGATTTACCACTAAGATATCTTCAGAAGTGGGCTTTAGAGTTGGGAATGAGAGTACGAACATTCTTAATTTCTCTCTTGGAGGTTATGGAAATGACTTCATTAATAATTTCGTTCCATTTTACGGGTACGATTATATAAGCATTTCAGGAGATAGTTATATTAAAGGCTTGGTAGAGTTAGATTATGAGATCTTTCATAAAAACCATATTACCGGAAGTTTTAATTTCGCTAATGTTGGTAACAGATTGTTTTCTACCGGCGACTGGTTTACAGCGCCAGATTATACTGGTTATGCGTTGGGTTATGGTATCGAAACCTTGTTAGGGCCTCTGGAAGCAAAATATTCATTTTCTCCAGAAAATAAAAAAGGCAACTGGTTCTTTAGTATTGGTTTCTGGTTCTAGCAAGTTTAAATAAAATAGGCTTTTTTGACAATGAATTTTATAAATGATATTATGACTTCTGCGCCGACTTTTAATTCTTCTTTAAGGGCTTTTCCGTAAAAATTATCGATATTTGTTATAGAAGACTAAGAAACTCCAGTCTTATTGAGGATTTGATTTTTTTATCTGTATTTAATATAAAAATCTTAACAATATGCCTTTTTATCATAAATTAGGAAATATACCCCATAAGCGCCATACCATCTTTAAAAAACCGGATGGAAGTTTATATTATGAGCAGCTATTTGGAACAATCGGGTTTGATGGAATGTCTTCCAATCTATATCATGAGCATAGGCCAACACAGGTTAAAGAAATAAAAGATAGTTATAGTGTAAAGCCAAAAGTTGCCATAGGAAATAATATAAAATCATACAGACTTCGTGGGTTTCAGGTAATCCCACATCCAGATTATTTGGAAAGTCGAAAAGTGATGCTTACCAATAGTGATGTGGATATTGCTTTAGCGGCTCCACAACAATCTACCTCAGATTATTTTTATAAGAATACCGATGCCGACGAGCTTTTGTTTATTCACAAGGGAAGCGGAAAGCTGAGAACTCATTTAGGAAATCTCGATTTTAAATACGGCGATTATCTATTGATTCCCCGAGGAACGATATATAAACTGGATTTTGACGATGAGGTTAACCGATTATTTATTGTAGAGTCTAGAAGACCAATATATACGCCTAAAAGATATAGAAACTGGTTTGGCCAGTTGTTGGAACATTCTCCATTTTGTGAGCGAGACCTTAGGCAGCCATATGAGTTAGAAACGAATGATGAAAAAGGCGATTTCCTTATCAAAGTAAAAAAGCAAGGTGAGATTTTCGATATGGTGTACGCGACGCATCCTTTTGATGTGGTTGGATATGACGGGTATAACTATCCTTATGCTTTTTCAATCCACGATTTTGAACCTATAACTGGTAGAATCCATCAACCGCCACCCGTGCATCAAACATTTGAGACCGATGCTTTTGTGGTTTGCAGTTTCTGTCCTAGAAAATATGATTATCATCCACAAAGTATTCCTGCGCCATACAGCCATAGTAATATAGATAGTGATGAGGTGCTTTATTATGTAGATGGTGATTTTATGAGTAGGAATGACATTGAAGCAGGACATATTTCCTTGCATCCTGCAGGAATTCCTCACGGGCCACACCCGGGAGCTGTAGAGCGTAGTATTGGTCAGACAGAGACTGAAGAGCTTGCTGTAATGGTAGACACATTTAAACCTTTAATGCTAACCGAGGAGGCTATGAAAATTGCCGATGAGTCCTATTATAAATCATGGTTGGATCATTAATGCCAAGTTTAAGGTTGCGTGTTGAAAATTAATCTTTGAATTATTTAATTAGTTGAATTTTTTTATAATCCATAACAAACTAGAAATGAATAAAAGGGTGGATACCTCGGTAAGTGCAAGGGCAATGTGGTGATCTTTTAATTCATGTAGAGGCAGAAACTTGATTATAAAATTTTAAAAAAGAAATAATGAGCACAGATAACACATCTCTAAATTTAGAAAAAGTAATTCCCGGAACTGAAGACTTTCTTCCCCTTCTAGGAACAGATTTCGTAGAACTATATGTAGGGAATGCCAAGCAGGCAGCCTTTTACTATCAGCAAGCCTGGGGTTTTCAGCCTGTGGCATATTCAGGATTAGAAACGGGTAGAAAAGACAGTGTTTCTTATGTCCTTCAGCAAGATAAAATTCGATTGGTGCTAACATCACCTTTGCAGCCGGAAGGAGAGATCAATGCACACATTAATAAGCACGGCGATGGTGTAAAGGTTGTGGCGCTTTGGGTAGACGATGCAAGAAAGAGTTATGAAGAAACAACCAAACGCGGAGCAAAATCATATAAAGAACCTTATGTGATGGAAGATGAACACGGAACCGTAGTTATTTCAGGAATTCATACCTATGGCGAGACGGTACACTTATTTGTAGAGCGTAAAAATTATTCAGGTCCTTTCTTGCCGGGATACAGAAAATATGAGCCAAGATTCAAATCGGCACCGGTTGGTCTTAAATATATAGATCACATGGTAGGGAATGTAGGTTGGAATGAAATGAATAAATGGTGTGAGTTCTACGCCAATGTAATGGGCTTTGCTCAAATGGTGTCTTTTGATGATAAGGATATTTCTACAGATTACACTGCTTTAATGAGCAAAGTAATGAGCAACGGAAATGGTAGAATCAAGTTTCCTATCAACGAGCCTGCAGAAGGTAAGAAAAAATCACAAATTGAAGAGTATATAGATTTCTATAATGGAGCTGGAGTGCAGCATATAGCACTTGCTACTGATAATATTATTGAAACGGTAACTAACTTGAGAGATCGCGGGGTTGAATTTTTATATGTGCCGGAAACTTATTATGACACCGTTCTTGAAAGAGTAGGAGAAATAGATGAAGAATTAGCACCCCTAAAAGAATTGGGAGTTTTAATTGACAGAGATGATGAAGGGTATCTTTTACAGATTTTTACGAAGCCAGTTTTAGACCGACCTACCATGTTCTTTGAGATTATTCAGCGAAAAGGAGCTCAGTCTTTTGGAAAAGGGAACTTTAAAGCGCTTTTTGAAGCTATAGAGAGAGAGCAGGAAATGAGAGGAACATTGTAATAATTATTAAATTAATAAATAATCACACGAATAATTAATCAATTTTTAATATTATGGAAAATATTTAGTTAAAGTTAAAAATTGACTTGTTTATAAGCTTCAATCTTAGGACTTTTGCACCGCATTTTTGGAGTGGTTACCAAAATGTTTAATTTTTTTTCATAATTTAAGTTTTAGTTGGTTAATAAGATAAAAACCCCATCATTAATTTGATGGGGTTTTTTGTTTTAATACATTTGGAATAGAAATTGTAATTCTTTCATTCAAGAATATATAACCTACTAAGTGTTAGTTAAATCCTTATTATTATGAACAACAGATTTGCAATTCTATACCTGCTCATATTTTTATTACCACTAAGCTCTTTTTCTCAAAAAGCTTTTCAGCATGGCGAGTGGTTTAAATTCAGGATTCATTATGGCCCTTTCAATGCCAGCTTCGCCACAATTGCCGTGAATGAGACCAACCTAAATAATAAAAAAGTCTTTCATGTTGTTGGAAAAGGGAAATCTACTGGCTTATTGCATTTGTTCTTTAAAGTAGACGACAATTATGAAACCTATATAGATAAGCATAGTGGTTTGCCGTATAGGTTTGTGCGCCAGATAGATGAAGGTGGACACACAAAAGACTTGCAAATAGATTTTGACCATCCTCAAAGCAAGGCTTATGTATTTGACAAAAAACATAACGAAAACCGCACTTATACTACAGAAAAGGAGGTGCATGACATGCTTTCTGCGTTCTATTTTGTTCGTAACGATTTAAATAATAAGAAGTTGCAGGAAGGGGCAGAGTTTCATTTAAATATGTTCTTCGATAAAGAAAATCACGATTTTAAATTAAAGTTCCTTGGAAGGGAGGTTTTAAACACAAAATTTGGTAAAATTGCGACTTTAAAATTTCGTCCTTACGTGATGGCGGGAAGAGTTTTTAAGGAGCAGGAAAGTCTTACGTTCTGGGTTAGTGACGATCATAACAAAATGCCGGTAAAAATCACTGCCGATCTTGCCGTAGGATCTCTTGATGCCGATTTGGAACAGTTTAAGGGATTAAAGCACCCGCTTAAAATAATAATGGATTAGTCTATGGAAATAAAGCCTGAAATTGCTGAACGTATTTTATTATTAGAGGAAAAGTTCAAAAATTCCGGGCAGGATATGGGCTCTTATTTAGATGGTCTTCTGTATGATAAGTATTTAACTTATTGGGATTATATAAGTTTAGATACTCTTTTGAGTTTACAAAATCCTAAAACGCATTTCCCTGATGAAGAGATTTTTCTTACATACCATCAAATAACCGAACTTTATTTCAAGCTTATTCTTCATGAGCAACAGCAAATTATTAATTCCGAAAATTTAACTGCTGCATTCTTTGTTGGAAAACTCGAGCGCTTAAACAGATATATTCGAATCCTTATTAATTCCTTCGATGTAATGATAAAAGGGATGGACAGAGAGCAGTTCCTTCAATTTAGAATGGCGCTTCTTCCTGCCAGCGGATTTCAGTCTGCTCAATTTAGAATGATTGAAATTAATGCAACCCCTTTACAACATCTAGTTCCTTTTAAGCAAAGAAACAATTTTAGTGAGTATAACAGTATTGAAGAATTGTATGAGAATATTTACTGGAAACAAGGGGGGATTGATCTGGTTACTGGTGAAAAAACTCTTACTCTTAAGCAATTTGAATTAAGATATACTCCAAGATTTTTGCGAATAGCCAATAGTGTAAAAGAGAGAACGCTTTATCATAGATATCTTCAGCTTCCGGAATCAGAAAGGAACAATAAAACGCTAATAGAAGCGTTGCGTAGTTTTGATACTAATGTAAATGTGAATTGGTTGTTGATGCATATGGGGGCTGCACATAGGTATTTGAATAAGGACAATAAAACAATTGCTGCAACAGGAGGCACCAACTGGAAGGAATTTTTACCTCCAAGTTTTCAGAAAAATAGTTTTTTTCCAAATTTATGGTCAGAAGAAGAGTTTAATAACTGGGGTAAAGAATGGGTCACCCATTTGTTTAATACAGAAAAATAAAATTTGAAATTGAAAAAGTTAAGTTGCTTACTAATCATTGCGCTGGCATTTGCTGCCTGTAATAATGACGAAAAAAATCAGGATCTAGTTGAAGTTAAAAAAGTTGAAAAAGCTCCTATTTTAAAAGAATATGGATTCGTTCTGAATAATTATGAAGTTGTTAGAGATACCATTCAGTCAGGAGATAGTTTTGGAGAGCTATTAGATAGACAGGGAGTTAGCAGGTCTAAAGTATTTGATATTACTCAAAAGGTAAGTGAAACTTTTAATCCAACCCGCTTGGTTGTGGGAAAACCTTATGTAATATTAAAGGCAAAAGACTCCGCCAGAACCCCTCAGTTCTTCATTTACGAAAATGATAAAATAGATTATACTGTAGTGAACGTGGCCGATGATATTGCTGCATATAAAGCTCAGAAACCTGTAAGTATAAAGCGTAGAACTGTTTCTGGGGTAATTGTGAACAATCTGTCGGAAGCAATGCAGAATCAAGGATTAAGTGTGTTGCTTTCTCATAAATTGAGCAGTATCTATCAATGGAGTATTGACTTCTGGAAACTTCAGAAAGGTGATCAGTTCAAAATGGTATATAATGAACGATATATAAACGATACTATATACGCCGGCGTAGAGAATATTGAAGGTGCAGTTTTTGTACATCAGGGTAGGCCTTATTATGCCTTTAGTTATTTGGCCGACCCGGAAATGTCAGGATCTGATTTCTATGATGAGGAAGCCCGTCCCTTAGAAAGCTTCTTTTTAAAAGCACCCTTAAATTTTAGCCGAATTTCATCCAGGTATTCCGGAAACAGGTATCATCCTGTTCAAAAGAGATGGAAAGCTCACAAGGGTACAGATTATGCAGCTCCGCACGGAACCCCAATCTGGAGTACGGCGAATGGAACGGTAATCGCTTCCAGTTATACTTCCGGAAATGGAAATTATGTAAAAGTGAAACATAATGAAACCTATACTACGCAATATTTGCATATGTCCAAACGCAATGTTAGAGTTGGGCAACGAGTTAGGCAAGGAGATGTAATTGGGTATGTGGGAAGTACTGGGTTAGCAACGGGCCCGCATGTTTGTTACAGATTTTGGGTTAGGGGGAAACAGGTTGATCCTTTCAGGCAAAACCTTCCTGCGGCCGAGCCTATAGCAGATAACTTAAAAGAAGACTATTTTGCCGCAATTAAGCCAGTAAAAATCAAATTAGATAAAATTCCGTTTAAAGAAATATAGCATGAAGAATATCAATCCTACTCACACCACATCTTGGAAAAAATTGACCGCTCATTTTGAAAAGATGAAATCTTCTCAAATGAAAGATCTCTTTGAGGAAAATACTGAGAGAGCCAAAGATTTTACGATTGATTGGGAGGACTTTTATGTAGATTTCAGTAAGAATAGAATTAATGAGGAAACACAAACTCTTCTTCTTGATCTGGCTCATGAATGTGGACTAGAAGAGGCTACTGCTTCCTATTTTAATGGAGAGGTGATTAATAGAACTGAAAACAGACCAGTGCTTCATACAGCTTTAAGGGGGCGTGAAGATGATAAGGTTTTGGTTGAAGAGAATAATGTGATGCCAGAGGTCTATCAGGCTAAAAAGAAAATGCAGGAATTTTCTGAAGCGATTATAAATGGAGCCAAGAAAGGTTATACCGGAAAAGCCTTTACCGATGTTGTGAATATAGGGATTGGTGGCTCAGATCTTGGTCCGGCAATGATTACAGAGGCTTTAAAATTCTATAAGAATCATTTAAATGTTCATTATATTTCAAATGTCGATGGAGATCATGTACATCAAACCCTGAAAGATCTACATCCGGAAACTACATTATTCGTGGTGGTATCTAAAACCTTTACCACCCAGGAAACCTTATCCAATGCAAATACAGCAAGAAACTGGTTCAATAAGACGGCTCCTGCCAATGCAGTAGCTTCTCATTTTGTTGCTGTTTCAACCAATCTTACTAAAGTGGAAGAATTTGGTATTGCTTCTGAAAATATCTTCCCCATGTGGGATTGGGTTGGAGGGAGATTTTCTCTATGGAGTGCAGTAGGTCTTTCGGTAAGCTTGGCGGTAGGATTTAATCAATTCAATGAATTGCTAGAAGGAGCTCATGCTATGGATCTTCATTTTAGAAATGAAGATTTTAGGAAAAACATTCCTGTGCAGCTTGCTTTATTGAGTATTTGGTATAACAATTTCTTTAATGCTGAAAGTGAAGCAGTAATCCCTTATACGCAATATTTGCAGAAACTCCCATCTTACTTGCAACAGGCAATCATGGAGAGTAATGGAAAAAGCGTTGATAGGAATGGGGAGGAAGTAAATTACCAAACTGGTAATATTATTTGGGGTGAGCCGGGAACCAATTCTCAGCATGCATTTTTCCAGCTAATTCATCAAGGAACTAAATTAATTCCTGCCGATTTTATTGGTTTCAAGGAATCTTTATTTGGAGATAACGACCATCATGATAAATTAATGGCTAATTATTTCGCACAAACCGAGGCTCTTTTAAAAGGCAAAACTTCAGAAGAGGTTCGTAAGGAATTAGAGAATGGAGATCTATCTGAAGAAGAAATAGCATCATTGCTTCCATTCAAGATCTTCAAGGGAAACAATCCTACCACTTCAATGTTAATAAAACGTCTTACTCCCAAAAGTCTTGGGAAATTGGTTGCGATGTACGAACATAAAATATTCGTGCAAGGGGTTATCTGGAATATTTATAGTTACGATCAATGGGGTGTGGAGTTAGGAAAGCAATTAGCGTCCAAAATATTGTCTGAAATTCAACAAACTGACGTTCAATCTCATGACAGTTCTACCAAAAATCTCTTAAATTCCTATTTAAATTAAACATTTCGGTATTGTTAATTAATTGTTAGTAGTTTTAAACTCTTTGTTTTCAAGGGCTTGTGTAATTGTGCTAAGTTTGTTTTGGTGAAATTGTTAAAACCTGAAACCTTAACATTGTGTTAAACTAGGGTGTTGGTTATTTCACTTCTTTTGCCGTGAATTATAAACAAAACTCAAACAAATTAAAGCATGAGGAAATTATTAGCTCTAGCATTGTTTTTAACAACTGCTACAATTTTTGCTCAAGGAACACTTACCGGTACGGTAATGGATTCCGACATGAATGCTCCATTACCTGGCGCAACAGTGATGGTTGTGGGCACCAACACCGGGACTACTACCGATTTTGACGGAAATTTTTCACTTAATGTTCAAAGTGCAACCGGAACTATCGAAATCAGTTTTATTGGATTTACAAAACAAACTTTAGCGTTCTCTGTAACGAATGGCGAAGTAAAAAAATTAGGTCAGATCAACTTGACACCAGATGCAAATGCATTGGATGAGATTGTAGTAACTAGTTTTTCTCTTGCAATAGATCGTAAAACTCCTGTTGCTGTTTCTACAATTAGTGCAGAGAAGATTGACACTAAATTGGGAAACCAAGAGTACCCTGAAATTCTTAAAACCACTCCTGGTGTTTATGCGACTAAATCTGGAGGTGGGTTTGGAGATGCTGAATTAAGATTAAGAGGTTTTAACTCAGAGAATATTGCTGTTATGATTAACGGTGTTCCAGTAAACGATATGGAAAACGGTCGTGTATATTGGAGTAACTGGGCAGGTCTTTCTGATGTTACAAGAACCATGCAAGTTCAAAGAGGTTTAGGTGCTTCAAAAGTTGCGGTTCCCTCTATTGGAGGAACTGTTAACATAGTTTCTAAATCTACTGATGCTGAAATGGGTGGAAGTGTAATAGCTTCTACTGGTAACGATGGTCTTCAAAAATTTGGAGCTACTGTTTCTACAGGAATAAGTGAAAATGGATGGGCTGCTACAGTATCGGCTTCTAAAACATCTGGAGAACGTTTTGCTGATGGTCTTCAATTTGAAGGTTATAACTATTTTTTAAATATTTCAAAAGAGTTTAATGAAAACCATACTTTATCGTTAACTGCTTTTGGAGCGCCACAGCGCCACGGTCAACGTGAAACACGTTACTCTATAGAAGATTACCAGACTAGTGATAGAGGTATCAAATTCAATGGAGACTGGGGTTACAAGAATGGGCAAGTGGTTAATGTACAAGACAATTTCTACCACAAACCGCAAATATCTCTAAATCACTACTGGAATATTTCAGACAAAACAAGCTTATCCACTGCTGCTTATGTTTCTTTCGGAACTGGTGGAGGTGGTGGTTACTCAGGATCTGCTAACTTGAGAAATGTAAATTCTCCTTACAGATCAGCAGATTATCAGCCATTAGATTTAGATAGAGTTGTTGATGAAAATGCAGCTAACGGTGCTGATGGATCTGGAACTATTCTTTACAATTCTAGAAACGACCATAACTGGTATGGGGTATTATCTACGTTGTCTACAGAGATTACTGAAGATATCGACCTTGTGGGAGGTATTGATTTGAGATATTATAAAGGAAAACACTTCCAAGAGGTAAAGGATCTTTTAGGAGGTCAGTATTGGGCAGATGACAGTAATGAGAACGACCCTGTAAATCTTGCAAGAGTAGGGGATAAAATTAACTATTACAACGATGGAGTTGTACTATGGGAAGGTGTGTTTACTCAAGCTGAATACTCTAAAGATGACCTTTCTGCATTTATATCTTTATCAGCTTCTAATACTTCCTATAAAAGAGTTGATTATTTTAACTATTTAGATAGTGATCCAGAGCAGGAAACAGATTACCAAAATTTCTTTGGTTATAGTGCAAAAGGAGGTCTTAACTACAACATAGATAATAGTCACAACATTTTTGCTAATGTTGGGTATTTTGAAAAGGCACCTTTTTTCGGAGCAGTTTTCCAAAACTTCCAAAATGATATAAATGAAGATGCAGAAAATCAAAAGATTTTTAGTGCAGAACTTGGATATGGTTTCAGAACAGCTAATTTTAGAGCTAATGTGAATGTATACAGAACACTTTGGCAGGATAGAACTTTTGTTCAGTCTTTCAGAGATCAAGATGGAGAACAGTTTTTCGCTAATATCTTGGGAGTAGATGCTCTTCACCAAGGTCTTGAAATTGATGTAGACTACAGAGCTACGGATAAGTTAACTTTAACTGGTATGATATCACTTGGAGATTGGAAATGGAACAACAATGTTGATAACGTATTCTTATATGATCAGGATCAAAATATTTTGAATCCAGATAGTCCAATTAACGTAATTATAGAAGACACTCCTGTGGGAGATGCTGCTCAAACTACTGCTGCTTTAGGTTTAAACTATCAGGTGTTTGAGAAGACTTTTGTAAGAGCGGATTATACTTACTTTGATAGATACTTTGCAGATTTTGAACCAACAGATAGAACTGTAGAAGGTCTTCCTGATCCATGGGAAGCTCCAGATTATGGTTTAATAGACCTTGGTTTAACACACGGTTTTAGTTTTGGATCTTTTGATGCGACCATTAATGCTAACGTATTTAATGTGTTGGATACTGAATATATTTCAGATGCTCAAGATGGATCTAGCTACGATGCTAATTCTGCATCTGTGTGGTACGGGTTTGGTAGAACTTATACCGTTGGTGCTAAAATTAAATTCTAAAAAAAATTAGATATGAATAAGACAATTTATTATTTAGCGATTTTCCTTGGTTTAGCTCTAACAAGTTGTGAGCCAATGGAGGAAATTCATGATGACATCAACAATAAGCTTGATAATAGCCTTGCTGTTGGTAATATAGAGTATACACTAACTTCAGATGATTATTCTGATCTTGGATTGAGTTTTCCAAACTTTAATTCAGTAGAGGATGCAAAGAATTTGTTACCTGCTTTCTTAGAAGATAACTATCCATATTACGGTGCAGAATCTCAGGCGAATTTAACTTTTGATATCTACGCTCCTCAGTCTACAGAAAAAAGCTTAATAGTTTATACTGTAACTACTGAAGATTACGATTCAAATCCTGAAACTGCGCAATATGATAATTTTGATGATGAAAGTCAGATCTATGCTCTATTGAACAAAAAGTTTCCAAACTTGGCAAACAGAACGTTAGTTTCTTTGACATACAAGTATTATGATGGTCAAGCAAAAACTCTTAACAACGGTTTTCTTTATGTAAATGGAGAATTTATGTTAATTGAAGGTTTAACAGACGCTGAGTATATTGCTACTGGGGAATCTTACCCTAACTTCTCAAGTGCAGATGAAGCTAATCAAAAACTGCCTATTTTCTTAAAGGAAAAGTATAAGTACAGAACTTTTGAAGCGGGAGATTTAGTGTCGGTTCTTTATAAGTTGTATACTAAAGATGTACAAGATGTTGATGGAGATGGTAGTACAGAAGATAACGCTACCTATAGCTATGTAAAGTATTTCAGTTGGAATGGTGAAGCATTTGAGCCTTACAACAATACTGTTGCTCAGACTCTTCAATTTGGTAATATTGATGGAACTTGGATTCCAGATAATACCATTAGATACACTCTTTCTGGAACAGATTTCGCTTATATTGGAACTCAATTTGCAGATGCTTATCCAACCCCTGCAAGTAGCGCGGGTAGATATGGAAACTTTGATCGTAGATCAAGTAATACTGCTTACTGGAGTGATGCAATGATCCTTGAGGCTGTAAATGCTGTATTAGATAACATCAATCCGAATGCTGAAGAAGGTCAGAAATATGTAATTACTTATGATGTTTATAACGGTTCAAATACAACTGAAGTTATAAGTGTTATTAAAGAAGGTGGTTCTTGGATACTTAACTAAGAGAAACCTATAATATTGAACAAACCCCTTTTCCAAACTGGATTAGGGGTTTTTCTTTTGTTATAATCAACTGAAATTTAAGATATTTGCAAACTGAAAATATGAATTGGCAGTTCTGCTAGAAATTTACCTTATGAAAAAGTTTTTAATATGTATTTTAAGTCTTCTTGTACTTTCTTGTAGTAAAGAAGATACCCCGTCAACCCCAGATCCAACCCCTCCTACTACCTCAGAAAAACCAAAGGCAGTAAATGATGCTTCATCAACTATTGAGGATGAAGAGTTAATCATATCAAACCTATTAAGTAATGATGTTGTAGTAACTGGTTCTCGAATAACTTCTATTGATGTTTCCTCGCAAAATGGAGCTAGTATTACCGATAATAGAAATGGGACCTATACGTATGTGCCTGCTAAGAATTTTACCGGTGAGGATACCTTTTCTTATAGTTTATGTGATCTTGATGAGAACTGCTCGTCGGCTACCGTAACGGTAACTGTAACTGATGCCGGATTTCCAACTGCTGAAGATGATACCGTGAACACGGTTGTTTCGGTAGAGGTTAATATAAGTGATCTAGCCGCTAACGATGATATCTCCGATGAAGCTACAATTTCATCTGTTGATGATTCCGAATCTACTGGAACGGTGGTTTTAAATAATGATGGTAGTGTTACCTACACACCAAAAGACGGTTTTCAAGGTGTTGATACATTTACTTATACATTATGTGATGATGATGAAGAAGCCACCTGTTCTGCAGCTACTGTAACAGTAAATGTTTTGGATCCAGTTGCATTTAATATTCCTTCTGAACTTCAAGAATATTATGCTGATCTTGCCATTACTACAAGTGCAGATCTCAATTTTAAATTTGTTTCGGCTCATACTTCCGTAAATCATACCACTATTCTTTCTTACGGACAAAGACATGAGTTCTTATATAATGCTGATCAGGATTTAGATAATGTAGATAATGTGATTTTAATGTACACGGGGCAAAGTAGATATTGGAAAGAATATACTTCGGGTTCGAACTCTTATTCTCCTCAAACCTTTAATACAGAGCATATCTATCCGCAGTCTAAGTTAGCATCAGATCTGGCGGTATCAGATCTTCACCATTTGCGTTCTGCTGATGCTGATATCAATTCATTAAGAAGTAATTATCCGTATACCGACGGAAGTGGAGGCTATGCTTTAATAGATGGTTCCAAATGGTTTCCAGGAGATGAGTGGAAAGGGGATGTTGCGAGAATGGTTTTATATTTAAATGTTCGTTATGGAGAGGAATTTAGCAAGGTTGGAAATTTAGATATCTTCCTTAAATGGAATAAAGAGGATCCTGTTTCTGCATTTGAAATTCAAAGAAATAATGTTATTTATTCGGCTCAGGGAAATAGAAACCCTTTTATAGATAATCCATATATTGCAACATTAATTTGGGGTGGTACTCCAGCAGAAAATAAATGGGAATAGTTAGCATCTAATAATATTTACAATACTTTAATTATGTATCAAACAGTTCAATTTATACACTCTTACTGGGCGTATTTAGTGGTAATCATGTTAGCTATCGCATCAATAAGTGCTATTATTGGTTTTATTAGTAATAAGGAATATACCGCCAATAATTTCAGGATTTCTTTATTCACCTTAATAACCACGCATATCCAGTTATTAATTGGTATCGTATTATATTTTACAACTCCTTATTTCAAAATGTTTAGTGAAGTGGGAATGAAAGGTGTTATGCAGGATCCTATTTTGAGATTGTATAATGTAGAGCATCCAATGGTGATGATTCTTGCTATTGTTTTTGTGACAATTGGTTACTCAAAACATAAGAAAAAGCTGACCTCTAAATCTAAGTTCAAAATGCTGGCTATATTTTATACGCTCGCGCTATTATGTGTGCTTTCAAGGATTCCTTGGAGTGCATGGTTTTAATGTAGAAAAGTAACAATTTTAAAAAAGGTGCAATTACTATAGTAGTTGCACCTTTTTTGGCATTATGATTTACCGTTCCATTCATCATAAAACTGATCTAGGAAAGAATTCATATAACTGCTTCTTTTTATAGCAAGAGCTTTACCTGTCTCGGTATTCATTCTATCTTTTAATAGAAGTAATTTCTCGTAGAAATGATTAAGGGTAGGAGCAGAGGAAGTTTTATATTCCTCTTTGGTCATATGAAGGTTAGGTTTAATTGCCGGGTCATAGAGGCCTCTGCCTTTAAATCCCCCGTAATTAAAAGCTCTGGCAATGCCTATTGCTCCAAGAGCATCCAATCTATCGGCATCCTGAATAACATTAAGTTCAGGCGATTTGAATTTTTGAGCTTCCTTACCGCCTTTAAAGGATATGTTCTCAATAATATGGATAACGTGCATAATAACTTCTTCCGAAACTTCTTGTTGTAACAGGAAACTTCGAGCTGTTTCTGGCCCTATGTATTCATCTCCATCGTGAAATTTAGAATCGGCAATGTCATGAAGTAAAGCACCCAGCTTCACAATAAACATATTTACTTCCTCAGAGGCCGCTATCAACTCTGCATTATTCAAAACTCTTTGGATATGAAACCAATCATGCCCTCCTTCAGCATCTTTCAAAGTATCTTTTACGAAACGTATGGTATTTTGGATAACCTCTTCTTGGAGCATTTGTATTTTATTATAAAATGAATTAGAATCGATTTAATGACCTAAATAATATCTTCAGTAATAATTCGCTCTACTTTTTCAATAAGAACTTCAGTGCCCTCCCCTGTGTTTGTAATTGGCTCGTGAACCTTCACTTTTAAATGAACGCCAACATCCAAAGGAAAAGTGCCATATCTAAACAATTTCCATGAATTGTTGATGGTGACAGGTACAATGAGCGCATCAGGCATTTTTTTGATCATTAATTGGAGTCCGCTTACGGCGAATTTTTTAGGTTGCCCGTTACGGCTTCGGGTTCCTTCCGGGAAGATAACGGCAGAGTGCCCGGTGTTATTTAAATCTTTTGCAAATGCTGCCAGAGTAGCAATTGCCTGTTTAGGGTTTTTCCTATCGATTAATGCCGCGCCGCCATGCCTCAAATTGAAGGATATCCCGGGGATTCCCTTGCCTAATTCTATTTTGCTTATAAATTTTGGATGATGTTTCCTTAAATACCAGATAAGTGGAGGGATATCGAACATTCCCTGATGGTTCGCAACAAAAATACATGGTCTATCAGCCGGAATATTATGTGTGTTATCAAAACTGAATGTTGTTCCCAAAACGTTCAGGCAGCGCATAATGGCAAGGTTAAAAACATCAACCGATTTTTTATGTGCTTCATACCCGCCTAGTTTAAGTGAAATCCATTGAATAGCATGAAAAATTAAAAGACATGGAAAAAATAGTAAAGCAAAAAGAATAGTAAGCGGATAAGCGATTAGTTTTTTCATCTCAAATATTGAATATCGCAAAAATACATTTTTGTGGGAATATTACATATAATCTAAACGTAATCCAATTTCCTGTTATTTACTAATTATAACTATTCCTTCATTGTTAAAAATAAAAAAGCCGATTCATATGAATCGGCTTTTAAACTGATTGCTAAAATCTGATTAGCAAAATTCGTTATAAGCGGCAGTAAGATTTTCTGCGATCATTTCAGCCGGACGTCCTTCAATGTGATGACGCTCTAGCATATGAACTAATTCTCCGTCTTTAAAAAGAGCCATACAAGGAGAAGATGGAGGGAAAGGAATCATAAATCCTCTCGCCTTATCGGTTGCTTCTCTGTCTACTCCTGCAAAAACAGTTACCAGGTTATCCGGAGTTTTTGCGTTTTGTAAAGAAATTCTAGCCCCGGGACGTGCATTTGCTGCTGCACAACCACAAACTGAATTAACAACAACTAAAGTTGTTCCTTCTTTTTCCATTGCCGCATCTACATCTGCCTCAGTGTGTAATTCCTGAAAACCAATATTAGTAAGGTCTTCTCTCATAGGTTTTACTAATTCTGCTGGATACATATATTGAGTTTTTATTAAACATTTATTTTGCTGCAAAGATACTGAATTAAGTTTACCTAAACTTATCGCATCTTCTTATCAATTCATAGTTTCAATTTATTGTTTTACTTCCGCTTAACTTTATAAAGAGGATAGCATTTTAAACTTTTTCAAAATGCTATCTTTACCCTTTAATTAGAAGGTTTTTTGAATGTTTAAATGGATACTGGCCGTTTTGGGCTACGCTTTTATGAGATACCCCGGAGCTATTCTTGGGTTTATTGTTGGTACTCTTATAGATAACTGGAACAGGTCTTCAGGCGGATTTAAAACTGTTTTTGGAGCCGAAGAAAGCAGGGTCTCTCCTGGAGATTTTGAGCTTAATTTACTTTCGCTGGCCTCCATTGTTATAAAAGCCGATGGAAAGGTGTCTCAAACTGAATTAGATTATGTGCGTGCTTATTTTGTACAATCTTATGGCAAGGAAAGAGCTAATGCTACATTTAGAACGTTTAATGAGGTTATTAAGAAACGCGAAATATCGGCCCAGCGAATAGGACTCTATCTTCAACAACGTACAAGATATGAGGTGCGACTTCAAATTCTACATTTTTTATTCAGCATCGCTCAGGCTGATGGGAATATTTCTGATTCTGAATTGGGCAGCCTTTCGGAGATAGCGCGATATTTAAAGCTTACTAACAGGGATTTTGAGAGTATTAAAGCTATGTTCTTCAAATCGGCTGATAATGCCTATAAAATTCTTGAAATCGATAAATCGGCTACCGATGCCGAAGTGAAAAAAGCTTTTAGAACCATGGCTAAAAAATATCATCCCGATAAACTTCAGCATATGGATGAAGCTTACCAGAAAGGTGCCCAGGAAAAATTTACCAAGGTGCAGGAAGCATATGAGCAAATTCAGAAAGAAAGAGGTTTGTAGACCCTGCTTTAAAGCAGTTTATTTCCGAATTTTAAACCTATGTAAAAAGAACGAGGTCTTGAGGGACCATAAACATAGGTAGCATCCCTATTCACACCACGATCAAAATCACTCTGATAGCTGTTGAAGATATTTTGAATTCCGCTATTTATTTCCAATTGAAAATCGCTGGAAATACTAAAAGTATAAGCGGTTTTAAAGTTGAGTTCAAAGAAGTCAGGACTTTTTTCTAACACATCTTTTTCTATATATCCAGCTAAGTGCGGCACATACATACGTCCTGTGTAAACACCCGATAAATTATTTTGCCAGGCTTTAATTGGGGCATAGGTAAGAATAAAATTCCCATAGATATTAGGAGATTTAAAAAAATTGCGCGCATTTTTCAAGGAAACACTGGGATCATCACTATAGCTTACAGGTTTGTCATATAAGGCTTTTTGTAAAGTTCCGCCCACCTGCAGGATCCAATCCTGATTTGGCGCATACACAGCATCCATATTTATACCCTGTACATTAGCTCCCGTTCCATTGCGTTTTTCAAAAATGGTAGCCGAAGTTCTTTCCAAGATGAAGGGGTTATTTAGCCGGGTGTAAAATGCTTCTAAACTAAATCGATAATTTTCATCTAAGGTGGTTTTATTCCAATCTGCTGAAATTAAAAAACTATGGGAGGTCTCCGATTTGAGGTTATCCGGGATTTGAACCAGGCTTACCTCACCTGCAGCTATTCGTGCATGAATATCTTCAGTAAATACTTGTGGAGCTCTAAAGCCTTTAGCATAACTTGTTCTAAATTGAAGATTATCATTTAAACTGTATAAAATATTAAGTCGTGGGTTAAGCACCACTTTCTCTTCAGCAATATTGTGAATATCGGCGCGTAACCCACCTAATACTTTGAGTTTTTCGGTGGCTTGCCACTCCTCTTGAGCATATATCCCAAAGATATTTAAAACCTGATGGATGTATGCATTATAGCCCGGCTTTTCATCGCTCATTTCACTGTGTTTGAATTCCGTACCAGTGGTAAAAATTCCTGTATTTCCAAGGAATTTTTTCTGGTTAATAGAAATCTGCCCTCCGGCAACATAGGTGTTATCTTTAGTTTTTCCGTAACCTTGTAAACTCTCCTCTAGTGTATCGCCCTTTCCTCCATAAAAATTATCGTTTTTTGAAAGCTGTGCGGTTGTATATACGGAGTACTTTATGTCTTTGTTTGCGGTGTATGCTTCGTAGCTTATTCCACCTCCCACAACATTACTAGTTATTTGTTCAGTAATATCGGCTTCAAAAGGGAGAAGAGATAGGTTGTTACCTCCACGTCTAAATTCGTTAGTAGCATGGAAATCTAATGTTATTTTATTTTGGTTTCCAGGTTTGTAAAAAGTTTTTAGGCCGATGGTTTTATTATCAATTTTGGTGATCTCGGTAAAGCCATCGCCATTGGCATCAAAGGGATTTCTATTCCGGTACATTCCCGACACGCTTAGACCAGCCGAATAATCTTCACTTAAAATAGTACCATTTAAAGTAAGGGCTTGATCTGTAGAAGTTCCATCAACTAGGGCAAGGTTTGATGCCACTTCAAAAATATTCTCTATAGGTTCTTTTGTAATGATATTAATTGTTCCGGCAATAGCATTACTTCCGTAAAGGGCAGAGCCACCCCCTCTAACTACTTCTACACGTTCAATGGAGTTAGCAGGAATTTGATCCAAACCGTAAACCCCGTTCAGCGCACTAAATACTGGCCTGCTATCAATGAGTATTTGGGAGTAAGCACCGTCCAGACCATTCATTCTCACTTGCGAAAATCCACAATTTTGGCAGTTCGTTTCCATTCTCAATCCAGGTTGGAAGTTTAAACCTTCGCTTAAGCTTATAGACTGTGTAGCATCAAAATCTTTAGCAGTAGTAACCGATACTATAACAGGAGCAGTTTGTCTAATTTGTCCGGTTCGGCTGGCAGAAACTACAACTTGATTGAGGCCAAGAACATCTTCTTCCAGTTGAAGATCCAGTTGAATGTTTTCACTGAAAAGCGCATCTAAATGTTTTTTAACTTGCTTAAAACCAATAGCCTGTACAATTAGCTCGTGATGCCCTAAAGGAATGTTTAATTGATAGTTGCCGTCTTCATTAGATGTTGTTCCTATATTCGTTTTCTCTAAATAGATATTCGCAAATGCAACTGATTTCCCGTTAGAGGTTACTTGGCCTGATACTTCAATTGTTTGTGCGCTAGCCCATGTGGTTAGTAAGGAGAAAACGATAATAAAGACTTTCATAACTATATTTTTGGCAAATGTAAATAATATTTTTAGATTAGTCTAAAAAAGAATTGTTGTTTCAATTAAAATTGTATTTTTGTTCTAATTAAAAATCATTATGATCACATTTTCAGAAGAGAATTACTTAAAAGCTATTTTTCATCTTGAGAAATTACATGTTAAAGGAGTTCCTACAAATGCCGTGGCAGAGTCTATGGATACAAAGGCTTCTTCTTCAACCGATATGATAAAGAGGTTATCAGAGAAAAAGTTATGTGTTTATAAGAAGTATCAAGGTGTAAAGCTAAGTGCGCTGGGGAGGTCCCATGCTGTGAACGTGATTAGAAAACATCGATTATGGGAATGTTTTTTAGTAGAAAAACTGGATTTTTCCTGGGATGAGGTCCATGAAATTGCGGAACAGCTGGAGCACATTGAATCTGAAAAGTTGATCGATAAGCTTGATGAATTTTTAGGTTATCCTAAGACCGACCCGCATGGAGACCCAATACCTGATGAGCAAGGAAATTTCAGTAAGATCGATAAAGTTTTATTGCTGGAATGTGGTGTGGATGAATCAGGGGTGTTTGTAGGGGTGCGAGATTCTTCTCCGGCCTTTTTGCAATATCTGGATAAAAATAATATTAGTCTGGGTGTAAAAATAAAGGTATTACATAAGGAGGAATTCGATCAATCGGTTCAAATAGAGGTTGAAGGAAATGAAGTTACAGTTTCGAGTAAAACTGCTTCCAATATATTTATTAAGTTATAGGTATAGGAATTTTGAAAAATAGGTAGTTCGTAATTGACTATGAATTCTTTATTCTATTATGGAAGCACGTTAAGTCCAGTTGTTAAAATTTAGGATAGTAGTATTTATTATATAATTAAACACAATTAATTTAAGATGAAGGATATTGTAGAATATATGGGGTCTATAGACCCAATTTTAGCCGCATTTTACGCTACTTTGTTTACATGGGGTGTAACAGCATTGGGTGCCTCTTTAGTATTCTTCTTTAAGAAGATGAATCGAGCCTTTTTTGATGGAATGCTTGGGTTTACAGGGGGAGTGATGGTGGCTGCCAGTTTTTGGAGCTTACTTGCTCCCGGAATAGAGATGAGCAAAGGGGAAGGCTTCGTAAAGGTGATACCGGCAGTTGTGGGCTTTTCACTGGGGGCGCTGTTTATATTTGCTTTAGATAAAGTATTACCGCATTTACATGTTAACTTCAAAGAAACCGAAAAAGAAGGAATTAAAACTCCCTGGCACAAATCGGTCCTTTTAACTTTAGCAATCACCTTACATAATATCCCGGAAGGACTTGCTGTGGGGGTTCTTTTTGGTGGAGTTGCAGCAGGATTTGAAGGAGCATCTATTGGAGGTGCAGTAGCGCTAGCAATAGGGATCGGACTTCAAAATTTTCCCGAAGGTTTTGCCGTAGCTATGCCTTTAAGAAGACAGGGGCTAAGTAGATGGAAAAGTTTCAATTACGGGCAGCTCTCTGCTATAGTAGAGCCTTTTGCTGCTGTTTTAGGTGCTTGGGCAGTAATGACGTTTCAGCCTATTTTGCCTTATGCCTTATGTTTTGCAGCCGGAGCAATGATATTTGTGGTAGTGGAAGAAGTCGTGCCCGAATCTCAACAGGATAAATTCACCGATATTTCTACTATGGGCTTTATAGGCGGATTTATTTTGATGATGACCCTAGATGTAGGTTTGGGGTAATATCTGCAACTTGTTGGAAGAAAAGAAGTCTTTAAATAAAACTATGTTATGAAGATAGTACTAGTATTGTTGTGTCTTTTGGGGCTTTCAGTAAATGCTCAAGTAGATAGCGATGGGGATATAATATCGCTTAAGACTGGGGAAGGCTTTCAAATGAAGAGCACAGCAGTAATATTTAAAGAGGTGATTTCCGATTCCAGGTGTCCCCAGAATGTGACGTGTATATGGGCGGGGGAAGCTAAAATTCTAATAGAAATAACAAACTGTGGAAAACTCGTAACTGCTGAAGAGATCGTAATTTTTGGCGCTGGAATAGGTTTTACATCTTCTCCGCTACATCTACTTGGAGAATATTTTAACATGTCGATTACTGAAGTTTACCTGTCTCCCAATGTTGAAACGGTAAATGAGAGCGAGAAGGAATATTATCTCCGCTTTAAACTTAAGAATATCAAGGTTTAATAAGTTTCTTAATGGCAACCGCAATCGGAAGAACCACAGGCCTTATCTGTTTTTTTGCTAAAATTCAAAAAGGCAGGCTTCCAGATAAATTTTGTAATAATATATCCTATAGCCATCAAAAAGGTGATAAATACTAATATTTCTTGTAATGTATTCATATCGATTAAGTCGATTTAATATTAGAGTGCTTACTTATTTTAATACTTGAAATGCTATAAGGGCAACCACATAAGCAAAACCACTCATAATTACTAATTGTAAAATAGGCCATTTCCAAGTGTTGGTTTCTTTTTTTACGATGGCCAATGTACTCATGCATTGCAGGGCAAAGGCATAGAATAACAGTAAGCTAACTCCACTTGCAAATGTAAATAAAGGCCCTCCCAGAACAGGGTTCACCTCTGCAGCCATTCTATTTTTAATGGTTTCCTCTTCATCGTTACCAACACTATAGATAGTGGCTAAGGTTCCTACAAATACCTCTCTCGCGGCAAAGGAGCTTACAATGGCAATTCCAATTTTCCAGTCGTATCCCAAAGGTGTTACTACGGGTTCGATCCCTCGGCCTATAATTCCAATATATGAGTGCTTCAGTTTATAAGCTGCGATCTCCTGTTCAAGTCCTGTTTCAGAATTGACGGTTTGTGTATGCTGGGCACTTACAATTTCTTCAGCATTACTAAAGTTCTCTCCTGGGCCATAACTTGCCAATACCCAAAGAATTATAGAAATGGCCAGGATGATTTTCCCTGCGCCAAAGACAAAAGATTTTGTCTTTTCTATCACATTTATTGCTACATTCTTTACTAAGGGGACTTTGTAATTTGGCATTTCTATTACAAAATAACTCTTCGATTTTATTTTTAATACCTGATTAAGGATCCATGCTGAAAATATAGCGGTTCCAAAACCTATAAGATATAATAGCATTAATGTTAGTCCTTGCAGGTTAAGGCCAAAATAGGTTTCATCTGGAATAACAAGTGCAATAATGATCAGGTATACCGGGAGCCTGGCAGAGCAGGTAGTAAATGGAATTACTAATATGGTAATAAGTCGCTCTTTCCAATTTTCGATATTTCTCGCTGCCATCACAGCCGGAATAGCACATGCTGTACCTGAAACAAGGGGAACAACACTTTTTCCGCTCAAGCCAAATCTTCGCATGATCCTATCCATAAGGAAAACAACCCGGCTCATGTATCCGCTTTCTTCCAGAATAGAAATGAAGAGGAATAGAAAAGCAATTTGAGGTATGAAAATTACAATCCCCCCTAATCCGGGAATAATCCCTTCTGAAATTAAATTGGTAAAAGGTCCTACGGGCATCACATTTTTTGCCCATTCACTTAATGAAGCGAAGGTGGAATCTATAAAATCCATTGGATAACTGGACCAATTATAGATAGCCTGAAAAATAATGAGAAGTATAAAAAAGAAGATGAGATATCCCCAAACACGGTGGGTTAGAATTCTATCAAATCTAATTCTAAGATCGGTAGCTGAATTCAGGTCTATGCTAAGTCCTTCTTTTAAAAGTCCGTTTATGAACTGGTATCTTAAAATGGTCTCTTTTTGCTGAAGCCTTTTAAGGTCTCCTGTACTCTTGGTGTGAAAATTAGTAGTGGAGTTCAGCGCATGCCTATTCACATTTCCAAAATTGACATCCTGGGTAATTACCAGCCATAATTTATATAGCGACTGATTTGGAAATGCCTTTCGTAATCTTCCAAAATATTCAGGATCCATGATAGATGCATGCAAACATGGCTCGGTAGATAGATTTTTATAATTCAAAATCAATTCCTTCAGCTCATCTATTCCGGTATTCTTTCTGGCGCTTACTAAAGCGATCTTGGTATTTAGCTTTTCCTCGAGCACATCAATATCCAGTGTGATTCCTTTGCGCTTCATTCTATCGGCCATATTGATAACCAGAATGGTAGGAATTTCTAGATCCTTAATTTGTGTAAAGAGCAGTAAATTTCTTTTCAAATTCTCCACATCGCTCACTACTACGGCAACATCAGGAAAATCTTTATCGTTTTTATTGAGTAGAAGTTCTATAACGACATTCTCATCTAAAGAAGAAGCGTTTAAACTGTAGGTGCCGGGTAAATCCAGGATATGCGCCTTCAATCCGCGTGGTAATTTACAGATTCCCTCCTTCTTTTCTACAGTAATTCCCGGGTAGTTCCCTACTTGTTGATTAAGGCCGGTAAGCTGATTAAAAACCGAGGTCTTACCAGTATTTGGGTTTCCAATTAACGCAACATTAATCTGTTTCCCCATAAAAATTATATTAATTCTATTTCAATTAGAAGCGCTGTTTCCTTTCTTATTGCTAAGTGACTCCCATTAATATTTAGATACATAGGGTCTCTAAAAGGGGCGGTTTGTACCAGCTCTACTTGATTACCCGGAAGGCAACCCATCTCTAGCAATTTTAATGGCACATTATCTACCGAGAATTCTTTTATAATTCCCCGCTGTCCGCGTTTTAGATGAGCAACAGTTAGCTTCAATTTTATTTAGATTGATTTTAAACAAGGCAAAAATAACGTAAAATAAAGTCTTATGAAAAGTTTAGACCTTAAAACTGTCAATTCTGATATTCAGCCTTCAGGATTTTTAGATCATGCACAAGATCATCTATTGCTTCGGGATTGGTACCGTCGTAAAACCCGCGAATTCTTTTTTCTTTATCAACCAGGATAAAATTCTCGGTATGAATCATATCGTAAGGTCCCCCGTCTCCATCAGTTTTGGTTGCTAAATATGACTTTCTTGCAAGTTCATAGATCTGTTTTTTATCTCCAGTAACCAGATTCCATTTAGAATCATTCACTCCTTTTTCTATGGCATATTTTTTAAGTTGTGGTACGCTATCTGCTTCAGGTATTACGCTATGTGAAAGTAATAATACATCAGAATCATTTTGAATGAGTTCCTGAATTTTAAGCATATGGTCTGTCATAATAGGACATATGGTTACACAGGTTGTAAAAAAGAAGTCGGCCACATAAATCTTGTCCTTATAAAAATCTTGAGTTATAGTGTCCCCATTTTGATTCACTAATTTGAAATCTGCAATTCTATGATATTTTCTTACATACTGAATAGTGGTATCCACCAACTCGGCATTTACCATATC
Organism: Gillisia lutea; assembly: GCF_021568705.1. Classification (GTDB taxonomy): domain Bacteria; phylum Bacteroidota; class Bacteroidia; order Flavobacteriales; family Flavobacteriaceae; genus Gillisia; species Gillisia lutea. The sequence continues at coordinate 806,107 of NZ_JAKGTH010000006.1, forward strand.
TGGCTGGAATACCTGCAATTTTTCCTTAGGCTTTAACAAAGAGTAAATTGAGAAAATAATTATTACTGAAAGTATGGATAATACTATGGCAAGAAATTTGAATTTTGCAAAGAACCGAAGCATACATTTTATTTTAACACAAAATTAAAGCCTAAGAATCAATTAGAAGGCCTTTCTCTGGTAAAATTTTTTATTCAGGAAAGCTTGGAAAGATTTATACTTTTTTAGGAGCTTTTAAAAGGTTACTTTTGTGCGATTAAAAACCGAAGTTTAAAGAATGGATCCATTTATAATTAAAGCAATACAGTTAATTCTAAGTTTGTCGTTGCTTATAGTTTTACACGAATTAGGGCATTTTATTCCCGCCAAATTATTTAAAACCCGAGTAGAAAAATTCTTCTTGTTCTTTGATGTGAAGTTTGCACTTTTCAAGAAGAAGATAGGAGAGACAGAGTATGGAATTGGGTGGCTTCCATTAGGTGGCTATGTGAAAATTTCAGGAATGATTGATGAGAGCATGGACAAGGAGCAAATGGCGCTACCTCCACAGCCTTGGGAATTTAGATGTAAGCCGGCATGGCAGCGTTTAATAATAATGCTTGGAGGGGTAACCGTGAATTTAGTTTTAGGTTTCCTTATTTATATGATGGTATTATTTGTTTGGGGAAGTAATTATGTGGGAGCAAACGATATGCCTCGAGGGTTTGCAGTAGCCGAACAATTCAAGGAGTTTGGATTTCAGGATGGCGACAGGATACTGGAAGTGAATGGTGAGGACATGAAAAACTCTATTGATATAAACCGTTTTCTTTTTATGCGTGATGTGAAGAACATCACAGTGTTACATCAGGATGGCTCAAAAGAAACAGTGAATGTTCCGGATGAGATAGGTTCTAAAATGTTTCAGGAGGGAATTATGCAGCCATTTATCCCTATTCAAAATGCAATTTTAGATAGTGTGGTTATAGATTATGCTGCGGCTAACGCCGGACTTCAAAAGGGAGATAGTCTTATTTCCTTGAATAATCAGGAAATAGGGTATTGGCATGAGCTTGCTCCTATCTCTGTTGAGAATGCAAATAAGGAAGTAGAGTTGGTTTTTGCTCGTGATGGGAAAATAATGAGTACAAAAATCACTCCTAATGAAGAAGGAAAATTAGGGGTAACAAGTAGAAGAGATTGGGAAATACAACACAAAGATTATAGCGTTTCCGAAAGTATTAAAGAAGGTTTTGATTATGGGTATTGGACCTTACGCGATTATGTGGCGCAATTCAAATACGTGTTTACGGCTAAAGGCGCAACACAAGTTGGTGGATTTGGGGCTATTGGAGGCTTGTTTCCGGACGCTTGGAACTGGCAAGGTTTCTGGTTAGCAACCGCTTTGATCTCCATTATATTGGCTTTTATGAATATACTTCCAATTCCGGCTTTAGATGGAGGGCATGTTATGTTTTTGCTTTATGAGATTATTACAGGAAGAAAACCGAACGATAAATTTATGGAGTATGCTCAAATGGTAGGATTCTTTATTCTTATTGCTTTAGTGCTCTTTGCAAATGGAAATGATATTTATCGCTGGTTATTTGAATAGCGAATACTTTAAAATATAAAAAACGGCCACTTGTTCAAGTGGCCTTTTTTTATGAATATTATTATAAAGTGAGTTTCTTAAAAACAAGAAAGCCTGATATTGCTATCAGGCTTTCTGCTCCTCTCCTGATAGCTATCGGGAGGGCTCGAACATTTTAATATTTGGATAGGAGTTTTTCTGTCATTTCTGGATATTTTGAAAGATTGATGAAATAGCTTTTACTTTTCATAGATTTTATATGTTTTTCAATTTTGCGAGCTTGTATTGAATTTTCACAGGAAATCAGATGAAAATAAATCCAGTCCTGAGCTATTTTAGTATAAGCATTTGTAAAGTGACCTGTATTATGTTGGATGATTCTTTCTTCTATATCTGAGGTTTCTCCAATATAGAAAGCATTTTTATTAGAAGAATGGAGTATATATACGTAATGCATATCTTGAATATACAAAAAACAAGAAAGCCTGATATTGCTATCAGGCTTTTTGCTCCTCCTCTTGGGCTCGAACCAAGGACCCTCTGATTAACAGTCAGATGCTCTAACCAACTGAGCTAAGGAGGAAAATACCAATATGTTTTATCGTTTTTGAAAAGGTGATAATTCCTTTTTGTTTTGCTCCTCCTCTTGGGCTCGAACCAAGGACCCTCTGATTAACAGTCAGATGCTCTAACCAACTGAGCTAAGGAGGAGTTTCGCAAAGCATTTTTGCGGATGCAAATATAATATTTATTTTATTTTTCACTAAACATTCTATAAAAAATATCAAATTTCTTCTAGAATGATTTCAACAGTCTTGGTAGTCAAGGTTTAATAATTACAACATTATACCTTTTACCTGCTGTTGAAGGCCAAAGTTAGCTTTTATTTGGGTTAAAATAGAAAGAGATCAAAAAATCTTTTAATAGAATTTTACAATGCATAAAAGCCGATAAGCTATGGGAATCATTTAAATTTGTGAGAACAATGAATAAAAATGACTGGCTGTAAGCCCTTTGTGTGGTAGCTGGTTAATCTACTTTTGCTTATGATCAATTTTACTGCAACTTATACCGACCAGTATCAACTGGCAATGGCTCATGTTTATTTTGAAAACGGTCAGAAAGACCATACAGCGGTTTTCGATTATTATTTTAGAAAACTTCCCTTCGATGGAGGATATGCCATTTTTGCTGGATTGGAAGATCTATTATCAAAACTGGAAAACTTAAAATTTAGCGATGACGATCTTAAATATTTAAGAGAGCAGGATTTTTCGGAAGCATTCCTACAATATTTGAAAGATTTTAAATTTAGCGGAAAGATATATTCGGCTCAGGAAGGCGATGTGGTATTTCCCAACAGGCCAATTTTGCAAGTGGAAGCCAATATCATTGAGGCGCAGCTTATTGAAACCATTCTTTTAAATTTATTGAATTTTCAAACTCTTATAGCTACTAAGGCTAGCCGAATGAGATTAGTAGCCGGCAATCGGAAGCTTTTGGATTTTGGCTTACGCAGAGCCCATGGCCCTGGAGGTTACTATGCTTCTCGAGCAGCTATAATTGGTGGATTTAACAGTACGAGTAATGTGGTTGCGGCAAAAGATTTTAATATTCCTGTCTCAGGTACCATGGCGCACTCATTTATTCAAAGCTACGATAGTGAAATTGCCGCTTTTAGAGCATTTGCAGAAGGAAGACCAAACGATTGTGTGCTGTTAGTGGATACTTATAATACCCTTAAGAGCGGACTCCCAAATGCTGTTACAATAGGAAAGGAAATGGAAGAGCGAGGAGAAAAATTGATGGGAATACGATTAGATAGTGGGGATCTGGCCTATTTAGCAAAGGAATGTAGAAAAATGTTAGATGAGGCTGGATTAGAATACGTCAAAATTGCAGCCTCCAATCAGTTAGATGAGTACGTAATTAAAAGTTTGTTAGAGCAAAAGGCTCCCATAGACGTCTTTGGAGTAGGAACTAACTTAGTGACTGGGAATCCTGATGCGGCACTAGATGGGGTTTATAAATTAAGTATGTCTAATAACATTCCCAGATTAAAGATATCTGAGAGTCTTTCTAAAGTAACTATTCCTCATAAAAAACAGGTCTTCCGACTTAAAAATACTAATGGAGAATTAATTGGAGCTGATGCCATTACAATGAGAGAGGAAAATGGAATAGATAGAATGTACGATCCTCAGGAGATCTTGAAATCCCTTCCAGTAGAAACCTGTGAAACCGAAGCTTTACTTCATTTAGTCATGGAAAAAGGAAAGCGAACCTCGCAAGAGCGGAGTCTTACTGAAATAGCTGAATATTCTGCGAAGAGACTTAACAGTATTCCAGAGGAATATAAACGATTTGATAATCCGCATATATATAAAGTCGGCATCAGCAAAAAGCTGAAAAAAGAACGGGAAATGTTATTAAAGAAATACAAAGTTTAAAATGAAGGCACTTATAATTATCGATATGCAAAATGATTTCGTCCCCGGTGGAGCCCTTGCGGTAAAAGAGGGAGATATAATAGTCTCGCTTATAAATAAATTGCAGGAGAAATTTGATCTTGTAGTAGCAACTCAAGATTGGCATCCTCGCGATCACTCCAGTTTCGCTGTCAATCATGCAGGTAAAAATGAGTTTGAAACCATCACTTTTGAAGGGCATTCCCAGGTGTTATGGCCTGTGCATTGTGTTCAGAATTCAGAAGGAGCTGAATTTCACCCGAAGTTACAGACATCTAGAATAGAGGCTATTTTTAGAAAAGGAACAAACCAAAATATAGATAGTTATAGTGCGTTTTATGATAATGCACATTTAAAATCTACGGGTCTATCTGGGTATTTAAAGGAAAAAGGGATTTCTCAACTTTATTTTTGTGGATTAGCTGCAGAATATTGTGTGTATTTCTCTATAATGGATGCGCTGAAAGATGGTTTTAAGGCAACTCTTATTGAAGATGCTACACGAGCCTTATCACATCCAGATTTTTTAGAAGCCAAACAGCAAATTTTAAAGGCTGGCGGCCACATTATTAATAGCGATGAACTAAGTTAAACACTTTCATAAAAACTTATTGGTGCAAAATTGATAAACCTGATAGAACATTATGAAAAAAATGTGTAAAAAGCCGGTTATTTCATGTTAGAAAGGAATGCTATATTTGGTACTTACGGTAACCACATAATTTTAATTTTTATACATGAAAAAAACCTTATTACTAGTATCAGCTTTTCTGATTATTCAAATCAGTCCTGTGGTAGCACAGGAATCAAATGTAGTTGTTGAAAATATAATTGATGAAGCCAATGACAATTCCCAACTAGAGCAATTAGCACATGAACTAATGGATGTAGTTGGTCCACGTTTGGTAGGAACCCCACAAATGAAGAACGCTCATGACTGGGCTGTAGAAAAATATAGCTCTTGGGGAATTTCTGCAGAAAATGAGCTATGGGGAAAGTGGCGCGGATGGGAACGCGGGATTACTCATATAGATTTAATTGAGCCAAGAGTAAGGACATTAAGCGGAATGCAGTTAGCTTGGAGTCCGGGAACCGGAAAGAAACCAATAGTGGCTGAAGTTGTTATTTTGCCTATGCTTAAAGATTCCAGTAATTTTAACAAAATAGCTTCTCAGGTAAAGGGAAAACTAGTAATGATCTCTATGCCTCAACCTACAGGAAGGCCTGATTATAACTGGGAAGAATTTGCGACTAAGGAATCTTTTGAGAAAATGAAATCTTCTCGTGAAAAGCAGTCTGATGCTTGGGAAGAAAGAATTAAGAATACAGGGTTAACATATAGAACTCTACCTGAAGCTTTAGAAAAGGCAGGTGCTGTTGGTATTATAACATTAAACTGGTCCCGTGGATTTGGTGCTAATAAGATATTTTCTGCGAGTACTAAGAAAATTCCCACTTTAGAACTTTCTTTAGAAGATTATGGAATGGTTTATAGACTGGTAGAATCTGGAAATACACCAAAGCTTAGAATAGTTGCTGAATCAAAAGAGCTGGGCGCAGTACCAACTTTTAATACCATCGCCACAATTAAAGGGACAGAAAAGCCTGAAGAATACGTTATACTTTCTGCCCATTTTGACTCCTGGGATGGTGCTACCGGCGCGACAGACAATGGTACTGGAACAATTGTTATGATGGAAGCAATGCGCTTGTTAAAAAAGATGTATCCTAATCCTAAGCGTACTATAATAGCCGGACATTGGGGAAGTGAAGAACAAGGCTTGAATGGCTCACGTGCATTTGTTAAAGACCACCCCGAGATTGTAGCTAATTTACAGGCATTATTTAATCAAGATAACGGAACAGGAAGAGTGGTGAACCTTTCTGGTGGTGGATTTTTACATTCATATGAATATCTAGGAAGATGGATGGAAGCTGTTCCGGAAGAAATTTCAGGACAAATTGAAACAACTTTTCCGGGTACTCCGGCAGGGGGAGGTTCAGATTATGCTTCTTTCGTTGCAGCTGGTGCCCCTGCGTTTAGTTTAAGCTCACTTAGTTGGTCTTATTGGAATTATACCTGGCACACTAATTTAGATACCTACGATAAAATTGTTTTTGATGATGTTAGGAACAATGCTATTCTCACGGCAATTCTTGCTTATAAGGCAAGTGAAGATTCTGAAACTACTTCCAGAGAACGCAGTGTATTGCCTATAAGTAAGCGTACCGGCGAACAAATGACCTGGCCAGAGGCTAGAGATGCCGTTAGAGCAGGGGGTATTGATTAAGCTTTTAAAACCTTAAAAATAAGTCTGGTTACTATAACTCATAAGTTTTGGTAACCAGACTTATTACTATAGTTTAGCTCCAACAGGCTTGCTGCAATCATGACCCGGTTGCCCATGTGCTGGATTTATACTAGGGGAAGGGGTTTCTGCCCACACAGGTGAAACAGAAGGGTTTTTTTGTTGGGTTTTTACCGGTTGGTTCAAAGAAGCGCCCACAGGAATGTCGCATCTATGTCCGGGCTCTCCGTGAGCAGGATTTACAGTAGCTGTAGTTTTCGGATTAGTAGCCTGTGTCTCAACTTCTGGTTGTGAATTAGCGGCTTCTTTTTTATCCTCTTTGCACCCAATTAATGTGCTTATACAAAGAGATAGAAAGGCTATCTTTAAAATGATGGTTTTCATAATATTTTCTTTTTTTTCAATAAGCTGAATTGCTTTATTCTACAATCAGTTTCAAATCTGTTTTCGATACATTCAATAAACCTGAAGCAGGTAACCTTAAGGTCATCGTTCTCCAGTTCTCGTCCTCTTCAAATATAGATTTAAATACCGGAATAGCTTCTTTTATTCTTCCGCTATTGGCCAATGCTACGGCTTTCCAATATCTCATTTCTAAATTCTTCGGAAACATTTTTTCTGCATTTCCGTATTCTTCCAGCGCTTTTTCAACATTTTCTTCTTCCATAGCTAGATCACCTCTATTCATATACTCATAGGCTCGAGCAACTTTCAACAACCTCTCGAGCTCTGCAAGCGGATTATCACTGTCGTCTACCCGGAGGTCAATTTTTTTATCTTCCCAGGAATTCTCCACCTTGTTAGGGCCAACAACGATCAATGCGGCCGACTGTTTTCCACGAATATCCCCTCCGGCATCCTGCGCAGCCTGCAAGGCCATCACAACCCTTTCAGCTAAAGGAAGTTTTGGGTTGGTTATAAATGCCTTTTTCATTGCGGGAATAACATCGTCATTCAGCATCATATTCGCCTGTACCGAAAAATTCTCACCCACATAATGAGAAGCCGATTCTACGCAATTAGCCCCCGTGAAAGCTGAGGCTTTTCCATTTGCATCTAAAAAAGCTACTTGCCTATATTCCCGACCCTCATCTTTTGAAATTAATTCTTTTAATGCATTCACGGCTGATTTACCTTTTTCCATTAAAGCTAAGCCATTGGGCCCATATGCCGGGTTAACAAATGACTGGGTGGCAACTACGCCAACCCCAGATTTCCCCCATGGTACCAGGGCTCCTACAGAGAACCAATGACTTTGAACGCCAACCGCCATTTCTCCCGTAATAGAGTCTCTGGCAACAATCGAAAAAGTATGGGCAAATGGGTCTTTCATAATTGAGGGATTTTGAGCAGTAGTGGTATTTATCATTATGAAACTTAAGCAGAATAGTAATAAGTATCGGGATTTCATGAGGAATGGCTTTAAGTGAATTTAAAAATAGGTAATTTCTCATTACGATCAACTATTTCAAAATAGCTGATGTTTTTATAAAAAAAACCAGCTTTGAGATCAAAAATTAAAACTGTAATGTTTGTAACATCATAGAAGTTTATAAATTTACGTCACAATAACTGGCCTCGTAGTTCAACGGATAGAATAGAAGTTTCCTAAACTTTAGATCCAAGTTCGATTCTTGGCGAGGTCACAAATAACTTCAAATCGTATAAACTTTTATTGAGCTGGTAGGCTATAATAAAGTTTCTTATTTTCTAAATTTTGCCGATTTCGAAATATAAAGATGAACTTATTTGTTTTTGTTAAGAAAATCGTTTTCTTCTTTAAGAATTTTCTAAAAATAAGTAAATCAAGGTCTTTCGTGTAGAATTTCTTTAATTTTTGTGAAAAAAATCTTAATATTGAGCAAAAATATCACTTAAACGTCTTTGCGACAATTTCCCTACAACTTGTTGATATTTTTAATTTTGGTCTAATCGACTAGAAAATTATATTAGATAGGGGAATAAGTGTGAAAATTAATTATACCCTTTGAAAGAATTCGGAACAGGAAATACTGACAAGCTACTTGTAGGGCAACTTATTTCGGGTGATGAACATGCGTTTAGGCAATTATATCTAACATATAAGAACGATATTTATGCTTTCTGCTTTGCTATGCTTAAGTCTAAAACATATGCAGAGGAGGTTGTTCAGGAAGTTTTTCTAAGGGTTTGGCTTAATAGAAATGATTTGAATGTCGATCTATCATTTAAATCTTTCATATTCACTATTGCCAGAAATCTTACCTTCAATTTTCTAAATAAAGCCTCAAACGAAAAAGATTTACATAAAGAGATTTTCTATAAAGCTGAAAAGTTTTCTTATTCCACAGATCAGTTCATGGATGAAGTCGATTATAATCACATAAAAAATCAGGCCTTAGACCTATTACCTCCAAAACGAAAAATTATTTTTCAAATGTCTCGAATTGATGGTCATAGTTATGAGGAAATAAGTACTGAATTAGGAATATCTCTCAGTACTGTAAAAAACCAAATGAGTAAGGCCCTTGCAACCATCCGTCAATATCTTGAAGTAAATTCGGATATAACTACCCTAATATTCCTACTTCTTTCAGATTGGGTACATTAACTCAATTTATTCATTTCTTCTCCTTCAAGCCTTTTAAATTATGCTACCTAATGAGGTGTTTTAACATTTAATTTAAAAAAAGTTAAAAATAATTTAAAAGAGAGTAGTACTAAAAGACTTTTCAACTGTATTATATATAGAGATCATCAGAAAAGATTTGGAAAAAGATAAGTACATACAGGAATTGCTTCGGAAATATATTCGAAATGAGTGTTCTCAAAAAGAATTACAAGAGATAATTAATTTCTTTCAAAAGAAAGATTCTATCTCCCAGTTTCCTAATTTGGAAGAGGTCATGGAAATGATGCCAGAGAAGGCTGAAATGGATGACCGAACTACAGATCGCCTTTTTGAGACTATATTATCTGTATCGAAAGAAAGAGACTTTAAACCGCAAAATTCATATTGGGGTAAAAAGAAATTTTACAAGTATGCTGCTGTGGCCGCTATTTTTATTGCTTTCTTATGTTTAAACTTCTTTTATGATTTGCCAATTTCATTTACAAAGGTAAACAGTGATGTTAACATCCCTGAAAGCTTAATCACTCTTCAATTAGAAGATGGTTCGGTAAAAATTTTAGAAGAGGGTGAGCAATTGGTTTTAGTAGATGAACAAGGAAATTTCCTGGGTTCACAAGACAAAAATCAATTAGTTTATAAGCCTAAAAGGCAAACTGAAGAAGTAAAGTTTAATACTCTTAGAGTTCCGTATGGTAAAAGGTTTGAGATAGAACTCTCAGATGGTACACATGTACACTTAAATTCTGGTACCTCTTTTAGATACCCCGTACAATTTATTCCAGGAAAAATTCGTGAAGTTTATTTGAGCGGTGAGGCATTTTTTGATGTAGCGAAGGATACAGAGCATCCATTTATAGTAAATTCTGAGAACTTAAATATTAAGGTTTTAGGAACTCGTTTTAACGTTGCCTCATATAAGGAAGATAGTCGGGCAGATATAGTTTTGGTAGAAGGTTCAGTAGGAATGTATCCAGATGGAGAGAATTTACAGTCAGAACATTCCTTAATGCTTGTACCAGGGACCAAAGGTAGTTTTAATAAGAGTGAACTTTCATTAACAAAGAAAAAGGTAATTACAAGTGTATATACCTCTTGGATTAAAGGTGAGTTGGTTTTTAGAAATATGACTTTTAAAAATATTCTAAAAAAGCTGGAAAGGCATTATAATATTGAAATTGATAATAGAAATGAAATATTAGAAAATGAAACATTTAATGCGAATTTCGGAAATGAGCCTATTGAAAAAGTTATGGAATATTTAAAAACCATGTATGGAATAAAATATTCCATTAAAAACGATAAAATAATTATTGAATAATAGTAATTAACAGTAACCAATTAAAATATCATAATCATGATTGAAATGCCACTAGTGCCTGATTAGGAGTGGAGATAAAAAAATCGGAAAATGGTGACGCATTTCCCGATTAAAAAAGTGTGATCAATTACATAACCACAATTAAACATTACAAAAGTATGAAAAAACTTCTTTACTACACAAGAAGCTCACACCCCTTGCTTAAATTTAACCTAAAGATGAGGTTGACACTATTGTTTGCTTTTATCACATTATTCACTTTACATGCAAATTCAGCATACTCTCAAAAAACAAATGTTACTCTAAATCTAGAAAATGTTAGTATTGAAAGGCTTATTGATGAAATTGAGACAAAGACCGATTTCAGATTTGTATTCAAGACTAAGGATGTAGATCTCAATAGAAGAATTTCTATTAAGGTTCAAAAAAAGCCTGTAACCCTAATTTTAAATGAGGTTTTTGGCCAATCGAGAACTTCGTATAACATTATCGATCAACAGATATTTTTAACTGAAAAATCAGGTAAAGGTGAGGGAGCTAATAGTTCTGACCAGAAAGTATTTCAATTAGACCAGAGTCAGATAAAAGGACTTGTTACCGATGAAAATGGTAACTCTTTCCCTGGGGTATATGTAATTATAAAAAATACTTCAAGTGGAGTGATTTCCGATCTCAATGGAAATTTTTCCATAACCGCTGGTCCTAAAGATATCCTACTTTTTAGTCATATTGGCTATAGAACTCAGGAAGTGACGTTACAAGGCCCGGACTTTATCAACATTAAAATGGAAACCGATATGGCAGAACTGTCTGAGGTAATTCTAACTGGTATTTACCAAAGAAAGGCAGAAAGCTTTACTGGTTCTACAATTAGTGTTACCGGAGAGGAATTGAAGCGTGTTGGTAATTCCAATTTGTTTCAAGCTATTCAAAATATTGATCCGTCTATAGTTATAATGGATAATTTCTCTACAGGGTCTAATCCTAATGCTTTGCCAGATATGCAAATAAGAGGGACCTCTACTTTTCCTGCACAGGAAACAGATCTGGGAAGTGAATTAAAAGGCAACTTCCTGAAGGATCCAAACCAACCTTTGTTTATTTTAAATGGGTTTGAGGTTTCTATAGAGCAAGTATATGATCTTAATATAAACAGGATCGAAATGATCACGGTTCTTAAAGATGCTGCTTCAAAGGCATTATATGGTTCCAAAGCAGCTAACGGGGTTGTAGTGATAGAGACTAAACAACTTTCTTCTGACGAAGCTCTAATCACCTATAATAGTAGTCTTGATCTAGAATTTCCTGATCTTTCAAGTTATAATCTAACTAATTCAATGGAGAAGTTGGATGCCGAAGTAATAGATGGAATGTATGTTCCTTCCCTTAATGATTCTGATAACTATGTGGAGCTTCAGCAACTTTATAACTCAAGAAGGAAACTCGCATTAGAAGGATTGGATACCGACTGGATGGCAAAACCACTTCAGAATGGTATTGGTCAGAGACATGCTTTTTCTGTGGAACTAGGTAGTAATGATTTAAGAATGCAAGCCAATCTATCTTACCGTGATATTCAGGGAATTATGAAAGGCTCGGGTAGAGAAAATATAGCGGGAGGTATAACGGCTTTCTATCGTGTTAAGAACCTTTCCTTTCGTAATATTATTAACGTTAATAGTAATAAAACTACCGATTCCCCCTATGGAGAGTTTAGTGAATATGCTGTAATGAATCCTTATTGGCGGGCCGAAAATTTAGACGGGAGTATTCCTTATTATGCTGAAATCGGTCCTAATAACGTTCGATACACAAACCCGCTTTATAATTCAACACTAAATTCCCGTATAGAGTCAAGCTACTTCAACTTTAGTAACAATTTCTATCTGGAATGGAATATTTTATCAAATTTAAAAGCAGTTACTAGGGTAGGTATTGATGTGAAGAAGAGTGATGGTGATGAATTCTATTCTTCAAAACATACAAAATTTGAAAATTATTTAACTCAGTCAGATATTCAGCGTAAAGGTTCTTATCAAATCAATAATGGTGAGAGCACTTATTTGTCAGGAGACTTTAACCTCCAGTATTCAAAAAATAGAAATAAGAGCTTCTATTTCGCCAATGTTGGTTTTAATATAAGTGAAAGAAAATTTGAGGAAATTGTTCATAAAGCTGAAGGTTTTCCAAGCAGTAGAATGGACGATATCATTTTTGCTCGTGATTATGCACTTGATTCACGCCCTACTGGGATTAATGGAATTACCAGAGATATAGGGTTTTTGGCTGTTGGCTCTTATGTATATGATAATCGATTTCTTTCTGATTTTACTCTTAGAACCAGTGCTTCCTCACAGTTTGGTGCAGACAAACGCTGGGCTAATTTCTGGAGCCTTGGTCTTGGATGGAACCTTCACAACGAGAAATTCTTTAGAAGTTCTTTTCTTGAACAATTAAAAGTTAGGGGTTCCATAGGATCTACCGGTAACCAGAATTTTAATACCAACGAATCTATTGCAACGTATGCTTACTATCTTAATTCAAGATATCAGGGATTTCCAGGGTCTTATGTTTTAAATATATCTAACCCATCACTACAGTGGGAATCTAAGTTTGATTATAATGCCGGATTGGATGCCAAGATAGGCCACCTTTCTTTAAGATTTGATTATTACGAAAGCTACACAGAAAACTTAATTACTGATATCACCATCCCATATTCTACAGGTTTTGATAGAGTAAAAGATAATTTGGGGAAAGTGAAGAACTCTGGAATAGAGGCAAATATTTCCTATTTATTATGGTCTAAAGGAAGGGATTTTGTGAGTATTAATGGAGGTGTTTCAACTAATAAGAATGAAATCGTGGAGCTGTCTAATGCAATGAAGTCTTATAACGAGGCAATGGATGAGCAGGCGGCTGATAGAGGAAATAGTGAACCTGTACATAAATATGAAGACGGTATGTCTATGAATGCGATCTGGGCGGTACGTTCATTAGGGATAGATCCTTCAACAGGTAACGAGATTTACTTAGACAGAAATGGGAATACTACGTATGAATGGAGTGCAGAAGATCTTGCGGTAGTAGGTAACTCTAATCCAAAATACAGAGGCATATTTGGAATTTCGGGAGAATATAAAGGCTTCGGAGTTAACGTAACAGGCCGCTACTTAGGTGGTGGTCAGTTATATAATCAAACTTTGGTTGATAAGGTGGAAAATGTAGATATGAATTATAATGTAGATCGAAGAGTTCTTACCGGTAGATGGCTTTATCCTGGGCAAGATGCCCTTTTCAAAAGACTTGGAAAGTTTACCGTAGATACAGATGGTGATAATGTGGTAGAAAGTTACCAGGAAAAAACACGTGCAACCTCTCGATTCGTTCAGGATAGGAATGAATTAGATATAGCGGCTGTAAATGTTTATTACGAATTCCAGAAACAGGTAATTGACGCCTTGAAATTAAAAAGACTGAGACTTAGTTTTAATATGAATGAGGTTGCAAAATTTTCTTCTATAGAAATTGAAAGAGGAACCTTATATCCATTCTCGAGATCTATGTCATTTTCATTAACAGCAAACTTCTAATCGCATAATTATGAACAAAAAACTTAGAAATATCCTTTTGGGATTATCGATAGCAGTTACCGCTTCTTCTTGCGAAAAAGAATGGCTTGATGTTACTGCTAATACACAAATTGAAGCCTCGGAACAGTTTAATTCTGAAGATGGATTCAAAGACGCCCTAATGGGGGTTTATATTGGAATGACTGCTCCAGAACTTTACTCAAAGGATCTAACCTGGAATATCGTAGACCTTTTAAGTCAGCAATATGAAACCTTGCCAATAGCTTCACAATATGACCAGATACAGCAATTTAAATATGATGCAACAAGCTCTATAGACAAGCTAGACGGAATCTGGAAAAAATCGTATAATGTATTGGCCAATATAAATCTGGCGCTGGCTTATATAGATAAAGATGACAGTGTACTTCAGGATATAGATCATTCATTAATAAAAGGTGAGTTACTAGCGCTGCGAGCATTTGTACATTTCGACTTATTGCGTTTATACGGAATAGGCGATTTGGGAAATAGAAATGTTTCTGGTGAATACGCCATTCCGTATGTTACACAATATGGAAAAGAAGTTACACCGCAGCTAGATTATATTGAGACCTTTGCCTTACTGGAAAATGATATAGAAACTGCGATGGAACTTTTAAAAGAAGATCCAGTGTACCCAAACTCCAGCAGAGATGAAAACTATTTTACGGAAGCTAATCGAAATGGTTTTTATAATCATCGTGAACAGCGTCTGAATTACTATGCTGTGAAAGCTTTACAAGCCAGGGTGCTACAATGGCAGGGAGGTGAGAAACTACAGGCTGCGGCTATGGTAGCAGAGGAAGTGATTAACGAGTCTTTTACTTCGCTTATCGCTTCAGAAAATTACCCAGTAAGCAGTGACCCTATATTTTATCCGGAAATATTATTTGGACTGAACGTGGAAGGTTTTGCAAACATAGTTAATCCTCAGCTGAACGCGGAAAGCAGTACCAATTATGATGCTTTATATTACACCCAGGAAAGAGCTACTGATGTTTTTGAAACCGATAGTGTAAATATTGGTCTGGCAGATGTTAGATTCAATACTTTGTTACAATCTCAATCTAGAGGTCTTATAAACATCAAGTTGCTCCAGAGTACTGATTCCCGAAATATTATGCCTCTTATAAAACTACCGGAAATGTATTACATCGCTGCAGAATATCATCTCGAAAAGGGTAATGTAGGAACTGCTGTTAATTACATAAATACAGTTAGAAGTAGTAGAGGAATTATTCAACAAATCCCGGAGAATTCTGAAGTAGAGCAGGTTAGAGAAGAACTAATGAAAGAATACCGAAAGGAATTCCTGATGGAAGGCCAATTATTCTTCTTTTATAAGAGAAAAGGGCTTAGTAATATACCCGGTCTATCGGATGACACGGTAGTGGATGATGACATATATGTATTGCCTTATCCGGATAATGAAGTTGAATTTGGAAACAGATAAGAACCAAAAAAAATTAAAATGAAAAATTTTAAGACAGCCCTTTTCGCATTGTTTGCCACTATTCTTTTAACTACGGCATGTGAGAAAGATGAGATAACCTCTTTTGAGGCAAAGCCAGCGGTAAATTTTACTGTTGTAAGTGAAAATGATTATAAGTACAACAAACGATACAGTTTCCTAGGAAATACCGATGGAGAATTCTTAATGGAAATCCCGGTTAGAATTATGGGAAATTCAACCAATTATGATAGGTACTTTAATGTAGAGATTATTCAGGATTCTCTTAGTACAGCTTCTGAAAACCTTTATGAAATTCAGAAAGGTGTGGTAAAAGCAGGAGAATTTGATGGAAAGCTATATATAATAGTTTATAATTCAGAGGAATTGAAAAATGAAGAAGCTTCCTTACATCTGAGGTTTACTAACTCTGATGATTTCCAAGCAGGAAATAAGGAAGCAGTAGAGTATACTGTTATCTGGACAGATAAAGTAATAGTTCCAAACTGGAGATGGTATTCTTATTTCTTCACCCGAACATCAAGTACCGCTGCCTATAGAGCAGTAGTAGAATCAACAGGTTATACAGACTTTACGCTGAATGACTATAGGGCGTTAGGACCAACCGGTGCTCAGGCAGTCGGTACCCAGTTTGGGGATTACGTGAAACAATATAATCTCGATCATCCGGACGCACCTCTTCTCCACGACGATGGAGATATGGCTGGCGAAGAGATAGTACCTCTATATTATACTCATTCTCTTTACGATTAAATTAATTAAAGCGTTCAAACCTCGCGTTAGTAGCTAGGTTTAATTTTAAACGTGCTAAATAACTATTATGAAAAAAATCAAAAACATATATATACTAGGCTTAGTCATCATAATTGGTCTGTTCTCTTCATGTTTTAAGGACACCACTATTATGGACCTAATGGAAATTGAAGGTGTGGTTATTGACACGACTGGAATGACGGATTTTTCTGTGTATCAGTTTGAGCACCTCATTGTAGAACCAAATTTGAATACTTCTTTAACTGAAGAAAACTTGAGTTTTGAATGGAGGATCAATCTGGAACCGGGAGATACAATTTATGAAACTATTGGAACAGAAAGGAATTTAAATTTTGAGGTTGACTTTAAACCCAATGTGTCAGGCAAAAAACATCAGTTGCTATATACAGTTACAGATGAAAATACCGGTTTAGATTATATCATGGCGTGGCCCCTTACAGTAAAAAATAATATTGGAGAAGGTCTTGTAATTGCAGAGACTAGTGACGGTATAACTACCGACATCAGCCATATAATGTCTCCACAGGTTACAGCTGACTATTCGCAAGTGAGCGTTAAACATCATGTCTATTCTTCTATAAATGGAAATAGGATTCCAGGCTTGATTAAGCAAATGAGATTTGGTAATATATATGGCGTTGATGCATTGATAGGAATAACAGATAATAGTGTTGTAAGAATAAATACATTGGACTATACATTTGCCGGAGAAAACGATGATCTCTTCTTCACCAGTACTCAAAATTATCAGCCACAGGCATTAGGTGTTTCTGTTCAAGCCGATATTTATATTGGTAACGGTAAGCTAACGTCAACTTACATGGGTGCTTCTAAGAAATTCGGATTACCTTTTGATGCGGATTATTCTGTTCCTGATCATGTAGCTATAAATCCTTTCAATTACTACCCCTTACCGGTGAGGGTAAGTTTTTACGATGAAGAGATTGAGAAATTTATTTACATCCCTTCCCTTTCAAGTTGGGGAGATAGGAATTTTTATGAAACCCCTGGGGTAACAGGTGGGGTTTTTAATCCTTCCAATCTGGAAAATAAAATAAATCTGGTTTCTGGAGTAAGTACAGAAGGAGACTTTAGGCACCTGTTAAAAGATACCTTTACAGGTGAAATAGGCTTGTACGTTTTAACTGGCGGAGTAGATAACTACCCTGAAGCATTGATCCCCCCCGCTCCAAAAGCGTTCTATGATATGTCGAATGCCCCTGGAATTAATGAGGCTACAGAGTTTGTTTTCATGGATAATCAAAAGGTGCTTTATTATGCTACCTCCACAAAGATCTATGCAATGCTCTATAGCTCTGATTCTCCTGTTTTTGAGGAGAGGTATACTGTCCCTGCTGGAGAAGAGATCACAACCCTTCAGGTGTATACTCAAGCCGATTATCCTTTTAGAGCTGAAGGAGGAGACTCCCCATATTTGGAGACGAATAATAAGCAACTTATATTATCTACTTACGGTAGTGAAGGTAAAGTTTACCTATTACCGTTAGTAAATACTGGTGTTGGAAATATTGATGATTCAAATATCAAGGTGTTTACTGGATTTGACCGTATAACGGCCATTACTACTCAATTATAACGATTAGGTTGGGGTTTCATTGGTTATCGGGGGCCTTTTAGGTTCCTGGTATCCTCTGGAAGTGATAAGAGAATATTCTTTAAAATGAAAATTGTATTAAAATACTGCTTGCATTAAACTTGACGGGCCTGCTGTAGCCTGCTCTAAATTGAACAAATATTATTTAAATGAAGAAGATTTATAAGATAGCGAAGCTTGAGTTGAGTATATTATTTTACTCTCCAATTGCCTGGATTGTATTGATAATTTTTATCGTCCAGTGTGGGGTGACCTTCACAGGTTTAATTGATGTAAGGGAAACCAGTCAACAATTAGGTCAAAATTTAAAAGGCTTAACAGTAGATGTTTTTGGTGGGAATCAAGGATTTTTTGCAGCAGTGCAGAATAAGTTATATCTATATATCCCCTTGTTAACCATGGGCTTAATGAGTCGCGAAATAAGTAGTGGGTCTATTAAATTATTATATTCTTCGCCTATTACCAATCAGAAAATCATTTTTGGTAAATTTTTAGCAATGATGCTCTATGGGTTATTATTAGTTATAATATTAGGTAGCATTGTCGCTGCAGGATTAATTTCTATAGAGTCTCTTGATGTAAAATTCGTATTGGGTGGAGTATTGGGATTATACCTTTTAATATGTGCTTATTCAGCTATAGGGCTGTTTATGTCCAGTCTTACTTCATATCAAGTAGTTGCAGCCATAAGCACCCTTGCCGTTTTAGCCGCTCTTAACTTTGTAGGAAATATTGGTCAAAGTATCGATTATGTTCGTGATATAACCTATTGGATAAGTATAACAGGTAGGGCAGATAATTTTATTAATGGTCTTATTAGCAGTAAGGATGTAATTTATTTCCTATTAGTTATTGGGTTATTTCTAGCTCTAACAATAACGAGGTTAAATAGTGGGAGGGTTTCGCGCTCAGGAATCATTAAGACAGGGAAATATGCAACCTTCGTGATTGCGGTTCTTCTAATAGGATATATAAGCTCTTTACCTGCTTTTGATGGCTATTATGATACAACTCGTTTTAAGGATAGAACTTTAACAGAAAATAGCCAGGAGCTAATTAAAAGACTTGATAAACCTGTAAGTATAGATACTTATGTAAACGTAATTAATAGTTTTTCACATTTAGGATCACCGAAATTCAGAATTTTCGATCTGAATAAATTCAATCAGTACACTCGTTTTCTTCCAGATCTTGATATAAAATATACCACTTACTACGATTCAACTCTTAATGCTAGAGATAATACTCCTATGACCTTGCCTGAAAGGGCCAAAAGATCTGCCACTGCTTATGGTTTTGATTATGACAAAATCTTAAGTCCGGAGGAACTTAGGGCCAATGTTGATTTAAGGCACGAGGAGAATATGTTTGTCCGGAAAGTGCGTTATGGAAATAAAGAGACCAGTCTTCGAATGTTTTATGATATGTTAACCTATCCTGGAGAGGCAGAAATTTCAGCCGCTCTCAAAAGGCTAATAACTTCCCCGGCGGTGGTTGGTGTATTAACCGGAAAAGATGAAAGAGATATTAACAAAACGGGAGATAAGGGATATAAAGATATTTTCAACTCCCTTAACTCAAGAGGTTCATTGATTAATCAAGGTTTTGATGTTGTTGAGGTCAAAATAAATTCCCTTTCACAATCCTCTACTAATCTCACAGTATTAGTAATAGCCGATCCATTTGGAATATACTCGGAAGAGGAAATAAGCAAAATTAATACCTACATTGATAATGGAGGTAACCTTATAATAGCAGGAGAACCGGGAAAACAAGACAACTTCAATCCCCTCTTACATCAACTTGGTCTCGCATATACAGGGGGTACACTCCTTCAGGAAAGTGAAGATTATGAGCTGGATTTATTACAAACACATATTACCGAAGAAGCTACTTCCCTAGATTTTAATCTCTCTGCAAAGGATATAATTAGTTTTTCAGGTGCCGTGGGTATCTCTGTAAATGAATCTTCACAATTTGACATAATTCCAGTCATTACTACTGAGGAAGATAAGGTGTGGAATAAAGAGGGGGAATTTGATCTAGAAACCGATGAAATTAAATTCGGAAAAGGGCTGGACACGAAAACAATAGTCCCCGTCGGGATGGCTTTAACAAGAAAGCATTCAGAAAAGCAACAAAAAATAATGGTATTCGGGGATGCAGATTTTATGAGTAATGGAGAATTGGGAAGATTTAATTTGCGCACAGAGAATTATAAATTCATTATTCAAATGTTCAAATGGTTTAGTGGCAATGAGTATCCTATAGACACTTCACGCCCTGACCCGATTGATAATAGAATTTTGCTTTCAAGAAGTCAAATTTCGTGGATGGAAACTTTCTTTTTAGGCTTATTCCCGGTTTCTATTGCATTGTCTGGAGCATTTCTTCTTATAAGGAGAAAACGAAAATAAAAAAATAACAGTAAAAATATTAGAGATGGAAGGAAGTATAGCACAAATAAAACACCTCTCACATAGATACAGTAAAGACTGGGCTATTAGAGATATCAATTTTGAAATATCAAATAAAGGAATTTTGGGATTGCTAGGATCTAACGGTGCTGGTAAATCAACTACCATGAATATTCTTTGTGGGGTTATTAACCAAACAGAAGGTGAGGCTTTTATAGATGGAATTAATGTTAGAGAGAATCCGGTAGAGGCCAAGAAATTAATTGGATTTCTGCCTCAGAAAGCACCTTTACATTTAGAATTAACAGTAGATGAATATCTAACTCATTGTGCTCATTTAAGATCAATCCCAACAGAAAAAATTAAAACCGCTCTAGAACTTGCAAAGGCGAAGTGTGGGATTAGTCATTTCAGTAAGCGGGTTTTGCGCAATCTTTCAGGAGGGTATCAGCAAAGAGTTGGCTTAGCACAGGCTATAATTCATAACCCTAAGTTGGTAGTTCTAGACGAACCTACTAACGGGTTGGACCCAAATCAAATACTGGAGGTAAGAAAATTAATTAAAGAAATTGCAGAGGACAGAGCAGTTATTCTCTCTACACATATACTGTCAGAAGTTCAAGCAACCTGTGATAATATAGTAATGATAGAAAATGGCCAAACTGTATTTTCTGATACGCTCTATGCTTTTAATAATTATATAGAGCCAGATACACTCATTATGGAAATGGAAAATGCTCCATCTAATGATGAATTGCTTTCTATACATGGTGTAACCGGAGTAGAAATAATAAATAAAAATAAACTTAGAATAAGGTTTAGCACTGGCCCAGAAATTACGAAAACTTTAATTGCTACCTGTGTAATGAAAAATTGGCCATTAACTGAGATTTATCTTGAAAAAACCTCTTTGGACGGAGTATTTGCTCAGCTATCAAAAAAGCCTCAAGATAAATTCACTGAGACTATTTCTGAAATTTCCGGAAATTAAAAAGAACTAATAATGAAAAAAATATTTAGAATAGCCCGGTTAGAGCTAAGCATTCTTTTTTATTCTCCAATTGCTTGGCTTATACTTATAATTTTTATCGTTCAAACTGGCCTAACGTTTACAGAGCTTTTGTATTCTCAGGAAACAAACCAGCAGTTGGGAAGACCTCTTAATGTACTTTCTAAAGTACTGTTTGCCGGTGAGGATGGTATTCTAGCCACGGTTCAAAGAAATTTATACCTATATATTCCATTGCTTACTATGGGGCTGTTCAGCCGGGAAACTAGCAGTGGCAGTTTTAAATTGTTATTGTCCTCACCGGTAAGTGTTTCTCAAATAGTATTCGGTAAGTTTTTATCAATGATGGGATATGCCTTTTTGTTATGTCTTATTCTGGCAAGTTTTATAATTTCAGGACTAATCTCCATTGAAGCTCTAGATATTAAATTTGTATTGGGAGGTGTATTTGGTATTTATCTATTGATTTGTGCGTATTCGGCTATAGGCTTATTTATGTCCAGTCTTACAACATATCAGGTAGTAGCGGCAATTAGTACTCTTGCTATTTTAGCCGCTCTTAATTTCGTAGGGAATTTGGGTCAGAGTTATGATTTTGTGCGAGATATAACCTATTGGTTGTCAATATCGGGTAGAGCAGATAATTTTGTCAATGGTCTAGTTAGCAGTAAAGATATTATTTATTTCCTACTTGTAATAGGACTTTTTATTAGTCTTGCCATACTTAAACTTAAGGATGAAAGAAAATCAAGAACGAAGCCTGTAAAAATCATTCGCTATACCTCGCTTATATTGATGGTTGTTGCCATAGGCTACATTTCTTCCTTACCAACAATTAACGTCTATTATGATTCTACTAGATTTAAAGATAGAACTCTTACTGAAACATCACAGGAAATTGTAACTAAGTTAAATAAGCCGGTAAATATTACCACTTATGTTAATGTGGTTCATTATAGCGCTGGGTACGGAGCGCCTAAAAACAGGATAAAAGATCTTAACCAGTTTGAGCAATACAGAAGATTTTTACCAGAAATGGAAATGAAGTACGTTACTTATTACGACACCTTGGTAAGGTACAACGATACAACTAAAACTTTATTGGAAAAAGCTAAAAGAGCTGCGTCTGCTCATAAATTCAATTTTGATGATTTATTAAGCCCTGTTGAAATAAAAGAAAAGATTAATCTTATTCCTGAAGATAATCGATTAGTGCGTATACTAGAATATAATGGTAAAAGTACTCCATTAAGGATGTTTGATGATATGTTGGTGTATCCTAAGGAAGCGGAAATTTCAGCAGCTTTAAAGCGTTTAGTTGAAAAGCCTGGCCTAGTAGGGGTTATTTCTGGAAATGGAGAACGTGGTACGAATACCATGGAAGATGGATCTTATAAGATAATAACAAAAGGTTTAAATGTTAGGGGCTCATTGCTAAATCAGGGGTTTGATATTGTTGATATCCCCCTTAATTCTACTAAAGAAATCCCTGAAAATCTTGATGTACTAGTACTAGCTGATCCAAAAAAAGAATATTCTCCAGCACAAATTGATAAAATATCCCATTTTATTAAAAGCGGAGGGAACCTTATGATTGCAGGGGAGCCTGACAGAAGGGAGCTTATAAATCCAATTCTTAAAACAATAGGGCTAAAATTGATAGAAGGGACTTTGCTTCAGGAAACTGAAAATTATGAATACGATCTTATTCAAGGAGATTTTACATCTTATGCTCCAAAATTTGGACAGTCGTTTTATGAAAAAGCCATTGTTAGTTTTCCAGGAGCTGGTGCTATAATTTATAATGATAGTACCGATTTCGATATTTCGCCCATTCTCGTTTCAGATCCTACAAGTGTTTGGAATAAGCTTGGGGATTTTGATCTGGATACTCAAAAAATAGAATTTGATCCAGCAACAGATCAAAAAAATACCGCTGCTTTAGCCGTAGCGCTGGAGAGACAGGTAAATGGAAAGAACCAAAAAATCATGGTATTTGGAGATGCTGATTTCATGGGAAATAGCGAAATGACAAGGAACAATTTGAATACCGTCAATTCTTCTTTTGTAGTACGGATGTTCAGATGGTTTAGTAATGGGAAATATCCTGTTAATACTGCAAGACCGGCAGCTTTAGACAAGACTATTCTGGTTTCTCGTTCAGAGATAGAGATAATGAAAGGAATTTATGCAGGATTATTCCCTGTGCTTATTGGTGGGCTGGGAATGTTCATATTAATTCGACGAAAAAGACAGTAATAAAATTTTCCAGCTACCTATTTTCTGAGTTTATCAGTAAATGGGAATGTATTAATGAATGCAAAATAAAAATTATGCAAAAAATAATAATTGTACTATTTCTTTTTCTTATTTGTGGGATAAGTGTTTTTTCCCAAGAAGAGAACAGCTTAAATAGAATCCCTTTAGATACAGCCGTAAAAATTGGGAAATTGCCTAACGGAATAACCTATTATATTAGAAAGAATTCAGAGCCACGAGAACGGGCAGAGTTAAATTTAGTTATAAAAGCAGGTTCCCTACAGGAAAATGACCTTCAAAAAGGTTTAGCTCATTTTACCGAACACATGGCATTCAATGGTACAAAAAGTTTTCCGAAGAACGATCTTATAGATTATTTACAGAAGTCTGGAGTGAGGTTCGGTGCTGATCTTAATGCTTATACCGGATTTGATGAAACGGTTTATCAACTCCCTATTCCCACAGATGATCCAAAACTTTTGGAGTCAGCATTTCAAATTCTTTCTGAATGGGCAGGAGATATCTCTTTTGAAGCAGAAGAGATAGAGAATGAAAGAGGGGTGATTATAGAAGAAGAAAGACAACGAGGAAAAAATGTTTCAGAAAGGCTTAGTAAGAAATTAATGCCCATTTTGCTTGCAAATTCCAGATATAGGGATCGTCTCCCAATTGGGGAAACAGCTGTCATTAATAATTTTGAACATAAAACGCTAAAAGCTTATTATAATGATTATTACCGGCCAGAACTTCAAGCTGTTATTGCTGTGGGGGATTTTAAAATAGAGATGGTAGAAGAGCTAATAATTAAAAACTTTTCATCTTTAACAGAAAAAGGTAATTCTCCGGAATTAAAGGAATATCTCATTCCGAATAATCTTGAACCATTAGTTAAAATTGCCACCGATCCAGAGTTCCCTTACACGGTAGCTTCAATTATTTATAAGCATCCTGAAACAATTACGAGAACAGAAGGCGATTTTAGAAATGCTATAATTCGCAGTGCTGCAAGTAGTATGATCTCTAATAGGGTGCAGGAAATGGTTAAAAATGGAAATGCTCCATTTTTAGATGCCGGCGTTGGTTACGGCCCGTTTCAAGGAGGTATGGTTAAAATGGATGCTTTTTCCATTCAGGTAGTTGCTAAAAAACCTGAGGAATTGAAGGAAGCTATAGATGGTATTATGAATGAGATTGATAAAATGCTAAAGTTTGGTTTTACTGAAACAGAGTTTGAGAGAGTGAAAACAACCTTTATGACATCCATAGAGAAGAGCTTAATGGAAAAAGATAAGATATCGTCTGCAGGATACCTTAAGCAATATTTAAAACATTTTACCTCCGGAGCGGCTATAATGAGTTTGGATTATTCTTATGATTTCTATAAGAATAATTTAGAAAAAATTACTCTTAAGGAAGTAAATGAAATGGGAGCTAGCTTTATTACTGCAGAAAATCAGATCATTCTGGTGCAAGCTCCTGAGGAAAGCAAAGATGCTTTACCTAGTGAAAAGACTCTTAGTGCTTGGGTAAACAATAAAAATAGAAGTGTTTCTGAATATATAGATGACATAATAGATGCTCCGCTAATAGAAGATAAATTACTAGGGGCTAAGGTGATAAAGTCCAAAGTTCATAAATCTATAAAAACTACCGAGGTGGAACTTTCTAATGGGGTGCGTATTGTATTGAAACCCACAGATTTTAAGAACGATGAAATTCTGTTCACCGCATTTAGTCCGGGAGGGGTATCCCTGGCGAAAGAAGCTGAAATAACATCAGCAAAGATGGCTGATAATATTATAGCTTCTTCGGGAATAGGAAAGTTTAATTCTAACCAACTTAGCAAACTTCTTACAGGAAAATCTTTGGGAGTGGGTCCATATATTGGTACATATTCGGAAGGTATTAAAGGCTTCTCTTCTAAAAAAGATATCGAGTCCGCTCTTAAGTTGATCTATCTTTATTTCAGCCACCCCAGAAAAGATACTGTTGCATTTAATAGAGTAATGGAAAATACCAGAGTAGCTATTGAGGGTAAATCTTCTAACCCAATGTCCGTTTTTCAAGACACAATAAATACCGCAATGAATGGTTTGGGGGCCTGGGCGGCAAGTACTACCTTAAAGAGTCTTGAAAAAGTTTCTTTAGATAAATCTTATAATTTTTATCAGGAGAGATTTGCAGATATTGGAGACTTCACATTTTTATTTGTAGGTAATTTTAAGACGGAACAGCTTCTTCCTCTTTTAGAAAAATATCTTGGATCTTTGCCCTCTAAAAATAATAAAGAATCGTTTAGAGATATTGGCTTAAAACCTTTGCCCGGTAAAGTAGTTAAAAAGGTATATAGGGGTTTAGAAGATAAAGCAGTAGTAGTTCTTTCTTATCACGATAAGTATAAATATTCAAAAGATAATAACTTAAAATTAAAAGCGCTTAAATCGGCGTTAGAAACTAGATTATTAGAAAGGCTCCGAGAAAAGGAGAGTGGAGTTTATAGTCCATCGGTAAGTCTTAGCTATGTTAAAATACCTTCACCATATTATTCGCTGGCCGTTTCTTTTAGTTGTGCAAGTGATAGAGTTGAACAGCTGGTTGAAGCTACCCGACAAGAAATTGAAGCTATGCGTGCTGAGGGGCCTACGTCGCTAGAAATTGATAAGTTTGTCGCTCAGGAAAAAAGACAGCATGAAGTGGCATTAAGAACTAATAATTTTTGGCTTAGTTACTTAAAGAATGTTTATGCTAAAGAAAGTGATATTAATAGTGTTAATACTTACTCTAGACGATTGGATAATTTGAAGGCACAAAAAATGAAAAAATCTGCAAGAAAATTGTTGGATACCGAGGGAAGTCAGGAGTTAATACTTTTACCTGAGAATAAAAAATAAGTATTACAGCTTATATAATTGATTAGCCAACATAGATCAATTTTTGTGATACTCCGCATTTTTTTTAATGTGGAGTATCGTCATTTCTAAGAAGCATAATTATATTTTCTACTTATACTACCGTTACAGGAGGTAATTGAAATTATTTAATAACCCCTTGCCAATCAATTTTTAAGTTAGTGTACTATTTCAATATAAATACCTAATTTTCTTTGCAGTAACCCTTTTGAGGTTCCAAAATTTAAAAATTACTTAACCAAAGCTTAAACAAGATTGAACGGTTTAAGTTGCGGGATTGTTTTCATTTGTTATACCTGCAAACAAATGGAAAAAGAACTTGCTACATTAACCGATACAGAACTTTACTGTCTTTTTAAGGACAATAATTCTTTGGCTTTTGAAGCGATTTTTGATAAATACTGGAAAAGGCTCTATGGTTATGCCTATCGAATTTACCAGGACGAACCAATTTGTGAGGATATTGTACAGGAGGTCTTCATCAGTTTATGGGAAAAGCTCTCCAACACTGAGATTCTTCACTTAGAAGGTTATTTATTCCGAGCAGTAAAATACAAAATCGCAAATCATATTCGAGATCTTAAATTCACCGATCTGCATGAAAAGATCATTCTCGAAATTCCCCATTCCTCAGCTGCTTCAAGGAATATGGAATTTCAAGAATTTGAAGGACACATAAAAAATCTAATTGATAAACTTCCTCCTAAATGTAGAGAGGTTTTTACTTTAAGCAGGTACGAGCAACTTTCTAATATGGAAATTGCTGAAAAATTAGACCTTTCCATTCGTACTGTAGAAACTCATATTAGCAAAGCATTGAAATTCCTTAAAAGCAATATTGATGCTTCCCATATCTCCATCATTATTACCACAATGTTTCTTGAACGTTAGGCCGCTTCCTTTTCTATTACCAAAACATTAACCTTGTTTTTTTCTCTACGTGTGGTAGGTCATTTATGTGACTTACTGGTAAAAGACACATTTTGAGATTAGAAGAATTCAAAAATTTAGCTGATAAATACGGAAGACAAAAGGCAAGTAGTCAAGAAAAACTATCTATGGATATATTTCTATCAAAAGTACAAAAAGCCAATAGTAGTCTTGTCGTTCCACTTTCTTCAGAAAAAAGAGAAAAGCTATTAAATACAATCAATAACAGAATTCATAAACCATCAAGAAACAGGTTGTGGGTAAAAAGATCCTATGGCATAGCCGCTATTTTTGCGGCAATTATCACACTCGCTTTTTTCACCGACTTATTTTCATCGAAGGTCACCACGATTATTGCTGAGAAGGGAGAGAAAAAAGAAATAAAGCTCGACGATGGAAGTGTTATTTTGCTTAATGGAAATAGTCAGTTGTCTTATAATCACGACTTTACTGAAGCTCGTTTGGTTAAACTTAAAGGGGAAGCCTTCTTTAAGGTGGCCAAAAATCCTGAAAAACCTTTTATAGTAGAAAGTTCAAGTCTTCGTACTAGAGTTTTAGGAACTTCTTTTAACATAAAAAATTATGAAGGCGAACGGGCCGTAGTGAGTGTGAACACCGGAAGAGTAGAAGTAACTCCCAAAGCTTACCCGAAAAAGAAAGTTATACTGACTAAAAATGAGCAGGTAACGTATACAAGAAATTTTAGTGCCAGGGTAAGCAAGGAGAATAGTGAAGATTTCAATGCATGGACACGTAAAATGATAATTCTTAAACAAGCCAGTTTAGGGAGCACCGCCACGATTCTGGAAAACTGGTACAATGTTCATATCAACTTTGCGCAGGATAGCCTGAGAACTTTAAAAATTACCGGAAAATTTAAAGATGAAAAACTGAAGAACATCTTAAAAAGCATTGCCTTAATAAAGAACCTACAAATAGATTCTACCAATCAAAAACACATAATTATAAGAACAAAACCAGCTGCTGAATAACAAAAAAATCCACCGCTGTTGCCGCAGCAGTGGATCTATAAAAATCAAGACTACAAATATTAATCTATAGCCAAAATAGTAATGAATACTAAACTACGATTTTTTAGAAAACTTCTTAAACAGAGAAACATTTATATTCTTAGTTGTTTTCTAATATTTATGGGAACCAGTAAAACCCAAGCAAAAAATCAGAATCTAAATGAAATTTTAATAGAGCTTCAGGTAAAAGAAGTCCTTCTTCCTGAACTTTTTCAAGCAATTGAGTCAAAAACCGAAGTCACATTCGTTTTTGATGAAAAAGTTTCAAAATCAAAAGAAACCTTCACTTTTAGCGGGGAGAACTTACAGCTTTCCTCTATTCTACAAAACGTAAGTAAAAAAACTAATTTCAAGTTTAAGAAGATCAACAATACCATTACCGTAATAGAGAATGATCAAATTAGTATAAGTGGTAAAGTGCTAGATAATTACAATCTTCCATTACCAGGCGCGACAGTAGTAGAAAAGGGAACTTCGAATGGCACAAATACTGATTTTGACGGGAATTTTAAACTGAATGTCTCTTCCTCTCCGGCCATCGTTGAAATCTCGTTTATGGGTTTCGAAACACAGGAAGTTGAAGCTACTGCCAATACATTTTTAGAAGTTATTTTGAAGGAAAACACGAATTCCCTTAGCGAGGTAGTTGTAACAGCTCTTGGAATTAAAAGAGAGGAAAAAAAATTGGGATTCTCGCAAGCCACTGTAGGTTCTGAAAGTCTTGCCCAGGCCATGCCTACCAACTGGTCTTCAGGTTTAAAAGGAAAAGTGGCCGGATTAAATATTGTTTCTGCGGGATCGGGACCCTTAAATTCTCAGCAAATTACACTTAGAGGAAATAATTCTTTGAACCCGGATGGAAATTATGCCCTTATCGTGGTAGATGGGGTTCCTGTTAATACTGAAATGACTACTTCTGGTGCAACCTCAGCCTACACTGGAGATTCCTCACCGGTAGATTATGGAAATGGGATTTCCGATCTTAACTTAGAAGACATCGAAAGTGTATCGGTATTAAAAGGTCCTGGGGCTACAGCACTTTATGGGAGTCGTGCCGCTAATGGTGCCTTGATAATTACTACTAAATCGGGTAAGAAATCCAACGGATTGGGAATAACTTATAACAGTAGTATTAGCATCGATAATATACAGCGTTGGCCAGACTGGCAATATGAGTACGGTCAAGGAACCGGTAAATACTTTGACGATGAGGGAAATCCTTATTATTCCTATGGAAGCTCGGAAGATGGAAATAATACCGGAAGTACAAGTAGCGCCTGGGGGCCTAACTTCGATGGACAGTATTATTATCAGTACGATCCTACGGTTGAAGGTCAGTCTGTAGAAAGACAACTTTGGAGAGGATACAAAGACAATAGAAAAGCCTTTTGGAGAACCGGAGTTACCACCAATAATAATGTTTCCCTGCAAGGCGGAGACGATAACGGTTCGATGAGAGCTTCGGTAGGATATCAAAAAAATGAATGGATCATGCCTAATACTGGCTATGATCGTATTACGGCATCCATCAATGCAAATTATAAGATATCCGACAAGATCAAAATTGGTTCGGTAATCAACTATAACAATCGTCAAAGTGATAACCTTCCCAGTACAGGGTATAATAATGGAAGCATTGCATATTTTATGATCTTTCAAAATCCAAATGTCGATCTAGACTGGTACCGTCCTATTTGGCAAGAAGGACAAGACCAAATTCAGCAAATTCAACCATTTAGTTCTTATATAGATAACCCTTATTTAATTGCTTATGAGGCAACAAATGCCTTAGCCAGCGATCAGATAGTTGGAAATATCTATAGCAATGTTGAACTAACTCCACATTTAAATTTGATGCTTAGAACATCATTGAATACCTATCATCAAGATAGGGAGCAAAGACGACCTTACAGCATTAACCGCTATGCTCAAGGATTCTTTAAAACTCAAGATGTATGGAAGCAGGAAGTGAATTCAGATTTTTTACTGACTTATGAAAATACTTTAAGCAAAGACCTTGATCTTTCAGTTTCGGCAGGAGGAAATGCGATGGACTATAAGTACAGAAGAACAGATGCTTCGGTTGATGGTTTGGTGGTTCCGGGAGTATATAAATTAGCAAATGGCATTAATAATCCGCAAATTAAGACCTACGACCGTAACAAGAAGGTAAACAGCTTATATGGATTGGCTACACTTTCTTTTAAAGATCAAATATTCCTTGATATAACAGGAAGAAATGACTGGTCAAGTACATTACCCGTAGAAAACAATTCATTTTTCTATCCTTCGGCAAATGCAAGTTTCATTCTTTCTGAAATGATGAATCTTCAGGGAGCAGTGAACTATCTAAAATATCGCTTTTCTTTTGCTGAAGTAGGTAATGATACCGACCCATATAAAACCAGTAAATACTATAGCCAGAACGAATTTGCAAGTTCAGCAACAACTCCATTAACACTATATAATGCCAACTTTAAACCTGAAATAACCACGAGTTATGAAACAGGAATCGAAGCTAAATTATTTGATGGTAGAATAGGCTTGGATGCCACAGTATATGAAACTTCAACCAAGAACCAGATCATTTCAGTGCCCTTAGATATCACTACCGGATATAGCTCGGGAGTACTCAATTCAGGTGAGGTTCGTAATCGTGGTGTAGAATTGACTTTAAAGGCTAAGATCTTAAAATCCAGTAATTTCAGTTGGACTTCGAGCTTAACCTGGTCCAGAAACTGGAATAAAGTAATGGAGCTGGCAGATGGTATCGAGGGACAACAGGAAATAGGCTCCGGAGGAAACGCTACCCTAATTGCTAAGGTAGGAGGAACCACTACCGCCATTTATGGGTATGGATTTGTTCGTTCTCCCCAAGGAGAGATTGTATATGATAATAAAGGTTTACCTGCCTACCCAGATGAGATACAGTATATAGGAGACGCCAGCCCCGATTGGAAAGTAGGACTTTATAATAGCTTTAAAATTGGGAAGTTAGGTGTAAATGTGATGTTAGACGGGCAGTATGGTGGAATTATCTATTCACAAACACATCACAAACTCACGCAGCAGGGGAAATTAAGATCTAATTTCGAAGGTCGTGAAGATGGCTTTATAATAGGTGAAGGTGTGGTAATAAATGAAGATGGTTCCTATTCTCCTAACACTACTGAAGCTGTTACCCCAGATTGGTATAATAGATATTACAGAAGAGCAAATGTAGAATCCAACTCTTTTGATGCCTCCTGGATGAAGTTAAGAGAAATTAGTTTACAATACGATTTCTCTAAGAAAACCCTTCGTAATACGGGCATACAGGGCTTAAGCCTATCACTATTTGGAAGAAATCTGGCAACGGTGAGCGATTTTCCTATCTACGATCCTGAGACTGCCGCCCTAAATGGGGACACTATTTTACCGGGAGTAGAGATGGGGCAAATGCCATCTCCGGCTACCTACGGATTCAATTTAAAACTGAACTTATAAGTCAATTTATAATGAGAAAATTAAAATCATTTCTATTAAGTATAATCGCTGTAGTTGCTGTTGTGGCATGTACCAGCAATTTTGATGAGATCAACGAAGACCCTAACCGCATTGCTCAAATTAGTCCGGGAACGCTTATTAACCCTATCATTTACGGGTTAGCAGCACATAACGCAGATAGAAGTGCCAGCATCACTTTCGATCTAATGCAGGTTTCCCTGCCATTTCCAAGTGTTTCTGGGGGTTTGCACAGGTATGATGTAAGCCAAAATATTGGAAATTCTTCCTGGTACCATTATTACAAATGGGCCAATAATATTCGCGAAATGCGCATGGCTGCTGAAAAGGCGGAAGATGAAAATTACCTTGCCATTGCTCTAACATTAAATGCATGGGTGTACAGTAATTTAACCGACATATTTGGTCCCGTGCCAATGATGGAAGCATCAACTGGAGAAGAGGGAAATTTTTATCCCGCATTCGATAGTCAGGAATTTATCTACGAGATTCTTTTGCAAGACCTGGAAAGAGCTAACGAGTTATATCAGGTAGATGAAAAAATGGTGTATGCCGAGGATATCCTTTTTCACAATGATGTTTCAAAATGGCAAAAATTCACCAATTCTTTACACATGCGTTTGTTGTTAAGAATTTCAGAGAGAGCTGAAACCAATGCTTTTCAGCAGTTAACGGCCATGGTTAATAACCCCGAGGTGTATCCCGTATTTGAGAGTACAGAGGAATCTGCCATTTTGAAAGTTACCGGGGTAACCCCCAATGTTTCGCCTTGGGGAAGGCCACAGGATTTTAGATTAAGTGTGAAAATGGCCGACTTTTTTGTAGAGAACCTTAATGAACTTGAAGACTCAAGAAGGCCGATTATAGCTACTTTGGCTAAGAATGAGGCCAATGAAAATATTGGCTATAAAGGGATTCCCAGCGCCTACGATGGGCCTGAATCTCAGTTTGAATACAATGCTTCAACATTTAATATCGAGCAGGTAACCAATCCTATGAAAATTGTACTATTGCCTTATTCTGAAGTTGAATTTATAAAAGCTGAACTTGCCCAAAGAGGTTTTATTGAAGATGCTAAAACTCATTATGAAAAAGGAGTGCAGGCGGCCTTTGAACAATTAGAAGCTGAATTTTCGGCAAATTATTTTGAAAATGAGCTTGCTGCCTATAATGACAGCCTTGAAAGAATTATGCTCCAAAAATACTACGCGCTTTATTTTGTAGATTATCAGCAGTGGTTTGAATATCGAAGAACAGGTTTTCCCGAGCTCCCTACAACTGATGCCATGTTTAATGATAAAAAGATGCCTGTAAGATTCTATTATCCTTCCGATATTCAGGTAAATAATAGTGAGAATTATAGTAAAGCGGTAGAAATGCTTGGTGGCAGCGATGATATTAATACAAAAGTTTGGTGGGACCAATAAAACTAGATATGAAAAAAATAATTACAGGAATTGGGTTACTACTCTTTAGTTTGAACATCTTAGGGCAAGATATTGCTAAAGGTTATGTTTTTGAAGATATCAACCTTAACGGAAAAAAAGACCGAAAAGAACAGGGTATCCCACAGGTTTCGGTTTCCAACGGAACTCAGGTAGTACAAACAGATAAGAAAGGAAAATATGAACTTCCCATAACCAATGATAATATCATTTTTGTGATAAAGCCGGAAGGATATGCTACAAAGCTTAATGAAAATAACCTTCCGCAGTTCTATTACATCCATAAACCGGAGGGTTCTCCCAAGTCTAAATTTTCAGGAGTACAACCCACCGGGAAATTGCCAAGATCAGTAAATTTTGCGCTAACTCTTTCTGAAGAAAAAGAAGCGTTAACAGCCTTGGTGTTTGGAGACCCACAGCCATACAATGTTCAGGAAATTGAATATTTTACGAAGGGGATTATTTCCGAAGTTGACGGAATTAAAAATATTCCTTTCGGATTAAGTTTAGGAGACCTTGTAGGCAATAACCTGGAACTTTTTGAGCCTTATATAAAAGCCGTGCAAAAAGTTGGGATTCCGTGGTATAATGTGATGGGTAATCATGATATGAATTTTGATGCCCCACAAGATCATTTGAGTGATGAAACCTACGAAGCTCACTTCGGACCGGCAAATTATTCATTTAATTACGGGAAAGTGCACTTTATAATAATGGACGATATTCTTTATCCCGACCCCAGAGACGAAAAAGGGTATTGGGGAGGTTTTAGAAAAGATCAGTTAGATTTTATAGAGAACGACTTAAAGTATGTTAACAAGGATAAACTGATTGTTTTGGCCTGGCATATCCCTTTGCTGGAACCTACAGGGGAGGATACTTTCAAAAATGAAGATAAACAGCGGTTGTTTACCATGTTAAGTGAATTTCCGCATACTTTGTCCTTATCGGCCCACACGCATATTCAGCGTCAGGATTTCTTCGGAGAGCAAGATGGCTTCATTAGAGATGTACAACATCATGAATATAACGTAGGAACTACCTCGGGCGATTGGTATTCAGGAAAGCTTGATGAGCAGGGCATACCCATTTCTGTAATGCGAGATGGTACTCCAAAAGGCTACGCTTTTATTCATTTTGATGGGAATAAGTATCAAACCGATTATAAGGTTGCGGGCAAGGAAAAGGATTTTCAAATGAAAATTTTTGCTCCCAAGGTAGTGGCAACGGGAAGGAATACACAGGCAGGGATATTTGTGAATTTCTTTATGGGAAAAGAAGATGATGAGGTATTATATAGAATAGATGGAGGAGATTGGAAATCTATGGAATATACAGCCACCAAAGACCCTTCTTATGAAATTCTTGTTTATGAATGGGATCTTGCCGAACAATTAATGCCGGGAAGACGTTCTTCTAATCCTATAAACAGTACACATTTATGGCGCGGAAATATTCCGACTAAACTGAAACCAGGGAAACATACTATAGAGATTAAGGCTACCGATATGTTTGGGAAAACATACACAGCTACCACTAGCTATCAACTGGAAAACCCACGATAATTAATTTGAGTTTTTGTTTAAGTCCGTTATAAGTTTAGATTTTATAGCGGACTTTTTTAAATCTAATACATATGAAAAGAATTAAATACCATGCGTTTTTGCTGCTTCTTTTACTTGCATCTTGCAAAAATGTAGAACAAAACGAGACACAAATAATTACTGAAGATTCAAAAATTGAAGTTCAGGGACATCGAGGTCAGCGAGGGCATTCCCCCGAGAACAGTATCTCCGGATTTTTAGCCGCTATTGAAAAAGGAGTAGATGTGGTTGAAATGGATGTTGTTATGTCTAAAGACGGAGAAATTGTAGTGAGCCACGAACCTTTTATGTCTTCATTATACATGTTAACCCCGGCCGGCGATACTATTGCGAAGTCGGAAGAGCTAAATTATAATCTCTATGCTATGACGTACGATAGCATTAGGAGATTTGATAGTGGTAGTAAGGGAAACAAACTATTTCCGCTGCAACAAACAAAGAAAACCTATAAACCTTTGCTTACAGAGGTGATAGATAGCATCGAGAGTTATGTGCATTCAAACCGTTTAAATGAAATAGGTTATAATATTGAAATAAAATCTGGAGAATCTGAATATGGGAAATCTCAGCCACAACCAAAAGAATTTGTGAAAGCGATAATGAATATTCTGAAGGGATCACCAATTATTTCCAGAATGAATATCCAGTCTTTCGATATAAACATTCTTGAAGAAATGCATAAAAGCTATCCAGAAGTGAAATTAGCTTATTTAGTGGGCCACGGTAATTTTGAAGAAAACATGGAGAGGATTAGTTTTCAGCCAGAGATATATAGTCCGCATTTTAAGCTACTTAATAAGAAAGAAGTAAATTCCATTAAAGGAGTTGGCATGAAAGTTATTCCCTGGACCGTAAACGAGCAGGCAGATATAGATGCGGTAAAAGCTATGGGAGTAAATGGTATTATCACCGATTTCCCGGAGAGAGTGATTTCCCAGTAAATTTAAATAAACCCAGCATAATTTTTTTAAAGCTTTAACGCAAATGCTAATGGAAAGTGAAATAACAAGGGGTTAACAGCATCGTAGTGGCTTATGGACTAATTTTGTGGTAAATCAATTAAAAATTATTTATTATGAAAGCAATGAAAAGTTTCTACAAACCGGCTATAGCACTTATGTTAGTGATGTTCACCACTAATTTAATAGCTCAAACCGATGATGATGCTAATGAAGATATGCAGGATCGAAAAGAATTAGTGAGTGATGCTCAAAAAGCCAAAACCAAGTTTATAGCCAACAAGGGAAATATTGCCGAATTATTTACAAATGCAAAGGGATATGTTATTTTCCCAAATGTTGGTAAAGGTGCTTATGTTGTTGGAGGAGCTGCCGGAAATGGAGTTGTCTATGAAAATGGAGAGGTTATTGGCCTTGCTAAGCTTAGACAGGTTGATGTTGGATTGCAAATAGGAGGACAAGCCTTTAGACAGGTTATCTTTTTCCAAACAAAATCGGAGTTGGAAAGATTTAAAAAAGGAAATTTTGAGCTATCCGGAAATGCATCGGCCGTTGTACTTGAAGAAGGAAAAGCAAAGAGTATTGAATTTAGAGATGGAATTGCCGTAGTTACCATGCCTAAAGCAGGTGCGATGATAGAAATTTCTGTGGGAGGTCAAAAATTTGAATACGAAGATTGGGAATAATTTCTAAACTTTAGAAAATTTAAAAAGCCGATTCTTATTTCAAGAATCGGCTTTTTCTTTAATATCAGCACTAAATTATTATAAAAGCTAAAAAAACACATTCAAAAGCTGATTATATAAGAAACTTCTTTAATTTTAACGTTTACTCTAATTTGAGCCGTTATGAGATCTAAAATAACCCTAAAGGAACTTGCAAAACTATTGAACGTATCGGTTTCAACGGTTTCAAAATCGCTAAATGATAGTTCAGAAATAAGTCCCAAGACCATACAAAGGGTAAAGGAATTAGCAAAACTTCATAATTACAAGCCTAACCCCATGGCGGTGAACCTGAAGCATAAAAGAACCGGTAATATAGCGGTAATAGTACCCAATATTTCCAATCCTTTTTTTGCGAAGGTTTTGGCAGGAGTAGAGACAGAAGTGAGAAGCCTAGGTTTTCAGGTTATTACTTACATCTCAAATGAATCTCTTCAGTTAGAGCAGCAAATTACCGAACTTCTTTCCAACGGGATGGTAGATGGGTTGTTGATATCGGTTTCTGAAGAAACTCAAAGAACGGGAGACTATGAGCATTTGCACAGGCTAAAGGAATATGAGATTCCTGTAGTATTATTTGACAGGATTAATGTTGATATCGAATTGGACAAAGTGGGAGTTAATGATATGCGAAGTATCTACAACGCCGTTTCATTTTTATATTCGAAAAACATCAAAAAAATAGGATTGGTATGTGCTATTGGAGAAATTGGATTAGGGAAGCAGCGAATTGAAGGATATCTTTCAGCTTGCAAAGATCTAAATTTAGAGATGAAAGATAACTATGTGGTGGTCTCTGAAGATTATGCAGTTTTAAAGAAGGACTTAAAAGAATTGTTGAGACAGGAAGATATAGAAGCAATTATCGGGTTAGATTATATAAGTACGTTACTTGCTTCCAGAGTAGTTCAGGAATCCAATTTGAAAATTCCGTACGATATAAAAATTATTGGTTATGCAAATGCAGAGTATACAGAGTATTACTGGCCATCTATTAGTTATATAGATCAGCATCCAATGAAAATGGGAGCCACCGCTACTAACTTGCTGGTAGAACGAATTAAGGGAGTAGGAGAAAAAACCTATGAGAAGATATTAGAAACCGAATTGGTTCACTTTGATTCTACCGAATTTTAATCCATCCCCATTATTAAGCCAGAGTTAAACTTCTTTTAAATGAAGAGTAGGTGAATTTCAAGCTATTTCTTATTCGTAAATTGAAGCGATATTTAAATAGCCCAATATGTTACCAAAGCCTAAGTTGCTTATTTTCGATGTAAACGAAACTCTTTTAGATCTTTTCCCTCTTAAACAGGCGGTGAATAAATTGCTCGAAGATCCGGGAGCCTTCGATCTTTGGTTTTCCGGTTTACTGCATTATTCTTTGGTAGAAACTATAACTGGAAATTATCGAGATTTCGGAGAAATAGGAAAAGCTACTTTGCGAAAGATGGGTTTAAAATATAACAAACAAGTAAGTGATGCAGATTGTGAACATGTCTTGGAAAAGATTACGCGTTTACCTGCACATATTGATGTTGTAGAAGGATTGCAAATACTTAGGCAATGCGAATACAAATTGGTGGCTTTTTCAAATGGCGGTCTAAAAACACTTAAAGAGCAGCTTAAATTTGCCGAGATACATTATTTGTTTGATGAGGTATTGAGCGTTGAAAGTATCCAAAAATTCAAACCTCATCCTGAAACTTATCAATATGTATTAACTAAATTTCATTGCAAGCCTGAAGAGGCAATGCTTATTGCTGCTCATGATTGGGATGTAGCAGGAGCAATGCGAGCAGGTTTACAGGCAGGTTTTGTGAGTAGGCCGGGAAAGTTTTTATCCCCTACCGAAATGGAGCCTCGTTTGGAGGGTAAAACTATAAAACGGATAGCCAAAGATTTACTAATGTTATAAGCCCAGCGTAGCTATTCTGAAAAGTATTATTTTATACTTTCAAGTTTTTCCAGCATAGTTGGAATTAGTTCGCTAACAGTAGGGTGTATATGCACTGCATCTCTAAGAGCGGTATAGGAAGCTCCGGCATACATCATATCTATAATAGTGTGCACATATTCATCGGCACCTGTTCCTAAAAAACTTGCACCTAAAAATTTATTTGTCTCTTCTTCAACAAAGATCTTTAAAAGACCCTGTGTTTCACCTTTTTCCTTCGCTCTTGCAATTTCTGACATAGGTTTTTTTGCAAGCTTCGCTTTAATTCCTTTCCGGCGAATATCTTCTTCATTTAAGCCTACTCTGGCAATTGGCGGGTCGATAAATGCTGCATAACACAATATCCTATCCGACAAAAATCTTTTCTTCTCCTCAAATAAATGGGAATTCACTATTTGAAAATCGTTATAAGAGGTGTGGGTAAAGCCACCCTGTCCATTACAATCTCCCAATGCCCAGATATTATCTAAAGTGGTTTGTAGGCTGTTGTTCACTTTTATATATCCTCGCTCATCGGTATCAACACCAATTTTATCTAAACCTAAGTCCGAAGTATTTGGGATGCGTCCCGTGGCTAATAATAAATGTGATCCTGTGATGGAAGGGCTACCTTCGGCACAGTCTACATTAACTTCAATTCCTTTTCCAGATTTCTTAGCGCTGATACATTTTGAATTCAGTCTAATATGAATTTGTTCCTTTTTAAAGATATTGGCAATTTCCTGGGCCATGTCGTCATCTTCATGTTTCAGCAGTTTACTGCCTCTGTCTAAAATAGTAATCTTACTGCCAAAGCGGCGAAACATCTGTCCAAATTCCAATCCTATATAACCTCCTCCCACAACTATTAAATGTTCCGGGATTTCTTCAAGTTGCAAGATGGTCTCGTTTGTAAGATAATCGACCCCATTAAAGCCTTCAGGAATTCTTGGCCTACCGCCAACGTTGATGTAAATTTTCTCAGCAGTATAAGTAGTGTTATTTACTGCAATACTATTGCCATCAATAAACGTTGCCTTTCCATTAATAAGTGTAATATTTTCATTGCTCTCGAGCATTTCTTTAATACTGCTTCGGGATTCGCTAATAATATCCTCTTTACGCTGCTTTATTTGTTTCAAATCAATAGTGACGTCACCATTAATTTTAACACCCATATCGCTGCTGTTTTTAGCAATGTAAGCTCTTCGAGCATTCGCTACATAAGCTTTGGTAGGGGTGCACCCGTTGTTTACACATGTGCCTCCCACTTGTGACTTTTCAATAATACCTACTTTTAGACCGTTTTTAGCCATGCTAGCCGCGAGTGGAGTGCCCGCCTGCCCTGTTCCAATAATTATAGCATCAAAATCAAAAGTCATACTTTCCTTTTTTTTAGAATTTGAATCCAAATGTAAATACCACTCGAGCTCCTTCCGAGCTGGTATAATATCCAACATTTCCAGTAAAGGCACTGAATCCATTCACAAATACAGAACCTCCATATCCATTATGCCATTTTTCAGAATTATCATTCTCTGTCCATACCCTTCCGTAATCGAATCCTGCTGTAAGTCCTAATCTTAAAGGAATGAAATTGGTTTTAAGTTTCATGATTCCTACTCGCAGGTCGGTACTTTGATAAAATGCCGATTTTCCATTAAAACGTTCATTTCTATAGGCTCTCAGACTGTTATTTCCTCCTAAAGTTGCTGCATGATAAAACTCGTAATTATCACCTATAATAAAGTCGGCTCCAATTTTTGTTGCCAGCACAGCCACTCCGCTAGGGTGCAAGGGGTAATCTATTGATAAAGCCGGTTTTACATAGGCAAATTCATTATTATGTTCATCTATATTCGTTTTATACCCTGAAGTAATATCGAATTGCATCCCTAAATTG
Source organism: Gillisia lutea (assembly GCF_021568705.1). GTDB lineage: Bacteria > Bacteroidota > Bacteroidia > Flavobacteriales > Flavobacteriaceae > Gillisia > Gillisia lutea. The sequence goes on from NZ_JAKGTH010000006.1 coordinate 846,491, forward strand.
GGATATCCGGGATTATGCTCCTTATTAAGGTATTGGTAACTTGCTTCGATCCCTCCGTAGAGTTGTTCATCGAAAACATCATTATCCTCGTTAAAAGTATCGTTGATAAAACGGTCTTCGTTATTTGAAACTTCTAATGCTTCAATTATTGGTTTAATATAGAATTTACTTCCTCTATCGTTATTCCATATAAGTGATGGAGCGAACCTAAGTTGTTCTATGTTCACTCTATTATAATCAAGATCTACTTCGCCATCATCATAGCGGGTGTCATTTCCTGTTCCAAAATAATTCAGAGTGAAATTAGGACTGGAATAGTAAGCATCGATCCCTAAGTTCCAGTTGTAGAAGATATGAGCAAACTCTCCTTTATAATCCAATTCTAAACCTGAAGTTGCAAAATAGTAGTTTGCAGCAAGTGTATGCTGTGTGGTAAAAGGATTCTTTGCCAAACCATAGGTGGTATAGGTGTCTGAGATCCCTGCTTTAAGCCCAGCATCGGAGCTATATCCTAGACTCGGAAAAATGGTGTTTTGCGAATATTTACGTTTGGTGTAGTCGTAATTATTAATTTCATATGAATCTACTAACCACTTATGAGACGCTTTATTTTTGATGGTATTTTTCTTCGATTTATAATCATAAAGTTTGGCATTATGGGTGTTCTCAAAATCGTAAATATCATTTTCTTCTCCCCCCAGGATTTTTAGCTGAATAAGATTAGAACCCTTTCCTTCAATTTTAAATTCATCATCGCCATCAAGACCGTAGATCCAGATCTCTTTGGTTTTCTTAGCATCATATTCATTTGTAAAAACTACCTTATCATCTTTTGTAATAGAAATTTCTGTAATTCCGTTATCTTTTCTTGTAATAAGGAATTGGTCGTCCTCTTCGGTGCCAATCACTGTTTGAAATCGGCTTAAATAATTATAATAGTTCCTGGCGATCTCTTCTAAGTTGCCTCTTCGTAACTTCAGGTTTTTCTTTATCTGGGTGATGCTTTCATCTTTTACATCTTTGGGTAAATTAGCAAATGCAGCATCTATTTTCTCATCGGTTAAATTTTCCTGAATAAATGTGACCTGTTTCTTCCAATCTTCCCATTTAGAGGTTTTAATTAGCGCGTTATCCAGAGGGTAACCGGCAACGTTAAACCATTTTAATTGCTTCAATTCCGGGCCATAAGATTGCATCGCTCTAAAGGCCGGAACTCCTAGTTTTAAAAGATCTATTATGGGGCCATCATATTTTGAAAAGGCTTGGTCCCTATCTCGGGGGATAGGCTCATATTTCTTTTTGTTTCCATCTTCTGAAAATTCAGACCACCTCCACTGGTCCTGATGCCTGTCCCAATCTCCTACAAGCATATCGAAAAGCCTCGCCTTGATATATTCATCTTCATCTACATAGGCATCTTTAGATTCCTGTATTTCTTCCAACAAATCGGATGTGCTTAAGATATCATCGGGCTTGCCAAATTCTTCAAATTCTTTATTTTCATCTCCCACGTGCTTTTCTAGCATATAAAGTTCATCTCCATATTCATCATTATAGATACCAAGTCCTTTTTGCTTGGGTACGTAGAATATTTCAGGGTTGATATGATAGATATTAAGCGCCTCCATTAAATCGTTGGTAGCAAATTGAGCATATGGGTGTGCAGTTGTATAATAATCCATTACCACTCTTTCAGCTATTGTATTTTCTACAATATCTCCTACATAGTGCTCTTTTACGTTATTTTGAATAAAACGAATGGCGCTTTTTCTAAGAGCTCGAAGTGTAAATTCATTTTCATTATCATTTATAAGGCGTAATGATCTGGACTGATGCCCTCCTCCTTCAGAAATAGGCTTTACATTTCCGGGAAGGTCTTCTAAGAACAAGGTAGGAGCCGCGATCTTCTTGCTGTAAATTTCTCTGTAATGATCACCCCAAATCCATTTGTAAAATCCGCTTTTTTCGGTTTCTTCTTCAGTGTATATCGAAGACATTTCAGTTTTTCCATAATTGCTTCTAGGTTTGAAGGAAACTTCATCTAAACGAGTACGTTGTCTCTTTATGTCTTTAGCGAATAGGAGGTTGGAGCTGTTTTCTAAGGCTTCATAAAAATATACTTTTGAGCTTCCATCTTTATAAACTTCAAGCTTAGCATATCCAATTTTACTGGAAGCGAAATGCCCTTCTTTCTTAATTTTAGCAGATTGTGGAGAAATGGTTGCACCGCTAATAATTTGAGGCACCTCGTGATGATCTAAATATTGAAGGTTCCTATCGTTTCCCGATACAAAAATCACATCATCAAACTGCCGTGCAATGGTCTCTAGTCTCGAATGTAATTCTTTCTGACGGTCATTTTGATAGGTGTTTTTTGAAAAGCCTCCAATTTTATTGATAAAACCGTATTTGGTGTTGGTTAGAATAGGGTGATGTATGGCAACTATCACCGTTTTACCTTGATTATCTTTTATTTCATCAGCAAACTCAACAAAGAACTGCTCTCTGGTTTTAAGATCACATTTATTATTGATGTAAGGGTGTTCATCCCAATCTTCTAAAAACCATTGCGAATCTACCATTACTAACTCAACGTTGTCGCTCAAGCTTTCGTGCTCTAATGCACAACCGTCATTTGGCCAGAATTTCCCTTTACTATTATCTTGTAAAAAAGACTCCAGATCGTCTATATTCTTATGTCCACCTTTATTCCACTCATTTACTCCCGGCGTGTAAATTATAGATCCGTTAAAATCTTTAAGAGGAGTAAAAAGATGCTCTTTTATAAATTTTTCTTCTTCGTCTCTTTGCTTACCTTCTTTAGGATAACCGTTATTGCTGGTCAAATTTCCAAGGAGTACAAAAGAAGCGTCTTTATCTTTTTTTGAGGAAGCTACAATTTGTTTCAGTACACTATTAGATGTTCCTTCGTTCTCCAGACCTGTGTTGGCGGTAAAGTAAACTGTTTTGGAAATAGAATTTTCAGTCCCGCTTTTTTCTTCCTGAGCAAAAGCGATGTTGTTACTAAAAAGAAGCAATAAAATGTTAATTGTAGAAAGCTTCAAAAAGCCTTTAAAGTTAAAATCGGTAATTTGATTTTGCATATTTGAGACGTTGTTATAGAATGAGTTGGCTTAAAATTTTAATAATCACGTGATTAAGAATATTTTTAACAATCGTCAATATTAAAAAAGAAAAAAATATTTTTTATATATTTTAACTGACTATAACATTTGAACATCCCACTATTTAAGGAAACTATAAGAATTGGATCGCTTTATAAGTTAAATATAAAAGCACATTTAGGTGATTTGCGATTTAATGTAGTAAGTGAGTTTTAAAAGGTTAGTAGCTCATTTTAAATGAAGTATAACAGTGTGAAAAAATTAGCTGTAGTTAAACTGTTATTAATACGTATTATTACAAATAGTAAGAATTATTCTAAAATCCCTGTCTTTGAGTAAACTGATCTTTTTCTTTTTTTTATTAATCCCTCTGTTAGGCTATAGCCAAGATATGCCACCAGTAGTTAATTTTAATGCTACTCAATATGCGGCAGGCAATCAAAACTGGATGATTGCTCAAGGAGTAGACAAAGATATTTACATTGCCAATGGAAGTGGACTACTTGAGTATACCGGTGAGAAATGGTCTTTATATGCGGTACCTAATAACACAGTAGTGAGATCGGTAAAGGTTTCGGGAGAACGTATCTATACAGGGGCGTATATGGAAGTAGGATATTGGAAAAAGGATGATTTAGGAGTTTTAAATTACACCAGTTTATTATCCCAGTTTCCTAATAAATTAGAAGATGGGGAGCAGTTTTGGCATATTGAAACTTTAAGTGATTATGTGATTTTTCAAAGTTTTGAAGGCCTGTATATCTATGATGAAGGAGCTAATAGTATTAGTATTGCTCAGCTTTCCACTAATAACCCAATTATTAATCTTTTCAAAGAGGAGCAAAAAATCTATTTTCAGGTAGCTTCTGAAGGTTTATTCACGATAGAAAACGCACAGCCAAAACTGGTTATTCCTCATAAATTTTTAGAGAATATCGAACTGCTCTCTTTGCAGCGAAGAAATGCTGAATTAAAACTAGTAACTCAGGATGGTAATTTTTATAGCTGGAATGGAGAACAGTTAACAAGGGAATATATAGAGCTCACTAATAGCTTGAAGGGGAAAAGTATTTTCTCTAGCCTTCATCTGGAAAATGGGAATATGATATTAGGAACGGTTTCAGATGGTATTTACCAGATAGATCAAAACGGGATCATTCTTAATCATTTTAATCAGCAAAATGGACTTCAAAATAATACCATTTTAAGTCTGTTTCAAGATAATAGCAATAATGTTTGGGCGGGGCTTGATAATGGGTTAAGCCTTATAAATCTAGATTCTCCTTTTTCTATTTACGAAGACAGTAATGGCAAAATTGGCTCCGTATATTGTTCTTATCAAAGTAAAGAATACCTCTATTTGGGTACAAATCAAGGTTTATATTATAGAAAAAAAGGGAATAATAATTTTGAACTAGTTGCAGGAACGAATGGCCAGGTATGGAATATTCAGGAATTGGATGGAAGCCTACTTTGTGGTCATAATTACGGAACTTTTCTTGTAGAAGGGGTTAAAGCTACTAAGATTGCTGACAGATCTGGGACTTGGATAATTAAAAAGGTTGAGGGAAATTCAGAAATATATGTTCAAGGGCACTATAATGGAGTTAGCTTTTTAAAGCGAACCAAGGCTGGTTTTGAGGTGCTTCCAATGCTTAAAGACTTTCCTCATTCTTCAAAGTTCATCATTTCCAAATTCAATAATGAGTTTTGGATAGGGAATGAGCATAAAGGTATTTATCGAATTGAATTGGATGATTCCTTTCAAAATATACTTTCTATCAAGAACTATCCGTTAAATCATATTTCCGGGATTACTTCCAGCATCTTTACCTTTAATGACACCTTGTATTATGCAAGTAAAAATGTGTTGTTACAGTACAATAGCGTATCCGATTCATTTCAGGAAAATAGTAGGTTGGCAATGCTCTTGAAGGATGTCAATAGAATTAGTGGAAAGATCATAAATGAAAATGATTATAAGATCTGGGGTTTTGCCAACAATTCTATTTTTAATATTACAAAAGAGCCTTTAAATTCATCATATGTCTTAAATAACCTGTACTTGCCCAAAGACTGGCGCACAATTCCATCAGGCTATGAAAACATTTCCAAACTTGATAAGGGCGAATATCTGCTGGGTATAGCAAACGGTTTTCTTAAGCTCCATAAGCCTTCTAATCAAAATAGTGCCTATTCCATAAGAATAGATGAGATAAGGAATTTTAAAATTGATGAAGATTCAAAGTTGGTTAGCCTTACCCAACCCCCTAAATTTCACTATAAAGAGAATAATTTCTCGTTCAGTTTTAGTACGCCAGTATATAAGAAGTTTATTACTCCTTTATATAGTTATCGGTTAATTGGGCTTAGCGATAAATGGACTTCTTGGAGCGAAATCCCTGAAGCTAGTTTTAAGAACCTGTCTTATGGTAGCTATACTTTTGAAATAAGAAATATGATTGGAAAGGAACTTTCTTCAGCAGCTTCCTATTCCTTTATAATTAATAGGCCATTTTATTTAAGCTATTGGGCTTTTCTGGTATATCTGGTATTGCTGGCTCTTATAATGTTAATTATACATAGGTTATATAAGAAACATCATCAAAAACTTGGGGAAGAACGAGAAAGAGACTTACGACTGCAAAACATGGAGGCAGAACAAAAGATTATAAAGCTTCAAAATGAACAGCTGGAAAAAGATATGGCCGGTAAGAACCGGGAGTTGGCGGCTTCTGCTATGAGTTTAATTAAAAAGAATGAATTTCTTATTAGTATAAAGGAAATATTAAAATTATCAGAATCGACTAAAGCCAAAGCCGTTATCAAAACTATCGATAAGGATATTAGTGAAAAGGATAACTGGAATTTCTTTAAAAAGGCCTTTAACAATGCCGATAAAGATTTCTTCAAAAAGGTTAAGGCAATTCATCCAGATCTAACTTCTAACGATTTAAAGCTATGCGCTTATTTAAGGCTTAATTTGTCTTCTAAAGAGATTGCTCCTCTATTAAATATTTCGGTGAAGAGTGTAGAAATTAAACGATATCGTTTGCGAAAAAAGATGGACTTAGATCGAGACGTTAATTTGACCGATTATATTTTAGAGTTATAGCCTTTACAAACTATTCAAATAACTCTACATGTCCTCTACATGATAACTAAAAAGCTGTGTTTCAGCATTCGCAAAAAATAATAGTTATTATGTGATATTCTTAATTAGAGGGGTTAAAAATCACTTTTAATGCCATTTCTAAGCAATAATAAAATAAAATATTGCTACTGTATATATTTTGTAAAGGTGCTTTTCTCATGTACTTAACTTTCTATTGATATATTGCTAATGCAATTTTAACAATTAACAAGATGATGAGATTCACAAGTTTTTTAATTGTCCTTTTAGGGGGAGTCTTTTCTATGTGCTCGCAATCGTTTTCGGTTGAAGGTAATGTGGTAGATGAGAATAATATTCCGCTACTAGGAGTAAACGTACTCGTAAAAGGGGAAGCACGGGGAACCACTACAGATTTTGATGGGAATTTTTTAATAGACAATGTCTCTGCTAATGATATTTTACAATTTACCTATGTTGGATTCTTAACTAAGGAGGTCCAAGTGGGTAATCAAAGAACAATAAGTGTTCAGTTAGAAACGGACTCCCAATCTTTAGATGAAGTAATAGTAATTGGATATGGTACCCAGCAACGAAAGGATATTACCGGTGCTGTTTCCATAGTGTCAGAAAATACTATTAAAGAGCTAAACCCTATAAAATTAGAACAGGCTTTGCAAGGTACAGCAGCCGGGGTAAATGTTACACCTTCTTCTGGTGCTCCGGGTGCAGGAATAAATATCAACATTAGAGGAATCGCTTCAAATAGCGTGAATGGCCCCCTCGTTTTAATAGATGGGTATCAGGGAGATTTGGGCACGTTAAATCCCAACGATGTCGCTTCTATCTCCATTCTTAAAGATGCACAAGCTGCTATTTATGGGATAGCGGGCGCTAATGGTGTAGTTCTTATTACTACAAAAACAGGGAAGAAAAATACAAGTCCGCAAATACAATACGATTCGTATGTGGGCTTACAGGAAGCTTCTCGCATGATCCCTTTATTAAATGCTACAGAATATGCGTTGCTTTTAAATGAAAGCTATGCTAATAACGGGCAGGACATTCCTTTTCCAGATGTTAGTGAGCTTGGAAAAGGATCCGATTTTCAAGATGAGGTATTGGAAACGGCCCCTATCTACAATCATAATTTAACTTTATCGGGTGGTTCTGAAAAAGTTACCTATTCTATAGGTGGTTCACATCTCTATCAGGAAGGAATTATTGGTTCAGAAAAATCAGATTTTACCAGAAGTACAGCCCGATTCAATTTGGGAATAGCTATTAGCGATCAATTCGATCTAAGTGCAAATTCCATTTACACCAATATAGACAGACGTTCTATAAATGAGAATGGTTTAGGTTCTGTGCTATTTAATGCCCTAAACATAGCACCCACTTTTGCCTTAGATCAGGAAGATCTGGATGGAAAACTAGGAAACGAAATAATTAACCCTTTATCTCAAATCGAAAATACTTTTAATGAGTACAACCTTAATAAATTCAACGGTTCTTTTAGTTTGGATTTTAAACCTATTGAAGCATTAAAATTCACTTCCAGATTGGGATATAGTGTTTCAAATAGTAAAGGGAAAGATTTCGCTCCAATTATTAGTTATGGTCCCGGAAAGGTTTTTAATAACGATAGAAGCAGGGTGAATCAAAATAGGATAAATGATAATAGTTATACATATGATCTATTTGGAACCTATGATAATACCTTTAATGAAACACATCATGTAACTGCTACTGCCGGTATGACGGTTATCAAGAACTGGGGAGATGGTTTGTACGCTACAGGCTATGACGTTCCTAATAATTCCTGGGATTTTGCAGATATCAGTTTAACTACCGGTACTAACGACGGAATTAATAATAGCGCCTATAAATATGATACGCGCAAACTATCATTTTTTGGGCGATTACAGTACGACTATAAAGGGAAATATTTAGTGTCTGGGATGTTGCGAAGAGATGCATCTACAAGATTTAGCCCTGATAATAGAGTAGGATATTTTCCTTCTGCCACTGCAGGCTGGATCCTGTCGGAAGAAGATTTTTTAAGTGATTCTCAACTTATCTCTTTTCTGAAATTAAGAGCGAGTTTTGGAATTTTGGGTAACGATGAAACAGGAGGATCTCAATTTTACAGGTCTTTGCTTAATGGGGAAGCCACCTATGTTTTTGACGGCGCGTTGGTAAATGGAAAAGCTCTAGGAAGCCTAGCAAACCCTGCCGCAGGTTGGGAAGAGGCTGAAAAAACTAATATAGGAGTAGATATTAGATTGTTAAAAAATAAATTGGATATCACTGCTGATGTCTTCCGGGAAGATAGAAAGGACTTACTTATTGCAGGGATTCCAGTTTCAGGGATTTTTGGAGGCGGAGCTCCGGGCTCTGGCGCTCCAACAATCAATGCAGGAACCACGAGAAATGAAGGGTTAGAGTTTTCAGTAAAATATTCAGATAACAAGGGAGATGATTTCAATTATAGTATTGCCTATAATGCTACTATTCTGAATAATGAAGTTACAGAGGTTAATGGAACCGAATTTCTTTCCGGAGGTCAATTTGCTGTAGGGCAACCACAACCTTCCAGATTTCAGGCTGGCTTTCCAATAGGGTATTTCTACGGATATAAAACCGATGGTGTTTTTCAGACTCCTGCAGAAGTGGCGGCACATCCTTCTCAACTTGCATTAGGTGCTAATGCCTCTCCAGGCGATATACGGTATGTAGACATAAATAACGATGGGGTGATAAATACCGACGATCGTACCAATATTGGAGACCCCATTCCAACTGCTACAATGGGGCTTAATATCAATTTGAATTACAAGAATTTTGATTTCACAGCGTATATCTATGCATCTTTAGGTAATGACATGGTTAGGAATTACGAGCGAAATCAACCAAATGTTAACAAATCTGCTTACTATTTAGAACGTTGGACAGGTCCCGGTACGAGTAATGAAGTTCCGCGGGTAACAACAGGGGCAACAGCAAATACCGCTTTTTCCGATTTCTATGTGGAAGATGCATCGTATGCAAGAATTCAAAATGTGCAATTAGGCTATAGCCTTCCGGGAACTTTCCTATCAAAAACAGGGCTAGACAGATTAAGGATTTACGCTTCTGTAAACAACTTGTACACATTTACTAAATACAAAGGTTTTGATCCTTCGGCATCTACCGGAGAAGCAATTGGAGGAGGAATAGATTACGGGTTCTATCCGGTTCCCAGAATATTCTTAGCCGGAGTAAATCTTAACTTTTAAAATATTGAAAAAATGAAAATACTTAATTCAAATTTTAAACATATTCTGCTCCTGTTTTCAGTAATGATACTTGCGGGCTGTAGTGAAGACTACTTAGATAAAACAGAGGAGTACAGCATAGATTCTGAAAATTATTTCAATTCAGAAGAAGATTATTATAATGCGCTTATTGGGGTATACGATATTCTTCAATCTACTTACGTTAATGTACTTCTTGGAGAGATCGCTTCCGATAATACTTTAAGCGGAGGAGAAAGTGCAAATGATGTTATAGGATTTCAACAAATTGATGTAATGCAACATACTCCTGTAAACGATAACCTCGATGATATTTGGGATTGGAATTTTGCAGGGATTCAGCGGGCAAATTATATTTTAGAATTTCAGGATAAAACCGATTTTGATGGGAAAGAAAAGATATTAGCTGAAACCCGTTTTTTAAGAGCCTATTTCACTTTTGAATTACTGAAATGGTTTGGTCCAATTCCTTTGAAAGGAGATGAACGCTTTAGATTAGGAGATGAGAAAACTATTCCCAGAGCATCTAAGGAGGAAGTATATGCTCAGATAGAAGCCGATTTAACCTATGCTATCTCAAATTTAGAATATACCGCACCACAAGTTGGAAGGGTGACCAAAGGAGCAGCGCAGGCCTTATTAGGGAAAGCGTATCTGTATCAAGAAAAGTTTGATCAGGCTGCAACAGTATTTACAAGTGTTATTAACGATGGACCTTATCAGCTTTCCGATTTCAATATCCTGTTCGAACAGGTAGGAGAAAATAATGAGGAATCGGTGTTTGAAGTACAATATACTGGAGAAGAAGGAGCTGGTTTTGACTGCTTGCAATGTAGTGAAGGGAATGTTGCAGTCGGTTTTCAGGGAATAAGAAATTATACAGGTCCTAAATTTGAATCTGGTTTTAGCTTTAATGTTCCAACTGCCGAGGTTTTTAATGCCTTTAGTGAAAACGACTTACGTAGAGATCTATCAATATTAGATATCGATGCCTGGGCTTCTGAAACAGGCGCAACCTATGCAGAAGGCTATAAACATACCGGGTACTTCAATAGAAAATACCTTCCAAGACAAAATGATAATGTTGGAGATGCTAATCTTACACAGCCTAATAATTATCGAGCTATACGATATGCCGATGTGTTGCTTATGGCAGCTGAAGCCTTGAACAGAGGTAATATTGATGATGCAAGAGCGAGAACTTATCTCAATCTTGTTAGAGAAAGAGCAAATCTCGACCCCGTTACCGAATCGGGGAACAATCTTACCGAAATTATCTATACCGAGCGCAGACTTGAGTTGGTAGGGGAAGGACATCGTTTCTTTGATCTTGTAAGAACAGGACGGGCAGCTCAAAATATTACTGGTTTTACTACCGGAAAAAATGAACTCTTTCCAATTCCACTGGAAGAAATAGAATTTTCTGAAGGCAACTGGGAACAAAATCCGGGATACTAAAAAATGAAACTTATGAGAACGTATTTAAAAATTCTTTTATCCGCCTTTATAGCTATTACATTTTTTAGCTGTTCTGATGATGATTCTTTAGTGGATCTCGACTATTTGGAAGCTCCCTCAAATTTAGGAGCAACTTTTATGATAACTCAAGACAATTCGGGACTTGTAACGGTTATACCAACCGGAGATGGTGCCGCATTATATTCAGTGAATTTTGGAGATGGCTCTGCAGCTTCAGAAGATATTAAACCAGGGGAAAGTGTAGAGCATGTATATCTCGAGGGAGAATATGATGTGGTGGTGACTGGTAAGAATCTAACAGGAAAAGAAGCACAGGGAACTCAGAAACTGGTAGTTTCATTCTTAGCTCCTGAAGATCTGCAGGTTGATGTAGTCAAGGATGCTGTAAATAATTATAAGATTTCTGTTTCTGCATCTGCCGAAAATGCTGCAATGTTTGAAGTATATTTTGGAGATGTTGATGATGAAGAACCAACACCTTTAATGATTGGCGAAACGGTCGATCATATATATGAAAATGTTGGGTTATATAATCTTCGTGTTGTTGCGTTAAGTGGAGGAGCTGCCACTACCGAGCTTGTACAGGAAGTCTCCATTACCGACCCGCTCTTTTTACCTATAGATTTTGAATCTACTACCCTTAACTACGGTTTTTCTAATTTTGGTGGAGGTGAAGGCGCTGGTGCACCGATTATTGATAATCCTGATCCTTCTGGAGTTAATACAAGTGCTAAGGTGGCTTCTTATATCAAAGTGGCAGGTTCTGAGGTTTGGGCAGGAACAACCATCGCTTTAGATGAGCCTATAGATTTTTCAAGTAAAAGATATGTAAGTGTAGATGTGTGGTCTCCTTCCAGTGGCACGCCAGTTTTATTCAAAATAGAAAATTTAGAAGATTCTAATAAATTCGTTGAGTTTAGTGCGACCACAACTGTTGGAAATCAATGGGAAACATTGGTGTTCGATATGAACGCAATAGACCCGGCAATTGAATATGGTAGAATAGCTTTTTTCTTCAATTTTGGAACTCCTGGAACCGGAGAGACCTATTATTTCGATAATATCAAGACCACAAGATTAGAGCTGGTAAAACTTCCTCTTAATTTTGAATCGGAAAGTCTTACCTATTCTTGGGGCGGATTTGGAGGAGCAGGAGGAGAGGTTATAGATAATCCTGATGCTACCGGAATTAATACCAGTACAAAAGTGACAAAACTTTCTAAAGGTAATGGCGCTGAAACTTGGGCCGGAATTTCTTTGAATCTTGATGAAAAAGTAGATTTTTCTGCAGGGACTACTATAAAAATGAAGGTTTGGTCTCCCGAAGCAGGAGTTCCTATCCTCTTCAAATTTGAAAACTCTCTATCTGCTCCCGACGGAAATGGAAATCCTTCGGTAGTTGTAGAAGTAATACAAAACACAACCGCTTCCAATGCATGGGAAGAGTTGAGTTTTGATCTCACCACTTTTGAAGCATTTAGTGCTGATATAAATTATGACAGAGCGATTGTTTTTTACGACTTCGGAAATTCGGGAGAAGGAACCGATTTTTATTTCGATGAACTAAGAGTTAGTTCAGATGAAGAACCAACAAGCGTTGTTCTTCCTGTAAATTTCGAATATCCCGACCTCGAATATAAATTAACAGCCTTTGAAGGAGCCGAATCTGTAGTAGTAGAAAATCCTTTCTCGCAGGGAATAAACACCAGTAATATGGTCGTGAGATCAACAAAAACCGTGGGAGCGCAATTTTATGCAGGTACAACTTTAGAATTGGAAGCTCCAATAGATTTTTCATCTCAACAAAAGATCAGCATAAAAGTATATTCTCCAAAAGCTAATATTCCCGTTCGGTTAAAACTGGAGAATGGAACCGATGGGAATATTTTCCTGGAAGTAGATGCAAATACTACGGTTACCAATGAGTGGGAGGTATTAACCTTCGATTTTTCCGGAATGGATACCTCTCGTGATTACAGTAAAATGATTGTTTTCTTTGAGTTTATAGCAGATTTACCGGGAGACGGTGCCATATATTATTATGATGATATTCAACTTACTAATTAAAAAGAACTAGAAATGAAGAATTTAATAAGTATAAGTCTTTCGCTACTTCTACTGGTTATTTGTAATAGCTGTGTAGACGATGATTATAATATAGGCGAGATTGTCACCCCTACAAATTTGACAGTTACAAGTGAAGTTGTAGGTCAGACTGAAGAAATGCCTGATGGAGACGGAAGCGGAATGGTGAAATTTACAGCTACAGCCAATAATGCAATGACATATAAATTTATATATGGAGATGGGTTTGAAGAGACCTCTGCAACGGGCAGCACTTCTCACAATTTTAATAAGAACGGAGTGAATGATTATACGGTCACTGTTCTTGCTTCAGGAACTGCCGGGGTTGCAGCTACCGCTACTACTACGGTAAGAGTCTTTAGTGATTTTAGCGATCCGGAGGCAAAAGAGTTGCTTACAGGCGGTAGCACTAAAACCTGGTTTATCGCTGCTTCTCAACCGGGGCACCTAGGGGTAGGACCTGCAAATGGCGAAGGTTTTGACGGTCCTATTTATTATGCTGCAGCTCCTTTTGAGAAGGCAGGATCTCCTACTAGTTCGTGCTTCTATACAGATGAAATGACTTTTAGTCTGGTTAATGATGAGATAGTATATAATTATAATAATAACGGACAAACTTTTTTCAATGTGGCGAATTCAGCTGATTTTGGAGGAGATGGTTCAGAAGATCAATGTTTAGAGTATGATGGTTCCGGAGACAAGAATGTTTCACTATCGGCTGCTACTTCTGGATTATCGGGCGAGCAAAGCAGAGGTACGGTTCTTAACATTTCCGGTGGTGGTTTCTTAAGTTATTACATTGCAACCAGCTCCTATGAGATCCTTTCTATTACCCAAAACACGATGTACGTTAGAGCTATTCCGGGGAATGATCCGGGATTAGCCTGGTATCTGAAACTTACCACATCTCAGGGAGAACCGGAGCCGGAAGAGTTTGTTTCAGAATATGAAACCCTAGCTTGGTCTGAAGAATTTGATGTTGATGGGGTTCCTAATCCGGAGATCTGGAATTTCGAAATTGGCAATAATGATGGCTGGGGAAATGAAGAGAAACAATATTATACCAATGAGAATGCTGTAGTGAATGATGGTAATTTAATTATCACGGCCAAAGCTGAAAGTACCAATGGGTTTGACTATTCTTCTTCTCGAATTACGACAAAGGATAATTTTGAATTTACTTATGGAAGAGTAGAAGTACGAGCAAAATTACCGGAAGGGGCGGGAACCTGGCCTGCAATCTGGATGCTGGGTGCCAATTTTGAAGAAGTTGGATGGCCCGCTACCGGAGAAATAGATATTATAGAACATACCGGAAATGAACAGAACACTATTCATGGAACGCTGCATTATCCTGAGAGGTTTGGTGGCAATGCTGATGGAGGAACTACTGTAGTTAGTAATGTGAGTTCTGAATTCCATCTATATACGGTAGATTGGTCGGCAGAGCGTATCTGGTTTTTAGTAGATAATGAAGTATATCATACTTACGAGAATAATTCAGCCTCACCTTTGAATAAAGACTTCTTCTTCATTTTAAATGTCGCCATGGGAGGAACATTTGGGGGAGAGATTGCTCCTGATTTTGTAGAGTCGTCTATGGAGGTCGATTATGTTCGCTTGTATCAATAATTTAATCTGCTTACATAACTATTCAGTTTAATTAGCCCCGCATTTTATATGCTTTTAGAGAATTAACTCACTTATGAAATATTCGAGTGAGTTAGTACTCTATTTTAATTAAAAATTCCCTTTATGGCCTACCAATTCGTTTAAAATGAAAAAGATACATTTAATTATATGCTTCTTTCTTCTTAGCAATTTTAACTCCTTTGCTCAGAAATCGAATATTTTAAGTTCTGTTGAAAATATAGAAATCAAAGTCGATTCTGTTTTGGCAATGATGACACTGGAAGAAAAAGTAGGACAGCTAGTACAATATAACGGAAGTTGGGATCTTACCGGGCCCGCCTCCGAAATGAATAATCAGCTCAAAGTTGCCAACCTGAAAAAAGGCTTGGTAGGTTCTATGTTGAATGTACTCTCTGTAGAAGCAACTCTGGAGGCACAGAAGCTGGTCATGGAAAATTCAAGGATGAAGATCCCGCTTATGTTTGGGTATGATGTTATTCATGGCTACAAAACCATATTTCCTGTTCCTCTTGGTGAAACTGCAAGTTGGGATCTTGAACTTATGGAAGAAACAGCCAGGGTTGCCGCTTTAGAATCTGTAGCATATGGTGTTAACTGGACATTTTCACCTATGATAGATGTTTCCAGAGATGCCCGTTGGGGTAGAATCATGGAAGGATCGGGAGAAGATCCTTACTTAACAGCTCAGGTAGGAGTGTCTAAAATTAAAGGCTATCAGGGAGACGATCTTGCTAAAAATACTACAATTGCAGCTACAGCTAAACACTTTGCAGGATATGGCTTTGCCGAGGCAGGAAGAGATTATAATACTGTAAATATTGGGGAGAATGAGCTGCAAAATATGGTGTTGCCTCCGTTTAAAGCTGCAGCAGAAGCAGGAGTAGCAACTTTTATGAATTCTTTTAACGATCTAGACGGTACCCCGGCCACAGGAAATAAAATGTTACAACGAGATGTGCTAAAAGGAGATTGGAAGTGGGATGGCTTCGTGGTGTCTGACTGGGGTTCTATAACAGAAATGGTAAATCATGGATTTGCTACTAATAAAAAACATGCAGCTGAAATAGCCATAAAAGCAGGTAGTGACATGGATATGGAAGGAGGAGCCTATGAAGTCGGTTTGGCTGAATTGGTAAAGGAAGGAAGGCTGAAAGAAGAGTTAATAGACGATGCGGTGAAACGCGTTTTAAGAGTGAAATTTAAACTCGGACTTTTTGAAGATCCTTATCGCTATTCTAAGCCTGAGGTTCTTAATAATATCAATTTTGAGGATCACAAAAAACTTGCAAGAGAGGCGGCTAAAAGATCTATAGTCTTATTAAAAAACTCAGATAAGATTCTACCAGTTAAGTCATCAGTTAAAAAAATTGCGGTAATTGGACCGTTGGCAAATGATAAAGATTCACCATTAGGAAATTGGCGGGCTCAAGGTGAAACCAATTCGGCTGTTTCGGTAGTGGAAGGTTTAAAAAATGGAATAGGTGAAAGCACAGAGATCACCTTTTCAGAAGGTACAAAACTGGGAACAGGAGAGCGCAGCTTTTTAATGCCTCTAGCTATTAACACTACAGACAGATCGGGCTTTCAAGATGCTATTGAAAAAGCCACTAACGCCGATCTTGTAGTAATGGTGTTGGGAGAAGATGCTTTTCAGGCCGGTGAGGGAAGAAGTCAGGCGAATATTGGCTTAGCAGGTTTACAAATGGAACTATTTGATACAGTTCATAATGTAAATTCCAATATCGTATTGGTGCTTATAAATGGTAGGCCGTTGGAAATTTCAGAAATATCAAAAAAGGCCACAGCAATTGTTGAAGCATGGCAACTGGGCTCGGAAAGCGGTAATGCCATTGCAGATGTGCTTACCGGAAAATATAATCCTTCAGGGAAATTACCTGCTTCTTTCCCTAGAGCAGTAGGGCAGGAGCCTCTATATTATAATGAAAAGAATACTGGAAGGCCTTATAATGAGGAACATGTTACCTACTCGCATTATACTGATGTTAAAAAGGATGCTTTATACCCCTTCGGATTTGGATTAAGCTATGCTACTTTTCAATATGGTGACATTCAACTCTCTTCAACACAAATGGATATGGAAGGGAATATTAAAGTGAGTATACGAGTTACAAATACCAGTAAAATTCCCGGGAAGGAAGTGGTTCAATTATATCTTAGAGATCTTGTTGCCAGCACCACGCGACCGGTAAAAGAATTAAAGGGCTTTCAAATGATAACACTAAAGCCGGGAGAAACCAAGTCTGTTACTTTTAGTATCACAAAGAAAATGTTGGAATTCTATTCAGCAAATAAAAAATGGGAAGCAGAGCCCGGGGATTTTGAGCTATATTTAGGGGGGAATTCTGTAGATGTGAAGTCTGCGAGATTTAAACTGAAATAAGAATGAATTACTATAACTTCAAGAGATGAATTTTTTAAAAAATTACAGCTGTTTATTATTGACGCTCCTGCCGTTACTTACAACCGCGCAAGTAATCTTTGAAGATAACTTTGATGGAGAGCAATTAAACATGAATTCATGGAGTTATGAAGAAGGGGATGGGTGCCCAAACCTATGTGGTTGGGGAAATAATGAGCGCCAGGTTTATAACCGAGATTATGTAAAGGTAGAAGATGG
This sequence comes from Gillisia lutea, assembly GCF_021568705.1. Lineage (GTDB taxonomy): Bacteria > Bacteroidota > Bacteroidia > Flavobacteriales > Flavobacteriaceae > Gillisia > Gillisia lutea. The sequence continues at coordinate 863,879 of NZ_JAKGTH010000006.1, forward strand.
AAATTTGGTGATAACTGCCTCTAAAAAAGGTGACCAATATTTTTCTGGAAAGATCAATTCCAAAGAAAAAGTAGAATTTAAATATGGTATTATTGAAGTTCGGGCAAAATTAGCTACAGGAGAGGGGTTATGGCCTGCTGTCTGGATGCTAGGCGCCGATATAAGTGAAGTGGGATGGCCTGCATCGGGAGAAATAGATATCTTGGAATATGTAGGGAGAGAACCTCATACTGTTTTTACTTCCCTCCACACGCCCGCCAGTCACGGGGAAACCATCAACACGAAAAAAACCTTCATTAGTGACATTGAAACCGGCTATCATATTTATAAAACAGAGTGGACCGAGAAATATATTAAATTTTTTGTGGATAATGAATTGGTATATACCTTTATTCCTGAGGTCTATGATGAAAATTACTATCCTTATAACAAAGATTTTTATCTTCTAATCAACATGGCTGTAGGCGGCAATTTTGGAGGTCCCAAAGTAGATGATGCTGTTTTTCCTGCTAAATTCTATATAGACTACATAAAAGTTAGCAAATTATAGCAAGTACAATCTTCTTAGAATTTCCTTATTCCTAATTATTTGAGCTATAAGTTTGTGGAACATACTTATCTTTACTAGCTATGCACGCTATTAAATGCCGGTGTTTAAAACAACTTAAATGGATATTGAAAGTTTTCGTGAATATTGTCTTTCCAAGAAAGGGGTAACTGAAGGACTTCCATTTGGACCTGAGACCTTGGTGTTAAAACTGATGGGAAAAATGTTTGCTTTAGCAGCATTAGATGAATCTCCGTTACGAGTAAACTTGAAATGTGACCCTGACAAAGCAATCTTACTTCGAGACGAATATCCAGAGCATATCCTACCGGGATATCACATGAATAAACAACATTGGAACACCTTAGTGCTTGATGGTCATCTTCCTAATTCAAAAACCCTAAATTTGATAGATCATTCTTATGATCTGGTGAAGAACGGACTCACAAAGAAATTACAACAGGAGCTAACGGCTCTTTAAAAGCTTCAATAGTTAGATGACAGCATTCGAATTTTATACTCAGGAAAAACAACTTCAGGAACAAAATTTAAAAGCGGCAAATAAGCAATTACAACTTTCCAGTATGCTGAGGTTGTTAATATTTTTGATTCTTGCATGTGGAGTGTATTACTTCTTTTCTACCTGGAAAATTGTACTCTTACTTATCTTTATTGGAATTGCTATTTTTTTATTCCTGGTTTCCCGCCATTCCAACCTAAAATACAAACGAGATAAAGTTTTAGAATTGGTAAAGCTGAATGAACTGGAACTTAAAATTTTAGATCGTGATTTTAAGAGCCAGCCTTCAGGATTGGAATATATGGATCCGTTACATGCTTATAGTCAGGATATCGATCTTTTTGGAAAAGGATCTTTCTTTCAATATATGAATCGCTCCTCTTTAAAAGAAGGGGAGGCCAGATTAGCTGCAATGCTTACCGAAAACTCTATAGATAAAATCTCTAAAAAACAGGATGCGGTAAAGGAATTATCTGAAAAAGTGAAGTGGCGACAAGAATTTTCAGCAGTAGCTAAATTAGTTAAAACCGATACGTCTTCCACATCTGTTATTCGGTGGTTCAAGAATTACGAAAGTTTTACACCGAAATTCATCCCGGTACTGGGTTGGCTGGTTATAAGCATCTCATTTTTACTCATCGCTGCCTATTATGCCAACTATTTAAACGGATGGATCGTTTTTGGCTGGTTCTTGGCGGGCTGGGGCTTTACCGGATTATACGTTAAAAAGATAAATCCTCTTGCCACCAACGTAGGTAAGGTTCAGGAAACATTTCATCAGTACCATCAGTTATTGGGAATGATCGAAAAAACTACTTTTAAATCAGAAAAATTAAAGGCGCTTCAGAAGAAAATTATTATTCAGGATAAAAAGGCATCGCTTATTCTTAAGGATTTTTCAAAAGCTATTTCGGCAATGGATCAGCGAAACAATGCTATTTTTATTGCCCTTGGAAACGGTTTTTTACTTTGGGATCTTAGGCAAGCTTACCGACTGGAAAAATGGATTAAAGCTCATTCACAAAGTGTAGAAGGTTGGTTTAAAGTTATAGAAGTTATCGATGCTTTTAACAGTCTAGGGAATTTTTCATTTAATCACGCTGATTATGTTTTTCCGCAGATAAATAAAGGGGAGCATGTTATAAAAGCGAAGAATACCGCGCACCCCTTATTAGACCCTAAAAAAAGGGTGACCAACGATTTTGAGATCGATAATGAGCAGTTCTTTATAATAACCGGGGCCAATATGGCAGGAAAAAGTACTTTCTTAAGAACGGTTTCTCTTCAAATTGTGATGGCGAATATCGGCTTGCCGGTTTGCGCGAGTTATTGTGCATACAGTCCTATAAAATTGATCACCAGTATGCGTACTACCGATTCGCTCACCGATGATGAATCCTACTTCTTTTCAGAATTAAAACGCTTGCAGTTTATTGTAAATGCAATTAAGACCGATACCTATTTTATCATTTTAGATGAAATTTTAAAAGGTACCAACAGTACCGATAAAGCAATTGGATCTAAAAAATTCATCCAAAAACTCGTTAAATCCAGATCTACAGGTATAATTGCAACGCATGATCTTAGTCTATGTGAAGTATCCCAAGAACTGAGTCAGGTTAAAAACCATTATTTTGATGCCGAAATAATCAACGATCAACTCTATTTCGATTATAAGTTTAAAAATGGGATCTGCCAAAACATGAATGCCTCCTTTTTGCTGAAAAAAATGGAGATCGTAGATTGATCGAATTTTAATAATCACCTCATTTTAAATTTTAATTCTGATTTTTTCTATGAAAGCCTTACTTCAGAAAAACAAAATTCTGTTATTGCTAATAGCAGTTGTAGTGGTTTTTTATGCTGACTTTGCTTATAGTTTAGAGAGGGCTAATTTTATTAAACTGTTTGGTCTCTATTCGGTTTTATTCTTTTTAAGCTATAAGATCTTTCAAATCTATAAATGGAACTTTTGGGGTTTAGCAGGAATAGCTTTTCTCTTTCGGATTGTTTTTATTGCTGCCATCCCAAATCTGTCTCAAGATTTTTACCGATTTATCTGGGATGGAAGAATGTTTGTGGCAGGTTGGAATCCTTATTTATATCTCCCGGAAGATATTATTGTGCAGGGTAATGCTCCTATTTTCCAAGCAAGAGAACTGTTTAATGGGATGGGGGGTTTAAACGCCAGCCATTATACTAATTATCCGCCGCTAAATCAATTAATCTTTGCCATGGCAGGCTTAGTGTCAGGAAAAAGTATGCTTGGAGCAGTGATTACCATGCGTGTGTTTATTATTGCGGCAGATATTGGAACGCTTTATTTCGGTAAGAAATTACTGGAAGCTTTCTATCTGCCAATCTCCAGGATCTATTTATATATTCTAAATCCCTTTGTTATCATTGAACTTACCGGCAACCTCCATTTTGAAGGAGTGATGGTATTTCTATTGGTTTTCTCCCTTTATTTATTGCATTTCAAAAAATGGATGCTGAGTGCTGTAATGATTGCCTTATCGATCTCTTTGAAATTATTGCCTCTAATTTTTCTTCCTTTACTCTTTGGGTATTTTACCAAACAAAAAGAAAGAAACAGCTTAAGTTTTGGAAAACTTCTGCTTTACTATGCAATCACAGGTTTGGTTGTAATGCTTAGCTTTTTACCTTTTCTTTCTGCTGAACTTATTTCAAATTTTGCTTCAAGTATAGGACTATGGTTCCAGAAATTTGAATTCAATGCCAGTATTTATTATATCATTAGGTGGATAGGGTTTCAAATAAAGGGATATAACATTATAGGAATAGTAGGTAAGCTGCTTCCTGTGGCTGTAATATGTGTTATTCTAGCGCTTACCTTCCTTAGGAAAAATAGTTCCACACAGAGGCTTATTGTGAGTTCATTGTTAGCGGTGACGACCTATTTCTTTCTATCTACTACGGTTCATCCTTGGTATATAGCTACTCCTTTAATACTATCTGTATTCACCAGATATCGCTTTGCCGTGATCTGGTCTTTCTTTAGCATTTTAAGTTACTATGCTTATAGCTCAGATTTATTTAAAGAAAATCTATGGTTGGTGGCTTTGGAATATGTTGTGGTAATGGGTGTGTTTTGCAGGGAGGTTTTTACCACAAAAGAAAATCAAAAGCCGTTATTTGGCCTTTGATTTTTTCATGATATATAAATTCCTGATATATACAATCCCACCAAAGAAATGAGCAGCAAGTAATACAGGATCATCTCTAAAGATAGCATAGGTAAAAATGATGATAGACCCCATTAAACTCAGGATCCAAAAGCCCTTTGGAAGTGAAGATTCCTTATTTTTTTCAGAATAGAGCCACTGATAAATGAAGCGAAGGGTGTAAACTATCTGACCTATCACTCCTAATATAATTAACCAAAGTGCTATGTTTTCGCCATGCACCAGTTGTTTCCATTCCATTTCTGTCAAGAATAACAAATAACCGGCCAAAGCAATTGGAAAGCCAATTACCAAGATCTTAAGAAATACATTAGAACTACTCCATTCTTTTTGAAGTTGTAGATTTCTTATATAAACAGTGTATGTAATAAGTTGTCCCAACATAATTGCGAGATCTTCTCTTAGAAATCCGTAAACGAAAAGTAAGATGGAAGCAATTAAACTAAGCTTCCAAAAGATGGAGGGAGTTTGTACTTCTTTGGCTTTTTCAGATAAAAACCATTGGGTAATTAACCTTGCAGAAAATAATAGTTGGGCTGTAAATCCAACGCTATAGATAATCCAATCACTCATAATTGATGTTCACCAAAACTGGTGCTTTAACGGCTAAATTAGCCAGAATATAAAAAGACTGTTCAATAAATGTGGCGCATGGCCTAAGCAAATATCAAACAGTCTTATTTTCTTTAAATTTAACGGAATTACATATCCAATAAGTAAGCAAATATCAAAGGAGCAACAATGGTGGCGTCACTTTCGATGATAAACTTTGGCGTATCGATATCTAATTTACCCCAGGTGATCTTCTCGTTAGGAACAGCTCCTGAATAAGACCCGTAACTAGTTGTTGAATCTGAAATCTGGCAGAAATAGTTCCAGAAAGGAGTGTCGGTGCGCTCCATATCTTGATATAACATTGGCACTACGCATATTGGGAAATCTCCGGCAATCCCTCCTCCAATTTGGAAGAATCCAATTCCTTCTTTAGAATTTTCGGTATACCAATCGGCAAGAAAAGTCATATACTCAATTCCAGATTTCATGGTGCTGGCTTTTAATTCGCCCTTCAGCACGTATGATGCAAAGATGTTACCCATGGTGCTGTCTTCCCATCCGGGAACAACAATAGGAAGGTTCTTCTTAGCGGCAGCATACATCCATGAATCTTTGATGTCTATTTCATAATATTCTTCAAGAACTCCTGATAGTAAAAGTTTGTACATAAATTCATGTGGAAAATAACGTTCTCCAGCAGCCTCAGCATCTTTCCAGATCTTTACTATATGTTCCTGAATTCTTCTGAAAGCTTCTTCTTCAGGAATGCAGGTGTCTGTAACACGATTCAATCCTTTTTCCAAAAGATCCCATTCATCCTGAGGTGTAAGGTCTCTATAATTTGGCACTCTTTTGTAATGTGAATGCGCAACTAGATTCATTACATCTTCTTCAAGATTTGCCCCGGTACAAGAGATAATTTGCACCTTATCTTTTCTGATAATTTCAGCAAAGATTTTTCCCAGTTCTGCAGTACTCATTGCTCCGGCAAGAGATACCAACATCTTTGATCCTTTTGCCAGTTGTTTCTCGTAAGCTTCAGCAGCGTCTACAAGTGCAGCGGCATTAAAGTGTAAATAATATTTTGAAATAAATTGAGAAATCGCTCCTTTACTCATCGTCTTCGTCAGGGTTATGGTTTAAATATTTGAACTTATAGCTCAACATTTTATAATATAGTTTTGCTGCAAGGAAATCTGATGATCTCTCATTTTCATTCGGACAAAGTTCTACGATGTCGAAACCTACAACATTCTTCTTTTTGAACATCAGCTTCAAGAATTCCAAAGTCTCATACCAAAACATTCCGCCCGGTTCTGGGGTTCCTGTAGAGGGCATGATAGAAGGGTCAAAAGCATCAAGATCTATAGTGATAAAAACATTTGGAGTCATTTGCCCTATAGCATCATCCATCCAATCTTCATAAAGATTATCGGCAAAATACACTTGGTTTTCATCCATATTATCTACTTCGCTTATATCCATAGAACGAATTCCTACTTGTATAAGGTTGGTAGTTTTACTTGCCTCATAAACAGCACAGGCGTGATTACAGGAAGAACCTTCATATTCTTCACGAAGATCGGCGTGCGCATCAATTTGCACCACTGTTAAATCTGCAAAAGATTCATTAAAAGCGCGAATAGAACCAATACTAACCGAATGTTCACCACCAAAAAGGGTAACGAATTTATCTTGTTTTATATAGTTCTTTGTGGTTTTATAAACAGCCTCTACCATTTTTTCAGGAGAAGAATCTTCGGTTACCGGAGGAGCAAGGTAAATACCTTTTTTGTACACCTCGGTACGAGTTTCAATATCATAAAGTTCCATGTTTTCTGATGCTTCCAAGAAAGCTTCAGGACCTTTATCTGCGCCTTTTTGCCAAGAACTGGTTCCATCATAAGGAACCGGAATCAATACCACCTGTGCATCGTCTAAACGTGCATTTTTATCTGGTATCCCGGCGTAATTCTTTTTGCTCATTGCTTGATTTTAATGGTTTTAAGTTTAAAGTGGAATGAATAGTTAAATGTATAAATTATTTTTTAATCTTATTTTTCGTTGCTATAGCCTAATATATTCAAAAGATCGGCAGACGTTTGTTGTTCACTGAACAACTCTGTTACTAAATTTCCATTTTCGTCTTTGTCTATTAAGATATGCTTTGGTTGTGGAATAAGGCAGTGTTGTAGTCCGCCAAAACCTCCAATAGTTTCCTGATAAGCTCCGGTGTTAAAAAAACCGATATATAATGGCTTGTCTTTTTTGTATTTAGGAAGGTAGATAGCGTTGGTATTTTGCTCAGAGTTATAATAATCGTCACTATCGCAGGTTAATCCGCCTAACAAAACTCTTTCATATTCATCATTCCAACGGTTAACGGCCAGCATCACAAATTTCTTACTAATTGCCCAGGTATCTGGTAAAGTAGTAATGAATGAGGAGTTGATCATATTCCACTTCTCTCTGTCGTTCTGTTGTTTTTGATAAAGGATCTCATAAATAGCTCCGCCACTTTCCCCTACCGTAAATGAACCAAATTCCGTAAAGATATGAGGAACTTCCACATCCGATTCCTCACAGGTAAGTTTTATTTGATTGATGATTTCTGAAACCATATACTGGTAATCGTAATCGAAAGCCAGGGAATTTTTAATGGGGAAACCACCTCCAATATTCAAGCTGTCTAATGATGGACATACCTTTTTAAGGTTGATATATACTTTTAAACATTTATTCAGCTCGTTCCAGTAATAAGCTGTGTCGCGTATTCCTGTATTTATGAAGAAGTGAAGCATTTTAAGCTCAACCTTTGGATTGTCTTTTATCTTTCGATTATAGAAGGGAACAATGTTTTTGTACCCAATTCCAAGACGGGAGGTATAAAACTCAAATTTAGGCTCTTCTTCAGAGGCAATTCTAATTCCTATTTTATAAGGGTCGTTGATCTTTTCTGAAAGCAGATCGATCTCTTCGTAATTATCAATTATCGGGATGCAGTTCTTATGCCCGCTATTTAGTAATTCAGCAATATTAGTAATGTATTGATCTCGTTTAAAGCCGTTGCAAATTACGTAAGCATCCTTAGAAAGTTTTCCGCTGCTTTTTAAATTTTGTACAATATTAATATCAAAAGCTGAAGAGGTTTCAATATGGATATCATTCTTTAAAGCTTCATTTAAAATATGTTTAAAATGAGAGCTTTTGGTGCAATAACAATAGTTGTAATTTCCCTTATAATCATGCTTTTCTATGGCCTCTTTGAACCAGCTTTTAGCACGATTGATGTTTTGAGAAATTTTAGGCAAATAGGTGAATTTTAAAGGGGCACCATACTTTTCCACCAATTCCATAAGGTCGATATCATGAAATTGTAACTCGTTATCTTCCAGTTTAAATTCTTCTTGTGGAAAATAATATGTCTGGTCTATTAGATCGCTGTATTTAGTATTCAATGCTTAGGTTTAGATTATTAAAGTGAGAAATTAGGCATTAATTTATACTGCCAAAAAAATTGACTGGTAAATGTTTGTTAAGATAAGTGTAAACCAAGAAGGTAGGTGTGTCCAGTTGATAAATAAAACTGGTATTCTTGTTTTGTTGATCCGGAATGGCACCAACCGCATAAAAAATAAGCTTACTCAACCGGATGCAATTTTTTATAAAAATGAATCTAAGTGTTTGTTATTCAGATTTTAAAAAAAGTATGACTTAGGAAATAAACAATCAAAATAGTGAGGTTATTTATTTCCTAGTTATAACATAATCAAGGCAAAAGTATTAAAAAAATCCATGCAAGAGGATTTAAATTTAATAGCAATTACAGCATCTTGATGTTTATGATTTCCTGTTTGGTAAGTGGGCGCCAGTTTCCTCGTGGAAGATCTTTTTTGGTGAGCCCGCCAAAAACAACCCTGTCTAGTTTTTCTACTTCAAAGCCCATGCTTTTAAATAGCCTTTGTACAACGTGAGGCTTCACACTGTTAATTTCTAAGCCTATTTCGTTCTTTGGTCTGTTGTCTATAAAACTTACATCCTGCACCTTCACTTTACCATCTTCAAGGGTGATTCCGTCATTTATTTTTTTAAGATCATCAAAACTTAGAGGCTTGTTAAGCTCCACATGAAATATCTGGCGAATTCCATTTTTAGGTTTCCCCAGTTGTTTTTCTAAAGCTCCATCGTTAGTAAATAATAGGAGGCCAGTGGCTTGTCTGTCCAGTTTTCCAACCGGAACTATTTTTGACTTTGTGGCATTTGCCACAAGATCCATTACCGTTTTGTTTCCTTTATCTAAACTCCCTGTTGTGAAAAAACCTCGAGGTTTGTTAAGTAAGATATATTCGGGTTTCTCAGGAGTAATTCTTCGGCCGTCAAACTTAACTTCATCAGAAAGCTTTACACGATACCCCATCTCGGTAATAGGGGTGCCATTTACAGTAACATTCCCTGCCTGAATAAAAATATCGGCGTCTCTTCTGGAACATGCTCCGGAATTGGCAATATATTTATTTAAACGAATCCCTTCAGCTTTAACCGCTGGCTTGCTTTCCTCTTTTGGAGCAGCCGGTTTGCTTTTAATGGGTGCATTTCCCCTTGCGTAGGATTTCTTAATTTTTCCGCCACCTTGTCTTCCACTAAATTTTCCGCCTGAAGATTTTTGGTTCTTGCTCATATCGCTTATTTTTTGCAAAGATAGTGGATAAATGTAACTCTGTGGTTGAAAGCTTAAAAGATTTAAAAGTGTAGTAAAATGGGGATATGCAATTAAAAAACACGGTTAAGCACTTCTGCCGGATCGATAAGTAAAATGCTGAAAACGCCGGCAACAATAATAAATTTCAGAATATTATGGAGTAGTAAATATTGCCATTTTGCTGTGCTGAAATATAGAAATAATAAGAAAAATATCAATAAGACTAAAGAAGCGTAAAAATAATAGTCCATTAATCCCGTGTTGAATTTTGTGGTTAGAAGAAGAATAGGAATTACAGCCAATATTGTTAATACCGATAGAAAGAATTTACTCCATTTCTCTCCGTATACCACAGGTATGGTATGGTAGTTTTGTATAAGATCTCCTTTTAGGTTTTCCAAATCCTTTACTAATTCACGCATTACTATCATTAAATACAGGAAGGTGGCATGTAAAAAAATAACTGTTTCTAAATTCTTATAATATACAAAGACCACAAAAAAGGGTGTAATTGCTAAGATGCTGGCAACAAGATTTCCTAGGAATAAGATCTTTTTTAGTCGATGGGAATACAGCCAGATCATGAAAATGTAGATGGAGAAAAATACTACTGCTCGAAATGATACATAACTCGCAAAGAAGATAGCTGCGAAATTCAGAATAAAATATACTGAGAGTTTGGTGCGCTGACTCACAAACCTGTCAAGCATTGTTTTTTTTGGTCTGTTAATAAGATCTTTTTCGCTGTCGTAAAAGTTGTTAATAATATACCCAGAAGCAATTACTGTAGCAGAGGAGAGAATCAAAAAAAACAGGTTCGCATCGAAAATCACCTTCCTTAATGGTAATTGCGGAGCTAATATAAATGCCGAAGTTAAATACTGGGCAATCACAAGAATGAGAATGTTATAGCCTCGCACTACCGAAAACAAACTCAACATCTTTAATAATAATCGTTTGTTTTTAGCAGCCGCCATGAAATATTAAGTAATTCTAGAAGTTGTAAACGATCTCTAAATTGTAGTCTTTTAAAGATTTTCTGGCCTTGTCAATATCTTCAGTAAATCCTAAGATGTAACCACCTCCACCAGAGCCACAAAGTTTTAAATAATAGTCGTTAGTATCAATTCCGTGTTTCCAAAGTTTATGGAACTGCGCGGGAATCATTGGTTTAAAATTGTCCAGTACTACGTGAGATAATTTTTTGATGTTACCGAAGAGCGATTTCACATCTCCCTGCAAAAAGTCGTCTACACAGGCATCGGTATGTTTTACGAACTGTGTTTTCAGCATTTTTCTGAAAGGCTCTTGTTTCATGTTCTCCATAAAGATCTGCACCATAGGAGCGGTTTCTCCAATAGAGCCACTGTCTAATAGGAATACTGCGCCTTTTCCATTCTCTGTTTGAGACGGAATACCGGCAGGTTCAATATTATCTTTTGAATTGATAAGAATAGGAATGCTTAAGTAACTGTTCAAAGGGTCCAGGCCTGAGGATTTTCCGTGAAAGAAAGATTCCATTTCACCGAAGATCTTTTTCAATTTCAATAGCTTTTCTCTGGTTAGATTCTCCAGAACTGTAATTTTTCCGGTTGCATATTCGTCATAAATAGCAGCTACTAATGCACCACTGCTTCCAACACCATAACCCTGAGGAATGGTAGAATCAAAATACATCCCTTTTTCAACGTCTTCTTTTAAAGCTTCAATATCGAATTGCACTAATTCTGGTTGAGAAGCTTGGAGTTCTTCCAGATAAAGGGCAAATTTCTTTAAACTCAGATTGGATTTTATTGCTTCTTCCGATGGATTTTCATCCACTTTTAAAGCGCCATTATAAAAGTTATAAGGAATAGATAAACCTTTAGAGTCCTTTATAATACCGTATTCCCCGAATAATAAGATCTTAGAATAAAATAATGGTCCTTTCATAAGCTTTATATTAATCTGAATTCAAATTGAATTTTAACACTAGATTAAGTGGCAAATATAATCAATTAAATCTACAACTTTTTAGCTCCTTTCCCAATCTCATCACAAAGATATTGTTCGTGCTCGCAAAATCTAATCAATTCATTTTTAATGAATTCTAAAACTTCTTCTTTATATTGATTAGGATATAGCACATGTACATTTGCTCCCGCATCTAGGGTAAAACATACCGGTACTTTTGAAGCTTCTCTATATTCCCAGATCTTATTAATAATCTCCAGGGTGTTGGGCTTCATTAAAATAAAATAAGGATTGCTGCTCATCATCATACTATGCAAGGTGAGCGCTTCGCTTTCAACAATGCTTATAAAATTCTCCAAATCACCGTTCTCAAAAACCTGTTGAAGTTTGTCTAGGTTGGTATGTGCCTGTTCAAATCTGGCATCAGCAAAGGGATGGCCATACATCAGGTTATGCCCCACACTACTACTTACCTGTTTCTGACCTTTGTCAACCAATAAAATGGTGTCCTGATAGTTGTTGAAAACCTCATGCATAACAAAAGGATATTTTATTCCGAAGAGATCACTGCTGCCCTCAATATTTTTATGAGTCCCCCACGCAATTAACGGACCCTCTATACTTCTACAGGCGCTTCCTGAACCTAAGCGGGCTAAGAATGAGGCTTTTTTATTAAAGTACTTCTCAGAAATATCCGGGTTGAGTTCTTTTTCTAAGCTCATCACGCAAAGTGCCAAAGCGCTCATGCCACTGGCAGAAGAAGCGATGCCGCTACTGTGCGGAAAAGAGTTTTCAGATTTAATAACCAACTTGTAGTTCTTTAAATACGGACAGAACTCTTCAATTCTTTTAAAAAAAGTCTCAATTTTGGGCTTAAAATCTTCTTTCTTCTTACCTTCAAAATAAAATTCAAAATCGAATGTATTAGAAAGTTTTCTATCTGTTTTTTTCTGAAACTCTAAGCTGGTAGTGGTTTTACAAGAATTTAAGGTGAAACTCAACGAGGGGTTGGCAGGAATTTGATGGTCCTTTTTACCCCAATACTTTACCAGTGCAATATTGCTTGGAGATTGCCAAGTGGCGCTCCCGGTTTCAGGCATTTGCTGAGCTGCTTTGAACTGAAAATCTTTTTCGGTCATGCTTAAAAAAATTTAAGCAAATATACTTTTTTAGTTCACAGAGGCTCTGCCAAGTTTTCAAATAAATTCTTTATTTTAGACATGTAATTCTGATACTATGGCGCAAAAACGATATATCCGAATTTTTCTGGCGATGGCATTTTGTTTGTTTATCGGCTTTTTGGGGGCGCTCGCAACTCAAACCAGTATTGCCGACTGGTACCCGCAATTGAACAAACCGTGGTTCAATCCCCCGAATTCGTTGTTTGGACCCGTATGGACCATTCTTTATATCATGATGGGAATAGCGGCCGGGATAGTTTGGAGCAAAGGCTTTTATCATAAATGGGTAAAAACCGCTTTATATCATTTTGCATTTCAACTACTGCTGAATGCTTTTTGGTCCCTTTTATTCTTCGGCTTAAAAGAACCTTTTTGGGCTTTGCTGGATATTATTGCCTTATTCGTTGTGTTGCTGCTAACTATAAAGTGGTTCAAAGTAGTGAGTAATATCGCAGCCTACCTTCTTATTCCTTACGCAGTTTGGGTGCTATATGCTGCAGTATTGAACTTTGAGATATGGAGGCTTAATTAGTGTTTTGGGAGCTCATTGCTTTTGCCGCAAGATAACCACCTGTCCACGCGTTTTGAAAATTAAACCCTCCCGTAATGGCATCGATATTTAAAACTTCTCCGGCAAAAAACAGGTTTTTTTGAAGTTTGCTTTCAAAGGTTTTAAAATTTACTTCGGTAAGATCAATTCCTCCCGCCGTTACAAATTCCTCTTTAAATGTGCTCTTTCCGTCCACATTGAAAATGCAATTGGTAAGTTGTGCGCTAAGTTGCTTCAGATGCTGTTTATTTAAATCAGCCCAAATACTGGTTTCTGAAATAGTAGCGGCTTTAAGTAAGCTTTGCCACAATCTTTTAGGAAGGTCGAATTGGGTATATTTTGAAGCCTGTTGCTTAGCATATTTAATTTTAAGCTTTTTCAAATCTTCAAGAATTTCTTCTGAAGTTTTTTCCGGAAGCCAATTCACAGAAATTTGGAACTTATAGCCAAGCTCAAATAACTCTCTTGCTCCCCACGCCGATAATTTTAAGATGGCAGGTCCGCTCAATCCCCAATGTGTAATTAATAAAGGTCCGTCGCTTTCCAAATTCCCGTTTTTGGAGATCACCTTTACGGAAGCGTAGGTAGCTATTCCCGGTAATCCCTTTATTCTTTCATCTTTAATGTTGAATGTGAAAAGGGAGGGTACTGCAGAGATTATGGAATGCCCCAGTTTTTCCAGTAGTTTCCATATTTTAGGATTACTTCCAGTAGCTATAAGAATTTTTTCAGCGTAGAAATCACCGTGATTAGTCTTTAATTTCCAAATCTCATCTTCATTGGTAATATCCTGTACTGAGTGGTTTTTGAGAATTTGTATTTTCAAACGTTGCGCTTCCGAAAGAAAACAATTAATAATACTTTCCGAAGAATCTGAATCTGGGAACATACGGCCGTCGTCTTCTGTTTTTAGTGTAACACCTCTGTCTTCAAACCAGGCCACAGTATCTCCTGTCATAAAAGAATGGAAAGGTCCTCTTAGTTCCTTCTCACCGCGGGGATAATTTTTTATAAGCTCATTTGGAATAAACTCGGCATGAGTTACATTGCATCGCCCTCCACCCGAGATTCGAACTTTAGTGAGTACTTCCTTTCCTCTTTCCAAAATTAGGATCTTCGCCTGCGGATTCATTTCAGCGGCATTTATTGCTGTGAAAAAACCTGCGGCACCTCCACCAACTATAATTATATCGTACTTCATTAAAAGAAAAATTGTAGCTTCAAAGTTATGGGTTTTGCATACAAAAACTCGGAAGATGTCAGGTTACATTTTAAATTAGTCTGTCAGGAAAATCAGAAATAATCCCATCTACTCCAAAAGATTTCATTCTTTCAATAGCTTCTGGTTCATTTACAGTCCACACGTTTACGATAAAGCCCGCCTCATGAGAGGCAATCACATTTTTTCTGGTGATAATCCCTATAGATGGATGGATGGCTGTTGCCTTTAATTGTTTTCCTAATTCAATAGCCTGAGTTACACTTGCCTTGCTAAGTACTCCAATAGGAATATGTTCATCTAATTTCCGAATCTGAAAGAGTTCGTTTATCTGAAAACTTGAAACTATAAAATCTGAATACTGCCATCCTTTGGTTTCAATATAAGCTTGAATAATTTGGCAAGTTGGTTCTGCAGTATTAGATCCCTTTAATTCGATATTTATCTTGCATTTTCCCGTAATAAGATTGAGGACATCTGTTAAAAGAGGTATTTTATACTTATCTTTTACTTGAAGGCTTTGAAGTTTTTTCCACGATTTTCGGGCGACCTCGCCACTACCATTGGTAGTTCTGTCTAATGTGAAATCATGAATAACCACCACCTCTCCTGTTTTGCATTTATGAACGTCCAATTCTATAGCATCTACCCCAAGTTCAATAGCTTTAGAAATGCTTTCTAAAGTATTTTCAGCCAAATGACCTTTGGCGCCGCGATGTCCAATTTTTTGATATGTGCTCATATTGCAAATGTATTTAAAAAATGCATGGAGATTATTGTGTTGCAAATGGCCTGTTAAAAGTTTCTATAATTTGTTTTAAAGTATATTATATGAAGTTGGAGCTTGGATACATTTATAAAATATTATGAATTGTTTCAGATCATTATCAACTATAAAAGAGTAATTATGAAGAAGCCAGATAAATTTCCTGAACAGCATCAATCTAAGCAGCCTGGAGATGAGTATAAAATGGAGCCGGCCCCCGAAATTATAAGAGATACATATAAGGGAAGTGGTAAATTGAGTGATAAAATAGCGCTCATTACCGGCGGTGATAGCGGTATAGGGCGGAGTGTGGCTGTGCACTTTGCAAAAGAAGGTGCAAATGTGGCCATCGTTTATCTTAATGAGGATGAAGATGCCATAGAGACTAAGAAAATGGTGGAACGTGAAGGCAGAAAATGTCTTATTTTAGAAGGAGACCTTAAAGAAGAAGATTTTTGTAGATCGATTATTGACTCATGTATTGCAGAATTTGGCAAATTGAACATTCTGGTTAATAATGCTGCGGTGCAATTTCCGAAGGATAAATTGGAAGATATAGAGATGGGCCAAGTAAAAGAAACATTTGAGACAAATATTTACCCTTACTTTATGATCTCAAAAGAGGCTTTGAAACATCTGGGGGAAGGTGATGCTATAATTAATACCACTTCTGTTACTGCCTATCGCGGGAGTGAGCATTTACTAGACTACTCTAGCACCAAAGGTGCTATTACTACTTTTACTCGTTCTTTATCAAAAATGTTGGCTAAGAGAAAAATTAGGGTGAATGGGGTGGCTCCCGGGCCTATCTGGACTCCGCTGATTCCTGCAACTTTTGATGAGGTAAAAAACTTCGGGAATGATACCCCAATGGGACGAGCGGGCCAGCCAAGCGAAGTGGCACCTGCCTACGTTTTCCTGGCATGTGAGGATAGTAGCTATATCACCGGACAGGTAATTCATGTTAACGGAGGCGAGATTATTGGTGGATAATATTTAAATTGAACCTAACTTATATAAGAGCTTTATAATGGATATACGTTCTAATGAACCATTCTGGTTAATTAAAAATTCACTTGCCAGTAGCTACCCTTCATTAAATGAAGATGTGCAAACCGAAATTCTAATAGTTGGAGGAGGAATAACCGGAGCGTTGATGGCTTTCAAATTTTTGAAAGAAGGAAAGAAGGTAGTTCTTCTGGATAGGAGAGATGTGTGCAGTGGGAGCAGTGCTGCAAGTACAGCAATGTTGCAATATGAAATTGATGTTTCCTTGAGTGAATTGATCGAGCAACGCGGATTAACCTGTGCTGTTTCCAGTTATAAAAGTTGTGAAAAGGCCATTTTTGAACTTAAGGAGATCATAGATGAAATAAAATCAGATTGTCCTTTTCAATTTAAAAAAAGCGTGTATTTCAGCTCTACAAAAAAGGATTTAGACTTTTTGAAAACGGAATTTGAAACGAGAAAGCAACATGGTTTTAAAGTGAGATGGCTGGAGAAAGAAGATCTGGAAAAATTCGGGTTAAAGGCCTATGCTGCTATAGAATCTGAATCGGGCGCAATTACTGATACCTATAAGCTTGCAAACGACCTGTTGAAATATTGCAGTGAAAAGGGAGTACGAATATTCGACCGTACCGAAGTTGTGAAGCAGGAATCAGTAGATGGCGGAATGAGAGCCTTAACTTCTTCTAATTATAAAATTGATGCATCACATATTATCAACTGTACCGGCTATGAGAGTACAGAACAGTTGCAGGAATCTGTGGTGGATCTAAAAAGTACCTATGCATTGGCTTCAGAAGCTTTTGAAAAAATCCCTGAGGCTTTTAAAGATCGTATTTATTGGAATACCTCCTCTCCGTATTTATACTTCAGAAGTACTGATGACGGTAGGATTATTATGGGTGGTGGAGATGAAAACTTTAAAAATGCAACCAAAAGAGATGCCTTGCTTTCAAAAAAAGAGCAGTCTTTACAGAAGGAATTTGAAAAATGCTTTCCAGAAATAGATTTTAAATTAGATTATTCATGGGCGGGGACCTTCGGCGAGACAAAAGACGGTTTGCCTTATTTCGGAAAACCCGATAGTGAGGTTAATGAACATTATATTCTGGGTTTTGGAGGAAATGGAATCACTTTTAGTGTAATGGGAATGGAAGCTATTAAGCATTCGGTAGAAAATACTCCCCACCCCTCTTTAGAGTATTACAAATTTAAACGATAACTTGATTAATTAAATTTTGAAACAACACTTATGGAAACTTGGTTTGAGGCATCTGGAACTTCTTTAATAGCAATTTGTATTTCGGCAGTTGGAATTTATGCTGCGGTTATAATTTTCACTAGGATCGCCGGAAAGCGAAGCTTTTCTAAAATGTCCAGCTTTGATTTTGCTATGACAGTTGCTATTGGATCGATTATAGCGAGTACCGTCCTTTCAAAATCTGTAAGTTTACTACAAGGGGTAGTTGGTCTTGCGATTGTATATGTTCTTCAAATATCAGCTGCATTGCTCAGGCGTTTTGAGGTTTTTCAAAAAGCAATTGATAATACACCGCTTTTACTGATGGATGGTGAAAAAATATTGGAACATAATCTTAGAAAGGCAAGAGTAACGGAATCTGATCTACGCTCCAAATTGCGCGAAGCGAATGTTATTCAATTATCGCAAGTGAAAGCAGTGATTTTTGAGACCACAGGAGATATTTCAGTCTTGCATTGTGATGATGGGACTTCATTGGAGGAGTGGTTGTTAAAAGGAGTAAAACGTTAAGCCGAGATCATGGAATGGACAGACATTTTAGGCTTGGTCGCAGGAATTTGCACAACCGTTGCAGTAGTACCTCAAATAAAAAAGGCCTGGCAAACTAAAAAAGTGGAGGATGTTTCCCCCGTGATGTTCAGTATTTTAATAATAGGAGTTTTTTTATGGACGGTGTATGGTATTACTAAAAAAGATATGCCCATAATTGTTACTAATGGTGTTTCTTTAGCGCTAAATGGCGTGATGTTATATCTTATGTTGCGATATCGTCAAAAATGACCTACCAAGAGAGAAACACCAAGGCGGCAGTCACACCAAAAATGATATGCGCAATAATGAGTTGTAGGTAATATTCACTCCAGTCTATCTTTGGTGGGTTATTGCTTAACGAGAAAAATATTTTCCACCCAAACACTCCAATAATGCCCGCTACTAAACCTAATAGAGCCCCTGAAAGAACAGAGAAAGGTGGGAAATTGAATTTCCATAGAACATCAAATATAATCACAAAGATCCATCCTATTACGTAATGCAAAACCCACCCTACACTGCTTTTTTTTGACAGCTTAAAGTTGAGAAGATCAGATCTCGATATCAAAATATTAAGCAATTCTGGCTCTCTGAACTGCTTGTTTTTTATTCTGGAAACAAGATAACTAAAGGCCGTCATTAATGAAGTGGCAGCAAAGCCTGAGCAAATTATTTTGGTTACTTCCATCGCATGTTAATCTTTTTTAAAGTTAAATTAATTTCTTCTTAAACGCCCTTGAAATTTACGGTTGTGGCTATAAATTTACACGATACCACCAAAAAACCAAGGTCATGATATCGGAAATTGAAAAAAAAGGAAAAGCAGAACGCTTAGGTTTAGATGATGATAAGAAAATTAAAGCTGAATTTGAAGATTTCATCATTAATAAAAATCATCCATGTGTAATGGCCCAAACGGTCTTTAGCATGGATAAAGTAGATTTTCATGTATATGATAACTTCGGATCTAAAAATACTGCCACCAAGATCCTTAAAGATCTAAAACAATACATTGCTAAGTATGATTTTGAATCGAAGCAATTCTTCACTTTTATGGCTGTTTTCAAGGGAAGAAAGTCCTTTACAGAAAAGCAATTCGAAGATATTCTATGGAAACAGTTAGACTTTTTACACGAAGTAGATACTGATGCATGGGATCCCGCAGTAAGTAATGATCCAGAAAATAAGGATTTTAGTTTTAGTCTAGGTGGGAAAGCTTTTTATATGGTTGGACTGCATCCCAACAGTTCCAGAATGGCTAGACAGACTCCTTATCCGGCAATTGCATTTAATTTGCACTGGCAATTTGAAAAGTTAAGAGAAATGGGTACGTACGAAGTAGTACGTGATAAGATTCGGGAAAGAGACACAGAACTTCAAGGGGATATAAACCCTGTGCTGCAAGATTTTGGAGCAAATAGTGAAGCCAGACAATACAGTGGAAGAAAAGTTGGAGATGAATGGAAATGTCCGTTTCTTTCTGGGAAAATGTAATGCATGTACCAGCCCAAAAAATATAAGAAGCAAGACCCTCAGTATTTATTCGAATTTATAAAACAACATCCTTTTGCAAGTTTCATTCTGAAAGGTGAAAGGTTGTTGGCTACCCACATCCCGGTGCTGGCTGAAGGAAATGCTCACAGCTTTCGATTGTACTCTCATATTGCCAATCATAATGAACAGTTTAGCTATCTTAAAGATGGAGTGGAGGCTTTAATGATCTTTCAAGGAGCAAACGCTTATATTTCATCATCTTGGTATAAAGAGAAGGATATAAGCACGTGGGACTATTCAGCAGTGCATGTAAATGTGAAATTGAAATTACAAAGCCGTGTAGAGTTAGAAAACTCTTTAGAAAACCTGGTGAATAATTTTGAGAAATCTCAAGAATCTCCTTTGTATTATAAAGATATTCCTAAGCAGATGCTGGAAGATCATCTTCCTTTAATTACCGGTTTTTGGGCAGAGCCTGTTAAAGTTGAAGGGGTGGCAAAACTGCATCAGACTTACGAAAAAGATGATGTTGAAGCTGTGATAGGACATTTAAAAAAAGGAGACGCGCTAAGTCAGAAATTAAGTATGGATATTAGAGAAGAAAATAATGGAAGTTATTAAAAAACAAACAGGAGCGGCCTTTAAGTTAAAAAAGGGTCAAAAATTAAAAGTAATAGATCCTCAAGGAGAGCAAGTGAGTGATATGGTATTGTTTAATGCTGAAGATACACGTGAAAAAATCTCTTCCGGAAAAACATTGGATTTTGAGGAAAGCATCCTGATTACAAAAGGTAATTTTCTATGGAGTAACCGCAGTCATAAAATGATGGAGATCTTAGAAGATACCAATGGGAGGAATGATTTTTTGTTAGCACCTTGTAGTCCGGAGACCTTCCAAATAATGTATAATAATCCAGACTACCACCCAAGTTGCTTTGAAAATCTATACACCAACCTGGAAAAATTTGATATCCAGCCTGATGATGTGCCTACTGCTTTCAACATTTTTATGAATGTACAGTTTGCGCCGGATGGTAAGTTAAGTGTTGATCCGCCACTAAGTAAAGCCGGAGATTACGTGCTGTTTCAGGCTCAAATGGACCTTATTGTTGCCTTAACTGCCTGTTCTGCCGAAGATAGTAACAACGGAAGTTTTAAGCCAATACATTATGCGATAATAGACTAATCTTCAGTTTTTCCTATTTGGCGTTGCTTTCTTCGAAATCTTAAATTCAGCATTTCTATACTTAAAGAGAAGAAGAGTGCAAAGTATATATAGCCTTTGGGAACATGGTAGTGTAATCCTTCTACTACAAGCATAAATCCTATTAAGATTAAAAATGAAAGTGCCAGTATTTGAACTGTAGGATGTTTGTTTACGAAGTCTCCCACAGATTTAGCGAAGATCATCATAATAATAATTGAAACTATCACAGCAATCACCATCAGCACCAGTTCATCTGTCAAACCTACCGCTGTTAGGATAGAATCAAAAGAAAAGATAATGTCAAGCAAAACTATTTGTACTAGGGCATAACCAAAGGAAGAGACCTTCCCTAAATTTTTTTCGTGCTCTCTTCCTTCCACTTTTTCATGTATTTCTAAAGTGGTTTTCGTGAGTAAGAAGATACCTCCGGCAGCTAGTATTATATCTCTCCAGCTTAATTCAAATTCAGCAATAGTTAGAACTGGTTGGGTAAGACCTATCAGCCAGGTGATACTTAATAACAACAGTATACGCATGATCAAAGCCAGCGACAGGCCTGTTATCCATGCTTTTTTTTGTTGTTTTTGAGGCAGTTTTCCTGTTACTATGGAAATAAAGATGATGTTATCTATACCCAACACAATTTCCATAAAAGTTAGGGTAAGAAGCGCGATCCAGGCATCTGGCTGTAATAATATTTCCATAGAGACTGATAGAGACTGAAAGAGTTGATAAATAAGGACGAAAATTACTAAATCTTCCGAACTTTAAATAATCAATATTCCCAAAGTAAATATAAATATGATAGGTGAGAAATATCAAGACATATATAAATAAAAAAAACTTCAGATTTCTCTGAAGCTTTTTGCTGGTGCGGGCGGAGAGACTCGAACTCTCACACCTCGCGGCACTAGATCCTAAGTCTAGCGTGTCTACCAATTCCACCACGCCCGCATTTTAATTTTATAACACTTAGGACTCGTTATAAAACCCGCTTGATTAACTAAGCGGGTGCAAATATACATAAAGATTTCAATTTTCAAATAGTTCTATAAAAAAATATCAAATTTGTATCTTTACCTAATTTCAAAAACTAAAGAATGGACAACTTAAATACGTATGTAGAAGATAATAAGGATCGGTTTTTAAATGAATTAATTGAACTTTTAAAAATTCCTTCTATCAGTGCAGATTCGGCTTATAAAAATGATATTCTAAAAACCGCCGATGCGGTAAAGATGCGTTTGGAAGAAGCAGGCTGTGATAAAGTTGAAATATGTGAAACTCCTGGAAATCCAATTGTCTTTGGAGAAAAGATAATCGATAAAAATTTACCAACTGTTCTAGTGTATGGACATTATGATGTGCAACCCCCAGACCCAATAAACCTTTGGGACAGCCCACCTTTCGAGCCTATTATTAAAGAAACAAAGATACATCCGGAAGGTGCTATTTTTGCACGTGGTGCTTGTGATGATAAGGGGCAGATGTATATGCATGTGAAAGCACTTGAATATATGACAAGTTCTGGAACGCTTCCTTGTAATGTGAAATTTATGATTGAAGGCGAGGAAGAAGTTGGAAGTGAAAGCCTTGGATGGTTTATAGAACGCAATAAAGAAAAACTTTCAAACGATGTAATTCTGATCTCTGATACGGGTATGATCGCAAAGGATGTTCCCTCCATAACAACCGGATTACGCGGGTTAAGCTATGTAGAAGTTGAAGTTACAGGACCAAATAGAGATTTACATAGCGGATTATATGGAGGAGCTGTTGCAAACCCTATTAATGTGCTAACTAAAATGATCGCTTCGTTGCATGATGAGAACAATCATATTACCGTACCCGGATTTTATGATAAAGTAGAAGAGGCAAGTGAGTTGGAACGCGCTAAGATGGCTGAGGCACCATTTTCTTTAGATAAATATAAAGAAGCCTTAGATATTGATGATGTATATGGAGAAAAAGGATATTCTACCAATGAGCGTAATTCTATTAGACCAACCTTAGATGTGAATGGAATTTGGGGAGGCTATATTGGAGAAGGTGCAAAAACCGTAATTGCGAGTAAAGCTTTTGCCAAGATCTCTATGCGTTTAGTGCCAGATCAAGACTGGAAAGAGATCACTCAACTATTCAAAAAGCATTTTGAAAGTATCGCGCCAAAAGGAGTGAGAGTAGAAGTGAAGCCACATCATGGAGGACAGGCATATGTTACACCTATTGATACTATTGAATACCAAGCAGCAAATGATGCTTATGTAGAATCTTTCGGGAAAACACCTATTCCGCAGCGTAGTGGAGGAAGTATCCCAATTGTAGCATTGTTTGAGAAAGAACTTAAAAGTAAGACCATTCTTATGGGGTTTGGACTGGACAGCGATGCTATTCATTCGCCTAACGAACATTTTGGAATTTGGAACTATTTGAAAGGGATCAAAACAATTCCGTTGTTCTATAAACATTTCACAAAATTAAGCCAGGAATAAAACCTTGTTTTAAAAATATAAAAGGCCGATTCTATTATTTAGAATCGGCCTTTTTGTTCGTTATGAAAAAGCTTATAATTTCTTTACATATTTGGTGATGATCACAATTTGCTGTCCATCAACTTTCCCTTCAATGTATTCCTCATTTTCATGATCTAAGGAGATTCGACGAACGGCTGTTCCTTGTTTGGCTACCATACTACTTCCTTTTACTTTCAGATCTTTTATAAGCACCACAGAGTCTCCGGCTTCCAGAATGACTCCGTTACTATCTCTATGTACAATAGATTTTGCTGCAGGATCGGCAATTTGTGAAGCTTTCGCCCATTCCATTACTTCCTCTTCCATATACATCATATCCAAAAGATCCTGAGGCCAACCTTCATTTTTAAGTTGAGTAAGCATTCTCCAGGCCATTACCTGCACTGCGGGAACTGTGCTCCACATACTGTCATTCAAACATCTCCAATGACTGGGAACCACTTTTTCTGGATCTTCAATTTGTTCTTTGCAAGTTTCACAAACCAAAATGCTGTTTTCAACATTTGCCGGAGAATCCGGTATTTCAAAGATCTCCAAGTTTTCTTTTGAAGCACATAATTCGCACTGGGAGCCACTACGCTGCATTAATTCTTGTTCCAAACTCATTAATATGTATTTTGAAAAACAAAGGTACATGGATTAAAATATAAATCAAGATTTAATTATTTGTTATAAAAAAGTTACTCTATGTTTGTAGAATTGAATTATTATTCTACATTTGTAGAGTTGAATAGAATCTGGAATAAAAATGCAATTATCTAAAGCTGAAGAACAACTCATGCAAATTTTATGGAAGCAGGAGCGCGCCTTAATGAAAGATCTCATTGATGCTTATGACGATCCGAAACCGGCCACTACTACGGTTGCTACTTTGTTGAAAAGAATGCAGGATAAGAATTTTATTGATTATGTTCAGTTAGGAAGATCACGAGAATATTTTCCTTTAGTTAAAAAGAAGGATTATTTCTCGAAACATGTTAATGGCCTTATTAAGAATTTTTTCAATGATTCGGCTTCGCAATTTGCATCATTCTTTACCAAGGAGACCAATTTAACAAAGGAGGAATTAGAAGATCTTAAAAGTATAATAGATAGCGAAATTGATAAAAAGTAATTATGGAACTGTATTTCTTAAAATCGGCAGCCTGTCTGGGAATCTTCTTTTTATTCTATAAACTGATTTTGGAACAGGAGAATATGCATGTTTTTAAGCGAATATATCTGTTGTTCTCTGTAATAGCATCAATGCTAATTCCGCTTATTACTTTCTATACATACGTGGAAGCTAGCGAAGCAGGTAGCTTACTATCACAACAAGTTATTCAGGAAATTGATGCACTACATTCTACAGGGGAAAATCTTGACTGGACATTTATACTTTGGTCGATCTACTTCATTGGAGTAATTTTCTTTAGCTTAAAATTCAGTAAAAACCTGGGAGAACTGATCTTCAGAATTAAGAGAAACCCGAAATTTAAAGATCATGATGTCACTAATGTGCTGCTTCCCTCTAAAATAGAACCACATACATTTTTCAGGTATATCTTTTTAAATAAGAAACGATTTGAAAGGGGAGAGATTCCGGCTGAAGTGCTTTTGCATGAACAAGCGCATGCTAGGCAAAAGCACAGTTTAGATATATTATTTATCGAGCTTTTACAAATATGGATGTGGTTTAATCCGCTAATATATTTAGTGAAACACGCCATTAAACTCAATCATGAATTTCTTGCAGATCAAGCTGTGATACGCAAAGGAACTCCTAAAGCAACCTATCAAAAAATCTTGTTGGCATTCTCATCAAATGCTGAAACAAGTAACCTGGCAAGCGCCATTAATTATTCATCAATCAAAAAACGATTTACAGTTATGAAAACACACACCTCAAAAAAAGGAATTCTAATTAGAAGCTTATTGCTACTACCGCTCTTAGCAGTATTGTTGTATAGTTTTAGCACTAATGAAATTGTTCAGCTAGAAGAAAAGGTACAAGTTGAAGGCAAATCGGCAATTGCTGATTTTCCAACTCAACAGGAAAAGGCTACCAAGAAGATGATCAAGGAGTATAACAAACTCGCCAAACATTATAATTCTCAGGAAGTAGATAGAATTATTATAAAAATGAAGGATGTTGAAAGAATGAAATATATCTATAGTTTGATGACTCCGAAACAAAGAGAGGCTGCAGAGGAATTTCCACATTTCCCTTTACCACCAAGGCCTGAAGCGCCAAGGCATCCGGAACGTATAGCAAATGTTGAACGTGTAGCGCGAATTGCGCATCCAGAACCACCAACAGCCCCTGAGCCTCCAGCTCCTCATTTTGAACAATCCGAAATGCCCTCTCCCCCAGAAGAATATTTAGGACATGACGGGCAGAGAGAAATGGAACGTGTTCAGGTAATCGAGGAACGTAAAATGAAAATTGCTGCACGAAATATGGAAAGAGAAAGCAGAGAGATGCAAAAGCAGGAGCGTATGATGAAGCGGGCAGAAAGAGACATGCAAAAAAGAGAGATGGAAATAAAATTTAATACTCCACCACCGCCTCCCGTGCCTGAAATACATATGAAACAATTGGCAGAGGAAGGAGCAGAGTTCTTCTACAATGGAAAATCGATCTCTTCTGAAGAGGCCATAAAAATTGTGAAGACAAATAAGAATATCAACATCAATGTTAGGAAATCTAACAATGAGAAGCCCACGGTAAAGTTGACTACCGACCCAATTGAAATAAATTAAGATAATTAAGCAAAAAATCCCCCGATACCTTAAAAAGTAGCGGGGGTTTCTTGTTTGAAATTAGTTCATCAATTTCCCCAAACCCGGCTGCTAAGATCGCTTAATAACTTAGTAGCATCTTCCGGGTCTCTTGGTACTTCTGTTATTTCCAAATTATCAGAATTCGTTTTTAACAGGTAACTGAATATAAATTTTGGGTTTTCTTCATGCAAGTTTACTGCGCCAAAGCGAAGATCGTTAAGATAAATGTTGCCATTCCTATTCGAGATAGTGTACCAGCCTTGAGAGATGGCTATAATTCTTTGAATTCTATCTTCAGTTCTAATAAAATCAATCAATTCATGATTTTTTGGAATTCGGGTAAATTGAATTGGCTGGCTATCAAAAAAAGAATAGTCGCCTAATAAATAGGCATCGTGTAATTCAATGTTGGCAGACCACATAATAGTATTGAAAGGACTGGGCCGGGTTTGCATTTGTAAATAGGAAATGTCTTGCTCTTCCAGCGCTTCTTGAAATTTCATATAACTTAATCCTTTCAATCCAATAGTAATAAGCATATAGATACTACTTACAATAAGCCCCAGATTATTATACTTCCTTCGTTTTTCTGATCCTCGCTTGGAGCGCATTGCCAAAATTAGAAATACCAAAAACGGAATGGTATATAATGGGTCTATTACAAATATGTTCTTATAGGCAATCCTTAGATCGAATGGCCAGAACAACTGTGTGCCCCAAGTGGTATGAGCATCTAATAGCGGGTGTGTTATCAAGCCCCAAAACATCAACCACGACCACTCCTTCCAAGTAGCAATTGATTTTCTTTCTATCCTAGAAATAAGCCCTCCAAAAATGGGAGCGAACAGTATGGCAAAAAGTAGGGAATGCGAAAATCCACGATGAATTTCAATAGCGGTAATAAAATCGGTGAAAAGGGGAGCAAAAGAGTCTAGATCGGGAATTGTTCCGGCAATGGCTCCGTAGAGCATCGCCTTATTTCCTACTTTTTTACCTAATACAGCTTCACCAACTGCTGCTCCCAGAACTATTTGAGTAAGAGAATCCATAATTAAGCTTTAGAGGCAAATGATTTATAAACTACAAATCCAAATCCGCTGAACAACATTAAATGAAAGAGCAGCAAACTAAAATCGTTTAAACGGAAGGCGCTATAAATGGCAAATCCGAAATAAAGAAATAAGATAGCTTCTATAAGGTTACTCACAGAAAGATGTTTGGAAAGGTATTTATTTTCCTTCCAGGAATCTCTAACGTTGTTAACATTGAATTTGGGCGTGCGTATAAAATCACTTTTTTTACCCAAATGCCCTTCTATGGCAGCAAGCGAGTTATGCACGCTAAAACCCATAGCAATGGAGAAAAAACTCAGAAACATTCCTATAAATTTCAAAAAACTCTTAAAGCTTTTCCCATGGATCTTGGTATAAGTGATCCAGTACGAAATTAAGAAAATTAAAGTGCTAATAGCAAAAAAAGCCATCACATTAAAATACGAGCTAAACTGCGGATTGGTATTTTTTATATAGAGAACCGGTAGACTCAAAACTGCCAATATCAAAATAACCAAGAACATACTTGAGTTCAATAAATGGAAGAATCCGTGAAATTTAGTTGAGGTATTTAATGTTTTATTATGTAATAATTTAGAATAATTCTTCTGAAAATTCTCTGCAGCTCCTTTATTCCATCGAAATTGTTGCGAGCGAGCGGCGCTAAGCACTACAGGAAGTTCTGCGGGTGTTTCCACGTCTTCTAAATATTTGAATTTCCACTTTTTTAGTTGCGCACGATAGGAAAGATCGAGATCTTCGGTAAGGGTGTCACCACTCCAGTTACCGGCACTATAAATACATTCTTTTCGCCAAAGACCAGCTGTACCGTTGAAGTTTATAAAATGTTTGCCGAAGTTTCTTCCAACCTGCTCTAGCGTAAAATGAAAATCTAATGCGAAGGCCTGAATTTTAGTGAGTAAAGAGTAATTCCTGTTAATGTGACCCCATCGCGTTTGAACAACGCCAATCTCAGGATCCTTGAAATAAGGTACTGTTTGTAATAACCAGTTTGAGCCTGGTAAAAAATCGGAATCAAAAATTGCGATATATTCTCCTTTCGCACTTTTAAGTCCTTCTTTTAAAGCTCCGGCTTTAAAGCCTGTTCTAATTTTTCTGCGGATATGTTGAATATTAAGCCCTGTCTTTCTAAGATTTTTTATTTGAATGGCGGTACTTTCAACCGATTCATCTGTAGAATCGTCTAACACCTGGATCTCTAATTTATGAGGAGGATATTCAATTTTGGAGATATTATTCAGAAGCCGCTCTACCACATACATTTCATTATACAGGGGGAGTTGTATAGTTATAAAGGGTATCTCTTCGGAATTGGAAAAATCAAATTTAGGGGAGTGATCCTCCTGTTTTTTAGATTGAAGGTATTTAAAAAGTAGGCTTAATTGAGACAGACTGTAAAAGAAAATCAGTAATAAAGAGAGCGTATAGATACTTATAATTACAACGTCCATTATTTAAAACTGTATTTGAAGATCCAACCTAAAATTTTAATTCCGGCAAAGATAGCTCCTTTTATAGTCCCCGAAACCTTTGAAACTCCTATTCTGTTTTTGTAATGTACAGGAATTTCTACATAGCTAAGCTTTTGCTTGATCGCTTTTAGTTGCATCTCTACCGTCCAGCCATAGGTTTTATCCTGCATTTCCAGATCCAGTAATTTTTGATACTTAATGGCTCTAAACGGGCCCAAATCTGTGAATTTTGCTCTGAACATAAGACGCATCAAATTGGTAGCCAGCCAATTTCCAAAGATCTGAGGGAGGGTCATAGACCCTTCTTCTCGCCATTTTTTCACCCTTGCACCTACCACAAAATCTATATTATCTTTAAGAATGGGTTTTAGGAGGGTATCCATTTCAGAAGGATAATCGCTATAATCACCATCGAGAAATACCACTATATCTGGTAGGATTTCTTGAGAGGCTATATATTCCATACCTTTTAGACAGGCATATCCATAACCTTTTCGTTTTTCCTCTAAAACAGTGGCTCCAGAATTTTGCGCAACCATCCCGGTAGAATCGGTCGAATTATTGTTTACCACAATAACTTCAGTAATGTTTTTTGGAATTTCAGAAATAACCTTCCCTATGGAAGCTTCTTCATTAAAGGCAGGGATAATAACTTTTATAATTAATTCCATTCAAATATGTTGACTCTTGGCGAGCTAAGGTTCATGTTTAGTTCGCAAAAGAAAGAATTTAATTACAATTATTGTTTCTGATTTAGTAAATCCAATAGATCTACATCATTTCCCAGCAGGACTTCTTTTGAATTGATTCTACCTTTCATAGAATCGTTCTCAAGTTTTAACACTCCTCTTGGGCAAACCGCAGCACAAATTCCGCAGCCTACACAGCTCGAACGTACAATATTTTCACCTTTTTGAGCATAGGCTCTTACATCGATTCCCATTTCACAGTAGGTTGAACAATTTCCGCAGGAAATGCATTGTCCGCCGTTGGTTGTAATTCTAAATTTAGAAAATAAGCGTTGTTGAAAACCCAAAATTGCAGCCATAGGACAACCAAATCTGCACCATACTCTATTCCCGAAAATAGGATAGAAGCCGGTACCAATAACTCCAGAGAAGATACTTCCTATTAAAAATCCGTAGAAAGATCGCAACTGATAGGCATCAAAAAGAAAAAGATTCTTTCCGCTTAAATAATGAAAAGCAATTAGTGCCAGAATAATGGCCATATAACCAATAGCGCCATAGCGAGCATCTTTTTTGAACTCATTTCGTTTAAAAACCATGACCAGCGTGAAAATAGCGGTAAGTAATAGCGCCACCCCAATTAAAAACACATCTCTGGTAAGCCAATATCCTTTAGATGAATCTCCTAAATAGGAATAAACAACTGCAGTGGTCATTAAAACCACAAATACCACTACGCTATGTACTACCCAGCGTTCTATTTTCCAGGCCGATTGTCTCTTATCGCTTAAATGACGAAATGGATCTCCGGCAGTTTCGGCTAACCCACCACAGCCACATACCCAGGAGCAGTACCAGCGTTTCCCGTATTTATAAGTAAGTATGGGAGTGATTATAAAGATGGAAGCTATTCCAAATAACAATAAAGCGATCCCTATATTGCCTGCAGAAATGTATTCATCTACTCTATATTGATCGAAGTTATAATAATTTAGAGGCCAGATGCTTTTAAGATCTGAATAGGGCAGTGAGAAACTATCGCTATTTAAGCGGGCCATGAATTCTGGAATCAAGAAGGCAAAGGCCGTTTGAAAGAACATCACCGAAATTGTTCGCAAGCGTTCATAGCGGTTATGCCGATATTTCCAAATGAATTTTATACCGAATGCTAAAATAGCGATGGTGTAAAGGGTTCCATAAACAAACCACTGACTGGCAGGGCCGCCACTCAAAAGCTTGCTAAGTGGATCGAAAAAGACTATAAGTCCGGTATTATCACCCTTCTCAACCAAACCAAGATATTCAGGGTAAAAATAAAGCACTATATAAAAGCCTGTGAGTAGTATTCCGGAGATCCAGGCAAGATAGCCCCTATTGGAAATGGCTTTGAACCAAACTCCATCATTCTTGATCCCCTCATGTTTGTTGGCGTAGGTGGCTTTGGAAAACCAAATAATTCCTACGGTAATTGCAGAAAGGGAAATACTTAACCAAACTGTTTTATTGGGAAAATTTGTGTTTAAACCGGCTAGAACAAGAATGAACAATCCTGCAATTCCTACAAAGGTGGCAGCTTTCTGGGGTATGGATAATGATGCGGGAACATCACCGGTAATAGACATATTATTTTCCATGGGGAGTATTTATGCGGTGCTTTATTAAATTGGTTTAAACGCTAACTTGATATTCTTTTTGAAATTTATCAAAAATTGAAGCTTCATAGCGTTTATAGAATTCGGGATCAAAATTAGCTTCTTTTAAATGTGAGATCACATACCCTACAGAGCGTTCATCACTCAGCCATGTGTCAAATTTTTCATGACGCATTCTAATTCCAAAGGTGTTAATTCCTAAAAACTTATTTGAAATTGTATCATATGAAATGGTGAGAAACTTTTTATTATCCTGATGAACCCAGTGAAAATGCGTCTCACTCTCTTTAGGCTTATTAAATACCCAACCATACGTTTGATATTCGATATCAAAGAATTTAGCCGAATTAAACCAATGTCCGGGGTTATATTCTCTCTTATTTCCAGTAAGAGTTTGTGCTACAGTTTCTCCCATCATTCTCCCGGTATACCACACAGCCTCAATAGACTTTCTTTGCCCAATAGGTTGTCGTTGCTGTACGCAATCTCCAATGGCATATACATCTTTGATATTGGTTTGCAAAAAGCTATTCACTAGAATCCCTTTATCAATCTCTAAAGCTGTATTCCTTAAAAAATCTACATTTGGGTGTACACCGGCACAAAGCCCTACAAGCTCGCATTCTATTTCTTCTCCGGTCTTGGTTACGATCGATCTTACATTACCCTCTTTATCTCCAACTATTTTATCAAGCTCAGTTCTATGTTTTATCTCCACGCCATGCGAAGTAATATGTTTCGAGATAAGGTCGGCATTTTTTTGTGGAAGGATACCCGACCAAAAGCCTTCTTCTCTAATTAAAAAAGTAACCTGAATATTTCTTGTTAATAGCATCTCTGCCAATTCTACACCAATCAAGCCACCTCCAATTATCACTGCCTTTTTACAATTCTTTGTGTTTTCCTCCAGCAATTCTAGGTCTTGTTTGGTAACCAAACCCTGTACTCCTTTAAGCTCCTGACCTTCCCAGCCAAATTTATTATGAATAGAACCCGTTGCTAGTATCAGTTTGTCGTAGTTCATACTTTGTTTGGAGGAAAAATGCAGTGTCTTATTATCAAAATCTACGCTTTCTACCCACTCCTTCTTTAATTCGATCCTGTTTTTTTCCCAAAACCAATCTTCATAAGGTTTTAAATGTTCCCATTTCATGTGTCCCATATATACATACATAAGAGCGGTACGAGAAAAGAAATGCTCACTTTCCGCAGAGATAACTGTAATTCGTTTATCTGAATTCTTTCTAATGTGGCGTGCTGCGGTAATACCCGAGATTCCGTTTCCAATAATAACAATATGTTCCATGTGGATGTTTAAAGAGTAATTGAGATGAAAAAAACATGTCGATTGGTCGAAGCTAACTATATTAACTTATACAATAATATGCATATAAAATCTGCTTTTTGTTAAAACTGCTGGGGATTACACTTTGCAATTAAAAAGATGAAATTATCTCTTAACTTTAAAAGCAATTAATGTATTCATCCAGAACCTATAATAAAGGAAAGTTAATGAATTTTAAGGTTTTAAGAAGTTTAGAGATACCTGTCTTTTGTATACTATTATTGGCAGTTATACATTCCTGTCAGTCACCACAACAGCTGGAAGAAAAGATTAACGGGATAAGTCTTGTGGCGTCAAGAGACTCGATACTGCCGGGACAAGTATTGCCAATAAAGGAAATTCATGCCAATGCAGTAGCTTTAATGCCTTTTGGTTTTTTGGAGAAGTTGGATAGCCCTCATTTAAAATTTAATATGGAAAGACAATGGTTTGGAGAGCGCGAGGAGGGAGTTAGAAAAAGTATAAGGATGCTACGTACTAATAAAATGAAAGTAATGCTGAAACCCCAAATTTGGATATGGCGGGGAGAATTTACCGGAGATATTAAAATGAATTCTGAAGCCGATTGGAAGGAATTTGAGAAGAACTATAGAAATTTCATTCTTTTATATGCGCAAGTAGCTGCAGAAGAAAAAGTGGATATTTTTACCTTAGGCACCGAGCTCTACGGATTTGT
Organism: Gillisia lutea; assembly: GCF_021568705.1. Taxonomy (GTDB): domain Bacteria; phylum Bacteroidota; class Bacteroidia; order Flavobacteriales; family Flavobacteriaceae; genus Gillisia; species Gillisia lutea. The sequence goes on from NZ_JAKGTH010000006.1 coordinate 896,780, forward strand.
GCATGAAAGACAGAATTTCTGGAGTGTTCTAATAGCTGATGTTAGGAGAATTTACAAAGGACAACTCACTTATGCCGAAAATTGGGATAAGGTGGAGAAAGTGACGTTTTGGAGGGAGTTGGATTATGTGGGAGTTGATGCTTATTTTCCTTTGAATAGTGAAAGATCTCCCGAAGTAGAAAAGCTAAGAAGTGCTTGGCAAAGTTATAAAGTTAAGCTGGAAGATCTCTCGCATGAAGTGGAACAACCCATCCTGTTTACGGAGTATGGGTATAGAAATACCGATTACGCAACCGAGTATCCCTGGGAATCATCCCGGGAAACTAATAGCTTTAATGATGATTTACAGGCTAATGCACTTACGGCACTTTACGAAGAGTTTTGGAAAGAAAACTGGTTTGCAGGCGGCTTTCTTTGGAAATGGCATCAAGACCATGAAAATGCGGGCGGATTGGGGAATAACCAGTTCACACCGCAAAATAAACCGGCTCAGGAAGTGGTGAAAAAGTATTACGGGAACACTCTTATTAACTAAGTTTCTTCTTATAATATTGATATAACTCTTCGGGTGTAGCCCCTTTCATCTTTTTAAGATAAAGGAGTGCAAAAAAGTACTGTAATTTCCAGATCCCTACTTTTTCATATCTACGAGCTGAAGTAGTTAGCCATTTTGGAATAATTGTAAATGATTTTCTCTTATATAATTTGCCAATAAGATCATTGTCTTCAAAGACTATATAAATTTCATCAAAACCGCCAATTTCATTAAACAGTTCTTTAGTGATAAATAAAGACTGATCTCCACCTCGGCAAGCTTTATGATTAATAGTAGTAAACCATCCCATTAAATTGAGCCACCAATGGTTCTTATCAAATTTCATTCGAAAGCAGCCAGCTTTATTACCTGTACCTACCTGATTTACGATAGCTGAATCAAAATGAAGAGGAGGAAAGCTGTCGGCATGTAAAAAGTAAAGAATTTTAGAAGTGGCAGCAGCAGCACCGGCATTCATCTGTTTTGCTCGTCCTTTTTCAGAATAGATAAAGCGTACCGCCGGGGTCTTTCTCACAATTTCCTTGGTGGCATCGGTACTTCCCCCATCTACCACAATAATTTCAGTTATGTTATTAGATGAAAATTCCTGTATATGCTGAAGTAGTCTCGGGAGTTGAGCTTCTTCATTATATACAGGAATTATAATACTTATCATCTTACTTAGGCTCGTTTAAAGACCAGTCGTATTCCTTATAAGTTATTTTTGCTGAGGCTTTTATCTTCACGTTTGAATAATGGTTGATATAATCTATTACACTACCACCTTCTTTGAAATCTTTTTTATACCAGTCGAAAATAGAACTCAGTTTAACCGAATTCTCTAAAATTATATTTTTATCAGAATTGATGAATTCTTTAGTGGCAGTTTCTAATTGCTCATTGATCTTGGCTGCAGTATAAGCCTCATTTAATAGCTTCGGACAAGAATAGGATGCACAGTTAATTGCAAAGTGTATTCTAGGATCGTTCATTTTTCTAAGTATACTATTCTCAATCCCTCCTAAAGACATTTTTACATCGCCAATATCTACAATATCTTTTGTCCATGCGCCGTTTATGTCTTTAATACTCTTAATCGGATAGTTTTCAATAATCAGCTTTACGGTATATGCATTGTAGATGTTTATATAATAGGCAAGTTGCTCCTGAACTGACCAGGTTTTAGAGGGTTTATTTTCAGAAAGCATTTCCAGATATTCCTTCAACTTTACCTCATCTTTTTTGAAGCCTTTATAATCTACCAGCCCATCTTTTGAAACATGCTTTTTTAATAATGCTGTCCACGTGCTATGATCTAAATTTACCTGAGAGTTCGCAGTAGAGGAGGTCAAATCTTCCCCAACCTTTGCTGTGGGAAGGCCTTTGTCATTAAGTCCAGCAGCCGATAATAGAGTGCAACCATTCAAGGTGTAAAAGCAAAGTGAAAATACTAATAGCATGCTACCAAAGAGTGCCTTTTTCATATTGAATGGGTTTAAAAAGATTGGCTATTTTAAATTTATAACTGAGCTATCAGTTCCTTGAATATCGTTATAAGCTGAGGTTCTGCTTTGTGAGCCATAGCAATGATCTCACTAATTTCTACCGGCTTCAAATTGTCTGGGTCACCTTCATCGGTGATCACCGAGATTGCTGATACGGGTAGGTTTAAATGATTAGCCACAATAACTTCGGGCACAGTACTCATTCCAACAGCGTCTGCACCAATTAGTTTAAGATAACGATACTCTGCTCTTGTTTCCAGTTGTGGGCCCAGTACCGAAGCATATACCCCTTTATGTAATTTGATGTTATTATTTTTTGCAATAGCTTCTATGTTCTGGTTCATTTCTGTATTGTAAGGAGCGCTCATATCAACAAAACGTTCACCTAAATGTTCTACTCCTAAAAATGCCAATGGCGATCCTCCCTGCAGGTTAATATGGTCGTCTATAAGCATTAGTTCTCCTTTTTTGAAATCGAGATTGATAGATCCTGACGCATTGGAGACTAACAATTTCTTGATACCCAATTTTTCCATAATACGTACAGGATAGGTCACATCTTGCAGCGTATAGCCTTCATATAGATGAAAACGGCCTTGCATTACTACCACTTTTTTTCCGGCTAAATTTCCAAAAATAAGCTTGCCTTTATGAAATTCTACCGTTGCGGTAGGAAAGCTAGGAATATGGTTATAACTAACTTCTGCTAGAATTTCTATTTCATCTACCAGCTGTCCCAGTCCTGTGCCTAAAATGATACCCACTTCAGGACTGTCAAATCCTTTTTCAATTAGATAATCTGTTGTTTCTTGAATTCTTTTTATCATGATGTTATGTGTTGGAAGAAATGTTGAAAATCTTCATGTTCTTTTATATCGCTGTAATAATCTACATCATTACGTGTTTCCAGTAATTTTGTGTTATTCAAACCAAGATTTTTAAGCGTGTCGGTTAAAACTGTAGCTGTTCCCCATTCTTTTCTCTGGAAGACTTTTGTGTTTAATTTTTTCATTCCTAGAAGATAGTATCCACCATCTTCTGCAGGACCTAACACGAAATCTTTATCATCTAAAGCTTTAAAGGCATTTTCAATATCGGTTTGATCCATGTCGTACATGTCACTTCCAATAATGATAATCTTCTCGTATCCATTTTTAAAGCCCTCCTCGAAGGCATGTTGCATACGCTCTCCAAGATCTCTTCCTTCTTGTTTGCATTTCAAATAAATATTAGAGTTCCATATATCGTCTTCAAATATCTTTTCAGAATAATGGACCTCTTTAGCTACATTAAGATCCTTGGTGATTTCCAAGGTATGAGCAAGTAAAAATTTATAGATGTCTAAGGCGGTTTGTTCTCCCACATCTTTTGCCAATCTGGATTTTACTTTTCCCAGCTCGGGGTTACGGGTAAAAATGAGTAGTAATTCTTTAGAAGTTGTAATCAAAACAATAAAATTTTATTAGTATACTTTCTCACCATTGGTTAAATATTTAGACCAGTGTTTTGAAAAAGCGTGAATTTTCTCGGTTTCCTTTCCATTAGCATCAAAAACAGCATATCCCTTGTTCTTCCATTCAAAAATACCACCATAAAGATTTCTAATATTTGTATAACCGGCGTTTTTCAGTTTTTCTGAAATGGTTTCAGAGCGAATTCCCAAAGAACAATATACTACGATTAAGGCTGATTTATTTGTAATTAAATGTGAAATTTCCTTTGTTGAAAAAGTGGAATATCCTACAAAAAGGGCTTTTTTAAGATGACTCACCTCAAATTCTTCCTCTTCACGGGCATCCAATACTACAACATTAGCATCTGAATGCAGCATTTTTAATTCTTCCACAGAAATATATGGCGTAGAATGTGAATTGTATTTAGAGAGTATTTTTTCAATTGAACTCTGGGCCTGGCCAACAGTCAAGTTCAGGAAAAATATAAGAAATAGTAATTTTTTTAAATTCATAAAATTAAAGGTGTGCGCTATATTTACGATTAAAACCAGTACTTGGATGTAAACGATACTTAAAACTTGATAGGTTTACCCTGTAATTCACTTTCTGCTATTGGAAGAATCTCCGTATTATCCCAGATTCCGGTTTTTAACGTTTGAGCATATTCTTTAGGTAAATTATTCTTCAACATTAGTTCACTTGCGAGTTCATGATCATAACTAAAACTGAAGTGCTTATAAATAGGTGTTTTGCGTTCATCTAAAATAACAGCCCAGACCTTTGCCAACCCGTCGTTGGCAGGCATTCCAATAACCCCAGGATTTATCCAAATTTTATCAGCTTTTACATCGGTAAAAGGCAATCCGCAGTGTCCTGCTACAATTACATCACAGTTCAAGGCATCAAAAGAAGCTTTTTTGACCTCCCATGAGGTAGAACTAAATATGAATTCTGATACATTGCTGTAAGCACCGTGTACTACGCCAATCGTTTTTCCAGCATAATCGAATTGTATATTTCTGGGAAGAGTTTTTATCCATTCAATAGCATCGTTTTGCAAATGCGCTTTGGCAAAAGGGTACCAGAGTTGCGAGAGGTCATCGCATTTAGAACCTTCCCTAAAGTCGCAGCCACAATCTTCTTTATCTTCGGCTAACTGAATCTCTACATTTCCCACAATACTTTTTGCTCCCCATTTTTTAAAAAGGGAAATAGTCTGCTGAGGTTGGCCGCAGTACCCGATAATATCTCCAGTACAAATACAATTGGAGGGAGCAACACCTTCTTTATTAGCAATCGATATTAGTGCTTCCAATGCCTGTAAGTTGCTGTAAACGCCTCCAAACAAAAGCACTTTACCCTTAAGTTGGCCAAGATGTTCTATAGGTTTATCCATTTTGGAATTAAAAATAATAAGATACATGAAATTATTCCCCAAACATTGATCCATAATAGTTCCGCATATGCCCCGGAGGAGAATATGAGTGATTGCGGAAATAGGTTGAAAACCAGTAGGAACCCAAAAACCAATCCACAGCATACACTCAAATAGAAACTTATTTTAGGAACCTTCATTTTCCAGAACAGGAAAACCGGGGTAAGGCCTATCACCATGGTACCACTAATTGTAGTAGCAGATAATATTTCGGCATTTAGAAACACCGGAATCGTACCTAATACTGCTACGATGATCATGGCAATCCTTCCGAATTTTACAGTTGGTTTTATTTTAAGATCTACGGCCAGTAATTTAGAGGAAGATGAAAATGTTGAATCTAAGGTGGATGCTGCTGAAGTGATCATTATAAAGTTGATGACTAATAGAATCACGACTCCAAAAGCTTTTCCAACTTCTACCGCAGCCTGCCCCTGCATTCCTTCTCTTTGAGCATACACTCCAATAATACTGAACAGCACAATGCAAATTCCCCCAAAAACGCCGGCCATTAAAAAACTTCGTAAAGTTGATTTCGGGCTGCTAATAAAGCCTCTGTCGGTTAGCACGGGGTCATGAAACGGATAACTAAAAGATTGGATAATGGCTGCAAATAGTAAATTCATTCCTGTTGCCATGGTCCAACTTCCCGAAGTTGCCACTTCTTTCACGCTAATCTCACCTACATTAAAAATATTCCATAGAATAATGCATAACAAAATAGCGAAAAGTCCCATTTGTATCACATCCGTAAAAATGGAACTGCTTAGTCCGCCTTTTAAAGCATATGCCAAGGTTAGTATAGTAAAAGCAATTATAGCCCAATAGAATGAAGAACTCCCCTGATCACCGAAATAGGTGCCAATTACAATGGTGTTAGACCATACTTCATTGAATAATCGAATACTTATGAGAATAGAAAAAAGTGCTACCGCCCCCGTGCCAAATTTCGATACCAAAAATTGATGAATACTTGTAAAACTTCCTCGGGTTCTGATAAGGTAGATCAAAATTCCTGCTATGGCGAAGGAAAGATAATACCCTGCATAGGCCACTCCACCAACGATCCCAAACTCCAAGCCTAAATTCGCGGCATTGGTAATGCTTTTTGCAAAGATCCAGGAAATTATAAGGCTCCCGGTGAGCATAGCAGTATTAGGTACTTTGTTTTTATAAGAGGCTTTAAAGAATTGCTGGGCTGTTTTTGCTAAAGGAGAAAGAATTAGAAGCGCAATGCTGGAAAACAGCATTAACCACCATTGCCAAAAACTGGTTTCTAAGGAAAGTAACTCCATTACTTCTTGAACTTTTTTAATGAAAGCACATAAGGCTCGAATATCATAATTTACTTATTCGCTATCCCACCAAACGGGGAAATTAATACTGTTTTGATCTGTGCTTCCGGCTGCAGCTTCATAGTTTTGTAAGTTAAGAGCTGCTTCCTCTGTTGGATAAGGTATTCTTATTGGGAATTGCCCCTCATTCAAACTAGCTGAAATCGCTTTTAAATTTGGAAAACCTGTGCGGCGGTACTCTATCCATCCCTCGTACCCGTTTATCATATTGGCTATCCATTTTTGAGTAATGATCTTTTCCAGATTATCTTCTGCACCTAATTCATAGGCAGCACTTGCCTTGAGGTAATTTGCAGGAAGAGGTGTGTGCCAGTACTCGAAGGCTTGGCTTACCCCAAGTTCATAGAGCCTTTTAGCATCAGCAGATATCAAATTCTTTTCTGCAGCTTCCGCCAGTAAAAGGTTGGTTTCCCAAGCGGTTAAGAAATTGGCATCCAGCATTGCTGTATTTTCTCTGAAAATTGTTCCAGCTCTCGAATAATCGGCGGGAGAAATGGAGGTTTGTGAAGCATCAATTCCATTTAATAATCCATTGAAAACCTCTGGATTATTATCTGTTGTACGGAATAGCACTCCAATTCGTGGATCATCAAGACCAGTTAGAATCTCTTCCATGGTTTCAGCCATCACAAAATTATTGAAGTCGCCCACTCTAAGTTGCGCCATCCTGAAGCTATTGGGCTCCCCAGCTGTAAAATTAAAACTGGCATTTTGGGAATTCAATTGTATATAATTCGACTGATTATATATTTCCTGCAATTGACCTGAAACATCCACCTTGGAGGAAATTCGCATTAGGTGCTTTATCTTTAAGGAATTTGCAAATTTTATCCACGCTTGAAGGTCGCCATCAAATAGGATGTCTCCTTCCAATTTAATAGCACCCTCATAATTTTCTAATGCGATAATTCCTTTGTTCAAATTATCTAAAATTCCTCCTTCGGCTAAATAAATATCTTCCTGAGGATCATATTTTGGAGTAGTTGTAAGTTCCTTTCCTTTGAAAGCTTCAGAATATGGTACATCTCCAAATAAATCGGTAAGCGAAGCAGTTATGTATGCTTTCATTATTAAGGCAGGGCCTTCATACACTTTAAAAGCTTCGGTTTCGCGGGTCATATTTAAAATGATCTCGTTATCTCGAAGATTGGTATATAGAACAGGCCATGGATTTCCTCCTAATTGTGGAGATTTAAGCGCATGCCGGTCAAATAGATTAAAATCGAGTGCGGTTAAATATTGGCCTAATAAATTTCCGGCCACAAAACCTTCGTAAGACATTTGTTCCCCATAATCGTAGATTACTTGCCTAAGCAATAAGCCTGGCTGAACTGATACGGGCGTATTAGGGTTGGTATTGATCTCTTCAAAATTTTTTGAGCAAGAAGTGAAGAGTGTAAGCCCAAATATTAGTATAAATGTATATTTTCTCATCTTGTTAGTATTCAAAAGTTTTGCTTCAGAATATGTTAGAGTTAAAAGTTTATACCCGCTTTAAATCCAATGCTTCGGGTGGTTGCATAAGACATATCTTCCACTCCGCTTACAAATCCCTGCCCCTGAACTGCCAGTTGTTCAGGATCGAAATGAGGGATCTTACTAAATACGAATAAGTTTCGCCCTATTAAAGACACATTCATGGAGGCACCATTTTTCAATCCTAAGGCGCCGTCTTTTAAACTGAAATCATAGCCAAGTGCAAGTTGTCGTAATTTTAAATATGAAGCATCATAAGTATTATTTGCCTCGTGATTCCTATCGTAATATTGACGATAGTAAGATTCGGCACTCACAGCTGTAGTGTTGGGGATGTAAATTGGATTGTTTGAAGTTCCTGAATTTACCACACCTTTTGGAACGATCCCTTCTTCAGGTCGAAGTTCGGTTTCTTTTAATTGGCCGCCCACTGCGGCTAGAGCCAAGGTTCGCGAGATCAAAATTCCGCCTTGTCGCCAATCGAATAAAAAGCTGAGGTCCCAGTTTTTATATTGAAACTGATTATTGAAGCCTAATATGAAATCGGGATTATAATTTCCTAATTTTTCAAGGTTGTTATCTGCAATATACCTCCCTTCAGAAGTGAGTATGAAGTCTCCCTTATCATTCTTCAAATATCCGGTGCCATAAAGGTCACCAATCTCGCCTCCTTGTTCCACCTGCAGCCAGACCGTTTGATCGGGATTATCGTAAACTCTGGAATATGCCAGAGTTAACCGTCCGGCTTCCTGAGGTAATTCTGTTACTCTCGATGTGTTTTTGCTAAAGTTGAAAGTTGATTTCCATAGGAAATTGATAGTTTTTATTGGGGTGATTCCAGCGATGATCTCTATTCCCTGTGATCTCACTTTTCCTGCGTTTACCACCTGTTGCCTGTAACCTGAGGAGATGCCAATAGGTAAGGATAGAATCTGATCTTCGGTAAGGGCATTATAATAGGTAAAGTCAAAATTTAACCTGTCTTTAAAAAACCTTATATCGGCACCCACTTCGTAAGAAGTAGTCCGCTCCGGCCTTAGATTAGGATTTGAAATAGTATTTCCATCGCTAAAAGTAGGCTGTGAATTATAGGGGGTTTGCGCTACAAAAGCTCCGGTAGTTTGATACGGATTGGTATCATTACCTACCTGTGCCCAACTTGCCCTTGCCTGAAAGTATGAGAACACTTTTGGTAAGGCTACTACATTAGAAAGGATAAAACTTCCCGAAACCGACGGATAAAAGAAGGAGACATTTGCAACAGAGGTAGGGGAGGCCAACGCACTGGACCAATCGTTTCTCCCGGTAATATCTAGAAAGAGGAAATTTTTGTACCCGAGTTTAGCAATTCCATACAGGCTGTTAATACGTTTACGCGATTCAAATTCAAATACTTCAATAGGAGAAGCTGCATTAGAAAGTTTAAAGATTCCCGGCTGTGCCAAAGTGGTGGTTTGTGCTTGAGAAGTTGAAGCTTTTTGATCCAATCTACTTCCTCCAAAGGAAAGATCAGTTGAAAAATTCCCGAAGGAATTGTAGTAGTTTAAAAGGAAATCGGTGTTGATCTCTCTAAAGAAAACATCATGCTCGGCATAGGCTCCATTTTTAAATCGGTTGGAACTGAAAGCTCTTTTCAGCTGCCTTTTTTCATTAGAATAATCCATTCCTGAGCGAAGGCTTAAGCTAAGATGTTCATTAAACTGCTGAGTAACCGCGATATTTCCAAATATCCTGTCCCTATTAAAGGAATTGGTGTTTTCTTTTAATATGAAATAAGGATTATCAAAATAAGTATAATTATAGGAATATTGCTGCACTCCTTCTAAGCCGGGTTGCCAGTAATCTTTAAGGTTTTTGATATTCAATGATCGGGGTCCCCAGGCTACCAGAGAATAATTCACGTTCTCGGAACCGTAGCCGTTAGAAGGCCTGTTGTCGCTTCCGGAATTCACATAATTAATACTCGCGTTAACCTTAAGTTTGTCTATTGGCCGAAAGTGGAGTTTTGCAGCGACTGTTTGCCTGTTCAGGTTAACGCCCGGAATAATGGATTCACTTCTAAGATCAGTGAAAGATAACCTGTAGTTCCCTGTATTGAAACCTGAGGAGATAGCCACATTGTTAATGGTAGTAATTCCGGTTTGATAAAAATCTTTCAAATTATCGGGATGGGAATTAAAGGGAGTAGGAGTAATTGGCAGTCCTCCGTGTACCGATGTATCTCCTCCGCGAACTACAGTTCCATCGGCCAAGCTTACTGGGCTGTCAAACTGTGGAATAAGAATTTCCTGATCCAATCTCGGGCCCCAGCTATAGGTGATAAGATCATTCACGCCGCCACCTAAGCCGTTCACAAAAGCGAATTCTCCTGAGTTACCCTGTCCGTATTTATTTTGAAATTCAGGTAATTGAAAGGGAGAATCTACAAACAGGCTAGTGTTAATGCTAATTCCAAGGTCTTTTGTTTTCGTGCCATCTTTGGTGTTTATTATGATAACGCCATTCGAAGCTCGGGATCCGTATAATGCGGCTGCATTGGCTCCTTTTAACACAGACACCGAAGCGATGTCATCGGGATTCACTTCCATCGCACCATTCCCAAAATCTATTTCCTGAAATCCGGCAGCAGCTTCATTTGTAAAGTTAAGCACCGAATTATTATTGATGGGAGTTCCATCTACAATGAATAAAGGGTTGTTGTTAGAGAAAGAAGCTTCTCCACGAATTGTGATCTTAGAACTGGATCCGGTACCTGTTGCTCCCTGGCTAATTGTGACTCCTGCTAATTTTCCGCTGAGATTATCCAGGAAATTTACCGCTTTTACTCTTGATATTTCTTTCTCCTGTATCTTTTGTACAGCATACCCCAGTTCTTTAGTCTCCCGTTTAACTCCTAAAGCCGTTATTACCACTTCATTTAAACCGGTAGCCGAAATAGAAAGTGTTATATCGAGGGTCCAGCGTCCGTCTATTTCAATGAGTTTGGTCTCAAAGCCCAAGGAGGAGAATTCTAGAGTCCCCGTTGAGGTGGGAATAGACAATTCATAAACTCCATTCTCATTGGAAATAGTTCCCAAAGAGGTGTTTTTCAGAATTACACTTACAAAAGGAATAGCTGTTCCCGCGGCATCGGTAACTCTTCCATTAATAATATGTTGAGAGAAAACATTTATGAATGCGAAAAAACAGAAGCTAAGGCAGAGGTAGAATTTCTTCATTCGTTAATTAAAGGTGAGGGGATTAAGCAACAGAGCCCTGACAGCTACTTCCTGCACCGGCGGTACAACCATAGCAATGTTGAGAGATAATTATATCTCTGTCATTTAATAAGTCTTCATTATACTGGCTGATGTGTTTAACTTTACTGGCAACCTTCAGTTCCAGCATTTGGTTAAAGTCACAATCGTATAACCAGCCATCCCAACTTATAGAAATGGTATTGGTGCACATCACGTTCTCCACCGCAGTTGGGTTATAGGCATCTACAAGAGCATACATATAATCTTCATAATTCTCGGAAGCAATTAAATATTCCAAAAATCTGCTAATCGGAAGATTGGTAATAGCGAAAAGGTTATTGAAGTCTATGTTGAAGTCTTCTTTTAGAGCAACTTTAAAATCGTTTTCCAATAAATTTTGATCTGTTGGAAGAAATGCTCCTGAAGGGTTATATACCAAATCTAATTTTAAACCTGTGCCTTCCTGAGAATAACCTACTGCGTTTAGCATTTGGAGCGCTTTAATAGATTTGTCGAACACACCATCCCCACGTTGTTTGTCGGTTTTATCACGTTTATAGAAAGGAAGGGAAGAAACTACATGCACTTTGTGCTTTTTAAAGAATTCTGGCAGGTCGTGATATTTTTTGTTGGCTAAAATGATGGTAAGGTTAGAGCGAACAATAAAATCTTTGATTCCTGCTTTAGAGGCCTCTTCAACGAACCATCTGAAATTAGGATTCATTTCAGGGGCTCCTCCCGTAAGATCCAGGGTGTGGGCACCAGTAGTTCTAATTACTTCCAAACATTGCAGCATGGTTTCCTTGGTCATGATCTCTTTCCTATCTGGTCCAGCATCTACATGGCAGTGAGAGCACACCTGATTGCACATATACCCTAAATTTAGTTGGAGTATCTCCAATTTTTTAGGCTTTAAGGGGAAGTGGTTGGTTTGGGCAATTTTGTCCTTAAAAAGAGGAAGTTTTCCTTTTTTAAAGACACCATTACTTAGAAATTCAAGTTGATTGGCCGGGCTGGAAAGATCATCTTTCCTTGCGGCCAAGGATTTTAATAATGCCATAACAGGTGTACTTCAATAATTATAATTTTTAATCATATATGCAGGTTGATTAAAAATTAATTACATGCTTAATTTCTCGTACTTATTCATCATTTGCACTCCATGTACCAGGGTTGCTCCACTTTTAATTGCAGCTCCTACATGAACTGCTTCCATCATCTCTTCTTTTTCAATTCCTCTTTGCAATCCGTCTTTTGTATAAGCATCTATACAATATGGGCACTGCACAACATGAGAAACCGCTAATGCGATCAAGGATTTTTCCCTTGCGGAAAGAGCACCTTCTTCGAAGACTTTTCCGTAGTAATCAAAAAATTTCGCACCAAGTTCTTCGTTCCATTCAGAGATATTTCCAAATTTTCTTAAATCGGCTGGATCATAATAGGTTTTAGACATGATAAGTAGATTATACTTAAGCTGTAATCGAATAAGTTTATGAATACTTACGAAATTCGCTTAATAAAGGTTTTATAAAATAATTTAAACATTAATATGAAAGCCCTATTACAGATCAAAACTCATTAAAGAAATTGATGTAATAGCATCTTCCAGAATTGTAAAGATAGGAATAGACTTCAACTTTATCCATGATGAGGATCTAAGGTTGAAAGAAAAGGATGAAGCTACTTAAACAGAAATTTTGAAATTCTTTGAGTAAAGAAAGTGTTCTCAAAGAATTTTAGCAATTCTTGCATTTGGGAAGTTTGGACCCTCGAATTAAGAGAGAAATTCCGACAAGGAGAACCAGCATAATTTCAAAACCGTAAAAAAGATATAATATGGTCATAATTAAAAATTAATTAAATGCTCCTAAACTGTCACATTGCTAGCTATAAGTTTAGAATGGTAAAGATGATCCATTCTAAAGGAAGTTCTTAGCCCGTATCCAATTTAAAATATGACAAAGCGTTAATTTTTTAACATTCTTTATTTAATTCTCAGGAATAATATATATTAGGTGCCTTAAGGTTATACACGTATAAAGTACATTCTTAGTCTGGAAAATCATGATTCTGCTGTCCCTACCTCAGACGATTTTTTATTTATTAGCTGAAATGTTTCGTTTATTTGTACGCACAATAGCAAAAGGATATTAGTATTTTGAGGGAATATATTTATGAGAATTGATGTTAAAACGTTACCTGTTAATGAGATAATACAGGATATAGCGGAAAATTTAAATGCACCTATACATGATGGAAGCGGAGAACTTTCAATTAAAATACCGGAGGAAATAGGCGAGGGTTATGTAAGAGCTTCCGGCTTTGATTCGGGTATTGGGATTATTTCCTACAATTGCAAATTCTATAAAGATGTAGAGATACATTTTTCATTAGATACCGTCCATCCTTTAAAATTCATTTTTTGTTCTGAAGGGAGTGTAGCCCATTCATTTCAGCAAAGTGAAGATCTTCATACTATCGAAACCTACCAGAACATCATTGTTTCCAGTAGTGGTTATAACGGTCATGTATTATATTTTAAAGCCAATGTTAGAACACATGTTTCCAGTCTGGAAATCATAAGGTCTACTTTTTCTCATCGTAGTAACTACGATTTTAAAGATCTTGACCCTACCCTTAAGGAACTTTTTAAAGATGCGGTTTCAAAGCAGCAGTTCTTTTATCAGGGAAATTACAGTATAAAAGCTGCAGATCTAATGGATGAGATGGATACTAAAGATTTTACCGGCTTTCTAAGGTCCCTATATTTAGAAGGTAAATCTTTTCAGATGTTGGTTATTCAAATAGATCAATATCAGGATGATGAATCGGAGGATAAGTTGCCGAAGATTTTAAGAAAATCTGATATTCAAAAAGTGGACTATGTTACAAAGCGAATAATTGGCGATATGGGAAGCAATTTAACGGTAGAGAGGCTCGCCAAAGAAGCTGGTACCAATGTAAACAAGTTGCAGGAAGGCTTTAAATATGTGTATGATCTTACCGTGAACAAGTACATTCAGCATGTAAAGCTGGAAGCCGCCAAGGATATGATGATGAATACCGAAAAGAATATATCCGAAATAGTAGTAGCCATAGGCTTGAATAATCGCAGCTATTTTTCTAAGATCTTCAAGGAAAAATATGGGGTTAATCCTAAATACTTTCTTAAAACACGGAAGAATGACATTTAAGGTTGCTTGAAAGAGCTATTTTCAAACAACAACCACTCTACAGTATGTTTAAGGTGTAAATATCTTACCAGAATGTACTTGTAAAGTAAGATGATCTTATAAAAATATGGAGCTAAATAAAGAGAAAATAAAAAAGAGTGGTATAAATCCCAGACTGGCAGGGGTACTTACAGCATTATTCTTTCTTTGTTTAGGATTTTTCATATTATGGCAACGCTATCATATTTTGGTGAAAGCGGAAGAAAGAGAAATGTCCACAATAGTGAATATTGTAAAACAGGACATCGATCAATCCTTGAAAAACAGTTATTCCGCAGCACTCAGTCTGGCGCTATTAATAAATGATGACGGTGAAATTGGTAATTTTGAAGCTGTAGCACCCAAGATATTAGAAGGAAACCCAAATATTGATGGGCTTCAATTGGTTCCCGGCGGAGTTATACGTAAAGTTTATCCTTACCAAGAAAACAAAGAGGCTTTAGATTACAATATTCTACAGGACCCCAGTAGAAATAAGGAAGCATTACGCGCCATAAAAATGCGAAAGATGTATTTCGCAGGACCCTTTGAGCTTAGGCAAGGCGGAATGGCCGTAGTGGGAAGGCTTCCGGTATTTATTCGTGATGAATTCTGGGGGTTTTCAGCAGTTATTATTAAAATGGATCACCTTATTCATCTTGACCGTATTGAAGATATGGTGAAGGATAAATATTATTATCAATTTTCTAAAGTTGATATCACAACAGGGGAAGAATTCAATTATTTTCCCAAGTTTTCCAAGGGTAATACTTCATATTCTGAAGTGGTGGAATTGCCCGATGGCGATTGGAAGTTTTATTTGGCTACTCAAGATCAAAGCTATCTTTTACTTAGTTTAATTCCTCTGGCGCTACTTATTATACTACTTTCATTCTGGTTTGGATGGTCTATGACATCTATCTTAAAGCAGCCTCTTAAATTACAAGCTCTGGTAAAGGCACAGGCGGGTAAACTTTTGGAAAGTGAACTTAACTTCCGTACCATATTTAATCAAGCGGCAATTGGAATGGTAAGGGTAGATACCTTGACCGGAAAATTCATTCAATCGAATAAGAGATATATCGAGTTATTGGGATACACTGAAGAGGAGCTCATGGCGATGGATTATAAGGATATTTCTTATCCCGAAGATGTGGGTATCAATTCTATACGAATGCGGCAGCTTCTAAATGGGGAGATCCGGGAGTATAGCTTGCAAAAGCGGTTAGTAAGAAAGGATGGTTCGCTGCTTTGGATAAAAGTAACTGTATCTCCACTTTGGCAAAAAGGGGAGCAACCAACATCTCATATAGCTCTTATTGAAGATATTTCAGATAAGATGCAGGCGCAAGAAGAACTTATTCATAATGAAAAAAGGTTTCGGGCGTTAGTAGAAAATAGTGAAGAAGTGATATGTATATTCACTCAAAAAGGACAGACCTTCTATTTTTCACCCGCTATTGAAAGAGTTTCCGGTTATACCGAGAGTGAGATTAGAGAGTTGAATTTAATCTCCCTAATGCACCCCGATGACCTGGACTATATAAATGCCCAGATGGAAATTTCCATAAATACCCCAATGGTTCCGGTTTCAGGAATTGCCTGCAGGGCCAGACATAAAGACGGAACCTGGAAGTGGATAGAAATAACTATTACGAACCTGCTTGAAGACCCTGCTATTGGGGGATTTGTGGCTAATTTTAAAGATATTACACTACGAAAAGAAGTGGAGATCAATTTAAATAAATCTTATCAGTTGGTAATGGATCAGAATAGAAGGTTTTTAAACTTCTCTTATATTGTATCTCATAACCTTCGTTCGCATTCTAGCAATATTGAAGCTATTCTTACCCTTTATCATTCTGCAGATTCAGCTGAAGAAAAAGTTACTTATATAGAACTGCTTTCTAAAGTTTCTACGGCTCTTAATCAGACCTTAATGGATTTGAATGAAGTGGTCTCCATTCAGAATAATATCGACCTGAGTGTTGAACCATTAAGTGTACTATCTTACGTAAACCAAACTCTTGACCTGCTTGAAGTACAGGTGAAAAATAAAGAGGCAGTTATAAAGAAGGATATTCCAAAGGAGATGGTGGTAGTGTTCAATTCGGCATATCTTGAAAGTGTCCTGCTTAACTTCCTGTCTAATGCTTTAAGATATAGCAGTAGTAAGAGAATACCTGAAATTTCATTAAAAGGTTATAAATTAGAGGATAAATGGATCTTAGAGATCATGGATAATGGCGTGGGAATAGACTTAAAACGATATGGAGACAAGCTTTTTGGGTTGTATAAAACATTTACAAACAAATCTGGTTCTCGTGGAGTAGGGCTATTCATTACAAAAAATCAGATAGACGCTATGGGAGGGCAGGTTAATGTGGAAAGTGAATTAGGCATAGGTACTACTTTCAAAATAAGCTTTAAATGAAAAAAAGCATTTGTGTAATAGACGACGACATGATATATCAATTGATAATTGGTAAAATTATCAGTCGGTCCGGCTATTTTCACAAACCTTTATTCTATAAAAATGCCACAAAGGCCCTAGCCGATTTTAAATCTCTTGAAACTGAATTACCGCAGGTAATACTTCTTGATATCAATATGCCTCAAATGGATGGATGGCAATTTCTGGAAGCTCTTATAAAGGAACGGCCCAATTTAGATTCGGAAACCGACATTTATATTGTAACCTCATCAATAGCACATTCTGATAGATTAAAAGCCTCTACTTATAAACAGGTTTCCGGTTTTTTGAGCAAACCGATCACGGTTAGTAAGATCAAAGAAATGGGAGTTAGACTTAAATAAGCTAAATTCATAAAACAAAAAACCTCGAAACATTGTTTCGAGGTTTTTGAGGTGGTGCCTCCAGGAATCGAACCAGGGACACAAGGATTTTCAGTCCTTTGCTCTACCAACTGAGCTAAGGCACCAGTTGCTTTACATGCTTGTAGTAAGCCTTGCAAGCGGGTGCAAATATAATAGCATTTTTATTATCCCACAAAGGAAATTTTAAAAAAATGCTTTTGTAAATTAGCTTTTTTAAATATTATCTATGAATTTGGTAATCGATATTGGAAATACGCTGGTAAAAATGGCTGTATTTCAAGATGCTACGCTAATCAAGAAGAAAATTAGCCTTCGACAAGATTTTTTAAAAAATCTTGAAGAATTTGATAAAATTTATTCCAAAATAGAAGATGTGATGCTTTCCTCGGTAGGGAAGCTTCCTGAAAAATGGGTTAAAAAGCTAAAAGAAGACTATAATCTTCTTACTTTATCTCAGGATCTCCCACAGGTGTTCAATAACAAGTATTCCACCCCAAAGACATTAGGGAATGATAGGGTAGCCTTAGTGTCGGCTGCAAGTAAATATCATTTTAAGGAAAATGTATTAGTAATTGACGCCGGAACATGTGTTACCTATGATTTAAAAACAGCAGATAATGAATATGTAGGTGGCGCAATTTCCCCAGGGCTTCAAATGAGATATAAGGCTATGCACACTTTTACTGAAAACTTACCGTTATTAGAGCCTGAAGCTGAAGTGAATTTAATTGGAAATACAACAAAGAGCAGCATGCATTCGGGAGTGATATTTGGCTTGGTAGCCGAATTGGATGGAGTAATTGATGCTTATCGCGCTCAGTATAAAGATTTAACAATTATTTTGACAGGCGGCGACGCACAATTTTTGTGTAAACGATTAAAAAATAGCATATTTGCCAACTCTAATTTTCTCTTAGAGGGATTGAATCATATTTTAGAATTTAACAAATCTCAATGATTAAACGATTTATAATAATCGTGGCCTTACTATCTACCGTGCTTATGGCTGCGCAGGAAGGAATTTCTTCTCCTTATTCCTATTACGGTATTGGACTTACAAAATTTAAGGGTACAGTTGAAAATCGGTCTATGGGAGGCTTAAGGATGTTCTCCGATAGCATACACCTTAATTTGCGGAATCCTGCTGCCTATGGGAGATTACAGCTTACAACCTTTGCGGTTGCTGGGAGCAACACACAGGGGAGTTGGGAGAATGACCAGGATTCAGAAAAGTCTAGCAATACTTCTTTCGATTATTTAGCGATAGGAATCCCTACCGGAAAGTTGAATTTTGGCTTGGGGCTGGTTCCTTATACTTCGGTTGGGTATCGTATCTTAAATACCAATACCGACCTTGCTAACAAATTCACAGGACGAGGTGGAATGAATAAGGTGTTTTTAACAACTGCCTATGCTTTTAATGATAATTTGAGTTTAGGAGTTGATGTTAATTATAACTTTGGAAATATTCAAAACAGCTTTACCGCGGTTCAGAAAGATATTCAGTATGGAACAAGAATTATCAATCGGACAGATATTCGTGGTTTTAATTTTAATATCGGACTTGATTATCAAAGGAAGATTTCAAATAATCTGATGTTTTATACAGCCGCAACCTATGCCCCTGAAATGACCATCACTGAGGAAAGATCGAGTAATGTGGCAACAATTACCTTTGCTGCCGATGGTAGTGAGCTTCCAACAAACGATAGTTCTGTAACTTTTCCAGATTCAGATTTAACCTTGCCTGCAGAATTAAGCTTAGGAGCAGGGGTTGGAGCGCCAAATAAGTGGTTTTTAGGTGCAGAATATGGTAATGTGAAAGCGAGCGACTTCGACTTTAATACAGGATTCAACGGGCAAGAGTTTAAATATGAAGATGCTTCTCAATATAGAGTGGGTGGCTATTATATTCCGCAGTACAATTCGTTGACTAGCTATTTTAATCGAATTGTTTATCGTGCAGGTTTCCGCTTTGAAGAGACCGGTTTGAATATCAATAACGAGAGCATTAATGAGTTTGGCATATCTTTTGGAATAGGATTGCCAGCAGGATCTGATTTTTCTAATGCAAACCTTGGAATTGAGTATGGACAGCGCGGTACAAGAAATTCCGGATTGATAAAAGAAAACTTTTTTAAACTATCCATAAGTTTGTCATTAAATGATAAATGGTTCGTGCAGAGTAAATTTGATTAACCACAATAAAAACTAAAAAGATGAAAAAGACATTTATACTAACACTATCATTATTGTTGGCGGGGTCTGGCTTGATGAAAGCTCAAAATAATGCTGAGTGTGTCACAAAAGCTGCGCTGGCATATGATGATGCTAAGGCGAAAAGATACGAGCAGGCATACAAGCCTTTAATGGAAGTTAAAGAAAAGTGCCCTACTTATAGTCTTGCTACCTTTCAGTACTTAGACAGAGTTCTAAAATTTAAAATGGAAACTGCTGAAGGTGCACAAAAAGATGCATTAATTGAGGAAATGATTCAGTTAATGAATGATAGATTGAAGTATTTTCCAAACAAAACCAGTAAAGGTGATGTTCAGGGAGATATTGCAATGTTGAAATTTGAAAATGGGATAGGAACGAAAGAGGAGCAGTATGCAGCTTTTGATGCGGCTTTTAAAGCTGATAGAGCTAACTTCAAGAGTCCTAAAGCTTTATATGCTTATTTCTCTTTGTTAGTAGATCTTCAGGATGAAGGAAAAAAATCATTAGAAGATGTCTTCGCTAATTATGATGAGGTTATTTCAAAATTAGAGGAGGAAGAAAATGCTCTGGCTCAAAACCTTTCTCCTCTTTTAGAGAAACAAGATGCTGGAACTGCATTAACCTCAAAAGAGCAAACTTTGGTTAAAAACTCTGAGATCAACTTAAATGCTTACAGCCAGGTTAAAGGTAGTATCAATGCTAAATTAGGTCAGAGAGCCGATTGTGATAACCTGATCCCTCTTTATAATAAAGATTTTGAGGCTAAAAAATCTGATGTTTCTTGGTTGAAGAATGCTTCTGAGAGACTGTCTGTAAAAGATTGTACTGAAGATCCAATCTTCTTTAAGCTTTCTGAGGCTTTACACAAAGCTGAACCATCTGCAAAATCTGCCTTATATTTAGGTCAGTTAGCTGATGCCAAAGGAAACGGAGCTCAGGCTTTGAAATACTATAACGAATCTGCAGAGTTAGAAACTAATGCTTCAGATAAGTCTAGAGTATACATGAAAATAGCTGATAACTACAAGAAAAAAGGTAGCTTTGGTCAGGCAAGAACTTACTATAATAAAGCACTTGCTGCTAAGCCATCTGCTGGTAGAGCTTACTTGCAAATTGCAAACATGATCGCTCAAAGTGCTAATAACTGTGGTGAGAATGCTTTCGATAAAAGAGCTGTTTACTGGTTAGCTGCAGATTATGCTGCAAGAGCTGGTAGAGTAGACCCTTCATTGAGTGGTGTTGCAGGAGAATCTGTTAGAGCTTATAAGGGAAGAGCCCCACAAAAAGCTGACATTTTCCAAGCTGGAAAAGAAGGTCAGAGCATTAGAATAGGTTGCTGGATTGGTGAAACAGTAAGAGTTCCTTCATTGTAATAGATGATCACATATAAAAATATAATTTCAGGCATTGTCACAGTTATCGCTGTGACAATGCTTTTTTCATGTGAAGGGAATCTAAAAGGGGTTCGAGAAATGGATATGCATGGCTCCAGTCCTCAGGCTACCGGTGCGGGTTTGAATTTAAAGTATACAGATTCCGGTAGAGTAGTAGCTGCTTTAAGAAGTCCGAAAATGCTAGATTTCACTAATATGGAATTTCCTTACAGAGAGTTTCCTAATGGAGTGGAAGTTGAGTTTTATGATAAAGAGCACAATAAGAACACTGTTACTGCCAAGTATGCTATTATATATGATGAAACCGGTTTGATCGATTTACAGGGTGATGTTGTTCTAGTAACCAGCGACAGTACTAGGTTAAAAGCTGATCAACTATTTTGGGATCAGAATGCAGGTTGGGTATTTACCGATAGACCAAATACCATACAGTTTTCAAATGGAGGTAGTAATGCAGGGCAGGGTTTTGATTCCGATTTAAATTTTACTAATTTCCGTTCACGAACCAATATTGGAGTTCAAATAATTGAAGAGAAAAAGAAATGATGAAATTTTTTAAGTATTTCGAATACGCATATTTAGTGATTGCTGCATTTTTTCTTTTTGAAGTAATCCGCCTTTGGAACGTAGAAAGAAATAGGTCGTACCTCTTTATTTTCTTTGTGATAATAGCCATTTTTATGTTCTTATTTAAAAGACGATTTAGGCGTAAATTAGAAGATAAAAACCGATAATGGAAGTAGATATATTTATAATTGTCTGTACCTTAATTTTATCGGCATTTTTTTCAGGGATGGAGATTGCTTATGTTTCCTCCAATAAAATTTTTATAGAGATTGAAAAAAGACAATCAGGCTTTCTGGCCAATGTTTTAAAACGTCTCACAAAAAAACCTTCCAAATTTATTGCAACCATGCTGGTTGGTAATAATATTGCCCTGGTTGTTTATGGGTTTTATATGGGAGATCTTATCATGGCCTGGCTTTTAAGCTTGCAACCCATAGAAAATGGATTCCTGAATGTTCTTTTAGTCGATTTCAGTTTATTTACCCAAACTGTTATTTCTACATTAGTGATTCTTTTTACGGCGGAATTCTTGCCAAAAGTATTTTTTCAAATTTATGCCAATTCCTTATTGAAGTTTTTTGCTGTTCCTGCATACTTGTTTTATCTGTTATTCAGCTTTGTCTCGTCATTTGTTATTTGGATTTCTGATGTTATTCTAAAAAGATTTTTCAAAACGGAGGGAGATGAAGTGCAGTTGGCATTTAGTAAACTGGAACTGGGGAATTTTATAAGTGAGCAAATGGAAACCGTAGAATCTGATGAAGAAGTAGATTCTGAGATTCAGATCTTTCAAAATGCTTTAGAATTTTCTGATATCAAAGCCCGCGAAGTAATGGTGCCTCGAACTGAGATCGTGGGTGTCGATCAAAATGTTGCACCAAAAGATCTTGTGCAAACCTTTACGGAAACCGGCTTGTCTAAAATTCTTATCTATAATGAAACAATAGACGATATCATTGGGTATATTCATTCTTTTGAGCTTTTTAAAAAGCCCAAAACCTTAAAATCGATACTTCTTCCTGTTGTGTTCGTGCCTGAAACCATGTGGGTAAAGGATGTTCTTAATATTCTTATTAAAAAGCGAAAGAGTATTGCGGTAGTGATTGATGAGTATGGTGGAACCAGTGGTATGATCACTATTGAGGATATTGTTGAGGAGTTATTTGGAGAGATCGAAGATGAACATGATCCTGTAGTTTTAATTGAAGAGAAACTGGGGGACGATCATTATAAGTTCTCCGCGCGTCTGGAAGTGGATTATTTGAATGAAACTTATAAGTTGAACATTCCAGAAGGCGAAAATTATGAAACCTTAGGAGGGTTTATAACTAATTATACCGAAGAAATTCCACAGCAGTTGGAAGAGGTGAAAATCGAGAATTTTAAGATAAAAATTCTGGAGGTTTCCAAT
This sequence comes from Gillisia lutea, assembly GCF_021568705.1. Taxonomy (GTDB): domain Bacteria; phylum Bacteroidota; class Bacteroidia; order Flavobacteriales; family Flavobacteriaceae; genus Gillisia; species Gillisia lutea. Next base: position 919,424 of record NZ_JAKGTH010000006.1, read on the forward strand.
ACCAAAATAGAATTGATAGAATTGCAAATCAGGGATAAAGAGTAATTCCCTTGAATAGTTAATATTTTGCAAATATTAAGTTTTATAATTTGGTTAAAAACACTATTTTCGCCCACTATATTACATAAATCATAACTACAAATGGCAGTATTAAATAAAATTAGACAACGTTCTGTTTTCTTAATCATTATAATTGCGTTGGCTTTATTTGCTTTCGTCCTTGCGGATGTAATTCGAAATGGAGGATTGAGCTCTCAAAAATCTCAAAATGTTGTTGCTACTGTGAACGGTGAGGAAATAAGCAGAGAAGAGTTTGCTCAACAAGTAGAGGCGTATCAAAGAAATGCTGGGCCAAATGCTACAACTTCTCAGGTTGTAAATCAGGTTTGGAACATGAAACTGCGTGAAGTTGTTTTAAAAGAAGAATTTGAAAAATTAGGAATAGAGGTAGGAGAAGCACAGGTGAGACAGATCCTGCGTGTTCAGCTTGCCAATAATCCAAACTTCAGCAATGAGGCCGGAATGTTTGATGAAAACAGGTTACAGGAATATGTGGCTAATCTTAAAGCTACTTCTCCACAGGCATACGACCAGTGGGTAGCTTACGAGAATTCAATTGCTGAAACTGCCAAAGAGAATATCTATTACAATTTAATAAGAGCAGGTGTTGGTGCAACTTTAATTGAAGGAGAGCAGGCATATAAATTACAAAACGATAATGTAGACCTAAAATACGTGCAATTGCCTTATTCAAGCATTGCCGATTCTGAAGTATCTGTATCTAAAGATGATATTCGCAAATATGTAAAAGAGCATTCAGAGAGATTTCAAGTTGAAAAATCTAGAGATATTCAATTTGTATACTTCCCTGAGCAGGCTTCAGCAGAAGATGAAAAAGAAGCGAGAGCAAATGTAGATGCTGTGTTGAAAAGTCGTGTTGAGTTCAACGCTGCTACAAACAACAACGATACTTTGCCAAGTTTTAAAGACGTGAAAGATGTTGCCGGATTTGTAAACCAGAATTCAGATATTCAATACCAAGACCGCTTGATCTTTAAAGATGAATTTAGAAGTGATTTCGCCGACCAGATTTTCAACTTGAATGAAGGTGAAATTTACGGACCTTATAAAGAAGCTGGTTACTGGAAAGTTTCTAAAATGATAGAGGCCCGTCAAATTGCAGATTCTGCTAAGGCCAGTCATGTGATGGTTTCCTGGGAAGGTTTGGCTACTGCCGGAGAAGCAACTACTAGAACAAAAGCGGAAGCTAAAACTTTAGCAGATAGTATCGCGGGAGTTTTAAGAAATGATAAAGCTAAATTAGCTGAACTTGCATCTACTTATTCAGATGATACTGCCAGTAAAGAAAAATCTGGAGATTTAGGTTATTTCAGACCGGGAATGATGATTCCAGCATTCAACGATTTCGTTTTTGATAATAATGCAGGTACTATTGGTGTAGTTGAATCAGAATTCGGCTACCATGTGATCTCAATTGAAGAGAAAACCGCAGAAGAACGTGCTGTGAAAATTGCAACTATTGCTAGAGATATTGAGCCTTCTGAAAAATCTTTAAATGATCTTTATACAAAGGTGACCAAGTTTGAAATAGCTGCAAAGGATAAAGGCTTCACTGATGTTGCTAAAACCGAAAGCTACGATGTTCGTACAGTAAGAGATATGAAAGCTCTTGATGAAAACATTTCTGGAGTTGGACCACAAAGAAGAATTGTGCAGTGGGCATTTGAGGATGATGTGAAATCTGGAGACATAAAAAGATTTGAAGTTCCAGGAGGATATGTTGTAGCACAAGTAACTGCAGTTAAAAAAGCCGGTGAGATGTCTGCAGAAGATGCTTCGGCAACGGTAACTCCTATTCTTATTCAGGAAAAGAAAGCTGAACTATTGAAAGCGAAAGTGAAAGGAAGTACTTTAAGTGAAATCTCTAAAAATCAAAATGTAGGGATTCAAAATGCAAATGCTGTTAACCTTAGCAGTCCTACTCTTGCCGGTGCCGGTAATGAGCCTGAAGTTGTTGGAGCTGCATTTGGTATGAAAGTAGGGGAAGTTTCTAAAGCACTAACAGGAAATAAGGGTGTTTACTTTGTAGAGGTGGTTGCAAGAAACGAAGCTCCAAAAATGGAATCTTATAGAAATTTTGCAAATCAGGAAACAGCAAAAAGAAGGCAAGCTGTAGCTTCTAAGGTTTTTGAAGCTCTTAAGGAAAATGCAGATATTGAAGATAACAGAGCTAGATTTTATTAGTAGCTAATCGATAAAGTTGGTGTAAGTAATGTCAATGTCTAATTAAAAACCCCATAGATATAAGCTATGGGGTTTTTTCATTTAAAAAACGTAATCGAATTTAGAGAACCATATCTTTATAAGATAGGATAGTGTTATATCCTTTTTCTCTAAAGTATTCTTTTTGTTCTTCACTTCCAGTTGCTAGGATAAAGTCACCTCCCCAGCCCCCAAGACTTTTAATGGCTCCCGGATACTCTGGAAATAATTCAGATTTCACCTTTGGAGTATTTATTAGTTGCGAGATTAGTGTTTCGTGAATTTCTATCAAAAGGTTAAATTCCCCAATCGTTTCGCAGTTAATTATGTTTTCTGTGAGGGCTGATATCTTTTCGACAGTAGATTGTAAGGTTTTCTTTGGTTGATCTTTATAATGAGCAATAGCATCTCGGCTATCCTGTTTTTTATTAAGATGAACGAAGAAAATTTCATCTTTGAACGAGGGATTGAATGCAGCGCTGAGAACTCTTTTAGTATCCCCGTTTAATTGATAAGTTATTGGGGTGTTATTGCCGGCTGCCGCTATATCGTACCCACTGCCTCCAAAACTGTTTTTAAGCAGCTCATAAGCATCAATACCAAACCACTGGGCAATGTTGTTTATGAGTGTAGAAGAAGACCCTAAGCCCCAGTCATTTGGGAAATCTAATTTTGTGGTAATTTTATAGCCTTTTCCACTTAATATTTTAGGGTTTAATAAATGTGCTTCCCATAAAATTTCACGAAGTTTCTTAACCACATTCGATTCTTTTGCAATGTCTTCAAGAGATTCTATACCTGTATCGCTGAGGCCAAGTTTCGTCTGAAACCAGATTTCATTTAGACTGTTATAGGCAGTCCATGCAATAGTATTGGAAGTTGATTTTTGTACTTTTAAACTCTGGCCGAACTTTGTGGGAACAGCAAGTGCTAGGGCTCCATCTAACACCGCATATTCTGCGGTAATCAATAGTTTTCCGTGGCTGCAATAATTTATCACGTTGTAATCAGTTCTTTTATTTGTAAAACAGCTTTATTAATTTCTTAGAAGCGTCAATTGTTCTTCAACATTACTATGAGTAACGGTGTGTTTCTTGAAGTAATGTATGAGCGTCTCTTTTTCTTGTGAACTGGCATTGTATTGGTTTAAGATGTTCATAAGATGCATTTTCATATGCCCTTGTTGAATTCCCGTAGTTACAAGCGATTTTACAGCTGCAAAATTTTGTGCAAGGCCTGCTACTGCCACTATTTCCATAAGTTCTTTAGCATTTGGTTTTTGAAGAATTTCCAAAGCTACTTTTACCAGCGGATGTAAATTGGTAAGCCCACCCACAGTTCCCAAGGCAAGAGGAATCTCCATCCAGAATGTGAAAACACCATTTTCAACAGCTGCATGTGTTAGGCTGCTATATTTTCCATCTTTAGCTGCGTAGGCGTGTACTCCGGCTTCCACCGCTCTAAAATCGTTGCCTGTAGCCAATACTACAGCGTCAATTCCATTCATGATCCCTTTATTGTGCGTAACCGCTCTATAGGGTTCTATCTCTGCTATTTTTATGGCGGTTAGAAATTTTTCAGCAAAGGTGTGAGAATCGATTTTTTTATCATCAGATAATTCTTCAACCTTACAGGAAACTTCAGCTCTAACAATGCATTCGGGAACATAATTAGAAAGAATGCTCATTATGATTTCCGGATGTTTTTCTTCTTCATTGAAATCCTTATAATTTTCGGCCTGAGTCTTAAAGGTGTCGGCAAATTTTTCCAGACAGGAATTTATAAAATTCGCACCCATAGAATCTTTAGTTTCAAAAGAACAATGAAGTTGATAATAATCAGCCATTTCAGAGGTCTTATCCTTAAGCTCAATATCTAAAACACCTCCCCCGCGTTTTTCCATGTTTTTGGTAATGCTACTAACGGCATCCCGTAACTGAGGTTTGCAGGTATTAAAAAATTGCTTTAGTTTTTCTTCATCGCCTTTGAAAAGAAAATGCACCTGTCCAATTTTAATAGTGTTACGCACCTCTACTTTAAACCCTCCTCGGTTGTGCCAATATTTCGCGGCTTTGCTGGCTGCTGCAATTACTGAGCTTTCCTCAATTGCCATTGGGATAGCTATCAACTTATCATTTATAAGAAAGTTGGGAGCAATTCCAAAAGGCAGGTAAAAGTTACTGATGGTGTTTTCTGTAAATTCGTCATGAAGCTGCTGTAGGTTATCATCTTCATTCCAATATTGGCGTAAGATGCCTTCGGCAGATTCAGATTCTTTTAGATATGTTTGGGATAGCCAGGCTATTTTTTCCTCCTTTTTCAATTTGGAAAAACCGGAAATGGGTGCAATCATTTATAATAAATTTGGATGCCAAAGATACAATTCCTCTTCCTAATCAGGAAGTCGCTTTGTTTCAAATAGATAAAACTGGAATAATCAAGTGTTCGGGTTTAACAAATTGTTAGTATTTAACAGGCGGAAATGGCGTTTTTTGCTGAATTTTTAGTAAACTTGGCGTGCATAACACATTTTCTACATTTTATGAGATTTACAAGATTGATTCTTGCCCTGTTAGTGATAGGAACCTCTTCGGTTTTTGCTCAGGAAAAACAAATAACTTTAAATGAAATTTGGAATGGAACTTTTAGTCAGCAACGGCTAGAATCCCTTAATTCCCTTAACAATGGCACAGAGTATATAGTGCTTAATCAAGACAGGGATGCCGGTACTACTAGCATTGATGTATATGATTATAAAAGCGGGGAAAAGCAAGGAAGTCTTTTAAAGAGTAGTGACCTTGACCAAATAAACAGGTTTCAAAGCTATGAGCTTAGCGCGAACGAAGATAAAATTCTTTTAAGTACAGAAGGAGAGCAAATTTACAGACGTTCTTCTAGATCTATATACTATATTTACGATGTAGCTTCAAAAAAACTTACAAAGCTAAGTGAGAATAAGGTACAAGAACCAGCCTTTTCTCCAGATGCTTCAAAAGTTGCCTATGTGTATGACAATAACCTGTATATAAAAGACCTTGAGTCGGGGAAGGAAACACAAATAACTACCGATGGCAAAAAGAATAAAGTTATCAATGGTATTACCGATTGGGTGTATGAAGAAGAGTTTGCATTTGTAAAAGCTTTTGAATGGAATGCGAACGGAACTACTGTTGCTTTCTTAAAATTTAATGAAGCAGATGTACCTGAATTTTCAATGGACATCTACGGTCAGGATCTATACCCGGGAGCTTCTACTTTTAAATACCCAAAAGCAGGAGAGGCTAACGCCATAGTTTCTTTGAATATGTATGACCTTAAAAGTGATTCTTCAAAAGAAATAACGCTAGGAAATTATACTGATTTTTATATCCCAAGAATAAAATGGACGAATGAGACCGATGTGCTAAGTGTACAGGTTTTGAACCGTCATCAAAATAAATTGGATCTTATTTTTGTTGATGCTAAAAAAGATAAGGTTGAAGTGGTATTGACCGATTCCGATAAGGCGTATGTTGACATTACTGATAATCTAACTTTCCTTGCAGATAACAGTTTTATATGGACAAGCGAGAAAGATGGTTTTAATCATATCTACCATTACAACAAAAAAGGGAAGTTGATCAATCAAATTACTAAAGGAGATTGGGAAGTGACCAACTACTACGGATTTAATCCGAAGAGTAAAATGATCTATTACCAGAGTACGGAAAATGGAAGCGTTAACAGAGATGTATACGCTATAAAAACCAACGGAAGAGGTAAAAAGAGATTAAGTGAGAAAGAAGGGACTAATTATGCCGATTTCAGTGCAGATTATACCTACTTCATAAATACCTATACTTCTACCACTACTCCGGCAGAATACACCCTACGTGATGCAAAAACTGGGAAATTGGTGCGCAAGATAAAAGATAATGCAGCATTATTAGAAAAAGAAAAAGCATATGGTTTCTCTCCTAAAGAACTTTCTACTATTGAAGTGAATGGGAATGAGCTTAACATGTGGATGATAAAACCTTCTAATTTTGATCCTGCTAAAACGTATCCATTATTCATGTTTCAATACTCCGGGCCAGGATCTCAAACCGTTTCTAATACCTATTTTGGTGCCAACGACTACTGGTATCAGTTATTGGCAAATGAAGGATATATAGTAGTGTCTGTTGATGGAAGAGGAACAGGGTTTAAAGGTGCAGCCTTTAAAAAAGTAACTCAAAATGAACTAGGGAAATATGAAGTTGAAGATCAAATAGAAGCTGCTAAGAAATTAGGAGATCTTGATTATATAGATAAAGAGCGAATTGGTATTTGGGGTTGGAGCTATGGTGGCTTCATGTCTACAAATGCTATTTTAAACGGGAATGATGTCTTCTCTATGGCCATTGCTGTAGCCCCGGTTACGAGTTGGAGGTTCTACGATAGCATATATACGGAACGTTATATGACCACTCCTCAGGAAAATGCATCTGGATATGATGAGAATTCACCTATTAATCATGTAGAAAAATTAAAAGGAAAGTTCCTATTAGTACATGGAACGGGAGATGATAATGTACATGTTCAAAATTCAATGCGACTCATAGAAGCTTTGGTTCAGGCTAATAAGCAATTCGATTGGGCGATCTATCCAGATAAGAATCATGGTATCTATGGAGGGAATACAAGACTTCACCTCTATACAAAAATGACAAATTTCATTAAAGAAAATTTATAATAACCCTAACTTATTTAAACATTAAATAGATGGCAAATACTGCACCTCCAGCAACTCAAAAGGAACTCTTCGGGCATCCGGTTGGATTATATATTTTATTCTTTACAGAAATGTGGGAACGTTTTTCGTACTACGGTATGCGTGCCATATTAGTATTGTATTTAGTAAGTGCGACAACTAACGGTAATGCCGGGTTGGGTTGGACTCAGGCTGAAGCTTTAGCCCTTTATGGATGGTACACCATGTTAGTATATGTTGTTTCTATACCTGGAGGAATTCTGGCCGATAAGGTATTCGGACAGAAAAAGGCAGTTCTTATTGGAGGTATAATTTTGGTGCTTGGTCACGGTATTTTAGCCGTGGAGGAAATGTGGGCTTTTTATACAGGTTTGGCACTTATTATTGCCGGAGTAGGGCTTTTAAAGCCAAATATATCTACGATGGTAGGTGGGCTATATAAAGAAGGAGATATTAGAAGAGATAAAGGTTTTACCATTTTTTATATTGGAATTAATGTTGGGGCATTTCTTTCCAGCTTAATCGTGGGGTATGTAGGAGAAAACATTGGATGGCATTATGGCTTCGGATTAGCAGGAATTGCCATGGCACTTGGTTTATTGGTATACCTGTGGGGACAGAAATATTTAAAAGATGTTGGTAACCTACTTTCTAAAGTAGAGCGTGATGAGGGTGCATCTTTAGGAAGTCTATTCAGCGATTTGTTCCAGTCTCCAACTCAGTTGGTAATCTCAATTATATTATTAGGAGTATCTATATGGGGTTGGCTAAGTCTTGGTTTTGGATATGGATTGCTATTTATTTTCTTAACCTTAGTTGTGGCAATGATGATGATGGTGTATAAAGATCTTACCACTCAGGTAATGAAAGACCGTTATGTTGTAATGTTGCTTTCTTTTATTTTAGTAATTGTTTTCTGGGGTGCTTTTGAACAAGCAGGAGGTTTGATGAATATTTATGCTTTAGAAAATACGAATAGATCAATTCCTTTCAATTTACCTTTAATAGGAAATGAAGTACCTGCATCATGGTTTCAATCATTAAACGCGCTGTTTATTATAATATTTGGAGTAATCGTTGCAAACTATTGGGCCAAACGTAAGTTGAAGAGTAAAGAAGCATCTTCTATCTTTAAAATGGCAACTGGAGTTATTATTATGGGCTTAGGTTTCGTCTTTATGGTGTTTGCTGCCTTACAGTTTGAGAGTAATGGCTCTTCTGCTATGTATTGGTTAGTATTGGCTTATTTGTTTCATACTATTGGGGAGCTTTGTTCCTCTCCGGTGGCTTTATCATTTATTACAAAACTGGCACCGGTAAAATATGCCTCTTTAATGATGGGGGTTTATTTTGCAGCTACTGGTTTAGGAAATAAAGTAGCGGGTGAACTCGGTGCCTTTGCTTCTGAAGCTGGAGATATTGCGATCTTCTCAGGGATAACAATTTTTACAGTAGTTTTTGCAAGTATAGTGCTTTTAATGCTGAAACCTTTAAAACGTCTTACGCACGGGGCAGAGGATAATGAGCGAAAGTTGAAGGAGCAAGAAGAATATGAACTAGCAGATTCTGAAGGGAAAGCATAATATGGCAACGGTAAATTCATCTACAAACGATTTCTTTAAATCTAATGTACTAGGACATCCTGCCGGTCTATTCGTGCTGTTTTTTACCGAAATGTGGGAACGATTCTCATTCTACGGAATGAGAGTGCTATTGGTTAATTTTTTAACTATGGCAATAGTAGGAGTTGATAACCCTGGTTGGGGTTGGACTGCTGAAAATGCAGGTGCACTATTTGGAACCTATGCCGGTTTATTATATTTAACGCCAATACTTGGAGGTTTAATAGCCGATAAGTTTACGGGTTATCGCTGGGCTGTAATTATTGGAGCAGGAATCATGACGCTCGGCCATGCTTCTATGGCTATTGAAACAGAATTCTCGTTGTATTTTGGGCTCGGTTTATTGGTTATTGGAACCGGGTTTTTTAAGCCTAATATCACCTCTATAATTTCTGAAATGTATGAAGGTAAGGCTGACAAGAAGGATGGCGCCTATACTATTTTCTATATGGGAGTAAATGCCGGCGCATTCTTTGGAATGATGCTGTGCGGTTATCTTGCTGAAAAAATTGGTTGGAGCTGGGGCTTTGGTCTGGCAGGAATCTTCATGTTATTAGGAACTCTTCAATTCTGGCTCTCTAAACCTCTTTTTGGAAAAGTGGGGGGAGTACCCGATAAAGCTTTAGCAGAAAAACATTTGAAAGAAGAAGAGAGTAAAGGAGTGGCTCACAAATCGAACCCATTTACAATACTTGATAAAGTATTGGTAGCAGCTTCTGCGAGTATCGGGTTTATTTATTTAATAAACGATCCGCTTTCCAGAATCGCAAATATTAATCTTTTTCCTGAAGTATTTCCTATTAATATTGGTGCTGAGCCAATTTCAGGTCCAATTGGTATGGCCTTAATCGGATTAATTTTATTTCTGATACTTGTTATATCAAGAATTTCAAGGTATGCGCCAATTGTAAGAGATAGATTAATTGCCGTTATCATTTTTGCATTTTTTACAGTGTTTTTCTTCATGTCTTTTGAACAAGGTGCATCCTCATTAATAATTTTTGCAAGAGACAACGTAGATAGGGTTTTAGAAGGTAACTCAGCCACTATTTTTAATTTTGTAAATGCATTATTAACCGTTGTGCCATTAGCCATAATTACTTGGGTACTATATCTTTTATGGAAGCAAACATTTAAGAAGATCCCTGGTTCTAATATTGTATTAGGTGTTTGTTTTGCTGCAATCTGGGGGCTTGTAATATGGATGCTTATAAGAGAATTTACTGCCGATACTACAGAGATCACAGTGTCGTGGTTCAGTATTTTAAATTCGTTCTTTATTATTGTTTTTGCCTCCTTCTTTTCAAAATGGTGGGAAAGCAAATACAATCCGTCGGCAGCTTTTAAATACAGCTTTGGCCTCATCTTATTAGGTTTAGGTTTCGGTTTACTCGCACTAGGTTCCAGTGGAGTTGCAGAAGGAGCTAAAGTGAGTATGATCTGGTTGATATTAGCATACCTGTTGCATACTTTAGGTGAATTGTGCCTTTCTCCCTTGGGCTTATCTTACGTAAGTAAATTGGTGCCGGCCAGAATGATCGCTTTTATGTTTGGAATGTGGTATTTAGCCATTGCAATTGGTAACAAACTGGCAGGGTCTTTAGGTGGAATGATTGAAACGGTTACTCAGGAATATGATTTGTCTACATTTTTCTTGATCTTCACAATAGTTCCAATAGCTGGTGGTGTTCTGGTGGCTTTACTGAATCCACTTCTTAAAAGGTTAATGCATGATATTCGATAAAAAGGGAATGATAATTGTAAATCTGTAGAAAAATATAGTTATGAAGTTACTTTTTACCTCGTTGATTTTTATTTGCTGTTTTGGCTTGACACAAGCTCAGGAAATTAAATGGATGAGCATGAATGAAGCACTTGCAGCACAAAAGAAAGAACCTAAGAAAATAGTGATGGATGCTTATACCTCATGGTGTGGGCCTTGTAAGCTAATGGATAAGAATACCTTTACCAATAAAGATGTTATTAATTACATCAATAAGCATTATTATGCGGTAAAATTTGATGCAGAAGGAACGGAAGAAGTGATGTATAAGGGTTTTAATTACACCAATCCTAATTACGATGCTAAAAGAAAAGGTAGGAATTCTCAGCACTTCTTTATTAATGCTTTGAAGGTGTCGGGATATCCCAGTTTGGTGTTCTTTGATGAAGAATCGAATGTAATTGCACCAATTGCAGGCTATAGAACTCCGGAACAATTAGAGATTTATTTAAAAATGATTGCTAACGACGACTATAAAAAACTAACCTCTGCCGAAGCCTGGCAGAAGTATGAAAAGAACTTTAAAGGTGCTTTTAAAGATTAAGACTTAGTTATTTTGAAAGACTTCGTTAGCGGAGTCAATAATAAAACCTCCCTTTTCAGCAGTAGCATGGAAAGGGATTTTTTCATTTTCAGCGGTCTGTTTCCACTTCGCTATATACGTTTTAAAATTACTGCCGTCGGCAATTATTAACTTTGGCCTTAACCGGGCTAACACTCTTTCCAAATTCAGTTTTGGAGAATTGGAAAGCAAAACTATATCGGGATGGAGTTTCGGTACATTATAAATAGAACTACTATCTATAATAAAAAGAGTTTTTCCTGAAAGATTATAAATGTTTTTAAGGGTATCTTCCTTTGTTCTTTTTATGTTCAACGCTGTTTTATATGATTTTATAAAGGTTTCTTGGGAGATATGTTTACTCGAATTATGGTACAAGTTTAATTCATTTCTCTCCCTAATTCCTAAGATGGTCATTTTGCTCTTTTGAAAAACAATACTTTCTTGAGAATTGACAAAGCTTTTTTCAAAAATAAAGCTCAGTTGTATGCCTATAACAGCTAATAGGATCCATGCAAGATTTCTAAAACTTCTCTTTTTCAAGATAGGAATTATTGAAAGCAAGAAAATATAAAAACTAATACACATACGTGCTGAAAAGTGTATATCCTGAAATACAAAAGTTTCTTTGGATGCCACCCAACTTATAAAATGATTGAGCAGTGAAATAAGCTGACCGTAGTAAATAGCTAAAAATTCAGGCAAAGCAGATAAACTTGCTAATATCAGAATTACAATACCAAATGCCAATAACACTCCTAAAAAAGGCAGTACAACTAAATTGGTGAGTAAAAACAAAGCCGGAAATTGATGAAAATAGTATAAACTAAGTGGTAAAACTCCAATTTGTGCCGCCAGAGATACATTAATAAGACTCCACAAATATCTTAATCCTTTCAATTTTGGTTGATATAAGCGTTTTATAGCTGGTTGAAAGATAGCAATCGAAAATACAGCAGCATAACTCAGTTGGAATCCTGGTTGTAATATGAAATAAGGATTTATTAGCAGTAAAATGAAAATAGAGGCAACTAAGGTGTTTAGCAAATTGGTCTTTCTACCCAATTGCATTCCAATAGCTATGAAACTGAACATACTTACTGCTCTAACTACCGAAGGTGATAAGCCGGTTAATAATGCAAATCCCCATAGAAATAACAGGAGTACTACTGTTTTAATTACTTTGCCATATGGTAAAACTTCTATCGGTTTAAAAAGGTAGGTTAATAGAAGAAGCAAAATTCCTATATGTAATCCGGAGATTGCTAAAATATGAATAGCTCCGGCATAGATGTAACTTCGGTTTAACTGTGGGGAGAGCTCCTGGCGTTCACCGAGAAGTAAGGCTTGTATAATAGCCATTTCGTCTTGTTTGAAATGGTATTTATTCAGCTTTTTGATTAGTCTACTTCTATAAATTCCGGCATAACTACGGGGGCTGTAGTTTTCGTTTTTTAATTTTAGAATGTTTTGGTGAGTTATATTAATTTGATGATACACTCCTAAGTTTTCCATATAAGAGCGATAGTTAAATTGATAGGGGTTTGAGGGCGAATTAATTTTTGTGAATGGGGAAGCGATCAGAAGTTGATCTCCGCTTTTAAATAAGCCATTTAGGCTGTCCTTAGTCACGTTCAAAAGTATTTTACCGTCTACATTCTCATTGTTCAGTTTGAAGGCCCTTAAAACATACCTATGTTGAAAAGCAGAGGTTTTTAAAACCTCATTTACTTCCGCAGTTAACATTATAGGGTTATCTGAAGTGCTTTCGGATAGATAATGAGAGTAATGCTTTTGCTGGTTTTCGGGTAACTTAAGGGCTGTACTAAAAATTCCAAGGAAAAGAAATATCATCAAACTTATAATTCCGAAAAAGGGATCTTGCAATAACTGCTTTCTTGCTCGGAAAAAACTGAATAGGAACAGGGGCAGCAAAATTATAGCTAGGGCAAATAGATAAGCTTTTGGAATTTTAAAATAGAACTCCAAAAGTATGCCTGTTAATAGGCATAACGTAAGTTTAAATAGTGTGAAATTATACAAGTAGCCTATTGATGATTTCTACATCAATTTAGCAAAAAAACTAGATAACTCTACGTGCCATTACAAAATGTTCATACCAATAATTTTCGGCAAGAGAAGAAACAATGACACCCTTCGAGTTAGTGGAGTGTATAAAAAGTATGTGCCCGGGTTGAATTTCAACTACCAAACCAACATGATTGATAACCTTTTTATTCTTACTGGTTTCAAAAAACAAAAGATCTCCAATATTCACTTCGCCTAGGGCTAGCCGTTGCCCTTCTAAAGACATAGCTCTAGAAGATCTGGGTAATGAAATGTTTTCCTGGAGAAAAGAAGTATATACCAAGCCAGAACAATCCATTCCGTTACTTGTTGTTCCCCCATATTTATAACGTGTACCTTCAAAATTTTTAGCAAAAGAGGTAATGCTGTACACTCTATTATCTTCGGGAAGCTCTTCTTTTGAAGCTGTATTGATTTTATTTTCGGGAGAAGAATTTTCTAATATCCTTTTGGGAATTGGTCTGTATTGTTCTTCAATTATAACCTTAGATGTAGAATTAGACCTGGATGCACCGCAGGAAGTAAGTAAAGCGGTAAAAATTAACAATGCAACAAGTTTGAGAATATTGCTCATGAAAATAAATCAGTTTTTAATAGCGTTGTAAATGAGTTTCGCAGTTTTTTGACTGGCTCCAATTCCGCCAAGTTTTCTTTCTAACTCAAAGTATTGTCCAAATATTGTGTCTCTATTTTCTGGATTTAAAATTTTTTCCAACTCTACCTTCAATTGTTTCGTATTAAAATCGGATTGTATCAATTCTTTCACCACCTCTTTGTCCATAATTAGATTAACCAGCGAAATATAATCTAAATTAATAATACGTTTTGCAATTTGATACGAAATATTGCTTCCCTTATAACAAACAACTTCTGGAACTTTAAAAAGTGCAGTTTCCAGAGTGGCGGTGCCTGAGGTTACCAGAGCAGCTGTGGAAAGGCTTAGTACATCGTAGGTTCTGTTCATTACCAGATGAACATTTTTCTTTTTTATAAAAGGAGCATAAAATTCAACTTCCTGACTCGGAGCTCCGGCAATAATGAATTGATATTCTTTAAAATCATCGGTAATGCTTAACATAGTTTCAAGCATTTTAGAGATCTCCTGCTTGCGACTTCCGGGAAGTAGCGCTATAATGGGCCTGGAGTCTAGCTTATGTTCAGTCTTAAAGGCTTCTGAATCTACCAGTTCCTGTTTGGAAATAGCATCAATAAGAGGATGACCTACAAAATGTACCGGGAAATCATGTTTGTTTTCGTAAAATTCCTTTTCAAAAGGTAAGATGACATACATTTCATCTATATCTCTTTTAATAGCTTTAATTCTATTCTCTTTCCACGCCCAGATTTGAGGTGAAATATAGAAATGCGTAGGGATTCCTTCTTCCTTCGCCCATTTTGCGATCCTTAGATTGAACCCGGGGTAATCGATAAAAATCAATACATCTGGCTCATATGATTTTATGTCTTTTTTACAAAAAGAAATGTTTGATAGTATGGTCTTTAAATTGAAAAGAACTTCAACAAACCCCATAAAGGCGAGATCTCGATAATGCTTCACCAGGGTTCCCCCGCTTTGCTGCATGAGATCACCTCCCCAGAATCTAAAATCGGCCTGCGGATCCTCTTTTTTAAGCGCGTCCATTAAATTGGCAGCGTGTAGATCTCCCGAAGCTTCCCCGGCTATAATGTAATATTTCATAAACTATAAGATTTGTGAAACAGCAACTACCACAGCTGTTAATACGGTTGCTAAAAGAACTCCACGTGCGTGATAGATCTGTTTCTTTTTCAGAAATATGAAAAAAGGAAGGAAATTAAGGATGGCCCCAAGTGAGATTATTTTCCCCAGATAATTATTTGCTACCGCATCTTTAAGACTTGCTTCCAATCCAATTTTAGAAAACAACGTGATATATAGAAATATTCCGGCCATATTGGCAATAATTCCTATTATAAAACCGATGAGAATGTTTTTTCTAATCATTTAGATCCCAGCTATTTAAATCTTGTATAAAATGATGTGCCGTAAGGTCGAATTGAATAGGGACCACCGAGATATAATTGTGAGCCAATGCCCATTCATCGGTATCTTCCCCATGATCTTCATTTATAAATTCTCCTGTTAACCAATAATAATCTCTTCCCTGCGGACTGGTTCGTTTATCAAATTCTTCCTCCCAACGTGCTTTTGCTTGTCGGCATATCTTTACACCCTTGATCTCGGCTTCTGTCAATTTAGGAATATTAACATTAAGAACCACCCCTTTTGGGAGTCCGTTCTTAATAACATGTTGAGTTATAGATTTTATGTAAGCTTTTGATGGCTCAAAATCGGCATGTAACGAATAATCGTTCAGTGAAAATCCAATGGCGGGAATACCTTCTATTCCGGCTTCTACAGCAGCACTCATAGTACCGGAGTAGATCACATTAATAGAAGAGTTTGAGCCATGGTTAATACCGCTTACACAAAGATCTGGTTTTCTATGTAAGATTTCCTGAGTTGCAATCTTAACACAATCGGCTGGAGTTCCCGAACAGCTATATTCTTTATGTTTATCGGTTTCTGTTAATTTCAGCTCATCACAAAATAAAGTATCATTTAAAGTAATGGCGTGTCCCATACCACTTTGAGGGCTATCTGGGGCCACAACAATTACCTCTCCCAACTCCTTCATAACTTCTATTAAAGCTCTAATTCCAGGGGCGGTGATACCATCATCGTTGGTTACTAATATCAATGGTTTTTTTGGGGACATCACTATTTATTTTTATGGTTGCTAAAATAATAATTTCCAAAGGAAAGCTTATCTTAGACGGCGAACAAATAATTTGTGTACTTCGCAAAATTGTTGGCACAATTTTTTATGTATCTTGATTGAAATTAACGATGAAATTAATGCGGTTTATGAAAAGGAATTATAAGATTTTAGTGTTGGTGCTGTTAATGGCAGCAGCATCATGCAGTTTTACCACTAAAACTTTCAACGATCCGAATAAAGACAAACTTTTAATCGATTTGATTACCTATGTATTGGAAAGAGGTCATTACGATGCAAAATCTGTAGATGACAATTTTTCAAAAGAGGTTTACAAAGATTATTTAGCGTCTATAGATCCTTTAAGAAGGTTCTTCTATGAGGATGATGTGAAGGAATTTGCAGCCTATGAGAATAAGATAGACGATCAGATAAAAAACAAAGATCTAACCTTCTTTGATCTTACCCATACCAAGCTCTTAGAAAGAACAAAGGAAGTACGCGATATATATAGAGAGATATTGGCCGAGCCATTTGATTATTCTGAAGAAGAAGATATCAATACCGATTATGAGGAAGTGGAATACGTGAATACTCGTGAAGATTTGAAAGAACGATGGAGAAAGCAACTTAAGTTCACCACCCTTAGCGCATTTTACGATAAAAAACAGGATCAGGAAAAATCTTTGAAAAATGATCCCGAGTTTAAAGTAAAGTCTGATGAAGAATTAGAAAAAGAGGCTAGAGAATCTACTCTAACCAGTATGGAGGAATACTTTGATTTTACAGAAGACCTGGATCGTCAGGATTATTTTTCGGTATATATAAATGCTATTGTAGAAGAGTTTGATCCACATACTTTCTATTTTGCTCCTCAGGAGAAAGATAGGTTTGATATCGCTATGTCTGGAAAGCTTGAGGGAATTGGGGCACGACTTCAAAAGAAAAGTGATTATATCACGATAGTGGAGATCATTTCTGGTGGGCCGGCTTGGCTTACCGATAAATTAGCTGAGGGAGATGTTATCTTGAAAGTTAAACAGGAAGATGAGAAAGAAGCTGTAAACGTGGTAGGAATGCGCGTGGACGACGCAGTGAAACTTATAAAAGGTCCTAAAGATTCTAAGGTTACCCTTACAGTTAAGAAAAAAGTGCTGGGTAATATTGAAGAGATCACCATTGTTAGAGATGTAGTAGAGATTGAAGAGACCTACGCAAAATCTGCTCTGGTAAGAAAGAACGATCGCGAGTTTGGAGTTATAAATCTTCCTAAGTTTTACTTCAATATGGAGAATTATAATGAGCGTAATGCCGCTTCCGATGTTAAGCAAGAAATTATTAGGCTTAAAAAACAAGGTATGCAAGGTCTGGTATTAGACCTTAGAAATAATGGAGGTGGTTCATTAAAAACAGTTGTAGATATTGCCGGATTATTTATTGAAAAAGGTCCAATAGTGCAGGTGAAATCTAAGGAAGAAGGTCAGGAGATTTTAGAAGATAAAGATCCTTCTATTTTATGGGATGGCCCATTAGTGATCTTGGTGAATGAACTTTCGGCTTCAGCTTCTGAAATCTTGGCTGCAGCGATGCAAGACTATAAAAGGGCTATCATTATTGGAAGTAAACAAACTTATGGTAAGGGAACTGTTCAAAATGTAATAGATCTTAACCAAACCGTAAGAAGTAACGAATATGGCGATCTGGGAGCTCTTAAGCTTACTACACAGAAGTTTTATAGAGTGAATGGTGGTTCTACACAGTTGGAAGGAGTTAAGAGTGATGTAGTGGTTCCAGATAGATATAGTTATATAGATATAGGGGAGAAGGATTATGAAAACCCACTTCCATGGGATCAAATAGATGCTGCAAAGTATAAGATCTGGAATGGATACATAGATTACGAAGAAGCTATTCAAAAAAGCAAGAAACGTATGGCAGAAAGTGCTCAGCTTAATTTGATCGCTGAAAATGCTAAATGGGTGAAAGACCAAAGTTCAGATGATATTTATCCGTTAAATTACACAGCCTATGTGGCAAAAAGAGAAGCGACTCAGGAAGAAGCTAAACGTTTTGATGCTATCTCCGGGTATACTTCAAATTTGACATATGAATCTTTGCCGTATGAAGTTCAGCTTTACGCAAATGATACGATCTTAAAAGAGAAGCGTGATCGCTGGCACAAGAGCTTAACTAGTGATGTTTATGTTGAAGAAGCGATCAATGTTTTAGATGATATAAAAGTTAATAACATTCAAAAACGAAAAGTTGCAACTATCAAGAATTAGGTAGGTTATTTTTAATAGAACTTATTTAGAAACGCTTTAAGAGTATTTACTTTTGAAGCGTTTTTTTATTTAAGTGGTTTTTTAGTTTTCGTATATTATCAGTATAATTTATATGAATTTAATGAAGTGTGGTCATGGCGTAAAGAAAAATCAGGCAATTAATACAGATTGAATATCTTTGAAGAAATCTAAAAAAAATTATGAAAAGAAAATACGTATACCCCTTTATTATCTTGGTTGTGGCCGCTATTTTATTGATGCTGGATAAATGTTCTTAACTAAAAGGACATTCTTTCTGCATCCAGTTTTATAAAAATAAATAGCAGGATAGTGAAGCCCCAAAGTCCGGACCCTCCATAGCTGAAAAAGGGAAGGGGAATTCCAACCGTTGGTAATATTCCTGTAACCATACCTATATTCACCATAAAGTGAAGAAATATAATTCCGGCCACACTGTAGCCATATACTCTATTAAACTGTGATTTCTGTCGCTCGGCTAAAAATAGTAGTCGCAATAAAAGTAATACAAAAAGTAAGACAACTAGCGAAGTTCCTAAAAAGCCCCACTCTTCGCCCACGGTGCTAAAAATATAATCGGTGTGCTGTTCTGGCACAAACTGTCCTTTGGTTTGAGTTCCTTCGGTCCAACCTTTACCTAACCAGCCTCCGCTACCAATGGCAATTTCACTCTGGTTTGTGTTATATCCAATTCCACGAGCATCAACTTCTTTCCCTAAAACAATATTGAATCGGTCTCGATGCCTTTGTTCAAAAACATTTTGAAAGATATAATCAACGCTGTAGGAATACCCTATTCCAACTATAATTCCAATTAAGATCCATATATAGCCTGGTCGCTTATTTCTCTTAATAAATAAACTTAAGAGTGCTAATACTACAATTGCTATAGAGACATACAAAGGCCCAATCACTAAAGTGAGTACAAAAACCGTCACGGCAATAAAACCAATAACGAGGTAGATGCCTGCTAAACCTTCTCTGTATAAGGGGAAAAGAAAGGCGGCATAAACCAAAGCACTTCCCGCATCGGGTTGTGGGAGAATAATTAATGCTGGAATCGCAATAATGAGAAATGCTTTAATTTGATGAGAAAAAGTACGAACGTTGGTTTGTATATCTCCCAAATAATTTGCCAGTGCGAGTGCTGTTGCAGCCTTTGCAAATTCTCCCGGCTGTATACTTACTCCTCCAAATACATACCAGGAGGTGGCACCATTAATGGTTTTTCCGAATACAAAGAGGCCTAATATGGATATTAAGGAGATAATATAAATTACACTGGAAAATCGCATATAAAACTTAGCTTCAATAGATAGGAGTATTACTATCATAAAAAAGCTTAGCATGATCCAAAGTGCTTGCTTACCGTATATCTCGTCAAAATTGAAGATTGAAGAAGGAGTGTCACCTAAAGATGCAGAATAAATATTCATCCATCCAAAAATAACTAATAGGAGATAGATTAAAATTGTGGTCCAGTCAAATCCAACTGTGCTTTTTGACATTATTTATTAATTGTAAAAGGTTCCCCGCTAATTGGTTTAGCATATTCTTCTTCCAGACTATGAGTAAGTATCCAGTCTTCCATGTCGGTTCTTGTAATGGTCCCCTTTAAGTATTTTTCAATCATTAAACTGGCTATTCTTCCGGCGTATCTTCCACCCCAGTATCCGTTTTCTACAAATACTGCAAGAGCAATCTTTGGGTTGTCTACAGGAGCAAAAGCTATAAAGATGGAGTGGTCGGTTAGCTGCACGCGCTTTCCTCCAATTTTGGTGAAATTCTCTGCGGTACCTGTTTTTCCGGCTATTTCTATACCGGGAATGTTTAAACTTGCGGCAGTACCACTTTTGTATACCTGATGCATACCTTCAATTACCGGTTCGAAATGTCTTGGTTCTATTGTGGTGTATTTCTTTTCAGTAAATTCTTTTTGTTTAATAGATTGCCCATCCACTTCCTTAATCATATGTGGGGTATAGAACCATCCTTTATTAGCGATGGCGGCAGTCATATTGGCTAACTGGATAGGGGTTAGAAGTACTTCTCCTTGCCCTATAGCGTTAGATAGAGTTGCGGTAGCATACCATTTATATGTGGGATAGTCGTATATCTGGTTGTAATACTTAGAATTCGGGATTTTACCTGGCCTACCTGTAGATAGATCTGATCCCAAATAATCACCTAAACCAAAACTATCCAGATGCTCTGCCCAGACATCTATACCTTGCTGCGGAGTAGGATATTTTTCTATTATTCGGCGGTAAACATTTGCAAAATAAGCATTGCAGGATTGAGCAATCCCGGGTATCATATCTAACGGACTTGCGTGGGGATGGCACCCTAATTTACGACCTCTCCCATATACGTAGCCTCTGCTGCATGAAAACCTGTCGTGAATATCTACTACGTCTTCTTGTAAAGCGATAAGGGCATTGATGGTTTTAAATGGGGAACCCGGAGGATATTCGGCAAGTAGGCCTCTATCATATAGGGGGCGTGCTATAGTGTCATAATATAATTTCGTAAAATTAGGAGAGCGTTTTCTTCCAACCAGTTGAGCCGGGTCGTAACTTGGAGCAGTAATCATTGTCAAGATTTCCCCTGTAGAGGGCTCAATAGCAACTATTCCTCCTCTTTTATTAAGCATCAGTTTTTCGCCATATGCTTGTAAAACTGCATCAATTGAAATGGTTAGGTCTTTTCCTTTTTTAGGGAGAGTGTCATAAATGCCTTCTTTATAAGGGCCAATAACTCGATTAAAGCGGTCTTTCTGGATATATTTTACTCCTTTAACTCCTCGAAGCATTTCTTCATACTGACCTTCTACGCCTTGTTTGCCAATTAAATCTCCTGAAATATAATAAGGATTGTCTTCAATTATTTTTCGGTTTACCTCGGCTATATAGCCTAAAACATTTGCAGCGCTTTCTGTTTGATAGTCTCGTAAAGAACGTTTCTGAATATAGAATCCTGGATAATTTCGCATTTTCTCTTGAAAGTATGCGTATTCCGATTTAGTTAGCTGCGGAACTATTATCGAAGGCAGCCTTGGAGAATATATCTTTGCTTTATCGAGTTTTATGCTGAGCTCTTCGGGTGTAATATTTAAAATTCGGCAAAATTCAGAAGTGTCAAAAGCTTTTACATTTCTTGGGATAGCCATGACATCATAGGAAGGCTGATTTGAAACCAGCAGTTCTCCATTTCGATCAAAAATATAACCTCGCTGAGGGTAATCGTACACAACTTTAATGGCGTTATCCTCAGACAAGCGTGCAAAAGATTCGTCTACAATTTGAAGATAGAAGAGCCTTCCAAGGAAAATGAACCCTGTTGTTAAAATGATGATGTAGAGGAGAAGCCTTCTCATCGTTGCTTTTGTTTAAATAGTGTTAAGCTAATTAATATAAGCAGAATCGTGAATATTCCGGAAAATAATGTCTTCTTCAAGATCAAAAAGATATGTGAGAAATCAAACATTTCCAGGCTAAATAATATTAAATGGTGTATGAAAACCACAATTATAATATAGCCCAGCCGTGCTTCAAAGGGAGTATTTGAAAGCTTTACCGATTGATAATCGTAGCTAATTCCAAAAGAAAACCGCAATACTGTAGGTCTAATAAAGGCTATCACCAAACAGGCTATGGCGTTTATTCCCCCACTGTCTTCAAAAGTGTCTAAGGTAATACCAAGTAAGAAAGCTGCCAGAATAAAAAATGATTGCGGGCTGTTTAAAGGGTATAATATTAAGAACATCACATATAAATACGGATTTACATAGCCTAAAAAATTGATGTTATTTAGGAGCAATACCTGAAGTAATATCAGCACTACAAAACGGACGCTATTTGTGAGTATGGAATTAGTCATCGTTCTCTTCTAAAGCATTAATTTCTGCCTTGTCTTTGTTTTCAATTATATATACATATCCAATATTGGTCATATCATTGAAAAGCTTAATGTTGATGGTGTAATAACTTTCGTTAGTATCCAGTTTAAAATCGTCAATTCTTCCAATAGGGATTCCCTGAGGAAAAATTAGAGATTTTCCTCCGGTTATAATGGTGTCTCCTTTTTTAAGTGGGGCCAGTCTTGGCACATCAACCAACTGAACAATATTGGGATCTTTTCCGTCCCAAATAAGCGAACCAAAATGATTGGTTCTTTTTAATTGCGCATTTATTTTGGAGCTGCTATTTAAAATTGAGATTACCCGAGAGTAATTTTTAGAGGCATTATCGACAATTCCTACAATTCCTTGGCTGGTTACTACTCCATATTCCGCTTCTATACCAGCGCTTTTCCCCTTATCGAGGGTGATATAATTATCTACTTTAGAGTAATTGTTGCTAATAACTTTAGCTGTACGAAACTCGTAGATTCCGGAAAAGGACAGTGAGTCTAAATGGTTTTTGGTTAAGCTAGTATCAGGAATATTAGATAATAAACCTCTTAGTTGCTGATTCTCTTCTAGAAGTCGCTTATTATAATCGTCTAAATGAAAATAGGTCTGCACCCCATTGGCCCATCGGTAAATACCTCCGGTCACGAAATTCGCAGAACTTATAAATTTACTCTTGTGATAGGAGTGCGACTGAATAGTTAAAAATAGGGATAGAACTAGCAGCAACAGGAATAAGATGTTATTCTTATTGCGGATAAGAAAATTAAATATCTGCTGCATAAGTTAGTTCCTACTTTATCAAAATTCCTTTGTAACGGCTTAGGTTTTTAAGGCATATTCCTGTTCCTCTAACTACGGCTCTTAATGGGTCTTCAGCAATATATACAGGAAGATCTGTTTTTAAAGAAAGACGTTTGTCTAATCCTCTAAGCATAGAACCACCCCCGGCTAAATAGATACCCGTATTATAGATATCGGCAGCAAGTTCTGGCGGTGTTTGAGATAATGTTTCCATTACGGCATCTTCAATACGTAAAATAGACTTGTCTAATGCTTTTGCGATCTCTCTATAAGATATTTGAACCTGCTTAGGTTTTCCTGTAAGAAGGTCACGACCCTGAACGCTCATTTCTTCTGGCGGAACTTCAAGATCTTCGGTAGCCGCACCAATTTGAATCTTTATTTTTTCGGCAGTGCGTTCTCCTACGTATAAGTTATGCTGAGTACGCATATAATATACGATGTCATTTGTGAAAACATCTCCTGCAATCTTAATAGATTTATCGCATACAATACCTCCTAAGGCTATTACTGCAATCTCGGTGGTACCACCTCCTATATCTACTATCATGTTTCCTTTAGGTTGCATGATATCTACCCCAATTCCAATAGCCGCAGCCATAGGCTCGTGTATAAGATATACTTCTTTTCCATTTACTCGCTCGGCACTTTCTTTTACTGCGCGCATCTCAACCTCCGTAATACCGGAAGGGATACAAATTACCATTCTTAAGGCCGGAGTGAACATCTTCTTTTTAAGTGCCGGAATTTCTTTGATAAACATGCTTATCATTTTCTCACTGGCATCAAAATCGGCAATTACTCCATCTTTCAAAGGACGGATTGTTTTGATGTTTTCATGGGTTTTCCCCTGCATCATGGCAGCTTCTTTTCCCACAGCAATAATTTTTCCCGTAGTTCTATCGCGGGCAACAATAGAAGGGCTATCCACCACTACCTTGTCATTATGAATGACAAGGGTATTAGCGGTTCCTAAATCTATTGCTATTTCTTCAATGAGAAAATCAAAAAATCCCATAGTATGTATGTTGAGGTTAGGTAAATGTAATAAATTTAATGTTTAAAATGTCTTGTTCCAGTCATTACCATTGCTATGTTGTGTTCATTGCAATAATCGATGCTCAACTGGTCTTTTATAGATCCCCCCGGTTGTATAACGGCCGTTATTCCTGCATTTCCTGCAATTTCCACACAATCTGGAAATGGGAAGAAAGCATCACTCGCCATTACAGCACCATTTAAATCGAAATTAAAAGAGTTTGCTTTTTCAATACTGTGTGTTAAGGCATCTACTCTTGAGGTTTGTCCTGTTCCACTAGCCAGTAATTGTTTGTTTTTTGCTAAAACGATGGTATTAGATTTTGTGTGTTTGCAGATTTTAGAGGCAAAAATCAAATCATTTAACTCGTTTGAGCTTGGTTTATTGTTGGTGGCTTCTGTTAAATCTTCCACCGCATCAGTAATGTTATCTTTATCTTGAACTAAAACTCCGTTTAAACAGGTTCTTACCAGTTTTTCAGGCATTTCAGTCTCTTTTTGAACAAGGATGATTCTGTTTTTCTTTCCTTTTAGAATTTCTAAAGCTTCAGAAGAATATGAAGGAGCAATTACCACTTCACAAAATAATTTATGGATCTCTTCAGCAGTAGCTCTATCAATTTCAGTGTTGCTTATTAGAACCCCGCCAAATGCCGATACAGGGTCTCCTGCAAGCGCATCTACATAAGCTTCCGAAATACTATCTCTTTGTGCCAAACCACAAGCGTTATTGTGCTTTAAGATAGCAAAGGTAGGAGCGTCGTTTTTAAACTCGTTCATCAAGTTCACGGCAGCATCTACATCAAGTAAGTTATTGTAAGATAACTCTTTTCCGTGCTCCTGATCGAAAATAGCGTCGAAATCTCCAAAGAATGTTCCTTTTTGATGTGGGTTCTC
Organism: Gillisia lutea; assembly: GCF_021568705.1. GTDB lineage: Bacteria > Bacteroidota > Bacteroidia > Flavobacteriales > Flavobacteriaceae > Gillisia > Gillisia lutea. The sequence goes on from NZ_JAKGTH010000006.1 coordinate 944,205, forward strand.
TCCGTAACGAAGTTCTTTTCCATTTGAAAAGCTTTGTTTATATACGTTCTCTTCGGAATTTGAATTGAAAAAGTTGAAGATGGCAGTATCGTAATGGGAGGAAATCTGAAAAGATTTTCCAGCAAAACGCTTGCGATCTTCCAAAGAAGTACGACCTTCTTTTGAAGAAATCAAGGCTAAGAATTCGGCATAATCATTTACAGATGATACACAAAGTACATCTTTAAAGTTTTTTGCAGCTGCGCGAATAAGTGAAATTCCTCCGATATCGATCTTCTCGATAATGTCTTGTTCAGAAGCACCCGAAGCAACTGTTTTCTCAAAAGGGTATAAATCTACTATCACAATATCAATTTGAGGAATGTCGTATTCCTTCATTTCAGCAACATCAGAAGCATTATCTTGTCGGTTAAGTATTCCTCCAAAAACTTTTGGGTGTAAAGTTTTTACTCTTCCGCCTAAAATGGAAGGGTAAGAAGTAAGGTCTTCTACAGGAATAACGGGTATCCCCATGTCTGTGATAAACTTCTCTGTACCACCTGTTGAATAAATAGTAATACCTAATTGATTTAGCTTTTCTACGATGGGCCCTAGACCATCTTTGCTAAAGACCGAGATCAATGCAGATTTCGCTGATTTTAAATTGCTCATTGTGTTGTGTTTGTTAGGCTTGCAAAAGTAATTAATTAGCTACAAAATCTAAAGATCTGAGGTTTTATTTCTTAAAAAAAATGTAACGAAAATATAGTGTTGGCGTCTTACCTTTATTGGATGCAAAACACCTAATTTAATTATGCTGATTTACTTAAGGGTTTTAAAAGAAAGTTTCAATTTTGCTATCAATGCATTACGAAACAATAAGCTGCGTACTTTCCTGTCTCTTCTAGGGGTGACCATTGGAATTTTCTCCATTATTGGAGTGCTTGCAGCGGTAGATTCTTTAGATAAAGAGATCAAGGGAAGTTTAAGTTCTCTAGACAACAGCACCATTATTTTAATGCGATTTTCTTTTGGTCCTTCCGAGATACCTCAATGGAAAAGGCAACAATTCCCTGATGTTTCTTATGAAGAATTTCAGTACCTGGATAGAAATTTACCCGATGTGGAAGCTGCTACCTATGCTTTAAATGTACCCAGAGAGACCATTAAATTTGAAGAAAAAACGGTTTCTAGTGTAGATATAGGTGCGGTTACCGATGATTATTACCAAATAGAATCTTTACAACTCGCAGAAGGTAGATTTTTTAATGAAGCTGAATCTGTAAGTGGGTCTCCGGTGGTGATATTGGGGCATGAGATTGCACAAAACCTTTTTGGTGATAGCGATCCGTTAGGAAAACAGGTTAGAATGTACGGCCGGAAATTTTCGGTAATTGGGGTGTTGAAAAAAGAAGGAGCTGGTCTTTTTGGTGGCTCTAAAGATACCAGTGCTTTTTTACCGGTGAATGTGGTAAGAAGGATTTTTGGTGATAATAATAAATCGACCTTCCCTCAAATCATTATCAAACCTACGGATGATGTGGATAATGCCGAATTTATAGCGGTATTAACTCAGCAGCTAAGGAATTTTAGAGGCTTAAAGCCAGATGAGGTGAGTAATTTCTTTGTGAATCAATTACAAGGTTTTGCAGATCTTATTGATAATATTACAGGACAAATGAATTTTATAGGTCTTATTATTAGTGGGTTTTCCTTACTGGTAGGAGGTTTTGGGATTGCTAATATCATGTTTGTAAGCGTTAAGGAGCGTACCAACCTTATTGGTATTCAAAAATCTTTGGGAGCTAAGAATAAGTTCATTTTATTTCAATTCTTATTTGAGGCGGTAATTCTCGCTGTAATTGGAGGTTTGATAGGTTTATTCCTGGTATGGGTGATATCACTCCTGGCATCTCAATTTACAGGCGATTTTGAATTCGTGCTATCTCCATGGAATATGTTCTTGGGAACTGCAGTGTCAGCAGTAATAGGGTTGATATCAGGGATCATCCCAGCTATTTCAGCATCTAAATTAGATCCTGTAGAGGCTATTAGAACGGGAATGTAAATTCGAAAATTAAAAGAAAAAGGCTCATCCTAGGATGAGCCTTTTTCTTTTATATGTTTTTTAAATTAGCTAAGTATCTTGGCTACTTCTTTGTTCACAAATTCTAAGAATAGTTCATCTTCCTTAGAAAATGGATTGGCAGTGTGTGAATCTATATCAATTTGCCCGATATTCTCTCCATTAACAAATAACGGAATCACGATCTCTGCTTTTACAAACATGCTGCAAGCAATATAGTTGTCCTGTGCTTTTACATCGGCCACCACAAAGTTCTCATTAGATACCGCAACTTGTCCGCAAATTCCCTTTCCAAATGGAATAATGATGTGATCTGTGGGTTCTCCGGCAAAGGATCTTAATTTAAGTTCTTCTTTATCACCATTTTTAAAATAAAACCCTACCCAATCATAATAGGGAATGCTTTCTTTTAAGAGCTCACAAATCTGCGTCATTCTATGGTCTACAGATAATTCTTCAGTATTTAATATGGCGGTAACCTTCGGTTTTAATTCTTGAAATGGCATAACTGTTATTTTTGGCAAAAGTATTTAAAAATATTAGGATGCTACGCCTTCAATTTTCTATAAATTTGTTAAAACAAGATACTTCATTGCTCCAGCTATTTATAAAATACAAATCTGTATTAGCCTTCATACTCACCTTTTTGGGGAGTTATCTGGCCTTATCATTCATATATGGCTTGTATTTGGATCTTTTTCAATCTTCAAAATATTTTCCTGATTTCTTCACATATGTGGTAGCTCGAAAAAGTGAAGCACTCATAGAATTTCTAGGTTATGCCTCTGAAGTAGTTCCAAATCAAGGAGAGCCCTCTATGAAATTATACGTTGAAGGGGTTTTTCTTGCTCGAATAGTTGAAGGGTGTAATTCTATTAGCATTATAATTCTTTTTATTTCATTTTTATTTTCCTTTTTTGGAAAATTTAAAACCACAATGTTGTACTTAATGGGGGGAGTTATCACAATTTATGTCATCAATATTTTTAGAATTGCACTTTTAAGTATAACTCTATATGAATATCCCCAGTACACTACATTTCTGCATAGTGTAGTTTTTCCGCTTATTATTTATGGTACAGTGTTTATATTATGGGTGTTCTGGGTACGTATTTTCTCTAAACCCATAAGAAATGAAGGCTAGATATAGGGTAATTGGTATTGGGGGGCTGGTGGTGCTATTAGCGCTTATACGGTTTTATGAGCACCAACTTTTTTATGATCCTTTTCTGTCTTTTTATGAAGATGATTATTTACGTGGTAAAATTCCTCAGTTTGCAACCTTTAAGCTCATACTAAATGTGGTTTTCAGATTCTGGCTGAATACTTCGGTTTGCTTAGCAATTATCTATGTGGCTTTCCTAAGCAGAAATATTGTGAAATTCTCCCTAGTCTTGTATGCTATCCTGTTCTTGATTTGTCTTACCTTATTTATATTTTTTATATCAAATACTAGTGATATGCATTATCAAACTTTATTCTACGTAAGAAGATTTTTAATACACCCGATTTTTGTAATTATTTTATTACCAGCATTTTATTATTACCGACTCAAGAAACGTCAATCCTCAAAATTCAAAAGTATTTCCTGAAAATCTTAAAGTGAAACCTTTAAAATTTCCAGTATTTTTGACGGGATAATTATAGTTGTTGTTTCTAAAATTTAGAGACTATCTCATATTTTAATTATTGTTTATATTTGTACGGATGAAAAGTGGTTTACATAGATCGATCTCTGTTGCATTGGCATTTTTAGTGCTAGTGTCCACATTTTCATTTTCTATAGACAAACATTTTTGTGGGAGTATTCTTGTAGATCAGGCTGTGTTTTCAAAAGCCAAGTCTTGCGGAATGGAAATGAAGATGGACGAATCTTCTTCCATGGCTTCCTTAGAAAAGGACTCTTGTTGCAGTAATGAAAAAGTATCTATTGATGGTCAGGATGAATTGAAGTTAAATTTTGATTCGCTGGATTTACAACAACAGATTTTTGTTGCTTCATACACTTACACTTATTTAAATTTATTCGAAGTATTACCTAAACAGGTAACACCTTTCGATGATTATTCTCCACCCTTACTGGTCACCGATATACAGGTGTTAGATCAGGTTTTTCTTATTTGATAATTTTTTAATACTCAGGAATTCACAGCTCATAAAGGCTGCTGTATTTATTATTGCTGCTTTATAAACACAATTCCATGTGTCTTTACAAGCTCAACTTAAATTGAGATGTTTTAAAATTTTTCAGATACTATAGATGTTCAATAAATTAATTAAATATTTCCTGTATAACCGGCTGGTTACCGTGCTCCTGTTGCTTTTCTTATTAGGTTGGGGAGTGGTTACTACACCGTTTAGCTGGGATACAGGTTTCCTGCCAAAAGATTCGGTACCGGTAGATGCTATTCCAGATATTGGAGAAAATCAGCAAATTGTGTTCACTTCCTGGCCCGGGAGATCTCCTCAGGATATTGAAGATCAGATTACCTATCCAATGACGACTTCGTTGCTTGGTATTTCGGGTGTGAAATCTATTAGAAGCACATCTATGTTCGGGTTTTCCATTGTATATATCATTTTTGATGAGGATGTAGAATTTTACTGGTCCAGAACCAGAGTTTTAGAAAAATTGAATTCTTTGCCTGCAAATCTTCTTCCAGAAGGAGTGCAACCAAGTTTAGGACCCGATGCTACAGGTTTAGGGCAGGTGTTTTGGTATACTTTGGAAGGACGTGATGGCAGAGGAAATGTCACTGGCGGTTGGGATCTTAATGAACTTCGCTCTATTCAGGATTATTATGTAAAGCTTGGCTTAAGCGGAACTTCGGGTGTTTCAGAAGTGGCCTCGGTAGGCGGGTATATCCAGGAATATCAAATAGATGTTAATCCCGATGCACTAAAGGCTTACAATATTGGGATAGATAAGGTGATGATGGCGGTTAAAAATTCTAACCGTGATATTGGAGCCAAGACCCTTGAAATAAATAAGGTGGAGTATTTAGTTCGTGGCCTGGGATATGTCAAATCTGTAGAGGATATTGAAAATTCTGTGGTTACCGCTGTAGATAACAAGCCAGTACTAATAAAAGATCTGGGAGTGGTTCATCTTGGTCCGGCAGAACGTCGCGGAATACTTGATAAAGGAGGCGCAGAGGTAGTGGGAGGTGTAGTGGTGGCCAGATATGGTTCGAATCCGTTGCAGGTAATTAAAAACACAAAAGAAAAGATAAAAGAGATCTCGGCAGGCTTACCACAAAAAACCTTGGCCGATGGTACCATCAGTAAATTAACCATAGTTCCTTTTTACGATAGAACACAATTGATAGGAGAGACCCTTGGCACTCTGGAAAATGCCCTTTCTCACGAGATCTTGATAAGTATTATTGTAATTATAGTCTTAGTACTTAACTTAAGAGCTTCATTGCTTATTTCAAGTCTGTTGCCGGTAGCCGTTTTGGTAACATTTATTGCTATGCGCTACTTTGGAGTAGATGCCAATGTGGTAGCACTTTCGGGAATAGCAATAGCTATTGGGGTGATGGTGGATGTCGGGATCGTTTTTGTAGAAAATATCATTCGACATCTGGAAATGAAAAAGAATACTGGTGCTAAAGATGAGAAATTATTAGCGGTTATTTATAAGGCAACTTTAGAAGTAGCTCCCGCGGTAACAACTGCGTTAGCAACAACTATAGTGAGCTTTCTTCCTGTATTCTTTATGGAACATGCTGAAGGGAAATTGTTTAGGCCCCTTGCTTTTACAAAAACCTTTGCTTTAGGTGCCGCCTTTTTAATTGGAATATTCATCCTACCCATGCTTTCATATTTTGCCTTTAATATAAGAATTCAAAAACAGCGTATTGCGCGTGTTTGGAATATAGGTATAATAATAGCGGGAATATTCTTAGCTATCTATTTTAGTTTTTGGTTGCCTTTAACCCTTGTCATTATTGGTGTTATTAAATTATTGGAAGATAGGAATCCTGAATTTTTAGGAAAGCATTCAAGTTTAATTACTATTGTAATAATACTTGCTGTCACGGTGTTCTTTCTTACAGAAGAATGGTTGCCCTTAGGATATCAATCGTCCTTGTTCTCAAATTACCTATTTGTAATAGTTTTACTTGCCTTCACTTTAGTAGTCCTTATGGGAATTGTGAAGTTCTACAAGCCTTTATTAAGCTGGTGTTTGGTGAATAAAGGCAAATTTATAATCGTGCCCTTGGCTACCATTTTCTTTGGAGTAATGATATGGCTAGGTTTTCCAAAAATAGTGAGTCCGGTGGCTAACGGATTTGAAAAAATAGGATGGAATGTGCGAACTACTTCGCTATGGAAAGGAATGTCTTCTGCTTTTCCGGGAGTAGGAAAAGAATTTATGCCTTCCTTAAATGAGGGAAGCTTTTTGCTCATGCCTACTTCTATGCCGCATGCAGGAATTGAAGCTTCCAAGCAAACCTTGCAACAACTTGATATTGCTATTTCAGATATTCCAGAAGTGGATGTGGCAGTTGGTAAGTTAGGAAGAATTGAAAGCGCGCTGGATCCTGCGCCAATTTCCATGTATGAGAATATTATCAATTATAAATCCGAATTTCTTCTGAATGAATTTGGAAAGCCAATGACTTTCAAAGTGGATAAGGAAGATCGCTTTATATTAAGATCTGGAGATAGTTTAACCAATGAACAGGCCATTGTCCAGAGGGTTTCAAAAGAAAATCTAATTGAAGATGAAGATGGTGAATATTACAGAAATTGGAGAAGCCAGATAAAAACTCCAGATGATATTTGGAATGAGATTATTCAGCGTGCAAATTTACCCGGAGTTACTTCGGCACCTAAACTTCAGCCTATAGAAACCAGACTGGTAATGTTGCAAACCGGAATGCGAGCTCCTATGGGAATCAAAGTATACGGTCCAGATTTGCAAACTATTCAGGAGTTTGGTTTGAAGCTGGAAGATTTGCTAAAACAGGTACCTTCTGTTAAATCGGAAGCGGTATTTGCCGACAGAACTGTGGGGAAGCCGTATTTGGAAATAGACATTAATAGAAATGCAATTGCCAGATATGGACTAAGCATAGAAAACGTTCAACAAACTATTGAAACTGCTATGGGCGGTATGGAAATTACAAGTACGGTTGAAGGCAGAGAACGTTACCCTGTAAGAGTACGCTATCCTCGGGAACTTAGAGATGATCCAGATAATATTAGAAAAATACTTGTTCCAACTTCCACCGGGGCCCAAATTCCATTAGGAGAATTGGCAGAGTTAAAATATACCCGCGGACCGCAAATGATTAAAAGTGAAGATACCTTTTTAGTAGGGTATGTACTTTTTGATAAACGAGATGGCTTTGCTGAGGTTAATGTTGTTGATGATGCTCAAGAATTTCTTCAGAAAAAAATAGATCAGGGAGAGCTGGAAGTTCCTGCAGGTGTCAGTTATAAATTTTCCGGGAATTATGAAAATCAGGTACGTGCAGTAAAAAGACTGGCCATTGTTATTCCAATAAGTTTGATCATTATTTTCATGTTACTGTACTTTCAGTTCAAAACTGTCATTGCATCTGCAATTCATTTCTCAGGAGTATTTGTTGCCTTTGCAGGTGGTTTCATCATGATTTGGTTGTATGGGCAAACCTGGTTCATGGATTTTTCAGTTTCAGGTATGAATATGAGGGAACTTTTTCAAATGCATGATATCAATTTAAGTGTGGCGGTTTGGGTAGGTTTTATTGCCTTATTCGGAATTGCTACCGATGATGGGGTATTGATGGGAACCTATATCCATCAGGTCTTTGAACGTAAGAATCCTCAAACGGTAAAAGCGGTGAGGGAAGCTGTTATGGAAGCCGGCTTAAAAAGAGTACGTCCCGCAATGATGACAACTGCAGTAACGATAATTGCTTTATTTCCTGTACTAACTTCCAATGGGAAAGGAGCCGATATTATGGTGCCTATGGCTATTCCAATTGTTGGTGGAATGATCATCCAGATCATGACAATCTTTGTAGTCCCTGTTTTACAAGCGTATTGGAGAGAAACTGTAGTAAAGAAAAATGAGAAGCTCTTAATTGAAAAGAATAGAAGATGAAAAGTTTTAATCTATATAAAATCGGTCTATTGATATTTCTTCTTCAAGGAATGACAATAAATAGCTTGCATGCACAAGAAACTCTGGCAGATTACTTAGAGATAGCAGCAAAAAATAATCCGAAACTCAAAGCATCTTATGCCCAGTTTGAAGCTGCGCTAAAGCAATCTCCTCAAGTGGCCAGTTTACCGGATCCTACTTTAACCGTGAGTGGGTTAGGAAGAATGATTGAAACCAGAGCAGGAACTCAGGAAGCTCGTTTTAACCTAATGCAGATGTTCCCTTGGTTTGGAACCTTAGATGCGCGTAAAGATGCGGCTAACCTGATGGCAGAAGCGAAGTTTCAGAGTTATCTAAATCTTCAGAATGAACTTTCTTTTGAAGTAAAATCGGCATATGCAGAGCTATATGCTTTGTCTGAAGTTATTGAGATTAAAAAGAAAAATTTAAGCATTTTAGATTCTTATCGGGAACTGGCCTTAAGCAGGTTCAAAAGTGGAGGAGGTGCTATGGTAAATGTGGTAAAAGTAGATATCGAAAGAGAAGCCGCTCTAACTGAAATCGAACTTTTAGAGGAAATGAAAAAGCCTTTGGCAACAAAGTTCAACTTGTTATTACATAGAGAAGCAGAAGTTGTTATAAAGGATAGCCTTGTAATTAAACCCGCTCCACGAATTGTGAACTATAAGGAGGATTTAAAAAATAATCCCATTGTATTAAGCTTAGAAAAGCAGAAGGCATCTTATGCCGCTAAAGAAATACTTGCCGAAAAGGAGGGAATGCCCAATATTGGTTTAGGAGTAGATTATTCCATTATCTCTAAGCGAACTGATGCAAATCCTGATAGGAATGGACAGGATGCCATCATGCCTATGGTATCTGTGAGCTTGCCAATTTTTAGAAAGAAATACAAAGCTGCAAAAGAAGAGGCAAATTTGCTGTCGGTTAGTATAGAGAATGAAATGTTAGATGTTAAAAATGAATTGCAAACTAAGGTGGAGTTAACCTTATATGATCTAAAAAAAGCGGTTAGGCTCATTGAACTTTATGATAAGCAGTTGAAAAGTTCCAATCAGGCAAATAAGCTCTACATCTCGTCTTTTAGCAATGCAATTGGAACTTTTGAAGAGGTATTACGAATGAATCAAGATATCTTACTATTGCAAACCCAGAAAATAGAAGCCATTAAAAGAGGGTTTATAGCGAATGCAAAGCTGGAATATCTGTTATTCGATAGTTCAAAATAGAAACAAAATTGAAAATATATCCATAAATATAGACTCATGGAAAATAAGAAAATCATACTTATTGTTATAGCTACCCTGATTATTGGGGCTGGCTTAGGCTGGTTGCTTAAACCTTCAACTTCCGAAAAAGAGGTTATGGAGATGGAAGAGCAGGAACATCTGGATGAAGTTGCATCAGAAATCTGGACCTGTTCTATGCATCCTCAAATCAGACAGAATGAACCCGGAGATTGTCCTATTTGTGGAATGGAATTAATTCCTTTAGCAGCCGATAATAGTGGGTCAAGCCCAAATAATTATCAGATGAGCGAAAATGCCATCAAACTTGCTAATATCACTTCCGAAATAGTGGGAGTGGGAAATGCTTCCAAAGAATTAAGGTTGAATGGGAAAGTGCAGGTAGATGAACGAAATGCTTATTCACAATCTACTCATATTCCGGGTAGGATTGAGAAACTTAGTATCAATTTCACGGGGGAGAAGGTTCGTCGCGGTCAAACGCTGGCAATGGTTTATTCTCCGGAACTAGTAACTGCGCAAGAAGAATTATTACAAGCAGCGAGCATTAAAGAGAGTCAGCCGGAATTATTTGAAGCCGCCAAAGAGAAACTTAAAAACTGGAAAATTGGAAGTGCTCAGATAGAGCGAATTCTAGCAAATGGAAAAGCCATTCAACGCTTCCCAATTGGAGCTGATGTAAATGGAATTGTTACCGAAAAAATGGTAGATCTGGGAGATTATGTGGAGCGAGGAATGCCAATCTATGAGATTTCCGACCTCTCTAAAGTATGGGTCCTGTTCGATCTTTATGAAAGTGAATTAGCATGGGTTAAAGAGGGTAGCAAGATTTCATATACCATCAATTCCCTCCCCGGAGAGACATTTGAAGGTGCAATAAGCTTTATTGATCCCATCATTAATTCTCAAACCCGAGTGGCTACTGCCAGAGTTGAGGTTGATAACAAAGATGGAAAACTGAAGCCGGAAATGTTTGCATCGGGAATCGTTAAAAGTGGAGTTTCTAAAACAACTTCCGAAGAAATAATAATTCCGAAATCAGCAGTTTTATGGACAGGAGAACGCTCGGTGGTCTATATTAAAGAAGACTTGAAAGGGAGATCAAGTTTCCAATTGAGAGAAGTGATATTAGGCCCTGCTTTGGGTGATTCTTATGTTGTAAAAGAGGGATTATCAACCGGAGAAGAGATTGTTACCAATGGGACGTTTACGGTAGATGCGGCAGTTCAGCTTTCGGGAAGACCAAGTATGATGAATCCAAAACTGGATACTAAAGATAATTCTGTTCTTAATGTGGAGAATCTTACCAAAGATGAAAAAGCGCAATTCCAGCCTATCATAGAAGATTATTTAGCTCTTAAAAATGCATTAGTAGAAGATGATTTCAAAGGAGCAAAATCTATTATCAAAGGTTTAGAATCAAAAATAAAAGCTTTTAATACCTCCAAGCTCAACGAAAAAACATTGAAGATTTGGAAGAGTTTTGAAAAAGAATTATTGCAGTCAACCCGCTTGTTTTCAGCATCTCAGAATATAGAGGAAATAAGAAATGAATTTATAGATTTTTCAGAAAGTATTATTGGAATGGTAAATGTTTATGGTCTCAATTATAAACAGCTCTTTGTAATGCATTGCCCTATGGCTAACAAAAATAAAGGTGCCAATTGGTTAAGCGCTTCCGCCGAAGTGAAGAATCCATATTACGGTAGTGCAATGCTTGGTTGTGGAGAGTTGAAAACAAGACTAAAATGAAAAATCTAGGTAAAAGCAAGACAGAAAGATACCTTTCCAGTTTTAAGAAATGGACGGTAAGGTTCGTGTACGGAGTAATATCGCTAGTTCTGGTTATTATTGCCATTAGACAGGCTCTAAGCTAATAACCATGCTATTTATGATCTCCTGCGTATGAAACAAAATTAGTAACCCTTAAATTTTAATAGTTATGAAAATTGGTAAGTACAGTAAATTTGTAATTATGATGGCGGTATCATTTATAGTGATGTATGCGGTCATGTTTTTAAATGTAGCAGATGTAGATCATGTTATGATGAGCCCCATGCGTATTTATATGACCTCTCTCATGATAGCATCTATGGCAATAGTAATGCTATTGTTCATGTTGGGCATGTATACCAATAAAAATAAGAATATAGCAATACTTATAGTTGGTATTGTTGGGTTTGCAGCGTTTTTTTATATGGAACGCAATCAAAGCTTTATTTCAGATGAAGAATATATGAGGGCCATGATCCCGCACCACTCTTCTGCTATTTTAACCAGTCAGCAGGCTCATTTAAAAGATCCGGAAGTGAAGAAACTGGCAAAGGAAATTATAGAAGCTCAAAAGCGTGAAATTGCACAAATGAAACAAATGCTCGACAGGCTGGAGAAGGCTGAAAAATAATTAATAGATCTTAGTAAATTAATCAATAAAAATAAATTCGGAAAAAAATGAGAAAACAGACGAAATTAGGAATTACACTTTTAGCAATTGCAGGTTTAAGCTTCTACTCTTGCGGAGACAAAAAAGAAAAGTCAGCGGAAATTGATGCGGCAGAAATGCATGAAGATTCAGCTCATGATGAATTGATCGAGACCGATGATGTTACAGCTTCTTTTAAAGACTCGACTGTAGCAGCGGTATATGAGCACTACACGGGTGTTAAATCTGCCTTAGTACAAACAAATTCTGGGCAGGCCAAAGAACATGCACAAGAATTATTAGAAGCCTTAAAAGTGGCTAAGGATGATGCGGGAATGACCGAGGCGGCTACTCAAATTGCGAACTCTACAAATGTGAATGAACAACGAGAATCCTTTTCGGAACTTACTGCTCGAATAGAAAAAATGTTGAATGGAGCTTTAGCATCGGGTGAGATCTACAAGTTATATTGCCCAATGGCTTTTGACGGAAAAGGAGATTATTGGTACTCAAACAGTAAAGAGATCCTAAATCCTTATTATGGCGAAAAAATGCTGAAATGCGGAAGAGTAGAAGAAACCATTAAATAATGTTTGAAGCCCGTGAAATGTGAATTTTTACGGGCTTATTTAAATTACAGTTGATGCCTGAAAATATTTTATTTATTAAAAACATGGTGTGTCCCCGATGCGTTTCTACAATAAGGGAGATACTTACCAGCCTTGAAATTCCTTTTCAAAAAATCGACTTAGGAGAAGTCCTTCTGAAACAGAGTGTAACGGAAAAACAAGAAAAACAGCTTCAGGCTGAATTTAAAAAAGTGGGTTTTGAGATTATCTCTCAAAAGCATGATCGTATTGTGAACGCTATTAAAGCTATAGTAATTAAAGGTGTTTATGAGAATAAAGATTTCAAAGATCGTAATCTATCAGATATCTTAAGTGAAGCTTTAAACTTTGAATACAGTCATTTAAGCTCAATATTTTCAAAACAGGAAGGAAAAAGCATTCAGAAATTCCAACATAGCATCAAGATGGAAAGAGCCAAAGAATTGCTGAAGTATGATGAATTAAGTATTTCAGAAATAGCTTTAGAGCTTGGCTCTAATAGTGCGGCATATTTGTCTACGCAGTTTAAGCAAAGCTTAGGAATGAGTCCTTCACAATATCGTTTGCAACAACTAAACGCTCGCAAACATTTAGATTCGATATAATTATTCCATAAATTCATAAAATCTTACAATAATTTTAAAAGTCTTTAAGAGCTCTATTTCTTATTTTTGAGTAAACCATAAAAACCAAAATTATGAGAAATGAGAAACTAATTCATGCGCTTGGTAATTGTATCAATCATTGCAATTATTGTGCTGATGCATGTTTAGATGAGGACAATGTGAAAATGATGGTCAAGTGTATTAGAACCGATAAGGTTTGTGCCGAAGTATGCGCAGCCTTAAATCAGGTGCTGGCCACAGGTTACACCGATGTTAACGATTTAGTGAAATATTGTATAAAAGTTTGCAAGGCCTGCGCTGAAGAATGCGAGCAGCATGATCACAAACATTGTCAGGATTGCGCAAAAGCATGTAACGACTGTGTAAAGGCATGTCAGGAATTTCTAGCTTAAAAAGCTTAGAATAACATATAAAGGCTGCTTAAAAGTAGGATATACATTCATTTTATATCTATTTTTTTAAGCAGCTTTTTCAATTCTATACTAATGGAACATACCTATAAAATTATTGGAATGACCTGTAACGGTTGCAGGCAACACGTAGAAAATCTTTTAAAGGAGGTTAAGGGAGCAAGTACTGTTCATGTTGATTTGGAAAAAGCTGAAGCTACTATTGAGATGAAATCTCATGTTAAACTTGAGAAGTTTCAAAAGGCCTTAAAAAATGATGGTGATCATTATCAAATAGTATTACCGGGAGAAGAAGCATCTGCAGCAAAGAAAATGAAAGCTGCAAAGAATAAAGGGACAGGAACGGGCACATTTTACTGTCCTATGCATTGTGAAGGGGATAAGACCTACGATAAGCCGGGCGATTGCCCTGTATGTGGTATGGACCTCCTGGAAGAAATGAGTTTGACTACTTCCGGCACAAAATACACCTGCCCTATGCATCCTGAGATTATTGAAGATGAGCCCGGAGACTGTCCTATTTGCGGGATGGACCTGGTGCCGATGGAAGCAGATGCCTCAGCCGAAAGTAAGGCCTACAATAATTTACTTCAGAAGTTCAAAATTGCGGTAATCTTTACGCTGCCAATTTTCCTTATAGCTATGTCAGAAATGATTCCTAATAATCCTTTGTATAGGTGGATGGATCAAAAATATTGGAATTGGGTGCAGTTTGGTTTATCGCTTCCGGTTGTTTTCTATGCCACCTGGATGTTCTTTGAACGCGCATGGCGATCTATTGTTCGCTGGAATTTGAATATGTTCACACTTATTGGGATAGGTGCAGGAGTGGCGTGGATTTTCAGCTTAATAGGAATAGTATTTCCAAGTATTTTTCCTGCTCAATTTAAAACAGCCTCGGGTACGGTTCATATCTATTTTGAAGCAGCCACAGTGATCTTAACTTTGGTCTTATTGGGACAGTTATTGGAGGCTAGAGCTCATAGCAGGACCAATGGTGCAATTAAGGAATTGCTGAAGTTAGCTCCGAATAAAGCTGTTAGGCTTGTTGATGGAGTAGAAGAGGTAATTGCTACAGATAAGATAGAAGTTGGAAATATCTTAAGAGTAAAACCTGGCGATAAAATTCCGGTAGATGGAATAATTATCAACGGGCATAGCAGTATTGATGAGTCTATGATAACCGGAGAGCCCATTCCTGTAGAAAAGAGTGAAAATGACAGGGTGAATTCAGGAACTATCAACGGAAATCAGAGCTTTACAATGAAGGCAGAAAAAGTGGGGAATGAAACCTTGCTTGCTCAAATCATTAAAATGGTAAATGATGCCAGTCGGTCGCAAGCTCCAATTCAAAAATTAGCCGATAGGATCTCTGGTTATTTTGTGCCCATCGTGGTATTGGTGTCTGTAATTACTTTTATTGCCTGGGCAATTTATGGACCGGCACCGGCTTATGTCTATGCACTTATCAATGCAATTGCCGTACTTATTATTGCGTGTCCGTGCGCACTCGGACTTGCCACACCTATGTCGGTAATGGTAGGCGTAGGGAAAGGTGCCCAAAATGGGGTGCTTATCAAAAACGCACAGGCTTTGGAGCTAATGAATAAGATGGATGTGCTTATTATTGACAAGACCGGTACTATTACTGAAGGAAAACCTTCTGTTGAAAAAGTGGTAAGCGCTAACACCGATTTTTCGGAAGATGAGGTTCTACAATATATAGCATCTATAAACTCCCTGAGTGAGCACCCTTTAGCCGATGCAACTTTGGCATATGCGAAAGGAAAAACCATCACTCTAAAAGAAGCTTCTCATTTTAATGCAGTTACAGGAAAAGGAGTTATTGGAAAAATAGAATCTACAGATGTTGCTGTAGGGAATGAGAAGTTGATGGCACAGGTGGGAGCGAATATTCCATCTCATTTTCAACAGAAAGTTACTCAAGAACAGGAACAGGGAAAGACGGTTTCCTATTTGGCTGTAGATAATGAGGTTGCGGGTTATATCACTATTTCTGATGCTATTAAGAAAACTAGTAAAAAAGCTATAAAGACTTTATTGGACGATGGAATGGAAGTGATCATGCTTACGGGTGATAATAAGAATACCGCAGCTAGTGTAGCAAAAGATCTCAATCTAACCGATTTTAAAGCGGGGATGCTGCCGGAAGATAAACAAGCTATGGTAAAAGAATTGCAAGCGCAAGGGAAGAAAGTTGCAATGGCCGGTGATGGAATTAACGATGCACCTGCCTTGGCTCAAGCCGATATAGGAATTGCTATGGGTACAGGAACTGATGTAGCTATAGAGAGTGCCGAGATCACTTTAGTGAAAGGAGATTTGCAAGGAGTTGTAAAGGCTCGAAACTTGAGTAAAAAAGTAATGCGAAATATAAAACAAAACTTGTTCTTTGCTTTAGTATATAACTCAATAGGGGTTCCTATTGCAGCGGGTGTATTATATCCTTTCTTCGGAATTTTACTTTCCCCTATGATTGCTGCTTTGGCCATGAGTTTTAGCTCGGTTTCTGTAATAGCAAATGCTTTGAGACTGAGAAGAGCCAGTTTGTAAAATTGGCTTTACTATAAAAGGATCAAAAAAGGGATATTTTTCATATCCCCTTTTTGAATTCTATACTTATTATTTCCTTCTTCTACCTTCCCTAAAAGATCTTCTCTTTTCTAACTGATGATGCATACTCTTTTTCCATGTCTCATACTGTTCCTCATTTAGAACTTTCTTCATCTTTTGCTGAAAGGCTAGCTGTTTATCCAGTCTGGCATTCATCATTTCATATCTGGAAGTTTTAGTTCTTTCGGCTCCCTCTTCTTTCATTTTAATATATTCCTCTTTTCTTGCCTGTCGTAACTCCGCCTCCTGCTTCATAAGTTCTTTAACTTCTTTTTGCTGCGCTGCACTTAGTTCTAAGTTTAAAGCCATTTGTTTAGACATTAAGGTAGCTCTTTGCTCGGAAGTCATTGTGGATCTATTGCTATCTCTTTTATGAAATTCTCTTTGTTGTGAAAATCCTGATAAGGAGAGTAACAGGATTAAAATAAGACTTAATTTTTTCATTTTATAGGGTTTTAAAGGTTTGATACTAAGACACTAAAAAGTTGAAAAGGTTTAATAAGGTTTCTATATAAAAAGCAAAGCCTGCCAAAATTGGCAGGCTTCTAACAGAAAACAAAAAACTAAATGAAATTAGCTTTTAGCTATTGGATCTAAGATTAGATCAATTCTCTTTAATGCATCTTGTAAGTGATATCTAGTTAATGTATCACTTGTTCGGTTTATCGCATTTCGAATGCTGCGTTGTAGGTTTACCAATTCCCCTCTAACTATAGGGCGGATATCACTTTGTGCAACATTTACGTTGGTTCTGGAAACATATCTTCTATACTGAGCCGGAATTGCTTCCTGTTCATTGGTCATTAAAAATTCCATACGTTCTAAATAAGCACGTTGAAGATTTCTTCTATAAAGATCTATTTTAGCACCTCTATTCAATTCGCTCCAAATACCCTTTCTAACATCGGTCATCATATTAAGTAGCGAGTAGGCTTTATTGCCATTGATCTCTGAATTTTCCATTAAACGTCCCATTCTTCCGAAATCCAGTAGGTTACTTAAGGTGCGTTCTTGCATATTTCTAACACGTTCTAAATTCCCATCAAATTCAATTTTATTGAAGATGTCCTGATCTATTAACCATTCGGGAGTTTCAAACAATTCATTATGTAAGAACTGCATCGCCTTTTTCTGCTGGGCAGCATCTACATGTGTATATACAGCTCCTTCTTGATCGTAGGTTTTGTATATTTCATAAACTCCACCAATGTTAGCTGTAACATGCCCCATATAGCGATTGTACTGGGTAAGCACCTGCTCGTACATGGTTTCAAGATCATCATATTCCTTCCCATCTTCTGCAGTCCATTCAATTAAGTTAGGAATGATACGTTTTAAATTCTTGATTCCATACTCACTTGCAAGAACAGCATCATCACCAAGATCTTCAGTTTGAGAACTTGGATCGATCACTCCACTTTGCTGACTTCCGAAGCGATAATTAGCATCTCCGGCATGTGCCAATATCCATTTATCTAAAGTTGATTTTTCTTCTGTAGCCGACTTTTCCGGAATAGGGCGGTACCCCCATTCAATGGCATATTTATCGTAAATACCAATTTCCGGCATCAAGGCAACATCTCCGTCTTCTGGTTGTGCTACATAATTGAAACGCGCGTAATCCATAATAGAAGGTGCAGTTCCAAATTTCTTGGTGAATTCAGGGTCTCTTAACTTCTCTACAGGGTAAGCAACACTACTTCCCATGTTGTGAGGTAATCCTAAAGTATGGCCAACTTCATGTGAAGAAACAAAACGAATTAACCGTCCCATTACTTCATCTTTAAATTTCACACCTCTTGCATCTTCGTTGATAGCAGCTGTCTGCACAAAGAACCAGTTTCTAAGTAACGTCATTACATTATGATACCAGTTGATATCCGATTCTAAGATCTCTCCCGATCGAGGGTCACTAACATGAGGTCCATTTGCATTAGGAATAGGAGAAGCAAGATATCGTACTACAGAATAGCGCACATCTTCCGGACTCCAATCTGGATCTTCTTCTTTAGTAGGGGCATCTTTTGCAATAATAGCATTTTTGAAACCTGCAGCTTCAAAAGCCGTTTGCCAATCTTCAATACCAGCTTTTATGAATGGAACCCATTGTTTAGGAGTAGCTCTGTCTATGTAATAAACAATTTGCTTTTTAGGCTCTACCAGTTCTCCATTCTTGAACTTCTCAAGATCTTCATCTTTTACTTCCAGCCTCCAACGATCAAGATATTTGATGGTTTTGCTTTCCTGAGCATCTAATCCATAATCTACCTGCCCTCTTGCAAACCAGCCCACACGCTGATCGAAATAACGGCGTTTCATTGGTACCTTAGGAAGCAAGATCATAGAATTACTGAATTCAAATGAAATAGAACCAGTACTTTCATTAGAAGGTGGGTCTCCTGCACTATAAGTTTTTACGTGTCTTACTTCAACATTTTCAGGGTAACTTCTAATAGTATCTATGTAAGATCTGTTTTCATCCAGCCTAGAAACTTTATATTGTTTTCTTGGTCTTTCAGGTAAACCCAAGGCCTGAACATCTTTAGTATATAAATCTGTTACATCAATAACATAGGAGTTATTTACAGAATCTTTGTGAATAGCTTTAATAGGGAAACTTTGAAGGATAGGTTCAAAATTAGAATTAACTACGGCTTCGTGAACCGGCAGAGAATCTGCCGCGAAGATCTCGTAAGAAACCACTCTTAGCAGGATATTGTTATTCTTCTTTTCCCAACGATGAACTTGTGTATCTTGTTTTCCTCCACCAAAACCTACCCCGCTTGCAGTTTTTGCAATTCGAGTAACAGTAAGCATTTCTCGTGTAAGAAGACTATCGGGAATTTCATAGAAATAATTATCGTCTACTTTATGAACAGTGAATAAACCGGTATCAGATTTCGCATCCTTGGTTATTACTTTGTTGTAGGGTTTGATGCCGTTCTTATCTTTCGATTCTGATTTTTCTGACGTTGCAGCAGTTTTCTTTTTAGCATTGGGTTGAAAAACAGCACAGCCGGACATCGACAGGGACAAGGCTACCACAAGGAGCTTGTACGAGAAATGTTTAGTCATGAATTTGGTTTTAGTTAATTAATAATGTCAAAAAATAATCCTTACAATAGTATAAAACCAAAAAAGGACCACCCTTGAGGTAGTCCTTTGACTTATAAAATCATAAATGGTTTAACGCTGAGTTAAAATTTTAACAAAAAAACTCCATTTTCTCTCCACGAAATACTCTAAAACCATTTTTCTACATCTTCTAATTGAAGAGCAGCCATTGGTAATTTATTCTTTTTTCTAAGACCGTTCAATTTTTGGTGAACTTGAGTAGCCTTATTATCTTTCAATTTAGAAACTGAATGGTATTCGTGCATTACCACATCTATCCATTCCTGAGGAATTCCAATTTTTATGAAATCTTCCGGTTTAGGCACTGCGGCTTTCTTTTCCGGTTTCATTTGAGGGAAGAACAGCACTTCTTGAATTGATTGATTGTTGGTAAGGAACATGATCAATCTGTCCATTCCAATTCCCAATCCGGAAGTTGGCGGCATCCCGTATTCTAGTGCTCTCAGGAAATCTTCATCTATAAATTCAGTTGCCTCATCATCACCTTTTTTAGAAAGCGCTAATTGATCTTCAAAACGAGCACGTTGCTCTATTGGATCATTTAATTCTGAATAGGCGTTGGCAATTTCTTTTCCGCATACCATAAGTTCAAAGCGCTCGGTAAGATCAGGATTGTCGCGGTGTTCCTTACATAAAGGGCTCATTTCCTTCGGATAATCTGTAATGAAAGTTGGCTGAATAAAGTTTCCTTCACATTTCTCCCCGAAGATCTCATCGATAAGCTTTCCTTTACCCATGGTATCATCAACTTCGATTCCCATTCCTTTAGCAGCATCAAAAAGTTCTTTTTCAGATTTACCCGTAATGTCGAAACCGGTATACTCTTTAATAGCATCGGTCATCGAAATACGCTTATAGGGCGCTTTAAAGTTTATACTATGCTTTCCGAAGGTTGCTTCGGTAGAACCATTTACTGCCTGTGCACAATGTTCTAATAAACTTTCAGTGAAATCCATCATCCAGTTGTAGTCCTTATAGGCTACATAGATCTCCATAGCGGTGAATTCTGGATTATGAGTTCTGTCCATTCCTTCATTTCTGAAGTTCTTGGAGAATTCGTACACTCCGTCAAAACCACCAACGATTAGTCTTTTTAAATATAATTCATTGGCAATTCTTAAATACAAAGGAATATCTAATGCGTTATGATGGGTAATAAAAGGTCTTGCTGCCGCTCCTCCTGGAATAGATTGTAGGATAGGTGTTTCCACTTCAAAATATCCTTTCTCATTAAAGAAACTACGCATAGCATTGAAAAGCTTGGTACGCTTAATGAAAATCTCTTTTACCTTTGGATTTACAACAAGATCGGCATAACGCTGGCGATACCTGTGTTCGGGATCGGTAAAACCATCAAAAGTCTTCCCTTCCTTATCGGTCTTTGGAAGTGGAAGCGGTCGTAAAGATTTGCTTAATAAATGAAAATCTTTCACCATAATAGTCTTCTCGCCAACCTGAGTGTTGAAAAGCTCTCCTTCTATCCCAATAAAATCGCCTATATCAAGTAATTTTTTGTAAATATCATTGTATTTGCTTTTATCTTCATCAGGGCATATTTCGTCACGGTTAAAGTAAACTTGTAACTTTCCGTTGGCATCCTGGATTTCAGCGAAAGAAGCTTTTCCTTGAATTCTGCGAGACATAAGTCTTCCCGCAACAACTACTTTTTCCCCTTCCTTAAAATCAGATTTTATTTTAGCGGTAGTATGAGTAACCGGAAATAAATCTGCCGGATATGGATTGATGCCTAATTTTTTTAGCGCAGAAAGTTTTTCCCTGCGTACAATTTCTTGTTCAGATAGCTGCATGATAATATGTATGTTTAAAAGCTTAACTTCAAGATAAGCAGCTGCAAATATAATGACAATCGGGCAACCAATCAATTCAATTTCACTTGATTTCTGTAAAGGGGAATGAACCCTCGAAGCAATTATAATTGGTATCTTTGCTACCCAAATTATTTAAGCAAGTTTACTATGAGTGTTTGGCGGGTTATTCTATCTGTTATATTTCCTCCTTTAGCGGTGTACGATAAGGGTTGTGGGTCTATTTTAATTGTTTTACTACTTACGCTTTTAGGCTGGATCCCGGGTGTTATTGCTGCACTCATCATCTTAAACAACAGGAAGTAATGAACAAAACTGTAGAAATTCAGCATTTAGGTTTAAAAGATTATAAAGAGACCTGGGATTATCAGGAATCACTTTTTAAATCGATTTTAGATTTAAAGATCAGGAATAGAAGAGAAGAATTGTCCTTAGTAACGCCAAATTATTTACTCATGGTAGAACATCCACATGTTTATACCATGGGGAAAAGTGGGAAGATCGAGCATTTACTGTTGGATGAGGTCCAGTTGGAAAAAAGAAATGCAACGTATTATAAAATTAATAGAGGAGGAGATATTACCTATCATGGCCCTGGGCAGTTGGTGGGGTATCCCATCCTAGATCTGGATAATTTTTTTACAGATATCCACAAATATCTACGGTTCTTAGAAGAAGTGATCATTCTTACCTTGAAAGAATACGGACTCAATCCTGAAAGAAGTGAAGGGGAAACCGGTGTTTGGTTAGATGTAGGCACTCCTTTTGCCAGAAAGATATGTGCCATGGGGGTGCGCGCTAGTAGATGGGTGACCATGCATGGATTTGCACTGAATGTAAATGCCAACTTAGGTTATTTCGACAATATTATTCCCTGCGGAATTCGTGGAAAAGCAGTGACTTCTTTAAATGTGGAATTAGGGAAAAGAGAAGTTTCCATGAAAGAGGTAGAAGAAAAAATATTGAAACATTTCTCGAGCATCTTTGAAGCAAGATTAGAAGCTTCAGAAAACGGAGAGGTTTAGCGGGTATGTAATGGATGGGGTATATTTTACATTTAGAAGCTGAATTTCAAAATAATGCAAATGAAAATATTGCGGTGGGACAAAAGGCCTATATGCGAAATCAGTTTAAGTTCTTCGGAATCAAAACTCCTTTACGAAGAGAAATTCAAAAGCCATTTTTAGTAAAACAGTTTTTGCCACCTAAGAAGAAAGTGCCGCTACTGGCAAAGGAATTGTGGGACAAACCTGAGCGGGAATATCAGTTCTTTGCTCAAGAACTGGTTTTTAAATATGTTAAAGAATTTGAGGAGTCAGATATAGAGTTATTCGAATTTATGATCATTCATAAATCGTGGTGGGATACCGTAGATTTTATCGCGGTTAAATTGGTGGGTTCCTACTTAAAGAAGTATCCTCAAAAAAAGGAATTTTATGTAGATAGATGGTTGCGGTCAAATAATATTTGGTTGCAAAGAACAGCAATCATCTTTCAATTAAAATATAAAACAGAAGTAGATACAGGGATATTAGAAAAATCCATTCAGTCCCTGTTGGGGTCAAAGGAGTTTTTCATCAATAAAGCTATTGGATGGATGTTAAGGGAATATAGCAAGACGAATCCGGTTTGGGTAAGAGAATTTGTTAAGCGTACCGCTTTGGCAAACCAGAGTAAAAAGGAGGCTTTAAGATTAATGAGAGATTAATTTATAGTTTCTTATTTAAAACCTATAATACAAAATACTGTCATCTTCCGCTTTTACAGCAAATCCTTCATTTTTAGATTCTGACATATCGATTTCTGAAGTTCCATATACCGGGAAATTTGAGAGTAATTTTCCCTTGTTATTAAATACATACACTCGCTGAGCCTGCGTATCGGTGACAGCTATGTAGGTCTTACCATTCACTACATGTAGCTTAGGACTGGTGTACAGACCGAAATCCATCGTGATTTCAACACCATTGATATTTAAAAAGTTTTCCGACATCCAAACCAAATTGTTCTTATCGGCATCCAGCTTAACATTTAAAGGGTATGCGATTGTCTCCCTCGTTATCTTTCCTTGTTGATCTATATGTAGCAATTCTCCGGTAGATGAAATTGAAATGAAGTCATCTTTATACAGATACCATGCATTTTCTGAAAGTTCTATTTTTCCTTTTACAGTAATGCGCTCCTTTCCTTGTCGGCTCAAAATATGTAACTTTCCGTTTACCTCCGGAACAAGGATGTAATCTTTATTTTTTACTCGTATGTGTTTAGGAGGATTTGAAATTTCATTTTCTGTCTTTTTGAAATCGAAACCTTTTACTAGTTTTCCCGCTTTATCATACATCAGCGCATTTTTGCCCTGAGTTATTACAAACCTATAATTTCTGTTATTATCGTAATCCATAATTGCCAATGGTTGCGTAATGGCGTCTTTAAATTCTATAGGAAAAGGTTTTACGGTATTTCCATTTCTATCTATAATTTCCAAACTGCTTTGTGTGCTAAAGGCCAATTGTAAATTACCGTTCTTAAATAAATCTACCTGATGAATCTTCCCAGTGATCTGACTGCTGAGTTGTTTTTTCCAAAGAAGTTTTCCTTGTGTTGAAAAAAGATATAATTGATTTTTTTCATCCTGTACCGCAATTTCGGGCTGATTATTTTCGTGATTTTGAACTACATAAGCCGGACCTGATACCGGAGCTTCTAATTTAATGGAAGTGGTTTCCTGAATTTTTTCGTTAGAATTTTCTGATTTGTCTAAGACACCGTGAACGTGAGCGAAACCTTCATTTTGTACAAACTGAAGTGCGGCAATAGAGAAATCATCTAGCTTAAGATTATTAAAATCTTCTATATTATCTTCTGAAAGATTCTGCTTAAGAACAGTTTTAAACTGTGAAATCTTTGTAACGAACATTAAAGAAGAGGCTTCGGTTAGATTTTCTAAACTTGATTGGTAGAATTCCTGATTTTCCAAAGTGCTTCCGTTCTGGAAATTTGAAATAATATCCTGAAGTGCTTCTTTATCTTCTGAAAAAACCATAAAACTCTCAATAAACACGTAAAATTTGAGGTCCATTTCTTCTACAAGAGGATTGAGATACTT
Source organism: Gillisia lutea (assembly GCF_021568705.1). Classification (GTDB taxonomy): domain Bacteria; phylum Bacteroidota; class Bacteroidia; order Flavobacteriales; family Flavobacteriaceae; genus Gillisia; species Gillisia lutea. The sequence continues at coordinate 968,402 of NZ_JAKGTH010000006.1, forward strand.
GAGGAAATTTTGTGTGGGAAGTAAGTTATAGATCTTTTCTCCTCGAAATTCACTTTCAGGGATGGTAGGAGTTTCAAAAACGTCGGCAGCCAGGGTAGGATCTGTGGTTTGTAACGCTAAAACCTTGCTCTTTTCGCTGTAAATTATACCCGCTTCCTTGCTATACCGCAAGATGTGATCGGGTGGTATTTGTAATGAGTCATTGCGGTAATTGGCAAGATTCTTCTCTAAATTATCGATTTTGGCATAGGTAAATGAATAGAAACCAGCTGAACTTGTTGGGGTAACCTTAGCTAGATCATTTTTATAAACTCCCACATTTTGAAATACTTTTAATAGTTTGTCTTTATTAAAATTGGAAGTTGTTATACCATTTACTGCTATTTTCTTGTTGTTTATGTCCAGATCTAAAACACTCCAATCTGCTAAATGAAATATTGGGATTTGTAGATTAGGAAATATCTTGTCTAACTGAGTGTCTAGATAATTGTGATTTATGAAAATGGATGATTTCTTTTTATCTGCTCCTTTAAATGCCATTCTCAAGGCCGGGTTTTCTTTCAATCTTTCTTCAGCATTTGTAAGTACAGATTCTAATAAGCTTTTAGAATTACTCACCAGAAAGGTGTTTTTGTGAAAAGATGTAAATACGGTAGTTTTATTGAAGCTATACTTTTTATAAGTTGTGCCCTTAAGTTTGAAGGTTTCTACCGATTTGTTTTGAATGGAGTCTAGATCGATATTGTCTGGCAATTTAGTAGTTATAAGAAGATAATTCTTTATTCTGTTCTTATCTGGGACTAAGCAAATAAGGTTGTTAGCGCTTTGCAGATAGGGCTGGAGAAAATTAATACCATTTTTTAAACCGCTTTCTATTAGTATATCCTTATTTAAAAGTTGAGAACTGTCTATTGCACTATAAAAATCTGTTGCTTGCGTAGTTTTTATTATATAAGCTGATTTTTTTGGGATAAAATATAAAAGATCGGCTTCTTTGCTAGAGGAGTTATTTTGACAAGATATTAAGCAGACAACGGCTATGAAAGCAGCAACTAACTTCTTCATAAATCAGGGGTTTTCGCAAATGTACTAAGTTATATGTCAAGTTTCAACTGCTCTGGTAAAAGCCTGAAGCTTCTTCGATGATATTTTGTAATACCAAATTCTACAATAGCAGCGCGATGTTCCTTTGTGGGATAGCCTTTGTTCTGTTTCCAATTATACATTGGGTACTCTTCATGAATTTTTGTCATATAAGCGTCGCGATACGTTTTTGCAAGGATGGATGCTGCCGCAATATTTAGGTATTTTCCATCTCCTTTTATTACACATAGATGAGGGATTTCTTTGTAGGTCTTGAATCTATTTCCATCCACCAGAATATGATCGGGTATAGATACTAACTGTTCAATGCTATCATGCATGGCGAGTATAGAGGCGTTTAGGATATTTATTTCATCTATTTTGATATTATCTATATGGGCTATACCAAAACATAGGGCTTCATTTTCAATTATTTCTTTTAAATAAGTTCGATTTGACAACGATACAATCTTCGAGTCATTCAACTTTGGGTTTTTGAATCGTTTGGGAAGTACAACTGCGGCTGCAGTTACAGGTCCTGCAAGACAGCCTCTTCCAGCTTCATCGGTCCCGCATTCTATCCCCTTTTTATAATATGAATTTAATAACATTGAAATAATTTATGATTTATTTTAAGAAACCTACGCAACCATTCTAAGATTAATGCATCTACGAAGTAGCGTTGTGTTAAGATTTTAACACTTCAAATCTCATGATCAATTTGTTATATTAAGAAATTATTATGATTTTTGGCGCAGGCTAATTCAAATTAACAAAATAATGAAAAAAAGATTAAATGGAATTCTAACGCTGTTTCTAGCGTTCGTTGTGCAATTGACTTTTGCACAAGAGAAGACGGTTACTGGTATGGTAACTGATGCGGAAGGGATGCCTCTTCCAGGTGTTAACGTGGTTATTCGTGGTACCAATACTGGTGCTCAGAGTGATTTTGACGGTAATTATTCTATAAAAGCAGAACAGAACCAAGTTCTTGTTTTTAGTTATGTAGGCTTTTTAACTCAATCGCGTACTGTAGGTGCGCAATCGGTTATAAATGTTACAATGGAAGAAGATGCAGCTGTTTTAGACGAAGTTATTGTTCTGGGATACAGTACCAAAGGAGTTGAAGAAGTTACAGGGTCTTCAGTTCAATTAGGTGGTGCAGAGTTGGCGGAATCTCCAACAGTTTCTGTAGATCAAGCTCTACAGGGTAGAGTCGCTGGACTTCAAATCTCTCAAGCCTCAGGTACTCCGGGTTCTGTCGCGGATATCCGAATTAGAGGTATAAGTTCGATTAATGCCGATAATGATCCTCTTTATGTAATAGATGGGGTGCCGGTTACAAACAATAATATTTCGGGAAGTACTAGTTATTCTTCTTTAAACCCTTTGGCTTCTATTAATAGTCAGGATATCGAAACTTTAACAGTATTAAAAGATGCTTCGGCAACTGCAGCTTATGGTGCACGTGGATCTAATGGGGTAATTGTTATTACTACCAAATCTGGGAAATCAGGTGATACAAAATTCACATTTTCTTCCCAAGTAGGTTTTCAAAATGATGCTTACAACAAAAGAGATGTGTTAAAAGGAGCAGAGAGATATACTTTATTAAATGAAGCTCTTTACAGATCTTACGGACCAAATGGTACTATCGCTGATTTAGGAATTTCTGGCCCAGAAAATGGGATTTCAGAACTTCTTTCTGTGGATGATTTTTATGATGGAGTTACGGATAATAACTGGTCAGGTGAAATTAGAAATGAAGATGCTTTAACGCAGAATTATACTTTCTCTGCTTCAGGAGGTGGTGATAAATCTAACTTCTATGCATCTTTAGGTTATAACAAAACTGAAGCTACTGTAATTGGTAGTGCTTTTGAGAGAATCAATGGATCATTAAGCTTTGATAGAGATTTAAGGGATAATTTAAATTTGAGTACTTCTATAAATGTTTCTAACATTACTCAGAATCCGGTTCTTGAGAACGGAACTTTCTTTTCAAATCCTTTCATTACAAGATATTTGATGAATCCTTTTAACAGTATTAGAAATGATGATGGTTCATATAATATCGATCTTCCTTTTGGGTCTCTTCCAAACATTTTTTATGTTAACGAGAATAACGTGACTAGAAATGCATTAACAAGAGCGATTTCAAATACCAAATTGGATTGGGAATTATATGATGGTCTTACGTTCTCTAATAGAATTAGTATAGATTACCAATTAAACGAATATACTTCTTACAGAAATAGATATGAAGGTGATGCTGATGATATTAATGGTAGCATTGAAGTGAGTGATGAAAAGAACTTTAACTTAGTATACCAATCATCTTTAAACTATGGTTTCAAATTAGGAGAAGACCATAATTTTGATATTACCGCTCTTTTTGAATATCAAAAGAATCAAAACTCTTATTTATATGGTTCAGGTGAAAACTTTCCTGTAGATGGTTTAATTCAAATAAATACTGCAAGTGCTAATTTTGATGCAGATTCTCAATTTAGTGACTGGTATAATGTGTCTTATTTAGGATTAGTAAACTATAACTATGCTGGTAAGTACGTAATTGATGGAACTATCCGTCGTGAAGGATCTTCTCGATTTGCACCAAACAATAGATTTGGTACGTTTGGTTCTGTAGGTGCAGCCTGGAATGTTCATAGAGAAGATTTTATGTCAGGTAATATCTTCAATACGCTTAGATTAAGAGGATCTTTTGGTATTACAGGTAACAATGGTGTTGGACTTAATGCTTACCAACCTTTATTAACTTATAGTGCAAACTATGCAGATAATGGTGCAGGTTTTCCTTCTCAGTTTGGAAATGCCGATCTTACATGGGAAAAAGGAGAATCTTTTGATGTAGGTCTTTCTTTCGGAATTCTTCAAAACAGAATTTCTGGATCTTTTGCTTACTACAACCGTAGAACATATGATCTTTTATTAGACGTGCCATTATCTTTAACGACTGGTTTTGATGTTCAAGCTAGAAACGTTGGGGAAATGGTGAATAAAGGTATTGAAGCTGAATTAGCTTTTGATGTTATTAAAACAGAAGACTTTACTTGGAATATTTCTGCTAACTATGCAACTGTAGATAACGAAGTTACTGAACTAGCTCTTGGAGCAAATGGAAGTGAATTAGATACTGAAGCAGGTAGTAGTTATAAAACAACTAGAACTGGTTTACCATTGCGTTCTTGGTTCATGAGAACTTGGGCAGGGGTAGATTCTGAAACTGGATCTCCTACTTGGTATCTTAATGGTGTAGATGGTGAAGTAACTTCAAACTATAATGCCGCAGCTAGAGTTGATCAAGGCGCTAGTGCTTTACCAACATATTCTGGTGGTTTAGGAATGAGATTAAATTACAAAGGGTTCTTCGCTGAAGGAAATGCATCTTTTGCAGGTGGACACAAAATCTATGAGCAATACGCACAATTTTATTTAAGAACTAACTCTTTCACTTTGAATTCTTATAATGGTGTAAGTGAGCTATTAGATAGATGGCAACAACCTGGAGATATTACAAATGTACCTAAATTAGACTATGGTAGAAATGATAACTTCCATGCAACTTCGTCACGTCATTTATATGATGGAGATTATATTAGATTGAAAAATGTTGCAATTGGATATTCTATACCTTCTAAGTTTGTTGAATCTGTTGGAATTGATGGTTTAACGCTTACATTACGGGGTACAAATGTTGCTACATGGGTAAAAGATGATGGTTTATTATTGGATCCCGAAGTTAGAGCGAATGGATACACTGCATTAACTACGCCTCCTGTTGAATCATACACTTTAGGAGTTAACATTAAATTTTAAGAAAAATGAAAAAGAGCTTTAAATATTTATTTACAATTGCTTTAGGTCTTGGGGTTTTATCCTCTTGCTCTGAAGATAGTTTAGATCCAACTTTACAGCAATCTAAAGATATCGTTATTAGTGTAAACACGATTAATGATCTTCAAGCTGTAATCAACGGAGCTTATAACAGAATGTCTCTAACCGACTATTATGGAAGAGACAAGATCATTTTAGGAGAAGTGTTTTCAGATAATACTTCCTCTAATGCTAATTCAAATCGTTTCGTAGCCGAAGCGAGAATGGATTTATTGCCAACTTCTGCAATTGCTGAAACTTTATGGGCAAGACTGTATACGGTTATTGGGTCTGCTAATATCGTTATCAATGCTGAAGATATTACTGGAGATGAAGCGGAAATTAATCAGATAAAAGGTCAAGCTTATGTTATTAGAGCTTTAGCTCATTTTGATCTTCTAACTTTTTATGGACAACAGAACGTTAATGGCGGTGGTCTTTCGTCTTTAGGAGTGCCATATGTTACTGCTTTTAGAGATGAAAATAGCTTATTTCCTGCACGTAACACTGTGCAAGAAGTTAGAGATATGGCTTATGCAGATTTAACAGCTGCTAAAGGTTTGATGGATGATAGGGTAGGGAATGTTGAATACATCAATACCTACGCGGCAAGTGCTATAGAAGCAAGAATAGCAAATTACTTCGGTGATTGGCAAAGGTCTTTAGATGCTGCTGAAGAAGTAGTTTTATCTGATAATTTTTCAGTAATTTCAGAAAGTGCTTTCTTAAACTCTTTTGTAATAGATGGTGCGTCTAATTCAGTATTTGAAATAGCTGCTTCTGAAACTGATAATGAAGGAATTAATGGTCTTGCAAATATTTACCAGCAAGGTAGCTATGGTGATGTTATTGCATTGCCTAATTTAGCTGCTATCTATGAAGAAGGTGATGTTCGTGGGGTTTCTGATTTTAATCCGGCTGATGATGAAGATCCAACAACCGTGATTGGTTTGCATCCTAATGGAGCTTTAAGAAATGTGGGTAAATATCCTTCTTATGCTCCTTATAAGGATAATATTTCTGTGGTGCGATATGAAGAGGTTGTGTTAATTTATGCTGAAGCTTTATTGGAAACAGCTAGTCCTGCGGAAGCACTTACTTATCTTAATATGATACCTTCTAATAGAGGTGCTAGTGCTTACACCGAGGCTACTAAAGCGAACATTCTTTTAGAAAGAAGAAAGGAATTGGCATTTGAAGGTTTCAGATTTCATGACTTGGCGAGAACTAAAATGGATATTCCATTTGTAGATGTTGCTTTACAATTCCATGAAGGTCCTACTTATGGAAGTTTTAATTATGCATTGCCAATTCCTCTTGCAGAGGATGATGCAAATGCTAACCTTGTTCAGAATTTTGGTTACTAAGGTTATTAATTAATATAAAAAAAACCACCCTTTATGGGTGGTTTTTTGTTTTTATAGGAATGCTGTGTGTTCGCTTTATTATTTTACTTTTGTAGTATTCTTATCTTACATATGAAGCAATTAGCAATTCTACTTTTTTTTTTATTTACAGGGTCTTTAAGTTATAGTCAGGATCTAGAAAAAGATTTATCCACTTTGGGCAGGCCACAGCAGCAAGACTCTCTTCAAAAGCCCCCTATCACAGCTTACAAAATTATAAGTATCATGAATGATACTACTTTTCTCGATACCACACTCACTATCCAAAAAGATTATAAGTTTAATTATCTGCGTAAAGATAATTTTGAATTACTTCCGTTTGCCAATGTGGGCCAAACTTACAATTCTTTATCTCACAATTCCAAAGATGAAAATTTACTGCCTCAGTTTGGAGCTAGAGCAAGGCATTATAACTTTATGGAAGTCGAGGATATTTATTATTATGAAGTTCCTACTCCGCTAACAGAGCTATTTTTCAAAACGGTTCCGGAGCAAGGTCAGAACTTGGACGCTTTATTTACTGTAAATACTTCAGAGCGTCTTAATTTTATGATCGCTTACAAAGGCCTTAGGTCTCTGGGCAATTATCAAAATTCTTTGGTAAGTACGGGGAATTTTAGGTTCGGAATCAATTACCGAACTCCTAACGGAAAGTATTATGTGAGATCCCATTTCGTTTCTCAAGATCTATTAAATAGGGAGAGTGGAGGTTTGAACGACCAGGCTTTAGCACAATATTTATCAAAAGAATCAGAATTTGATGATCGTTCTTTACTGGAAATGCAGTTTGAAAATGCAGAGAATGTTCTGTTTGGCAAAAGATTTTATCTTAATCATCAATTCTACTTTTTAAAGGCAAAAAATAACCAGATTGAACTTGAGCACGTTCTCGATTTTAGTGATAAAAAGTTTATCTATCGGCAGGATGCTGCATCGGCATTATTTGGAGACTCTTATAGGGCAAGCAATCTTCGAGATGAAGTTAAGCTACGTCACATAGATAATTTAGTTAAACTGAGATATCAAAACAACCTTTTAGGACAGTTGGCAGTAAAAGCTGGAGTAAGTTATTATAATTATGGTTACAATTCTGTAGTTATTCTTGAAGACCAAACCATAGGAAACCGTTTAAAAGGTGAAAACTATTCTTTTGGTGCTGAATATTCCAATACTTTTAGCGGATTCGAAATTTATGGGGATGCTATGGCGAATCTTGTGGGAGATTTTACCGGGTATTATTTTACAGCAGGTTTGGGGTATAATATAAATGAAAATAATGCACTAAAAGTTGAAATCAATACCAACGAAAGAAAGCCAAATTATAATTTCCTTTTAAACCAAAGCGATTACCGTAATTATAACTGGCAAACTGATTTCGATAATCAGAACTCCCAAAATTTGAGTTTCAAATTACAATCTAAGAATATTGCAAATATTACCGGGGAGATTGCTCGAATAGGTAACTATGCCTATTTCGCTAAGGGTGAAGATAACGGGGTTAAGCCGTCTCAGTCGGGGAGTAATGTGAGTTATCTAAAATTAAAGGTTAAAAAGCAATTTGACTTTGGCAAATTTTCTCTTGCTAATACAATAATGTATCAAAATGTGTCCGAAGGTAAAGATGTACTTAATCTTCCGTCTTTTGTTACAAGGAATTCCTTTTTTTATAAAGACCATTGGTTTCAAAGAGCACTTTATTTGCAAACCGGTTTCACGCTTAAATATTTCACCTCTTATAATATGAATGGCTACGATCCGGTTTTAGCCGAATTCTATGTGCAAAATGAGCAGAAACTTGGGGATTTCCCGGTGGTAGATTTTTTCTTTAATGCCAAGGTCAAGCAAACCAGGATCTTTTTTAAGCTGGAACACCTTAACGAACTTATAAATACCAACAACAATTTCTCTGCTCCTTCATACCCTTACCGCGACTTCCTAGTCCGCTTCGGTTTGGTATGGGATTTCTTTTTA
>NZ_JAKGTH010000007.1 GCF_021568705.1 Gillisia lutea
CGATGAAGGGGTTTTTTGTTTTTAAGAGCTTTTTAAATGCAAAGCTCCCCCAGGATACGGCATATAAAAGAAACAGCCCACTAAGGCTGCTTCTCTTGGCATACTATCTTCTTCTAAATCCAGCACTCGAACTGGGATAGAAGCTGGCTATCCTATAGCGCAGAAAGGCGATAGCAGAAGGGGGACGACTAATTAATCAAATAAGGATTTTATAAGGGTGTTAATTCCTTTATACATTAAAAATATTGCGCCTATGCAGGCTAGTGCACCAACTATTAGTACAACAATGTATAACGGGTGGTTTTGATTGTTGAAAGCACTATATAGCACAGATGGGCCTATAAGAGTTAATGGTAGGGCTCCAGCAAGATATTTTATCCCTTTTCCTAATAATTCTTTATTGGTGTGTTTCATTATGTTTGAATTACTGTATGGTATATGTTTTCTCTTGGGATTGAGAGAGCCTAAAATATCCAAAAGCAAAGTTGTTTTGGTTAGTGATGTTAACAATATTCCCTCTAACTATAGTGGGTTGTGTTTGAAAAGGCCCTCCATTGTTGTCGCCCGTTTGGGCTCTCAAGATATAAAGATATTCATAAAATTGTTGTGAGATTCCCTGGATTTCGAATCCAACATCGTTACCACTTTTTAGATCTTCATTAGAAAAATAGGCGAAAGTGCGATTCCCGTTGGTGAATTTATCTTCATAGATTTGTATGGAAAGATCATCAAAATAAAACCTGAATAAATAATAGTTCTTGGCTGCTACAGGATCTGTATAATATGCTTTTAATTCGATATCATTTCCATTTAAGCCCCCACTGTTCGATTGTTCAATTTCTTCGATATCTACAACCGATACCATGGTTTCATTAGCAGTATAAATTTCTCCTTCGTACATAACCTTTAGCTGATAGGTTTCATTTAATTGAGGGATGAAAGCAGCTGTAGTGTAAATTCCCGGCTCAGTCTCAGTAAATATAAATATATCTCCTGAAGCATTACTTACTTCTACCTGCGCTCCTTCCACTGGGGGAATATCTGAATTATAAAAAGAGGTTGTGGTTGTTAAGTGGATAGTCTGATTATTTCCTAAGCTTCCTTTTTTCCAAATTAATGAGGCTTCTATTACGAGCCTTGGATCTGACTCCGGTAACGCTATATCTACAACTTCTTCACAGGAATAGAGGGCGGTAATGCTTATAAAGCTAAAAAGTATAAGTAATTTTTTTTTCATGATCTAAAACTTAAAGTTATAAGTAATGGAAGGGATTACTCCAAAAAGTGATAATCTAACTGCTTCATTATTTCCGGTATCATCATTATTTCTGAAGCTTAATGACACCGCATTTTTTCTTCCATACAAATTATATATTCCAAAATTCCATGAAGATTTGTAGTTTCTTGTTTTGTTCTTTTTTGGAATATATGTGGCAGATATATCTAATCTATGATATGCTGGTAAACGTTCACTATTTCGTTGAGAGTACACAGGGATCACTAAGTTTTCGAATCTATATTGCCCATTTGGATAGGTAGTTGGTAATCCTGTTTGATAAATGAAATTAGAGTTTATTTGCCAATAATTATTAATATCATAGCTTGCAGTAATGGAAATATCATGGGTTTTGTCATATGCCGTATTGTACCAGTTTCCATTATTAATACCAGTTTCTAGGGCCGATCGTCCCGGAGTTTTTTGTTCAGACTTAGACAGTGTATAAGAAAACCATCCTGTAAACCGTCCTGTATTCTTTTTAAAAAGTAATTCCAGGCCGTAAGCTCTAGCTTTTCCTGGTAATATTACTTGTTCGATGGCATTATTTGCAATTAAATTAGCTCCATCAATGTAATCGATTCTGTCAGTTATATGTTTATAAAAGGCTTCTACTTCCATGGAGTACTTATCTTCCTTAAAATTTTGAAAATAGCCTAGGGCAACTTGATCCAATACCTGCGGATTAATGTACTTTCCACTAGGGGCCCATATATCCAGAGGGGTAGGTGAACTCGTATTTGTTATTAAATGAAGGTATTGATTCATTCTGTTATAACTTGCCTTGAGAGACTGATACTCATTAAATCTATAAGCTAAGGCAAGTCTTGGTTCCAAGGCCCAAAAGTGTTTTTCGATCTTGCTCTTTGAAAGTGTTTTGCTGGAAATAGGCTCAGCATTTTCATAGATCAGAAAATCTGAATTAAAAATCACGGGCTTATCGTTGGGGTATAAATTAAGTTCTGCCTGCCCCAACCTGAAGAAATTACTGAGTCGTAAACCATATTCAGCAGATAATGTATTGCTAATTTTCTGTTCAGCTGATAAGTATGCTCCAGACTCAAATGCATATTTCTTAGTCAGTTTATTTGCGAGTATTCCCGAGATAGGTGTGCTTGGCTCAATTTCTCCTGGATTAAACTCATAATAGGTATTTTGAATTCCGTAATCGAAACTGAGATTATCGTTTATATAATGATTTAATCCATATTTGAAATTCAGGTTCTTAATCCCGCTATTCCAGTTGAATTCTACGAAATCTAAGGTAAGCCCGTAATAATAATCACTATAGATCACTGAGAGATTGGTAAAAATGTTATCAGATAATACGTGATTCCATCTAAGGTTGAGAACTGCATTTCCATACGTATTCTTGAAGCTCTCATTAATATTAAACACATCCCGACCAAAGTATCCTGAAAATAAAAAAGTATTTCTATTATCAATTCTATAACTTAACTTGGTATTAAGATCGTAAAAATAGGCCGAGTTTTTATTGTCTGTAAGTTTTAAAAAGAGATGAGCGTAAGAGCTTCTTCCTCCTATTAAAAATGAACCCTTATCTTTAATAATTGGGCCTTCTGCCAATAATCGACTGGAAATTATTCCAATTCCACCATTGGCTTTGAACTCCTTGCTGTTTCCATCTTTCTGAAAAATTTCTAACACCGAAGAAACGCGTCCTCCATATTTTGAAGGGACTCCACCTTTATATAATTTTAAATTTTTAATGGCATCGGGATTGAAAACAGAGAATAGACCAAACAAATGCGAGGAATTATAAATAGTAGCTTCATCTAAAAGGATTAAATTTTGATCTACAGCTCCGCCTCTTACATTGAAACCTGATGAACCTTCACCCGCATTCGAAACTCCCGGGAGTAATAATAGCGATTTAACCACATCTACCTCTCCAAATACAACCGGTAATTTTTGAATTGTATTGATGTCTAATCTATTTACGCTCATTTCCGGCTTCTTAATATTGAGCTTTTCCGTGTTGTCGGTAATTATTATTTCTTCTAATTCTTCAGAAGTTTCAACCAGTGAGAAGTTATAGCTGCTATTTTTATTCAGTTCGATGTGAATGTTCTGTTCCTGAAAGCCAACATACGATATGGTCAATGTATGTTTTCCGGCGGGTAGGCGTAAAGAATAGAAACCGTATTCATTAGTGACCACTCCTGAATTTAGCTCCTTTATTAAAATATTTACTCCGTACAGAGTTTCGTTATTAGCTGCGTTTTTAATAACGCCATTAATGGAGTATTCATCTTGGGCTTGAAGGGGAATAGTGCTGAGAAGAAATAAAAAGCAAATAATTTTTTTCAATCTTTTATTTTAAAGTAAATATATAATTTGTAGTTAGATAATTTTTTTACCCCTTTGACTTTGTTCGCCATACCAATCTATTTATCAATTTTAGATACAGGCTAAGTAACGTTCCCCTTTTGCCTTTAAAAAAGAACTTGTTATATTTTATTAGGGAAGGATGGCTGGATTTTATTCTATCGTATAAATTCGCTTTGGCATATTTTACATATGAATGGTTTTTAATTCCAGTTTTATTGAAAATCGTTTTCTCTATAGATTCCCAGCTTTTTATGAATTGCTGAATTTGGACTGGTTTTTCTAACTGGCTTAATCTATTTCCTGATCCAGACCTATATGTAGCATAAGTGTTTGGAACAAAATATATTTTCTTCGCATTAAGAATTGCCCTAGTAAAGAATTCGCCATCATCGTTCACAGTAAGTTCTTCATTCCATATGCCTATTTCTTTTATTAAACTAGAGGGTGTGAGGTAAGTATGAAGAGGAAAATAGGTGAAACTTTTTCCGAATACTTTTAGAAGGTCGGGCGGGTGATTAAATGATCTATAACTGGGTAGACTTTCATATTTTTTATCTTTCACCATCCCTGAATCAAGACGTGCCCATTTACATGTTGCTATAGTGTCTTTGTACTGGTAGATGGCTTGAAGCTGAACTTCAAATTTATTTGGTGCAATAATGTCATCAGAATCTAAAAATTGAAGGAAACTCCCCTTTGCCTTTTCAATTCCAAAATTTCTGCATGAGGCAGCTCCTTTCGGTTTGGTTTCAGGACGTGTAAAATATTGAAAACGTTTATCCGATCCTACAAAAGTATTTACCGTATTAAAAGTGTCGTCATTTGACCCATCATCAATTATAATACATTCCCAGTTGGTATAGGTTTGAGTTAAAACTGAATGCAATGTCTCCTTTATTATATGCGCACGATTAAAGGTTGGAATAATTACCGAGATCAAATTTTTCAAATTTTACTTTTAAGGATGTGATTGTATTTAATGGTGCTCAAAACAAAAATAACTAAAAAGCCCCGATGAAATTCATCGAGGCTTTTAAATTCATCTACAACAATAAAATTAGCTGGCTAAAATATCATTTAATGTAGTGCTAGGTCTCATGGCTTTACTTACTAAATCTTCATTTGGATAGTAATAACCACCTATATTAACCGGTTTTCCCTGAGCATTAATTAGGTCTTGCAGAATTTTTTCTTCGTTGGATGCTAATTTATCCGCCAGTGCTGTGAATTCTTTCTTCAATTCTGGATTCTTATCTTGTTTCGCTAGAGCCTGGGCCCAGTATAATGCAAGATAAAAATGACTACCTCTATTGTCCAGTTCATTCACCTTTCTTGATGGTGATCTGTCATTCTTAAGAAACTGCTCTGTAGCTTCATCTAAACATTCAGCTAAAACAAGCGCTTTTTCATTTTTGAATTTTTCACCTAAATGTTCTAAAGAGACCGCAAGGGCTAAAAATTCTCCTAATGAATCCCATCTAAGATGTCCTTCTTCAATAAATTGCTGAATATGTTTTGGAGCAGATCCACCGGCGCCTGTTTCAAATAGTCCACCACCATTCATTAATGGCACTATGGATAACATTTTAGCACTGGTTCCTAATTCTAAAATAGGAAAAAGATCAGTTAAGTAATCACGCAATACATTTCCGGTTACAGAAATAGTATCTTTTCCTTCTTTCACTCTTTTTAATGTGAACTGAGTAGCATCTGCAGGAGACATGATTTGTATGTCCAATCCAGTAGTATCAAGTTCTGATAAATATTTTGTTACCTTTTTAATAATTTCAGCATCATGGCTTCTATTTTTATCCAGCCAAAATACTGCAGGCATTCCTGAAGATTTAGCTCTGCTTACTGCTAATTTTACCCAATCTTGGATTGGTGCATCTTTAGCTTGACACATTCTCCAAATATCTCCAGATTCAACAGCATGTTCTGATAGAACATTACCTTCAGTATCTAATACTCTTACAGTACCAGTTTTCTCAATTTCGAAAGTCTTATCGTGCGATCCATATTCTTCGGCTTTTTGAGCCATTAAACCTACGTTAGGAACAGTTCCCATTGTAGTAGGGTCGAATGCTCCATTCTTCTTACAAAAATCTATTGTAGCTTGGTATATTCCAGCGTAACTACTATCTGGGATAACTGCTTTGGTATCTTGTAATTTTCCTTCGGAATTCCACATTTTTCCTGAGGTTCTTATCATTGCCGGCATTGAGGCATCAATAATAACATCACTTGGTACGTGAAGATTGGTAATACCTTTATCTGAATCTACCATAGCAAGAGAAGGACCGTTTTCAAATCCCGCTTTAAGATCGGCTTCTACTTCAGTGCGTAATTCTGGTGATAGATTAGGTAAGGTATTTATTAGATCTCCAAGTCCGCTTTTTACATTAACACCAGCTTCTTCCAGAGCTTTACCATGTTTAGTAAAAAGGTCTTTAAAGAAAACTTCTACGGCATGCCCGAAAATAATTGGATCAGATACCTTCATCATTGTAGCTTTCATATGAAGAGAAAAGAGAATTCCTTTATCTTTTGCATCAGTAACCTGCTCTTCTAAGAATTTCATAAGAGCTTTCTTATTCATTACTGTAGCATCGATAATTTCGCCTTTTAGCACTTTTAAATTATCTTTAAGTACAGTTTTAGCTCCGTTTTTATCTTCAAGTTCAATTTTTAAAGTATTGGCTTTATCAAGTGTCAAAGATTTTTCATTAGAATAGAAATCACCCTGACTCATGGTAGCAACATGTGTTTTTGAATCTTCGCTCCAAGCTCCCATAGAATGTGGGTTCTGTTTTGCATAATTCTTAACAGCTTTTGGAGCTCTTCTATCAGAGTTTCCTTCACGTAGCACAGGATTAACGGCACTTCCTTTTACCTTATCATACTGCTGTTTAATTTTCTTTTCCTCGTCTGTCTTAGGTTCATCGGGATAATTGGGTAAGTTATATCCTTTATCCTGAAGTTCCTTTATAGCAGCTTCCAGCTGTGGTGCAGAAGCACTAATGTTTGGAAGTTTAATGATATTAGCGTCTTGTTTGTTTACCAATTCGCCTAGTTCCTTAAGGGAGTCGGTTACTTTTTGATCGTCTGTTAAATATTCAGGAAAGCTTGCTAGAATTCTTCCTGCTAGGGAAATGTCTTTAGCTTCTATATCTATATTTGATGATTTTGTAAAATTTCTCACCATTGGAAGAAATGAAAACGTAGCCAACATAGGGGCTTCATCGGTTTTAGTATAATAAATTTTTGAATGCTCTGTCATTGTTTGAATTTATTTTTTGACATTACTTATTAAAGGGATTTCAAATTGAAATTCCAATTAAAAATGTCGGATTAAAATATTTATGATTAAGTAATTTAGGATGTAAAGTACTTAGCCTTGCGAAGATAGTATTTTTAAAAATTTTATCATAGTCTGAAGATGGCTAATCCTTCGATAAGCTGGTAATAAAAGCAATAAAAAAAGCCATTTCAACATACCTTGTATATTGAAATGGCTTCAAACGAAATAACGTTTTACCGCTGGACTTGGAAGTCTGAATAAGTTAATTACCACAACTTACCGCGTGCGTTATTTCACTTGATATAATTTGCTCACCAACGCGTTCAAATTATATCAAAAACGTTTTTATCTTTCAAGCTACTTTTGCTGTGCAAAATAACGCTGTATAGAAGATAAAAACATATGCAAAGAACAATGCTTTACAATATTTAAATAGCGAATGAGAATCCTTTTGTCATCTCTTGCAAATTTTAAATACACTTAAATTTACAATGAAATATTTAAACAGTCAAGTTTTTTAACTATTTAATTTTTAAATAATTAGATGCTTATGTGATGGGGCGTACAAAGCCTTTATATGCAGGGTTTTTGAATTTTTGAAATAAAAAAAGCTCCAATTTGGAGCTTTTAATTTCTTGTAAGAAGAAGAGATTATCTTCTTTGCTCTTTAATACGAGCTTTCTTACCAGTAAGTCCTCTAAAGTAGTAGATACGTGCTCTTCTAACTTTACCTTTCTTGTTAACTTCAACTTTTTGAAGCGCAGGAAGGTTAATTGGGAAAATACGTTCTACTCCAACAGTTCCACTCATTTTTCTAATAGTAAAAGTTCTAGAAAGTCCAGATCCTTTAACTTGGATTACAACTCCTCTAAAAAACTGAGTACGAGTTTTAGCCCCTTCCTTAATTTCATAATACACAGTGATAGTGTCACCGGCTGAAAATTCAGGAAAATCTTTTTTTACTACGAATTCGTCTTGTACGAATTTAACTAAGGATTCCATATTATATATATTAAATAGATATGTCAAAGCAACATTCACGGTTTTCGCCAGAGGTTGGTTTGAGCCTGCAAAATTATGAAATTAAATATTATAAACAAGAGTTTAATTGCTATTCTTCATCATTTAATAGGTCGGGTCTCAGGGTTTTAGTCCTCAAATAAGATTGTTCTTCTCTCCAGCTTTCAATTTTGGGGAAATTACCGGAGGTTAAAATCTCCGGAACTTTCCAGCCCTTATATTCGGCAGGCCTGGTGTAGACCGGTGGAGCTAGTAAATTATCTTGAAAAGAATCAGTTAGAGCAGAGGTTTCATTCCCTAACACACCTGGGATTAACCTGATTATTGAATCACAAAGTACGGCTGCACCCAATTCTCCACCAGATAGCACATAATCTCCTATAGAGATTTCTTTTGTGATAAAATGATCTCGAACTCTTTGATCTACCCCTTTGTAATGTCCGCAAAGTATAATGATGTTTTCCTTTAAAGAAAGGGTATTGGCCATTTTTTGGTTGAGGGTCTCTCCATCAGGAGTCATGTAGATAATTTCATCGTAATCGCGTTCGGACTTTAATTTGGTGATGCATTTGTCTATTGGCTCTACCATCATGACCATGCCTGCGCCTCCTCCAAACTGATAATCATCAATCTGTTTATAATTATCGGTTACGTAATCTCTTAAATTATGAAGATGGATCTCTACCAGACCTTTTTCAATTGCCCTTTTTAAAATTGAAACCTCAAAAGGACTGCTAAGAATTTCAGGTACCACGGTAATTATATCGATGCGCATTTTATAGAAAGTTTTGTTTTGCAAAGATGCGAAATATCTCTTCAATAATTATTCTTATAAAATGTGCTTATCTATCGCTAGATTTGTTGCGCTCATCTTGTAGTAAACGACCTAAACGTTGCTCTTTTTCAAGAGATTTTGCTCTAAAAGCTTCAAATTCCTTTTCGGTAGCTTCTAAGTTGTGTCTCGCTTCTGCAGTTTGAGAATGTCCTTTTTTGAATCTGTAGATAAAAAATAATAAAGCAAGTATCAATGCAGCTATAATCCCCCACATTAATGCCATATAGGTCCCTTTACTGAAAGGCATGCCAAGAAATGTAATAGCGTCTTTATCTGCCGTTACTTCAGCTAGGTTTTTTTGAGTCTCTTCAAGATTGGAATTGAGATCGGCAATTTTATCACTTTGCTGATCGATTGTGTTTTGCTGTGTAGTAAGTTCGTTGTTAAGCGTAGCAATAAATTCAAAGGTCTTCTTTTTTAGTTGAAGCAAATCGTTATAGTCTACAACTTTATAACCTTGATAATCATTGGAACTTTCAATTAAATTGGTAAATTCTTCTTCAATAGGACTTTCACCACTATTGTAATCTTGTGCTGCAATTTGGGTAATGTAGGAAATGCATAAAATGCTAAATAATAATGCTTTGTTCATTTGGCTGCTTTTTGGTTAAATTAATTAGACAACGCCTCAGAAAAAAACTTATTGCCAATTATTAGCTTTAATATAGTTAATTTTTCAGTTTTTATGTTGCAGTACTCTAGTTCAAAACTTTAAGGAAAGTGGTGTAGTGATGAAATGTTTTACCATAAGGGGTTAAGACCCCTCTTTTTCATTTTCTCGTTCTTTCTTACGCGCTTCTCGCTTTTCTTTTCTTAACTCCTTTTTTTCTTCTCTAGATAGGTTCTTCTCCTTCTCTTTAAAAGCATCTTTAAATTCTATGTCCTCATCTACTTGCCCTGTAAAGGCTTTTATCCATGCATTTTCAAATATATTAAAGATAGTTGGCAATATGCCGGCTTCAACTTTATTGAGGTCTCCTTCAATTGGGACTTTAGTGGCCAGCGTATCTGTACCTTGATTTTTCAGAATAAATTTAAAAAAGCCCACAAAACCTTCCCACAGCACTCCTAAAAATCCATCATCTTTGCCTATTAATTTTGAATCCTTGAGAAGCGGCTTCATATATCCTTTCAAATAACCATCGGCGATAGCCAACTCACTATAAAGACCAAACCTTCCTTTTTCAAAATCAATTCCTGCGTAGTGTCTTGTGAAATCGTTTAAAGCAGTAGCATCTGCTCCTTCCAGTGAGAAGGAAATGTCCATATCTGGGATCTCTTTTATAATATTTACATCTCCATCTAGTTTAACTTCTCCTTTTCCAATAGAAATCCCAGATGCTTTTATGGGTGAGGGGAGTACTAGTTTATCTTGGCGTACATTTCTCAGGTTGTCGGCAGTGAGTTCTAATTTATCGATATAAAGATCTATGTTGGGTTCTGTTTGTAATTCAACAAAACCTAATTTTCCATCATGCACTTCAAAATGGTTCACATCTATAGGTACTAAGCTGGTTAGCGCCTTTGTCCAGTCATCTACATTTGCTTCCCCTTCATTTGGTGTTTGCTCATGGTCTTCAAACACATAGGTTAGTTGGGGGCTAACCATCTCTATTTCGCTTACAATTTTACCGTGAAAAAGTGATTTCCATTCTATTGAGATGTCGGTTACCGGAAAATTTAAAAAAGGAACCTGACTCTTAGCAGTAACCTTATTAAGATAAAGGTTGTTTATCGTATATGCTCCTCGGAAAAGTGAAATGTCTATATCCTCTACTTGTCCATAATAGCCCGGTATATTTGCCAGTACTTTGTTTACATAGTTCTTAACTAATACCGGTAAATAAAGCCGGAAGGCAATTAATATTACCAAGAGAATTATGGGGAACGTGTCTCTCTTCTTTTTATAGACCTTTCTTTTAATTGCGGGCATGCTATGAAATTTTAGCTAATATGAATTAAATTTCATTTTCAAAGGGTTAAGAAAGTCACAAAAAAAAAGCCTGTTACTATTGCAACAGGCTTCCTTATAATATGTTATGTATTCTAGTAGTACGTATAGCGTCTTACTTTTGCAAGATATTTAGCCAATCTAATTACTTGTTGGCTATACCCGTATTCATTATCATACCAAATGTAAAGAATGATGTTCTTTCCATTTTCGGTAACTATAGTTGCCTTACTATCATATATGGAAGGAGCAGAGGAGCCTATGATGTCTGTTGATACAAGTTCATTATCAATAGAATATTTTATTTGCTCTACCATTTCTCCTTCCAGAGCATATTTCTTCATTATTTTATTGATGCCGTTAAGTGTGGTAGATTTTTGAACTTCCAGATTTAATATGGCTAAAGATCCATTAGGAACCGGAACTCTAATAGCGTTGCTTGTAAGTTTTCCTTCTAAAACCGGTAGTGTTTTAGCTACGGCTTTACCTGCACCTGTTTCTGTAATTACCATGTTCAGGCCTGCGGCACGGCCACGACGATATTTACTGTGCATATTATCTACCAAGTTCTGGTCGTTGGTATATGCATGTATAGTTTCCAGATGCCCCTGAACCACCCCTAAAGATTCTTCTACTGCTTTTAAAACAGGAGCAATGGCGTTAGTGGTACAAGAAGCTGCCGAGAAAATATTTTCCGTATCGGGGTTGTATTCTCTGTGGTTTACCCCATGTACAATATTGGGAACTCCCTTTGCCGGGGCTGTAATTAATACTTTGGAAGCGCCTACAGAAGATAAATGTCGACTCAATTCTTCTTTATCTCTAAATGCTCCGGTATTGTCCATAATCAAAGCATTTTCTATTCCGTATTGAGTATAATCAATATCTTCAGGATTGTTCGCTGAAATTATATGTACAGTAGTTCCGTTTATTATTAATGCTGAATTTTTTTCATCGATACAAACTGTACCCGAAAAATCGCCATGAACAGAATCGCTTCTTAATAAAGACGCCCTTTTCTCCAAAACAGTAGCATCTACTTTTCCGCGGGTAACAATAGCACGAAGTCTTAGTTGATTTCCCTTTCCTGTACGCGTCATCAATTCTCTGGCAAGTAGTCTACCAATTCTACCAAACCCGTAAAGCACTACATCTTTTGGAGTAACTTCTTTATATTCTTTAGCATCTTTAAGTTTGGTTGCTAAAAATGCTTTAGCATTAGAGTAATCTACATCTTCTAAGTGATATTCATACGTAAGTTTACCTATGTCCAATTTTGCAGGTGGAAGATCTAAGTCTTTAATTGCCTGCGCAATTTCAACAGAATCGAAAATTGATATTGGCTTCTGAACAAACTCTCCCGCGTATTCATGAAGATTTAAAATGTCACTTACATTACGGTTGATTAGTTGATTTCTAAAAAGCACCAATTCAATAGATTTATCATACCATAAATCGCTAACTATTTTAATAAATTCTACCGATGCACGCCTGCGGTCGGCTTGAAAGGCAAGTTCCTTTTCGTAAACTTCGTTAAAGTCCATTTCGTGTTTTTTGTTAAGTTGTGTTGTGATTAAAACGCTGCAAAAGTATAGATTTCAAACGTTTTCGTGAAGTATTTTTAAAAAAAATAACCCGCAGTAGAATTTACTGCGGGTTGTTCAAATTATGTAGAGAAACTTACCTCCAGATATAGGTTTGTTCTTCCCCCTGATAATTTACAAAAGTCACGCTCAGTTGTTCAGAAGGGTCTTTAGAATTAATTATGCTTTTCACCTCCGCAACATTAGAAACTTTCTGGTTGTCAATTTTCGTAATGATGACTCCAACCAAAGCTTTAGATTGCTCGTCACCCAGTAGAGATCGACTAATAATCACCCCATTTGTAGTTTGGAATTTTTTGAGATAGTCTTTAGAAGCATTGGCAACCTCCAATCCTATGGCTTGGATAGCAAAAGTTTCATATTTTGTTAATTTTACTTTTATCTGCTTTTCTATGCCATTTCTGATAGCTGTTACAAGCACCGTGTCATCTGGCCTTTTAGAGCCAATATATCCTGTAAGATCAGACATTTTTCTAATTTCGATATTGTCAATTTGCCTAATTACATCTCCTTTTTGAATTCCTGCTTTTGCGGCCCCACTTCCAGAATCTATATCGCCCACAAATACTCCTTGTGATACTTCTAGGTTGAATTCTTTCATGATTCTGTCGTTCACATCACTACCGCTTATGCCTAATACGCCCTGTTGCACATTTCCATATTCCATAATGTCTTCCACTATTTTACGGGCATTATTGGAGGGTACGGCAAAACCATAGCCAATATAACTTCCTGTTTGTGAGGTTATAGCAGTATTAATTCCAATAAGTTCCCCGTTTATATTAACCAAAGCTCCCCCGCTATTTCCTGGGTTTATAGCGGCATCAGTTTGAATGAAAGATTGTGGAGTATTATCTGAAGCATTTAAGTCACGTGCTTTTGCACTTACAATTCCTGCTGTTACGGTAGAAGTTAGATTAAATGGATTTCCCACTGCCAGTACCCATTCGCCTAATTTAATGTTGTTTGAATTTCCAAAAGGAATATATTCTAGATTCTCGCTATCGATCTTGATAAGAGCAATATCCGCTTTGGAATCTGTGCCTATTACTTTGGCTTGAAAGGTTTTATTATTATTTAGGGTAACCTCTAGTTCACTAGCACCCGCAATTACATGATTGTTGGTAACAATATAACCATCGGGACTAATAATTACACCAGAGCCTGCGCCTTGCAAAGCTTTGCCGCTATTGCCTCCCCGGGAATAATATTCCCAAATACTTCTAGGTTTTTCAAATACCGCTACGTTCTTTACGTGTACAACGGCATGAACGGTTTTCTCGGCAGCTTCTGTGAAATCGGCATTAGTGCCATACACGCTGGAATCATAAGAGACGGGTAAAAAATCAGATTTTGAAGTAGTGATAATTTCTTGTTCTTGATAAGGAACCTTCTCATCCATTATCAGTTTATAAGACCCCAATGTAATAACTCCTCCTAGAATAGAAGCTCCTAAAAATGTTGCTACTCTTTTCATTTTGTTTTAATTTTTCAAAATAAATGACTTAAAATTAAAGCTTTCAATATTTATCTAATAATCTTTAACCACCTGTTAACAACGCAAAATTCAGGTAGATTGTTGTACCTTTGTGATATTCAATTAAAGAAGAATGAAACTTGATTTTTATAAATTTCACGGTACTGGAAACGATTTTATAATGGTTGATAACCGTATGGATATTTTCCCCAAAAATGATACCAACCTAATCCATAAACTCTGTCATAGAAGATTTGGCATAGGGGCAGATGGGCTTATCTTGCTTGAAGATTCTTCTAATGTGAATGAAAATTTTGTGATGGTCTATTATAATGCAGATGGTAATCAGAGCAGCATGTGTGGAAATGGTGGAAGATGCCTGGTGGCTTTTGCGAAATTTTTGGGAATTATTGAAGATGAAGCTGTTTTTAATGCGGTAGATGGTTTTCATGAAGCAACTATTACTAATGGTTCAGTTAGCCTTAAAATGCAGGATCTTGAAGTAGATGATATCAATGAAAATGAGTTATTTCTGGATACTGGTTCTCCTCATCACATTGTTTTTTCTGATGAGGTGGGAGATATAGATGTAAAGAAAGAAGGCGCTAAGATTCGCTATTCCGAAAAATATGCACATCAGGGAGGAACCAACGTTAATTTTGTTCAACAAACAGGAGAAAATTCATTTCTGGTTCGTACCTATGAGAGAGGAGTGGAAGATGAGACATATTCCTGCGGAACAGGTGTAACAGCGGTTGCCATTGTTTCTAATGCTATTGCTAAAACAGATGCTAACAACGTAACTCTTGAAACGCCCGGTGGAAAATTAGAAGTTTCATTTGAGAAAAGCGAGGGTGGTTACAAGAATATCTGGCTTACAGGTCCAACCGAGTATGTTTTTAAAGGTCAAATAGAATGTTAACTCTAGAGGGAGATAAAGTATATTTAAGGGCGTTAGAGCCAGAAGACCTCGATTTCATAGTTGAAGTAGAAAATACCGAGGAATTTTGGGAAATAAGCGCAACACGCGTTCCTTATTCAAGGTTCCTTATTAAAAAATACATTCAGAATTCTCATAGAGATATTTTTGACGTGAAGCAGTTACGACTCGTAATTTGTACTATGGAAGATGCTCCTATAGGCCTTATCGATATTTTTGATCTTGAACCTAAAGACAGGCGAGCTGCCTTAGGAATTTTGATTGTGAATGATGAAAACCGAGGAAAGGGCTATGGCGCGCAAGCGCTTTCTCTGGTCTGTGATTATTGTTTTACTCACCTTGGCCTTCATCAGGTATACGCCGGAGTAACTACCGATAATTTAGCGAGTATAAAGCTATTTGAAAATAATAATTTTGAAAAAGTAGGGATCAAGAAAGACTGGATCCTGGTAAACGGAATATTTAAAGACGAGATTCTCTATCAACTAATCAATAATGTATATTAAAAAAATTCTATTTATAATTGCCATCCTTGGTGTAGTGGGGCTTGGCATTTTTAGCTATTCTATTTATAACAGTATTTTTTCTTCCAATACTAAATTCGAAACAGAAACTGTAACGGTATATATTCCTACAGGGGCCAATTACAATACGGTTCGCGACAGCTTAAAGCCTTTCCTGAAAGATATATCTTCTTTAGATGTAATAGCCGATAAAAAAGGCTATGCTGCAAGTGTAAAAGCCGGAAAATACATTCTCAAAAAAAATATGAATAATAACGAGATTGTAAATACCCTGCGTAGCGGTAATCGTCCCGTTCGCGTGATATTCAATAACCAAGACAGGTTAGAGGATCTGGCAGGGAGAATTGCATCTCAAATTGAAGCCGACAGCAGCTCGATAGTAATGGTGATGAAAGATCCTACATTTTTAGCTGAAAATGATCTGGATGAAAAAAATGCGCTTTCCATGTATGTGCCAAATCAATATGAATTTTTCTGGAATACTTCTGCTGAAGGATTTAGAGATAGAATGTTGAAAGAATATAAGCGATTCTGGACAGCAGAGCGTCTGGCGAAAGCTCAAAAAATTGGCCTGACTCCCAGAGAAGTCGCGGTGGTAGCTTCAATAGTTCAAAAGGAAACAGCAAAGGTAGACGAGCGAGCAAAGGTTGCCGGGGTTTATATGAATCGTTATAAAAATGGCTGGAAACTAGATGCCGATCCAACGGTTATTTTCGCTATCAAGCATAAAACAGGCGATTTTGATACTATTATCAAAAGAGTTTTATATAAAGATCTCACCTTGGATTCTCCTTATAATACTTATTTATATAAAGATCTGCCGCCAGGGCCAATTGCAATGCCGGATATTTCCTCTATAGATGCGGTACTTGATTATGAAGATCATGATTATTTCTACTTTGTTGCAGATGTAGAGAACTTTGGATATCATAAATTCGCAGAAAATTTAGCGCAACACAATCGTAATAAACAGGCATATGTGCGTTGGATAAACCAACAGGGGATAAATAGATAGAAAAAAAATATTACTATCATTTATAGAAAAGCCTATAAGTTTCTTTAATTAAGGAATTTATAGGCTTTTTTAATGCAAAATATATCTTTAGAATTGTTTAACAGTCTGTAAATCAAATTAATAAAATTTATTGTATCTTTGCGCGGCGAAATTGGAAGGGGTCCTTGTTATCGACCATTAACTTTCCAGAATCAAAACAATATGAGAAAGAAGGTTGCAAAATTTTCAATTCTACCCATTTTAGCAGGATCTGTCTTTTTTAGTTTTTCAACTAAAGATGCGGCAAACTTAGAGGTCTATGCGACACACCCCAATGAAACTTTTGAGTATACAGCACAAACTATGGAGAATACTCCGGTAGATGTAGTTAAAACTCCTAAGGCATTGCCTAAATTAGGGAAATCCTATATAGGTTTTAAAGAAGCTGTGGCTTTTAAAGAATCTGGTGGCGATTACCAAAGCATTAATGAATATGGTTATATGGGGAAATATCAATTCGGGAAGGGTACCCTTAAATTAATTGGTATTTATAATAGTGAGAATTTCTTGGATTCACCAGAACTGCAGGAAGCTGCATTCTACGCCAATGCTTCAAGAAACAAATGGATTTTAATTAGAGACATTAAAAGATTTGAAGGTAAGAAAATCAACGGTGTGGTAATCACAGAATCGGGGATTTTAGCTGCAGCACATCTTGCAGGACCAGGAAGTGTAAAAAAATACTTGAGAAGTTGGGGTGCAACTGCATTTAGCGATGCATTTGGAACCAGTATTGCGCATTACATGAAGCGTTTTGGAGGGTATGATACTTCCTTTGTACAACCAAATAGACGAGCTAAAGCCATTGTGGCCAACGCTTAGATATCTTTTTGAATAATAAACATAGTAGGCCTTTTATGAAGGTCTACTTTTGTTTTAGCCCAATCGGAAATAGATTTGGTGATAATGTATTCTGAAGGCAGGGTAAGGTCGCATGCAATACATAACTGCGTGGAAGGATGGAGAATTTGTTTCATGTCTTCCAGGAGTTGATTATTTCTATAAGGTGTTTCTATAAAGAGTTGCGCCTGGTTGCGCTCTGCAGAAATTCTTTCCAGCATCTTCAGTTCGTGCTTTCGCTCTTTTTTATCTATAGGGAGGTACCCGTGAAAGGTGAAACTCTGGCCGTTCATTCCGCTTCCCATCAAAGCCAGTAAAATGGAGGAAGGACCCACTAAAGGCACCACTTGTATTCCCATTTGATGGGCCAGTTTTACTACTTCAGCACCGGGATCAGCAACTCCGGGACAGCCTGCTTCACTTAATAAACCGACATCCAGACCTTCTTTACAAGGATCTAAAAAACTCGGGAGATCAGCGGGATTTGTGAATTTGTTTAAAGAATTCAATTTAAGGCTTGACTGTTGCTTATTGGGGTCAACCTGTTTTATAGATTTTCGAGCGGTCTTTTCGTTCTCTACAATATAGTGATCTATTTTGCCAATTATATTTTTAACCATTGCGGGCATCACGTCGAAAGAATTGGATGTGCCCAACGTGGTAGGGATTAAATAAAGTTTTCCGGAATAGTTGAAGTTAGTGATTGGCATACGATATGAGTTGAAATCTGGTAACCTATTAGTGAGGGCTTAATTTTTGTGCAATTATCTCGCAGGCTTCATCCAGCATAACATATACGTTCTCAAAACCGTGATCTCCGCCATGATATGGGTCTGGTACATCTACATTCTCTTCAGGAAAGATCTCATTAAGTATAAGATTAACTTTTTGTTTATCATTTTCATTTCTCGCTAAGGAAATTACATCGTTATAATTAAAATTATCCATCACATAAATGTGATCAAACTCGTCAAAATCTTTAACAGAAAATTGCCTTCCTCGCTGACTGGTAATATCTATTCCATAGCGCTTACCTACTGCAATAGATCGGGTGTCGGGGAGGTCTCCAATGTGGTAATCTCCTGTTCCGGCAGAGTCTACATGAAAATGTTCTGTATTGATCTTCGATTTTAGAATTCCTTCTGCTAGTGGCGATCGGCAAATATTTCCCAAACACACCATTAAAACTCGGGTTTTCATAATGAAGTAGCTTTTATAATGTCAGTTTTTTGTTGAGGTCCTCTACAAATTTCTTGAACTGCTTATCTGTTGCGGCGAGGTTATCAACTGTTTTACAGGCATGTAAAACCGTCGCATGATCACGCTTTCCAATCTGGCTACCTATGCTTGCTAAAGAAGCTTTTGTGAACTTCTTGGCAAAGAACATGGCAAGTTGTCTGGCTTGTACTATATGTCGTTTACGTGTTTTAGACTGCAAAGTTTCTACATCCATTTGGAAATAATCACTTACTATTTTCTGGATATAATCTATAGAAACCTCACGCTTGGTATTCTTTACATAATTATCTACGATCTTCTTCGCTAGCTCAAGTGTAATATCTTTTTTATTGAAAGAAGAATGGGCGATAAGTGAGATAATTGCACCCTCTAACTCTCTAATATTTGTCTTTATGTTATTTGCCAGGAATTCAATAATATCTTCCGGCATTTCAACACCATCACGATATAATTTATTCTTTATAATGGAAACACGTGTTTCAAAATCGGGATGTTGCAATTCGGCTGAAAGTCCCCATTTAAACCTGGAAAGTAAGCGTTGTTCAATATCCTGCATATCTACAGGAGCTTTATCACTGGTTAAAATAACTTGTTTTCCGTTTTGATGTAAATGATTGAAAATATGGAAGAATACATCCTGCGTACCAGCTTTACCTGATAGCAACTGAATATCATCCACGATAAGAACATCTATAATTTGATAGAAATGTATAAAATCATTTCTATTGTTCTTTTTAACCGATTCAATATACTGCTGCGTGAATTTTTCTGCAGAAATATAAAGAACAGTTTTTTCAGGATACTTATCTTTTATGTCAACCCCAATGGCGTGTGCTAAATGGGTCTTTCCTAAACCAACTCCACCAAATACCAATAAAGGATTAAAAGAAGTTCCTCCGGGTTTGTTGGAAACTGCTAACCCTGCAGATCTTGCCAAGCGGTTGGAGTCTCCTTCCAGGAAATTATCAAAATTGTAATTAGGGTTAAGTTGAGATTCTATCTTAACATTCCTGATACCGGGAATAATAAATGGATTTCTAAGCTCGGGGTTCTTGTTTTTGATAGGAACATCCACTTCCTGAGAAGCCATGTGGCTACGTTGTGTGCTAGGAATTTTTTCGGTGAACGGGAGTTTATTCCCATAGGTGTTTTCCATTTTTATCACGTAAACCAATTTGGCTTTTTCACCCAATTCTCTGGTAAGAGAAACCTTTAGTAACTTTACATAATGCTCCTCCAGCCATTCGTAAAAGAACTTAGAGGGCACCTGAATGCTTAAGGCACAATCGGTAAGTTTTACTGCTTGTATCGGCTCAAACCATGTTTTATATGCTTGAGGTGTAATGTTATCTTTGATAAAAGCTAGACAGCTATTCCAAACTGATTGCGCAGTTTTTGACATGCTTCTTGAAAGGTTATTTATTGATTAGTAGTTGGTCTTAAACAAATTGGGAAATAGATTTCCTAATATTTTCGGCAGAACAAATATGTGAACAAATTATCTGAAAAAAAAACCGTTTTGCTGTTGAATTTTAACAAAAAAAAATGCATACTTACTTCCGGGGTATGAATGTACAAAACCTCTGTAAATTATCCTTGTAAATTTCTATGAAAACACACCACACCTATGTTAAAGTTAGATATGCAGAAACCGATCAAATGGGGGTAGTTCACCATGGAAATTATGCGCAATACCTTGAAATAGCCCGAATAGACTGGCTGGAGCAGTTAGGGATCTCTTATGCTTCAATGGAAAAGGAAGGGGTGATGTTACCGGTTTATGAAATGCAGTTCAAATTTATTAAACCTGCAAAATTTGATGATACACTTAAAATCGAAACGAGATTAAAAGAGGTTCCTAGAATAAAAATAGAGTTTGAATATAGTATTTATAATCGGCAGGAAGAGTTACTAACAACCGCATCTACAGTGCTGGTATTTATGAACGCTGTTACAAAGAGACCAATGAAATGTCCAGATTATGTGTTGGAAAAATTAAGTCTTTAGTCCTCGATTTTTTTTATTTCGACTTTATAAATAGATTTGAATTTTTCAAAAATAGCTTCGGCATCTTTTTTTCTTACCGAAATATAGATCTTGCAATCCAGTTCTAATTTTTGTTCAATTATATTGAGGTTGTGTTCCTTAATAATTCTCATCACAATATTCATTTCGGGATAATTGAAACTGATCTCAAACTTCTCGTCAATAGTGCGCGTAACTATCTTGCTAGCTTCCAATGCCATTTGAGCGGCGGTCTTATAGGCATTGATCAAACCGCCAACACCTAGTTTAACGCCTCCAAAATAACGTACCACAACTATTAAGATGTTAGTGACGTCAAAAGACTGGATTTGTCCGTAGATGGGCATCCCAGCCGAGTTTGAGGGTTCGCCATCATCGTTTGCTCTAAATTGATGTTCTTCTTTACCTATTTGCCAGGCGTAGCACCAATGTCTGGCCTGGTGGTGTTTTTTCCTGAGCTCTTCAAGATGTTCTTTAGCTTCCTCTTCCGAAGTAATTGGAAAAGCATATCCAAAAAACTTAGAATTCTTGTCTTTAAATAAGACTTCTTCAGAAGGTTTTAAGATGCGTTTATAGGTGTCTTTCAAAACTGATTAAATTACGCTGTTCGCCACTAAAAGAATACTGATAATCGCCAGGGCGATGCCAATCCAGTTCTTCGGTATTAGTCGTTCTTTAAAGATAAGAATTCCTAGAAGTGTGGAAACTAAAACTATGGCAACATTATTAATGGTGAAGATAGTAGAGCTGTCAAATTTTCCGCCTCTTAACGCCATTACCAAAAAATATATTGAAAAATAATTAGGAATACCCAAGGCAATACCTCCCAAAATATTTTTTAGACTAATAGTTGCTTTGCCTTGTATGCTTTGAACGATAAGCACACCAATACCAATAACTCCTGCAATAGCAAATATTGTAGAAGAAAAGAGGGCGACCTCGGTTTTACTAACATATGAGGCTTCCAAGAATTTTATAAGGGTGTCAATTATTCCACTGCCCAGAAATACCAAGATAGGGTAGATAAGATTTCTTTTTCTAATGGCAATTCCGTCTCTGCGTTTTAAGGAAGTTAAGTATACTGCCGCTAAGGCGAATATAATTCCTACTATCTTTAAAACGCCGGTGCTTTCCTGAAAATAGAATATTCCAAATAATATAGGGATGGCAACCGACATTTTGGTAGCAACCGACACGACTGAAAGACCGCTTCTTTGCGTTGTGATAGCAGCCAGATAAAATACTAGGATAAACAGTATGCCTAAGATCAGGGTGCCGGGAAACCAATCTTTTCCGGGGATTTGAGTGATATCTGTTTCCTTGATAAATCCTAGAAAACCAACCGAGCAGGCTATGAAATAATTGAAAATAATAGCTTGCAAGGTGTTTATCTTGAACTTAGCAAACAGCTTGAAGATTACAAAAATGACACTGGAAGAAAGGATGCTTAGTAGTAAGTATATCAAAACATCTGCTTTTTAACTGTGAATAGATCGATAACGTCTTCGTGCTTTGGATGTATGTTCCATGTCTTAATTCCTAATTTCTCGGCGGCATTGGTATTCTCTTTAGTGTCATCTATAAATAAGCATTCTTCCGGTTTGAGATGATGCTTATTTAGTACAAATTCATATATCTCTGCATCGGGCTTTCGTAAGTTGATCTCATGGGAAAGATAAAATGCATCAAAACAAGTTTTGAATTCCTCGAAGAAAGGCACATTTTCCTTGATCCAATCAATATGAATTTCGTTGGTATTGCTTAACAAGATCAATTTATACTTCTTTTCTTCGGAAAGCTTTTTGAGGAAATCGAACCTGTATTTCGGGAAATCGATTAAAATGGAATTCCAGGCAGTGACGATTTGATGTTCATTTACTTTAGAAAAACTGCTGGTGTATTTAGAAAGGAAATTTTTAGAACTTATTAATCCTTTTTCATATTCCAAATTATGAAGAAGTAATTCTTCAGATAGTTGGGAGATCTCAAGATCCTGCATTGCCCTAAGCGTCGCCACTTTATCTAAATTGACAAATACATCTCCAAAATCGAATATCAAGGTCTTAATTTTTGTCATAGAACTCTAAAGTATCGTTTAAAATTGATTGGGTGAATACTGGTTTTTCTGGGAGTTGCGGAGCTTTTGTCCCGGAATTAAAAGAGATGCTTCCTGTGAAAACTCTTGCTTCATCCCAAAGTCCTTTATCAATAAAGCTTTGTAGTGTTTTACTTCCGCCTTCAATTATTACCGATTGAATCTCTTGTGTGTAAAGTGCTTCACAAATTTGAAAGGGCAGTTCTTTAGTGAAATCTATAGGTTGGTATATGATGTTATGCTGAGATTGAGCAGGATTTTCTTCACAAAAAATTATTGTGTTTACGCTTCCGTCAAATAGGTTGGAATCTTTAGGGATTCTATGTGTTCTGTCTATTGCAATGCGTGTAGGATTTACACCTTTCCAAAGTCGAGTGTTTAACTGTGGGTTGTCGGCAATTGCAGTATTAGTGCCAACTAAAATAGCCTGTTCTTCACTTCGCCATTTATGCACCAACTGTTTAGAATACTTGTTAGTTATCCAGACAGCTTGTCTTTTGGCTACATCTTCTTTTGAGATTTCCGGAGCAAGATATCCATCTTTACTCTTAGCCCATTTTAAAATTATATAAGGTCGTTTTTCTAAATGATAGGTGAAGAAGCGTTTATTCAACGTATGGCATTCTTTTTCCAGAATTCCCACCTGAACTTCGCATCCCGCTTCCAGTAATTTCTTTATTCCTTTACCCGCCACTTTAGCAAAGGGATCTACACTACCAATGACTACCTTTTTAATTCCGCTGGCAATTATAAGATCGCTGCACGGGGGAGTTTTCCCATAGTGGCTGCAAGGCTCTAAACTAACATAGATAGTTGCCTTTTTAAGAAGCGAGGTATCTTTAACTGCATTTATAGCATTGACCTCTGCGTGTGGCTCACCCGCTTTCTTGTGCCAGCCCTCTCCAATTATTTTGTCATTATAAACCAAAACACTACCAACCAAGGGGTTCGGGTAGGTGTTTCCCAGTCCGTTTTCGGCTAGTTGGATACAGCGTTTTATATATTTTTCGTGTATATTCACAGCACAAAAATAGGATTAATTAGTAAGAATGAACAGTTTTACGATACGCGAGATTCAACCCGTAGATAACCAGCAGGTTGCTAAATTAATTCGGGAAGTTCTCATAGAAATGGGAGTACCCAAAGTTGGTACAGCCTATGAAGATACAGCCTTAGATGAGATGTATGAGACTTATGATAATCCCAGAATGCAGTATTTTGTAGTTGAAGAGGAAGGTAAATTGATTGGTGGTTGCGGGATAGCGCCGCTGGCAGGTGAAGAAACTGCTGTGTGCGAACTTCAAAAAATGTACTTTTTACCCGAAGCAAGAGGTCGGGGAGTAGGTGCTAAAATGATGAACACCTGTCTGGAATATGCGAAATCGGAAAATTTTAAAAGCTGTTATCTAGAAACGCTTCCGTATATGGAAAGTGCCAGAAAATTATATGCTCGTACAGGATTTAAATCTTTAGATAAGCCTATGGGGGATACAGGACATTATAGCTGTACCATGTGGATGATTAAAGATCTATAGTATTTTCTATTCAGTATTAATAAGTTTAATTCCTTTCAATTGTTATTATCACAGTTCAAAAATAATTTTATCACTCAGCTCCAAACGGAGTATCCACCTGAGGAAGTTCTTTCTTTTTTCAATATTCTAACCGGTTTTTTTCTTGGAATGAGTCGGTTGCAGGTAGCTTTAGCCCCAGAGAAAGAGCTCTCGCAGGAGGAGTTGAAGCAGTTTGAAAATGCCTTATCCAGATTAGAGGAACATGAGCCTATTCAATACATCACCGGAGTCACAGAGTTTTTTGGTTTGCAATTTAAAGTGAATAAGAATGTTTTGATCCCAAGACCGGAAACGGAGGGGTTGGTGCAATGGATCCTGGATGATATCAGAAATAATCCTAAGAGTTCAGAAATAAAGATCCTGGATATAGGAACCGGGAGTGGTTGTATTGCCATAAGTTTAGCGAAACATCTCCCTGAAGCACAAGTGTGGGCTATGGATGTTTCACCTGAAGCTTTAGAAACAGCAAAAGTAAATGCGGCCCAGAATATTGTGGAGGTGGGTTTTATAGAGCAGGACGTTCTCAATGTAGAACAGCTTTTAGAAAAATATGATATCATAGTTTCTAACCCTCCCTATGTGCGGGAACTGGAGAAAAAGGAAATGCAGCGAAACGTTTTGGAAAATGAACCCGAGTTGGCGCTTTATGTAGAAGATACTAATCCCCTCTTGTTTTATAAAAAAATCACAAATCTAGCTGTGAACGGGCTTCGTGAAAAAGGAAGTTTGTATTTTGAGATCAATCAATACCTAAGCGATGAAACCGCAGAAATGCTAAAGCTAAAGGGATTTTCGAAGGAGCTAAGGAAAGATATCTTTGGGAACTACCGCATGCTTAAAGGAAGTCGATAGGTGTACGCTTATAAAAAGCTGGTTAGTTGAAATGATTTAACACTGGATATATAATGAAAATTGAAAGACTTGAAATAGGGGCAGGGAATATACGGGACCAATTAAAATTTTATAGAGACCTTTTAGGGTTTGAAATTCAAAATTATAAAGAGTCTTCTTTTGAGATCCAAACAGGCTATTCCGTATTGAAGTTTGTAGAAAATCAAGATTTTACTCCCTATCATATTGCATTTCATATTCCGGATAAGCAAGAAGAGAAAGCTTTAAACTGGCTTAAGGATAATGTTCAAATTCTTAAGAACAACAATCAGGAGATTATAAATTTTAGCAACTGGAACGCAAAATCGATTTATTTTTATGACGCCGATAAGAACATAGTCGAATTCATTTCCCGTAGAAATTCTAATAAGCCCAGTTCTGCAATTTTTTCAGGGGAGAGTATTTTGGGTATAAGTGAAATTGGCTTAGCAACCTCTAATATTAAAGAAAAGTTTGAAATCTTGGAAACTGCCGGATTAGAACAATATGATGGTAATTTTGAGGAATTTTGTGCCATAGGGGATGATGAAGGTTTGATAATTACTATCAATAAGAATTTGAAGTCCTGGTTTCCTACCGGAGATAGTGCGTATTCGTCAAATTTCAGCATAGAATTTAATCATAGGGGAAAAGCTTATAATTTTCTTTTTGAAGAAGATCAGTTAAAACAAATCAATTAGAATCCATATAATTCAGAATACAATTTTTAAATGAATATTGAAGAAAAAATAAATCAGCTAAGAGAAGAGTTACGAGAGCATAATAGGAATTATTACATTCTGGATGCGCCTGTAATAAGCGATTTTGATTTTGATATGAAGCTGAAAGAACTACAGGAGCTGGAAGAAAAGCACCCTGAATTCTTTGATGCAAATTCCCCTTCTCAACGCGTGGGAGGTGCAATTACTAAGAACTTTGAAACGGTGGTGCATGAATTTCCTATGTATTCCCTGTCTAATTCTTATTCAAAAGAAGAATTGGAAGATTGGGAAAAGCGACTGTTGAAACTGGTTGATGGGGAAGTGAATTATGTGTGCGAATTGAAATATGACGGAGCTTCAATTAGCCTAACCTATGAGCATGGGAAATTGGAAAGAGCAGTCACGCGAGGTGATGGAACCCAAGGTGATAATGTAACCAATAATGTAAAGACCATTCGTTCTGTTCCGCTTCAGCTAAATGGAGATTATCCTGAAAAATTTGCCATTCGGGGAGAGATCGTTCTGCCTTATGAAGGTTTTGCGAAAATGAATGCGGAACGTGTTGATCTTGGGGAAGAACCTTATTCTAATCCTAGAAATACAGCTTCCGGAAGTTTGAAATTACAAGATAGTGCTGAGGTTTCTAAAAGACCTTTAGAATGTTTATTATATAGTTTAGTGGGCGAGAAACTTGGAGTGAGCTCTCAATTTGAAAGCTTGGAAGCCGCAAGAAACTGGGGCTTTAAGGTTCCAGGGGAGGCTAAGCTTGTTAAAAGTATGAAAGAGGTATTCGAATTTATCGAATATTGGGATAAACACCGTCACGATCTTCCATATGAAACAGATGGGGTTGTTGTGAAGGTAAATAGCTTTCGGCAGCAAGAAGAATTAGGTTTTACGGCTAAGTCACCTCGTTGGGCCATTGCTTATAAATTCAAGGCAGAGCAGGAGGCTACTCGTTTACACAAAATCACCTACCAGGTTGGTAGAACAGGTGCTATTACTCCGGTTGCGAACTTAGAACCAGTACAATTAGCAGGAACCATTGTAAAAAGAGCCTCTTTGCATAATGCCGATCAAATAGAAAAACTTGATATACGGGAAGAAGATGTGGTTTTTGTTGAAAAAGGAGGGGAGATCATTCCAAAAATAGTAGGGGTAGACTTTACTAAGCGCTCTCCTAATTCTATACCAACGCAATTTATAGCCAATTGCCCCGAATGTGATACGCCTTTAGTAAGAAATGAAGGTGAGGCGTTGCATTATTGTCCAAATGCCGTTGGGTGTCCTCCTCAAATTATAGGAAGGATTCAGCATTTTATTTCTCGAAAGGCTATGGATATTGAAGGTCTTGGAGGAGAAACAGTAGCTTTACTGGTGAGTGCAGGTTTGATTGAGAATTATGCCGACTTGTACGAGCTTAAAAAAGAGCAATTACTTCCCTTGGAGCGCATGGCAGAAAAGTCTGCTGAAAATCTCATTTTAGGGGTTCAGAAATCTTTGGAGATCCCTTTTGAACGGGTTTTATTCGCTTTGGGAATACGATATGTTGGGGAGACGGTTGCTAAAAAACTGGCCAAACACTATAAGAATATCGATGCCTTAGCTGCAGCTTCAGGAGAGCAGCTTGTAAATGTAGATGAAATAGGGGAGCGTATTGCGCAAAGTGTGCGGAGTTTCTTCGATTTGGAAGAAAGCCAGCAGCTTATTCAGCGCTTAAAGGGATATGGATTACAACTGGAGATATCGGCAGATAAGTTGGCAAATCAAACCGATAAACTTCAGGGAAATACCTTTGTGATTTCCGGAGTGTTTTCGAAAGTTTCTAGAACAGAGCTAAAAAAGTTGATAGAGGATAATGGCGGAAAAGTTTCCAGTTCCATTTCTTCAAAAACCAATTATCTGGTTGCAGGAGACAATATGGGACCAAGTAAATTAGCTAAAGCCGAAAAAGTGGGAACCACTATTCTGAGCGAAGACCAATTCTTGGAAATGGTGCAATAATAAGATTTTCAGAAAATAAAAGGAGGGGTATTATACTGCAATACTTACTCCTTTTGATTCTATCTTATTCTCATGATCTAAGTAAAAGTCAATTCTACCCAAGTATACGCCGTAGCAGCCTACTTGGTTTACCAGTACGCTTTTACCCGCTTTATTGGTGTGTACTTCCGGTCTTTCTAAGAAAGTGTGGGTGTGACCACCAATAATAAGGTCGATGTCTTTTGTTAATCTGGCCAGCTCCACATCACAAATTTTATCTTCATAGCTATAGTTATAACCTAAATGTGAGAGGCAGATTACCAGATCACATTTTTGTTCCTCTTTTAGAATACGGGCCATATCGGTAGCAACTTCTACCGGATCCAGATATTTCGTTTCCTTATAAAGGGAATCGGTAACCAGGCCTTGCAATTCTACTCCTAGTCCAAAAACACCAATTTTAATTCCGTCTTTAACAAAGATTTTATGAGGTTGGGTATGCCCATCCATAATGGTATTGCTGAAATCGTAATTTGAAATTATAAAAGGGAAATCGGCGTGCGGCAACTGAGCGTAGAGTCCGTCTATCCCGTTGTCGAAATCGTGATTACCAATAGTAGCAGCGTCATATTTTAGTTTACTCATCAATTTGAATTCCAGTTCTCCTCCATAAAAGTTGAAATATGGAGTTCCCTGAAAGATATCGCCCGCATCTAATAACAGGGTGTTGGGATTCTCATTTCTTATTTGCTGCACCAAAGTGGCGCGTCTTGCAACTCCACCCATATTGGGGTTTTTTGGATCGTTGGGTCCAAATGCTTCAATGTGGCTGTGCACATCATTGGTGTGTAGTATAGTGATATGCTTACGGGTGTTCTCTTTAAAAGACATGCTAAGCCCACCTAACCCGATAAGCGCTCCTGCTGCTGCGGTTTGCTGAATAAAATTCCTTCTTTTCATGTCTTAGGGTATTTGGATATATCGGTTATCAATAGCAGTGCTAATAGTATCGATTTTAGTGAAATAATCGATAATGGTATTTCTTAATTTATAGTCGGTACGGTACAATTTTACCGGTTCTTTGAAAAAAATCATATTGTCTCCTCCGGTCTGTAAATAATCGGAAGTAGCAACCAGGTAATTCCTGTTGGTCTCAATTTCTTTGCCTTTTACCTTTGCTGAAATCACCTTGTAATTTTTATCAACTTTAAGCTGAATACCACTTACGGGGTGGGCAGTTTTAGAATTCTCAAGATAGGTAAGCAGTTCTCTGGTTTTTTGACCGGACAGCTCTACTACCACGATTTCATTTTCAAAAGGCATTAGCTGATAAGCGGTACGGCTTGTAACATTTCCTTTTCCAATACTGGCCCTAATTCCGCCATGATTAAGAAGTACGAAGTCGATATCTTTTCCGGTACGGCTGTGAAATATGGGGTTCACCTGTTCCATAATAATATCAGCCATTAAGTTTCCTATGGCTGTATTTAATTCGCCTTCACTTTTATCCAAATTAGTGGGGTTATAGGCCAATGGAGTGTCCAGCGTTTCATTCAGATGTTCAGAATATGGTTTGATGAAATTTTGAATGC
Organism: Gillisia lutea; assembly: GCF_021568705.1. Lineage (GTDB taxonomy): Bacteria > Bacteroidota > Bacteroidia > Flavobacteriales > Flavobacteriaceae > Gillisia > Gillisia lutea. Next base: position 29,275 of record NZ_JAKGTH010000007.1, read on the forward strand.
TGGTGTCGGCTGTAATGCTATTATTTATAGGGATTCTTGTGCCTGTAATTTCTGCAGTTTGATATTTTGTAGTTGTGCAAGACAGTACACCCAGCATCATGATAGCCGATAAGATGTTTTTTATACTCATTATTAACAATGGAGTTTTTAAGATGTGACAAAGATAAAGAGATTTTGAAAAGGCATGCCTGTTTCTTAAAGTGAACTTTCTATTGTAAATTTAAGAGGAATGAATAGTTCAATTATTTCAATTTTATATATTTACTCGCCTTAATATCTATATGAATATAAAATTACTCCCAATTTCATGCATTCTTCTTGTAGTTTGTGTGAATTTTTATGCCATAGTTTCTGATCTTTTCCTTCTGGAAAATCTTACTTATATCTTATATTTCCTCATTTTCTTCTTTTTCCTACTTAAAAAACGACACGGCTTTAATGGTCTTATGTTATTATTTCAGGTGTGCAATATTTTAGCCTATGTAGCTCGCCTTTTTAGCGGGAAATGGTTCGTGGAATTGTCGCTTGTGTTCTTTTCTATAGCCTACACCGCGATAATTATAGAAAGTTCTAAACATATTAAGATCAAGAATGCCAATTATTATATGTTTGGCTACCTTTTAATTATTCTGGGGATCAATGCATATTTCATGTGGCAACATCTCTTTGAGATCAAGGTATATTTAAGGACTCCGCTCGAATATTACTTTTATTCGCTTTTCTATTTGAATTTGATGATCTTGGGAATTACCGCTTTTGTATATTATTTAAATTCCTATTCCACCAAATCGATGTATTTCATTTCCTTGGCACTCTGTATCATTTTTTCTGATGTTCTAAAGGATATGAGTTTGTTCTATTTTAAGGATATAAGCGTGGAGATCGCTCAAAGTGTTATTCGTCTGGGAAGTGCGTTTTTTGTAATGTTATTTTTCATTACAAAAGAAAAAAAGTTACGTTTGCTAAATGTTGTGTAGCCTACACTTACTTTCCTGAGATTCGCGTTATTCTTAACCCAAAAGTTATTCATTATTTAACTATGATTTTTAAAGGCATAAAACTTGCTGCTTTCAAGAGAAAAATTGCTCGGTTGGCAGAGAATAAATACAGGGAAACTAGCGTTTCGTCTATTAAAACCATTGCAATTATCCTTGATATTAAAAATTATAAATATCTGGAGGTCTTAAAGCAGGTAGGGGAGCAACTGGACTTGCAGGAAGATGATCTGAAAATAGCGATGTACACTGAAAAATCGATAGATGTAGAAGGATATAAGGGAATGTTGTTCAGTTTAAAAGATATCAGTCTTACTGCGGAAATAAATAATTCTGAATTGAGCGATTTTACGAAGCAGGACATTGATTTACTTATTACTTTTACCGACGAAAACAATACTGCCGTACATTTGTTGACCGCTTATTGCAACGCGGGTATCAAGGTGGGAAGATTTCAGAAGAATGAAGCCTTATTGGATTGGATAATAAAATCTGAAGATAATGCTCAGGTTTTTGTAGACGAATTGATCAATTATATTAAAAAGTTAAAATTATCACAGCATGAATAAATTAACCGGAACAGGAGTGGCGTTAATTACGCCTTTTAACGATGATCTTTCGGTAGATGTAAATGCGCTTTCAGGTTTGGTAAAGAATCAAATTGAAAACGGCATAGATTACCTGGTTGTTCTAGGAACTACCGGAGAAACCGCTACGCTTTCTTCAGAAGAGAAGAAATTAGTGATTTCCACAGTAATAGAAGCAAATAACGGCAAGTTGCCATTAGTATTGGGAATTGGAGGAAATAATACCCATGCAGTAGTAGAAGAATTAAAAAGTACAGACCTTTCAGCATTTGCAGCGGTACTTTCGGTATCGCCTTATTATAACAAGCCTACACAAGAAGGAATCTATCAGCATTATAAAATGCTTGCCGAAGCATCCCCTAAACCTATTATAATATACAATGTTCCTGGAAGAACGGCTTCCAACATTTTACCGGCTACAGTGTTGAGAATAGCAAAAGATTGTCCTAACATTATTGGAATAAAGGAAGCGGCGGGAGACATAGTGCAGGCTATGCGTCTTACAGCTGTTCTCCCTGAGGAGTTTCTTGTAATTTCAGGGGACGATATGGTTACCTTACCCATGATACTTGCTGGTGGTCACGGTGTAATATCAGTTATTGGGCAGGGATTTCCTTCTGAATTTTCAGAAATGGTGCGTTTAGGATTGGCGGGCAATGTTAAAGAAGCTTATAAATTACATTATAAAATAGCTCCTTCAATAGACCTTATTTTTGCTGAAGGGAACCCCGCAGGAATAAAAGCTTTATTAGCTTTGAAAGGATTGGTTGAAAATAAGGTGCGTTTGCCGCTTGTGGCCGCTTCCGGCAGCCTTGTAAATGATTTAAAAAACTTTATTGAAAAGTTTTAAATGCGTGTTAAATGCAGTCCATTTTTGCTGCAAATGAAGTTTTTATAATAGAATAGAAAAGAGTACTTTTGCCAGATGTTTTTACAAATGAAGAAAAAAGGATTATTGTTATTAGGGTTGTTTTTGGTGCTAACTTCATGTGGTGAGTATCAAAAAGTGTTGAAAAGTGAAGAGCCGGGAGTGAAATATACCATGGCAGAAAAACTTTATAACCAAGCCAAAGAAGAGAACAGTAAAGCTAAATTCAGAAAGGCTTTAAGGTTATTGGAGCAAATTGTACCTCAATATAGAGGAAAGCCGCAAGGAGAGAAACTCGCTTTTCTTTATGCAGATTCCTATTTTGAATTAAAGGATAGCTATAATGCGGGGTATCAATTTGAAAGGTTTACTCAATCATATCCTAATAGTGATAAAGTAGAAGAGGCGGCTTTTAAAAGCGCTAAAAGTTACTACTTTCTGTCTCCCAGGTACGACCTAGATCAAACAGAGACCGTAAAAGCAATAGATGAATTACAAAAATATATAGATGCCTATCCTAACGGCGAGTATCTTGAAGAAGCCAATGTACTTGCTGCAGATTTAAGAGTGAAGTTGGAGAAAAAGGCCTATGAAATTGCAAAGCAATACCACCATACCACCAATTACAAATCGGCTATAGTGGCGTTTAATAATTTTATTACCGAATACCCTGGTTCTCCATTTAGAGAAGCAGCTTTTTATTACAGGTTCGATTCAGCATATAAATTAGCTATTAATAGCTATCAATATTTAATGAAAGAACGTTTGGAGACCGCTAAAGGTTTTTACAATAATTATCAAAAATATTATCCGGAAGGGAGTGTTTACTACAACCAGTTGCAAACCGATTTTCAGGATTTAGATACAAGACTTCAAAATTTTTAATTACGACAGATGATGGATTTAAAAAAGATTAACGCACCGATAAACACTACCACTATCGATAAGAATAAGGTAGATGCGCCTACAGATAATATCTATGAGGCTATTTCGGTTATTTCTAAAAGAGCAACTCAAATTAATTCTGAGATCAAAAAAGAGCTTTTAGAGAAGTTGGATGAATTCGCTACCTATAATGATAGTTTGGATGAAGTTTTTGAGAATAAAGAACAAATTGAAGTTTCTAAATTCTACGAAAAATTACCAAAGCCACATTCTTTGGCAGTTCAGGAATGGTTAGAAGACAAGGTTTACTATCGTCATACCAACGAAGCTTCAGAAGAAGTATAAACCATGAGTGTACTAGAGGGTAAAAAGGTACTATTGGGCGTAACTGCCGGTATTGCTGCGTATAAAACGGCCCCCTTGGTAAGATTGTTTGTAAAAGCCGGAGCTCAGGTACGTGTTGTAATGACGCCGGCGGCAAAGGAGTTTGTAACTCCGCTCACACTTTCCACACTTTCAAAAAATGAGGTGATCTCTTCTTTTACACAGGAAGATGATAATGCCACATGGAACAATCACGTAGAACTCGGCCTTTGGGCCGATTTTATGCTTATAGCTCCTGCTACGGCTAATACCTTATCAAAAATGGCAACAGGAGCCAGTAATAATATTTTGCTGGCTACTTATTTGTCGGCTAAATGCCCTGTATACATTGCTCCTGCGATGGATCTGGACATGTATAAACATCCCGCTACCAGAGCAAGCCTGGAAACCCTAACAACTTTTGGAAATATCATTATCCCTGCCGAATCGGGCGAACTTGCCAGCGGACTGGTAGGAGAAGGGAGAATGGCAGAACCTGAAAATATTATCAGCTTTATTGAAAGCGAGCTTCTGGATAAATTACCCTTGCGTAATAAGAAAATTCTTATTACTGCGGGGCCAACATACGAAGCTATAGACCCTGTGCGTTTCATAGGAAATCATTCCAGTGGAAAAATGGGTTTTGAACTTGCCAAGGAAGCAGCGAAATTAGGCGCTGAGGTGGTTTTGATTTCCGGACCTACGCATTTACAGCTTGAAAATTCTATGGTGCAGTTAGTTCGAGTTACCAGCGCTCAACAAATGTATGAGGCTGTACATGAGGTTTTTGAAGAAGTAGATGTAGTGATCGCAGCTGCAGCAGTCTCCGATTATAAGCCCAAAACCGTGGCTTCTCAAAAAATGAAGAAAAAGGAAACTTCGTTAACTATAGAGCTCACGCCTACACCAGATATCCTTGGGTCTTTAGGGAAGATCAAAAAACATCAAAAATTGATAGGTTTCGCTTTAGAGACTAACAATGAGCTGGAACATGCTAAGGGGAAACTAGAGCGTAAGAATCTGGATTTCATAGTGCTTAATTCTATGAATGACAAAGGAGCCGGATTTAAAAAGGACACCAATAAAATAAGCATCATTACTAAGGAAGATGTTATGTCGTATGGGTTAAAACCCAAATCGGATGTAGCTGTCGATATTTTACATGAAGTAATAAATCTGTTGCATGAATAAATTTGTACTTATACTGGTATTGTTCGTTGGGCTGTCAGTTTCAGCTCAGGAGTTGAATTGTGAGGTAGTTGTAAATGCTGAACAAACAGGAAGAACCAATTTAAGTGTTTTTAAGACCTTGCAGCAATCCTTGTCCGAATTTGTGAACAAAACCAATTGGACTTCAGTAGATTATAGATCGAATGAGCGTATAAACTGCAGCATTTTTATAAATATCACTAGTTTTGAGAATGAGTCTTTTTCAGGAAGCATTCAGGTGCAGTCTTCTCGACCTGTATTTGGCTCCTCGTTTGTTAGTCCGGTTTTTAACTTTAACGACGAGCAATTTAATTTTACTTACAGAGAATTCGAGCCTTTAAATTATAGCGAGAACTCCTATAGTAACAATCTTGTTTCTGTAATTTCTTTTTACGTATATACTATTTTAGGTTTGGATGCCGATACCTTCAAACAGGAAGGTGGCACTGCTTTTTATGAGGCTGCTAACAGGATTGTAAATACTGCACAACAAGGAAATTCTGTAGGCTGGAAAGCCGCAGATGGAATGCGTTCCAGGTATATGCTTAACCAGAATTTACTGTCGAATGCATTCGTGGAATATAGAACCGCCTTGTATAAGTACCACAGGTTAGGTTTAGATATTATGCATAAGGATGCGAAGACAGGAAAGCAACTTATTGCAACTTCTTTAGTAGGTTTGAACAAACTAAACGATACCCGCCCAAATTCACTTTTAATGAGGGTGTTTTTTGATGCCAAAGCCCAAGAGATCGAACAAATTTTTAGTGCCGGTCCTTCGGTGCGTGTAACAGAACTCACAGATGCTTTGAATCGCATGGCACCGCTATATGCAGAAAATTGGCGCAAGATTCAATTCTGATACTTTCCCTTTTGATTGGGAACAAATTCTCTTGTATCTTTAGCAACAAATCTATAACACATTGCTAACAGCTTTATCCATTAAAAACTACGCCCTTATAGAAGATATTCAAATACATCTTCAAAAGGGTTTTACTATTATTACCGGGGAGACCGGTGCCGGAAAATCTATTATGTTGGGTGCATTGGGCTTGCTTCTTGGAAAGCGTGCCGATTATAGTGCTATTCGAAATTCAAAGAACAAGTGCATAATAGAAGGAGTTTTTGATATCTCTAATTACCGATTAGAATCCTTTTTTGAAAAGGAAGATCTGGATTACGAGAAGAATACTATTATAAGAAGAGAGATCCTCTCTTCCGGGAAATCACGAGCCTTTATAAACGACACTCCCGTTACCTTACCTGTATTGGTGAAGTTGGGAGATTTCTTAATAGATATACACGGGCAACACCAAACCCTGAGTTTAGGGGAGAATCAATATCAGTTTCAGGTAATAGATACTCTTGCCAAGAATCAGGAGGTAATCGCAGAGTATCAGAAAGGATTGAGGACCTACAAGAAACTTCAGCATAAACTTACTGAACTAAAAGAAGCGCAGGCACAAGCCATTAAAGAGCATGATTATAATGTGTTTCTTTTGAATGAACTTGACGCAGCCAAACTAAAAGCTGATATGCTGCCAGATCTTGAAGAGCGGTATGAAGAACTTAGCAATGTGGAGACTCTTACCGAACATTTAGGGGGAGCTATAGATATTATTCAGAAGGAGGAAATTGGAGCCTTATCTCAACTCAAAGATGCCCGAAATAATTTGAATAAGATTGCCGGGTTTTCGGCCAATTATGCCGGTTTGAAAGATAGGGTAGATAGCGTGATCATCGAACTGGATGATATAGCCCAGGAATTAGAAACATCTTTAGACAGGGTAGAAGCCAATCCGGAAGAATTAGAACAGGTGAATGCCAGATTACAGGTGGTATATAATCTTCAAAAGAAACATTCTGCAGAAAGTGTGGCAGAGCTGCTTGCTATTCAAAATGAATTAAGTGCGAAAGTGGCGCTTACCGAAAATGCCGAAGCCGACATGGAAAAGGTGAACAAAGAGATCGTTCATCAAAAAGAAGTCCTGGAAGCTGTTTCTAAAAAACTACATGATAACAGAGCAATAGTAATTCCCGGTTTTATTAAGGAAGTTGAAAAAATAGTTACCGAGCTGGGAATGCCAAATGCCCGATTAAAGATCGATCTAAAATTGCAAAAGGAATTTCTGGCAAATGGGCAGGATCAATTACTTTGGTATTTATCTGCCAATAAAGGAGGAGATTTCACCGAACTTAAAAAAGCTGCTTCGGGAGGTGAACTTTCGCGTATTATGCTGGCAGTAAAAAGTATTTTGGCAACCCAAAGCAAATTGCCAACCATTATCTTTGATGAGATCGACACCGGGGTTTCGGGAGATATCGCTCAGAAAATGGGAGGAATACTTCAAAATATGGGGCATTCTATGCAGGTGATTGCAATAACTCACTTACCACAAATTGCAGGGAAAGGAAGTAAACACTTCAAGATATATAAGGAAGATGTGGCAGATGAAACCAAGACCAATATAAAAGAGTTACAGCCCGAAGAACGTATTCAGGAACTGGCAATGATGCTTGGTGGAAATACCCTTAGCGAATCGGCGATGGCGCATGCAAAATCACTACTTAATTAAATCAAGTTTGTTATATTTACCAGCTTAATACAACTATAAAAAATCATACACATGTCATACAATCTACTAAAAGGAAAAAGAGGAATTATTTTTGGAGCCTTAGATGAAAATTCTATCGCTTGGAAAACAGCTGAACGTGTTCACGAAGAAGGAGGAACTTTCGTACTTACCAACGCTCCAATTGCTATGAGAATGGGAAGTATCAAGCAACTTGCTGAAAAGACAGGTTCTGAGATCATTCCTGCAGATGCTACAAAAGTAGAAGATCTGGATAATTTAGTAGAGAAGGCGCAAGAAATTCTTGGCGGGAAACTTGATTTTGTATTGCACTCTATCGGGATGTCTGTGAACGTGAGAAAAGGAAATCATTATACCGATATGAACTACGATTACACTCAGAAAGGCTGGGATGTTTCTGCGGTTTCTTTTCACAAGACCATGCAATCTCTTTACAAGCAGGATGCCATGAATGAATGGGGAAGTATTGTAGCGCTTACATATATGGCGGCGCAACGTGTGTTTCCAGATTATAATGATATGGCCGATAACAAAGCATATTTGGAGTCTATCGCCCGTAGTTTTGGATATTTCTTCGGAAAAGATAAAAAAGTAAGAGTGAACACCATTTCACAATCGCCAACTCCAACAACTGCCGGACAAGGAGTAAAAGGTTTTGACGGATTTATAGCTTATGCCGATAAAATGTCGCCCCTAGGGAATGCAACGGCTATGGATTGTGCGAACTATACCATTTCTTTATTCTCTGATCTTACCAAGAGAGTGACACTTCAAAATCTATACAACGATGGAGGTTTCTCAAACATGGGAGTAAGCCAGGAAGTGATGGAAACATTCATGAAGGATAACGAATAAAACTGTTGGCAGTACACATCTGCCAGTATAAACATACTATTGAGGCTGAAAAGTAGTTATAATTGTCAGGCTAGAACTTTTAAAGTTTCAGGATGGACAAATTAAGTGCTTTTCGGCCTTTTTAAATTTCTATACCCAACTAACCAAACACTATGCAGCTTAACTATTCTTTTGTAATTCCGGTGTATAACAGGCCTGATGAAATTAGGGAATTACTTTCCAGTATGCTGGATCTAAAGTTTAGCAGGGCTTTTGAAGTGGTTATAATTGAAGATGGTTCTACCTTATCTTCAGAAGAAATAGTGAAGGAATTTCAGGGGCTCTTGCAAATAAGCTATTATTTCAAACCGAATTCAGGTCCCGGTGACTCCCGTAACTATGGAATGAGAAAGGCACAGGGAAACTATTTTCTTATTCTCGATTCGGATGTTATCCTTCCCGAAAATTATTTAGAGGAAGTAGATTCATTTTTAGCGGCTAGATTCTGTGATTGTTTTGGTGGTCCCGATGCGGCTCACAATAGTTTTACACCCCTGCAAAAAGCGATCAATTATTCTATGACTTCCCTTTTTACTACAGGAGGGATTCGCGGAAAAGAGCAGGCGGTAGATAAATTCCAGCCCAGAAGTTTCAATATGGGATTATCAAAGAAAGCCTTTGAAGCCTCCGGTGGCTTTGGACTTATTCATCCGGGAGAAGATCCCGATCTTTCCTTACGTCTGCAAAAATTAGGATTTGATACCGTGCTTATCCCGAAAGCGGTAGTGTTTCATAAACGCAGGATAGACTGGAACAAGTTCTATATCCAGGTAAATAAGTTTGGCATGGTGCGCCCTATTTTGAATGACTGGCACCCGGGCTCGGGGAAGCTCACCTATTGGTTTCCTACCTTGTTTAGTTTAGGCTTAATACTTGCTTTGTTATTAACTATAGTAGGAAATACGCTATTAATAGGCTGCTATATCTTTTATTTTGTGGTAATTGGAATAGATGCCGGTATTAAGAATAAAAGTTTATATATTGGGTTTGCAGCGATAATGGCTACTTTTATTCAGTTTCTTGGCTATGGCTACGGATTTTTAAATTCGGTTTGGAAACTGAAGGTACAAAAGGCAAAACCCCAGGAAGCGTTTCCCCAATTATTCTTTGAACATGCAAGACAAGATCAAAATATATAAACCCTTGATAAAAAAAGGGCCGTTAAAGACATTTCTATTTTTCTTAGGTTTTTCAGCCTTTATTTGGGTTATCGTTCAGTTCTCTAAAGATTATACAGAATCTTTGGAGCTCCCTTTGCAATATGTGAACGTTGATAAAGACAAGATCATCCTGGCGAATAATCCTGATAAGCTGGAGGTGAGAATACGCGAAAAGGGTTTCAATATTGCATGGAATAAGCTATTTCCTCCCGTGGTAACTATAGATATAAGTGATGCGATCCAGCTGGACGGGATGTTGCTATATGATCTTGAGAAGCAAAAGGCAGCAATTTTATCTCAGCTTAATGTAGATTATAACGATGCCAATTTCCTGCAAAATGAACTAAAGATCCATTTTCAGCAGCGGGCAGTTAAAAAAATAAAAGTGCAGCCAAATATTGAATTGGGTTATGCGGTGGGGTATTCGGCTTTGGGTGGCATACAATTAAGCCCAGATTCGGTAAGGGTCAGCGGTCCGGAAAACATCTTAGATACCTTAAGCTATATTTATACCAAGGCACTTAAGCTTCAAAATATTAGCAAAGATATTAAAGGGAAAGTAAAACTGGACACCTCAGGTCTTGGTGGTGTCACTCTTTTTCAAAATGAAATAAATTACGCTTCAAAAACCGATAAATTCACCGAAGGACAGGTAGATATCCCAATAGAACTGGTAAATGTGCCTGCTAACACCAATGTGGTGATCTTTCCTAAGCAGGTGAAAGTATATTATCAGGTAAGTTTAAATGAATTTGATAATATCAAGGCCAATCAGTTTAGAGTGATCGCCAATTTTAAGGATGCTTTAGATAGTGATGGTTATGTGCTGGCTGAAATTGTGCAACAACCAGCCCTGGTGAACAATGTTCGGTTAAATAAAAAGAAAATTCAATTTGTAATTAAGCGATGAGGGTAGTAGGGCTTACTGGAGGTATAGGAAGTGGAAAAACCACCGTGGCGCACATGTTTCGCGATTTAGGCGTGCCTCTTTACATTGCTGATGATGCCGGAAAAGCCATAATGAATCGATCGCCGGAAGTGAGAGAGCAACTTATTCAACTTTTTGGAGAAGAAGCTTATTTAGATGACGATCTTAACAGAAAATACATTGCAGGGAAAGTATTTAATACGCCTTCTTTATTGCAAAAATTGAATGCAATTGTACACCCTGCCGTTGCTAAAGATTTTGAAGAATGGAAACAACGGCAAACTGCAGCTTATGTATTGTATGAAGCAGCTATACTTTTTGAATCTGGTGGGCATAAAAAATGTGATGAGGTAATTCTTGTAACCTCTCCATACCAGCTAAGAATTTCCCGACTTCAAAAAAGAGATGGTTCCTCGCTCGAGGAAATTGAAGCCAGAATGCAGCACCAGTGGCCGGATTCCCGGAAAAGAGAACTGGCAACTTTCGAGCTAATCAATATTAATTTGGACGATACAAAGGAACAAGTAAGAAATCTGCATGAAATTCTCTTAAAAGCTGATAAAGTTTAGGTGGTGTTTTGTTAACATTTGGTTAAATCGATTAATCTCTAAATGTTAAAATATTACTTTTGGGGGATGAATAAAAAGCTTTTCCTACTTCTTATTGTGCTTATGAGCCTATCGCTTATAGGAATAATTTTTGTGCAAGGTTACTGGATAAAAAGTACCGTGGATGATAAGGAGGAGCAATTTTCTTTCAATGCAAAACAGGTTCTTATTAACGTCTCCAAAGAATTGCAAAATAAGGAATTGGAGAATTTCTGGTTCGAATTTAATGCCGCGGGAAATGCCGATACTACTTTAAACGATATCAGTCTCGCTAAATATTACAAATTAGACAAGAATTCCCTGAAAAACAGTAAAGATCTTATTCCGGAAGAAGATTATAAAGCTTCATCAGATTTTCTTATCACCGCTCAGGATAGTATTCAATTTGCCATTTTGATCAATAAGAAGATGAATCAGCTTTTTGGAAATGAAGAAGCATCTAATAGAAAGTTAACCTCTCAGGAACGGATTAATAAGTTAATGGGAATGAAGGATGCCGAGAAAGAGATGCTTAGCGCTTATATTTCTGAATATTCCTCCAGAATTCCTATTCATAAACGTTTGACGGAAGAAACAATTGCTACTTTACTTACCAGGGAGTTGGAAAATTATAACCTAAATACCGAGTTTGAATTTGGAGTATACAGCAATTCACTGGCAACAAAAGTACATTCAGATAATTTCTCTGTAGATTATCCTGCAACCTACGGGGTGCCTTTATTTGTAGATCTTGCAGGGAACAGTAACTATCAGTTATTGGTGAACTTTACCGGAAAGAAGAAAGTAGTTTTATCATCGGTAACCTTAATGGCGGCCATGTCCATTATATTCACCCTTATTATTGTAATAGCATATTCCAGTGCCTTGTCTCAACTTATCAAGCAACGCCAGATCTCACAAATAAAGACAGATTTTATCAATAATATGACGCATGAGTTCAAAACGCCTATCGCTACTATCAATTTGGCTTTAGATGCTATTAAGAACCCAAAGATCATTTGCGATCAGGAAAAAGTTACCCGGTACTTGAATATGATTCGGGAAGAGAATAAACGCATGCATGCCCAGGTAGAAAATGTACTACAAATTTCGAAACTGGAAAAGAATGAGCTGGACCTTAAGAAGGAACGCCTTCATTTACACGAGATCATAGAAGATTCTATTACTCATATAGAATTGATCGTTGAAGACAGAAATGGTTATATTAAAACTCATTTTGGGGCATTGAAATCTTCTATTCTGGCCAATCAGGATCATCTTACCAATGTAATGGTGAATATTCTGGACAATGCCGTAAAATATTCAGAAGATGAACCAAAAATTGATATCTATACCGAGAACGTACGTAATTATATCGTTCTTAAAATAAGAGATCAGGGAACAGGAATGAGCAAATCTGTTCAAAAGAAAATATTTCAAAAATTCTACCGGGAACATACCGGAGATATTCATAATGTGAAAGGCCATGGTCTTGGTCTTGCATATGTAAAACGCATCCTGGACGATCATCACGCTACCATTAATGTAGAAAGTGAGAAAGGAAAAGGAAGTACCTTTATAATTAAATTACCACTAATAACATAGTATATGGAAACTGAAAACAAGAAAATTTTACTAGTTGAAGACGATCCGAACTTCGGAACGGTATTGAAGGATTATCTAGCGATGAACGACTATGAGGTTACGCACGCTAAGAATGGAATGGAAGGATTCGAAAAATTCAAGAAAGACGATTTTGATCTTTGTATCCTGGATGTGATGATGCCTTATAAAGACGGTTTCACCCTGGCAAAGGAAATTCGCGATAAGAATGAAGATGTGCCAATTATCTTTTTAACTGCCAAGGCAATGAAAGAAGATGTGTTGAAAGGTTATAAAGTAGGGGCCGATGATTACCTGAACAAACCTTTTGATAGTGAAGTGCTTTTAATGAAGATTAAGGCCATTATGCAGCGCAAAGCTACCGATAGTGTTGCCGACAGTAAGCAATTTGAATTTGAGATAGGTGGTTTCCACCTGAACTCTAAATTGAGATTTTTAACCTATAATGGGGACGAGCCAATTAAACTTTCTCCAAAAGAGAATGAATTATTGCGTTTGCTTGCCCTTCATGAAAACGATTTAATGCCGCGTGAACTGGCACTTACCAAGATATGGAGAGACGATAACTACTTTACTTCAAGAAGTATGGACGTGTATATCGCCAAATTGCGTAAGTACCTTAAAGTAGACGAGAATGTTGAGATCCTGAACATTCACGGGGAAGGCTTTAGACTTGTGGTAAAGAATAAAGAAAGCGAAGCTTAACATATAGAATTTCAGTTTCTAGAACGAGACTGTATAAAGAATAGAACAAAAGTCTACATATAAGTGCAGCTAATGCGCTTAACCTGTGTGGGTTAATATAAGTTCTAATCTTTATACGGTCTTTTTGTATTTGAATGTTACCCAGTAAGATAGGCATGTTTCTTGAGAAACTACCTTATATTTGCACCCCAAGCGGTTAACTAAATGAGTAGCACTATTACCCCTAATTTAGCGCAATACATATCTTCCCCTTTCGCCAGGAGAAGCTACCGTGTTCTGTTCATACTTTGGCTTGCGCTACTTTTCTCTACTTATAGTTTTGGACAGGCTCCCACTTATACATATGAAGATGGAATGGATTTGGAATTTATAAATGTCCAGTTCACAGATATTTTCGATTTAGATGCGAAGCTTAATAAAGTAATTCTAGCTGTTGATACTAATAATGAGGGAGAAGTTTTCGTCCTGACTTTTGGAAATGGTATTAAAAGAGTAGATGCTACAGGTGGTTTAATCGACTTTATTCCAAATGAAGATAATAGATTAAGTTCTCCAATGGATTTTGCTATTAATAGCGATGGTAAATTTTATGTCGCCACTAATGAAAGCAATAGGCGTTTTATAAGAGTTTATTCATCTACAGGTGCGTACTTGTCATCGGAGTTATTAGGTGATGGTACTTATGGTACTGGATCTAATCAGTTTAAAGGCCCAGTAGGGTTAACCTTCGATAAGGATGATAATTTATATGTGGCAGATCATTATATAGGCGATGAGCAAAATGTTCCAGAGCCTAGTCGTATTAAGATTTTTTTTAAAGATGTAAATGGGAGTTATAAGGATAATTTATTAACTCAATTTGATAAAGTAGAGGGTGTTCCATTGAACTTTCCCTACAGGCTGGCAGTAGATAGTTCAAAAAATATTTATATAGCGGAATTGGGAAGTGGTAATGGAAGAGTACAAGTAGTTAAGCTAGATGTAGATAATAATCCATTCAAAATTGATGAAATTGCGGGAAATATTGATGAAATAGGATCACCAGGTAGTATAGTTATAGATAATTACGATAATATTTTTATCTCAGACTTTGGTGATAAGGTAAACATTACAACTATTCTAGAAGCAGCAAATAATCCTGAAGAACTATTAGACGTTTTTGATGACGTGAAAGAGGGAATAGAGGACGATGTGTTCAAAATAAATGTCTACAACTCTAATCGTACGTATTTAGATAAGATATCTTTAAAAATTGATTGGGCAATTGATATGGCTATAGACCCTTGCGGAAAACTTTACGTAAACGATGCCATTGTATCAGGAACTAAAGGGAGGGCACCTTTTTATTTTAATATGAATGCTAATTTTAATTTTTATCTCGAGGTGTATAAGAGAAGTCCGGGTTATGATTCCGTTAAACCTGTACTGGTTACTTTTCCTGAAGATATCACGATTCCCAATGATGAGGGTGAAAATTATGCTGTAGTTTCTTATGCAGAACCTACATTTACTGATTCTGGTCCTGTAACACTTACTATTACCGATGGGTATGCTTCGGGAAGTCAGTTTCCAATTGGAACTACAACTGTGAAGTTTAAAGCCACTGATATTTGCGGAAACTCTTCTTTCTATGAATTCGAAGTTACTGTTGAAGAAAATACTCTAGATACAGAAGCTCCTGTAATTTCTTGTCCGGCTAATATTACCCAAAATATAGATGGAGATAAATGTAGTGCCATTGTAACATTTGCTGATGCTACAGCTACCGATAATTCCGGTTCAGTAACGGTAACACAAACTGCAGGTTTAACGTCGGGCAGTGAATTTCCGGTTGGAACTTCTACAGTAACGTTTCAGGCCGAGGATGAAGCTGGGCTAAAAGCCGAATGTAGTTTTACGGTGACCATCATAGACAATGAAGTCCCACTAATAATCTGTCCTTCCAATATTTCAGAAACCGTTGATTTTGGAGAGCCGGGAAAAGTGGTGACTTTTGCCGCTCCGAGTGTTAGCGATAATTGCTCCGGAACTACACTTCAACAAACCGCAGGATTGTCTTCCGGTAGTGAATTTCCGATAGGGGTTACAACAAATACATTTAAAGTAACCGATGCAGCTGGTCTAGTTGCAGAATGCAGCTTTACAGTAGAGGTAAAAGAAGGAGCAGATACAGAAGCTCCTGTAATTTCTTGTCCGGCTAATATTACCCAAAATATAGATGGAGATAAATGTAGTGCCATTGTAACATTTGCTGATGCTACAGCTACCGATAATTCCGGTTCAGTAACGGTAACACAAACTGCAGGTTTAACGTCGGGCAGTGAATTTCCGGTTGGAACTTCTACAGTAACCTTCCAGGCCGAGGATGATTTAGGAAACACCGAAAACTGTAGTTTTTCTATAACTATTGTGGATAATATAACTCCAACCTTTGAATGTCCCGATAATATCACTGCTGGTTTTGAAATTACTCAAGGTTATACTGTGCCAGATTTTTCGAGCTTTTTACCGGCGTCCGATAATTGTGATACCAATTTACGTTACACGCAAAGCCCCGCACCAGATTCTATAATTACGGCAGAAGGAGATTATCCTGTAGTGCTAACTGCAACCGATGCAGGTGGAAATACCGCCAGTTGTTCCTTCATGGTGGTATTACAAGAAGAACCTCAGGAAAATGTTCCTCCGGTTACCAATGCCGATGCTTATAATACTTTTAAGGAAGAAACTTTAAGCGTAGATGCTCCCGGTGTGCTTGCTAATGATACCGATGCCAATGGAGATGCTTTTACGGCGGTTATTCAACGAACCACGATAAACGGAAACTTGATTTTTTATCCCGACGGTGGGTTTGTTTATATACCCGATACCGGCTTTACCGGTGTAGATAGTTTTACCTATACCGCTACCGATGGTATTTCAGGGACTTCTAATGTAGCTACGGTTACTATAAATGTACTGGACCCATCAAATGAAAATGTGGCTCCGGTTTCTGTAGACGATGCTTTTCAAATTACGCAAAATCAAACCTTAAACGTAAGTGCGCCGGGTGTGCTTGCTAACGACACCGATGCCAATGGAGATACTCTGACCTCTTTTGCGAGATCGGCTACCGGAAATGGTTCCTTCTCTTTTAATACCGATGGTTCTTTTACTTATACTCCCAATGCCGGGTTCGTGGGTACCGATAGTTTTACCTATGTGGCCAATGATGGAAATCTGGATTCTGAAATTGCCACCGTTGTAATTGAAGTGATTACACAAAGCACAACCAATGTAGTTTGTAAAGATGCCATTCAATTAGAGTTGGATGAATCTGGAAATGCAAGTCTGAATGCCGAAGAACTCTTCACTGAAAAACCAGATGATCTGCAGTATACTGTAAGCCGATCTAATTTTACCTGTAACGATCTTGGGGGGACAACTGTAACTTTAAGTTATTCTAACGCAAGTGTGCAGGGATCCTGTGAGGTGGAAGTTAGTGTGGTAGATACACTGGCGCCTACAATTCTTTCAAAAGAGATTAGTGTAGAATTGGATGAGTTTGGAACTGTGAATATTACTCCAGAAATGCTGGATAATGGCACTTTAGATAACTGTGGAGATGTTACTTTAAGTCTTGATAAAACCAGTTTTAGCTGTAAGGAATTGGGTGAAAATATAGTACTATTAACTGCCGTAGATGCAAGCGGTAATTCGGCATCTGTTCAGGTGAAAGTAGAAGTTGCAGGAGATTGTGGGGTAACAGGAGAACCTGAAATTCCATATATCTTTATCTATCCTAATCCCACCGATGGCAGGTTTAGCTACTCAGTTTCTGACGGAGTAATAATTGAAAAAGTAGAGGTATACGATTTCCGTGGCAGATATATTCAAACCAAAACGTATCCCGCAAATTTTTTCGAATACAAAATGGATCTTAGCGATTTACAACAAGCTGTGTATGTGCTGCATGTTTATACCAATATTGGGAATAAGATACTGAGGGTGATTATTCGTTAAAAAATGAATTCTATGCTTCGTACCGGGAGATTTCTTCTTCAATAAAATCGGTAATTTTTGACGTCGGAGTGGTGTAGTCGAACCAGGTAATACTTTTATCTTTTCGAAACCAGGTAAGTTGTCTTTTCGCAAATCGCCTAGTATTCTTTTTGATCTCTTCCACGGCAGTTTCCAGGTCGGTTCTTCCTTCAAAAAAGGCGAAAATTTCTTTATATCCTACAGTATTCAGGGCATTAAGCTTGCGTTTTGGGTAAAGTGCCTGTGCTTCTTCCATAAGGCCTTCATCCATCATAATATCTACGCGTCTATTTATTCTATCGTAAATATCTTCACGGTCTGCTGTTAATCCTATTTGTATAGTTTTAAAATTTCTTTCTTTGCTGGGTTTATTCAAAAAAGACGAAAAAGGTTTCCCCGAGGCCAGGCTAATTTCTAAAGCCCGAATTACCCGATGAGGATTGTTGATGTCTATTTGCGTATAATATTGTGGGTCTAGTTCTTTTAACTGTTGTTGCAGTACCGGAAGACCTTCAAGCTCCAGCCTCTCATTCAAACCAAAGCGTATTTCCGGGGCAACTTCAGGAAATTCATCTAAGCCTTCAAGAAGAGCTTTTATGTAGAGTCCGCTACCACCTACAAGAATTAGAACATCGTGTTTTTTAAAGAGATCTTCCACCTTTTGAAGTGCTTCCTTTTCAAAATCGCCCACCGAATAATCATCCTCAATAGAGAGATGATGAATAAAATGATGAGGTGCTTCCGCTAATTCTGATTTTGAAGGAGCTGCGGTACCAATTTGCATTTCTTTGAAGAACTGCCTGGAATCGGCCGAGATAATTTCAGTATGAAAAGCATTTGCCAGCTTGATAGATAAAGCTGTTTTTCCTATTGCTGTCGGGCCTGCAATGCAGATAAGGAATTTATTTTTCATTTAATTTATTTCCGCAGTTATGGCAAAAACCAGCATGGTCGGTATGTGTGCTTTCATGACAAACAGGACATACCTGAGTATTAGTATGCACGGTATTTCTATCGCTCTTAGAGATCTCTGCACTCACAATTCCGGTGGGAACAGCTATTACGCCATATCCAATTATCATAATAAAAGAAGCTATAAACTGCCCCAGTGGTGTTACGGGATGGATATCTCCAAACCCTACCGTGGTCAAGGTCACAATACACCAGTAAATACTTAAAGGGATGCTAGTGTAGCCGTGTTCGGGTCCTTCTACCAGGTACATAACCGTCCCCATGATGATACAGATAATTATTACTGCATATAAGAACACAATGATCTTGGCTCTGCTATTTTTAAGCGCCCCTATCAATCTATTAGACTCGCCAATATATCTGGTAACCTTCAATATTCTAAACACTCTTAACAATCTAAGTGCTCTAATGGCAAGCCACATATTGTTTCCTCCCGCAAAATAGGCGATATACGATGGAATGGTAGAAAGGAAATCTACGATCCCGTAAAAGCTGAAAATGTATTTTTTGGGTTTATGTATAGTAATGATGCGCAGTATATATTCTACGCTGAAGAAAATGGTGATGGCCCATTCAGCAATATAGAATTCTTCGTAATACTTGGCATTAAGGTGTGCGATGCTTTCCAGCATCACTAAAATGATACTAAAAACGATCACTATTAGTAAAACAATATCAAAGAGCTTCCCCATAGGAGTGTCGGCTTCGTAGATAACCTCGTAAAGCTTGGCTCTCCATGGAGCTTTTGAATATGTTTTATCGGGTTTATTCAAGAATGAAAAGTATTAAGTTCAAATTTAACTATTTTCCTTGATAACTATGAAAGATCCGTTCTGAATGGTCATTAAATTGCTCATGAATTCCTTTAAATAAGGGTAATATCCGGGAGCGTACGAAGCTTTTGAAAGACTTACCCTACACTGCACATTTATAGTAGATTCATTCGCCTTTTGTACAATAAAATATAGAGAACCGCTATTTTCAGGTAATTTTAAAAGCTGATTTTCCGGGATCTCAACAATGCTATGGTTTTCAGGAATCGTAATTTGTATAGCATATAAATATGAACGTGCATACCCAAGATCTATAGGGTAGGTGCGTTCTTTTAATTGGAAAGGATTCTTATCAAAAAACCTAAAACTAAAAGGATTAAAATAGATTAGATCACTTAGTTTTTGGGAGTCGTTCTTTAGATCATATTCAACAGTTACAGGTTCAGAGATAAGTTCTCTGTTCTTGTAGGAGATATGGGAAGATTTAGCATGTTCGTTGGGATTGGATACCTCATTAAAGATTTTTTCCTGTGATGTTTCATCCAGCTGGTTTCTAACTTTCACTGCATTGTATCCGGAAAATACTTGTTCAGAACGTCCGCTGGCAGTTCCATCGGCGTGCACCACGATAGAATCTTGAATGGTAATGCTGGATCTTCCTCCAGGTTCCAGGTCTATCCATTTACTTTCATTATCAAAATCTAATAAACGCGCATACGAGTTAAGAGCTCTGAAGGGGATATCACCAAAAGCGGTATATTTTTCAGAAGCATCCAGTAAATATGTTTCTCCATCTAATTCCAGCTGTAATATCAGGTAATTGAATTCACTCAAAACTGGAAATAACTGGGTTAGCACTCCATTCCCTCTGGTAGAACTTAATACAGGTAACACTTTGAAACCCTGTTCTTCATATATATTGTGCAGGAGTATGTTGATGGCCGAGATATTTCCCGACTTATCCTTTAGCAGATCTTTTAAGTTCACATCTCTAAAAATGTGATATTCTCCATTCCATTTATAATTGCTCTTTACAAAATTAAAGATCTCTTTCGCTTTTTCCAGGCTTTTAGGCTGGCTGCTAATTGCTTGGGGCAAAAGGTCTTCTGCCCTGGAAGTTTTTTTTAATTGTCTTCCTAAACTCTCATCTCTCTCAATTTCCTTGTCTACATCTTTCCAGTCTTTGGTGTACTTTCTAATGTATCCGTCTAATTGAGTTACTTCTATAAGCTCATACTCGATTCTATCCATAAAATTATATCTGGAAGTAAGGAAGTCTTCTTCAATAAAAGCAGGGATGTCTTTAATGATATATTCTGAATGAACACAATCGGCTCTGGTCGCCCTTTGAGAGAAAGACATACATTCTTTTTCTAATTTTTGATCGTTGGTATACAGTTTTGTTGATCCTATTTTTTTTATGTTGTAATTGTAGTTAGCAGGGATCTTGGTTTCAAAACGGCTATAAACCTTAGGAATATCTTCCTGAAACCACCAGGTCTCAAAATTAAAGATGAAAGGCGATTCTTTGGTGTACGAGTAAACAAGTACCGCCCCGGGACTAAGTGCAGGAAAGGTGAAACTTACCTCATCGTAACGCTCATTCTCTTCGGTGAAGATTTGCGAAGGGATTAATTTTGTGGTTTGTATATGCCCGTTGCTTAGCGTGTAAGTCGTGGCTTTTATATCCGAAAGCTTTTCTTTTCTATCACCGCTTTTGTTTAAAAAGATCTTCACGGTGGCATTTTTATACCCCTCTTTATTCAGGATCTTTAGTTTCGCTTCATAATCGGTAACTAAATTGTAATCGGCATTTTGGTCGAACCTACTATATCCATTTTCATAGATGTAAAAGGCGTTTGCTGTAGAGTCTTTTTCGTATATGGTTGCGATAAGTTCTTCCTGGGTTACTTTTAGATCTTTAGTGTTGAACTTTTGTTGTGCGAAGGTGGTGGTGGCGCAAAGACAGAAGAGGAGCAGTAAAAATTTATTCATGTAGTGAGAATTGGATGATTTTAAGTTTTTTATTTTTTCTGAGATAACTTTGAATGATGTGTTGAGCATCTCGATCGTGCTTCATGGGAGTAATGATAGAGCGCACTATATCGATATTATTTATTTGATGGTTCAAATTGATGTACCCAATGCCTTTAAAGATCCCTTCTTCTACCAGTAGGGCACTCTTTTCATCTATTTCGCGACCCCGATCTATAACGATCATATTCTGATCTTTAAGGCTAAGTTTATCAATAAGTTCCTGAACTCTTTGGTTGTATTCAATAGGAGCTTCACTACCTATACATGCACCATTACAGGATTTAATAGTATAGCTGAAGCAGTTTCCAGTACCGGTATGCAAGCCGGTTAAGCGCTGGCAAAGCTGATGTGACTCTACAATATTATGCATCACATTCTTAGCCTGTTGTAAATTGGTGAAAGTGGTAATGTTCCTTTTTCGGGCATCGGCTTTGCCGATCTTTAAATTGATATAACCCTCTTCGTCTACAAATTGGTATAAGGCGTAATTGAAGATGGATTTTCGTAAGGCCTTATTGTATTTTGGCTTATTGCTTTTTATCTCTTCATTCTCCTTGAGTAAGGCGATCAATTCATTTCCAGTAGATTCAAAACTAACCGAAGCTACTTCCTTTTGCATTTCCTTGGCTTTGTGATGCTCGTTGGTAAAATGCTGATTAATCCTTTTTCTGATATTCTTACTCTTACCTATATAAATGATCTCTCCCTGTTCGTTGTGTAGGTAATACACTCCGGTAATAGAAGGCAAGTCGTCTAATATCTGTACAAGTTTTGTATCTATTTGTTTGGAAGGCTCGTTGCGAACTGTTGCCTTTAAAATGTTCTTTTCAGTATCTTTTACCAAAAGCATTTTAAAAAGTTTCACGGTAGCCTGTGCATCTCCGCTGGCTCTATGCCTGTCGCTTAAAGGAATTCCTAGTGCACGCACTAATTTCCCTAAGCTGTACGATGCCTGTCCGGGAATCAGTTTTTTTGATAATTCAACCGTACAAAGGGTTTTTCGTTCAAAGTCGAAACCCAATCTTCTAAATTCTAACCTCAAGATCCTGTGATCGAATTTTGAATTATGAGCTACTACTATACAATCGGTAGTGATTTCTACAATGCGTTTTGCCACCTCATAAAATTTGGGGGCATTGCGAAGCATTTCATTATTTATTCCGGTAAGGCCAATTACAAAAGGTTGTATGGGTTGCTCTGGGTTAACAAGACTTATAAACTGATCTACAACTTTATTTCCGTCAAACTTATAAATGGCAATCTCGGTAATGCCTTCTTCATTATATTTTCCACCGGTGGTCTCTATGTCTAATATTGCGTACAAGTATTTTTCTCTCCTAATTAGTTATAATTTCGTTCTCCAAAGATCGCGCTTCCAATTCGTACCATATTACTTCCACAAGCTACGGCAATTTTATAATCTCCACTCATTCCCATCGAGAGGGTCTTCAACTTAGGGTAAGTTTCTTTTAAAGTGTCGAAAATCGATTTAAGATAAGAAAATTCTTTCTTTACCTGAGTATCATCCTCCGTAAAAGTAGCCATCCCCATAAGGCCTACTACCTCAACATTCTCAAAATTCTTATAGGTGTCTGATGATAATATTTCTTTGGCTTCTTCAGCACTTATTCCGAATTTGGATTCTTCTTCAGCAATCTTTATTTGAAGCAAACATTTAATGCTGCGCTCGTTCTTTTGGGCTTCCTTGTTTATTTCCTTCAGTAATTTTAAACTATCTACAGCATGAATCAGGCCAACATAAGGAGCCATATATTTTACCTTGTTGCGCTGGACGTGTCCAACCATGTGCCAGTTGATGTCCTTAGGAAGGGTTTCCCATTTATCGGTCATTTCCTGGATCTTGTTCTCACCAAAAATACGTTGTCCT
Source organism: Gillisia lutea (assembly GCF_021568705.1). Lineage (GTDB taxonomy): Bacteria > Bacteroidota > Bacteroidia > Flavobacteriales > Flavobacteriaceae > Gillisia > Gillisia lutea. Next base: position 52,363 of record NZ_JAKGTH010000007.1, read on the forward strand.
GCATTGTAGGCTTCTAAAAGATCTTCTTTGGGTTTGGTTTTTGAAATAGCAACAAGCTGCACATTTTCAGGTAATTCAGCCTTGTATTTTTTTAAGTTGTCTGCAATGCTCATGTGGTAAATTTAGGAAAAACGCTTAGAACTTAGGCGGTTCTATATAAGAGGAAGTGAAAAATACTTCGGTTTAAATAAAATTAAAACTCATAAATGGTAAGTCCGCTTCTAAGTTTAGGCTCTATATAGGTGCTTTTTGGGGGCATGGTAAGACCTTCATCGGCAACCTCTTTTATTTCTTTTATCGTTAGTGGGAGCATTCCAAAACCTACGGCAAATTCTTTACTGTCTACTTTTGTTTTTATCTTAATAAGATCGTTCTTCCCGTGAATATAGGAAATACGACTGTCATTTCTAAGGTCATGGATCCCTAAGATTGGTTTTAGTAATTTTTCATAGAGAATATAAGTATCCAGTGAGCTAAGGGAATTATCGAATTTATAATTGGTCATTCTTAGATAGAGCGAATAGAACTCCCCATCAAGGTACATATTAAAATGATGTTTATTAGAAGGAGAATATACTTCCATACCTCGGTTCTCAATTCTAAACCACTCGTCCAATTGCATTAAAAATTCTTCTTTGCTCCAGCCATTCAAATCGGTTACCAGCCTGCTGTATTCATAGATCTTCAGTTCGCTTTCAGCAATCAGGAAACTCATAAAATAATTATAAGGCTCGTCTCCGGTGTGATGAGGATTCGCCTCTTTCGATTCTTGAGCAAGTAAAAAAGATGAGGCACTACGATGATGTCCATCGGCAATGTATAGTTCCTGCATGGATGCAAATTCCTGCCGAATGTTATCAACCACTTCCGGTTCACATATCTTCCATAAATAATGGGTTTCCTTATTATGTGTAGAAAATTCATACTCCGGAGCATCTAACATCGCGTTTTGTATGGCCTCATTAATTACTTCTGAATCTGGATAGGTTAAAAGAACGGGTTCTGTATTGAATCCAACTACTTTTAGATAATCTTTAAATAGAGTTTCTCTGGCAGCGATGGTATCTTCATGCTTTTTGATGAAATTCTCTTCATAATCCTGAACACTAGCAGCAGCAATGATCCCGGAAAAAGTTTTATTTCGGGTAATGATCTTATAAAAATAATAGCAGGGTTCCTCGTCCTGGATCAGGGTTTCTTCCTCCTTGAATTCTAGATACCTGTTTCTTACCAGCTCAAACCGCTTTTCTCCCGTTATTTCATGCTGAAATTTATAACCGGGATTAATAATATGTAAGAAGGAATAAGGATTGTATTCCAATTCTGCAGTGAGTTCACCTATACTGTAATCCTCATACGGACGAGATGCCACGAGACCAGCTTTATCTTTGGGAGGTCTTACGGCTTTAAATGGATGTATTTTAGCCAAAATGAATGGTCCAATAAAATTATTATTAGGGATACAGCTATTTGGTTTTTAACTGTATCCCGTAGCACTTCGCTATTTTTTGAATTGAGCGGCTATCACTTCAGCCTTTCTATTCTCTGAGTAATCGTAGAAACCTTCTCCAGATTTTACTCCTAGTTTTCCTGCTCTCACCATATTAGTAAGCAATGGGCATGGTGCATATTTTGGATTTTTGAAACCGTTGTACATCACTTCTAAAATAGAGTGGCAAACATCTAGTCCAATAAAATCGGCTAGTTGAAGTGGTCCCATTGGGTGCGCCATTCCCAGCTTCATCACCGTGTCTATCTCATAAACACCTGCAACACCATTGTAAAGGGTCTCTATAGCCTCATTTATCATTGGCATTAAAATTCTGTTAGCCACAAATCCTGGATAATCATTTACTTCCACCGGAACTTTGTTCAGTTTTTCTGAAAGTTTCATGATGGTATTGGTCACCTTATCTGAAGTATTATAACCACGAATGATCTCTACTAGTTTCATAACAGGTACGGGGTTCATAAAGTGCATACCAATCACTCGCTCGGGGTTAGATACAGCGGCAGCAATTTGAGTGATAGAAATAGATGAGGTGTTGGAAGCCAAAATTACATCTTTCCCACAGTTATTATCCAGTTGTTCAAAGATCTTAAGCTTGAGGTTTACATTCTCTGTAGCTGCTTCCACAATAAGATCTACATTTTTCACCCCCGAAGGAATGTCGATAAAGGTCTTTATGTTAGCAAGTGTCTCTTTCTTATCAGCTTCAGAGATCTTTTCCTTAGCCACCATTCTATCAAGATTCTTTGTAATGGTGTCTAAACCTTTTTGCAAACTTTCTTTTGAAATATCTATAAGGTGTACTTTATAACCAAACTGTGCAAAGGTATGAGCAATTCCATTCCCCATGGTTCCGGCTCCTATTACTGCTATATTCTTCATATGATATAATTTTTAGAGGTCTTGATTCCTTGATGAAACAGACCGTGTATTAATATGTAATTCCTTTTAATAGGAATTTAATCTTTAAAACTTTCTATTACCTGATTGGCTACTCGAAGTGCCTCTGCTCCCTGTTCCAGAGAAACGATAGGAGTAGTGTTATTGTTAATAGCATCGGCAAAGGTTTCCAATTCGTCAAGTATGGCATTGTGTTCTTCTACTTTGGGATTATCAAAATAGATCTGTTTCTTAACGCCTTCAGCATTTTGAAGGATCATGGCAAAATCGTCTGGATGCTCAGGCACATCTTTCATTTTAACCACTTCACACTGGCGTTCCAGAAAATCTACCGAGATGTAGGCATCTCGCTGAAAGAATCGTGCTTTTCGCATGTTCTTCAATGAAATTCGGCTTGCAGTTAGGTTTGCCACACAACCGTTCTCGAATTGGATACGAGCGTTAGCAATATCTGGCGTTTCGCTAATTACTGAAACACCACTGGCGTAGATATTCTTCACCTTCGATTTTACAACGCTTAGAATAACATCGATGTCATGTATCATTAGGTCCAGCACCACAGGAACATCTGTTCCTCGCGGATTGAATTCGGCTAGTCTATGCGCTTCAATGAACATAGGCTGTTCAATTTTATTAGCTACCGCTCTAAATGCAGGGTTAAATCGTTCTACATGCCCAACTTGTCCTTTCACCCCGTGTTTCTTGGCAAGAGCTATCAGTTCTTCAGCTTCTTTATAAGTAGAGGTGATGGGCTTTTCAACAAATAGATGTTTTCCGGAGGTGATTACTTCTTTGGCCACTTCAAAATGATTGATTGTAGGAGTAACTACATCAATCATATCTACAGCGTCTATTAATTCCTGCCTGGTGGAGAAGCTTTTGTATCCAAATTCCTTTTCAATGGCCGAAGCTATTTCCTTATTTGGGTCAAAAAATCCTATTAATTCGTATTTAGAAGATTCCTGAAGTAATTTCAAATGGATCTTTCCAAGGTGACCTGCACCAAATACACCGGCTTTGAGCATTTTTTTATGTTTTGCACAAAAATAGCGTTTCTTGGGACAAAGCCAATAGCATTTTGGTTGTAAATGAGTTACGCTAAGCGTTAAATAATAATTAAAACTTAGCTTGAAGCCTTGCAATTGTTTGTTTATTTTTACCCCCTAAACGCAAAGAGGGTGCTAAACGATACATTTAGACATAAGGGAAAAAGACAGCAATTGGCAGCTATTGTAGAGACAAAAGGTGTGAAGGATCCACGGGTGTTGGAGGCAATTAAAACCATACCACGACATCTTTTTATGGATAGCAGCTTTGAAGATCATGCCTATCAGGATAAGGCTTTTCCCATTGCGGCCGATCAAACTATTTCTCAACCTTACACTGTAGGTTTTCAAACCGAATTATTGCAAATCCAGAAAGGGGACGTAGTCCTGGAAATTGGTACCGGCAGCGGATATCAAACGGCAGTGCTTTGCGAAATGGGGGCGAAGGTTTATAGTATAGAACGCCAACGTGAACTTTATAAGAAAACAAAACTCTTCTTATCTAAAATAGGATACCGCCCAAAGCATTTAAGTTTTGGTGATGGGTATAAAGGGCTGAGGGAATATGCGCCGTACGATAAGATAATTGTTACGGCCGGTGCGCCATTTGTGCCTAACCCTTTATTGGCACAGCTAAAAGTAGGAGGAAGGTTAGTGATTCCCGTAGGTGATGAGGTTCAGGTAATGACGCTCTTTATTAGAAAGTCTAAACTGGAGTTCGAAAAAAAGGAATTCGGTGATTTCCGTTTTGTACCACTCTTAGAAGATAAAAATTAAAAAGAACTTGTCTTAGTCTAAAATATTTAGAAATTTAAGCCCGAAGATAAATGCGCCTTCTTTCTTACCATTAAAATTAGACCGAACATAATCTAAGCGAAGTAAACGGTATTTTCCAAATCCCAGATTATCAATTCCTATAGAAACTTCAGAATAGGGTTTGTTGTTTTCAGTAGATAAGAAGTGTGCTCCCAGAATAAGGTTGTAATTCAGCTGATTTACTCCCGGGATCTTTCCTAATATCCAGCCTTTAAAATCCTGTTCCATATGCCCTTCAAAATAATTGCTATTGGTACTTAAAGCATAATAGGGAAGTAAGTGGAATTTGTTGGTGTAATTTCCCGTTCCAATCCTGGTTTGATTCCCATTGAAATGTTGGTAGTCTATATAAGAAGCTTCTCCCGTTAAAAAGGTTCCGCCTTTAAAAGTATAGCTGAAAGTTCCTTTGTTTCCCAAACTTAGATCTTGAGTAACAGCTGCTTTTAGTTGATCGAAATTATAAGCTGCAATGTTTGAACCCAGACCTTTTTCATAGCTAAGGTACAGCGTTGGATATTTATTAGAGGGCGAAATGATCTTTCTATCGGGGTAGCTCATGTACTGCTGAGCGAAGTTTATTTTGGTGGTAAAATTGAACTTAAATATATGATGATCTTCAAAAGGGGCAGAAGTGAAATCTGAAGGCTGTAATGGATCATTTGAAGAATAACGAATATCCTCTTGATTATTCCAAGTTTGATCGGTAGTATTAAATAACGCATTTCTGTCCTGGTAGCTGAAATCGGTTAAAAGGGTCACTCCATTTAAAACTTCCTGCTGATAGGCTATTTCGGCAAATGTACGTTCGTAAAGTTTAAGGTAGTTTCTTTCAAAAAAGAGCGAAGTAATATCATTTATACGCTCAGAAATTGGTTGTGTGGAATTAATTTGAGCTGTTTCAACTCCGCCTCGAACGGTGAGGGTAGGTCTTGATAAATTATTAAATCGCTTTTGAAATCCTCCTTTTATTCTAAGTCTGTCCTCATCAAACCCATAATTTAGCGAGCTGAATAATCGCCAGTATTTTCCGTAGTTCTCGTCCTGATCCTGACGATAACTAATGTTTACATTTGGATTCCATCCTTGAACGGTATTGAAATGAGACCCAAAAATAGGAGAGCTGATGTTGAAATTTTGCTTTCTATAGGTCTTGCTATAATTATAACCGAATAATATGCTTGCTAAAGTGAATTTATTGCCTGCCGCATCGACAGAATCAAGGTATTTCTTAGAACTTCTTATTTCCTGCAGACTATCCTTTTTAATATAATCATTAAGTTCTTCCGAGGTTAGAGGAACCGGCCGAAGTGTTCTCCAATAGAGAGAGTCTTTTTTGTTGGAGGCTTCGGCAAAGCTCATTATCTCGCGCGAAAATGAAGTTTCATTTAATTGCGGGCGGAAGTTATAATTGCTGTACACAGCGGTAAACCTTCCGTCTCCTCCAATTCCGAACATCGAAAAACTAAAATCTACCGTCTGTGAGATCTTGATCCAGAAATTGTAGGTTTCAGAATATTTGTAATTCTGTGTGAAGATGAGGTTTTCAATTGGTGCTACTTGTATAGCCTGTCCCGTCGTCTTCAATTCTACACCAAATATTTGCCAGGAATCTTCAACTATATAAATGATTCCCCAGAAAACCCTGTCTTTAGGTCTTTTCGGGATAACTTCGATTTTATTGATGAGGTGTCCCGCATCATCATAAAAAACACCTTCTAACTTGTAATTGTAATAATTGAAAGCATATTCAGCAATGGGAGAAACGATCTCTGCATTGATATCTATAGTGTTATCATAAAATGAAAAATCAGATTCTCTGGCTGAGTTCAGACTAAAGCCATTATCATTTCCACTTACCTTGGAGGCAATTACTTTCTCTTTAAAATCGTTGGGGGCTTTAAAAGCGATTTCTGAGACGGTTTCGCTTAAATAGATAATCCCGCTACGGGTAGAATCGAGTCCGCCACCAAGGTCTCCTAAATCCTGACCAAGAATTTTCTCCGGCGCATTTTTTATTCTCCAAAGCCCTCTGGAGTAGTAATTGGCTGTGTATTGCTCTATGCGCGCCAGATTTTCCTTTCGGAATTCTATAGCATTTCTAATAATTCTATTAGCGGGATTGTCCTTAGAGTTGAGAGTAACTTCCTCAAAATTGGTGGTTTCGGCTTTAAGTTGAACGTCTAACACAAAAGGAAATTTCTTGATATCCACCTGTTTTCTTAAAGTAACATATCCCAAATATTGAAAAACAAGTTGATAAGTGCCCGGTTGGTTTATTTTTAATTGGTAAATACCTTCCTCATTACTTGTAGTGCCGTGAACTCCGTCTTCTGTGTAAATATTCACGTAAGGCAATGCTTCATTTTCGGCATTCGCAACCTTTCCGGTTATTTGTGAAAAACTAAGGTGAAAGAAAAATGAAAAAGAAATAAAAAGCCAAAATTTTCTGGACATACAGCTGTTGTTTATTACAGCAAAATAGCTAATATATGTACAGGAGAGGTATTAGTTATAATCTTTTTTTATGCGATCCAGGCGGCGTTTACTGTCACGATCTTTAATGGCATCCCTTTTATCGTAAAGCTTTTTACCTCTAGCTAAGGCAATTTGAAGTTTTGCTATTCCTCGTTCATTTATGAAAAGGCGTAAAGGGATTATTGTTAATCCTGAATTTTTAACCTCTTTCTCCAACTTTTTAAGTTCCCGTCGTTGCATTAACAACTTTCGTTCACTTTTTGGATTGTGATTAAAATGTGACGCATGAGAATATTCTTCAACATGCATATTTATCACAAAGAGCTCGTGATTTTGAAATTCACAAAAACTCTCGGTAATAGATGCTTTTCCCATTCGAATAGCTTTTATCTCGGTTCCGGCTAATTTGATACCAGCCACATATTTATCGAGAAGTTCATATTCAAATTTGGCCTTGCGGTTCTTTATGTTGATGTTGTTCTTCATAGAAGAGCAAAAATAACAGACTTTATTAACATTTAAACATAATGTATTTGTAAATTTTAGAAATAGACAATTTCTATTGCTAAAATGATGAATTAGATTTTTTTGCATCAAAAAAATCAATATTTATGCAAAGGTCGCAGTAATTAATTATGGTTAAAGCAGACTATTTGTATTATTCATAAATGTTTATATTTGACGCAATACTGAAAATTATATGAAATACCTTATTACTCTGTTTGTTGCCCTGATTTTAACTTCCTGTCAGGAGAAAAAAGATCAAATTAGCGCAGAAGATATCATTGATAAAACAATTGAAAATGCCGGAGGCGATACTTATAAAAAGGCTGATATTCGTTTTGAATTTCGTGACAATGTATATAGAAGCGAGAGAAATGGAGGGGAATTTCAGCTTGAAAAGATTGTAGAAGATTCTCTTGGAACCATGAGAGATGTTATTAATAATACCGGCTTTCAAAGGTTTAGGAACGATAGTTTGATAAATGTTCCAGATTCTATGATTGTGAAATACAGCGGTAGTCTGAATTCGGTTCACTATTTTGCACATCTTCCTTATGGCCTTAACGATCGCGCGGTGAATAAGAAACTTGCCGGCGAAGCAGCAATAAAAGGGGAGCCTTATTATCAATTAAAGATCACTTTCCAGCAAGATGGGGGCGGAGCCGATCATCATGATGAATTCATGTATTGGATTCATAAAGACAATTTTACAATTGATTATTTAGCCTACAAATTTCACGTGAATGAAGGAGGAATTCGCTTTAGAGAAGCTTACAATCCCAGAATGGTCGAGGGAATTCGATTTGTAGATTATAAAAATTACACGTTGGAAGACTTTAATACCAATTTGAGTTCCCTAGATGAACTTTTTGAAAATGGCAAATTGAAATTGTTATCTACCATAGAAAATAAAAATGTAGAAGTGAAAATTAAGAACTGATAAGGGGTTTAAATTTATTTTCTTTTGATGCACTAATTGTTCTTCTAATAATTAATTGCTAGAGGTTTTTTTGAAATTTCTATTCATGCATGATGCTATATTTTTAGTGTAGCATCCAGCTAGTATCGTTTTTATTGATTTTATAAGTAAAGATGTAAATCAGGCAGGATAATCTATATATTACTGCTAATTTAGAACACACACTATATTTTTACGGTATATCCAGTAGAAAAGTCAAAATAATACTCACGAATTTAGGGCTTCCCAACTTAAGTTCGTCGAGGCTATTGGGTATATTTTAAATTCATTTTGTTTACTTTAATAATATGTAAAAAGCTTATTGTTAGTGTCTTATAGCAAGGTTTAAATTAAGTTTTCTTAACAATAAAACAACATTGGAAACATTAATTTAAACTTAAAAGAAACTAATATTGCAGCGGTATTTTTTATACATAAAGATACCCAGAGCATATTGATATTAAATATACATTTTTATTAGATGGCAAAATACAAACGTAGCGATAGGACAAGGCCTTATTTGAATATCCTTGACTTCATGGTACAGGAAAAAACCTTCCTCTCCATTGTAATTATTGGGATTGTCCTTGCGGGAATCTTTACCGGTAACAATCAGGCAGCTATGTGGCTTGGTTTCTTTTTTGCGGCATACGCAACAGTAGCTAACGATAGCATCCAGTCTTTAGGAACCTTTATTGAAAGTAATAAAAACAAACGTTGGTGGGTTTTATGGCTTTATATTGGAGGTATCTTTCTGTTAACAGTAACCTTTAGCTGGTTATATTTTGATGGGGATGTTACATACCAGCGCTTATTAAAACCTGATGGCTCTACCAATTATCCACATCCTCAAAATTTCAGCTTTTTTCAAATTATAGCGCCTTTAGTACTGCTTATACTTACTCGTTTGCGTATGCCGGTGTCTACCACTTTTCTTATTTTAAGTGTATTTAGTGCAGATACTTCGGGGATTACTTCTGTAATTGGAAAGAGTTTATCGGGATATGTAATGGCATTCATATTGTCTTTTGCAGTATGGTATTTCTCTTATAATGTTATTAGGAAATTCTTCAAAAGCCGAAAATTCCATAATAGTTGGAACGTAGTACAATGGTTAGTGAGTGGATCCTTATGGGGAGTTTGGGTAATGCAGGATGGTGCAAATATTGCCGTTTTCTTGCCAAGACAACAAACTTTAGTGCAATTTATAATATTTGCTGTGACCATCTTTTTAGGTTTAGGATTGTTGTTCTATTTACGAGGTGATAAAATACAAAAAGTAGTAAGTGAAAAAGCGCGTATTTCAGATATCCGGGCTGCTACTTTAGTAGATCTTACTTATGTAGTGCTTCTTATCTATAAGCTATTTATAAGCACGGTGCCAATGAGTACAACCTGGGTGTTTTTAGGGATTATTGGAGGTAGAGAAATAGCTATAAGTTTGGCTAGAAATAAGAAGGGTAAAAAACACCGCAAAAAAGCAGGTAGAATGATCTTTAAAGATTTCTCTTACGCAGCCATCGGTTTAATGATATCGGTTGCTCTGGCAGCAGCTGCTAATCCTAGCATTAGAATTGCTTTATTAGAATCGGTTGGATTGAGATAAGCAATTATTCAAAAATAAAGTTCAATGCGTCCTGAGTTTCAGGGCGCATTTTTTATTTTTATAAAAATTTAAGAGGTTCAGCCTCAAACTAAAATTGATAATATGCTCAAGAAACTCATTTTTACTGCGCTTTGCAGTGTAATACTTATTTCATGTAATACCAATAAGAAACTTGTAAAGGCCGATCTTTTGGTCTTTAATGCCAATGCTTATACCGTGAATACTAGCTTTAGCAAGGCCACTGCTTTTGTGGTTACCGATGGTAAATTCCTGGAAGTGGGTAATGTTGAAGAATTGCGTGATAAATATGAGTTTAATGAAGAAATGGATGCTAAAGGAAAAACAGTGCTTCCCGGCTTTATTGATGCCCATGCTCATTTCTATAGAATGGGGCTTCAACAGCAGAAGGTAGACCTTACCGGAACCCGAAGCTTCAACGAAGTGGTTGCCCGAATAGTTGAATTTCAGAAAGAAAGAAATGTAGATTATATTACAGGTAGAGGCTGGGATCAAAATGATTGGGAAAACAAGGAGTTTCCCACTAAAGACACTTTAGATAAATTGTTTCCCGAAACCCCTATTTCAGTAGGAAGGATTGATGGTCATGCACTACTGGTAAATCAGGCCGCTTTGGACAAGGCTGGAATAACAGCAAACACTCCCGCATCGGGTGGGATGATCGAAAAGAAGAATGGAAAACTCACTGGAATTATTATCGATAACCCCATGTCTTTAATAGAGAACTCTCAGGATGAACCTTCTTTAGAAGAACAAAGTGAAGCTTTACTAGAAGCACAAAAGATTAGTTTTAGCTATGGTCTTACTACTGTGGTTGATGCCGGGGTAGATAGAAGTACCATTGAACTAATGGATAGCTTACAAAAAGAAGGGAGTTTGAAAATTAGGTTGTACACCATGATAAGTAATACTCCCCAAAACTTAGATTATTATCTTGATAAGGTGCCTTATAAAACAGAACGTTTAAATGTGAGGTCTGTTAAATTCTATGGCGACGGAGCACTTGGTTCTAGAGGAGCGGCTTTAAAAGCAGCTTATTCAGATAAAGCAAACCATTATGGGGCATTATTGTCTCCTGTAGCCGATTTTGCAAAAACTGCAGAACGTGTAGCTGCTTCAAAATTTCAACTTAATACTCATGCTATTGGAGATTCTGCCAATGCGGTAGTTCTAAAGACTTATACAGAACTACTTAAGGATGATACTGATAGAAGGTGGAGAGTTGAGCATGCCCAGGTAATCGATTCTGCAGATTTCAAATATTTCAATAAAAATATTATTCCATCGGTTCAGCCTACACATGCCACGAGCGATATGTATTGGGCAGAGGATAGATTGGGAGCTAAAAGGATTAAAGGCGCTTACGCCTATAAAAAACTATTGGACCAGGCAGGAATTGTTGCACTAGGAACTGATTTTCCGGTTGAAGAAGTAAGTCCGTTCTATACGTTTCATTCCGCAGTGGCTAGACAGGATTTACAAGATTATCCACAAGGTGGATATATGAAAGAGCAGGCTTTAAGTCGTGAGGAAACTTTAAAAGGCATGACAATTTGGGCAGCTTACAGCAATTTTGAAGAAAATGAAAAAGGTAGTATAGAGCAGGGGAAATTTGCAGATTTTATTATTCTGGATAAGGATATTATGAAAGTACCTGAAACTGAAATCTCAGGAATAAAAGTATTACAAACCTATGTGAATGGAGAGAAAGTATATTAGATGCTATTCTAGAAGTCAATAAAAAAACCGGAAACTGATTTACTCAGTCTCCGGTTTTTTATTTTTAGGTAGGGGTTCTATTTACCTCCATTCGCCTGTAAATCCTGAATGCAGAAAGAATCAAGGTCAGGTACCGTGCTTCCTATCATATCTATCAAAGGACCCCCAATTTGTACATTTGCAGTCATCAAACATCCATCAACATTACAATGCGACCCTTCGGGACTATCTTTATGGTCTGTTTGCATGGGACTTCCAACATCTACCAGCCCAAATAAATGCCCGAATTCATGGTTTACCACCGTACTTTCTATGGTACTTTTTTCAGGAGCATTGGCGCGTGCAGCAACATTTTCTATGGTCTTTGAATAAATTACCATGGAAGTATTTCTGTAGGCCGATCCTAATACAACTTTATTATCTGTATCGTCTTCGTTACTACCATCAGCAAAATAGATAAAGACAGCTATTTCATCTCCGGCATTATATACCAGACGTTCCTCTTTTTCAATATTGGCGATTTCCTGAATAGTAAAAGGAGCAAGGCTTGAGGAAGCAATCGCTCGGGTTGAAATGGTAACCCCGTCTGGTTTGAAGGTTCTGGTATTTAAAAAGCTTTTTAAATTATCTATGGTTTTTTGTGAAGGTTTAAAGCCTGTAACATATACCATTTCTATTGTAATAGATGTAAACTTAATGTCGCTTAACAATTCTTCCGCAGAGGCTCCTAAGGCTTTTAAATTTCCGCTTTTGTCGATAGTTGGTTCTGATGATCCATCAGAAGTGGAATCTGTAGAACATCCAATGGAAAGTGATATCAACAAAAAGGCAACTAGTAATTTTTGGATTTTCATGAAAAATAGAATTTATATGGATTTTTTAAATGGTTCTTTAAGATGTTAGGTGATGTTACTATATACGCTTAAAAACTTAGGCTAGTTTTAATTGCGCGAGATAATCGTAATGTTTACCTTTTTTTACAAGGGTACATGAAAAACCATTTTTTGCTGCTGCAAGTTCTAAAGAATTAAAATCTAAATATAACCAGTTAAAAGAGGAAGAGGTTTCTCCCTTATAACTCATGCTAAACTCCAGTTCTCCGTAATAAGGTTCATTTGGGTCCACCCAAATTCCGCCATCTTCGTCGGGATCAAGTAAATAACTTAGATCAGATGAATCGATCAAAACCTGTCCGTTTTCCTTCAAAAGACTTTTAGTATGTTGAAAAAAGCGGTCTAACTGGTTCATCTTTTCTATAATTCCTGTACCGTTCATTAATAATAGAATAGTGTCGAACTTTTCATTCTTCAGCTTGAAATAGTCTATATTTTCAGTATTTCTTATCCCCCGTTCTTTGCAAATTTCAATAGCTCCCGGGGAAATATCTACGGCTTTAACGTCTAATTTTTTGATTTCTTGTAGATAAAGAGCATGACTACCGGCACCACAACCTATATCCAATACTTTTCCGTACGAATTTTTAAGCGCTTCTTTCTCGAGGGCAGGCATCTCTTTATACTCCCTAAATAGATAGGGAACTGGGATGGTATCGTCATCAAAATCTGGGGAATGTACTATAATTTCGGTTTCATCTTTATAATGAAAATATGCGGAAATGGCTTTTCCAAAAACATCCACCTCCTTGTTTGTATCTTGCTTCTTCATATCTTTGCCGTATGGAAGAAATATTGAAAGATCTCCCTGAAAAGGCCAAAGATAAGCATAAGGAAAATAAAAAGTTCTTTGCAAAACTTAGAAAGAAACCACCAAAACATTTAGACTCTCAAATGCAGGAATTGCATGAAGAGGAGTTTGAGCGTACCAATTGTTTAAATTGTGCGAATTGTTGTAAAACTACCGGTCCATTATTTACCAATAAAGATGTAGAACGTATCTCAAAACATTTTAGATTGAAGCCTAGTGTTTTTATAGATACGTATTTACGAGTAGATGAGGATAACGACTATGTACTACAACAGGTGCCTTGTACTTTTCTAGGTGCCGATAATTATTGTTCTATCTACGATGTACGACCAAAAGCCTGTAGAGAGTATCCTCATACCGACAGGAAGGACTTTCATAAAATTACGAATATCACCCTTAAAAACACCGCTATTTGCCCGGCTGCTTATAATATTGTGGAAGAGATGAAAAGAAGGATTAAACTCTAGCTTTTTGTTTATGCCAATTTATAACTTTAAATTACAGTTATAAATCTGGCCATCATGAAAAAAATTATTACGCTTTTCTTCTTACTTCTCAGTCTTCAGACTTTTTCAAATAACTGGTTAACCTCCTTTGAGGATGCTCAAAAACTCGCAATTTCTACAGATAAATTGATTTTAGTAGATTTTTGGGCTGTTTGGTGCGGGCCCTGTAAACGTATGGAATCTGAAACCTGGAAGGATTCTAAGACCAAAGAGCTCTTACAGTCATATGTTCCACTAAAAGTAAATCTGGATATCGCCTCTAAGGTGAAAATGAAATATGGGGTAAATGCGATTCCTCTTATGCTTATAATTGATGGAAACGGTGAAATTGTATACGAGTTCGTGGGCTATATGGATAAAAATTCTGTACACAGGGTGCTTGAAAAATATGCAGTGAATACTAGCTTTATGAGGAAGGAAGCCGTAAATTATTACAGACACCAAAATTATGTTACCGGAATAAGAATGGCTCAAAAATATATTGATTATAGCCTATATCTTAATGAAAATATCAAAACCGATTTTCTGAAAATGGCTGATAAGTATTTGAAAATAGGGGAAGGAATGCTGAATAAAAAGCAAAAGAATTATTTAGAGATGAAGCAAAAGGTGGCTTTAATGGAACTGAATATAGATCTCTATCTTACGAAGTTCAATAGGGTTGAACGCAACTTAGAACGCAATTTTAAAGAATCGGAAATTGTTGAAGGAAATAAGAGCTTATATGCCTATTTGAACTATTGTATTTGTCTCAAGAAAAATGATAAGTAGAAATTGAAACAATGGAAACAAGATATCCTGGCTTATGAGAATTCTGAGGTGTACCTTAAAAAATCAGCGTTATTTCTAGAATAAGAAATAACGCTGATAGAAAATTGTTTTCTGGAAGTATCTTGAATACTAATTATATAATAGATAATCTTTTCTCATTTCATTGTACTTCGAAAGTCCTTCTTGCCAGCTCGCGGTAATCTCTTCCGCAGAAAGTCCGTTTTCAATTTGTTGTTGCAGTTGTGCTCCACCCGCTAATTTCTTGAAGAACGCATTAAAGAATTTAGATTTATCTTCAGTATGCGCATAAGCATCTAACAACCACTGTAAGTTAATCTTGTCTAGTCTGTTTGTCTTTGTAAGATCCATTCCATAGCATTCTTCTTTTAAATGCTTCGGATTTTTTGCGCCGTCCCTGGATTGTGGCGTGTATGCGTAATCGAAAAATTCCTTATCCAAATAAGGAGATCCAAACACTTGAAATTGATTTTCTGTTCCTCGTCCGGCATTTACATTGGTACCTTCAAAAAAGCATAAGCTTGGGTAAAGATTGATAGAATTGTCATTTGGTAAGTTTGGAGAAGGTTTAATTGGAAGGCTATACGGCATGTCATGCGAATAATTCTCCATTGCAATAACTCTTAAATCGCATTGCACCCCATCTTTAAGCCATTTTTGCCCATTGATCATTTGGGCATATTCTCCCATGGTTAACCCGTGCACTACCGGAATTGGATGCATCCCTACAAAGCTTTTGTATTCAGGGTCCAAAATCGGTCCATCAGTATAATGACCGTTAGGGTTTGGTCTGTCTAATATTAGAAGCGGTACCTTGTTCTCTGCGCAGGCCTCCATCACATAATGTAAAGAAGATATATACGTGTAAAATCGGGCTCCTACATCCTGAAGATCGAAAATAAGAATGTCGATATCTTTTAATTGTTCTGACTTAGGCTTTCTGTTTTCGCCATATAAAGAAATAATTGATAAACCTGTGTTAGGATCTTTTCCATCGGTAACATGCTCACCGGCATCAGCAGTTCCTCGAAAACCATGCTCTGGAGCAAAGCCTTGTTTCACATCTACACCAAGACTAATTAAAGAATCAACCAAATGGGTGGAATGTTGTGGCGAAGCGTCATTCTTGGAATTTTTAAAGATCAATGTACTTTGGTTTCCTACAATCCCCACTCTTTTTCCTTTTAAAAGAGGTAGATATGCTTCAGTTCTGTTAGCTCCCACTAAAATTGGTTTGGCTTCTTTTACAGCAGTGGCCTGAATTTTGGAAGTTTCTTGTTGTTGATTTTGGCTGGTGCCTGTTCCGCAGGAAACTATCGTTACAGCTGCAAATAAAAATGTATTTTTGAAGAATCTATAAACCATAAGCATATTTTGAATTTCGAATTTTTTATTGCCAAAAGGCTAATCAGTACTAAGAAATATAAAAGTAGCATATCTGCCCCAATAATAAAAATTGCAATTGCTGCAATTGCAATAGGGGTAATTATGATGTTGGTTTCTTTTGCTACAGGAATGGGTTTGCAGGTAAAAATTAGGGAGAAGATTGCCGCTTTTAATGGGCATGTCACCATTGAAAACTATGATAATAACAGCTCACAGGTCTCTCTCGTGCCCGTGTCTATAGATCAGGATTTTTATCCGGAATTCAAGGATGTTGCCGGGGTGAACCATGTGCAGGCAGTAGCTACAAAAGCGGGAATCATTCGTACGGAAACCGATTTTGAAGGAGTTATAGTGAAAGGTGTGGGGCCTGATTTTCAATGGAAGAATTTCGATGACTTTCTGGTAGAGGGTGAATTACCCGATTTTAGTAAGAATTTAAACGAAGACGTGCTTATGTCGCAGTATATGGCACAGCGTCTAAATTTAGGTTTAGGCGATAAAGTAGTAACCTATTTTCCGAAAGAAGGCTATAACGAAGTGCCATTATTAAGAGTTTATAAGATAAAGGGAATTTACAATTCCGGATTTCAAGAGTTTGATGAACTTTATATGCTTGCCGATATTCGCCATATTCAACGCTTAAATAAATGGAAGAAAGATGAGGTGGGCGGATTTGAAGTTTTTATAGACGATTTTGATGAATTGGACCAAAAAGGTGGGGAGATCTACGACAGCACCGATTCTTTTCTGGACAGTATGACCATCAAGCAAAAATATGCTAATATATTTGAGTGGCTTTCTCTATTCGATTTTAATATTGCGCTTATCATTGGAATAATGATACTCGTTGCGGGAATCAATATGATTACCGCCTTGCTGGTACTTATATTAGAAAGAACACAAATGATAGGAGTTTTAAAAGCCTTAGGTGGGGGAGACTGGAGCATCAGAAAGATATTTTTATATAATGCTGCCTATCTAATCTTGTCCGGCCTATTTTGGGGTAATTTAATAGGTTTAGGTTTATTATTCATTCAGAAATATTTCAAACTCTTTCCATTAAATCCGGAGACCTATTATGTTACTGAAGTACCGGTTTACATTGGTTGGGAGTATATACTGGGAGTTAATATTGGAACTTTGATCTTATGTTTTTTAATGCTATTAATTCCTTCTGTAATTATTACTAAGATCTCTCCGGTGAAAGCCATGAAATTCGACTAATCTCCGCTATTTTATATCAATAGATTACAAACATTGTATTTGCTTGGAAAGGTTTTAAGTTAGAATTACCTTTGCGCTTTGAAAAATAAACTATGGATTACGCTGAAAATATATTAGGAACTATTGGAAACACTCCAATGGTGAAAATGAATAAATTGACTGAAGAGATCGATGCATTGGTACTTGCCAAATATGAAACCTTTAACCCTGGTAACTCGGTAAAGGATAGAATGGCGGTGAAAATGATCGAAGATGCTGAGACTGCTGGACTTTTAAAGCCAGGTGGTACTATTATAGAAGGAACTTCCGGGAATACCGGAATGGGACTTGCTTTGGTCGCTATCATAAAAGGATACAAAATGGTTTGTGTGCTTAGTGATAAACAAAGTAAAGAGAAAATGGATATTTTACGAGCAGTGGGAAGCGAAGTGGTAGTTTGCCCTACCGATGTTCCACCGGAAGATCCACGTTCATATTATTCTACCTCAAAACGTTTGGCAGAAGAAACTCCAAACTCCTGGTATGTTAATCAATACGATAACCTTTCTAATGCTAAGGCACATTACGAAAGCACAGGTCCGGAAATATGGAAACAAACCGATGGAAAGATCACTCATTTTGTAGTGGGTGTAGGAACAGGAGGAACTATTTCTGGGGTAGGGAAATATTTGAAGGAACAAAATCCCGATATTAAGATTTGGGGAATAGATACTTATGGCTCAGTCTTTAAAAAATATCACGAAACGGGGATATTTGATGAGAATGAGATCTATCCATATGTTACAGAAGGAATAGGGGAAGATATTCTTCCTAAGAATGTGAATTTCGATATTATAGATGGTTTCACCAAAGTAACCGATAAGGATGCTGCTATTTACACCCGCCGTTTAGCAAAAGAGGAAGGAATGTTCTTAGGGAATAGCGCTGGTGCAGCTGTAAAAGGATTACTTCAGTTAAAGGAACATTTTACGAAAGATGATGTGGTAGTAGTATTGTTTCATGATCATGGAAGCAGGTATGTAGGAAAAATGTTCAATGATGATTGGATGAAGAAAATGGGCTATATTGAATAGTCTGTCCAAAATAATTTTAAAGCCTCGGAATTCTTGAAATTTCGGGGCTTTTTTTATTGCCAATATATTCTTAACTCCATTTTTTATTTAGAAGAATAGACTTAATTTCCATTAATTATTCAACTTTATGAAACGATATTTAATTACAGGATTAATGCTTTTAGCGCTATTTGGATGCAGTAGTCCTTCTGATGCAATTAAGAATGTAGATGAAGCGAAGGCAAGTTTTTTATCGCTAGGCGATTCATATACAATTGGTGAAAGTGTTGACCAGCAGGAGCGGTGGCCTGTTCAATTAGTTAGCAGGCTTAACGAAAAGGGCCTTCCTGTCAATGCTCCTAGAATAATAGCAAAAACGGGATGGACCACGGCAAATCTCTTAGATGCTATGGAAGCGAATTTGAATGAAGAAAAATTTGATCTGGTTTCAGTGCTTATCGGTGTAAATAATCAGTTTCAAAATAAATCTATTGAGGGGTATGAAGAAGATTTGAGAATTATTTTCACTCAGGCTATCAGCTATTCTAAATCAGGAAAAGATGGAGTTTTTGTGGTAAGTATCCCTGATTACGGAGTAACTCCTTTTGGAGCTTCAAATGAAGCGGAAATTAGTAAGGAGATCGAAGAATTTAATACTGTTTGTAAAAGACTGGCAACCGAATTTGAATTAGACTTTTACAATATTACTCCCATTTCAAAAAAAGCAAAGCAGGATAGAGAACTGGTGGCCCCAGATGGATTGCATCCAAGCGGAAAAATGTACCGTTTATGGGTGGATGAATTTATTGAGAAAGTAGCCGTTAAATTACCCAATTAGCCACCTATTTAATTTTGGTAATAACAATGCGTTATCCGTTCATTTATAGTTTGTTGGGATGTTTTTTGTAACGGGAATTTTTCTACTTTCATGCAATGCAGGAGGATTTCTTACACTACATCTGGAAATTCAAAAAATTTGATTTTGGCAATGCTCAAACAGTATCTTCATTGCCCGTTGTTATTTTAGACTCAGGAATACATAATTTTAATTCCGGCCCCGATTTCTTCAATTCCCGAATTAGAATTGGGGAACAGTTATGGGCAGGAAATGTGGAAATTCATTTGAGATCTTCTGATTGGTATTTGCATAATCATGAAATAGATGCAGCTTATGACAATGTGATATTACACGTGGTTTGGGAGCATGATCTGGAGGTGTTTAGGAATGATAATTCTGTGATACCTACACTTGAATTAAGAAATCTAGTTTTAGAGAATTGTCTGGAAAATTACAGGAAGTTGCTATTGGTCACTCCTAAAAAGTGGATCAACTGTGAAAACGATTTTCCGCATTTTAATGATTTTGACCTCGATAATTGGTTAGAGCGCTTGTACTTGGAGCGGCTTCAGGAAAAATCTCATCTTATTTTCGATATGCTTGAAAAGTCAGGTAACAACTGGGAGGAAGTGCTGTTTAAAATGATCGCCAAAAATTTTGGGCTTAATGTGAATGGTAGTGCGTTTTTAAGCATGGCTCAAAGTTTTGATTTTAAGATCATGCAAAAATGTGGAAGTTCCAATTTTAAACTGGAGGCACTCTTTTTT
This sequence comes from Gillisia lutea, assembly GCF_021568705.1. GTDB lineage: Bacteria > Bacteroidota > Bacteroidia > Flavobacteriales > Flavobacteriaceae > Gillisia > Gillisia lutea. Next base: position 72,181 of record NZ_JAKGTH010000007.1, read on the forward strand.
GGACAGATTGGCTTGCTTCAAAATGATACAGAAGATAGCTATTTACAACAACTTCAAAAGGAATATATGTTTTTGAGAAATAAATATAAGTTGCAGAATACGCATGTAGAAGCAGCCAAATACTTCCGCCTGCGGCCCGATAATTTCCCGAGTATTCGCCTTTCTCAATTAGCCAGTTTATATTGTAAGATTCCTAAACTGTTTTCAGAAATAATTTCCTTAAAGACCCCAGCACTTATATATAAGATACTGGAGGTAGAAACATCTAAATATTGGAAATCACACTATAGTTTTGGGAAAAGGCATTCTGAACGATCAAAAAAGTTAAGCAGGAGTTTTATTGACCTGCTTATAATAAACACTATTGCTCCTTTGCAATTTTGTTATTTGCAAAAAACGGGAAGAGGAGATGTATCCGAAATTCTTAATTTAATGGAGGAAATTAGTGCTGAAAAGAATACAATTATTGAAGCCTTTGATAAACTTCGTCCAAATACAGCAGGTAGTTCTTTGAAATCTCAGGCGCTACTCCATTTAAAACATGAATATTGCGATAAAAATGCCTGTTTGAGTTGTAATTTAGGTAGTAAGCTCTTGCAGGGAACAATTTAATATTTTTATATATTTGAAACATGTTAAAGCTAGTATACGCTATAAGGCACTATTTTGAAAGGAACGGTTTTTACGTGTCCTCTCGTTTGGCCGATAAATTGGGGATAAGAGCCAAAAGTATTCGGCTTTTCTTTATCTACTTATCTTTTGCAACCTTGGGAGTGGGCTTTGGTTTATATCTTACTCTTGCATTCTGGTTGAGAATTAAGGACATGATCTACACAAAGCGAACTTCTGTTTTCGATCTTTAAAGTTGCCTATCTGTGAATCTTATTTCTGAATCAGAAAGAATAACAAGCATTCTCTGAAAGAATGTTTAGTATATCTTTAACATTTAACTTGTAAAAATTTGAAAAAGCCTATTTTTTTAGTTTCTTGCTGAGCTGAAAAAATAACCTTCAACTAACAATTAAAATTAATTTATGAGAAAGTACTTACTTTCATTGTTCTTTACATTTTCAATAGTTTCATTATTCGCTCAAGAGCTGGATGTTAAAGCTGATATTGGGAACCCTTCCAACTTAATTAACGATGGCTTTATCGATCTTCAGGTCTCTGGCGGGACTCCCCCTTATACATACAAATGGTCTAATCAGTCTACTTCTTTAAAGTCTGAAAGAGCAGAAGGTTTAGTAGAAGGAATACCTTATGCTGTTGTTATTACCGATAGTCAGGGCGAATCTACAACAAGGTCTTATAAAATTGATGCAGAAGCCATCACTGAACATTTTAACGGAACATTTGCTCCTATAGTTTCTAGTATGGGGTCTATCTTATTCTGGGATCCATTCTCTGCAATTGGAGTGTATGATCCTGTAGTGTATGCCGATGTGAAAAATGTTTCTACCCCGGGATGGACTACAGATACTGAGGATAGATTTGTTTTAAAACAATGGGTTGTAAAAGAAGGAACTAAAGTTAAAAAAGGTGATCTAATTGCGGTAGTTTCTTCAGACAAAGGGGAAGATCTTAATACTTATGCCCCTGCGAACGGTACGCTTAAATATCTTGCCAAGCAAGGTGAAGTGATCTATAACTCTGAGAATGTTGAAGATGTTATTGAAGCAGGAGCGCACAATTTAGCTCAGATAGAATACGACGAAAAAATTCCATTAACTCACCCTAACGGAGATCCTCAAACCAAGGATATTCCATTTATTGTAGTGTGGTTATTATTGGGAGCATTGTTCTTTACATTTAGAATGGGCTTCATAAACTTACGTGGGTTCAAACATTCTCTTGAATTAGCACGTGGGAAATATGATGATCCGGATGCTCCAGGGCAGGTAACGCATTTCCAGGCCTTGGCTACCGCAGTTTCAGGAACTGTAGGTTTAGGAAATATTGCAAGGGTTGCTGTAGCGATCTCTTTAGGGGGTGCAGGAGCTACTTTCTGGATGATTGTTGCTGGTTTACTGGGGATGTCTTCAAAATTTGTAGAATGTACTTTAGGTGTGAAATACAGATTTATCAATAGTGAAGGTCGTGTATTTGGAGGACCAATGAACTATTTGAGATATGGTCTTGAAAAGAGAAATCAGAAAGGGCTAGGTAAAGTACTGGCGGGATTATTTGCTGTGTTAGCAATAGGGGCTTCTTTTGGAGGAGGTAACATGTTCCAGGCTAACCAGTCTTTCGAACAATTACAAGGGCAATTTCCATTTCTTGTTGGAAACGGATTCTTATTCGGGATAGTTACTGCTGTTTTAGTTGGTATCGTGATTATTGGAGGTATTAATAGTATTGCTAAAGTAACAGGGAGAATCGTGCCACTAATGGCTGGAATCTATATCTTGGCTTGTTTGGCAGTAGTGTTTATTAATATAGACAATATAGGACCAGCTTTTACGGCGATCTTTGATGGGGCTTTTAGTCCGAGCGCTTTAAAAGGGGGTGTCATAGGGGTGTTAATAGTAGGTTTCCAACGTGCAGCATTCTCGAATGAAGCTGGGGTTGGGTCTGCAGCCATTGCGCATAGTGCTGCTAAAACGAATCATCCACCTTCTGAAGGTTTTGTAGCTTTATTAGAGCCTTTTATTGATACGGTAGTAGTTTGTACTCTTACCGCTTTGGTTTTGATCTTTACAGGGAAGCACGAAGTTAATGGAATTGCCGGAGCGCAGTTGACATCTGATGCTTTTGGAAGTGTGATCTCTTGGTTCCCATATGTATTAGCAGCTGCTGTTTTCTTATTTGCATTCTCTACAATGATCTCGTGGTCATATTACGGAATGAGAGCTTGGACTTATTTGTTTGGAAAGAGCAAGAAAACTGAAATGATATATAAAGCTTTGTTCCTTGTGTTTGTTGTTGTTGGGGCCTCAGTAAGTTTAGGAGCTGTATTAGACTTTTCCGATATGATGATTCTGGCGATGTCTTTCCCTAACATTATTGGTCTTTACATAATGTCTGGTGAAGTGAGAACCGATCTACGTGATTATATGAGAAAATTAAAAGCAGGAGAATTGTTTAAAAAACAAGCTCAGGCTCGCTAATGAATTGAAATAAATGAAAAATCTTAAATCCCATTTTGTTTTCTCTAGAAGTGAACAAAATGGGATTTTTTTATTGGTAGCTATTATAGTGCTCCTTCAATTGGTATATTTCTTTGTTGATTTTGAATCTGGTAAAACAACCAGTAGCCTTTCCAATGCTAGTCTGCAGAAGTTTCAATCTCAGGTAGATTCTTTAAAGTTAGCTGCTGAAGCTAAAAGAATTCCAGAAATATACCCTTTCAATCCTAACTATATTACCGATTATAAAGGGTATCGCCTTGGAATGTCTGTTGCTGAAATAGATAGATTACTGGAGTATAGGGCTCATAATAAATGGGTGAATTCAGCTAAGGATTTTCAAATGGTTACAGGTGTTTCCGATTCTTTATTGAATACAATAGCTCCCTTTTTTAAATTCCCGGAATGGGTTACCCGTAACGAGGTAAGGTCTGGATCCAAGCAAAGTCTATTGAATAATTCAAGTGTTTCTAAAAAAGATATTAATACAGCTACTCAAGCTGATTTGATGGAGATTAGAGGAGTAGGAGAGGTGCTTGCTACGAGAATAATTAAATATCGATCAAAAATGGGTGGGTTTATTGATGATATTCAGCTCAAGGATGTTTATGGGCTTAACAGCCAAGTGCGTTTAGAATTACTTAAAAACTATAGTGTTAAAACTCCACAGCAAATAGAACTGTTAGATATTAATGAAGCAAGTATTTTGCAGCTGGCTTCAATTCCATATATTGATTATGAGCTGGCTAGAGAAATCGTAGATTATAGGTTACTTCACGAAAAGATTTCCAGCTTTGAAGAATTGGCAAAAATTAAGGATTTTCCTTCAGAAAAAATAGATAGAATTGCGTTATATTTGACCATAAATAAGAATTTGAAAAAGTAAAGAGAGTTTATTTCATTATATGATATATAACTAATTGTATATTACTCTTTCAGGGAAAAGCTTTAAAAGTAAGGTTTTCAACATGTCTTAATCAAACTTATAGAATTAACTAATATGAATAATATGTATTTTACAGAAGAGCATGAGCTTTTCAGAAAAAGTTTTCAGGAATTTTTGCAGAAAGAGGTTGTGCCTCATATTGATAAATGGGAGAAAACAGGTACTATTGAAAGATTTATCTGGGAGAAGTTTGGAGAAATGGGATATTTTGGACTTACCTATCCTGAACAATACGGTGGTTTGAATTTAGATCTTTTCTATACTGTTATTTTTCTTGAAGAATTACAGAAAATAAATTCAGGTGGATTTGCAGCTGCTATGTGGGCACATTCTTATTTGGCTATGACGCATTTAAATACTGAAGGTAGTGAAGTTATAAAGCAAAATTATCTCGCCCCAAGTATTGCGGGTGAAAAAATAGGCTGTCTTTGTATTACCGAGCCTTTTGGAGGATCTGATGTTGCCGGAATGCGCACTTCGGCTGTTAAAAAAGGCGATAAGTACATTATAAATGGTTCAAAGACCTTTATTACTAATGGTGTTTATGCTGATTATTTCGTTGTCGCGGCCAAAACCAGTCCCGAAAAGGGAAATAAGGGAATGAGCATATTTCTGGTAGATAAAGATACTCCGGGAATATCTTCAACTAAGTTGGATAAATTGGGTTGGAGAGCTTCCGATACTGCGGAAATTGCGTTTAATAATGTAGAGATCCCTTTAGAGAACCTGATGGGAGAAGAGGATAAAGGCTTTTCATATATAATGCAGCACTTTGCTTTGGAGCGTCTTATAATGGGGGTGAATGCCCATGCCCGCGCAGAATATGCGCTGGATTATGCGATTAAATATATGGGAGAGCGTACCGCCTTTGGGAAGACCATTGATAAATTCCAGGCCTTGCGTCATAATGTTGCTGAGATGGCAAGTGAGGTGGAAATGTGTAAAGAGTTCAATTATTCTATTGTAAAAAGAATGATAAACGGAGTGTATGTAGTAAAAGAGGCAAGTATGTCTAAATTGCTATCTACAAAAATGGCCGATAAAGTTATTTACGACTGTTTGCAATTGCTAGGAGGATATGGCTACATGGAAGAATACCCAATGGCCAGATTGCTTAGAGATAGCCGCTTAGGGCCAATTGGGGGTGGTACTTCAGAAATCTTACGTGAGATTATAGCTAAAATGGTAATTGATAAAAAAGAGTATAAGCCTGCAGCAGAGTAATTTAGGTTTTGGAAATTATATGAATAAATAAATTAAATATTATTTTAAATAAAGGTTGCAGGGTAATTGAATTGAATTATCTTTGCACCTCAATTCTAAAGAGAGGAGGTGACACTATGTTAATTATACCAGTTAAAGACGGAGAAAATATCGATAGAGCGCTAAAGCGTTTTAAAAGAAAATTTGACAGAACAGGGACCATGCGTCAGTTGAGAAGCAGACAAGCGTTTTCTAAACCTTCTGTAGAGCGTAGAGCTCAAGTTCAGAAAGCTCAATACATTCAGCACTTAAGAGATCAGGAAGAAATTTAAATCTCTTCAATAAGGCATTCTTAAGTGTCTCAATTGAAATGATTTTTGACCCTGTCGGAAATTTAGATTTTTCTTAAAGTCTATAACTCCAAAATAATCCTTTTTATAAGGATGTAATAAGATACTGTTGGTAGATCAAAGTTTTATAACTTTGTTTTTACCAACAGTTTTTTTATGTCTGTAAATTCCTTTCTAGATTATCTTCTGCTTGAGAAAAAGTATTCTCCTAATACCGTAAATGCGTATAAGGCAGATTTAAGTGCCTTTATTTTATTTCTGGGAGAGGAAGTAAAGGAGGGTGATCTTGCCTCGATTTCATATTCTGAAATAAGAAATTGGATAGTTGTTCTGGTGAACTCCGGAATAAGTAATAGGAGTGTAAATAGGAAGGTCGCTTCTTTAAAGGCGTACTATAAATTCTTACTTCGAACGGGGCAGATTCAATCGAATCCTCTTGCTTCGCATAAAGCTTTGAAGACCAAAAAAAGTGTTCAGATTCCTTTTTCTGAAAAAGAGGTGTCGTCGGTACTGGCGGCTTTGCAGCCTTTAGACTTCAAAACATCCAGAGATTTAGCTATTATAATGCTTTTTTATGCCACGGGGATGCGTCGGGCAGAGTTGGTAGGTTTAAAGCTTCAAGATCTTGATATGTCTAATAGGATGCTTAAGGTGTTGGGGAAAAGAAATAAAGAAAGATTGTTGCCGTTATTAGATGAAGTGTGTGATGTGTTAGCCGGATATTTGATTTATAGGAAAGAGAAGGCTAGAGAAGGTGATGCATTTTTGTTTATAACTGAAAAGGGCGATAAAATATATGAAACTCTTGTTTATAGGATTATAAATAATTACTTTAGTGAAGCATCCAGTAAGGTGAAGACGAGCCCTCATATTCTAAGGCATTCCTTCGCTACTCATTTGTTGAGTCATGGTGCAGATTTAAATGCTGTAAAGGAGTTGTTAGGGCATTCCAGTTTGGCAGCAACTCAGGTTTATACACATAATAGTATTTCAGAGCTAGGTAAAGTATATAGAAATGCGCACCCTCGCCAAACAAAGCATTGACCATAATTTATTGTTTAATTAAATTTTTTAGGAGATGAAAGTAAATGTGCAATCAGTAAATTTTAATGCAGACCAGAAATTAATAGATTTTATTCAGGTTAAATTAGATAAGTTAGAACACTTCTACGATAAGATAATTTTCGCCGATGTTTTCTTAAAAGTTCAAAATACTAGTGATAAGGCAAATAAAACTACCGAAATTTTATTAAGTATTCCTGGAGGTGAATTAATGGTTAAAAAGACCTGTAAAAAATTTGAAGAGTGTGTGGATGAATGTGTTAGCTCTTTACAGCGGCAAATTTTGAAAAAGAAAGAAAAAATGAATGCCCATGTTTAATGATTTTTTTTGCAAAATTATTTTGTAGAACGAATAAAGAAACATACATTTGCAGTCCGTTAGAAATAGCGGACTTTTTTATGTTGAAAAAGTGAAAGGCCGATGTAGCTCAGCTGGCTAGAGCAGCTGATTTGTAATCAGCAGGTCGTGGGTTCGAGTCCCTCCATCGGCTCTTGAAATTTTGAATAAAAAGCTTTGGAAATTAGTAAATTTTTTATTTGATTTGCACCTTCAAAAAAACAAGCCATTTATTCATTATGAATATAACAGTGGTTCTGTGAAATATTGAAAAGGTTTTAATTATTGGGGAGATACTCAAGCGGCCAACGAGGGCAGACTGTAAATCTGCTGACTACGTCTTCGCAGGTTCGAATCCTGCTCTCCCCACTAAAATTTTGAAGTTCGCTTTAAAATTTGAATAAAATAGATTTTTATAACCTTGCGAGAGTAGCTCAGTTGGTAGAGCGTCAGCCTTCCAAGCTGAATGTCGCCGGTTCGAACCCGGTCTCTCGCTCTAAGTTAAACAGCAAGTTCGTTTGTTGTTTACGCTTATCTCCGCAAGATGCGTTCTTGTTGGAGATAGTTTTTTTTGCCGACGTAGCTCAGGGGTAGAGCGTTTCCTTGGTAAGGAAGAGGTCACGAGTTCAATTCTCGTCGTTGGCTCTTAATTTTGTATAAAATTGAACACTAATATATAACTAAGATTAAATAAGTATTAATTATGGCAAAGGAAACTTATGATCGTTCCAAACCGCACTTAAACATCGGTACGATTGGACACGTAGATCACGGAAAAACAACTTTAACAGCAGCTATAACTAAAGTAATGGCTGATGCTGGTTATTCAGAAGCTAAGTCTTTTGATCAAATTGACAACGCTCCGGAAGAAAAAGAAAGAGGTATTACAATTAACTCTTCTCACGTAGAATACTCTACTGCAAATCGTCACTATGCACACGTTGACTGTCCAGGTCACGCGGATTATGTGAAGAACATGGTTACTGGTGCTGCTCAAATGGACGGTGCTATTTTGGTGGTTGCGGCTACTGATGGTCCAATGCCACAAACTCGTGAACACATCCTTTTAGGACGCCAGGTTGGTATCCCAAGAATCGTTGTATTCTTGAATAAAGTGGATATGGTTGATGATGAAGAATTATTAGAACTAGTTGAAATGGAAGTAAGAGATTTACTTTCTTTCTACGAGTATGATGGAGATAATGGTCCTGTTATTTCTGGTTCAGCTCTTGGTGCACTTAATGGTGAGCAAAAATGGGTTGATACTGTATTAGAATTAATGGAATCTGTAGATGCTTGGATCGAATTACCAACACGTGATGTTGATAAGCCTTTCTTAATGCCTATCGAAGATGTATTCTCTATTACTGGTCGTGGTACTGTTGCAACTGGTCGTATTGAAACTGGTGTTGCAAACACTGGAGATCCTGTAGAGATTATTGGTATGGGGGCTGGAAAATTAACTTCTACTATTACTGGAGTTGAAATGTTCCGTAAAATATTAGATAGAGGTGAAGCTGGAGATAACGTAGGTATCTTATTGAGAGGTATTGAGAAAACTCAAATTTCTCGTGGTATGGTTATCACTAAGCCAGGATCTGTAACTCCACACGCTAAGTTTAAAGCTGAGGTTTACATCCTTAAAAAAGAAGAAGGTGGACGTCATACTCCATTCCATAATAACTATCGTCCACAGTTCTACGTACGTACAACTGACGTAACTGGGACTATTTCTTTACCAGAAGGAGTAGAGATGGTTATGCCTGGAGATAACATTACTATTCATGTTGAATTGATCCAGCCTATCGCTATGAACGTAGGTCTTCGTTTTGCTATCCGTGAAGGTGGTAGAACTGTAGGAGCTGGTCAGGTAACTGAGATCGTAGACTAATTATATTGTATAAGTAGTAAGGTATCCTGTTTGATCAGGATACCTTAGCTTATATTAATAGGTAAACTTAATTTATTAGGTTTATTATATACGGGTTTAGCTCAGTTGGTAGAGCACTGGTCTCCAAAACCAGGTGTCGGGAGTTCGAGTCTCTCAACCCGTGCTTTAAAAAAATCATTTTGTAAAGAATGATTTTTTTTAGGAGAAAGAAACAACGGATTGAATATTGCATAAATATGTTGTATATCAAACCGACCAAATAGGTAACACAATGGCAGGAATCGTCAATTATATTTCAGAGTCTTATAATGAGTTGAGAAACCATGTAACGTGGCCAACTTGGGCGGAAGCTCAAAGACTTACAGTGCTTGTAGCTGTTTTTTCAATTATATTTTCTTTAGCTATTTGGGGTGTAGACACCGTTTTTAGTTCTGTTATCGAGAAATATTTTGAATGGATAAAATCTTAAATTGAAAGCTATGGCAGAAGTAAAGGATAAAAAATGGTATGTGGTTCGTGCTGTAAGCGGTCAGGAGAATAAGGTTAAGGAATATATTGAACGTGAGATCTCTCATTTAGGGATGGAAGATTTTGTAGGAGAAGTTTTAGTTCCTACTGAAAAAGTGATCCAGATTAGAAATGGTAAGAAGATTTCTAAAGAGAGAGTTTACTTTCCTGGATATGTAATGATATTAGCGAATATAGGAGGGGAAATTCCTCACGTTATTAAGTCTATTAATGGTGTTATTGGTTTCTTAGGAGAAACTAAAGGAGGAGATCCTGTGCCGTTAAGAAGATCTGAAGTTAACCGTATGTTAGGTAAGGTTGATGAATTATCTGTAAAAGCTGATAATGTTGCAATTCCTTATACTGTTGGAGAAACTATCAAAGTAATTGATGGTCCTTTCAATGGGTTTAATGGAACTGTTGAGAAAATTAATGAAGAAAAGCGTAAGCTTGAGGTAATGGTTAAGATTTTTGGAAGAAAAACACCGTTAGAGTTAAGTTATATGCAAGTTGAAAAAGTATAATAGTAATACTGTTACATATATTTTGATAGTTTTAATGGCTTCCACTAGTAAAACTATTACCTAAAAATTATAAAAATGGCAAAAGAAGTAAGTAAAGTTGTAAAACTACAAGTTCGTGGAGGTGCTGCTAACCCATCACCACCAGTAGGACCTGCTTTAGGTGCTGCCGGAGTAAATATAATGGAGTTCTGTAAGCAATTTAACGCTAGAACTCAAGATAAGCCAGGTAAAGTATTACCGGTTGCAATTACAGTATATAAAGATAAGTCTTTTGATTTTGTAATTAAAACTCCACCAGCTGCAGTTCAGATATTAGAAGCATCTAAACAGAAAAAAGGATCAGGTGAGCCCAATCGTAAGAAGATTGCTAGTGTAACTTGGGATCAGATTAAAGCAATTGCTGAAGATAAAATGCAGGATTTAAATGCATTTACTATTGAATCAGCTATGAAGATGGTAGCGGGAACAGCTCGCTCTATGGGTGTAACTGTTAAAGGGCAAGCGCCGTTTTAATCAAAAATAGAAATTAAAAATGGCAAAATTAACTAAAAAGCAAAAAGAGGCTCAATCTAAAATCGAAAACGGGAAACAGTATTCGGTAAGTGAAGCTTCTGCTTTAATAAAGGAGATTTCCAACGAAAATTTTGATGCTTCTGTAGATTTAGCGGTTCGTTTGAACGTAGATCCACGTAAAGCTAATCAAATGGTTAGAGGTGTGGTTACCTTACCACACGGAACAGGTAAAGATGTAAAAGTATTGGCTTTAGTTACTCCAGATAAGGAAGAGGAAGCTAAACAAGCGGGTGCAGATTACGTTGGTCTTGATGAGTATTTAGATAAAATTAAAGGTGGATGGACTGATGTAGACGTAATTATTACCATGCCTAGCGTTATGGGAAAATTAGGTCCATTAGGTAGAGTATTAGGACCAAGAGGTCTTATGCCTAACCCAAAGACCGGAACAGTTACTATGGATGTTGCAAAAGCAGTATCTGATGTAAAAGCTGGTAAAATTGACTTTAAAGTTGATAAAACTGGTATTGTTCATGCAGGAATTGGAAAAGCATCTTTTGATGCAGACAAGATTGCTGGAAACGCAAGAGAATTATTAACTACGTTGGTTAAATTGAAACCGGTGGCAGCTAAAGGTGTATACATTAAGAGTATCTTCATCTCTACTACTATGAGCCCAGGGGTTGAAATTGATACTAAAAGGTTCACTGAGCAATAATATTATAGATTATGACAAGAGAAGAAAAATCATTAGTAATTGAAGATCTAACTGCGCAGTTAACAAATAATTCTATTATTTACCTTGCTGATATCTCAGGCTTAAACGCTTCGAGTACTTCAAACTTACGTCGCGCTTGTTTTAAAGCAAATGTAAAGTTGGCGGTAGTTAAAAATACATTACTTGCAAAAGCTATGGAAGCTTCTGATAAAGAATTCGGAGAACTTCCTTCAGTTTTAAAAGGTAATACATCTATTATGATTTCTGAAACTGGAAATGCTCCAGCTAAAGTTATCAAAGAATTCAGAAAAAAATCACCAATCCCTCTATTAAAAGGAGCTTTTGTAGAAGAAGCTATCTATGTTGGAGACGAGTATCTAGATGCTTTAGTTAACATCAAATCTAAAGAGGAAGTTATTGGAGATATCATCGGATTGTTACAATCTCCTGCTAAAAACGTTGTTTCAGCGCTTAAGTCAGGTGGAGGTAAAATCGCAGGAATTCTTAAAACTCTTTCTGAAAAAGAAGGATAAGCACGTACGCACTTTTTAACAATTATATAATAAAGAACATTTTAAAACGATAGAAAATGGCAGATTTAAAAGATTTCGCAGAACAATTAGTTAACCTTACAGTAAAAGAAGTTAATGAGTTAGCTGATATATTAAAAGAAGAATACGGTATCGAGCCTGCAGCTGCTGCGGTAGCTATGGCTGGTCCTGCTGGTGGTGGTGAAGACGCTGCTGAAGAGCAAACTGAATTTGATGTAATCCTTAAAGCTGCAGGTGGTTCTAAACTTGCTGTAGTTAAACTTGTAAAAGAACTTACAGGTCTTGGACTTAAAGATGCTAAGGAATTAGTAGACGGAGCTCCAAAACCAGTAAAAGAAGGAGTTGCTAAAGATGAAGCTGAAGCGTTAAAAGCACAATTAGAAGAAGCAGGAGCTGAGGTTGAGCTTAAATAAGCTTAACAAGCAATATTATTTAGGTTTAGGCCTCAGGACTAGCTCCTGAAGGTCTAAACCCTTTTGCGTATATAAAGTTTTAGGTTTATAACGCACCCACTTTTTTATATAAATTATAATTCCGTCCATTGATGTTAGCAACGCAAACTGAAAGATTGAATTTCTCTTCTGTAAAGAACAAACCTGATTATCCGGACTTTTTGGATGTTCAAATCAAGTCCTTTCAGGATTTCTTTCAACTAGAAACAAAATCAGAAGAAAGGGGAGATGAGGGTCTCTATAATACCTTCATGGAAAACTTTCCTATTACAGACACTCGTAATCAATTCGTTTTAGAATTCTTAGATTACTTTGTGGACCCACCAAGATATTCCATTCAGGAATGTATTGAGCGTGGTTTAACTTATAGCGTACCGCTTAAAGCTCGCTTAAAATTATATTGTACCGATCCAGAACACGAAGATTTTGAAACTATCGTACAGGACGTATATTTGGGAACTATCCCTTATATGACTCCTAGCGGAACTTTTTGTATCAATGGTGCAGAGCGTGTAGTGGTTTCGCAGTTACACCGTTCGCCTGGGGTTTTCTTTGGACAATCCTTCCATGCAAATGGAACTAAATTATATTCTGCCAGAGTAATTCCTTTTAAAGGATCCTGGATAGAATTTGCTACTGATATCAATAACGTGATGTACGCGTATATCGATAGAAAGAAAAAATTACCTGTTACTACACTTTTCCGTGCTATCGGTTTTGAAAGAGATAAGGATATCCTTGAGATCTTCGACCTTGCTGAGGAAGTTAAAGTTTCTAAAACAGGACTTAAAAAATATCTTGGCCGTAAATTGGCTGCCAGAGTGTTAAATACCTGGTATGAAGATTTCGTTGATGAAGATACCGGAGAGGTTGTTTCTATCGAGCGTAACGAGATTGTATTAGATCGTGATACAGAATTAGACAAAGATCATGTTGAAGAGATTCTAGAAACAGGAACTAAAACCATCCTTCTTCATAAGGAAGATAACTCAACTGGAGATTATGCAATTATTCATAATACATTGCAAAAAGATCCAACAAACTCTGAAAAAGAAGCTGTTGAGCATATCTACCGTCAATTGCGTAATGCTGAACCGCCAGATGAGGAAACAGCACGTGGAATTATAGATAAATTATTCTTCTCAGATCAACGTTACAGTTTAGGTGAAGTTGGTCGTTACAGAATGAATAAAAAGCTTGGTTTGGATATAGGAATGGATAAGCAAGTGCTTACCAAGGAAGATATCATTACTATAGTAAAATATTTAATTGAGTTAATTAACTCTAAAGCAGAGATCGATGACATCGATCACTTATCTAACCGTCGTGTTAGAACTGTTGGAGAACAATTATCTCAACAATTTGGTGTTGGTCTAGCTCGTATGGCTCGAACTATTCGTGAGAGAATGAATGTACGTGATAACGAGGTGTTTACTCCAATAGATTTGATTAATGCAAAGACCTTGTCTTCTGTTATTAATTCTTTCTTTGGTACTAACCAGTTATCTCAGTTTATGGATCAAACAAATCCATTAGCCGAGATTACGCACAAGCGTAGATTATCTGCACTTGGGCCAGGTGGACTTTCAAGAGAAAGAGCAGGATTCGAAGTACGTGATGTTCACTATACTCACTACGGAAGATTATGTCCTATTGAAACTCCGGAGGGACCGAACATTGGACTTATCTCTTCTCTTTCTGTTTTTGCAAAAGTGAACAGCATGGGATTCATCGAGACTCCTTATAGAACTGTAACTGATGCTAAGATCGATTTCTCTCAAACACCTATTTATTTAAGTGCTGAGGAAGAAGAAGATAAGAAAATTGCACAAGCAAACATTCCATTACAAGAAGATGGAACTATAGATACTGATAAGGTTATTGCACGTATGGAAGGTGACTTCCCGGTAGTAGATCCAAAAGAGGTTCACTATATTGACGTTGCACCAAACCAAATCTCATCTATTTCAGCTTCATTAATTCCTTTCTTGGAGCATGATGATGCGAACAGAGCTTTGATGGGATCGAACATGATGCGTCAGGCAGTACCTTTATTAAGAGCAGAATCTCCAATTGTTGGAACTGGTCTTGAAAGACAAGTAGCTACCGATTCTCGTGTATTGATTAATGCTGAAGGAGATGGAGAAGTAGAATATGTAGATGCTCAAAAAATCACCATTAAATACGATCGTACAGAAGACGAGCGTATGGTAAGTTTTGATACAGATTCTAAAACTTACGATCTTATTAAGTTTAGAAAGACCAACCAGGGAACTTCTATTAACTTAAGACCAATTGTAAGTGTAGGAGATAGAGTTTCTAAAGGTCAGGTTCTTTGTCAGGGATATGCTACAGAAGCAGGGGAACTTGCTTTAGGTAGAAACATGAAAGTTGCTTTCATGCCTTGGAAAGGATATAACTTTGAGGATGCAATTGTAATTTCTGAGAGAGTAGTAAGAGAAGATGTCTTTACTTCTATTCACATAGATGAATATTCGTTAGAAGTTCGTGATACCAAATTAGGTAACGAAGAATTGACTAATGATATTCCAAACGTTTCTGAAGAAGCTACAAAAGATCTTGATGAGAACGGAATGATCCGTATTGGAGCTGAAGTAAAGCCTGGTGATATTCTTATTGGTAAGATCACTCCTAAAGGAGAAAGTGATCCAACACCAGAGGAGAAATTACTTAGAGCTATCTTTGGAGACAAAGCAGGTGATGTAAAAGATGCTTCATTAAAAGCACATCCTTCTTTAAGAGGTGTAGTTATTAATAAGAAACTTTTTGCAAGAGCTGTAAAAGATAAGAGAAAACGTGTTCAGGATAAAGAAGATGTTACTGCTTTAGAGAAAAAGTACGATGCTAAATTTGCTATCTTAAAAGCTAATCTTGTAGATAAGTTATTTGCTATAGTAGGTGGAAAAACTGCTCAGGGAGTTCAAAATGATTTAGGGGAAGAAGTAATGCCAAAAGGTAAGAAATACACCCTTAAAATGTTAAACTCTGTAGACGATTATACACACTTAACGCAAGGTACTTGGACTACTGATGACAACTTGAATAAGCTTGTTGCCGATCTTATCCATAACTATAAGATTAAGGAGAATGATCTTCAAGGGAATTTAAGAAGAGAGAAATTCACTATTTCTGTTGGAGATGAATTACCTGCAGGTATCATCAAATTAGCAAAAATATATGTTGCTAAGAAGAGAAAACTGAAAGTAGGTGATAAAATGGCAGGTCGTCACGGTAACAAAGGTATTGTTGCTCGTATCGTACGTCAGGAAGATATGCCTTTCTTAGAAGATGGAACTCCTGTAGATATCGTTCTTAACCCACTTGGGGTACCTTCCCGTATGAACATCGGTCAGATTTATGAGACCGTATTAGGATGGGCAGGTCAAAAACTTGGTAGAAAGTATGCAACGCCAATTTTTGATGGTGCTACTTTAGATCAAATTAATGAACTTACCGATGAAGCTGGGGTGCCACGATTTGGTCATACTCACCTTTATGACGGTGGAACCGGAGATAGATTCGATCAACCTGCAACTGTTGGAGTTATTTATATGTTGAAATTAGGACATATGATCGACGATAAGATGCACGCCAGATCTATTGGACCATACTCATTAATTACGCAGCAACCACTTGGTGGTAAAGCGCAATTTGGAGGTCAGCGTTTTGGAGAGATGGAAGTTTGGGCATTAGAGGCATACGGTGCTTCTGCAACCTTACGTGAGATCTTAACGGTAAAATCTGATGATGTGATAGGTAGAGCCAAGACTTACGAAGCTATCGTAAAAGGTGAACCTATGCCAGAGCCTGGTTTACCAGAATCTTTCAACGTGTTAATGCACGAACTGAAAGGTTTAGGATTGGATATTAGATTAGAAGAATAATATACTGCCTCTAAAGTTGGATGCCGAAAGGTATCCAACTTTAGAGGCAGGATTTTCACAATAATTAGATAGCATTTATTATGGCTAGAAGTAATGAAAAGAATACAGAACAGAGGTTTAATAAGATCTCTATAGGTTTAGCTTCACCAGAGTCCATCTTAGCGGAATCTCGTGGGGAAGTGCTTAAACCGGAAACTATCAATTATCGTACGCACAAGCCTGAGCGTGACGGGTTATTCTGTGAGCGTATTTTTGGTCCTGTTAAGGATTACGAATGTGCCTGTGGGAAATATAAAAGAATCAGATACAAAGGTATTGTATGTGATAGATGTGGGGTAGAAGTAACAGAAAAGAAAGTACGTAGAGACCGTGTTGGGCATATCAACCTAGTTGTTCCTGTAGCACATATCTGGTATTTCCGTTCTTTGCCAAACAAAATAGGGTATTTATTAGGGCTTCCTTCCAAGAAATTGGATATGATCATATATTATGAAAGATATGTGGTTATACAAGCAGGAATCGCTAAGAATGCAGAAGGAGAACAACTTAAGAAAATGGATTTCTTAACTGAAGAAGAATACTTGGATATCCTAGATTCTCTTCCGCAAGAAAACCTTTATCTTGAAGATAACGACCCAAACAAGTTTATCGCTAAAATGGGTGCAGAATGTCTTATTGAGCTCTTAAGAAGAATCGATCTTAACGAACTTTCTTATGATTTAAGACACAAAGCAAATAACGAAACTTCAAAACAACGTAAAACGGAAGCTTTAAAAAGACTTCAGGTTGTTGAGGCTTTCCGTGATGCAAATAAGAACAGAGAGAATCTTCCTGAATGGATGATCATGAAGGTAGTGCCAATTACTCCTCCAGAACTTAGACCTTTAGTGCCTTTGGATGGTGGACGTTTTGCAACTTCCGATTTGAACGACCTTTACAGAAGAGTTATTATCCGTAATAACCGTTTGAAGAGATTGATGGAGATTAAAGCTCCGGAAGTAATCTTGCGTAACGAAAAACGTATGTTACAGGAATCTGTAGATTCGTTATTCGATAACACAAGAAAATCATCTGCAGTTAAAACTGATTCAAACCGTCCATTGAAATCACTTTCTGATTCCTTGAAAGGTAAGCAGGGACGTTTCCGTCAGAACTTACTTGGTAAACGTGTAGATTATTCTGCTCGTTCGGTAATTGTTGTTGGACCGGAATTGAAGATGTTTGAATGTGGTCTTCCAAAAGATATGGCAGCTGAACTTTACAAGCCTTTCGTGATCAGAAAATTGATCGAAAGAGGAATTGTGAAAACTGTAAAATCTGCTAAGAAAATAATAGATAAAAAAGAACCGGTTGTTTGGGATATTTTAGAAAATGTATTAAAAGGACATCCAGTATTACTTAACAGGGCTCCTACGCTTCACCGTTTAGGAATCCAAGCTTTCCAACCAAAACTTATTGAAGGGAAAGCTATTCAATTGCATCCATTAGCAACTACGGCATTCAACGCCGATTTTGATGGTGACCAGATGGCGGTACACTTGCCACTTGGGCCAGAAGCAATTCTGGAAGCGCAGTTATTAATGTTAGGTTCTCACAACATTTTGAACCCTGCAAATGGATCTCCAATTACGGTTCCATCTCAGGATATGGTGCTTGGTCTGTACTACATGACCAAACCTCGAGTGTCTACAGCTGAAATCAAAATTAAAGGAGAAGGTCTTACTTTCTATTCTGCAGAAGAAGTTATCATTGCTTTTAATGAGAAGAGAGTTGACTTAAATGCTGTTATTAAGATAAGAACTAACGACTTCAATGAAGAAGGAGTTCTAACTAAGCAAATTATTGAAACTACTGTTGGTAGAGTTTTATTTAACGAATCTGTACCAGAAGCAGCAGGATTTATAAATGAGGTATTAACTAAGAAATCTCTTAGAGAAATTATCTCAAATGTGTTAAAGGCTACTAGTGTACCTGAAACTGCAGAATTCTTAGATAACATTAAATCTCTAGGATATCGTTTTGCATACACCGGTGGATTGTCATTTAGTTTAGGGGATATTATTATTCCTGCTGAAAAGCAATCTATGATCGATGAGGCTAACGAACAGGTTGAGGGAATTATAGGAAACTATAATATGGGTCTTATTACCAACAACGAACGTTACAATCAGGTAATTGATATATGGACTTCAACTAACGCCGGTCTTACCGAGTTAGCAATGAAGAGAATTCGCGAAGACAATCAAGGATTCAACTCTGTGTACATGATGCTTGATTCTGGAGCTCGTGGATCTAAAGAACAGATCCGTCAGTTAACCGGTATGCGTGGATTGATGGCTAAGCCTAAGAAATCTAACTCTGGTGGAGGTGAAATTATTGAAAACCCGATTTTATCTAACTTTAAAGAAGGTCTTTCAATTCTTGAATACTTTATTTCTACTCACGGTGCTCGTAAAGGTCTTGCCGATACCGCACTTAAAACTGCCGATGCAGGTTACTTAACGCGTCGTTTGGTAGATGTTTCTCAGGACGTTATTATAAACGAAGAAGACTGTGGAACATTACGAGGAGTAGAGGTTACGCCTCTTAAGAAAAATGATGAGATTGTAGAATCTCTTGGAGAACGTATATTAGGGCGTATTGCCTTAAACGATGTTTTCCACCCATTAACTGAAGAGTTATTGGTAGCTTCCGGTAATGTGATTATGGAAGATGTAGTGAAGAAAATTGAAAATGCTCCTATAGAGAGTGTTGAAGTAAGATCTGCACTTACCTGTGAAGCTAAAAAAGGAATCTGTGTTAAGTGTTACGGTAGAAACCTTGCAACTGGGAAACTGGTTCAAAGAGGGGAAGCTGTAGGGGTTGTTGCTGCTCAATCTATTGGGGAACCAGGAACTCAGCTTACACTTCGTACCTTCCACGTTGGGGGTATTGCAGGGAACATTTCTGAAGAGAACAAATTGATTGTTAAATTCGGTGGTGTTGCAGAAATTGAAGATCTAAAAGTTGTTAAAGGTGAAGGTCCTGATGGAAGTATAACCGATATCGTAATTTCAAGAACTTCAGAATTAAAAGTAAAAGACAAGAAAACCGGAGTAGTACTTAGTACAAACAATATTCCTTATGGTTCTCAAATCTTTATAAATGATGGTGACACTGTTAAACCAGATGATGTTATTTGCCAGTGGGATCCATATAACGGAGTTATTATTTCAGAATTTGCCGGTAAGATCAAATATGAGAACATCGAGCAAGGTCTTACATACCAAGTTGAAATAGATGAGCAAACAGGATTCCAGGAAAAAGTTATTTCTGAATCTAAGAACAAAAAGCTTATCCCAACCTTATTGATTTTAGGTAAAAAAGACGAAGTAATTCGTTCTTATAACCTTCCGGTTGGTGCTCACTTAATGGTAGATAAGGATGAAAAGATCAAGGTTGGTAAGATCTTGGTTAAAATTCCACGTAAATCTTCTAAAGCAGGGGATATTACAGGAGGTCTTCCACGTGTAACCGAGCTTTTCGAAGCGCGTAATCCTTCTAACCCGGCTGTAGTAAGTGAGATCGATGGTGTTGTTTCTTTCGGGAAGATCAAAAGAGGTAACCGTGAGATCATTGTAGAATCTAAGTTAGGTGAAGTTAAAAAGTACCTTGTAAAACTATCTAATCAGATCCTTGTTCAGGAGAACGATTATGTACGTGCGGGTATGCCTTTATCTGATGGTTCTATCACTCCGGAAGACATCTTGAGCATTAAAGGGCCAAATGCTGTTCAGCAGTATTTAGTGAATGAAGTTCAGGAAGTATACCGATTACAAGGGGTGAAAATTAACGATAAGCACTTTGAGGTAGTAGTTCGTCAAATGATGCGTAAAGTTAGAATTGTAGATTCTGGAGATACTATTTTCCTTGAAAACCAATTGATCCATAAATCTGATTTCATCGAAGAAAACGATAAGATCTTCGGATTAAAAGTGGTTGATGATGCTGGAGACTCTAAAAATCTTAAACCGGGACAAATTGTATCTATGCGTGAACTTAGAGACGAGAACTCCTCATTAAGAAGAGAAGATAAGGCACTTGTTACTGCAAGAGAAGCAATTCCTGCAACAGCAACTCCTATCTTACAAGGTATTACAAGAGCATCGTTACAAACTAAATCGTTCATCTCTGCGGCTTCCTTCCAGGAAACTACAAAAGTATTGAATGAGGCAGCTGTAAACGGTAAGATAGATTACCTAGAAGGTCTTAAAGAGAATGTAATTGTAGGACATAAGATCCCTGCAGGTACAGGTATGAGAGCTTATGATGATATTATTGTAGGATCTAAAGAAGAGTTCAATGAAATGCTTGAAAAAAAGCAGGAAGTGAATTATAATTAAAAAAGATTGATTTTCAGGTCGGCTTTTGTCGGCCTTGAAAATTAACTGTCAATATAATCTGCTTTAGAGAAGGCTTTTGGCTAACTTTAAAGCAGATTTTTTTTATAACCATTTTATTAGAATTATGAGCGACGAGAAAAACCCCAAACAAGGACAGATAAATATAGAGTTAGACGAGAAAGTAGCAGAAGGGACCTATTCGAATCTGGCTATTATCAATCATTCAGTTTCAGAATTTGTAGTGGATTTTGTGAGTATTATGCCTGGCACACCAAAGAGCAAGGTGAAATCACGTATAATTCTTACACCACAACACGCTAAGCGATTATTAAAGGCTTTAGGTGAAAATGTACAGCGTTTTGAAAAAGCTCATGGAGAGATCAAGGATTATGAGCAAGCGCCTATTCCCTTAAATTTCGGTCCGACGGGACAGGCTTAAAAAATAAAAAACCCCGAAGCTAACTTCGGGGTTTTTTATTTCAACCATTAGAATTCTGAGGTGGAATGGAATTTGATAGAAGGATATTTTTGCTGTGTCATTTGTAATGAGAATTGAGAATCGGCAAAAAATACTAATTGACCTCTTTTATCTT
Source organism: Gillisia lutea (assembly GCF_021568705.1). Lineage (GTDB taxonomy): Bacteria > Bacteroidota > Bacteroidia > Flavobacteriales > Flavobacteriaceae > Gillisia > Gillisia lutea. The sequence goes on from NZ_JAKGTH010000007.1 coordinate 93,240, forward strand.
TCGCCAGGAATTTTGCTTTTACCCTTTTGAAATCTTTGAATTCTTCACTCTTTGGGTCTTTTGCTTCTACCCAAGTAGCCTTATATACATTTAGGTTTTCATAGGTGCATTTTGCGCCATATTCATGTTCAAGTCTATATTGTATAACTTCAAATTGAAGGGCGCCCACAGTTCCAATTACCTTACGGTTGTTCATTTCCAGTGTGAATAACTGTGCTACCCCTTCATCCATCAACTGGTCTACTCCTTTTTCTAATTGTTTAGATTTCATAGGATCAGCATTGTTGATGTATCTGAAGTGTTCTGGTGAGAAACTTGGAATTCCTCGGTAATTCAGCACTTCTCCTTCAGTAAGGGTATCACCAATTTTAAAGTTTCCTGTGTCATGTAAGCCAACAATATCTCCTGGATAAGAGATATCTACAACTTCTTTCTTTTCTGCAAAAAAGGCGTTAGGACTAGAGAATTTTAGATTTTTCCCATGTCTAACATGTAAATAAGGTTTATTACGCTCAAAGACTCCCGATACAATCTTTATGAATGCCAATCGGTCACGATGCTTAGGATCCATGTTGGCATGTATTTTAAATACAAATCCTGTAAACTCCTTTTCGTCAGGTTTTACGGTTCTCGTCTCACTATCTTTTGGGCGTGGAGTAGGAGCGATGCTTACAAAACAGTCTAATAATTCCCTAACTCCAAAATTGTTTAATGCAGAACCAAAGAAAACCGGTTGTAAATCCCCTTCAAGATAGGCTGTTTTATCAAATTCAGGATATACACCATGAACTAATTCCAGTTCATCTCTAAGGTTGTCTGCAGCTTTTTCGCCAATAAGTTTATCCAATTCCTCAGAAGCCAGATCAGAGATCTCAACGGTATCTTCAATATCTTTTCTGGAATCACCCGTAAAAAGGTTCACGTTCTTCTCCCAGATGTTGTAGATCCCTTTAAAATCGTATCCCATTCCAATAGGGAAACTAAGTGGTGTAACGCTTAACTTTAATTTTTGCTCAATTTCATCTAATAATTCAAATGCATCTTTTCCTTCTCTATCCAGTTTGTTTACAAAAACTATCATCGGGATGTTTCGCATTCTACAAACCTCTACTAACTTTTCGGTTTGTTCCTCTACACCTTTTGCAACATCAATTACTACTATAACACTGTCTACAGCCGTAAGGGTTCTAAAGGTGTCTTCAGCAAAATCCTTATGCCCCGGAGTATCAAGGATATTAATTTTTACACCATTATATTCAAAAGCAAGCACCGATGTAGCAACAGAAATACCACGCTGACGTTCTATTTCCATAAAGTCACTGGTCGCTCCTTTTTTGATCTTATTAGATTTTACCGCTCCTGCTTCGTGAATGGCGCCCCCAAATAATAGTAATTTCTCTGTTAAAGTTGTCTTACCAGCATCGGGGTGTGAAATGATGCCAAATGTTCTTCTTCGTTTAATCTCGTCGGTAAATTTCATCGTTTTATTTAAGTGTGCAAAGATAAAATATTTGTTTCAGAAAAGAGAATAGTATTTGGGATTGCAGTTTATATTTTCGACAAAAACAATTGCTTGGAAGCTCCTTGTTTTGCTATGATTTGGTAAGCCTATTTCGTATTTTTGAATTTCAATTAATGCTATGACAGAAGAAAAAGTAATCCTTGTTAACGAAAATGATGAGCAAATAGGCTTGATGCCCAAGATGGAAGCGCATGAAAAAGGGCTTTTACATCGTGCATTTTCGGTATTTGTTTTTAACGACAAGAATGAACTAATGCTCCAACAGCGTGCTTTAGATAAATATCATTCTCCCGGGCTATGGACCAATACTTGCTGTAGTCATCAACGAGAAGGGGAGACGAATATTGAGGCAGGAAAACGACGCTTGCAGGAAGAAATGGGTTTTAGTGTAGATTTAAATGATACCATCTCCTTTATTTATAAAGCTCCTTTTGATAATGGATTGACCGAGCATGAATTTGATCATATCCTTATTGGGAATTATAATGATGAACCTGCTCTAAACCCTAATGAGGCTGCAAGTTGGAAATGGATGACGTTGGAGGCTGTAGAAGAAGATATGCAATCTCACCCTGAAAAATATACCGAATGGTTCAAGATCATTTTTGATAAATATTATCAATCCATACAAATATGAGAGTAACCGTTCATAGAAAAGCACACTTTAATGCCGCGCATAGATTATTTAGAAAGGATTGGGACCTTGCTAAAAATGAATTGATCTTCGGAAAGTGCAGTAACCCTAATTTTCACGGTCATAATTATGATCTTACCGTATCGGTAACGGGAGAGATCGATCAGGAAACAGGTTTTGTAATGGACCTCAAGGTTTTAAAAGATCTTATTTATAACGAAGTAGAAGTGGCTTTTGATCATAAAAATTTAAATATTGAAGTAAAAGAATTTAAAGATCTCAATCCCACAGCCGAAAATATTGCAGTTGTTATCTGGAACAAGTTAAAACCTAAATTGAAACCCGAACTGGATCTGTCGGTCACCTTATATGAGACACCTCGAAATTTTGTAACCTATAATGGAAAATAAATGTCTTTAGAAATAGGAGATACTATTCCTGCATTACAGTTGAAAGATAAAGATGGAAATGACTTTCAGCTAGATCAGTTTAAGAATATAAAACCAGTGGTGATTTATTTTTACCCAAAGAATTTTACCCCGGGATGCACTAAGGAGGCTTGTGGGTTTAGAGATAAATACCAGGATTTTAAAGATTTGGGTGCAGAGGTTATTGCCATTAGTTCCGATTCTGAAGCTTCCCATTCAAAATTTGTAGAAAAATATAGTTTGCCTTTCATCTTTTTATCTGATGAACATAAACAGGCCAGAAAAGCATTTGGAGTAAAATCGGCTCTATTAGGATTGATTCCCGGACGTGAAACCTTTGTATTTGATAAAGAAGGAAAACTCCAATTTCGTTATAATAACCTCAATGCTTCCCAACATACCAGTCTTGCCCTAAAACATTTAAAAGAATTGAGTTGAATGCTTGGCTGTAATTTAATACTATATAATATTAAGAGCGGGTAGTGCATATTTATTTTTCTGGAAGAGAAGAAAAAAAATTAAAAAGTATATTATAATATTAAAAAATAGATTAAATTCGCAGCCTAAATTTAAGAAAGAATGGCAAGTATAAGATTGTTAAAGAGGGATGTGAATTATGTAATGGGAGATATTATTGAGGCTGCATATATCCATCAATTAGCAAACCCAAAACAAGATCCTAAGAAAACTGAAGCTATAGTAGATGAAGCAATTACTAGCTTTGATACTTTAATGGCTAAGATCAACCAAAAACAGGTTGAGAACAATAAAAAACATTTCAAATCTATTGAAAAGGAATTAGAGACCAAAGCGCAAGAATTGGTAGCTAAGATCAATGAATTGTAAAATATATTCGATGCCGATGTAGCTCAGCTGGCTAGAGCAGCTGATTTGTAATCAGCAGGTCGTGGGTTCGAGTCCCTCCATCGGCTCAATATTAAAAGCTTCTCCATTTGGAGAAGCTTTTTGCTTTATAATAGTTAGGGTTTAGTGAAGTGCGTCTAACTTCAATAGTTTAGAGCAGTTTTCCTGGACTTTACTAAATTGCTCTACATCATCTTCTATTTTCTTGTTCCAAAAAGGTATCATAGTCGATAATTTTTTCTGCCACTCTAGTTTTTCCAATTTTTCCGGAAAGGCAGTCTGTATTACTTCCAACATGATATGTACAGCTGTGGAAGCACCGGGAGAGGCTCCTAATAATGCGGTGATGGAGCCATCTTTAGAGTGAACTACATCTGTTCCAAATTCGAGGACTCCGCCTTCTTCTTCATCTTTCTTTATAATTTGAACACGTTGTCCGGCAACTTTTAATTCCCAATCGTCTGAATTCGCATCAATTATAAATTCCCGTAGTTCATTCATTCTATCTTCATGATCCATGCTAATTTGCTCAAGAAGATATTTAGTAAGTGGTAAATTATGCCAGAAAACACCCCACATAGATGGGAGGTTATCAAAATTGATAGATTTAGGGAGGTCAAGTAAAGAACCTTCTTTTAAAAATTTTGTGCTAAAGCCGGCAAAGGGACCGAAAAGAAGTTCCTGCTTGCCATTAATCATTCTGCTGTCCAGATGAGGGGTAGACATTGGAGGGGCATCAGGCCCTGCTTTGCTATAAACTTTCGCATGGTGTTTTGCAATTACTTCTGGGTTTTTGCAGTAAAGCCATTGTCCGCTAACCGGAAAACCGCCATATCCATCCTTTTCTTCAATTTCCACCTTTTGTAAAAGCGGTAGTGCACCTCCTCCAGCGCCAATAAAAACATGATGGGCATCATAGTATTCCTTATTGTTGCTGGCTAGATCTTTTACTTCAGCCATCCATTCCACATTAGGGGAAGGGTCGATATCGAGTACCTCTCTGTTCATAAGAACAGGAGTGTTAAAATGATCTTCCAGTATTTTAAAATAGGATTTTGTAAGATTTCCAAAGTTTACCTCGGTTCCAATTTCCATTCTGGTTGCTGCCATTACTTCGTTTTTAGAGCGATTTTGCATAATGAGCGGAAACCATTTTTCCAGAGTACCATAATCTTCAGAAAATTTCATGGTTTTAAACATGAAGTGTGATCGTAGCGTATCAAATCTTTTCTTTAAAAAAGCCACATCTTCTTTTCCTTTTACCCAACTATGATGGGGTACAGATTGAATAAAAGCTTCGGGATTTGATAATAATTTTTGCTTCAACAAATATGCCCAAAATTCTTTAGAGTGTTCAAATTGCTCAAAGATCTCTATAGCCTTAGAAACATCTATAGAGCCATCTTTCTGTAATGGCGTATAATTTAGTTCACAAAGTGCCGAATGGCCCGTTCCTGCATTATTCCATGCGGCCGAACTTTCCTGTGCTACTTCATCTAATCGTTCTAAAATAAGTATTTTGATTTCAGGGTCAATCAATTTGAGCATTAAAGATAAGGTAGCGCTCATAATACCACCACCTACACAAATAAGATCGTATTTTGTTTGTTGATCGGGTTGATTTAAAAACATAAAAAGAGGTTTTTCTCAAATTTAGGAAAACCTCTTTTTATGTTAGCCCAACAAAATATTAAAGCTTGGGAATAATTGGGTTTAAATATGGTCTACTCTTGTTCTTCTACTTCTTCAACAAGCTTCTCGTTCTTTCTTCTTTCCTTTAAAAAATCTTTCAGGTCTTTTCCGTATTTAGATTTTTGAACTTGGGGAGTTAGAGAATTGTAAATAGTATCTAAATATTTAATATTGGCATCGAATACTTCAGACATTGCTAAGTAAGGTGCTATTTCAAGGTCTTTATTCAAAATAGCGTAGTTTACAGTGTAAAGGTATTTTCTCTTTAAAAGACCATCATATTGCTTATTAGTTTCAAGAATAAGCTCTTCGTCATTATCCCTTTGGGCTTCAAAGTTTTTTTGAATAAGCTCTAAGTTCTTATCATTAAAACGCTGCATCATATTGCGGTATTCTTTCAACTTTTCCTGATTACTTGAGCCTATAACCTTAGCATCTACCTGAAAATTTTTCAAGGTAGTATTTATTGTTACTTCCCCTTCTTCAGCAAAAAATTCAATTCTGTCGTCATACTGTACGTTGTCCACTTTATCTAAGTAGAGATACATAATTTGCGGACTCTTAATATAATCTTCCAGAATGAAGCTAGCATCACCGCTAATCACCACCGAGTCTACATTAATCAATGCCGTGTCCTCGATCTTTTGCAGGTAGAGCGTGCCTTTTTTTAAACCTTTTACAGAACCTTTAACCAATAAATTGCTTTCCTTTTCAGAGCAAGCAGTAATGCTTAATACTAAAAGCAATAAAACACTTAATTTTTTCATGAATTCATTTTGGAATGATGGGTGGCAAATATCATATAAATTTCTAATTTTTACTAACTGGTAGCTGCTAATTGCATTAAAATTGTGCACAAAATTGCACCATAGGTTCCTACCACATAACCAAATACTGCTAAGAGCACTCCTACGGTAGCTAAAGAGGGGTGAAAGGCTGCGGCTACTACCGGAGCACTGGCGGCTCCTCCAACATTGGCTTGGCTTCCCACGGCAAGAAAGAAATAAGGGGCTTTTACCAATTTAGCTACCAAAATTAATAACCCGGCATGAATTGTCATCCAAACAAGACCAATGGCTATTAAACCAGGATTGTCGAAAACCATGCTGAGGTCTACCTTCATTCCAATAGTGGCTACAAGGATATAAATGAAAACACTTCCAATTTTACTTGCTCCGGCACCTTCATAAGATTTGAATTTGGTGAAAGACAGCAAGATTCCAATGGCGGTAGCTATAGATATCATCCAGAAGAAGGAAGAGGCAAAAGAGGATAAAGAACTTTTACTATCATTAAAAACCTCAAAATTATTTAGTAAGAAAGTTGAAATTCCATCGGCTCCCCAATGTGCAATTCCTACAGCTCCAAAAGCTAAGGCTAACATGATCATTAAATCTGCCAATGAAGGGTTTCGGGTAACACTTTCGGCATATGTCGCAACTTTGTTTTTTAAATCGGTAATAGTAGAGTTGTCAGCTTTCAGCCAATTATCAATTCTATCAGACTTGCCTATTCCCACTAATAAAATAGCCATCCAAAGATTTGCAATTACAATATCCACCAATACCATCCCTCCGTAAAGATCTGGATTGTATTCGTATATTTCCAGCATGGCAGCCTGATTTGCACCACCGCCAATCCAGCTACCTGCTAAGGTTGAGAGACCGCGCCAAACAGCATCAGGACCTATACCACCAACAGTTTCTGGTGAAACTGTAGAAATTAGCAATATAGCCAAAGGACCTCCAATTATAATTCCAACAGTCCCCGTAAAGAACATTATTAGTGCTTTGGGACCTAAATTGAAAATGGCTTTTAGGTCTATACTAAGGGTCATGAGTACCAATGAGGCGGGAAGTAGATACCGACTTGCTATAAAATATAATTGTGAAATATCATCTGAAATAATACCTAACGAATTAAAAATTGCCGGGATGAGGTAGCACATTAATAGTGCGGGTACAACAGCATAGAATTTTTTCCAGAAGCCAGTTTCTTTAGAAGAGGTGTAGAATACGAAGCCTAAGGCTATCATTAATATTCCTAAAACAATGGCATCATTTGTAAAAACAGGGGTATTCTCCATGGGATCTTTAAATTTGTGCGGCAAAATACAATTTTTCTCAAACTATACTTAGCTTAACAAAGTGCCTGATACTAAAATTTGAAAATTTCGTTCAAACTTTTAGCTACCCCGTCTTCAGTATTTAATGCTACAACTAATTTAGCAACCTCTTTCGCTTCTTCTCGAGCATTGCCAACAGCTATTCCGTAGCCTACATTTTTAAGCATTTCCACGTCATTATAATTATCCCCGAAGGCGACAGTTTCTTCTAAAGAATAATTAAAATGAGAATTTATTAAGGTTTCAATGGCTGTTAATTTAGAAATACTTTTGGGCGCTATTTCAAGGTAAGTAGATTTTGATCTATATAAATGAAGATTATTTTTAAAGTTGGCGTAAAGGAAATTATAGATTTGCTCTATATGATCTTCTTCGCCCATAGCCATTATTTTATGAGCACCCTTATTTGTTGGCTTCCAGGTTTTAATAACCTCTTTGTTAGATTTGATTGTAGGAGTTACTTTGGTGTTGTTCTCTTCCCTAAGAGCCCATTTGTCCATAGTTGGAACGTACCATTCATTACGATTGTAAAAGCTTAAATGGCAATTCAATTTATTATTCCATTCTATAAGTTCTGCCATAATCTCAATGGGTATCTCTGTAGAGCTAAGCACTTTTTGTTCATGAAGGATTAATCCTCCGTTATAGCAAATAATAGGATGATGCTCAAGATCTAATTCTTTTTGCAGATGCTGCATGGCTGCGGGCATTCTTGCTGAAATCAGAATAAAAGGAACTTTGTTTTTTAATTTTTTTATTTCTGAAATAGTAGAAGGGGAAAGTTTCCTGTGGCTATTAAGTAAGGTGCCATCTATATCTGAAAATACTATTTTATAATCCATCAGTTTACTCTTCTTTATTTTGTTTTGGGGTTCTCTTTGCATCTTTTAATGCTTTTGCTATAATATATTCCATCTGTCCATTGGTGCTTCTGAATTCATCGGAAGCCCATTTTTCAATAGCTTTCAACATATCTTCATTTAGCCGCAGGGCAAAGGCTTTCTTCTTGCTCATTATTTCTTATTCTAATGATTGTATAAAGTTGGTTAGAACCGGAATAAGGTCTTCATGTAAAGGTCTATGGGCTTCATTATAAGTCTTTGTATTTTGTAGTAAGTCTTCTCCCACATTTCTAAAGATGTGATTCATGTTCTCTATAATATCCAATTGAGCTTCGGGTTTAGCTGCCTTTAGTAATTGGGCATCTTTAACCTCTACCTGAATGTCTGCGGTGCCGTTAATAATTAGCACCGGGATATCTAATTTCTTGATCTCGATGGCAGGGTCATATTTCATCCACGACTTCATATAAGGTTGAACGCTGGGCCTGAATATAGATGCTAATAAAGGATTGTAATTCACGCTTTTCCCCGTGCTGTCTATTTCTTTAAATGCCTGTGCAGCGTTTTCAGAAAGCTCTTTAGATTGTTTGGCGATTTGTGCTACAATTATCTTGTCGATACTTTCTCCGGCTCCTGCTAAAGAAATAAAAGCTTCTGCGCCTTGCGCTGCTGCCAGCATTCCAATTAAGGAGCCTTCACTGTGACCTGCCAGAATGAGTTTGGCAAATTGATCATTAGCATTAAAATATTCTAATATTGAATTAACATCGGTAACAAAATCTTCAAATCTAAGATCTTCTTCTTTAATTCTAAACTTGTTCATTTTGAAGATGCGCTTATCAAATCTATAAGAAGCTATACCATGTTCTCCCAGCTGATGAGCGATTTTCTTAATGCCGTCATTTTTCATCATCATCTGGTTTCCATTTCTATCGGTTGGACCAGAACCTTGTATAAAGATCACCAGGTTGGGAGCAATTGTAGTATTTGGGATAACTAAAGTTCCATCTATCATTTCATTGATAGAAAGTTCTGTTTCAGTATAAGTTGTTTCCTGGGCATAATTTAGGTAGGAGAAAAGGAATAGGAAACTGAAATAAAGTGCTTTCTTCATGATCTTTTCTTTTTAAGATTCTATTCTTTTTTTAGTTGTTTTTTAATGATTTAATGTTCCGGTGTTTACAACGGGAGCAACATCTTTATCGCTGCAAAGTACAACCATCAAATTACTAACCATTGCTGCTCTTCGCTCTCCATCGAGATCAACAATTTCTTTTTCGCTTAGTTCGGTTAAGGCCATTTCCACCATACTAACAGCTCCTTCCACAATTTTATGGCGGGCTGCAACAATAGCCGTGGCTTGCTGGCGTTTTAACATGGCACTAGCAATTTCATTCGCATAGGCCAAATAGCCAATTCGTGCTTCTAAAACTTCAATTCCAGCAATGTTTAGGCGTTCTTCCAGTTCCTTTTCTAAAGCTTCACTTACTTCGTTTACACTTGAGCGTAGCGTAATATCTTCATCTAAGCCTTCATCGGCAAAATTATCATAAGGATACATACTGGCCAATTTTCTCACGGCCGCATCAGTTTGTACCACTACAAAATTCTCAAAATTATTCACATCGAAAGAGGCTTTGTAAGTGTCTCGTACTTTCCACACAAGAATGGTGCTTATCATCACAGGGTTCCCAAGCTTGTCATTTACTTTTAAACGTTCACTGTCAAAATTTCGCGCTCTAAGAGATACCTTCTTTTTGATATATAGCGGATTCACCCAAAACAGACCATTCTTTTTAACCGTGCCTTTATAATCTCCAAATAAAAGTAGAACACGGGATTCATTAGGATTAACAAGGATCAATCCAAAAGCTAAAAATAAGGAGAGTACTAAGATGAGGATAAGCCAGAAATTTTTAAATGTTAATATGCCTGCAATACTTCCTATGAATAAAACAAAAATTAAGAAGAGCGCTAAGTACCCATTTGGAGGGCTAGATGTTTTTTCGTTTAAAGCCATGATGTTTGAATTAAATGTGATATTAAAATGATATCATAAAGATATGTTTTTAAAATTTTATTTCAAAACCTAATCTTAACTTGTTTTATGGGGAGGTTCTTTATATTTGTGAAAATTAAAATCCATGAAAAGAATACTATTTAGTGCTGTACTATTTTTAACTCTAAATATGGGAGCATATGCACTTAATGATTGGGGCCAAACCGGGCACCGTACTACAGGTCAAATTGCTGAAATTCATTTAAGTAAAAAGGCTAAAAAAGAAATCGATAAGATATTGAATGGCAGAAGTCTGGCTTTTATATCTACATACGCTGATGAAATAAAAAGTGATGAGCGTTTTAGAGAGTACAGCCCATGGCATTATGTAAATTTAAAAGAAGGGGAAACTACTTATACCCAAGAAACAGCAAATCCAAAAGGGGATTTATTAATGGCTTTAAGAAAGTGTTTAAGTGTCCTAAAAGATAAAGATTCCAGTAAGGAGGATAAAGAATTTTATTTGAAGTTGCTGGTACATTTTATGGGAGATCTTCACCAGCCGCTGCACACTGGAAGAGGGGAAGATAAAGGCGGGAACGATATTCAGGTACGATGGTATAATGAGGGATCAAACCTTCATAGGGTTTGGGATAGCGAAATGATTGACTCCTACGATATGAGTTTTTCAGAACTGGCTAACAACACCAAGAAATTATCAAAAGAGCAAAAAGCGGAACTTATCTCGGGATCTTTTGAAGACTGGATGTACGAATCTAAAGCGCTTAGTGAAAAGGTATATAATTCGGTTGAAGTTGGAGAAAAGTTAGGTTATCAATACATGTACGATTGGTTTCCTGTTGTAGGAGAGCAACTCCAAAAAGGAGGAATTCGCCTTGCTTCGGTATTAAATGAGATCTACAAATAAATTCATGATCTTTTAGAAATCTTATTATTGCTAATAAAACGTTGTCGGCTGCTTTTAAAGCGGCCGATGTCATTTTGTCGAAGTTGGATATGCTTGGTTTTTCTGCCTTGTACTCTCTACCGCCAAAGTCTGAAATTCGACGGCTTAAGTTATAAGCGCATCATTTCAATAACTTTGTCTTCAGTAATTTTAAACTGGTGATAAATAGCTTCGAAAGTAGTTCTGTCTTCCCAGGCCATTTCTATAATCCGATCTATTTCTCTATTTGTAAAATTCGATAGCTTCATATTGCAAAGCTATTTGTGAGAGAACTAAACGTTTTATAAAATGTTCCTAAAGGTGAGATTTATGCGGGGGGAGTGGGGGCGTGCCGTTTTAGGTAACTGGTGCTTCCAATAGTCTTGAGTAGTTCCCTTCATCAATAGTAAACTGCCATGTTCAAGCTCTAACTGATGTTTTAATCCCTTCTTGAAGGAATGTTTTAATTGAAACTTTCTTACCGCTCCTAGGCTTAAAGAAGCAATAATTGGCTCCGGACCTAATTCTTTTTCGTTATCAGCATGCCAACCCATGCTATCTTTTTCATTTCTGTAAAGGTTTGCCAGACAGTGAGTAAATTTTAAGTGGAATCTTTCAAATAAGCTTTTGTTAATTTCCTCTAATTCTCTGGTAAAGAGCTGAGGTTTCAGGCTAAGATTAGAATATTTATATTCTTTAGAATTTATAGCATACAAGGCAGTAAGCCTGGGTTGGGCTATTCTCTTTCCAAAAAGTTTAATGTCATGCTGTTGCCAGTCTAACTGCCTTAGAAAAACATCGAAATAGCTATTAGCCTTATCATCAGATAAAAATGCAGGATAATATTCTAAACTTGCATCTGGCAGATCTATCTCTATCCCCTCTTTATGTTCTTCAAACAAATGCATGTTTCTAAATTTTTAAATAATAATATGCCCAGGCTATTAATATGAACTGAATTGGTAAGCGCAACAGTAAGACCCATTTAGGGATTCCTGCGCCTGCTTTCTCTGAAGAGAGCATATAAAAATGAACAAGTAAAAATACTAAAAGCATCAATATAATTCCATACACACTTAAATTTTTGGTAGTTGGAAAACATAATGCCACTGCCAGAATCATTTCAGCAAGTCCGCTAAGGAAAACGAGGGTTTTGTGAGCTGGTAAATACCTGGGCATAATGCGCATATACATTCTAGGCTTAATGAAATGATTGACTCCGGCTACAAAATAGAGGATAGCCATTAAATAAAGATGCCAGGGGTATGTCATAATCTAAGTGGTTAATATATAAGGAATAGGGTGTGGAACAGGTTGAAAATCTCAATTTAGTAAAATGATTTATCAAAGTGCCTGTTCTTTTAATTATTTATATAATTTAAAATGGTATTGTGTAATTGTCTAAAATAGAGTAACTTCCCACCCCATATTTACTTAAATTAACCATCATTTTCTTTGAAAAAAAATTACTTTTTAATTCTTTTGACCATTATTTGCTGCGGAAATTCTTTTTCTCAAAGTAAAGATTTGAATAAAGATTATCTAGATTCCTTGTATGGTATTTCTGTAGAATATTTGAAAAAATATGAATACAAGGATGCCATAGAGCAAGCTATAGATTTGCTGGATCGTGCAGAAAAGCAAAATAATGCTTTTTACAGTTATCGTGGTCATTCTATTTTAGGAAATAGCTATCAGGATCTTAATGATACTCTTCGTGCAAAAAAGCATTATGAAGATGCACTTCGATATGCGTTGAAACTGCAAAATGATACTATTTTATTATATGCTTATAACAATCTTGGGAATGTGTATTCTGAAGATAAAGAAACCACTCAACTTGGAATAGATTACTATGAAAAGGTTATTAACCTTGCAATAAAGGCAAAGATACCTGAGCAGTTATTTATGCCAACCGTGAATATTGCATGGACCTATATTGATAATAATAAGTTTGATAAGGCTTGGCCATATTTAGAAAGAGGATGGGAGCTTTTTGGTGAACAGGCAAATCCTTCTGCAGAATCTCAGCTTAATTACCTAACAGGAAAATATTATCATGGTAAGAAGAACTTCAATAATGCTAAAGATTTTTATGAAAAAGCTATAAGCCTTGTTGAAAATAACTCTCTTTTATTAGAAGGCTCATTGGTCTATTCCGGGTATTCTAAGCTCTGGGCAGATCAAGGTGATTTTGAACAGGCTTATGATGCCCTGGAAAAATATAATTTTTATAAATCTCAGATCTTCGAAAAGGAGAAATTAAGGCAAATACAGGCTGCGAGCGTAAAGTTTGATGTAGGTGAATATCAGCGAGATCTGGAAATTGCAAAAAATGAACAGCTCCTACAGGATGAGGTCATTAAAAAGTCTCATGAGAGAATGGTCCTTATGGTCATCTCTTCTGTTGTTTTGGTTATTATTCTTTTCCTTTTTTATAGAATTAACAGGTCTCGTAGAAAACTTATTTTAGAATTAAGCGAAAAAAATAATGAATTGGTGGCTGCCAAAGAAGAGGCAGAAAGATTGTCGGTTCTAAAAACTCGTTTCTTCTCAACTATTAGTCATGAGCTTCGTACTCCTTTATATGGAGTTATAGGCCTAACATCTATTTTATTAGAAGATAAATCATTACTGAAACATGAAAACGACTTAAAATCCTTAAAGTTTTCGGCAGATTATCTTTTAGCTCTCATAAACGATGTTCTTCAAATGAATAAAATGGAATCCAATTTGCTTAAGTTGGAAAGTCTTCCTTTTAACTTGAATGATCTAATGAGAAGTATTGTGAAATCTTTTGAATTCACACGACTTCAAAATAAAAATACCATCCATTTACATATAGACCCGAATATCTCTAAAAATCTTTTAGGCGACCCTGTGCGTCTTTCACAGGTGTTAATGAATTTGGTTGGAAATGCCATGAAGTTTACGGAAAGGGGAAATATCTGGATAAAAGCTTCTTTAATTAAGGAGTATCCTAATACCGTTAAGGTATATATTGAAGTAAAGGATGATGGCCTTGGAATTCCTGAGCAGAAGCAACAAATTGTTTTTGAGGAATTTTCCCAACTTAAATCGGCCAACTATAATTACCAGGGAACAGGCTTGGGCCTTCCTATCGTAAAGAAATTATTGTTGCTTTTTGATTCTGAAATTCATCTGGAAAGTGCTGAAGGAAAAGGTTCCTCCTTCAGTTTTATTATTGAATTTGAGAAGAATAAATCGATCGGTACTGAACAGACCTCTGTTTCAGCCTCAGGCAGGGAAATAGAATTAAAAACCAAGGTTGCTGGAAAGCGCGTTTTAATTGTTGACGACAATAGAATAAACCAGGTGGTTACTAAAAGAATTCTGGAAAAGAAGTTTTTTGAATGTGATATATGCGATAACGGCCTAGATGCGGTATCAAAAGCTAGGGAAGGTAGATTTGATCTTATTTTAATGGATGTAAATATGCCCGGAATATCAGGACTCGAGGCCACAAAGAAAATTAGAGCATATAATACAACAGTACCAGTAATAGCTTTAACAGCCGTTGAAATTGAGGAAATAAGAGAGGATATCTATGAGTCGGGAATGAACGACATTATTGTGAAACCATACGATACAGCTGCTTTTTATCAAGTGATTTATAGAAATATTCGTACAGAAATCCTCTCACATTAATTTTCTATTTTTCTATTGATTTAGAATTCTCAGGCCGGTCAAACAATTCGCTCTTAGCGTTGAAGAATATAATATCAGAAATGCTAGCTTCACCAATTTGATCTTGTATTCCCTCATCCATACTCCAATTATGGAATGTCCATTTGGTAGCAACTGGAATCCCGTCTATCACTTTGTAATCTCTATAAACGATGGCGTGCGGATTTTTTTCTGCTTTTTCTTTGTTAGAGCCAAAAGTTACAATATAAGCAGCTGCGTGCAACAATCGAGAGTTGGCTTCTTGATAAACTACGTACCAATCATCAGGAGCATCGCCAATAGTATCATCAAATGTGAGTTTACCTCTGTAAAAAGTATCCTTATCTATTACTGAGGGTTCCATAATTTCCCAATTTGTTCCAGGATCGGTTAATTTAAATGGAAGGGCAAAAAAGTATTGCCAAGTGAACATGTTAAACCTGGCTCTATTGCTATCTGCGTCTTTTGGGCATAAATAAACTCCTTCACCATCATATACCAAAATAGTACCATCTTCTTGATCAATTCTAATACGAGAGGAGTTGGTTAAACTTGTAATTTTTCCCTTTAGTTGTTTCTTTCCTCCAAAACTTAAATCTATATTAAAAGAAACTGCCCGCTGCGTATTCCACTGTTCCTTATTGTGTGCTTGTTCTATATCCTGTGCAAATGCAACTGCAGGAGAAACCGCCCCATCTCCAATACCTCCATCAGGTTCACTCATAATAATGTCGTTTGAAGGAGCTTCTTTTTTTTGATTTTGATTGCAGCTTAAAGAAGTTAATACAACTATTGCTAAGAAGAATTTTTTCATGGCGCTTTTTAATATTAGAGGGATAAAGTTACGAAAGCTTTCAAAAGTAGGTTGTAAAAGCTTATTAAATGTATTTGTTGAGTTTGAAGGATACAACTCGGTTGAAGTAATATAAAAAACCCGCTTCAATTTTGTGAGAAGCGGGTTTATAGTTATTATGAAATGGGGAATTATTTCACCATTTCAAAACTGCGTTTTATAAAGGCTGTTAATTCTTCTCCTTTCAGCAGATTTTGAGAAAGGCGCGCTAAATCCAACGATTGTTTAATTAAGCGTTCCTGTTTTTTCTCGGTTTTGGTATTTAATATTTCAGAGATCAACTCGTGATTAGTATTTACCACAAGGTTATACATTTCCGGCATATTGCCCATACCAAACATTCCGCCACCACCGGTTTGTTGCATTTCCTTCATTCTGCGCATAAATTCCGGCTGAGTGATAATTAATGGCGCTGCGTTGCTGTCCATAGCTTCCAATTGAACAGTATACGTTCCTTTAGGTACTACTTTTTCAAAATCAGCTTTTAATTTTTCCTTCTCTTCTTCGGAAAGTTTCGAAATCTTGTCCTCTTCTTTTTTGATGAGGTTGTCAACATGATCGCTATCTACACGCACAAAAGATATTTTCTCTTTGCTAGTCTCCAGTTTTTGTAAAAGGTGAGCTACAATTGGCGAATCCAGCAGTAACACTTTATACCCTGCATCTTGTGCTGCCTGAATATAACTGTGTTGAGCATCTTCGTTTGAAGCGTATAAAATTACCAGGTTCCCATCTTTGTCAGTCTGATTGTCCTTGATCTTTTCCTGTAACTCTTCAAAAGTGTAATACTCTTTAGTAGTCGTAGGATATAGAGCGAATTTTTCCGCTTTTTCGAAGAATTTATCCTCCGAAAGCATTCCGTATTCGATCACTATTTTAATATCATTCCACTTTTTCTCGAATTCCTCTCGGTTGTTTGTGAATAAAGATTTTAGCTTATCTGCTACTTTTCTTGTAATGTAGCTTGATATTTTTTTAACAGCTCCATCGGCTTGCAGGTAAGATCTTGAAACGTTCAAAGGGATATCTGGAGAATCAATTACCCCGCGTAACATGGTTAAGAATTCAGGAACAATACCTTCTACATTATCGGTAACATATACCTGATTTTGATATAACTGGATCTTATCCTTTTGGATGTTCATATCCTGACCCATCTTCGGGAAATAAAGAATTCCGGTAAGATTGAAAGGATAATCAACATTCAAATGAATATGGAATAATGGATCTTCAAACTGCATAGGGTACAGTTCTCTGTAAAAGTCTTTGTAATCTTTATCCTCTAATTCGGTAGGTTGTTTTGTCCAGGCCGGAGAAGGATTATTTATTATATTATCAACCGTCTTGGTTTCTGGTTTTGTATCTTCCGGAGCATCTTCCGGTAGATCCAATGTTTCTTCAGTTGTACCAAATTTAATTGGGATAGGCATAAATTTATTATACTTCACCAATAGTTCACTAATTCTGCTTTCTTTCAGGAATTGCTCGTCTTCTTCATTTATATGAAGGATGATCTCTGTTCCTCTTTCTTTTTTATCAGCCTCCTCTAAAGTGAATTCGGTTGTTCCTTCGCAGGTCCAGTGAGCTGCCGGTTCATCTTTATATGATTTGGTAATAATCTCTACTTTATTTGCAACCATAAAGGCCGAGTAAAAACCAAGTCCGAAATGCCCAATAATTCCACTGTCTTTAGCAGAGTCTTTGTACTTTTCAAGAAACTCTTCTGCTCCCGAGAAAGCTACTTCGTTAATGTATTTTTCAACCTCTTCTTTGGTCATCCCAATTCCTTGGTCGATAACATGAAGCGTTTTATTTGCCTCATCTATTTTCACTTCTATTTTAGGATTGCCATATTCTACGCCAATTTCTCCTATACTGGTTAAATGCTTCAGTTTAAGAGTTGCGTCGGTTGCGTTCGATACTAACTCACGTAAAAAGATTTCGTGATCGCTGTAAAGGAACTTTTTTATAAGGGGAAAAATGTTCTCTACAGATACATTGATATTTCCAGTTGCCATATATGTTGTTGTTTAATTAATTCTGATTTCTAATAGTCAAAAAAAATACCAAGTCGTGTTTGCTGACAAACTGACATCTGTAATGATGCTTAATAAGTGTCGTCTAAATGAATCATGAAGCAGCAGGATAAAGTTTAACAAATATTTTTGTTTAATAAAAATTAAATAAAGTTAAACAGTTTGTATATTTGACTCAGAAAGAAAGAATTATGGCTAAAGCAACTAATAAAACAGGAAAGAACTCTAAGAAAAAAGAACCTATAACTAAAGACTCGGTTATTAGTCTCTATATGGAATATGTTCTGGAGCATGAAGCTACTCCTAAAAGTGTCTATAAATTCTGTAAAGAGAATGGATTAAGTGAGGACGAGTTCTATGATTTCTTCGGAAGCTTCGAAGGGTTAAGAAAAGATATATGGAATCGCTTTTACAATTTAACGATCGAGTTACTTGAAAAAAGTCCAGAGTTTGAAAGCTTTACCACTCGGGAAAAATTGCTCACTTTTTATTACACATTTTTCGAGCTGCTAACAGCAAATAGAAGTTATGTGTTATTCAGCTTAAAGGAAGATGCAGGAATGCTGAAGAATCTGGAACAGTTAAAAGGTTTGAGAAAACGTATGAAGAGCTTTGCCACCGAGCTAATTAGAGAAGGAAATGAAGATAAAACAGTTAATTTCCTGAAACAGTCGGAAACCATATTTTCGGAAGCAGCTTGGTTACAGCTTTTATTTATACTGAAATTCTGGATAGACGATAATTCTCCAAAGTTCGAAAGTACCGATGTTGCTATAGAGAAGTCGGTAAATACAGTTTTCGATCTATTTGATAATACTCCTTTAGAGCGAATAGTAGATTTTGGAAAGTTTATTTGGAAAGAAAAAATGCAATAAGCCCCCTCAAAAACCTCACAACCATTGGTGCCCTACATTATTAATGTGCTGAGAGGTTATATATAGAACACTATGAAGACAATAGATAAAATACCAACCGGAAAATTAGGAAGAACTAGTAAAATGGTTCAAACCGGAGTTAAAATAGGTGGGAATTATCTCAAATATTATAGTAAGAAGGCTTTCGATGGCAGTTTTACTCGAGAGGAGTTGGATGAAAATAATGCGTCAGATATTTATGACGGATTAAAAAGTTTGAAAGGAAGTGCTTTAAAGGTGGCTCAAATGCTTTCTATGGAAAAAAGTTTGCTGCCAAGCGCGTATGTAGAGAAATTCTCTCTGGCACAATTTAGTGTTCCACCACTTTCTGCACCTTTAGTAAGGAAGACATTTAAAAAATATAATGGGAATTACCCTGAATCTTTATACGATACTTTTGCAACCCAATCGGTAAACGCTGCCAGCATCGGACAGGTGCATAAGGCAACCAAAAATGGGAAGAATCTTGCTGTGAAAATCCAATATCCGGGGGTTGCAGACAGTATCAGTTCAGATCTGGCAATGGTAAAACCCATAGCAATTAGAATGTTCAATCTACAGGGAAAAGATTCAGAAAAGTATTTTAAAGAAGTAGAAGGGAAGCTGTTAGAAGAAACCGATTACTTACTGGAAGTTGAACAAAGTCTTGAAATTTCTAAAGCCTGTTCGCTTATTCCGAATTTGAAATTCCCTAATTATTATAAAGAGCTTTCCAGTGAACGTATAATTACTATGGATTGGATGGAAGGTGTGCACTTAAGTGAGTTTGCCGCTGACAATACCGATTCTGAAAAAGCGAATAAAGTAGGGCAGGCGCTGTGGGATTTCTACATGTATCAAATGCATGAGCTTAAGGCTGTGCACGCCGATCCGCACCCGGGAAATTTCCTGATCGATAAAGAGGCAAATCTTATTGCTATAGATTTTGGATGTATAAAGAAAGTTCCGGAAGATTTTTATGTGCCTTATTTTGAGTTAGCCAAAAAGGAGAATATTAATGATCCGGACTTTTTTAATGAAAAATTATTTGAACTGGAAATTCTTAGAGCTGATGACAGCCCGAAGGAAATTAAATTCTTTTCTGAATTGTTCCATCAAATGCTCAGTCTTTTTACAAGTCCGTTTCACGAAGAAAATTTCAATTTTGCAGATGAGTCGTTTTGGAATAATATTACCGATTTAAGTGAAAAATATAGCAAAGATACCGAGCTGCGAAAGATGAATGGAAATAGAGGAAGCAAACATTTCCTCTATATAAACCGCACATTCTTCGGCTTATATAATTTGTTGCACGATCTAAAGGCCACAGTAAAAGTTGATAATTATAAACAATACACATAAAGATTTATTTATTGGTTAGGTTGATAGAAAAGTGTAACCCAATTTTGGGTTGCACTTTTCTTATTTAAAACATTTTCAAATTAGAGAAAGCCAGTAGCCTTAATAAGTTACAAAATGTTAATATTTCATATATTGCGGGGCGAAAAATTATTAAATGATTAAATTTAATAAGGAATATTTTTAATTACATAATTATTTAAATATGTATCAATCCAAAATTGCCGGGCTAGGGAGTTATGTGCCGGAAAATGTTGTTACCAATGATGATCTCTCTAAATTGATGGACACAAATGATGCCTGGATTCAGGAAAGAACAGGAATTCAAGAGCGTCACCATATCAAAAAAGGAGATGGGAATACAACTTCAATCATGGGTGCAAAAGCAGCCAAAATAGCTATTGAACGTGCCAATATTTCTAAAGATGATATCGATTTTATTGTTTTTGCAACCTTAAGTCCAGATTACTATTTTCCAGGATGTGGTGTACAGGTACAGGAAATATTAGACATTAATACCTGTCCTGCTCTAGATGTTAGAAACCAGTGTAGCGGATTTATCTACGCCTTATCAGTAGCCGATCAGTTCATTAAAACAGGAATGTATAAGAATATACTTGTAATAGGAAGTGAAAACCATAGTGGAGGATTAGATTTTACCACCAGAGGGAGATCTGTATCTGTAATCTTTGGTGATGGTGCCGGAGCGGCAGTGCTTACAAGAAGCAATCACAATGGGCAGGGAATTCTTTCTACTCATCTGCATTCTGAAGGAAAACATGCACTAGAATTATCTTTAAAAGGGCCAAGTACTAATCATTGGGTGCCAGAAATCATTGCAGAAAATCCACAGGGGGATGATATTCCTTACTATCCATATATGAATGGACAGTTTGTATTTAAACATGCTATTACACGTTTTTCAGAGGTGATCATGGAAGGTTTAAAGGCAAATGGCCTAGAGGTAAAAGATATTGATATGTTAATACCTCATCAGGCAAATCTTCGAATTTCTCAGTTTATTCAGCAGAAATTCAAACTAAGTGATGATAAAGTTTATAATAATATCCAGAAGTACGGTAATACAACTGCTGCTTCTATTCCAATTGCTTTAACCGAAGCTTGGGAGAACGGAAAGATAAAAGAAGGAGACCTGGTGGTGCTTGCTGCATTTGGTAGCGGGTTTACATGGGGTAGTGCTATAATAGAATGGTAAAAAACTCCATTTTAATATAAAAAACCGCTGTTCACTTTGAACAGCGGTTTTTTTTGGCTAAAAAAACAATTAACTATTAAAATAATCCTCCTCCGTCTTTTTCATTATCGTCACGGTTCTTTCTTTTTAATGCAGAGTTCTTTCCTCCACCAAACCTGTAAGAGAAGCCTAGGTATATCGATTGGCTTTCTCCTTGAAATTCTCCTGTTTGCTTATATGGCAGGTCGGAGCTGAACTTGAATTTTTGAGTATTGAAAACATCTGAAAAATTAAGACTCAACGTAGCTTTATCATTCAATAAATTGTAACGAGCACCGGTATTTACAAAGTAGAATTCCTGTGATTTGAACTGAAGTTCTTTGGAAGGACTTCTATAATATCCAAATAACTGAAAGGTCAATTTATCGGTAGCTTTAAAGCTGTTGTTTATTCTAAAACTATAGGCATTGTTGTCGGTTTCTACCGCTGCTTCTCCTACAATTCCACGAGTGGTTTGCGTATAGATCTCAAAGCTAGGGTTGATACTCCACCATTTAAAAGGTTTGTAACTACCGGAAATTTCAAATCCGTATGAGGTGTTATCTTCTCCATTTATAAAGGTTAAGAGTAGTCTTGATGGATCTTCCGGATCTTCCAAGATAGTTTGATTGATCTCACTGTTAATAAGGCGGTAAAATGTACCTGCAGTTAAACTTCCCTTTTCAAAATTCTGAGTGTAATTAAGTTCAACCGAGTGTGTGAACTGAGGGTCTAGTTGAGGATTTCCAACTCCTGTTATACGCGGAGTGCTAAATTCCCTTACTGGATTTACCTGATTTAATCCCGGCCTGTCTACACGTCTTCCATAATTCATTTGAAGAGTTTTCTTCTCAGATAGCTGATAAGAAACATAAGCAGTTGGGTAAACGGTAAGATAATCATCTTCAAAAACCTGTATTCCGTTTAGCACCGCAGTTACATCATACGCTTCAACTCTAGCTCCTAATTGATAGGCCCATTTTTCGAAATTCTGGCCATAGGTAGCATAGAAGGAATAAATGCTGTTATCGTAATCATAATCGGCATCCTCCAGATTGGTATTTGTGGTCTGGTAAGTGTTATTGCTATTTCTAATTCTCGCTTCAGCCCCCAGTTCAAGCTTGATTTTCTCGCTTAGGGGGTTTACGTAGTCTAAGTTAATAGTAGTATTAGAGTTGTCATCGGTTACATCATCATTGTATGAAGGGAAAGGGGCGCCACCACCTTCAAAAGTAAAAGCAGCCAGTTCTGATCCATCTACGATATTATGATCTATCTCTAATTCTATGTTATGACCTTCCTTTTCAAATTCTCTTTTATAGTCGAAATTATAGGTACTGGATACATTTTTACTATCAAGATTAAATCCCTGATAAATACTTGAATCGGGATCACTATCAATAACAAGATCGATCTGTCCTAACGGCTCTCCCCAATAACGATTCTGATTTGTATAGAAGGAAACGGTGTTCTTGTCATCTATATAATAATCTACTCCTACTTTAAAGAGATAAGAATTGTTATCGTTTAAAAAGTAGATGTTTTCCTCATAATCGGATTCTACATTCTTTATTAGTCCGCGCTGTCTTCTCTTACCAAAATTAGTTCCGGCATTGGTAAAGAAATTCAATTTGCCTTTTCGGTAATTCATGTCTATAGATCCATTTACACGGGTATGTGTAGCGATGGTAACACCAGTGTTGAGGTTTCCATTGAATCCCATATTTGAATTCTTATGAAGAATGATATTGATTATCCCGCTCATTCCTTCCGGATTATATTTCGCTGAAGGATTTGTAATGAGTTCAATACTTTTTATAGAAGAGCTAGGAATTTGTTTTAATAGCTGTGCAGCGGGAATATTACTAGGTTTTCCATCTACTAATATGCGAACATTATCATTTCCCCGCATGGCTATATTTCCATCCTGATCTACTGTAAGCGTAGGCAGATTTGCCATGATATCGGAAGCCGAGGCTCCGGCTGTTGTGAGATCTTTTCCTACGTTTATTACTTTTCGATCTATCTTCTGCTCGATTGTAGAGCGTTCGGCAACAATGTTAACGTCATCTAACATAGCCACGTCTGCCTCTAGCAAGATCTCACCCAAATCGATTCGGTTATTTTTAGAATCTATCTCAATATTTTGACTCAATGTTTTGTAACCAATAAATTGTGCCTGAAATACATATTTTCCGTTAGGAATATTTTTAATAGTAAATGTGCCATCATCAGCAGAACTGTTTCCGGAAACTAAATTTCCGTCTAGGTCATTAATGATAAGGGTTGCAAAAGGAATAGGTTCTCGAAGGTCTTTGTCTAGAACAACTCCTGAGATCTGTCCAAATAGTACTTCTTTTGGAGCCTGAAAGCCATATCCGGGGATAAGACTGAATAAACTAATAATTAGAATTAACTGTTTCATTTTTTGATTGATTTGATGGTTAATTAAATGTGATGAATTGATTTTTTACGCAAGGTATCTTGTTATGCATAATAATTAGATCAAAAAAAAGCCTTCCGGCAATTCCTTATATTTAATAGACGACAAACGATTTAATTTGTTACAGTTATGTTTTATTATTTTTAAACCCACCCTCCCGAAAAGAAGAGTGGGTTTTTGATGCAACTTCCCATATTGTGTACCATCACAACACAATTGGGAGCTACAACAGTCCTGTGTTTTTTTAAAGACCAAAAAATTCTTTATTTGTTACAGAAAAACAGAAATAGTAACTTTGTTAGATATGAAAAAGAAAACATTGGTGTTAGGGGCGTCTATGAACCCTTCCAGATATTCGAATATTGCTATTAAAAGATTGGTTTCTTTTCAACACCCGGCTGTTGCAGTTGGCTTGAAAAATGGAGAGGTGGAAGGAGTAGAGATCACCAACGAACAGAAAGATTTCGATGGTATAGATACTATTACCCTTTATTTAAATGCACAACGCCAAAAGGAATATTATGACTATATACTTTCCTTAGAGCCTAAGCGAGTGATCTTTAATCCGGGCACCGAAAACCCGGAGTTATATAAACTTTTACGAGCTAATAAAATTCATTTTGAATCGGCCTGTACTTTAGTGATGCTTTCTACTAATCAGTATTAAGCCAAGAAAAGTAATTGCTCCGTTCAGAATAAGAATAAAAAATCCGAATTCAAAGCCAAACCAGGCTGCGCTATTATTGCTTATTAAGTAGCATAATATAGGGGAAAGTATTGCTATAATTGGCACAATCTTATCTTTCACCTGAAGTTTTGTGAAAAGCCCGAAGCTATAAAGTCCTAATAGCGGCCCATAGGTATAGCCTGTAAATACAAACAATTTTGCGATCACACTTTCGTCTTTAATAATATATTTAAAACTTATTATTACCAGAATAAGTACTATTGAGACGGCAACATGTATTCTTTTTCTAACGACCTCCTGCTTACGTTTTTCATAACGCTTTTCAATATCCAGAATGTCGATACTAAAGGAGGTGGTTAAAGAAGTTAATGCACTATCGGCACTACTATATGCTGCAGCGATTAGACCTAAAATAAAGAAAATTGCTATTCCTACACCAAGTCCGCTTTGTGTGGCAATTACCGGGAAAAGTTCATCTTTGGAAGCTGTAATACCATTTTGTCTGGCATACTCTATCAATAGAATTCCCAGGGCCATAAAGAAAAAATTAACCACTGTAAGTACAATAGTGAACCAGAACATGTTCTTTTGGGCATCTTTTAAGTTTCTGCAGGTAAGATTTTTCTGCATCATATCCTGATCTAATCCTGTCATTACAATAGCTATAAATGCTCCAGAAAGGAATTGCTTCCAAAAATAATCGGCACTTTTAATATCATCAAAAAAGAAAATTTTAGACAATTCACTATTAGAAATATGAGATATTAAATCGGCACCCTGAATTCCCAGATCAGCTGAAACATAATAAATACTAACTCCCACAGCAATAAGCATGCAAAGGGTTTGCAAAGTGTCGGTATAAACGATGGTTTTTATACCCGATTTAAAAGTATATAACCAGATAAGTGCAATTGCCATAATAACTGTTAGCCAAAATGGAACACCTAACTGGTCAAATAAAATTATTTGCAGCACATTGGCTACTAGAAACAATCGAAAACTTGCTCCCACTATACGAGATAAAAGAAAGAAAGAAGCACCGGTTTTATATGAATATCTTCCAAACCTACTTTCTAAATACGTGTAAATAGAAGTAAGATTCATTTTGTAATAAAGCGGGAGTAGCACAGTTCCAATAACAGCATACCCCAAAATATATCCCAGCACAACTTGCATATAACTAAACTGGCTAGCCTCTACCCAGCCCGGTACCGAGATGAAAGTCACTCCACTTAGCGATGCGCCTATCATTCCAAATGCTACTACATACCAGGGAGATTGCCTGTTCGCCTTAAAAAAAGCGTCATTATTAGAGTTCTTTCCTGTGAAATAAGAGATGATGATAAGTGCTGCAAAATAAGCAGCAATAAGCAGGAGGATATAAACTGGTTGCATAGAAATAAAATTTCGTGGCAAAATACAAATAATGATTTAATGTGCTATAAGTATTGTGATGCTTAATTTTGGTGCTGTTTCAGGTAAAATAATGTAATTTTGAAGCATGGATTTTTCATCAAAATTATTAGAACAAGCGGTGCTTGAAATGTCTCAATTACCCGGTATTGGAAAACGAACTGCGCTAAGGCTTGTGCTTCATCTTTTGAAGCAGCCTGAAATGCAAACCCTTCAGCTTACCGATGCACTTTCTAATTTGCGTACCCAAATAAAACTTTGTAAGAATTGCCATAATATAAGCGATACCGATCTATGTGAAATATGTGCCAATCCTACACGTGTTAAAGAGATAGTGTGTGTTGTTGAAGATATTCGCGATGTCATGGCTATAGAAAACACAGGTCAGTACAGAGGTTTATATCATGTATTAGGAGGAAAAATAAGTCCGATGGACGGAATAGGACCTTCGCAGCTCAAAATTAAATCATTGATAGATAAGGTGCGAGAAGGAGAAATTGAAGAGATCATCTTTGCGTTAAGTAGCACCTTAGAAGGGGATACCACCAACTTCTATATTTTTAAGCAGCTAGAAGGTTTAGAGATAAAAACATCAACAATTGCTAGAGGAATTTCTGTGGGGGATGAGTTGGAATATGCTGATGAGGTGACCTTAGGAAGAAGTATAGCCAATAGAGTCCCTTTTGAAAGTTCCTTAAAAAGTTGATTTATTGTAAGGGACTATCATGCTTAACTAAGGCAATTCTTTTATTTGAGCTATTGAAATTGTAAATTTACCGAAATAGGGTATTCTGAAATTCAAAGTAATTTGGCTTAATAAAATAATTTTATTGAATATTTAATATTTATAAAGCTTTTAATTGAGTAATTTCGCAATTAGAATTATAAAAAACATCTTTGAGATAATAATATGGCAAAGTTTGAACTAAAATTGCCCAAAATGGGTGAAAGTGTTGCAGAAGCGACTATTACAAGTTGGTTAAAAGAAGTTGGTGATACCATTGAAGCAGATGAAGCTGTATTGGAAATTGCTACCGATAAAGTTGACAGTGAAGTTCCAAGTGAGGTTGATGGTGTACTGATAGAAAAGCTTTTTGGGGCCGACGATGTTGTAAAAGTAGGGCAAACAATAGCAATTATAGAGATTGATGGGGATGGCGCAACATATGAGGTGGAGCAAGAATCATCTTCTGAAGCTTTGGTGGAAGAAGTTGAGGAAACTGTAGCTACTGCAAAACAAACCACTCAAACCAGCGGAGAAGATTTCTCCGATTCAAATAAATTCTACTCTCCATTAGTTAAGAACATTGCAAAAAAAGAAGGCGTTTCTTTGAGTGAATTAGAGGCTCTAGAGGGAACAGGGAAAGATGGCCGTGTTACAAAGAATGATATTTTAGAATATGTAACTAATAAAGGTCAGCAACCGCAAGCTCCTCCTGTGGCACCGGCTGCTGTGCAACAAGCGCCAGCTCCTGTTAGTGTAAATGGAGAAGATGAGATTGTGGAAATGAGTCGAATGGGTAAAATGATTGCTCACCACATGGTACAAAGCGCGCAAACTTCTGCTCATGTACAGTCATTTATAGAAGTAGATGTTACAACTATTTGGAACTGGAGATCCAAACACAAAGCAGCCTTTGAAAAAAGAGAAGGAGAAAAGCTAACCTTTACTCCCATCTTTATGGAGGCGGTAGCAAAGGCCATAAAAGATTTCCCAATGATCAATATTTCTGTAGATGGGGACAAGATCATCAAAAAGAAAAACATCAATTTAGGGATGGCTGCGGCACTTCCTGATGGAAATTTAATTGTTCCGGTAATTAAAAATGCCGATAGATTAAATTTGGTCGGACTTGCAAAAGAGGTGAACGACCTTGCAAACAGAGCGAGACAAAATAAATTGAAACCCGACGATATCCAGGGAGGTACTTACACTGTAACAAATGTTGGAACATTTGGAAGTATTATGGGAACACCTATAATCAATCAGCCACAAGTTGCAATTCTAGCCTTGGGAGCTATTAGAAAAGTTCCGGCTGTAATTGAAACTCCTGAAGGAGATTTTATAGGGATTCGTTACAAAATGTTCTTGTCCCATAGCTATGATCACAGAGTGGTTAATGGAGCGCTAGGTGGGCAATTTGTACAGCGCGTGGCACAATATTTAGAATCTTTTGATAAAGATAGAGTGGTATAACAACTTGAAAATAATAATTAAAAAAGAGGCATTCTAGTTAATTAGCAATGTCTCTTTTTTATTTCTATAATTGGGGATGCGTGGCTCTCCTTACAATAGAACTACCAATTTATACTATATTTACAACTAAAAATAGCATAACACTATGGAGTTAAAACTCAAAAAACCTATTTGTTTTTTTGATCTGGAAACTACGGGTACCAATATATCTAAAGACAGGATTGTCGAAATCTCTATTCTGAAAATTTTCCCCAACGGGAATAAAGAGAGCAAGACCTGGTTAGTTAATCCTGAAATGAATATCCCGCAGGAAGTGATAGCTATTCATGGAATTTCAAATGAAAAGGTTGCTAACGAACCTACTTTTAAAGAGCTGGCTCCGCAAATTCATGAGATGATCAAGAATTGCGATCTGGGAGGTTATAATTCCAATAGGTTTGATATTCCTCTTCTGGCAGAAGAATTATTGCGAGTGGAGGTAGATTTTGAAATGAAAAATGTGGTTTCTGTAGATGTGCAAACCATTTTTCATAAGCAGGAACAAAGAACACTTTCTGCAGCCTATAAATTCTACTGCGGAAAAGATTTGGATGGAGCGCATTCGGCAGCCGCCGATACCAATGCTACTTACGAAGTTTTGAAATCGCAATTAGATAGATACGATGATCTTGAAAATGATATTTCCTGGTTAGGTGAATATAGTTCTCGTAGAAAATTCGCCGATTTTGCTGGTTTCATTGCTTTCGATAAAAAAGGACATGAAGTTTTCGCCTTTGGGAAATATAAGGGGAAACATGTAGAAAAGGTCTTTGAAGATGAACCAGGTTACTATGGCTGGATTCAAAATGCCGATTTCCCGCTTTATACTAAAAAGGTATTAACAGCTATTAAATTAAGAAAACTCAATAATAAATTGAGCTAATTCCTATAAACTAAATTTTTATTAGTTACAATGAAACTTATTTGTATTGGAAGAAATTACAGCGAGCATATCTCGGAACTTAAAAATGAAAAGCCTACAGAGCCAGTAGTTTTCTTGAAGCCTGATACTTCTATCCTGTTAAAAAAACAACCCTTCTTTATTCCTGATTTTTCCGATGATGTTCAGTACGAAGTGGAAGTTTTGGTAAAGATTAATAAAGTTGGAAAGCATATTCAGGAAAAATTCGCACATAAATATTATGACGAAATAGGGTTAGGTATAGATTTTACTGCCCGAGATCTTCAAGAGCAACTAAAAACAAGGGGATTGTCTTGGGAAAAAGCGAAGGGCTTTGATGGTGCTGCGGTAATTGGAGAAAAATGGATTAATAAAAACTCTCTATCCAATATAAATAATATTAACTTTAGCTTGATTAAAAACAAAGAGACCGTTCAAAAAGGTAATACCAGCGAGATGTTGTGGAAAATAGATGAGATCATTTCTTACGTCTCCCAGTATTTTACTTTAAAAATTGGTGATGTAATTTTTACCGGAACCCCCAAAGGTGTTGGTAGGGTGCAGGTAAACGACCAGTTAACGGGATTTATAGAGGAAGAACAAATTTTTTCAATACACGTAAAATAGATGAGCAACTACAACTTAACCGAAGTGATTGAGATGGCTGGTGGTGATGATGATTTTGTAAAAGTGATTATAGAGACCTTTTTAGAGGAGATACCGCCAGATGTAAAATCTATGGCCGAAGCAATAGACAATAGTAACCCTACTTTAGCTTATCAATTTGCCCATAAAATGAAGCCAAATTTACAATTATTCGGATTGGAGCTAATGGAGCAGATATTGACTATTGAAGCATGGGCCAAAGGTACTGGAGCTGAAGGGAAAGCAAGGGAGGCTAAGGAAAAGATTTCTACTAAAGTAACACTGGCAGAAAAGGAACTGAAAGAGGATTTCGGATTGTAATGATTGCAGAAATTATTACAATAGGAGACGAGATTCTAATTGGGCAAATAGTTGACACTAATTCGGCTTATATAGCAAAAGAGCTTAATAAAATAGGGGTGTCTGTCCATCAAATAACTTCTATTGAAGATGAGAAAGATCATATTTTAGAGAGTCTTAAAAATGCTTCGAACACTGCCAATGTTGTTATTATAACTGGTGGATTGGGTCCCACGAACGATGATGTTACTAAACGTACACTTTGTGAATATTTTGAAGATCAACTTATTCTTAATTCTGACGTTCTAGAACATATTGAGGAGATTTTTAAGAGGATCAAGCATACTCCCATTTCTAATTTAAACAGGGAACAGGCAATGGTACCCTCTAAAGCTGCTGTACTTCACAATAAATATGGAACTGCCCCGGGACTATGGTTTAAAAAAGATGAGGTCGTTTATATTGCCATGCCCGGAGTGCCTTTTGAGATGAAAGCGCTTATGGAAATTGAAGTGTTGCCAAAACTAAAGAAAGAATTCGATCGTCCGTTTATTCATCATAAAACCATTAGAACCTATGGTTTAGGTGAAAGTGCAATTGCTCTTAGATTAGAAGAGTGGGAGCGAAATTTACCCCATCATATAAAACTTGCCTATTTACCAAATTTTGGAATGGTAAGATTGCGTTTGTCTGGGAAGGGGTATGATGAAGGAGAATTAAAAACTTCTATCGAGCTGGAATTTGAAAAGATTTATCCCTTATTAAAAGATATTATTGCTGATACTGCCGGGGAAGATGAAGAGCTATCACTCAGTCTGCAAAATGCCTTTATTGATAAAAAGAGCACTTTAGCCGTGGCAGAAAGTTGTACAGGAGGGCTGTTAGCTGCTGAAATAACCTCTAATGCAGGGTCATCTCAATTTTTTAAAGGAGGGATGGTTTCCTATGCTACGCAGGTGAAAGAAGAAGTTCTAAAGGTTTCTAAAGCCACCGTAAAAAAATATTCTGTAGTAAGCAGGCAGGTTGCAGAAGAGATGGCTGTAAGCGCTAGGCAACTTTTTAAGTCGGATTATGCAATTTCTACCACCGGAAATGCAGGCCCTGAAAAAGGTGAAAGTGATGCTGAGGTAGGAACGGTTTATATTGGGATTGCTACCCCAGAAAAAGTATATGCAGAGAAATTTGAATTGGGTAAGCGAAGAGAGCAGGTTGTGAAAAAGGCTGTAAATAAGGCTTTGGAAATGATTTACAAGGAGTTAGTTACACGGTAGAACGCAACTACTCTATTTGAGTATTATAAAAATAATAAAGGGCGGCTTAAAGGAAGAATAAAATTCCTTGAAATATTTTTAAAATTATGTTGGCGGTTACTTAAAAAAATCGTTAATTTGCAGCCTGTTTTGAAATAACAAAAAGATTTAAGCAATGTCAAGAGTTTGTGAGCTAACGGGTAAGAGAGCAATGGTAGGAAACAATGTTTCTCACGCCATGAATAAAACCAAGCGTAAATTTAATATCAACTTATTAAAGAAGCGTTTTTATATTCCTGAAGAGGACAGATGGGTAACTTTAAAAGTTTCAGCTTCTGCATTAAAAAACATCAATAAAAAAGGTATCTCTGCTGTAATTAAGGAAGCTAGAGAAAAGGGATTTTTGAATAAATAATCCTTAACCACTAAGACATAGTAAAATGGCAAAGAAAGGTAACAGAATACAGGTAATCTTAGAGTGTACAGAGCACAAGGAATCAGGAAGACCAGGTACTTCAAGATATATTACAACAAAAAATAAAAAGAACACGCCAGATAGAATGGAGTTAAAGAAATTTAACCCTATCCTTAAGAAAATGACGGTTCATAAAGAAATTAAATAAGTATAAGTCATGGCAAAAAAATCAGTAGCAACATTACAGACAGGTTCTAAGAGATTGACTAAAGCTATTAAAATGGTGAAGTCTCCTAAGACAGGTGCATATACATTCGTTGAAAGCATCATGATCCCAGAGCAAGTAAATGACTTCTTAGGTAAGAAGTAAGTTATTTCAAAAAATATTTTAAAAGCCGTCCAGAGCCATCTGGACGGCTTTTGCTTTTTGTGTATATTTACACTCAATTGAAATCTGGGTATCTGAGATTTTGATTTTGAATATTCAAACCTTCCAAATAATGAGTTTATTTAAAAAAATATTTTCTAAGGAAAAGAAAGAAACCTTAGATAAGGGATTAGAAAAGTCAAGTACTACCTTCCTATCCAAAATGAGTAAGGCTGTTGCCGGAAAATCTAAAGTAGATGATGATGTTTTAGATGACCTTGAAGAAGTTCTTGTAAGTAGTGATGTTGGTGTAACTACTACTATAAAAATAATTAAGAGAATTGAGGAGCGTGTTGCGAGAGATAAATATCTTGGTACTGCCGAGCTTAATGGGATTTTAAGAGAAGAAATAGCAGGCTTACTTTCAGAAAGTGAAACAGAGCAAGGAGTTAATACAGGAATAGATTGGAACACGGTTTCCAAACCTTATGTAATCATGGTGGTGGGAGTGAATGGTGTTGGGAAAACCACGACTATTGGAAAACTGGCGCATCAATTCAAAAAAGATGGTAAAAAAGTATTACTAGGTGCTGCAGATACTTTTAGAGCAGCCGCAATAGATCAGCTTCAAATTTGGGCAGATAGAACAGGAGTGCCAATTGTAAAGCAGCAAATGGGAAGTGATCCTGCTTCTGTTGCTTTTGATGCTGTAGAAAGCGCGGTAAAACAGGATGCCGATGTGGTGATTATTGATACTGCCGGTAGATTGCATAATAAGGTAAACCTTATGAATGAGCTTAGCAAAGTGAAACGTGTAATGCAAAAAGTGGTTCCTAGCGCGCCTCACGAAGTATTATTGGTTTTGGATGGTTCTACTGGCCAGAACGCTTTTGAACAGGCTAAGCAATTTACAGCAGCTACAGAGGTTACTTCTCTTGCGGTTACCAAACTGGATGGTACAGCTAAAGGTGGGGTGGTAATTGGTATTAGCGATCAATTCAAGATCCCTGTGAAATATATTGGAGTAGGTGAAGGAATAGAAGATTTACAGGTTTTCAATAAATTTGAATTTGTAGATTCTTTCTTTAAAAAATAATCCTTCTAAACCTGCCTTCATGAAAAAATGTTTATTCCTCTTGTCGGTGCTTTTGATGTTTTCTTGTAAAAAGGAAAAAACTACTTTGGTTAACTCTGAGGTGAAAAATGATAGCACAGCTGCTTCTAAGGAAATGGAATTCAAAGTTTTAGATTCTAAATTTATAGAAAACGATTCTCTTTGGAAGCCTTTTCAGCAGGAATTAGATGCTTTTTCTGAAGCACGATACTCATCTTTACTTCCTTTAGTAATAGATAAAGACATTCCGAGTATTCAGAAGTCTGTGTATAATGGGGAGTTTAGCTATGAAGAATTGGTCTTATTCTACCTCAAGAGAATTCAGAAGTATGATAGAGAGAATGAACTAAGCTTAAATTCTGTGATATCTCTTAACCCTTTTGTTCTAGAGCAGGCCCGAGAAAAGGACATTCAACTAAAGAATAAAATGCTTAAACATCCCATCTTCGGGATGCCAATATTGTTAAAAGATAATATCAACACAAAAGATTTACCAACTACTGCCGGTGCGGTAGCGTTAATGAATAATAGTACTAAAGATGCTTATCTTGTAGAGCGTCTAAAAGACAATGGCGCTTTAATTCTTGGAAAAACGAATTTAAGTGAATGGGCGTATTTCTTTT
Source organism: Gillisia lutea (assembly GCF_021568705.1). Taxonomy (GTDB): domain Bacteria; phylum Bacteroidota; class Bacteroidia; order Flavobacteriales; family Flavobacteriaceae; genus Gillisia; species Gillisia lutea. The sequence continues at coordinate 126,749 of NZ_JAKGTH010000007.1, forward strand.
GTGGAGATTGCCCTAGCGGTTACTCTGCAGTAGGAGGGCAAACGCTGAATCCATATGGCAGAAAAATTTTAGATACCGGTGGTTCCAGTTCTGGGAGTGCCGTTGCTGTGGCTGCAAATTTTGCGGTTGCTGCTGTTGGATCTGAAACATCTGGCTCTATCTTATCTCCTTCAAGTCAGAATTCTGTAGTGGGTTTAAAACCAAGTATCGGTCTGCTTAGCAGAGGTGGGATCATTCCTATTTCCAGTACGTTGGATACACCGGGGCCTATTACTAAATCTGTAATAGATAATGCTATTCTTTTATCGGCTATGTCTGGAAGAGACAGTTCAGATCCTGCTTCTGTAAAATTAAAAGCTAAAATTTCAGATTACTACACAGAATTAGAAGAATCGTCCTTGAAAGGGAAGCGCTTTGGAGCCCTTAAAAGTTTAATGGAGGATAGCTTATATGTAAATGCTTTAGAAGATCTTAAAGCAGCGGGAGCAGAGGTGATAGTTTTTGAAGCGGAAGAGATCGATCTTCCTAATTTCTTAAGATTGCTCAATCTTGATATGAAAAAGGATCTTCCTGAATATTTTCAGAAATATGGAGGGGATTTGGAATATAATTCTGTAGCCGATATCATATCTTATAATAATAAAGATTCAGTGATGCGAGCTCCTTACGGACAGTCTTTATTTAAAGGAGTTGTGGCAGATTCAGCTACAGCTGAAGACTTTACTGCCATAAAAGATACTCTATATGCGAATGGAAAACGGTTTTTCGATGTTCCAATGAAAGAGTATCAATTAGATGGAATACTTTCTATTAATAATTATCATGCTGGTTTTGCAGCCGTAGCTCACTATCCGGCTATTACTGTGCCAATGGGGTATTCGCAAGATAAGGCTCCTGAGGGGCTTACCTTTTTCGCAAAGCCATTGCAGGAGGCACAACTGTATGAGTGGGCATATAATTATGAAAAAGTTTCAAAAAGAAGAAAATCACCAGAAAACTACCAAAAGTAAGATGCAAAAAGATAACTTTAAGGCCATTCTATGTAAGATCATCTTATTTTACAGTGTATTTTATGTGGTAATGAAACTAATTGCCATTCTATTTGATGGTGCCTGGCCAATTCCTAATCTTATTCTTGTTTTACCATTTATTGCCTTTGCAGTGGTTGGCGGTCTTATGTTCAAAAGGGATTATTTCACTTGGACTTATGCTATTCTGGGAATAATAATTATTAGTGTTATACGCTATTATGAAGCTGAATGGGTGCTACAACTACACCAATATTTCGGATAAGTCTTTGGTTCTTCAAACTTTCTCGTTTCTTCTCTAGTTCAATTTTTAGATTGTATCTTTGCACCCGCTTAAAGCGGAATGAAAATCTAGAACTTTCCTTTGATTAAAATAAAGTTCAATTTATAATATGATTTTCAAGATGTGATTTTTAAAGATTGATAACATATGAGAACCAAGACCTTAAAGAAGAATAGAATTAATGTGGTAACCCTAGGTTGCAGCAAGAATGTCTATGATAGTGAAGTATTGATGGGGCAATTAAAGGCCAATAAGAAAGATGTTGTTCACGAGGAAGATGGAAATATTGTTGTTATCAATACCTGCGGATTTATCGATAATGCTAAGGAGCAATCGGTAAATACGATCTTGGAATATGTTGAAAAAAAACAGAACGGGGAAGTTGATAAGGTTTTTGTAACCGGATGTTTAAGTGAGCGTTATAAGCCAGATTTACAGGAAGAGATTCCTGATGTAGATCAGTATTTTGGAACTACCGAGTTACCCGGACTTCTAAAAGCATTGGAAGCCGATTATAAACATGAATTGATAGGCGAGCGTTTAACTACAACACCTAAAAATTACGCGTATTTAAAGATCGCTGAAGGTTGCGATAGACCTTGTTCCTTTTGTGCAATCCCTTTAATGAGAGGGAAACACAGATCTACCCCAATTGAGAATTTGGTTATCGAAGCTAAAAATCTTGCAGCAAACGGAGTAAAGGAATTGATACTTATTGCTCAAGACCTCACCTATTATGGGTTAGATCTTTATAAGAAACGAAATCTTGCTGAGTTACTAGAAAATCTGGTAAAGGTTGATGGAATTGAGTGGATACGTTTGCATTATGCATTTCCTACCGGTTTCCCAATGGACGTTTTGGATGTAATGAAGAGAGAGCCAAAGGTTTGTAATTATCTAGACATTCCGTTACAGCATATTTCAGATGATCTTTTAAAATCGATGCGTCGCGGTACTACTCATGCAAAAACAACCAATCTTTTAAAGGATTTCAGGAAATTCGTTCCTGAAATGACCATTAGAACAACGCTTATTGTTGGGTATCCAGGTGAAACTCAAGAACATTTTGAAGAGCTGAGAGACTGGGTAAAGGAAATGCGTTTTGAGCGTCTGGGCTGTTTTACCTATTCTCATGAAGAAAATACTCATGCATATAATCTTGAAGATGATGTGCCACAGGAAGTGAAGCAGGCTAGAGCCAACGAGATCATGGAAATCCAATCTCAGATCTCCTGGGAACTAAATCAGGAGAAAATAGGGCAGACCTTTAAAGTGGTAATCGATAGAAAAGAAGGGAATTACTTTATTGGTAGAACCGAATTTGATTCTCCCGATGTTGATAATGAAGTATTGATAGATGCTACCGAGATCTATTTGAAAACTGGCGACTTCTATGATATAAAAATAACGGAGGCTGCAGATTTTGACCTGTATGGAACTCCAGTAAATGCAAATGTTGCAAAACCGGTTAGAAAAGAGCTTAAAATTAGAAGTGTCTAATTAAAGAGATACATATTGAATTTTATAGATTTATAGAAGTCAATGTGTAATCTATGCCGCAAATAATTAAAAAGTCTCACCCCGGAAGGAAATATTACAATTTAGTTTTCGCAATACTATGGGGTTTTGTGGGTGTTGGTTATTTTTTTACAGAAGAAAATAAATTCTTAGGAGTGTTATATTTAATGCTCTCATTAGGATATATAATTTTTCATATTTATAACATTAAGAGAGGTCGTAATCAAGATTATGTGAAATGGGATGATCATGTTTTGGAAATTGGTCAAGCAGGGGTGGAGCAACTAAGGTATCCCTTCGAAGAAATAGATAGCATTACGATCACTAAAAATAATCTTATCATTAAATCGGGCGCTGCTGCAGGAACCATGGTTGAGCTAAAGGGTTTTAGTGAAGAAGATATTGAAACTCTTAAAGAAAGATTTACTTCGCCCGAGGCAGCCTAATGTGGTTCTCATTTAATATTTTGAAATAATATTGAATAGCCTTTAACTGGTTTTTCGGTTTCTGCATATCACAAATAAGTTCTCTTCTACTAAATTTTTCAATGCAAAATTCACCTTTGCTTAAATGTTGAAGTCTTTCAAATTGGTCGAGACCAACAAATACACGGGCAATGCCCAAGCTTATTATTCTTAAGAATTTTTCACGATTTTTTGACGGATAGTCGCAAAATGCTGCTAACTCAAACGTTTTATTCAATTGAGAATGGAAGTAGTTTCTCAATTCTTGAATATTACTAGTGTTAGTTGCTAGAGTAGTGATCTTATCTTGATGATCCTTCCAAACATCAAAAATATCATTTCCCAATTGCATGAGTCCGCCAAGATGATAGATCAGTTTTTCTTCTGCCTCATTAGGGGAGTTCTCAAGACAATATCTGTAATACAAAAAAGAAGTTCCTCCTTTCTTTAACGTGAGTTTTTTCAATTCTGAAGTGAAAATTGAAGCATCTTTCTGCTTTAAGCTTTCCTTCTGAGCACTAAAGACATTTAAAGCCTGTTGCTGAACTTTTTTTGAACATGAGACATACTGTAGCCCTTTCGTATACAATTGCAGGAGTAATGCTTCATGAGTGGTATTTGGATGCATCTCTTTAGGCTTTAAGATGAGTTCCTCCAAATTACTGGCCTCTTTTGTGGTATCATCAAAAAGATCATCCAGTAAACCGGAGATGCCCCCTAAGTAACTTAAGCTTTTTCGTTCGGGAAGCTTCATTTTGCTTCCTCTTAAAACACAAAAGGAAGTCCCCAGTACTGCGGAGACTCCCAATGCGTAATAATCGGTTATTTTTTTAATATCCTCTTTGGATACACTCCCGTCATTAGACGGTTCAAATAACCCGATTTCCGGTAAAAGATACTTTTTATTGAATACGTTCTGTTTCCATACCTGCGTCAGTAAAAAAAGATAGGTGCCGGGTAGTTCAATAAAATTTCTAAAACTATTCTTCATTCAACAGGATAGGTTTTCCAAAACCTAGACCCTCTAACTTTTGGAGCTGGGTGGCAGCATCTCCTACTATTAAATAGTATATCCTCTCTGGATTTATGTAGGTGTTGGCCAGTTCTTTAATGTCTTCAATAGTCATTTTGTTAACGGTCTCTTCTCGTTGTTTGATGAAGTCGGCCTCCAAATTATAGTTACTTATATCCGAAAGCATATTTAGTTTTGAATTCAGAGTTTCAAACTTTCGGGCATTGCTTTTTATCATAAAACTTTTGGTGACTTCAAGATCCTGACTATCAAAATTCACAGGATATTCGGTTAAAATTTCTTTAATAAGGCTTAAGGCATCATAAGTAATGTTAGAGCGCACTCCGCTGGAGATCACAAATTGCCCTACTAAATTACTGCCGGTGAATTTAGATCTTATCCCGTACGTATAACCTTTTCCTTCGCGTAACTGCTGAGTGAGCTGGGAAGCAAATCCACCTCCACCTAAACGGTAATTCATCACCTCTGCAGGATAAAAATCTTTGTCAGTTGCTTTTAAAGCGGGTGCTCCAATCATAAGAACCGATTGTTTTGCTCCAGGCACATCGTAAAAATACACCTGCGAACTTTTCGGGGCTTGTGGTGTAGGTAGATCGGGAAATAATACATTAACCGGTTTCCAGTTCGCAGAAATTGCCTTAAGTGAAGAAGTCGTAGCCTTTCTATCTATATAGCCAACTATAGAAAAGCTAGCCTGCATAGGAGATAGGTTAAGGCGATAATAGTCTTTAAGGTCTTGGAGGCTTATCTTTTCAATGGAGTTTTCGGTACCCAGATTGTCGTGAGAGAGAATATGAGTATTGCCATAGATCAACTTTTTGAACTCGCTGGTGGCAATACTATTCGGATTTGCATTTTGTTGCTGAATTTGACTGCTTACCTTTTGTTTAGCCAATTTAAACTCAGTTTCATCCCATCGCGGTTCTAATAAAATCTCTCGTACTAGATCCATCGTCTTTTCATAATTTCTGCTCAGGCTGCTTCCACTTATAATTATTTTTTCATCGGTAGCGGTCACTTCAATGCTGGAGCCTAAAAGTTCTATGGCCTCTTCTAATTCCTGCGGTGTTTTTTTAGCGGTACCTTTGGTCATTAAATTCGCTAACAAATTAGAAACTCCTACTTTGTTTGGATCTTCTAAAAGTAGCCCACCTTTCATCTCTAAACTGAATTGCACTAAGGGCACTTCCTTAGAAGTAATTCCATAAATCTTTAGACCTGAAGGAAGGTTAGCTTGCCAGACCTCAGGCGTTTTTAACTCTGGAGTACCCCAATAAGGAGGCTCTGTAGATCTATCGAAACTGGAAGGTGTTTTCTGGTAGGCCACTTCAGCAGACGTGTCAAATTCATCTTCAGCTCCTTCTACAATCTTTTCTTCTACAACTTCAGCAGGTACAGAATTCTCTAAAGCCAGTTCTGGCTGACCCTTAGGAACAAAACTGGTAGCGATATAAGGTTTGTTCAGAATGTATTTTTTGAATACACGCATAACATCTTTAGAGGAAACCTCAAAAATTTTTTCTACATTTTTGTTGATCTCATTTGGATCGTTAGCAAATATCTGGTATTGCGCCAACTGAAAACCTTTCCCAAGAACGCTGGAAATACTGTTGTAAAATTCAGTTTCCTGTCCGGCTTTAATCCTTTTTAAGTCTTTTTCAGGAATTCCATCTTTTGCAAATTGCTGAAATGCTTCATCGATGGCAGATTTTACTTTATCAAGATCGGTCTTATCATAAGCACGAATTTGTAACATGAATTGTCCTGCTAGTTCCGAAGTATAATCGAACATGTCTACGGCATCGGTCAATTCCTTTTCAACTACAAGTTTTTTATACAAAGGCGCGTTCTTTCCTTCAGAAAGATATTTTGCCAATATCTCTAACGCGTATGAATCTTCATGATAGGAATATACAGAGGGCCAGGTAAGGGTGAGTTCTGGTAAATTCGCAAAGTTATCTTCAAAATAGAGATTTTTTGAAGCTTTCAAGGTTACCGGTTTCTTTTCTAAAACAGCAATTTCTTTTCCGGGTTTAATCTCATCAAAGTATTTATGAACCCAGTCTTTGGCCTGAGCTACATCAAAATCGCCTGCTATTGTAAGAGTCACATTATTTGGCACATACCAGGTATTATAAAAATCTTTCACATCTTGCAGTGTGGCATTTTGAAGATCCTCCAAAGAACCAATTACTTGCCAGCTATAGGGATGTCCTTGCGGATACAGGTTTTGATCTATAACATAAAAGGTATGCCCATAAGGACGGTTATCTACGCTTTGCCTTTTTTCATTTTTTACAACCTGCTTTTCTTTTGCAAGTATAGGTTCGGTAACTGTATTAATGAAGAAACCTAATTTATCGGCCTCTGCCCAGATCATTTTCTCCAGGGCATCATTAGGTACGGTCTGGAAATAATTGGTTCTGTCTCTACTGGTAGAGCCGTTAGCGCCAGAACCTCCAATACGAGAACTCATTTTATCGAGTCCGCCTTTGCCGAGATTTTCCGATTCTAGGAATAACAAGTGCTCAAATAGATGAGCAAAGCCGGTTCTTCCTTCCTTCTCGCGAGCAGAACCTACATGACTGGTAAGAGCAACTGCTACGACGGGATCTGATCTATCTATATGTAAAATAACACGCAGGCCATTTTCAAGAGTGAAGGTTTCAAAATCTACGTTGAAATTTTTGTTCTTCTCTTGTGCTGAAACTGATAAGGTGCTTATCAAGAAAAAGAAAAATAGCGATCTAATATATTTCATAAAAAAAATAATTTGATAAGGGTATTAAAGATTGATGAGTTACATTTTATAATCGTCATTATTGACAAAGAAGATGGAATTTACAAAGAAGAGTTTCCCGTTTTCCCAAAATGCCCTAAACAAAGGGTTATCTACCAAGTATACAAAACTCCCTCTTCCCATAGGTTCTTCGCCAAATATCATAGAATTTTTGATATTTTTTATAGCCTTACTTCCTGCAAATCCGGAAACAACTTCCGGCGTCTCTTCTAGATAAGCCACATTATAACCTTCCGTTAAATAACTATAGCTGTCATTGCTAAGTTTCAAACTGTAATAGGAATTATTATAGCCAAAAGCCAGGGGGTGAGTGTTGTCTACTTTAGTTTTTATAATACTGCCGGTAATAAGTTCTTTTATATCTTCTCGTTCCCGTTGATTATAGGGAATCAAGCTTGAATTTTTTGAAGTGTCTTCCTTAGTGTCCGGCTTGTTTTCCTTCAAATTGAATCCATCTTTTCCTGCGAAACTGGAGATAGCATTTCCAATAGCAATTACTTTCCCTCCATTTCTTACCCAATCTTTCAATTCGCGGAGGCTATCATCGCTTAAAATACGACTGTAATATCCAGAAGGAAGTACTATTACATCTAAATTAGAAAGAGCTTTTTCATTAAAATAATCGGTATCAATTGTGGTGACATGGTAATTGAGTTCTTGTTCAAAAAAGTACCAGATTTCTCCAAAGTTCAGAGAAGAGGTGCCATTTCCTCGTAATACTCCTATTCTGGGTTTATTAATGATCTTGATCTCTGAAGAACCAAAATCCGGTCCGCTAGTGGCAAAACTACTGCTAGCCGAATGCAGTTGGCGGCCATATTCATTGGCGAGTGCTACTAATTTCTCGTCAAAATCTTGAAAATTCTTATTATCACTTTTAGTAATCACTAAACTTCCAGGAGTAAATTTTTCCTTTGCATTTTCAAAGGCTGTCTGAGTGAATCGTACTTTGAAATTATCTTTTAAAAGAGCAGCAAGGAATTTTGCATCTTCCATACTATCCCATTTTGAAATATAACCGGCCGCTTTTGGGGTAGCTGTATTAGCCGGTACTGTGGTAGAGGAAATAGCTTTTTCTGAAATAGGTTTGTCGCTAGCTACAGCATCCAGACCGTATGCGTAAGGAATGCTCCATGCGGTGATATCATAGGTTAAAGAATCTACAAGTCTGGCAGCAGGTTCAAATAGCACCTTTATCATCTTTCCTTTAGGCTGATCGCTGTTTATAACCAGCGTATTTTCAGATGCGTCTAAGCCACTGTTGTTGTTAGCGGTATAATTGTAGCCTTTTATTTTAGGGTTTTTTGAGGTAGAATAAGTTATCTCGTGGAAGTCTAACAATCTCTTTAGTGCGCCTATTTTATCTGGGCTGCCATTAACGGCATAACTTTTTGAATCGCTGCTACTGTTATTGAAGAATTTTTTGAATTCTGTTCTTAATTTTTCAACATTTTTAGAGGCGATTTCTACGGTAGAAATCCCGGTGGTGGTATGATGAGCAAGCCTGTCTTTTAAAGTAAGCTCAAAGCCTTCGTTGGTATTAATGCCTAAGCCAGCATCTCCATTTCCTGCTTGCTCGTAGGTCATTCCAATAGCTCCCATATATGTGGGATACGTATCTCCATAGCTTGGATATAATAGATCAAAACGCTCTCCAGTGAAATATAGCCAACCATTTTCATCAAAATACTTTGCATGATTCTTACCGATTTCTTTTTGAAAATCACGTTGAAAAGGAGTAATGATTTCATGAAATGGTTCTGCCGCAGGGGCGAAATAATATGGATCGTTAATGCCTTGCTCATGGAAATCGACGTGGATCTGCGGCATCCAAGTATTGTAGACTTTTAATCGCTGACGAGTTTCTACCTGCGTAGCCCAAGCCCAATCCCTGTTAAGGTCGAATAAATAATGATTCGGTCTTCCTCCGGGCCAAGGTTCATTATGCTCTGAAGCAATTTGAGCAGTATTATAAGGAGACGATTTTACCTGATTGTACCAGTTAACATAACGGTCACGACCATCAGGATTCACACATGGATCCATAATTATTACCGTATTCTCCAAGTAATTTTTATTTGCAGTTACAAGTTCATAAAGTGTTTGCATAGCTGCTTCGGTACTGGAGGCTTCATTACCATGCACATTATAACTTAACCAAACAATAGCTTTTTGTAAAGTGGAATTGGTAGAATTTTCCAATAACCCCGCGGTCTTTAAATGATCCTTTCTGATATCTTCTAAATTCTGCATATTTTCTTCTGAAGAAACAATAGCATAAGTAAGTGGCCGGTTTTCATTAGTTTCACCATAGGATTGATAGTTTACCAATGGTGAATTCTCAGCAACATACTCAAAATAGCGCACAACATTGGCGTGGCGGGTAAATCGTGTTCCTAATTCGTAACCTAAAAAATCTGAAGGAGATTGAATATTTTGGGAAAATGTTGTTTCTATTAGAAGAAAGAAAACAATAAAAAGAAAGGTAATTTTTTTCATTATTAATTTTAAAACCAAGATTAATATAGTAAAGATAGCACACCACCCTGAATTAACTAAAATTTAGGGCATAAAATGCGTATCTTCGGTATCTTTGTGTTTTAATAGAAATTATATGCCAACAGACTGTCTTTCCTATAAAGAAACCAATTATTTTTCCAATCTAATTACCGATTATATCGAACAAAAAGAGGAGTTAAAATCCTTCTATCATAGATTTCCTGTGTTAGAGAATTTTGAAGCTCAGACTGCAGAAAAAAAGTCTTCTTTTACTGTTGAAAAAAGAACTGTTCTGGTAGCTGCTTTAAAAAGACAATATTCCGGAATTAATGTTTCTGATACAGTTGCAAATAATATTGATTCCCTAGCAAATGAAAATACATTTACGGTAACTACCGGGCATCAGCTCAATTTATTTACCGGTCCGTTATACTTTTTATACAAGATTGTTTCCGCCATTAACTTGGCTTCCGAATTGAATAAAAAATATCCACATTCACATTCTGTGCCTGTGTATTGGATGGCTACCGAGGATCATGATTTTGAAGAGATCAATTATTTCAATTTGAATGGAAAGAAATTCAAGTGGAACAGCAGTGAAAAAGAAGCGGGAAAAACTGCGGTGGGAGAGCTTAAAACTGAAGGTTTAGAAGATGTGTTCGAGCTTTTTTCAGCAGAGATAGGAGGAGGGAAGACCGCCGAAAAATTAAAAGGACTATTCAAAAGTGCTTATTTAGAGCATCCTAATTTAACCGATGCCACCAGATATCTAGCAAACGAACTGTTTAAAGATTATGGACTGGTGATCGTTAATGGTCAGGATGTAGCTTTGAAACAGCAATTTGCTCCTTATGTACAAAAAGACCTGTTGGAGCAACTTTCTTTTAATACTACGACATCGCTGGCTTCTAAATTAGAAGATCTGGGATATGGAGTGCAGGTGAATCCCAGGGAAATCAATATGTTCTATTTGAACGATGGCTTACGAGAGCGGATTCTTGAACAGGATGGAAAATTCTATGTGAATACTACACAAATAGAATGGTCTAGAGAAGAAGTACTAGAGGAATTGGAAGGTCACCCAGAACGATTTAGTCCTAACGTGATGATGCGCCCTTTATATCAAGAGGTCATCCTGCCAAATTTGTGTTATATAGGAGGTGGTGGAGAATTGGCCTATTGGTTTGAGCTAAAAGAATTGTTCGAAAAGGCAGGAGTAACTTTCCCTATTTTAATGCTCAGGAATTCTGCATTGATCGAAACAGCAAAACAGAATGAGAAGCGTGAAAAACTGGATATTTCTCATGCTGAATTATTTTTGAAACAACATGAACTTATAAATAGAAAGGTTAGAAAAATATCAAATATCGATATAGATTTTAGCCCTCAGAAGAAATATTTGAAAGATCAATTTCAGAGTTTGTACGAATTAGCTGAAAAAACAGATGAGTCCTTTCTTGGAGCTGTAAAAGCACAGGAGGTAAAGCAGCTTAAAGGATTGGAGCATTTAGAGAAACGACTTTTAAAAGCCCAGAAACGAAAACTGAAAGATGAGGTTTCCAGAATAACCAATTTACAAAATGAGTTGTTCCCGAATAAGAGTCTGCAAGAGAGGCAGACCAATTTTTCAGAAATGTATTTGGAATATGGAGAAGCTTTAATTCCTTCCTTAATAGAAAAACTAAACCCTTTAGAATTACAATTTAAAATTTTGACTTTTGGAGAAAAATAAAATGCATACTATAGATATGGATCTGGTGGAAATGACCTTAGATGTCATGAAATATACCATAGATCGTATCTCAAATATCACCCCGGAGCTTGGTTCTCCTAAAAAAGAAGAGGAATTATTGAAGATGGTGGGGGAAACTGTCACCCCAAAAGGAATTGGTGGAGAGAATGCCTTTAAGATGTTTAGAGATGTCCTAGTGAAAGCTACAGTACCAATAGATCATCCAAGGCATTTGGCATTTGTACCAGCAGCACCCACAAGAGCCGCAATCATGTTCGATCTTGTAACATCGGCTTCTAGTATTCATGGTGCCTACTGGATGGAAGGAGCAGGAGGGATCTTCTGCGAGAATCAGGCCATGAAATGGTTGGTTTCACTTACCGGCCTACCGGAAGGCGCTTTTGGAGTATTTACCAGTGGAGGAACTGCAGCAAATCTTTCTGCTTTAGTTGCGGCAAGAGAAGAATGGAGAAATAAAGACGTATCTCATATTGCAGAAAAAGGATTGTTACTAACTTCCGATGGAGCGCATAGTTCAATCCAGGCTATGGCAAAAGTGATGGATGCAGATATTCAAATTATTACTTGTGAAGGAGAAAACCTTACCGGGAAAGAGTTGAAAGCAGCAATAGCTAAGTTGTCTGCTGCCGATAGAAAATGCCTTTTTGCAGTAGTAGCTACAGGTGGTACCACCAATGCCGGAATTATTGATGATCTGGCTTCTATTGCTGAGGTGTGTGAGACTGAAAAAGTTTGGTTCCATGTAGATTGCGCTTATGGAGGTGGTGCACTTGCTGCCCCATCAGTAAGACATTTGTTCAATGGAATAGAAAAAGCAGATAGTATTACTATCGACCCGCATAAATGGCTTTTTTCTCCTTATGATTGCGGAGCGGTGATCTATAAGGATCTGGAAATGGCAAAAAATGCACATTCTCAAAAAGGTTCTTATCTGGAGATCTTCAAAGATGAAGGTGCTCAAGGTTTTAATCCAGCCGATTATCAAATTCAACTTACAAGAAGACTAAGAGGGATGCCTTTATGGTTCTCTTTAGCGATGCACGGAACCGAAAAATACAGAGATTCTATAGAACGAGGTATTGAGTTGGCTAAAATAGCTGCAAAAAAGATTGAAGATAGACCGTATTTAGAGCTTGTGAGGCCATCAAGTTTATCGGTTGTGTTATATAAAAGAAAGGGATGGACCCCGGAAGATTATAGAGATTGGACCTATAGAAATCATAACGCGGGAATTGCATTGGTAACTCCTACAAAATGGATGACCAATGGGGAGTATGAGACCATTTCAAGATTTTGTTTCATCAACCCCGATACCACCGAAGAAGATATCGATATGATACTGGATACTATGGAATAATAATAATAGTTTGAATAACAAAAAACTCCCGAGAATTTCGGGAGTTTTTTTATACTATGGTAAGGCGTTTTACTCTGCTTTATCCACAAAAGGGCGTTCTGCTCTATTTGCAACTTCCCAGGCGGTCAAGAACACCAATCTCGCACGTTTCTCTAATAGATCATAGCGAATCTTATCGGGAGTATCTGTCATTTTATGATAATCGGCGTGAACTCCATTAAAATAGAAAATGATTGGAATGTTGTTCTTAGCGAAGTTATAATGGTCACTTCTGTAATAAAAACGGTTGGGATCATTTTCGTCATTATAGGTGTAATCTAAAGCTAGGTTCACATATTTGGCATTTACTTCTTCACTCAAATTATGTAACTCTGTACTTAGCTTATCACTTCCAATAAGGTAAACATAGTTGCCATCAGCTTCGTGAGCAATATCTGTACGACCAATCATATCAATATTCAGGTTGGCCACTGTTTCAGTTAAAGGGAATACAGGATTATCGGTATAGAATTTTGAACCAATCAAACCTTTTTCTTCTCCAGTTACGTTTAAAAATAGAATGGAGCGTTTTGGTCCGTATCCTTTTTCTTTAGCAGTCATAAAAGCTTCAGCAATTTCCAATACCGCTACAGTTCCAGACCCATCATCATCGGCACCATTAAATATGTTTCCCTGGTCATCCATTCCCACATGATCGTAATGAGAGGAAATTACTAAGATCTCGTTCGGAAATTCACTCCCTTCAATAAAAGCTAATACGTTTTCCGATTCTTTTACACTCCCTCTGAAGGCAGAGGAAGGAACTTCCTGATAGTAATCATCGCCTCCCAGGGGAGAAGGAATTCCTAATTTTTTATATTCGGTTTTAAGATATTCTGCAGCTTTCTTTTGTCCCGGTTCGCCAGTCTCACGACCTTCAAATTCATCACTGGCAAAGATATAAAGGTGATCCTTCAATTCATCTGCATTGATGGTGGTGGCAAAATCCATAACATCTGCATTTTCAACATTTTTTGGTTGATGAGCGCCACAGCTTATTAAGTTTAAGGTTAGCGCGCATAAAAGAACTTTTTTCATAGATAAATAATAGTTTAATAATTGACCCAAGATACGAGATTTCGGAGTAAATGGGATGTTTAATTTAGTTTGAAGAAAACTATTGTGGGGCGAAGTATGCTATTTATTTGATATTGAGTAGATTTAGTTCAGCTGAAATTATACTGCAGAAAAAAAATGAAAAAAAGCGCAATTTTATTTCTTGTAATACAAAAAGCTTTCTATATTTGCACCCGCATTCAAGGAATACTTGATGAGGCACTCAGGAGAAATGGCAGAGTGGTCGAATGCGGCAGTCTTGAAAACTGTTGAGGGTCACACCTCCGGGGGTTCGAATCCCTCTTTCTCCGCAACACAAAACCGTAAACAACTTATTTATAAGCGTTTACGGTTTTTTTTATGTCTTGTTTGGCCGTGATTTGTGCCGAAGAAAATAGCATTCTCTAGTTTTACTTTCTATTAATGTAGTTTAGATGTATACTGAGATTTTTAGTCTGATTCTAGGACTTCATATAGTTTTAAGTCATTCCAGAATTTTTCATAAATATTTATCATACGAGTTGTTATAGCATGGAAATGATTCGAAGTATTATCATCCCAAATTCGACCATCTATTTTCTGCCAATACTTCCAATCTGATTGTAAAATGAATGAAAATTTTTGCTCTTTCTTTTCTTTAATATCTTTTGGTGATTGAAGGTTTCCTCTACTTCGATTTAATTCTAATGAAATTGCTCTGAAATTTCCATTACAATTATTCCAATCTTTAATGCTCCTATTACACTTACTTTTCCTATAAACCCATTCACTAGGATAAATATGATCCCAATCCCAAGGAACATTCGTATCATCAATTTCATTCATCTGATTATAATCGCTAAACGTGGAATTGATATAATCGCGCTGAGCAAATAATATTAAATCTTTATTTCCTCTAAGTTTACTTATAAATTTTTCGAATTTTTCGTTTGCAGAAATAGAATCAGATTGATTTTCATCTAATTTATTTTGGTAAAACTTGGTAATCCGAGTACCAATTTTGTTTTCCTGTATATTCCACTTGCCTGGTTGATCTTTGTTAAAAGCTTTTTCAACTTCAGGTTGCAAATAGTATAGATATAAAATCTCTGGATCTATTAGGAATAGTAAGTCTTTACTGTCCCAACTCATTAAATCATCTAATGGTTCTTCCCAAAATTTTGGTTCCAAAACCTTATCATTCCATAACTCCCTACTATTATCATATCCAAACCATGAACAAGTAAACAGTTTCGCAACTATTTTTATTTCTAATTTTTCATTTATACTTGTTTCGTTCTTATGTAACCAAAAAATAAAAAAGAGAAATAAATCCTGATTTTTTCTTACAAACTGTTTTATGATGACTGGCGGCATCACACCTTTAAATTGAGTATTGTTTTTTAAGGAAAGGATATTAAAACCATTAGCAAATAATTTTTTAAAGGTTTTGTTTTGAATTAATATGTTTAGTTTATTTCTAAAATGATCATTTTTCAATCTTCTTTGAAAATCTCGTACGTTCATTTTCTTCACATAATTGTTTTCATCAAGTTCTGATGCCACCATACGAGATACATGAGAGAGTACTTTTGGTGGAGTAATAAAATTAAAGCCAATATCCTCAATCAAATTTTTTGACTCAGGAAATATTGCTTTATAAATGGAATAAATTAAATCATCACCAGTAAGACTAGTTCCGGACGAATTGATTCTAACAAATAATGTTGGATCTTTAGTTTCATTTTCTTCTTTTAAAACCTGTTCTGTTATAATATTAGAATGAATTGTAATTTTCAAGCTTTCTTGAACTACTTGCCTAATTTCATTTATTTCCTGATTTAATTGATTATTTAAAAGGTGAATGAACTCTGCTTTGGTTTCGAAATCTCCATGCTTTGTTGAGAAATAAAAAGGTAGATATTTGTCCGCTTTAGAAATTATTTCTTCGACATTTTGCGATTCTAAAAAAAAGCACAAGGGGAGGGGATAATAGCTATCATAAGGGTAAACTGTGGAATTTCCAAATGTCGTATATCCTCCTTTATTATCTGGATGTCTTAAAAACAAATCCAGAGCCTTCCTTCTGTCAGATACAGTTAACCTAGAATCATTTTTAGAAGCTTGAAATCCCCAGGGGTGAGAGTTTGTGGTCACCCTAATTAAATATTTACTTGAATAAGAAACTTGCTGTGGCTTTAAGTCAATCCATACCATGGGCAGATTTTCTCTGATACTCCAAGATTTTGTGGTATTTGATTTATGATATGGGTTAAAATGACCTAAAAAAATCGATGTGGCTCTTTGCTGACCATCCATTAAATAATATTCATTTCCAGTTTTCGAAAGTAAGAAGGAACCTATCGGATAGCCCCTTAAAATAGAATCCCATAAATCTTCTATTTGTTTTAATTTCCAAACAAAACCTCTTTGAACGCTGGGTAAATTTACTTTGGAATTTGAAAAATCTAGTTGCCAGTCAGCAATTTGCTTTAGGGTAAAACTATCAATCATTAAATTTTTGGTTGGAGAAATTAATATTTAAGAAATAATTTAGTTGAGGCTCATGATATTTGTAGGGATAGAAGTTTATAAGCCGAGGTTAATTTGGATGGGAAGTTAATTTTATTCTTTTCCAAAAACTAATTTATTTTTATCTCATAAAGGAAATATTATTTGAAATTCATTAGTAAATAAGTAGAAATTTAGGCCAAATACTTCCTTATCTCCAAAATTTCAAACCCAGGACCAAAATCAATTTTGTCATATAGCTTTTTACCAAGAAGTAACTCTGCCATTTTACTTTCCGAATTAATCGATTGAGCAGTTTCTGCTTCTACACCAATTGAAAACCATTTTTCAGCTTTGCCATTTGACTTGAGTAGTACTAAGTTTCCAATTTGGACCTTTTCAGGTCCTTGAATATCTGATCCAATTTTATTTAAAGTAAAATGGCATATTTTATATCCACTCTTACCGGTTACAATTTCTGAATGTGTAAAGTAAAAAAGGCCATCAAATTTATAACCTTCCTTAGGCGAAAATTTAGAAGCATGTTTCCAACCTCTAATTACTCTAACAGGATATTGAGATTTTAAACTTTTCAATAATCCGGCGTTTCCTGGTGAATCCCAGTGCTGATGAGCCACTTGTTTACCACTTGTGGTATCGTTACCACCTTCTCCAGTATAAAGTATTTCATCACCTAAGTCATAATCGTCTTCATATCCTCCAGACATTACTATCGCCGCTGCACCGTCGGATGCATTACTATCTATACCTCTTACAGATGACCTGTGTAAACCAGCTTCTATTAATTGGTATCGGTTACTAAATACTGAACCTTCTTTTATATTATCCGGATTGCCGAAAGTGATATTACCCATGAGAATTAATTTGTATTAGTCTAAAAATAAGTATTTTAATTAAATATTAAATTTGATTAAATATGGAAAACTTTTCATATAAATCTGCGGTGATAGATTTATTGTATTTACAGGATCAATTACAATATCTGATTGTTAAATATCCAAAGTACAAGGATGCTACCGAAATACTATGTGCTCATGATTATTTTGATGAAGATTTAAATATTCAATTTCCTACGATGACTTCAATAAGTAGAGATACCGGCATTAAATTTTCCAAGGTGAAAAAGATGTTAAAGGAGATTCATGATTTATTATTTTCAAAAACTGGAGAAAACCTCTCTTTTGAAAAAACATGTTATCGTATTTGTTTTTCAGATCGTGACGATCATTTCGAGATGAACTTGAAATACCTGTCTCAAGTACCTAGAGTAGGAGAGAATATTGATATACCGTTTATCAAGGCTCGTTTGCTTTCGGGTCTTTTCTATGTTGAGAGCATTGACCATGTATTTGAAAATGGAACTCAGATAATTGAAATTTGATATAAAACCGGACGTGCCAATCAATATTTACAATGTCGAAAGGATAAGGCCGAGGCTCTTGGTGAAATTAATACAGATTAAATACCGAAGGTTAATAATTATGAAATCAGAAATAAAATTAGTTCTAGGCAATTGAAAGCTTAATTTTATTACATTTACTTCTGTTTTAAGCGCCCTACCGTACTCTAGAAATATTGAAAATTATACCTACTTATGCCAGAATGCATTGAATGTGGTGATTACACCAAATTTAATGGTGGACTATGCTACACCTGTTACAAATCTGAAAACTCAACTGAAGTAGACGTTCTTGAACCTGAAGCAGAGGAAGAGTCCGGTTTATCTAAAAAAGATCGTAATTATAGATATAATATGATCAAAGGTAGGATAGGGGAGACTCTCATTCAGGAGCTATTTTTAAGTCTTAATTACAATGTATTTCGCTATGGAATGGAAAATACGATTCCAGGAATTATGGACCTTCTTAAAGGAGTAGATTCAGATGTCTCCAAAGCTATACGCAGGATGCCCGATTTTGTAATCCAAAATCCAGAAGATAAAGAAGTTTACTTTATTGAAGTTAAGTTTCGCGCAAGTGGTGAATTTAAGTTAAAAGATTTACCCAAGAATTACCCTTATAAAAACGCTTATATCATTCTTGTTTCAAAGAGACATATTAAGTGTATTACCGTCGTAGAATTGAAAGATGGAAAGGAGATAACCGAAAAATCTAAAAATTACCTAGGTAATAGAAAAGAGTTTGCATTAGACAAGAACGTTATAAAGGAATTCTGTGATTTTGCAGTTCAGTTTTTTCAAGGGGTTTAATGGGTTAGTTGATATTAAATTTCTACTTTTAAACGATTGCGAGAATCCTAACTAACCAACTACATATGACTAGAAATATTTCTGAGGCGGATACTCGGGCAAATTTTATCGATCCTAATCTGGCTCAAAGTGATTGGACTTCCGAAAATATTACTCGGGAATATTATTTTACTGATGGTAGGAAGCTTATAGGAAACAGACGAGGTAAAAGACTTTTTTTAGATTATCTACTGAAATATAACAATACTAGTTTAGCTCTGATTGAAGCGAAAAAGTTAGGTGAGCATCCTACAAAAGGTTTGCAGCAGGCTTTAGATTATGCCGAAAAACTCCGAATTAATTTTGTTTACTCCAGTAACGGTAAACAAATTTATGAATTCGATAGGAGAAAAGGTAAGGGTGAGTACATTGAAAAATTTCCATCTCCAAAAGAATTATATAGACGTCTTAATAGTAGTAATTTTCAATTAAAAGAAAAGCTTCATAGTATACCTTTTCATCTAACGGGTCCTATGAGACCGAGGTATTACCAGGAAATAGCTGTGAATAAGGTGATGGAAAGTATTGCTGAAGATAAAAAGCGTATACTTTTAACCCTGGCAACTGGTACGGGTAAAACTTTTATATCCTTTCAAATCGTTCATAAACTTATACAAGCTAAGTGGAATCTAGAAGGCCAATCCCGACGACCGAGAATTTTATTTCTTGCTGATCGTAATGTTTTGGCAGATCAGGCAATAAATACATTTAATCCTTATGAAAGTGATCTAGTAAAAATAGATGGAGAAGAAGTTAGAAATAGGAATGGAGTTGTACCAACCAATGCATTCATTTTTTTTGCTATCTATCAGGCTATTGCGGAACGGGAGGATATAGGAGGCTATTACACTGAATATCCTTCAGATTTCTTCGACTTAATTGTAATAGATGAATGTCATAGGGGTAGTGCTAATGAAGAAGGATCCTGGCGAGCTATTTTGGAACATTTTAAACCTGCAGTCCATTTAGGATTAACCGCCACTCCAAAGCGAGAAGATAACGTAGATACCTACAAATATTTTGGTAAACCGGTATATGAATATTCTTTGAAAGATGGTATTTCGGATGGTTTCCTTACGCCATATAAATTAAAGAGAGTTAGAACAAATATTGATGAATATATTCATACAAGTGACAGTAAAGTTGTCCAAGGTGAAGTAACAAAAGATAGGTATGAGTTAAAGGAATTCGATAAAACCATTACAATTATTCAACGAACGGATTTATTAGCTAAAGCCATTTTGAATAATATAGGGAAAATGGATAAAACTATTGTCTTTTGCGCAAATCAAGACCACGCATTGGATTTACGGGACCGTATTAATCAACACAAATCAGTTACTGATCCTTATTATTGCGTTCGGGTGACTTCAGATGAAGGTAAAATAGGGAGAATCCATCTCGAATCTTTTCAGGATAATGATAAGGATATACCTGTAATTCTTACTTCTTCTAAAATGCTAACTACTGGTGTAGATGCACGGAATGTTAGAAATATAGTGCTTACTACATCTATAGGGTCTATGGTTGAATTCAAGCAGATCATAGGTAGAGGAACGAGGATTTATGAAGGAAAAGATTTCTTCACGATTATCGATTTTGTAGGCGCTTCAGATTTATTTTACGATTCCGAGTGGGACGGTATACCTGATGAGGAAGTTATTACAGATGAAACTGGTGAAGAAGATGGCGACGATAATGAAATTAAGAAAAAGAGAAAAAAACCGAAGGTAAAAGAGCCAACAGAAGATTATGAACCTAAAGAAAAATTGATAATAGAACTTAGTAATGGACGAAAACTAAAGGTGATTGATATTGAAACAAGATATATTGACGATAATGGTAAACCTTTAACAGCAAGAGAGTTTTTAGAAAAATTAGTAGGGAAACTTCCAGCTATTTATCAAAACGAAGATCAACTAAGAAAAATATGGTCTAATCCCGACACTAGGAAATTTTTAATGAAGGATTTAGGAGAACTTGGTTTTGATAGGGAACAATTAAATGTATTACGTGAAATGATAGCCTCTCCTGAATGTGATCTTTTTGATGTCTTATCACATATATCTTTTAGTTCAGAGCTTATGACTCGGAAGGAAAGGGCAGCGAATGTCAGAAAGAATCAACAGTTCTTTACAGTATATGAAAACCTAAAAGCTAAGGAGTTCTTGGAGTATGTAATTTCACATTATGAAAAATTTGGTGTGGAAGAGCTGGGAAGAGAAAGGCTTGGTGATTTGGTGAAATTAAAATTAGGATCAACAAAAGATGCTAAGATGATATTCGGTGACATGAATAAATTGGTTACTGCTTATTATAGTCTTCAAGAAAATATTTATAGAGTTAGTTAATGGAAGTAAATGTTAGGCCTCATAAAATGATAGATCAGGAATTTACAATTGATTTATCCGAAAAAAAAATCAATATTCTGATAGGTGGAAATGGTTCAGGAAAGTCATCTATCCTAGAAAGCGTATTTCAGTTTCCCCAAAGTGCTCCAAGTAGAATTATTTCATATTCTTCTGGTCAAAATGAGTCATTTTCTAAAATTTATAAAAATTATCAGAACAAAAATAAAGTATACAGTCTTGAACCTTCCGAAGATAGTACTAATGATGAAATTATAGACTCGAAATTTAAATCAGTCTATTTTGACTCCAGATTTAGTAGGCTGCTAATTTTCTTTGCAGTTGGTTTAAAGAAGGACGGTTATATCCATAATTTTTTAAACAGTAGTAAGCTAGGGAGTTTAAAACTGAAATTAGAATTCAGAATTCCTAAATCTTATACAGATAGAATTGCAAATATACTTGAGAAGGAAGCTTTAAATACTAGTTACAGATCTATAAGAAATACCTTTTTTCATAGTTTTCTTCAAAAATTTGCAGAAACCTATATCGATGATAATTACGACTTTGAGAATTCTATTGAAAAACAAATCGTAATTATATCACCAGATTCTATTCCTATTGAATTTTCCAATGCTACTCGGCTTTTTGCTTTTTTTAGTTGGGCTGTAAATAATCAATTTATTGATTTAAATAGTACAGAAATAGAAATTAAAGATCTTGAATTGGATTCATATTCTGATGGCGAATTTCAGTTAATGTCTATATACAGTCTTTTGGACTTGTTTGATGACCCAGGAACATTATTTCTGTTAGATGAAATTGATTCCCATATCCATTACGATAATATTAAAAAGGTTTGGGACTCTGTAAAGAAAATTGAAGGGAGACTTATTACAACGACCCATTCAGCCGATTCAATAATTTTGAACGAATTTTCTACACTTAAGCTCGTTGAAGGAGGGAAAATAGATAAGGATATTGTAGCGAATAGAGTTCTTGAAAGACTTGAAGCACTGGCAGATTCAGCTAATTATAAGCTATCTATAGCAAGTCAAATTCAAAACTTAGCATTAGTCGAGGATTATTTTGATTGGTTCATTTTTATAGAATTGTGTAAAAGGAAAATTCCAAATTTTGACTTGAATGTGCAGAAGAATATTCATTATATAAAATGCAGTTCTGGATTTAATAGTTATGCTGAAAGATTTGGTAGCTCTAAGTTAGATTGGGTAGAAGCTTTTAAAAAGCAAAATGCTAATCCTCTAACAAAGAATATTTTTTTAATCTGTGATAGGGATAATTTATCTGTGAATGATGTCAACAATACTGGTCTGGTCATTAATTCGAATCCTGGAAATAGACAGAATAGAATTCCATTAAGAGGTTCAGGAAATAAAACGGCTTATCTTATGAGTTGGAAAAGGCGAGAGATAGAAAATTATCTCTTAAGTTATACCATGTTATCTAAGCATAATAAATTAGAACAAGTAAACCACCATATTGCCCCTGTAGATCATTTAGTCGAAGGTAGAAGTGGAGACAATGATAGTGTGCGAAATTTAGATGTAAAAAAGATGTTACAACCACTATATTTGAAAGATATTATCACTTCAATTCCTGGAGATGAAGGCGGAGTGAATTATAATAAGTTGTCTGAACTTATTTCACAAATACCATCTGATGAAATATCCGATGATATAGTAAACATCTATAACTTTATTAAGACAAAAATATAAATGAGCGATATACAAAACAAAATAGATAGAATTACAGATATTCTTAGAAGAGATGATGGGATTAGCGGTGCAATGCATTATACTGAACAAATTTCCTGGATTCTTTTTCTGAAGTTCCTTAATGATTACGAGGAGAATAAAGCTGATGCCGCAGAGCTCACAGGTAAGAAATATGAACATGTTTTACGATATGACTTGAGATGGGACCAATGGGCTTGTCCTAAGGACGATGAGGGTAACAGGATAAAAAAAGCTAGTTCCGGTTCTGACTTGATGGAATTTGTAAATAAAACGTTGTTTCCATATCTAAAAGATTTTAAATTTTCTTCGAATGATCCAAATTCCATTAAATATAAGATAGGCGCTATTTTCGAATACTTGGATAATAGAATAGCTAGTGGTCATACTTTGAGAGAGATATTGGATATAATAGATAGTTTAAACTTTCAGAGTAATGATGAACTATTTGAATTATCTCAGATTTATGAAAACCTACTGAAAAGTATGGGATCCGATGGTGGGAATTCAGGAGAATTTTATACTCCAAGAGCTATAATTAAAGCAATGGTAGAGACTGTAGATCCAAAAGTCGGGGATAGCATTTATGACGGTGCAGTTGGAAGTGCAGGTTTTTTGGTAGAAGCCTTTGAATATATGACTACAAAGAAAAAACGATCTGGATATTCGGCCTCTGAATGGAAAAAAATACAAACTGAAACTTTCTATGGACGTGAGAAGACCTCCTTAGGATATGTAATGGGTATGATGAACATGATACTTCATGGGATTGAAAGTCCAAACGTATATAAGGAAAATACGCTTACTCAAAATATTCGGGATTTCCAGGAAAAGGATAGGCATTCGGTTATTCTAGCAAATCCGCCTTTTGGAGGCAAGGAAAAAAAGCAAATTCAACAAAATTTTCCTGTAGAAAGCAATGCTACAGAAATTCTTTTCCTTCAGCATTTCATGAAAATGCTCAAACTGGAAGGAAGAGCAGCTATTGTTGTTCCTGAAGGTGTTTTATTTCAGACTACCAATGCTTTTTCTAAAGTGAAGCAAGATTTATTAGAGCAGTTCAATGTCCATACAATAGTTAGTTTACCTAGTGGGGTTTTTCTTCCATATAGCGGTGTTAAAACTAATATTATGTTTTTCGATAGAAATGGGGCCACATCAAAAATTTGGTACTATGATGTTACTCCACCTTATAAATTGACTAAGAACAAACCCATAGCATATGAGCATATAAATGAATTTGTAGATCTATTTAAGCATCCAGAAAAAAGAAATCGCACCAACGCCAAAACTGATGAAGAGTGTCACGATTGGACGGTTTCTGTAAGTGAGATACAAGATTTTGATATAAGTGCAAAGAACCCTCACAAGGTAATTGAAATAGAACATCTATCTCCTAAAAGATTAATCACCTCTATTAAGCAGAATGATATGAAGTTTAACGAATTAATGAACCAAATTGAATCTTTGATAAATGGGTAGTTGGCGAGAAATAAAGGTAAAAGATGTTGCCGCAAAGATTCAGTATGGTTACACTGGAAAAACCCACAAAACAGGTGAGTATAGATATCTTAGAATCACTGATATTCAGAACAGCAAGGTGAATTGGAGCACAGTGCCTTTTAGTACTATTTCTGACCCAAAAGAAATTGAAAAATATTTGCTTCATACTGATGACATTATTTTTGCTAGAACAGGAGCTACAGTTGGGAAATCATTCATTATTGAAGAAGTAGACAAATCCATTTTTGCCTCATACCTAATTCGGATTCAATTAAAAAAAGATGTTTTTCCTAAATACCTTTATCTATATTTTCAAAGTTCATCATATTGGCAACAAATTAGAGGTCACGAAGTGGGTGCCGCTCAGCCAAATGTTAATGGAAAAAAACTTGGTGAAATTGTATTCCCCTTACCGTCAATTCAAGAACAAAAAAGGATAGTTACTCAAATAGATTATCTTTTCGAAAAATTAAACAAAGGCATTGTTCTACTGGAAGAGAATATTATACATTCTCAAGCATTAATAAACAGTGTCCTAGATGAAGAATTTGGGAAATTGGAAGAAGAATTCGAGAGCAAACCATTAGAAGAAATTGTAACAGTGATTAATGGTCGAGCATATCAAAAGCCTGAGATGTTGGATGCTGGTAAGTATCCAATTTTAAGAGTTGGAAACTTCTTTTCAAATAGAGGTTGGTATTATTCTGATATGGAACTGGACGAATCAAAATACTGTGAAGAGGGAGATTTACTCTATGCATGGTCTGCATCCTTTGGTCCTAAAATTTGGGATGGCGCAAAATCAATTTACCATTACCACATTTGGAAAATGGTACCTACCTCGAACAAGGTTTCAAGAAAGTACCTGTATTACCTTTTAGAGAGAGATACAGATAAAATAAAGGAAGAAAATGGAAGAGGTGTTGGAATGATTCATATTACAAAGAGTTATATTGAAAGTAGAATGATGGTCTTGCCTCCTATGGATATTCAGGAAAAAGTTGTTGAACGGATTGAGAAATTCTATTTTCTTCACACTAATATGACTCTTGAATTGAATCAAAAACTAGATAATCTAAAAGCTCTAAAAAGTAGTTTGTTAGATCAAGCATTTAAAGGTGAATTATAATTAATGGAGTTAGTAGCATTATTAAAACATGATTCTGAAAATAAAACTTCAGAAATAATAAATTTTGGTGGTTCTCATTTTTATACTGTTTCTTCAGAAGATGGAATTCAACTTAGCCGAAATGAAAACGCGAATCACTTACCTGATTTTTTCGCTACAGATACTGTTTTAAATGTTTCTGCAATTGTCGGGGCAAATGGCGCTGGAAAAACCACTTTCCTTAAGAATATCTTGGACTTATTTCACAGTGGATATGGATCAGAATTTAGAATTCTTATTTTTCATGAAGGGAGAGACATAGTTTTTAAAACAAATATCTATGATCGAGATTTTCAGTTTACAGCTAATTTTGATTATAAAATTGATCAAAAAATAGATGCACAGACTATCTTTTATTCACCATTTTTAGATTTCAAGAGTTCGGTTAAGGGAGTTGATCTAAGTTATGACGCAACTCTACAGGAGGATCTTGAACATATCGACCGGTTTTATGAGGCCTCCTCAAAAATAATACCACATCGTTATTTACTAAAAAGGAATAGTAGAAGGTTACGGGCATTCATAATTTCGGAGTTTAGCGATTCTATTAGGAAAACTTTCGGTTTGCCAGATGATAATTATCACCTTTTGACTTTTACTCGTTATAAAATTGATGCGACAGAGGAAAATATAAATTTCCATAATACCCCATATGGCTTCCGAGAATACTTGGATAAGTTGTTTAGAAAAATTCGGAAGGATGCAGATACTATTAATGCCACACGACCTGAAGGTTATAGCCTTTTTCAATTGCAAAAGGATTTGATGAAAAATTATATCCTAATGGATTTTCTTTGTCTTATGGTGGTTCAAATGGAGAGAGGAAATGACTTTCTTAGGGAAGGAAAGTTGGATGAAAAAAAACTTGAGAATGTCGATTTTAACGACGTAAACTCCAAGGATCTCTTGTATGCCTTTCTGGAAAATCATGTAATTCGCTTTCAGTCGGAGCAATTTCGGGTATTACCAGTTGAACCAACTAAGGTATTAATCGAAGAAGTTTTCAGAATTATTGATAATTATAATGAACCTTCAGAAAATGAGAGACCATTTTTCGATTGGGATCTAAAACATGTTGTTATTGACACTGATACTTTAAATTCTTTAGTAGCGTTAGAAGATGAGTTTATTAATGAAATCCATAAGTATTATCTTGGGACGGAAAAAGATGGGGAAAAGTTGTTCGACAAACCTGATATAATTCAAGGTCTTCTAAATTATCAACCATCAACGAGAGAATTAAGTTCTGGCGAAACTGCATTATTAAACCTTTACTCAAGAATATATGACTATTTCAAACGAAATATAGAGGATTTACGTACAGAAAAACTCTCCAAGAATTATCTTTTGTTTTTGGATGAAGCTGATCTAGGATTTCATCCAAAATGGAAAAAATCATTTTTAAAAAGCTTCCTTGAATTTACTCAAAATTTTTTTAAAAAGATTGGATCGTCCGTCCAGTTAATTTTTACTACTCACGATTCTCTTACCCTCTCTGATGTGCCCAATGATAACATTATTTACTTAATACGAGAAGATGATGAAACTATAGTTTTAAAGCGAGATCATCCTTCCAGGCCAACTAAATCATTTGGTGCAAATATTACGGATCTATTAGCTAATTCTTTTTTTATTGAAGATGGTCTAATTGGTGATTTTGCTAAAATGAAAATCCATGAGGCTATTATGTGGATAAAAGATGATGAGGAAACGCCCGAATATCTTAATAAAGAATATTGTTTAAGAATAATTAAAACAGTTGACGAGCCAATTGTTAAAACTAAGCTTTCTGAGATGTTTGATAATAAAACAAAGTCAAATACGAGATTAGAGCTAATAGAGAAACAAATTACTGAATTGGAAGCTGAAAAAAAGAAATTGTCAGAAAAACCGAAAGAATAATGCTTTTTATAGATCCAGATGATAGCAAGATAATAAGAGCTAAAGATCGATTCCTTGAAAATCTGAAACCAAAAATTTTAGATAACATTGAAAATAAAGTTCAATATCATTATTGTAAACTATTTTTCAATCAAAACATCATACCCTATATAGATGATATTCTGATTGGTACTCCAGAAAAACTCCATAACCTTGCAAAAGAGCATAGCAATTTCATAAATGAATCACCTTTATTAAAAAGATTGGTAGAACAGGTTTTTAATTATGATTGGTTCATTAAAAAGGAAACGAAGCCATATGGAGCCTATGAATTAGCATTAGATTTAGGAATAAATACTTGTGTTTACTGTAATAGAAATTATACCAATACGGTAATTGACGATAAAGGAAAAAAGGTAATCAGACCACAATTTGATCATTTTATAGATAAAGGTAATAATCCATTATTTCGTTTGTCCTTTTTCAACTTAATACCCTGTTGTAGCACTTGTAATTCAAACTTAAAAGGTAGTACTCCTTTTAGTATGGAAACTCATTTACATCCCTATAATGATAAAATTTTAAAAGAATTTAATTTTTCATATGAATATTCAGCCAAAGAGGATGAGTTGGAAGTTTTGATAAAGCCGGACACATTACCTCCCAGGATTAAAGAAAGCTTTAATGAGTTCAAAATCTTGGATATTTACAATGCGCACACTTCAGAGGTAAAAGATCTTATTCGCCTAAAAGAAGCATTTTCAGATAATTATTTATCCATTCTTTCTTCTAGTGTGTTAAATGATATTAAAATTTCGCAGAGGGAGATGTATAGAATTGTTTTTGGAACTTATTATGAAGATGATAAGCTTCACCTTCGTCCTTTTGGTAAATTAAAGCGTGACCTTCTTCAAGAATTAAAAATTACTACATAGTATTAATCTTGTATACAAAACATGTTTATAATGCATGTCTTTAACTATTATTCAGATTTATTCCTAAATTAGAGGAATTATACATCTAAGACATTTCAAAACCAACCTAATCACCAATGATTCCAGATAATCTTGAAAGAATTCATATTGAAAAAGCTTTAGCTGAAATTGATCAAAATGGAGTGCAAAATGGAGAGCAGTCAACAACATATGATCTAATTCATAATGCTAAGCGTTATCCCCCTAAATTGGTTTTAAGTTTAGCCAATAAGTATGCTAATGGGAATGAATTAGATCGGTTAAGTTTTACGGGTGGAGAAAATACAAAGGCTTTTAAGCTTTTGAGAAATCATGGTTTTCATATTGAAAGTAAAACTTCTATTAAAGATCTTGTTCAAGAATTCTTAGAACAGGCGAAGACTTCTAATCTAAAAACAAAACATTACCCATCTAAATACAGGGGCTTAGATATTTCAATTAGTTTCGGAGCTGGTAATTCAGCTCGAATACCATGGATAGCATTTCTCAAACCACCTAATAAAGTTATGGATGGAATTTATCCAGGATTATTATTCTATAAAGAGCATAATCTTTTAATATTAACTTACGGCAAAAGTGAAACTAATAGTTCCTCATTTACGTGGAATGTTTCTAATGCAGAAACAATAGGTGAATTTTTTAAAAGAAAATTTGAAGCTAAACCAGACAGGTATGGAAGTTCACTTGTTAAAGCTATTTTTAAAGTTGAAAAGGATATAGATTTTATCAAATTTCAATATCAGTTAGATGAACTAATTGATCAGTATAAGTCAATTCATTTTGAAAGTAACACTTTAGGAGAACCAACGGAAGATTATAAAAAAGAAAAACAAGATATTGGTAGGAAATACTGGATTTACTCTCCTGGTGAAAACGCTGAATTTTGGGATGAGTTCTATCAAAAAGGTGTAATGGGTCTGGGTTGGGACTATCTTGGTGATTTAAGGAATTTCAACTCCAAAGAAGAGATAAGATCTAAGTTACAAGAACTTGAGGAAACAGATAATTCTAAAAAAAATGATGCTACGGCATGTGACGATTTCCTTAATAATATTCAAGTGGGAGATATCGTCATTGCTAAAAAGGGCAGGAGCACTTTAATTGGATATGGCAAGGTAGTTTCCGATTACTACTTTGATAAGGAAAGAAAGACCTTTCAAAAGCAGAGAAAAGTTGAATGGAAAAAGAAAGGGGAGTGGAATGCCGGCCTTTTTTTAGTTTTAAAAACTTTGACTGATATTACACGATATCCTAGTAAACTTTCAGAATATGACAACTATTATGAACATCTTCTAGCAATTATGGATGAAATAATTGCGGAACCTAAAAAGGAATTGGGCCTACCTTTAAACTGTATATTATATGGTCCTCCGGGAACTGGTAAAACTTATAAAACTAAAGAAATAGCCGTTAAAATTGGCAATCCAGATTTTGACGTTCCTCCTAATTATAATGATTTGAAAAAGAGAAAAATGATTGTTGATGAATATGATCGTTTATTTCAAGAAGGGCAAATAGTTTTTACCACTTTTCATCAATCATTTAGTTACGAAGATTTTGTAGAAGGTATTAAACCAAAAACCACTGATGACAAAAAAGTGATATACGATATATCTCCAGGTATTTTTAAAAGAATATGTGAGAGGGCTAAAGATAATTGGTTAGAATATTCTAGCGGTGAATCAGTGGATCTATCTTTTGATGAAGCCTTCAGGAATTTGAAGGATGAATGGGAAGAAAATGAAAATTTAAAATTTCCCCTGAAAACAGAAGGGAAAGACTATAAAATTATAGGCTTTACAGATAGTTCTATTCAGTTTAAAAAAGCAAGTGGAGGAACGAGTCATACATTAAGTATCTCTACTTTAAGAGATGCATATTATAGAAAAAGAGAAATTAAATCGACTGGAGTTGGAATATATTATCCGGGAATATTAAATAAGCTTAAAACATATGGTTCTAGAACTATTGGTATTAATAGACCATCACTCGAAAAATTTGTTTTAGTGATTGATGAAATCAACAGAGGGAATGTTTCAGGAATATTTGGAGAGCTTATCACTTTATTGGAGGAGGATAAAAGGTTAGGGGAAAATGAGGAAATAATTGTTGAGTTACCGTATTCAAAAGAGCCGTTTTCTGTGCCTCCAAATGTCTATATAATTGGCACTATGAATACTGCCGATAGGAGTGTAGAATCTTTAGATACTGCCTTAAGAAGAAGATTTGCCTTTGAAGAAGTGATGCCGTTACCAGAACTATTAGAGAACATTGAGTTTGAGCAATTCAATTTAAGTCATCTTTTAAAAGTGATCAACGGTAGAATAGAGGCTTTACTGGATCGGGACCATACAATTGGTCATTCTTATTTTATTGGGATTCAGTCAGGAGATGCTGTTGCACTAAGACTAGCATTCGAAAATAAAATTATTCCATTATTACAAGAATATTTTTATCATGACTATGAAAAAATAGCCTTGATTCTAGGCGAAGGTTTTATAGAGCATAGGGAGTCTAATGTAAGATTTGCAAACTTCAATAAAGTCGACCAACCAGAAATAAATTCATCTTTTGAATTGAAAAAGATAGAAGATATTGAAGATGCCGTTCATTTTCTTTTAAATTAAAAGAATGAAGCAAGCGAATAAATCAATAAAAGTCTTTGAACATCAGTTTTTAAAGTTAGGCGATAATTTTAAAAAACATCATCTAGAAGCTTTCTCAAAGCTTAATGCTTTACATAATGATTGTTATTTTGATTTAAGATATAATGGTCTAAAGTTTAAAAATTATGTTGGTGTTATTCAGGTCGATGGACTAACTATAGAAATACTTCCCAAAGTAGATTCTTATAATGAAGAGAAAGATCTTTGGCAAAGTGTACTTATTGATATGCTTAAAGCAACAAAAAAGCTTAAGGTTCAGCCAGTAGGTAGCGCCAATGTGAATAGACAAAATATTCACCTGTTAGACTTATATTTTGAATGGTTTTTACGAGAAGTTGAGTTGTTAATTAAACAAGGATTAATAAAACAATATTACCGTGAGACTAAAAATGTTAAAGCATTAAAAGGTAAGCTTGAATTTTCAGGCCATATTCAGAAAAACTTAATTCACAAGGAACGATTTTATACTAGCTATCAAATTTATGAGAAAGATCATTTAATACATCAGATTCTGTTCTACGCAATGGAAATAATTGAAAACTTTTCAAAAGGAACTTATTTGTATTCTAAATGTAAATCTATCCAGTTGGATTTTCCAGATGTCAGTAAATGCCATATTGATAGTTCTACTTTCTCCAAAAT
The DNA here is from genome assembly GCF_021568705.1 of Gillisia lutea. Taxonomy (GTDB): domain Bacteria; phylum Bacteroidota; class Bacteroidia; order Flavobacteriales; family Flavobacteriaceae; genus Gillisia; species Gillisia lutea. Next base: position 158,277 of record NZ_JAKGTH010000007.1, read on the forward strand.
AAAATATAACAGAAAGAACTTACCATATAAGACTGCTTTAGAGATTGCCAAATTTATCATATTAAATTATGCTCCTAATATCTCTTCAGGTGAAGAGAAAATGCTTGGGTTGTTATTTGATATGAATTCACTGTGGGAAGAATATGTTCTAATAAAACTGAAATTAGAGGCTAATTCCAGAGATGATGTAAATGTTTTTGGTCAAAGAACTAAGGGGTTTTGGCAGGGTATTACTATTAGACCAGATGTTGTAATCGAAATGAGAAATCAAACATACATCATAGATACAAAATGGAAGAATATTAAATACTCTAAACCTTCTACACAAGATCTAAGACAAATGTATGTTTATAATGATTATTGGGATTCCTATAAGGCTGTTCTCTTATATCCTTCAGAAAAGGAGTGTTTAAAGCCTTCCTTTTATCCATTTGATAAAAAGGAACATGAGTGTGGGATAGGTAAAATAAATGTCTTAAAAGGAGATAAATTAAATCAGGAAATAGGGAAAACTATCTTAGACTGGTTTATTAAGGAAGAGGATTCTTAAGTATATACATATCAGCCATTTTTTTAATTTCAGCTCTAGATTTTATTTTTCCGCGATTCAACCAATTATCAATTTCACTTTTTCGAAAATGTAATTTACCACTTGCTTTTATAAAAGGTATTTTTCGTTTCTTAACCAAACCATATATAGAAGACTTTTGATAATTTATATAATCTGCAATTTCTTCGATTGTCATTAATTCATCATTTAATTTTTTACTTTTTATTTTTTTTAGTTCTTCTAATTGTTTTTCGATACTTTCTAATTTGGATAAGATTATTTCAAAGGGATTGTCCATTTTACTTTATTTACATTAATGAGTTTGATCTGAGGAAACATTTAAATATAAGAAGATGAAATTTATGGACGGTTATACTCAATAACTAAGTATATACTGAGTTTTTATTCAGTTTATTAAGAGTTTTTCAATTATTAGCAATCGCTGGCAACAGTTGGCAATCGCTGGCAACACTTAGCAATAGTTGGTAATCCCTGGCAATGGTTGGTAATTGCTCGACAAAGCTTAACAAAGCTGGATAATCCAAAAATCTTTATTAGTATATAAAATAATAAACAATTTGATTTTTATATAAAGTAAGCTCAAAATATTTTTCCAATTATATTCTATTATGTTTGTTGAAATGTTGAGGATATAATTAAATTACTGAAATTGAGCTTTATAATAATCAACCCCACTTCAACATTTGTTGAAGTGGGGTTGAAAATATTAATTTATAAGATATTGAATATAAGACTATAGCTATATATTCAACATTTCAACATTGATTGTATTTTTTCCTTTTCGAATAAAAAATATCTTCCTTTTCTGTTACTACTTTCAACAACCCAATTTTTACTCATTGGGTCATATGACTTATGATATAAATTGTAGCTAGAATTCTTTTTAGGTTCAAGTTTCCATCTTTCGTATAGAATATTATTAAGTTGATTTCTACTTATTCTAACTTTTGATTTTTCAAATACTTCTTGTAGATCACCTAAAGTGAATTTTAATTCATTTACTTCATAGTCTTCAAACATCTCATCTAAAATAAGTATCAACTCTTTCTCATTATTAAATTTAGTTCCTTTTATTAAATTATTTAACGCCTCTGTATAGATTTGGTCTTTTGTGAACCACATCCTCGTTTTTTTAGGATGTTTGATTTCCCTACGGGAAAGATAATTGACAAACCACGGAATTTCATTTTCCAGTTTACTTGATAAATTCGGATCTACATTATGAAGAGGAGAGATTTTTCTAATCCAGAATCTTATCTCTAACTCATCAATAAGAATAAAATTAGTTTCATTATTTGAGCATAGAATGAACTTTCCGAAAAACGAACTTTCAACTTTATCTTTTCCTTTGGATTCTGTTTTAAAATCTTTTGTTGTTGATAGATTTTTTAATCTCTCTGTATCATCTCTACGATCTAATAGAACTTCGTCAATTCCAATAATTAACTTAGTGGTCCAGTCGGAATTAAAACGGCTTCTTAGATCTTCATTTTTGTTTATAGTCATATTATCTTCAAAAAGTAATTTTAGCCAGTTTAAAAAAGTTGTCTTACCAGTATTTCTTTCTTCACTAACTAAACAGAGAATTGGTAAAATTTGTGCAGGCTTGTGCCATAAAATACCTAGGTAGTCCAGACCAACTTCTATTTGTTCACCAAAAATATGTTCTAAGAAATTCATTGTCGATTGAATGTCCGCTATATTTGAATTTCTTGGTGGTATGGAATGACTAAGCGAACTATATTTATTATAGAAATTAGCCACTTCTTTTTTATAATTTTCATGAGAAGGGATTACGGTAAACCCATCATATTTAGGAATGGAATTTAATTCATCCTTTCCTAAATCATCAATGATAGTTTGTCTGCTCCATCTTATTAATCTTTTTATCTTTCCATTATTGACTGTCGGCATATCAACTATTTTATAATAGTCAGATCCTATTCTCAAATAATTATTTTGCATGTTCAAAGAGATTTAGATATCCTGGAGTTGATTTTTGCTTAATATTATTGGAAAGGGGAAAGTAAATTATGGCGTAATTAATTTCAGAGTCTTTCCTTTTAAGGTTTAAAAGACCTTCAATTAGTTCATCAAAAATTTTATGACTGGATAAATGTTTATTGCAGTATTTGCAATATTTAATATATGATTTCATATTTTTGGAATATTAGGAATTATATAAGACAAATATTAAATACTTCGGAATCTTCAATTATTCCGAAGCATTTTTATTAGAGTTTAAGATTACCTGTTCAATCTCTGAACGTTTATATCGAACTCTATTTCCTACCTTGTAAGGAGTAAGAATTCCCTTTTTATTCCAATCTAATAATGTTGGGAAAGTGACACCTAAAATTTCAGAAGCTTCTTTTCGGCCTATCCAAATTTCAGGTTCTTTAGGTTTAAAATTCTTAGCGAATTTTTCTAATTGTTTTTCTACTCCGAAAAGAATTTCATTTTTGAAATCTTCCGGATCTACATTGTAAAGTTGAGTCACATTTTTCATGAATATTGATTTAATTTTCAGGTCAAACTTATCCCGAACTATCTAGTTTCATGAAATTGGGTAACCCAAAGGGTTACCCAGATAGAACAACAGTTAATATAATTAATTGAATAACAGCTTGCTGGTTATTTCTTTAATTAGTTTAATATCTTTCTTCATTTGAAGATTCTGTTGATTATATGGTTGATCTAATTTCTTTAAATAGTCGCGTACATTGTCCTGATTCTTATCAATCAATTTTGAGATTATTTCAGCTTGTGCGTTAATGCTATTTTCACCTTCTATGGATTTTAACCCTCCAAGTTCTTGAAGAAGTAAAATCTTCTGATTTGTGGTTAGAGAATTAGCATTAGAACATTTAGCCCGTTTTGTAGAATCAGGTATGCTATTTTCATTATGATCTTTAGAGAAAATAAAACTTTGATTTAGGGATATAGGCTCTTTTTTGAATTTATTTTGATTTTGATAGTTCAAAATTTCTTCTAATTCTTCATTCAGAATTTTGAGCCTGAAGAGAATTTTTACGAGCAACTCGAGTTCTTCTGTCGCATCTATCAGAGCATTTAAAATATTTTCATGTACTAGTCCAAAATCATTTAGATCTATACCATCAATGGATTTCTCAAATTCTACATCCCATCCACCATATATGTTGATCACTAAAGTTTCAAAACATTTATCTGTAAAGATTTCTTCATAAAATCTTTCCTTACTTAGAAGTATATTCCAATTGTTTTCATTGTACTGAGAACGAATTTCATTAATTGATTCATTAAGATAAATTCTTTTCCCTTCAGAATCTTTAAAAATTCCTAAATTTCCAAGGATGTCTTGTTCTTCTTCCAACTGAATATCAGATAGTTTGCTGATAATCTCCATTTTATAATACAAATAAAAATGTTCTCTAAGTAATTTATACTGTTCATCTTGGTAAAATTCTTGAGCAGCTTCAATTTGACCCTCATATCGAATGCCGGTAAGCATAGGATTAAAATATTCCGGGCTATCGAAATCTAACCCATAGCAGTATTGTCTATCTTTTATGTAGTGTAGTAATTTTCTAAGTTTCATGACTCTAATTTAAATTCCAATACTTAGCCATTTGATCGGCGTAGTCAATTGGTGTTTTTCCTATATAATTTAAAAATTCTCTTTCCGTACTGTGCCCGGTAATATTAATTAGTAGGGGCGTGGGTAGTTCTCCATAATGATTAGTAGCAAAAGATCTACGACAAATATGTGAGGTAACTAATTGCCACTTTGGAAAAACACCGGATTCCTTCCTATTTTTCTTCTCGTGGATTTTGGAGCCTTCAACCTTTTCTTCAAGACCTGCTTTGAATGCTACATGTTTAATATAGAGATTGAACTTGGATTTAGAACTATCAATGTTTTTACTGTAAACAGGTGGGAAATTCCATTCATTGGACTGGAGTATTTCCTCTACTTTTGGATGAATTAAGATGGTAACTCTTTTTTTGGTTTTTTGCTGAACAAGTTCAATGAATTTCCGTCCATTATACTCAACAATATTTTCTCTTGTCAGTTTTAGTAGGTCACTAACCCTTTGGCCTATATAACAGCCGATCACTAACCAATCTCTTGCTGCTCTATAACTCTCTTCCTTGAATTCTTTCTTTGCTATTATTTCTATTTCGTCAAAGGTTAGATAAATTTTCTCTACCTCTACTTTAAATCCTTTAACCAGAGGAAGCTCAGGGCTAACATTATAACCATACTTTTGAGCATCCAGACATATCGTTTTTAAAAATTTCAGATAACGGCCCGCGGTATTCCTTGCTAAATTATCTTCTTCTAATAAATACTTTAAGAACACATTTCGAAATTTTAAGTTAACATCGGTTAGCCTATATTTCTTTCGAGTGTGTTTCTCAAAATTTTCAATCTTGGTTTTAATCGTATTGTATTTAGTGATAGTGGCTTTAGAAGCGCCCACTTCTCCTGTTTTATCATTAGTCTTATGCTTTAGTCTATCCACATAAAGCTCACAATAATTAGGAAGAATATTATGATCAGTTTTCTTTACAACTTGAAATTTTGAATCGATACAGTTTTGTAACCAATCACTATTGATATAAGTCGCATCTGCAACTGCTTTATTGTACTCTTGTATTATAGAACGCCTAAGTTCATCTAAACTTTCCTGGACTGAGATCTTGTCTGTGAACTCGGCAATTTGACGCACCTTTCCACTCTTGTTATTGAAATACTTTGGGTTAATCAAAATAGGAGTGGATCTTCTAAAATCATTGTCCTTGTCAATTATTAATCTAGCAGTAATTTTTGACGGGTTTCTTTTTCCCCGAACCTGGAATTTTACGGAAGCCATTTTTTTTATTTGAAATTCAAATCTAAGAAAATAAAAACTTGTACCGTAACTTGTACCGAATAAAATTTAATTTGCTCTTTTCTGACTTAATTGCTCTTTGTTTTATAAAAGCACTATAAACACTGAGTTTTATAGCAAATTCAGTGGTTGATAGAGTGTTTGTTGTTTGCACTATGACGTTGTGAATAAGTTTATTACGTTCCCTCTTTCTCCGCTGATAAACCCGTAAACGAATTGTTTACGGGCTTTTTTGTTTTTAGGGGCGTAAAGTTTTCGTGTCGTCTTCAGGAAATTCTGTTTTTAGTTCTTTTATTTGCTTTTTATCTAGTTCGTCATTGATTGGATTGACCCAATTATCTTCTAATTCTTTAGGAAAAATCACTAGCATTTCTAGGTTTTTTCAACTTCGGATTATTATGAATTTAGCCATCATCGGTTTGCCATTAGTAGTTACTATAGTAAATGTATTTAGTGTTCCTCGGGTATATGGATTCTTCCACTTACTCCAAAGGCCAGCTTAAGCTAATGGCTCTTTATCCTTCCTGAAAACAAAAAAATGATAAGTATTTCCTTTATAATTATGGTGTTCATAAAATCCGTCGACATAGACAATACAACGATTATGTTTGCAGATTCTCGAAACGAAGGTTTGTCCAAAATGGTTTTCCCTCTTCCATTTAATGTATTATTTCACTGTTTTTAAGTTGTTCTTCATCCTTAACCCACTGTGGGACAAGTCCCCATGTTGCAACTTCAGGAAAATTAGGATATCTGTCAGTATAAATTAAAAGTTCGGGATGGCTGAAACCAGAGGTATGATAAATTGGTAAATCAGTTAAAGGAGCTAGGCTTTCGATAAACGAATAATACTCTTTCCATAAGATCTGGTTTTTAGGTGATTTTCTATTTATATATAGCTTAACATCCTATGTTAATCCTTGCATAAAATTATTTATCCGAGTATATATTGGAATATCTTTAATATGAAATAAAATTTTAACCAATTAAATACATAACTATGAAAAATCTCGAAGAATTATTTGAACATCAATTGCAAGATTTGCACAGTGCGGAAGATCAACTTACTAAAGCTTTACCAAAAATGATAAAAGCTGCCGAAGACAGCAAATTGAAAAAAGCTTTTGAAAGTCATTTAGAAGAAACAGAAGAGCATAAAAAACGAATTGAAGAAGTATGTAAGGAGTTAGGTTTTAAATCTAAAGGAGAAAAATGTAAAGCAATGGAAGGTCTCATTAAGGAGGCAGAAGGATTTTTGAAAGAAGTAAAGGATACAGATGTTAAACATGCTGGTATGATTGCCGAAGCCCAACGAGTAGAGCATTATGAAATCTCAGGTTATGGAACGGCGGTACGTTATGCAAAAGAGTTAGGTCATAAAGATATTGCTAAAAAGTTACAGAAAACATTAGATGAAGAGTATGGAGCTGATAAGAAATTAAATGATCTTGCTGAAGACAGACTTAATAAGAAAGCAAAATCATAAAAGCCAAATCTATTAATTAAATGCCCATCCTTAAAAGATGGGTTTTTTTGTTAGGCATAAATTGTAGATTGTTGCAGGGGAATAATTTGTAATAGCTCATACCAATTTGCTAGCTAATAAACCTATTTTGTAATGACCACAAACTATAATTTAAAATATGAGAGATAGTTTGGAGATCATTTGTAATTGTCTAAATATGTAATTTTCAACGGTTCCTTGGTTAATTTTAATAAAATACTAAGTATTTAAAAATGTCTAGGTTTACCAGAAATAGCTTCACTTATTAAATTTAATTTAGGAATAGTAGTATTATCCGTAAATTTGAAAATACTAAGGCCCCCTGAGCGTTCTAGAAAAGCATACTCTACTTCTCCTAAGTCACGTATTCCACCAATTCTTAACATTCCGTAAAGTTCTTCATTTCTTACTCGAGATGCTTTCAATCCTTCTTTTTTAATTTCTCCATCTTTTATAAGAATAATTGGTTTACCATCTAAGAATGTATTTATTCTCCTCGCTTTTAATTGTAAATATTGGATATATCTCGAAATACCTACAATTACTAAAATTACTACACAGGCGTAAACCAGTGGAACTTTTGGATAAAACATAGAATCCCCTATTGCCGATCCCAATGCGATGATCAAAACATTTTCAAACATGGACAAGCTTCTATTTCCTCGCTTTCCCATAAATCGCATTACAAGTACTGCGAATAAGTATATAAAAGTTACTCTAAACCCAATTTCTAATAAAAATAAAGTATCATTTTCTCTACCTATAAAAATTCGGTACCAGTCGAATGGTTTTATATTATCCATATTTTAAATATTAATTCTTATGTTCTACATTCGGGTATCAATAGTATTAACTTTTAATTATGTTTTTAAAAGTTAAGTACGATAGAATCTTTATTATTTTCTACATCTTTCCATTCCCAACCATCATTTTGAATATATGCTAAGAGAAGCTTTCTACGTTTCTCGAGGTCTTTTTCATAACCTGTACCTCTTAGAGATGAAATTTGAGAAGCATTCTTTAGGTAGGAGGTCTCTGGACGTTTTGGTTTATCATCACCAGGTTTTATAAATGCGCTTGCAAGTGTTGAGAGATAGTACGTTGTAGCACCATAAGCTCTCTCTAATGCTTGTAAGTCGGCTATACTATCCTGATGGATATTATACAGCATTATAGACATCGTTTCATCGAGAGTGACAAATTTTACAGATAAAGATTCAAATAAGTTTTCGGAATGAAAATAATGAATAACAGGATAGGCAAGATGATATTGGGCTAATTTTAATAAAGAAGGCTCAAGTTCACTTATTACCTGAAGAAGCTCTTTAAAATTATTTTGTTCATAGCGTTCAATAATTTCCTTAGGGGTTTTACCCAATTGATGTATGCGTAGGCTAACTTGTCGTTTTAAGGTAATAGCATCTACTACGGGTATTAAAAAAGAGATGCCTAAACTGATGAAAACAACTCCTGTGTATGATATAAAGCCAGTATATAACAACCAAAAATCATTAGCAGGGGTATAGTCTCCGTTTCCCATAGAAGATAAAACGTACGCAGTGAAATACATCTTTTCTATAAACCCAGTACCGTAAGTGTTATTACTTGAAGACCATAAGGCTTCAGCATCTGCATAGACAATAAAAGTATTACCTATCCATAATAACAAAATCCAAGTTAGTACTATGATGAGAAGAAGAACAGGGCCAACCATATTAAGAAATTTTCTTCTTCCATTTTTATTAGTGACAATCAAACAGATTCGCCAAATGCTTCTAGAAACCCTATCTGCTACAAGACCAGCTCCTCTTGGGGATAGAATTGTAGAGATCATATCGACTATAGTAATTACTGTAATTACTGTTCCAATTAATAGGTAGGTAATGCTCATTTATTATCAGATTCTAACTGAGGAAAACCGTAACTGTTCGCCCTGATTTAATGGATATTATATCTTTAACTTCTAAATATTACATTTAATTTTGTTTAAAACTATATGGACATTTCCAATTATCCTCTACTTTTCGGCCACTATATTGTCGAGCCTCACTACTTGATCCAAAATCTTCGAGCATAGGGTTAATTGAGCCTTGAAAAGCTTTGTCTCGCCTTCTAATGATATCTCGAACACGGGTATATCTTCCAGCATTTCTAAGTAATTCAAATTGGCTATGCAAATTAAAAACTATCATAGGAAAAGGTGTACTTCGTGCCTTTCTTGATGAATTAGGGTGCATTCCAACAATGTAAAAGGAATTTCCTAGCAAACTAAAACTAAATTTTGAAGAGGAAGGATCTGAGCTTGTATTTTCATCCCAGGGCTCAGAATCTATTTCATTTAGTTCACTTAGCAGTTTCCATAGTGCATTCTCAAAGTCTAACTCATTTTCATAAGCGTCATTCTCAAAGGTGGCAATAAACGTTTGAAACTTCTTATCTTCTTCATCAATACTTTCTATATAAATTTTAAGATCCTGAAGAATTTCAGAAGGAGTGTTATCATTAGCTAAATTTTTATAATCTCTAATAGTCAAATTATCATCCGCAACAAGACTTTGTGCCATAACACATGGATGATCATCTAAAATAAATTCTCTGATCGCATCTTCTGAATCTTCCTTAATATCTTTATATTGATCTTCCATAGCCCAAATTATAAGAGTAAAATTAACTATCGACTATTGTATAGGTTTAAAAATTTTGTTAATTAACGAAGTATAAACAACTCACGTATAATCACAAAGATCAATAGCTAGTTAAAACTACACTGAAATAAAGATGTTACCATAGTTCACTCAAATTACTGAAAATAACCTTTATAGCTTGTAGTATCCATTTTTGGAAGGAGGATTTTTATGAATTATTCTACCTACCTTGTGTCCAATATTTTTTGTGGTACAATCATTATTCTCCTATTTATTTAAAATATTCGATGTTTCGTAAATCTTGCTCAAGCTTTCAAAAAATTATAATTTCGAAAATTGGTAGCCTTCCTGCTTTAATTTAGTTATTAGTTCATCTAGTTGTAAATAGAATTTATCTTTTCTTTTTGGACTAGTGCCAGGATGAACTAGCAAGTGAAAACCATTCATGCAGAATAATGATTGATAGCTATATATGCTTTTTAAAATATCATCACTTGAAATATAGTTGGCCATATCAGGTGTTGTATAATCAGCATTGGAACGAGTGCCGGGGGAAAAATTAACCGTTATTTGATTTAATTGTGAGGCTATTTCTACCACCCTTTGATTGTACCACTCATATGGTGGCATAAAATATTTTGGGTGAATTCCTAGCTTTTTTAAAGCATTAAGATTCTGTGAAATATCTGTTTTTATTTCATCTTCAGTATGAAGAAGACTATCTCTTTTAGTCCAGTCACAGTACAAAAGATGTTTATTTGAATGTGCTCCAACAAAATGTCCATCTTTTACAATGTCTCTAACCAAATCAGCATGGTTCCGTATAAAATCACCGGTTAGGAAAAATGAACCTTTAACATTTTGCTCATTTAAAACATTTAAAACATATTTAAAACCTTCAACTTGATCATGACCTGTAAAGAACAGGTATATGTTTTTCTCGGAAATATCAGACCGTACAATAGCGCCCTCTCTATCAATAATGTTTTGAGAATATAGCAATACACTCATGAGAATAAATAGGAGACTTAAATGAATTTTACTCATCACATAATTTTTCTTAATCAGTGTAAATTTTTTAGCAACACACACATGTGTCTTACGCTAAATAGGTAATCAAGGATCTAGTATATTTTCTACGGTTTAAGTATTTGGTTCACCTCCTCAAAAATTTCGGATCTGTCAGCAAGGACAATTAGCGTGTCTTGTAATTCAATTTTTGTAAGTCCGTTAGGAATTATATAACTGTCATCTCTTTTAATCATTGCTATTATGGCATTTTTAGGAAAACCGAGTTCCACAATTTTCTTATTTACGGCAAAGCAATCTGAAGTTATTAAGAGTTCTTTCATTTCTGCTTTTGGATTTTCAGCCAATAGCAAATCAGTCGCTGTTAATTTCTTTGCTTTTTCTGGTAAACCGACATTCAACCATTTTGCAACTATTGAAAGTGTAGTACCTTGAATTAATATGGATGTAACCGAAATGAAGAACACGATGTTAAAGATCATATTTGCTTTGTCTATTCCAGCTAACAGGGGATACGTTGCAAATACAATTGGCACGGCACCACGCAATCCAACCCAAGAAATATAAAATCTTCTTCTCAATTTCATTTTGAAAAACATTAGACTTATAAATACGCCTATGGGCCGGGCAATCACTATCAGAAATAAAGAAATGAGAAGACCAATACCTAAATATGGAATGATTTGAGTTGGAAAAACAAGCAGACCTAAAGTGAGGAAGAGCACAATTTGCATTAGCCAAGCCAAACCATCAAACATTTTCAAAATGGTTTTCTTGTGTATCAGGTCTTGATTACCTAGGTAAACAGCACAAATATAAATAGCTAGAAATCCGTTACCCCCAACAAAATCTGCGACAGAGAAGGAAATGAACATTAAAGCGATAACCAGAACGGGATAAAGCCCTTCAAAATCTAGTTTAATATTGTTTATGATATATTTACTAAGCATTCCGAAGGCAATCCCTACAGCACCACCCAAGATCATTTGTTGCAAAAACAAGGGAATTATGGAGATAAAACTTTGATCTTGATGGATCACTAAAGTCAAAAATGCAATAGTTAATACATATGCCATTGGATCATTACTTCCGCTTTCCAACTCTAAAGTTGGTCTTAGATTGTTTTTTAATGCCAGACTTTTTGAGCGTAGAATTGAAAATACCGCTGCAGCATCTGTTGAAGAGACTATTGAACCTAACAGCAAACTTTCATAAATGGTAAAATCAGTAACAAACCATACAAAAGTTCCAAGAGAAACGGCGGTTAATAAAACCCCTAAAGTAGATAAGGTAATTCCTTCCCAAAGGATGGGTTTTACAGAGGTCCAGTTGGTGTCTAGCCCTCCCGAAAATAGAATAAAATTAAGCGAAACTATACCAATAAACTGAGCGAGTTTTGGATCATCAAAACGAATTCCTCCAATACCATCAGATCCTGCTAACATTCCAATTGCTAAAAACAGCAATAAGGTGGGAACACCAAATTTATAAGAAGTCTTACCGGCAAAAATACTTATAAGTAGTAATATAGAGCCAATCAATAAAATATTTTCAATCGTTAAGTTCATTCTCTTTTACTCTCAAAGTTCTCCTTGTAAAGGTATTATTTCTCTTCAATAAAGTTTGAAAACTGCGGTGTTGATTTCCTTAGGCATGTCTCGTCATAAGTTTACCCTTTTTGAAGTTGATTCGCTTTTCAGCTAGCGGTCAAAAATAACGCAAGTAGCGTGGAGTAGGGAGGCTTCGTCCACATAGTTGTTGGTTACTCGGTTTCTAAAAGAACATTTTTAACGGGAAAGCCCATGCTTGTATTTAGCCGATGGTGAATTGCATTTTTTAATTCATTTTACGTTTGAAAACATTCTTTATCACATCAATTTCTTTTTTAAATTTTAGGTCAGTTCTAGTTGCAAAGTATAACATGTTTTCAGTAATGGCTTTACCCTACCAGACAAATATTAAATAACCTGTGTCTATTGTCGTTGTGGCTAGAAAATCAGGTGTTGTGGCAAGCCCTTTATTATTATCTAAACATCTTATAATTGAACTTATACTCGGTAAATATAATTGGGTCTAAAGTCCAATCTCTTTTTGAAATTTTCATACCAAAATCTTCTAAAATGCTCCATGTCATTTGAGGCACTATACCAGATGATGGAGTATTCCAAAGTCATTTCGATCTATACCATCACTGGATTCTTCAAATTCTGAATCCCATCCTCCATAAATGTTATAGACGAAAACTTCAAAACATTTATCTGTAAAGATTGTATGGGCTTTTGATATTTTCTACCATATCATAAAAAACAGTCATATTCAATACATGTTTTTTAGAATTTATTTATGCACAATAGCGCTATCAATTGTTTGTGCTTAAGCCATTTGTGTGTGATTTTATTCTGGAATTTTTATAAAAAAAGCATCTGTTTAGATAAATTTGTTCAGTAGTGAATAAATCCTAATCGTAAAATGTTCTTACAAATTATGTACGACCATTTAAAGTTCTCCCTAAATATATGGCTGTTTTACTGAGTTTGTTTTTTGCTACTGCACTCGGTGTACCTTCTGCCACTATTTTTCCACCTTCTTCTCCAGCTCCAGGGCCTATATCGATTACCCAATCACTTCCGGCAATAATTTGCATATCGTGTTCTACTACAATTACGGTATTTCCCGCATCAACTAATTTCCCCAGCTGACTTTGCAGTTTCTCTACATCGGTTGGATGTAAGCCTGTGGTAGGCTCATCTAAAATATAAAGTGTATTACCTCTATTAACTCGCTGAAGCTCTTTAGCCAGCTTTATTCGCTGTGCTTCCCCTCCAGAAAGTTCTGTTGCTGATTGCCCCAAACGTAAATATCCCAAACCTACTTCTTGTAATACTTTGAGCGAACGCCTTACTGGGTCTTCTTTCTCAAAAAAATCTGCAGCTTCATTTACCGTCATGCTCAGAACTTGTGCTATATTTTTTTCATGATATTTCACTTCCAACGTTTTGTCGTTATAACGAGTGCCGTTACAAACGGGGCATGGAGCGTAGACACTTGGTAAAAACAATAGTTCTACCATTACAAAGCCTTCACCCTCGCAGTTAGGGCAACGCCCTTTTCCCACATTAAATGAAAATCTTCCAGCGTTGTAATTCCGGGATTTAGCTAATTTTGTTGAAGCAAATAACTTTCTCACTACATCAAATAAGCCCGTGTATGTCGCAAGGTTGGAGCGAGGTGTCCTTCCTATGGGTTTTTGATTAACCACCACCATGCGTTTTATGTTTTCTGAACCTTCGGTAATTTCACCACCCAATGTTGCCACGGCATCCTCTTGCAAGTAATCTTCTACTACCTCTTCATCAGAAGATATTCCATTTCCTAATTTGGTTGACATTAGTTCCACCAAAACTTGGCTCACCAAACTGCTTTTTCCGGAACCGGATATTCCAGTAACACTTGTTAATGTACCTAAAGGAAAAGAGACGTCAAGGTTGGTTAAATTATTTCTGGTAACTCCGCTTAATTTAAGCCATCCAGAAGGCTCCCTGGCTATGGGCTTCTCAAAAGGTAGATCATTAAAAAGATGTTCTCTCGTTTTAGATCTTGAAATTTTCTTTAAACCTTTTGGTGGGCCACTATATAAAATATCTCCACCACCTTCACCGGCATTAGGGCCTACATCTACTAACCAATCTGCATGGCGAATCACCTCTAACTCATGTTCAACGACGAAAAGCGAATTCCCGCTAGCTTTCAGTCTATCTAAAGTTTTCAATAAAGCTTCTGTGTCTGCAGGATGCAATCCGGCAGAAGGTTCATCTAAAACATATACGACTCCAAATAAATTACTTCGAACTTGTGTGGCAAGTCTTAAACGCTGATGCTCACCAGGTGAGAGGGTAGGTGTGCTGCGCTCTAGTGATAAGTAGCCTAGTCCTAATTCTAAGAGCACACTAACTCTGGCTACAAGATCTTCGGCTATCCTCTGTGCAACCATAGCTTTCTCCTTATGGTTTTTGCCTAATTTAATTAAACCCGGTGCCGAGCCATCGCTATAAGGAGTGAAAATAGAAAGTAACTTTTTTAAAGGTAATCGTGAAATATCAGCAATATCATATCCGGCAAATGTAACAGCAAGCGATTCCGGGCGTAAACGTTTCCCGTGGCATGTTGGGCATTCGCTACTAATCATATAATTAGATACCCGCTTTTTCATTAAAGCGCTTGGTGAATTTGCAAAAGTGTGTAAAATGTATTTTTTAGCACCTGTGAATGTGCCTTTATAGCTAGGTTCAATTTTGTTTTTTATTGCACGGGCGACCTCTTCCCGATTTAAATCTCGGTATACCGGTACTTGTGGTTGTTCATCTGTAAATAAGATCCAGTCCCTATCTTTTTGGGGAAGATCTTTCCAAGGTATATCAATATCATAACCCAGGGTAAC
This sequence comes from Gillisia lutea, assembly GCF_021568705.1. Taxonomy (GTDB): domain Bacteria; phylum Bacteroidota; class Bacteroidia; order Flavobacteriales; family Flavobacteriaceae; genus Gillisia; species Gillisia lutea. The sequence continues at coordinate 173,341 of NZ_JAKGTH010000007.1, forward strand.
TAAAATATCACGCAGATTTTTTCCTTGCCATGCTTTTGGCCAAGCATCAATGGCTCTCTCCCTAATTGTAAGTGTGTCATCTGGAACCATGCTTTTTTCTGTTACCTGGTATACTCTTCCTAGTCCGTGACATTCTGGGCAGGCTCCTTCTGGGGTATTCGTTGAAAATGAATCTGCATATAATATAGATTGACCTTCAGGATAATCTCCTGCCCGAGAATATAACATGCGCAGTAGGTTTGACAATGTGGTAACAGAGCCTACAGAGGATCGGGTAGTTCCTGAACCTCGTTGCTGCTGTAATGCAACTGCTGGAGGTAAACCTTCAATTTCATTAACTTCTGGGATGGGCATTTGATGAAAAAGTCGCCTTGCATAGGGCGACACAGATTCCAGATACCTTCGCTGAGCTTCGGCATACAAAGTGCCAAAAGCAAGGGAGGATTTTCCTGACCCAGAAACCCCGGTAAATACTACCAACGCATCACGGGGAATTTCCAGAGAAACATTTTTGAGATTATTTTGACGTGCTCCACTTATACTAACGTAGCCTTCTTTTTTTGTCTTATTGTCATACGGTTGTTCCATGTCTGCCGATGGACCAAAAAATATACCAAGACCCCATGGAATATATTCTAAGCTTAGACTTTAGGTTTAGTTTAACTTCAGTTCATTTAATGATAATGCCCAGTAAAACTTTTTTAAACATATTTGGTAATTCTGCTAAATAGATTAATATTTTAATACTCCATCGATGGAAAATTAAAATCAAAATAGCTTAAGTAATATTGGCCTTTTTATCATAGCAAATGTTAGATATAATGTTGATCTTTTAATAGGGGTGAGGAGATTGTAATAATTGCATAATTATATTTATAACATCCTCAGATAATTTACAGCTTCAACTTAGAGCAAGTTTAATTTGACACGAGAGGTCTGTACTACATTTCTACATTTTCTTCTTTGTAAGCTGCTACATGATTAAATTGTTACTAGTCTTATTTTTAAGTCTTTTATTTCTATGTATTCTATGAATGTTATCGATTACAATTTCAGCATTTATTATAAAAATGAAGTGTTCTAAGTGGACTATTGATTTTCAAATTGTGAAAATATGAAGAATAAATTAGCGAATTTGGTGTTTTATACCTCTCTTAAATACTAAAACAATAAAAATTTCCTTTAAAAATTTTGTAGTTTATAATTAATAAATATATTTACGTAATCGATTACATTATGAAATTCTTATAAGAATGTCATTTTGATTAGGAATCTTTGGATTCCAGATTTTAAACAGAACAATAATTATTAACTAACTTAAATTGAACCATGAATGATAAAACATTACTAAGAAAAAAATCATTGTTCCTTTGGGTACTGTGTTTACTCTTTAATTTCTTGACTACAGGTAATGTATTAGCTCAAGAAACTTATACAGTTTCTGGGACAATTACCAGTGCCGAAGATAATATACCTCTTTTAGGTGTGAATGTACTTGAAAAAGGAACCTCAAATGGAGCAATGTCAAATTTTGATGGTGATTATTCTATTGAAGTTTCCAGTCCTAATGCTGTTCTGATATTTAGCTATGTAGGGTTTAAAACTCTTGAAGTAAATGTGGATGGTAGAGGCACAGTTAATGCTGAACTACTAGTAGATTCTAATTCCCTTGATGAGGTAGTTGTAGTAGGATATGGTTCTGTTAAAAAATCAGATCTAACGGGTTCGGTTGTTTCTATTTCTGGAAATGATTTAACCGAGCAAGCTAAATCGAGTGTGGCTGAAACTTTAACTGGGAGGTTGCCGGGGGTTCAAGTGTTATCTTCCGAGGGTTCTCCAGATGCTGAAATTAATATTAGAATACGAGGGGGAGGATCTCTTACTCAAGATAGTTCACCATTAATTATTGTTGATGGTTTTCCCGTTGGAAGTATGGGGGATATAAGTCCTACCAATATCGAAAGTATTTCGGTTTTAAAAGATGCTTCATCTACTGCCATTTATGGGTCTAGAGGGGCTAATGGAGTTATTATTATAACTACTAAGGATGCAAAGAGTGGTAAGTTAAGTGTTAATTTTAACTCATTCTACGGACTTCAGAAAATTGCTAATACCATTGATGTGCTTTCTCCAGAAGATTTTGTTAAATGGCAGTATGAGTATGCATTATTAGATGATCCTGAGAATCTGGATTCTTATGAAAATAAGTTTGGATTATGGCAAGATTATGATCAATATATAGGTCAAGAAGGTAATAACTGGCAAAAGCAGATTTACGGTAACGTTGGTAAAGTTCAAAATCATGATTTAGCTATTAGAGGAGGGTCTGAAACGACAAGTTTCAGCTTTAATTATGCTCATTACGACCTGAATACTATTATGGCTGGATCAGATTTCAAGAGAGATAATTTAGCCTTAGCAGTAAAAAGTAAGGCTGGAAATAAAGTGAATTTATCGTTTACTGTTAGATATTCTGATACAGAAATTAATGGAGGAGGAACCAATGAACAAAACGAGATTTCTTCAGCTGATTCAAGGTTAAAACATAGTGTTGGTTATTCTCCTATACCAATCTCTGGTCTTACCACAACAAGTACAGATGATGCTATTGCGAGCTATTTGGTTAATCCATTCGTAGCCGTTGATGATAACCAACGTCAGCAATTGAGAAAAAATTTCAATATGTTAGGAAGCTTTTCTTGGGACATTTTAGATAATCTAACATTCCAATCAGATTTTGGTCTCGATAATCGTATAGATCAAGATTACCGTTATTACGGCCGTTCTACTTATTATTCCAACAATAGACCATCTGCCGACAATCAAGGTTTACCTTCATTAGTTTTTAGTGATCGAAAACGTGAAACATTCAGAAATGCAAATACTTTTAATTATGACTTCACAAAATTTCTGGGCGAAGATCACAGTCTAAAAATACTTCTAGGAGAAGAGATGATCATTAATAATAATAACGAAGTAACGAGTGAATTACAAGGTTTTCCTAAAGATTTTGATTTTGAGAGAACAGTAAAGTTGACAACTCAAGGAACACCGCAGTCTGTAGATAATTTTTACAGTCCAGATGATAAATTATTGTCCTTTTTTGGCCGTATTAATTATGATTTTAAAAGTAAGTATTTGCTAACAGCTACATTTCGTGCAGATGGTTCTAGTAAATTTATGGGTGATAATCGGTGGGGGTATTTTCCTTCTGCTGCAGTAGCGTGGAAAATTAATGAAGAAGATTTATTCAAGGATAGTACTTGGCTTAATGCCCTTAAATTACGATTAAGTTACGGTAAGGCAGGAAATAATAACATTCCATCAGGGCAAACTGTTCAAAGCTTTGAGTCTAATACCACTACCTATTTAAATAATATTCCTACATACTGGTCTGCATCAAGAACATTAGCCAACCCCGATTTAAAGTGGGAAACAACTATCACTCAGAATGCCGGGGTAGATTTTTCGGTATTTAACAGAGTGCTTAGTGGTACAGTTGAGGTTTACAAGAATTTAACTACAGATTTGCTAGTTAATTTCCCTGTTCCGGGAACTGGTTATGCCAGCCAATATAGAAACCTCGGGGAAATTCAAAATACAGGTATCGAAGGATCTTTAAATATAAACGCTGTTACTAAACCAGACTATGGTTTGAGTTTTTCTATAAATGCTTCTTCGAACCAAAATAAGATCAATTCTCTAGGTGATTTAGAAGATTTTGGACAAAATACAAATTGGGCCTCCACTCAAATAGGTAACGACTATGTGGTTAGAGTTGGTGAGCCAATTGGAGTAATGTATGGCTATAAGAATGACGGACGTTACGAGGTTTCGGATTTCGATTATGATGCAGCGACAAGTACGTATACCTTAAAATCGGGAGTGGTAGATAATAGTGATGTTATAGGAAATGTGAGACCGGGATCTTTAAAACTTAAAGATATTAATAACGACGGTGTGGTTGACATAAATGATAACACAATAATCGGGGATGCCAATCCCGATTTTACCGGCGGTTTTGTAATTAATGCTTATGCGTATGGCTTCGATTTTTCTGCCGCTTTTAATGGTAGTGTTGGAAATGATGTTTATAACGCAAACAAAATTGAATTTACCACAGCTAATAACAATGGGCAGTACAGGAACTTAAGCACAATTATGCAGGATGGAAGTAGATGGACCAATCTTAATCCAGATACCGGTATGTTAATAACAGACCCTCAACAATTAGCTGCTGCAAATGCGAACACTTCAATGTGGTCTCCTTATATGGATAACTATGTTTTTAGTGATTGGGCTGTAGAAGATGGTTCTTTTCTTAGGTTAAACACAATGACTTTAGGATATACACTTCCCGAAACTCTTATGTCTAAAGCCAATATTACAAAGCTGAGGTTATATGTAACTGGAACAAATTTATTTGTGCTAACTAATTATTCAGGATTAGATCCTGAAGTGTCTACAAGAAGAAAGACTCCTCTTACTCCAGGTGTTGATTATTCTCCATTCCCTAGAAGTAGACAAGTCGTATTTGGATTAAATCTTAATTTTTAAAAATTAAATGAAAATGAAAAACTTAATAAAAATCTGTTCGTCATTTATGATAATTGCCCTTTTGGTGTCTTGCGATGAGGATTTTGATAAAGACTTTTTGGAAGCACCGGCAAAGTCTACATTAGATGAATCAATTATTTTTTCAACGGTTGATTTAGCGAAAGGAGCGGTAGATGGAATTTTAGAGCCTGTTGGTCAAACCAATTCTTATAGAGGTCGTTTTATTCCCTATTATGGATTCAATACCGATGTTGAATATAATTATAGTTCCGACCCTTCAGGAGGAGCAGATGCTGATCTTGTATATTACGATGCAAAGCCTAATAATTCCAGAATGAATTCTGAAAATAATGCTTGGGCAATGATGTATCAAGGTATTGAGCGAGCTAATATAGTAATACGAGGTTTGAGAACGTATGGTAAACCGGAGCCAGATACAGAATTTGGACAACTTTTAGGTGCCGCACTTACTTATAGAGCTATATATTATGCTGATCTAATGAAAGCTTGGGGTGATGTTCCCGCAAGATTTGAGCCTATCACAACAGAGACAATCTATCTAGGAAAAACTAGTCGTGATACTATTTACAAGAGATTAATTAAAGATTTAGGAGAAGCGGCAACTTTGGTAGCCTGGCCCAATGAGTCTGCATCAACTACAACAGTAGAAAGAATAAATAAAGCTTTTGTGAAAGGGTTTAGAGCTAGACTGGCGATGGTTGCTAGTGGTTATCAGCAGTATCCTGACGGTGTAAGAAGAAGCAATGATCCCGAACTTTCCGTTGAAAGGATGTATCAATTGGCATTAGATGAGTGTAGGGACGTTATAAGTAGTGGTAAAGCTTCATTAGAACCTACTTTTGAAGGATTTTGGAAAAAATATAATCAAGAAAATATAAATGCAGGTGGGGAATCTTTATGGGAAATTCCTTTCTCCGATGGTCGTGGTCGTGTATTATTTTCATTTGCTGTTCGTCACCGTAGTTCAGATCAATTTACAGCTCAAGCGAGAGGGGGAACTGCAGGACCAACACCTACTGTTTTTTATGATTATGATGAAGAAGATACTAGAAGAGAAGTTACCTGTGTCCCTTATCAGTGGGGAACAGCTGTAGAAGGAGTCGCTCAACAGGAGTTGGTTGGTCTAGATACATGGTATTTCGGGAAATATAGATATGAGTGGATGAACCGGTTCGTAACATCAACAAACGATGATGGGGTAAATCTAATATACATGCGTTATGCGGAAATTTTATTAACTGCTGCAGAAGCTGCTAATGAACTTGAAGGGCCGGCTGCGGCTGCTCCATACCTTAAAGAAGTTCGTAGAAGAGCCTTTCCGGCAGATCAACAAGCTGAAAAAGTGGATGCTTATGTAAACGCTCGTTCCTCAAAAGACGCTATGTTTAAAGCAATAGTTGATGAATATAAATATGAATATACCGGAGAGATGGATCGCAAGATGGATCTAATTAGATGGAATTTACTTGGTGACAGCCTTGATAAAGAAAAAGAAAAATTAGCCAATCTAGAAAATAGAACGGGAGAATATGCCGATGTGCCTGCAACCCTTTATTATAAATATAAGGAAGATGGATACACTTTAGATATATATGGGTTAAATAGAGGGGAGACCTCTAATCCTGGGCCAGAATACTCTGCCTTCAACTGGGATCAACCTTTAGATGAAATCATCAATACCATTTATAAGCCAGGAGTAGATCCCGATAACAAGCAATTTTGGCCAATATGGCAAGTGTTCATAGATGCCAGTAATGGAAAATTGATAAATGATTACGGTTACTAGAACATAAACAGTATTAATTTAATAAATTATGAAAGTAAGAAACATCTTTAAGAGTTTACTGATAGTTATTCTACTTGCAGCTAGCGTTACAGGTTGTGATTATGATAAAGAACTTATCGACGAACTTTCGATTGAAAGGGAGTTTGCTCCTGTTGGACTTAAAGCCCAAGTAAGAAATCAGGTTAATGTAGAATTAAGCTGGACGGCAAATGATAATGTAAGTTCATATGTAGTTGAATTTAGTGATGATCCTGAATTCAGTAATATAGTTAAAACACTTGAAGTAGCTTCTACAGAGCTACCCGTTTTAATTCCTGTAGAAAGTGAAACACTCTATTCTATTAGAGTGAAAGCTGTAAGCGATAGAGGACTGGATGATTCATCCTGGGCTACTACTACTGCACAAACTTTAACTGAGCAGATTTTTATTGAAGGAGAACCTAGTGATATCAAAGCATTAGAAGCTACTCTAAGATGGGTTGCTAATAGTGAGGTTACCGAAATTAAAGTGAGTCCGGGAGATATTACTCACACCATAACCGATGAGGAAAAGGCAGCTGGCGTTGCAACCATATCAGGTCTTACTCAAGAAACCGAATATACTGCTACTTTATACAATGGAAGTAAAATAAGAGGTGTAAAAATGTTTACAACCGGTATTGATATAGGAACGGGAAAACTGGTAACCACGGAAGATGATCTATTCCAAATGATAGCAGATGCAGATAGTGGAGATATTTTAGTTCTTGAAGGTGGAGATTATACTGCTCAAACCGGAACCATAACACTTGATAAATCTATTACTATTCGAGGATTAAGAAACTATAACAAACCATTATTAAATATAAATTTTGAAATCGTTACTGGTGCAGAGGATGTTGAATTAATCGATCTTAATTTACAAGGTAATGGTGAAGGATCAGACTCACTAAAAGATGTAATAAGATATACCGCTGCCGGAAATTACAGTTCGCTACTTATAAGTGGATGTGAAGTGCATGATTACGCAACATCTTTTGTTGCTGGAAATGAAACAGGTGCAATACTTCAAGATCTTACTGTTGAAAATAGCATTGTGTACAATATATTCACTGGTGGAGGAGATTTCATAGATTTCAGAAACTCAGATGTTCTTAACGTAACTCTTAAAACAAGTACTTTCTACAACTGTGCTGTGGGTAGGGACTTCTTAAGGTTGGATGATTCTGGAACATCCACCCAGACAGGTTTAACTTTAAATGTAACTATTGATAGTTGTACAATGTATGCATGTTCTACTAGTGGTAAAAGGATCTTATATGTAAGATTTCAAACTAATGAGATCACGGTTAAAAATACTATTATAGCCGAAACTGATGGTTATTATTCAAACCAGAGTAAAACAGATCCTGATCCTGATTTCGTAAAGAACAATTATTGGAATGCGCCAGGCTTCTACGATGCATCTAACACCATCTACGATAACTCCAGTACCTATTTCTCACTGGATCCTGGGTTCGTAGATCCAGCGTCGGGAGATTTTACCATAACCAATCAAAGCTTGAAAGATAATAACGTTGGTGATCCTCGTTGGAGATAATTATATAGTTCATAAATAGCATGGTAAGATAGGTGAATTCACTATTTCTGCCATTTATGTGAAATTAGAATTTTAAGATTAATTTATAAAAAAGGTGCGGTATATATCGTGCCTTTTTTATAAATCAGCGTTGGATACATAAATTAATATTGTAAATAATTACATATAATTCCTATTTTATAATTAAGAATACATTTTTATTTTATGCATAAAAATATCAATTCAATAAAATTTAAATAATTTTATTATATTCGTGTAATCGATTGCATAATCATTAAAAACCTAAAAAAATGACACATTCAGAATTTCGCTATGCGCATCATCCAGAAGATGTCAAAAGATATACTACGAGGGAATTAAGAGATCATTTTCTCATTCCGAATTTATTTAAAGAAAATGAAGTAAACTTTACCTATTCAATGTACGACCGTTTTATAGTTGGTGGAGCATTGCCGGTAAATAAAGCTTTAAAACTTGAAACTATAGATGATCTAAAATCTGAAAACTTTCTGGATCGCCGTGAACTTGGAGTTATTAATGTAGGAGGCGCAGGAAAAGTAACTGTTGATGGGAAGGTTTATGAACTTGGCCATAAAGAAGCACTATATGTAGGCCAGGGGAATAAGGAAGTGATTTTCGACAAATCTGGAAATGAACAGCCTTATTTTTATCTGAACTCCGCTCCAGCACATCATGCCTACCCAACTAAAAAAGTAGGAAAGGAAGATGCCGAAGTTGTGAATCTGGGAGATTCCAAAAATTCAAATAAGCGAATTCTCAATAAATTAATTGTGAATAGTATAGTGAAAACCTGTCAGTTGCAAATGGGAATGACAGAGCTTGTAGAGGGAAGTGTTTGGAATACGATGCCTCCACACACACATGAAAGAAGAATGGAAGCTTATTTCTATTTCAATCTGGAGGAAGGTCAAACGATTAGTCACTTCATGGGACAACCAGACGAGACACGGCACATTTTTTTAAAGAATCATCAGGCAGTGCTTTCCCCAGAATGGTCTATCCATGCAGGAGCAGGAACCTCCAATTATACTTTTATATGGGGAATGGCAGGAGAAAATCTTGATTATGGAGATATGGATAAAGTGTCTGTAGACGAATTGAAATAATAGGTTTATGGACATGTTTAATTTAAAAGGAAAAACAGCTTTAATTACCGGTTGTAAACGCGGAATTGGCTTTGCGATGGCAGAAGCGCTGGCGGAAGCTGGAGCAGATATAATTGGTGTTTCTGCAACTTTAGAAACTGAGGGTTCTGATATTGAGAAAGCCATTCAGAAGATAGGTGGAAAGTTCAGAGGATATCAGTGCGATTTTTCTAATAGAGAGTCTTTACACTCATTCATTAAAAAGGTGAAAGCTGAAAATCCTACCATTGATATTCTGGTAAATAATGCCGGGACTATTTTAAGAGCTCCCGCAGCAGAACATTCTGATGAATATTGGGATAAGGTGATCGAAGTAAATCAAAATGCTCAATTTATCTTAACTCGTGAATTAGGAAAAGATATGATTAAAAGAGGCAATGGTAAAGTAATTTTCACAGCGTCACTTTTAACTTTTCAGGGGGGGATTAATGTTCCGGGTTATGCTGCATCAAAAGGCGCAATTGGGCAGCTAACGATGGCTCTGTCAAATGAGTGGGCTGGAAAAGGAGTTCAGGTGAATGCCATTGCTCCCGGATATATTGCAACAGATAATACGGTAGCTCTGCGAGAGGATGAAGATAGAAGCAAATCTATTCTAGCTCGTATCCCTGCAGGAAGATGGGGGGAACCAGAAGATTTTAAGGGCCCAATTATATTTCTTGCGTCTCCGGCAAGTAATTATATGACCGGTGCCGTGCTTACTGTAGATGGAGGATGGATGGGTAGATAAGATACCATTCTGAAGTAGAAGGATTAAAAAATGAAAATTAGAGAATGAAAAATAAAAAATTTATCCACGAAGATTTTCTTTTGTATAATGAGTATGCAAAAGATCTATATATAAAATACGCTAAAGATCAACCAATTATAGATTATCACAATCATTTATCTCCAAAGGCAATTGCGGAAGATCATAGTTTTGAAAATATTTCTCAGGTATGGTTAGCGGGAGATCATTATAAATGGCGTGCCATGAGAACGTTAGGTGTGGATGAAAAATTTATTACCGGTGATGCTTCTGATAAAGAGAAATTCATGGCATGGGCTAAAACGGTGCCTTTTACGTTAAGGAATCCGCTATATCATTGGACGCATTTAGAATTGAAGCGTTACTTTGGAATTGATGAATTGCTAAATGAAGAATCGGCAGAAAGAATTTACGAAGAGGTAAACAGGAAGTTACAACAGCCAGAAAACAGTTGTCGGGGCTTATTGAGGAAGATGAATGTACAAACACTTTGTACTACTGAAGATCCTACCGATACTTTGGAATATCATAAGCAATTAGCTGAAAGTGATTTCGATATTAAAGTAAGTACCGCCTTTCGTCCAGATAAAGCAATTTTAATAGATGCCGATGGATATAACGATTATGTAAAGCTTTTAGGCGAAGCAGCGGGAATAGCTATAAATTCTTATGAAGAATTTAAAAAAGCACTTCGTAATAGAATAGAATATTTTGATAAGAATGGCTGTAAACTATGTGATCATGGACTTAATTTTATCTCCTTTGAAGATTTTGAAGAAGGTGAAATTGCAGCGATCTTCCAGAAGAAACAAAAAGGAACTGAACTATCGGGCTTGGAAGTTGAAAAGTTCAAGGCAGCTTCATTATTATTCTTATGTGAGAATTATCATGAATTTGGGTGGGTTCAACAGTTTCACCTAGGTGCTTTAAGAAATAATAATAAAAGAATGCTAAAGGAATTAGGTCCGGATACAGGATGGGATTCTATTGGAGATTATGGTCAGGCAGAAAATCTATCGGCATTTCTGGATACTCTCGACAGCAAAGATAAACTCACTAAAACGATACTTTATAACCTAAACCCTGCAGATAATGAAATATTTGCTACGATGGTGGGTAACTTTAACGATGGTAGCGTAAAAGGTAAAGTACAGTTTGGTTCAGGATGGTGGTTTTTAGATCAAAAAGATGGAATAATCAAACAATTAAATGCCTTATCAAATATGGGAATGGTAAGTTGTTTTATTGGAATGCTTACCGATTCTAGAAGTTTCCTGTCTTTCCCAAGGCATGAATATTTTAGAAGAGTATTATGTAACTTATTTGGTGAAGAAATGGAAGTGGGGGAATTACCTGATGATATGGAATTGGTTGGCAAGATCATTTCCGATATTAGTTATAATAATGCTAAAGAATATTTTAACTTTTAATGGGAAATAATCATTCATATCCAAAAACGATAGTCACTTTTGGTGAGGTCTTAATGCGCCTGTCACCATCAGAAAATCGTAAAATGGTTCAGGCTAATACATTAGATTTCTATTTTGGCGGTACCGAAATGAATGTTGCTGCATCTCTTTCTAATTTTGGCCTTTATTCCAAACATGTTTCTACCGTTTCAAACGATTTTGTGGGAGATGCAGCTATTAGTTTTATGCGCTCAATAGGCATAGATGTATCATGCATTTCTAAAGTAGAACATCCACTGGGATTATACTTTATGGAAGTTGGAGCATCTGCAAGACCTAGTAGAATTACTTATAACAGACTTCACGGTGCTTTCGCCAATATTGAACCGAAACATGTTGATTGGGAATCAATTTTTGAAGGGGTAACCCATTTTCACTGGACAGGAATTACACCTGCCATTTCTGAGAAAGCATATAACACTTTGAAAAAAGGATTGGAAGTTGCAAAAAAGAATAATATTACAATTACCGCAGATCCTGCCTATCGAAGCAACTTATGGCAGTATGGGAAAGATGGTCATGAAGTATTAAAAGAACTTGTATCCCACTCGACTATTTTCATAGGTGGAGTGAATGAGATCAATGAAATTTTAGGTACAGATTTCTCTGTTGAAGAGGATAGTTTTATTGAAGCTAGCAAAAAATTGATAGAGGAATGTCCTTCAATAGAAAAAGTTTTTGATAAACTTAGAACAGGTGTAAGTGCTTCGTGGCAAAAGATCTACGGAAGAGCTTGGACTGGGGCTGAATATATAACTACAGAAGAAATTGAAATTTCCTCGGTTGTAGATCGAATAGGGACGGGAGATGCTTATGCTGCCGGGCTTATTTATGGTTTGATCCATTTTGATGATAAAAAAGCACTTAGGTTTGCTAATGCGGCCTGCGGGTTAAAACACACTATTTTAGGCGATGTGAATTTGGTTAGTGTTGAAGATGTTTTAGAATTCATGAATGGTAATACTGGAGGGAGAATAAAAAGATAATATGGCAAAATATACACGAATACAGGTTTCAGAAACTATGAAGGCGACAGGAATTGTTCCTGTTTTCTATCACAGGGACCTAGAAGTTTGCAAGCAGGTTATAAAAGCGTGCTATGAAGGTGGTGCAAGAGTTTTCGAATTTACCAATAGGGGAGAATTTGCACATGAAGTTTTTGGAGAACTAAGCAAGTATGTAAATGATAAATTTGAAAATATGATACTTGGGGCGGGCTCTATTTTAGACCCTGGAACAACTTCATTATATCTACAGTTAGGTGCTAATTTCATTGTTTCTCCTATTGTAAATGCTGAAATGGCTAAGACCTGTAATCGTCGAAAAGTAGCATGGATGCCCGGATGTGGTTCTGTAACTGAAATTTCCTATGCAGAAGAACTTGGGGCAGAAGTGGTCAAAATATTTCCTGGAAGTCAGGTTGGAGGACCTTCTTTTGTAAAGGCTGTAAAAGGTCCGCTGCCGTGGTCTAGCATTATGCCTACAGGAGGAGTAAGTCCAACAAAGGATAATTTAAAAGAATGGTATGATGCCGGAGTCCATTGTGTTGGGATAGGCTCTAAACTCTTCCTCAAAAAAGAAGATGGAACTTTTGATGATCAGGCCATCACTAATACAGTATCTGAGGCCATTAATATAGTACAGGATCTCAAATGAAAAACTATAAAAGATTATATAGCCTTCTACTCCTAGGTGCTTTTTTTCTTCTTTTTTTAGGTTGCAAAGTAAATGAAGAAATTAGAGTGATAAAACTTGGGCATAGTTTAGATATTACCCATCCCGTTCATAAGTCCATGCTATTTATGGCCAAAAGACTCGATGAAAAGTCGAATGGTAGAATGAGAATTGATATCTACCCTAATCAACAATTAGGTTCTGAAAGAGAATGTTTAGAGCTCCTTCAAATTGGTAGTTTAGGAATGACCAAAGTTTCTACCGGAGTAATGGAGAATTTTGCACCAGAGTTAAAAGTATTTGGTTTACCCTTTTTATTTAGAGATAGAGAGCATCGCTTTCAAGTTCTTGAAGGAAAGATTGGAGAAGATTTCCTGAATTCGACTATAGATAAAAGACTTAAAGGTTTAACTTTTTATGACGCTGGTAGCAGAAGCTTTTATAGCAAAACTCCAATAGAAGGTCCTCATGATCTCAAAGGTTTGAAATTGCGAGTAATGGAAAGCCAAACCGCTATCAATATGGTTAAAAACTTAGGAGGCTCACCAACTCCTATTGCATGGGGAGAACTATATACTGCTTTACAACAAGGGATTGTAGACGGTGCGGAAAATAACCTTCCCAGCTTTCACCTTTCCCGTCATTATGAAGTGTGTAAATATTTGATTTTGGATGAACATACAGCCCTTCCAGATGAATTAGTAATAGGAACACCAATATGGAACCAGCTTAGTCCGCAAGAACAGAAATGGTTAAAAGAGTCCGCAATGGAATCTTCAGAATATGAAAAGGAAGTATGGCGTAAAGCAGAATTGCATGCGCTTGAGGAAATTAAAAAAGCGGGAGTAACTGTAATAGAGGCTAAAAAGGAGGAATTTAGAAAACTTGTTAAACCTATGTATGACGAATTTTCTTTAGACTCAAATATGCGTTCGATAATTCAAGAGATTCAGAATATAAAGTAGTTATGAAAAAAAGCTTAGATAAAATTTTGGGGAGTTTTTTAGTATTTCTCATGGGTACAATTGTTCTCGCTGTTTTGTGGCAGGTCTTCTCAAGATACGTGCTTCATTCTCCAAGTTCTGTAACAGAAGAACTTGCCCGCTATTTATTGATTTGGATAGGAATATTAGGTGCTGCTTATGCAGCTGGACAACAAGACCATTTAGCTATTAACTTACTTGAAGAAAGACTTGATAAGCAAAATCGAAAACGATTGAGAATTGGCATCGATCTTCTTATAATTTTCTTTTGCGTTACAGTTTTAATTATAGGTGGAGGAAATTTGGTTTATGTAAACTACGACTTAGGACAAAGCTCAGCAGCGTTGGAAATTCCTTTATATATCGTTTACGCCGTAATTCCTTTAAGCGGAATATTGATCATCGCTTATAAAAGCAATGAAATTTTAAACCCTGAAAAATATTTATCATGATTTCAGAAATTTTGATATTGGTGATTTCATTTTTAGTCCTTTTAGCTATAGGAGTTCCCGTAGCATGGTCTATTGGATTATCCTGTTTGTTTACAATGCTGGCAACTATAGATTCATTGGCTGCATTTACCACAGTAGCACAAAGAATGGCTACAGGATTAGATAGTTTTTCTCTTCTTGCAATACCATTTTTCATTCTTGCCGGACAAATAATGAATCAGGGTGGTATAGCAAACCGACTTATTAATTTTGCAAAAGCTCTCATTGGTTCACTCCCTGGCGGTTTAGTATATGTAAATGTGATCGCAGCTATGTTATTTGGAGCTATTTCCGGATCGGCGGTTGCCGCAGCTTCGGCTATTGGAGGGATTCTAGGTCCACCAATGGAAAAAGAAAATTATTCAAGAGAATTTGGTGCTGCAATTAACGTAACTTCATCTACTACTGGTTTGGTAATTCCTCCTTCGAATGTTCTCATAGTTTATTCTTTAGCTAGTGGGGGGGTCTCAATTGCTTCACTTTTTCTAGCTGGATATCTGCCAGGAATTTTAATGGGACTTGCACTAATGCTTGTAGCCGCAGTATGGATTAAAAAGAAAAAATATCCTTCTGGTAAGCCAAGTAGCATTGGAATTGTACTTTCCACATTTTTAAAAGCGCTTCCAAGTTTACTATTATTGGTTGTGGTAATAGGAGGAATAGTTTCTGGAATATTTACAGCCACAGAAGCTTCAGGGATAGCGGTTTTATATTGCCTAATACTTTCTTTTATCTATGGAGAGCTTAATAAGAAGCTTCTGCATAAGGTTTTCTTAAGCTCAGTAGGCACCACAGCTATAGTTATGCTTCTTATAGCGACATCCATGAGTATGTCTTGGGTAATGTCTTACGAAAATATACCGCAATCTGTTAGTGAGGTGCTTCTTGCTTTAAGTGATAATAAATATGTGATATTATTAATCATCAATTTGTTGTTGCTTTTTGTAGGCACATTTATGGATATGACACCTGCAGTATTAATTTTTACACCAATATTTTTGCCAGTAGTTGTAAATCTGGGAATAGATCCTGTTCACTTCGGAATTGTAATGGTTATGAATTTATGTGTTGGTTTGTGTACGCCACCCGTAGGAGCAGTATTATTTATTGGAGTAGGAGTTGCCAAAACAACCATTCAAAAAGTAATGAAGCCATTACTACCTTTATATCTAGTAATGTTTATAGTATTACTGTTAGTGACTTTTATTCCGGCTATCAGTCTATGGTTACCAAGTTTATTTGAATAAATACAATTTTTATTATGGAAAACATTGAAACTAAAATACTAAACAGAGAAAACTTAGGGATAACCGAACGTCTTCCTATAAAGGTTGTACAATACGGGGAAGGAAATTTCCTGAGAGCCTTTGTAGACTATATAATTGATAAACTTAATAAGGAAGCGGGATTTAATGCCGGCGTGGCGGTAATTCAACCGCTACCAGACGGCCTTGTTAATATGCTTAATCATCAGGATGGTCTTTATAATTTATTTATGAAGGGAATTAAGAAGGGCAAAGAGATTCAGGAAAATGTTACTATTTCTTGTATTCAAAAAGGGATCGATCCCTATAAACATTATCAAGAATATTTAGATCTTGCTAAAGAAGAAGAACTTCAATTCTTAATATCCAATACTACTGAAGCAGGAATAGCCTTCGACAAATCTGATACTTTAAAAGGTTTTCCGCATAAAAGTTTTCCCGCGAAAGTGACTGCTTTGTTATACGAGAGATTTAAATATTTTAATGCTGCTTCAGATAAAGGATTGACTATAATTCCATGTGAACTGATTAATAATAATGCTGATACGCTTAAAGAAATTATCCTTAAGTATGCTGAATTATGGAGTTTAGAACCTGAATTTAAGACATGGTTAAATGAGAGCAGTAGTTTTCATAATACGCTTGTAGATAGAATTGTTCCAGGGTATCCAAAAGATGATATCGAATCTTATCAAAGTCAGCTAGAACTGGAAGATAAATTAATTGTTTCTGCAGAAGTGTTCTTACTTTGGGTAATTGAAGGAGGAGAGAAATTAAAAGCTCAAATCCCTTTTGATAAGATCGATGAGAATATTCTTATAGTTAAAGATATGCAACCGTATAGAACCCGGAAGGTTAGAATTTTAAATGGTGCTCATACTGCCATGGTTCCTTTTTCTATTCTCTTTGGGAATGAAACAGTTAAAGAAACTGTAGATAATTCATTCACTGGAGATTTTATTCGAAAGGCCGTTTTTGAAGAAATTAATCCTACGCTGTCATTACCATCTGGAGAATTAGAAACTTTTGCAGATGAAGTTTTTGATAGATTTAGAAACCCCTTTATAAAGCATCAGTTGGCCAGTATAGCTTTGAACAGTATTTCAAAATTTAAGGTCAGAGTATTGCCGAGCCTACTAGGTTTTCAGGAAAGATACAATCGATTACCTTCAAGGCTTACCTTTGCATTTGCTTGTTTGATTCGTTTTTATGATGGAAAATGGCAAGGAAATAGTCTTCCTGTAAATGATAGTGATGAGGTAGTTTCGGTAATGAAAAAGTTCTGGGAACTTAATAGTTATAACGAGCTTACAGAGCAAGTACTTGCAAAGGAAGATTTTTGGGATAGGAATCTTAATAAGGTTCCTGAATTAAAGGATAAAATAGTTAAAGCCTTAGAATTAATAGATACCAAAGGAATTGAGGAAGGCTATTCTGTATTTTCGAAATACGAATAATTTAAGATGTTGATTATGAAAAGTAAATTGATAAAAGTCCAAAACGAAGACAATGTTGCTATTGCTTTAGTTGATCTATGGCAGGGTGATAAGATTGATTTTGAAGGAGAGGAAGTTTTAGTTCTTTCAGATACTCAGGCCAAACATAAAATTAGCATGGTAGATCTTGCTCCCGGCGATAAGATTTACATGTATGGGGTGCTTGTTGGAAAAGCAACAGAGATAATTAAAAGAGGTGGCAAGCTTACTACAGAAAATGTTAAACATGAAGCTAATTCTACATTTAACAAATCTGAAACCACTCCCTGGAAAGCTCCGAATGTTTCCAAATATAAGAATCAATCTTTTCTTGGCTATCATAGGCCAGATGGACAGGTGGGTACAGCTAATGTTTGGTTATTTTTTCCACTAGTATTCTGTGAGAACAGGAATGTAGAATTGTTAAAGGATATATTTGAAAAGGAATTTTCATTCCATAAATCACCAAAACAAAGACAATTACTTAGAAATCTGATTTCTGGAAATGAGGATACTGTTATAGATATTGAAGAAGAAGAAACCGCAGTCTTTGATAATATTGAAGTGAAATTCATTACACATCAGGGTGGATGCGGAGGAATACGTCAGGATTCGGTAATGTTATCAAAATTACTAGCGGGTTATGTGAATAATCCGAATGTTGCAGGAGCAACTGTTCTCAGTCTGGGATGTCAAAACTTGCAAATTGATATTTTTAAGAATGCTTTAAATAAGATCAATTCAGATATTAAAAAGCCGGTGCTTATTTACGAGCAGCAACAAATGGGTACAGTCGATGAAATGCTTAATAGCATTATTAAAGATTCTTTTGAAGGGATTAAAAAGGCAAATGAGATCAAAAGGGAACCAGCGCCTTTATCTAAGCTGAAACTTGGTTTAGAGTGCGGTGGATCTGATGGTTTCTCCGGTATTTCAGCCAATCCTGCTTTGGGTTATGTTTCTGACATGTTAGCTGCTTTAGGTGGTTCACCAATACTTTCCGAATTTCCTGAGTTATGCGGAGTGGAGCAGGAATTGGTAAATCGTTGTGTAGATGATGAAACTGCTGAGAAATTCATGGGTCTTATGAAATCTTACGAAAATGCCGCAGAAGCTGCAGGTTCCGGGTTTGATATGAATCCGTCTCCAGGAAATATTAAAGATGGTTTAATAACCGACGCTATGAAATCTGCGGGTGCGGCTAAGAAAGGTGGAACCTCGCCAATTCAGGCAGTTTTAGACTATGGAGAATATGTCACCAAACCAGGTCTGAATCTTTTGTGTACTCCTGGAAATGATGTGGAAAGTACTACTGGTATGGTGGGTTCTGGGGCAAATATAGTTGTATTTACCACTGGACTGGGAACTCCTACCGGAAATCCAATCGCTCCAGTAATAAAGATGTCCTCCAATTCAATTTTAGCAGGTAGAATGCCAGATATAATTGATGTAGATGCGGGAGATGTTATAAAAGGGGAAAAGACGATTCCCGAAATGGGAGAGGAATTATTCGATTATATAATTGGTGTAGCCAGTGGGAAAATTAGATCTAAAGCAGATCAGTTAAATCAGGATGATTTTATTCCTTGGAAAAGAGGGGTTTCCCTTTAATTTCAATGAATAGTTACAAAAAACATATTAGAACGGGCCTTATAGGATCTGGTTTTGCTGCTAAATTCCATTTGGATGCTCTTAGAAAGGTGTATGGAGTTAAAGTAGAAATTATTGGAGTTTATTCAAAAACTATTGATAAATGCAATCGGTTTTGCCACGAAAATTCCTTAAAACCTTTTTCAAATCTGGATGAACTGATAGATGCATCCGATGTACTGCATCTATGTACCCCGCCGGTTACTCATGAGCCCTTAGCAATTCAAATTCTGAAACAAAATAAACATGTCATTATTGAAAAACCTTTAACGGGATATTTCGGGAATGGCAAGTTAGATTTTTCAGGAGATAATTTTGATAAGGAAGATGGTTTTAAAAAAGCAATGGAGAGCGTTCAACATATGTTGGAAGCGGAAAAGAATAGTGAAGGAAAGATTCTTTATGCTGAAAATTGGGTATACGCACCTGCTATTCAAAAGGAAAAGGAGCTTATTGAGAAAACTAGATCTCAAATTTTATGGATACAGGCTCAGCAGTCACATTCAGGATCTCATTCCAAAGCTTATGGAAAATGGAATTTATCTGGAGGAGGCTCTCTAATGGGGAAAGGCTGTCATCCCCTAACAGGAGCAATTTATCTAAAACATGTAGAAGGGAACATCAATAACGGGAAGCCTATCCGGCCTAAATCGGTTACTTGTCGAACGCATAGTATTACCAGATTAGAGAATTTCAGAAATCAAGGTCATTTAAGAGATGGTTATACAGATGTTGAAGATTATGCGTTTACACATGTGGTTTTTGAAGATGGTACTATAGCAGACATAACTGCTAGTGAACTGCTGCATGGAGGAGTTAAAAACTACTTAGAAGTGCATGCGAATAATCATCGTACTATTTGTAATCTAACCCCTAATAATGCTATGCAAACCTATAATCCGGTAGATAGTGCTTTTAATGATGTTTATGTTGTTGAAAAGACCGGAACAAAAGAAGGCTGGTCTAATATTTCTCCAGACGAAGCA
This sequence comes from Gillisia lutea, assembly GCF_021568705.1. Classification (GTDB taxonomy): domain Bacteria; phylum Bacteroidota; class Bacteroidia; order Flavobacteriales; family Flavobacteriaceae; genus Gillisia; species Gillisia lutea. Next base: position 193,191 of record NZ_JAKGTH010000007.1, read on the forward strand.
TGGTTTAACGGCTATCAGCATGAAATGGAAGCGTTTTATGAAGCCATCTCAATAGGTAAAGAGCCGGAAAGCAACAGTACTTTGGCTACCGATGTTATTCTTACCATTTATTCGTCCTATAAATCTGCACAAAAACGAGGAGTAGAAATTATTATTCCCACTTTATAGGCTTAAATTAAAGGTGATTATTTAAATTTCAATAGTTTTCTATTAGAAGATTCTCGAATAAAAAGTTCAGGTGCTAGCACAACTTTCTTTTCAATACTTATAGTTTGATTTCCTTTAACCTGCTCTAGAAATACCTGCGCAGCTATTTTTCCCATCATTTGAGGTGTCTGATCAATAGAGGTAATAGGTAGTTCCATATACTTTGTAAAAGGCTCATTACTGAAACCAACAACACATACATCTTCTGGAATCTTGATCTTTCTATTTTTAAGTTCCTGAATGGCTCCTAGAGCTGCATAGTCCCCGGCAGAAAATATGGCATCCGGCTTATTTTCAAGTTCCCACAGTTGAGTGACAGCCTGAATTCCAGATTCAATTTTACTACTTGTTTGTATTACCAGGTTTTTATCATAAGCAATATTATATTCTTTAAGTGCCGATTTATAGCCTTCAAATCTATTTCGATATATTTCAAGATTAATATCACCAGATAGATGTGCTATTCTATTGCAACCTTCATTAATTAAATGTTCGGTTGCTATAAAGCCTGCTTTAAAATCATCAAGAACCACAGAGCTTACTCCGGGGAATTCCAGTTTCCTGTCAAAGAAGACGATGGGAGTATTTTCTTCCAAGGCTTTCCTGATATGATCAGTTGTTTGCGTAGTCTTGGAAACAGACATGAAAATTCCATCAATTTGTGTATTTAATAAGGTGTTTAATTGCTGGATCTCATTTTCTTCCTCTTCATGAGACTGACAAATAATTACATGATATCCATTAGGATTTAACTCCTCTTCAATACCTCTTATTATAGAAGAGAAAAAGCTTCTATTGATATATGGAACGATTATCCCTACATTATTCGTTCTTCCATTTTTTAGTGCCTGGGCTAAACGATTTTGTTTATAATTCATTTCAGTTGCAGTTTTAGCAACCAAGGCACGAGTCTTCTCACTTATTTTTGGATTATTATTAAGAGCTCGAGAAACAGTAGCAGCGCTTATATTTAGCTTTTTTGAAATATCATAAATAGTTATTTTATCCTTTTTCATTAGGTAAGTTTGTTTAGATAACTAAAAGAAAATTCCATTTTCAAATTTAGAATATCCGAAATATGAATTAAAAATGGGGTCAAACGTTAATTATAACTTATTATTCTTAAAAATATGGATTTTTTTTCAGGGATGTGAAAAAATAATAATAATTTAAGTAATCGATTACATTGAGTTAAGTGCAAAAATAGGCTTTATTGCTCAATTAATAAATTTCAACTTATAGTTATGACCATTTTTAATTCTAAATACCCTGCCTTTTTTTTGCTATTGCTTATTTCATATAATTCAAGTGGTAAAAAATTATTTGATAGTCAGCTTATACAAGAAGAGCAGTTTCACATTAAGGTGGCTCAAGATGGAAGTGGAGATTTTACTACTGTGCAGGAAGCTATAAACGCAGTGTCAGATTTTAGAAGAAATGAAACAAGAATTAAGGTAATGAATGGTGTTTATAACGAAAAACTAATTCTACCTTCTTCAAAAACACATGTCACCATTATTGGTGAGAGTGCAGAGAAAACTATTTTATCGTATAATGATTATGCACAAAAGCTCAATAAATATGGAGAAGAATTAGGTACTACGGGATCCAGTTCCTTTTTTATTTTTGGAGACAATTTTAGAGCTGAAAACATAACTTTTGAAAATAGCGCAGGGCCTATTGGGCAGGCAGTCGCTGTACGCGTAGATGGTGACAAAGTTGTATTTAAAAATTGCCGATTTATTGGTAATCAGGATACCCTTTATTTGCATGGAAGTGACAGTAGACAGTACTATATAAACTGCTATATTGAGGGAACTACCGATTTTATATTCGGTTGGTCCACGGCAGTTTTCGAAAATTGTGAAATTTTCTGTAAGAAAGGAGGGCATTATATAACAGCTGCTTCTACCAATCAATCTTCAAAATATGGCTTTGTTTTTATTAATTGTATGATTACTGGGGATGCGCCTAAAAGTAGTTTTTATCTGGGAAGGCCATGGCGAGAGTATGCCCAGACCGTTTTTATTAATACACAAATGGCGGCACTTATAAATCCGGCGGGATGGCACAACTGGGATAAACCTAATGCCGAGAAAACAGCTTTCTATGCAGAATATAATTCTACTGGGCCAGGATCAACCGGCCAAAGGGTCTATTGGTCTAAACAACTAACAAAAGAACAAACAGATACTTTTAAGATTCTTAATATTTTCGGGGGTGTAGATGACTGGTACAGCAAATAAGCAACTAAGTTATTGGAGAATAATCTGATCAATTATCTGTCTATTCCTTATTTAAACACTATGCTTTTTAAGAGAATGATAAATTTTCAATAAAAAATTATGCAATCTGGTAAAGCTTTCCTATTTTAGTGCAATCGATTACAATTTATATATGAGAACAACATCTACTTTGAAAATATTAATCAACTCATTTGCCTTACTGGCAATCTTATTTTCTTATTCGTGCAAGACTGGTTTGCAAAATGGCAATACCAACAGCGGGTGGAATCAAGCCGATCTAATAATTAGTAATATTATAGTCCCTAAATTCCAAGACCGCACTTTTAATGTTATGGACTATGGGGCAAAAGCTGATGCTGAGTTTAATAATAGCGAAGCCTTTAAAAAAGCTATAGCGGCTTGCAATGAAAGCGGTGGTGGAAAAGTTTTAGTGCCTTCCGGGAAATATCTAACAGGTCCCATTCATCTTAAATCTAACGTGAATTTTCACGTAGAAGAAGGGGCTGAAATCCTGTTCACTAAAGATAAATCAGCATATCTTCCAATGGTACACACCTCTTATGAGGGGATGGAGCTAATGAATTATTCCCCTTTGATTTATGCCTATGGCCAGAAAAACATTGCAGTTACCGGAAAAGGAGTGTTCAATGGACAGGCAAATAATGAAAACTGGTGGAATTGGGTAGGCAAAGATGAATACGGGTATAAGGAAGGCATGCCTAAGCAAACAGATGAAGAGAATCTACCTCGTTTAAGAAAAATGATTGCTGATGGAGTTCCTATAAAAGACCGAAAATTTGGTGAGGGATATCTTTTAAGACCAACTTTCTTTGAGCCTTTTGAATGTGAGAATATTTTAGTGCAAGGCGTAACTTTTACCAATGCCCCATTCTGGATTTTACATCCCATAAAATCTAATAATATTACAATAGATGGTGTTACAGTAAGAAGTCATGGACCAAACAATGATGGTTGCGATCCCGAATATTCTAAGAACGTACATATTAAAAATTCAATTTTTGACACTGGCGATGATTGTATCGCCATTAAATCTGGAAGAAATAATGACGGTAGAAGAGTGGGGATCCCCAGTGAGAATATAGTAATTGAAAACTGTGAAATGGCAGATGGTCATGGAGGTGTAGTAATGGGAAGTGAAATTTCTGCCGGGGTACGTAATGTGTTTGTTCGAAATTGTAGAATGGACAGTCCTAATCTGGATCGTGCTATTCGTATCAAGACCAATACAATTCGTGGAGGTTTTGTAGAAAATATATATGTGAAAGATATTATAGTAGGACAGGTAAAAGAAGCCGTTCTAAAGATTAATACTCATTACGGAATTTATGACAACCAGGAGGGAGATTATATTCCCAGCATTAAAAATATTTTTCTGGAGAACGTTACAGTTGAAAATGGGGGAGAGTATGGCATTTTGATAAAAGGAAGAGAGCAGGATCCTGTGAAGAACATTGTGCTTAAAAATGTTAGCATCAAGACCACCAAAACCCCTGTAAAAATTGAAAATTGTGAGCCAATTAAATTTATAAATACAACCATTAACGGTCAAGAATTTTAGACATATGAAAAAGATTATCATTCCGGTTTTAATGATGTTGCTTATTTCCTGTAACGACGGAAAAAAAGAAAACACCAAAGAAGATATTGCGGAAAGTCAGGAAGATTCATTGGTTAGCAATAAAACCTATGCAGAACTTTCTATCAAAAAGAATGGTTCATGGCAAGGTCGTGAATATATGGGTGGTGAATTTGAGAATGTATATAGTTTGGATGTCCCGAAAGAGCATACAGATCATTCCTGGTACATACGATATGAAGGTCCGGGTTGGGAAAATAGCCGTGTTGGTTACAGGCTCTATCTAGACTGGAGAAATGCCATTGATATTTTCGGAAAGAAGGTAGACACACTGGTGCTTCCCTACGTAGGGCAGAATGGTTTTGATTCCTACCACGAAGCCGCTCCGTGGGGTCAGGATATTCTGAAAGCCGGAAAATCTATGGGGATTGGTGGTTATGGAAGATATATGAATGATACCGTAGCACACTTCAGAAATGTTGCCCATACACAAGCAAAGGTTAATAATTCTGAAGAAAGTTCTTCTGTAGAGATCAGTTATCAGGGATGGAATACTGGGAAAGATACCATAGACCTTAAGTCTGAACTTAGCATTTTTCCGGAAGGCAGGTATATGAAAGCTGAATTAACACCTTCCAAAGAGATTGAAGGTCTCACCACAGGGATCGTGAAATTTCCTGATGTGGATCTAATGAAAAAGGAAGGGGAAAAATGGGGTTATATTGCTACGTACGGAGCGCAAACTTTAGTTAGTGATACCGATAAACTCGGGATGGCAGTTTTCTACAAAAAAGATCAAGTGACTCAGCAGGTAGAAGACGTAAATGATCACTTATTGATCTTTAAACCAACAACAAATACAGTTACTTATTATTTCCTTGGAGCCTGGGAACAGGAGAAGGATGGAATTACTACTCAGGAAGATTTTGTAGCCAGCATTAATGAGCTACTGAATACATTGGAAAAAGAAAACTCATTAAATTAAGATAAATGGTAATATCTCAAAAAAGTACATTTCGCTTATTACTTATATTTTTTATTCCATTGTTATTTACAAATTGTAAAGATTCAGGAAATAAAAAAGATGAGGCATCAGTTGAAACCACGCAAGAAAAAACTGTGCCTGAAGACTTAAAATGGTCTGAAAGAATGCTAATGTCTGAAATGCATCGTTTTCCTGAAGCGACTAAACTGGATTTCCGCGAGAAACCAAAATGGAGTTATACAAATGGGCTCGTTTTGAAGGCTGCACAGGAAGTTTATGAGCAAACTAATAAACAAGAATATTACGATTATATCTATGATTTCGCTGATACGCTAATAACTGCTGAAGGTGAGATTAGAACTTATAAATTGAGCGACCAGAACCTGGATATGCTCAATTCAGGAAATGTACTTTTATATCTCTATCCCGAGACGAAAGAAGAACGTTTTCTAACTGCCCTGAAAACTTTAAGAAGTCAGATAGATACACAACCACGAACTCCCGATGGTGGTTTCTGGCATAAGAAGAGATATACCCAGCAAATGTGGCTGGACGGGCTTTATATGGCCGAACCTTTTTATGCCCATTATACCAAAATGTTTACGGAACAGGAGGCAGCAGCAGCTAAAGCTTATGATGATATTGTGCATCAATTTGATCTTATTCAGAAGCATACATTAGATGAAAATACAGGATTACTGTACCACGGCTGGGATTCGAGCCGTGAGCAGAAATGGGCCAATAAGGAAACAGGAACTTCCCCAAATTTCTGGTCGCGTGCTATGGGATGGTATGGAATGGCCATGGTAGATGTTTTAGATTACCTTCCGGAAGATCATGCAGGCCGCGAAAAGATCATTAAATACCTGAATCAGTTTGCTGAAGCTGTTACGAAGTACCAGAATAAAGATTCGGGACTTTGGTACCAGGTGCTGGACCAGGGGGACAGGGAAGGAAATTATCTGGAAGCATCAGGAACTTCCATGTTCACTTATACTTTTGCCAAAGGGGTGAAAAAAGGATATTTACCTGAAAAATATATGACAGTTGCCGAAAAGGCATATGGCGGACTTCTAAAGAATTTAATCACTGTTGAAGAAGATGGGATTGTAAACCTTAATCAGGTTTGTGCGGTTGCCGGGCTTGGCGGCGATCCTTACAGAGATGCTTCTTACGAATACTATGTAAATGAAGAGATAAGAAGCAACGATCCTAAAGGAACCGGACCTTTTATTCTTGCCAGTTTACAGTTGGATAAATAATATAGGAATGAGATATTGCCTGAACCTTTTATTTCTATTAGCAATAGGTGTTTCGGCTCAGAATCCTGCCTATAAGTCAGAAGTTTGGGTTTCAGATAATAACGATGGCACTTACACCAATCCTATTCTTTATGCAGACTATTCAGACCCAGATGTAGCAAGAGTTGGAGATGATTATTTTATGACTGCTTCCAGTTTTAACGCTGCTCCGGGTTTGCCTATTCTGCACTCAAAAGATATGGTGAACTGGAAACTGGTCAACTATGCTTTATTAAAACAGGTTCCGGAAGAGACTTTTAATATTCCTCAGCATGGAAATGGCGTTTGGGCACCAAGTATAAGGTCCCATAAAAACCAATTATATATTTACTGGGGTGATCCTGATCATGGAATTTATATGGTGAAAACCGATAATCCCTTCGGAAACTGGGAAAAACCGGTGCTCGTAATGGAAGGAAAAGGCCTTATTGATCCGTCACCTTTATGGGAGGACGACGGTAAAGCTTACCTGGTACATGCTTATGCAGGTAGCAGAGCAGGAGTTAAAAGTCTTCTTTCAGTTAATAAAATGAACACAGAAGGCACTAAAGTTTTGGATGAAGGAAGACACGTATTTGATGGTCACGATGATCATCCAACGGTGGAAGGAGCCAAATTTTATAAGCGAAATGCTTACTATTATATTTTTGCTCCGGCTGGAGGAGTTGCAACAGGCTGGCAATTAGTTTTAAGATCTAAGAATATTTATGGCCCTTATGAGGAAAAAGTAGTTCTGGAGCAGGGAAGTACTGAAATCAATGGTCCGCATCAGGGCGCCTGGGTGGAAACTCCAAAAGGAGAAGACTGGTTTTATCATTTTCAGGATGTAGAAGCTTATGGAAGAATTGTTCACTTGCAACCAATGAGCTGGAAAAATGACTGGCCGGTAATGGGGGAGGACAAGGACGGAAATGGAATTGGAGAGCCGGTAAAATCTTATAAAAAGCCCGCTATAGAAAAAGAATATTCCATCCTTACTCCGGCTGAAACCGATGAATTCACTTCAGATAGTTTAGGGTTGCAGTGGCAGTGGAATGCTAATCCGGAAGTGGTATGGCATGCGAAATTACCCGGGAAAGATTATTTGAGGTTATTCTCAATAAAAGCTCAGGAAGATTATAAGAATTTATGGATGACTCCAAATCTACTGCTTCAAAAATTTCCTGCACCCAATTTTACAGCCACTACCAAAATCAGACTTATCCCCGAAGAAGCTGAAGAAGGAAAGCGCGCCGGACTCACTGTTATGGGAATGGATTATGCAACTTTAACGATTACGCATGATAAACAAGGATTTCTCATAAGGCAAACTCAGGCGATAGGTGCTATTGGCGGAACAGAAGAAGAAGTGATTGCTGAAAAAAGAATTAATTCCAACGAAGTCATTTTTCGTGTTGAGGTAAGTGCTCCGAACGCCATGTGCCAATTCAGTTACAGCCAGGACGGTAAAACATTCACAGAAATAGGCGAAACTTTTAGGGCTCAACCAGGAAAATGGATTGGAGCTAAAATTGGTTTGTTTAGTGTAAGCGCGCAGAAGGCGAAGCGTGGAGGCTATGCCGATGTTGCATATTTCAGAATTACAAAATAACTCATCAGAATTAATAGTTATGAGACACATTTTAAGATTAGCAATGCTTATTTGCCTTTTTTTATCTGGAATTCCCGCGCTCTATGCTCAACAAAAAACAGGTATAGATCTCCATTCTCTTTATGAGAATATCGAATTTGATATGCCAAAGGTGGCTGAACCTGAATTTCCAGATTATGAAGTGAATATCCTGGATTTTGGAGCGATAGGCGATGGAATTCAAAAGAACACTATGGTCTTTGAAAAAGCTATTGCCGATGTAGCCGAAAATGGCGGCGGAAAAGTAGTGGTTCCAAGAGGAATGTGGCTCACCGGGCCGATCCATTTTCGAAGTAATATTAATTTACACCTGCAAGATGGTGCTTATATAGTCTTCAGCAAAGATTTCAATGATTATCCGTTAGTTAATACCAGCTTTGAAGGTTTAAATACGCTGCGCTGCGTTTCTCCTTTAAATGCACGGGAAGTTGAAAATATCGCCATAACCGGTAACGGAATTATCGATGGGAATGGTGACGCCTGGAGACCGGTACAGAAAGGAAAAATGACCGATAATCATTGGAAAGAACTGGTAAATTCCGGAGGTGTTCTTTCCGAGGATGAAAAAACCTGGTTTCCTTCAGAAAAATCTAAGCTGGGGTATAACAGTACCACCAGATTCAATGTTCCCGATAAAATTTCAGAAGAGCATTTAGATTCAGTTAAGGATTTTTTACGCCCGGTTATGGTGAGTATCGTTAAGAGTAAGAAGATTTTACTGGATGGGCCAACGTTTCAAAATTCCCCTGCGTGGAATATTCATCCTTTCATGAGCGAAGATATCACGGTTAGAAATTTAACTGTTAGAAATCCCTGGTATTCCCAGAATGGAGACGGGATCGATCTGGAATCCTGCAAAAATGTTGTGATCTATAATAATAGTTTTGATGTGGGAGACGATGCGATCTGTTTTAAATCAGGTAAAAATAAGGACGGACTTGATCGTGGAATGCCCACAGAAAACGTGATAGTAAAAAATAATATTGTTTATCATGGGCATGGTGGTTTTGTAATAGGTAGTGAAATGTCCGGGGGAGTTAAGAATGTACATGTTTCAGATTGTACATTTCTGGGGACCGATGTGGGGCTTCGGTTTAAAAGTACCCGCGGCCGTGGTGGTGTGGTAGAAAATATTTATATCTCTAATATTAACATGGTTGATATCCCTACAGAGGCCATCAGGTTCAATATGTTTTACGATGGCAATTCACCCATTCTTGAACAGGATCAGAAGGCAGAAGATGAAGCTCGTGATGAAAATCCCATGCCGGTTACGGTTGAAACACCTGTCTTCAGGAATATTTATATGAAGAATATTACCGCTACCGGTTCTCATAAAGCTGCTTTTTTTATGGGTCTGCCGGAAATGAAACTCGAAAATGTGCAGCTGAAAAACTCTGTATTTGAAACTGAAGAAGGGATTACGGTTATTGATGCGAAGAATATTGCCATGAAAAATATACGGCTCCTTCAGAAGCAGGGCCCGGCAATGATTATTCATAATACTGAAGATCTAAAACTGAATAAAATCGACTATAAGAAATACGATGTACCAGCTGTTCAGCTTTCAGGAAAAAATAAAAACCTCAATTTTTCAAAAAGCGGTATTTCCGAAGCGGATATAAAGGAAAGATCTGGACTTAATAATTCTAAGAAAAAGCAGGCTAATTTAATTGAAGTTAGCACTACAGAGCAACTTGTAAAGGCGATAGCGAATGCAAAGCCGGGAGATTCCATATTTGTACATAAAGGAAATTATAAAGTCAGCGAACGTTTTTACATCAATGACTCCGGAACTTCAGAAAACAAGATATATTTAGTAGGGGATATTTCCGGTGAAAGACCCAAACTTGATTTTTCTTCCATGAAAGAAGATTCCTCCAACCAGGGAATGGTTTTAAAGGCAGATAACTGGTTTATTAAGGGGCTGCAATTCTACAAAGCCGGGGATAATGGGCTTCATATTCGAGGAAGTAACAATCATATAGAATTCTGTAGCTTTTCTGAATGTTCAGATACCGGACTGCAGCTGGATGATGGTGCTTCAAATAACACTATTTTAAATTGTGATTCTTTTTATAATGCAGATTCTTCATTGGAAAATGCCGATGGTTTTGCGGTAAAAATGGATGTTGGTTCGGGTAATAAATTTATAGGTTGTCGTGCATGGAACAATTTAGACGACGGTTGGGACGGTTACCTAAGAGAAGCAAATAATATTCATACTTCTTATGACAATTGCTGGAGTTTTAAGAATGGATTTTTAAAAGACGGCACTAAAGGAAAAGGTGATGGGAATGGCTTTAAAACCGGTGGAAGCGATGATAAACTTAGAAAACATAACGCTTCTTATTATAGATGTATCGTGGCCGGTAATGCAAGCGATGGTTTCGATCATAACAGCAATCGAGGTACAGTTTCCATAATTAACTGTTCTGCCACCGGAAACGGAAGGAATTTTGCCTTTTCAGAAAAAAATGGTCTAGACAAGATTGTAGTAATTAATAATCTTGTGCTGGGTGAACTTGGAAAGTATAATGCCGAGGAAGAAGAAGTGGAAAATAATAGTTGGGAAATGGATTTTACCATAGCCACCAACGATTTTGTATCTACCGAAATTTCAGAATTGTCTGCACCCCGAAAAAGCGATGGTAGTCTGCCTGATGTTGGTTTTATGAGACCTGCCAGGGACAGTAAATTAGTGGATGCCGGCAAAATCATAGGAAAATGTTACTCTGGGAAAGCACCGGATCTTGGTGCCCTGGAATCGGAAACAGAAAATTGTGAAAATGATTAAGAAAATAAGCCTGGTTCTACTTTTGGGATTCGCATGTATTGCGTTTACAAATCAGCAGAAACCTGTTAGGGTTTACCTGGTAGGAGATTCCACAATGGCCGATTATACAGGAGATTATGATCAGGGAAAGGATTATATGAAAACCAGGTATCCACTCACCGGCTGGGGACAGGTTTTTCAGGAATTTATGGTATCAGACAGTCTTTCAGAAATTAGAGGTCTCGTAAAGGCAGATAGCGTTCTCGTAAAAAATGTTGCCAGAGGCGGAAGAAGTACCAGAACTTTTTTTCAGGAAGGAAGATGGCGATCGGTTTATGAAAATTTGAATAAGAATGATGTAGTGCTAATACAATTCGGACATAATGATGCTTCAGAAAGTAAGCCGGAGCGTTATGTAAATATTGAAGGTTATAAAGAATTTCTGAGACTATTCGTTAATCAGACAAGGCAAAAAGGGGGCCATCCTATAATTCTTACTCCGGTTGCAAGGAATTACCCCTGGGAAAATGAACACCTACAAAATGTACACGGCGAATATGACCAGGCGGTGAAGGATATTTCTGTAGAAATGCAGGTGATGTTGATCGATCTTAACCAGTTAAGTATGGATTACTTCTCAAAAAAAGGCAAAGACTATGTGACTGAACATTATTTCATGAATCTGCCTCCTGCAAAATATGAAGCTTATCCTGAAGGGCAGAATGATAATACTCATTTTCAGCCCGAAGGGGCAAAAGCAGTTGCGCAGATGGTTTTTGATGCAATGAAGCAATTACAATTCAACAAGAATGGGGTTAAATAAAAATTAATTTTTCCATGAAATTTCAGCAACATATAATCTTATGTATTTTTCTTGCGTACCTTGGGGCAATGGCTCAGGAGAAACGAGAAGTAAAGCCTTATAGCATAAGTACTACCTATGAAAAACTGAAAAAAGATTATCCCTTTGTTCAACCTATTGAAACTCTAACATCTGGTAAGATTAAGACGCTGGAAAATGTAGTTTATAAGACGGTTAGTGGGAAGGATTTAAAAGCCGATGTGTATATTCCAGATACCGGTGCAGAAAAGTATCCTGCGGTTTTATTAATTCATGGTGGAGGATGGCTTACCGGAAGTAAAGAGAATCAAAGAGTAATGGCGCAGCATCTTGCCAATAATGGATATGTTGCGGTGACCGCAACTTACCGTCTTGGAACAGAAGCTAGGTATCCTGCCGGAGTAGAAGACCTCATAGATGCTTTGAAATGGATGCGGGAAAATTCAGATAAATGTCAAGTAAACACTGCAGAAATTGCAGTTTTAGGAGCTTCGGCAGGTGCGCAGCTGGCGACTTTACTAGGAGTTGCAGATAAATCGATAAAAGCCATCGTGAATATTGATGGGATTGTTTCTTTTATTCATCCCGATGCGGAAGAAGGCTGGATGGCTGCAACCTGGTTAGGGGGAGAAAAAGAAGAAAAAAATGATGTATGGAAAGAAGCCTCCCCGCTGGAATATGTAAATGAAAACACGCCTCCCACTTTATTTATAAATAGTTCTTTTCCAAGATTTCATGCGGGCAGGGACGATATGCTGAAAATTCTCGATGAACACAGTATTTATAACGAAGTACATACTATTCAGGATTCTCCGCATTCCTTCTGGCTAATGCATCCCTGGTTTGATGAAACCCTGGACCTCACGCTTAGTTTTCTAGATAAAACTTTAAAAAAATCACTCAAGGCTCAACCTTATCGTGAAATTACAGTTTCAAAAGATAGTAAAGGGGATTTTGAGAGTATTCAGGAAGCCATTAATTCTACCCGTGATCTTGGTCCCGGGGAAGTGCGAATTCATATTAAAAACGGAACCTACAATGAGAAAATTGAAATTCCCTCGTGGAAACATAAGTTGACATTGGTTGGCGAAAGTAAAGAGGGAGTTGTTATTCTAAATGACGATTATTCCGGGAAGATGAATCCACAAACTGGAAAGAAATTCTCAACTTTTACTTCTTATACGGTACTGGTTCAGGGAAATGATATAAAAATTGAAAATCTCACTATTAAGAACTCATGGTGTGAAAAAGGTCAGGCAGTGGCGCTGCATGTAGAAGGTGACCGATTCGTCGCAAAAAACTGTAATATCATGGGGTGCCAGGATACTATTTATACGGCCAAAGAAGGCAGTAGACAGTTCTATCTTAATTGTTTTATAGAAGGTACGACCGACTTCATTTTTGGGGAAGCTACAGCGGTATTCAAGAACTGTACAATTAAAAGTCTTAAGAATTCTTTTATCACCGCGGCCGCCACACCAGAAAATCAGGAGTTCGGTTATGTGTTCTTCAATTGTAAGCTTATAGCAGCTGGTGATGTAGATGAGGTTTACCTGGGAAGACCCTGGCGTTCTTACGCCAGAACTGTTTTTATTCATTCTGAACTGGGAGCGCATATTGTTCCTGCAGGCTGGGATCCCTGGACCGGAGATAACATGTTTCCGAACAAGGAAAGAACAACTTATTATGCTGAATATAATAGTTCCGGACCCGGAGCTTCTACTAAAACTCGCGTGGAATGGTCCCATCAGTTAACAGAACAGGAAACTGAAAAATATACGCTGAAGAATATTTTTGACGATGACTGGTTCTGGGCGTCGAAGGAAATAAAAAATAAATTATATAATGAAAATTAGAAAAACATATCTTTTTGTACTACTGCTAATTTCCATTATTGGAACATCCTGCAGTGCAGATGAATCCAGTCCCGACCTGAAACCGGAAATTCCTGAAACAGGATCTAATCCAGATCTCGAACATGAAGTATCATCGGCTATTTATGTAGCTACCACTGCAGAATTATTCAATGCTATTTCAAATGCTTCAGCGGGAGACTCTATTGTGGTTAAAGCAGGAATGTATATACTGAATAGTAAAGTTATAATAAGTAATTCTGGAGAGGCCCACAATAAAATATACCTCATAGGAGATGATTTCCAGGAAAGACCAGCTTTCGATTTTTCTGGAATGAGTGAAAACTCTTCAAATCAGGGAATTATTCTAAGTGGTTCAAATTGGCATATTAAAGGGATAGATATCTCCGGTGCCGGTGATAATGGGATGAAAATTGAAGGGAGCAATAATCTCATTGAATTCTGTACATTTTCCAGGAATGCTGATACTGGTTTGCAAATTGATAGTGGTGCTTCCAATAATCGGATTCTTAATTGCGATTCTTTTTTTAATGCCGATTCCAGTATTGAAAATGCTGATGGATTCGCCTGTAAACTTACCGCAGGAACCGGTAATAAATTTATTGGTTGTAGAGCATGGAATAATTTAGATGATGGCTGGGATGGATACCTGCGCGGATCAGATGATATTACCACTACTTATGAAAATTGCTGGGCTTTTAGAAATGGCTATCTTGGAGACGGGACCAAGGGGGGAGGAGATGGCAATGGTTTTAAGACTGGTGGTAGCGACGATAAAACATTAAAACATAATGCAATCTATTCCAATTGTCTTGCTGTAGGTAACCTTTACGATGGATTTGATCATAATAGCAATCGCGGAGAAGTCACTATTTACAATTGTTCTGCTTTTGCCAATGGAACAAATTATAATTTTAGTTCAACAAATCCTTTAGCGAAACTTACTATTAAAAACTCACTTGCCTTAGGTACCAAAGGAAATACCCTGGCCACACAAACCAATATTTCAAATAACAGCTGGCAGCTTAATGTTCAGGTTTCCGAAGAAGATTTTCAAAGCCTTGATGTGGAACAGCTCTTATTACCCAGAAAATCAGATGGTAGCTTGCCAGATGTCACTTTTATGCATTTGGTTTCTGAGAGTGATTTAATAGACAAAGGCGTTGATGTAGGATTATCATTTAATGGTGAAGCCCCAGATCTGGGGACTTTCGAATTCGGAAATTAAAATTTTTGTAATGAAAACTTTCTTTTTAAACCTGTTTATCTTTTGCTCGTTAAGCGTTTTGGCTCAGGAAAAACCCACTTTATATTTAATTGGTGATTCTACCATGTCTGATAAAAAAGATCCAGAAAGAAATCCGGAACACGGATGGGGACAAATGCTTCCGGAATTTATGACTTCAGAAATACTCATTGAAAATCACGCAGTGAATGGCAGAAGTACCAGAAGTTTTATTTCTGAAGGTCGTTGGGAAGAAGTGAAAAGTAAGTTGAAACCTGGGGATTTTTTGTTTATTCAATTTGGTCACAATGATCAGAAAGTGAAAGATTCAGCCAGATTTACCAACCCATTTACGCAATACCGGGCTAATCTGGAAAGATTTGTCAAAGAAGCTAGAGAAAAAGGCGCTACTCCTGTTTTATTCAGTTCTATAGTAAGAAGGAATTTTAATGAGGAAGGAGTTTTGGTTGACACGCATGGTGAATACCCCTTAGTAACTAGAATGGTCTCTGAGTACCTAGAGGTTCCTTTTATAGATATGCAATTAATGACGGAAAAATTAGAGATAGCCTATGGACCGGAAGATTCTAAAAAACTGCATTTGCACCTGGAACCCCGGGAAGATGCTTATGAACCCGATGGCAGGCATGATGATACGCATTTATCAGAAAAAGGCGCAAGTATTATAGCAAGTCTTGCCTTACAGGAGATCGCAGGAAAAAAATTAGAACTTAAAAAATATATTAAACCGGAAGTGATAAATAAGAATTTTTCAAATAACTGAAATCGAAATGAAAAGAAATGTAAGTGTTAAAAAAATAAACCATATAGTATTAATGATATTTCTTTTATTGGGAGGAATACAACTGGTCTGTGCCCAGTCTAAAAAGATCACCTGGCATAAGGCGCAAATCCAGCCTAACCAATGGTATTCGAGCAAAAATGCTCAGGAAATTGCCAATAACGTATTGCTTTATCAGCATAATAACGGTGGTTGGCAGAAAAATATTGATATGGCCAAACCTTTAAGCAGAGAGGAGATTCGGCAATTAAAAAAAGAACAATCAAATAAAATAGGTACCACAATAGACAATGGAGCTACACATACTCAGTTGAGATATTTGGCTAAGGTTTATAAAGCAACCGGAAATGAGATCTATAAAAAGGCTTTTTTAAATGGTATTGATTATTTACTGGAAGCACAATATGAAAATGGAGGCTGGCCCCAGTTTTACCCTATAAAAAAAGGTTATTATGAACATATTACCTACAACGATGGCGCTATGATAGGAGTGATGGAACTTCTAAGGAATATTGCAGAGAATAATGAGCCTTACAGGTTTGTGGATAATAAAAGCAAAGAGAAATCTCAAAAAGCCGTAGATAAAGGATTAAAGATCATCCTGGCTACCCAGGTTGAGGTTGATGGAAAACTTACAGTTTGGTGTGCACAACACGATAAGGATGATTTTAGTCCGGCAAAAGCAAGGGCTTATGAATTACCTTCTTTAAGCGGAAAGGAAAGCGCAGAGATCGTGGAATATTTACTTAAATTAAAAGATCCGGCTGATGAAGTGAAAACCTCTATTAGAAGTGCTGTAGATTGGTTTGAAGAAAATAAAATATTGGGTAAAAAAGTGATCTGGGTGAAGGATGAATCACTTCCTGAAGGTCATGACAGGGTAGTTGTAGATGATCCCAACGGCGGCCCACTATGGGGACGGTTTAATGAAATAAACACTGGAAAACCAATGTTTGTGGGACGTGATGGTATCGTTAAAGCCCATCTAAATGAAATTGAACAGGAACGTAGAATAAATTATAGCTATATAGATAATTACGCTGAAAAGTTACTCAGGGTTGATTATCCTGAATGGGAAGAAAAACATTAAAATGATAGAAGGGAAGAGGTTTTTTAAGGAAAAAGATAGTAATTGGGAACCAGCCGGGGAGGGCATAACCCGACAGATTACCGGGTATAACGCTCAGTTGATGATGGTAAAGGTGAAATTTGAAAAAGGCGCAATCGGGTATCTGCATGAGCATTTTCATAGTCAGGCATCGTATGTTGCATCAGGTAAGTTCAGAGTCACTATTGACGGAAAGGAAGAAATCCTTCAAAAAGGAGATGCGTTTTTTGTAAACCCAAACCTGAAGCATGGGGCCGAATGTATGGAAGCGGGTATATTAATTGATGTATTTAGCCCGCTTAGAGAAGATTTTCTTTAATTTATAAATGTTGTTATAATCAGAATCCTGTAATTAAAAATAATCGATTGATGGACAATTTGGAAAATAAGGTAGCGGTAATAACCGGGGGTAATGGTGTATTGGGAGGAGCAATAGCCAAAGGACTGGCAGAAAGAGGTGTCAAGGTTGGAATTTTAGGGAGAAGGCAAGTCTCGGTACAGGAACGCGTAGCCGAAATAAGGAAAGCCGGTGGGACTGCCATCGCTTTGGTTGCAGATGTATTAGATAAGGAAAAGCTTATAATGACCAGGGGAATTATTGAAAAGGAGTTTGGCAGTATTGATATTCTGGTAAATGCAGCCGGAGGTAATATGAAAGGCGCAACTATTACACCGGAGCAAAGTATTTTTGACCTGGATATGGATGATTTTGATAAAGTAAACCAGCTTAATTTTAAAGGAACGGTATTACCTACCACGGTTTTTGGAAAAGCTATGATTGAAAATAAGAAAGGCAGTATCATCAATATTTCATCAATGGCAGCGCAGAAATCATTAACCAGGGTGATGGGATATAGTGCAGCAAAAGCATCAATAGATAATTTTACAAAATGGTTGGCTGTAGAAATGGCTCAAAAATATGGTGATGGTATCAGGGTTAATGCAATTGCTCCGGGATTTTTTATTGGAGAGCAAAATAAAGATCTTCTATTGAATTCAGATGGAACTCTAACCGATAGAGGGAATACAATTATAACTCAAACTCCAATGAAGCGCTTCGGAAAACCGGAAGAATTGCAAGGGGTAGCAAACTGGCTGGCGGGTGATGAGTCCTTGTTTGTAACGGGAACAGTGATTTCTATAGACGGAGGTTTTGGAGCCTTTAGTGGGGTGTAGATATTTATATATAATTAAGCTATAATCCAATTACAATTGTTTGATCTATATTAGACGCAAAAAGGATTTTTATATAAAAGGCGAGAGGAGTAATATTTAATAATACTTGTTATACTAATAGAAGCTAAAGATGCATAAACACTCTTTATCAGTAAACAAAAAGCTTACAAAGAGAGTTGTGGGCTTTTTGTTTTACATTGTTTAAGGGTGATTTATTTTCGCTCTCAATAATTAGTATGGTCACATTCAATTAAGAAAAGCTTTTTATTTAAGATTTTAATTTTGTGATTATTCCCATGAGATAGAAAATTCAGATTGTGAATATCTATTTTCAGGATTATCGACTATGCTTTTTTTAAAATTTATATTTGGCATCCAAAAAATATAGATATGAGCGTAACTTGGTATGAGTGTAAAGTGAAATACAGAAAAACACATGATACAGGAGAACAAAAACTTACTACAGAGACTTATTTACTAGATGCAATTTCCTTTACAGAGGCAGAAGCCAGAATTAATGAAGAGATGGCGGCATACACTAGTGAAGAGTTTTTAATTACCAATATAAAAGTTGCTAACCTGGCTGAGGTACACCCTTTTGAAAATTCTGATAGATGGTTTAAATCTAAGGTGTCTTTAATTGCTTTAGACGAAAATAGCGGCAAGGAGAAAAAATCTAACATGTATATGTTGGTGCAAGCAAATGATGTGAAAGAGGCCTACGAGAATTCTACAAAAGCGATGGAAAATACCATGGGTGATTACACAATTCCTGCAATAGCGGAATCTCCAATTATAGATGTATTTCCTTACTTTTCAGGGGAAGAAGAGAGCGTAGAGGAGAGGCATACTGCAAAAACATCTGAAACTTCAGAAGAAGAGGTTTTAGATGAATCTGAGCTTGTATAATATTTAATCTTTTCGCGAGAATATAACAATGAAAACCACCTCTTACCTTGGAGGTGGTTTTATTATTTAAAAAGTAAGAGCACATATACTTCTTATTCTTTCCCGAGAATAAAATCTGCTGCTAATTGTGCATGCAGGTTGGTAGATTCTAATAAAGGGATATCTATATGGCCCTGCTGAATTAAAATAGGTAGTTCGGTACAACCTAATATGATGCCTTGTGCTCCTCTTTCATGTAGTAATTTTATCTGTTCAAGGTAGAAATCTTTAGCTTCGTCAGTAAATTTTCCCTGTGTTAGTTCCTGTGAGACATAATAGTGGGATCGTTCTATATTTTCTTCAATAGGAATAATTGTTTCAATACCGTATTCTTTTTCAAGGAAACCGGAAATAAAACTACCTGTCATAGTAGGCTTGTTTCCTAACAAGCCTAATTTACTAAGGCTGAGCCTGGCAGCTTCCTTACCTACAGCATCCCCAATATGTAAAATAGGAATCTTTATTTTAGGTTGTACATACGAGTAAACCATATGTGGGGTATTGGCACATATCACTATCGCTTCAGCTCCGGCATTTTGTAGTTTTTGCGATACCTCAAGGTACTTAGTGTTGATCTTCTCCTTATTCTGCTCGCGCATTAGTTGAATGTTAATACTATGGATTATTAATGGTGGATTGGCGCCTGTTCCAATTTTCTCTCCCACCAGTTCATTGATCAAACGATAATACATTATTGTGGAGTGCCAGGAAGTTCCTCCAATCATTCCAAGAGTTCTCATAGTTGATTGTTTAATGAATTTTTTAAATACTCTTATAAAATTAATCTTATAAACCTATGCTCACAGTAACAATTGTATCATTAAACTGAAAGGGAGCAAAGCTTATCTCATCGATAAACTTTACTCCCTTCTCTTAAAAGATATTCCTAACTAACTAAATGCCTTCCTCTACAGGTACTGTAATGGTGGTGTACTGATTTTCATCGTCTACATTCTTACCTATCCAAAGATTAAAAGTATAAGGTTCAGCCTCATCTATGGTAATATAAAAGGAAGTTGTGTGTTCGAGATTTGTTGCTTCATCAGTGCAATTAGTAAGGTTAGCATCGCGCGATCCCACTCCTACAACATAGATATTTCTGCGTTTTTCCCCGGTGGTACCTTCTCGGGTAACTTCAATTCCTGCAGGATCATGACAGGCAGAGGGCAGCCTGTAAGTGACTTCAATTTCATAGGTTTTTCCATTTTCAAAAGCCTCTGGAAGATCTGCATCTATTACTTCAGCAGCTTCATACACAATACTAGGTCCATCATCATCCACGTTACAGCTTATTAAAGTTAAAGTGCATAGGAATAATAGCGCTAATTTTTTCATCATTTTCATTTTTTAGGGTGAATATATATTTTACTTATATGAGCTTGAAAAACTAAAAGGTTGCGTAAAACTTAAATATTTATTTTTTTAAAACTTAAAGCTTACACCAGAATAGATTCCAAAATAATAGGGTTTGAAATTTGAAGTGTTACTAAAAGTATTAAGTTGATATTTAAAAATAGGCTCAAAATTGAACTGAAATAGTGGAGAAATCTTATAGTTTAATCCTACTCCAAGATTCCCGGTAAAACTAATTTTATTAAGGTTGCTGGCTTCACCCAAATTTGTGGTGTAATTAGCAGAATTTAGGGAGACCGAATTTTCATTTAAAAATAAAGTACTAACTCCTCCAATTAGATTGATACCAAATTTAGAATCTAGAACATTATATTCAAGCTCGGCCGGCACTTCCAAAAAGCTGAGGTTCTGGTTAAGACTCCCATTAATAGATACGCCATTTTCACTAGGACCCGTAAAACTAAGCATACTACCCTCAATTACTTCGGAATTTAAGGCGGAAGCATAACTGATATTCTGTGTGGTATAACTTAAATTGACCTTGCTTAAACCCGAACGGATCTTTATTTTTTCTGAAATTTGATAGGCCAGATTTACACCATAGGCCATAGATATATCGCCACTTCCGTTGTTATCGGCAAAACTCTTATCTATAGAATTGCCTTTTCCGATATTGTCAAAATACACAGCAGCTGCAGTAGGGGCAATGCTGAATCGCTTACTCAGGGAAGGGCTTTGTTCCTCGTCCTCATCTTCGTTCAATTGATTATTGGTAATTTCTGCTAATAGATCTTTTTCATTTTTTTTCTTAACATGTTCCTTTTCTATAGTTGCTGCTAAAGCAGGTGACTCTATGTTGTTAGAATTTAAGCGGTTCTCATTACTATTTTTAGCCGGAGAAATACTATCAGAAATCACTTGTTCTGAAATAGTCGTGATAGGATTATTTTTTTGAATAGAATAACCTGATGTTCTCTTAGTTTTAATTTCAGTTGAAGGGATGTTCTTGCTATAAGCTTCTTGGAAATCCTTTTTTAATTGATCGATCTCAGTCTGTTTGATGGCAGAAATTAAAAAATTTTCTGTTTCCAGCATGATCTTGCTGAATTGAGCTGAAGTAAAATGAGGAGCATTTGGTATAGGTTTATTTTCAGAAGATATCACATAGAAGTCAGAACCCTTGACATTATTCTGTTTATTCTTATAAAGAGTAAAAAGCAATAATAAGGCAGCTGCAGTTCCGGCCAATTTAAACCAAAATGGAAGTAATCTTCTTTCTCGTTCTTTCTGGGGTAAATTCTGCGAAATATTTTCCCAGACCTCACTGGGTGGTTGGGTTTCAGCATCTCTGAATTTATCCCTGAACAGGTCGTCTATATTTTTTGTTTTCTTCATAACCTTTTCTCCATTTTGTTTTTCTCACAGCACTCAATTTTTTCCTTTAATTTAAGCCGTGCGCGAGAAAGGTTAGATTTAGAGGTTCCTATAGAAATGTTCAGCATTTCTGAAATTTCCTGATGTGTATATCCATCCATTGTATACAAATTGAACACTAATCGGTACCGATCTGGTAACTCTTGAATAATTTGAATTAAAAACTCCAAACTCATATCTTCTTCCTCAAATTCTACTTCGGGAATAGCAGTATAAGCTTCTTCAATTCTCAAAAATGTGGGTTTATTATGATATTCTTTTAGTGCGGTATTTATTATAATTCGGGTCATCCAGCCCTCAAAAGACCCAGAGCCTTTAAATTGATGTATGTTCTGAAAGATTTTTATGAACCCATCCTGAAGACAATCCTTTGCCTGCTCATAACTACTGGCATATTTCAAACACAGAATAAAGAACTTTCCTGAAAAAGTGCGGTATACTTCTTCCTGAGCCTTACGATCCTGTTTCTTACAAAGAGAAATAAGCTTTTTTAGATTCAATTACAGCGGTTTTTTGACACAGGTTTTACAAACTTATTATTTTAATAAAGTTTGGTTATTCTAAAGTAATTAAAGGTTCGATATTGATTCATTCTAATTTTTAAATTATTGAGGTCTTTTAAAGTGATTTCCAAAATAGCTATAATTATTTTAACGCATTACTTTTCATACTCTAATCCAGGACCATCGCATTGATGCCATGTGCTTATCATTTTTCCATTAGAGATATAAAGAAGTTCCATTAGTCGGGTGTTATAACATGTTCCAATTAATGGGTTTATTGTGTCATATACCAATTCAGCAATAACTTCGTTATTTTCATTTGACATAAATTCATGTTCCTCTGAAAAGACATACGTTCCTGTGGCAGTTGTAACACTATCTCCCCGCATTCTTGTTTTAGAAAAAGTCTGGTCATTATTAAAAAAATAGTATTCTTGCCACTCCATATTATCACCTGTGGTTTCGGTATAACTGGCACTTCCAGTCATCTTTACAAGTTCCCATCTTCCTTCATAGTTTTCCATATTTACATCCTCTGTTTCTTTAGTGCAGGAGATTATTAAGGAAACGAGTATTAAAAGTGTGATTTTTTTCATGTTTTAGATCTTATATAATTATGACCTTAAATTCTTAAAAGGTTGCGTGGGATTTTAAATAATACTCGACATAAGATAAAAGAAGTCTTCATTTTACTACTTAAATTATCCTTTTATAATTTCATTACCATAGGTTTAACGCCAGATTGGGAGCTGTCTTGCATGAAATGTAATACTTTCGAAAAAAGCTGTTTTTAACCGAAACAGTCAATTATTTTGAAGTAAAAAATTGAATTATGTCAGAAAAGAAAAAAGAATTAGAAACAATTAATCCAGCAACCGGTGAGCCTATAAAGAGCTATCCTATAATGACGAATGAAGAAGCAGAACAGGCCGTAAGGAAATGTCATGAAGCTTTTTTAGATTGGCGTTTAAAATCGCATGAAGAACGTGGACAAATTATAAAAGCAATCGGGAAGCAGCTAGATTCCTATAAAAAGGAGCTTTCAGAACTAATGACTCAGGAAATGGGGAAATTAGTTTCTCAGGGAATCCAGGAGGTGGAGCTTTGTGCTGCTATTTGTAACTGGACCGCAGAAAATGGACCTAATGAATTGAAAGATGAGAAGCGCACTTTACCCAATGGTGGAAAGGGCGTAATAACCTATGCTCCTATGGGGGTTATCTACGGAATCCAACCTTGGAATTTCCCTACTTATCAGGTAATACGCTATGCCATTGCCAACTTAATGGCCGGAAATGGTATTCTTTTAAAACATGCAGAAAATGTAACTGGTTCGGCCCTGCTTTTGGAGGAAATCTTTAGAAAAGCTGGTTTGCCTGAAAATTTATTTACGGTTCTTAGAATTGATCATGACCAATCAAACGCTATTATCGAAAGTAAATTGGTAAGAGGGGTCACCTTAACAGGAAGCTCGGCAGCGGGAAAAATTGTTGGAAAGAAAGCCGGAGAAGAATTGAAAAAAGCGGTCTTAGAATTGGGTTCTAACGACGCCTACATTGTTATGGATGATGCTGATGTAGAACTTGCCGTAAAAACTTGTGTGCAGGGGAGAGTGTACAATAATGGGGAAACCTGTGTCGCCGCAAAACGTTTCGTAGTTACAGAAAAGGTATACGATAAGTTTAAAAGCGGATTTGTAGAAGCCATGAAAGAAATAAAGCATGGAGATCCAACAAAAGAAGATAGTGATATTGGGCCTATGGCCAGAAAAGACTTGCGAGAGAAATTACATGAACAGGTTGAAGAGAGTGTGAAAAAAGGAGCAGAGATCTTATGTGGAGGGGAATTACCTCAAGGTAAAGGTTATTATTACCCGGCAACAGTATTAGGAAACGTAAGTCCCGGACAACCTGCGTATGATGATGAGCTATTTGGCCCTGTAGCTTCTTTAATAAAGGCGAAAGATAACCAAGATGCCTTGCGCATTGCTAATGATAGCCAGTTTGGACTTGGTGGTGGAATCTTTTCTCAAGATGAAAAAAAGGCTTTTGAATTGGCCAGTAAGTATTTTGATACCGGAATGGTATTTATAAATTCCTTCGGACTCGCACAGCCAAATATGCCATTTGGGGGAGTTAAAAACTCAGGTTTTGGTAAAGAACACGGTGGATTTGGGATGCATGAATTCATAAATGCAAAAGCTGTAATGGCCTTGAGTCAGGAATAGACAAGGAGTTGAAAATTTCAACTTAAGTAATTTATACAAAAAAAAGAAGGCTTAAGATTCTGATTCTTAAGCCTTCTTTACATTACATTAATCTCGAACTTTTACCTTATAACTTTCAGGCGGACCTAAATACGAAGGTTTTATTGCAGAACTCTTAATAACAATTTTTTGAAGTACTACCCCTGAATCGATAGGCCATATTTTAAGACTGTGATTGCCAGAAGATGATATTTTGAACTCAGAATTAACAATTTTTAGATTATTGCTTACAGCAGTATCCCAGCTATCAGAAGAATCATTAACTAAATTTAAAATTTTTGGGTCACTATTATCTATGGAATATGCAAATTCAATTCCGCCTTCATTTTGATAGTCTAAAGTTGGTGATAAATAGAAATCAATTTTCATTTCTCCTGAACTGGTAGTAAAAAAATCATACACTAAATAGTCATTAGTTTTAGCAGGTTTTCGTTTAATTGGCAAAGAGGGTAAGGGTGCCATGGCAGATGCAGTCCTTCCCAAATTTGGGATTTTCTTCCAACCTTGATTATTATCCTGTAGATTCCTGGAATAATTAACTGCTTCCATAGAAATATAGCCGTTACTTTCTACAAAACCTCTTATAGAATCTGTTTTAAAATTATTGATTTTAACAGTGACCGCAACGGTAGAATTCCCTCCTTTTATAATTACAGGAACTTCCTTTAAACCCTTGGGAGCTTTCATCCAATCAACTTGTAGCCATATTTTTTCCTGATCTTCAATATTCCCTTTTTCTTCTGAAATTTTCAACCAGGCTGTTTTGTTTTTTATAGTATAATTGAACGAACTTTTGCCTTTATTGAAAATTTCTATATAATACTTCTGATCATTATAAGGATCAAATACAGGAAGGCTGGCAGCAACTGAATCATTTGGCCAGCTTTGAGTAGAACCTTCTACCGCCACACCCATTTCTGGTTTTTCTGGAAGAATAACTTTTTCAACCTTCGGCATATTATTATGCTCTGGCTGTTGCCAGTAAGTGTATCCAATATGCGTTTGGGACATCATGTGGTTCCATTTACCGTCTGCCAATTCGTGATGATAATAGTCTGTTAAGATCGAGTCTCTTTGAAATAATTCTTTTACTTTCTCAGCAGTTTCATTTGTTGCTGCGCGACCTTGTTTAGCATATAACTTATTTCTCCCTGCAGTAATATATAGCTCGTTAAGGTTTGCAGAGGCCTGAATAGGGAATAGAACCAACTGATAAAAGGCGTCTTTATAATCTTCTGCCAATTGTTCGTTTAATTTTTCGGCTTTTGCTACTAAGTCCTTATAGTCGGTAAGTATTTTTTCCGCTTCATTATAATTGGTAAGACTATAGGTCTCAGGACTAAGTAGTTCGGGTTTTCTTCGACTATTATATTTGGTATAGCTAAGAAGCAAATCTGCAATTTCTGTTGCATGGGCTTCTCCGAACTGTTGTTTCGCCCAATTGATAGCATAAGTTTCCAGATTCAATTCTGAAATTGCTTCGGGATTCCACGCATAATCGAGAAAAAATGAAATTGGAAATTCCATAGGTTTTATATCACCTACGTTTACGATCCATAAGCGCTTAGCATCATAATTATATGCAAGGTTCATTTGTTCCCAAACCCTTGAAATTTGCGTAGTGTTAACCCATTTGTAATTCCTGGGACCTCCTACATAATCAAAATGATAATAAATTCCGTAGCCACCTGCTCTTGGTTTTTCTTTTGGATTTGGTAATTTCCTAATATTTCCCCAGTTATCATCCGCTAGTAAAAGGGTAACATCCTCGGGAACACGCATTCCCTGATCGTAATAATCCTGCACTTCTTTATATAAAGCCCATACCTGAGGGGTTTCCTCAGTTGGTTTTCCTGTTACTTCCGCAATAATCTCTCTTTGATCTTTTACTATATTTTCTAAAAGACTAATAGCGGTACCTTCACTCATAGGCTCATCGCCATCGCCACGCATTCCAACGGTAACAATGCTTTCATTGTTACCCATGCGCTTCATTCCTTCTTTCCAGAATTTTCTCAGGTTTTCGGGGTTGGTATTATAATTCCAGTCACCATTCCCAAATCTTCGCCATTCATCATGCGCTCTCATTAAAGGTTCGTGGTGTGAAGTCCCAATTACTACCCCATATTCGTTAGCCAGAAACGGGTTTTTTGGATCATCATCATAAAAAGCACTTCCCCACATGGCTGGCCATAAGTAGTTGCCTTTCAGTCTTAAAATTAATTCAAAAACATGTTCGTAAAATTTATGATTAAATCCGCCAAATTTCTCTGAACTCCATCCTGAAAGCGCCGGCGCTTCATCATTAATGAAAATTCCACGGTATTTCACTTTTGGGGTGCCCTTAGAATGTTTTCCCGGTGTAACGTAAAGTTCTTTATTCTTAGATACAGGCACATCGGCCCACCAATACCACGGAGAAACACCAATTTCAGCAGAGACATCGTACATCCCGAATATGGTGCCCCGTTTATCGCTTCCAACAATTATTAATGCTTGTGCTACATTAGGATAAGGGTTTTTTACTATCTGAATAGAAAAAGTCTCCCATTTCCCCTCAATCTCATTTACTTCTAATTTATTTCTCTCTACAAGATCCTGAATTATTTTACTCTTCCCCAAGGTTCCTATAATTATTGGGGAAGTTGAATTTACTTCAGAATTCAAAATAATGGAAGGAGTTTGATCGCTAACTCTTTCAATATCTTTTCTGAAGTTTCCAGCCGTTTTTAGAACTCCGCTAAAATCTGTACTATCCATGTAAATAGTAGCGACAGCCGATTGTGTGACCAAAGGGAAATATTCAGTATTAGGAGAAGTGGAGATATAGGAATTTTGAGCTGTAACTGAAGTTTGGAAATAAATTCCAATCAGTATACCTGCCCAAATTCTGAAGCTGTTATTTTTTTTTGTTTTCATTATTACAAACTTTTTCAGTTCAGGAAATTGCATGTTTCTAATTGTTCTGCTCATCAAAATCTACCACTTTCCAGTAGGCTTTTTTAGGTTTTAGATCTTCATCAAAGAGTAAGGGGTAATTCTTTCTGCCTTCTACAGGATAAGTATCCAGCCAAGAATATTTATCAGAAACATTCCAGAAAGTCACGCCGGTTAATACATCTTTATAATCTCTAAACACTTTGAAGAACATATCATATTTTTCAAGTTGTTGCTGTTGAAGTTCTTCAGTGAACTCAGATGATTCTCCGGATTTCAAAGCACGTCGTTCTTTTTCCCATGGGTAGATGGAAACATCTAACTCTGTAATTTGAACCTCAATTCCCAATGATGAATACATATCTAAAGCTTTACGAAGCTCCTCTTCTGAAGGACTGAATATCGACCAATGCCCTTGAATTCCGACACCATCTACAGGCACTCCTTTATGGATCAGGTTTTTAAGTAGTTTGTAAATTCTATCTCTTTTTTCAGGAATAATTGCATTGTAGTCATTATAGAAAAGTTTGGCGTTGGGATCTGCTTCATGAGCATATTCAAATGCTTTTATCAAAAAATCTTCTCCTGCTATTTCATACCAATCTGAGTTTCTCAAGAACTCATTCGGATTATCATCTATGGCTTCATTTACTACATCCCAAGCGTAGATTTTTCCTTTATAACGAGAAACTACCGAGTCTATATGAGTTTTCATTCTTTTTAAAAGTTCCTCCTTTGTTACTTTTTTTCCGTTTTCATCTTTAAATATCCAATCGCCTGTTTGTTGATGCCAAACCAAAGCATGACCTCTCATTTTAATTTTGTTAGCCTGGGCAAAATCAACAATTTTATCGGCATCTTCCCAGTAGAACCTGTCTTTTTCAGGGTGGATAGGTCCCATTTTCATTACGTTTTCCGGGGTAACACTATTATACTCTTTTAAAATTAGGGTGGCAGACGGTCCTTCCAGAGATCTAGGGGAAACAGCTACGCCCATCGAAAAAAAGTTAGCGTAGTAATCTTTCAATCCTTTTTCCTTATTTACAGCTACATTTTTCTCTTCGGAAGACAATGTATCCTCTTTTTCTGATTTTGATTTACATCCTGTGAGTAAGGACAAACAAATTAAAACTAGGGGCAGACTGTGTTTAAAGTGAAGATTTTTCATATTACAATTAGTTTAGTGAATTTTTATTGTGGTACAGAAGTCAATAAACCTTCTTCTAGACCTCTTAATTCGGCCAAGCCTTTTAAACGGCCTATAAGGGAGTAACCGGGGTAATAGTTTTTGTGCTCTTCTCCGGTGTGAAGGTAGCCATGATCAGGCCGCATGGGAAGACTTATGCTTTTATCATTCATGAACTGAAGGATTTTTGAAACTACTTCTACCATAGGAACATCGCCATTTAAATGATCAGATTCCATAAAGACACCAGATTCTTCTTTTTTTACATTTCTAAGATGAAGGAAGTGAATTCGATCTTTGGAATCTTCAAATATCTTTAGAAGATCATTTTTAGGATTTGCACCCAACGAACCGGTACAGTAACAAATTCCATTAGCTTCAATATTTACTTTCCTTAAAATATGAGCGATGTCTGACGCTGTGCTTACCACTCTTGGTAGCCCCAGAACAGAATAGGGTGGGTCGTCTGGATGAATAGCTAACTTTACTCCATTTTCTTGGGCTACCGGAGCAACTTCAGAAAGAAAATAAATAAGATTTTCTCTCAGTTTTTCATCGTTTATATGTGAATAGCTTTCTAATAGTTCTAAGATAATTTCAGCAGTAAAATTTACAGTGCTGCCCGGTAATCCCAGTAAGATCCTTCTAAATAGTGCATCTTTTTCTTCTTCAGAAAGTACCTTACCCAGTTCTGTAGCTTCTTTTATTACTTGTTCGGTATAATCATCTTCTGCAGCTTTTCGCTTTAATAAAAATATATCGAAAAATGCAAATTCTACAGGATCGTACTTCAAAACATAGGCTCCCTGCTCATTTTTATAATAATGATCTGTTCTTACCCAATCTAATATGGGCATAAAGTTATATGCTACTACCTTAATTCCGCATTTGGCAACATTTTCAAGACTTGTCTTATAATTTTGTATAAAGCGCTTGTAGTTGCCAGACTTTTTCTTAATGTCATCATGAACCGGCAGACTTTCTATAACACTCCATTCTAAGCCTGTATTTTCTATGAGTTGTTTTCTTTCAAGAATAGCGGCTTCAGGCCATACTTCTCCTACCGGAATTTCATGTAAAGCAGTTACAATACCTGTAATTCCGGCTTGTTTTAGATCTTCTAAAGAGAGAATATCATTCGGTCCATACCAGCGCATGGTTTGTTTCATTTTATAGCTCATCTTAAAATCCTATTGAATTTCCGCCATCAATTGGTAATATGGTTCCGGTTGTGAATTTAGAGTCAGTTGAAGCATAATAGTAAACCGCGTTGGCCACATCGGCAGGGTCACCTAATTTCGCCATAGGGGTTCTTGATAAAACCTTATTCTTACGTTCTGGATCGCTATCTAGTGCTTTACTCGACATATTTGTTTTAATAAATCCGGGAGCTACACAATTAACCCGTATCCCATAACCGGCTAGATCTACTGCCATAGCTCTTGTCATTCCCTCTATAGCAGTTTTACTCGCCGAATATGCTATTACCTTAGGAATGCCATACTGGGCAGCCATAGAGCTTATGTTAATTATACTCCCTTCACCATTCTCCTTCATTACTTTCGCAACCTCGCGACTCATTACAAACACACTGGTTACATTGGTGTGCATGATAGCCTGGAACTCTTCTGAGGTTACTTCCAAAAAATCTTTTTTCATGTTGATTCCGGCATTGTTAACCAAGATATCTATAGAGCCAGTTTGTTTTACAATTTGCGAAATTGCATCCGGTATTTTGTCTAGATCATCTAAGTCCAGAATAAATGGTTTGGCATTCTCTCCTAACTCTTGGCAGGCTTTGATTGTTTTATCTTTATTACGTCCAATTACATAAGTTGTAATACCTTGATCACAGAATTTTTTTGCAGTGGCATAACCTAGGCCGGCATTTCCTCCTGTAACTATTGCTGTTTTATTTTTTTTCATAGTATTAATTAATTCCAAGACGGCTTTATTCCCGGGGCATAAGGCGACTTGAGGGATTGGTAATATTCTAAATTGTGTTCAGGGGTTGGAATGAATTGTGGTAGTTCCATTTTAGAGAATTGCTGAAAATAAAGCAAGCAAGCATCTCGCCACCATTTCGCTTCTTTAAGTTGAATTTTTAAAAGGGACGCTACTTTATTGAACCTTTCATTATCCACAAATGGTTTCATTTTACTCCAGGTGGTGTTCATTTTTTCTACTTCCTCTACACCTTCCTGATATTTTGAGGCTAAATTGATCCAGAGGTTTTGTCCGTTTTCCATTTTGTAATTCCATGGAAGATGATG
The DNA here is from genome assembly GCF_021568705.1 of Gillisia lutea. Taxonomy (GTDB): domain Bacteria; phylum Bacteroidota; class Bacteroidia; order Flavobacteriales; family Flavobacteriaceae; genus Gillisia; species Gillisia lutea. The sequence continues at coordinate 223,859 of NZ_JAKGTH010000007.1, forward strand.
GAACCAAAGCAAGTATTTTTGAGGGATTGTTTCTGGAGAATCATATTTTTTCTGAATTTGAAGTGCGTATTGAGATAAGGCATCACTTCCTGAAACGGTTCTGTCAAATCCAATCCCGAGAGAATCGGCTTTATGGTAATATACTGAAGTCCAATCTGCTCGTGGCATATCTTTTATCCATGGGCCTGGCCCATAATGATGACCTGCATCCATGATATGGTGAAGCCCTAAGGGAGTCATATAATTTACAACAGCTTCTCGGGAATCAATCATCAGCTCGGCCATTGGCGTTACAAATCCATCATCATTAGTAAAAGTCATTTGTAACCAATCTTTGGTTATGGTTTTTGAATCTAAATAAGGATCCCATGCGAGTCGCCCGAAACCATACCAATTAGCCTGGCCAAAAGGGTGTCCAGTCCAATTTTTTTCAGTTCCAATATTTGCAACCCCTGCCATTCCTGTAAGTTTCCTATTTGATAGGGAACCGTCTATAACTTTGGCTACTGTTGCATTTTCACCATGAGTAAAGGTGTCTTCATTTAGAACTTCTTCCCACATTTTAGGAAGAAAAACTAAATGTGAACTGAACCCTAGATATTCTTGAGTAATTTGGAATTCCATCATGATATTAGTGTCGGGCATTGCTCCAAAAAGAGGATGAAAGGGTTCTCTTGGCTGAAAATCGATCGCTCCGTTTTTTACTTGTAATAGAACATTCTCTCTGAAATCGCCATCAACAGGAACAAATTCTGAATAGGCCTGCTTGGCACGATCATCTGGATTCTCTTCAGAATATACAAATGCACGCCACATCACTATCCCCTTATGTGGAGCTAAAGCATCTGCCAGCATATTTGCCCCATCTACATGACTTCTATCATAATTTCTTGGGCCGGGTTGTCCCTCTGAATTTGCTTTGACAACAAATCCTCCAAAATCGGGGATCTCAGCATAAATTTCATTTGTTTTTTTACTCCACCAAGCTCTTACTTCAGGGGCTAAAGGATCTGCGGTTTTTAATCCACCTATTTCCATAGGGGCAGAAAATCTAGCTGTTAGATATACTTGAATTCCGAATGGCCGAAAAACATCAGCCAGCGCTTTCACCTTTGTAATATATTGTTCTGTTAAAACCAAGGCATTGGCATTTACGTTTGTAAGTACAGTCCCATTTATACCGATGGAGGCATTTGCCCTTGCATAATCGATGTATTCAGTTTTTATTAAATCGGGTAAATGATGCCAATCCCATATCGAAAATCCGGCATAACCACGCTCCACAGTTCGGTCCAGGTTGTCCCAATGGTTGAGTACTCTTTTTTGAATCTTTGGAGAATCTTGAATATCGAGTGCTGAAATCTCGTGATGAAGTTGAATTTCCTTTAAAAGTCGGAATGTGCCGTACACTATCCCAACATCGGTCTTTGCAGTTATAATTGTAATCTTTTTCCCTTGGTAAGTAACCTTCTTCAAAATATAGCCTTCCTCATTAATTTTTTCGAAATCGGAGTTTAAAATTGATAGCAGTTCCTGTGGTAAATTCTCTTTAGTTCCTAACACAATAGCATTCTTCTCAATCTTAGCAGCTTTACTTATTTGCGCTTCAAAAAAACCATGAAAGCCTGTTACTAACTCTTTTGTAGCAACATCCAGACTAGGAGAGGCTCCAAATTTATATACAGAACTTAAATTATTTAAATAGGATTGTTTAAGATGCACATCAGTTATTTTATCGTAACGTAACCACAGATCGTATCCGTTGCCGGAAAACATTATGAAAGGGAAACATCCAATAAGTAGAGTAAGAAATATGTTTTTTAAGCTCATAAGTTCATTTATAAGTTTAGCGGGGTTTATTACAAACGATTGCGAACGGGAAATTAGACAAAAAAACCAGTTAAACAAAATTTTACGCGCAATCGGTTGCGTTTAATTTAATTTTAGTCTTTATTTGTTAGTGTAATCATGAAAAATGATATAGATTTTTTTCGATATCTCAATCATATAAATAAAATATTATGAAAATCCATGCAATAAGGTCTATTTTAGTGTTATTTCTTATAGCTCCCTTTAACTTTTTGAATGCTCAAGACGTAGGCAAGAATGAGTATCCATTTAATGATATGAAGTTAAATATGGATGATAGAATAATCGATTTAATAGGTCGCCTTAGCCTAGAGGAAAAAGCGCTGCAGATGATGCACAATAGTCCGGCTATAGAAAGATTGGAGATACCTGAATATAATTGGTGGAATGAGGCGTTACACGGCATAGGTCGCTCTGGAGTGGCCACTGTTTTTCCTCAAGCAATTGGTATGGGAGCAACTTTTGATGAAAACCTGATCTATGAGGTTGCTTCAGTAATTTCCGATGAAGCCAGAGCCATGCACAATACTGCCGTAAAAAATGGGTATAGAAAACAATATAGTGGGTTGACTTTCTGGACTCCTAATATCAACATATTTAGAGATCCGCGATGGGGGCGAGGCCAGGAAACCTACGGTGAAGACCCTTATTTGACCTCACAACTGGGTGCTGCCTTTGTAAGAGGTTTGCAGGGAGATGATTCAAAATATTTAAAAACAGCAGCAGCTGCCAAGCACTATGCAGTACATAGTGGCCCGGAGAAACTAAGACATGAATTTAATGCTGAGGCTTCGCAAAAAGATTTGTGGGAAACGTATTTGCCTGCTTTTAAAGCTTTGGTAGATGCTAATGTTGAAACAATTATGTGTGCCTATAATAGTACGAACGGAGAGCCCTGCTGTGCAAACAAATATCTTATAAAAGATGTTTTACGAGAAAAATGGAACTTTCAAGGGCATATAGTAAGTGATTGCTGGGCGCTTGTAGATTTTTATGAAGGGCATAAAGTGGTTGCAACGGCAGAAGAAGCCGCGGCTCTTGGAATTAAAAGCGGTGTGAATTTAAATTGTGGGAATACTTATTCTGCTTTGGTTAAAGCAGTAGATGATGGGCTCGTAACTGAAAAGGAAATCGATGAGCAATTGGCGGTACTTTTAAGAACCAAATTCAAATTGGGACTTTTTGATTCAGATGATCAAAATCCATATGCTAAGCTTTCCGCCGAGAATTTAAATACCGCAAAGCATAGAGCATTGGCAAGAAAAACTGCACAAAAATCTATTGTTCTGCTGAAGAATAATGGGGTTTTGCCTTTAAAGAATAACCTTTCTAAGTATTTTATTACGGGACCAAATGCATCGAGTATAGAAATTCTACTAGGGAATTATCATGGTGTGAATTCTAATTTGGTAACCATCTTAGAAGGTATTGCAGGAGGAATCGAGCCTCAGAGTCAGTTACAGTATCGTCAGGGAACTTTATTAGATCGACCCAATGCCAATCCGCAGGACTGGGCTTCTCCCAATGCGGGAAATAGCGATGCAACTATTGTTGTTTTAGGGATTTCCGGAGTTTTAGAAGGAGAGGAGGGAGAATCTATTGCATCTACAACTTTTGGGGATAGATTGGATTATAATCTACCAGAAAATCAACTAGAATATCTTAGAAAATTAAAAGCAGCGGCGGGAGATAAACCATTAGTGGCAGTAATTACCGGAGGAAGCCCAATGAATCTGGAAGAAGTACATGAACTTGCAGATGCGGTGCTTTTAGTGTGGTATCCGGGGGAAGAAGGAGGAAATGCAGTTGCCGACATTGTTTTTGGAAAGGTTTCGCCTTCAGGAAGATTACCTATTACTTTTCCAAAATCTCTGGAGGACCTTCCGCCATATGAAGATTATAGTATGAAGGGCAGAACCTATAAATATATGGAGGTTGCTCCTATGTATCCTTTTGGATATGGTTTAAGCTATGCTGATTTTGAATATTCTGATATTGCACTTTCGGCTAATAAGATTAAAAAAGGAAAATCTTTGAAGGCAAAGATCAATCTAAAGAATACGGGTTCATCTAAAGCGGAAGAAGTAGTACAACTATATATCTCAGATGTAAAAACTTCAGTAGATGCTCCTAAATATCAACTTGTTGGAATAAAGAATGTAGAACTTGAAGCTGGATCTTCAAAGAGTGTAGAATTTGAGATCATCTCAAGCATGATGGAACTCGTTAATAATAAAGGGGAAAGAGTACTTGAAAAAGGGGAGTTCAAAGTTTATATTGGAGGGTCCAGCCCAGGGAAACGCAGTGTGGAACTAGGTGTTCCACAATTAAAAGATGCTAGCTTCATTTTAAATTAAGCCCACAAACCTTATTACTTAGCATTACATTAAAAAATGAAAAACTTTATAGACGATAATTTCCTGTTGGAAACAGAATATGCCCAAAAGCTTTATCATGATTACGCGAAATCCTTACCCATAATTGATTATCACTGTCACCTTTCAGTTGAGGAAATTGCAAATGATAGAAAGTTTTCAAACCTTAGTGAACTTTGGATAGAAGGTGATCACTATAAATGGAGGGCAATGCGAACCTTGGGAATTCAGGAAAAGTACATTACGGGCACCAGCACCGCTAAGGAAAAATTTGAAAAATGGGCTGCAACCATTCCGTATACCTTAAGAAATCCACTATATCATTGGACGCATTTAGAACTTCAGAGGTATTTTGGAATAACAACAACGCTAAATGAGTCGAATGCCATAAAAATATACAATCAGTGCAACGATCTCATTGCTACGCCGGCATTTTCTGCAAGAAATTTATTGAAGAAAATGAACGTCGAAGTGGTGTGCACTACCGACGATCCGGCCGATGATCTAAATTACCACAAGCAAATTGCTGATGATAATTTTGAAGTTAAGATCCTTCCCACCTTTAGACCAGATAGCTTATTAGGAATTGAGGAAGACAATTTTAATAGCTATCTAAAGATAATTTCAGAAAAGACAAGTATTGAAATAGACGATTTCAGTTCGTTGCTAAAGGCGATTGAAAGCAGAATTGAATATTTCCATGCGCATGGATGCAGATTATCTGATCATGGACTGGATCGTGCTTTTTCAGAAAATTTTACACCGGAAAGCTTAGATATCATTTTCAAGAAAAAACTAAGGAATGAAAAGTTAGACGATATACAAATTAAGGTTTATAAGTCAGGTTTATTATTCCATTTGGGTAAGCTGTATGCCTCAAAAAACTGGACAATGCAATTGCATCTAGGACCATTAAGGGATACCAATACTCGTATGTTGAAAAAAATAGGATTAAATGCCGGTGTTGATAGCATCGGAGATTTTGAACAGGCGAAACCTCTCGCAAAGTTTTTAGACTCATTAAACAGTGAAAATTCCTTACCAAAAACTATTCTGTATAATCTAAACCCGGCTGATAATGAAGTGATGGCAACTATGGCCGGAAATTTTATGGGAAATACTCAAAAAGGGAAGGTGCAGCATGGTGCGGCATGGTGGTTTTTAGATCAGAAAGACGGAATAGAGAAACACCTTAATACCATCTCAAATATGGGCTTGATAAGTTGTTTTGTGGGGATGCTTACCGATAGTCGAAGTTTGCTTTCTATGCCGAGGCACGAATATTTTAGAAGAATTCTTTGTAATTTATTCGGAAATGATATTCAGAAGAAAGAATTGCCGGAAGATATAGAGTGGATTGGAAAAATTATTCAGGATATATGCTATTATAATGCAAAGGAATATTTTAATTTCCCAGAGGCTGTTAGCCAGAAATAAGATTTAAATGAAGCGAAAATTAGTCACATTTGGGGAGATATTAATGCGGTTATCTTGTGAGGATCATCTCAGGTTTTCCCAGGCACACACTTTCAATGTTGTTTACGGGGGGAGCGAGGCTAATGTAGCTATTAGTGCTTCTAACTTTGGAATGTCGGTTGATTTTGTAAGTGTAGTACCTCATACTGATTTTGGAAATGCATCGCTTGCAGAGTTGAAAATAAGTAAGGTAGGGACAGATAATATCGTTTTTAGAGGCAAGCGTTTGGGTCTTTATTTTTTGGAAAAAGGAGCGGTAAATAGAGGAAGCAAGGTAATATACGATCGTGCTAATTCTTCTTTTGCTGAAGTGAAGAGTGAATGGTTTGATTGGGAAGATATTTTAAAGAATTGCAATCAATTTCATTGGTCTGGCATCACTCCGGCCATTTCAAAAGCAGCAGCTGAGGTATGTTTAGAAGCCGTGGAAACTGCCGAAAAAATGGGAATATCCATATCTGCAGATTTAAATTACAGAGGGAACTTATGGCAATATGATGTGATTCCTGAAGAGATAATGACGAACTTGGTTTCAAAAAGTAATGTCCTGTTAGCAGGCGGATATGCCTGCAAGCAGTTTTTTGGTATTCAAACCCAGAATTCATCTAACCTTGAACTTTTTGAAGAACTCACCCAAAAGTTTCCAAAACTGGAAAAAATTGCAATTACCAATCGCATTGAGATGAATGCTTCACATCATAAATGGTCAGCCAATTTGTATAATGGAAAAACGATATTAAATTCAACAGAATATGATATTTTTCCAATTGTAGATAGAGTAGGAACCGGAGATAGTTTTATGGGAGCTTTATTGTATGGGCTTCAGCATTACGAAGATCAACAAGCCTTAGATTTTGCAACAGCTGCTTCCTGTATAAAACATTCTATATATGGCGATATCAACAGAGTTTCAAAAGAAGAGGTGGTTAAATTAATGGAAGGAGATATTTCCGGACGAATTAGCAGATAAAAGAAATTATGAAAATATATTCAAGACCCGAAATAGCTTTAATATTTAAGGAAACAGGTTTAGTTCCCTTATTCTATCATGAAGACCCGGCTACTGTTATAAATGTAATGACGGCCTGTTATAAAGGAGGAGCCCGACTTTTTGAATTCACAAATCGTGGTGAATTCGCTCATGAGGTTTTTGCAGAAGTAATAAAATATTCTAGAGTTAATTGCCCTGAAATGGTATTAGGAGTAGGATCTGTAACAGATGCTGCTTCGGCTTCATTCTATTTATCTATGGGAGCTCAATTTGTGGTGAGTCCGGTCTTCAGAAAAGATATAGCGCTTGTTTGTAACAGAAGGAAAATTTTATACCTCCCGGGATGTGGTAGTTTAACAGAGATTTGTACAGCAGAAGAATGGGGGTGTGAAATTGTCAAACTATTTCCTGCAGCACTCTATGGGCCGGAATTCGTTAAAGCGGTATTAGCACCTCAACCCTGGACCTCTATAATGCCTAGTGGAGGAGTTACATTAGAAAAAGAGAATTTAAAAGATTGGTTTGAAGCTGGGGTTACTTGTGTTGGGATGGGATCTGCTCTCATTACTAAGGAATTAGTAAAAAACAGTGATTTTGGAGCTCTAGAGCAAAAGGTTTCTGAAGTGATGGATGTTATTAGAGAACTCCGAAGTAGATGAAAAAAGCACTGATATATTTATTTCTACTAGTTATGGTTTCTTCTTGCTATAAAGAAGAACCAGTAAAATCATTGAAATTAGCGCATAGTCTGGGAGTTACTCATCCGGTACATGTTGCTATGGAGTATTTTGCAGATAGAGTTAAAGAAAAATCAGGAGGAAAACTACTCATTGAAATTTATCCGAGCAGTCAATTAGGGTCAGAAAGACAATGTCTGGAACTCCTTCAAATTGGCAGTTTGGATATGACCAAAGTTTCTTCGGCGGTGATGGAAAATTTTTCACCAAAACTTAAGGTATTTGGATATCCATACCTGTTTAAAGATAAAACCCATCGCTATCATGTTTTTGATAGTAAACTGGGGGAAGAATTGCTCTTAGATGGAGAGAAGTACTGGTTGAGAGGACTTACTTATTTTGATGCCGGAAGTAGGTCGTTTTATACAAAGGATAAAGAAATTAAATCTCCTGAAGATTTAAAGGGAATGAAAATAAGAGTGATGCAAAGTCCTACCGCCATAAGCCTGATAAAAAGTTTTGGGGGAGCCGCAACACCTGTCTCATGGGGAGAACTTTACACTTCCTTGCAGCAAGGGGTTGTAGATGGCGCCGAAAATAATCTTCCAAGTTTCTACTCTTCAAAACATTATGAAATCTGTAAATTTTTTTCTGTAGATGAGCATACCTCCATTCCGGATATTTTAGTGATAAGTTCTTCAGTTTATAAAAAATTGACTGCAGAAGAAAAGAAATGGATTGATGATAGCGCAAAGGAAGCTACTGTAAAACAGCGAGAATTATGGGAAGAAGCCGAAAAAGAAGCTTTAGCTGAAATATCTAAGGCTGGGGTAAAAATCACGTATCCCAATAAGAATCTATTTAAAGAGCAAAGCATAGAAATTATTTCAGAACTTAAGGAGAATGATACAGCTATTTATAATTTGGTAAAACAAATCAGAGAAATTAAATGATAAAGGAAAAATTGAATCAGCTCCTGGAATGGATGGTAGTTTTTCTTCTATCTATTATGCTTTTAAGCGTGCTATGGGGCGTGGTTAGTAGGTATATTTTTGCAAATCAAAGTTCCTGGACTGATGAACTTGCGCGATTTATGCTGATTTGGGTAAGCATTTTAGGAGCAGCTTATATCTCCGGTAAGAACGAACATATTGCTATCGATCTTCTTCCACAATCCCTTTCAATAAGAACCAAATTAAAATTAGAAATTCTCTGTGCAATAATAATCAGCGTATTTGTGTTTGTTGTTTTTTTAATTGGCGGAAGCAGGTATGTATATATTTCCTTCAAACTGGGACAAGCTTCGGCGGCCTTATTTTTACCAATGGGATATGTTTATTTGGTAATGCCCATTGCTGGAGTAATCGTCATCTACTATAAAATATTCGATGCCATTCATGCTAACCGCAAATTAAAATTAATAGAATAATGGAAATTTTTGTCCTCATACTCAGCTTCATTATTTTAGTAGGTATCAGAGTACCTGTGGCGTGGAGTATTGGGATTTCCTCCCTACTTACCATTTTATTGAGCATACAATCTATTGCGGCTTTTACCACGATCTCTCAAAGAGTTGTCACCGGCTTGGATAGCTTTTCCTTATTGGCTATTCCGTTTTTTATAATGGCCGGACACATTATGAATAGAGGGGGCATTGCGAAACGTTTAATTGAATTTGCAAAATCTCTGGTAGGTTCTTTACCCGGCGGATTAGCTCACGTGAATATTGTTGCTGCTATGTTGTTTGGTGCTATAGCAGGCTCAGCTGGTGCTGCTGCAGCTGCCATAGGCAGCTTTATGTCGGAAAGAATGGAAAAGGAGGGGTATACCAAAGAATTTGGAGTAGCCGTAAACGTTACCTCTGCAACCACAGGATTATTAATTCCGCCCAGTAATATTTTTATTATCTATTCCTTGGCCAGTGGTGGGGTAAGTATTGGAGCTTTATTCCTTGCCGGATATATTCCCGGTATTCTTACCGGAGTATTATTAATGCTAATAGCTTTTATTTGGGCGAAAAGGAAAAATTTTCCAGCGGCAAAAAGAAGTTCATTTTCTCAGGTATATAGATCTTTCATAGCTGCTTTACCCAGTTTGTTTCTTCTATTTATTATAATCGGCGGAATTGTGGGTGGTATATTTACTGCTACAGAAGCTTCTTCGGTAGCAGTAGTCTATTGTTTAATTCTTGCCTTTTTATACAAGGAAATGACCTTAAATGGTCTTAAAGAGGTGTTGATCGAATCGGCCAGAACCATTTCTTTGGTCATGCTTTTAATAGCAATGTCTATTGCCATGTCTTGGATCATGTCTTACGAAAACATACCCCAGGAAATAACCACCGCATTATTAGCAATTAGCGATAATCCCATAATTGTCATGATTTTAATTAATCTGATTCTTTTGTTTATCGGAATCTTTATGGATATGACTCCTGCGGTTCTCATCTTTACGCCAATATTCCTTCCGGTAGTTACCGCACTTGGAATTGATCCTGTGCATTTCGGAGTGATTATGGTGCTTAATTTATGTATAGGTTTATGCACTCCGCCGGTGGGAGCGGTCTTATTTATTGGAGTTGGAGTGGCAAATACGAGTATTCAAAAAGTTATAAAACCCTTACTGCCTTTTTATGTTGCTATGCTGGCTGCTCTTATTTTAGTGATCCTATTCCCGAGCTTGAGCCTGTGGTTGCCTAAGCTTTTTGATCTATAGGAGAAGAATTATTTCTGTCTATTGCTGGAATTACGTACAATTACTTCTGTATCTAACATGGTGATTTCCGATATATTAGAGTCTAGTTTTTTAACGGAATGTTCTAAGATCTTCTGAGCTGATATTTCTCCCATTTTCATTGCAGGGTGAGAAATGGTTGATAAAGCAGGTTCTACAATTGATGAAATAGGATCATCGTTAAATCCGATAATGGCAAGTTCTTCAGGTATTTTTATTCCTTTTTCCTTTGCACATAAGATAGCACTCACTGCGGCTGTATCATTTGAAGAAAAAATTCCATCCGGTGGATTGTCCATATTCAGAAGTTGATCTGTCGCTTCTTTTCCCTCTTCAAAACTCATGGTCTCCAGATCCATTATTAGTTCCTCATCAACCTCAAGTCCGTTCTCTTTTAAAGCATCTAAATATCCCTTCTTACGTAAATTGTAAATATTCAAATGTTGAGCTCCCGCAAAATGAGCAATTCTTTTACAGCCTTGATCTATAAGATGTTGTGTTGCTCTAAAACCTGCCGAATAATTATCGATTATTACCCGATAAGAGTTAAACTCCAGCGGTACACGATCTACAAAAACAATTGGTATATTCTGATCGATAAATAGCTTGAAATGATCCAAATTTTTAGTTTCCATAGCTAATGAAACTATTAGGCCACCAATTCTACTATCATAAAGTGCTTTCGCATTACTTACCTCATTTTCATACTTGTCATTAGATTGACTAATTAAAATATTGTAGCCAGCTTTTCGTGCTGTGTTTTCTGCACCGCTTATTAAGGAAGAAATGAATGGACGATTGATTCTGGCAATCATTATACCAATGGTCTTGGTTTTATTGCTTCTAAGACTGGCAGCAATCGTATTGGGGCGGTACCCCATTTTCTTAGCTACTTTTTGGATCTCTTTTGTGGTTTTTTTACTGATGCTCTTATGATTATTAAGAGCACGGGAAATTGTTGAAGGCGAATAATTCAGCTCTTTTGCCAGATCGTAAATAGTAACTTCTTTTTTATTCTTCTTCATTAAGTAAAGTATTGAGGCTCAATTCAACTCAGTTCGTTTTCCCGAATTTTAAGAGGTTGCAAAGATAACAATTTGAATCCTTACCCAGACTATCAGTTATTATTTTTGTTAAAATCTGTTTACACCCTTTTAATTAGTATTAAAAAGAAGAATATAGATATATCTTATTTACCCTTAATAAAACTGGAGGCTGATTGATCTTTGTTAAGATAAAAAGCCACAGTAATAATACTGTGGCTTTTTAATTTGATTAAAGGATATGTTAGCTGGCACTAAGCAATTGAAAGCTAACTGGGAATACTTGTTCGAACTTCATCTTCCTAGTTATATCCAGGATTTTGATATGAAGCAGTTTCACCTTCCAGGGCATCCAATTGAGACTGGGGTATTGGTCTTAAATACAAGTATGGCTCAATCTCACGAGTTATGGTTTGCGGTGTGTGATCGCCATAGGCAGAACCAGCAATTTCATAAGTTCCTGCTATTTCTTCCCATTTCTGAGTGCGTATAAGATCATACCATCTGTAACCTTCCCCAAAATATTCTCGGGAACGTTCTGCCAGAATATAATTTATATCTATTACAGCTGGGGTTTCGGCAGTCATATCGGCACTAAAATCTTCAGTTCTAGCTATATTCCCGCTATTGTCCCAAGTCCATTTTCCGGCACGCGCACGTATTACATTAATTAGATCTCTTGCAGTTCCATTGGTAGGGTTCGCTCCTTTTACAGCGGCTTCCGCAGCAATAAAATAGAGTTCAGAGAATTTAGCAATAACAAAAGGTCTTGTGCTGGCAGCATTAGGTTGCCCTAGTCCGTCGCCATCATTAGTTCTATATACACCAAGTTTCCATAATCCGGGATAAACTACTCTGCTAATACCACGTGGAGCGATAACAAAATCGGATCTTCCAGGTAATTCTCCGGCACCGATATTACTTTTTCCGGCATCAGATGGATAGTTAACTGCAGTTGCTGGAGTTTCTCCCAAGAAAGTTAAAATTGGATCTCCGGAATTTACAGGCAGGTTATTGGCATTATATAAAACATCTGCTTCAACTCCTCCTTTTTTCCAGTTTCCACGGTAAACACTTGTAAAGGTACCGTCGAATCTTGAATCCTGAACCTTTTCATCAAAGGTATTTTCGATCACTCCAATTGGCGGTGCCATACGTGTCCATGGTCGTCCTAATTTTTGATCGGCTTCTCTTTGAACAGAACTTACTGTTTCACTGAAATTCGGTGTTAAACCGCTTCTAATAACAGTATAGTTCCACGTCATCATCCAAACTGCAAAATTATCAGGAGCGCCACCGTTGGAATAAGTTAAGCTTGATACATTATAATATTCGCTGGTTTCGGTATGATCAGCATATAGTAGTTGTTCGTTATTTCGATCGTTTGAAGCTACCTGAAGATCATAGAAAGTATCCTGTAAACCAAAAGGACCGGGATTAGCAATAGCAGTTGTAGCAACATCGTAAGCTTGCTGGAAATACCACTGAGCATCATGTCCATCTGGATCGGTTCGAGAGGTTTCAGGATAGGTTGGAATGTTGTTGGGATTTTCCAGCCACCAAGCATAGGTTAAATAAGCTTTTGCTAAATAGAGGCGTGCTAAGGTTTTGGTTGCACCTCCTGTAACTCTGGGGCTATCCGGCAGATCTGCTACGGCGGTTACCAAATCGGGAAATACTCCTCTCGTATAAACCTCAGGTACAGTATTTCTCACAGAAGTTCGTACAGGATTTGTATTGAATTTAAGTTCTCCTGCTCCTAAGTCTAAAGGAACTCCTCCAAATGTTTGTACTAGCATGAAATAATCAAAAGCTCTAAAAAAACGAGCCTCAGCTATTAAGGCATCTTCAATTCCAACTTCAGAGGCATTTTCTATGATACCACTTGCAGTATTGATATTGGGAAAAGCTGCTCCCCATAACACATCTGCCCGGCTATCTTGTGCGGTAATTTTACCTTCTCCGGAAACATCCATTACCTTGAAGTTCTGGTCGGCACTCTGAGCATAGGTTGCCTCATCTGTTCCTGTTAAAGTAGTATTATAGAAATAGGCTTGGCCGTAAATATAACGCAGGTGCGCATACATTGCGGTCAATCCGCCATATACTCCTTCTTCAGTTTGAAAAAAGCCGGGTTCGTAAACACTTCTTGGCTTTTCATCAAGAAGATCATCAGCACAGGAAGCTAAAAATAAGGTCATGAGTAAGATTCCTATGAACTTTTTTGAATTAACAATTCTCTTCATAATCTATTTTTTAAAAAGTTAAATTAAGCCCAAGTAGATAGTTCCTTGTTGCGGGCGTATTGGTACCTACTGTAAGTAATCTTCTTTGATAAGAAGTAGTGATTGCGGCGTTCTCATCTCCATAGGAGTTAGTTTCTGGATCTAAGCCAGACTCTTTATGAAAGGGGGAAAATAGAACAAATGGATTCTGAACGGTTCCATACAAACGTAACCTGTCCATACCTAATTTATCTACAAGGCCTTGCTCAAAATTATAACCAAGCGTAATGGATCTAATCTTTAGGTATGAGGCATCAAAATAACCAAGCGTAGAACCATATTTTGGATTGTCTCCACTTGCAATTCCTCCTGGAGCAGGGTACCTGGCACCGGTGTTTTGAGGAGTGTAATAGTCTACATCAACATTTCCCCGGCGACCGCTTAGTAAGTTTAAATAACCAGAAGAACCGTGTAAAGTGCTAATTAAAATACCTCCTTTTTGAAAAGCTCCCACAGTAGTTAGGTCGAAACCTTTATATGATAAGCGTGTGTTGAAACCTCCTTGAAAATCGGGCTCTATACTCTGAACTTGTCTGTCTTCAGGTCCAATTGCTCGAACCGGAGTACCATCAGCATTATAATCACCGGTGTATTTAACCTTGATCATACCAACATTTCCACCTGGTTCCAAAATATCCAAATATGGATCACCTTCCTGCCATAAACCTTCATATTCATAATCGAATATAGAGTTGATAGGAGAGCCAACAAACCAAGCGTTTGCTTCGTCTCGTTGCTGACCGGAAGCAAGTGAAACCAGTTTGTTATCGTTGGCATAAAAGTTAATTCCTGCTTCCCATGAGAAACCATCAGGATTGTCAATTATTAAGCCGTTAAGAGAAACTTCTACTCCTTTGTTTTGAGTTTCCCCTACGTTTTGAGTTACACTTCCTACACCCGAAGTTGGGGGTAAGCCTACACTTAATAGTAAATCTTTGGTGTTAGTAACATAATATTCTAAAGTACCTGATAATCTACGATCCAATAGTGAGAAATCCAGTCCGTAATTCCAGGTAGTAGAGTATTCCCATCCCAGATTTGGGTTAGGAAGTTGTGATACATAATATCCTATAGAATAATTATCGTCTCCAAAATTATAAGGTCTGGTAGCTAAAAGACCAAGAGTTTGATATGGATCTACCGCCTGATTTGAGGTCTCCCCGTATCCTGCACGAAGCTTTAAAGAATTAATTAATTCCACATCTTCCATGAAACTTTCATTTTTGATATTCCATCCCGCCGATACAGCCGGATAGGTGTTCCACTGGTAACCTTTTGCTAACCTCGATGAACCGTCAGATCGCACCGTAGCAGTAAGGAAGTACCGGTTGTCGTATTCATACATCGCACGACCCATATAAGATTGGAGTCCGCTAATATAATATCCCTGATTATCAGGATTAATTGTTATTTCTCCAGTAGCACGACCTAAGTTGTAAAACTGAAATTGATCGGAAGGAATATCTCTGGCTTGGATAGATGAACTATTAAACTTAGTTTGTTCAGAAGAAAATAAACCAGTTAAGTTGATACTATGTTTTCCGAATTGTCGATCGTAACTTAGGATGTTTTCTACAACCCAACGTGTGGTTTGAGAATTCCCAATAGAGGCGGTGGAAGGAGTAGTTGCTGTTGCACTAAACACTCCTTGTCCTGTATAGTTACCACTATTGCTAGTTCTATAATTTAAACCAAGATTGATTCTATATTTTAAACCTTCAACTCCGGGAATTTTAACTTCACCATAGATATTATTATATGAGCCAAAAGCCTTCGTTTTGTCAACCCAGCGGTCTCCTAGATTATTAATAGACTCTTCCGTGTAAACCCACTGATCATCGGCTGCCATGGAAATAACTCTTTTAAGTGAGCCATCTTCATTATATGGGTTCGCTATGGAAGAGCTTGCCAATACTCCATACATACCTAAGTTGTTACCGTTATTGATAGCGTAATTATTGTATGTAGAAATTCCGAAACGAAAATAATCACCAACTGCCTGATCGATACTTCCTCTAAGAGATATACGCTCATAATCCTGTCCGGGTAAAACGGCTTCTTCTTTATAATATCCTAATCCGAAATTATAACTACCGGTTTCGGTACCTCCTCTTAAACCTACATCATGATTAGTCACTATTCCTGTTCTATAGAATAGATCTTGCCAGTCGGTATCAACATCATCAAATTCATCAACGCCATTTGTGAATTGTCCTGCAGCCGCACGTAAAGCAACGAAATCAGGTCCACTCATCATTGGATATTTTGAAAATACTTCCTGTAATCCCGTGTAGGTATTGTAACTAAATGTAGCTTCCTGATTACGTTGGCCACCATTCGTGGTGATCAAAACTACCCCGTTAGCTCCTCTTGAACCGTAAATAGCTGTAGCCGAAGCATCTTTAAGAACATCTATACTTTTTATATCATTCGGACTTATATCAGTAATAGATCCTGAAAAAGGAATACCATCTAAAACAATTAATGGGTCGTTACTAGCGGTTAATGAGCGTGTTCCTCTAATTCTAATTTGAAGGGGCGATCCCGGTTTACTGGAAGTTTGATTTAACTGCACCCCTGGTAACCGACCTTGTAAGGCTTCAGTGACGTTTGCTGAAGGAACTTCTCGTAAGCTCTCCCCATCTAATGAGGCAACAGACCCCGTAACGGCCTCTCGTCGTTGTGTACCATAACCCACTACAACGATTTCGTCTAAAGCTTCAGAATCAACTTGTAGTGTAATGTTAAGTGAAGTTCTGCCGTTAACTGCTACCTCCTGAGTGGTATAGCCAACGTAACTAAATTGTAAGACTGAGTTAGCAGGAATATCTGAGATAGTGTAATTTCCATCAAAATCGGTTGTTGTCCCTTTATTGGTGCCTTTAACAATAACTGTTACGCCTAACAAAGATCCGTTTTCATCATTTACATGACCGGATACATTGATATTTGATTGCGCGTAAATAAATAAAGATTGGGTTAGAAAAAGCATCAGCAGAAAGCTCTTTGAAACGCTTTTTTTTCTAAGTGGAATTTTTAAGATCATTTGTTAGTGGTTTTTAATTCTTAACACGGAATAATGTTATTTGCATAAAAAAACAATAGTATAATTGTTATTATGATAAATATAGGTAAAATTTATTATTACGAAATCGGTTGCGTAAAATTTCTTCAAAAAAATTAAAATTAATGTTAAGTCAGTTTATAATGAGTTGATAATTAATCTTTTATGTTATTATACAATTTACAAATACGATTGAGTAAAATTTTTTCTATTTTAGTAAGGTTTAATCTTAATATCAAAATATAATTATGGCTAAATTTTATCTAAAATTCGGAATACTTACCATGGGGGTACTAGGGATTATATCCTGTAAAAATGAACAAGAAAAAGTTGAAGATTTTCCTGTTGAACCCCAAAGCGAAGCTGAGGTATTAAATGTTAGTTCAGAACCATTAATTACAGATAATTTTACTGCTGATCCATCAGCCCATGTATTTCAAGACAAGTTATATATATACCCTTCTCATGATTATTATTCCGGTATTCCCGAAGATGATTTAGGTAGCCATTTTAATATGAGAGATTACCATGTATATTCCATGGATAGTGTAGGAGGGAAGATCACCGACCATGGTGTTGCACTAGATGTTAAGGATGTAAAATGGGCCAAAAGACAAATGTGGGCTCCCGATGCTGCAGAAAAAGATGGTAAATACTATCTGTATTTTCCAGCAAAAGATAAGGATGATATCTTCAGAATAGGGGTTGCAACATCCGATAATCCTGGTGGTCCTTTTGTTGCGCTTCCAGAACCAATAGAGAATACCTTCAGCATAGATCCTGCGGTTTTTAAGGATTCCGATAATGAATATTATCTTTATTTTGGAGGTATCTGGGGAGGACAACTTCAGCGTTGGCAGAATGACACATTTGAAATGGAAGATGCTTACCCAGCTGATACAGCTTCTGCCTTGAAGCCAAAAATCGCGAAACTAAACAGCGATATGGTGAGTCTTGCAGAAACTCCACGAGATATTCAGATCTTGGATGAAAATGGTAAAGAGCTTACTACCGGTGATAATGAAAGAAGATTTTTTGAAGCGGCCTGGGTACATAAGATGAATGGTAAATATTATTTGTCATATTCAACAGGGGATACACATAATATTGCCTATGCTGTAGGAGACAGCCCATATGGACCTTTTACTTATAAGGGAGTAATCTTAAAGCCTGTATTGGGTTGGACCAATCATCACTCTATTGTAGAGTTTAAGGGAAAATGGTATCTATTCTATCATGATAGCTCACTTTCTGGCGGAAAGACCTATTTAAGAAGTATTAAAATGACAGAATTGAAATTTAATGATGATGGTAGTATTCGTACTATAGATGCGATGGTTTCTAACGATGGAATAAAGTAATAAGTATGAAATATTTGCTCGGTCTTCTTTTCTTTGTTTTTATACCATCTACATTATTAGCTCAAATTAGGTTGCCTAAATTGGTAGATGATGGCATGGTACTTCAACGGGATGCAAAAATTAAAATATGGGGATGGTCTTCACCGGAAGAAGAAATTACACTTGAGTTTGGTGAGGTTTCCTTAAAAACTAAGGCTGATGATAAAGGTAACTGGAGTTTGAACTTATCTAACCTGCAGGCGGGCGGACCTTTTAATATGATGATTTCCGGAAAGAACCAAATAGAAATCAAGTATGTCTATGTAGGCGATGTTTGGCTATGTTCTGGACAGTCGAATATGGAAACTCCTATGTCTCGTGTAGCTCCCTTGTATCAACAAGAAATAGATTCAGCAAATAATGAATATATCAGGTATTTTGAAGTGCCTAAAGATTATGATCTTGTGGCACCCAGAAGAGAGCTATCTGGAGGGAAATGGGAAGCCGTAAATCGACAGAACATAGAGCATTTCTCAGCTGTAGCTTATTTTTTTGCTAAAAATCTTTATGAGACCTATAATGTTCCAATAGGCTTGATCAATTCCAGTTTGGGAGGTTCGCCCGTAGAGGCTTGGCTGAGTGAAGAGTCTTTGATGCAATTTCCCGAATATTTGGCAGAAGTAAATAGATTGAGACCCCAGGGAGTTGTTGACAGTCTTGAGAAAATTGATAGAGATAGAGGTAGCAACTGGTATGCACAAATAAATGCTGAAGACAAAGGGATTAGGGAAAGCTGGAAATCAGAGAACTTTGATGACAGCCAATGGAAAGTGCTGGATATTCCAGCCTATTGGTCAGATTCTGATTTGGGTGAGGTAAATGGTGTAGTATGGTTTAGAAAAAACTTTGAACTATCAAAAACACCAGACAGTAAGGCAGCCAAACTTTTGATGGGTAGAATCGTGGATGCCGATTCTGTATTTGTGAACGGGGAATTTATAGGAAACACCACCTATCAATACCCGCCAAGACGATATACCATTCCCCCGGGCATTTTAAAAAAAGGCACTAATACTATTAGTGTTAAGATTATTAATGAAAGAGGAAAAGGTGGTTTTATTACCGATAAACCTTATGAATTGAACATAGGTGAAACTACTATTGATTTAAAAGGATCTTGGAAGTATAATTTAGGTGTTAAGATGACCTCTTTAGAGCCATCGGTTTCTTACCAGCGAAAGCCTGAAGGATTGTTTAATGCGATGATAAATCCGCTGACAAATTATAGCATAAAAGGAGCGATATGGTATCAGGGAGAATCTAATACTGCTAAGCCTGAAGAATACCAGCAACTTTTTAGTTCTATGATCCAGGACTGGAGAAGCAAATGGAATCAAAACCCGAAGAATTTTCCTTTCTTATTTGTTCAGCTAGCTAATTTTATGGAATCTTTCGACCATCCCACCGATAGCAATTGGGCTCGTTTAAGGGAATCTCAACTTAAAACCCTGGCGCTTCCAGAAACTGGAATGGCGGTTACTATAGATGTTGGAGAATGGAATGATATACATCCATTAAACAAAAAACCTGTAGGGGATAGATTAGCCCAAGCAGCCAAGAAAGTGGCCTACAAAGAAGATGTATTGCCCAGTGGTCCAATAGTGGATTCTTATAAAATTAAAGGAGATTCTATAATAATTGAATTTAAGAATGTAGGAAAATCATTGATGATGAAAGGAGGCGAAGAGTTGAAAGAGTTTGCAATTGCGGGAGAAGACAGGAATTTTGTATGGGCCAATGCCCGAATGGTGGGTAATAAAGTAATAGTTTCTAGTCCTGAAATTAAAAACCCTGTCGCAGTTCGTTATGCATGGGCAAATAATCCCGATGAAGCTAATCTTTACAACCAGCAAGGGCTTCCCGCTTCACCTTTTAGAACAGATAACTGGTAGACCAACCCGATTATTAATAAATAAAAAAATGCCAGAGATAACTCTGGCATTTTTTATACTATAATTTTTATTATTACTCTGTTTTGTAAACATCATCATCTCCTGAATATTCAAACCAATCTATTTTAGCAATGTTATCTGACTCCTCACCTTCAGAAGTGGTATACATAGCGAGCGTAGTGCCTACAAATCCACCGGCTGTTCGAGTGCTGAGGTAATAACCATCTACATTTTTAATTAGATCCTTCCAATTCCCGCTTTCTAGGGCATATTTAAAGTAATACTTATTTCCATCAAATGAAATTTTAAGCCCTAGAGTATTGCAGTTTGCTATTTTCGCAGATGCCAATACTTCAAAGCCTTGCTCATTCATTTTGCGCAATTGAATAACAGATCCGGTATTATCAAGAGTTTTACATAAATAGTAGGCATGTGTTTCATTTTGAAAAGCAACTATCCCGGCACTTTCATTTACAGAATTGGCTTCAAAAGTTAATTCGATACTAGCTTCCCCTTTCAAATGTTGTTGTCTGTGACCAATAAAACTTGGGTTGGAAGTACCACGAATAGTTTCGGGACGAGTTTTCATTATCAGCATCCCATTTTTAAGATCGAACCATTTTTTATGAGGAGTTCTTAAGAAGAGCCAATTAAATCCCAGCGTTTCATTTTCAAAATTTTTGGTGAAGGTGAAATTTCCACTAAAAGGAAATAGGTCTTTATTAATGCTTGTGCCTGCAGGTAATGGGTAGTTGTATTTTATTTCTTCTCCTCCCAGATCAAAAATTGGCCAATCCTCTTCCCATTTTACGGGAGCAAGAAAAGTTTCTCTACCGGTATTATAGAAATCCCCCGCATAAGGTCGCACTGCCAGAAAGATACCATACCATTCATTATTAGGACTTTTAACGAGATCTGCATGTCCGGCTGAGGTAATTGGGTGTTTTCTATCAGGGTCTAAATGCCTTTGCGTAAGTATTGGGTTATTTTTATAAGGGATAAACTTGCTGTTTATGTCTTTCGTTCGATAAATCATTTCAGAATGATTAACTGCGGTTCCCCCTTCGGCTGTCATTAGATAATAATAGCCATTGAGTTTGTAAATACGGGGCCCTTCCGCCCAAATTGGCTTTTTAGAAAAATCGACCCCACCGTTCACAAGTATTCTATTCTCCCCATTAACCGTCAATTTTTTTTGATCAAATTCAAACATTCTAATAGTTCGATGTCCATCATACTCGGGTTTGTTATTGGGAGCATCCCCGTTATAAACTATGTATGATTTATCTTCATCAAAAAATAAACCCGGGTCTATTCCTTTAACTTCGGGAAGCCAAACGAGATTGGACCATGGTCCAGCTGGATTTTTAGAAGTGACAACAAAATTTCCTGGACCATCAACAACAGTGCATGTAACATAAAAAACACCTTTATTATAACTGATATCTGGAGCAAAAATAGCTCTGGAAACACCAAAACCTTCCAAATCTAATTGTTCTGGTCTATCCAGAACATTCCCGATTTGAGTCCAATTTACTAGATCTTTACTATGGAAAATGGGTATTCCGGGAAAGAAAGCAAAGGTAGAATGAACCATATAATAATTTCCTTTTCCATCATCGGTAATACTCGGGTCGGGATACCATCCTGCTAAAATTGGATTTTGATAGGTGTGTTGACCAAATATCTTATTTGTAGAAAATAGTACAGAAAAGATAAAAATACAGAGGAATTTATGTTGTGTATTTAGTTTTAAATCCATGATAATTAATATGTTATAAAATGAAATTAAATTGTCAAGCGTTTTTTAGGTAAAAAAATATCGAAGCTGGCTAGCTTCGATATTTTTATTGGTACATATAATAGAATTTAAGCTTAATAAGCGTTTGCTATAATTTGTTCAAAAAGCTCTTGTTTTCCACTTCTTTGTTGAGGTTCTCCATTGTTTCTGGCAATTTCACTTATTGCTTCCAGAGATAATTCTCCTTTTTCAAATTTAGCCCCATTACCTTGATCGAATGATTGATAGCGCTCTTTGCGAAGTTTTTTATAATCGGTATTTTTCAAAATATTATCTGCACATATTAATCCTCTGGCAAAAGAATCCATTCCCGAGATATGGGCGATAAATTTATCTTCAAGATCTGTAGAGTTTCGACGCATTTTGGCATCAAAATTAATTCCACCCCCTTGAATTCCGCCACCTTCTAAAATAACCAACATGGCTTGTGTGATCTCATAGATGTTTATTGGAAACTGATCGGTATCCCATCCATTTTGATAGTCACCTCTATTGGCATCAATACTTCCCAGCATGCCGGCATCTACCGCTACTTGTAATTCATGTTGGAAGGTGTGACCTGCTAAAGTAGCATGATTAACTTCCAGATTAAGTTTGAAATCTTTTTCGAGCCCGTATTTATGGATAAAACCTAATGTGGTAGCCGCGTCAAAATCATATTGATGTTTGGTAGGTTCCATAGGTTTAGGTTCAATTAGAAAAGTGCCTTTAAAACCTTGTTTTCGAGCATAATCTCTACACATGGTCAGGAATTTTGCTAAATGTTCCTGTTCGCGTTTCATATCGGTATTCAAAAGACTCATATATCCTTCTCGACCTCCCCAGAATACGTAATTTTCTCCGCCTAAGGCAATAGTAGCATCGATAGCGATCTTGGCCTGAGCTCCTGCATATGCCAGAACATCAAAATCGGGGTTAGTAGAAGCGCCATTCATATAACGAGGGTTACTGAACAGGTTTGAAGTTCCCCATAGTAATTTGATGCCAGTTTCTTTTTGCTTTTGTTTAGCATGTTCTACAAGTGCCTGAACTCTTTTTTCAAATTCAGCTAATGTGGGAGCTTCGTCTACTACATCCAGGTCGTGAAAACAGTAATAGGGGATACTTAATTTGCTCATAAATTCGAAAGCAGCATCCATTTTGTCTTTAGCTCTTAAAATTACATCTTCGTTCTTATCCCACTCAAATGTTTCGGTATCTGCACCAAACGGATCACCTCCTTTGTTACATAATGTGTGCCAGTAAGCCATAGAAAAGCGTAGGTGCTCCTTTAAAGTCTTTCCAGCAACTACAAGATTCTCATCGTACCATTTAAAAGCAAGCGGATTCTTACTTTCTCTACCTTCAAATTTGATTTTATCGATGTTCGAAAAAAATGATTTAGATTTTGTCATAATTATTCAATATTTATGTGATTTTTCCATTCTTCATATAATTCCTGATATTGAGAAGTTAGCGTACTTGTAGGTTCTATGCGTTCTATGCATTTTAAACCTCCAAAAGCTTCTTCTAATTTTTTGTAATAACCATAGCCATATGCAGCACCTCGGGCAGCTCCTTCTGCTCCTGAAGTATTGAAAAGTTCTAAAGTGGTTTGAGTGGTATTTGTAAATATCTCTCTAAAAACAGGGCTTAAAAAAAGATTTGCATTTCCGGCTCTAACAATGTTTCCGGAAACCCCCACCGATTTCATAATATCAAAGCCGTAATTCATTGCGTAAACAATACCTTCACAGGCTGCACGAATTACATGTCCTTTTTGATGTATGTTGAAGTTAAGGTTCTCAATACCAGAATTAACTTTCTTATTGTTGAATATTCGCTCCACTCCATTTCCAAAAGGATAAAATCGCAAATGCTTACTACCAGGGTTTACTTTGGCGGCTTCAGCATTCAACTTTTCATAGGAGATAAGATTTTTTTCATTATCCGACATTATTTTGCGTAGCCATTGGTATAATATTCCTGAGCCATTAATACACAACATTACTCCATTTCGTTTTTCAGCTTCAGAATTGTTTGCGTGCAAAAAGGTGTTGATTCTATTATTCTCATCGTAATTATCTTTATCACTAACCGCATATATTACCGCTGAAGTACCTGCAGTAGTTGCAATTTCTCCAGGGTTTAGTACATTAAGCGATAGGGCATTATTTGGTTGGTCTCCCGCTCTATAGGTGATTTTAGTGCTGGGATTTAAACCTAATTCTTCTGCTACCTCTTTATTAATGCTTGCCTGATGGTCGAAGTTTGGCACGATCTCAGGAATTAGCTCTTCCTTGATTCCCATTTCATTTAAGACCTCAATAGCTAACGCACCTTTTTTGAAATTCCAGAGGGCGGCTTCCGATAATCCCGAAATACTTATTTGAGCAACGCCTGATAGTTTTGCAGCAATAAAATCTCCGGGAAGCATCATATGTGCAGCCTTGGCATATATATCTGGTTGATTAAGCTTAACCCACTTCAACTTTGAAGCTGTGAAATTCCCTGGGCTTCCTAAAATGGTCCTTTTGCAAAAGTCATGACCCAAATTATCATAAGATTCATCTCCAATAGATGCTGCCCGACTATCACACCATATAATGGAAGGGCGAACAGGGTTGAGCTTCTTATCTACTAGAATCAATCCATGCATTTGATAGGAGATACCAATGCTAGCAATTTTTTTTATATCAATATGATGTTTGGTAGCTAAAATCTTTATTCCCTGTTTAGTATAATTCCACCAATCATTTGGATCTTGCTCTGCCCAGCCAAATTCTGGAGCTTTGATATCCATCTCAAATTCGGGAACGTTTATATCACATATAGAAACTCCTTTTTCTGCATCGAGTACCGATAGCTTAATTGAAGAACTTCCTAAATCTATTCCTAAAAAGTACATTTTGCTCTTTTAAATTTAATTTTTACACTTCTGTTTCCGGCTTCCATAAGGTTTCCATTTCTTCTAATGTTCTACCTTTGGTCTCAGGAACGAACTTCCAGATAAATATTCCGGAGAGTATCGCCATTCCACCATATATCCAATATGAAAATCCATGGTTGAACATTTCGGTTAATCGTACATTATTGTTCATCATTGGGAAGGTCCACGACACCATTAGGTTGGCTAACCATTGTACTGCGACTGCAAATGCCATAACACCTTTAATTTTATTAGGAAATATTTCTGATAATAACACCCATGTAACCGGTCCCCAGGACATTGCGAAAGCAGCAATGTATAGAAGCATAAGGATTAAGGCTGGTAACCCACTTGACTCATTATATAAAACGGTACCTAAGCCAATCATGCTTATAGCCATTACGACACTACCAATTATCATTAATTTTTTTCTTCCAAATTTATCAACCGTAAATATTGCCAGTACTGTAAAGAGCATATTTATGGCTCCCACCACTATGGTTAAGAGCATAGAAGCATCGGTTTCCATTCCCATACCTTTAAAAATTTGGGGGGCATAATATAATACCACGTTTATACCCACAAATTGTTGAAATATGGAAAGTAAAAGTCCTATAATTACAACCGCCCACCCGTAAAATAACCAAGGTTCTTTTTTATGATTAAAAGAAGCGGCAATTTCTTTTAAAATATTAGTTGCTTTCTCAGGTCCGTTTAAACGGGTTAGAACTTCCATAGCCTTGTCTTTATTTCCTTTCATAACCTGAAAACGCGGAGTTTTAGGAACTAATAATAGAAAGAGAAAGAAGACAGCAGCAGGGATGGTTTCTGAAAAGAACATGTTTCGCCAGCCTACGGTATTTATCCATTCTTCAGTTTGACCTTTTACTATAAAATAGTTCACGAAATAGACCACAAGCATTCCTGTTACAATGGCAAACTGATTCCAGGAAACCAGTTTTCCTCTAATATTTGCTGGAGCCATTTCTGCAATGTATAAGGGGGCTAACATACTTGCCAGTCCCACACCCATACCACCTAAGATTCGATAGAGAATGAAGGAAGTAAGTTTATCTCCAAAGAAAATGTTCATGGCTTCTGGATATGCCGATCCGCAGGCAGATAATATAAATAGAAAGGCCGAAATAATTAATCCGTTCCGGCGGCCTATTGAATTAGCGATATTATCTCCCATAGATGCTCCCATGATACACCCAACCAAAGCACTACTTACCATAAAGCCTAAAATTGAATTTTTCAGGTTTTCGGTAAGTATGCCCGGTAAGGTTAGAAACTGGAAGTAATAAATTCCGGCTCCAAGCAATAAGAAGCCTATAACGATTGCGTAACTGAACCTGTTTTTGAAAAGTTTCAGCATAAAAGAACCAAATAAAATAGCTATTGCAAAAATGCAAATACTCAGAATGATTTTGAACTGAAAGATGGAGGCAACAGCCTCAGCCGGATTATCTTCTAAGGCTGTTATAAAATGATTTTCCAAAGCGCCAACGGCTCCAGATATTACGGCGGTATCATAACCAAAGAGTAAACCTCCTAAACTTGCTACTGCGGTAATAAGAAAAACGCTACTTTTATTTTTTAAGAACATATTATAGTCAGATTAACAATTAGCTAATGGTAGTATTGACTACAAGTATATTCATTAATTCACGATTTAGCAATTAAATAAGGTGAAAATTTACTATTATCATTATTAAGCTATATTCATTTTGAGAATTTACTTGCTATTTCTATTTAATTTAAAATTTTTAATATTGCATGCCCGATAAGCCATCAAATGTGAAAAAAGAAGTGAAAAAAGTTTTTGAGAAGGAATCTGGAAAGATCGTAGAGCATACTGTGATGAATTCCATAACTATAGATTGTGTAGTATTTGGTTTTGATAAAGGAAGTTTGGAGGTGCTGTTAGTTGAACATGCTGAAGGGATAAGTAAAGGTAAATGGGCTCTGCCAGGTGGTTGGATAAAGGAAGATGAACACATAGATGGAGCTGCCCAAAGATTACTAAGAGAGTTAACGGGTTTAAATAATATCTACTTAGAACAGTTAAAAGCCTTTGGAGATCCCAATCGTTTCCCGTTGGGGCGAGTTATAACCATAGGCTACTATGCTTTGGTGAAACGTGAAGATTACAATGTGAAAGCCGGCTTTACGGCTTCTGATGCAAAGTGGTTCAAGATCAAAGATGTTCCCGATCTAATTTATGACCATAACGATATCTTCGCTTTTAGTTTAAAAAATTTGCGAAATAAGGTACGCCAAGCTCCCATTGGATTTAATTTATTGCCTGAGAAATTTACTTTATTACAACTCATGCAATTATATGAAGAGATCTTAAATGTGGAAATGGATAAGCCAAACTTCAGGCGTAAATTCCTAAAAATGAAACTTTTGGTAGATATAAATGAAAAGCAAAAGGATGTTTCGCACAGGGCCGCAAAATTATATAATTTTGATTCTGAGATTTACAAGAAGTTAACCGATAAAGGATTTAATTTTGAATTTTAAACTAGTGAGAATTGATAAGTCAGTATCTATTTATTAAGCTTATTCCGGTTTCTTTTCTTCCTCTTTTGCCCTTAATAAAATAGCTTTTATTTTTTCTTTGTTAGCTTCTTTCTCTTTGCGTATTTTATCTTTTTTACGTTTTAAAAGCTTGGTATGCTTGGCCTTATTAGCACTATTTTTTTGTACTCCTTTTTTTGCCATTTTTCGATTAATTAATAGTCAGCATTGGTTCCTTAAAATCTTTAGAATTAATTTCACAAATATATTCCTTTTTAATTTCCTTTAGTTTCACCTTATAATCGAATGCCATGTTAGCTAAATTCAATTTTGTTAAAAATTTACAGCTTAAAATATGTTTTTAGTAAAATAAAGCGTTTTAAATATCATTATCACAATAGATGTTCTCTCTATTTCGTTTTCGATAATCGGTGATATTTTGTACGTTCTAAACCTTATATTTTGTAGTAAAAATCTTAGTTTTAGATTCTCATTTAATACGATGATTTTATAAATACTATGGACATTAACAGACATTACGTAATTGATTTTGACAGCACCTTTACAAAGGTGGAAGCACTGGATGTTTTGGGAGAGATTTCTTTGGCAGAAGACTCCAATCGAGATGAAAAATTGAAAGAACTAAAATCTCTCACTGACAGAGGGATGGAGGGCGGACTTTCATTTCGGGATTCGTTACGTTTGCGTCTGGATTTACTGAATGCTAAAAAAAGACATTTAGAGCCCTTGATAGATTCTTTAAAGAACAAGATATCTACCTCCTTCGTACGGAATGAAGTTTTTTTACAGGAAAATAAAGATAATATCTATATTATTTCAAATGGGTTTCGTGAGTTCATTGTCCCGATAGTGCAGGAACTTGGAATTAAAGCAGAGAATGTGTTTGCTAATAATTTCGAATTTGATGAGCAGGATAATATCATAGGCTTCGATAAGAATAACGTACTTTCTTCTAATAATGGAAAGGTAGAACAATTAAAATCTTTAGACCTTAAGGGTGATGTGTATGTAATTGGCGATGGTTATACAGATTATGAGATAAAAGCTTCAGGTCTGGCCAATAAATTTTACGCTTTTACTGAAAATGTAGAGCGTGATAGTGTTACCGAAAAGGCAGATCATGTTACTCCGAGTTTAGATGAATTCTTATACATGCATAAAATGAACAAAGCTATTTCTTATCCAAAAAATAGAATTAAAGTGCTCTTGCTTGAAAATATTCATCCCGATGCCCTTAATATCTTAAAGAACGAAGGATATAATGTTACTACCCATTCTGGAGCTATGGATGAGGAGGAACTTGCCGAAAAGATCAAGGATGTTTCTGTATTGGGTATTCGATCAAAAACTCAGCTCACAAAAAAAGTACTCGATAATGCGCAGCGCTTAATTGCGGTGGGAGCGTTTTGTATAGGTACTAATCAAATAGACCTCGAGGAATGTCTTAAAAAAGGGGTGGCGGTATTCAATGCGCCATATAGCAATACACGTTCTGTAGTAGAACTTGCAATAGGTGAAATAATACTGCTTATGCGTAATTTACCCGATAAGATTTCTAAGATGCATGAAGGCAACTGGGATAAATCGGCCACGGGGAGTTACGAGATTAGAGGGAAGAAATTAGGAATAGTGGGGTATGGTAACATTGGTTCGCAACTCTCCATACTTGCTGAAGCTATTGGCTTCGATGTGTATTACTACGATCTTGTAGAAAAACTTGCTTTGGGTAATGCAACCAAATGTGGCAGTTTACAGGAACTTCTAGGAAAAGTTGATATTGTGAGTTTGCATGTGGATGGTCGCAGAGAAAATAAGAATTTAATAGGCGAAAGAGAATTCAATCAAATGAAGGATGGGGTTGTCTTTCTTAATTTGAGTAGGGGACATGTGGTAGATATCGAGGCGCTTCAAAAGAATATTCAGTGTGGAAAAGTTAGAGGAGCCGGAATAGATGTTTTTCCGGAAGAGCCTAAAACCAACAAAGAAACATTTCAGTCTTCCTTACGAAATTTACCAAACTTGATTCTTACCCCACACATAGGTGGAAGTACTGAAGAAGCGCAGGTAAATATCGGGAATTTTGTACCAGGGAAGATCATCGAATATATCAATACCGGGAGTACTACAAATTCGGTTAACTTCCCTAATTTACAATTGCCAATTCTTGAAAATGCGCACAGGCTTATTCATATTCATTTAAATAAACCTGGTATTATAGCCCATATAAACAGAATCTTGGCGGCGCATGACATCAATATCGTAGGCCAACATTTAAAGACCAACGAGACGATTGGATATGTGATTACCGATATTGATAAAGCATATAATTCAGAAATGATCAAAGAATTAAAGGGGATTGAGAACACTATAAAATTTAGAGTCTTATATTAAAATAAGACTGAGTATTAAAAAGGATATCCGAGAGATTAGGGTATCCTTTTTTTTTTGAAGTTGTTTCTTAATATTTATATAGGTTTTTTGTAAAAATCTCATTTCATGTATCTTAGTTGTAAAAATGGGAAAAAAG
Source organism: Gillisia lutea (assembly GCF_021568705.1). Classification (GTDB taxonomy): domain Bacteria; phylum Bacteroidota; class Bacteroidia; order Flavobacteriales; family Flavobacteriaceae; genus Gillisia; species Gillisia lutea. The sequence goes on from NZ_JAKGTH010000007.1 coordinate 253,447, forward strand.
TTTTTTTACATTTTTGTTATTATCAGTGTACTTTTAAGTAGTTGTGCTGTAAAAAAATATAAGGATATCCCTTATCTCGAAAATCCTAATTCCTCTAAAGAGCAACCTACATTAAATATCTTTTCTCCCAAAGATCCCGATAATAAGAAGTCATCGGTCCTGCTATTTGTGCATGGAGGAAATTGGAACAGTGGTAGCAAGAATTGGTACAATTTTTTTGGAAGGAATTTTGCCCGAAAGGGGATTACCTGTGTGATAATTGATTATACATTGAGTCCCAATGCCAGTTATGAAGAGATGACCCAAGAGGTAGCTGATGCTATAAAATGGACCAAGAGAAATATTGAAAATTATAATAAGAAAGCTGAAACACTATTTGTAACGGGACATTCTGCCGGAGCCCATCTAGTGAGTTTGGCAATTGTGAATCCAAAATATGGAATTGCTCCCAATACTGTAGCAGGAATTATTTTGAACGATGCCGGGGCCTTAGATATGTATAAGTATTTGCAGAAGAATCCGCCCACCAGTAATGAAAATTATCTCGACACCTGGAGTGCCGATCCTAAAAATTGGAAACAGGCGTCACCTATCTATTTTCTAAATGAAGATACTCCACCCATAATGATGTATGTTGGAAAAAAGACCTATCCTGCAATAAAACAAGGGAATATGGATTTTTTATGGGAACTTCAGAAGTATCAGCCCGAGGCCAGTATTCAACGAGTAAATAAAAAACATATTCCTATGATCACCCAATACTTATGGCCTTGGAATAAACGTTATGATGAGATTATAGAGTTTATGGATAGCAATACAGAATAAAAATTTAAGCTTCTTAGAAATAATAGTTTAAGATGAAATCCACATGAAACAGGTCTACTTTGTTTATAATGAAATTGGGATTATCTGGAATATCTCCATTAGAAAATTTACTTACCAATAATAATTCGGGTTTCAAATTCTTCAATTTTGTTGAATTGAAGAAAAGGTCTAAGTTGATTTGTTTGTAATCTGGAAAAGCATATTTATTATCTTCAGGGTTCAAGACCGATGCTTTCCAATGATGTCCTACACTTAAAATAGATTTTAGATTAGAGGTTTTTCCCAAAACAACCGTTTTATCTATATACATTACAAGTGCATGATTATTGGCAGAACCTTCACTGCGCTCTCTCTTTTGAAAGCTAAACAGGAATTCCCTTCCCCATTCCCGGGGAAAAAGAAAGCGTCCATTACTAAAAATTCGATTGTAAGAGAGGGAAACAGTAGCTATTGGAAATTCCTGTTGTAATTTAATACCCAGGATATCGGCGGTCGAGTTGGAAAAATATCTTAAAGAATCTATTTTATTACCGCCATCTCCCACTCGGTTTTGATGTAACCATTCTAGCTCAAGTTTTGAGGATCGGGTAATATTATAAGCAGGTTTTATATAAAAGGTGTTGGATATATTATGAGTAAAATAATTCCACATTTCTGCCTTAATAGATTTTGAAAATGAAACATTAGTATTGGCAATTGCCATATAGTTGCTATGAGTGTTCCCAGCATAGCCACTATTGCTTTCATCAGGATTACGGCCTACGGCATAGGTTCCTATACTTTCTCCAAGCTTATAAAATTCACCTGTAGACCTAGGGGCAATTTCATTTATAATTCCTGCTTGTAATTTTATATCCTTATTTTCAGCATTCTTGTACCAAACTCCTTGTACTAAGGTGGGAATCATTCTTCCGTCCTGTCCGTTTACGAAAGGCGAATTTAATTTCATTCTTCCCAGATTGATCTCCTGTTTACGAAATTTATAGTTTACATATAATTCACCTAATAAGAATAGAAATTTATGATCAAGATTGGTTCTATCAAAAAGTCCTTCTTCATATCGGCTTAATTTATTTGTAGCTGCATCTGCAATTTCCAGATCTTGAATACCCAAATTGATAGAGGTGTACCCGGCAATGCCGAAGCTGAGATTTTTGTTGAGAGCAAATTCATATTTTATATTTCCTCCCGTGGCCAAAGCAGTGAAATCTTTTAAATTGCCGTTGTTTGCCGTATTCATAAAATAGGTTCTCCATGCTCCGGAGAGATCGTGCTTCTTTAACGTATCTGTATCATTTTGGCTATAAGAAACTTGAGAGGAACATATAAAAAGGAAGGAGTAAAGAAGTTGCTTTAAACTCATTTGGTTTTGGTTAGGTCGTATTTTTCTTTGTAAAATTCGATGATTGGTTGATATGGACCAAATTTATGTTGGCTTTCACTAAAATCATCAGCCCAAGGGCCGTAAGGCGTAGAAACAGGTTTAAGCTTAAGGTCGGGATAATCCTTTTCCGTCCCGGGTTTGATAGGTCGGCTAAAGCTATTTATGTATCCCGCCAAATGATAAGCTTCCTCATCGGTTAGTTTAGGGTTTTCTCTGGTGGCTTGTCCAAATGGCATATTTCCCTTTATAAATTCTGCCGCAGTAATTACTCTATGCATTCCTGCTCCATGATTATAACTGTCTTCTCCCCACAAAGGAGGATATTGATAACCTTTGGTGGTATCGGCAAGTCGTACTCCCTGTCCATTTTCCCCGTGACATACCTGGCATTCTATGGTATATAAAGATCTCCCTTTTTCAAGATCTACTGCTATTTCCGGAATTTTAATCGGTGGGAAACCTTTAAATTCTGCTTCTCTTTCTTCAGGTACGTCTTCGCTTAGCCATTCCATATAGGCTACAATGGCTTTCATGGCATCCGATTCCTTTGGAAGTTTTTTTCCATTCATACTCCGTTCCATACAGCCATTTATCCTATCTTCTATACTTCCTTCTTTATTAGATCTTCCTGAAAATTGTGGAAATCTATTGGTTACACCTACCCAGGATGCAGAACCCGGTTTAGTACCATTTTCGAGATGACAGTTAACACAGGCTAAATTGTTTCCTGTTAAATGCATAGCAGGATCGGTGGCAGTGGGTCCCATATATTCAGGGGATTGTGCCACTAACCTGTAACCATATTCCACCTCTTTGGTCATAGATTTATTTTCTAAAGCGGCTTCAATATCTTTGGGCATCCACTGTGCAGCAGCAATTTCTTCTTTTTTAAATAAAGAGGGGTTATTGTTATATATAAACAATGCGATAAAGAGAATAACAAAAAATGCCAGACTTAAACTAAATAAGTAAAAGAGAGCTTTTATCAATTGTTTAAAAGTGTTCATATCGCTAAGTACTAAGTATAGGCTTTGGGAAGACTCCTGTTATACATGTAAAACAAGGCTCTTCATTTACTTAAAAGAGTATATTTTAAGAGTTAGTTAGAAAAGCTTTCCTGCAAACTTAAGACGAGCGAGTTGAATTTATTGTAACAATTGTTACAATAAGAAGTATATAAAATTGAATGTCCTTCCTCTCGATAAAAGGTTGGTAGTTACATATTATAATAATTCTTCACCAAAGCTTTGAACTGATTTTGAGTCATACTATCGGCTTTAAGAACATCTTTCACTTTATCGTATACATCTTTATAGTGAGTTTTGAGTTCGGTTTCCAGTTTTTGTGGCATTTCTGCAGGGCCATATATCACTATCTTCCCAGCCTCACTTATATGCGGGATCACTGTATCAAGATAATTTTTAAGATCATGTTTTTCGGTTTCCAGCACCTTTTTATCTTTTATAATTTCATTGGGCCCCTGTTTATCTTTATCTCTAAAAGCTTTAATAACGTCTTGCGATTCTACATCATGTAGTACGGTCTCAAAATGCTCATTTCCCTCACCGTCCAGTGAGAGGATATGTGCATTACGCTTATCTATCCAAATTCCAACTTTTTTCATAATATCTGATTTTTAATTTTTAAGATCGTGTAATACCAAAACAGGGATGTGCGAGTTATACCCCAAGACTTTTACCATAGGTCTGGTGAAAATGCTTCCAAAAAAGGCATGTTTTTTATTGATGAAAACTATCATATCACTTTCTCTTTTTTGAACAAACTCATGCAAGCCTTCTATAACATCTTCGTGATCCATCCAATGAAAAGTGAAGATCACATCTTCCAGACATTCTTCCAGTAAGTATTTATTGTTAATCTGACGTTCACTGAGCGCATTTTCTTTATTTATATGAAAGATCCTAATTGGTGCCTTGGTTATTTTGACGATCTCCACCAAAAAGTTGAGTTCGCGCTTTTTAAAGGGAGTTTTATAACTGGTAGGAAAAACGACCTCATTTAATTTTTTATAGGTAACGTCACCGGGAATCATGAGAACGGGAGAGTTCCTAACTTTTTCCATCACCGAAACTGTAATACTGCCATAAATGGTGTTTTTGGAATCGGTTTCCCCTTTGGTCCCCATTACCACCAATTCTATATCTTTCTCGTCTACCACCTCTTTTATAGCTTCTACCGGAGAGTTGTATTGAGAGACAGCAGTAAAAATGTGCTTATAATCTTTATTTTCCTCATTTAGCTTATCTACCATTATTTTCAAGAATCTTTCCGACTTCTCTTGGGCTATGTCGTAAAACTTTTCCCCGGGTTCGGGTATTAACATACTATCTGTAGTGAAATATGTAGTGGTAAATGCATTTAAAACATAAAATTGGCATTCTACATTCTTGTACAAAGCAGTAGCATATTTTATAGCATTCCATGCATTGTCAGAAAAATCTGTTGGCAATAAAATTTTCTTTTTCATTACAGTATTTTTTAAGTTCTACAACATGAAGTTAGATGCTATAAAAATTAAAAACTATGATAATTATCAATTTCCCGGTATTGCCTTTGTAAACGCTTTCAGCTAATAGTAAAAAATACTATTCATGAAGTACCAGCATTGGAATTTCACTATGGTAGCTTGCCGATGCCACCGTAGGCGTGAAAAATAAACATTGGAAGAAGTTGAGGTTCTTGGCGTACATGGTAATAAGGTCTATGTTATCAGACACTACAAAAGAGCCTATTGCAGTAGGGGTTTTATCATTAAGGTCGTGGAAACTTATTTTTTTCTTTTCGATGGATGTCTTTAATAAGCTTTTATTTTCTTTCTGAAAATTTGTTAATTCTCGTTCTGTTTTTCTAAGGTGTACTATTCGAAGCCTGGCATTATGAAGATCTATGGTTTCACAAATAGTGCTTATAACTCTATTATTAAATGCACTATTATAATCGGTGGGAAAGGCGGCATTTCTTATTTTTTTATATTTTGCTTTTTCGGGGATTACCAAAACCGGACATTTAACTTTAGTTATTACATCGATGGTATTTCGACCTACTGAAACATCTTTGGCGCCCGAATTTCCCTTGGTCCCCATGACAATAAGATCTATTTTTTTTTCAAAAACATGTTTTCGTATGGCATCAATTAGAAGATTGCGTTCTTCAAAATAGAGGAAATTATGTTTTGGAAAACTTGGTAAAACGGTGTTTTGACATAATTGCACCGTTTGTTTTTTGGACATACGTATGGTATTCAACTGTTCTATATCTTTTAATAGCTCCCCTTTTATAGTGTTTTCTGGGGGAAGTACATGAAGTATATGGAATTTACAGTTTACATTTTTGAAAAAAGACATAGAATACATTAGTGAATTCCAGGAGTTTTTCGAAAAATCTGTAGGTACTAGAATATTTTTCATTTAAAATACATTGTAATAATACAAATGTATTTGGGTGATACTTTTTAAATAATGATAAAAATCAGTTTTAGGGTATCATTCTATAGAGCGAAGTTTATTAACGTTCAAAATTTTAATGGTACACCCCTCGGTTTTAACTATACCCTCTTTTTTGAAACCAGATAAAGTTCTAATTAAACTCTCGGTTGCAATTCCTGCCTCACTGGCAAGATCCTTTCTGGAGATCTTTATGGTTTCTTCCACACCTTTATTGAGTGTTTCAGCAAAATGAAGTATTGTTTGTGCCGTTTTCTTTCTTACAGAACTATAGGCCATTTGCAATAGCTGGACCTTTACTTCAGAAATATTGGTGGCCAGAATATTTATTAATTCCAACGATACATGTTGATTTTTACTAAGCACCTCCATTACATCCTGTTTCAAGATCCCGGCTAGCTGTACCTTTGTTACCGCAGTGGCCGATTCCTGATAGGGCAGTGTATCTATAAAGGAGGTAAAGCCTAAAAAATCATCGGCTTTATGGAGTTCGGTGATTAGTTCTTTGCCATTTTCGTCCATTTTATGGCATTTTACAACACCTTTAATTATTAGGAAGATCTTATTGGAGTGCTCTCCATCCTTATAAATGAGTTCACCCTTTTTATAATCATATAGCTCGCCATGATCGTAGAAGTGATTTTTAAGCTCATCGATGTTTTTTAGTAGTAAGGTCTCTTTATTATAGCCACTTCCATGAGGGTGTTGCGAAAATGATTGTGTGATAATATCTGATTTCGCCAGTCTACTTTTAATTGCAATTAGCAATTCCTCTTCCTCAAATGGTTTGGTGAGATAATCATCGGCTCCCAAATTCATTCCCTTCCTGATCTCAGAATGCTCGGTTTTGGCAGATAAGAAGATAAATGGAATTCTATTCGTGTCGTCATTTTGTGTTAAGGTCTCTAACACTCCGTACCCGTCTACTTCTGGCATCATTATATCGCATATAATAAGGTCGGGGATCGCACTTTTGGCCTTTTCTATTCCCGTAATTCCGTTGGAAGCGGTAAGAACCTTGTAGTTTTCAAGTTCCAACAATTCTGCGATGTTCTCCCGCAACGCAGTGTCATCTTCAATAATTAGAATTGTCTTCATAATTAAAAATTTTAAACAGGAAATTTAATAGTAAAGGTGCTCCCCTCATTTTCTGCACTTACAAAGGAGATTTCACCACCTAAATTCTCCAAATGACTTTTCACAATATTCAATCCAATGCCGGTGCCTTGGTTAAGCAATGCGTTCTCGGCTCTAAAATAACGATTGAAAATATGCTTTTGTTCTTCGGCGGGAATGCCCATTCCCTGGTCTTTTACTTCAATATAAAGTTCTTTTTCTTTCTTAACGACATTAATATCTATGGTAGTATCTTCCGGGGAGTATTTTATTGCGTTGCTGGTAAGATTGGTTAATATAAGTTCTAATATCTTTTCATCAAAGTCGATAAAAATATCATCTATATTGGCGGGGTAATTTATTCTTTGACCATTTTTAAGCAGCATGTTGGCGTCGTAGATAACTTCATTTATCACCTTGCTTATGGGGAAATTGTTGAATTTATAATTTACTTTTCCGCTCTCAAGCCTTTCTACGGAAAGAAAATCATTTAAAATATTATTCAAATATTTCACCTTATTTTTTATGGTGTTATAATGTTTTTCCCTTTTTTCCTGTTGCTCTGTATGTATATATCTTCCAGCTAGGGTAGTAGAGGTTAATATTCCGCTAAGCGGGGTTTTGAATTCGTGAGATACCAGGGAAAGAAATTTGGTTTTCAAATCGTTCAACTCCTTTTCTTTGTTAAGAGCTTCGGTGAGCTGAAGGGTTCTTTCCTTTACCTTCTTTTCAAGCTCTTCGGTATATTCTTTTCGTTCGGTGATATCCAAAATAATAGCCACCAGCATTTCTCTGTCTCCAATGGTGGATAGTTGCAAGTGTACTTCGACCGGGTAGGAAGTACCATCTTTTCGGGTATGTGTAGTCTCAAACTGAAGTTTTTCAACTTCATTATTGGTTAAAGGTTTTATGGCTTCTCTAAAACTAGCTTCTGTGAAATTGGGTTTTATATCTAATGGAGTCATTTTCTTAAGCTCTTCCAACGTGTAGCCTATATTTTTTTGAGCTCCATAATTTACGTTGATAAATTTTAGGCTGTGGGCATCAAAAACATAAATCTCATTTAAAGATTCATCAAATATTTGAAACCAGTGGTTGAGCTCTTCTTCGGCTTCTTTACGTTTAGTAACGTCTAATTGAATACCAATATAATGACTAACAGTTCCATTAGCGTCCTTAATAGGGGTAATATGCAGGTCGTTCCAGAACAAACTACCATCTTTTCTATAGTTACGCAGCACCACATGGCAACTTTTACCTTCTCTTACCGCTTTTCGCATGAGTGCAACACTTTTCTGATCTCTGTCATCAGCCTGTAAAAAACGGCAATTCTGGTTTAATATCTCTTCCTCATTATACCCGGTGAGTTCCTGAAAAGCAGGATTAAAATAAATTATAGGATTGTCTTTTTGTCGTGCATCGGTAATAATAATGCCATTAGTGGTAGATTGTAAGGCCTCACTCTTTATTTTATAGCTCCTTTCATTCTCCTTACGCTCAGAGATGTCGGTTACTAGAGCCATCACCAATTTGTTCCCATATATTTCGAAAGGATTGAGTCCTGCTTCAACCGGAAACTGGGTACCATTTTTTTTAATTCCGAAGAGATCCCGGCCATGACCCATTTGCCTCTTTCCACTATTGTGCATGAAGGTTTCAATATGTTTTTTATGAGCCTGATGGTATTGCGCAGGGATTAAAGTATTAAGATGTTTTCCTACCAATTCCCCGGGTTCATAACCAAACATGGCATTGGCAGAACCGTTGGCCTCCACAATCTTTTGTTTTTCGTTGACAACAATAATTCCTTCTGAAACTGCTTCAGAAAGTAGTTTGAAAATATTACTGTTCTTTTCGAAAACTTTCATCCATCTAAAATAGTGATTTCCAATGGTTTTATCTAATCAATTTCTTGCCAGAAATGCAGGAAGTTTCTTATACATATTTTCTTTGTTCTAATGAGCATTATCATATTTTATTCATTCAAATCCCCATAGTTTTATAGGCTTTCAAAAGGATTGTAATGAAAAGTTTTATATCTATTTTATTTGTGATTGTGCTGGCGGGTTGTAAGCGTGATAAAGCCGAGCCAAATGATGTCCGGGTTATTTTGAATGAAGATAGCCTGGAAATTTTAACCGACAGTTTTCCTGCTCTGGAAACCCCTCTTGATTTTAAGAAAGAACAGTCTTTCCTATTAAAAAGAGAAGAGCTTTTAAAGAAGGAGGATGATGCCGTAAAAATGCAGGGTTTGATTTCTTCCAGAGCACTGTATAGAGAGGATAAGAATATTATTCTCGATTTTAAATATCCTTATTTAAATGAAAGCCTTAAACCTGCCTATGAAAATTTCAATAATTATATAAAATCTGAATTGTTAAACGTGAAAGAAAGAGATTCTCTTCCAAGTAAGCTTCCCGAAAAGCGAACCATGAATTATAAAATCTATAATGTCAACGATGAGGTGGTGAGCATGCTTTTTTACCAGGAGAATTTCTATAAAGGAATCTTGCATCCAACCTATAGTTTCAGAAGCCTGAATTTTAATCTTACTACAGGCGGTTTTTTAGATTATGAAGATGTGTTTATTACAGGTTCCGAAGAAGAACTAAGAGAGATCATCAACAAATATTTTACTGAAAAAATCGCGTCTGGAGATATCTATTACGACTGCTGGCAGATCTCCAGAAATGATTTTTATAACTTCAAGAATAATTTTGTGCTGGATAACACCTCTATAGAATTCTATTTTGATGACTATATTATTTGCCCATCTTATACCGGCACCTATTCCATTAAAATACCTTTTGAAATGCTGCGTCCTGTATTAAAGAAATATTATATGGACCAAATATTAAGATAGAATAAACTTTTTAAGATAAAATAAAAATATAATTATGAGTATACATTTAGAAGCTAAACCAGGAGAGATCGCCGAATCTGTTCTACTGCCGGGAGATCCTTTACGTGCAAAATGGATTGCCGAGAATTTTTTAGAAGATGCGGTTTGTTATAACGATGTTCGCGCTATGCTTGGGTACACCGGCACTTTTAAAGGAAAGCGTATTTCGGTACAGGGCACCGGTATGGGAATTCCTTCAGCTTTAATTTATTGTCATGAACTTATAAACGATTACGGAGTTAAGAGTTTAATTCGCGTTGGAACAACCGGATCCTACCAGCCAGATGTTAAATTAAGAGATATTGTAATTGCTATGTCTGCTTCCTCAACATCGGGGATCAATAATTCCAGATTTATCAATGCCGATTATGCACCTACTGCAAATTTTGAGCTTTTCATGAAAGCGGTTTCTTATGCCAAAGAGCATCAAATCCCTATAAAAGCCGGGAATGTTCTTTCTTCTGATGAATTTTATGAGGATGATTTTGAAAGTTATAAGAAGTGGGCAGAATTTGGAGTACTATGCGTAGAGATGGAAGCTGCTGGCCTATACACCATAGCAGCAAAATTTAATGTGAAAGCTTTGGCTATTCTTACGGTATCAGATTCTTTAGTAACAAAAGAAAAAACCTCAGCATCAGAGCGGGAAAGTACTTTTGGAAAAATGATGGAAATTGCTCTAAACACGTTAGCATAATAAATTTAGCCTGCTTATAAAAAGCAGGCTATAACTAATCTGATGGTTTAATAGCTACATTTTAAAAGTAATTATAGGAAGATCGGTATGGTTTACAATGGCTTCTCCTACATTTAAAGAGAAGAAATGGGCAAGTCCTCTTCGGCCATGGGTTGGAAGCGCAATAACATCGGCATTATAACTATTGCTAAAGCTGTAAATTCCGTCTTCCAGCGTATAGTCGTTATAGTGCACAATATTTTGAAAAAGTTCGACATCATAGATTTCTGCCTCATTCATAAATTTATTGGCCTGGGCTTCCATTTCCTGAGTGCTCATAAATTTTTCAGGAAGATTTACAAATAGCAATTGCACCTCACTTCCAAAGGAATTAAAGAAATCTAATGCTTTTTTAAAGGGTGCTATCAGGTCTAAATTAAAATCGCAGGCAAAAACTACTTTTTCCATCTTGAAATTAGGGTTTCGATGTTTTACTACCAAGACCGGAACTCGGGAGGTTCGCACCACCTTCTCGGTATTAGAACCTACAAAAACTTCTTTTAAGCCGCTGCTGCCGTGGGAACCCATAACAATCAGGTCTACCCCAAGTTCTTCTGCTACCTGGTCCAGTTCACTAAATATCTTATAATTCTGTACGGTATCTGTAACCTTTAGGCCTTTGAGGTATTCTTTGTCTAAGAATTCTCTAAACCTGGTTTCGGTAAGTTTTAGGTGATAAATAGCTTCAAAAACCTTTCTGCTTTCTTCTATTTTTAAACTGGTGTCGGTTAACCCCATCATGTGTAGCACAACTATCTCTGCATCTTTTTCTCGGGCAATTTGAGCTGCTATTTCTAAAGCATATTCAGAATAGTTAGAGAAATCTACGGGAACTAAAATTTTTTTCATGACGAGGTGGTTTAAATTAATGCTTACGGTTAATTATTATACTTCCAAAAGTAGGAGGCTGTTAAAAATTTAAATATGACATATGTCATATGATGGCAGCTTTTTGAAAATTACATTTATGTGAGATTTAAGGAACTTAAAATCAAATTATTATGAAACATTTTAAAGCACTTTTAACTATGATGCTGTTGGTGTCATTTATCTCCTGTAACCAACCGCAAAGGATGGATCATATATTAGGCGACGTCGAATTAAGGGCATCCCTATTTGAAAAGATCATTGAGGATAAAGATCTAATGTCGGAATTCATATTTGATGTTAGACAGAATGAAGAAGCCATGGCTTTGCTAAGAAAAGACCCAAAATTAATGGAAGATCTTATGCAGAAAAATGGGATGAAACAATTCATGAAAAACAGGCCCATGTTCAGAAATATGATGGGCATGATGGCTAAAGATACTACCGCTATGAAGAATATGATGAGTATTATGATAGAACAGGGGATAATGACCGATGAAGGTATGCAGAACTGTATGCAAATGATGCGGCAACGAAAAATGCAGAATAGCAAATAGAAATATTGGATAGAAAACCTTCTTAAAACTGAGGAATGGAACTTTAAAACTGTAAGAGATGTCTGAAAATATTGTGAAGCACGGCATAATACTGGAAAGAACCGATAACAGTTTTGAGAATGAAGGGGTTTTTAATCCGGCAGTAATAAAAGTAGGAGATGAGGTCCATTTGTTTTATAGGGCTGTAAGAGAGGGAAATTTTTCCACTATTGGATATTGTCTGATGTACGGGCCACTTAATGTGGTGCAGCGTAATAAAACCCCGGTTTTCTATCCGGAAAAAAGCTATGAGTTCAAGGGCACAGAAGACCCGAGAATTACTCAGATTGAAGACACTTTTTACCTTAGCTATACCGCCTTCGATGGGGTAAATGTATTTGGTGCCTATGCCACTTCCACAGATCTAAAAAAATTTGAAAGACAAGGAGTTATCACTCCTAAATTCACATTTGATGAGTATTCCAAATTGATAAGAGAGAACTTTGAAAAGATAAGTGAAAAGCATCTGTTGTTCTACGATCTGTTTGTAAGGTATAAATTGGGGGAGATGATGAAAGGCATCCCCTATGTATGGGATAAGAATCTGGTATTCTTCCCAAAAAAGATTAAAGGCAAAATTGCAGCTTTACATAGGTTATACCCTTCTATACAGGTATTCTATTTCAATAAAAAGGAAGAGTTAACACCTGAATTTTGGAAGGAGTATGTGCTTAATTTAAGTGATTTTATAGTGCTATTGCCTAAATATAGTTTTGAATGCAGTCACATTGGTGCAGGATGCCCTCCTATTGAAACTGAAGAGGGGTGGATAATAATATACCATACTGCCGAAAACACTAAAGAGGGACTTATTTATCATGCCTCTGCAGCTCTATTAGATAAGGAAGATCCCACCAAAGTATTGGGCCGCCTAAAAGAACCGCTCTTTTCTCCAACCTTCTCTTGGGAAAAGGAAGGAATAGTAAATAATGTAGTATTCCCTACCGGTACCGCACAGTTTGGGGAAGATCTATATATCTATTATGGAGCTGCAGATTGCAGGATTGCGGTGGCTTCCATTAAATTAAAAACATTGTTGAATGAATTAAAGAATGAATGATATGAAAAGGCCTGCTTTAAGATCTAAGATATTATATATTTCGAGTTTTCCACCGGTAGCCTGCGGGATTGCAACCTACACCACCGATCTTATACGGGCTATTTCAGGGAAATTCAATCAAACTTTTATATGTGAGAGATGCGAGCTTAATGATGGTGGGCAAGCCTCGCAGAGTGCATATAGCCTCAATCCCAAAATTAAGGCAGATTATGTCCGGTTAGCCGCGCAGGTGAACCGGGATAATAGTATCAATATTATTCATATTCAACATGAATTTGGATTGTTTGGGGGTACTAATGGAAATTACTTATTAGAATTTTTAAGCAGAGTGAATAAGCCTATACTCTTCACATTTCATACAGTGCTTCCTAACCCAAATGAGGAATTAAAAAAGCTGGTTCAAACTCTCGCTGCTTTTGCTTCCGGTATTTTTGTGATGACACAACAATCGGTTAAGATCCTCATGGAAGAATATGCTATAAACCAGGAGCTTTTAACATGCATTCCTCATGGGACACATCTTGTAAAATGGAATGAAAAAACAACGATTAAACGTAGCCTGGGTTTTGGAAATAGGATGTTGCTTTCCACCTTCGGACTTTTAGGTGAAGGGAAGAGTATTGAAACAGGTTTAAAGGCCATGCCTAAAATAATAGCTCAGTTTCCCAATGTGCTGTATTTAGTTATAGGAAAAACACATCCTAATAATATAAGGAATAATAAAGATGAATACAGAGAATACTTATTACGCCTTGTGGAAGAACTTTCTATAGAGGATCATGTAATCTTTATAGATAAGTATTTGGCTCTCCCTGAACTGCTGAAATTACTGCAAGCAACCGACATCTATTTGTTTACTTCAAAAGATCCAAACCAGGCGGTAAGCGGTACTTTTTCGTATGCCATGAGCTGTGGCTGTAGCATTATAGCAACTTCAATACCTCATACTCGTGAAATATTAAATAAAGAACTTGGAGTTCTAGTAGAGATCGAAGATTTCCAGGCAATTGCAAATGCAACTATAAAACTCTTGTTTAACACCTCGCAAAGAGAACGAATGAGTATTAATGCATTTCAAAAGACCAGAGAATCGGCATGGGAAAACTCGGCCATTAAACATGTGAAAATATATAATAAACATGTTTACCTCTCTGGAAATCTTACTTACGATTATCCAGCGGTAAAAATGGATCACCTGAAGAAAATGACAACTTCCAGAGGAGTTATTCAGTTTTCTAACATATGTATTCCCGATATTACTTCGGGTTATACGTTAGACGATAATGCCCGAGCACTCATTACCTTTTGCATGCATTATGAGTTATACAGAAGTGAAGAAGACCTGAAGTATATAGACATTTATTTGAATTTTATTGAGCGCTGCCAAACCAAACAGGGCAATTTTGTGAATTATATAGATCTTCACGATGAAGTACATATTAAAAATGGCTATGTAAATCTTGAAGATTCTAATACCCGAGCACTATGGGCACTTGGAGTTACTATTTCAATCATGGATATTCTGCCTATAGCTATTCAAAACAGGGCATTAAAATGTTTTGAGAGCTGCCGCAGTTGGTTGCCTGGTATAATGTCTCCAAGGGCTATTGGGTTTACAATAAAGGGATTGTATTTTTATCAAAAATCTCAACCGGAAAGATATATTAAAGAAGAAATTGAAGCTTTAGCTAAAAATTTGATAACCCAATATGATCTGGTTAAGGAAAAAGACTGGAAATGGTTTGAAGAATATATGACCTATGCTAACAGCATTTTACCAGAAGCTATGCTATACGCTTATCTGGCAACCGGAAAGGAGAGTTACAAAACAGTGGCTTTAGAATCTTTCGATTTCTTATTATCAAAAATGTTTGTTGACGCACAGTTTAGAGTGATTTCAAACCAGGGCTGGCATCAAAAGGATGTAGAAGCCAAGAGATTTGGAGAGCAACCTATTGATGTTTCCTATACTATTCAAAGCCTGGAAATATTTTATAAAACCTTTGGCATTCCCACCTATAAGATCATGATGGAAAAAGCCTTCGACTGGTTTCTAGGGGAAAATCATCTCCAACAAATTATATACAATCCGCTTACAGGCGGTTGCAATGACGGTCTGGAGAAAGAAAATGTCAACCTTAATCAGGGAGCCGAATCTACTATTTGTTATCTAATGGCCAGGCTTATTATGGAACGCAATAAAAATCACAATGTATTAGAAGAAATAGGGAGGTTTAATGGTAGGATCTCAAGAATACTAAGAACTCAACATATAAAATTATAATTATGGCTCTTAATTTTAAACAATATTCGGCCGAGGGTAATCGCTTTTTAAAGGAATATGCCAAGAAGTTGGAAATACCCGATGATAGAGATAAGGCAGGTAGAATTTTAACCGCTATTTTCCATGGGTTGCGAGAAATAATTACTGTAGAAGAATCCCTGCAATTTATTGCCCAGCTTCCAATGTTCTTAAAGGCGGTATATGTGAATGGGTGGTCTACAAAAATGAAAAAGTATAAGATCAAAAATATGCCGCAATTCATAGATCTGGTTAGGACCTTAGATGGAACCACATCGGTATACGATTTTGAATCGGATGAAAATGCAGAACAATATATTCATGCCACTTTTCACTTTTTACGAAGTTATGTGTCCCGGGGAGAATTAGAAGATATTAGGGATGAACTGCCCAAACGCTTGAAAGATATGATCTACAATCATATATTCTATTAACTAATAACCTGCATTTTTAAGGAAATGCAGGTTATGTTTTGTTATACCTTTTTTTATAGAGCTTTGGAGATCACTCCGTCGGTTTCCAATTTCTTTATTATGGCCTGCACATAATCTTTTACTGAGTTTGAAATATTTTCAGGATTCACAATATTAAAGGCTCCAACCCAAACAAGGGATTTATCGTCATCCTGCTCTAGGGTATAAATGGAAGTTTCTACATGGTACACCTTATATTCATTGTAATAAGCAGGGTTGTAATAAATATCCTGATATCTGTAATAGTACCTTCCAAACCTAGTCCATCTATAACCTACCGTATAATATCCGGGATCGTAATTCCTTTCTTCCTGTACCCCTTTAACAGCGGTTAATACAATGGCATCAAAACCTTTTTTGCTTAAGCCGGATATCATCTCATTAATTTCCTGTTCACTTTTTTCTGAACCTGTAAAAGAGGCATCTATTACCGTGGAACCTTCATAGGTATTAATGTTACGTTTTAGAAATTCCTTTTTCAAATGCTCTTCGAAAATTTTCCTGGCGGTAAGGTTTTGAGTTATCCCTAATACCAGCATTTTTTGGGGTTTAAAGGCAGGCATTTCTTCATTTTTCCAGCTATCTACAAATTGTGTAGAAGAGCAAGAAGCTAGAAAAAACAGACTTAAAATTAGTAGGATCTTTTTCATGACGTTTAATTTTTTAGTTAAATACTAGGGAAGTTTACCTTGAATTTTTTCAAGCTTCAGTTTTATCTTTTCAACCACTATGGGTGCATCCTCCAATCTGGATTCACCGGTAATGGCATCTATTCCTTTCATCTTAGAATCGCCCTGCCCCGATGTAGTTACAACAACAAGTTTGGTAGTTTCTGCTATCTCAACAAAATCGGCAACCGCTTTAGGAGGCTTTCTATTCTCCCAGGTATGTATTATCACAATAGCATTATAAGATTCTGGCTGGGTGCCCTTTAAAGAGGAAATATCTATTACCTTAATGAATACACTATCATTTTTCAGTTTTTTTACGAGCTCTATGGTAAGGGCATTCTTAAATTCACTTCCCTGGGTTGCTATTAATATTCTATTTGGAAGCTTAGAGGAGTTTATTTCATATTCCTCGGCTTTCTCCATAGAATATTCTACTGTATACCAAACAAGAAAAATTCCGAAGAAAAGAAACATGAAAAATACAACGGCTTTGAATTTGCTTGATAATCTCATGATATTCAAATTATAATTAGCAAGACCGAAGTTTCATGTATTGAAAATTAGATCTTTATAATGTCGGTTGGAGTCTCCACTAAAATGGCAATGTCTCCCCGTAAAGCAATGGGTTGTTTCATTATCTGGGGCTGATGTTTAATCATTTTTATCCAGTCTTCACTTGAGAATTCGTGATGCTCAAACCGGGAATGATACGAAGGGTGATGTTGATTTATAAGATCTCGTACTTCTAAATTCAGTTTACCCGCAAGTTCTGAAATCTGGGTTCCGGTAAGCGTGGTTTTTAGCAAATTTACTTCCTGAATTGGCAAACCTTCTGCCTTAGCCAGGGCCAATGTTTTTTTAGCCCTTATAGATTCCGGATTAAAGAATAGGGTTATTTGCCTTCTGGATGTTGCTATCTCTCCCATTTTAGTACATTTTATAAGCTGCCTGCTTCAATCTTAATAGGCTGTGTTAGGTTTCCAGTAATTGGATAAGCTTTTCGCTGTCTACGATGTAGGTAGTGATATTGAAAACCTTCTTTCTATTAGCTCTAAAAGCTTTTACAAAATCGGCAATTTCATCCTCTAAATGTTCATGTTCAATTCTGAAAAGACGTGCATTCTCATCGGTACGCTCTATAAGTTTCCCAAGTTTTAAGTGATGAACTGCTACTTTGGTAAGTAGATCTTTGCAGGTTTTTTCAACTTTCTCCAGATTCATTTTAAGGTTTTGCACCATTTTTAAGTTTTCATCTTTTGTTATCCATATAAAATATTTATCTATAAGATGATGTAAAAAACGGGCGTCATCCTGATAAAATTCCAGATCTGACTTCCAATGACTGGTTAATGTGTAGAGTTCACTCCAATTTGCTTCCTGAATAAACTGCCCTTTGGGCCTGGTTCTGTAAACATTCATAATAACAAGTTTAAAAGAAATACTTACTTAGTGAATTAAAATTACATGAGATCCCTTCAAAAAAAAATGACATAAGTCATACAAACTTCAATAATCATCGAAATATCCTCCCGGTTGTCCTCTAACTCCTAAAAAAGCATCGAAAGCCGAGAAATTAGGCTGAGAGTTGATAAATGTCATTATTTATATGCTTCATTCTTAGGTACTTTATATGATGTAAGTAAAAATCAGAGTATTATGAAAAAGTTAGCGATATTACTTTACACCCTATTATGCCCATTTTTAATGATGGCCCAGTTTGAATCTGGCGAGAATGTAGTGATCTCTCAGGAGCAGCAAGACGATATCTATCTGTCTGGAGAATCGGTTACTCTTAATGCTCCTGTTACCGGAGATGTTGTGGCAGCAGCAGGAAACATACAAATTAACGATTCCATTTCTTCCGATCTTACAGCGGCCGGAGGAGAAATTGTGGTTAACGGCATGGTGGGAGATGATTTGCGTGTTGCCGGGGGAACTCTCACCATAGACACAGAAATTGGAGATGATCTCATGATCTTTGGTGGTGAGGTGGAGATTACCAGAAATAGTATTATTCATGGTAATCTCATTTGCTTTGCAGGAGATGTAAGAATGGATGGGAATGTACAGGGAATGGTGAAAATGTACGGTGGGAATATCAAAATGAATGGTACCGTAGCCAAGGATGCTGTAATATATGGAGGGGAGTTAGATCTTAACGGAGAAATACGGGGGAAATCAAAATTAGCAGCAGAGGTGCTAAACATTGGAACTAATGCCAAGTTCTATAATGATGTAGCCTATTGGACAGAAACAGGGGAAGTAGATTTTAAATCGTCTCTGATAAATTCTAAAGCTACATACAGTGAAGACCTGGGAGCAGACAGGCAAGGCTTTTCATGGAAATATTTTGGAGTGACTGCACTTGTGCTTTGGGTGTTATATATGCTTTCAGCATTTTTGGTGATCTTATTTCTCAATATGCTGTTCAAGGCTTTCTTCTCAAGAGTGGCTATACTGTTTAATAGAGATGTGTTAAAAAGCATTGGGATTGGAGCATTATATTTATTGGGGATGCCCCTAATAATCTTCCTGCTAATGGTAAGTGTAATAGGTATCCCAATTGGTTTATTCCTACTTTTCTTATATGTGTTTAGCCTATTCTTCGGGCATTTGGTAGTAGCACTGCTTATTACCCATTTCATGGATCACAGAAAGGGTGGAGGTTGGAGTTTCTGGGCTATAGTTTTTATTGCCCTTGGAGTTGCCGCAGTGCTACAAATTATATTCCTAATTCCAATTATTGGATGGCTTGCATCAATAGTCGCCATTGCACTGGCATACGGATTCATTCTCATCAATATCTCACGAAAATAAAGTTCAGTAATAAATGATTTAAAAGATGACAGCGTTCAAAGAAAAATATCAATCAATTTCTATTGACTTAAAAGATGTGCGTTTACAGGGAAATCTGGTAATTCCTGAAAATAATTTGGGAATTATTATATTCTCCCATGGAAGCGGTAGTAGCAGGAACAGCCCAAGAAATAAATATGTAGGCAGTATATTACAGCAACACGGCTTGGCTACCCTGCTTTTCGACCTGCTAACCGAAGAGGAAGACCAGGTGTATGAAAGGCGCTTTGATATAGACCTCTTAACCAAGAGGTTAATTGAAGTAACCCGGTGGATACAAACCGATCCCAGAACTAAAGATCTTAAAATAGGATATTTCGGCGCCAGCACAGGGGCCGCTTCAGCACTTAGAGCTGCCGGGGTATTGGGCGATAAACTTAGTGCGGTGGTCTCTCGAGGGGGAAGGCCAGACCTGGCTATGCAGGAGTTGCATAAAGTGAAGGCTCCCACCTTATTTCTTGTTGGGGGATGGGACGATTTTGTGATAGATCTTAACAAGTTGGCATATAGTAAATTAGAGTGTGAACGGGAACTTATAATCGTACCCGAGGCTTCCCATTTATTTGAAGAACCGGGAAAACTGGAAAAAGTAGCACACCTCTCTGCCAAATGGTTTATAAAATGGTTTACAACTTAAATGGAGCATGATGTTTAAAGATAGAATAGATGCAGGACTTCAATTAGCACAAGAATTGAAACAATTCAAAGATAAAGATGCCGTGGTATTGGCAATTCCACGAGGAGGTTTACCTTTAGGAGCCATCGTTGCTAGAGAATTAAATGTACCGCTGGATGTGGTGCTCACCAAAAAGATAGGACATCCTACCAATAAGGAATATGCAATTGGTGCAGTAAGTATGGAAAACAGGATATTAGCACCTAGTGAAGGGATTCCTTCCTCTTATATAGAGAGTGAAACCTTACGCATACGAAACCTGCTTAATGAACGCTATAAGCAGTATTACAAGAAAAGTAAACCCCAAGATCTTACAGATAAACTGGTAATTGTTGTTGATGATGGCATTGCTACCGGGAACACTATTTTAGCTACTGTAGCCTTAGTACAAAAGAAATCTCCAAAAGCCATCGTAATTGCAACCCCCGTTGCCCCTGCAGATGCTATACAAAAACTTGAAGACTCTCCATTTGTAAGTGAAGTTATATGCTTACAAACCCCTTATTATTTTAGGGCGATAGGACAATTTTATGATGATTTCGACCCGGTGACCGATAAAGAGGCCATACGTATTCTGGAAGAATTTAGTGTGGAGCCTTAATTTTTAAATAATGAACACATAGCTAGATTTTAAAAAAAGATAATCCCGATAACCTAGATTACCGGGATTACCTCACCCCAAGTTAGCTACCCCAACTAACTAATTGTCGTCTAATATCCCAAAAGATACTTTTGTGTTTACACGATATTCTTTGATCTTATTATTACCTACACAAACTTGCATATCCTGTATGTACACAGATTTAATATTCTTCACGCTTTTAGACACCTCATTGATCACATTTTGAACTGCATCTTCAAAACTAACTGTCGAGTTCCCCAGTATTTCAATAACTTTTAATACAGACATAATCTCTAATTTGAAGGTTAATACTTAGGCGAAGATACTTGAGACCTTAGGTTAAAAAAATGATATAAATCATTTTTCAAAAATTTCTGAATTGGAAACTTGAAAATTTAAAAACACCCTTGTTGAATGCATAGCTGTGCTAAAAATTAGAATTTTATATGATATAAAAAGTTGAAGATCAGGCAGGTTAAAGTATGATATATATCATTTTATATTTCTTTTTTTGTAAAGTTATTTGTAGATGTAACTGCTTTAAAATTTGAAATATTCTAATCATGAAAAGTTTAAAATTTATAGTTATAGGCTTGGGCTTATTACTTGGCTCCTGTGTGAGTCAGAAGAAATATACCGAACTGCAAACCCGCTCTCAGGCGTGTGAAGATAATTTGAAATCAAAGCAAAGGGAGCTAATTGTTATGGAAACCAGTCTTGCTAATAAAAGTAATAAGGTGAAAAATTTAGAGCAGCAAGTCGATTATTTCAAAACAACCAATACCAACCTTTTAGAACGATTATCTGATCTTGCCGTGGTAAGTAAGTCGGGTGCCGAAAATATAAAAAAATCTCTTGAGGCTTTAAATGAACAGAACCGATATATAAAGGATCTTACTACATCTATGCGTAAAAAAGATTCTCTCAATCTGGTACTGGTTATGAATTTAAAACGCTCTTTAGATGATTTTGATGATGAGGATATAAATATTGAAGTTAAAAAAGGAGTGGTTTATATATCAATTTCCGATAAAATGCTTTTTAGATCTGGTAGCTACAGAATTAGTGACAGGGCCGAGGAAGTAATAGGAAAGATAGCCAAGATTGTGAATGACCATAAAGAACTGGACATATTAGTAGAGGGGCATACCGACAATGTTCCCATTTCTACCGAATGTATGGTAGATAACTGGGACTTAAGCGCAAAAAGAGCAACATCAATTGTACGGCTAATGCAAATCAAATTTGGAGTGCAACCGGCTAGAATGACTGCGGGGGGCCGTTCAGAATATATACCTAAGGCAACAAATGAAACAGTGGAAGGTAAAGCTAAAAATAGAAGAACAGAGATCGTGATCCTTCCAAAACTGGATCAGTTCTTTGAATTACTGGAGCCACCTCTAAATAATTCAAACTAAGGTTAAGGAAGGTGTAAAGTTCAAAAATTTACTATGAAAAGGGTCCTGACACTTACTTTAAACCCGGCTATCGATAAAAGTACAGAAGTAGCCGGAATTAAACCCAATAGTAAATTGCGGTGTGCTGTCCCCGTTTACGAAGCCGGTGGCGGTGGGATAAATGTCTCCAGAGTTATAAATAATCTGGGAGGTAGTTCTTTAGCCGTTTTTTTAGCTGGAGGATCCAGCGGCGTTCATTTAATTAGCTTACTTAAAAAAGAAGGAATCACGCAACGGGTAATCCCAATAAAAGAGTGGGTACGGGAAAATCTAGCGGTTATGGATACCTCTAATAACTTACAATATAGATTTGGGATGCCCGGCGCGACAGTAAGTGAAAAAGAAAGGCAAGAGGTTTTAAAGCAGCTGGAAATACTACTGCCCGAAGTAGATTTTTTAGTGGCCAGTGGAAGCTTACCACCGGGAATACCTGAAGAGTTCTTTACTACTATTGCTTCACTGACAAAGAAAAATAAGGTTAAATTAATTTTAGATACTTCCGGGCGTGCTCTAATTAGAGGAGCTGAAACCGGGGTTTTCCTATTAAAACCCAATTTAGAAGAATTATGCACCTTGGCCGGAGTAGAGAGCGTAGCAGGTTTAGAGGTGGAGGAATTAGCAAAACAATTAATAAATAAAGGGGTTAGCGAAGTAATTGTTGTCTCTATGGGGGCAAGAGGAGCCGTATTGGTCTCTGCTAAAGAAGTTGAATATATAGCAGCTCCAACAGTGCATCAAAAGAGCACGATTGGTGCCGGAGATAGTATGGTTGCAGGAATGGTATACAGTCTTGCCTTAGGAAAATCATATTCAGAAATGGCAAAATACGGAGTAGCCTGTGGGACCGCAGCTACCATTAGTCCCGGAACTCAGCTCTGTACCCGGGAAGATGCTAATAGACTTTACAACTGGATAACAGCAAATAAAACGATTAATAGGAAGAGCTAGACGGCTTCGCTTTAGAAATTACTCAACTAGAAATAAATCTAAATATCAATTGTTATAAAGACAAATCCCCCTTTACTCAATTAAAATAGTATAACTTTTAAAATACAAGGTCATGGACAATCTAAAGAATAAAGTAGCTATAATTACTGGTGGAGCAGGTGGTATTGGTACAGCTACAGCCCAGTTGTTTTTGAAGGAAGGAGCCCAGGTAATGCTAGTGGATAAAAATGAAGAGCAATTAAAAAAGACGGTTAAAGACTTAAATACATCAAACGTATCCTATTGCCAGGCAGATGTTTCCAAAACAACTGAAGTAGAAAAATACGTAGCCGAAACCCTCAAAAAATTTAAAAAGATTGATATTTTCTTCAATAATGCCGGGGTCGAGGGCAAATTTATGCCGCTTGCTGATTATTCTGAAGAGGTTTTTGATAAAGTAATTGCAGTCAACCTAAAAGGAGTGTGGCTGGGCTGCCAAAAAGTTATGCCAAAAATGGAAGATGGAGGTAGTGTAATTATAACTTCATCGGTAGCCGGATTAAAAGGCTTTCAAGGATTGGGAGCTTACGTAGCAAGTAAACATGCCGTGGTGGGCGTAATGCGTGTTGCTGCTTTGGAATTTGCAGAAAGAAAAATTCGTGTGAATACCGTGCACCCGGGACCTGTAAACAATAGGATGATGCGTTCTATAGAAGAAGGGATATCTCCCTCTAAACCTCAAATCGCGCAAAAAAGTTTTGAAGATGCAGTACCGCTAAAACGTTATGCTGAAAATAAGGAAATTGGGGAAATGGTATTATTTCTAGCTTCCGATAAAAGTAAATATATTACCGGGACTACACAGGTGGTAGATGGCGGTATGACCATAGCTTAGATATCACAGCTCAAATTGGTATCGGGCCCGCATTTTTGAAGAACTTGCCCGGGTTTACTGCCATATCTGTAAATGGTAATTCCTTTTAGCTGATATTTCCAGGCATTCATATATATATCAGAAATGGTTTCGGGAGTCGTGTTTTCGGGAAGGTTGATGGTTTTGGAAACAGCATTATCAGTGAATTTCTGAAAAGCTTTTTGGTGTAATAAATGATATTTCCAGGGAATCTCTAAACTGGTTCTAAACAAGTGTTTCAACTCTTCCGGAACACCTTTTATATGCTGAACGCTGCCTTTTTTAAGCACTTCCTCGTTAAGAGTTTTGTTCCAAAGCTTTTCCTGTTTCATAGTATTAATAAATGGGGTATTTATTTCGGTTTGGGTTATTCCATTCAAAATTCCTACTCGTTTGTATGCCAGTGCAAATAGAGGTTCAATAGAATAGGAAGCATCGGCAATAACTGCTATAGATCCTGTAGGAGCAATACTATTGCAGGTGGCGTTCCTTAAAAGAAATGTTTGGGGATGGCTGCTTTTTCTGAATTCGGGGAATTCTCCTTTTTCTATGGCCAGGTCATGAGATGATTTATAGCTGTGCCCCTGGATGAATTTAATGAGCTCTTCAGCAAGTAAAAGTGCTTTGGTACTGGCATAAGGAATTTTTAATAAGAGTAACATTTCGGCCCAGCCCATAACTCCCAATCCAATTTTTCTGTGTGCTTTAGTAATTTGTTCTATTTCGGGCAGTATATAATAATTGGCATCAATAATATTATCTAAAAATCGTATTGCCAATCGTGTGGTCTCAGCAAGTTTCTCCCAGTCTATACTCGAGATACCATTCACTATCTTAATCATCTTAGAAAGATTGATAGATCCAAGATTGCAGCTTTCATAATCTAATAAGGGCACTTCCCCACAAGGGTTGGTGGATTGTATTTCTCCTGATTTTGGAAGCGGATTGTGTTTATTGATAGTATCCAGGAAAATGAGTCCCGGATCGCCTGAGTTCCAGGCCTGATTTACGATTTCCTGCCATAGATATGCTGCCTTTACTGTCTTTCGAACCTCTTTGGATGCCGGATCAAGCAATTTCCAATCTTTATTTTCCTGAACAGCCAGCATAAAAGCATCGGTAATTCCCACAGAAAGATTAAAGTTCTTTATAGCATCAGAATTAGATTTAGATGTAATGAACTCTTCAATATCGGGATGATCAACATTTAAAATCCCCATATTAGCGCCTCTTCGTTTTCCTCCTTGTTTCACATATTCGGTAGCAACATCAAATATTTTAATAAAGGCCAAAGGTCCCGAAGAAGTACCTCCAGAAGCATCTATCCAACTTCCTTTTGGGCGTAATTTTGAAAAATTGAAACCTGTTCCACCACCGCTTTGATGGATTAACGCAGCATTTTTAAGACTTGTAAAAATACCATTTAAACTATCTTCTACCGGTAAAACAAAACATGCACTCAGCTGCCCGTCCCGGGTTCCCGCATTCATGAGAGTGGGGGAATTTGGCAGAAAATAGAAATTGCTCATTAGCTTATAAAAGCGTTGTTTCCAAAGCATAAAATCTTCTTTTTCTACAACGGCTACGCATTTGGCTACGCGCTCAAATAGTTGCTTAGGGGTTTCTATAGCCATACCCTGTGCATCTTTTAAAAGATAGCGTTGAGATATAATTTCCAAAGCATTTTTAGTGAAGCCTATCATGGTTATACAATTTGATATTAATCGGAAATTTTAAGACGTTTCAAAATTTGCGTTAGCACCAAAGAGCCTATCGCAAAGATAATAATGGTTAAAAGCTGCTCTAAATTGAGAGAATCCAGAGATAATACTCGGGCTAATATGGGGGTGTTATATACTGCCAGCATTATAAGAATAGAAAATAACAAAGATGCCCACACCCATTTATTGTTGGTGATTTCATTTTTAAAAAAAGAGACTTTTCGGGAGGCTATATTAAATACATTGAGCAATTGGGCCAGTACAAGTGTATAAAAGGCCATATTATTCACAATAATGGGCGATAGTTTTAGATAGGTACTGGTATAAACCGTTATTCCAATTACGGCAGCCGTTATGGAAAGTCCGTATATAACAGTAGATAACCATAAAGTACCGGTGATAATGGGAGTTTCCGGGTCTCGAGGAGGCCGCTCCATGATAGATATCTCTCCTCGACCCATTCCCAAAGCCAGGGCGGGAAAAACATCGGTAACGAAATTGAGAAACAATATTTGCAGTGGAAGCAGGGGCAAAGGCAAATTTGAAACGGCAGCGATGGCCACAGCAATGATTTCTGCCAGGTTACAGGATAAAAGGAAAACGACGAAGTGCCGAATGTTGTCAAAAATATTCCTACCCTGACGAATTGCTAATTCGGTTGAGGTAAATTTATCATCCATTAAAATAACATCTGCCACTTCCTGTGCAGCATCAGATCCACGTATTCCCATAGCTATTCCAATATCTGCTTTTTTTAGGGCAGGGGCATCGTTTACACCATCTCCAATCATTCCCACAATAAAATTATGCTGCTGAAAGAAATTTATAAGCTCTAACTTTTGCTTGGGAACCACTCGTGCAAAAATTGTTGCCTGTAGGATTTGTGTTTCTAACTCGGGCGAAATCTGCTCTAAATTAGTTATAGAAGCCCCATGAATTACACTTTTAATAGAAGTGTCTTCGGGTAAAAGCCCTATTTCTTCACCTACTTTTTTAGCGGTTCCGGGATGGTCCCCGGTCATCATTATAACTTTTATGCCTGCATCTTTATAGGTTTGAATAGCCTGTTTTACGTCTTCTCTTGGTGGGTCAAGAAATCCAACGATTCCTACAAAAATTAGATCACTAATTAGTTGATTATTTTCAGGTTTGAAGGTTGTGTTTTTAAAGGCAAAAGCAAGATTTCTTAACCCTTGAGAAGCCATGGTGTTGGAAGCTAGCTCCCATTTTTTTCTATCTATTGATGAAATGATTCCCTCGTAGGTTAATACCCGGGTACAAGAATTTATTACATTTTCAAACGAGCCTTTAACACAAACCAAAAATGCATCTTTATCCTGATGTAAAGTTGCCATGATCTTGTTTTCGGCATCAAAGGGAATTTCTTCCAGCTCGGGATGGGATGCTCTAATTGTAGAGATATCAAATCCCATTTCCTGGGAAAAGTTTAGCAGTGCAATTTCAATGGAATCATCATTTTTACCATCTTCCAGAATGCTACTGTTATTGCATAACACACCAATTTCAACTATTTGATATAAGAGAGAATCTGTTTTCGATATTACACTTCTCTCTTCTTTAAAATTCCATTCTTTATTAAAAACCACTAAAGTATGCACGGCCATTTTATCTTCAGTAAGCGTACCGGTCTTATCGGTACAAATAATCCCGGTTTCTCCTAATGTTTGCACGGCTTCCAGCTTTTTAATAATCACTTTTTGTTTGGAAAGTCTTACCATCCCTCTAGCCAGAGAAATAGTAGCAACAATAGGCAGACCTTCAGGAATTGCAGCAATGGCCAGGGCTATGCCTATTTTTATCATGGGTATAAGTTCCTTTCCTTGCAGGTAGCCACTTATAGTTATAATAATTACCAGAACTAAGGTTAGCCATATTAATCGCCCACTCAGTTTATTGAGTTTATGTTCTAAGGGGTGTCGCTCTTTACCGGCTTCCTGGGTTAGAATATTTACCTGTCCTATCATAGTTTCATCTCCTGTTGCTACTATCACAGCTACGGCATTGCCTTTTTCTATGGTAGTTCCTTTAAATACCATGTTAAGTTGTTCGGCCAAGGGCGTTTCTACTGGAAGTGGAGCTATGTTTTTTTGAATTTGATTGCTTTCCCCGGTTAAAATAGCTTCTTTGACTGCCAATCCCTGATGGGAAATTATTCGTGCATCGGCCGGTACAATATTTCCGGAATGAAGATGGATGATATCTCCGGGAACCAGGGCATGAGCTTTGATCTTCCTAGAAATTCCATTTCTTAAAACATACGCGTTCGCCCGGGTGAGCTTTTGAAGAGATTCTACAGATCTTATGGCTTGCCATTCCATAAAAAAACCAATAAAAGCGGTAATTATAATTACTACCAAAATGGTAATACCTTCCAGCCACTCATCAAAAATAAAGGTCAGGATCATTGCTGATGCAAGGATATAAATTATTGGATCCAGCAACTGGTCCAGCAGGATGCGCCAAAGACTTTTTGGGGCTTTGGCACTAAGCGTATTGGGGCCGTAAAGCTTTAAGCGTTGTTTTGCTTCAATTGTGGAAAGACCCCGCGCCGGGTCTACCTCCAATTGTGAAATTACTTCGGTAACAGTTTTATTATATGGTTCTTGGATGGGTATCATATAAGTTATTATCCCGGGTTATATTTTTAGTAATATTCTTCAGCTGAAAATAGTAGCTCATAAAACCGTTTTTGCTTAGAATCAATAGTAAAACAGGATTCTTCCATCAACATTTTCAGCTTAAAAAGATCAATTAAAAGTATAAATAGGGGAAGGGATAAAAGATGACAAATGTCATTGTATTCCATACTTGAGCCGGATACTTTTGTGCTAAACCTTACTTATAGAGGTGATTATGCGTGCACTTGGTAACATAGGTTACTGTGGAACCTTCCGGTGCTGTTTAATTTTAAAAACTTAAAACTCAAAAAAATATCATGAAAGTAGAACAAATTTATACTGGTTGTCTTGCTCAAGGAGCATATTATATTGAAAGTAACGGAGAGGCAGCTATTATAGACCCCTTAAGAGAAGTAGCGCCATATATTGAAATGGCCAAACAAAGAAATGCGAAAATTAAATATGTTTTTGAAACACATTTTCATGCCGATTTTGTTTCAGGGCATATTGATCTTGCAAAGAAAACAGGGGCAGATATCGTATATGGACCTACTACCATGAAAACCGGATTCGACTTTATAATAGCAAAAGATGGGCAGGAGTTCAAATTGGGAAATTCTACCATTAAATTATTGCATACCCCCGGGCATACCATGGAAAGTAGTTGTTATTTACTAATAGATGAAAATGGAAAAGAAACCTCCCTGTTCACGGGAGATACCCTGTTTATTGGAGATGTTGGACGCCCAGATCTGGCTCAAAAAGTATTAAGCGAACTTACACAGGAAAAGCTGGCCGCTCATTTATACGATTCGTTAAGAAATAAGATCATGCCATTGCCTGATGATATAATTGTTTATCCCGGGCATGGTGCAGGAAGCGCATGTGGAAAGATGATGAGCGACGAAACCACTGATACCTTAGGGCATCAAAAGAAAGCCAACTATGCTTTGCGTGAAGATATGACACAGGAAGAATTTGTCGATGCTGTTTTAACAGGCTTAACACCACCTCCAGGATACTTTCCGCAGAATGTGTTGCTGAATATTAGAGGATATGAAAGTATTGATGAGGTGATTAAGAAAGGAACCAAAGCCTTAACTCCCAGCGCATTCGATATTTTAGTGCATAGTGGAAATGCGATTATTATAGACACCAGAGAGGCGCAAAGCTTTGCTAAAGAATTTATACCCGGCTCTTATAATATTGGTATAGATGGCAGCTTTGCTAATTGGGTAGGCACTACGATAATAGATGTTACAAAACCTCTACTTCTTGTTATAGATAAAGGAAGGGAAGAAGAGGTTGCCACTCGATTGGCAAGAATAGGTTTCGATAATTTACTGGGATATTTAAAAGGTGGTATTGAAGCTTGGAAAGCAGAAGGGAAAGAGTTAGATAGTATTAAATCTATAACTGCCAATGAACTGGCAGCTATTTCCAAGAAAGAGCCTGTTATTATTCTGGATGTGCGCAGAAATAGCGAATACAACAGTGAACATATTGTAGATGCCGAGAATACTCCATTAGATTATTTAACTGATAGTGTTAAGAATATCGATCCAGATAAAACCTATTATGCCCACTGTAGAAGCGGATACCGATCTATGGTCTTTGCATCTATTTTAAGAAGTAAAGGTTACAAAAACATTATAGATGTGCAGGGAGGAATGAATGCTATTAAAGACTCGAATAAATTTAAACTTACACAATACATGGCACCATCAACATTGTTGTAAATAATAGTTAAGATCATGGAAAACTTAGAAAAAGAATTTAGTATCATGCCACGAATTGGCGATGATGCACCAGATTTTGAAGCGGTAACCACCGCGGGTAAAATTATCTTCTCTGAATTTGGAGGAGATAAGTGGGTAGTACTTTTCTCTCATCCTGCCGATTTTACGCCTGTTTGTACTACCGAGCTAAGCGGATTTGCAGAAAGGAAGGAGGAATTTGAAGCCTTAAATACAAAACTTATTGGATTAAGTATAGATAGCATCCACTCACATCTGGCATGGGTAAACAACGTACATGAGAAAACGGGTGTTTATCTGGACTTTCCCATTATTGCCGACATAGATATGAAGGTAGCCAAACTTTACGGGATGTTACAACCCAATGAAAGTGAGACGGCAGCGGTTAGAGCAGTTTTCTTTATAGATCCTTATATGAAGATACGCCTCATAATGTACTATCCATTAAATGTTGGCCGAAATATGGATGAGATATTGAGGGCTTTGGAAGCTTTACAGGTTTCTGATAAATATAAAGTTGCCATCCCTCTTAACTGGAAAAAAGGAGATAAAGTAATTGTTCCGCCGCCTAAAACCCTGGAGCAAATGGAAAATAGAATTAAAGACACTTCTTGTGAAAAGATAGATTTTTACCTGGCAAAAAAAGATTTAAAAATCCACTAGCAGTGTTGGGAATGTTCTCTTAATATATCTGGAGAAATATTCTAAATCTTTAAAAAATACCTTCAGATGAAAACACATTATCAAATCTTGGTTATTGGAGGAGGCACTGCGGGAATAATGACGGCCAGCAGTTTGCTTAGAAAAAATTCGAGTTTGGAGATTGGTATCGTGGAACCATCTGAAAGCCACTGGTATCAACCTGCCTGGACCCTTGTGGGCGCTGGTACTTATAATTATGAGAAAACAAAAAGGCCTATGGCCTCCGTTATACCTAAAAGAGCTACCTGGATTAGAGACAGAGTGGTGTCTATTAATCCTGAAGACAATTCAGTGATTACTGAAGCGAATGGTAGTCTCACTTACGGTTATTTAGTGGTTGCACCCGGTTTAAAACTGGATCCAACTTTAGTAGAGGGTTTAACGGAGGCTATGGATACCGAAGTAGTTTGTAGCAATTATACCAACCCTAATCACACTTGGGAAGTTTTAAAAAAGTTTAAAGGTGGTACGGCACTGTTCATTCAGCCCCCAAAACCATATAAGTGCGGGGGAGCTCCTCAAAAAATAATGTATCTGGCAGATGATCATTTTAGGAAGTCGGGAGTTAGAGATAAAGCAAAGATCATATTTGCTACCTCTTCAGATATCATCTTTTCCGTAAAGGAAATTGCAGAGACCTTAATGAAGGTGGTAGATAGAAAAAAAATAAATGTGAAGTTTAGTCATGAGCTTAAAAAAGTAGATAGTAAGAAGAAAATTGCCTGGTTCGAAGTAAGTTTAAATAGTGTAGATCATAATCCCGTAATACTTCCTAAACTTGAAGAAAAAGGATTGGTTGGTATAAGGTATGATATGCTGCATGTGGTACCTCCTAATACTACACCAGATTTCATAAAGAATTCACTTTTAGTAGATGAAACCAAATGGGTAGATGTAGATCCATATTCACTTCAACATACCCGGTATCCCAATATTTTTAGCCTTGGAGATGTTAGCAATCTTCCTACATCAAAAACCGGCGCGGCTATTAGAAAACAGGCCCCAGTAGTAGTAAATAATATTCTTAGTCTTATAGCAGTGGGGAAACTAAGTTCTAAAAAATATAATGGTTACTCATCTTGTCCCTTTGTAACCGGATATGGGAAAATGGTCTTGGCCGAATTTGATTATAGCAAGAAATTTACACCAGATCCTAAATTGAAATTAATGCTTATTGGCGATTCTTCAAAAGAGCACTGGCGATTATGGATATTGAAAAAATATATTCTACCCTATTTATACTGGAATAAAATGTTGAAGGGGGCTGAGGTTTAAAGTACATTTTTCACGATAATTTAATAAGGCAAGGTTACGTTACCGTAATCTCGCCTTATTTATAAGCTACTATTCTCCGCTAATTATATTGAAAGCTCCTTTGGTTAAAAACTCATCGGTATCATTAAAGCTGTCTGTATTTTCAATACGCGTAAAACCATTGTACTCTTCCCTTATTTTCACTTCGTTTTTAGAAAAGAAATAGGTTCCATCCGTTTTTTTATCCAGTTTTAGGACATAGCTTTTGTTATCTATTGCGACAATGGCCTCATCGGGCAGTGCTTTTGCCATGTTCTTATTGGTAACAATTTGAGCTTCAACAAACATTCCAACGGCAAAATTAAGATCGCTATCATTTTCAAAATGACCGTGAACCTTTAGTGTTCTCGAATTTTCATCTACAGCAGTTCCTACCAAATGGACTTTGGCTTTAAATGTTTCGTTGGAAGCTTCAGGTACTCGAAAGATAATTTCCTGTTCCTTTTTCAATTTTAAAATGTCTTTTTCAAAAACAGACAGTTCCAAATGCATATGATCTATATTGATGATCTCAAGGATATTATCGGCTGGGGAAACATACATTCCCCTACTAACATTTACCTTAGTAATACTACCGCTTATGGGAGCATATAATCGAACTACGGAAGTAATATTACCGGCTTCCACATTCGCTGGATCAATAGAGAGCATAGTAAGTTTTTTGTGCAATCCGTTATACATGGCCAAAGCTCTTTTGTAATCACTCTCTGCTTTAAGGTAGTTCTTTTGAGAAGTGATGTTTTCATCCAGCAAAGTTCTTTGTCGTTGAAACTCCGATTTTAAATAGCTGAGCTGTTCTGCCACCTCCAGATATTCCTGTTGTATTTGCACAAAATCGGTATTTTCAATACTCACCAGAAACTGCCCTTTTTTTACAGCATCCCCAATTAACAAGGGTGTATCTTTAATATAGCCCCCCATAAAAGTGCTTACTACAGCTTTGTTTTGTGGAGGAACGTCTATCATTCCAGTAGCCTGAGTTATAGATGGAAATTCCTGTTCACTAAGTTTACCTAATTCCATCTCATTGCTTTCAAACTGAGTTTGAGTAAGCCTTAGTTCTTCCTGTATAATTACATTATTTTCGGAAGGTGTTTTAGCATCTTTTTCGGCATCTCCACAAGCAGTCCATAGAAAAACCGATGTTAATACAGATATTATATATAGAGTACGTGTCATTGAAATTATTTTATAGAGTTAAGTAATTAATCTGGATAAGTGTTTGGTTATAAGCGTTTAGTTCATCCAGGTAGGAAAGCACAATGCTATTAGCGTTTTCCAGGCTTTGTATATATTGATAAAAATCTATTTCTCCGTTGTTATAACTTACGGTAGCAGTTTTCAAGATCTCGTCTGAAAGGTGTTTCCCTTCAGTTTCGTAATAAGATAAAGCTTCCTCATACTTTTTAAGTTGAGATAATAATTGAAGATATTTTGAATTGAGTTGAATTCTATAATTATCAGCTTCATCTATCGCTACCTGGGTAGCAATTTTTGAAGCTTTAATATGCGAGGTTTTCCCTGCAAAGAATAAAGGAAATTTTAAGCCTACTTGATATCCTTTTAAATTAGTGTTCAAGGAGGCATTGGTGGATTGGAAGTACTGTAAACTTATATCGGGTAGAAGTTGTTGTGTTTCAAAATGCTGCTTTGCTTTTAACAGAGATTTTCTGTTCTCGTGAAATGCAATGCCCGGATTTTCTTCGATTCCCATAGCCGTAAGCTCCAGTTTATCCAGGGGAACTACCGCAACGCTAAATGGGGCGTTGTTTTGTACCAATTGCTTCAATTTTTCTAAAGCCACAAGTACATTTTCCTGAGTTTGTTTATAAAAGGTTTGCAGTTGTTTTTGTTTGGCTTTTGCCGTTATCTTCTCCAAATAATTCGTTTCGCCAAGTTCAAACCTGCGTGCAGCGGCATGTGCAAATTTTTGATAGAGACTATCCAGATATTTATAAGCTTTTTCCTTTTCCTTCTCATACTGATATTGATAGAAAGCCGAAGCTACTTCTCCCTTTAAAAGTTTCTTTTGAAGTTCATACGCACTCATTTCAACATTAACTGCAGCTTTGTTTATCTTTTTGCCGGCAAAATATACTGTTGGAAACAGAAAGTTCTGCTGGACACCATAAGTGCTCAGGACCTCATTGTTAACAGCAATATTACTTTCATCGTAATTGTAGTAGATTTCGGTTTTATCAACAGTAAAGGCACTATTTACAAAAGCCTCTGCTTCTTGAGTTCGCAGTGAATAGGCTTTTAGCCCTTTATTGTTTTGTATGGCCATTTGCTGTAGCTCTTCTACATTTAATCCATACTGCTGGCCAAAACTTTGAATGGAAAAGAATAATAGTAAAATGCTTACTCCGGCTATTCCTTTTTTTGTTTTACTCTTAGAACTCTTAGCAAGCCTTTTATGGAACATTGAATATAGTACCGGTAAAACAATTAATGTTAATAGTGTTGAGGTTACCAAACCACCAATAACCACGGTAGCTAATGGTCGTTGTACTTCGGCACCTGCATTGGTAGATATTGCCATTGGCAAGAACCCGAGGGCGGCCGCAGTAGCTGTTAACAGTACAGCCCGTAATCTACTTTGCGCTGCTTTTACAATTAACTCATCTTTACTTTTGGTGTTGGTTTCTTTTTTAAGCTCTTTAAAATGCTCAATAAGTACAATTCCATTAAGTACTGCAATTCCAAATAAGGCTATAAAACCAACACCCGCCGAAATGCTGAAAGGCATGTCGCGAAGCCATAATAACAATACGCCTCCCACTGCCGATAATGGGATTGCCGAGTAGATTATAAGAGCTTCTTTAATGGAATTGAATGCAAAATACAGCAATATGAAAATAAGTACCAAAGCTATTGGTACAGCTACTTTTAACCGCTCTTTCGCGCTTTGTAGATTTTCAAATTGTCCGCCATAGGTAATAGAATAGCCTGCAGGTAATTTTAAATTAGTTTCTATACGCTGTTGAACATCGTCTACCACCGATTGGAGATCTCGATTCCTAACATTTATTCCCACTACAACTCTACGTTTGGTATCGTCGCGGGAGATCTTGGCTGCGCCTTTGGTATAGGTGATCTCTGCCAGTTCGCTTAATGGCACTTTTCCTCCCGCAGGTATATCTATATACATATTGCGTAAATTAGAGATATCTGTACGTTCGTCTTTGTTTAAGCGCAATACTAGATCAAACTTCTTTTCTCCTTCAAAAACACTTCCCAATGCTTTTCCGGCAAATCCCATAGAAATAAGATCGTTAATGTCGGCAATATTGAGTCCGTAGCGAGCAATTTTAGCACGGTTGTACTTCACATTCATCTGCGGTAATCCTGCAATTTTTTCTACCGTAATATCTGCAGCACCCTCCACATTTTCAATAAGTAGCTTAATTTCATTAGCTTTTTTGTTAAGTATCTCCAGATCTTCACCAAATATTTTAATGGCAATATCGGCTCGAACTCCGGTTATCAGCTCATTAAAACGCATTTCTATAGGTTGCGTAAATTCAACCTCCATACCTGGAATTTCAGTTAAAGCTTCTTTAAATTTATCGGCCAGCTCATCCTTACTTTTTGCTGAAACCCATTCTTTCTTAGGTTTAAGGGTTATAATTACATCACTTTCTTCCATAGACATGGGGTCGGTTGGAACTTCAGCCGCACCAATCCTGCTTACCACTTGATCTACTTCCGGAAATTTATCAAGAAGGATTTTTTCAATTTTAGTGGTAATAGCTATTGTATTGCTTAAAGATGTTCCGGTTTTTAGCACAGGTTGGATTACAAAATCTCCTTCGTCTAGAGTAGGAACAAATTCTCCTCCCATGGTAGAAAACAGATAAGCCGAAAAAACTAAAAGTAGTACTGCAATACTTAATACTAACTTTTTACTTGCTAATGCCCAACGAATACTTGGTTCATATAACCTATTCAAGAATTTCATTAGGCGCACAGAAATATTCTTTTCTGAAGCTTTTGATGGCTTTAAGAATAAGGAAGCTACTACTGGAACATAGGTAAAACAAAAGATCATGGCACCAAATAGAGCAAAACTGAAGGTAAGGGCCATAGGTTTGAACATTTTTCCCTCTACACCGCTTAATGATAGAATAGGGATAAATACAATAAGAATGATAAGCTGCCCGAAGATGGCAGAATTCATCATTTTTGAGGCACTTTTAAAAGTGATATCGTCGGTAATATGTTGTTTTTGAGAAGGAGTAGAAGCCGCTAGTTCTGTACTTTTCGCGGTAATTTGAAACGCTATGAATTCAACTATAATTACTGCTCCATCTATTATTATCCCGAAATCTATAGCACCCAGACTCATTAAATTGGCATCTACTCCAAACAGATACATAAACGACAGGGCAAAGAGTAAACATAAGGGTATTACCGAAGCTACCACAAGCCCGGATCGTAAATTTCCAAGTAGCAGTACAACTACAAAAATCACGATCAAACATCCTAAAATGAGGTTTTCTGCAACTGTAAAAGTGGTTTTGCCTATAAGAACACTTCTGTCTAGAAAAGGATTTATGTAAACCCCTTCCGGTAGCGATTTTGAAATGCTTTCTACGCGTTCGTGCACAGCATCAATAACTTTTTTGGAATTACCATCCTTCAACATCATTACCTGCCCCAATACCTTTTCGCCTTCACCATTCCCAGTAATAGCTCCAAACCTGATGGCGCTTCCAAAACCAACTTCAGCAATATCTTTTATGAGAATAGGAATACCCTGGTGGTTTTTAACAACAATATTTCTAATGTCTTCCAGAGAAGAAACTAAACCATCTCCGCGAATGAAATAGGCCTGGTTCACCTTTTCTATATAACTTCCTCCCGTTACACTGTTATTCTTTTCCAAGGCGGTAAAAACATCACTTGCCGTAATATTCATTGCATTAAGCCTTTCGGTATTAATGGCAACCTCATATTGTTTTAAATATCCTCCCCAGGTGTTTACTTCTACAACTCCGGGTATGCCGGAAAGCTGACGTTTCACAATCCAATCCTGTATGGTACGCAGGTCCATAGCCGAATACTTATCCTTATAACCAGGTTTGGTATCTAGTACATACTGATATATTTCTCCTAAGCCTGTGGTTATTGGCCCCATTTCGGGAGTACCGAAACCTTCAGGAATCTTTTGTGAAGCCGATTTAATTTTCTCGGCAATTAGTTGTCTTGGTAAATAGGTTCCTATTTTTTCCTCAAAAACGATGGTTACCACAGATAATCCAAATTTTGAAACAGAACGTATTTCAATTACTCCAGGTAAATTGGCCATTTCCAGCTCTACAGGATAGGTGATGAATTGTTCCATATCCTGAGTGGAAAGGTTTTGAGAAGTGGTGATAACCTGTACCTGATTGTTGGTTACATCGGGAACAGCACCAATAGGTATTTGAGTAAGGGAATAGGAACCAAACCCAATTACAAATACGGTAAATAGGAGAATAATAAACTTATTCTTTAAGCTGAATTTTATAATATTTGAGAGCATAACTCATTGAATATAAGTGTTGTAAGCTATGTTTAAATAGCTTATGAAAAAATGACTTAGATCAGATATGAATTATGCGAATTTTGGCGGTTGAAAAACCGAAGAATTCTCCAGGAAAGAGTACGAATTATTATAAAAAAAGTTAACTACAGTATGAGATACCTGGTTCGGTGTGTAACTTGGTGAAATGCTTTGGTTTACTACAAATAATGTAGGGGCGTGAGCACACATATGATGATTGAAGGGAAGTTGTTCATGATCCTGTTTCTCTTCTTTATTTTCATTAGCATGCTTTTCTTTTAAGCTGCCATAATGTTTGGATATGAAAACCACTAATGAATCTCCATATTTTTCAGAATGCAGTTGCACATGTTTTACAAGTTTATCCATTTGTAAAACATCATCCATGTCAAAATTCACACTGCTGGAGAGCGTGAGAAATGCGAGAAATATGGAAACTACTTTTAACATAAGGCATTGCTAAATTAATGAAAAAAGTTATTCTATCAGTAACATTTATTACATAGCGTGAAAAACATATATGAGCAAAGACAAACTTAGATTATTAACTAGTACTTGCCCGCATCATGGCAAAATACATGAAACATGATAATTCTCATTGTATTAGCCCTTAAGTACAATTAGCTTTAGTGTTACTTTTTAATTCAGATAAACGAACCCAACTCACTAATTAAATGCTAACATTTAAAAACTATAATATCGCTGACTGGTTTTCCTTCTATCGCGTTTTTGCCGCCCCTTTTCTATTGGTTCTTTTGTGGTTTAACCTTCGGGAATTATTCTCCTGGTTCTTATTGATAAGCTACAGCACAGATATGATAGATGGATATTTAGCACGAAAGCTTAAAATAACTAGTGCAAGGGGATCACAATTAGACTCCTTTGGAGACCAGGTAACTTTTGTAATCGGACTGATAGGGATATGGATTTTTGAGAATGATTTTATAAGAGAAAATTATTTACTCATTCTCATGGTATTAATCCCTTATATGCTGCAAATGTTTCTGGCCGTTATAAAATATGGAAAAGCCACGGCTTTTCATACCTACCTGGCTAAGCTCTCTGCAATAACACAGGGAATATTCATTCTCTGGTTCCTGTTCTTTGAACCAATTTACTGGCTTTTCT
Organism: Gillisia lutea; assembly: GCF_021568705.1. Lineage (GTDB taxonomy): Bacteria > Bacteroidota > Bacteroidia > Flavobacteriales > Flavobacteriaceae > Gillisia > Gillisia lutea. Next base: position 292,103 of record NZ_JAKGTH010000007.1, read on the forward strand.
ATTTTATGATAATTATTGGCCTTATTGAAACTATCGAGGAGATCATTTTAATATTTATGTACAAAAAATGGGTTGCCGGGGTTAAAGGAATATTTTGGGCATTTAAAGACAAAAGGAGAATACTAAACAATACGAAAGGAGATTGAAACTAATATGTGTAGGCCATGCGTTCATATTCACTCTTTACTATACTTATATTATGCTTTGCCATACTATTGGTAGATATAATTGCATTTTACTGGCTTAGTTTTATCACTCAACTTCTTACTTCCTCTATACTCAAAAATATTATTTATGCGTTGTTCTGGATTTTTACATTTGGATTGATCACTTCCATCCTGATATTGAAAGTTCGCCTGGATACCATAGTCCCTCAAAGAAAGCATTTATTAATCTCTTCTTTATATGGGCTATCTGTATCCTCCTTTATTCCGAAGCTCCTATTTGTTCTTATTATTAGTATCCTTTATTATACAAACTATATCTTTTCAGAAGAAGTATCTATAATCACCATTTCGTTGCTAGGACTACTCTCCGGTTTTCTTCCATTTTTTGTAATAGTATATGGAATTTTTAGGTCCAGATATAGATTTAAAGTCCATCATCTGCATATTCCGCTAAAGGAATCATCACATAAACTTCGCAAGCTTAAAATAGTACAGATATCCGATTTGCATTTGGGAAGCTTTAATTTTAGGTATCACATTCTAGACAGGGCTATACAGCTTATAAATCAGTTACAACCAGATCTCATCTTTTTTACGGGAGACCTAGTCAACAATTATGCATGGGAATTAAAAGGCTGGGAGAAGATTTTAGGTAAACTAAAAGCTAAACATGGGAAGTATTCTATTCTTGGAAATCATGATTATGGCGATTATAGCCATTGGGAAACTACACAAAGCAAGGAGGAGAACTTCAATATTTTAAAAGAGTTTCATAAGGATACCGGTTTTAAGTTATTGCTGAATGATGCTGAAATTGTTAGCATTCAGCAAGAAAAAATAGCAATCGTTGGGGTGGAGAATTGGGGATCCCCTCCCTTTAAACAATATGGAGATTTAAAGGAAGCGCTTAAAAATGTTGATAGTATTCCTTTAAAGATCCTTTTATCTCACGACCCTTCCCATTGGAGTGAAGAGGTAGTTGGTAAGACTGATATCTTGCTCACGCTTTCCGGGCATACCCATGGAATGCAGGCAGGAATTAATATGAGATCTAAAGAGTGGAGCCCTATAAAATATAAGTATAAGCATTGGGCCGGGCTATATAATAATGAAGGCCAATATCTATATGTTAACCGGGGTTTAGGCTGGCTGGGCTTTCCCGGCAGATTGGGAATGCGCCCTGAAATTACGTTAATTGAATTTGAATGAATTCATCTTGTTTTCGGTTTTAATGAAGAATAACCGCGCTACCTAACAAGTGATTATACTGATAAATGTCATTTTTAGAGCTACGTCTACATGGTACTTTTATACTGTATTAATTTATAAATGCATTGTTATGAAAAAAGTGTTTTTGTTATTAGCGCTTGTGGTTTTATATATCACTTCGCTAACAGCACAAGATGAGGTTCAGGATCAGGATCGCGATCAGGTTCGACTTATGTTGGTAGATGGTGACATGCTTCAAATAAGGGATCGAGATCAAACTCGATTACAAGATAAAATTACCTTGAACGATGGCACAGTTGTGAATCCTGATGGTACTTATCAAACCAGAGACAGGGATCAACTGAGATTAAGAGATGGTGAATGTTTAGATAGTGATGGCGTTAAATACCGCAATGAATATCAATATCGATACAAAGTTCAGCAGGAGAACAAAGGACTGACCCAGGCGCAGATCCAGAAGAGAAATCAGCAACGAGTACATTACATTTTTGTTGATGGTGAAATGATGCAGGTTAGAAACCAAAGTCAGAACCGATTGGAAAACAAAATGAATTTGGGAGATGGAGTAGTGGTAAACCCCGACGGTACCTACCAGTCTCGTGACCGGAAGCAACTTAAGCTTCAGGACGGGGGATGTATTAACATGGATGGAAAGGTATTTAAGAATACCATGCAGCAACGAAAAATGATACTTCAGAAAAATAAAATCCAGAAAAAAATGCCTGCAAAACCAAAAGTTCAGAAAAAGAATAAAAATGGCGGTATATAATTAATAAGGAAAGGAGCTTTACAAAGAAGAGTTCCTTTCTTTTTAAACTAGTTAAAATGAATATACGTCTAACAATTGGAGTGTTTTTGATGGCGGTAATTTTTGCAAATATATCTGCTCAAAACACTAATAATTCGGCTAAAAAAGAATCAGACAGCAGCAAATCGTATATACTTACCGATGTTAGTTATATCTCGGATGCCGTATTTATGGGAAGGCGCGATTCCATAAAAGCACCTTATATAATGCCGTCTATAGGTTATTACGATAAATCCGGTTTTTATGCGGATGCTTCGGCTTCTTATTTAGTTGGATCAGAAGAGAACAGGGTAGACTTGTTTTTAGTAAGTGCAGGATATCTTTTTGATGTGGGAAAATTAGGTGGAGGAATAGCAGCAACTAAATATTTCTTTAATGATGATAGTTACAATGTGCAATCTGAAACTCAGGGAAACCTTACAGGATTTTTGAGCTACGATTTTGAGGTGGCTGAATTATCAGTAATAGCGAGCAGCTATTTTAATGACGGAAGTTCTGCTGATTTTTTTGGAGGGCTTATGCTAGCTCACAATTTCTATGGTATGGATAATAAGCTTCTCATTTCCCCATCTGTTTCCATGTATATGGGGTCACAATATTTCTATGAAGAATATTATAATACCAGCCGCTTGGGTAATAGAAAGGGAAAAGGAACAGGGCAAGGAAGTGGTGGTGCAATAAATACAGTGAGTTCTAGTATTAGTATAGATGAAGCTTCAGAATTTAATATTCTAAATGTAGAGCTCAGCCTTCCTTTTCAGTATTATCATAACTCCTTTATTTTTTCGATTGCTCCCTATTGGTCCTTTCCACAAACTAGCTCGACAATTACTACAGAAGATCAGGTTTTTACCGAAGATCTGGATGATATTTTTTATGTATCGGTAGGAATAAGCTATTGGTTTAACACTGCTAAAAATTGATCTATTTTTTAATCTCACAGAGCTACCCTAATTACTTTCAATGATATAAAATTACAGGGATCTCTTCCTTTTCAGGAATAATATAATAAGATGAAAAAGATACTTATTCTTACATACACTCTTTTGTTTTGCAGTTTTATGCAGGCACAGCAAATAGAATTGATTTCCAAAGAGGAAGTTCTAACTCAAGTAAAGGAAAACAACCTGCACCTGAAGATCCTGGAACAGGAAGTTATTATGGCAAAGGCCGATTATAATCAGACCAATGCTATTTTTCTGCCTAATTTAAAAGCCTCACATACTGCAATTACCACAACCAACCCCTTGATGGCATTTGGTTCTAAACTCAATCAGGAAATAATAACACAAACCGATTTTGATCCTAACGGCTTAAATAATCCCTCCAGAATTGAGAATTACGCTACTAAATTTGAGATCCAACAGCCTCTGCTTAATTTGGATGGCATCTTCAAACGTCAGGCTGCCAGATCGATAGTTACAGCAACTCAATTCAAGTTAAATAGAGCAGAAGATTATATAGAATTGGAAATAGAAAAGGCCTACATGCAACTGCAACTAGCCTATAAAACCTTGGATGTATTAGAAATTACCAGGAGAACCGTTCAGGAGAATTTAAGGTTTTCCCAAGATAGGTTCGATCAAGGTTATCTTCAGAAGCCCGATTTGCTCATGGTGGAGGTACGACTTATTGAAGTAGAAAATCAGCTGCAATATGCAAAAAGTGAGATTGAAAATGCGTCCAATTATATGTCGGTGTTAATGGCTGCTCCCGTAACGGTAACCTTAAAGCCTACAGATTCTTTAGTACCCCTTCCTATAAATCTAGCCTTAGACCTAAAGCTTTCAGAAAACAGGGCAGATCTGCAGGCTATGCAAATTGCTACCAAAGCATTTCAACAAAATTATCGGGCCGATAAAATGACATTTTTACCCCGGCTGAATGCATTTGGAAGTTATGAGTTGTATGACGATAACATCTTTCAGGGAGCTGCAAACGGGTATGTGCTAGGTGCAGAACTGAGCTGGACAATTTTAGAAGGTTCAAAACGATTTGGAAAGCTTCAAAAAAGTAAGGCCGATCTTGAAAAATCTAAGTTCGAGTACGAAAAATATAAGTCGGAAAGTGAGCTGGAAATCAACAAGGCGAAACGCATGTATTTAGATGCTGAAAATAATTTGCGATTGACAAAGTTGGCATTAGAACAGGCTGAAGAATCTTTGAGAATTCGAAGTAATCGATTTAAGGAAGGACTAGAAAGAACATCAGATCTGCTGCTTTCAGAAACTCAATATGCTCAAAAACAATTGGACTATTATAACGCCATTTATCAGCAAAACTACACAAACTTATATGTTGTGTTTTTAACTAAGAATTGAAAACGGAATTGTCATGAAAACTATATATCTATTTAGCACCTTTTTAATATTATTTGTATTGGGTTGTAATTCTAAAGAAACAACTTCCCAAGAGCAAGCTGGGCCTGTCGTTTCAGTAAAAGTAGGGTCTATTGCCCAGGAAAGTGGAGGGGGTTATTTCACAGCAAGTGGAAAAATAGAGGCAGCCAACAGCGCCAATTTGAGCACAAGAATGATGGGTTTTGTAAACGATATAAAGGTTAAGGTTGGCGATACTGTACAAAAAGGAGCATTATTGGTAGTTATTAATAATACCGAATTATCGGCTAAAAAGGCTCAAGTATCTGCCGGGGTTGTAGAGGCTACCGCAGCCTACAATAATGCATTTAAAGATTACCAGCGATATACTAACTTATTTGCAAGTGCCAGTGCTACGCAAAAAGAACTCGACGATGTTACCGCGCAATTTGAAATGGCTAAAGCCCGCCTAGAAGCAGCGAAGCAAATGGAAAATGAAGTGGCATCGCAGTTTTCCTACAGCAACATACGTGCACCTTTTAAAGGAGTAGTTACCGATAAATTTATAGAAAAAGGAGCAATGGCAAACCCGGGTGCACCTTTAGTAGCCTTAGAATCTTTAGGGAATTATCAGGTAGTAGCTATGGTTCCGGAAAATGAAATTTCACAACTTTCGACTGGGGCTAAAGTGAAGATTTTTATTAATTCTTTAAATACATCAGTTGCTGGGGAAATAATAGAAATAAGTCCCTCTTCAAGAAATACGGGAAGCCAGTATCTGGTAAAGATCAGCCTTCAGGAAGAAAAAGCAGAGCTGTTATCAGGAATGTATGCTAGCGTGCAGTTTCCTGTGGAGCAGGGAACTCCTTCAGCAAAAATATTAATACCTAAAAGTGCGGTAGTTAGTAAAGGTCAGTTGGAGGGAATCTATACTGTTAGTCAGAATAATACCGCCGTATTAAGATGGTTGCGATTGGGAAGATCATTTAATGATAAAGTTGAAGTGTTAGCGGGTCTTTCAGCAGACGAACCTTTTATTATTTCTGCTGAAGGAAAGCTATATAACGGCGCAACCATTAGAATTGAATAATCAGGGAATTGGAGATTATAAGTGTTTCAAATAACATTCAACGAATAATCAATTATTTCAGGAGTAAAAGACCTTAAAAAAAATATTCTCATGAAAGAAGGCTTAGCAGGTAGTATTGCCAAAATTTTTATAAGCTCTAAACTTACGGTGCTTCTAATGATCGTTTTTATGGTGATTGGAGTATACAGCTCGTTTTTGATACCACGGGAAGAAGAGCCACAAATAGATGTGCCAATGGCCGATATCTTTGTAGGTTACCCTGGTGCAAGTCCGGTAGAAGTAGAGTCTAAGGTCACAAAACCCTTAGAGAAATTAATCTCCAATATAAAAGGTGTGGAATATGTGTATTCGACATCGATGCAGGATCAGGGAATGCTTATCGTACAATTTTATGTTGGGGAGGATATTGAACGCTCTTTTGTGAAATTGTATAACGAAATTAATAAGCATATGGACCAAATGCCAATGGGGGTGACTCCTCCATTGGTTAAAACCCGTGCTATAGATGATGTTCCAGTATTGGGAATTACGTTATGGAGCGAAACTTATGATGATTATCAATTAAAACAAATTGCCCAGGAGCTAACCGATGAAATAGAAAAAGTGAATGAAGTTTCTACCACAAAAAATATAGGAGGAAGAAATAGAGTTTTACGAGTGATTCTGGATAAAGATAAACTTGCAGCCAGTAATCTCGATTTTTTGGAGGTTTCCCGGATGGTGAAAGCAAATAATATTCAATTAAGTTCAGGCAAATTCACACAAAATGACACCGAATTTTTAGTGAGCGCAGGGAATTTTCTTAGCAATAAAGAAGATGTTGAAAATGTAATAGTGGGAATAGATGGCAATCAACCTGTATATTTAAAACAAGTAGCCAGTGTTGTAGATGGACCCGAATTGCCTGTTAATTATGTATCCTTAGGTTTTGGTATGGCAAGTGAAAAATCAACTGCATTTAAATCGGAATATCCGGCAGTTACCATTTCAATAGCTAAAAGAAAAGGGGCAGATGCCATGAAGGTCTCAGAGATCATTTTAAATAAGATCGAAAACTTAAAGACCAGTCTTATTCCCGATGATGTTCATGTGGAAATTACTAGAAATTATGGGGAAACGGCCTCTCATAAAGTGTCAGAATTGCTCATGCATCTTATAGGTGCAATTGTGGCTGTAACCATTGTAGTGATGTTAGCAATGGGGTGGAGAGGAGGTTTGGTGGTATTTCTTTCGGTGCCCATAACTTTCGCCCTGACATTACTTAGTTACTACATTTTAGACTATACGCTTAATAGAATAACCTTATTTGCCTTGGTATTTGTAACAGGGATAGTGGTAGACGATTCCATTATTATAGCCGAGAATATGCATCGGCATTTTAAGATGAAGCGTTTACCTTTTAAACAGGCTGCATTATATGCCATTAACGAAGTTGGAAATCCTACAATTTTAGCAACTTTTACCGTGATTGCTTCTGTCTTGCCAATGGCATTTGTTTCAGGTTTAATGGGGCCATACATGTCTCCTATGCCTATTGGAGCTTCCATAGCCATGTTGTTATCGCTCTTTGTGGCCTTGACCATAACCCCTTATTTGGGATATATCTTTCTACGTGAAAAGGATAAAAAAGAATCAAAGATTCCAGAGAAGAAGTTGGAAGAAACTTATATATACCGCACCTATAAGAGGTTTGAAATGCCTTTATTAGAAAACAGAAAGATACGTTGGTTGTTCTTGGGAATCACCTTTGTATTACTATTGGCCTCTGTAGGGATGTTCTTCACAAAATGGGTGGCGGTGAAAATGTTGCCTTTTGATAATAAAAATGAATTTCAGGTGGTAATTGATATGCCTGAGGGAACAACATTAGAAAGAACAGCAGCAGTTACGCAGGAGATCGCTCAGTTCTTGAACGATCAGTCTCAGGTAGTAAACTATCAGAGCTATGTTGGTACTTCGGCACCAATAACATTTAATGGTTTGGTACGGCATTATGATCTTCGGGGTGGAAGTAATACTGCCGACATACAGGTAAATCTTACCGATAAAAAGGAGAGGGACCAGCAAAGCCACGAAATAGCCAGTTCTTATAGAAAACCAATTCAGGATATTGCCAGAAGATATAATGCGAATGTGAAAATAGTGGAAGTTCCGCCCGGACCTCCCGTTCTGTCTACCATAGTTGCAGAGATCTACGGGCCAAATTATGATATTCAAATTGATATTGGTAATCAGTTGAAAAGTATTCTGAATACTACTCCCGATGTAGTGGATGTAGATTGGATGGTGGAAGCTGATCAAAAGGAATATGAGTTTGTAGTAGATAAAACTAAGGCCATGTTATATGGAATAACTCCCCAACAAATCGTCTATACCATGAACATGGTATTATCAGAAAGGCCCATTAGCTTCTTATATGATGAAAATGCGCTAGATCAAATAGGATTGGTGCTCACCTTAGATGAAAAAGAGCGGTCAAGCATTCAGGATATATTTCAGCTTAAAGTTAAATCCATACAGGGAAATATGATAGCAATAGGTGACCTTGTTAATATTGAAGAGAAAACTCGCGCAAAGACCATCTATCGTAAAAATCAAAAACGAGTGGTCTATGTGGTAGCCGATATGGCCGGGAAATTAGAAAGCCCGGTATATGCAATTCTAGGGATGACCAATAAACTACAAGAAATAAAACTTCCCGCTGGCTATTCTTTAAATGAACTATATATAACTCCCCCCGAATTTGAAGATGATTATACCATTAAGTGGGATGGCGAATGGCAAATAACTTTAGAGGTGTTTCGAGATCTGGGAATCGCTTTTATTGGGGTAATTGCTATAATCTATATACTGATTGTAGGGTGGTTCCAGAACTTTAAAGCTCCAATAGTCATGATGGTAGCTATTCCGTTATCTTTAGTGGGAATAGTTTTAGGACACTGGTTACTTGGTGCATTTTTTACAGCAACCTCATTTATTGGAATGATCGCTCTGGCAGGAATAATGGTCAGGAACTCGGTACTGCTCATCGATTTCATTAATTTAAGGATAGCCGAAGATGTTCCTCTAAAACAAGCGGTTATTGAAGCCGGTGCCGTGCGTACCACACCTATCCTACTAACGGCCGGAACAGTTGTAATAGGAGCATTCGTGATCCTGTTCGATCCTATTTTCCAAGGATTGGCAATTTCCTTAATGGGTGGAACTATTGTATCAACAATTCTAACCTTGTTAGTGATTCCCTTGATTTATTATTTAATAGAACGTAAAAAACATAAGTAAAATGAAACTCTTAATAATTACTGCTGTAGAACAGTTTGAAAAAGATGTGCTCCATATCCTGAAAAGTGCGCATATTGAAGCATTTAGCGGATCGGATATCGATGGGTATAAAAATCCGGCCTCATTACTATTAACCTCCAGCTGGTTTCCCGGTGAACAAGGTGGGGTCGAATCCAGTTTATTCTTTTCTTTTACTGAAGATGATAAGATTGATGAGCTATTTAAATTGATTGAAACATTTAATCATGAATCGGCATTCAATAACCCAATTAAGGCGGTGGTTGTTCCTATTGAAAAGTATATATAGGTAAATAATGAAGTAGTATTTAGTACACATAAATAGGTTTCGCACTGCTATCTGCTATTTATGAGATATATCATTTCCTATTTTAATACTGTTCACGTGCTTTGTAGTATTAAAATGAAAGGTCATGAAAAATCTATTTCACAGTAAATGGCTGGTTGTTCTTGCCGTTTTTTTTACGCTCTCCAGTTGTGGTCCGGTGCTTGTTTCTTCCCGGCCAAATGTTCCGCCACCTTCATGGTTCTATCCTAATAGAGTAGAAACTATGCGCTATGTGTACTTTCCAGATTATCAAATATATTATGATGTTACCTTTAGAAATTATATATATCTGGACAATGGGGTTTGGTTATCAGCGAGTGTTTTACCGTCTCGATTTAGTACGATCAACCTAAGGAAAAGTAAATATGTAAGAGTTCGAGATTATTATGGTGATAATATTAGGGAGTACCACAGGGAAACTTATAATAGAGGTAGAAGTAATGTGAAGAACAGAAGAGATAAGTAAGTTCTTAAGAAAAGACCATTAGCAGGATTAACCGATTACACTAGCTTCAATAATAAAAAACTCGCTTTCAAGAGTAGGAAGCGAGTTTTTTATATTCGGAAAGCGGTCTATAAAAAATTACCTTCCTCATCTGTTTTTACTCTAATGGTTTCTCCGGCATTTGTAAGTTTTAATTTATACATTTTTTTAGCCATACCACTAGCATCGTTATAAGTTACCTTATAAATATCTTTAGAAACTGTCCATTGAGGGAATTTAGCAACCAGGGCTTTGCTTACGGCCATTGGTAATTTTACATTTTTGAAACGCTCTATAGTTCTTAAGATATTCCCATCTTTATCGTACGCAACAAGAATTTTCCCATCAGGAATAAAAAAGGAAACGGTGTAGGTTTCGTACTCATCGCTATAAATTTCTGCATCTCTAATGTCGTACTTGGCCACCATCTCTTGGAGCATTTTAACCGATAAATCGGTATCTTCAGTATCTACAGTATTAAGATATTTATAATTTACGGCTTCAATTTTCACTTCTGGCAATGGAATTACTTGTGCGAATAATTGGGTGGTTAATCCAAATAGAAATAAACCTAATATTAAATTTTTCATATCTAAAAAGTTTAAAAGTTATATATAAAAGTACCTTTAAAACATAGTAGATAAAATGACCGATGTCATGATTAAACGATATTGAATACTGCTTATTTTAACTTTTTAATGACCCTCTTAAGGCGGTCTCTTATTTCTTCAGCGATGTTCTCCAGTTCTTTGTTGTTTACAGCTACCATAGATGCCCCGGGATCTACCGCCGAGATCTCTATAGTGCCAGGCACCTTTTCCTGAACAATAACATTGCAGGGGAGCATTGTGCCAATTTTATCTTCGGCCTGTAAGGCTTTATAAGCAAAAGGAGGGTTGCAGGCACCCAGGATTGTATAATTGTAAAAATCTACATCCAGTTTTTTATTTAAAGTAGCTTTTATGTCTATCTCGGTTAATATTCCGAAACCTTCATCTTTTAAAGCTTCAGTCACTTGGGAAATGGCATCGTTAAACGTTATATTCTTTACAGAGGTGGAAAAATAATAACTCATAGTGCTTAGCTTTTAGTTATACGGGAGAGTTAGAGAGTAGAAGTTTTATAAAATAGAAACGGGTAAGCAAAAGCCTACCCGTTCCCTCAAAGAGGTCAATTTTATTTTTATAACAACAAACCTTCAAATTCATCTATCGCTACATAAACTTTCCAATCTATTGAGAGTAAAAATATCTTCAATCTCTTCAATTCAGTTCTTGTTATATTTCTACAACAAAAACCTATGATATGAAGTTTAGAATAGGGCTAACAAACGCTAGCCCTATTCTTTGAAAATAGTGAGTTTATGAGTAAATCAAGATATATCCTGCAAGTGTCTAATGCTAAGACAACTTACAAAATCACCCTGTTTACAAATACCTTTACTATTTCCACAGGATCTAGACCGTAAAACTACAATCTAAATCTTTGCCTTCTAATATGTGAATGAACGTATCTTTTTTAAGAGAATACTAAAGTACGGCGATGCATGTATAAAAAATATGATATATGTCAGTTTTTAATTTTTTCTGAAAATTTTTTCCGATTTTTTTCTTCCGCTTTATTAATGTTTTTAATGCCATTTAGTAAAGCATCGGGATTAAAGGAAATGCTGTTAATGCCTGCGTTCACCAGAAACGATGCAAACTGAGGGAAATCGCTTGGAGCCTGACCGCATAAGCCAATCTTGGTTTGGGTCTTACGCGCTTTTAAAATCACCATTTCAATCATTTGTTTCACGGCGGCATCATTCTCATTAAAAATAGGAGCCATAAGCTCGGAGTCTCTGTCTATACCTAAAGTAAGTTGTGTAAGATCGTTGGAGCCAATAGAGAAACCGTCAAATAATTCTGCAAATTCTTCTGCTAAAATTACGTTACTGGGTATTTCTACCATCATGTAAATCTCTAATCCATTTTCAGCTTGCTTTAATCCGTTGGCCGACATAACATCTATTACCTTTTCGGCTTCAGTAATAGTCCTGCAAAATGGGATCATGACCTTTACATTCTCCAATCCCATTTCTTCCCGTACTTTTTTAATTGCTTTGCATTCCAGTAGAAATCCGTCTTTGTATAACGGACTGTAATATCGGGACGCTCCTCTAAAACCAAGCATGGGATTTTCTTCGTTAGGTTCAAATTGGGTTCCGCCAAGAAGATTTGCATATTCGTTAGTTTTGAAATCGCTCATTCTTACAATTACCTCTTTTGGATAGAAGGCTGCGGCCATGGTGCCAATTCCTTGGGCTAACCTATCTATAAAGTAAGATTCCTTATCTGCGTAATTTCGGGTTAATTCTTTTATATGATTTTTAACTGAAAGGTCTTTAATCTCATCAAATTTTATGAGAGCCATGGGATGTATCTTAATAGTATGAGTTATTATAAATTCCATACGCAACAAACCAATTCCGTTATTAGGATAAAAGGAATACTGAAATGCTTTTTCGGGATCTGAAAGAATGAACTTTGCCTCGGTATTAGGAAGTTTAAATGTAGAAAAATCGATTTTTACAGTATCGAAATCCAGTTTCCCACTATATACAAATCCTGTTTTCCCTTCGGCGCATGAAATAGTAATAAGGTCGCCATCCTTGATGGCGTTGGTGGCAGTATTGGTACCTACCACAGCTGGAACGCCCAGCTCACGAGCTACAATTGCAGCATGGCTGGTCCTGCCACCTCGGTTGGTGACGATTGCTCCAGCATTTTTAAGCAACGGATCCCAGTCGGGGCTGGTGGTGTCGGTAATTATAATATCTCCCTTTTTAAGCCTGGAAGCCTCTAAAGGAGATGATAGCAGCCGGGCTGTACCAACAGCAATTTTATTTCCAATAGCACTTCCAAATGCTAATACATTGCTTTTTTCCTTTAATTTATATTCGTAATAAATATGTTCGGCTTTGGCATGATGAACGGTCTCTGGCCTTGCCTGTGTTATAAAAAGTTCATTTGTAATACCGTCCTTGGCCCATTCAATGTCCATGGGTTTTTTATAATGTTCTTCTATAGCTAACGCCCATGTTGCCAAAGTGAGAACTTCTTTATCGGTAAGAACATATTCTTCTTGTTTTGAAAGTTTGGTATCGATATTCACGGTAGAGGAGTGCCCGTTAGATTCTGCATAGATCATCGTGAGTGCTTTATCTCCCAATTTTTTTTGAACGATGGCATTTTTTTCTTTTTTTAAAGTGGGTTTAAAAACAAGGAATTCATCGGGATTTACCATACCCTGAACAATGTTTTCTCCTAATCCCCAAACCCCGGAAAGATGAATAATATCTTTAAAACCAGATTCAGGTTCTAAAGTAAAGCCAACCCCAGAGCAACCTTTGTCTGATCGCACCATCTTTTGAACCCCAACAGATAAAGCAATTTCATGATGTAAGAAACCTTTATCTTCTCGGTATTTAATGGCCCTGTTGGTATATAAGGAAGCAAAGCACTTTTTTACAGCAAGCAATAGGGCTTGTGTGCCTTGAATGTTTAAGTATGTTTCATGTTGTCCGGCAAAGCTGGCACTGGGTAGGTCTTCGGCGGTAGCACTGCTTCTTACTGCCACTTCAATATCTTTCTTATCCCCCAGCTTATTATAGGCTTCAATAATAGCCTTAGAAAATTCCTCAGAAAAAACACCTTGAAGAATGAGTGTTCTGGCCTTCAAACCAATTTCGGAAAGGTTATTAAAGGTTGTTCGGTCCAATTCCTTTAAAAGTGATCGCAGTGGGTCTTCCAATTCATTTTCTCTTAAGAAAAGCCAGAATGCGCGTGCAGTTGTTGCAAAACCATTAGGAACTCTTACCCCTTCTAAAGACAACTCATTGTACATCTCGCCCAAAGAAGCATTTTTACCTCCAACTAGTGGTATATCTGAAATACTTATTTGAGTAAAGAATTTTATGAATGTTTCCATGGCGGTCTTTATAGAAATTATGCTAGAACTATTTGATATCCCATGTTAAGCAGAAATATTCCTACCAGAAACAATAGAATATAGATTACCTGCACCAATTTTACATTAATCAGTTCTAACCAGTCGGTGGTTCGGGTAGGAAAAGTAAAAAGCATCAATCCCATAAAAAGGGCAATCCATCCAATGGCGGTAATTACAAACCTCCAGTCTGGCTCCCATACGTTATGAAAAAGAATATTTAGCAAGCCAATCACTATGGCGATAAAGGAAATTAGAATAAGGAATTTCTGATCTTTAAGATCTTCAAATATTTGTTTTATCCGTCCGGGATTAAAACTTAGAATAAAGAAGAAAATGAGGAGATACCAACCCCAGAATTTGGCTAGAAATAGTGATGTATCCATGGTGCTATACTTTTAATCTCACAATAAAAGTACCTGCATTATTCCGCATTAAATATGATAATTGTCATTCCGAAAGCAGGAAATTTCAAAGAAATTTGAGCAAAGACAAGAATATGTACAGGTATGGATATTGGGTATTGCTAGTATTATTGATGCAGTCCTGTAATAACGAAGAAGAGCGGGTTCAACCCATGCGAACGCAGATAACCGAGCTGGTATACTCCTCTGTAACCATACAACCCGATAGCTTGTATAAGGTGTTTGCATCGGTGAATGGGATTTTAGAAAGGAATTTGGTAGAAGAAGGGGATATCGTTCGTAAAGGAGACTTACTTGCCCAAATAATTAATACCAATCCACAGCTAAATAGGGAAAATGCAAAATTGGCTCTTGAACTGGCTCAAACAAATTATGCCGGGAATGCAGCTATTTTAAAGGGGATCCAGGAGGAGATAAATGCTGCAAAACTTCAGTTAAAAAATGATTCAATTAATTATTTCAGACAGAAGAACCTGTGGAATCAAAAAATTGGATCTAAAATAGAATACGATTCTAAGAAACTGAAATATGAACTCGCTTCTAATTCTTTAAAACTTCTTCAAACTAAATATGAACAAACAGAAAATTCACTATTAACTGAATTAAGACGGGCACAAAACAACTATAATTCCTCTAAAGTCACTACTGAAGATTTTACTATAAGCAGTAAAATTAACGGGAAGGTATATGCCCTTAATAAGAATCCGGGAGAAATTATAAATACGGTGGAGCCACTGGCAGCTGTTGGGAGCGCAAATGTGTTTGTAATAGAGATGCTAGTAGATGAGGTAGATATTGTGAAAATTAAAGTAGGGCAACTGGTGCTTATTACTTTAGATGCCTATAATACTACGCTGTTCAATGCAAAAGTGAGCAAGATATACCCTAGAAAAGATGAGCGTAATCAAACCTTTATGGTAGAAGGCTTTTTTGAAAACGGTCCCGAGGTATTATACCCCGGTATGTCTGGAGAAGCAAATATCGTTATAGCCAAGAAAGAAGAGGCCCTAACCATCCCAAAACAGTATTTAATAGACGAAAATAAGGTAAGAACCGAAAATGGAATTGTTGAGGTGGAAATAGGATTGCAAAGCATGGACACGGTGGAAGTGCTCTCAGGAATCACCGCCGAAACCTGGTTATACAAACCTGAAGAATGATAAACTGGAAAGTGATATTAAATATAGCCAAGACGCATTTGCTTACTAAAATTAAGCAAACGGCTATAGCTGCCTTAGGAGTAACCTTTGGAATTGGCTCATATATTACCTTGGTGAGTTTTATGACGGGACTTAATAAAATGCTGGACGACCTGATACTTAATCAAACTCCACATGTTCATATTTATAATGAAATTGAACCTTCAAAAAAGCAGCCGATCGCTTTTTATGAGGAATTTAAAAATTCCTTTAATGTGGTTCATTCAATAAAACCGAAACAGAGTCAGAAGAAAATTCATAATGCCCTGCCAATAATAGATTATTTGGAAAAGAACGAACATGTGCGGGGAGCGCTTCCACAAATAAAAACACAGATATTCTATATAGCCGGCTCTATAGAAATAGGTGGCAACCTTACCGGGATAGATATTATGCAGGAAGTAGAATTCTTTAATTTCAAGGACTATGTGGTAAAAGGAACGCCCGAAGCTTTAAAGAATACTAATAACGGCATCTTGCTGGGTTCTGGAATAGCCGAGAAAATGTCGCTGGGAATTGGCGACAGGGTACAAATAAGTACCATTAGCGGGGAGATCTTCCCCCTTAAAATTGTTGGACTCTACCAAAGTGGTATTGCCGATCTGGATAACATTCAAAGTTTTGCAAATATTAAAACAGTGCAGCGAATTTTAGGAGAAGCTGAGAATTATATTACCGATATCAATGTGAAGCTTCATACTATTGAAGATGCTCTTCCGCTTGCTCAAAAAATAGAACAACAATTCCAGTTAAAGGCCATAGATATCAACACCGCCAATGCGCAATTTGAAACCGGTAGTAACATTAGGAATCTTATAACATATGCTGTTTCCATAACATTGCTCATTGTAGCGGGTTTTGGTATATACAACATTTTGAATATGCTTATCTATGAGAAAATGAACGACATTGCAATTTTAAAAGCCACGGGCTTTTCCGGCAAGGATGTGCAATTGATATTTATGAGCCAGGCAGTTATAATTGGAATAGTAGGAGGTATTTTAGGCCTTATTCTGGGGTTCATACTATCATCGGTTATAGATAATGTTCCTTTTGAAACAGAGGCACTCCCCTTGATTAAGACCTACCCTATAAATTTCGATTTTTTCTATTATATGGTAGGGATAAGTTTTGCAATGGTCTCTACGTTTTTTGCGGGATATCTGCCCTCTCAAAAAGCTAAAAAAATAGATCCTGTAGATATAATTAGAAGTCAATAACCATTTTATCAACCTGCAATGAAAACTGTTCTTGAAGCAAGAAATATTAATAAGTACTTTAAAAAGCCTGTACTTTTTCATGTACTGAAGAACATAAGTTTTAAGGTGAGGCAAGGTGAGTTTGTGTCTATTATGGGGAAGTCAGGCTGTGGAAAATCTACCTTGCTGTATATACTCTCTACTATGGATACCGATTATGAAGGACAATTATTCTTAAATGAAGAACTGGTCACGGGAGAGAATAGAGAGAAGTTATCCCATATTAGAAATAAATATATTGGTTTTGTTTTTCAATTTCACTATTTACTATCCGAATTTTCTGTGCTAGAAAATGTTATGCTTCCGGCAAAGAAGTTAGGTGAAAAGTCTCCGTCACAAATTGAAGAGGCTGCAATGGAAAAATTACGAATTTTGGGAATAGAACATATCGCTCAAAAAAGAGCTTCTCGAATCTCGGGAGGAGAGAAACAACGAGTAGCTATTGCTAGGGCATTAATAAACGATCCTGTAATTATAATGGGGGATGAGCCTACAGGAAACCTGGACAGCTACAATGCCGAGAATGTCTTCAATATCTTTAAGGATTTAAGTGATAACCAGGGATTATCTTTACTGGTGGTAACTCATGACAAGGATTTTGCCGATAAGACCGATAGGATTATAGAAATGGGAGATGGAGAGATTATTGGTTAACCTTACAAAATAGGTTGCCATATAAGCCTAACCACCGTTAATAGCCCTCATTTTTGTATATTTCCATATGCTTGCCAGCATTCTAAAATTATATATCTTTAAACCTTATGAAACAGAAGGATTGTTATATTCCAAATAAATAACAATCATTTATTTTTCAGTAAATTAGCTGCTTTTTAAACCTCAAATTAAAAACCTACTTTGTGATTAGATCTCTTACTAATGTGATGGGCGCAAAAAATACTAACCTCTTTGTTATTACCGTCCTTCTCTTATTTTTTTCAGTTCATTCTACCCACGCTCAGGAAGACCTATCTTCAGATGAATTATTTACCAAGGCCAGAGCTGCTGCGTTCGATGAAGATAACTACCCGAAAGCTATTGATCTTTCAAAACAAGCCTTGCAAATAAGTCCTAATTATGCTGATATACGTATTTTTTTAGGGAGATTATATACCTGGACCGATAAGGTTGATAGTGCTCGTGTGGAATTTGATAGGGTATTGGAAATAGATCCCGGTCATGAGGATGGTTCCTTAGCGTATGGAAGCCTGGAATATTGGAATGATAATTCTGAAAGGGCTCATCAAATTGTAAATGAGGGTATAAAATACCATCCAGAATCGGAAGAACTCTTATATCTGGATGCTAAAATATTGAACGATCTTAAAAAATATGACGAAGCAACCAATGTGCTCAATACATTACTTGCTGTTAATCCTAATCATGCAGATGCACGTGCTTATAGAGAAAAGATCAAAAATGTGTCTTCTAAGAATCAGGTAGGAGTTAGCTATGACTTTGTTTATTTCGACAAGCGATTCGATGATCCTTGGCATCTGGCAAGTGTGGACTACGGGAGACAAACCAAGTTTGGTTCTATATCGGCACGTTTTAATTATGCCAATAGGTTTACCACCAATGGAGCTCAATTTGAGCTAGATGCGTATCCCAGAATTTCAGATGTATTCTATGCGTATGTAAGCGGGGGAATTGCCGAAAAGGATGGGATATTTCCTCGATATAGAGCGGGATTTTCCTTGTATGCTAACCTGCCTTTGGCTTTCGAAGGTGAAGCCGGATTCAGGATGTTGAGTTTCGATGATGAAACCTGGATATACACTGCATCAGTTGGAAAATACTATAAGAATTATTGGTTCAATTTACGCACATATCTTACCCCTTCAAATAACGCTGTTTCCCAATCGTTTTCCTTAAATGTTCGGTATTATCTAGCAGGGGCTGATGATTTTCTAAGTTTCGGGATTGGTACCGGGTTGTCTCCAGATAATGAAGCTAATAATATCCTTTATAATAATGGAGACACTTATAAACTTAAATCGAATAATATTTCGATAGGGTATAGAAAATCCATTAATCTTACCAACATTCTTATTTTTTCAGCAGGTTTGGAAAATCAGGAATATGCTCAAGGTACAAAAGGAAATCAAGTGACTGTGAGTGTAGGGTATAATAAAAGATTTTAAACATGCGAAAGAAGATCTTTCTCGGGGTACTTATAGCAATATTATTACTGCCCCTATGGATGTGGCTAGCCTGGTTGCTTACGCCAAACACTAAAATGGTGGCTGCTATTGTAGATAAAACAGCAATCACCAGAGAAGGGCAGGAGCATATTTCCCTAAACTGGATTCTCAACCATGAGCGCTACTCTAAGACTTCTAATAAACCGTATCAAATTAGTGAAGATTATTTTGGATTTCACCCTCTTGAGGATGAAAAATTCAAACTAAAAGGCTTAGAGCGTTTTTCATCCCCCCAGTTAAATCAACTAAGTGAAGATGCCGATATGGTATATTTTACTGACACTTATGGAATCTATAATAACGAATGGTATTTGAAAGGGAAGGAGCAAAAGTACGGGATGTTATACGGCGGTTTGAGCGATAGAGATCTGGAATTGCTGAGTTTGATGAAACAGAAGAATAAATTGATCATCACCGAATTTAATACCATTGGCTCTCCTACAAATATTCAGAATAGGAAGCGTTTCGAGGAAATGTTCGGATTGGAATGGTCTGGGTGGACAGCCAGATATTTCGATAATTTTGATCTTGATGTAAATAAAGAATTACCAGCCTGGCTTATAGAAAGCTATAAGAATGCACATGACGGGAAATGGCCTTTTAAAAAGGCAGGTATTGCTTTTGTGCACATTAGTGGGCAAGTGGTTATTCTGGAAGATGAAACCCATTTGGATAATCCCATGCCATTTATACACAGCACTTCTTATGGACAAGAAAACCTTGGTTTACCCACACAGATAAAATACCCTTTTTGGTTTGATATAATGGTGCTGGATAGAACTATTAATAATGAAGTTGCAAGCTATAAGATAAGTACTAATAAGAATGGAGTTGAAGAATTAAAGAAGAATGGAATCCCAACTGAATTTCCTGCGGTTACCAAAAATAAAGGGGATAAGTATAAGTTCTATTATTTTTCAGGTGATTTTTGCGATAACCCTATAGGTATCACTTCATCCTATTTTAAAGGAATAAGCTTCTTCAAAGGGTTTTTCTATAATGAAGATAACCCCATTGAGAGAGCCAGCTTCTTTTGGAAGTTCTATCGCCCTATGCTCACCAATATTTTGGAGAATTATAGCAATGGAGAAAAATAACTATTTCTGAAGCGTATAGGAAGTAAATAAAGAGTCAGGAATCATTTTTTTCTCTTTAATAAATTGACTGTTTCTTATCTTGAATTTATTAAACTCACTTAACAGCTGATTCTTTTTGTCTTCATCCTGTAGAGGTTCTTCTCCCATTCCTTCGGTTATCTTAAATAAAGCATCACCATTTAAATGATATTCCCCGGAAATGAAATCGATCATATCTGTTTTTGTTTGCATAAGCGGGGCATGATGTAAATTTTGAAACGCTGTGGTAGTATCTAAACCCTGTCCCATCCAGGTAGTTAGTTCAGGTGATTTTATATCATAATTGTTTTTAAGATAGCTAATCAAACTGGGAGCAATATCAAAATGTGTAGAAATAGAAGCTATTTCAGCTGTGCGCTTTAGTAAAGGAGAATATACTATTAATGGCACATGGTATCTGTCTATTTTGGTGCTCATAGGGATTTCGGGAATTCTATGGTCTCCGGTAATAACAAAAATCGTATTGTTGAAATCTGCTCTTTTTTTGTAATCATCAAAGAAACCTTTTAAAGCATCATCGGTATATAAAATACTGGAATAGATGTTTTGGTATTTTCGGTAAGCATCCTTTTTTTCTTCACTAAAGCCCAGAACACTCATGCGCTCTTCAAATTTAGCCGCATATTTTGGAGCATCATCAATAAGAAACGGACTGTGGGAAGCCACTGTAAGTAGCACACTTAGTTGAGGTTTTTTATTTACAGGGCGTGAAGCCATATAATACCTGTACATTTCCTTATCGCCATATCCCCAGGTGAATCCGTTATTAGCAGGTAGTTTTTTGTAACCTTGTGGAAAGGCCCCTCCATCATTAAGCTCGTTAATATTATTGTTCTTTAAATACAAAGCCATATTATCAAAACTCGCATCTCCACCGTAATAATAGGAAGTGTGATATCCATTTTTTTGAAGGATGTTGAGAAGGGAAAGCTGTTGTGGCATTTCCTGTCCCATACCTAGAAAACCATTCTGGGCAAAAGGAAGCGAACCTAAAAGGGAAGGCAATACTGCAAAGGTTCTACCTCCTTGGCTTAAAAAGTTTTTCCAGTACAAACTTTCGGCGGATAGCGTATCTAAAAATGGTGTGAAATTCCCTAAATAAGCTCCCTCGTTTGTAAAAGCCCGTCCCAATCCCTCTACTAAAATGATCACGATATTTGGAGGGGTTTCGGCCTGATTTAAAAAAGGAGTAAGTACATCTCCTGTAACTTCTTTATGGAGGAAAGGGTAATTGGTCTCATCTACATATTCAAAAGCAATAGTGTTGGTGTTATTAGCTCCGTAATTTCCAATGTAACTATCGGCATAGATATCGGTTTCATATATTTCAGGGAAATAGTGATTATAGGAAGCCTGATAAAAGTGATCTGACTTATTAACTACCAAATTATTAGCAAAATCTGACTGCAGACTGCCTAACCTGAGACTGGGTGAAATCCCAAAAATGAAAATTAGAAAGGAAATAGATGGTAGTATAGCCGAAGTATAGATTGAAAGGTTCAATTTCTTGGGTAAGAATTTCAGGATAAGAACTGTTAGTGCTATTAAAATACTGAAAACCAGTACAGACATAAGACTTACTCCTCCCGAAGCTCCAACGGTTTGTTGTATTTCTTGTAATGAATATCCAAAAATATCGGCTCCTAAAAGCACCAAGGCAGTATTGAAGTAATTGATAAGGCCAATTTGGACTATAAAAAAGAAAACTATAAAACTTTTAAAAGCAACTTTTGCAATAACAGAGGAAAGGATATAAAGAGGTATATAGATTATAAATAATAAGAATAACCATTTCCACCAAAAAAGGATGTCAGAAAACCAGCTCCAGATGGTCAGAGTGAAAAAACCTGAGGGCAACCCATGTGTGTATCCAGATAATCCAATTTCCAGGAGACTAAATAATAATATCAATACCAACCAAACAATCGCTATTCCCGCAAATGAAGTAGTAGCCGCTCTTAATTTTTGAGAAAACGTGAGGTAATTTGGAGTTTCGTGGTTTGTCATAGATCAAGCTGTTAACTTAGTAGTAGGTATGTTCGCGCTAATTATATTAAGGGCGATTTTTGCATGCTAATATCGTAAATTTAGGAGGAGTTCTTAAACTAACTTTCTGTTTTTTAGACGATACTATGTATTTTTTGATTTAAAGGATCACTTAATTATCAACTTATACTTATCCAAAAGTCCTTTGATGTTCTCACCGGAAAATTTTGATTTTTGCAACTGATTTCTTTCTGGATCTATAGAAAAATTATAGGCGGTTTGCATATCGGCGTTTGCTAAATTGGTATTGTCAAATATTGCCCCGCCCAGATCAGAATTATGAAAATTGGCCCTCATTAAATTAGCCTCAGAAAAATCTACTTCCTGTAATTTACAATTGATAAACCGAATTCCTTTTAATTTTAATTTATAGAAAAACGAAAAGTTTAGGATGCAATCGTCAAAATTGAAAGAAAGTAAAAATGGATCACATTCATCAAATCGCAAACCTAAGAGTTTGCAATTATGAAAGGAAACTTCCCGGAAGGTAGTGCCCTTAAGCTGCACGTTGCTAAGGTCACAATTTCTAAATTCACATTCTGCAAAGGTAATTCCCGATAGACTTGCACCTGTAAATGTGCAATCTTCAAAATGGCAGGTGTCATATTCAGCTTTTGGCAAAGCGCTTTCCGTAAAATTTTCAGTTTTAAAAACCTTACTTTCTATATATTCTAAATCCATTTATTAAGAGTATGTGACATTAAAGTACTAATTCTTTGAACAAGCGCTGCAAGGTAACTTCTATATCTTCACATAAGCCCGGGTGGGGTCTGGAAGTTTGAATAGAAGAACTTCTTACCGCGGTTAGCCATCTAAATCTAGATGCAACATCCAATTGTGCAATAGGTCCGCCGTTTTTAGCTCCGGCACATATCTTTTCAAAAGATTCTAAATTATTTCTTACAGGTTCAAGATCAAAATCATCACAAAGGCACTTTAATCTTTCTTCATCAAGTTGAAATAAGACTTTCAGAAATTTTTGTCTTTTACAGAATAATACAATCCCCACGTTTAAGAATTCTTCTCTTTCAACTCGTGGCAGGACACGAATCACGGCATATTCATATAAGTGCTTTTCTTGCATCTTGGGCTTCTTTTATAAAGATTTCTGAATGTTCCAATCGTATCAATAAAAATTGAATATAAGCTTCCTTGATTTCCTCGGGAGTTTCATCGATATCTTCCCACGTTAACCATTCTTGCGGTAAAAGATTTACAATTTCCCTTATTTTCTCTTCTGTTAGTAGTGCCTTACACTCGGCATCCACCTCTTGCAAGAGAGTAGCCTGTGGTAAGAGAACATGATCTTTTATTAACGTGAACGGACTTTTAGCATGTTTCTCTCTATTTACCCATGAATGATGAAAATAAAAAGCAGCACCATGATCTATTAGCCATAACTCTTTATGCCATATAAGCATATTGGTGTTTCTAAAGGTTCTGTCAACATTAATAATTAACGCATCTAACCATACTATTTTGGAAGCGGTACGTTCATCCACGGTAGTAACAACAGGGTCAAAGGTAATGGCGCCAGATAGGAAATGCAAAGCTAAATTCAATCCCTTACTTCCTTGCAAAAGATCTTGTATTTCTTCATCGGCTTCAGTCCTTCCAAAGGCTTCATCTAAATTGGCAAATACCACTTCAGGTACTTTTAATCCAAGTGCTCTTGCTATCTCACAGCCAATAAGTTCGGCTATAAGCGCTTTTACACCATGGCCGGCTCCTTTAAACTTAAGCACATATTTAAAATCATCATCAGCTTCGGCTAAGGCAGGCAAGGAGCCTCCTTCCCGTAAGGCAGTAATATATCTGGTAACCGTAACGGTACGCAGTTCAAGCTTTTTTAACATAGTTCTTTAATGGATGACAAATTTAGGTATTAATGTAAGAAGTAAATAATTTAAGTAATAGCTATCAAATAGCGTAATAATATAAGCTATACCGTTAATAGTTTTTTTAGTTTTTGATATGCTTTTAGAAAGGTTAAATACATTTAGTATTCACAACTTGGAAATTACTGATTTCGTGATAAAACAACTGAAAACAGGCATCTTTTATGACGATATTATTTTTTGAATATTTATTTACTAATTTTTTTATAAAACAGTTAAGATTTGTTAGCTTCGATATTTCTGAGGAAAAGCTCAGAACACTCTGGAATTATTCATGTCTTATCCCTACAAGAGACGTAGTTTATAGTCTAAATTGCTATAAATGTGAGTTCTAGAAATGTATATAGTATTATAATGAATTTGATTCGCATGGAAAACAATTTTTCTAAATGCGATATTTTGATTTTAAAACAGGTGTGTTATATCTATTTGCGACGCTTTTAATGAAAAGCGGGCTGGCAACTGGAAACTTTATAGTACTATATATACAAATATTGATGCCCCAACTATCAATTAACCTATAAAGCATACGCATTGAATATAAATACCATTAAGGAACATATTACTGAAATTCATAAGGATTGGGAAGTTTTGGGAGATAGTTCAGAAGACCTCAAAATGGCCGAGATTTATGAAACTGCAGTAATTGAAATAATTTCTGATTATTGCCAGGCAAAAAATTACCAGGTACACGGCTTTCCTTTTAAAACTAGAAAAACCGATGGGGGCGTTGAGGTTTTCGATCAGAAATATTATTGTATAGAACGCTACCAGAAATATTTGGATATCCTTCTAACCAAATACAGAGATGTGTTAGATCTTATGCATCATTATAACTATACCTTCTGGCCCGATCAAACAGGGAATAAGAAGGAATATAAAGCTACAGTGAAACACCTGTTGAAGATCAATTTTCACGATATAGAATTTTAATTTTTTTAGTTTAAGTGTTGTTAAGAAGAGGCGGAGAAACCATGCTATGTTTTCTCCGCTATCTTATTTTGATGTTTTAAATTGCCGTTGGTTTCTATAATTCATTTCCACTTTAATTGGGAACGATATCTAATGAACTATAGCCTTGCCCGTTTCGTTTTAATTGAATTTGTGTTGCAATACGTTCTTTTAAAGAATCTACATGACTTATAATTCCAATGGTCTTGGAGGATTCTGACTGGAGTTTTTCCAAGGTATCCAGTGTTTGATCTAAGGTTTCAGGATCCAGCGTTCCAAAACCTTCATCTATAAAGAGACTATTGATCTCTACGTTTCTGGATGCAAGATCAGATAATGCCAGTGCTAGCGATAAACTTAAAATAAAGGTTTCTCCCCCGGAAAGTGTTTTTACAGATCGGCGTTGGCCACCCATATGTTCGTCAATAGCAATAAGTGCATTATCTTCTTCATTTTCAGGTTTGTCGAGCTTGTACCTGTCACTAAGGTCCTTCAAACGGATATTTGCTAAATACAAGAGTTGAGAAAGTGTGAGGTCTTGAGCAAACTCATTGAATTTCTTGCCTTGAGCATCACCAATAAGCTCATTCAACAAGCGCCAGCGTTTAGTAAACTCTTCCTTTTGCTGGATTTCTTCATCTATCTTTTTTATCCGTTCCTTCAGTTGATTGTTATTAAATAAGCTGCGTCTTAAATTTTCACATGCTGTAGAGTTGGTTTTATAATTAAAGGTTTGTGAATCTAGCAGTGTATTAAGTTGCTCGATATTTTCTGGCACATCGCTTTCACTGGTTTCCTGCAACTGCTTGGTTAATACTTGCAAAGAAGTTTGAATGTTTTGGGCATTTTTAAGTATCTCCTCTCGTTGATTCCGCAATTTTAAATAATCGGTTTCTAGCATAAGGGCGTTCTGTGCCGAGGCGATATCCTTGAAATTGATTTCAAGTAATAGAGGTTGCAGGCTTAGTTCCAGCTCTTTATTCTGAGTTTGAGCAACGGCTATTTTTTTCTCCAAGAGAGCCTTATTTTCCAAGAGATTTTTGGCTTGCGCCTTTAGTTGGGTCCAGCCTTTTTGTAACCTTTGGAAATCATTGTTGATATTATCACCTGAATAAATAGCATCTAATTCTTTTTTTAGATTCTTCCCTTGTTCCAGAACATCTATGATCTTTTCCAGGATAGGAATTCCATTAGAAACACGGCTGTAAATCCTTAGCTCTTTTTGATAACTCTCCAACTCCTGAATTTGCCGTTTTTGTTTATCAAAAAGAACTTCCCAATCTTCTTCGCTTTTTTCAAAAGAAATATCTTTAAAATGGGTTTCAAAATGAAGTTTCAAATCTGATAAGTCATTTTGCAGTAATTCTTTTTCTGAACGAATCTCGCTGATTCTTTTTTGTAATTGTTTAAAATGGGTATTCTCTTCGGTATTTTGCTGAGACCAACTTTCTAATTCTTTTGTAGTCGCACTTATTTTTTCGTCTAGCTCACCATTTTTTTGCGGTAAATTATCAGCAAAAGGGTGATGGGTCGCTCCGCATAAGGGACAAGGATTTCCGTCTATTAGGGTGGAGCGGTGCTCTTTTAAACTGGCCGTTAATAATTGATTCTGCTTTTCTAAATTTAGGTTTTTCAGGTGTTCCTTGAAAAAGGAGATCTTGGTGTTGCTCAGGTCTATTTTCTGAGGGAGCGCTGCTAAATCAGGAGTATTCTTTTCCTCTTCTGAAGTTAGCTTTTTAAATTCTTTAGATAACTGCTGAATTTTTTGTGCTTGATTTCCTGCTTTTCGTGTGTTTTCAAGCTGTTGCTCCAAACGGGATTTTTCGGCATCCGGATTTTTAAGATCAATGGAAGCTAATTCATTTTCATAATACCTAAGTTGATTTGATGATGTAGATTTTAATTGGTTGAAAATTTCAAGATCTTTGGGAAGATCTCTTTCATTAATTTTAATATCCAGCTCCTTAATCTCGGCTTTCAATTGAGTTATCAAAAAGTTGTATTCGGTTAACTTATCCGATTTTTGTTTGTCTAAATCTCGAACTTTTTCGGTGAAACTATGTAGTTCATTCTCCAAAGAAGCATCTTCCAAGATTTTACCGGTTAGGGATTCTACTTCCTTTAAACAATTGTAAGTCTGCTGTTTATTTGTTTGTATTGCAGCATCTATACTTTGTAGTTCTTTGGTGTGTTCCTTCAGATTATTTTGAACTAAAGCCCATTTTCTAATCTCCTCTCCAAAAGGTTGCACCTTTTCATGGGCTTCCAGAATTGCTCCATTTTCTTCAATAAAGCTATTTAAGCGGTCTGTTGTTGTTTGCTTTTGTTTATTTAAAATATCAATTTCTTCCCGCTGCTTCTTAAGAGTGTTTTTTAAGCTGATGTTGGCCTCGGTTGCTTTTATACTTGCATCTAAAAGTTTACACTCCGCATCTTTTTCTTGCAGTTCTTGCGTAATTTTAAACAACTCTTCCTCCTCAAGAAGCTCAATTTTAAAATTCTCTCTGGCTTGTTGCTGTAAACTAATCTCCTGACTTACCGCTTTGTGTTTTTGAAAAGCCTTCATTCCTAACTGGCGGTAAATTCCTGTACCGGTGATCTTTTCTAATAATTCTCCACGCTCATCTTTTTTGGCTCGTAGAAATTGTGCAAAATCTCCCTGTGCAAGCACTACCGATTTTATGAACTGATTGTAATTAAGTCCTATTAGTTCTTCATTCTTAGCCGGCACGTCTGATTTCTTAAGATCGAATGCTTTATTGCTTGCAAGATCAAAAAGACTCATGTGGTAATCCTTGAGATTTCCAGTTCTTGCGGTTTCAATATTCCATGTAGAAGTGTAAATACCAGAATTACACTGGTAAGTGATACTGGCCCCGGCATGATCTTGATTTCGGGTTAAAATGGCTCCAGTTGCGAGGATCTCATTTTTTGAGATCTTTCCTAATCTTGGTACATGGTTGAACAAAGCCAGGGAGATAACATCCAAAATAGTGCTTTTACCACTACCGGTAGGTCCTGTTATTGCAAATAACGAACTTCCTGTAAAAGGAGCTTTTTCAAAATCTATACTGTGTTTCCCACGAAGGGAATTAATGTTCTCGAATTCTATTTTTAGGATCTTCATAAACTGTCTGGTAAAACGGAGGTGTCATGTTGAACTTCCTCTAAAATCTCATCAAAGGCGCTTACTATTTCTTTTTGCACCACTTCTTCATATTCATGATTTTCTATCAGTTTCAGAAATACTTCTTTTGGTTTTAGGTCTTCTAATTGTTTCGCATTTTTAAAAACCTCGCTAGCTCCTTTTAATTTATTGGCGAATGTGGCTCGATGTTTTACGATCTCGAATCCCGGCTTTTCAAAATTCTGAATCAGCGCATCCAGCTCATATATTTTCGTGGCATCGTATTGCTCTTCTTGAAGCTCCACTTCAATTAAGCTATTTAATTGGGTATGTTCCTGCAGAGTTTCCAATCTACTTCGAAGTTCTTCCAAAGTCCCATTCAGTTTCAATAATCTTCTAAAAATAGGAATAGAAATACTTTCCGGAAGCCAGGATTTGTTACTATCTATTATTAATATTCGCTTTTCGTCTTTACGTTCGCTAAAAGATAATGGAATTGGAGAACCGCTGTAAAATGTAGGAACAGCAGTATTTACCCGTTGCGGTTTGTGTATATGCCCTAAAGCGATATATTTGAAATAATCTCCAAATTGAGAGGCTTGGAATGCTGCCTGATTTCCAATTTGAATATCCCGCTCACTCTCTGAGGTTTCCATACCGGCAGCGAATAAATGGCCCATAGCAATTACAGGAACCTCAGGATAGCGTTCTTCACAAATGGTAGCTGCTTTCAAAAAGGTATCCTGAATTCCCTGACGAATGGCTTCCAGCCTAGCTTCAAATGTATTGGCTTCTCCTGCAGTTCTAAGATCTGAGTCTCTTAAAAATGGGATAGCGGCTATTATTAATTCGGGTTTTCCTGTTTTATCGAGAATAGGAATGATCACATCATCGAGGTTTTCAGGTAAACCTCCAATAATATGCATCTCCAACTCTCGTAATATCTCTTTTGGGGCATCTAACATTGCTGGAGAATCATGATTTCCTCCGGTAACAATGATCTTGCAATTATAGCGTTTCAACTTCATGAGTGCCCGATAATATTGTTTTCGAGCTTCCGAAGAAGGATTGGCAAGATCGAAAACATCACCGGAAATAAGCAATAATTCTATTTCTTCTTTTTCTACGGTTTGACATAACCATTCTATAAAAAGGTCAAAATCTTGAATAAGATCATTTTTATGTAATTTCTTACCAATATGCCAGTCGGCAGTATGTAGAATTTTCATTTTAGTTGAGATTTATAGCAGGTGAAGTCCCTGAATATAACAGGATAATTTCATCTTTCGAAATTAAGAAAATGCTATTTAATACGCGCTTCTTTTAAGGTAGGATTCTGCCAGGTTTGCTCTTGTTTTTTATTTACAAATTATAAGCCAGGCTATTAAAAACGAATATTAATTCTAGCTCTATTGTCTGCTGCTTATTTAACTTATCAATTCCATTATAGAAATAACGGAAATGTATGAATTGTTCAAATTATACATAAAATTTTGTTGCTTTCTTGAATAGTTTCAAATTAACATTTTTATTGAATATTCAGAGTTATTTTTCGTCAGCAGATATCTGTAAAAATGTATTTTTAAGTAAAATAAATCATAATGAATAATCCGTCAGAATTAAGAAGTATTGAGCAGTTGCATCAAAAAACCTATTTAGCAAATGGAGAATTGATAGCATGGACGGGTAAGACCGATAATGTTTATTCCACCATTTCATCTACACCCGAATATAAACCAACTTTATTGGGGAGCATTCCGCATATGGATGAAGCAGCAGCCATGAATGTCCTGGATGTGGCATGCAAGGCATATGGAAAAGGCCAAGGAAGTTGGCCAACCATGAAAGTGTCTGACAGGGTTGCATGTATGGATAAATTTGTCGCAAAAATGAGCACCAAACGCGAAGAGGTTGTGGAATTGCTTATGTGGGAGATTGGAAAATCATTAGGCGATTCTCAAAAGGAATTTGACCGTACGGTGGAATATATAAACGATACTATTGAAGATTATAAACAACTGGACCGGAATAGCGCCAAATTCTCTAAAAGAGATGGCGTGAATGCTCATATAAGAAGAGGTCCGCTTGGGGTGGTGTTGTGTTTAGGTCCATATAATTATCCTTTAAATGAGACCTTTGCACTGTTAATTCCAGCTCTTATCATGGGAAATACAGTAATCTTTAAGCCTGCTAAGCATGGAGTATTGCTTATTTCTCCATTATTAGAAGCCTTTAGGGATAGTTTTCCAAAGGGCGCAGTGAATATTATTTATGGTAGAGGTAGAGAAGTCGCTGCACCTATAATGGCCTCTGGAAGAATAGATGTTTTGGCATTAATAGGAAATAGCAAGTCGGCCATTGCTTTGCAAGATCAACATCCACATAAGAACCGGTTGCGTTTGGTGCTTGGTTTGGAAGCTAAGAATCCAGCCATTATTCTTCCTGATGCCGATTTGGATCTAACTATTGAAGAATGTCTTTCGGGGACTTTGTCTTTTAATGGGCAACGTTGTACTGCGTTAAAGATTGTATATGTTCATGAAGCCGTTCGGGAAGAATTTAGTAAGCGCTTTGCAAAACGAGTAGATGAATTAAAATTTGGAAATCCCTGGGAAACAGGAGTGAAACTTACTCCGTTACCGGAAGCAGATAAACCCCAATATATTCAGGAGCTTATTGATGATGCTCAGGAAAAAGGGGCTAAGATCTTAAATGAAAAAGGAGGGAACACCACCGATAATTTTATATTTCCGGCAGTGATGTTCCCGGTTACTCAAGAAATGAGAATTTATAAAGAAGAACAGTTTGGGCCTGTAATACCGGTAAAGGAATTTACCGATATACAAGAACTGTTAAATGAGATTGCCGATTCTAATTACGGACAACAAGTGAGTTTATTTGGAAGTGATATTAAAGAACTCGCGCCACTTATAGATACCTTGGTGAACCTGGTATGTCGAGTAAATCTTAATTCAGCTTGTCAACGCGGGCCAGATGTGTTTCCTTTTACCGGCCGAAAAGATTCTGCAGTTGGAACGTTAAGTGTACATGATGCGCTGCGTTCTTTCTCTATAAGAACTTTCGTAGCTTCAAAGGATAACGCCTACAATAATGAGATCCTTAAGAAATTATTGGAAACAAAAACCTCAAATTTTGTAAGTACCGATTACATTTTATAGAAGAAGTATTTCTTTATTTTAAAAACGGCAGTAGCAATACCTGTCGTTTTTTTGCTTTATATCCAAGCTAGTAATATTTTTAAAACTCTAATTTAGAATTCCTTGTTACATTTACTGGGTTTATTGACTCCAATATACAAACCGATCCTGAAAACTTGTTGTTGGAACACATAGGAGAGTACGATCTTGTAACCGGGATTAGATCCAATCGAAAAGATCCATTTCTAAAGAACATGTCTTCTCTAATTGCAAACACCATTCGAAGAGTTTTTACCAATGAGGGGATGGACGATACAGAATGCCCTTTAAAAATAGTAAAGACAAATCCCTATGTTTAAAGGTTGCACAGGTTTCTCCCTGCAATGGTCTTATTGCAAAATGAGAAAATTAAGCAATTTCCGGTAAAACATTTTTCGAGAATAGCAGGAGCTTCAAAGTTTTGATTATCCAATCGTTTGATAGGGCCTTTGTTAGATTGTTTCGCTTATGTATGGATGCGTAAGAAATACCTTAATTATAAAGTTGAAAGTAGGGGGTAAGATACATTTGTGTAGAAAGACTTTCCTTTAAAAAATATTGATTTAAATTAGATGGTGTATTTGGAAATAAGAGACTAGAACTTAAGATGCACCTTCCAATACCTTTCATTTTTTCCTGAAATAGATGAAAACTAAGTTTTACGTAGTTCTTTTAATCATTTTTATATCCTTAAACATTGGTTTAGGAAGTTGGGGGCTTACAGAAAGCAGTGAAGCTCGGTACGCCGAAATTAGCCGTGAAATGGTTTTGAGCGGTGATTATCTTCATCCACAACTTTTGGGAATAGAACATTATCATAAACCCCCAATGACTTATTATATTACGGCTGCGGGATATAAAATTTTTGGAATAAATGAATTCGGAGCTCGATTTTTTCTATCGTTGGCGCTTACGTTACAAATTTTATTGATCTTTAAAATAGCGAAACTCTTTTTCAAAGATGAGAAGATAGCTTTTGCCAGTGGCCTGATCTATTTTTCCTTCCCCCTTGCTCTTATAGCTGCAAGAAACTTAACGACCGATTCTTATCTCACCACCTTCATATTATGGAGCATTTATTTCTGGTTGCAACTTAAACAGGGGAATTCGGTATGGTATTTCTACGGTTTCTATTTCATGCTGGGCTTAGCATTTTTAACAAAAGGACCGGTTGTAATACTGCCTGTTCTAGTATTTATAGGGTGTTGGAAATTAATGAATAGGGTGAAATTCCAATTTTCAATACATAGTGTGTTAGGCCTGCTATTATTTATAGGTATTTCCGCTTCCTGGTTTATAGCAATCATAATAGATCAACCCCAATTATGGAATTACTTTATTGAAGACCAGATAGTGAACCGAAGTATGAATGCAGAGCAATTCCATAGAAGTGAACCTTTTTGGTATTATCTGGCATTTGCTCCTGCTTTAGGAATGCCTTGGATCGTTTTTCTGAGTATTGGATATGTAAAAAAATATAAACTGAAATTAGAGAGGGTTAAGGAAGAGCGTATTTTGCTTTATACAATAGGCACATTATTGGTGTTGTTTTCAGTATTCTCATCAAAGCTCATTCTATATATACTTCCAATTTATCCATTTATTGCTCTTCTGGGTGGATATGTCCTGGTGCGGTTCCCGGAATCACATAAAAATCTTTATATAAAAATATACGGTGTATTATTCGGAATACTATTGTTAGGACTAATAGTTATAGGCTTTTTAGATACAATTGCTATCGATTTAAGATTAGCAATTCCTTTGATATTCTTAATTGTAGGTTCCGGCTTCTACTTTATGGAATATTCCAATTTAAATACATTTTTCCGCTTGCTATATCTAGGAATATTTTTTAGTATTAGTTTGTTGCTTACTTATGCGCTATTTGGTGCAGAAAACCCAGATAAAATTAATTCAATTAAAGAGGTTGTCCAATACCTAAAAGATGAAAAAGGCGAGCAACTCGATAAATTTGTGGTGTACGATTACTTGTTACCCTCTGCTTCTTTTTATTTAAATGAGGATATTATTACGGTATACAACACTAATTTCAATGCTAAAAGAGAAACTAAATTTCAAAGAGATACGCTCTATAAATCAAATTATCTCGAATATAATAGACCAAAAGATTTAGATAGATTCAAAAACTTATTGAAGAACGAGAATAACGTTCTTATTTATCGAAAAAAGACTCCTTTAAATGATTCACTTCAGTATCTGCTAAACAATTTTAAAAATGTAAAAGAAATGGGGAAGTGGGTAATTCACTATTAATGTATATTCCACTTAAGTTTTACTTGAGAATTAATTTCTATTATAGCTTTTAATAGACTGTAAAAGATTTGTGAAGCTTATATATCCCGTAGAAAATATCCAATTACTAAGGATCTCGTTTTTTGTTATTCTCTTTAAATTTTACCGTAGGATATTCTCAACTGGCTGAAAATAACAACGAGACAATAGAAACGTCAGGAGATATTTTGTTATTTGCAATGCCCGCCTCAGCACTTACAACCATGCTATTATTAAAAGATAAAAAAGGGACCTGGCAGTTCACAAAAGGTTTTAATTTAAATCGGGCTGTAACGTTTGGCTTAAGTGGCTCTCAATAAACACCGACCAAAAAATAATGTAGATAATGCTTTTCCATCAAGGTACACTTCAACCACCTTCCAAAGTGCCTCGTTCATTCATAAGCGTTATGGTTTTAAATATAGTATACTTGCATATTTCTTGGCGGGATATACTGCTTTCAGCCTAATAAATGCTGAAAAGCATTATGGTTAGGATATATTAGCTGGGGCTGTGGTAGGGATAGGTAGCATTCTTATATTTATAATTCCATATCAAGAATAGCATGGAACTAACCTTTACAGATGAGAATAGGGGAGAGCCTTACTGGAATTTCGGTATAGATTTTAAAGATAGCTCCGCATTAAAATGGCCTTTCTTGAATGCGGAGCTATTATTCATGTGCTATTGAAATTACTTGTTGATATTGGTCAATCTTAAGCTCAACACATCATGAGGGTTCAGCTTATTCTTCAAGGTTTTGTCTGTATTCTTTTCCTTTTTATCATCCCACAAGTTTTTAACCTTATAAGTGATATTCTCAAAATCTGTTTTATAATCAAAATCAGGATCGATAACTAGGTGTTCTTTCCAGTTAAATTCAATATCATGAACATCATCTGAACGATTCAAAAAAGTTACTGCCCAGTCTCCATTTTCTAAGGGCTTAAACCAAGTTTCCAAACCATCTTCAGCACTGTACTTAAAGGCCTGTACTCCCAATGGATCTTGATCTATAGCGATCATTTCTTTATTAGTAAGAATCTCTATGGTTTCAGCGCTCATTTTATCAAGATCGTTCCCGGCCATAAGAGGAGCTGCAAGCATACACCACATGGTAAAATGCGCACGATCCTCGCTTACGCTCATCCCATTACCAACCTCCATCATATCAGGATCGTTCCAATGGCCAGGTCCGGCATACTTTCTTAAACCATCCTGCATATCAAGAATTCTTAACACTCCCCATGAAGACCAATCGCCATGATCTTCTTCGCAATCCCAACAATGGTAGATATCTCCGGTAGTTCTCCACAAATGCCCAATATCTCTGGCCCATTCCCAAGGCTTGTTGTCTCCCCACTCACAAATACTAAGAACAACAGGTCGGCCAGCTTCATAAAGTGCATTCCGCATGGTGGTATAAGCACCTTCGGCTTTTATTCCATCGGTATTACACCAGTCATATTTTAGGTAATCTACACCCCATTCTGCATAAGTAAGTGCATCTTGATATTCTCTCCCGCGACTTCCCGGTTTGCCCCCGCAAGTTTTATCTCCTGCATCAGAGTATATTCCGAATTTTAAACCTTTTGAGTGCACATAATCTACCAAAGCTTTCATGCCAGATGGGAAATGTTCTTTATTAGCTTGAATAAAGCCTTTTGCATCTCTTTCCCCATGCCAGCAATCGTCTATAACAATATACTCGTAGCCTGCATCTTTCATCCCACTAGATACCATTGCATCTGCAGCACTTTTAATAACTTCTTCATTTATATTGCAGGCAAACTTGTTCCAAGTATTCCATCCCATAGGAGGAGTTTGGGCAAGATTTTCAAATTTTTGCGAATAGACTATAGAGCAAGTTAAGAGTAGTAATATAAGCAGTGGGTTATTTTTCATCTTTTTAAATTTTAGTGAAGTTAAGTTTATTGTTAAACCAATAGATCTTTAAAATTAAAACATACCTTAAGAAAATATTCTTGAGGTATGTTTTAAGAATTTAGGCTAATTCAAACTTTTTAATTGAATCCAAAATCATCTATATAAATTACAATTGGAGAAAGACCATTTCCACTGGATTCCTGAAATACGATCTCGGTTAGGCTTGCTGGAGATCCAAATGCTGATAAGGGAATTACAAAATTTGTCCACGCTCCTTCAACTAGATCTAATGCATATGCTGAGTCCCAGCCTCCGTTAAGAACAAGGTTCACTTTTGCTGAATTTTCTCCACCGTAAATAGAAACGTTGATTACTTCATATTCAGAAAGATCTAAGCTTCCGCCTCCATATTGAATACCTTCCCAGTTTCCGCCAAAAGTTGCTTTATGAGAAAAATCTCCCGATTTTACTACTTCGGTATTCATCCAGTCATTTGCGTTGTTCCATCCCCAATAATCAAAACCATTTGTAACATCAAACTCTTCTGAAAGTCCTTCTCCGTAAATAGTATATTTAAATCCGTAGGCGGCTTCAGACTGCACGATTCCTCCAGGTGTTTCTACAAAAATATAGGCTTGTGAAATTCCATCCGGCAAATAAACTTGTATTTGAGACTCTGTTGCTGAAATAATTTCGGCATCTACATCTCCAAATCTAACTGCAGTAAGATTTTGAAATAGATCTCCGTTAATGGTTACAATAACCCTTCCGTCTACAGTTTCTGCATTAAAGCTGTCCAATTCCGGTTTAGGTTGAGAGATTGAAAAGCCATATACATCTTCACCACCTAAGGTCACTACCTTTAAAGTATTAGGAACTTCAAACCAAGGTGCATCTTTGGGGATTGTAACAATTATGTTATCATCTCTTACTAAAGTTGGGTTGAAATATGTTTCATATTCATTGAAATAAATACGAGTTGTTGTAGCAAGATTTACCCCTCTTATTATGTACATATTCTCACGAATACCTACTGTTGTAAGCGAATCATTTTCGGCTTTGCTTACATTTATAATTTCTGGCGGCCCTGAAGCTACCGGCATAGGATCACTCACATCTGTACAAGATGTTATCGTAATTAAAGATAACAGGACTATACAAAACGATGCTGTTTTAAATAGCGCTTTGTTTTTAAATATGTTTTCCATTATTCAATTTTTTTAATTAAAATTATATGGTACTGGATCTGCTTCTAATAATGGGTTCTTTTGAACTTCAACAGGAGGATAGGCAAAAGTAAAATCATCTGCAGAAGGGGTGAAGTTCTCAGAGTAAATTACTGGTGGATCATCGTTGCTATATGTTCCTCTTTCTTGTGCGCTAATAATTGCGATAGCTTCACTTCGGTCTAGCCTTCCAAGATCATAGAAGTATTCTCCTTCAAATGCCAGTTCTACACGTCGTTCATGTAATAGTTGCTCTTTTGTAAGAACTTCCAATGGTTCTAATCCAGCTCGTTCTCTTACTTTATTAACAGAAGCTAATGCAGCGCCATCAGTCGTGCTTTCTGCTCCAGCCATAATTGCTTCGGCATGAATTAGTAATAAATCTGCATATCTTAGTAAATAAGTGTTGTTTGCTGCATTCTGGCTTGATCCTCCACCGTTGTATTCCGGTTTTCCTACAACATATTTTTTAATAGCAACATTGGTTCCTTGTGTTCCAGGGTTTTCTGGTACCACATAACCTCCATTTAAGTTAGGATATTCATTCCCTTCTTCCATTATGGTTCCATATCTTCTTAAATCCCCATCTTCATATGACTGGGTAAGGTCTATAGATGGAGATACGGCTCCCCAGCCATCTCCCGTTCCTGTTAATGCTGTTGTGAAAGCAAACATTGCCTGTAGAGGATTACCTTGTCCGTATTCTCCGGTGTTCGACCATTGTATAGCTGCTATGGATTCTTCATTGTTATTGTTTTTAGTATCAAACAAGTCGTTGTAAGATCCTGGAACCTCTAATCCAAATAATTTGAATTCACCACTATTAATTACTTCTTCAGCATAGGCTCTTGCCTGAGAGTAGTCCCTTTGATAAAGATATATTTTGGCAAGTAAAGCTTTAGCCGATCCGCTGGAAATATGACCGTTATCTGAATAATTGCTACCTCTATTCTTTGAGTAACAATTATCTATAGCAAACATCAAATCATTTTCCATAAAGGTATAGATGTCATCTACAGGGTTTGTATTTATTTGCGGATTATATACATAATCTAAATTATTCTCAATAATAGGCACAGGTCCCCAAATTCTTACAAGATAAAAATATGCCATTGCTCTCATAAATTTAGCTTCACCAATGGCATTATCAATTACCGGTTGACTAACAGATGCATCAACTCGATCTGGTAAGAAATTGATAACTGCGTTTGCTTGTGCTACTACAGACCAAAGTGAAGACCAGCCGTTCGCAAGGTGATTTTTTCTGTTTGTAACGGTAAACTTCATGAAATCGGCAGAATTGTCATCCCAAGTTCTGGCATTACCAGAGGATAATTCACCTATAGCCCACATAGGAGTGTTGGCAAATTGAAACCACGGAGCATTATATAAAATGTTAGTACTTGCATTTACTTGAGCTTCTGAAGAGTAGAATTCATCTAAACTATAAGCATCTTCTGGTGGTCTATCTAAAAATTCCTTTTCACAAGAAGTAATGAATAGCAACAGGAAAGTAAATGCTGATGCGCGATAAAATGTTTTAGAAAATCTTTTCATAACCATTATTCTATATGTTATTTCTTTTTTCATTTTTTATAAATCCACATTTAAACCGAATGTAAATGTTCTAGGAGTTGGATAACGCCCGTTGTCAATTCCCATAAGTAAAGCATCTTGGTTAAAGGAACCAATTTCAGGATCGTAACCTCTATAGTTTGTGAACGTGTAAAGATTTTGAACACTACCGTAAACTTTGATGTTATTTATGTTCAATTTATCCATCAAGCTGCTAGGCAGGCTATAACCAAATGTCAGGTTTTGAATTCTTAAATAGGAACCATCTTCAACAACTCTACTTGAAATTTCATTGTTGAAAGTGTCACCGGCTACCGGTCTTGGAATATCTGTATCGGTATTTTCAGGAGTCCAGTAGTCTGCAGATTCCTGCGTCTGATTTCTATAGCGTGCATTTAATGATGAAGTATTCAACCATGTTAAGTTCATCACATCATTTCCATAAGATCCTTGTAAGAATAGGGATAGGTCGAATGATTTATATTTGAAAGAGTTGCTGAAACCGTAAGTGAAATCAGGATGAGGATTCCCTATGATGGTTTTGTCATTTGCATTTACAACACCATCTCCATTAACATCGGCATACTGAATATCTCCAAGCCACGTATCACCGTCTTCCGCAGAAAATGCAGTTCCAAATTGCACTGGCTGATCGGTAATAGTATTTGCATCATTGAATATGCCAATTACCTTATACCCGTAATACATTCCTATTGGCTGCCCAACATTTGTAATTGTGGGAGCAATTGGAGAGTTTCCATTTAGGTTTGTTTCTCCTGTTATTACCAATCCGCTTGGAAGGTCAATTACTTCATTTTTATAATGAGAAAGGGTTAAGGTAGAGTTCCAAGAGAAGTCGTTTACCCCAGTATTGTAAGATAATGTCAAGTCGGCACCTCTGTTTCTCATCTCTCCTAAATTAACAAAAGGAGCTCCAACACCGCCATTGTAAGGATCTACACCTACTAAATAATCGGGAAGTGGTAACTGATAAAGGAAATCTTTTGATGTTTTCTCATACAATTCTATGGTTGTTTGAAGTTTGTTTTTAAAAGCTCCAAACTCTAAACCTATATTTGTTTGTATGGCCGATTCCCATTTTAGATCTGGATTGGCGATGTTAGATAAACCAAATCCGGTTCCTAAGCCTGTATTAAAGGTTGTTAAGGTAGCACCATATCGGTAATTTGGTATATTTTGATTTCCTGTTTCCCCGTAACCAACTTTAAGTCGGATATCCTGAAGAGCATTAAAATTGCTCATGAAGTCTTCGTTAGATACTTTCCAAGAAGCAGATACTGATGGAAAATAACCCCATTGATTATCTCCAAGCGGATCGAATTTAGACGATCCATCGGCTCTAAATGAAGCTGTTATGCCGTATTTGTTATCAAAACTATATAATACCCTTGCAAAGAAGGATTGCAGTGCCTGACTCCCTTTGTATGCATCATTAGCTGCAAATTCAGCATCCCCTAAGTTCAAGGTCTGAATATCGTTGGTCAGGAAACCTCTAGCAGTTGCAATTGTACCTTCCCAAGTAGATTCCTGTGCTTCATGTCCTAACAAAAGGGTAAGATCATGCTTGTTGTTAAAATTCTTGTGATAATTAATAAAGTTCTTAATAATCCAGAAAACACTGTTTTCCTCTCTTATGTTCAAAACATTTTGCTCGTTAACATAA
Source organism: Gillisia lutea (assembly GCF_021568705.1). GTDB lineage: Bacteria > Bacteroidota > Bacteroidia > Flavobacteriales > Flavobacteriaceae > Gillisia > Gillisia lutea. The sequence continues at coordinate 331,921 of NZ_JAKGTH010000007.1, forward strand.
CGTCCCCAGGCATAAGTTGGAGTAAATCTGTGATTTTTATTGAAATTGAAGTCCCCTCCAAATTCAGTTCTATAACTTAATCCTTCAGCCAGATCAAATTCTACAAACACATTTCCTAAAAGCTTATTTCTTGTCAATTTGTTTTTGATGCTTAAAGCCAATGCCACCGGATTTAAAGATCCTAAACCATCATCATCAATAGGTCCTGCAAAAGAGCCATCAGGGTTATAAACAGCCACATCTGGTGTTTGAAGTAAACCTAAACTTACTACCCCGTCGCGATTTCCGTTTATGGTAACATCATCTTTAGTTCTACTGCCTGTTAAGCTAATTCCAACTTTCACCCAATCTTTAACCTGTGCGTTTACGTTGGTTCTTAAACTTATCCTGTCAAATCCGGAGCCAATTACTGTACCTTCTTGATCCAGATATCCTCCAGAAATGAAATAATCTACATTTTCTTTCCCACCGGAAAAAGACAACTGATGGTTTTGCATGATAGCACGATCAAATATTTCTTTTTGCCAGTTTGTTCCAGAACCTAACAGTTCAATATTTGCGAACTCTATTCTAGGTTCAGTTCCTGTAAGGTCAGAGAATAGATTTTGGAGCCTTGCATAAGTTGGCAAGTCCATCATTTTTATAAGTTCTGTTGGCTCTTGAATTGCCAGATAAGAATTATAAGATAGTTTACCTTCTCCTTTTCTACCTTTTTTAGTAGTAATTATTACAACCCCGTTGGCTCCACGTGAACCATATATTGCAGTAGCAGAGGCATCTTTTAAGATATCTACTGAAGCTATATCATTAGGGTTTAATGCTGCCAAAGGGCTCACTCCTGTATCTTGTTGTCCCCCAGAACCTACAGGGCTTCTCCCACTGGTACTGGTGTTATTGGCATCTCCAGAAACAGGCACACCATCAATTACATACAGGGGTTCGTTGGAACCTGTAATTGAAGTTACACCTCGTATTTTTACGGAAACCGAACTTCCGGGTTGTCCAGAATTTTGGGTTATAGTAACCCCAGCCGCACGCCCTTGCATTAACTGATCGATACTCACCTGCGGAATATCTTCAATTTCTTTTGCATCAATACTGGAGACCGAGCCATTTACATCTTGCCTAGATTGGGTTCCATAACCAATTAATACAATTTCATCGAGATTCTCAGTGTTCTCCTCTAATTGAATATTCAGTGTTTTTAAGCCTTTTACGCTTACTTCTTTTGTTATAAAACCTACAAAACTGAAAACAATTACGGCATCATTGCCCGTTCGGATTTCAAAATTCCCATCGAAATCTGTAGTGGTTCCGTTAGTAGTATTTTTTTCGATTACATTGACTCCTAACAACGGAAGTCCACTAACATCGGAAACCTTTCCAGTAACTACTTTCTGTCCATAGCTCATCTGAGCTATACAACCAAAGATCAGTAGAAAGAAGATCTTGTTGTAGCGGTAAATACCGGATTTGCTTTTACCTAGAATTTTGTGCATAATAAATGAATGTTTTAGAGATTGGTCAAAACAATTATGAATTGTGAGATTCATCAATAACTTCTTGTTTATAGTAAATATGAGAGTAAGTTATTGTTATATCCAAAAATATTAATAAGGTTAAGTTTTTGTTAATCTTATTTTATCATTTATTAATGATATTTTTTCGAACTCGATGTTATTTTGAAAAAAAAGGGGTGTTTAATTTAATTTATACCTAAAATGAATAGGATTGTAATAATCATTATTGCCAATTTCATAAATAATGAGCAATATTAAAATCTTTACACTTACTATTAATTATTCATTTTACAGACTTCGAATAACTTGGTTTTTACTAGTCTTCCTGAATTTGATAAATGGCTGTCTTTTGAGATTTGACAAGGTTTAGTACCAGGAAGAAATGCGGCTGAAGATTCATTTTTTGATGCGAGAGACCAATTGCACCAGGAGAGTTTATTTTTATCCAGAAAATCCCACCATTTGTTTGATTCCTCTTTGTCAATCATTCCGTCGCCAGATGCAGGTGAGGTACCAAATTCGGTTACAAATAAAGCGAGATCCTTATCAATTGCAATTTGCGCAATATCTCTTAGTTCCTGTTTATGAGTAGCTGCATAATAATGCAAGGTATATGCTATATTAGTTCCACTAATAGGATCCAAAGCGGCTAGGTCTACTCTTTGGGACCAATTTGGAGTACCACAAACAATGATATTATCGGGATCGTATTTGCGAATGGTGGCAATAAGCTCTTCGTGATACGGCTTCAGCGTTTCTGTCCAAGATACCTGTAAAGGTTCATTGTAAATTTCATAGATAATATTAGGATAGCCGGCATATTGCTGAGCAATTTCGCTAAAAAAGAGCTTGGCTTGCTCTGTATGATCTTCAGCGTGATGATCATGCCAGTCTACAATCACATAAAGACCCAACTCGATGGCTGCATCGATCACTCTTGTTATTTTTTGTTTTTCTAGATCAGGATTTATTAAATACCCGTTATTTTCAACAGCCATTGCAGCCCTAACTACATCTATATTCCATGTATTTTTTAAAAGTGCTAAAGTCTTGTAGTTGTAGAATTGCGGTTGCCACTGACTCCAGAAGAGAGACATCCCTCTTAGTTGGGTCTGTTCTCCTTTTTCATTTAGCAAATACCTTCCTTCTATATTTAGCTGACCGTTGATGGTTACCGGAGAAGGTGTCTTCGTGATGATTTCCTGAGCGCTTATTTTTAGAGTTGACAAAAAACTTAAAATGATGATAAAGAGAAAAGAAGAGGATTTTTTCATTCTGTCAATATTTAAAGTACTCTCTTAATTCCGCTGAACTCATCACGGTACTGACTAGGAGTGCAGTTCTTATTCTTTTTAAATACCCTGTTGAAATTGGCGATATTGTTAAAGCCACATTTAAAGGCAATTTCAGCAATGCTGAATTCTTTTTCAATTAACCATCTTGCGGCATATCCAATACGAGTGTCATTTACATATTCTATAAATGTTTTACCGGTCCGTTTTTTTATAAAGCGGTTAAAAGATACAGGACTCATATTCACAAGATTTGAAATTTCAGAAAGTGAAATTTTGTTCTGGTAATTTTCCTGAATATACTCGTAGATGATTTTTATTTTATCGCTATTCTCAAAATTCTTGTTATTAGAGGTGTAGGTGGAGAGCAGGCGTTGGTTTCTTGAATTTGCAAGATCATGAAGGATAGAGATTAATTCCATAAAATAATCGATGCTGTCAATCTTTGAAAGTCTCAATATTTTTGGTTTTATCTCTTCTGATATTTTTCGGGAGAATAAAATTCCATGAGTAGATCTTTCAAACATGTCCTTTATAGGTTTCATAATTCTCCTCCCTAATAATTTTGCGTCGAATAGATCATTATGAAACTGAATGGTTACTTCGTGAATTTTAGTTTGCGTACAATTATGTAACTCCCAACCATGTTGCAAATTTGGCCCTACTAATACTAGTTCTATATCGCCTATTTCTTCCATGCTATCTCCAATCACTCTTCGTACCCCTTTTCCATTTAAAACAAAATTTAGTTCGAATTCAGGGTGAAAATGAATAGGGAAGTCAAAATCGTCCTTCATCCTGTCGAAAACTAAAAAGCTATCTTCCGGGGCTAATGGGGTGATTTCTCGATGAATATCTTTGTACATGGTAATAATAAATTAGTGTTTAGAAAATATCTTATCAACAAATGATAAAATCATATTAATTTAATAAAATGCAGCGTGGTATTTTTGGAATTCTTTAAATTTTCACACTCAAAAAAATGTATTTAACAAATTTCATAGGTTAAATATAAAATAAGATTTAGTTAATATTAAAATATTTTATCAACGATGTGCAAATTTTGTCTTTTTATATGAAGTATTTTATCAAAATATCGGCAATTTTATCAATATTATTTCTAATGCAGGCTTGTAAATCGCTCTCGACAGCTAATTTTAAAGACATTAAGCTTGCTGATGATAATGCAAGTAATCAAACAAAAGCTTTATACCTTCGAATACAAAATATCGCAAAAAAAGGTATTGCCTTTGGTCATCAAGATGCCACGGCTTACGGAATTGGGTGGAAGCATAACGAAAATTCTAAGAAATTAAGAAGTGATATTAAGGAGGTTTCGGGTAGGTTTCCAGCTGTTCAAGGTTTTGATTTAGGCCATATAGAGTTAGGGAATTCCACCAATTTGGATACTGTCTCTTTTTCGCTGATGAAAGATCATATTGTTAAAATGCATAAAAAAGGTGCGATTATTACCTTCAGTTGGCATTTAGATAATCCTGTAACTAATAAAGATTCTTGGGATAGTACGCCTGCGGTTGCAGAGATTTTAAAAGGAGGAAGTGAACGAGAAAAATACGAGTTATGGATACGTAGATTATCTCAGTTTTTAAATTCTTTAAAGGATAAAAATAACAATGCTATTCCTGTGGTTTTTAGACCTTATCATGAAATGAATGGAGGTTGGTTTTGGTGGGGTGCAGGAAATTGTACTCCGGAGGAATACAAAGAGTTATGGCGACAAACCTTAAGCTTGTTAAAATCTAATAATGTGCATAACGTACTTTATGCATTTTCTCCTAATACCTTAAATTCTGAACAAGACTTCGATTTATACTATCCCGGGGATGAGTATGTAGATATTTTAGGTGTTGATATTTACAATCACAGTGGTGATGAAGCATTCACTAATACCCTTAAAAATAATCTTGAAATTATAAAACGAAAAGCTCAACTGGCTAAAAAACCCTATGCTCTTACCGAAAGTGGGAATGTAAAGGCAGGCTCAAATCCTAAATGGTGGTCGGAAGGCTTATATCCTGGAATAAAGGATAGCGGTATTGCCTGGGTTCTCCTTTGGAGAAACGCCCGAGTATCTCATTATTTTTCTACTTACAAACAGGAGGCTAGTGCCAATGATTTTAAAGAATTTGAACAGCTAGAAGAAATTTTATTTTTAAATGAGGTTAAAAAGATCTCTTACTAAAATCCTAACCATAATATGCTACAAGGCTTAGACATTGCAATTGTTTTACTTTATTTAATTGGGACCATTATAATTGGTCTTGCTCTAAGGAAAAAAGCTCAGAAAAGTAAGGATGATTATTTGATGGGAGGGAAGGATCTGCCATGGTACATGCTAGGCTTGTCAAATGCTTCAGGGATGTTTGATATTTCAGGAACCATGTGGTTGGTTACGCTTACTTTCGTTTATGGGTTTAAAAGTATCTGGATCCCATGGTTATGGCCGGTTTTTAATCAGGTATTCTTAATGGTGTATTTGTCTACTTGGCTTAGACGTTCCAATGTAACTACGGGAGCAGAATGGATATTATTCCGTTTTGATAATGGTAAAGGAGGGAAATGGTCTCATACCATTATCGTAGTTTTTGCAATTTTAAGTTGCTTAGGATTTTTGGCGTATGGTTTTATTGGTTTAGGGAAGTTTGTTGAAATCTTCATTCCTTGGGAAATAGTAGGAGCCTATATTCCTTTTGATATTCCGGTTGCCTATATTCCGCACTTCTATGGTATTATTTTTACATTATTTGCTGTCTTTTATTCCGTTTTAGGAGGGATGTCTGGGATTGTATGGACAGATTTGCTGCAATATACCATCATGACTGTGTCATCTATTGCTATTGCGGTCATCGCTTGGCAAGCCATGGGTGAAAACACGCTAAATATACCGGAAGGCTGGCTCAATCCATTTTTTGATTGGAACTTGAATATGGATTGGACGGGAATCGTTGATGAAGTCAATTCTAAAATTGCCTCTGATGGATATTCCTTATTTGGTATATTTTTCATGCTGATGGTTTTTAAAGGAATCTTATCAAGTATTGCGGGTCCTGCGCCTAATTATGATATGCAAAAGATACTTTCCACAAAATCTCCTATTGAAGCAGCTAAAATGAGTGCATTCTCTATAGCAGCTTTAATTCCTACAAGATATTTAATGGTTGGTGGCTTTTCTGTATTAGCCATCCTATTTTATGATAAATTGAATTTGAGCACCGGAGGGATAATAGATTTTGAGAAGATTCTTCCCGCTGCAATAGAGCAGTTTGTTCCTGCTGGATTATTAGGATTGTTATTAGCTGGGCTTTTAGCCGCATTTATGTCCACGTTTGCAGGTACTTTAAACGCTGCCCAAGCATATTTAGTGAACGATATTTACCTTAAACATTACAATCCGGAAGCTACATCTTCAAAAATTAAGAGGATGAATTATGCAAGTGGAATTACCGTAGTGCTAATAAGTATAGTATTAGGATTCTTTGTAATGGATGTTAATTCAATATTACAGTGGATAGTGTCAGCATTATACGGAAGCTACGTAGTATCTAATGTATTAAAATGGCACTGGTGGAGGTTTAATGGGGAAGGATATTTCTGGGGTATGCTCTCGGGGATAATACCTGCGCTAATTTTTCCGCTTTTCATAGACACTTTAGATCTGTACTATTTCCCAATCATCTTATTGATCTCAATAGTAGGAAGTATTGTAGGAACTTATTCTGCACCGCCCACAAACGAAAAGGTACTTATGGATTTCTATAAGAACACTAGACCATGGGGTTTTTGGAAGCCAATACATAAAAGGCTTTTACAAGAAGATCCAGATTTCAAGAAGAATGATGCTTTTACCCGAGATATGTTCAACGTAGTTATTGGTGTTTTGGCTCAGACTTTATTAGTGGTGATACCGCTTTACCTCATTTTACATCAAAATATCCCGGTTATGATTTCAACAGTGATACTTATTATTTGTTTGGTCATTTTAAAGAAGAACTGGTGGGATAAGATTAAAAAAGAATCACAATACGACAATCATTAATTCATTACAATATGGACTTTAAAGAAAAGAACACATTGCATAGTATCCCTAATTACGACTGCCTTGCAAAGAATCATAGGGAATTACTAAAAAGAACTAACAAGCCTCTTGAATATTCAAATGGAGTGTATAACCGATATGAAAATCCGGTAGTTACTGCGGCTCATGTGCCTTTAAACTGGCGGTATGATCTAAACCCAAAGACAAATCCCTTAGGTTTGGAACGTATTGGGATTAATGCCACATTTAATCCAGGATCAATTAAATGGAAAGGGAAATATGTGCTTGCCGTAAGAGTAGAAGGGAATGATAGAAAGTCATTTTTTGCAATGGCGGAGAGTCCTAACGGAGTAGATAATTTTCAATTTTGGGAAAAGCCTATACAATTACCTCAAACCGAAGTGCCTGATACCAATGTGTATGATATGAGGCTTACCGTGCACGAGGATGGTTGGATATATGGTATTTTTTGTACGGAAAGAAAGGACATGAACAATCCTCATGATACCACCGCAGCGGTAGCAAATGCGGGAATAGTAAGAACTAAGGACCTTCTGAATTGGGAGCGCTTACCAGATCTTATTTCAACTTCCGGGCAGCAGCGTAACGTTGTGCTTCATGAAGAATTTGTAAATGGTAAATATGCCTTATATACAAGACCACAGGATGGATTTATTGAAGTAGGGCAAGGTGGAGGAATTGGTTTAGGATATGTTAAGGATATGACCAATCCTGTTTTGGAAGATGAAAAGATAATCAATGAAAAAGTATATCACACTATCTATGAAATGAAGAATGGCCTTGGACCGGCTCCTATTAAAACGGAAGAAGGATGGTTGCATCTTGCTCACGGGGTTAGAAACACCGCGGGCGGATTAAGATATACCCTTTATCTGTTTATGACCGATCTAAATGATATTTCAAAAGTGATCTATCAACCGGCAGGGTATTTTATGGCTCCTAATTATGAAGAAACTGTGGGGGATGTTCCAAACGTGCTTTTCTGTAGTGCATGGATAAAGGATGATGATGGTAAAGTATATATCTATTATGCTTCATCAGATACTAGAACACATGTAGCTGTGTCTACTGTTGAAAAGCTTTTGGATTACACTAAGAATACTCCCAAAGATCAGTTCACATCAAGGGGTTCTGTTGATACAATTATTAAGCAAATCGAAAAAAATAACAGCTTATAATGAGCAAAGTAATTCCCACAATTTTCTATAAAGAACTGGAGCAAGAACTCAGTGTGATCACCCAGTACTGGGAACTAAACGCAGTAGATTCAGAAAATGGAGGCTTTGTGGGACAAAGGGATCATTACAATAATCTTGTAGTAAATGCTAATAAGGGAATAATTTTGAATTCCAGGATTCTATGGTCGTTTTCTGCAATAGCCAATTATTCAGAAAATTTCAATTTAGTACCCATGCTGGAACGGTCCTATACCTATTTAAAAGATAATTTCAGAGACAAAAGATACGGAGGGGTTTATTGGGAATTGGATTTTAAAGGACAACCGGTAAATAAAAAGAAGCAAGTATATGCTCAGGCATTTACTATTTATAGTCTTTCAGAATACTATTTGTATTCTAAAAATGAAGAGGCTAAAAAATGGGCTATTTCCCTTTTTGAACTGATTGAAAAATATGCGCTTGATAAGCAAAAGGGAGGATATATTGAGGCCTTTCAAGAAGATTGGTCGCCAATTAACGATATGCGCCTTAGCAATAAAGATAAGAATGCTTCTAAAACTATGAATACACATTTACATGTATTGGAAGCTTATACCACACTTTATAAGATCTATCCTGAAGTGAGACTTAAAGCAGCTTTAGAAAATCTTGTGGAGTTATTTCTTGAGAAATTCCTGAACTCCGATTATAATTTTGAATTGTTCTTTGATGACGATTGGAACTTACAAAGTGATATCATTTCTTTCGGACATGATATAGAAGCGTTATGGCTAATTATAGAGGCAGCTAAAGTTACAGGGAATCAAGAACTTTTAAAGCAAACTGAAGCTGTGGCTATTCCCATAGCTGATAGTTTTTTGGCCAAAGCTTATATCAAAGGAAAAGGAGTTCTAAACGAGGAGGATCGCCTTTCAGGAGAGGTAGATACCGATAGGCACTGGTGGCCGCAGGCAGAAGCCATGGTGGGACTTTTTTATGCTTATAAACTTTCCAAAAACAATAAATACGCAAACGCTTTACTGGATATTTGGGAATTTACCACAGAGCATATTATAGATCATAAAAATGGAGAATGGTTCTTTAGAGTTGATGAGAATTATATTCCCTACAAAAATGAAAATAAATTAGGAATGTGGAAATGCCCTTACCATAATTCACGTGCATGCATTGTATTACTTAAATCACAATTATGAAAAAAATTACCTTCCTCTCTGTTTTAATGAGCCTTAGTCTTCTAATTGGTTGTAGTAAAGATGAAGAAGGTTTTAATCCGGAAACACCTCCAAAAGAAGAAACTCCTACTGAAACTCCGGAAGAAACTCCACAAGGTTTTATTCTACAACCGGAAGAAGCCAGAAGTTATATGGTGGATGCTGCCGCTACAGATGAAACAGTGGCGCTTTTCTATAATTTAAAGACCTTATCTGATTCTCATTTTGTAGTGGGGCAGCAAGATGCTTTTTCGGCTTTTTATAATGATATAGCAGGAGATTCTGATATGAAAAAGACAACCGGCAGTGATCCAGGAATGTTAGGATCGGACTTTATGTTCATTACCGACGACCAAAATGATGGTTCTTCAAATAATTGGTTCTACCAACAAGAGAGCGGTATTCGTAATAATGCTATTAAGGCGTATAATAATGGAATGCTTAACATCTTCTGTTGGCATTTTCGTGAGCCTTTTGAAGGGAATTCATTTTATACTTCAGAAATGACAGAGTTTCAAAAAGGGAATGCTTTCAAAAGTATTTTACCAGGAGGAGAAAATCATGAGTATTACAAGGAGAAACTTCAAAAAGTAGCAGAAATAGCGAAAGGTCTTATAGGGCAGGATGGAAGTCTTTCTCCTCTTATTTTTCGTCCTTTTCATGAGTTCGACAAAGATTTCTTCTGGTGGGGAGCTCCCTACAGTACTCCAGAAGAGTTTAAAACCGTGTGGAGGTTTACAGTTGAATATTTACGAGATGAATTAAATGTACACAATATCTTATATGCCTTTTCTCCAGATAACAGCTATACAACAGAGGCCGGATACCTTGAAAGGTATCCCGGTGATGAATATGTAGACATAGTAGGTATGGATAATTATGGCGATCTGGCTAGTCAGGATGGGGCACGTTTGAATCTTGCCAATCAGAAATTAAAAGTAGTGTCAGATATAGCTATAGAAAAGGTGAAAATAGCAGCTTTAAGTGAAACTGGATATTTTGTAACTCCTTCATCAAGTACCTTGCCTCCAAATTTCTATTCAAAAAATCTTTATAATGTTTTAACCGATAGTGATGTTCAGGTTGGGTTTATGATGTTCTGGCAGAATTATTCAGATTCCTATACCGTACCCACTCCAGGAATGCCTGGAGAATCAGACTTTCTGAACTTTGTAGAAAAAGAGGAAACCTATTTATTAAATGATATGCCTTCAATGTATAGCATTCAGTAAAACATTAAAAACTATAAACCCATGCGATACCTAAAAAAAATACACTTTATAAAAATTGTCTTATTGCTGTTATTTGCTTCTTGTAGTACTGTAAAGCCAATAACGGTAAAGGAGGGGAAATTTTATAAAGGAGATCGACCTTATTACTTTGTAGGAGCAAATTATTGGTACGGGCCTTTAATAGCCGCAAAGAATATTGGAGATCGCTCCCGTTTAATTCAGGAATTGGATGAAATGAAAGCTTTGGGAATTGATAACCTGCGGATTTTGGTGGGAGCTGAGGGAGGAAATGAGGATTTTCAAGTAAAACCGGCTTTACAGCCTAGACAAGGGGAATATAATCAGGATCTTTTAGATGGTCTGGATTTTTTACTTGCTGAAATGGCAAAGAGAGATATGTATGCGGTTCTTTATTTAAATAATAACTGGATCTGGTCTGGTGGAATGTCTGCTTATCTGAACTGGAACGGATATGGAGAAGTTGCAAATCCTTTTTTAGAGAAATATAGCTGGGAAGATTATTTCAATTATACCCAGCAATTCCATACCTGTACTCCTTGTCGTGAAGCTTTTAAAGATCACGTGAAATTTATTGTAGGGAGAACAAATTCATATAATGGAAAAAAATACATCAAGGATAATACTATTATGTCTTGGCAGGTTGCAAATGAGCCCCGAATTTTCACAGAAGACGACCGTGAACCTTTTAAAGATTGGTTAGATGAAGTAGTAGATCTGTTAGAAACACTAGATCCAAATACTCTAATTTCTACAGGAGCAGAAGGGAAAGCCAGTTATCTGCAGGAAATTGAGACCTATAAAATGTTGCATGCAAACCCTAATATCGATTATTTAACCATGCACATGTGGCCTAAGAACTGGCAGTGGTATTCTATTGATGATGAAGCGGGTTCTACAAAAACATCCATAGAGAAAGCATATCAATATATAGATGAACATATTGAAGTTGCTGAAAGCCTTAAAAAACCAATAGTGCTCTCTGAATTTGGTTTCCCGCGGGAAAAAGAAAGTTTATCTTTAAATGCCTCTGTAGAAAACAGAAATACATTCTATAAGGCCTTATTTCAACGATTGGAAGATAGCTACAAGCAGCAAGGTGTACTGGCTGGAGTTAACTTTTGGGGGTATGCTGGAATTGCTAAAACCGATGAAGTAAAAGGAAAGTGGGAAACTGGAGACGATTTTACGGCAGATCCTCCACAAGAACCTCAAGGTTTAAATTCAGTGTTTTCAAAAGATACGTCAACTTTGAAGCTTATTAAAGAGTATAACGATATTGTAAATAAAAGATAGAATGAAAAAATATATTTTTCTTCCCGTTTTAGTTGTGTCTATTTTCACAATTACTGGTTTCAATATAAATACCAACAGGAATATGTCAGTTAAAAATACAGGAAATGATACCATTACAGCAAAAGTAGATTCATTACTGCAGTTAATGACTCTTGAAGAAAAGGTTGGCCAAATGAATCAATATAATGGTTCGTGGGATGTAACGGGACCAACTCCAAAAGGAGGTGATGCTGAAACTAAAATGGAACATCTACGAAAAGGTTGGGTGGGTTCTATGCTTACGGTTCGCGGCGCCAAAGAAGTTAGGGCAGTACAAAAAATTGCTGTAGAAGAGAGCCGACTGGGAATTCCGTTAATTATTGGTTTTGATGTTATTCATGGGTATAAAACCTTAAGTCCTATTCCCTTGGCTGAATCTGCCAGCTGGGATATGGAAGCTATAAAACGATCGGCTGAGGTTGGAGCAGCAGAGGCGTCCGCATCCGGAATTAACTGGACATTTGCTCCTATGGTGGATGTATCTAGAGACCCAAGATGGGGTCGTGTTATGGAAGGTGGAGGGGAAGATCCATTTTTAGGAAGCAAAATTGCCATGGCAAGAGTGCAAGGTTTTCAAGGGGATGATCTTTCAAAAATAAATACCATTGCTGCCACTGCCAAGCACTTTGCCGCTTATGGGTTTGCAGAAGCAGGTAGGGAATATAATAAAGTAGATATTGGTACAGCTACCCTTTATAATATTGTTTTACCACCTTTTAAGGCTGCTAAAGAAGCTGGGGTAAGATCGTTTATGAATGGTTTCAACGAGCTTAATGGAGTGCCGGTAACTGGCAGTAAACTTTTACTAAGAGACATATTAAAGGATAAATGGGACTTTAAAGGTTTTGTGATCTCCGATTGGGCTTCTATAGCAGAGTTGACCATTCATGGATACGCTAAAGATGATAATCAGGCCGCAGAATTAGCTGCAAAAGCAGGTGTGGATATGGATATGGAATCTGGTGTTTATATTAAGCATTTAGTAGGTTTGGTAAAAGACGGAACTGTTAGCGAAGAGGTAATAGATGATGCAGTTAGAAGGATCTTGCGAGTTAAATTTGAGCTAGGTTTATTTGATGATCCTTATAAATATTGTGACAAAGCTAGAGAGAAAGTAGTAGTTGGAAGTAAAGAAAATCATGAAGCAGTGCTGGATATGGCAAAAAAATCTATCGTACTTCTTAAAAATGAAAACAGTTTATTGCCTTTAAAGAAAAAGGGGCAAACGATAGCATTAATTGGTGCCTTGGCTTCCGATGATAATAGTCCTTTAGGGAGCTGGAGAATTGCTTCTGATGATAATACAGCAGTTTCTGTTCTTGAAGGAATGAAAAAATATACAGATAATAAGTTGATTTTTGAAAAAGGTGCCGATCTATTAACACAGGCTCCCACATTTATAAATGAGCTTAATTTCAATACTTCAGATAAAAGCGGATTTCCAGCAGCCATAGAAGCAGCTAAAAAAGCAGATGTAGTGGTGTTGGTTCTGGGAGAACACGGTTTCCAGAGTGGAGAGGGGAGAAGTCGAACAAATTTGGATCTTCCGGGTGTACAGCAAGAGCTAATGGAAAAAATGTATGAAGTTAATCCTAATGTGGTATTGGTTTTAAACAATGGTAGACCATTAGCAATAGAATGGGCAGCCAATCATATTCCGGCTATAGTTGAAGCTTGGCAATTGGGAACTGAAAGTGGGAATGCTATTGCACAGGTTTTATATGGAGATTATAACCCTAGCGGGAAACTTCCTATGTCCTTTCCTCGTAATGTTGGTCAGATTCCTGTTTATTATAATCATAAAAATACCGGGAGACCGATAGATCCAGAGCCGGGAGCAAATATGGTGTTTTGGTCTCATTATTCAGATGTAAAAAGCACTCCTTTGTATCCTTTCGGATATGGATTGAGCTATACAAATTTCAGTTATAGCAATTTGAAACTGGATAAAAAAAACTATGGAGTTTCTGAAGAGGTTAAAGTTTCAGTAAATGTTACTAATACTGGTAATTATGATGGGAAAGAGGTTGTGCAACTTTATATTAGAGACCTTTATGGAAGTCTGGTAAGACCGGTAAGAGAACTGAAGGGCTTTGAACTTGCTGCCCTGAAAAAAGGAGAAACAAAAACTATTCAATTTATTCTGAATAAGGAAACCTTAGGTTTTTATAATGCTGAAGGCGAGTATGTTGTTGAGCCTGGTGATTTTAAGGTTTTTGTTGGTGGAAGCTCTGATGCACAATTACAAGATTCATTTACGTTGTTAGATTCAAAATTATAACTATAAATGTTTAATTTTATGAGCTAATTTAAAAATCAACGCAATGCTTAACTACCCATTAAAATTCACTCCTATCTTAAAAGAAAAAATATGGGGTGGTAATAAATTAAGGGAAATACTCAATAAAGATTCTAATCAGGAAAATCTTGGGGAGAGCTGGGAAATATCTGGAGTGAGTGGAGATATTTCGGTAGTTGAAAACGGTTCATTAAAAGGAACTAATTTAAACGAACTTATTGCTACATATAAGGGCAAATTTTTAGGAGAAAAGATCTATAAAAAGTTTGGAAAAGATTTCCCTTTGTTAATCAAATATATCGATGCTAAAACTGCCTTGTCTGTACAATTACATCCTGGAGATGAGCTGGCTAAAAAGCGCCATAATTCTTTTGGGAAAACCGAAATGTGGTATATAATGCAGGCTGATGAAAATGCTAATATCAACGTTGGTTTTAAAGAGACAATTAGCAAAGAAGATTATATAAAGCATCTTGAAGAGAACAAGATCACTGAAGTTCTTAATTTTGAAGATGTAAATAAAGGTGATAGTTTTTTCATAAATACCGGAAAAGTACATGCCATAGGTGCCGGTGTGCTCTTGGCAGAAATTCAGCAAACTTCTGATATTACCTATAGAATATATGACTGGGATAGAACAGATAATGATGGAAATGCGCGTGAATTACATACCGATCTTGCACTGGATGCAATAGATTTTGAGAAGAAAGATGATTTTAAGTTGAACTATGATAAAGTTGAAAATGAGTCTTCCAATATTGCAAGTTGTGAGTATTTCACAACTAATTACTTGCCTGTAAAAGGAAATCTAAAAAAGGATTATAGCAATACCGATTCTTTTATAATTTATATGTGTGTGGATGGGAATGCGGCAATTACAGTAAACGGACATGCTGAAGCTATAAAGCAAGGACAGAGCATACTTATTCCTGCTGAAAATAAAGAAGTGTTAATCTCTTCTCCTGGTTGTGAGCTTTTAGAAGTGTATGTGAAATAATTTATAGAACATTGTATTCATAACAAAAAACTCCTGTGGAGAGCACAGGAGTTTTTTTGGAAACAAAGTAAAATTAATATTCTGTAGTAAAACTGGAAGCAGGTAGCCCCACGTGGTTAAATATGTTGGAAGTGCTGGTGTTTCCCCATGAATATCTCACATACATTGGCTTTTTCACTTTAGAAGATCTTAAGACCACCACATCATTTTTAATAGAAACTTTTGCCGGATAGAATTTTCTGTCGGTTCCCGCTATCTCAAATTGAGAATTAGTATTTTGCTTATCTAGATATAATCTTTCATTATATTTAAAATAGATCTTCAGGTTTTTACCATCCGCTTCTGCTCGCTCAAAAAGTGGAGCATATGGATGCAATTTCTTTCCGTAGCTTTCAGTTAAAGCAAGGTTCGCAAACCTAAGGCCCACATCTATTTTATTGCTTGGGTGAATGTTCTTGATATTTCCAATATCACTAGTCATTACCATTCCGGTATTAGGTAGTTTTAATACGCGTCGCTGTGCATCTCTCACTTTTACTCCTGAAAATCCTTCACCATAATCATAAGGTGCTATTTGAGCATAATAGAATGGTAAATCTTCATTCCATTTTTCTCTCCAACTGTTTATAAGAGAAGAAAATATGGTTTCATAATAATCGGCATTGTCGGTATTGCTCTCTCCCTGATACCACAGGATTCCTTTTATTTTAAATGGGATAATAGGAGCTATCATAGCGTTATAAATGCTGGCGGGTTTTCGAGGTCCCCATTCTACATCTGGAATAAGTTTAGCAGCCTTACTTAAGGTTTCATTATTTTTGATGATCTCTTCCGGCATCCAAACTTCAGCAGGGGTTCCTCCCCAAGTCGAATTAATTAGCCCGATGGGAACATTTAATTCTTCATTCATTTTTCTTCCGAAGAAATAAGCGATCGCGCTGAAATATTTCATCGTTTGAGGGGTGCTGGCTTCCCAGTTTCCATCTAAATCCTGTTGCGGACACTCAGCTGTTTTATTAGCAACGGTATAAAACCTTATCTGGTTGTTACGTGCATTGGCAATTTCTTCTTCCGCATTATCAATTCCTGAATTAGCACTCCATTCCATGTTGGATTGCCCGGAAACCAGCCAAACTTCACCTAATAACACATTCTTAAGCTTGACTTCGTTGTAACCGGAAATCGTAATTTCTTGAGCCCCTCGAATATCAGGAGTGCTTAAAATGATTTCCCAGTAAGAAGTTTTTAATGGTTTGGTAGTTAACTCTTTTTCATCCCAACTCACTTTTATTTTTATTTCTTCCCCGGGTTTTGCCCATCCCCAAATCTTTACATCAGCATTGCGTTGTAAAACCATGTTATCTGAAAAGATGGATGGGAGACTAACATTTGAAAAACATTGTGTAGTAAGCATAAGAAATAGTAAAAGCGTAAGTGAGCGGAATAATTTCATATTAGTCTGATTTAAGTATTTCTTCTATTTTTTTAAGTTCGTCTTCAGAGAAATCTAAATTCTTTAAAGAGGCAACATTATCCTCTAACTGTGAGACCTTACTAACTCCCACTAGCACAGAAGTAACTCTACTGTCCTTTAGCAGCCATGCTACAGCCATTTGTGCTAAGCTCTGATTTCTTTTTTGAGCTATTTCATTGAGTTCTTTTACTTGTTTTATAATCTGTGGGGTGATTTGAGATTCATTTAAATAACTTCCTTCAGTAGCAGCCCTCGAGTCTTTTGGAATTCCATTTAAATACTTATATGTTAAGATTCCCTGTTGAAGAGGGGAGAAGACAATGCTTCCAACTCCCACCTGCTCCAAAGTGTCGAGAAGACCGTTTTCCACCCAGCGGTCCATCATGTTGTATCGAGGCTGATGTATCAAGAATGGTGTGCCTAAACTCTTTAGTATATCGGCAGCCAAAGCAGTGTCTTCTGCTGAATATTGGGAGATACCAACATATAAGGCTTTTCCCTGACGTACAATGTGGTCCAATGCTCTCATGGTTTCTTCCAAGGGAGTATCGGGATCTGGTCTATGGTGATAAAAAATATCAACATATTCAAGCCCCATTCTTTTTAATGACTGATCTAAACTTGCAATAAGATATTTTCTAGATCCAAAGTTTCCGTAAGGTCCGGGCCACATATCCCATCCTGCTTTTGTGGATATTATAAGCTCATCTCTATAGTTTTTAAAATCTTCTTTGAATATCTTCCCGAAATTCTCTTCAGCAGAACCATATGGAGGGCCGTAATTATTGGCCAGATCAAAATGAGTGATCCCATTATTAAAGGCGGTTCTTAAAATATTTCTTGCATTTTCGAAATCATCTTGATGTCCGAAATTATGCCATAGCCCAAGGGAAATAAGTGGAAGCATGATTCCGCTTTTTCCGCAACGGCGGTATTGCATAGTTTGATATCTATCTTGTGAGGCTGTATATTCTTTCATTCTCGTAATTACTTTGTCATTAATTTTTTAAAAAAGGGAATAAGTTGATCGGCCATTTTTTGATGATCATCAACATCGGGATGTCCGGTACAACCATGTGCTGTCATGGCTTCAAATTCAAATATCGAGATATTTTTTTCATTAAAATGGGTCTGCACATCTTTTAAACATTCCAATAATGTCATATTATTCTCACCACCAATCATAGGACTAGTTAATAGCACTATTTTAGTATCTGGATAACGTTTAAATATTCCTTCTACAAAGCCAATATAATTTTGTGTGAATTTCTCTTTGCTGAAACTACTTCGCTCTTTTTCGCCATCTCCTAAGGATAGATCGTTTGTGCCTAATGCAATGCTTACAATATCAGGAACATCTTTAAAATCTGCTTTTTTAATGCTATCAATATTTAAATATAAATTCTCGTATACATCCGGCATCACCGGCATATCTTCATCATTCCAATTACGATACATTCCCATTCCGGAGACACAGTTAAGTTCAAAATCGGTATTTAAAGCTCTTGCTACTCTTGGCCCGTAAGCTAGATAGGCGTTATGTTGGTCATACCATTCTCCTTCTCCACACGGAATGTCTTTTATTTCGGCACCCATTCCACAAGTAATACTATTTCCAATAAACTCAATTTTGGGCTTGTTTTCTTCTGTTGGTTTTGAAATATTTTCAGCAGTAATCCCTTTAAAGAATATAGGGCCATTAGAAGCTTCGGTTATTTTATAGATTGCTAAGGCATTGTTCTCCATGCTATCAACTAGATCGAACTTAAGCGGGATGCTATCAATTTTATATCTCCCTAAGTATTTTCCATTTAATTCCACTGCAGCATATAAATGTGCATCGGCTCCACTTTGAATATCTATAATACAACTGTCTCCCTTTACTAAGGCTTTAACCGCTGCTGCAGAGTTGATCAAGGCCACTGCAGAATCTCCCATTTTTTCAATCCTTCCCGAATAAACGTAGGAAGAATCTCCAGCAGTGAACTTCTTAGTTTGTTTTGTTTCAGCATTTTTGCATCCGAAGATTAACGTGAGCGCAAATAAGACAAGGAGTTTATATGACATTTTGTATTATTTTTTAATATGGATGATATGAAATAAAAAACGAGAAGCATAAAGTTATGAATCTCGTTTTAATTTCTAGATTTATTTTGTTGTTAAGCTAACATAACTGGCGCCTTCCAGTTGAAAACTCAATTGACCATTTGTCACATTAAGGGTTTTGATCTTTTTATATGAATTTTCCTGATTGGTTAGAAACACCTCCATTGTGTTTATATTCTTAGGCAAACCACTTAACTCCACTTTTCTGGTAGCACCTTTATTTACTATATGAATGGCATAACTTCCTTTTTTAGAATCTCCAAATGCAGCGCAGGTAAGCCCTTCTTTATTGGAGGTAATTGGAATTGCAAATAAGCCTTTCTCAGTTTCTCCCAGTTGTTTTAAATTGAAAAAACGTTGGGTTGGGTGTAACTTCTCTTTTGTGTTACCAAAAACTCCCCCTCCCGAAAGAACCGAATAATCTGAAGTTAGTTGCCACTGTAAAATGGTAAGAGGTTGTGCAACGTTTAGGATTTTAATGTAAACTTCAATTTCATCTAATGCATAGGTGGGTTCTTCAAATATTTGCGGATATCCCCAAGCTTGTGCATCTATGCTTCCTTCTCCAATAAAAAGGGGAGCTTTCACCCGATTGGTGATAGCCGCCCATTCTAACAGATTTTCATCTGTCCATGCTCGCCAGGAATGAAAAGAAACCCCTCCAATATATGCTTTACTCTCAGGATCTCTGGACCCCGGAGTGGCAAAAGGCCAGCCATTCGCATCGGCAGTATCACCTAATAAAAATTTGGTATCTAAACCTTGAGATTTAAAATAAGCACCTAATTCTTTTATGAATTCATTGTGCTCTTCAGGGGTCTGCCTTATATCGATACCCAGATCGGCTTCATTAAAAGAGAACATAGCCACTTTCACTCCATAGTTTTCTTCTAAATATTTAATGTAAGATGTAATGGAACTGTAAATTTCTTTCTTCTTGCTAAGGTCTAAAGGGTTTCCTCTCGAGCCATCTAGATTAACACCTCTTGCACGTTCCCCTATAATGGCCCAATCTGGTCCAAACCAACCTGCTAGTATAACGGGAATTCCCATTTTATCAAGTCGCTGTGCCATTTCCATAGCTGCTTTAACTTTTGGATCTAAATTTCCTTTTTTTGCTTCTAAAGCAGGATCTTTCTCTAGATCTGGATGCCATTGTCGCCAGGGCATTTCAACCCTAGACCAGGCAACTCTTAAGTTCTTTAAGCTGTAATCTATTACTTGTGGATCGGCATTCGGATTTTGTAAGCGAAAATTTCCTCCAATGCCATCAAAGGGATTCCCTTCTTGTTCTGGGAAAATTTTTAGATTCGCTGGAGATTTATCAATTTCTCCTGAAGCTTTTATACTGAATTTATTACTGAATGTTTTACCGGCAGGAATATTTTCTGCAGCCATCAAAAAGTTAATTTCAAATTGAGGGTTCAAGGAATCCAAAGCTTTAATAAAGATCTCTGTAGGGTGTTCAAATGTAATATCCAATTGTCTGGTTGGAGTTTCAATTCGAATAGCCGTTGCAGGAGCTTTGTATGCAATATCCTTTACTTTGGCAGCTATATCTTTAAAGGAAAGCTCTTCAGGGGTGGTGATCTTAAATTTTGTAGCCGCATTATAAATTTCCGGTAAACTAATTCTAAAATATGCGCCATTTATAAGCGTGTCGACCTCCGAAGAAAATTCAATGGATATTTCAGATCTTCCATTCTCAAAAGACTGAATGCTATTTTTCCAGTCCAATTTTCCCATTTCATAGCTAAAGATCTTTTTGGAATCTTGCCGTTGAAAGTCGTTTTTCTGGCCTTCTCTTCGGGTCTTCCTTTCTTTATTCTCTTTATCTATAACCACTAAATTGGTGTTGAACTCCATCAATTGGTTGTCTACTCGTATCCCTGTAATATTTCCCCAGGTTGAAAATTCTGTCTGAGCATAATTAGTCAATGGACACAAAAGGCAGAGAAGGAAAAAAGAAAGGCCAAACTTTAGCTGTCTTCTAGGATTATTTTTTAATGTCAAGCTCATCTCTTGTAATTGTGTTTTTATATTCATAAACTTCTTTAACTCTTTCTGGGGTATTAGCGGTATGAAGCCAATTAGACCATACCATGAACCAAGACCATTTTGGTTGTACTTCTAAGATGTTGGTTTTAGGAAGTTGTCCTACTTCTCCAAGGGCAATTGCTTTTCCATTGGCGAGTTCCAGTAATTGCTCATAATCCTTTTGTTCGTAATCATAATGATACACATCTGTAGCTAGAATATCTACGCATTCACTACCCGGGTAGAAATCCTTATAATCGAAAGCTTCATCTTCCGGAATATCTCTTGGTGCATTGGCATTCCAAACCCAAATCAGGTTATTGAGTTTATGATGGTTTACGTACCTTTGGTACATCATTTTCCAAAGTTTGATATATCCCTCTTCGCCTTTTTTGTTTCCCCACCAAAACCAAACTCCATTCATTTCATGATAAGGTCTCCAAAGTACAGGGACGTTTGCTGCTTGTAATTTTTTAAGATGCTCTGCAACTTGATCTATTTGTGAAATCCATCTTATATTGATCTCGGTGCCAGGAGTGACCAATTCTTTCCATTCCTCATCGGTTAAATCGTCTTGGACACTAGTCTTCCAATCAAATGGAGCATCGTCAGTAGGTTTTCCTACATGCCACATTAATGTGATAATACTACCTTCTTTATGTTTTTCTATAGCAGCATTTACAATTCGATCTCCGGGATCATTTTCACCATTCCAGTAAAAATCGGTTCCCCAAACAGCAGGGTATTTACCGCCTAATTCCTGAGCTTCATTATAGAATTGACTGGGATGCTCGTTATAACTATGTTGTCCGGACAGAATGTCCTTACCTAGAGATGATATATAACTTAATAGTGCTGCTGCCTCTGGACTTGCGTTCTTGTTTACCGGAAGCTGCTGACTAAAGCCCGAAGTTGTTGTAAAGCCTATAAATAGTAAGAGTAAATATTTCATTTAAGAAGTTGATTTTTATTGATTTAATAATTTATCGGCTGCTAATACTAAGAATAGATAGTCTGTGGTTCCTCCTCCCAAAACGTACTCGGTTTGTTGCCATAAATAAGGCCATTCCAAAAGTTCAGGAAAATCCGGGCGAATTAATGCAGTTCCAGAACCTATTCCCCCGGGAATGAAAGAAGCTTCTCCACGATTAACACCATAAGCTTGAATTAATGATCTGGATCCTACTCCTGAAGCAAATGAAGAAGTATTAACTCCAGGATGTACTCCTAAAATGAAGTTCATTGCACTTAGCATATACTTCTTTGGAAAAATATCTGGATAGCTGGTATGGAAATAATACTGACGGACCCCAAAATTTTGAATACCCCATCCTGCTCCCCAAATGTCCGGTTCATAAGGCATTCCATAAGGAGTTTTCTTTTCTAGCTCGTTTACCTTGGCTAAATATCCTTTGACAGCTGCGCGTATTTTTGAATTAAATTTAGAGTCCTTTATTAAAGGAAGGGCAGGACCAACTACCCAACCGGTTTCATCAATTTTTGAAGCTATTTGATCGGTGTTCTTTACTAGGAAATCGGCATACTTCTTTTCTTTGGTAGTTCTTAAAAGTTCTACCGCAAGACTGATTTTTTGAAGAGGGGACTCGGTTTGAGTAATATTCCAAATTTCTTCGGCAATTTTCAAGCACTCATCGGCTAATGAGCTATTATAAGTTTTTAAACTTCTAGCGGCTGCAGCGAGCGCGGCTGCGGTATTTACTTCTCTATAAGGGTTGTTCTCAGTAAAAACCCATCGATCATCGGGAGCTCCAGGTTGGCCCATTGCAATGTTTTCGTCTTCTAACTTATTGGAGAAAATTTCGTTATCACTGTGATTTACCGGATCTCCAAGAAGAACATATTGCCTTTTGGTAGGTACTATAATTCCTCGATAGAATCTCCCCATAGATTTATATGCTCCAACAATTGATAAGGCACCATGCTCAATTTGTTGTAAGATATCAGGTTTTCCATCTGGTTGAAGTATTTCTACCACTCTTGTATCTTGATTAATACTAGTATTATCATACTGTATATCAAATATTTCGTAAATATGGGAAAGACCTTCTACAGTTGAAGCTTGAGATTCTACCCTAAGATCATAATCTCCGGCGTCATGCCAACCTCCAATATTAATTCCGGGGACATGCTCTCCGGGTTTGAATTGAGTTAAGGTTTCAGCTCCTTGTAAATAACCATCAAAGTGATTGTAATTTACGGGAGCCATTCTTGCGTCGTCCATATGGCATAGGCCATGCCACACCTTATAACGATCATTTATTCGCATGTGGCACATTTGAACGGGTAAGAAATATTCTAAAGTTGGTTGCCAAACATCTCTCTTATAAACATCTTTGTTAATTTGAAATGGTCGGGTACTGAATGCCCCATATTTAACGATATACATTCCCGGAGTCTTAACTTCAGAAAAGTCAAATTGATAATATTTATACCTAAGGAAATCTCCCCAATCTTTAGGGGTTTGAGAAAGTACTTCGGTGAAGCCACCTTTATTATTAATACGTAGCAGTACTGCTGATTGTAAATCATTATCATTCTTATCAGTTTCAATTACTGCTATTTTTTCTTGGTGTGGATGATACCCTACCTGAGAAACCTGCACTACTGGGCTGTATGTGAAATTCTCTACTGTGTGAGGAGTAACAAGCCATTCAATGGCATTTTTAGTGGCACTAGCAGGAACAAGCGACCTTACTACAAACCAGCCATTGCTGTGTTTTGCACGACCATCAATTAGTTCTAGATTATTGTTTTGAAGGTTTTTAATGCTTAAGGTTTGTTTTTCATTTTCAGGTACAATCACTAACTCTTTTCCTGAAGCCATTGGAGTTAGTTGAAATTCATCATCTTGATCGTAAAACCCGGGCCCATTGGCCTGATTGTTAAAAATTCCAAAGGAATTGTCCATATAATAGGACTTGCCAAATAGATCCCCAGGAAATAATTCAATGTTCATTCCTATTTTACCCACCCACTCTTCGGGAAGAGGTTGGTCTAGATCTACAATAATTTTGAAAGATTTTCCTTGGGGAACAACTTTAAGCGTGTACGAAAGTTCCAAATCTGGATATATAATTGGATTAAACCCAGTTTTTTTTGAAATATCTGGGTAGGCCATTTTAACGCTAATTTCTTGAGTGTCCCAGTCTACTTGGCGTTCGCCTACTTTTGGAACAGGCTGCCATTGTCCTGGTGTTGGTTCCAATCTTAGGTCGCCATTGGTGGCTACTCGAATACCATTCTGTATTATTCCTACTCCTCCTTGATGACTTTCAGGATAGAAATCGTGAGCAAGCATCACATTTGCACCTCGCATTTCTAAATATTCTTGATCGTTAATAGTGAAAACTTCGGTGGAATCTTTTCTGTTTTGTCCTTGTATGTTTAAAACTAAGAGAAAAAACAGCAGATATAAATATGACTTCATATGGTAGAAATTAACTAATAAAATTATGCTAATGCCTCAAACAAGGCTTAATACTATTTTATCTATTTACTATATCATTTTTTCAACATCATTTAAAATCAGGCTATTATTATATATTTATTCTATTAAATATGAAATTTATGCAACGTAAATCAATTGTATGGGCATTCTTGTTTTTAGTGTCGTACGCATTTTCACAACCGTCATTACAGATTAAAAATGAGAAGATTATAGCTGAAATGGAAACAGCCGCAACAGATGATCTCATGGATAAATGGTATCCTTTAGCTTTAGATAATGAAGATGGTGGTTATTATAGTGATATCACCTATAATTTTAAAGTAGGAGAGCGACATGATAAAATGATTGTAACTCAGGCAAGGCATATTTGGGCTAATGCAAAGGCAGCACAATTATATCCGGAAAAAGCAAAACTTTATTTACAGTATGCCAATCACGGATTTGTGTTTCTTAGAGATGTAATGTGGGACAAAGAGAATGGCGGATTTTATAATTTGGTCACTAAACAAGGAGCACCTATTCATAAAAAAGGAGAAGAAAAAACAGCTTACGGTAATTCATTTGCTATTTATGGTTTAGCAGCTTATGCTGCAGCATCGGGAAATGAAGAAGCTCTTGATCTCGCCAAAAAAACGTTTTACTGGCTGGAAGAACACAGTCATGATCCAGAGTATAAAGGCTATTTCCAATCTTTGGAACTAGATGGGACTCCAATAGTTAGAAGCCCAGAATTTTCATCTGCTTCAGAAGTAGGTTATAAAGATCAAAATAGCTCTATTCATTTATTGGAAGCATTTACAACTTTATATGAAGTATGGCCGGACGAATTACTAGCTCAGCGTTTGGAAGAACTATTACTTATTATTAGAGATACCATTGTAACCGATAAAGGATATATGACTTTATTCTTTGAAAGAGACTGGACTCCCGTTTCCTTTAAAGATTCCTCAAAGGAAAAAATTAAAGGACAATATTACTTAGATCATGTTTCTTTTGGGCACGATGTAGAAACTGCGTATTTAATGTTAGAGGCGTCTCATGCACTTGGCTGGGAAAACGATACCACAACACTGCATGTAGGTAAGAAAATGGTAGATCATGCTTTAAAAACAGGATGGGATACTAAATTAGGTGGATTTTATGATGGTGGATATTACTTCAGTGGAGAAGAGGAAATAAGTATTGTTAATGATGAGAAGAACTGGTGGGCGCAGGCAGAAGGCTTGAACAGTTTGTTAATTATGGATCATTATTTTCCTCAAGACAGTATAAGATACAGATCTTATTTTGATAAGCTTTGGGTGTACACTAAAACCTATTTTATGGATGATGTTAATGGTGGATGGTATGAATGGGGATTAGATAAACAACCGGAAATTAAAACAGCTTTAAAAGGGCATATATGGAAAGCCGCTTATCATAATTTTAGAGCATTGACCAACTGTATAAATCAACTAAAACAACAAATTTAAAAACAAGATTGCGATTTAGTTGATGAAGACCTTATGGGTTTAAGGTTGATGTTGCTATTTGATAATTGAATATTAAGGGTTAAGCCTCTATAATTAAGCCTTTAAGGAGAAGTAGACTTTCATACTGTTATTAATGTAAAAAGCACTAATTTTGCAACTTAATAAAAGATTGAAGTTAATATGGGCAATATTGTAGCCATCGTGGGAAGGCCAAATGTAGGGAAATCCACTTTTTTTAATAGACTAATCCAACGCCGGGAGGCAATTGTTGATTCAGTTAGTGGGGTAACTCGTGACAGACACTACGGAAAATCGGAATGGAATGGGAAGAATTTTTCTCTTATTGATACCGGTGGGTATGTTCTGGGAAGCGATGATGTGTTCGAATCTGAGATCGATAAGCAGGTAGAATTGGCAATTGATGAAGCAGATGCTATCATTTTCATGGTAGATGTGGAAGCTGGTATTACAGGGATGGATGAGGATGTAGCTAATTTACTGCGTAAACAAAAGAAACCCGTTCTCTTAGTTGTGAATAAAGTTGATAATTCTAAGCGTTTGGAAAATGCTGTAGAATTCTATAATCTTGGTTTAGGTAATTATTTTCCAATTGCCAGTACCAACGGTAGTGGAACAGGAGAGTTATTAGATAAGCTGGTTGAAATTCTTCCTGAAGTAGAATATGAAGAAGAAACTGAATTGCCTCGTTTTGCAGTAGTAGGACGTCCAAACGCAGGAAAATCTTCTTTTATCAATGCATTAATTGGAGAAGATAGATATATAGTTACAGATGTAGCCGGGACCACTCGTGATTCTATAGATACTAAATATAACCGATTTGGATTTGAATTTAACCTTGTAGATACTGCGGGGATTAGAAGAAAATCTAAGGTAAAAGAAGATCTTGAATTTTATTCAGTAATGAGATCGGTACGTGCTATTGAGAATTGTGATGTGTGTCTAATTGTTTTAGATGCTACTCGTGGGTTCGATGGGCAGGTTCAAAATATCTTCTGGCTGGCGCAACGTAACAGAAAAGGGATAGTTATTCTTGTGAACAAATGGGATCTCGTAGATAAAGAGACCAACACTCTAAAAGAGTATGAACAAAAAATAAGAAGAGAAATAGAGCCGTTTACAGATGTGCCAATGGTATTTATTTCTGTGCTTAATAAGCAACGTATTTTTAAGGCTATTGAAACTGCTGTTGAGGTTTTTAAGAACCGAAGCAAGAAGATCAAAACAAGCGAACTGAATGATGTTATGCTGCCAATTATTGAGAGCTATCCTCCACCTGCCTGGAAAGGGAAGTATGTGAAAATCAAGTTTTGTATGCAGTTGCCAACACCGCAACCTCAATTCGCATTTTTCTGTAACCTTCCGCAATATGTTAGGGAGCCTTATAAGCGGTATTTAGAAAATAAACTTAGAGAGGAATTTGACTTTACAGGAGTTCCAATTTCGGTATATTTCAGAAAGAAATAAAAATAGATAAGAGAGTAAGTAGTTTACTCAATTTTTAGAATAAAAAAAGATCCCATCAAGTTTAATATTGATGGGATCTTTTTGATTTTTTCATTTTAGCAATGGAAATAAAAAGAGGTGTTACCAACTTCCTCCGGCACCTCCACCGCCAAAGCCACCGCCACCGAAGCCGCCGCCAAATCCGCCTCCGCCACCGAAGCCACCGCCAGAGCTTCCGCCACCGCCAAAGCCTCCACGACCTAAGCTACTCAAAATAATTACATCTAAGAGAGAAGGAGTGCTGCCTTTACCACGACCACCATTGTTGCCATGCCTATTTTTCTTACTCAGGGAGATCATGAATATTATAAATATGATTCCCAAGATAATAAGCTGAATAGGAATTCCTCCCGACCCGTTAGATTTCGGTCTGGAGCCGCTAAAGGTTCCATTTAATACTTCAAAAATGGCTGAAGTACCCTTATCCAAGCCGGCGTAATAATCATTATTTCTGAATTCCGGTAGAATAATATTTTCAATAATATCTTTGGTAGTAGCATCGGTCAAGTATTCTTCTAAACCATAACCGGTAGTGATCCATATTTTTCTATCCGATTTAGAAATGAGGATTAGTAGACCATTATCTTCTTTGGCTTGACCAATACCCCATTCGTGTGCCCATTTTGGAGCATATAAGCCAATATATTCTCCATTTAAGGATTCTATGGTGGCTATTACTATTTGAGTGGAAGTAGTATCGGCGTAATTAATCAGTTTTCTTTCTAACATTTGTTCTTCAGAAGACGAAAGTATATCGGCTTCATCATATACACTGGTAGCTAAACTGGGTTTTTCGGGAATATCCCGTTGTGCATAACCTGTTAGACAGAAGGCTAAGATGAAAATTAATGTAATTGAAAAACGTGGTCTTAATTTTAGCATTTATCCTTTTGATATATTATTGGAAAGTTCATCTACATCGTCCTCGCTCCATGGAAAATGTTTTCGTAGTTCAGTTCCGGCTCGAAGAATCCCATCTATTAATCCCTGTTTAAAATTGCCATTTTTGAATTGGGCAACAATTGCATCTTTGGTGCTTTCCCAAAAATCGGAAGGAACTACATCGTTTATACCTTTGTCCCCATAGATAACAAAGTCTCTATCGGCGACGGCAACATAGATAAGAACTCCGTTCTTTTGTTGCGTATTGTCCATTTTCAACAGGTGGAAAACTTCCATAGAACGTTCAAAGATATCTGTAGATCCATGTGAATTTTCTATATGTACTCTAATTTCTCCTGAAGTTTCTTTTTCAGCAATTCTTATAGCATCTACAACTTGTTCTTCTTCCTTTGCGGTAAGAAAATCTTCCACTTTACTCATAATTGTTTTTTAAAAATCAAAATCTACATCAGGAGCATTTTCCGATCCTGCATCTGCTTCATATCTCACCATTGGATCGAATCCAAACCAACCTGCAAAAATAGTATTAGGAAATATCCTTATGTATTTATTATAATCTGTAACCGACTCGTTATAACGATCTCTGGCAACATTAATCCTATTCTCAGTTCCTTCTAATTGAGATTGTAACTGAAGGAAGTTTTGATTAGCCTTTAAATCAGGATATCTTTCTACACTTACCAATAATCTGGATAAGGCTCCGGAAACTCCGCTTTGTGCTTGTTGAAATTGCGCCATTTGCTCCGGAGTGATATTTGCCGGATCTACAGTTACCTGGGTTGCTTTCGCTCTTGCTTCAATAACATCTGTTAGAGTTCCTCTTTCAAAATCTGCAGCTCCTTGCACAGTTTTAACTAAGTTTCCAATTAGATCATTCCTTCTCTGGTAGGAACTTTCGACGTTAGACCATGAGAGTTTTGCATCTTCTTGTTTAACGACCGCTTTATTATTGAATCCTTTCAAACTGGAATAGGCAATAACACCTAATACAACAATTACAATTAACGGAATGAGCCACTTTTTCATATTATAGTTGGTTTTTAATGTTAGTTAGTTCTGCTTTTACACTTTGCAGTTTTCGAATTATTTCAAAGTTAGTGAGAGTTTTCTTCTTTTCCTCTTTTAAATGGATTTTTGCTCCTTCAAGGGTGAAACCGCGTTCTTTTACAAGATGGAAGATTAGTTCCAAATTCTTGATATCCTGAGGGGTGAACAATCTATTTCCTTTTGCATTTTTTTTAGGTTGCAAAACGTCGAATTCCTTTTCCCAAAACCGGATCAGGGAGGTGTTAACCCCAAATGCTTCAGCTACTTCGCCTATTGCATAATATCGTTTCTCGGGTAGGTTGATATGCATTAATCTAATGATTGGTTTTCTTGTTGTGCTTTGGTTAAGACAAGATCAAATTCCTCAGGAGAAAGATTTCCATAGTAGAAATTGATAGGGTTAATGCGCTCCCCATCCTTAAAAATTTCGTAATGTAAATGTGGTGCTTCCGATCTTCCGGTGCTTCCCACAAACCCAATAACATCTCCTCTTTTTACTTTCTGGCCTACACGAACATTGTATTTGTATAAATGGCCAAATAAACTTGTATAGCCATAGCCGTGATCTATTCTAATATGATTACCATATCCTGTAGAACGGTTATCAGCTCTTTCAACACGGCCATCTCCCGTTGCATATACAGGAGTACCTCTAGGTGCTGTGAAATCCATTCCATAATGGAATTTTTTCACCTTGGTAAAAGGGTCACTCCTCCACCCGTAACCAGAGGCGATTCTCTTCAAATTTTCGTTTTTTACAGGTTGAATAGCTGGTATTGCTGCCAATAAACTTTCCTTTTCTTTTGCTAGATCGGTTATCTCGTCTAGTGATCTGGATTGTACAACAATTTGCTTACTCAAAATATCCATTCTTTTGTTGGTCTCAACAATCAATTTAGAGTTATCATAACCTTCAAGATTCTTATAGCGGTTTATACCTCCAAAACCCGCTTTTCTTTGTTCTTCGGGAATAGGGTTTGATTCAAAGTATAATCTATATATGTTATTATCTCTATCTTCTACATTGGCAAGTACATTCTGGATTTGATCCATTTTTTTGTTGAGAATAGCATACTGCAACTGCATGTTCTGAAGTTCCCTTTTTAGGGCCATTTCCTTGGGAGTCTCTATTTGCGGCAGGTTCAAATAGATCAATAACAGGATGAATCCGGCAAGAAAAGCACCAAGTACACTTACAAAAGCAATACCTAATTTTCTACCTTTTTTACGCTCTATCTTTTTATAAGAAAGCGTGTCACTATCGTAATAATATTTAACCTTCGACATAAATTAAAAATATGCTATTTTTGCGGGTATAATGCTGCAAAAATCTTGCAACTGGTACTGAGAAACGAACAAATATAAAAATTGTTTTCTCACCCACATAATTTAATAATTTTTAGACCTTTTTTGGCTATATGAAATCTCAAGAGATCCGTTCACAATTCCTAGAATTTTTCAAATCAAAATCACATACTATTGTTCCGTCTGCACCTATGGTGATAAAGGACGATCCAACCTTGATGTTTACCAATGCTGGAATGAACCAATTTAAGGAATATTTTCTTGGAAATACCGTGCCAAAATTTTCCCGAGCTACAGATACTCAAAAATGTTTGCGAGTAAGCGGAAAACATAACGATTTGGAAGAAGTGGGAATGGATACCTACCATCATACCATGTTCGAGATGTTAGGGAATTGGAGCTTTGGAGATTATTTTAAAACTGAAGCTATTCACTGGGCATGGGAACTTCTAACAGAGGTTTTTAAGATAGATAAAGATATTCTTTACGTTTCGGTTTTTGAAGGAAGTACCGATAGCGATAAGTTGGGAATGGATCAGGAAGCTTATGATCTTTGGAAAAAGATTGTTCCTGAAAATAAGATCATCTTCGGAAATAAGAAAGATAACTTCTGGGAAATGGGGGATCAAGGTCCGTGCGGACCAAGTTCTGAAATTCATGTGGATTTACGTACGGAAGAAGAAAAAGCAAAAATTTCGGGTAGAGATCTGGTAAATGCCGATCATCCTCAGGTAGTAGAAATATGGAATCTCGTATTTATGGAATACAACCGTAAAGCCGATGGTTCTTTAGAAAAACTTCCAGCGCAGCATGTAGATACAGGAATGGGCTTTGAGCGTCTTTGTATGGTGTTACAGGATAAAAAATCTAATTACGATACCGATGTATTTACACCGCTTATCAGCCAAATTGAAAAAGTTACCAATTCAAAATATGGTGTTTCTGAAAAGACTGATATTGCCATTCGTGTAATTGCCGATCATGTTAGAGCCGTTGCCTTTAGTATTGCCGATGGGCAATTGCCTTCGAATACGGGTGCAGGTTATGTTATTAGAAGGATCTTAAGGAGAGCTATTAGATACGGTTTTACATTTTTAGATACAAAAGAACCGTTTATTTATAAACTTGTTGCAACTCTTAGTCAGCAAATGGGAGAAGCTTTCCCGGAGCTAAAAGCTCAGCAAAACCTTTGCGAAAATGTTATCAAAGAAGAAGAACAGTCATTCTTACGTACTTTAGATCAAGGACTTGTTCTACTTGAAAATATTATTGAAAAAGCTCAGGGCAATACCATTTCAGGCCAAAAGGCTTTTGAGTTGTATGATACATTTGGGTTTCCTATAGATCTTACCGCTCTTATTTTACGGGAGCGCGGTTTAGATTTGAATGAAAAAGAATTCAATGCCGAACTTCAACAACAAAAAGACAGATCCAGAGCAGCTTCCGTAATTACTGCCGGAGACTGGCAAGTAATTGGGGAGGAAGAAGCTGAGAACTTTATAGGTTACGATCATTTAGAAGCCGCCGTTAAAATTACCAGATACAGAAAAGTTGAAGGTAAGAAAGAAGGTGAAATGTACCAGTTGGTATTAGATAAAACCCCATTTTACCCTGAAGGTGGTGGACAGGTAGGAGATAAAGGGGTGCTAATTTCTGAAAGTGGTGAAAAGATCAAAATCCTTAATACCAAAAAGGAAAATAACCTTATCATACACTTTTCTAAAACTTTGCCGCAGGACCTGTCGGTAGCTTTCAAGGCTGTAGTAAATGCGGATAAACGCAAACAAACACAAGCCAATCATTCGGCTACCCATTTATTACATCAGGCCCTAAGAAGTATCTTGGGCACTCATGTAGAACAAAAGGGGTCTATGGTAAATAGTGAGTACTTAAGATTTGATTTTTCCCATTTCAGCAAGCTTACATCCGAAGAGTTAAATCAAGTTGAAGCATTTGTTAATACTAAGATTGGAGATCAAATTGCTATAAATGAGCAACGTAGTTTGGCATTTCAGGATGCATTAGACCAGGGAGTAATGGCATTATTTGGAGAAAAATACGGAGATAAGGTACGCGCTATTCAATTTGGAGACTCTAAGGAACTTTGCGGTGGAACACATGTAAAAAACACAGGAGAGATATGGTATTTTAAAATTGTCTCTGAAGGAGCTGTAGCCGCCGGAATACGCCGTATAGAAGCGATTACCGGAGATGCTGTAAAGGCATTTTTTGATGACCAAATTACTACTCTGGATGCTGTTAAAGCTGAATTGAAAAACGCTAAAGATCCGGTTAGATCTATTCAAAACTTGCAAGATGAGAATGCTGGTCTAAAGAAGCAATTGGAAATTTTATTGAAAGATAAGGCTAAGAATCTAAAGGAAGAATTAAAGGCTGAGATCACGAGCATTAACGGGATTCAATTTCTAGCAAAGAAAGTAGATCTTGATGCTGGGGGTTTAAAGGATCTATCTTTTCAACTTGGGGAAACGGCTGATAATCTATTCTTATTATTTGCTACAGAGCAGGAAGGGAAAGCGATTTTATCTTGTTATATTTCTAAAGAACTTGTTGCTAATAAAGACCTTAATGCCGGAAAAGTAGTAAGAGAACTTGGAAAATATATTCAAGGTGGAGGAGGCGGACAGGCTTTTTATGCCACAGCTGGTGGAAAGAATCCTGGCGGAATTGAAGAAGCCCTGGAAAATGCAAAACAATATATTCAATAATAGAATAGGTAACTTCTCCAGATTTTAGCAGGAAATTTTAATCAGGTTTAAAAGATGGAATTTAGAACTCAAATACCATTACAGGAAAAAAGCCCAAAAATAGGATATCAGTCAGATATCTTGCTTTTGGGTTCTTGCTTTGTGGAGAATATAGGGGAGAAACTGGATTATTATAAGTTGCGAAATCGTAGAAATCCCTTCGGTATTCTGTATCATCCTTTGGCTATTTCAAAGTTTATTCTGAAGGCTGTTAATGAAGAAAGGTATACTGAAGATGATATCTTTTTTCATAACGAGCGATGGCACTGTTTTGACGCACATTCCGAGCTGAGCAATTCAGATAAGAACCAATTATTAGAGTGTTTAAATGCCAATTTGGGAAACGCTTTAAAATATTTGAAAACTGCTTCTCATCTTATAATTACTTTAGGAACAGCCTGGTATTATGAGCTTATTGAGAATAACGAATCTGTTGCGAATTGCCATAAGTTTCCGCAAAAACATTTTAACAAGAAGCTGTTGAAAATAGATCAAATCATCACTTCTTTAAATTTGTTACTAGAAGCAGTGCAGAAACTAAATCCTGAAATAACTGTTATTTTTACAGTCTCTCCCGTAAGACATCTCAAAGATGGGATAGTGGAAAACCAGTTAAGTAAAGCACATCTCATTGCAGCTATTCACCAAGTGGTAAATACCGAAGGAAATGTAAAGCACCTACATTATTTCCCATCTTATGAAATAATGATGGACGATTTACGGGATTATAGATTTTATGCAGAAGATTTGCTTCATCCCAATGTTGTTGCCATTAATTACATATGGGAGAAATTTATTGAAATCTGGTTTTCTCAAACGGCCACCAATACTCTTAAAAAAGTTGAAACCATTCAACGTGGACTCTCACACAAAGCTTTCAATGAAACTTCTACAGCTCATCAAAAATTTTTAGATGATCTTCAAATAAAAATTGAAAAACTCCAAAACGAATACTCTCATATTCAATTTTAACTAAAAATCTTATATTTTCTATAATATAGGATTCGTATTAGAATAGTTTTTTAATTGGTAAATCATACGTGAAAACGTTAATTTTATTTTGGTTATTGCATCTTAAATAATTGATTAACATTCTGGTAAGAATAAATTAATGTTCAAAATTCATATGTTGAAAACATATTTTTTGTACATTTATAATGGAATTGAAACTGAGATATTAAGGGTTTAATCGTTTATTATTTTAAGTCAATTACAAATTTCTAAAATTTGTTGGGGTAGATTTTAGAATTTAAGTAAATGGACGGGTGGGGCCGTCCATTTACATTTTTAAGATTTTCCTAACTCTCACTTCCTCTTCGCCTTTGTACCTTAGTTCAAAACTTTACGATGAAAAGAGCCTTACTTTTAATAGCAGTACTTCTGCTGCTGTTTTTTGGTTATACCTATTATCAATCTCGGGAAAGTGAGCGTGACCAGTTAGAAGAAAGCACCCAGCTTATTGAAAAGCAGCTCAAAAATGTTGGTAAATTAGTGGTTATAGAAGGCACTTTTGCACAGGTTTTTTCATACAAAGACTCTAAACGGTTTTATTTAGATATTTTTTCAGCCCGAAAAAAGGCCTTGATAGTGGTAAATGCGAAGGTTAGTGTAGCTTACGACCTTAGTAAGCTGAAAACAGAGGTAGATGCTAAGAAAAAAACTGTTCGTATTACTTACATTCCTAAGGAAGAGATTTCAATTAATCCTAATATTCAATATTATGATGTTACTCAGGATTATTTAAATCAATTCGAGGCCGAAGATTATAATAAAATTCAGAAACGTATTCAGGCTTCACTTAAAGAGAAAATTGAAAAGTCCTCATTAAAATCAAACGCTCAAAACAGGTTGGTAAGTGAACTTCAGAAAATCTATATCCTCACTAATTCTATGGGCTGGACTTTAGAGTATAATGGGAATACTATTGAGAGCAACTCAGCTATGGAAGCTATTAAGTTGTAATTAACTTTTATAAACGTACTTAATAACTGTTTCTTCTTTAGATGACAATACTTCAAAGAGTGTAAAGTTTAACTTCTCAAGAATCTTTTTGGAAGCTATGTTTTGTTTGTTGAATAAAGCGTAAATGGGATGGTAATCGGTACTGTTTACAGCGAAATTCATTATTTGCTGTGCAGCCTCCAAAGCAAATCCTTTTTTACGAAATTCACTTTTTATAACCCATCCAATTTGCATTTCACCGGTATCCATAATTGGAGTGAGGTTCACTGCGCCAATAAAGTCATTATTAAACTTGCTTCTTAAGGTCCAGTAAAAACCTGAACCATCAGAAATTTGCTTTTCTTTTAAGCTTAAAAAGTCCAAATACTCTTTATCTTTCTTATTGTTTAGATGTGGTATGTATTTAAAAATATCTTTCTCCCTGAACATTTGCAATGCTTCGAGTTCATCATTTTTTGTATATAGTTCTATATTTAATCGATCTGTTTTCAATGGAATAGATTTAAATTCATTTTTTTTTAAAATTAGTAACTGCTAAATTCAATGGTTGTATCAGCCATTTTTGAATAAAAACTAAGTTCTTTTTTAGTCTTTCCGGAAGAATTAAGTACTCTTTCCAGTCCCATCCATAGCAAAAACCATCCTGCCGGTTCAAATAGTATAAGAATTAAATGAATATAGAAGCTATTAGGATTAAGGAAGGAAATGTACCCGGCAATTATCATTAAAATAATGCCTATTGAAGACAGCCTAATCCCTTTGTTGATACTTCTTTTGCGTTGTTGTATTAAAAGGTTCTTATTCAGATTAAAAAAAGTTTGGAGGCGCTCAGCAATATTTTGTTCATCATTGTTATTTCGTAGCTTATCAGGAAAGAGAAAATTTAATCTAATAGATTCTTTTGTAGATGTTTTGGTAACCTTTTTTAATTGGAAAAGGAAATCATCAGAGAGTACTCGATTGGAATACGGATTAGGATCAAAATCAGAAAAAAGATCGTTATAAGAATCGAACCACATTTTTATTTCTCTTAGAGAATTATGGTCTTTAAGATTAGAGGTAAAGGATCCTTTATTTTGATTGTTAGCATCCATGTTCTACTTTGCTATATACATGGAAAGTTAAGATAATTTGAAAGGATTTTTGGGAGAATGTTGTTTAAATTAATGGATTAAATTAAGTTACTGAAGATCGACTTTGCTATTTAAGTAATTTGCTAATTATTGTTTCAAACATTTTCATTCCTGTATCGATAATATCTTCGGGAAAATCATAGTTGGAATGATGCAGCGCCGGTGAATTTATTCCTGCGCCAATTCCAAACATAGCCGATTTGTATTTTTGGGAAAACCAACCAAAATCTTCTCCAAATCTAAACGAAGTCGGTTTTTCAAGAAGAGTAAAATTATTCACTTTTGCAGCCTCTGTGATAAGTTTATTGCAGAAAGGGGAATTTATCGTGGTTGGAAAATATTCGAGCGTTTCAAATTTATATTCTAAATAAAAATCTTTACATATTTTCCCAACGATTCTAGAAAGTTCATCATACAATTTATTCATGACAGGAACGCTCCAGGTTCTCAAAGTATAATGTAGTTCCCCTGTTCCGGGAGAAATGCCATAAAATTTCTGCCCCATATTTATATGAACTGGTGTTAGAACGGAAAAATTGGGATCATCGGTATTCATTACATTTAGCGATGTAATTTGCTTTACGAGTTCTGCTATTCCTAAAGCAGGATTAATTCCCTTTTCAGGTTCTGAAGCGTGGCATTCTTTTCCATTTAAAGAAATGATCAAACTTTGAACAGTGGCAGAAAAATTATTGGGTGTTGTTATAATTGAATGTAAAGGTTCCCCGGGAATATTGTGAAGGGCAAAGATATAGTCTGGCTTGAATGTTTTAAATTTTTCATCGTTGAGCACAGCCTGTGCGCCTTTACCATTTTCTTCAGCAGGCTGAAATAGAAGGATAAGTCTTCCTGTTTGAAAGTTTTGCTTTTTAACCCAGAATATCAACCCGGCAACTATAGCCATATGGCCGTCATGACCACATTTATGTGATACTCCCGAAATCTTAGACCTGTGCTTAAAAATGTTTTCTTCTTGAATAGGCAAAGCATCCAACTCGCACCTAATTATAATGGTTAAACCATTATTGGAAAAGTTATAAACTGCGGCAACACCATTTCCCCCAAGATTTTCAATAATTTGGGTGTTATGATTTTTTATGATGAAATCTTTTATTCGCTTTGCAGTATTCATTTCCTCTCCGGAAAGCTCCGGATATTGATGAAGTTCCTTTCTTAAATTTTGAATTTTTGAAAGCATAGAACCGTGTTGCTTAAAAAAAGAATTTAATGGTTTTCAACAACGGGATGTTCTAAAAGTTGTAAGCCTCCATCTATTAAATGAGCTACATCTGGTCGGCGCAATTTTAATTCTTCTAAATGAGCTTTTACTTCCTTAGTTAAATTTTCGTCTGTATCTTTAACTAATTCATAGATCTCTATAGATAAAAGCCAGTCTTTAGAATGATATTTCTTAACAAGATCAAAAGCTGCTTGTAAAGAAAATTTGGTGTCCTTACCCTCTCGGCTATTTCTAACCGATTTATATAAAGTTTCCAGTTCTAAGCGCTCCGGCGTCTTCTTGCTCTTAATGGTGGTACTAGAGGGAGTGTGAGTTATTAGATCGAAAGATAGTGGATCGGCCGGTCCTGCAAATGCAGAGATAATATTTTTTCCTACAGCAAGATCATAATTACCCCATTCTGGTTGGAATAGTATTTCATCGTTATAGGTTACTGTGCAATTTTTTAAGCTTATTAATATGATCTTTCCTTGAAGATTTCTTGTGCCTGTTATTATTTCTCCTTGAACAACGACACCACCCTCAAATTCAAAACGAATATTTTCACCTTCATAAATATCATAAGCTCTTAAATCACGCGGACTCATATCTTCAATAGCCAGATTGATTCCTTTTAATTTTCCTAAGGCAGAGCCAAATCCATTTGGATGGTTATGTGTCCCGTGTCCTACTAGTTCTTTCTCTCTATATGAAAGCGCTGTTTTTCCAGTAGTTTGAAAATATGCCGCTTTATTATTGTGTTCTATCACCTTGGTGAAATGTCCTGAAATTTGTATTCCGGTACTAAGCTCTATGGTACCAAGGCTTTTAGAATTAATTAGCTTTTGA
The DNA here is from genome assembly GCF_021568705.1 of Gillisia lutea. Lineage (GTDB taxonomy): Bacteria > Bacteroidota > Bacteroidia > Flavobacteriales > Flavobacteriaceae > Gillisia > Gillisia lutea. The sequence continues at coordinate 370,349 of NZ_JAKGTH010000007.1, forward strand.
ATTCCTTCGAGCCCGCCCTTTCTAAGCGCCATAGTATTTGCGAATTCTTCCAAAACCTGACTTAGGTAAGCAAAATCTGGGGTTACATATAATTGCGGCTGGGGTTTTGTAATGTCAAATTCCTGCTTCGCAGCCTCTATAGAATACGAGATCTTTTTAACGCTATCGGTCATGCACCAAGCGCTCTCACCAATTGATGAAAGCAAACCTGCACCATATATTTTAGGGTCTTCAAGAGTTCCTATAAGACCATACTCTACGGTCCACCAGTGTAAATTTCTTATTTGTGCCATTTCACTAGGGGCTCCCATATTATTTTGAAGATACGCTACCTTTTCTTCTGCTTTTTTAATTTCTTCTTCAGGGGTGTTTTCAGCCTCTTTTATGATAGATAGGTGTCTAATTGCTTCATACATTTCATAATCTTTGGCGCTGGAAATTGCTTTACAGCCAATTTCTCCAAATCTTCGTAAATATTCGGCATATTCGGGATTAGCAATAATAGGAGCATGACCTGCCCCTTCATGAATAATATCAGGCGCAGGTGTATATTCAATATGTTCTAACTGACGGATATCACTTGCAATTACAAGTACGTTATAAGCTTGAAATTCCATGAAAGCTGCAGGAGGGATAAAACCATCTACAGCAACTGCAGCCCAGCCAATCTCCTTCAGAATCCTATTCATTCCATACATGTTTGGAATACTTTCTATAGATATACCTGTTTGCTTTAAACCCTCTAAGTAAGAGCTATGTGCAACCTTGCTTAGGTAATCTACATTCTTGCGCATAACATAGCGCCATACTGCCTGATTGATGGCTGTGTACTCTGAATAATCTTGCGGTTTTATAAATTGTTTTAAATGGGCCGGAAGCCTATCCAAAATTTCATTCGATTCTATTTTTTCCAACATAGTGTAGCGGTATTAACAGGTTTATAAAGATACAAAATAGCAATCGAAATGTGGAAAACTGAAGAAAGGGTTTTAATGTGTTGTGCTAGTTTATTTTACTAATTAGATTTAAAAAAAAGCACCTTGTGGGGAAGGTGCTCTTTTAATTATTTCTTTTCTGCGCCGGGGGGGTATTTCTCTAAGATCTTTTTAACTATCTCGTTGATACGCTCCTGTTTGCGGTTCACTTCTTTTGCAAGGGCTGCTGTTCCCATACCTTGCCATACAAGTTCTTTTCCCTCTGCATCAATAAGATCTATGTATAAAGTACCTTCACTGGTAGTGCTTATAGTATTAGCACCCGCACCCCAATACCAAGGATACCATCCCCAACCATATCCATATCCAAATCGGTTATTCTGATAGATATTGATATTTTCATTGGTCTTGGTGAAAATGCTTACTAAAAGATCCGGGTCTTCTGATTTTGTGAAGCCTTTGGCTAGCATCTCATTCTCTATAGCTCGTAAAATTCTTTTTTTATCAAGGTCGGATATTTCTGCTTTATCTATTCCGGGTTTGAAGAAAGCAAAAGAACTGTATTTCGTGAAATCTGCTTGCTGATCGTAATCGGAAGCTACTCTCACCGTGCTGCAAGAGGTCATAACAGCAAGAAATAAAATCAGCGCACTGGTAATTTTTAGAAATTTCATAGAATTAAAGTTTTAAGGTTTGTGGTCTATAGGTCTAAAAACAGCGAATCTTCAACTAAATTTGGTAGAGTGATCTTTAGTTTAGGCTCTTGTTCCATAGCGCGCTCAACAGAGAAAATAGCTTCTTTATTTCGAGCCCAGGAACGTCTTGCTAAACCATTGTTCACATCCCAGTATAACATTGATTTTAAGCGAGTTTCCGACCCCTTAGAACCATCAAGAACCATACCAAATCCCCCATTTATAACCTCTCCCCAGCCAACTCCACCACCGTTGTGAATGCTTACCCAGGTGGCTCCTCTAAAGCTATCTCCAATCACATTTTGAATAGCCATATCTGCAGTGAATTGACTACCATCATAAATATTGGAGGTCTCTCTAAAAGGGGAATCGGTTCCGGATACATCATGATGGTCACGACCTAAAACAACCGTGCCTAGTTCACCTTTAGCAATGGCATCATTAAAGGCTTTTGCAATTTCTATTCTTCCGATAGCATCGGCATATAATATTCTTGCTTTAGATCCTACCACCAGTTTATTCTCCATGGCACTCTTTATCCATTGTATATTATCTTGAAGTTGAGATTGGATTTCTTCGGGAGCTTCAGCTTTCAGTTCTTCCAGTACTTTTGTGGCAATGGCATCGGTTTTCTTGAGATCTTCTTCTTTTCCGGATGCACACACCCATCTAAAAGGGCCAAAACCAAAGTCAAAACACATAGGGCCCATAATATCTTGTACATAAGAAGGGTAGGCAAAACACGCGTTTTTATCTTGCTCTTGGTCTAAGCTATTTGCCGATACAAACTCCTGTTTATTGTTTAAGTGAATTTTAGCTCCTGCCCGCGAGGCTTCTAAAAGAAAGGCATTGCCATAATCAAAGAAATAGGTTCCTTTTAGCGTATGTTTATTTATAGCATCTGTTTGTCGGCGTAAACTTTCCTGAACTTTGTCCTTAAATTTTTCTGGCTCTTTAGCCATCATTACATTGGCTTCTTCAAAACTAAGTCCTACAGGATAATAACCTCCTGCCCAGGGGTTGTGTAAAGATGTTTGATCGCTTCCTAAGTCTATGTAAATATTCTTTCTGTCAAAATATTCCCAAACCTCTACAATATTCCCATGAAAGGCTATAGAAACGGTTTCTTTGGATTCTTTGGCTTGTGTAACTCGTTCTGCCAGTTTCTCTAGATCACTTACTACTTCATCTACCCAGCCTTGAGAATGTCTGGTTTGAACTGCTTTCAAATTGACTTCAGCACATACTGTAATACATCCGGCGATATTTCCGGCTTTGGGTTGCGCACCACTCATGCCTCCAAGTCCGGAGGTTACAAAGAGTTTTCCTTCCAAACTTTCTTTATTGGACGCTATTTTTCTCCCTGCATTTAGGACAGTAATAGTGGTTCCGTGCACAATTCCTTGCGGACCGATGTACATATAGCTACCTGCCGTCATTTGTCCATATTGGGTAACTCCTAAAGCATTGTATTTCTCCCAATCATCTGGTTTAGAATAATTAGGAATCATCATTCCGTTGGTCACGACCACACGGGGTGCATTGGTATTGGAAGGAAATAACCCCATAGGATGACCACTATATATTACCAATGTTTGGTCTTCTTCCATCATAGAAAGATATTGCATCACCAAGAGGTATTGTGCCCAGTTCTGAAATACCGCTCCATTCCCGCCATAGGTAATTAGCTCATGTGGATGTTGTGCTACTGCTGGATCCAGATTATTCTGAATCATGAGCATAATAGCTTTTGCTTGGGTACATTTCCCCGGATATTCTTCTACGGGTCTGGCATACATTTTATAATCAGGTCGAAATCTATGCATATAGATCCTGCCAAACTTATCTAATTCTTCTTTAAATTCAGGAAGCAAAGATGCATGATGTTTCGCTTTAAAATAACGAAGCGCATTTCGTAGTGCTAGCTTTTTTTCTTCAGAATTTAGAATTTCTTTTCGCCTGGGAGCGTGATTGATTGATAGGTCGTAGGTTTTAACAGCTGGGAGTTTATCAGGAATCCCTTGTGAGATCTGTTCTTTAAAATCCATAGAGGTATTATGTGTTTTATAGAAGATTAATGAAAGCTTTCAGTAATCTGAAATTATATAGTATTTGTTTTCTTGTTATAACCGTAAGGGCAGTGGCGGCAACCGCTCTCACAACAATAGCCTCGCTTTAGATGGTATTGCTCTGTGAAACATTTGTATCCTTCAGGGGTTAGGTAATAATCACCATCTTCCAAAGGGATCTTTTTATTAAAAGTGCTCATATAGCAAAAATACAATTCTTATCTTCAACCAATGATTGTATTGGTGAACAAATATTTACTTGCAAAAGGTTATAATGGAGTAAGCCTCTGGCCTTTTATAGTTTTAAAACATCCTTCTCTTAAAAATGATCCTGTTTTCCTTAATCATGAACGTATTCATTTAAAACAACAACAGGAATTATTAATTGTGGGTTTCTACATCTGGTATGGGTTGGAGTACTTCTACAGGTTATATCAATACAAACATCGATTTTTAGCATATAGAAATATTTCTTTTGAAAGGGAGGCTTATGCAAATGAGGGCAATTTGGAATATTGTAAAAATCGAAGGTCATGGAATTTTTATAAATACATTCATAAGATTTTAAAATAAATAAGCAAGTATGTATTTCGCTTTCTCCTGCTAATTTTTGAATATTTGCAGCATGAGCAAAGCGATCGATTTCAGTCTTCAATATTCTCCTAATTACTTGGTGAAGAAATTTGAGGAATCTGGAATTCAATTATATATTAAGCGTGAAGATCTTTTACATCCTGAGGTTTCCGGGAACAAGTTCAGAAAGCTGAAATATAATTTAAAGAAAGCGCAAGAGGTTGACGCAAAAACTTTACTCACATTCGGAGGGGCATTCTCTAACCACATTGCGGCTCTGGCAGCTGCAGGAAAAGCTTATAACTTTGAAACAATTGGATTAATAAGAGGGGAGGAGCTTGCAGTTAATCTTGAAAAGACCTTGAAAGAGAATGCCACTTTACGCTTTGCAGTTTCCTGTGGTATGAAATTGAAATTTATTTCAAGAACTTCTTATAAAGAGAAAACAAGTCCCGAACTTATTGAAAAACTAAAAAAGGAATTTGGTGAATTTTATCTCATCCCGGAAGGAGGCACCAATTTGTTGGCTATAAAAGGCTGTGAGGAAATTTTATCTGAAGAAGATAAAGAGTTTGATTTTGTTGGCGTTTCGGTAGGAACGGGAGGAACAATTTCTGGAATAATCAATAGTACTTCTGAAACTCAAAAAATACTTGGTTTTTCAGCCTTAAAAGGTGATTTTTTAAAAGATGAAATTGCTATGAATACTTCAAGTTCTAATTGGGAACTCATTTCAAAGTATCATTTTGGTGGCTATGGCAAGGTTTCTGAAGAGCTTATACAATTCATCAACACTTTTTATAAAACCTATCAAATCCCGTTGGATCCTATTTATACGGGAAAAATGTTTTATGGTCTTTTTGATATGATCGAAAAATCTGCATTTCCTCAAAATTCTCGTATTTTAGCCATCCATACCGGAGGGCTTCAGGGTATTCCCGGAATGAATGCTCAATTAACTAAAAGGAACCAGCCTTTAATCGATTTTTGGAATGAATTATAAGCATCTAATTATTCTTGTTATTACAGTAATCTTTACTGCCTCTTGCGGAAGTAAAAAAAAGATCGCTTCCAGAAAGAAGGCGAAAACTGAACGCAGCATTTCTAGCAGGAATGATGTTCCAGCTAAAGTTAATAATACAGTTAAGAAATCCACCCCTTCCGGGTCTTATGCCGATATTGTAGAAGAATATATTGCTGATTTTGCAGAAATAGCAAAAGAGGAAATGCGTTTATATAAGATTCCGGCAAGTATTACCTTGGCTCAGGGAATTCTTGAATCTGGAGCGGGAAGAGGCACCTTATCCCGTAATGCTAATAATCACTTCGGAATTAAATGTCACGATTGGGAAGGAGATAAAGTATATCATGATGATGACAGATCTCAAGAATGTTTTAGAAAGTATAACAATGCTAAATATTCTTATCGTGATCATTCTCTTTTCTTGAGTGAGCGCAGGCGATACGCAGGCCTTTTTGATTTGGATACTGATGATTATGAGGGATGGGCTAAAGGCTTAAGAGCAGCGGGTTATGCTACAGATAGAAAATACCCAGATAAACTAATAGATCTCATAGAGCGATATAGTCTTTATAAGTTTGATGAAGAAACTCTGGGAAAAAGAAAAAGTAATAGAAGTAGTAGAACAATTGCTGCCAGAGATGGAGGTAACACGTATACCGTTCAAAAAGGGGATACGCTGTACTCTATTTCTAAACGATTTAATACTACAGTAGAAATGTTGCAACGTTACAATAATATTCAGGGAAATACCATTAGTATTGGTCAGGAACTGGTAGTAACTCCTGCACAATAAAGAAGTATATATTTATATGAATTATAAGAGAAGTAGCGAGCTGTTTACAGCTGCAAAAAAAGTAATACCGGGAGGAGTAAATTCTCCTGTAAGAGCATTTAATGCGGTGGGAGGAGATCCTATCTTTATCGAAAAGGCCGAAGGCGCTTATTTATATGATGCCGATGGTAATAAGTTTATAGATTATATCAATTCCTGGGGGCCAATGATACTAGGGCATGCTCATAAGCCAGTGGTTGATGCTGTGGTAGAGAAAGCAAAAAAAGGAACTTCATTTGGTACGCCAACAGAAATAGAGACCAAGATCGCAGAATTAGCAGTGAAAATGGTGCCGAATATCGACAAGATCAGATTCGTGAATTCTGGGACAGAAGCTTGTATGAGCGCTGTTAGACTGGCGAGAGGATTTACAGGAAAAGAAAAGATCATCAAATTTGCAGGTTGTTATCACGGGCATAGCGATTCCTTTCTTATACAGGCGGGGAGTGGTGCAGTTACTTTTGGAAGTCCTAATAGTCCCGGAGTGACAAAGGGTACCGCAAAGGATACTTTACTTGCAGATTATAATAATTTAGAGAATGTAGCTGCCCTCATTGAAGCAAACAAAGGCGAGATTGCCTGTATTATTTTAGAACCTGTCGCCGGAAATATGGGATGTATTCCTCCCGCCGAAGGATTTTTAGGCGGACTTAGAAGCTTGTGTGATCAAAATGACATCTTGTTGGTTTTTGATGAGGTGATGACGGGCTTCAGGCTTGCTCCCGGAGGCGTACAGGAGCGTATGGGCATAGCTGCTGATATAGTTACTTTTGGTAAAGTTATTGGAGGGGGACTTCCTGTTGGCGCTTTTGCTGCAAGAAAGGAAATCATGAATTATTTGGCCCCAATTGGTCCGGTTTATCAGGCAGGAACGCTAAGCGGTAATCCTCTGGCAATGGCTGCGGGATTGGCAATGCTTACCGAACTTGATGAGCAAAGAGAGATCTTCAAAAGTATCGAGGAGAAAACGGCTTATTTACATCAAGGTATGGAAAAAGTGTTGGTTGCTAATAATATTCCTCATACTATTAACAGATTAGGATCTATGATCTCTGTTCATTTTTCTGAAGAACCGGTAACAGATTTTACAAGTGCAGCCAATGCTAATAATGATACCTTTAAAAAGTTCTTCCACGGAATGTTGGACAACGGAATCTACATAGCACCAAGTGCTTTTGAAACTTGGTTTATTACTGAAGCTTTAACTTATCACGATCTTGATAATACTATAAAAGCTGTAGAAGCAGTCGCTAAAACATTGTAGAAGAAAAAGTGAATTCTTATTTATAGAAAACCCGTAACAGTTCTTCCGAGATCTTTACGGGTTTTTTGGTTTTTGAATCCATCAAGCACCAGGTAGATTTTGCCTGTATCAAAACTTTTCTGGTTTTTTTATTTAATATATTCACCATACGCTGGGAAGTTACATGAGTATGTTCCGCAACAAAGGTTTGTATGAGTAGTTCATCATCTAAAAAAGCTTGTTGCTTATAGTCTATTTCGTGCCGAATTACCACCCAAAAATAATTCTCCTGTATAACTGCATCAGCACGAGTTTCCCAATGTGCTTTAGCGATATCCTGTATCCATTGCACATATCTCACATTATTTACATGCTCATTTTCATCAAGATCCTCTTTGCTTACCTTGATACTTTGTTCGAATATTTCGGGAGTAAAACTCATTTTTTAACTATTTCTATTTCAAATAGTTTATCCCAATTCTTTCCTGTAACATATAATTTTTTGGTAGTAGGATTGTATGCAATTCCATTTAAAACATCCAGTTTTGGGTGTTGGGTCACTTGCTCTCTTAATCCTCTAAAATCAATCAACCCTTCAATAGCGCCATTTGTTGGGTTTATGATAGCTACACCGTCTTTTTGATAGGTATTGGCATAGATCTTTCCTTCCACCCATTCCAGCTCATTTAATTGAGTAGAGATCGATTTATTGGTAGTTGGCTGAATGTAATTTTCCTCGGCAAGTGTTGTGGCATTTAAGATCCAGATCTTCTCGGTGCCATCACTTTTGTAAAATTGCTTGCCATTGTTACATAAACCCCAACCTTCTTTACTCTGATTGAATTTAAAACTACCCGTTTTTTCAAGCTTATCAAGGTTATATATTAAACCTTCACCTTCCTGCCAGGTAAGCTGATAGATCTTGTTGTTTAAAATGGAAAGTCCTTCTCCAAAATAATCTTTTGTTAAGTCTACTTTTTGAAGTACTTCACCGGTCTTAAAGTCTGTTTTTCTCAAGGATGAGTTTCCATATTGACCCGTGCTTTCATATAAAGTATCATTTAAGAATTCCAGACCTTGGGTGTAGGCATTTATATCGTGAGGGTAGGTGTTCACAATCTTATAGGTGTAAAATTCTGGCGCTACATCATTATGTATCTTTACAGGAATAAGAAGCGTATCTACTTTTTCTTCTGAATAAACTAAGGCTTCAATAACTTGATTTCCTAATTTTTGATCTTGTAGAATGAATTCAGTTTGGGTTTCTCCGTTTTTTACTTCAGAAGTGATTTCATCTATTTTGAATTTTATAGCGTCTATCTTTCGATCTTTTGCATTCTCTATATTGAGTTTTATGGTATCTCCAAGCTGAAAAGAGTCCTTAGAATTAGAAATTTTTAAAGAAAAATCGCTTGTTTTTTTATCTGAATTACTTCCGCAGGAAATAAGAAGCGTATTTAAAATAATGAGTAATAGGAAGTTAAGTTTTTTCATGAAAAATGCGAGTTTTAATAGAGGCTAATTTAATTAATTCAAGCCAAAAAATACTTGCTAAATGTATCAAAGATTGTATATTTGCACCGGCAAGTCCCACACAACCAGCTCCTGCTGACTCCCCCAGGGCGGGAACGCAGCAAGGGTAAGCGGTCGTAGCGGTGTGATGTGGGTAGCTTGCCATTTTTTGTATCTGATATTTAAATTTTATCGCATCTTTGTGATCTATGAAAACAGATGCTTCCCCACAAGTTGTTCTAATTACCGGCGGTTCCTCAGGAATCGGAAAATCTATCGGAGAATTTCTTTTGCAGAGAAATTTTAAGGTATATGGAACAAGTAGAAACCCTCAAAATAATTCAACAAACTCATTTCCACTTGTAGCGCTTGATGTTACCAAGAAAGAAACAATTGTTTCTGCTATTCAGGAAATTGTAAAAAAGGAAGGTAAGATCGATATTCTTATCAATAACGCTGGAGTTGGAATTACCGGCCCTATTGAAGAAACTCCCGATGAGGAGATCAAAAAAGCGTTTGATACCAATTACTTCGGTCCTTTAAATGTTACAAAGGCGGTATTGCCAACTATGCGTAAGCAGGGTGGCGGATTAATAATAAATGTTACCAGTATCGCAGGGTATATGGGGTTGCCATATCGCGGTATTTATTCGGCTACTAAGGGTGCTTTAGAATTGACTACTGAAGCTTTTAGAATGGAGTTAAAAGACTTCAATATTAAAATGACCAATGTGGCGCCAGGAGACTTTGCTACCAACATAGCTGCTGGAAGATATCATGCTCCGGTTTTGGAAGATTCTCCTTATAAAAGAGCTTATAAGAATACATTAGATCTTATGAATGTGCATGTATCGGGAGGGAAAGACCCGCAGGAGATGGCCAAGGCAATTTACAAGATTATCCAAACCAAAGAACCTAGAGGCCATTATAAAGTGGGAGAGCCACTCCAAAAGTTCTCTATTGCCCTAAAGCGTATTTTACCAGATAAAGTTTACGAGAAAATGTTGCTTAAACATTATAAATTGTAATTTTGTGCAAGTCTTATTAAAAACAACCAACAAAAGAATAAACACAACAACATTATGAAATTTTTTATTGATACTGCAAACCTAGATCAAATTAAGGAGGCTCAAGATCTTGGAGTTTTAGACGGGGTAACTACCAATCCGTCTTTAATGGCTAAAGAAGGAATTACTGGAAGGGAAAACATTATTAATCACTACAAAAAAATCTGTGAGATTGTAGATGGTGATGTAAGCGCCGAAGTAATTGCTACAGATTTTGATGGAATTATTAAAGAAGGAGAAGAGCTTGCAAAACTTCATGATCAAATTGTAGTGAAGGTGCCAATGATAAAAGAAGGTATCAAAGCTATTAAATATTTTAGTGATAAAGGAATTCGTACTAACTGTACATTAGTTTTTTCTGCAGGACAAGCCTTACTAGCTGCTAAAGCCGGTGCCACATATGTTTCTCCATTTATTGGAAGACTGGATGATATCTCTACAGATGGATTAAACCTTATCGCTGATATTAGATTAATTTATGATAATTATGGTTTTGAAACTGAAATTCTTGCAGCTTCAGTAAGACACAGTATGCATATTTTGGAATGTGCTAAAATAGGAGCCGATGTAATGACGGGACCACTGTCATCTATCGAAAGCTTATTAAAACACCCGCTTACAGATAGTGGTTTGGCTAAATTCTTAGAAGATTATAATAAAGGAAACTAAAGAATCCTGAATGATACTATAGAAAAAGGGGACTGAATTTATTTCAGCCCCCTTTTTAATTATAATATGTCTAAAGTTTATTGCTGACTCAGAAATTCTAAGATCTTAGTTTCCAGGTCCGGACTGTCAAGTCTAACGTCTCCTTTTATGATCTTCCCTGAGGCATCCATGAAGATCAATTTATTCAAATAATTCTTAAGTAATTTTTGATCCACTCTAAGTAGGGTAGCTTTATATTCAAACTTCGGGTCGTAAGAATAGTTTTCAATAGCCGTTGTCCAATTTTCGAACTGATTTTTATCAAGGTTAATTCCTATAAAATCAATTTCAGGGTATTTAAATCTGAGATCATCTATTATCTCGTGCTGCCATTTGTGATGTGCCTGTGATGCTGTTGACCAGCGATAGGAGATCATGGGTTTTCTGGAAATATTCCTTAGCAGTACTGTCTCTCCCTTCATATTCAGGTATTTTCGATCGCCTAATGAGTTTCCGGGTAAATATTCTGTTTGAATTCTTGCCAGATCCTGAATGCTCTCTTCCAGATTGCCGGTGTATTTAATCTCTTCCAATAAATTTAATATGGCCTGAATGTCTTCTTTATTTTGAGAATAGATTATTCCCTGGGCAGCCAGTCTATCTAAAAAGGTGTTACGTATATTTTTATTTTGAATTAAAGAATCTATTAAAATGATCCTTCTTTTAATGTTGTTGTAATCATTAAGGTTGTAACAACTCTTATCGGTAATATCGTTTTTATCGCAATAGTCTAAAGCTTTGTTTCTAAGGTAGTCGTCTATCAGGTTTAAGTAGACATAATAATCGGCTAATTTTTGATCATTAAATGAAATATCCTTTCGGTAGGCATGAAAATCTGTAGGAATGTTATCTACATATTCTCTGGAATACTTTCGAATTAAAAATGCGTAACGTTCTCTAAGATCATAATATTCATAATTAATACTAGAATGTGCTAACTCATAGAAGTCATCGCTAAAATCGTTTTTTTCTTCCAATTGTTTTAACTCTTCTAATCTTGAAGCTTTTATGGAATCGGTTTTCGCTGCGAATTTGGAAGGTTCTAACTTGTAGTAGGAAAGTATTAGATCATTATTTTGCTGATTAAGCAAATACATATTGGTTAGGAAATTACTTTTCTCGGCACCTTTTCCACTAAAATTTATAGATTCATCAAAAGCTAAGGTATTTACCCAAACCAGAATACTATCCCCGGGTTCCATATACATAATTTGATTTTCCGGAGCATGCTTAAAAACAAACAGTCCGGCTCCAGGATTCTTAAGTACCCCGTGAAATTGGTTGGAAGAGTTAAGGAGTAGCGTATCCAGATCAATATCATCTTTGGAAATTATCACATACTTACTGCTGGGGTTTGCAATTTGTCCACTTACGTAAATATCCTCCGAATCATCTTTCTCCTCATTGCATGCAGTAAGGCCGACTAAAAACAGCGATAGAAGTATAATCTTGTATTTCATTCAGGGTAATCAAAATAACGTTTTCCTCTCTGGAATTCAGAGATTTGAACAAATATATATGTTGGTAATTGTGCTATATGTTAATCGAGCGTTAAAACAAATAATTAAAACGTTAATGTTTCACCAACCGGGCAATATTAGCTATTTTTGCAGAAATTTTACACAAGAAAAATAATTTATATGTTATCAGTTTCAAATCTTTCGGTACAGTTTGGTAAACGAGTTCTATTTGACGAGGTAAACACTTCCTTTACACAGGGGAATTGTTACGGAATTATAGGTGCTAACGGGGCCGGAAAATCTACTTTTTTAAACATTCTTTCGGGGAAAACCGAGCCAACAAGTGGGCGGGTTTTTCTGGAACCGGGAAAAAGAATGTCGGTTTTGGAACAAAATCACAATTTATATGACGAGCATACGGTTCTTGAAACTGTAATAATGGGTAATCAACCCTTATTCAAGATCAAGAAGGAGATGGACGAGATATATGCTAAGGAAGATTTCAATGATGCCGATGGAGAGCGCGTAGGGGTGTTACAGGTGGAATTTGAAGAAATGAATGGCTGGAATGCCGACAGCGATGCAGCTGCTATGTTATCAAATCTTGGGATAAGTGCCGATCTACATTATTCTTTAATGAAGGATCTGGATGGTAAACAGAAAGTAAGGGTGTTATTGGCACAGGCGCTTTTTGGGAGTCCAGATGTGCTAATTATGGATGAGCCAACTAACGACCTGGATTACGAAACAATTTTATGGTTGGAAAACTTTTTGGCAAATTATGACAATACAGTGATAGTGGTTTCTCACGACCGTCACTTCCTTGATGCCGTGTGTACGCATATTTCTGACATCGATTTTGGTAAGATCAATCACTTTAGCGGGAACTATACTTTTTGGTACGAATCTTCTCAATTAGCAGCAAGACAACGTTCTCAGCAAAATAAGAAAGCAGAGGAAAAGAAGAAGGAATTGCAGGAATTTATTATGCGCTTTAGTGCGAACGTGGCAAAATCTAAGCAAGCGACTTCTCGTAAAAAGATGATCGACAAATTAAACATTGAAGGAATTAAACCTTCAAGCAGAAGATATCCGGCAATTATTTTTGAAAGAGAGCGTGAAGCTGGAGATCAGATCTTAAATGTTGAAGGACTGGAAGCTTCTATTGAAGGAGAAACCCTGTTTAAAGGGGTAGATATCAACCTTAAAAAGGGTGATAAAGTCGTGGTCTATTCTAGAGATTCACGAGCTACCACAGCGTTCTATGAAATCATCAATAACAAGCAGAAACCTGTTGCCGGTAAATTTTCTTGGGGTATTACAACTTCACAATCGTATTTGCCTTTAGACAATTCAGAGTTCTTTAATAACGACCTTACCTTGGTTGATTGGTTGAGACAATGGGCTAAAACAGAAGAGGAACGCGAAGAAGTATACATTCGAGGATTTCTTGGAAAAATGATTTTTAGTGGGGAAGAAGCTTTAAAAACTTCAAAAGTTTTATCTGGAGGAGAAAAGGTAAGATGTATGTTAAGTCGCATGATGATGATGCGTGCCAATGTTGTTATGTTAGATGAGCCTACTAACCACTTGGATCTTGAATCTATTACCGCTTTCAATAATTCACTGAAGAATTTTAAAGGAACTGTAATGTTCACTACTCACGATCATGAGTTTGCAGAAACTGTCGCTAACCGAGTAATTGAATTAACCCCATCTGGTGTTATAGATAGATATATGACATTCGATGAGTATATGGAAGATCCTAAAATCAAGGAATTAAGAACTAGCATGTATCCCTCTAAAAAATAATGATATGCAAAGTTAGATTCTATAACTATAGTATTCAAAAAAAGCCCCCTTATCATTAGGTAAGGGGGCTTTTTTTATAATCCTTTGAAATATTTATAAAGGTCGTAAATACCAAAAATAATAAAAGCTACGGCTAATAGTATTCCAAACGTGCTGTCTGGAGCTCCTGTTGTTACCATATACAATTTGTAAGAACCGTAGCCTAGAAAGAGTATTCCCAGTACTAAATTCCATATATTTATCTTTCGTGGCGTGTTATTCTGCATCGCTATAATCTTCAGGAAATGTAACTCTAGCTAACTGAATTGCCTCTTCTACATGTGGCTTTTCCACAAATAATTGAACCTGTCCCGGCAAACCACCACCAAATCCGGCTCTAAGTCCGGAGTCAAAATCATTTCTAACTCTGGAGGAAAATCCTGCTTTCTTGAATAGTTCCAATAAGTATTGCACATTGGTCTCCGGCCCCGTGTAAACCCGTTCATAACTTTCTTTTGTCATTGGTAGCTGTTTTAACACTATTAAGGTACATAGAAGTTAGAAATAGTTTGAGTATTTTTTAAAGAGTTTAACTTTCTAAGCATTATAATATGTGCTTTGCCAGCTATCGGCACTAAAATTCTTTCCTTTTTTAAAACCGTAGAAAATTGACATTCCTGCTACCCATTTGAACATGAAGAAGAGAATCATGAAAAACTCTGAGGTGGTTTGTTTGTAACTAAATAAGCCTTCCGGTACAAGGCTGGTAAGAAGCAGACTTATCATCAACAAAAAGAAAATAAAATTTTCCAGTTGTCTAAAAGGCCACATCAGTAGTTTTCTAAATGGATGTAAGTCTCGTCCCCAGGAATGTATCAGATAGTGATAATTATTTCCCATAGGCGCGAAGAGAAGAGGATCGTCTGCATTTTTCAATTTAAAGGCTTTCGCTGGGGCCATTATCTTAAATCTTTTAATTTCCAGATCATGCTCTTTTTCTAGCGCCTTGATTTTGGAGATTGCTTCATAGGGTAGTGCTGCTTTATAATAATTACTGTCCAAAAATCTCAACCTGTATTCTATGCACATCTTTTCAATATCTGAAAGATGAAAGATCTTCCCGGTTTCTAATAAATCTACATTAAAATTATTCTGAAAATCTTGTTGGCCATTAGCCAATGTAGCCGCTATTATTTCATCTTTTATAAAATCTTCTGCAAGGATTTCCTGAACAGCATTCAAAATAGCTTCTTCAGAAGTGCGCTTATTTCGGGCTCTTACTATTTTCTTGGGGATATGGGTTCGTGCTAGCTTCATCTTCATGGTCTTATCTTTTACTAATTTAATTAATTGATAGTGAACTAACAACCAGCATTTTTGTTAAAATTTCTCTATTATATAGACATTTTTCATCGCATTATTATCTGTTAAATAACTCCCAAATCACCTAATTTTTAAAACCGCGGTTTCTTTTAAGCCGTTTATTAAGCAGAACTAAATATTAAACTATTATGAAAAATTTGAAATTTTTATCACTTACTGTAATTTTTGCAGCATTTACAATGGGTGGAAATGTACAAGCTCAAACAATGTCTAAAGAAGCTACTACAATGGTTGGTGGAGCTGCTATGTACCCAAGCAAGAATATCGTTGAAAATGCGGTGAACTCTAAAGATCACACTACTTTGGTTGCCGCGGTTAAAGCAGCCGATCTTGTAGAGGTTTTGCAAAGTGAAGGACCTTTTACAGTATTTGCACCGGTAAATGCAGCTTTTAACGAGTTACCTGCAGGAACTATTGAAAATTTATTGAAGCCTGAAAATAAGGAAACCTTGCAAGCCGTGCTAACCTATCATGTTGTTGCTGGTAACTTTAAAGCTGCAGATATTATGGCAGCTATTAAAAATGCGAAGGGAACTGCTACTTTTAAAACTGTTCAAGGTGTTGAGTTAAAAGCAATGATGGATGGTAAAAAATTGAAATTAATGGATGCAGCAGGAAATGTTGCAACGGTTACTATTGGTGATGTAAACCAGTCGAACGGGGTGATACATGTTATAGATACTGTGTTACTACCTACTAAATAATTCTTTTTTTGCCCCCTTTAAATTAGAAAAGGTCATTTTCAATTAGTTGAAAATGACCTTTTTATTTTTATAAATTGAAATCTCTTATCTCAATTCTGCATTCAACTCCTTTTCAAAGCGGTGTTGTAGCTTGCTCATTATTTTATCGATTTGCTTGTCGGTCAAGGTGTTATTTTCATCTTGGAATTTAAAACTCACCGCATAACTCTTTTTACCTTCTGGTAGATTTTTACCTTCATACACATCGAATAAATTCACAGCTTTTAGCAGTTTCTTATCTGTTTGAAGCGCTATATCTTGTACTTGTTGATAGTTAATTGAAGCATCTAAAAGCAAAGCGAAATCTCTACGTACGGCCGGAAATTTTGGAATTGGAGTAAACTTCGTCTTTTGAAGTTTGGCGGTTTCAATAACCAGATCCCAATTGAAATCGGCATACAAAACTTCTTGTTGAATGCTAAAATGTTTCAATACAGATTTCTTCACGACTCCAAATTCTACAAGCTTAGATTTCCCAGAGCTTATTGATATACCTTCAGAAAATACATCCGATTTTATATCTCCCGATTTCAGATTGTTAATTCCAAGTCGTTCAAAAATACGTTCTATTATTCCCTTAATATAAAAGAAATTCCCCGTGTGTTGTGCACTGTTCCATGCTTCCGCACTTCTATTTCCGGTAACGAACAAGCTTAGGTGCTTGTCTTCTACACGGCCACTGGAATAATTATGATAGGTCTTTCCGAATTCAAATAATTTAAGATCTGCCTGCTTTCTATTGATGTTATAACTTACTGCTTCCAATCCGGAGAACAATAAGGATTGTCTCATCACTGAAAGATCCTGACTTAACGGGTTAAGCATTTCAACATTATAGTCCTCATTTAACTGCTCACTTAGTTTAGTGTAAACCGGAGTAGTTAATGAATTTGCCATGGTCTCAAAGAAACCCTGACCTACCAGCTGATTGGCAATATGATTTTGCAGTTTATAATCTTCAAATCTTGAAGAATTAGAAACAGAAGCATTTATTTTAGTGCCAAATTCAATATTATTGTATCCGTACACACGTAAGATCTCTTCAATTACATCAGCTTCCCTCTGCACATCAACTCTGTAAGAAGGAATGGTCAGTCCCATTCCGCTTTCAGTGACATTGTTTACACGTATCTCTAAAGAGGCAAGTATAGATTTTATAGTTTCTT
The DNA here is from genome assembly GCF_021568705.1 of Gillisia lutea. GTDB lineage: Bacteria > Bacteroidota > Bacteroidia > Flavobacteriales > Flavobacteriaceae > Gillisia > Gillisia lutea. Next base: position 387,550 of record NZ_JAKGTH010000007.1, read on the forward strand.
CTTCAAGGTTTTGCCCAATAAGTTTGTTTACCTTCTCGAAGGTTAAGAACACTTGGAAATCCTCAATTTTTTTGAAATAAAGGTCATCTATATCACTGGTTATTTCTCCTCCTGCAATTTCCTTGATAAGTAAAGCCGCTCTTTTTAAAGCATACTCAGTAATGGATGGGTCGATCCCTCTTTCAAATCTAAAAGAAGCATCGGTATTTAAAGCGTGTCTTTTTGCTGTCTTTCTAATGCTTACAGGATTGAAGTAAGCACTCTCTATAAATAATTTGGTAGTTCCTTGAGATACTCCGCTAGTAATTCCGCCAAAAACCCCTGCAATACATAAAGGTTTTTCGGTATCACATATCATTAAATCTTCTTCGTGCAATTCGCGTTCTACCTCATCTAAAGTGGTGAATTTCGTTCCTGCCGGAAGGGTCTTTACATGAATTTCATTTCCGTTTATTTTATCGGCATCAAAAGCGTGTAATGGTTGTCCTAATTCATGCATCACATAGTTTGTGATATCTACAATATTGTTTTTAGGATTAATTCCAATAGCCTTCAATCTGTTTTGAAGCCATTTTGGAGATTCTTCCACTTTAATTCCATTCATGGTCACTCCACAATATCTAGGTGCAAGGTTGGAATCTTCTACATGAATTGGAATTCTATTGCTTCTGCTGTCTACATGAAAACTGCTTACCGAAGGAGTAATAAGTTCTAAACTTAGGTCTTCTTGTTGGTATCCTGCTTTTAGGTCTCTAGCAACTCCCCAGTGGCTCATAGCATCGGCCCGATTAGGAGTAAGGCCTATTTCAAATACCTGGTCGTCTTCAATATTGAAGATCTCGGCTGCCGGAGTTCCGGGAGCAAGATCATCTTTTAATACCATAATACCATCGTGGCTGCTTCCAAGTCCCAATTCGCTTTCCGAACATACCATCCCATGGCTGGCTTCCCCGCGTATCTTTCCTTTTTTGATCTCCCAAGATTCTCCTTTTTCATCATAAAGGGTAGTACCTATTGTAGCTACAGGCACTTTCTGACCTTCAGCAATATTAGGTGCTCCACAAACAATTTGCAAAACCTTTCCGTTTCCAACATCAATCTTACAAAGTTTAAGTCTATCAGCATTAGGATGTTGAACACAGCTAAGTACGTGCCCGGTTACTATTCCTTTTAAGCCACCCTTTACACTTTGAAAATTATGAATTCCTTCTACTTCCAATCCAAGATCGGTAAGGAGTACTCCTGTTTCTTCAGGATTATTAGGGAGTTTTATAAATTGCTTAAGCCAGTTATATGAAATTTTCATCGAATCGTTTTTACAAGCTGCAAAGATAGCATTACGGATGGTTTTGACATAATTTGAAATTCGTTTTTCGGTATTTTGTATAAATGCTGAAAAACATCGAAATCAGTGGACGAAGAATTGATTGTGATGAAAAATTAACTGATGTAATTCCAAATATTTTTATGCTTGGCAAGTTGTTGATAGGTATACCTGATCATCTTATTCTTCTCCATTTTCAGCTCGGGATCTTCACTAAGTACTCTTTTAGCAAAATCCCGCGCTACCTTCAGGATCTGATTATCCTTTACAATATCGGCTATCTTTAGATTCAATATCCCACTTTGTTGAGTTCCCATAAGATCTCCGGGCCCGCGAAGTTTTAAGTCTACCTCCGCGATCTCAAAGCCATCATTGGTAGCGGTCATGGTTTGTAACCTAGTCTTACCTTCTTCCGATAGTTTATGCGAGGTCATTAAAATACAATAACTCTGTTCTGCTCCTCGGCCAACTCTTCCTCTTAGCTGGTGAAGTTGAGATAGACCGAATCGTTCGGCACTTTCAATAATCATTACACTGGCATTGGGAACATTTACCCCTACTTCAATTACCGTAGTCGCAACCATTATCTGTGTTTCTCCCTTTACAAAGCGCTCCATTTCATAATCTTTATCGGCTGGTTTCATCTGCCCGTGAACGATAGATATCTGGTAATCTGGCATTGGGAATTCGCGCGCAATACTTTCGTAACCATCCATCAGATCTTTATAATCCATTTTTTCAGATTCCTGTATTAGCGGATACACGATATATATCTGTCTTCCTTTTTGAATTTCATCTTTTATGAAACGAAATACTTTTAGCCGATTGCTGTCATACCGATGTACGGTTTTTATAGGTTGTCTCCCCGGTGGAAGTTCATCTATCACTGAAACATCGAGATCTCCATACAAACTCATAGCCAGAGTTCGAGGAATGGGAGTGGCGGTCATTACCAGAATATGCGGGGGGAGATGATTCTTATGCCATAATTTAGCGCGCTGTGCTACTCCAAACCTGTGTTGCTCGTCTATAATGGCCAGACCAAGATTCTGGAATTTCACCTTATCTTCCAGAAGGGCGTGGGTTCCAATAAGGATATTCAGTGTTCCATCTTCCAGCTGTTCGTGTATCACGCGACGGCGAGCAGTTTTCACTGAACCGGTAAGAAGTGCAATATTGATGTCGAGACCTTCGCAAAGTTCTTTTAGACCCTGAAAATGCTGTGTAGCCAGAATTTCTGTAGGTGCCATAAGGCAAGCCTGAAAATCATTGTCTAAAGCAATAAGCATACACATTAAGGCAACGATGGTTTTTCCAGAACCTACATCTCCTTGTAGAAGTCTGTTAAGTTGCGCTCCGCTGCCCAGGTCGCTGCGTATTTCTTTAATTACTCTTTTTTGTGCTCCTGTAAGTTCAAAAGGGAGGTGGTTCTTATAAAAATCATCAAAATAGTGTCCTATCTTGTCAAAAACAAAACCTTTTATTTTCTGCTTCTGCATCATATTTTTGATGAGAAGCTGCATCTGGATATAAAATAATTCCTCAAATTTCAGTCGGAATTGCGCTTTTGCTAACAGTTCCTGACTTTTAGGAAAATGCACATTGAACAAAGCATCGGCTCTGGAAATTAGGGAAAGATTCCCTTTAATATCTTCACTTAACGTATCAAAAAATCTACCTCTGGTTTCAATAAAGAGCTGCTGCATCAACTTATTTACAACTCTATTGGTAATACCTTTATTTGTCAGTTTTTCAGAAGAAGGATAAATAGGCTGCATCGCCGTTCGTAAGCTTTTTTCATGCTCTTCCAGAAGCTCCATGTCTGGATGTGCCATGCTAAAGATGCCTCCGTAGTTATTGGTCTTTCCAAAAATCACATAAGGTGTATTGACCTTTAAGTTCTCCCTAATCCACTTATGGCCTCTAAACCAAACCAGCTCCATACGGCCGGTATCATCAATAAAGTCGGCTACCAGTCGCTTTCCTCTTTTTTGTTCTACCGTCTTAAAGCCAACTATTTTACCTATAATTTGCACTTCGGCATTGCTGGGTAAAAGTTCTTTAACTTTATAAAAACGAGTTTTATCAAGATATCGATTAGGAAAGAAATTGATGAGATCCTGGTAGGTGTGAATGCCCATTTCCTTCCGAAGAAGTTCTGCTCTATTCGGGCCAACACCTTTTAAATAATCGATGGGAGTTTGCAGAAGATTTGCATTCATAAAACGAAGATATTAAATCCCAATTTAAACTTTACTTTTAGGGATATTATTTCTTTTAAAGAATGAAAACAATTTCTGAAAAAGTGCGAGTAGTACCTTATAAGTCTAATATTTCTATGTAGTAAAGCGGGTATTTCGTAATTTGCTAGCATTAACAACTCATCTTTATGAAGTACCTTTTTCTGCTACTCTCTACACTGTTTTATTCTTTAAGCAGTTATAGTCAGATAGATCCAAAACTCGATCAGATCAATAAAGTCGATTTTGAAAAAGTGAAAACGGATATTTCAATACTTCCAAAAGATGAAAAAGTTACCGGAGTTGTTACTTATGAATTTAAGATTTTAAAGGATACCGATTCAATATTTTTAGACGCCAAGGATATGGAGTTTGAAAACGTGAGCATCAACGGGAAATCCATAAGATTTAGAAACGATAAGAAGCGACTTTGGCTGAAGAGTAATTTTAAAGCAGCGCAAAAATATAGTTTAGAACTAAAGTATTCGGCAGCTCCCAGGCAAGCCATGTATTTTATAAATTGGAACTTGGAGAAGGAAATAAATGCACCTTCTCAGGTTTTTACTCAGGGCCAAGGAAAATACACTTCTTATTGGTTACCGAGTTTTGATGATATGCGTGAAAAAGCCGTTTTTGAGATCGGACTTAAATTTAAATCGGGCTTTAATGTTATTGCCAATGGAGAATTGGAAGAGAAAATAGCGATTAACGATTCTATTACCAAGTGGGTTTATAAAATGGATAAACCCATGAGTAGTTATCTTGTAGCAGTTGCTGCAGGAATTTACGAGAAAAAAGAATTGGTAGCTACCTCAGGTATTCCCTTGGAATTATATTATCTGCCAAAAGATTCCCTGCTGGTAGAACCTACATATAGACACTCAAAAAGGATCTTCGATTTTCTGGAGCAAGAGATAGGGTATGCTTATCCTTGGCAGAATTACAAACAGATTCCTGTTCAGGATTTTTTATATAGTGGAATGGAGAATACGGGAATGACTATTTTCTCCAGCGCCTTGATGATAGATTCGATCTCTTTTAAAGATCAAAATTACGTGAATGTAAATGCTCATGAGCTGGCACATCAATGGTTTGGGGATCTTGTTACCGAGAAAACTGGCGAGCATCATTGGCTTCATGAAGGTTTTGCCACCTATTACGCATTACTGGCTGAGAGAGAGATTTTTGGAGATGATTATTACTACTGGAAACTTTATCAGTCGGCTGAGCAGTTAAAGGAAATGAGCGACAGTGGGCAAGGTGAAGCCTTACTACGTGCAAAATCAAGTTCTCTTACTTATTATCAAAAAGGGGCCTGGGCATTGCATATATTAAAAGAACGCGTAGGAGAGAAGGCTTTTAAAGAAGGGGTGAGAAATTACCTTAGAAAATATGCCTATTCCAATGTTTCTACCGCTAAATTTATTTCGGAAATTGAAAAGAGCTCTGGAATGGATCTTACTGATTTTGCAAATAACTGGTTGAAACAATCGGCATTCCAAGGAATTCAGGCTTTGAACTCCTTAAAGAAATCTCAGTTTATAAAAGATTATATGGAATTGGCAGCGCTGAGAGAAATTCCATTTACAAATAAAAAAGAAGCTTTATCGAAAGCTTTTAATTTTCCTGTTAACGATTATATAGGTCAGGAAGCGGTGTATCAGATTTCTGGAAACACAGGGCCAGAAACGATTTCTCTATATAAAAAAGTTTTTGAAAGTGGTAATGTGTATGTTAGACAGGCTATAGCTGTAAGTATGCAAATAATTCCCAAAGAATTAAAAGAAGATTTTAAAGGACTTCTTTTTGATGATTCATATATTACGCAAGAGGCGGCATTACAAAAGATTTGGACACAATTTCCCGAAGATACTCAAGAAGTGTTGAATGAAACTGAAAGTATACAAGGCTTTCCTGATAAGAGCTTTAGAATGCTTTGGCTATCCCTTGCGCTTGTTGACCCAAACTATAAACCCGATGAAAAACCAGTGTATTTCAAAGAACTTTCAGAATACACCCGACCTTATATGCCTTTTTATGTAAGGCAAAATGCCTTTGGATACCTCTACCAATTAGACGTCTTTACCGATGAAAATTTATTGGACCTAGCACAAAGCACCTCGCATCACACTTACAGGTATAGAGATTTTTGTAGAAAATTATTAGATAGATTGCTCGAAAACGAAGAATATCGTAGAAAATATGTAGCTTTAAAAGAAGAATTAAGCGGTTTGAACCGTGAGTATTTAAACAAAAAGCTCAACATATAAATGCGAGCATTGGTAATTTCAGGTGGGGGAAGTAAAGGCGCTTTTGCAGGTGGCGTAGCACAATACTTACAAGAGGCACAGGGAAATGAATATGATCTCTACCTTGGTACTTCCACCGGTAGTTTGTTGATCTCTCATCTAGCTCTTAATAAAACCCAAAAGATAAAGGAGGTTTATACTTCGGTTAACCAGCACAGTATTTTTAGCAATAGACCATTTGATATTAAGAGGAAACATGGTCACGATCAAATCACGATCAACCACTTAAAAGTGCTACGTAATTTTTTAAGAGGAAAAAAAACCTTTGGCGAAAGCCTACATCTTAAAAGGCTTATCAAAGAAACTATAACCAAAGAAGAATTTGAAGAATTAAAAGCCGGACCTAAAGATATTGTGGTAACCGTTTCTAATCTATCTTTGAATGAAGTGGAGTATAAATCTATCAAGGACTATAACTACGAAGATTTTTGTGAATGGATATGGATTTCTTGTAATTACACGCCTTTTATGAGTTTGGTGCTTAAAAATGGATGTGAATATGCTGATGGTGGCTTAGGCTCTATGGTACCCATAGAAGAAGCTATTAAAAGAGGGGCTACTGAAATTGATGCTATAATACTACAAACGGAAGTCACCTATTTTAACAGGATGCCTTCTAAAAATGTTTTTTCTTTAATCACTAATTTATTCAGTTTCATGCTAGATAGAATAGAAACTCAAAATATTAGAATTGGAAAATTTGCTGCGGCAAACAAGGATGTGATCATTAATTTCTATTACACCCCTACGGTATTAACCACCAATTCACTTATTTTTGATAAGGTGAAGATGGAAAAATGGTGGGAAAGCGGTTATAGCTTTGCAAAATATAAAAATGAAGAACTTAATCAAATAGAACCTTAATGCGAGCACTGGTAATATCAGGAGGAGGAAGTAAAGGCGCTTTTGCCGGAGGAGTGGCACAATATTTAATGGAAGAAGAAGGGAAAAAGTATGATCTTTTTTTGGGTACTTCTACCGGGAGCCTGCTAATTCCTCATTTGGCAGATGGTAATATCAAAAAGATCTATGATATTTATACCAATGTTAACCAGCGTAAAATATTCAGCCTGAATCCTTTTGTGGTAAAAAAGAAAGATGGCCGCGAATATGTTACCATTAACTATTTCAATATGTTCTGGCAGTTCGTGAAAAAGAAACGGACTTTTGGAGAAAGCAAGAATTTAAGGAAACATATTAAGCGTCATTTTACAGAAGAGAATTTCAATTCTGTAAAGCTTAATGCTAAGGATGTAGTGGTAACAGTTTCAAACCTTTCTAAAAACAGGGTAGAATATAAATCGATTAGAGATTTTTCATATGAAGATTTCTGCGATTGGATCTGGATAAGTTGTAATTATATCCCATTTATGAGTCTTGCTACCAAAAATGGCTACGAGTATGCCGATGGTGGATTAGGCTGCGTGGTGCCTATTAGGGAAGCCATCAAGCGGGGAGCTACCGAGGTGGATGCAATTATTCTGGAAGCTGAAAATATGGAATATAATAAGGTGCTGGGTAAGAATCCTTTTTCCTTGATGATTAACCTTTTTGGATTTTTATTAGATCAGGTAGAGTATCATGATGTGGTAGAAGGGAAACTTGCCGCCATGAATAAAGATGTTAAGCTCAATACCTATTATACTCCTGTACAACTCACAGAGAATTCACTCGTGTTCAACAAAAAAGCGATGACTGCCTGGTGGCAACAAGGTTTTGATTATGCTATGGATAGAGGACTTCAAAAAAAGGGAGAGCAAAACCTTTCATTTAAAACTCTTTTATAATTAAATAAAGCTTTTCACTTCTTTCTTAATATAATCTAAGGCGGCTTCGGTAGGCGCTGTTTGCTCCATTAAATTTGTTAGTATTACCTCACGTAGGTTAGAGGCGGTTTCAATTTCTTTTTTAGCCGCTGTCTTTCTAATTATTGCAATAGTTGCATTTTTGGAAGTTCTGATGAAATTCCAACATTCATTTGAAAAATAGATTTGCTGCGCCAAATTATGTTCAAATTCCTGTTCGATATTAAGTATTAAAAGTTGTTCGTATTCTTCTTTTGAAAAGTCTTCCGGCTTTATGCGAATCAATAACTTTCCCAAGGAGATTCTCTCCAAGAACAAGGTCATTCGCTCAAAAGCCTGTAAGCGAAGTGGGAGTGAAGTTTTCTGATTCTCTAATCTTAGCTGATGCAGGCGCTTCTTATTTTCATTATCGGTATAGGTCTTAAAGAAATAGAACGCTACTCCTCCGGTAATTACGGCCGGTAGAATAAAAAATAAAAGCTGCACTAAATTTAAGTCATTCATAATATATTATTGTTTTGAAACTGAAGTATCTTCGGTTTCTACTTCTTTGGTTTTAACTTTCTTTTCGGCACCATAGGTTCCTCCTAAATGCGGGCAATTTTTGATGTCTTCAACAGAGGTGAAAGGTACTTTGGTTTTTATATATCCAAAAGTGGAAGCTAAAGTTTTTGTGATATTTTTATCACTAAGGTTAATGTCAACATCATCCATTGCAAATTGAGCCGGGTGTTCATATCCGCATGCATGAGTGATCTCTAAGAATTCTTTCTTGAATTTTGTAAAATAATAGTTTACTCTTTCTGCTTTATCTTCAATGTTTATTCCGCTTTGCAGCCATTTATTTTGTGTTGCTATTCCAGTAGGACAGGTGTTATTATGGCAAGATTGTGCCTGAATACATCCTATGCTTATCATAGCTTCCCGGGCCACATTTATACAATCTGCTCCCATGGCAAATGCCATCGCGGCCTTTGCAGGAAAACCTAATTTTCCACTGGCAATAAAAACAATCCTGTTGGTTATTCCCTTATCTTCAAATACTCTATATACATCGGTAAAGGCATTAATGAAAGGTAGAGAAACATGATCTGCGAAACTTGGAGGTGCGGCACCTGTGCCACCTTCACCACCATCAACGGTAATAAAATCGGGCCCGCGGTTGGTATCTTTCATGATGGTTGCCAATTCTTCCCATTGCTTTATCTGGCCTACAGCCGATTTAATTCCAACAGGTAAGCCTGTGGCATTTGCAATTTCCTCCACAAAATCTACCAACTCCGGGATATCGCTGAAGGCCGAATGTGTTGGTGGGGATAGAATATCTTTTCCTAAAGGAACATGTCTAATTGCGGCGATCTCTTTAGTGATCTTTGACGCTGGAAGTACCCCGCCTTTCCCGGGCTTGGCACCTTGAGATAATTTTACTTCAATAGCTCTAATCTGCGGATTTTCTTTTACCAATTTTACCATTTTTTTCAGCGAGAAATTCCCATCGTCATCTCTCACTCCAAAATATCCTGTTCCAAAATGAAAGATCACATCTGCTCCCTTTTTATGATATTGTGATAATCCGCCTTCTCCGGTATTATGATAAGCATTTGCTTGTTTACAACCTACATTCAAAGATTCTATGGCCTTTGCAGATAACGATCCAAAACTCATAGCAGAGACATTGATAATAGATGCCGGACGGAATGGTCTTTTCCTATTGGTGAATTGCCCCATTACCTTTGCACATGCAATAAAATAAGGGTTTTCGTAATTGTAATGTGATTTATCTAATTTATAGGCAAGCATGGAGTTGTTAATGAAGATATAATTGGTTTTATAGATATCCTCATCGGTTCCAAAGCCCTCATAATTATTTTGATTTTTTGCTGAAGCATAGATCCAACCCCGTTCATTGCGGTTAAAAGGAAGTTCTTCTCTATCACTCGCAACTATATATTGTCTTAATTCGGGTCCTATACTTTCCAGGGCGTATCTTATATGTCCCACAATTGGAAAATTATGGGTTATAATATGCCTTTTATTGAAGAAAATATCTCGAATGGCTATTATAAGAAGAAGAATGAGGATCCATCCCCACCAAGGGATCATGCTTAATATATTCAACACTTGCTCCATTTTATTGGTTTAAATAATTTAGTGCTAATTGAGACATCACTTTTACTCCTAATACCAGTCCGCTTTCATCAATATAGAAATCGGGAGTATGATGAGGTGCAGCTTCTTTGCTATTTAATGCTTGTCCGCCTAAAAAGAAATAGAAACCAGGAATCTTTTCCTGAAAAAATGAGAAATCTTCTCCACCGGTAGTGGCTTTTACCAGTTCTACATGATCTTTCCCTGCTATAGCTTGTAAGGTTGGAAGCATTTGTTGGGTAAGTTCAGGATCATTGTAAGTGATAGCAGTGTTATTCTGAATTTCTACAGTGGCTTTCCCACCGTAAGCTGAAGCTATAGCAGGTACCATTTCGCGCATTCTTCGAAGTATCATTTCTTTCATCTCCGGATCTAGCGTGCGAATTGTACCAATCATTTCAGCTGTTTCAGGAATAATATTGAAGCGTACTCCACTGGTTATTTTACCTACTGTAATAACTGCAGCAGCATCTACTAATTTCGCCTCACGGCTAATAATGGTTTGGAGGCCATCAATAATTTTAGCCGAAATAAGGATTGGATCTACACCACTCCAAGGGGCAGAACCGTGAGTTTGTTTGCCTTCAACATTAATTACAAAACGCTCTACCGCTGCCATGGTACCTTCCGGTTTGTATCGAATTGTTCCTACAGGCGTTCCTGAGTTAATATGTAAGCCAAAGATGGCATCTACTTCAGGATTTGTAAGCACTCCTTCTTTAATCATTAGTGATGCCCCACCGTCTTCTCCCGGAGGCGGACCTTCCTCTGCAGGTTGAAAAATGAATTTTACCGTTCCTTTTATCTTATCCTTATGCTGAGATAGAATTTCAGCGACTCCCATTAAAATCGCAGTATGTGTATCATGCCCACAGGCATGCATTACGCCGGTTTTAGTTCCTAGGAATTCTGAAGTAACCATCGATTTAAAAGGCAGATCATTTCGCTCGGTAACGGGAAGAGCATCAATGTCTGCCCGAAGTGCCACTACTTTTCCCGCTTGGTTTCCTTTCAAAATTGCAACGACACCTGTTTTTGCAACTTCCGTTTGTACCTCTAAGCCTAAACTTTTTAAATGAGCCGCAATTTTTTCAGCGGTTTTAAACTCTCTGTTAGATAGTTCGGGGTGCTCATGGAAATCTCTTCTCCATTTTATCACCTGATCTTCAATTTTTTCAGCAGCAGAGTTGATATCGGTATCTATTTCCTGAGCACATAATGCTATAGAAAATAAGCTGAAAATAGCTAGAAATAGTTTTTTCATAATTAAGTTTAATTAGAAGCTAATTAGCCTGTATCCATCATTTTGTAACTGCACTAATGCTGTCATTGCTGAAAGTGCAAATTCAACTTCCGGTAAAGTCTCAGTTTTTGTAATGTTATGATAGGCTGCGGTTTGACCACAAAGAATAATTTTAACTCCTTTTTCAGCCAGAGCTGTTATTAAGGCTGTATTGGAATTTGTTTTTATACCATCATTTTTTTGAGCATATTTTTCATCTTTTAAAATATCCTTAGAAGCACTTCCATGAATAACTAAAGCTACCTCAAGGTTTTTTAAAGCTACACCGGCATTATAATGCATGTTGATATAACGGGCAGCGGTTTCTATAAGAGGATTGGGTTTTGAAGCGTCGTCAAAACTTCGACCAACCTCAAAAACCACTTTTAGTGGATGCGATGTATCTGTTTTAAAATCGGTTTGTTCAACTTCATAAAAAGAGCCATATGCCTGGATGGGGCTTTCCTGTGTAGTATTTTGAGAATAAAGTAATTGAGACAGTAATAAAGAAAGTAGAAAAAAGATGTTTTTCATGATAGTAACGTTCATTTACAGTATAACCTAGGCTGTTATTGAGCTAAAGATATTTAAAATATTAGGCATGACATAACCTGGAACCGATTTGTTTAAAAGTAAGACTGAATCGGGTTTTAGTTTACATGGTTTTTGGTTAAATTCACGCCTTAAAAGAAAGAGGGAAATTGGAATCATATTTAGCTGAATTAAACGATGCGCAAAGGGCGCCGGTACTCCAAAAAGACGGAGCAATGATTGTGATTGCGGGAGCTGGATCCGGTAAAACACGAGTACTTACCTATAGAATTGCATACCTGATGAGTTTGGGGGTAGATGCCTTCAATATCTTATCGCTCACATTTACCAATAAGGCAGCACGTGAAATGAAGAAACGTATTGCTCAAATTGTTGGAAACAGTGAAGCCAAGAATTTATGGATGGGAACTTTTCATTCCATCTTTGCAAAGATGTTGAGAATGGAAGCCGATAAATTAGGTTATCCGTCAAACTTTACCATTTACGACACTCAGGATTCGCAACGACTTATCTCTACCATTATTAAAGAAATGGGACTGGATAAAGATGTATACAAATACAAACAGGTATATTCCCGTATTTCATCTTATAAAAACAGCCTTATTACGGTAAAGGCATATTTCCAGAATGCCGAATTGATGGAGGCTGATGCCATGTCTAAGAAACCGCGTTTGGGAGAGATCTATAAAAATTATGTTGATAGATGCTTTAAAGCCGGAGCAATGGATTTTGATGATTTATTGCTGAAGACGAATGAATTGTTGAATCGTTTTCCGGAAGTACTTCAAAAATATCAGAATAGATTCCGATACATTCTGGTAGATGAGTATCAGGATACCAATCACTCTCAGTATTTAATTGTAAAAGCGCTTTCTGATAAATTTCAGAATATATGCGTGGTAGGGGACGATGCGCAGAGTATTTATGCATTTAGAGGAGCGAATATTAACAATATTCTGAACTTCCAGAAGGATTACGACAATGTGCAAATGTACCGTTTGGAGCAAAATTACCGATCTACCAAAAATATTGTAAATGCCGCCAACTCAATAATCGATAAAAACAAGACCAAACTAGAGAAAGTGGTTTGGACGGCAAATGATGATGGACCAAAGATTATTGTAAACAGGCTGCTTACTGATGGGGATGAAGGAAGATATGTAGCGAGTTCCATTTTTGAGAACAGAATGCAACAGCAGCTATCTAACGGAGATTTTGCTATTCTTTATAGAACCAATGCCCAAAGTAGGGCCATGGAAGATGCGTTAAGAAAAAGAGATATTCCTTACAGGATCTATGGAGGCTTATCGTTCTATCAGCGTAAAGAAATTAAAGATGTGCTTTATTATTTAAGATTGCTTATCAATCAAAATGATGAAGAAGCTTTAAAGCGAGTAATAAATTATCCGGCGAGGGGAATTGGGCAAACCACGATAGATAAGCTTACTATTACAGCAAATCAATATGGCAAGTCTATTTTTGAGGTGATTGAGCATTTAGATCATTTAGACCTTAAGATAAATAGCGGAACAAGGGCGAAGCTTACGAACTTCGTGAACATGATTAAAAGTTTTACCATTTTAAGTGAGAATGCTGATGCTTTTACCGTAGCCGATACCGTAGCAAAAAAAACAGGTTTAATCCAAGAGCTTAAAAAAGATTCAACTCCTGAAGGGGTGGCCAGAATAGAGAATATCGAAGAGCTAATGAACGGGATACGGGATTTTGTGGAAGGACAGAAAGAACTGGCCGATACTACCGGTTCTTTAGCTGAGTTCTTAGAAGATGTGGCCTTAGCGACCGATTCAGATAAAGATACAGGAGATGAGGATAGAGTGGCATTAATGACCATACATTTAGCGAAAGGGCTGGAATTTCCTTACGTATACATTGTTGGGATGGAAGAAGATCTATTTCCTTCGGGAATGAGTATGAATACCAGGTCTGAGCTTGAGGAAGAAAGAAGGTTATTTTATGTGGCATTAACCAGGGCCGAGAAACAAGCTTATTTAACGTATACTCAGTCTAGATATCGTTGGGGAAAACTGGTAGATGCAGAGCCGAGTAGATTTATTGAAGAGATAGATACTCAATATATGGACTATATGATCCCGCAGGACGATTATAAATATAAGCCCCTTATTGATGCAGATATTTTTGGAGAGGTAGATAAAAGTAAATACAGGCAAACAAAGCCTTCACGAGGAACACCACCACCGGCGCATAAGCCAAGTGAAGAGCAACTTCGGAAACTTAGGAAGTTGCGACCCGCTTCAGGCGCTTCAGAAACTGCTTCAATAAAAGACACCGTAGCTTTAATGGTAGGGAATAAAGTAGAGCATATTCGGTTTGGGAAAGGTGAAGTGATTCAAATAGAGGGTGTGGGACAGGATAAAAAAGCTGAAATAAATTTTGAGAATGGCGGATTAAAAAAACTCTTATTGAGATTCGCTAAGCTGAAGGTTCTCTCATAAAGAGTGAGTGGTAAACATAACAAACATTAATTTAATTATAAAAAGTAGATAGAACCTCTGAAATATTGTAAATTTTCAGAGGTTTTAAATTTTATAAATATGGCAGATTTAATTAGAATTTATGAAGAGAATCCTAATCCGAGAGATATAAAAAAAGTTGTTGATGTACTAAGACGGGGGGGCTTGGTAATTTATCCTACCGATACGGTTTATGGACTAGGCTGCGATATAACCAATACCTCTGCTTTGGAAAAAATTGCACAGATAAAAGGTGTGAAGTTGGAAAAAGCTAATTTCTCGTTTATTTGTGAAGATCTTAGCAATCTTTCCGATTATGTAAAGCAAATTGATAATCAAACTTTTAAAATATTAAAACGTTGTTTACCCGGACCCTATACTTTTATACTTCCCGGAAGTAACAATTTACCAAGTGTTTTTAAGAAAAAGAAAACAGTAGGAATCAGGGTGCCTGATAATAGTATTTGTCAGGCCATAGTAAGGGAGCTTGGAAACCCCGTGGTGTCTACATCTATTAGAGATGAGGATGAGGTGATCGAGTATACTACCGATCCGGAACTTATTCTCGAGAAGTGGGATAAATTAGTGGATATTGTAGTGGATGGCGGTTATGGCGATAATATTCCATCAACAGTAATAGATATGACTTCAGGTATACCCGAAGTTATTAGAGAAGGCAAAGGAACCATAGATATTATGTAATTCCTATAGTTAAAGCTTTTGAGCAATTTTTAAATGCGTTCAGAAATAAAAAAAGCCTCGCTATTGCGAGGCTTTCCTATTATGTATAAGCTTAAAATTATTTAGCTTCTTTCATACCGCTTTCAATCAGGTTGTAGAACTGATCTAATTTAGGTAAGATAACGATACGCGTTCTTCTGTTTTGAGCACGTCCTTCAGCAGTCGCATTGGTTGCAAGCGGAATGTAGTAACTTCTACCAGCGGCAGTCATTCTTTCTGGTGGCACACCAAATTCATTTTGAAGAACTCTTACAACTGAAGTAGCACGTTTCACGCTAAGATCCCAGTTGTCTTCAAGAACCGCAGTTTTAATAGCCTGATCATCAGTATGACCTTCTACCATAAATTCGATCTCTGGTTTGTTCTTTACAACAGTAGCAACTTTACCAAGTACTTGTTTAGCACGAGCACTTACGTTATAACGTCCGCTGTCAAATAATAATTTGTCTGAGATAGAAACATAAACAACACCTTTCTCAACGTTGATTTGGATATCCTCATCATTAAGATTTCCTAATGCACCTTTTAAACTTGTAACTAAAGCAAGCGTTACAGAAT
The DNA here is from genome assembly GCF_021568705.1 of Gillisia lutea. Classification (GTDB taxonomy): domain Bacteria; phylum Bacteroidota; class Bacteroidia; order Flavobacteriales; family Flavobacteriaceae; genus Gillisia; species Gillisia lutea. The sequence continues at coordinate 403,001 of NZ_JAKGTH010000007.1, forward strand.
CTTTTTTGGTGATGGCATCTTGCATGCGTTGGATCTTCATGTCTTTCTCTTTAATGCTCTCTAAAGATTTCTCTAAGTTAGCAGCTTCTTTTGTAGAAAGAGTAGCTAAGTTTCCAACGTTGTTAAGCAATGCTGCATTCTGGTTGTTTAAAACCTTAATTTGTTCGTTAAATCTTTCTTTCTCGTCTAAACAAGAGTTCAATTTAACGGTTGCAGTATTTAATTGATCTTTAGTCTCTTTTTGTAAAGTTTCTAATTCAGAGTATTTCTTCTGTGAAACACAAGAAGAAAGCAAAAGTGCCGCTGTGGCCGATAAAAGCATGATTTTCTTCATAATTTGTTTTAATTGTTAATTGTTAGAATTTTCCAAAGCTACCAAAATTAATGCCAAATGAATGGTTAGTACCTTCAAAAAATTATAATTCGGAATATTTTTTTACTCCTGTTAAATAGTGAGTACAAACAACGGAAAATTTTGAAAAATAATCCACCTTATTCGCTATTTTTTTTCGCTTTTTAAGAAGTTTTGGGAGTTCTTTATAAAAATCTATGTGCGCTTTAAATACAGATTTAAAATGTTCATAATCAATATTTAACAAAAATTTAAGAGAGGCAATTCCATCCAAGATCATACGGCAAATCACCACAAAGAGCACTTGGTTTGAGGGAACATTTTTTACGAGATTATAAAGACTGTTTCTAAAATTATAATAGGTCTTTTTTGGGTTATAAGTACTTAACGTTGCTCCTCCAACATGATAAATTACCGATTTATAGGTGTATTTTATTCGGTATCCCAAATTATGTATGCGCCAGCAAAGATCGATTTCTTCCTGATGTGCAAAATAATCTTCATCTAATCCTCCTGCTTCTCTGTATACTGTATTTCTTATAGCTAAACACGCTCCACTAGCCCAAAAAATATCAACTTCATCATCATATTGGCCCTCATCTTTTTCAATACTATCAAAAATTCTCCCTCTACAATATGGATACCCAAATTTGTCTATAAATCCACCAGCTGCCCCGGCATATTCAAAACATTCAGGGTTTTTAAAATCCAGGATCTTAGGTTGTACTGCTGCTACATCTGTTTCATTCTCAAAGATTTCCTTAATAGGTTCCAGCCAATAAGGAGTTACCTGTACATCACTATTCAATAATATTAGGATATCTTCGGTTAAATGGGAAAGTGCATCGTTATAACCTTTGGCGAAGCCTCCGTTTACTTTGTTTTGAATTATGGCAACTTCTGGATGATTGTGTGTAACATATTCTACAGATGTATCTGTGGAAGCATTATCTGCTACGTACACCTTAGCATGTGCCGAATAATCTAAAACTGTTGGTAAGAACTGTTTAAGAAGTTCCACTCCATTCCAGTTTAATATAACTACTGCTATTTTCATTTAAATTTCAATAATTCTGTAAGGCTATTACTGCCGTTTTACTTTTCTGTGCTCCTTAATTAGTGTAGGAAGGGAGATCTGGTAGGAAACTATATTTTTCCTCTTCATAATCCATTTTGCAAAAATAATGATCGATGCCATTTGTTACCATAAGGTATTTTGCATTTAGACTTTTGTTATAACGAGCTATCTGATCAAAAGTTGTTTGAGTTATTTTTATGTTGGGCGCTTTGCATTCAACTATTACGTGAATATTACCTGTAGAAGTATATACTACAATATCATAACGTTTCAGCATTTTGCCTACCATAAGCTGTTTTTCAACATTAATAAGACTTTTAGGAAACTGCTTTATGTCCATTAAAAATTGGACGGTATGTATACGCACCCATTCTTCTGGCGTAAGAATGACAAACTTTTTCCTGATTTCATCAAAAACAGCTATTTTATTTTCGCTATTTTTGAACCGAAATGAGTAATTGGGGAAATTCAGTTTCTGCATAGGTTCAAATTAACGAATAACCCGGGGATATTTCAAGTTTAGATCACTTATTGGCTGCTATTGGTAAGCTTTTAATTCAAAACCAGCCCTAACTTATTAAGAATATCAAACAACTGCCGTTACATATATGGATGAAGCAATTAAAATAGTTACCGATATAAAAAATGGACAGATTAAACCCATTTATTTTTTAATGGGAGATGAACCATATTATATCGACAAGATTGCCGACTATATTGAGGATAACTTAATGCCAGAGGAGGAAAGAGGATTCAATCAAATGGTATTATATGGGCGAGATACCAGTGTTGATGATATTGTAAGCAATGCTAAGCGGTATCCAATGATGGCTGAACGACAGCTGATAATAGTTAAAGAAGCTCAGGACCTTGTAAGAAGTATTGATAAGTTTGAACAATATGCTGAAAATCCTCAGCCTACTACAGTGGTGGTTTTTTGTTATAAATACAAGAAAATAGATAAACGTAAAAAACTTTACAAGGCAGTTGCTAAAACCGGGTTGATGTTTGAAAGCAAACGCTTGTACGATAATCAGGTAGCAGATTGGATTCAGAAATCCATGAAATCACGAGGCTACACTATTTCACCAAAAGCATCCCAAATGTTGGTTGAATTTTTAGGAATAGATTTGAGTAAGATAGATAATGAATTGAAAAAATTACAATTGATCTCTCCTAAAGGAACCGATATTACACCCGAACTAATAGAAGAGAACATAGGGATAAGTAAAGATTTCAATAACTTTGAACTTAGAAAAGCTATTGGGGTGAGGGACGAATTAAAGGTGCATCACATCATTAATTACTTTTCCCAAAATCCTAAGGATAATCCTATGGTAGTAACGGTTTCGTTGCTTTTTGCCTATTTTTCTCAAATAATGCAATATCATGGTCTCGCTGATAAATCTAAGCCTAATGTTGCTAAGTACTTGAAGATAAACCCATATTTTGTTAATGATTATGTAGTGGCTGCCAGAAATTATCCCATGAAAAAAGTTAGTCAGATAATAGGGCTTTTAAGAGAGGCTGATGTTAAAGGTAAAGGAGTAGGGGCTGCTAACGTGTCTCAGGGAGACCTGCTGAAGGAACTTGTAGTAAAAATAATGCATTAATAAAGATGGGGAATTTTAGAACCTGGGTAAGTGCAGCCCGATTAAGAACCTTACCATTATCAATTTCCGGCATTGTGGTTGGCACTACCATAGCGGTGAGAGATGGGTATTTCAGTATTGTTATATTCAGTTTAGCTATGGCCACAACTTTAGGTTTACAAATCCTTTCCAACTTTGCAAACGATTATGGAGATGGTGTTAAAGGCACAGATAATGAGGATAGAATTGGCCCTATGCGAGCTATTCAAAGTGGGTTGATTTCCCATAAGGAAATGAAGCAAGGTATTGTAATAACAGCAGTTGCAACTTTAATATTAGCACTGTTACTTATCTATGCTTCCTTCGGAAAGAATAATTTTGGTTATGCAATTCTCTATGTTTTGCTGGGAATTGCAGCAATAACAGCTGCAATTAAATATACGGTCGGTAATAATGCCTATGGTTATAGGGGGTTGGGGGATCTCTTTGTTTTCCTGTTCTTTGGTTTAGTAGGAGTGTACGGGTCTTATTTCCTATATTCCCTTGACTGGAATTGGGTAGTTATCCTTCCGGCATGTGCTATAGGATTTCTAAGCGCAGGTGTTCTAAACCTGAATAATATGAGGGATCGCATACCTGATGAAAAGGCAGGGAAAATAACATTCGTTGTAAAATTAGGCCCGGTTCGAGCAAAGAATTACCACTATACTCTTATAATTGGAGCCATTTTATTTTTACTTATATATACGGTACTCACCTTAGAAAGTTTTAATGATTTTATATATGTTTTAGCATTTATTCCCTTGCTCCTTCATCTAAAAAGGGTGGACCAAAATAAGGAACCTATATTACTCGATCCTGAATTAAAAGTCTTAGCACTTACAACCTTTTTTATTTCTATTCTGTTCGGATTAGGCTTGCTTATATAAGCTAGTTTTAACAAAACTATATACTCCCCTGAACTTATAATATTTTCACAATGTTTAATTTTATACTCCATTAAAATATCAGATTATGAAAATCACTTTTTACGGACAAAATTCACTAGGAATTAAAATTGGAGATATCAATATTATAGTAGATCCTTTTATAAGCGGAAACGATCTTTCTAAGGATAAAATAGATATTTATGATCTTAAAGCCGATTATATCTTGCTTACACATGCACACCAGGATCATATTTTAGATGCGGAAGCCATAGCGAAAAATACCGGCGCGGTAATAGTAAGTAATTTTGAGATTGCTAACTATTATGAAGCTAAAGGTTTAGAAGTACATCCTATGAATCATGGAGGAAGCTGGGATTTTGAATTTGGAAGTTTAAAATATGTGAATGCCATTCATACTTCATCTTTTCCTGACGGAAGTTATGGTGGTCAGCCTGGAGGTTTTGTAATTGAAAGTGAGCACAAGAATATCTATATTGCCGGGGATACTGCCCTTACAATGGATATGAAACTTATTCCTTTACAAACCAAGCTGGATCTGGCAGTTTTGCCAATTGGCGATAATTTTACAATGGGAGTAGGTGATGCTATTATAGCCAGCGACTTTATAGAATGTGATAAGATTTTGGGTTGCCATTACGATACCTTTGGTTATATAGAAATAGATCATGAAGAAGCAAAACGCAAATTCTATGAAAAAGGAAAAGATCTCATGTTATTAGAAATTGGAGAAAGCATAGAACTTTAATAGATTTCCTGAAATATAAAGATGCTTCAAGCTACCTATAAAAAATATATTCTACAGTTTAAGCGCCCCAGTGGAACTTCACGGGGCGTTCTTAATACTAAAGAAACCTGGTTCCTGATACTTAAAGAGCATGGAAATATTGGAATTGGAGAATGCGGTATTTTGCGAAGTCTTAGTATAGATGACCGACCGAATTATGAGGAGAAATTAAAGTGGGTTTGTGAAAATATCCATCTTGGTAGTGATTTTCTTTGGGAAGAGTTGAGTGAATTTCCCTCCATTCAGTTTGGAGTAGAAATGGCTTTTAGATCCTTACAAGCACAAGATCCGTTTATATTACACCCTTCTAATTTTACCTCTGGTAAGGCTGAAATTTCTATAAACGGATTGGTATGGATGGGAGAGAAAGAATTCATGCGCTCTCAAATAGTAGAAAAAATTGAAAGTGGTTTTAAGTGTATAAAGATGAAAATTGGTGCTATCGATTTTCAAACTGAATTAGATCTTCTTAAATACATTCGATCTGAGTTCTCATCGGATGAAATAGAACTTCGGGTAGATGCCAATGGTGCATTTTCACCTTCCGAAGCATTAGAAAAATTGAAACGTTTAAGTGAATATCAATTACATAGCATTGAACAACCAATTAAACCAGGACAGACAGAATTAATGGCTGAATTATGCATTAAAACTCCAGTGCCTGTAGCTCTGGATGAAGAGTTGATTGGTATTGCTGATGTGAAAAAGAAAAAAGAGTTATTACAAAATATAAATCCGCAATATGTGATCTTTAAACCAAGTTTAATAGGTGGTTATAAAGGCACTCAGCAATGGTTAGACATTGCTGAAGACAATAATATTGGATGGTGGGTGACCAGTGCGTTAGAGAGCAATGTGGGCCTTAATGCTATTAGCCAGTGGGCGTACACTAAAAATTCGCCTATGCCACAAGGTTTAGGAACAGGTTCACTTTATACGAATAACTTTGAAAGTCCATTAGAAGTAAAAAATGGCACTATTAGATACAACCCTGAAATTTCCTGGAATTTCAATTTATAACAGTTTTTATGTTTATTAAGCAGGCATTCAATTATCAATACCAGTTTTGGCGCTATATTATTGGAGTTATAATAATTTTTATTGCCGTAATACTTGGGCAAATTCCTTTTGGAGTAGCTTTGTTTTTAAAGGAGGGAATAGGCGTAAGTAAACTCACAGAGACCGAAATGATGCAAGTATTAGATTCCAATCTTTCTCTCTTTTTAATGTTATTAACTTTTGCAGTGGGCTTGGGCGGTGTATTCTTTGTGAGTAAGGTGTTACATAACCAGCCAATAAAAGGTCTAACTACTACTAGAAAAAAAATAGATTGGCGCCGCTTTTTCTTTGCATTTGGATTGGTAGCAATCTTTGCTATTGCTACAACTTTATTAGATTATTTGGCTAACCCGGAAAATTACCTATTTAATTTTCAACTGGTACCATTTCTCATCTTAGTAGTTATAGCTATCGTAATGGTGCCTTTACAAACCAGTTTTGAGGAATATCTGTTTCGAGGCTATCTAATGCAAGGGATTGGGGTATTCGTTAAAAATAAATGGCTACCACTTATTTTAACTTCAGTAATATTTGGAAGTCTGCACTTTTTCAACCCTGAAGTTACCAAGCTGGGAAATATAATAATGATCTATTATATAGGCACAGGATTCATGTTAGGAGTTATGACTCTTATGGATGAAGGTATGGAATTGGCTCTGGGCTTTCACGCCGGTAATAATTTAATTACAGCATTACTTGTAACGGCAGACTGGACTGCTTTTCAAACAAATTCAATACTAAAAGATATTTCTGAACCCACAGCAGGCTGGAACGTGATAATCCCGGTATTTATAGTTTATCCTATCTTCCTTTATATAATGGGGAAAAAATATGGCTGGAGCAATTGGAAACAAAAACTTTTTGGAAGGGTAGAAAAGCCTAGAATGTTAAATCATTTGTCCGATTCATAGGAATGAAGCAGTAATTTGTTAAATTTAGGAATTCAGTAAAAAAAAACGGCTATATTTTTTATAATATGAACGACAAAAATCGAATTCCTGAAACACATCATAACTTTAAATTAAACAAGTTACATTTCACTAATTCCGATTTAAAGCAAGTTGCTTATAATCTTATAAAAGAAGGGGAACCTTACGAGGGAAGTATAGGAGACTTTCTTTTAGATTGGCTTAAACCCTCGCCTTTTTTGGAAGTCAGTACTTCCGGTTCTACCGGGAAACCTAAACGCATTAAGGTAAAGAAAGAGCATATGATAAATTCTGCTCTGGCAACTGCAAAATTCTTTGAACTACCGGAGAAATCAACCGCTCTTATGTGCCTGCCTGCAAATTACATTGCAGGTAAAATGATGCTGGTTCGTGCCATGGTATTAGGCTGGGAACTGGATCTGGTACCACCCTCTTCAAATCCTTTAGACCAGGTTTTTAAAACTTATGATTTTTGTGCAATGACTCCTTTTCAGCTGGATAATTCTATTGGAAGGTTGCACCTTATCAAGAAATTGATCGTTGGTGGGGGAGCTGTGGCTCCAAATTTACAGGAAATGGTGCAAGGGATGAAAACTAAGGTGTATGAAACTTTTGGGATGACCGAAACAGTTTCACACATAGCAGCCAAAAGACTTAATCCTAAAAAAAAGAAAAAGAAACCTACGCCGTTTAAGGTATTACCAAAAGTTCATATTTCAAAAGATGAACGAGGTTGCTTGGTGATAAAAGCTCCTATGGTAGCCGATGAAACCATTGTTACTAATGATGTGGTAGAAATACTTACCTACAAAAAATTTATTTGGAAGGGAAGATATGATAATGTTATAAATTCTGGTGGTATTAAACTCTTTCCTGAAGAAATTGAAAAAAAATTAAATAAGGTAATTGAACATCGTTTTTTTGTAACCGGAATGCCGGATGATGCGTTAGGTGAAAAATTGGTGTTGTTTGTAGAAGCCGATTTTTCGGAAGAACTATTGGAAGAATTAAAACAAAAAGTAACCTCTGTAAAATCTTTGGATAAATATGAAGTTCCTAAAAAAGTCTATCTCATTCAAAAATTCGAGGAGACCCCCAATGGTAAAATTCATAGAGAACACACTGTAAAGAGTAAAGTTAAATAGAGTGTCTCAAGCATAAAAAAGGCGATAATAAATAATTATCGCCTTTTTTAGTTTTTGGTAAGGTGTTGTTAGTTCAGAAACTGAGTGAGTATGTAAAATTCAGGTTCATGTACTTGAATATCCTCTTTACTTAATTTTTTATCGAATTTCTTCCATTGTGTGGTAGGGTTTATGCGCACTTCTTTATTATTGATGAATACATCTACCGGCATTTTAAAATCCTTCACATCAGCCTGCCATCTATAAAAAAGCTTTTTTCCTTCCTGTTTAAACTGGAGCACAGGCAGGTTGGAGTATCGCAAATACTGATCGAATATAGGTTGTAAGTTTACCCTCGTAGCTTTATCGAAGAAGGATTCAGCAGTTTGAGTATCTATGGTCTGATGTTTATAAGTTTCGGTATAATCCTTTAAAGTTTTCCACCACAGGTCATCATCATTAAAAATACTTCTAATGTTATTGAGCAAATTAGCTCCTTTTGGATACATATCTCCAGAGCCTTCTGAATTTACTCCGTAATCACCTATTATTGGCGAGGTATTTCTGATATTCTTACGAGTTCCTTGTAAATACTTCAGGGCTTCCTCTTTTCCCCAGTTACATTCAATATATACAGCTTCAGAATAAGAGGTGAAGCCCTCATGTAGCCACATATCGGCAATATCCTTAGCGGTTATACTATTCCCATACCATTCGTGTCCCGATTCATGAATAATTATAAAATCCCATTTCAATCCAGCCCCGGTCCCTGAAAGATCCCTTCCTAAATATCCCATTTGATACTGATTTCCGTAAGCTACGGCACTTTGATGCTCCATTCCCAAATGAGGTGCCTCAACTAATTTATAGCCATCTTCTTTAAAAGGATATTCTCCAAATTTCTCATAAAAGCAATCCATCATAGGTTTAACTTCTTCAAACTGCTTTTTAGCTTTTTCTAAATTATAGGGAAGCACGTAATAATCGAGGTCCAGATCTTTGTAGGTGTCGTGAAAGTGGCTATAGTTAGCAATATTCAAGATAATATCGTAATTATTGATTGGGTTAACAACCTTCCAGCTCCACTGGGTATAACCATCTCCCAAATCTTTTTGTCCTACAAATCGACCGTTGGAAACATTCATGAGTCCGTTGGGAACAGCAATTTCAGTTAGTACCTCTTCTGGCTCATCACTTTGGTGATCCTTATTCGGGTACCATAAACTTGCTCCAGTACCTTGAACCGCTACAGCGATGAAGTGATTTCCATCCTCATCTTTATCAAAAACAAAACCTCCATCCCATGGTGCATTTTTAGCAACTATAGGATTTCCTGAATAATAGAACTGAATAGAATCTTTTTCGGAAGCTTTTAAAGCTTGTTCAAATTTGATAAAGACTGCATTGTAAGCTCTCGAGTATTTTAGTTTTTGATTTTTATGAATAATAGAATCAATATTCATATTCTCGAAAAGGTCGATTTGCATGATAGAAAGATTTTCTTCAGGCGTAAAAGTGATGGTATTCGAACCTGATATAAATCTTTTTTCGGGCTCTACTTTTAATTTTAGGTGATATTTTAGCACATCAAAATTACGCTCTGGCCGTAAAGAGCCTCTTAAGGTATCGGCTTTTGTATAATTCTGTTGTTTGTTGCTAAGGACTTGCGCAAAGCCTGAATGCAGGCTAAGAGTTGAAATTACTGTTAAGATAAATAAATATTTCATAAATAAGCTTAGAGAGTATGCACGATAAATAATTGTGCGTTGGGATGAGTTTTTAAGGTTTTTTTCATGTTGGTATGAATTGCTTCAAAGTCTTCTCGATTAGTTCCTTTACAAATTCCATAGGTATAATGATATTTCAGAACTTCCATGTCTATAGGGGTGAGACTTCTTATAACGGGACATTTTGATAGATAACTTTGACAGGTTAAGGAGACATTGTCACCAAAGTAACCTAATGTTCTAAAGAAGTTGAATTTTAAATGTGCAATTTGATAAGTTCCACTTTTTATATTTAAAGTGTTCACTTTAAGAGAGGCCTGAGTTAACTGTTGCTTGCCATTCCAAGAGACGTAATATCCGGAGTTCTCATTATTTATTCTTGGCTCAAAATCTTCATCATTTTCATTGTTTATATAATAAACCAGATAATTGGATTCTTCTCTAGTGTCAACCTGTTTAATATTTAATGAATCTACCGCTGCAGAGAGTCCTTCTGCAAAATCCATTAAAGCTATAGTATGTTTTTTAGGTACGGATGCATCAAAATAGATTCTTATCTTATCTTTCCATATTTTTAATGTAGATTTTGAGTTGTCTTTTTTACCAAAAACAATATTCTTATAAGTTTCAAGGAAGGTAGAATCTTTGGGTTCATATTTCACGCGAACCTCTTTACCATTTCCCTTTCTAAGCTGTTTTATAAACTCTTGAGTTACCAATACCAAAGTGTCTTTTCCCTCAATCATAAAATTGAGGCTGTCCTGTTTGGTTAGAGTTTCTCCTTTTTCCTTATAGGTTTTAATATTAATATAAGTTTTGGAAATCCCATTTACTGCTGAGGTGTCCTGAGAGAACATATTAAATCCAAACAGTAAAATGAAAATAAGTATAATGTACCGCATAGATTAGGTTTGTATTACTCCCAGATTAAAATCCTTTGTAATGGGAGCGTGGTTAGCAGCTTCAATTCCGGTAGAGATCCATTTTCGGGTATCTAAGGGATCTATAATTGCATCTGTCCACAGTCTTGCTGCTGCGTAGTAAGGGGAAGTTTGTTTATCATATCTGGCTTTTATCTTATCAAAAACTTCTTTCTCCTTAGCTTTATCTACTGTTTCTCCTTTTTTAGCCATAGATGCAGTTTCAATTTGAGCCAGTACTTTTGCGGCTTGAGTTCCTCCCATAACTGCAAGTTCGGCACTTGGCCAGGCGGCTATCAATCGGGGGTCGTAAGCTTTTCCACACATTGCATAATTACCAGCACCATAAGAATTTCCAATAATGATGGTAAATTTTGGGACTACCGAGTTACTCACGGCACTTACCATTTTTGCACCATCTTTTATGATGCCCCCATGTTCACTTTTACTACCTACCATAAATCCGGTGACGTCTTGTAAAAACACTAAGGGAATTTTTTTCTGATTACAGTTAGCAATGAATCTTGTGGCCTTATCGGCAGAATCGGAATAGATCACTCCTCCAAATTGCATTTCACCTTTTTTTGTTTTTACAATTTTCCGCTGATTGGCTACAATTCCCACAGCCCAACCATCAATTCTTGCATAGCCGGTAATTATTGTTTGTCCGTAACCTTCTTTATATTCATCAAATTCCGAATTGTCTACCAGGCGGTTGATGATCTCATGCATATCATATTGATCACTTCTCTTTTTTGGAAGGATTCCATAGATCTCTTGGGGGTCAGCTTTTGGTTTCTTTGCTTCTTTTCTATTGTAACCTGCCTTATCATAGTCACCAATTTTATCCATGATATTCTTAATGGTATCTAAGGCATCTTTATCGTCTTTGGCTTTATAATCGGTAACGCCGCTTATTTCACAATGAGTAGTAGCACCTCCTAAGGTCTCGTTATCTATAGATTCACCAATGGCAGCTTTTACAAGGTAACTTCCTGCCAGAAATATACTTCCCGTTTTATCAACTATAAGGGCTTCATCGCTCATAATAGGTAAGTATGCACCCCCGGCAACACAACTTCCCATAACAGCAGATATCTGGGTTATTCCCATGCTACTCATTACGGCATTGTTTCTGAAAATCCTTCCAAAATGTTCTTTATCTGGGAATATTTCATCTTGTAGAGGAAGATAAACCCCCGCACTATCTACTAGGTAAATTATAGGCAATCTATTTTCTATAGCGATCTCTTGCGCTCTCAAGTTCTTTTTCGCAGTAATAGGAAACCAGGCTCCTGCTTTTACAGTAGCATCATTTGCCACTACAATACATTGCTTTCCTGCTACATGTCCAATCTTTACAACTACACCACCACTTGGGCAACCTCCATGTTCTTCATACATTTCATCTCCCACGAAGGCTCCTACTTCAATTGCTTTTTGTGAATCATCTAAAAGATAATCTATGCGTTCGCGAGCAGTCATTTTTCCTTTCTCGTGATGTTTTGCAATGCGTTTTTCACCGCCTCCCAGTTTTATCTTGGCAAGCTTATGCTTAAGGCTGGAGAGTAATAATTTGTTATGATCTTCATTTTTATTGAAGTTGATATTCATAGTAGCAATTTTATGGATTGTTCGGGTTTAATGCCGATATTTTAAAAATATGGCTTAAATAGCATCAAAGAATTATTTAAGCCTCAGTATTCTGGCTAAAATACAAAAACGAAGCAATTTTATAAGAGAATTAAATCATTTAAATGTGCGATATTTGTTAAGACTGCGCAAGGGATTGTAGCGGCATCGCCCTGCAGTAAAACGCAAGGGCATATAGCGAAAAGCCCAGTGCTGCCATTGCAGCAGGCGCCCGATAAATACTTATTTGTATGGGAATGAATAAAAATACCATTTTTGGCTGGGCTTCTTTTTTTACCCTGTTGGTGGGAATCGCATTGGTACTATTAGGGGTGTTGAAATATCCCGATTATGCTATTGGATTTTCTACTGCCGGCATAGGTTTCTTTATTATGTCCTGGGTGTTTAATGCTTTAAAAGGACGAGTATGAGAGATATAGAAATAAAAAAGCAATTGGCAAGGCATATAGCAGGTGGGGAAGCATTTCTAACGGTAGACGAGATGTTAAAAGAGATTCCATTTTCTCAACTTGGAATACGCCCAAAGGAGTTGCCTTATTCTTTTTATGAGCTATTTTATCATATGCAGTTTGCTCAAAAAGACATTTTAGAATATTGTATTGCTACGAAATATCAACCTCACAAATGGCCTCAAGATTATTGGCCTTTAAAATCGGCTCCCGCTTCAACTAAGGAATGGGAAGATTTGGTATTGTCTTTTAAAAGTGAAAGAGAACGGTTTCAAAAGCTAGTCTTAGATCCTGAAACCATGCTAACCAAAAAGCTGAAAAAGGATACAGATCATACTTTAATGCGAGAGATACTATTGGTAATTGAACATAATGCCTATCATACAGGGCAACTTTTAATTGTGCTTAGAAGTTTGGGTTTACATCACTCATAAATAATTAGATATGGCAGTGCAGATGATTTTTAAAATTATGATATTTGCAAAGCGAAAAAAATTAAGTTCGGTATCAAGAGATGTCGAGATTCAAATAATATTAAATACACTTATAATGGCAGATGATAATAAGGTAATTTTCTCCATGTCGGGAGTTACAAAAACCTATCCGGGAGCAAATACCCCGGTACTTAAAAATATTTACTTAAGCTTTTTCTACGGTGCTAAGATCGGGATCTTAGGTTTGAACGGATCGGGGAAATCTACCTTGATGAGGATTATTGCCGGAATGGAAAAGAACTATCAGGGAGATGTGGTATTTTCTCCCGGGTATAGCGTAGGAATCCTTGAGCAGGAACCACAACTTGATGACGAGAAGACAGTGCTTGAAGTTGTAAAAGAAGGGGTTGCAGAAACCGTTGCTGTTCTAGATGAATACAATAAGATTAACGATATGTTTGGTCTTCCTGAAGTTTATGAGGATGCCGATAAGATGCAAAAGCTGATGGATAAGCAAGCAGCTTTGCAAGATCAAATAGATGCATCGAATGCATGGGAATTAGATACCAAGCTAGAGATCGCAATGGATGCGTTACGTACTCCCGAACCTAATAAGAAAATTGGAGTGTTGTCTGGAGGGGAAAGAAGGCGTGTTGCTTTATGCCGATTATTATTACAAGAACCAGATGTGTTGCTATTGGATGAGCCAACCAACCACTTGGATGCAGAATCTGTACACTGGTTAGAACATCATTTATCTGAATATAAAGGGACTGTAATTGCAGTTACCCACGATAGATATTTTCTTGATAATGTTGCTGGTTGGATCCTTGAACTAGATAGAGGCGAAGGTATTCCATGGAAAGGGAACTATTCTTCCTGGTTAGATCAAAAATCGAAACGTTTAGCACAGGAGCAAAAGCAGGCGAGCAAACGTCAAAAGACCTTAGAACGAGAATTAGAATGGTCTCGCATGTCGCCTAAAGGAAGACAAAGTAAGCAGAAAGCACGTTTAAATAACTATGATAAGTTATTAAGTCAGGATCAAAAGCAAATGGATGAAAAGCTGGAGATTTATATTCCTAATGGTCCGCGTTTGGGAACAAATGTTATTGAAGCCAAAGGAGTAAGCAAAGCTTTTGGAGACAAGTTATTATACGAAAATCTGAACTTCAATTTGCCACAAGCAGGTATAGTAGGTGTAATTGGACCGAACGGTGCCGGAAAGACCACTATTTTTAAAATGATCATGGGAGAAGAGCAGCCCGATCAGGGAAACTTCGAAGTTGGAGATACGGTAAAGATCGCTTATGTAGATCAGAGTCACTCAAACATGGATCCTGAAAAGACTATATGGCAAAACTTCAGCGACGGGCAAGAGCTTATAAATATGGGAGGAAGACAAGTAAATTCCAGAGCCTATTTAAGCCGCTTTAACTTTGGGGGAGGAGAACAGAATAAAAAAGTGAGTATGCTTTCTGGAGGGGAACGTAACCGTTTACACCTTGCCATGACATTGAAAGAAGAAGGAAACGTATTATTACTGGATGAGCCAACCAACGACCTTGACGTGAACACCCTGCGTGCACTGGAAGAAGGTTTGGAGAACTTTGCTGGCTGTGCGGTTGTGATCTCTCACGATAGATGGTTCTTGGATAGAATATGTACGCATATTCTTGCTTTTGAAGGAGATTCTCAAGTATATTTCTTTGAAGGTAGTTTTTCTGAATATGAAGAAAATAAGAAAAAACGTTTAGGTGGCGATTTAATGCCGAAGCGTATTAAATACAAGAAATTAACTCGTTAACAAGTTGACTTTTAAACATAAAAAAAACTCCGAAGATTATTTCTTCGGAGTTTTTTGTTTTTTGAAATGAATGAAAATAAAATTTTAAAGGAAGAAAACCTTATTCTTTTTGATAAGTTAAGACAAGTTCATCATCTGCAACCATAGGGTCGTCCAGAAGTGTTAAGGTTAGCTTATTTCCTTCAAAGCTATAAATGTAGGAGGCGGCACCTTCAACCTTCAAAATAGTATCGTCAAGCTCATAATTATAGGTTCCCGAGCTTCCAATATAAAAATAATCTTCTGTAGGATTAATGAGTGTAAAGGAGTTATTTGTCGAACTGAATTGGAGTTTAAAATCCTTAAAATCTATCTCAGGATTAAATCCACAAAAACAACTGATATCAGTGAGATAGAAATTTCCGCTTAATTCCGGATCTGTTGAAATATCATCATCGGTACAGGATAATACTGTTCCTATTAGGGCTAAAATTAGAAGGAGTTTTTTCATAATACTTCAAATTAATATTAAAATCAAAGAAAGCATATGCTGAATATTTTACCTTAAAAAGGTATTTTATTTATACCAGCGTTTTTTGTTGGCTTTAGAACCGCTTCCTTTTCTTCCTTTTTTATGCTTACTTCCTTTTTTCTTATGAACTACAGGTTCTGCATTTTTCTCTAATGGATAAGGGTTGTTCTCTTCTACGGGGATCTTTTCTCCAATTAACGTTTCAATGAATCTTATGTAGTTCTTTTCATCGGCGCTGCAAAAAGAGATGGAGTTTCCTACGCTTCCAGCTCTACCGGTTCGTCCAATTCTATGCACATAGACCTCTGGCATATTTGGGATATCAAAGTTGATCACAAAATCTAAAGCATCTATATCTAAACCGCGGGCAGCTAGATCTGTGGCTACCAGTATATTTACTTCTTTATTCTTAAAATGCGACAAAGCAGTGGTTCTATCGGTCTGGCTCTTATCTCCGTGAAGTTCTTCGGCTTTAAATCCATTTTTCAGCAAAGACTGAAGTGCTTTCTCCACCCCGAATTTGGTACGTCTAAAGATTAATACTGATTTATCTTTTACCACATTTCGCATAACATAGAGCAGTAATTCTGTCTTATCCGGTTTTGGTACCATGTACAACTTCTGAGCGATAGAAGGTGCTGCAGAAGAGTTGGTGGTAAGTTCTATTTTTTCAGGATTTTGTAATAAGGTTTTAGCAAGATCCTGCACTTTTGGAGGAATAGTTGCAGAGAACATGAGGCGTTGTTCCAAATTTGGAGACAGTCTTATAATCTTTTGAACTTCATCTATAAATCCCATATCTAACATAAGATCAGCTTCATCTAATACCAGAACCGAAATTAATTCTAAATTGATATAGCCTTGCTTGCGAAGATCTAACAATCTTCCAGGGGTAGCCACCAAAATGTTCAATCCGCTTTTTAATAAGTTTATTTGGGGTTGCATAGAAGCACCACCAAATACAACTCCAGATTTTACATTCGTAAATTTTGCGTAGGCTTGAATATTTTGATCTATCTGAACAGCCAACTCTCTGGTAGGGCTTACAATCAATACGCTAGGATCTTTAAAATCTGTAGAATCTCCTATTTTTTTATTTAAAAGATTTAAAAGAGGGATGGCAAAAGCTCCTGTTTTTCCGGTTCCCGTTTGTGCGCAGGCTATTACGTCATTTCTACGAAGTACTTCAGGAATTACTTTTTCCTGAATAGGAGTAGGATTGGTATGTCCAATTGCTGCAATTCCTTCCTGAATTGGTTGTGATAAGGGTAGATCTTCAAATAACATAAACAGAGATTAAGCCGCAAAGATACCCATATTTTAAGTGAAAATAGAATTCACTTTCGTTTATGCCTATTAATTGATATAGAGAACCTGACTAGTGGTATTTCCATCGGCATTTACAGTGATAATAAATAGAGCGCCGTTTTCTGAATCATCGAAATCCAGATATTTTTTGCTACCCAAAATGGCATTTACAAAGGCGGGAGTGGTGTCGCTGTGCCCAACTACCAGTACGTTTTTTCCTTTAGTTGCTTTCTTGAAATCTGAGTTGTATAACTTTTTCGGATCATATAGTTTTATCTCTAACAGCTTTAACTTCGCAGTAGGTGCAGCAGTAGCCTTTGTTCTTTTATAATTGGTACTATAAATAAGATCTAAAGGAATATCTTTAAGGACGTTGGCCCAATTTTCAGCTCTTTTTAACCCTTCTGCATTTAAAACGGGATCTTTTTCTTTCGCATCACTTCTATCTTTTTCGGCATGACGAATAAGATAATATGTAGTGATTCCTGAAGTTTCATCCTGATTTAAAGTTGCCTGCTGATTCTCGTTGGAATTCTGGCCACAAATAGTGAGGAGAGGGAATAGTAGGAGCAATAGATATTTCATCTTGGCAAAGTTTTATTAGTATAAAAATGATTTTATTTTTTGAATTCAACTTCTAAAAGAATAAGTTGAGAGATCTGTTTACCCATGCTGTTAAAGTTATTATCTGAAATTAAAAGTAAACTTTTATTTCCGTTAGGCAGATCAGGGCCAAAGGTCATCCCTTCAATATTATCAATTATCTGTTCTTTTAGCTGCTTCTTTATCGACTTAAAGTCAAATATCAGTTGTTTTTCTGCCAGTCTGATATCCTCTTTCCTTAGGTTGTTGTAAGTCAGGGTATTAGTAGCTTTATTTGCATTTACATCAAATAATCTCACTGTGTTCCCATTACTTCCATGTCCTGCCGAAAAAGCTCTTTCTAATACAATAAACTGTTTTGGGGCATATTCCAGTAACTCAGTAAGTCCGTTAACCGCAAAATATTTCCAGGGAATTTTTTTGATGCCGCCTAATTTCATTGCAAATTGAAATTCAGCCTCTTTGGTAGCATCTTTAAATTCTGTGATCCTTATATAGGAGCGGGTAGGAAAGAGTTTTGGTTTAGGTCCATCTTCTACCAATGGTAATTCCATTCCTGACCAAAATCCTGAATTGTTATAGCTAATGCTTAATCCCTCAAAAACTCCGTTATTTCTGGGTTTTTGTGTGCCTGCTGCTTTGAAATAATCTGGAAGAGAGTAGTGGGAGAGATATTTTCCTTCTTTCGTGATCTCATAAATCCCGGGATCTTTTCCGTTCGAAATAGAACCCTCACTAGTAATTAAGAAGTTATTTCTGGAAGTATGGAACCTAATAGCTTCCATATCCATCGTGTTGTTTTTGAGGGTTTCATTAGTTCTATCAAGCTTTACAACATTGGATATAATAACGGTGTCGAGCTTGTTTTTATTTATAAATATGGATGCAGTATAGAATCTGGGGTTAGAAGGATGATCACATATTATATAATAGGTGTCGTTGTAAAAATCTATTCCTGATAATCCGCCAACTCTGGTATTTTTAATTTCAAGATCTTCAGGAATTATATAATCATCCAGAAAAGTGATTTTAACTTTGGAGTTGCTAATGTTTTTAGAAGCGCTGCAAGAGATTAACAAACAACTAAGGCAGAGGAGCGATACTATTTTTTTCATTGAAAGGATAAAAGGTAAAAATAACAAATCCTTAAGAGAAAAATAGGAGTTCTTTGAGAGATTTTGAAAGGGTAAGCTGGTACTTTTAAATTATTATAAACCAATAAAAATCAAAATTATGAATAATGATCAATTAGAAGGAAAATGGAAGCAGATCAAAGGTGATTTTAAGCAGAAATATGGAAAATTAACCGATGATGATGTAACTTATTCTGAAGGAAAATTTGATGAAATGGTTGGAAGACTTCAGGAAAAGACCGGAAAGACTAAAGAAGAAATAAAAGATGAAATTGACCGATGGTAGTTGAAATCATCTAATATAAAAAAGGCTCCATAATTTATGGAGCCTTTTTTATTTAAGTTTATGACATTAACTTTCTACCACCTGTTCCTGATTCCTGAACACTAAGGTGTCATCAAATTCATCAAGTAATATGATGCTTTCGGTATTAATGGCACCAGAGAGGATCTCTTTAGAAAGCTTGTTTAATACTTCTCTTTGAACCACTCTTTTTACCGGACGTGCTCCAAATTGGGGATCGAATCCTCTCAATGCTAAATAACTTATGGCTTCTTGCGTAGCATCCATTACAATGCCTTGTTGAGAAAGCATTTTTTTAACCCCTTTAAGTTGCAGCTCCACGATCTTACGAATGTCTTTTTCCGAAAGGGGAGTGAACATCACAATATCATCTATTCGATTGATGAACTCCGGTCTTACCGTTTGTTTCAATAATCCAAGTACTTCAGTTTTTGCACCTTCCATGGCGGTATGAACATCTTTAATAGTTTCAAACTTTTCCTGGATAATCTGAGCTCCCATATTGGAGGTCATAATAATAATAGTGTTCTTGAAATCCGCTAATCGACCTTTGTTATCGGTTAATCGACCTTCATCCAACACTTGGAGGAGGATGTTGAACGTATCGGGATGTGCTTTTTCGATCTCATCAAGTAGTACTACAGAATAGGGTTTTCGTCTCACGGCTTCTGTAAGCTGACCGCCTTCATCATAACCCACATATCCCGGAGGTGCACCAACCAAGCGGCTTACAGCATGTCTTTCCTGATATTCACTCATATCGATTCTGGTCATTGAAGATTCATCATCAAAAAGGTATTCAGCAAGAGCTTTTGCAAGCTCTGTTTTACCTACTCCTGTGGTTCCTAAAAAAAGGAAGGTTCCAATAGGTTTCTTTTGATCCTGAAGGCCGGCGCGGCTTCTTCTTACAGCGTCGCTTACCGCTTCTATAGCTTCTTCCTGACCTACCACTCGTTTGTGAAGTTCATCTTCCAGTTTCAATAACTTTTCACGATCGCTTTGCAGCATTTTAGTAACCGGTACTCCGGTCCATTTAGCTACAACTTCTGCAATATCCTCATAAGTCACTTCCTCTTTAATAAGGGAAGAGCTATCCTGATTCTCATCTAATTGTTTCTGTAAAACTTCTAAGCGTTCTTGCGCCTCCTTTATTTTTCCATAACGAATCTCGGCAACTTTTCCATAATCGCCTTCTCTTTCGGCTCTTTCGGCTTCCAGTTTAAAATACTCAATATCCGATTTTGCGGTTTGTATATTATCTACCACTTCTTTTTCGTTCTTCCAGCGAGCGTTCAGTTCATTACGTTCCTCTTTAAGATTGGCGAGATCAGCACTTAGTGATTTCAATTTAGTTTCGTCATTCTCTCTTTTTATGGCTTCGATCTCAATTTCCAGCTGAGTAACCTTTCTGTCTAAAACATCTAATTCTTCAGGTTTAGAATTGATCTCCATTCTTAGTTTTGATGCCGCTTCATCCATAAGGTCAATAGCCTTATCTGGCAAGAATCGGTTGGTGATATAACGTTGAGATAATTCCACAGCTCCTATAATAGCCTCATCTTTGATTCTTACTTTATGATGGGTTTCATACTTTTCTTTAATTCCTCTTAAAATGGAAATAGCGCTTTCTGTATCAGGTTCATCTACAATTACTTTTTGAAAGCGTCTTTCCAGAGCCTTATCTTTTTCAAAATATTTTTGGTATTCATCTAGAGTAGTAGCTCCAATGGCTCTCAATTCTCCTCGAGCCAGAGCTGGCTTCAAGATATTTGCGGCATCCATAGCTCCTTGTCCGCCCCCGGCTCCTACCAGCGTATGGATCTCGTCTATAAAAAGTACGATGTCTCCTTCACTTTCTGTAACTTCTTTAATTACAGCTTTTAGTCGCTCTTCGAATTCTCCTTTATATTTAGCACCTGCAATAAGTGCTCCCATGTCTAAAGAAAATATCTGCTTGTTCTTTAGGTTCTCAGGGATATCTCCATCTATAATTCTATGGGCTAGACCTTCAGCAATAGCGGTTTTTCCTACTCCTGGTTCTCCCACAAGCATAGGGTTATTTTTGGTTCGTCTAGAGAGAATTTGGAGCACTCTTCTAATTTCCTCATCTCTCCCAATAACCGGATCGAGTTTCCCCTCTTCAGCTAATTTGTTAAGATTTTTAGCGTATTTATTCAAGGAGTTATAGGTTTCCTCTGCGCTTTGAGAAGTTACTCTGTCTCCTTTTCTAAGTTCAGTTATAGCTTGTTTTAAACCTTTTTCTGTCGCCCCTTGATCTTTTAAGATTTGCGCTACTTTACTAGAAGACTTAAAAATAGCGAGAATGAGATGTTCAATGGCAACATACTCATCATTCATTTTTTTTGCTTCGGAAGCTGCTTCGTTTACTGTTTTAGAAGCTTCACGAGAAAGCATGATCTCGCCTCCGCTAACTTTAGGGAAGCTTTCCAAAGTTTTATCTAAAATCTGGGTGAAGAGCGCTGTGTTTATATTCAGCTTCTTTAATAAAAAAGGTGTTACATTTTCGTCGACCATAGTTATAGCCTTGAAAATATGTTCGTTCTCTATTTGTTGATGACCCAATTCCTGAGCGAGCTGTTGCGCTTGCTGTATAGCCTCCTGTGATTTTATGGTAAAATTATTAAAGTTCATATGATCGAATATTTAGTACAAAACTGTATAGTCAAATTATATACCTGAGCGAGGGAAGTGTCAAAATGGCATGGCAAACGCAGTAAATGATGACTTTTTGACCTGTGTAAATTTGGAGTGTTATAAAGTTAATCATTTATAAAGGAGGTAAGGTATATCTTAGAAAAACTTTAATATTTGAGGGTAGGTAATTATGAAATCGAAAGCTTACTTTTACAGCCTTAATAAAAATGATATGGGACTTTTTGATAAAATATTTAAAAGCGAAAAAGAAGCAGATAGAGAAGAGGTGGTAAGGGTGCCCTGGAATCAATTGACCACTATGGAAGCCCTGGATGAGATAGAAGAAATATCCTTTAAACATCCTGTAGCAATTTTAAAACATTCTACACGTTGCGGGATTAGCAGAATGGTGTTAAGACAGTTTGAGCAATCTTACAGTTTAAAGGGAGATGAGGTGAAGCTGTATTTTCTTGATTTGCTTAATTATAGAGAGATTTCAAATAAAATTGCTTCTAAGTTTAATGTGCCTCATGAGAGTCCTCAATTAATAGTGATCAGAGAAGGAAAAGCGATCTATGATGCTTCACACAATGAAATTTCATCAGAAAAATTAAAGGACTTAGTTGCATAAATAAATTAGTATAAAATTAAAAAGCCTCCAAAATTTTTTGGAGGCTTTTTAATTTATGAATGTTATGTTATTTTTTCTTTGGTTCGTATACCGGTAGCAATTTCGTACTCACTTCTCCAAAACCAATTCTTATTTCCTTGTTTTCACAATGCCCTCGCATTATTACAGTGTCGTTATCCTGAATGAATTTTCGTTCTGATCCATCCTTTAATTTTACAGGTTTCTCACCTCTCCATGAAAGTTCAAGCATAGAGCCATATGAGTCTGGAGTTGGTCCCGAAATTGTCCCTGATCCCATCATATCTCCAGAGTTCACAGGGCAACCATTAATAGTATGATGTGCCAGTTGCTGACTCATATTCCAATACATATATTTGAAATTGGAATGAGTAATGGTGGTCTCCTCTGCGCTTTCAGGCTTAATAGCTACTTCTAAATGGATGTCGAAACTCTTCTTTCCTTTAAATTGTAAATAGGGAAGTAGCTCTTTTTCAGGCTCTGGCCCCTTAGTTCTGAAAGGTTCTAAAGCATCCAAAGTCACAATCCATGGAGAGATTGATGAAGCAAAATTCTTAGCTAAGAACGGACCCAAGGGAACATATTCCCATTTTTGAATATCTCTGGCACTCCAATCATTGAACAAGACAAGTCCGAAGATATAATCTTCAGCCTCTTCAATTGGTATAGGTTCACCTAAGGCATTCGCATCGGTAGTTATAAAAGCCATTTCCAATTCAAAGTCTACTAATTTTGAAGGGCCGAAGACCGGTTCTGTTGCACCTGCCGGAAGAGTTTGTCCTTGCGGGCGGTGAACCGGGATTCCACTTGGAATAATTGAAGAGCTCCTTCCATGATATCCAACAGGAATATGCAGCCAGTTAGGTAATAACGCATTATCGGGATCCCTAAACATGGTTCCTACATTTGTTGCATGTTCTTTACTTGAATAAAAATCGGTGTAATCTCCTACTTGTACAGGGAGTTGCATTTCTATTTCATCAAGCGTAAAAAGCACTATCTTACGATGATCTTCGTTATTCTTTAACTTAGAGTTATTAGCATCGAATACCTCTGCTATTCTATTTCTCACCAGACGCCACGTCTTTTTTCCGTCGGAGATAAAATCGTTTAAGGTATCCTGTAAAAATATATCGTCTGTTAATGGTATTCCTTCAAAGTATCCCAATTGGTGAAGTGCGCCAAGATCAATGGCATAATCTCCAATTCTTGTACCTATGGTAATGATATCGTCTCTGGTAAGAAATACCCCGAACGGAATGTTCTGAATTGGGAAATCTGTATCCTTAGACGTATCCAGCCACGTTTTTCTTTTAGGATCATTTGCTGTAATAGGCATATAGTTTTTTTTATAATTCTTAAAAGTAATGTTTTCAAATATATTATTTTCCAGCAATTAACCGATTGGAATTATTACTTTTGAGGATAATTTAACGTAAAAATTTAACATGCAAAGAGACACGGAAATTTTTGATTTAATAGAAGCCGAAAGAAACCGGCAAACAAACGGTTTAGAACTAATTGCAAGTGAGAATTTTGTAAGTGATCAAGTGATGGAAGCAGCAGGATCGGTACTTACAAATAAATATGCTGAGGGATACCCCGGAAAACGTTATTACGGTGGCTGTGAAGTGGTAGATGAGGTTGAAAACCTTGCTATAGAACGCTTGAAAGAGCTATTTAATGCAGAGTATGCCAATGTTCAGCCCCATTCAGGTTCACAAGCTAATACGGCAGTATTTCACGCCTGTTTGCAACCGGGAGATAAATTCTTAGGGTTTGATCTCTCTCATGGTGGGCATTTAACTCATGGGTCTCCAGTAAATTTTTCGGGTAGATTGTATGAGCCTGTTTTTTATGGTGTAGATGAAAAGACCGGCATGTTAGATTATGATGTTATTGCTGAGATTGCTGAAAAAGAAAAACCAAAAATGATTATAGCAGGTGCTTCTGCTTATTCAAGAGAGATAGATTATAAAAGATTTAGAGAAATAGCCGATAGTGTGGGTGCGATTTTATTTGCTGATATTGCCCACCCTGCCGGGTTAATAGCAAAAGGATTATTGAGTGATCCTTTACCTCATTGTCATGTAGTAACAACAACAACTCATAAAACCCTAAGGGGGCCCAGAGGTGGCGTAATAATGATGGGGAAAGATTTTGATAACCCTTTTGGAATTACTTTAAAAAATGGTAGCCTGAGAAAAATGTCCTCTTTATTAGATAGTGGAGTATTTCCGGGGAATCAAGGAGGGCCTTTAGAGCATATAATCGCAGCAAAAGCGGTAGCCTTTGGAGAAGCACTGACGGATGAGTTCTTGTATTATACGGTACAGGTAAAGAAAAATGCAAAGGCGCTTGCCAGTGCTTTTATAGATAAAGATTATAATGTTATTTCCGGTGGAACCGATAATCACATGATGCTTATAGATCTCAGAAATAAGAATATTACGGGAAAACAGGCTGAAGAAGCATTAGGGAAAGCAGAAATTACTGTAAACAAAAATATGGTTCCTTTTGATGATAAGTCCCCATTTGTTACCTCAGGTATAAGAATTGGAACTCCTGCAGTTACAACCAGAGGATTAAAAGAGGAAGATATGCCTACAATTGTTGATTTTATAGATACGGTTATCTGTAATTTTGAAGATGAAGAAAAGATAGAAGAAGTGAAAACACAAGTTATAAAATTAATGAAAGGTAGACCACTTTTCAATTAAGATTACCTATTGTTTCAAATAAAAAAAAAACCGCTTTTAAGCGGTTTTTTTTTATTTGAAAACTTACAAAATGAGGATTTTAAATTGTTTTGGAAAATTTAAGATTGCTGTGTTTTGTTGAGTATATTTTAAATTTTCTCTAAAAAACATCTTTAATTATGAATATATTTTTTTAGTTTTAACTCTTTTTTAAGATATTTTAATTACCATAATGAAGTTTAAGAGTGTTCTACTAAAAATCAGCGTTTTAACATTTGTGCTTGGGGTATTAGTTTTGTTTGGCTGGTTTTTTAATATTTCTATTTTAAAAACGGTACTTCCAGGTTATACCAGTATGGTGGCAAACACTGCTATTTCATTTATAATTAGCAGTATGATCCTTTTTCTGGCTGTTAAAAAACTTTCAAAAATTGCCAGGTATGTATCGCTACTCCTTTTAATATTTAGCTTAAGTACGCTATCTCAGGATGTTTTTAATTTTAATTTAGGCATAGACGAATTATTTATAGAAGATACTAGTTATATAGAGAATGTAAATTCTTCTCCCGGCAGAATGGCCTTGACTACAGCGCTTTCTTTCGTTTTATTAAGTGTTGCTTTTTTACTTCTTCTTAGTAAAAGATCGGTTAAAGCTGGACAGTTCATGCTGCATATGGTATCTCTTATAGCTTTTATTGGTATTACTGGATATTTATATAGAATATCTCCTTTAGATAAAATAGCAGTATTATCATCCATGGCTATACATACATCTTTAGCCTTGTTCTTCTTTTCGGCAGCGGCCTCTCTATTAAACCCGAAAGTTCTGGTTGCAGGCCTCTTTACAGGTAATAGGATTGGGAATAAAATGGCGAGAAGAATATTTCCGACATTCTTACTAACGCTTTTGGCTCTTGGTTTTATAAGAGTGGTAGCTCACAGATTTATGCTGGTGAGCGTAGATTCCGGTATCGCATTATTTGTAATTTCCGGGATTGTGGTGGGCTTATTTCTAATTTGGGATACCGCCCAATTACTTAACAATCTTGATCAGAAAAGGACGTTTGCCGAGAACGAATTGAAAAAAAGTTATAATAATCTGGAGAATATTGTGAGTTTAAGAACATCCGAGCTCACACAAAGTGTTGAAAAGCTAAAAGAGAAGGAACTTACACTATGGAAAAGTGAACAGCTTTTAAAGGGGGTGATCAATAATGCTGCGTCTACAATATTTGTGAAAGATAAACAGGGGAATTATTTAATGGCTAATAATACTTTCACTTCAAAATACATAAATGGTGATGAGAAGCTGGAGGATAAAACCGCTTACGATTTGTTCCCGGAAGAACTTGCAGATAAACTGACGGCAGAAGATCCCGAAATTTTTAGTTCAGGAAAATCTACAACATACGAGGTGGTGGCTCCAGGTGCTGATGGAGAGTCGGTCTTACTCATCAATAAATTTGCATTATTTGATGAGTACAATAACATTTATGCTCTATGTGGAATGGCTACCGATGTTACTTTGCTGAAAAAGGCAGAAGCAAATATTAGGGCTGTATTTAATTCGGCCTCTGTATCTATTATTGAAACAGATGTTCATGGAGTTATTACTCATTTTAATAAGGGAGCCGAATTTTTGTTGGGTTATAAAGAGGAAGAGGTAATAGGAATAGAAAAGCCAACCATCTTCCATACTCAGGAGGAATTGTGTGCGAGAGGAAAAGAATTATCAAAACTATATAAAAAACCTATTAATGGTTTTGATGCACTTGTAGAGTTTGCAAAGCAGGGAAAGCATGAATCAAAAGAGTGGCTATTCGTTAAAAAGAATGGAGAGACTTTTCCTGTTCAACTAGTGTTTACCGCCATTAAGGATGAGTATGGAACCATTACCGGGTATTTGGGTATAGCATCAGATATTTCCGATCTCAATTCGGCCAAGTATGATCTGGAGATATTAACCAATCAGCTTCAAAAGCAGAATTCACAATTGCTCAACTTTGCCCATATAACTTCTCATAATTTAAGGTCTCCGGTGAGCAATTTAAATTCACTCATGCATTTTTATCAGGAAAGTACTAGTGTAGAAGATAAGGAGATGTTGTTCACAAAATTTGAAACGGTGATAAATCATCTTACTTCAACATTAAATGAGCTTATTGAAGCTTTAAAAATTCAGGAAGATAAAAGTCAGAAGGTAGAAATGGTTAAATTTCAGGATATCTTCAAAAAGATTAATGAGACTTTTGTTGGGAATATTATGGAAACCAACGCAAAGATCACTTTTAATTTTACAGAAGCTGAAAGCATAGAATATTCTAAATCCTATATGGAAAGCATTATGCTTAATTTATTTTCAAATGCATTAAAATACAGATCGCCTGAAAGAATCCCCGAGATTCATTTTGAAACAAAGCGAAAAGAGGAGGAAATTAGCCTTTTAGTAAGTGATAATGGTTTAGGAATAGATATGAAGAGGCATAGAAAAAAACTGTTTGGTTTAAATAAAACATTCCATAGGCATTCCGAGGCGAAAGGAGTAGGCTTATTTATTACTAAAACACAGGTGGAAGCTATGGGAGGCCGTATTAGTGCTGAAAGCGAAGTAGATAAAGGAACAATATTTAAAATAACATTTAATAAACAGAATAGCAATTATGAGTAAGCCATTTATTGTATGTATCATTGATGATGATGAAGTTTATCAGTTTACCGTTACCAGAAGTATTAACGCGCAAAAATTAGCTAAGAAGATATTGGTGTTTTCTGATGGAGAATTGGCACTCCAATTCTTGTCTGATAATATAGCAGATAACGAAAATGTACCAGATGTTATCTTTGTGGATATCAATATGCCGGTGATGGATGGATGGGAATTTCTTGAAGAATATGTGAATCTTAAACCCAGACTAACCAAGCAGATAACTCTTTATATGGTAAGCTCCTCGGTAGATCCTGTAGATTTGGACAGGGCCAAGAAAATTAGTGAGATTTCCGATTATATAATTAAGCCCGTAACTCCAGATGCTATCAAAGAAATTATAGTAGCTCTTGAAGAAAAGAGCAAGGTTGAGCAAAAGTAATTGAGTAAATACCTAAAATAGTGTAAAACTTCCATCCTCTAAGATGGGAGTTTTTTTATGGAACCTTTTTAAAATTGGTTTAAACTGTTCAGGAAATTTAGAGAAGTTCTATTAAAAGTTTCAGGTTGCTCTACATTCACTACATGGCCGGAATTGGTTACAACATGAAGATTGGAAAAGCTATGAGTAGCAACAATCTTTTTTATAGCGGGAAGAAAGAGATAATCTTCTTCACCCATTACATATAACGTGGGAATTTGGATGTCCTTAGCTCTGAAAAAACTTAGTAATGGATTGATCTCTGATGTGAGCTTAAACCATCGTATAAATTCTTTCTGGTAGAGTTTTTTGGCTTCCCTTACAAATAGCAATCGAGATTGTTTATGATTTTTACGAGGCATAATTATAAATGCGAAGAATTTATAAAGTAACATGTAAGGAACAACCGATTTGAAGAGGACTCCCAGCTTGATAAGCAACTGAGATCGAAAATTCAATTTCATAATTGCCCCACCCATAATCATGCTTTCCACACGTGTTGGATGTAATTCGGCCAGGTTTCGAATAAGGATTGTCCCTAATGAAATGCCTACAAAATGAGATTTCGTTATTTCTAAATAATTGATAACATCTACAATGTCCTGAGTTACGGCATCAAAAGTATATTTTGGATTGAAAGCATCCTTTAGTACAGGTTTGCTGTTTCCGTGGCCTCTTAGATCCAGAATGAGTACATTATATTTACTTTTAAAAGCTCGTATCTGTTTAAACCAAATAGAAGAACTTCCTCCTGCTCCATGAACAAAAGTGACCCATTCTTTACTGGTAGAATGCTTGTATGTGGTGTAGTTTAGCAATTTTTATTTCAGCTGGTAAAAATACACCATTTTTTGAAATCTCAGAATTAAAAAGCCTGCTAGCAGTTTGATAGACTTCAATGCTATAAATAAATAGTAATGAAGTGAATAAATATAACCAATAGAACTCTAACCTTTAAATTGAAAAAGACAGAAAATCTATTCTTATTCAACTGCCTTTATATATCAATTTATAACTTCAACTCCATTTTAATATCGCCTCTAGAATAAGGACTTGCTTCTATAGGAATTTCTTTAAATCCAAACTTGGAATAGATATAAATAGCATTTTCCAATTTCCTGTTAGAAAATAAAACAAGCGAAGTATAGCCCTGCTGCTTTGCGTATTGAATGGTATGTTCCATTAATTGTTGGCCTATTTTTTTGCCTTGTGCTACTGGGGTGACAGCCATTTTTGTAAGTTCAAAAACGCCGTCTTCCATATACATAAGAGCAACGGTCCCTAAAATAGTATCTGCTTCCTTAGCAAAAAAAATGTTTCCTCCCGAACTTAAAATGTATTTCTCCGGGTTTCCTAATACTTCTTCATCATGGGGCTCCACATAAAAGTATTTTTTAAGCCATGCCAAGTTAAGGTCTTTAAAGTCTTCCCTGTAAGCGGGATCGTATGAAATGATCTTCATAATTCTTTAATGAATAAAATCTGTAATTAAATAACTAAGTGTTTTTCCTACTTTTATTTCCGATTGTTCGGTAGGGGCCGCCTCGCAAATATGCAAATATTTTAAATGTTCCTCTTCTGAAGCAATTCTAATAAAATTTCTCACCATGTTAATGGCAAATCCGCTAGGGGTTTGCGCGCTGCTCGGGAAACCTTTTATGGCATCACAATCCAGTTCCATTCCAAAATCTTCATTAGCAACCAATTCCAGCTCTTCTCTAAACGCTTTTACAATTTGCTCAGATGATTTTAAAATAAGATGCTCAAATAATCTATAATTATCGTTTGCCGAGGTATTCATGTTTTCAAAGATGTACTGTGGAGTATAATTTTGATGAAGTCCAAAGACACGATATTTGCCCAGTAACTTTTCGTTTCGAGCAAAGCTAAATCCATTACCACTATGGCGATATTCGGTAGTTCTTAGATCGGTATGAGCATCAATATTTAGAACATTTAATGGCTTTTTTAGAGCCAAAGAGGCACCTTTAATATTTCCGTAGGCATTATTATGTCCCCCCCCAATAATAATCGGTATTTTACCTGCGCTTATAATAAATTGTATTAACTGACTTACAGTAGTATCCAGTTGCTTTACAAGATCTCCTAATTTAGCTATATAATTGGGGTCTTCAATGGCAATATTACTGGCTTTATTCATTAATTCATTACAATCCACTTCTCCCAACAGTACTAACTTTTCGGGTTTAGTGTACTGGTTTGCCTGTACATTTAATAGTGATTTTAAGCAGGATTTCCAGGCATTAGCCGCTCCAGGTCTTCCTAGATTTGCACGAACCCCTATATCTTCAGGAATTCCAAAAAGTACATATTTAGCTTTAGAGGATTTTAGTTCTTCCAAATTTGAGATGAAATTCACTTTCTCTCCAAATTTTGTTTCCCCTTCCCGGGTAGATATATACGATGCTATACTTCGTGAAGTATATAGTTTGATGCCTTCCATTATTTTAATTTTTTTCCATTGATGTAAACCGAATCTATATTGTTACTGCCAAAGGAATATGGCAGGTAAGTATAAGAGGGAATGGGTTTAGTAACTATCAGGTTAGCAATTTTTCCTTTAGTAATGGAACCATGGGTTTTGCTAAGCTCCATCGCATAAGCTCCATTTATAGTTGCTGCATTAATGGCTTCTTCTGGGGTAAGGTTCATTTTTATACAGGCTAATGATACAACAAGGTTCATATTTCCACTTGGGCAACTTCCCGGGTTAAAATCGGTGGCAAGTGCAAGCGGTAAACCTGCATCTATCATTTTTCTGCCCGGTGTATAGGGAATACTTAAAAATAAGGAACAGCCCGGTAATGCCACAGGCATTGTTGTTGAGTTCTTGAGGGAATTGATATCTTCCGGTCGCATTTCTTCCAAATGGTCTACACTAAGGGCATCATTTTCAATACCAGTCTGCACGCCACCAATTGCATTGAATTGATTTACGTGAATTTTTGGTTTTAATCCGTATTTCTTTCCTGCGGCTAAAAGTTTCTGGGTGTCTTCTACCGTAAAATAACCTTTTTCGCAAAAAATATCAATATATTCTGCAAGACCCTGAGCAGCAACTTCTGGCAGAATCTCATTGATAACATAGTCAATGTATTCTACTTTCTTTTCTTTATATTCTGATGGCAAAGCATGAGCCCCTAAAAAAGTGGCTTTTATTGGAAGGGTGTAATTTTCCTTTAATTTTTTTATAACCCGAAGCATTTTTAATTCAGCTTCTTTTGTAAGTCCGTAACCCGATTTGATTTCTATCGCCCCGGTTCCTAATCTCATCACCTCTTCTAATCGCACTACCGATTGTTCGTAGATAACCTCTTCTGAAGTTTCTTGTAAGGTTTTAGCAGAGTTCAAAATTCCACCACCTTTACTGGCAATTTCCTCATAGGTCATTCCTTTAATGCGTTGCCCAAATTCCAGTTCTCGGTTTCCGGCATAAACTAAATGTGTATGCGAGTCGCACCAGGTTGGCATTATCATTTTTCCGGTAGCATCAATTGTTTCATCCACTTCCAGTTCAGGTAAGTTATCCATACTGCCATAGTCAATAATTGTTTTATTGTCAACCAATAACCAGGCGTTGTTCAAGCTTGGCAATGATTTCATCTCTTTACCTGAAAGTTTTTCTATGCTGGTTTCCCTAACCTGTAATAGCTCCTTAATATTTATAAACAGTAATTTCATAGGGTAAAGATAAAAAACTGAAGAGGTTTTAATGGAGGAATCTCCGAAATCCATGAATAAATTTTAACCTGATTTTTTCAATTATAGGGTGTATTGGGCTAATATTGTTTGCACCTCATAAATATCCACGTTTTTGTTGAAACGTTTTGAAATAGACGGGTTTTGCTCGCCCGAAATCCAAATCTTCAGTTCGGCATCCAGATCAAAACTACCTGCAGTTTCTACGCTAAATCTTGAAATGCTTTTGTAGATCACCGAAAAATATTCGGTCTTTCTGCCGGTTAGACCTTGAACATCAATAAGAATCAGGCGTTTATTAGTGAAAATAAAAGTATCTCTTATAAGCTTAAAGCCAACTTCAATAGTTTCAGAAGGGATAAGAAGTTTTGAATATTGAGTTTCCAGTACCGATTTTTCTATAGTACCAGCGTTTCCCAAAAGTGAGGAGAATATTCCCATAATGTTTTAATTTTTCATGAATAAAAAAAGGAGGGATTTTAAGCCCTCCCTGTTGATTTAAAATGCTGTATCACGGACTAACTTTCTTTTAAAGACTTCATGTCGATCACGAAACGGTATTTAACATCCGATTTTATAATGCGCTCGTATGCATTGTTGATATCCTGCATCTTAATCATTTCAATATCTGAAACAATATTGTGTTCCCCACAAAAATCCAGCATTTCCTGAGTTTCCTTAATACCGCCAATTATAGAGCCGGCAATACGCTTACGCCCTGCAATTAATCCGCCGCCATGAATGGGGTCTAAAGGTTCAATAGCGCCTACCATTACCATTGAAGCATCTCTTTTTAGCAGACCTATGTAAGGATTTGTATCGTGCCCCACAGGAATGGTATTCAAAAGAAAATCGAAGGAATTAGCATGCGCCTTCATCTGCTCGCTGTCTTTAGAAATTAACACTTCATCTGCGCCCAGTTCTTTCGCATCAGAAGTTTTTGAAGGGGAGGTGGTTATCATTACTACATGCGCACCAAGAGCGTGAGCAAATTTAACACCCATATGGCCGAGTCCGCCCAAACCAATTACACCAACTTTATCTCCTTTTTTTACTTTCCAATGTCTTAAGGGAGACCAGGTTGTTATACCTGCACATAAAAGTGGGGCAGCTGCTTTAAGATCTATATTCTCCGGTACTTTTAAAACGAATTTTTCATCAACGACCACCTTTTCAGAATATCCCCCATAGGTTTGACCGCCTAGGTGTTTATCTGGACTGTTATACGTAAAGGTGGCTCCATTCTCGCAGTATTGTTCCAGATCTTCTTTACAGGAGTTACAAGTTTGGCAGGAGTCTACCATACAACCAACTCCTACAAGGTCTCCTTCTTTGAATTTACTCACGTTGTCTCCCACACTTAGTACGCGACCAATAATTTCATGACCCGGTACTACTGGGTACTTAGAGCCTTTCCAATCATTTCTGGCGGTATGTATATCGCTGTGGCATACTCCGCAATATAAAATATCTATTTCTACGTCTTGGGTAGTAGTGTCTCTTCTTTTAATATCTAATGGAGCAAGATCTGCAGTACTAGATGTTGCAGCATATGCTTTTACTTCTGTCATAGTTTTATTTTTTTGGAGATTAAAATTAATGAAATTAGAGGGGGGAATAGGGAGGTTTGCAGACTTTAAAGGAAGTTTAACGTTCCTTGGAGACAACGGCTCATAATATGAAGTTATGAGAGATTTTACTTTAATGAGACTTCTTATTACAATGAACTTTTAAGCACGTATTTTTTATATTTATTATTTTTAACTTGTCGCAATATTATATCAATTAAGTCATCTATATTATGAGTAAAAGTCACCCTGGAATTAACACTATTTGCACCCATATTGGAGAGCTGAAGGACACTCAGTATAAAGGAGCAATTTCACCTTTGTATATGTCTACTTCTTATGCTTTTGAAGATGTTGAGGTAAAGCGATACCCGCGCTATTTCAATACTCCCAATCAAGTTGGCTTAGCAAAGAAGATAGCTGCACTAGAACATGGGGAAGCAGCTTTGATTTTTGGGAGCGGTATGGCAGCTATAAGCACTGCTTTATTGGCATTTTTGAAAAGTGGAGATCATGTGGTGCTTCAAAACACTTTATATGGAGGAACAAGTAATTTGGTTGTGGAAGAATTTGAAAAATTTGGAATAGAATATTCTTTTACCGAAGATCTAAAACCAAAAAGTTTTGTTGCTCAAATAAAAGAGAACACTAAGGTGATTTATATTGAAACCCCTTCTAACCCTTTACTTACCATTACCGATATTAAAGCGGTTGCAGAGATAGCCAAAACCCATAATTTGGTGAGTATGATAGACAACACCTTTGCTTCGCCCGTTAATCAAAACCCTATCGATTTTGGAATAGATGTGGTTATACATTCAGCAACAAAATATATGGGAGGTCATAGTGATATTCTAGCTGGTGCGGTGATAGCTTCCGAAAAACATATAGATAGCATTTTTCAGCTTGCCAAGAATTTTGGAGGAAGTCTTAGTGATTATACTGTTTGGTTGTTGGAAAGAAGTCTTAAAACGATGGGATTAAGAGTGAAAGCTCAAAATAAAAATGCTAAGAAGCTGGCAAGGTTTCTGGAAGCGCATGAGGATGTTTCTCAGGTGTATTATCCAGGATTAAAGTCGCACCCTGACTATGCTTTGGCAAAATCTCAAATGCATGGATTCGGTGGAATGCTTTCATTTGAATTAAAAGAAGGTTTAGATGCATCTCAATTTCAGAAAGAATTAAAACTGATAAAACCCTCTATGAGCTTAGCAGGAGTAGAATCTACAATTTTATCTCCAACTCTTACCTCGCATGCATTATTAACTCCTGAAGAAAGAGAGAAGCAGGGGATAAGGGATGGTTTGCTCCGTTTTTCAGTAGGAATAGAGGAAAGGGAAGATTTAAGAGCCGATATAGAACAGGCTTTAAAAGCTTTAAAAGCAAAAGAGGTGACACTATCTTAATGGAAAACCGAGTAGATTTAAGCTTCTGAAAGTTTAGGGAACCGTTAACGACTTCCTGTTCAATGAGATTTTATAAAAATTATTATTTTAAAGTTCATTTCAACGAAATGAAAAACATTTATATATGAAATTAGATATTTTGGCCATTGGTGCCCATCCGGATGATGTAGAACTAAGTTGCTCCGGGACTATTGCAAAAGAGGTTGCCAGAGGTAAAAAAGTAGGAGTATTAGATTTAACAAGAGGAGAACTGGGAACGAGAGGTTCTGCCGAAATAAGAGATAAAGAAGCTGCAGATGCTGCTAAAATTTTAGGATTAAGCATTCGGGAAAATTTGGCATTTAAGGATGGTTTCTTTCAAAATGATGAGAAACATCAAATGGAGATCATTAAGATCTTAAGAAAATATAAGCCCGAGATTGTATTTTGCAATGCCATAGATGATAGGCACATCGATCATGGAAAAGGCTCTAAGCTGGTGAGTGACGCTTGTTTTTTAAGCGGACTAATAAGAATTGAGACTGAATATGATGGCGAAGCGCAGGAAGCATGGAGGCCTAAGCATGTGTATCATTATATACAATGGAAAAACTTGCAACCCGACATTGTAGTAGATATTTCCGGATATATAGATGTTAAGATGAATGCCGTGAAAGCATATCGCACTCAATTTTATGATGAGAGTAGTAAAGAGCCGGTAACTCCTATCTCCAGCAACAACTTTTTAGACAGTATAAACTATCGTGCTAGGGATTTAGGGCGATTAATAGGAAAAGATCATGCAGAAGGTTTCAATGTAGAGCGCTATGCAGCAGTAGATTCCATATTTGATCTAATTTAATTTCATTTTTTTCTTTGTTGAATAATAGAAAAAATATACATTTGCATCCGCTAACAAATGGTGGTTGTAGCTCAGCTGGTTAGAGTGCCTGATTGTGGTTCAGGAGGTCGCCGGTTCGAACCCGGTCTTCCACCCTTTTTAAACTCCTTAGGAAACTAAGGAGTTTTTTTATGCTTTAGATTTAGATGAGATGTAGTAGGAGTGGGAGTTAAGGAATTAAAAAGGTCTTGCTCCAAGCTTCTTCTTCCATTTCAAATCTTGCACGTAAATGATTGGCGTCCGATTTTAATTTTAAATATTCAATCGTAGTTGGTATAAATTCGAGTAATGCGAAATTTAGCTTTTCAACTCTATTAATGCGAACAGGATTCTTTATAGGTTTTCCGGGTGGTAATTTACTGTTGTAATCATTTACTGCTTTTCCTTCAATTTTAGCCTTATGTCTTTCCCATTCAATACTATTGGTGTTTATTTGAAGGCTACCGCTTAAGCTTACCTGTAGTTGCTTTTCAGAATTATAAAATAGAATATTTCCCTGGGGGTTGGTGGTAATCTCCTTTACCTTATCTGATCGTTCATCGGTATAGAAAAGTAGATTTCCCTTATCGCTTATAGATCTTAAAACCAAGGTTCGTTGTCGGATCCCAGTTCTGTCTTCGGCTGTTGCCAGACTGCAAAAGCGAAAGGGGTGTCCTTTTATTTCTGAGGCATCTTTCAATTCCTGCCATATTTCTTTGAAAATATCGTTCAACATAATTAAATCACTTCCTATTTTATTTCATATTCCAACCGCATGGTTATTGATGCCGTTTTCTTTTTATCCTGTGTATTATAAGCTCCGCTCCAGCTATAATCTTCACCGCTATTTTGTCCCGTTATCTGGAAAACTCCCATATTAGCGCTATGCAATTCTCCTAAAGACCCTCCGCTGTTTTCAGCAATTTTCTCGGCTCTTACCCTGGCATCTTCAGTAGCTTTCGAGATCATTTCAATTTTGAGATCGGCTATTTTAGTATAGTAATATCGGGGTGGGGTAGAATTGAATTGTACTCCGCTATTTAATAATTCAGTGATCTCACGAGATACATTTTCTATAAGTTCCACATTTGTAGATTCGATTTTCACCGATTGAACCAGCTCGTATGCCCTAAAAATGCTCCCAACGTAATTTCCATTTTGATATTGATTATCGCGCTGTTCATTTGTTTGGACTGAGTTGAAAACGATATTTTCGGGAGCAATGCCTTTTTCGCTTAAATAGCCACGAACGGTTTCTTTATCGGCATCTAGGTCTTCATAAGCTTGTTTTAAATCTGGATTAACAGCATTAAATTGTCCTTCCCATACAATAAGATCGGATGTGAAATTCTCACTTCCCGAGCCCGTGACCGAGATGGAACCTTTTGGAGTAGCTCTTTCTATGTAAGCATTTCCTAAAAAATAGGCAGCAAGTACAATAGCGATCGAAAAAATAATAGCACTTATATATTTCATGGCAGAATTTCAAATTTTATTAAAGATATAAAATTATAAAACGGCTATGCCCATATTAGTTCAAATTCTTACTTTTGCGCATGCAACAGAACGTACTTATTTTAGACTTTGGATCGCAGTATACGCAACTTATTGCAAGAAGAGTTAGAGAGCTCAATATTTACTGCGAAATTCACCCATATAACAACCCCCCAAAAGATCTTTCCGATTTTAAAGCCGTCATCCTTTCTGGAAGTCCGTTTTCGGTAAGAGGAGAAGATGCTCCTCATCCGGATCTATCTGAAATTAGAGGAAAACTGCCGTTATTAGCCGTGTGTTACGGAGCTCAGTACTTGGCTCATTTCCATGGAGGGAAAGTAGAAGCTTCAGAAACCAGGGAATATGGCCGTGCCAATCTTTCGGTTATTAAAGATGCTGAAGTTTTATTTGAGGATATCACAGAGAATTCTCAGGTTTGGATGAGCCATAGTGATACTATTAAGGAATTACCAAGTAACGGAGTAAGACTTGCGAGTACTACAGATGTATTGAATGCAGCTTACAGAATTGAAGGAGAAGAGACCTTTGCTATTCAGTTCCATCCTGAAGTATATCATTCTACCGACGGGAAACAGTTATTGGAAAATTTCCTTGTTAAAATAGCCGGTGTAGCGCAAACCTGGACTCCGGAAGCTTTCGTGGATATGACGGTAAATGAGCTTCGTGAAAAAATTGGAGACGATAAGGTTGTACTTGGATTGAGTGGAGGAGTAGATTCTTCAGTCGCGGCAGTGTTACTTCATAAAGCAATAGGAAAAAACCTGTACTGTATCTTCGTGAACAATGGTCTTTTGCGTAAAGATGAATTTGAAAGCGTATTAGATCAGTATAAACATATGGGCTTGAACGTAAAAGGAGTAGATGCTTCGGCACGCTTCTTGGAAGCTCTTGCTGGAGTTTCAGAGCCTGAGGCCAAAAGAAAGAAGATTGGAAATGCGTTTATTGAGGTGTTTGATGATGAAGCGCATTTAATTAAAGATGTAAAATATCTTGCTCAAGGAACCATTTATCCTGATGTTATTGAATCGGTTTCTGTTAACGGCGGACCTTCAGCAACTATAAAATCACATCATAACGTTGGTGGTTTGCCAGACTTTATGAAGTTGAAGATCGTGGAGCCTTTACGAATGATCTTTAAAGATGAGGTGAGAAGAGTAGGAGCTGAATTGGGGATTGCACAAGAGCTATTAGGAAGACATCCTTTTCCGGGGCCCGGCCTTGCAATTCGAATTTTGGGAGATGTAACCGCAGAAAAAGTTAGAATTCTTCAAGAGGTGGATGCTATCTTTATAAATGGGCTTAAAGAATGGAAACTTTACGATAAAGTTTGGCAAGCAGGAGCTATTTTACTGCCGGTAAACTCGGTAGGAGTAATGGGAGATGAAAGAACGTATGAAAAAGTAGTAGCTTTAAGAGCAGTAGAATCTACAGACGGAATGACGGCAGATTGGGTGAATTTACCGTACGATTTCCTTCAAAAGACATCAAATACTATAATAAATAGAGTAAAAGGCGTTAATAGAGTAGTGTACGATATAAGCTCTAAGCCGCCTGCAACTATAGAGTGGGAATAGTTTTTAAATTAAACCGGCCTTCTTAATGCTGTAGGAAGCATCCTTAAAAATAAATACATTGAAACAGATGAAATATTTAATTGTTATATGCTTGTTTTTCCAAGTGCTTTCAACAGCGGCATTTGGTCAGGCCTTTAAATACCACACAGTAGCTCCGGGAGAGAATGTTTTTAGGATCGCACAAAAATACAGTATTAGCCAGGAGGCTATCTTCAAATACAATCCAGACGCAAAGAATGGGATAGAAGTGGGGGCAAAGTTGGTAATTCCAGTAGAGGAGAAAATGGCAGATACCAATGCGCCGGTAAGTTTCCAGTCTCACAAAGTTGACAGAAAAGAAACGCTTTATAGTCTTTCTAAAGAGTATAATGTAGATATAGAGGAAATAAAGAAGTATAACAAACAACTTTATTCAAAGGAACTTCAAAAGGGTGAAATAATACAAATCCCTGTATTTGCTAATGTTGATGTGAGGGTAGAGCAACCAAAAGCTCCGGTTTCAAGTCCTAGCAGAACAGTTGTTCAAGATAAAAAGACAAGAGAGCATATAATTCTTCCGAAGGAAACCAAATATGGTATTGCCAGAAAGTATGGTATGACCGTGAAAGAACTGGAAGATTTAAATCCTACAGTAAATGTATTACAACCTGGTATCATGTTAAGAGTAGGGACAGATGTTTTGGATGAACCGGTAATAATTACTACTGATGCTTTTAGGTTTTATGAAGTACAACCACAAGAAACGCTATTTAGTTTAACCAGGAGATTTCAGGTAGAAAAAGATTCACTTATGGCTTTGAATCCTGCTCTTAAAGATGGACTTAAGTCTGGAATGATATTGAAAGTTCCTACCAAAGATGCCAGAGGAAGAGAACTTAACGATATAGCAGAAGAACCTATAGAAAGAGAAGAAGTTGACGTAATCAACGCCACTCTAGAAAATAGACTTACCAATTTCAATACTAAGAATATTGTATTGATGTTGCCTTATAATTTGAATAGCCTTAGAAAAGATTCAATTTCAAATTCTAAGGAAGTACTAGAAAAGGATCGCGTAATGAGAATCTCTTTAGATTTCTATAGCGGGGCAATGATGGCTGTTGAAAAAGCTAAGAAATTGGGAATATCAACAAATTTGAGAATTTTTGATACACAGCAGCAAGCATCGAAAGTTGCGGGGACCATCAATTCTAATAATTTTAATGATGTTGATGCGGTAATTGGACCTTTATTACAGGCGACTTCAGAAGAAGCTGCGGCAAGACTTTCAAATTTAAATGTCCCCGTAATCTCTCCTATGTCAAACAGAGAATTGAGATCTTTGCCTAACTTATATCAGGCCAGACCAAGTGATGATATGTTAAGAGACGCAATGATAACCTATCTTCAGGAACATTCTACAGGAAAAAATGTAATAATTATTGCTGATGCCTCTTCCGGTAAAATTAAAAGCATGCTGATGGATGCTTTACCACAGGCGAAAATTGTAAGTCCCGGAGCGCATAGTATTAATGAGGGAACTTTAGGAAATTCCCTGGTTAAAGGGAAAGAGAACTGGGTAATTTTAGAATCGGGAAGTGTGGCCTTACTAAGTAGTGTTACCTCGGCGCTAAATAGAATGGCTCGGGCTAACCAAATTACTTTGTTTACTACCGATAAGAATAATTCATTCGAGAGTGATGTGCTTTCAAACGAACATTTAGGCCGACTTAAATTTCATTTTCCTTCAGAATATAAGGAATTCGATGAGAGCGGAAGAGATAATTTTATAGATGCATATAAAGAAAAGTATGGCTACATTCCTAACAAATACACCGTTAGAGGATACGATCTAACTTTAGATGTGTTGTTGCGATTGGGAGCAGCGGGAAGCTTGGAAAAATCGGTTGAGGCCAATTTCCTTACTGAATATGTTGAAAATAAGTTTCTATATAAAATGAAACCAAATGGCGGATTTTATAATGATGCTGTTTACATAATGCAATACAATAACGATCTAACGTTAAGTGTTGCTAAATAAATATCTATGACATCAAAAGTTACCTATAAAGGAGATTTGCGCACAGAATGCGAACATCTACAAAGTAAGACCATAATTATTACAGATGCTCCCTTAGATAATCAGGGAAAAGGAGAAGCTTTTTCTCCTACAGATACTGTTGCTACCGCAATGGCAAGCTGTATGCTTACAATAATGGGAATTAAAGCCCGAGACATGCAAGTAGATATAACTGGAGTGTATGCTGAAGTAACCAAGCACATGAAGGCTGACCCGAGAAGGATTTCTCAAATTGATGTAGATATGTATATGAGCTCCACTCTTAATGAAAAGGAGCGTACAATTTTAGAAAATGCGGGCAGAACATGTCCTGTTATTCAAAGTATACATCCCGATATTATAAAGAACATCCGTTTTATTTATAAGTAGAAAGATGAAGAGTTTTTTCCTGTTGATTCTTATGTTGGGGAATTTAAGCATGTATGCGCAAATGGACCTAAACAAGATAGTTTGGGAAAAAGATGGCAAACTAACTTGGGAAGATTTTCAAGGAACGCCGCAAAAAGATTCAAAATTTCATGCTACCACAAATTCAGGAATAACCTATTCTTGGAAAATTTCGGCTCGTAATAATAAGATTGATCTACAATATGAAGTAATTAATTACTTTGTGGTGGATAATTCATGGGTTGTCAAAGGATCGGAATCGGAATACCTGTTAAAGCATGAACAGGCGCATTTTGACATTTCTGAGATTCATGCTCGTAATCTTCGTAAAAAACTGAAAGAAATTTCCTTAACGGGAATAGCTCCAAAAGAAGTCAGTAAACTGCTTAAGGATCTATATCAAGTTGTGGATCAGGAGCGTACAGAAATGCAGTTGAAATTTGATGAAGATACCAATCACAGTGTCAACACAGGAGTTGAAGCACGCTGGGAAAAATATATTGAATTTGAACTTAAGAAATTGGAAGCCTACAAATCTTAAAAAGAGGCTACCTCTACTTTTGCTGCTTCAAATTCTTTCAGCATATCTCTTACAATTTGAGCGGCAGGTTTAATATCATGAATCAATCCTGCAATCTGTCCAATTTCCAACTCACCTTCTACCAGATCACCTTCAAACATTCCTTTTTTGGCTCTGGCACGCCCTAATAGCGCGATAAGTTCTTCTTTAGAAGGATTGGTAGTATATAATTTTTGAATGTCCTCAAAGAACTTGTTTTTTAATAATCTTACAGGGGCGAGTTCTTTTAAAGTAAGTTGCGTATCACCCTCTTTTGCCTCTACAACCATATTCTTGAAATTTATATGAGAAGAAGCTTCTTCACAGGCAACAAATCTGGAACCCACCTGTACAGCATCTGCACCAAGAACCATAGCAGCAAGCATTCCTCTACCTGTTGCTATTCCCCCGGCAGCTATAAGCGGAATTTGCAATTGTTCTTTAACCATTGGGATAAGGGTGAAAGTTGTAGTTTCGTCTCTTCCGTTATGTCCTCCGGCTTCAAAACCCTCAGCAACAACAGCATCAACCCCTGCTTCCTGAGATTTCAAAGCAAATTTTACACTACTCACCACATGCACCACGGTTATTCCATGGTCCTGTAAATGCTTTGTCCAAATTTTTGGATTTCCTGCAGAGGTAAAAACAATCTTTACGCCTTCTTCAATAATGATCTGCATGATCTCTTCCAGGTTTGGATATAACATTGGTACGTTCACTCCAAATGGCTTAGAGGTCGCTTTCTGGCATTTTTGAATATTCTCTCTCAGGATCTCCGGATACATAGAACCGGCACCAATAATTCCCAAACCACCTTCGTTACTAACGGCACTTGCCAGACGCCAGCCACTTGCCCAGATCATTCCAGCCTGTATAATAGGGTGTTTAATATTAAAGAGCTTGGTAATTCTATTGGTCATATTTTAATTTTTTCTATGAAATAACTCCTGAGCCTAATAATTCGTCTTCCTGGTACCAGGCTACGAACTGTCCTTCTGCAATAGCGGATTGCGGATTTTCAAACTCAACGTACATTCCATGTTCAGTTTGATATAAGGTGGCAGGTTCTAAAGCTTGACGGTAACGTATTCTCGCCATTACCTTCATTTCTTCTCCCGATTGAAGTGCAAGATCGGTGCGTACCCAATGAATTTCATCTTGCGCCACTATAAGTGCTCTGCGGTAAAGTCCTGGGTGAGCCTTTCCTTGTCCGGTATATATTATATTGTCGTTAACATCGGTTTCTATTACAAATAAAGGTTCCGGAGTTCCGCCTACACCTAAGCCTTTACGTTGCCCTTTCGTAAAATAATGCGCACCTTGATGTTGTCCCACAACTTTTCCATCATTTAATTCATAGGTGAATTTCTTAGAGAGATGCGTAAGTTCTTCTAATTTAGAATTGAAGGAGGGAGTTTCATTAAGATAAAAACCTTTATCAGCTTCAATTTCTACAATTACTCCTTCTTTCGGCTTTAATTTTTGTTGAAGAAAATCTGGTAATCTAACTTTTCCTATAAAACAGAGTCCTTGAGAATCTTTTTTATTGGCGGTAATTAAATTTTGCTCGGCAGCAATTGCACGAACTTCCGATTTTTGTAATTCACCAATAGGGAAAAGAGTTTTAGATAGTTGTTCCTGGGTTAACTGACATAGAAAATAAGACTGATCTTTATTGTCATCTTTTCCTGCTAGTAACTGATAGATGGTTTTCCCGCCTTTTTCAAGTTCTCCTTTACGGCAATAGTGTCCTGTAGCAACATAGTCGGCTTCTAAAGAAAGAGCGATCTTCATAAAAACATCAAACTTTATTTCCCGGTTGCAAAGTACATCAGGATTTGGGGTTCTGCCTTTTTCATACTCGCGGAACATATAATCTACAATACGCTCTTTGTATTGTTCGCTAAGGTCTACTGTTTGAAATGGAATGCCCAATTTCTCGGCAACCATCATGGCGTCGTTGCTGTCGTCCAGCCAAGGACATTCGTCGGAGATAGTAACAGTATCATCATGCCAGTTCTTCATGAACAAGCCTATTACTTCATATCCCTGTTGTTGTAATAAATATGCGGTTACGCTAGAATCTACACCTCCCGATAAACCAACTACTACTTTTTTCATAATTCTTCCTTCCGTCTAAATAGCATAGCTATTTCATTATATTTTGAAATGGTCGCTAAGCCGGGTGCAAAATTACGAAATAAAATAGGGTGGTAAAAACCACCCTATATATACTTTAAGCTCTAATTGAAAATTATCTCTTTTCAAATACCACTGTACTTCCTGGTAATGCTACAGGAGAGAATGTGAAAGAACCATCTCCATTAAATTCTACTTTTCCTGTTTGAGCTCCAATTCCTTCAAACGGAATAACAAATTTGTAGGTTGAATCTCCTTCGTTACTCCAAACACTAGAATCGGAATCTTCTAATTCGCAAGATCCATCAGACTCTGCGTAGAATTCAGAATTGGCAGATTTGTCAGCCATAAAGTTGATGAAAGACTCTTTATTACACTCGCTTAGAGTGAATGCTCCATTGGCGTTCAATTCAGAAACATACCATACTCCCAAGATTGGGTCATTCTCTTCAGAAACATTATCATCATCATTGCTACATGCTGCTAATACAGCGATACTAAAAAATAATACTAAATACTTTTTCATGGTTAATTATTAAGATTTGGTTTGTAAATATAAGGAAACCTAAATGTTTTGAACTGCAGTTTTGGAAAGCTTTAACCAATATCAATTCAAAACTTTCGGATCCCCAAAATTTAGAACTCCTTTAAATATAAAATATTGTTTAGGTAAATTAAAAAGCCCGATCTAATAGAACGGGCTTTTTAAAAAATTAATTGGGA
Organism: Gillisia lutea; assembly: GCF_021568705.1. Lineage (GTDB taxonomy): Bacteria > Bacteroidota > Bacteroidia > Flavobacteriales > Flavobacteriaceae > Gillisia > Gillisia lutea. Next base: position 447,355 of record NZ_JAKGTH010000007.1, read on the forward strand.
ACCTATTTTTTAGCGTTTTTCTGCTGTTCAGCTTGTTCCATCATTTCCTGCATTTTCTTGGCGAACTTACCTTGTTTACGAGGCTTTTTCTTGTTCTCCTGAATTTTTGCATGAATTTTATCTTCATCAACTATTACATATTTAATTACGAGCATGATACCAATAGTAATCAGGTTCGAGATAAAATAGTATAGAGATAATCCACTCGCGTAGTTGTTGAAGAAGAACAACATCATTAATGGAGACAGATACATAATAAATTTCATGTTAGGCATTCCCGGCTGCTGATTTTGCTGCATGGTTTGCCCTGTTGTCATCATCATATAAACAAAGATAGCAATAGAGGCTAGGATAGGGAATAAACTTACGTGGTCACCATAGAAAGGAATTTTAAATGGTAATTCAGCAATAGTATCATAACTGGATAAATCATCTGCCCACAAAAATCCTTTTTGGCGTAACTGGAATGCACTTGGGAAAAATTGGAAAAGGGCATAGAACACAGGAATTTGCATTAGCGCTGGTAAACATCCACTTAACGGCCTGGCACCTGCTTTACTTTGCAACTTCATAGTTTCCTGCTGCTTTTTCATTGGGTTATCCTTGTACTTCTCGTTGATCTCGTTCATTTCAGGACGAAGAATCTTCATTTTTGCCTGCGCTAAATAAGATTTATAAGTAACGGGAGATAGAACAATTCTAACAATAATTGTCATTACGATAATAGCAATACCATAACTAGGTAGGAAACTAGCAAGAAAAGCGAAGAAAGGAATAAAGATGAATTTATTGATCCATCCAAAAATTCCCCATCCTAACGGTACTACTTCATCTAGGTTACGGTCGTAATCATTTAATATTTTATAATCTGTTGGTCCGTAGTACCAGTTCATATTATAATTCAATTCCCCACCTTTCAATTCTAAAGGCATCGAAGCAGCAAAATCTTTGGTGTAAAGTGTATCTACATCCTCGTCTTGCACCAAATTCTTAGAAATGAATTTTGCGGAGGTAAAAGGAGTGTCAGTAAGTAAAATAGAGCTAAAGAAGTGCTGTTTAAAAGCAATCCAGGTCACATCTTCAGCTTCATCATCTTTTAAATCACCTTGACCTAGGTAATCGTCTTCGCCACCGTCATATTCCCATGAAAGTTCTGTATATCGGTTTTCATAAGAAATACTTTTTGAATGGCGGTAACCTTTCAATTTCCAGTCAAGATTTACCGGCTCCGAGCTACTAATCACTCGGTTTAAACCTTGGGAACGAATACTGAAATCAAGCATATATTCGCCTGGTTTCAATACATATCTATATTCCAGAAATTCAGTTTCCGACACCTTTAATTTCATAGAAAGTACTTGATTTTCCCCACTCCTTGTTACGTTAGGTTGAAAGTACATGTTCTCGGTATTTAAAACTCGCCCATCATTTGTGGTGAATCTTAAATTGAAGGAAGCGTTTCCGTCTTTTATGATATAAACGGGAATTGAATCGAAAGTCTTAAACTGAGTAAGTCTAGCCTCTGAGATATATCCCCCCTTATTTTCTAATTTAAGCTCAAGAACATCGTTAGAAATGGTAGTAGTTTTCCCTGAAGCAGCATCTAAAGTGGCTGAATATCCAAAAGCACCTAGGTTTTTTTTGGCTTCGGCAATAGCTGTAGAATCGGTAAGTGCATTTTGTGAAGGGGCTTCCTGAGTATTAGTATCAACAGGCGTTGATTCTACTTGTTCTATATTGTCTTTTGGTTCCTCTTTATTATTGTCGTCAAAAGAGTTGTTGTACAACATCCATAATAGGATTCCACCAATTAGAAAAAATCCGATAAGGGATTGGACGTCAAATTTTTTTTCTTCCATATTTTGATATAAATGAACTACGTGTCGTAGAGATATTGTTTAATTAGGCAAAAAAACGACCATTTATTGTTTTTGTGTCAATTTGGCATTGTTTTTTTCTTTCGAATAAGTTACCGCTGCTTTAATGAACGCCACAAATAACGGATGTGGATTTGCTACAGTACTCTTATATTCTGGGTGATATTGTACCCCTACATACCAAGGATGATTCTCCAGTTCTACAATTTCTACAAGGCCGGTATCCGGATTGATCCCGGTACTTTTTAGACCGGCTTTTTCCATTTCGGTCTTGTATTTGTTGTTGTATTCATAGCGATGGCGATGTCTTTCTGTAATAGTATCAGTTTTGTAAACCTCTCTTACAATAGAATTCTCTTCCAATTTACATTCCCACGCTCCCAGACGCATAGTACCTCCCAAATGGGTGATATTCTTTTGCTCTTCCATAATATCGATTACAGGATGATTGGTTTGAGGATCCATCTCGGTGGAATTTGCATTTTTAAGTTGCAGTACATTTCGAGCAAACTCTATCACGGCCATTTGCATTCCAAGACATATACCGAAGAAGGGAATTTTGTTTTCACGAGCATATCTAACTGCATCGATCTTACCTTCTATTCCTCTTTCCCCAAAACCTGGGGCAACTAAAACTCCATCCAAATGCGCAATTTTATTTTGAATGGTGTTTTCATTTATAAATTCAGAATGAATGCTCTCGACAATTACTTTTACTTCATTTTCTGCACCCGCATGGATAAAAGCTTCCAATATAGATTTGTAGGAATCCTGAAGCTCTACATATTTCCCTATCAACCCTATGCGAACTTCATATTTAGGGTTTTTATGGCGTTGCAGGAATTGATTCCACTGTTTAAGATCGGGTATAGTGTTGTCTGGAAGGATGAGTTTTTTAAGAACAACAGTATCTAAACCTTCTTCCAGCATTAAATTTGGCACATCGTAAATGGTTGATGCATCTATGGACTGTATAACGGCTTCCTGACGAACATTACAAAAAATGGCAAGTTTTCGTCGAATATCATCAGATAATTCATGCTCTGTTCTACAAACCAAAATATCTGCTTTAATACCACTTTCCATTAAGGTCTTAACACTATGCTGAGTAGGTTTTGTTTTTAACTCCCCGGCTGCGGCTAGATATGGCACTAGAGTTAAGTGGATAACTAAAGCATTATCGTCCCCCAATTCCCATTTCAACTGTCGTACAGCTTCTATATATGGTAAGGATTCTATATCACCTACCGTTCCACCAATTTCGGTGATAACTATATCGTATTCACCACTTTTTCCAAGTATTTGGATGCGCTCCTTAATTTCATTGGTAATGTGCGGAACGACTTGTACTGTTTTTCCTAAGAATTCTCCTCGACGCTCTTTTTCTATAACACTCTGGTAAATTCTACCTGTGGTAACATTATTAGCCTGAGAAGTATTTACGTTTAAAAATCGCTCGTAATGTCCCAGATCTAAATCTGTCTCTGCACCATCTTCTGTAACATAGCATTCTCCATGCTCGTAAGGATTAAGCGTTCCTGGGTCTACATTTATGTAAGGATCTAATTTCTGAATAGTGGTTTTAAACCCACGGGCTTGTAGTAATTTTGCCAGAGAGGCAGCTATAATACCTTTTCCTAAGGAAGAAGATACGCCACCGGTAACAAAAATATACTTGGTTTCGGCCATTTTAAAAGTGTTTGTTGCGTTGTTTTATTCAGGGCGCTAAATTACAAAGAAGAATATAAAAACACCTTCAATTTTAAACCTAATATTTTGAACTAGAAAAGATTGAAATTAAAAACGGAAATGCTTAGTACTTAGGGTATTTCATGCGAATACTACGAAGAATATGTTCCATGCCATTCACCTTTAATTCGGTCACTTGTGCCAGCTGTTCACCTAATTTTCCTTCAGGAAAACCTTTTTGGCGGTACCATATCAAATAATATTCAGGTATTTCAGAAAGGTATCTGTCCTTATATTTTCCAAAGTACATTTTGGCGTGAGCAAGTGCTATTAAAGCTTTTGGATCTGGTAGTAATTCCATTGGAGGGAAGGCAGGTTATATGCTGGAAATTATGGGTTAGGCTTAAAAAAAGCTATTTAGAGCATTTAATTTATCTATAGAAAGAGGCTTTATAACATATTCTACCACGCAAGGATAATCTCTCGCCTTTTCAAGGTCCAGATCGCTTGTACTGGAAGTTAGAATAACAATTTTATGATTAAGATTAAGTTTTTTCACTTCATCTAAGAATTCCCATCCTGTCATCTCTGGCATATTAAGGTCTAAAAATATAAAAGATTCTTTACTATTTTTTACGTTTTCCAAAGCTTCTAAAGGGTTGGTAAAATCTATAATAGGAATTTCTATACCCTTTAAACTCAGCAATTTCTTGGTGATGAAATTGGTGATGGGTTGATCGTCTATTAGTAAAATTGAATTCATTACTCTGCGGCTTTTAGTTGGGCCAATTCATTAGTTGCCATTTGTATAACTTCTTGTAAAACTTTATCCATCTCTTCGGCAGAGCTTGTTATTTTTGGGATAATATCAAATCGCATTTCTTTGTCATCTATAAAATCAAATAATTGAATTAGTCCTTGAATTCGTGATAAAGGCTCTCTAACATTATGCGCATTCATTGCTGAAATTTGCAAGAGTTTTTTGTTTTTATCAACAATTTCCCTTGTTCTGGCTTCAATAACCTGTTGCTGATTTGTTACTATTTTCTGTATCTCCTCATTCTTCTCCTGAATAGTATATAAGGCATCCGAGAGCGATTTGTTTTTTTTGTCCAGCTGAATTGCCAGATATATTTCATGGAACTTCGCCTCGAAGCAGTCTACGGCCAGTTTCAAAATATCAACATCCCCAATGGCGAAGGGTTTGTTTTCATCGGTTATCAAAGTTACAATAACGCTGCGGCTGTTTTTATTAAGTAACCAGCCCCACATTTCCGGATTTTTAAAATTCTTGCTGGAAGGATTTGCAATTAGATATTTCTCAGGAAGCTCAGAGGTTTTAAATGGAATGCCATTTTGAAGCAGCTCAAACTCATGCTGAAGTAATTCATCTTCTGAAATCAATTGCTCACGAGCTTCATTTCCGTGAATGCTGTAAACAAAAAAACGATCGTCCTGTTGAATGGATAATCGGATGATATGAAAATTAAGTAGATACTTTAAATGAGATTTGGAAATTTCTCCAACCTCATTTAAAGTTTTACATCTATTTATTGCATTCGCAAATTTTGAATAAGCTTCGTAAGTTATTCGATAGAGTTGAGATTGATTTTTTGTGATGGGGCTCATCTAAAAAACTCAGATTAATCTAAAGTTTCCAAAAGCTCATTATCAATTTTTATTCCCGATACATCAGCAATGGTATTTAGCATATTAACAAGATCGGCCTGAGCCATTAGTTCCTGAATTTCTTTACGGCTAAACCCGGCGTCTTCTAATTCTTTAAAATCTTTATCGGTAATTTCATTATGATTCAATGCTGCTTTTGTAATCACGGTTACTGCGGTTCTGTAACTTACCGGCATAGAAGGGGAATTCATGCTTTCAGTAGCTTTAAAACCTTCTTCTTCACTAATCATAGCACTCATACTATCCGCAAAAATACCATGGGCGTGAGAGCAGTAGTTACAACCTCTTTCTTTTGAGACATTATAAATGATCAATTGTTTCAAAACATTGGGGACTTCACCTTCCATCAACGTGTTTTTAAGTTTAGACCAGTTTCCTTTGAGTAATGTAGCATTATCTCCCTGACATTTAAACCAGTTTAGAACAAAGGGTAGTTGTAGGGTTTTTTTAGTGTCATCGTAAATTGTTTGCACTTCAGGTGTAGCATCGTCATAGGAAACCATAGGGAATCTGGTAGTTGTATCCATCATATTATAAAGGGTGTTTGGGACTGAGTTTGTTTATCAACTTGTAATATACAAGTTTTGACTTACAAAATAAATACTTTTTTAAAGATGCGTTTCTAATTTTAACTCAGTTTTTTCAATACTACTATAAGATCTTGCTATTATTTCATAAAATTAAATTTTGAAAAGGTTAATTTTGATCCCAGAATAAAAAGAAATGAAATATCGTTTTCAATTACGGGTCACTCCCGAGGCAGCGTCTAAGAAAGAATGGCTTTTAAGAGAAGTTTCACGAAATTCAGATATTCCAAAAGCTGATATTTCACATGTGGAAATCGTAAAAAGATCCATAGATGCCAGACAAAAGGCTGTTAAAGTGAATCTACAGGTTGACGTGTATGTAAAGGAGAATTTTAAGTCCGAACCTATTGAACTTCCTATTTATCGAAATGTAGCTACAGAAGAAGAAATCTTTATAATAGGGGCAGGGCCAGCTGGTTTGTTTGCGGCTTTGCGATGCATAGAATTAGGTAAAAAGCCGGTGCTAATTGAAAGAGGAAAAGATGTTAGAACCCGTAGAAGAGACCTAAAAGCCTTGAATATAGAGCATATTGTAAATGAAGATTCTAATTATTGCTTTGGAGAGGGCGGTGCCGGAACTTACAGTGATGGGAAACTCTATACACGATCTAAGAAGAGGGGGGATGTAAACAGGATACTTAAATTACTAGTAGCCTTCGGGGCAACCAGGGAGATATTAGTGGATGCTCATCCTCATATTGGTACTAATAAACTGCCTGCTATTATAGCAAGTATCCGTGAAAAAATAATAGAATACGGAGGAGAAGTACTATTTGAAACCCGTGTGACAGATATTTTGATTGAAAACAATCAAATTGCAGGTATTAAAACCTTAAAAGGGGAGCTTTTTAAAACTAAAAATATTATTCTGGCCACTGGCCATTCTGCCAGAGATATATTTGAACTCTTACATAACAAGAATGTTAAAATTGAAGCAAAGCCTTTTGCTCTAGGTGTTAGAGTAGAACACCCCCAACAATTGATAGATAAAATTCAATATAAATGTGATGATAGGGGGGATTTTCTACCTCCATCTCCATATAGTATTGTAAAACAAATAAATGGGAGGGGGATGTATTCCTTTTGTATGTGCCCGGGAGGAGTTATAGCACCCTGCGCCACGAGCCCCGGGGAAGTTGTAACCAATGGTTGGTCACCTAGCAAACGAGATCAAGGCACTGCAAATTCGGGAATTGTGGTGGAGCTTCGACTTCCCGATTTTCAGCAATATGGTAGTTCGCCTCTAGCCGGAATGTATTTTCAGAAAAGCATAGAGCAAACTGCGTGGAGAATAGGGGGAGAAACCCAGAGAGTTCCCGCCCAACGTTTGATGGATTTTACCCAGGGTAAGATCTCTGCCAATTTACCTGAGACTTCTTATAAGCCTGGTGTAACCTCTGCCGATCTTAAAGAGGTATTTCCAAGGTTTATTCATAACACACTTCAACAAGGATTCAAAGAATTTGGCAAGACAATGCATGGATATTTAACGAATGAAGCCGTGGTTCACGCTCCCGAATCTCGAACCTCGTCTCCTGTAAGAATTCCAAGAGATCCAAAAACCTTGGAGCACATTCAAATTAAAGGCTTATTTCCTTGTGGAGAAGGTGCCGGTTATGCCGGTGGAATAATTTCAGCAGCTATTGATGGTGAAAAATGTATAGAGAGTTGCGTGGCATTATTATCATAAATGAGCATTCTATAGATATAAAGGTTAAATAATTTATAATTTAAAAGCCCTCTAAACTCAGGTTTTTGTCTTTTGGCTATCTTTCGAGATACTTAAAAATAACGGCAAAAATATGGCAATTATAGGTTCATTAATAAAGGGGATTATTGAATTAAGAGATAAGATGGTTTCGGAGCCAAATGCAGAAGAAGCACAATTGGGAGTCCTTAAAAAATTATTGAATACAGCAAAAAATACTGAATTTGGTAAAAATTACGATTTTGAGCATATCTTGGAATCTGACGATCCAAAAAAAGAATTTTCAGCTAAAGTGCCTTATTTCGACTATAATAAGATCAATGAGCAATGGTGGTCTAAGATGCATGAAGGAAAGGAAGATGTTACATGGCCTGGAAAACCTCCATATTTTGCACTTAGTTCTGGTACTACGGGAAAAACAAGTAAGCGCATCCCTGTAACAGAAGATATGGTTGATGCCATTCGCCAATCGGGTATCAAACAAGTTAGCGCCTTAAGTAATTTTGATTTACCGGCAGATTTCTTCGAGAAAGAAATTATGATGCTCGGCAGTTCTACCGATCTACAAACAGAAGGTGATCATCAGGAAGGAGAGATAAGCGGTATTTCAGCGAGTAATATTCCATTCTGGTTTCGTGGTTATTATAAACCGGGAGAAGATATTGCAAAAATTGAAGAATGGGATGATAGAATACAACGTATTGCAGAAAATGCCAAGAATTGGGATATAGGTGCTCTTTCCGGTATTCCGTCCTGGATGGAACTTATGCTTAAAAAAGTTATAGAATATCACAATGCAGAAAATATCCATGAGATATGGCCCAATTTACAGGTCTATACCTCTGGTGGCGTAGCTTTTGAGCCTTATTCAAAAAGTTTTAATGCATTATTAGCGCACCCAATTACTGTAATTGATACATATTTAGCTTCTGAAGGGTTTTTGGCATATCAACAAAGGCCGGATACTCATGCGATGAAGCTGGTAATGGATAATGGGATTTATTTTGAATTTGTTCCCTTGAAGGCAGAATATGTTAATGAAGATGGATCTATTACAGATGATGCCGAGGTAGTACCACTTTCAGAAGTAAAAGAGGAAGTGGATTATATTTTATTAATAAGTACGGTTTCAGGAGCTTGGAGATATCTCATTGGTGATACCATTAAATTTACCGACCTCGAGAAGCATGAGATTAAAATAACAGGTAGGACTAAATTTTTTCTGAATGTAGTTGGCTCACAACTTTCAGTGAACAAAATGAATGATGCAGTCCAGGAGCTGGAAGAGAGATTTGATATTCAAATCCCTGAATTTACACTTGCTGCAGTGAGAATAGATGGAGAGTTCTTTCATTCCTGGTATCTTGGAACTACCTCTAAGCTAAATGATGATGATCTGGCTGAAGCTCTGGACGAGTCGTTAAAAGCAGCAAATAAAAACTATAAAGTAGCACGTTCCAAAGCTCTAAAAGGAGTGAAGGTAAAGACTATAGATCCTAACCTCTTTAACGAATGGAATGCTTTGAACAAGAAAAAAGGTGGGCAGGTAAAAATGGAACGAGTTATGAATGAGGAGAAATTTGCAGAATGGGAAGATTTTATCGCTACACAAAAGTAAAAACTTATTTTATTTAGTATTCAAATCATCTACGAGCTCTAATATCTCTGCAGGGGATAGATACAAACGTTTAATGCGTTCTTTATAAGCAGTCGATAAATGAGCGTGACTTAAAATAAAATCTTTGGTAGCAAGAATATAGTCGCCCATTCCATGATTTACCGCAAACGTATCTGCCGCTCTTTCAGCTTCTTTTATATGCGTGGAAGAGAGGATATAACGAATTCCAAATTTTATAAGATCCCAGCCGCTGCGTTCCCGGTAATCCATAATATGTCCTAGTTCGTGTCCCAACCATCCAATCAATACGTCTGATGGGATTTCCTGCATATTGAATTCCTGATCTTCAATATGGATACTTTCACTAATCATTATAAAATAGGATCGCTGCTTTTTCCCTTTCAAAAGATCCTTAAAAGCCGGCTGAGCCTGCATGAAGGATCTTTTAATGTTCTTTTTAAATTTAAACTCGATTGGAGTATGTATTAACTCGGGGTAATAGGAAAGAGCTATTTTAGCTTCCTTTAGAATGGATGAAGGTATGCTCTTATTTTTAAATTCAAAATTTGGTTGATCAATCATATGATGAAGATAGCTAAAACCAATAATTAGAAAAAGATATCTGCCAGCTATAACAGTAGATTAACGTTATTTTTCCAGAATTAAGTAATCTAACCGTGCACACTTTAGCGATACTCTTCATGAAAATCGACAACATTAAAACATAAAAAAGCCTCACACAGTGTGCGAGGCTCCAACTTTCATAAGTATAGTAACTATATAAACTAAGCTTAAGCTTGTCTAACGTTTACTGCATTTAATCCTTTTCTTCCTTCTTCAAGATCAAAAGTTACTTCATCATTCTCTCTAATTTCGTCAACTAGACCATTAGCGTGTACAAAGTATTCTTTGTTTGATTCTTCTTCTGTGATAAATCCAAATCCTTTAGAGTCATTAAAAAATTTGACAGTTCCTCTATTCATTATATATAAATTTAATTTGTGCAAATGTAATGATAATTAATGACTTTATAATTATATAAAGTGTTTATTTAAAATATTTTAATGAAATATTAATTTTTGTAAATATTTTTCAAATCATATTAAAGCTGAATATTATTTTCTCTTAAATAATATTTACTACATAATAATGGATATAAGGATGAATGTTTTCATACTCTTTTAAGTTAATTTTATTAAATGTTTCTGAATTCATTAACCAGTATAAATAATAGATAATTATAGTTTCGCTTTTCAATTAAATACTTGTACAACCAATAATTTAAATTAATTATTCGAACTTAACCATCCATCTACATTGAAAACAACTACTTTCTTAAGTAAATATAAAAACGCATCAATATATCTAGTAATTTTTATGGTTCTATTCTCTTGTGAGAAAAAGTCGCCAGAAGCTGAAGTTATAACACCTAAAGCTTCCCAAAAGGATACTGTTTCTGCCAAAAAAGTGAATAAGAAACCCAAATTAATTGTAAACTATAAGTTAGATTCCTTAAGTAATAAGGCAGCTATAGACAGTTTTCAGAATAGCTATACAGACAATCAAAAGAAGCTTATTTTTGCGCTTAACAGAATGGATTCAAAAAGGCTACGAATTGGGTCTCCCGTGGTTATTCCCGATACATTGGATCTAGACCTTATAAAATATTCACCATTTCCTGAAAAATTATCCATCTTAGATTCTCTGCCCAAAACGTTGCTAATTTCTCAAAGAGTACAGGGTTTTGCTTTATATGAACGTGGAAAGTTAGTTAAATGGGGACCAGTGAGTTCAGGAAAGAAATCTACGCCTACGCCTAACGGACTTCATTATGCCAATTACAAGGCTAAGAAAAAGGTAAGTACTGTAAATGATTCCTGGTTGCTCCCTTATTATTTTAATTTTATGAATTTTGAAGGAGTAGGAGTACATCAGTATAGTCTACCAGGTTATCCTGCCAGTCATGCCTGTGTAAGACTTTATATGGAAGATGCACAATATATTTACGATTGGGCTACGCAATGGGAACTTTCCGGGCATGCCATAACTAAAAATGGAACACCCTTCATGGTTTTTGGAGAATATGATTACAAAAATCCATATCCATGGAGGCAGCTAGCTACAAATGCTGATTCCAATAATATTTCAGAAGAAGAAATTGAAACTCTGAAATCGTATGTCGCAAAATACAATGAAGATCCTAATAATAAAGTGGAGGATTTGATAGAAGAAGACGAACTTTCTCTAATTCAATAAAGCTATAATTAAGAATGCTTACGATTTTATTACCCCAAATCTATTGATCTAGAATCCCTAATTCCTCAATAGTTTTAAGAACTCCATTTTCATTATTGCTAAAATTTGTCACAAAGCTGCTATTGCTAATAATTTCAGGATGTGCATTTTTCATGGCGTAGCTGTATTTAGCATTCCTCATCATTTCAAGATCATTCAAATAATCTCCAAATACCAAAGTCTCTTCCGGAGAGATATTCAGCTCCTTTTGAACGCCACTAATAGCATTTCCCTTATTAGCATTCAACGAGGTAATATCTAAAAAGGTGTGGGCAGCCACAGCAACTTTATAGGTTTCAGAATATTCTTTATAGTGTGGCAGCGTATTTTCTTCAACTCCGTTGAAATTGCAAACTGTTACTTTAAGAATAGTGTCTTCAACGCTGGTAATATCTTCCACAACTTCCAATCGCTCATAATATTTCTTTATTTCGGTGTAAAATTTGGTATCCTTCGTTTCTATGTATGCCGAATTCTTTCCGCAAAGCACAAGTTCTGTATGTTGTAATTGTCGACCTATAGTTATAAAGCCCATTGCCGCTTCTCTATCCAAAGAATTTACAAATACTTCTTTTCCTTTATGAACGACGTAGGTACCGTTTTCAGCGAAGAACATCATACGGTCTTTGATCCTTTCAAACTTTGATTCCAGGTTATAAAACTGTCTACCACTGGCAACCGAGAACATGATACCTTTCTTAGAGAGCGCTTCTTCAATATTCCAAAAATCGGGGTGGATCTCGTGTGCATCATTCAGCAAAGTTCCATCCATGTCGGTAACTATAAGTTTTATCATATCTCAAATTTGAAACGTCAAATATAGCTGTTTCAAATGGAGTCGATGTTAAATTAAAATTGTTTTTAGTTCTTATGAAATAGTCTGAGCTTATAACCTTTTAAAAAAAAATCACATTATAAAGTGCTGACATTCGATAGGTTATATATGTCGATATTAATTTTATTTAAATTAATTCTAAATAGAGTTCTTGAAAAGAGATTTTATTGATACTTTTGAACACTATTTAAACACAGTCTAAATAAATATAAAATCAAAATGTATAAAAAATACTTTTTATTAAGCTTATGTTTAGTGCTATTTCAATTGGGTTATTCCCAGTCAACAGGAGCATTAACAGGAACTATTGTAAATACGGTAGGTAATCCTATTTCTGATGTTAATTTGGAATTAGAGGGGACATCCTTAGGAACGGAGTCCAATTTTAGAGGGGAATTTCAATTAAGTAATATACCGGTTGGAAATTATATTTTAAAGGTCTCGTATGTAGGTTACCAATCTTTAGAAAGGAGCATAGTTATTACAGAGAATAAAGTAAACGATTTGAAATCGATTGTGCTTAAGACCCGACAAGAAAGCTTGGATGAGGTCGTGGTAAAAGCAAATGGAAACCCCAATACCTTTACCAGAGCTGCCAGCGAGCATGTAGCTAAGTTGCCATTAAGCAACATAGAAAATCCACAGGTTTATAATACAATTACAGCTGAACTTTTGGAACAGCAGGTGGTAACTAATTTTGATGATGCTATTAAAAATGCGCCTGGACTAACCAAGCTTTGGGAATCTACAGGTAGAGGGGGCGATGGAGCCGGATATTTCTCTCTACGTGGTTTTCCAGTTCAGCCTACTTTAGTGAATGGTTTACCGGGAATCACAAATTCCAGTCCCGATCCAGCCAATATTGAGCGTATAGAGGTTGTAAAAGGTCCTTCAGGAACTTTGTACGGGAGTAGTTTAATTTCTTACGGAGGTTTAATTAATATCACTACAAAAAAACCATATAATTACTTTGGAGGAACCTTGTCTTATACTGCGGGGAGTTATGGATTAAATCGAATTACAGCCGATGTTAACACGCCTCTTGACGAGCAAGGAAATATCGCTCTTCGAGTAAATACCGCATACCACACCGAAAACAGCTATCAGGATGCAGGATTCAAAAAATCATTTTTCTTTGCTCCTTCGTTAAGCTACACGGTAAATGATAGACTTTCTTTTCTTATAAATACTGAAATTTACTCAGGTAAAAGTACAAACCCAACCATGCTGTTCGTAGATAGGGGAGCTCCTTTAAGAGTGCATAATATAGATGAATTGGGCTACGATAATAAACGTTCGTATACTAGCAACGATCAGGTACTTGAAAATCCTACCTTTAACTTACAGGGCCAGATGAATTATAAGCTTTCTGATTCTTGGAACTCTCAAACTGTGCTTTCTCGAGGTGTTGCAAAAACTAAAGGTTACTATTCGTACCTATACGAGACTACCAGATTCTATCAAGGTAGAGATGAAGTAGAAGGGGAATTAACCAATTTAGATGAAGGAGTAGTGTTCAGTAGATATACCAGTGATCAAAACTCTACTACACTTACTACAGATCTACAACAAAATTTCACAGGAGATTTTAAAATTGCAGGATTGCGTAACCGTATGGTAGTAGGAGTAGATTATTTTCATAGAAAGACTATCGATAATAGCTCAGCTTATGTAGGGAACGGAAATATTTACATCGGGAATGCCAGCCTTCAAAATGTAAATGAAAGTGTATATAACATATTTAATCCTGAGCAATATGTTACAAACGGGGACAATGGTATCCTTTCGGCAGCTGCTGTCGATAATCTTATTGCCAACAGTCCCAGAAATAACAATGAAACTAAAGAAGAGGTTTATAGCGCATATGTTTCTAATGTTATCGACTTTACGTCAAAACTTTCAGCCATGGCAAGTTTAAGGGTCGATCAATTTGAAAGTGCAAATAATAGTCAGACTGCTCTTTCTCCTAAATTTGGACTTGTTTACCAGCCAGTTGAAGGAAAAGTTGCACTTTTTGCAAATTATATGGACGGATTTACCAATGTTTCGCCTTCTCAGGAAGGAGATCCTGCACAGGGAAATACTACGACGCGTACTTTTGATCCGGAACATGCTAACCAGATAGAATTTGGTACTAAGCTTAATTTGTTAGATAACAAGTTATCTGCGAGCTTGAGCTATTATGATATTCAGGTTTCTAATATCGTTATGGAAGAAACAGGAAGACCATTTTACTATGTGCAAGATGGAGAAAGATACAGTCGAGGGTTCGAGGCAAGTATTACTGCAAGCCCTTTAAGAGGACTGAATTTTATTGCAGGTTATAGTTACAATGATAGCAAACTTACAAAGTCTGATCAAACTGATTTTCTTAATAGAAGACCTGAAAGTGCCGGCCCTAAAAATTTAGCAAATCTATGGGCGAGTTACCAATTTCATGAAGGACACTTGAATGGCTTTGGACTAGGTTTTGGTGGTAATTATGCTGATGTTAATAAGATATTTAATAGAGAAGTAGGCGGAGTATTTGAATTACCGTCTTATACAATCTTAAATGCCGCTGTTTTCTATAATTCTGATAAATTTGGAATTAATTTGAAGTTGAATAACTTAACAAATAAAGAGTATTACTCTGGATGGTCTACTATTAATCCGCAGACACCAAGGAATGTTGCAGCGAATTTAAGCTACAAATTTTAATTAGCCAGTGAGCCGGTTTGGTTATGAAGCTAACCGGCTCATTTTATATATTTTTGATAAATATTGAAAAAGAAAAGGAAAAAGGAGAACTTTAAGAAACTGGTGAGGAAACTCCATTTGTGGTTAGGCCTAACATCAGGCCTAATTGTATTTATTGTAGCTCTTACCGGCTGCATTTTTGCGTTTCATGACGAAATAAAGGATCTTACCAGAGATTGGAGGTTAGTCGATGAACAGGATGTTCCTTTAGTCTTGCCCAGTGTTCTTCAAAACAAAGTTAAGACTAGATTCCCAGAGGCAAGTACCAATGTAGTTATGTATCAGGGGAGGAATCGATCGGCTTACGTGTATAGTGTTATTAATGAGATTCCTTATAATATCTATTTTAATCCTTATAACGGAGAGTTTCTTCATATAGAAAATCTGAATAAGGACTTCTTCCTAATTATTGAAGATTTGCATATGCACTTATTACTTCCCGAAAAAATAGGGAAGCATATTGTGGGTGTTTCAACCTTTGTCTTCATTTTTATGCTTATTAGTGGTGTTGTGCTATGGTGGCCAAAAAAGAAGAAGGGTCTCAAGAAGAAATTCAGCATAAAATGGAATGCGAAATGGCGCCGAGTGAACTATGATATTCACAATGTTGTGGGTATCTATGTCTCCATCTTGGCCTTGGTCATTGCAATTACAGGCTTAAATTTTGCTTATACTTGGGTTCAGCAGGTTATATATGAAACTGCTAACCTAGGAAAAAACTATCCCGAAGATGAGGTAGGACTTGTAATTTCTAATAACCTTATTACAAAGACTAAAAAGTCTAGTGTTGATATAGCCTTTATGGAAACTCTTAGGGAATTTCCTCGAGATGAAATGTACTTCGTGTGGGAACAAAATGATTCTTTGCCTATAGTTACAGGGGCATACCCTACGGCTCTTAATTTCGATCATCAGTCGAACCTTTATTTTCATCCAAATAGCGGGAAACTTCTGAAGGAGCATGGATATTCAGAAAAAAGTTTGGGTTTGCGTTTACAGGAAATGAACTATGGGTTACATACAGGGCAATATTTTGGAATAACAGGTAAAATTTTTGCATTCTTGGCCAGTTTATTTGTTACTACGCTCCCGGTAAGCGGCTTTTTAATATGGTGGGGAAGGAAAAAGAAAAAAAGCAAAAAGAAGTGATGATTTGATAGTGTAAATATTGAATGATAAAGGGCCTCGAACATACGTTTGAGGCCCTTTATTTCTTTTGAAATGATGTTAATTATACAGTACAGCATCTACCACTGCTCCCACTGCTGCTAAAATAACAGCAAGTAATAAAGAAGTTGTAAAGCCTATAGTTTTAAAATCTTTACTCATCTTGTCGGCTATTTCAATAACAATTGCATAGGCTACCACTCGGGTTATAAAGCCTAAACCTAGAAAATAGAATAAGCCTAAAGTAGCAACGTTTAATACAGCGGTAAGAATCCAGCTGAGTAAAAAGCTGAGAACGCCAATAAGAAGTGCTACTATTACAGCTGTTTTGAAACCTTTAAGTTCTACTTTAGCCATGTATTTCGCAGCAATTAATAAGATAACAGCATCAATTAAAATGTGGAAAAGCCATTGTAACATAGTTGGGTGGTTTGAAGTTAGTTGAACTAAAGATATCAAATATCTCTAATTAAAAAAAAGTAATATTTGTAAGTAACCTGCAACTTCTAATTTGTAAATGAATTTATTTCGGCTTTAGTTTATTTTGTTAAAAGCTCAAATACTGCTTTTACATTTGCAAGTTTCTCTCTTCTAATTAAACTTCCTTCGGTTTCATATTCTCTGGCATTTGCGGGATAGCCCACATGGTTCAGTCCCATATTTTTCGCAATGAAAAGTGCACGCGGTAAATGAAACTTTTGAGTTACTACAATAGCATCGGTAATATTGTATACTCGGCTAGATCTGAACATACTGTCATAGGTATCTATCCCGGAAGGATCGGTAGTGATATGATACGATGGTACACTGCGATCTAAGAGATAGTTACGCATAGCATTTACTTCATCATAATCATCGGTACGGTGATCTCCACTTAAAAGGAAATTCTTCACTTTACCTTTTCTATAGAGGTTTAAAGCGGAGTCCATTCGATCCTGAAGGATAGGAGAGAGCTGGCCGTCGGCATGCACACTTGCCCCTAACACAATAGCTGTAGAGGCAGCTGGCAGGGAATCAATATCCGAATAAATTCTGGGAGAAGTCTCTTGTGCTATAAAGCGTGAAAGACCATATAAAAAGGCCACACCTAAGCTAATAAGTAGTAGGGTAAATACAGCTATTCTCTTTAAAATACGCATCAAGAATCCTTGTTTTATCTGGTGATAACGGACAGATTCTAAAAGTAGTATTTTAATGTTAATGCATCTATGGTTTCTATTAGAAAATGCTCAGGTTAATATGTTTTTAGCGATGTCATGGCTTCACCCTTAAAGTATTGCTTAAATTTGCAATTCAGAAAAAGTAAAGAAATTGAAATGGATAATATTGAAGCCCTGGAGTGGCGTTATGCAACTAAGAAATTTGATGCAACCCGAGTCTTACCTCTTCAGAAAATTGAGATATTAAAGAAAGCCTTTAATTTAACGGCAACATCCTATGGCCTACAACCCATTAAAATGGTGGTTGTACAGAGTAAAGATTTACAGGAAAGACTTGTTGAACACTCTATGAATCAACAACAAGTAGCAACCGCTTCCAATGTGTTGGTACTTTGTATTGAGAGAGAAGTAGATCAAAATTTTATTGAAGCTTATTTTGAGATGGTACAGAATATTAGAGAAACTCCCACAGAAATTTTGACACCGTTCAAAGAGTTTCTGATAGATGATTTTAATAAGAAGCCTTCCCAGGAAATAGCAAACTGGGCTATCAAACAGGCTTATCTAGCATTAGGGACGTTACTGACGGTTTGTGCTATAGAGGAAATAGATGCCTGCCCCATGGAAGGATTTGTACCCGAGAAATATGATGAGCTATTGAATTTAGAGCATCATAACCTAAGATCTGTTCTTGTTTTGCCGGTGGGTTATCGAGCAGAAGATGATATATTTTCAGAATTTAAAAAAGTGAGACGCCCTTTGGAAGATGTAATAATTGAAATTAATAATTAATATTAACGCTCTTTTCTAAAATAAAACCGGCTAACAATCAATTTGATTCTTAGCCGGTTTTTTTATTTGGTTTTTACCTAATTAGTAATTCACGTAACTCATAATTTCTAGTCCATATCCAATCATTCCAACACGTTTGGTTTGTTGAGAATTGGAAAGCAATTTTATTTTATGAATCTCAAGGTCATGCAGAATTTGTGCACCAATACCAAAATCCTTATTGTCCATAATAACCGGAGGAGCTTTAATTTCGCCTTCTTTCTGGCGCTGTTTCAGTTCGCCTAAGCGGTTCAATAAATTAAGTGATTGATTGGCAGGATTTATAAAGACAATAGCGCCACGACCTTCGTCATTTATGGCTTTGAACATATCGTCTAATTTTTTATCGGCATTATTGGTAAGCGTTCCTAAAATGTCATTATTAATAAGAGTAGAATTTACTCTAACAAGGATTTCCTCGTTAGGTTTCCAGCTCCCTTTTGTAAGGGCAATATGCACCTGATTGTTGGTTGTTTGTTTATAAGCCCTAAGTCTGAAACTTCCAAACCTAGTTTCAATATTAAAATCTTCTTTCTTTTCTATTAAAGAATCATGTTGCATGCGGTAGGCCACAAGATCTTCTATAGATACAAGTTTAAGATCGAATTTTTCAGCAACTTCTATCAACTGAGGTAGCCTAGCCATCGTCCCATCTTCATTCATGATCTCTACGATCACTCCGGCGGGTTGAAATCCAGCTAATCTGGCAAAATCGATAGCAGCTTCAGTATGCCCGGTTCTTCTTAATACCCCTCCTTCTTTAGCTTTCAAAGGAAAAACATGTCCAGGTCGGCTTAAGTCTGAAGGTTTCGTATTAGGATCAAGCAGTGCCTTAATGGTTTTTGCTCTGTCTGATGCAGAAATACCTGTAGTAACACCATGACCTTTCAGGTCTACCGAGATCGTAAAAGCCGTTTCTAAAGGGTCGGTATTGTTACCCACCATCATGTTAAGCTTTAAATCTTCACAATGTTCTTCGGTAATAGGAGCACAGATCAATCCGCGGCCGTGAGTAGCCATAAAGTTGATCATCTCTGGAGTTACCTTTTCTGCAGCTGCAAGAAAATCTCCTTCATTTTCTCTATCCACATCATCAACTACAATAATAATCTTACCATCGCGAATATCATCGATGGCCTCCTTAATAGTGTGTAATTTTATAGTATTTTGAACTTGGGTGTTTTCAGCCATAGCAAAAGTTTCTTTTTCAGGCTGCAAAGATATTTAATCTATTTCGTTTCCTTCTTGATCCATCCCAGTTTTTTAATAAGCTTGGTAAATGGAGCAATGAAATTCCCGAATGCTAGCAGGCCTTGATCTGTTGTAGCACGATAGGTAAAGAAAATTCCTAAGGGCAGCATAATAAGTGTTGAGAGCCAACTGGCAATGAAGGGGCTTAAAGTGCCATCTTCAGAGCTGTTTTTGGCAAATATTCCAATAAAATGATAAGTTAAGAACATTAAAATTGCAATAACCATGGGTAATCCCATTCCACCTTTTCTTATAATAGCACCTAAAGGGGCTCCTACAAAAAATAAGATAATACAGGCAAAACCGAGTACGTATTTCTCATGTAAGGCAATTTCAAATTTATTGAGTTGCTTCCTACTGTTCTTAAATTCCTGCTTTTTGATGGTAAGATTGGAAATGCTCGCATTAACAGTACCTAACGACTGATTTATTATTTGAAGACCCATGCTCGGATCGTACAACTCTAAGATAGAGTTTTCAAAATTTTTAATAGAATCGTTTGGTTTAAAATAGGTGTTGAAAGTAGTAGCCCCGGTACGTTTATACATGACCTCCGAAAAATTCTTCATTTCGGTATTATAGGAAGTAGAGAAGGAATCGATACTTTGCGAAAGCTCGGAAATCTTAAGCATGTTCTGGGAGTTACGGTAATTCTCATCGTCCAGATCGACATCGTTAAAAGTGGAAAGGTCTATATTAATTACATATTCCTTAAAATAACTTTTAGCGAAAGGTTTATTCGCACGTTTGCGCGGATCACTCTGCTTTATTTCGTCGTAATAATTTCCATCTCTTAAAATTAGCGAAAGCATGTCCGATTCGGTGCTTCCCATCAGCTCTCCTTTCTTGGCTTTTATAACAGTTAAGTTTCCGCCTCTGGCCGATTTTTGATGGATAATTACATTGTCTAGAAACTGATCGTTATCGCCAGACTTTTTGTCAACTTTAATATTGAATTCTCCTACATCGTTAAAAATGCCTTCACTTATGGCCATAGCAGGCTTTAGCTGAGCAATGTTCTTACGTAAATTGATAGATTTGAATTCGGCGGCAGGTATTACATTGTTTGCAAAAAAGAAAGCTACCAGGCTAATAAATACAATAAATACGGTAAGACTGCGCATTGCCCTCTGCAGGGAGATCCCTGCAGATTTCATAGCGGCAAATTCGTATTTTTCAGCAAAACTACCAAAGGTCATTATAGAGGTTAGAAGTATAGTTAGAGGAAGTACTAATGGTACAAGTTTAGGAGAGAAATAGAGTAAGAATTTCAAGATAATTCCCACATCCAAATCTTTACCTGCCAGCTCCCCAATGTACAGCCAAATAGTTTGCAGCACAAAAATGAACATGAGGATGATAAAAACAGCAAAAAATGTTTTTAAATAACTTACCAGTATATACCTATCTAAAATCTTCAATTTAATCTAATCTATTGATGTAGAAATCTTTGTATCTGTCTTCGCTGAAAGAGAAAAGGCTCTTTGATAGCGGCTGATTGGTTTTAAAACTTCTCACGGTAATTGTGATCTTCGTTCCGTTATCTTGTGTTTGAATAAGATTGTAGATATGCTTTGTTTGGTTGTCTATACCTAATAAAATATTCTTTACATCGGCATTGCTATCCATTGGAGTAAGTTTAATATACTGGATCTTACGTCCTTTAATATCTTGAGTGATATCCCATTTATACGTATATCCGTCTTGATAGAAGGTGAACATTTTTGAAGGGGTGATGTTATTATCATCTTCTTCTACATAATTAGAGATGTTTATCTCCTGATCTTCCGGGATAATGGTGTAGATCTTCTTTCCATCAAATAATTGGGTGGTCCCCATTAAATTCAATACATATTTATCTCCATTGATGCTCACATCTCCGCGAGTTTCCTGATTTACATCTTCAGCTTTATTCTCAAGGGAATATTTAAAATCTATCACCATATTGTCATAAGATTTTACTTTTGAAGATACTTCGTTCAGTAACTTTTTAGCTTTTGCAGAATCTTGGGCATTTGCAGAAAAAATGCTTAATACGGCGATTAATAAAATAGATATACGTTTCATTTTTGTTTCTTTAATTATTTTTTAGTCATTAAGTAGTTCGTCGAGCGATGCCATATCTGTTACAAGAACCTGTCGAGCTTTGCTTCCTTCAAAAGGACCCACCACACCTGCAGCTTCCAGTTGATCGATAATTCGGCCGGCCCGATTATATCCTAATTTCAACTTTCTTTGCAGTAAGGAGGCCGAACCTTGTTGTGCTATTACAATAACTTCAGCAGCTTCACGAAACAATTTGTCTCGCTCGCTCACATCAATATCAAGTCCCATGCCACTTTCCTCTCCTTGATATTCCGGAAGAAGGTGGGCATCAGGATAAGCTTTTTGTGAACCAATAAATTCAGTTATTTTATCAACTTCAGGTGTATCTACAAATGCACATTGTAATCTAATAAGATCGTTTCCTTGTGTAAAAAGCATATCTCCGCGACCTATAAGCTGGTCGGCTCCCTGATTGTCCAAAATTGTTCTGGAGTCTATCTTTGAAGTTACTCTAAAGGCTACTCGCGCTGGGAAGTTAGCTTTAATGATACCGGTAATTACATTTACCGAAGGACGTTGTGTGGCGATAATTAAGTGTATACCTATAGCCCTTGCCAACTGTGCAAGTCGGGCAATTGGAGTTTCCACTTCTTTCCCGGCAGTCATAATTAGATCGGCAAATTCATCTATTACCAAAACGATGTATGGTAGAAATTTATGCCCATCTTCTGGGTTTAGTTTTCGGGCTTTAAACTTAACATTGTACTCTTTAATATTTCTAACCATTGCATCCTTCAAGAGATTATAACGGTCGTCCATTTCGATACAAAGTGAATTCAAGGTGTTAATCACCTTGGTATTGTCGGTTATAATAGCATCCCCATCATCGGGTAATTTTGCCAGATAATGACGTTCAATTTTATTGAAAAGTGTTAATTCTACTTTCTTAGGATCTACCAATACAAATTTCACTTCTGCAGGATGTTTGCAATAGAGTAGGGAGGTAAGGATAGCATTTAATCCCACCGATTTTCCCTGTCCTGTTGCTCCTGCCATTAATAAGTGAGGCATTTTAGCAAGGTCTACTACAAAGGTCTCATTAGAAATGGATTTCCCTAAAGCTAAAGGAAGTTCCATTTCAGCATTTTGAAATTTTGGTGAAGCTATCACCGATCTCATAGAAACGATTGTGGCATTCTTGTTTGGAACTTCAATACCGATGGTTCCTTTCCCTGGAATTGGAGCAATTATACGTATACCAAGCGCTGAAAGTGATAATGCAATATCATCTTCTAAGTTTTTGATCTTTGAAATCCTTATTCCTGCTTCCGGTACAATTTCATATAGAGTAACAGTTGGTCCTACAGTCGCTTTTATTTGGGCGATCTCTATTTTGTAGTTCTTAAGTGTATTTACAATGTTATTCTTGTTTTCCTCTAATTCCTGTTGATCTACAGTGATCCCACCGCTATTGATATTGTAATCTTTTAAAAGATCTATAGTAGGAAATTTGTAATTACTAAGCTCCAAAGTAGGATCGAATTCTCCAAAGTCTTTTACCAGCTTCTGACTCAAGGTATCTTCTACTTCCTCTTCTTCTGCCGTTTCAACTTCCATTTTCACCTCTTCAATGGGAGCTGATGGTTTAGACGGAGTTTTTTGAGGAGTATCAAAATTTATTTCATTTGTTGGTGTCGCAGGCTTAGGTGTCTCTTTTATGATCGGACTTTCAACTGGTGGCGCATATTCCGAAACCCAGTCTTCTTCCTCTTCGGTAATTTCTGAAGGTGCCGACTCGGATGCCGTTTTGAAATCAGCTTTTAATTCTCCTTTCTTATTTTTAACATAGCTCCCAATCATCTCAGGAGTTACTTTTAATCGTATCACCACATAGGCTATAAGAAGGAAGGTTAATAATAGTACTGTCCCTATGAAGCCAATGTAATCTTGAAGATAGTCGTTGATCTCATATCCCACACGTCCTCCTAAAAGTGAATTTTTATGTGCAAAGAAACCAAAGAAGATGGCCCACCACAGCATCATTAGAATTCCCCAGAACCAATATTTGAATAGTTTGTTAAGCTGATATCCGAAAAACAGATAGATTCCGGAAAGACTTATAAGAACAGCGGGAATAAATGCTGCAAGACCAAAGCCATTATAGATGAAAAAGTTGCTGATACTCGCTCCAAATTTGCTAAGCCAGTTTTTAGCCACCACTTCACGATTCCCCAACTCGTTTAGTATGCTTTGATCTTCCTGCCAATTAAACAGGAAGGAGGCAAAGGCAATTATCAAGGCCAATCCCATAAAAAATAAGAAGGTTCCAAAAACAACTTTTTGTTGCCTTGTTAATTTTAAACTCGGCTTTTTAAGTTTGGATGTCTTGGTCTTTTTTGTTGAGGCTTTCTTTTTGGCCATATATTTAAAGGGGAATTTTTGCAAAAATACAAATTAGCGCGTGTCTAAAATAAGGAAAATGTATTCAATATTAACAATCCACAATTTTTGTGGGGAACACCTCAAGTTAACGGCCTGATTTTTTAAATATTCTAGCAAAGAGGATGATTTATACTAAGTTTCTTATTTGTTCTGTGTTTTTCTCACAAATGTTTTTAAAGGATTGATTTTTAGTTGAGTAATTTTTTTTTCGCTTTTAACAGTATAGATTTGTTTTGCTCATTATGTTTCTTTCTGAAAAGCTTATATCAATTTTAATAAAAATTGATTTTTAGGGGTTGAAACGTTTTCCGTTTACTTATAATCTCAACATGAGAAATTAGTATGTTTGTGTAATTTAATAAGTTGAAAAGGTTTTTTTTAGAAGCTGCCTAAAAACAGGTAAGGCTTATAATTAAACATAATCCATAGATATTACTTAATTTTAATGTAGTATAAATTTTTATTAAGAATGGAAAAACACTTAGAACTGACGGATATCGATTTTGAACTTCAGTTTAAAAAAGCGCAATTAGATCCAGCTTTATGTTGTCATGAAGCGCATTTAAGACTAGCATATATTCATATCAAGAAATATGGATTAGACAAGGCGGTAAAAAATGTGAATTATCAATTATATAGTTATGTGTGTTTTTTGGGAGCTGAAGAAAAATATAACCATACCCTGACCACCGCAGCGGTGAAAGCTGTAAGTCACTTCATGCGAAAGTCTCAGGCGACTAATTTTAAAGCTTTTATACTGGAATTCCCCAGACTGAAATATAATTTTAAGGAGTTGATGTCCGTTCATTATAAAATAGATATTTTTAATTCTGAAAAAGCTAAGAAAGAGTTTCTTGAACCCGATCTATTACCATTCTAAACCTGTTTGTTAAAAATGCATTTAGTTAGAACTACTTCTCTAAACCCGGATTTTGTTTCATTGGTGAAGTCATTAGATGAAGACTTGCTTATCCGGGATGGGGAAGATCACGAGTTCTTTTCTCAATTCAACAAGATTGATAATATAAAATATGTGGTAATTGCTTACTCCGGTAATCTGGCAATGGGTTGTGGTGCCATCAAATTACATGAAGAAGAAACCGGAGAAATAAAAAGAATGTTCGTTTCACCAGAAAATAGGGGCAAGGGAATTGCGACTTTGGTTTTAAAAGAACTGGAAGATTGGGCAGGAGAATTAGGTTGTAAAACCTGCATATTGGAGACTGGGATTCATTTTAAAGAGGCGGTTCATTTATATAAAAAGAATAATTATCGTGTTATTCCCAATTACGGACAATATAAAGAGGTGAATACAAGTATCTGTTTCAGGAAGGATTTGAATTCTTAATTAGAAGAAGATGATGATCAAGATAAATAAGGTGCACCATATTGCGATTATTTGTTCTAATTATAAGCGATCAAAGAATTTTTATACTGATATTTTGGGGTTTGATATAATTAGGGAAATATATAGAGAGGATAGGGAATCCTATAAATTAGACCTTTCGCTTAATGGTAGTTATACCATAGAATTATTCTCTTTTCCTAAGCCACCCGAGCGCACTTCAAGACCGGAAGCTGCCGGCCTTAGGCATTTAGCTTTTGAAGTAGATAGTGTAGAAGAGGTTATAAATCAATTAAAAGCAATGAATATTTTAGCAGAGCCAATCCGTGTTGATGAGATTACCGATAAAAAATTCACTTTTATAGCCGATCCTGATGGCTTACCTATAGAATTCTATCAAAAATAAAGAGCAGTAAAATTAATAGGTTTTTACTGCTCTTTAGGATGATATTTATTGTTTTATAAGCATTAGCTACCACTCATAATTGGGGAAAATGTAGGGGAGATAGATAAATCCTGCAATAATAACAGCTGTTAATGCTGCGAATAAAACTGCTCCTGCTGCCACATCTTTAATATAGCCTATTTTGGAATGAAAATCGGGATGCACAAAATCTGCAATTTCTTCTATAGCAGAATTAATCCCTTCTGCACAAAGCACCATTCCCATGGCTATTATCTGAAAGATCCACTCTATTTTGGAGATGTCAAAATAAAATCCTGCGATGGTGACTATTATAGAAACTCCTATTTGTACCTGTATACTGTGTTCATGTTTAATTAATAAGAAAGCTCCTTTAATGGCATAACCTCCGCCTTTAATTCGCTTTCCAATATAACTGTCTCGCATTATAAAAGTGATTTTAAAGCTGCAAGATAATCAGGTTCTTCGGAAATATCGGGTACTTGTTGACTATGAATCACTTTTCCTTCTTCATCTAAAACAATTACAACGCGGGAAAGCAAGCCTGCCAAAGGCCCGTCCATCATTTCTACCCCATAATCTTTCCCAAAATCACCCTGACGGAAATCGGATAGATTGGTTACATTTTTTAGTCCTTCATCATTCACAAATCTTTTTTGAGCGAAGGGAAGGTCACGTGAAATACATAACACCTCGGTGTTATTTAGTTTGGTTGCACGCTCGTTGAAGTTTCTTACAGAAGTTGCACATACATTGGTATCTATGCTTGGGAAAATATTCAATATTACGCGTTTACCTTGAAAATCCTTAAGGCTTACTGTAGATAAGTCGGATGTAACAAGCTCAAAATGAGGAGCTTTTTCACCCATTTCAGGAAGGCTTCCGTAAGTATTGATCTTTTTATCTCTTAAAGTTATTTGCGACATGATGTGTTGGCTTTTTGTTATTCAGAAGCTAAATTTAATGTATAAGTTGTAGGGATTTACTAAAATTATCATAAAACAACAAGGGCTGTTTTATATTTTAAAACAGCCCTTGTAATGCATTATAACTAAGGTTTTAACGGTCTATAGACCCCATTACTTTTTTGACGAAGTTGTTGGCAGCGTCAATTTCAGAGTCTCCCTCTTCAATCAATTTGTGCACTTCCACAGCGCCACATAGATTAGTGATCAATTCTCCAATTACATCCATTTCTTCATCAGTTACAGAGCGATGCTCTGTAAAACTTTCCAATACATCAATGGTATTTTGTAATTTTTGAGTGTCGTTATTACGTTGTAAATGTCTAATTACTGGCAACTTCATCTACTAGATCTTTTAATAGTTCAAATTTATTTGTTTGAACTTGGTTCACTAATTTTCCATTTTTGAAAGATGCGAAAGTTGGCAGGTTATTTACATTAGCCAGTTTACGTGATTCAGGATACTTTTCAGCATCCACCATAAGGAAAGTAGCAGCTTCGTTTTCACCTGCTAGTTTCTTGAACTTAGGCTTCATCACTCGGCAATTACCACACCATCCGGCCATATACTGAACCACTACAGTGTTGTTACCTGCAACAATCTCACTTAAATTATCTAATTCTAATTCCTTAACCATAGTCTTATTTTTTTTAGTTTAAGCTTAGGTAAGATGCAACTCCTTCGCGGTTAGCGTTCATTGCTTCCTTTCCTTCTTCCCAGTTTGCTGGACAAACCTCACCTTTTTCCTGTACGTGTGTATATGCATCAATCAAACGGATGAATTCTTTTACGTTTCTTCCAAGTGGCATATGGTTTACACTCTCGTGGAAAATGGTACCTTCTTCATCAATAAGGTAAGTTGCACGATATGTTACGTTGTCGCCTTCTACGGTTACTGCACCGGTTTCTTCGTCGTACTGTTCGTTTGTTACATCTAAAATCCCAAGTTGCGCGCTTAAGTTTCTGTTAGAATCTGCAAGAATTGGGTAAGTAACTCCTTCAATACCACCGTTGTCTTTTGGAGTATTTAACCATGCAAAGTGAACTTCTGGAGTATCACAAGATGCACCAACAACCATTACATTTCTTTTTTCAAACTCTTCCATTGCAGCTTGAAAAGCGTGTAATTCTGTAGGGCATACAAAAGTGAAATCTTTAGGGTACCAGAATAACAATACTTTTTTGTTATTTTTCTGAGCCTCTTCAAGAATGTTGATCTTGAAAGTATCACCCATTTCGTTCATTGCGTTTACACTTAAATTAGGGAATTTTCTTCCTACTAAAGCCATATAATTTATCTTTTAATTACTAATTATTTTCCGGGTGCAAAAGTAAAAATTATGCCTATGCAGAAGCCAAAGTTGCATGCTTATTTCTTATGCTGAAATAGGATTTGATTATAATTAAATCAGTCTTAAATAGAAATGCTCTATTTAAGACTGATATATTGCCTTTTATGTTTTTGATTTTAAGTGCGTTGCGTAGATAGCTGCTTTATCTTAATGCTGAATGCGGCAAATATTAAGGTTACGAAAGGACTTAAATAATTAAAGAAAGCATAGCCCACGTATGAAACCACCGGCACTCCAAGTACGCTACTATGATATGCTCCGCATGTATTCCAGGGAACTAATACCGATGTTACCGTTCCTGAATCTTCTAAGGTTCTACTTAAATTTTCGGGAGCCAGTCCTTTTTCTCTATAGGCTTTAGCAAACATCTTTCCTGGTACCACGATGGCAAGATACTGATCGGAGGCCGTAACATTAAGTGCAAGGCAACTAAATACGGTACTTGCAAATAACCCGAAAGTGGTATGGAATAAATTTAGAAGGGCCTTGCTTATTCTTGCTAACGCCCCAATAGCTTCCATAATCCCTCCAAAAACCATTGCGCAAATAATAAGCCAGATTGTGCCTAGCATTCCAGCCATTCCTCCTGACGAGAAAAGTTCATTTAAATTAGCATTATCGGTGGTTATAGATGTATCTACCGTTATGGCATTCATGATTCCTTTATAGCCACTTATAAAATCTAAAGTTTCAGTTCCCGCTATTTCAGCAATAATATTAGGTTGAAAAACTAATGCTGCTACTGCACCTAATAAGGTTCCAATTAATAGCGCTATTAAGGGGGAGGTTTTCTTAACTATCAAGAAAATAACAATTAAGGGAACCAGGAATAGCCATGGGGTGATGGTAAATGCTTTTTCGATGGAATTAAGTATTTCAGTAGTATCTGTACTACCGGAAACATCCAGGTTAAATCCTATTATAACAAAAAGTAATATGGTGATTGTAATTGTAGGAACCGTGGTTAAAAGCATATATCTAATATGTGTAAATAAGTCAGTTCCAGCCATTGCGGGTGCTAGATTTGTAGTGTCGCTTAAAGGAGATAGTTTGTCTCCGAAGTAGGCTCCAGACAATATTGCGCCTGCTGTCATCCCTACAGATATCCCTAAAGCTTCTGCAATTCCAATTAAAGCAATACCTACGGTAGCAGAGGTTGTCCAGCTACTTCCTGTTGCTACAGATATCACAGAACATATTACCACACAGGCAGCTAAGAAGATAGTAGGATTAAGAATTTGAAGACCGTAATAGATCATGGTTGGTATAATTCCGCTTACCATCCAGGTCCCTGCTAATGCACCGACCATCAGCAGTATTAGAAGCGCTCCCGTGGTGCTTTGTACATTGTTAGCTACTTCATCGATCATTTTGTTATAATCCACTTTATTGAAGTAACCCACAATTGCAGCTACAGCACCTCCTAAAAGCAATATGAATTGATTGGAACCGCTTAATGCATCGTCTCCAAACACAAAAACATTAAAAGCTAACATTGCCACCAGAACAATAACAGGAATAAGTGCTTCCCAAATATTTAATTCTTTATTTTCAACAATAGGATCATTCTCAGGGTGGTGTGTTTGGCCTTCCATTCAGTTATATTTTTTGGAACGTAATGTTACGATTTTAAGGTATATTCTGCAAGTCTAAGTAAATAAGGGTGTAAGTAAAGGCTGAATATTACTTGTTTTATTGAGTTAAATGAGTGGGTTTAATATGCTTTGTTTCAAAATATTGAATGTGTTTAATTCTTGTAATATGAATCAGGTTATTAAGGGATAAGACATAAAAAAAACCTGTTTTAAAAGTTGCTTGTCTTTTAAAACAGGTTTGAAGTTAAGATGGGTTTATATGTTATTTTAATACACCTACATCTTTCATACATTTTTTCATCATCTCATAAGTGCGTTCAATATCATTATCCAGCCCAATAGAAAAACGGATAAGTCCGTCGGTAAGTCCCATTTCTTTTTGTTCTTCCTCCGGAATTTCTGAAGATGTAGAAGTTCCCGGGGCACTGAATAAAGTTTTATAGAAACCTAAGCTTACGGCCAGATACCCTAGATTTCGTTCTTGCATTAATTCCATCAATTCATTAGCCTTGTCCAAGCTTCCAATATCAATGGTTAACATTCCTCCAAAACCATAATCTTCATTCATCATAGATTTGTAGATCTCATGACTTGGGTGAGAAGGAAGTCCTGGATATACGGTTTTAAAACCATCGGCTTCAAATTTTTGAGCGAGGAACATCGCGTTTTTGCTGTGTTGCTTCATTCTAATATGAAGTGTACGCATGTTCTTTAGAATAGAAGCTGAACGTAAGCTGTCCATGGTTGGCCCCAATAACATGTTGGCTCCGTCAATTACACTTCTTAAAGAATTGATGAATTCCTGAGAACCACAGGTAACTCCTCCAACAGTATCGCTGGAACCGTTAATGAATTTGGTTAAACTGTGTAAAACTACATCGGCACCAAGTTCGGTAGGAGTGATTGATAAAGGTGAAAATGTGTTATCTACCATTAATACTAAACCGTGTTTTTTGGCGATATCCGAAAGTCCTTTAATATCTGCCACTTCTAAAAGTGGATTACTTACCGATTCGCAATAAAGCACTTTAGTGTCTTTGGTAATCGCTGCCTCCACTGCTTCCAGTTTGGTAATATCCACAAACGAGGTTTCAATATTAAATCTTGGTGCGAAATTCTTTAGAAAAGCATAAGTCCCTCCGTAAATAGTGCGACTTGAAACAATATGGTCACCTGCTTTACATACTTGTAGCAGGGCAGCAGTAATAGCTCCCATACCTGAAGCGGCAACATTGGCGGTTTCTGTTCCCTCCATTGCAGCCAAGGCTTCTCCTAAATAAAGATTTGATGGGGTAGAGTGACGAGAGTATAAATAACATCCATCAGCATTTCCTTCAAAAGTATCGAACATGGTCTTTGCTGATAGGAAAGTGTAAGTGGAAGAATCGGAAATTGAAGGGTTCACGCCTCCAAATTCTCCAAAATATTGAAGATCCTGAATATGGTTTGCCGGTTTGTATTTCATGGTAAGAATTATTTTATGATTCTACCAAAGAAAGATAAAATCGGAATAAAAGTCAATAAGGGAGATTTTATTTAGAATTTTAATCTGTTAAATGAGTTTATATGTGAATATGAATCTTAAATTTTATAGATTGCTGCGTAATAACCGATTTTTTTTCAGCATATGAAATTAGATGATATCGATAAAAAGATCCTGCATCAATTGCAAAAAGATAGTAAGATCACCAATAAGGAATTATCACTTGGACTCAATTTATCCGTTACAGCAATTTTTGAACGTATAAAGCGATTAGAGCGAAACAAAGTTATTTCTAACTACGTCGCATTGGTTAAACCAGAACTAATAGAGAAAGGTTTTATGGTGTTTTGCCAGATCAAATTGGTTCAGCACTCGAAGAGCTATGTAATAAAATTTGAAAATGAAGTGGCGAAACTTCAGGAGGTGTTAGAGTGTTATCATGTAAGCGGAGAGTATGATTACATCTTAAAGATACTTGTAAAAGATATGGAAGCATATCGCGAATTTATGGTGACTAAACTCACAAATCTGGAACACATTGGCAGCACGCAAAGCACCTTTATAATTAGCCCTATAAAGAGTACCACAGCAATATCACTATAAGGTTAAAAATGAAATATGCTCAATTTCAAGGATTGGTCATTGTGGAGAATAGTCGTACTTTTGCTTTCAACTGAAAAAAAATATTAAAAACTTACTTATGAGCACATATGATGTAGTAGTAATTGGATCAGGTCCCGGTGGATACGTGGCTGCCATTCGCTGCGCACAACTAGGATTGAAAACTGCAATCATTGAAAAATATTCAACTTTAGGAGGAACCTGTCTAAATGTAGGCTGTATTCCAAGTAAAGCCTTATTAGATTCTTCTCATCATTTTGATGATGCTGTAAGGCATTTTGAAGAACATGGAATCGAAATTCCTGGTGAGGTAAAAGTGAATTTGGAACAAATGATGAAACGTAAGGCTGCAGTAGTTTCTCAAACCTGTGATGGCGTTAAGTTTTTAATGGATAAAAATAAGATTGATGTTTACGAAGGTGTTGGTTCCTTTAAAGATGATACTCATGTAGTGGTCGATAAAAATGATGGAGAATCAATAACGCTGGAAGCTAAGAATATCATTATCGCAACCGGATCAAAACCATCCAATCTACCCTTTATCACTCTAGATAAAGAAAGAGTGATCACTTCTACAGAGGCTTTAAAATTAAAAGAAATCCCGAAGCATTTAGTTGTTATTGGAGGAGGAGTGATTGGTTTGGAATTAGGACAGGTTTATAAAAGACTTGGAGCTGAAGTTACGGTAGTAGAATATTTAGATAGAATTATTCCAACTATGGATTCCGCCTTGTCTAAAGAGCTTACCAAAGTGCTTAAAAAACAAGGAATCAAATTCCATGTAAGTCATAAAGTAAAATCTGTAGAGCGTAATGGAGATGAAGTTGTAGTAAAGGCAGATGATAAGAAAGGAAATGAAGTAGAATTTAAAGCAGATTACTGCTTGGTTTCTGTTGGAAGAAGGCCCTTTACCGATGGTTTAAAAGCTGATGCTGCCGGAGTAGAAGTAGGTGAGCGTGGAATGATCACGGTGAACGAACATTTACAAACTAATGTAAAGAACATCTACGCGATTGGAGATGTGGTTCGTGGTGCAATGTTAGCTCACAAAGCTGAAGAAGAAGGAACTTTTGTTGCTGAAATCATTGCCGGACAAAAGCCTCATATCGATTATAACCTAATCCCGGGAGTTGTTTACACATGGCCTGAAGTTGCTGCAGTTGGAAAAACTGAAGAGGAATTGAAAGAAGCAGGAGTGGATTATAAAGAAGGGAAATTTCCAATGCGTGCATTAGGAAGATCTAGAGCAAGTGGAGATACTGACGGATTGGTGAAAATATTGACAGATGCTAAAACCGATGAGGTATTAGGTGTACATATGATTGGAGCTCGTGTTGCCGATCTTATTGCTGAAGCCGTTACCGCAATGGAATTTAGAGCTTCTGCTGAAGATATTGCAAGAATGAGTCATGCGCATCCAACTTATGCTGAAGCTGTAAAAGAAGCTGCAATGGCAGCTAACGATAGAGCAATGCACATATAAAGATTTATATAATACTGGTATAAGGTCCCGATGAATAATTTTTATCGGGATTTTTTATGCCTTGTATTTTTATTTAAGGCTGTGGTAAAAACTCAAATTTGGTATCATAAGTTTATGTACATTTATTCATTAAACTGTAATAAACAGAAACCATGGCAAAAGAGAAATCCCCTTCGAAGAATTCAGCAAAGAAAGAAGCTGTGCTGAGCTTGAAAGAAAAGCG
The DNA here is from genome assembly GCF_021568705.1 of Gillisia lutea. Lineage (GTDB taxonomy): Bacteria > Bacteroidota > Bacteroidia > Flavobacteriales > Flavobacteriaceae > Gillisia > Gillisia lutea. Next base: position 480,781 of record NZ_JAKGTH010000007.1, read on the forward strand.
TGCTGCTAAAGCTGCTAAAAAGAAAACCAGAAGTTAATTTATAAAACGCGCTTAGGCTATTGTAATAGTATAAGCGGCTGTAAATTTGTGAGAAGGCATTAATTTATTAATGCCTTCTTTTGTTTTTAGGTCCTGATTGGTGTTGCTGCTATCTGCAATTCCTAACCATGGTTCTATACACACATAAGGTGCCTTAGGTTTCGCCCATATTCCTAAATGTTGAAAATCTTCATAACTAACATTTAAAATTAGACCATGTTGCTTACTCTTTAATGCAACCTGTTTGGATGTGATATTTTTAAAGATGAGCGCATCTTTATCAAATAGGTTTTTATGCAGTTTTAATTGAGATTCATTTTTTAGAACAGGAAGAGTTTTATTTGTTACCAATCCATCTTTATCCAGTACATGAGTATTAACAGTTATAGGTCGATCAAATTCAAGATAATATTCGGAATATTCTTCACCGTCATATAGCGGGGCATTAAATGCGGGATGACCACCTACAGAGAAATATAAGGGGTTTACATCTAAATTAGTAACCTCGTGACTTATTTTAAGTTGAGATTCTTCCAATTCGAACGTCACTTCAAATTCAAACTTAAAGGGATATTTCTTTAAGCTTGCTTCTGAAGAGCGCAAGGAAAAACATAAGGTACTGTCATCACTACTTTTTAAAGAAACTTCCGGATTCCTTCTAAAAATTCCGTGTCGCGGCATTTCGAACCAGTTTCCTTCAAATTGAAAACGATCCTCTTTCAAACCACCAACAATGGGGAACAAGACCGGGGCATGACTGTTCCAAACCTCAGGATCTCCCTGCCAGATATACTCTAAACCTGTTTCTTTATTCTTGATGCTGCAAAGTTCGGCTCCGGCAGTCTTTACTTCAATACTTAACTTATCATTCTCAATTTTATGTACCTGCATACAAAGAGTGGTTTCTATAAGAGTGTTATTTTTTCTTATTTCTTCTATTGTAATTCTTGTCTCCCCTTGTTTTAGGTTTTTTGTATTTCTTTGCGATCTCCCGTCTGTAAGATCCTCCTAAATTCACTTTCTGATTTTTAAGACTCTTTTCATGAAACGCAGGTCCCGGAGCATCTTCATCATTTTGTTTTCCAGGATTATTTATTTCAAACACCTTGGGCTGTTCTTCAGGGATTAGAACGGTAGAGATCTCAACATTTTCAGGTAGATCATATTGAGGCACGGTCATATTCATTAGGTACTCGATCTTTTCAAGATTCTCTTCCTCCTTTTCAGTAGTAAGAAGTAAGGAAATACCCTGTTTTTCAGCACGTCCTGTTCTACCAATTCGGTGCATATAATTTTCGGGGTATTCAGGAGTATCGAAATTGATAACATGAGATACATTTTCTATGTCCAAGCCACGGGCCATTACATCGGTCGCTACCAGAACACGGCAAAAACCATCCCCAAACTGGCGAATACTTCTGAGTCTATAATTTTGCGTTTTATTGGAGTGAATTACGGTGCATTCATCCACAAATTCTTCATTCAGCAATTCAAATAACCTGTCGGCCATTCTTTTGTAACCTACGAAGATCAACACTTTTGAATAGGTTTCTTTATCCTTTAAGAGCTCTCGTAAGAAATTAGCTTTAGTATGGAAATTCTGGATTTTGTAACCGCGTTGTTCAATGTTATCTAAGGGAGTACCACTAATAGCTACCGATATTTTTTGAGGTTGCTTGAAATTGATATCTATCAATTCTTCCACCGCCTCTGTCATTGTTGCTGAGAACATGATATTCTGCCTGTTTACCGGCAAGAGTTCCAAAATATTGTTGATCTGAAATCTAAATCCAAGATCCAGCATCACATCAACTTCATCTATAACCAGCTTCTGAATGGATTTCATCTGGATGGCGCGACGCAAAATAAGATCATACAATCTACCTGGGGTGGCAACTATTATATCTAACCCTTGCATTACTTCCTGATGCTGAGTGTTTATGTTGGTGCCTCCATAAATTCCAACAACTCTGGTATTCATGTAAGCTGTTAATTTTTCAATCTCCTCAACAACCTGTACTACAAGTTCTCTGGTAGGCACAAGTACTAGCACACGCGGATTCTTTTGTTCCGAATATTTAAGCATCCTTAAAATAGGAAGCATATAAGCGAAGGTTTTACCGGTTCCTGTTTGCGCGATCCCTACCACATCTTTTCCAGACATAATTGCTGAAAATGCTTGTTCCTGAATAGGAGTTGGAGTTTGGAATTGTAAGTCTTCCAAAGCGTTTAATAAGGGCGTATTTAAATTTAAATCCTGAAAAGTCACTACGTGCTATTTTTATTAGCTGCAAAGGTAAGTCTTGATCTTTAAGAAACTGGTAGAAAGGGGATAGAAATAATAAAAAGATAGCTTTTATTGAGAAATTTCACACTCATTTTTAATGGTGGATGCCTTTTTTGGCTCATTTTTATAATTTTTAAAAATGATTTGCCATGTAATTTTAGGTATTTTTGGAAGTCTTAAATATAAAATATGAAAAAGATCTTGGCCTTTGCCGGTTCAAATAGCAGTACTTCCATAAATCATAAATTTGTTACTCATGTTACGAATCGTATTAATGGTCATGATATCAAACTTATCAAATTAACCGATTTTGAATTTCCTATGTTTAGCGTGGATCATCAAAATGAAAAAGGATTTCCTGTAGATATAAGTGTGCTGAAAAATCTTATCGCCGAAAGCGATGCGCTCATTATTTCAGTTAACGAACATAATGGGATGGTTTCGGCATTTTTTAAAAATATTATAGACTGGTTGTCTCGAATAGACAGAAATTTTTTATTAGATAAAAAGATCTTATTGGTAAGTACTTCTCCAGGGGCACGTGGGGCAGCATCGGCTCTGGAATATGCAAAAGGTATTATTCCGAGATTTGGAGGTAAGGTTGTGGAAAGTTTCAGTTTTCCTTCTTTCAATGATAATTTTAAAGATGATACGGTACAAAACGAGGTGCTTAATATGGGGATTGAAGATGTGTTAACTACCTTTGCGCACGAAATTGAGAATTAAATAAGTGCGTACCCATAAAGAATACCCTATCCAGGATGTTGCTGTTTTTAAGGAGAAGTTGCTTTCCTGGAGTCAGCAGTTCTATGAAATAGCTTGGTTAGATAGTAATAACTACCCTCAAAAAGAATCAAATTTTGATGCTGTTCTAGCGGTGGAAGCTTTCACGGCAATTAAAACCGATTATACAGAAGCGTTTAACAAACTATTGGAGTACCAGGAGCGAAATAAAGATTGGCTTTTTGGATATCTGTCTTACGATCTAAAAAATGATGTGGAAGCACTTAGCTCTAAAAATTTTGACGGACTTCATTTTCCTGATCTCTATTTTTTTCAGCCACAAAAGATCTTTCTTGTAATAGGACAGAAAGTGGAGTTGAGGTATTTAAAAATGGTAGATGATGAAATGGACGCTGATATGGAAGAAATCCTTCATTTTTCTACAGAGCAAAATAATGTTGATAAGCCGCTTAAGGATTCGAAGCCACGGGAGATTAAAGCGCGTATTTCAAAACAAAGCTATTTGCATAAGGTTCAGGAAATGCTTCATCATATTCATAGAGGTAATATTTATGAGGCGAATTTTTGTCAGGAATTTTATTCCGAAGATCATGAAATTCAACCATTCCAGGTTTTCAAAAATCTAAATGAAATTTCATCTCCGCCCTTTTCCTGCTTCATGAAATTAGAAAAGAATTACCTTTTGAGTGCCTCTCCTGAACGTTATATAAGGAAGACCGGTACTAAGCTTATCTCACAACCTATTAAAGGAACGGCAAGAAGATCGGCAGATGAACTTGAAGATCAAGCCATTGCACAAGCCTTACAGAATGATTTAAAGGAACGTTCGGAGAATGTGATGATTGTAGATTTAGTGCGGAACGATCTTTCTAAAATAGCTAAAAAGGGCAGTGTAAAAGTGGAGGAGTTGTGTGAGATATACTCTTTTCAGCAGGTGCATCAAATGATCTCCACAGTTTCAGCACAGCTGGAAGTTGGAATCCCTCCAGTGGAAGTTCTAAGAGCTACTTTTCCTATGGGAAGTATGACCGGAGCTCCAAAAATATCAGCAATGAAGATTATTGAAGAACTGGAAGAAACCAAACGCGGACTTTATAGTGGGGCGGTGGGATATTTTATGCCTGAAGGAGATTTCGATTTTAATGTGGTAATACGTAGCATACTTTATAACGCCGATAGAAAATATACATCATTTTCGGTAGGAGGGGCAATTACGGCTCGCTCCATTCCTGAGATGGAATATGAAGAATGTCTTTTGAAAGCTAAAGCTATGCGCAAAGTACTTACCTCAATTTAAAAACTCCTTTCCTGTAACAAGGATTTAGAAATGCCTTTTCATATCTTTGAAACACTATGGAGAAAGCATTCAAAAACCTTATTAAAACTCAGTTTCCTTATTTATGTGAGTCTAAAGTACTTCTAGCAATTAGTGGCGGGGTAGACAGTGTAGTGCTGGCATATTTATGCAAAGCAGCCAAACTTCAGTTCTCCATGGCGCATTGCAATTTTAATTTGCGGGGTGAAGAAAGTGATACCGATGAAGATTTTGTGTTACAATTAGCAGACGATCTGGAAGTCGAGGTATTTACCGAAAGTTTTGATACTGAAGCTTATGCGAAAGATGCTAAAATTTCCATTCAAATGGCAGCAAGGGATTTGCGCTATAAATGGTTTGAAGAACTGAGCACTGCTTTAAGTTTTGACTATGTTCTTTCTGCTCACCATGCCAATGATAATTTAGAAACTTTTCTTATAAATTTAATACGTGGGACAGGATTGGAGGGCTTCACAGGAATCAAATCTGAAAATGATAAGATAATTCGTCCGTTACTAACTTTTTCAAGAAAGGAGATTGAAGCCTATGCTTTAAAGAATAAACTTGCATGGCGCGAGGATAGTAGTAATGTTTCTACCAAATATGTACGAAATAAAATAAGGCATCAAATTATTCCGGTGATGGAAGAGATCAATCCTCAGTTATTGGAAGGTTTTGCACACACACAATCCCATCTTAACGAGAGTTTGAGTTTAATAGATGATTATATAGGCTTGTTGTATTCAGAGATAGTCAGCAAAACATCTCATGGTTATGAACTAAAGATTGAGGTGCTTAAAAAGATCCCTAATACAAAAGCTGTTCTTTTTCAATTGTTGAAATCTTTCGGTTTTAGTGAATGGGACGATGTAAATGATCTTTTAGATGCGCAAGCCGGAAAAATGGTGTTTTCAGAAACACATCGCCTTATTAAAGACAGGGAGGTTCTAATTCTAACGGAAAAACCATCAGTGCGTAAAAATCTGATTTATAGTATTGCTGAAGGAGAAGATATTGTGATGCTTCCTGTTGGTAAATTTACGTTTCAGGAGGTTGATAAGATTACAGATATATCAAATCATACTATTTATGTAGCCAAAGAAACCCTAGATTTTCCACTTATTTTAAGAAAATGGCAGGAAGGAGATTTCTTTTATCCTTTTGGTATGAAAGGAAAGAAAAAGTTAAGCGACTTTTTTAAGGACAAAAAATTATCTTTGCCCGAGAAGGAAGATTGTTGGTTGTTATGCTCGAATAATAAAATTATTTGGGTAGTAAATCATCGAGCTGATGCGCGTTTTGCAATTACCGACCCTTCTCAGGAAATAATGAAAATTACCTATTCTTTATGAAATATCTATTGACTCTGGTCATCTTTTTTACGGCCTTATTTACTTCACAGGCGCAAGTTTTTTCACATGAAGATAAAGAACCTGAAATTTCTGATCCTGTTAAATGGGATGCAAAACTTGAAAAGCAGAACGATAGTATCTATAAAATAATTTTCACTGCAACCATCGAAAAGGGGTGGCATATGTATTCTCAGGAAGTTGGCGAGGATGGCCCAATTCCTACTACATTTACCTATACGTCTTCCCCTGAAACCTATGAGTTAATTCAAGAAACGAAAGAGCCGAATATTGAAGCTGTCTTTGATGATGTCTTTGGAATGGATATCAAATATTTTGAAGATGAAGCAGTTTTTACTCAACTTATAAAAGTTATTGATGCTACTTCTATAATTGAGGCTGAAGTGGAGTTCATGGCTTGTGATGACAGTCGGTGCTTACCGCCCGAAGTAGTTCCCTTTCAAATTTCCATTGGAGATAAAAAAGCCATTACTGCGTATGCAAATGCCGATGTAGATGAACTGGATATCGAAAAGACCAAAGCACTGGATATTGGAGTGCAGGGTTGGGGAGATTACCAGCAGGAAGAAACTGAAGAAAAAGGTTATCTAACTATATTTTTTCTTGGATTTATTGGAGGTTTAATCGCGCTGCTTACTCCCTGTGTATTTCCAATGATCCCATTAACGGTATCATTTTTTACCAAAGGTGCAAAAACCCGTAAAAAGGGATTGATGAATGCCATCTTATATGGCCTGTTCATTTTTGCTATTTATTTATTATTGAGTTTACCTTTCCATCTTTTAGATAGTCTGGCACCTGAAATATTGAATAATATATCTACTAATGTTACCCTTAACATCATATTCTTTGTAATTTTTATCGTTTTCGCACTATCATTTTTCGGATATTATGAAATAACACTTCCAAGTTCGTGGAGTAGTAAAATGGATGATAAAGCCTCTAGTATTGGTGGGGTTGTAGGGATATTCTTTATGGCGCTCACGTTGGCGTTGGTATCCTTTTCATGTACAGGGCCAATTTTAGGTTCCTTATTAGGCGGTTCATTAAGCAGTGATGGGGGAGCGACTCAGCTATCTTTTGGAATGGGTGGATTCGGACTGGCGTTAGCATTGCCATTTGCGCTTTTTGCACTTTTCCCTAACTGGTTAAATTCTCTTCCTAAGAGTGGAGGATGGCTTAATACTGTAAAAGTGGTTTTAGGATTTATAGAATTGGGCTTGGCCTTTAAATTCTTATCTAATGCCGATCTTGTGCAACACTGGGGGATTTTGAAAAGAGAGATCTTTATCGGGATTTGGATCTTAGTAGGATTAGGTTTAATGTTATACCTATTCGGATTGATACGTTTTCCACACGATGGCCCTAAAAAGAAACTTACTAAAATGCGCTTTGCCTTTGGTGGATTGACTTTTCTATTTGTGTTATACTTATTTCCCGGCCTTACAAATTCAAGTTTTGCTAACTTAGAGTTGGTAAGTGGTTTTCCGCCACCGCTTTTTTATAGCGTTTACGAGAAGGAAACTGAAGGTCCGTTAGGTCTTAAGGCATACAAAGATTGGGATAAAGGCTTAGAAGCAGCTAAAGAACAGAATAAGCCTATTATGTTGGATTTTACGGGGTGGGCCTGTGTTAACTGTCGTAAGATGGAAGAACAAGTTTGGAGCGACCCTGAAGTGTATAGCGTAATAAAAAACGAATATATCCTTATCTCTTTATATGTAGATGATAGAATGGACTTGCCCGAATATCAGCAATTCAATTTTTTAAGAGCGAATGGAAGTATTAAGAAAATTAAAACCGTAGGAGATAAGTGGGCGACTTTTCAAACGGTGAACTTCAAAAATAATTCTCAACCTTTCTATGTTCTTTTAGATACAGATAAAAATCTATTGAACCCTCCAGTTGGATATACACCTAACAAAAAGGAATACTTGTCATGGTTAAATGAAGGATTGTCTAAATTCGAGAAGTAAGCTGTATTAACTAAATAATCTTTAGCCTTAAAGGGTTAATTTCTATATTTAGGACTTGAAAAAAACCCTAAAGCATGAAATTAGCACGTTATCATCTTATTTTATTTCTATCTGTATTATTATCATTTCCGGTTCTTGCACAGCCGGATGCCGAGTATAAGGTAGAAGAGCATTACAATAAACAAGAAGTAGACATCACAATGCGTGATGGTATCAAGCTTCACACAACTATCTATAGTCCAAAGGACACTTCAAAGAAGTATCCAATTCTTTTGCAACGTACTCCGTATAGTTCTGCTCCTTATGGAGAAGGGCAGTTCCGATCTAAAATTGGTCCGAATGAGTTCTTAATGCAAGAGGGAAATATTATTGTATATCAAGATGTTCGTGGGAGATGGATGAGCGAAGGTACTTATGATAACATGAGAGCCTATATTCCGAAGAAAAAAGGAAAACAAATTGATGAGGCCAGCGATACTTACGACAGTATAGACTGGTTAGTTAAAAACCTTAAAAATAACAATGGGCGGGTAGGTACATGGGGAATCTCATATCCCGGGTATTACGCACTATATTCTTTATTAGACGCACATCCTGCATTAAAAGCAGCATCCCCACAAGCTGGAATTGGTGATTTCTTTTTTGACGATTTTCACCATAATGGTGCCTATTTATTGAGTTACTGGAGAGCTACAGCTGTTTTTGGTTATGAGAAAGATAAGCCTACCACCGAGCCTTGGTATGAATTCCCGGAACTTGGAACACAAGATCAGTATCAATTTTTCCTTGACAACGGTCCTCTTACCAATTTAGATAAGTATTATAAAGAAGACAACGTGTTCTGGCAACAGCTTAAAGACCATTCCAGTTACGATGAATTCTGGAAGCCTAGAGGACTTATTCAGCATTTAGAAAACATTAAACCTGCGGTGATGATCGTTGGTGGGTTGTTTGATGCGGAAGACCTGTATGGTCCTTTTGAATCATATAAGAACATCGAAAAACGCAGTAATAACTATAACACCATGGTATTTGGACCTTGGAGTCATGGAGATTGGGCAAGAACGAAAGAACGACAAGCTATTGGAAATGTATATTTTGGAGATAATATTTCCAGAAATTACCAAAAGGATATTGAAACAAAGTTCTTCAATCATTTCTTAAAAGGTAGTGGTTCTAAAGATTCCGGATTGCCGGAAGCTTATGTGTATGATACAGGGAAACACGAGTGGAATAATTACACTGAATGGCCTCCTAAGAATGCAGAAAGTAAAACTTTGTTTTTAGGGGAAGATCAGAAATTGAGCGATTCGGCATCAAATGTGGAATTAACTTTTATAAGCGACCCAAAAAAGCCGGTACCTTATTCAGAGGACATTAAAATGGTTTTTACACCACGGAAATATATGACAGACGATCAGCGGTTTGCTGCACGCAGACCTGATGTATTGGTTTTTGAAACTCCCGTTCTAGAGGAGGACATGAGCTTGGTAGGGGCTATTGAAGCGCATTTAAAAGTAGCTACTACAGGAACAGATGCCGATTGGGTGGTAAAGGTGATCGATGTTTATCCTCCGGATGCGGAGGATACCGAAGAAACTCAGGAATATTTGAAGATGAGCAACTATCACATGATGGTTAGAAGTGAGGTGATGAGAGGAAGGTTCAGAAATAGTTTTGAAAATCCGGAAGCTTTTGTGCCGAGTGAGAAAACCGAAGTTAATTTTGATCTGCAGGACGTGAACCATACTTTTAAAAAGGGTCATAAGCTGCAAATACAGGTACAAAGTACATGGTTTCCTTTGATAGATTTGAATCCGCAGACATTTGTCCCAAATATATTCAAAGCGAAAAAAGAGGATTTTAAAAAGCAAACACATACTGTTTATGGAGATTCATTTATTAAATTCTCTACACTGAAAAAATAAATTTTATGAAGAACAGGTTTAAAATAGCCGTCGGAATTTTAATAGGTTTAACCATTATTTCATGTAAGGAAGATACCAATGGCTCTATTACAGATGCAGAAATTAAAGAGGCTTCTGCCGAACTGAACAATTATTTTGATGCCGAGTTTGAAAAGGATGTGGCAGAGTCGCCCATGATGCAAACAAGGCTTGGAAGAAAAACAGATTATGGAAAATGGGATGATTTTTCAAACTTGAAATATTCTAAAGATCTTGAAAAGGCAAAAGAACGTCTTGATTATCTTGATAAGAATGTAGATGAACTGTTATTGAATAAGGAAACTGAGCTTAGTTATAAGCTTTACAGACAGGTGCTAAAGAATGAGATAGCCGATTATAAATACAGGTTTTATAACTATCCCATCAATCAAATGCATGGGTATCATGCAGAGATTCCGGCATTTTTGATCAACATGCACAGGATAGATTCTGTAGCCGATGCAAAAGCCTACATTTCCCGATTAAATGGTTTAAACAAGGTTTTTGACGATATTATTGAAGGTTTACAGGTAAGAGAACAAAATGGGATCTTACTTCCTAAATTTGTTTATGAAAAGGTAATTGATGATTCCAAAAATGTAATAAAAGGCAAGCCTTTTAGCAATTCTAAGGAAGCAAGTACACTTTTAAATGATTTTAAATCGAAGTTAGAGAAATTAAAACTTCCTAAGGATCAAGAACTTGAATTGGTCTCTGAAGCTGAAAAAGCATTGATAACTTCAGTTCAGCCAGCTTATGAAAAATTGATAGCTACACTTGAAGATCAACTTCAACGGGCAACCACCGATCATGGTGCCTGGAAATTCCCAAAAGGAGAAGAGTTCTATAATAATCAGTTAAAGAGAATAACAACTACTAGTCTTAATGCTAATGAAATACATGAGATTGGACTGAGTGAAGTTGCCCGAATTCACGGAGAAATGGAAGAGATCATGAAAAAGGTCGGTTTTAAAGGCACTCTTCAGGATTTCTTTGATTTCATGAGAACAGATGAGCAGTTTTATTATGACAATACGGCGGCGGGAAAAAAGGCATATCTTAAAAAAGCTACCAGCATAATAAACACGATGAAGGGAAGGTTAAATGAACTTTTCTTAACAGTACCGAAAGCAGATATAGTTGTAAAGGCAGTAGAACCTTTCAGAGAGAAAAGTGCAGGAAAAGCATTTTATCAGCAACCTGCAATTGATGGTTCAAGACCGGGAACTTATTATGCAAATTTATATGATATGAGCGCTATGCCAACTTATCAAATGGAGGCTTTGGCGTATCATGAAGGTATACCGGGCCACCATATGCAAATTGCTATTGCTCAGGAATTGGATAGTTTGCCCATGTTTAGAAAATTTACTTTTTACACGGCCTACGTGGAAGGATGGGGATTATATAGTGAACTTGTTCCGAAGGAAATAGGTTTTTATAAAGACCCATATTCCGATTTTGGTAGGTTAGCAATGGAATTGTGGAGATCCTGTCGATTAGTGGTCGACACAGGAATTCATGCTAAAAAATGGACAAGGGAAGAAGGGATTGAATATTACAAACAAAATACTCCCAATGCCGAAAGTGATTGCGTGAAAATGGTGGAACGGCACATTGTGATGCCGGGCCAGGCAACTGCTTATAAAATAGGTATGAATAAAATCGTTGAGTTAAGAGAAGAGGCAAAAGATCAACTTGGAAATGCTTTCGATATTAGAGAATTTCATGATGTAGTGCTGTTAAATGGAGCTGTGCCGTTAAATGTTCTGGAAGATATGGTACAGGAATGGGTGGAGTCTAAAACAGCTTAAGCAGTATTTTGTAAAAGCTATTCCTCAAGTAGCCAAAGCGCTGCTTGGGGAAATAAGCTTGACCAAAAAGCTTCATTGTGTTGGCCTTCCGTTAGTAATTTCATATCTATCTGGTCTTCAGCTAACCCGAGCTTATGAAGCTCTTCTACTGTTTTATTCATGAGAGGGAGCATCCTTTCACTCTCTTTTTCTCCGGCTCTGAAGAAGAATTTGCTTTTCAATAAATCTGAATTGTGTCTCGTTTTGGTGAAAGTGTAAATCTCATCAGAGAACCAGAAACTGGGAGAGAATATCACTGCTTTTCCGAAGATATGAGGGTATTTCAATAGAGCATAGTAAGCGAATAATCCACCAAGAGAACTGCCGCCAATAAATGTGTTCTCTGCTCCTTCTTTAACCTGAAAGCGTTCCTTTATTTCCGGCTGTAGCGTTGAGGTAATAAAATCAAGGTAATTATCTGCATTACCGCCTTTGTATTCAGGATGAGGAAAAGGGGTTAGCTCGTCGATCCTTTTTTCATTTCCGTGTTCTATCCCAATAACGATAAGCTCCAGTTGTAAACTGTCTAAAATTTCATCTACTCGCCATTCTCCGGCATATGAAGTTGAATTATCAAATAGATTTTGGGCATCTTGTAAATATAATACGGGAAAAGTTTGTTGTTTGTTAGAATAAGCTGCTGGCAGATATACCCATATTTTCTTAATAGTGTCCAGTTGAGGTGCTTCTATATTGAATATGGAAATGTTCTTGGAAGCTGTACTCTGAGCGACTGCAGACAGTGATAGCGATAGGGAGATTAAAAGTAGAAGACATATCTTCATTTGCTATGGATTTTAAAAATATTAAAAATTTGAAGGGTCTATTTTAAGATTTAATATTTCGGCCATTTTCATAGCCTGTTCTATATCAGCTTTATTAGAAATAGATGATTTAGCATCGTTAAGTAGGTTAATAGCTTCTTTATCAAGACAATCAAAATACTCTTTATTACCTGCAGGTTGCTTTTTCAGATACTGAAACATCAGCAATAATTTTTGAACAAGAATAATATCATGCTTGCAATAGGTTCGAATAGAAGCCATAACGTTATAAGTTAGCTCCTCAAAACTTATGGTGTTTAGTTTAATATAAGAAGTACCATCCCTGCTAACAATGTTAGCATCCTTTTTCTTCATTCTTACCGAGAACAATTCGGTAAGATAATCTATCCCGTTTAAAGCTGTACCGGGATCATTTATTCCCGGGGACATCGCTTTAACGATTATTTCTGTGATTTGCTTAAAGGCCAAGGTATAATTGTCGGCAACAAGTTCGGCACGAGCAAAATTGAAATTAGAGAGGATGCGCTTAATGGTTGTTTTCTCTAATTCTTTTTCCGACCGGAATAAAGGTATTCCATTAAGGACAAAAATCCCTTTAACGGGAAGGATGTGCAGCTTGGTTTCCTCTTTTTTACAAATGTCCAGCAAGTTGGTATAGGAGATGTTTTGAAGATATCCGCTGCTTTCCGTATGGTATTTGAACCAGTCAGTTGTATTGGGGAATTCAGGAGATTGATCATTCTCAACTTCAATAAGTTCGTTTATCCGCTCTTTAGCTAAAACAAAAATCTTGTCTAAAATATTATTGATCTGAATGCTTTGGGAAATATTATGGATAAAATAAATAAAGGCACCCAAACAAATTACGGTGAAAATAATTCCCAATAAAACTGAAAAACCCGGAATCTGGTATTTATCTCCGGTGGGTTGAATTGAGAATAGGACGAAAATGCAGTAGAGAATAGTTGCTAAATATACTCCTAAGATAATTTGGTGTGTTTTATCGGAAATAAGCCCTGGAAGTAATCTCGGGGAATAATTGCTTGAAGCCTGACTTAAAAGAAGCATTACCATCGAGAAGCTGAAAACGACCATTGAGATAAGGCCCGAAATCAAAGCACTTAATATAGTAAGCGCTGTATCACCATTATCAACTACTAGTAAAGGTAGGTTTTCGACAAGATATTTTGATACGCCTAAACTTTCAAGATACATCATGAAAAATGCGAAGAACATTCCAAAAAAGGCAAAGACTGTGGGATAGAAGGCAATCTTACTTTGTACAATATTGAAAAAGGATAATGTTCTGTTGTATAGTTGCTTCATGGAGATCTAATATAGGTCTTAAAAATAATCAATTCCTGAATAGACTGGATTAGAAAGAATTTTAAATAACATAAGTTTATTAAATACGACAAAATGACATTAATTAAATAGTGAAAGCGGACAAAATGACTGAATTATTGATATGGAATTCAATTTGCTTATCATTTCGAAAATAAATACTAATTCAAAATATATACGTTATGAACACAATTATTAGAAATGATGCTAATTGGTTACCATCCATTTTTGATGATATGTTTAAAACTGATTGGCTAGGCGGGACTACAAATGTGAATAGTATAGGAACAAGTATTCCGGCAGTTAATATTCACGAAAGCGATGATAATTTTCTAGTAGCTGTGGCTGCTCCGGGAAAAACTAAAGAGGATTTTAATATTGAATTGGATAATGATATTTTAACGATTTCCTCGGAAATAAAGGATGAGTTGGAAACTAAAGAAGCATCCGGGAAATTTACCAGAAAAGAATTTAGTTACAGCAATTTCAAAAGAGCTTTTAGTTTACCTGATACGGTAAATAGTCAAAATATTTCGGCAACCTATATCAACGGCGTGTTAGAAATTACATTACCCAAGAGGGAGGAAGCTAAAGTTCAGGCAAAACGCCAGATAGAGATTTCATAAGAATTAGGTTAATTGGTTAGTTGAAGAGGCACCTTTCGGGGTGCCTTTTATTTATCTAATAATATCCATCTATTTCCCGCACTTTGAATTGTAAAGACCTGATTTCCTGATATGGATGCGATAGTTGTATTGTTCTTTATATCATATAGATTATCAGAATTTGTAAAAACCAATTGTTTGCTTCCAATACCATCCCAGCCAATGAGAATCAACATCCGACCTCTATTTGTATTGGCAGCGGGAAGAACCAGCCTGGACACCTCATTGTTTATCCGAAGTGTATAAACATCATCAGTTATAATAAAATCTCCGGTCGCTGAACCGGTGGTACTGTAATTCTTTACATTTCCAAAGGTCCATACCATATTACCGGTGCTTTCTAAATAAAGAGATTGACCCGTACTTCCCTTAGCTGAAGGGAAAATATATTGTTCTTCGAATGTATTTCCTATTCCCAATCTTCCAGCAAAATATCCGGCATAAACTTTATCGGCATTGTTTCCATATGCTGCACTATAAATTCCGTAAATCTTGCCTAATCCTGTACTCTGACCTATCTCTGAATAAATTCCGTAATTATCGCTATTTGCTCCAAAGGTTTTTCCTACTCGATTATAGATTCCATAGATATCATTAGTACCGGCATTTTGATAGGTTTCATTAAAAATACCATAGTGAATACCATTTCCAATACCTCCTACATTATTCTTTATTCCATATTTATTACCATTGGTGGCGCTACGATTATCGTTAATTATACCATACGTGGTGAAATTATCTGTTGCAGGATTATTGTTATCAATTTCCAGTGCCTTTTTTATAGAGGTTTCTGTGGGAGAGTTTAATGCTATTTGTAATTTAGAAGATATCTCCTGTGTTCCAATTCCCACACTACCGGTTCGGTATATGTAATCGGTAATATTATTAGGATTGCTACTGGTTCCGGGTTTATAGAAATTTCCAAAAGCATTACCACTTATGGTTTCCCATTTTAAAGTTTTAAAATTCCAAAAATAAAACCCACTTGGGTATTGAGGGCTGGAAGTATTCAGAAATACGAGCATTCCATGTTGCTGTTCTCCTGGGTTAGTAGTTGGCAACTTATCAATTCTGGGAATCAAAATACCATCAATAGATGAAGGGTTTTCTGAAGAATTGGCAACAATGTCTAATTGTGCCTTTGGACTGGAAGTTCCAATTCCAACCTGACTATAGACGGAAAAGGTCATAAGTATGCCTATAAGGCAAATAAAAATTCTCATATGCGCTCGGTTTAAGGACTATTAAAGCGAAAACTAAAATGTAAAGGGTCAATTAAAAATAATGAATTATTTAATTGACCCTTAGTTGGTTGTAGCTTAAAATTATCTCAACAAGATAATTAATTACTCCATTTAGTTAAAAAGCTATTCGGCCAAGGCCTTGGTCTTTTCCTGTAGCATATTTATTTCATCTCTTAATCTGGCAGCAGTCATAAAATCGAGGTCTTTTGCCGCGGCCTCCATTTCTTTCCTTTTCTCTCTAATGCGTTTTTCTAATTGAGCTTTGCTGAAATAAGCGGTTTCTTTCTCAGCAGCTTTGAGGGTAGGAGCGGTTTCAATTACATACGGATCGGGTTTTTTAGCAAAAGCACTTTCAATACTTTTCACTAAAGCTTTCGGGTTTATATTATGTTTGGTGTTGTAATTCATTTGCTTTTCTCTTCTATAGGTGGTTTGATCTATAGTCATCTGCATACTGTCTGTGATCTTATCAGCGTACATAATAGCTTTTCCTTCGAGATGTCTAGCAGCCCTACCAATTGTCTGGGTGAGCGATCTATTACTTCTAAGGAAACCTTCCTTATCGGCGTCCAATATTGCCACAAGAGATACCTCCGGAAGATCCAATCCTTCTCTTAATAAATTAACTCCAATCAATACATCGAAAATTCCCTTTCTAAGATCCTGCATAATTTCAACTCTTTCCAGAGTATCAACATCGGAATGAATATATCTACATCTAACATTTATTCGGGTCAGGTATTTGGTGAGTTCCTCTGCCATTCTCTTGGTAAGCGTAGTTACGAGTACTCGCTGGTCTTTTTCCGTACGCAGATGAATTTCCTCTATAAGATCATCAATCTGATTTAAACTAGGTCTAACTTCAATAATTGGATCCAGTAATCCCGTAGGTCGTATCACCTGTTCCACATAGATACCTTCCGATTTTTGAAGTTCATAATCTGCAGGAGTTGCACTCACATAGATCACCTGGTTTTGTAAGGCTTCAAATTCTTCAAATTTCAACGGACGGTTGTCCATAGCAGCGGGTAATCTAAACCCGTAATCCACCAGATTCTCCTTTCTTGAGCGGTCACCGCCATACATGGCATGCACCTGAGGAATGGTTACGTGACTTTCATCCACGATCATCAAATAATCATCAGGGAAATAATCTAATAAACAGAATGGTCTTGTGCCAGGCAGCCTCCCATCTAAATATCTTGAATAATTCTCTATCCCTGAGCAATACCCCAACTCCCTAATCATCTCCAAATCGAAATTTGTACGTTCCTCTAATCGTTTTGCTTCTAAATGTTTTCCTATATTCTGAAAATAATCTATCTGCTTAACAAGGTCATCCTGGATTTCTCTAATTGCCCCTTGTAAGACATCTGGAGAAGTAACAAACATGTTGGCAGGGTAGATGTTCAGTTTTTCGTATTTCTCTAATATTTCATTATTTAAAGGATTGAAAGCTTCTATTTCTTCGATCTCATCTCCAAAAAAGTGTACTCTAAACGCATTATCGGCATAACTTGGAAAGATATCTACCGTATCGCCTTTAATTCTAAAATTTCCGTGGTTAAAATCTGCTTCTGTTCTTGAGTAAAGACTTTGCACTAATTTATGTAGCAATTTGGTTCTGGAAATCTGCATATCCCGCTCAATAGAAATCACATTCTTTTTGAATTCTACCGGGTTTCCGATACCATATAAACAGGAAACGGAAGCTACTACAATTACATCCCGTCTTCCGCTTAAAAGGGAAGACGTAGTACTCAGCCGTAATTTTTCGATCTCTTCATTTATGGAAAGATCTTTTTCTATATAAGTACCGGAAGAGGGAATAAATGCTTCCGGTTGATAATAATCATAATAACTTACAAAATACTCCACCGCATTTTCTGGAAAGAATTGCTTAAATTCTGAATAAAGCTGGGCGGCAAGTGTTTTGTTGTGAGCAAGAACTAGGGTAGGCCTTTGAACTTCGGTAATAACATTGGCAGCGGTAAATGTTTTACCCGATCCGGTTACTCCAAGTAAGGTCTGATATTGCTCATTCTTATCAAGACCTTCCACAAGCTTTTTGATAGCTTGCGGCTGATCTCCAGTAGGTTTAAATTCTGATTTTATATTAAATTTCATGAGTTTCTTTTTCTTAGCCTCACGAAATTAAGCAATTATCCTGCCTATTCAAACCAGTCTGTCAATATGCTTATCTTTTTAATGTAAAGTGTCCATTAAAGATTTGATTTGATTCCTGAATAGTTGCTTTAAACCAGTAATCATCTGATGGCATATCTTTTCCATTATATGTTCCATTCCATCCTGGACCATCAGGATCTAATTGTTTAATCAATTTACCATAACGATCATAAATATAAAGTGCTTGGATTGTAATACCATATTCAGCATCGGTTATAGGTTTCCACAAATCGTTATATCCGTCATTATTGGGAGTGAAAAATATTGGAAAACCAAATACTATAATTTCTTCCTGCACAAGACCACATTCACTACTGTTTTTGGCAAATACAGTATGTATACCAGGGGTAACCCCACTAAATATCGACGAAGTTTGATAATGGCCATCTGAGCGGTCTAAAGCAAAAAGCGATTCTGAAGATACTGAGTTCGTAAATATCTCCACGATATTCGAACCGCTAACACTTTCTACTTTAATATCTGTTATTTCTGGAATAGCCAGTATATTTACATTATACTCGATTAATTTTCCACAACCCAAAGAGCTTTTTGTAATTTTTAGAGAATAAGAACCATCATTTGTTACAGTAATAGTTTTAGAGGTTTCCCCTGTACTCCATTTAAAATCATAATCACTTTCATTAGGTAAGGAAATATTTGTACCTAGAACCACGGGCAGCTCGCTAGAACAAATACTGACTTCCACAAACGGTGATATATCTGGAAAAGGGATTAGTGTTAGGGTCATTTCTCCAAATCCATAACATTTACCATTATCGGTTGCTCTTATGTAAATAGTTTCCGGAGCAGTTGTAAAAATTTCAGGAACTGGGTTCACCCCGCGAATGGCATCATCTTCACTTTCAAAAAAAGTAAGCTCGATGGATGCACCTAAATTCAACTCCTCTTTTATATTATTTTCAATAGTATATAAATTATATTCGGCAGTACCGTCCCCAAGATCACAGCCAGTTGCAGGAGATGGTTTAAGTATCTCACTTTTAGTAGTCTTTAATGTTAACTCACTAATATTATAGCAAGAAGAACCAAAACCAGTAACCTTGGCATAGATGACCTCATTTAAACTAGTATTACGATAGAAATTATTTAAAGCATTCTGATTTAATTCATCATCAATAGCGTTTTGACGAGTTTTATAGAAGAATATTTGCAAATTACTGCTGGCATTTGTAAAATAATCCCTTGCTAACTGTAGGTTAAATTCTGCAAAACCATCAGTAGGGTCTGAATCCTGAGTGTCGCATTGGCTCAATTCATAATTATTTGGTACTGCTGGTATCTCTACAATTATAATTTCCTTACATACAGGGTCTAGAGGGATTCCATTAAGAGTTTTAGTCAGAACCACTGTAAATACTCCAGAGCTTGAGTATACATGAGTAGGGTTTTCGGAAATAGAGGTACTTCCATCACCAAAATCCCACATTACAGTATCATAATCTTTTTGTCCACTTATTATAAATTTGGTAGTATCACCAAAGCAAAGATTTTCTATATCAAAATCACTATTAAAGAGAGATTGAATAAAAGGAGGAAGTCCTAATTTTACATCATTAGGTTCTACACTAACCGAATTGTGAGAGTAATTAATATTAGCAGCTATTTCTTCAGGATCTTTAATTACCGATAGGAATTTGTATTCTATATATCCTCCATCATCTGTAGGGTAACCCGCACGATATATCTTACCATCAATAGCAAGTTGTAGTGCTCCAGCTACATTACGAGAAGTGTGTATTGTTTTTACAGAAGCTGGGATATTAGAACTTTTAAGATCAAATTGATACAATTCACTATTTTGAAATCTATCTTCAGAATTATAAATATTGGCAGTTAAATATAATTTGGAAGTCTTTGGTGAAAATTCTACCCCATAAGGGTATATTGAAGTTAGAAGTAACTGTTCATTCGACACTCTTCCGGTTACATCGTTAAAGTCGTATAAAAATAATTTACCTGTACTTTTAGCTCCACCAGTTCTTGGACTTCCTAAACTTGTGCCTGTATATGCCGCTGCCATTTTCTTACCATCTGGAGAAATTTTTAAATATCCTCCTGCCGTAACATTAACGTTTTGTTCATTTAGTAAGGGGGAAAAATTGTTGCTTATAGTAGAAATAACGGGAGAAGTATTTACTCCGCTCGAGCTCACATTAAAAGCATAAAATTTATTCGTAAACTGAGTAACGACCCAATAGGAAACGCAGTCTCCACTTATTACTGCTGAAATTTTTTCTGAACTTTTAAACTCGTTTTCTAAAGAATTAGAAGGATTGTATGTTATTAAAGGGATATTCTTCTTATCTGGTACGACACCACCAAGACCACCGTTCAAAGACATATCAACCTCAGAATAATTGATTCCTTCAATAGGATCATTACTCGTATTAAAATAATCGGGTTTGTCTACCGTAAAAATGTAGTAAATCCCCGGGTAGGCTGGTTTAGGAATTATTATAGCTGATTGCGTAGAGGAAACATTTCCTTTTAATCCACTACCATTTAACATACTGTTATGGGATCTATCAAATACTGTAATTCCATCAGTATAAAATAATAGATTACCATTTCTGTCTGATATCGAGGCAGAACCTTCTATAGTAGATACTCTGCCGCCATTAAGGGCAACGGGGTTGCCAGAATTAAATGATAAACCGGCTCCATCTCCAAAATACCAATTAGATGTTTCCTTTTGAGCGAACGTAATATTTCCTATTAGAACTAAAACAAACAGTAAAAGGAAATTCCGGGTTTTCATAATTAAATATCAGTACAATTTTTTATAAATCTCTTCTTTTTAACAAAGCGTAAGAAAGATATACAAATAAAACTGTCCATACAATAACAATTAATAGCTGATACCAATGAACCCCGTAGTCCTTATCTAATTCGCTTCCAATTTGGGTAGCAGCCGTTTTTATAACGTTTAGACGTGAAAAAGGCTCAATAACAATATTGCTCATAGCCTGAAGCGGGAAGAATTGCATGATATTCTCGGCAATATCACTATCCCTGAAAATTTTCCATTCTAGGACTCCGTATAAGATACTTTCAAAAATCCACCATATAAATAAAAAGCCAAGAGCGAAGGCAGAACGTTTGATCAGTATTCCAATAAACATACAGAAAGCGAAGAATCCCGCAAGTTTTATAAAATACCCAAGTAAATATTCCATGTCAGAGAAAACAATTGAAAACTCGGTAAAATCGGAAAAGGAATAACCTAAGATCAAGGTCACTACAAAAAGGAATAGGGTGGAAATAACCGAAAAAAGTAATACCGTAATAAACTTGGACAGCACGAATTCTTTCTTGCTAAGCCCATCTATTAGGTTTTGTTTTAACGTCCTGTTACTATACTCATTACTCATCATAGATACAATCACTATGGCAAGAAATAGTTTTAGCAAAGCTGCAATATAACTGTTGAAATGCCAGATAAAAGGAAAATTGAAAATCCCCTGATCGGCCAACCTAAAATGTATATTACCCAGATCAAATTCGATAGAGGCAATTAGAGCAATAAAAGTTATAAGTATAAAATATGTGAATATCAATATCTTGGCAGACCGACTATATCTTAATTTATGAAGTTCTATATCTAGTAATCGTAGCATTTAATTGGTGGTTTGGTTGGTTAATTGTAAGAATTGCTCCTCGAGACTTTCTTTTCTTTTTACTAAATATGATAAAGCAACACCTTTTTCAAAAAGGTAAGAATTGATGACCTCGGCATTCATAGGTTCTTCTAAAATAGCGGTCACCAAGCCATCGTGCTCTGTTATTTTTCCGATTAGCGGATGATGGGTAAGTACTTCTTTTAACTTTGAGATGTCGTTGGATTTTAATTCAAAGAAGCCGTGACTAGCATTCATTTCATCTACCCGCCCACTATACAATTTCACACCTTTCCTAATAATTACTACATGAGAACAAACCTTTTCAACTTCATCCAGTAAATGGGAAGCTAATAATATGGTTGTTCCTGTAGCAGCTATATTTCTAATAATCTCTCTAATTTGATGAATTCCCTGAGGGTCCAGTCCATTTGTAGGCTCATCCAAAATTAGTATTTCGGGATCATTTAAGAGGGCAGAGGCAATTGCAAGACGCTGTTTCATTCCTAAGGAAAATGTACGGAACTTACTGTTCTTTCTATCTAAAAGCCCAACCACTTCTAATTTTTCTTCAATTTTAGAGCTGTTAACTCCTTTTATCTTACATACCAAAGCCAGATTTTGAACGGCAGTCATATAAGGATAAAAATTAGGATGCTCTATAATTGCACCAACCATCTTCAAAGCCTCATGGGTAGAATCTTTTCCGTCAAACCAGTGAAAATCGCCACTGGTTTTATTTACAACATTTAAAACCATCCCTAAGGTGGTAGATTTTCCACTTCCGTTAGGACCCAGAATACCGTAAACGTTCCCTTTTTTGATTTCAAAAGAGAGGTTGTCGACAGCGGTTAGTGGTCCGTATTTCTTAGTGAGATTATTTAAGGTGAGAATTGTCTCCAAATTATATATGTTTCTTAATCTGACGATGAAGTTAACATTTTGTTACAAGACTTATCAAGGAGAATATGTATTTTTGAAAAAACCCACCTATAATGCAAGACAATTTAATGTCTAAGAAAAAACCTTCTTTTCCTATAAACGACCGTTTTCATACATATCTGGCAAAGTACAACCGGAATACTAAGATCCCGGTGTTTTATGATGATTTGTTGCGTTTTGCAGGTTGTGTGACCGTTTATGATAGAAATGAAGAGGATACCTTGTGGGTACGCTGTTATTATTCAGATCATGAAAGAAACGAGATAGATATTTCTTTAAAACATGTATATACCATTTTACATTCTGACGGAAGTGATGAATCGTTAGAATTCTTGAATATCGATGCGATAGATTATTGTACTTTCGGAAATTCCAAGCCCTTCAGAATTAGAGTCAGAAATGTTTTGAACGATAGTTTTACTTATTTCTATGTAAAAATGGCCGATGCTTCAAGGGTTTATGGTTTGGAGATTGAACATATTTTGTCTCCACATAGAATTAATTTTTTAGTGTATAAGGATACCTTAATTGAAGAGCATATTGCCGGAATTCCTGGAGATGTTTTTATTTCTGAAGAACTTCCCAATTGTGATGAACGTGCAAAAACTCAAATAGCCAAGCAATTTGTAAAATTTAATGAGCGCTGTATGGTGCGGCTTTTAGGAGATATGCGCTCCTATAATTATGTGGTAATTCCTACGCACGATTTTGATCATGTAGAATACACCATTCGAGCAATCGACTTCGATCAACAGAGTTATGAAGGGAATTTAAAGGTATACAAACCGCAATTTTTTAAAGAGAATTTTAAGATGGTAGAATTGGTTACCAATAAACTGCAGGAAAATTCTATAGAACAGTACAGAAAAGAAGAACGGTCTCTATTAGCAAAGAGAATGATAAATGCTCAAAGCCGATTTAAAGAATTGGTAAGATGTATGATAAACGACCATGTATCTTCTCCAGAAAATGTACGAGAGCTTAGAAAAGACTTATATATACTTACAAACGATATGAAATTTAAAAGGGCTCGTACGATGGGACAAATCCTGCGTACAGCCCTTGAGTTTGTAAAACGTAATTACGAAGACGTAAATACCAAGGTGTTAGGCTAGTTTAGCTTTTTTCCTCTTTATTGAAATAAACTAGGTAATAATACATCTGTTTTTCCTCGTCCCAACCTTTTTCTACGAACTTCTCTGCAGATTCCGGGTTGATGAAATTCATTTTAATTTGAACATTTGTGTCCAAATTAATCACGTTTTTAATAGATTTTCTAGCAGCCGTAACCGCACTGTTTGCAATTGGAAATTCTGTAAGATCTTCTATATTATATTTTGGTGCTTTCTCTGTTTTATAATTGTTAAATTCAGGAATTAGATCTGGGTTGTCTATTACAGAATTCAAGAAATTAGACTCATCAAAAGCATCATTCTTTGCAAAGTAATCTACACTTCGGTTCATAAACATCACTTCTTCCTTTTTGTCTTCCGCAGGTAATACTACATCTTTAGCGAAATTCTGGCAGAATTTTAAATACTTCTTTGTGTAAAAATTCTCATCGGCAAGTACATCTACTCCTAAGAAATTCTCTAACCAGTATTTCGTGTCGTATTTATTTGAATCTACAGAAAGTACTTTATAGCCTTCAACTCGTTCTTTATTGAAGATAAGCGCGCCTTTATCTAATTTACTAAGGCTAATCCCTTGTTGTACGATCATTTCGAGAATAGTCCCTTTTTCCTGGAATTGAAGAAAATCATGCTTCAATTCAGATTTAAAGATCCCAATAGCGGAGGTTTTTTCATTGTTCAACAGCATATTTTCAAAATATACTACATATACTTCTCCACTTTTGATGTGTGGGTGCGTGGACTGCTCAAACAATAAGGTATTTATTTTCTTAGAAACATCGTGTACCGACTCAGGGTTATCGAAGATTTGATTGGTGAAATTGTACAACTCGTTGAATTCCAGATCAGTTTCGTGATGAAATTTGTAATAATTCTCTTCTTTTTCACGAAAAGGTTTCAAGAAAAATTCTTTCACCAAAGGGGTAATCTCATCATTCAGTTCAAAAGGAGCGGCAGAAAGAAAGATGTTCTCGTTTCTGCTTTTATTTCCAACCCTATGAATTGAAAGCGATTCAATTTGGGCGTTATATAAGTTGATCATTAAATAGTTTGATTTAAGTAAGTTTTACTTGGTGAATTGTGCAAGGCTAAAGAGGTGAACTAAAAAGATATAAAATCTTGAAACGAATTAATTCCAGTTTTCATCGAACGAAAGGTCATCGTAATCGTCAATATCTAAGTCCTCATCATATCCGTCTCCAAATTCATCTTTTTCAGCCACAAACTCTTTATCGGGAGCTTCTGTAGGTATTTGTCCGTGTACAAACATAAGATTAGGATAATCGCGTCCTTCTTCAATTTCAGCAATTTCAGCCAATTCTATAAGGAAGGTCCACATACTTAAAAAGTCGTAAACATAGATAAGTTTGGTTTGAGATTTTGAAACTACACTATCTAAAGTGGTTTCATTCATTAACCTAACAGAATCCATTCCTTCACTAAGGTCAAATTGTGAGATCTCTTCCCCTTGGTTCCATTCATCGTCGCTAATGTAAAAAGAAGCCATTTCATTCCCGTCAAATCCAAAAGCATTAATAATACTGTTATGGAAGTCTTCCAGTGTGCTTTCTTCTAGAAGTTCAATATCTCTAAAAACATCGTCTTCAGCTTCTAAAATAATCCTAAATCGATAAACCATGAGTGTAAATTTTTGGGTTCAAAGTTACAAACTTTTCGATTTAATAGGGGTACTGATTGCTTCCAATAATATATAAAATTGAATTCCGAAAAGAATGCTGGCGATAACAAGATGAAGGGGCTGAGAAAGAAAGGGAAAGTGGAAATTATACATGGCCACTCCAGTTATGATTTCTATAAATATGAACCCCATAACCCAGTTTATTTTAGAAAACCCTAATGTTAGTTTTCTGTTTTGCCACCATAGGAAAGCATTTATTAATAGGATTAATATTGAAAAGGAGCGATGTACATAAAATGTAACCGAAGGATTTGCGAGCCAGAGTTGTTCTGAATTTTCACCAAGAATTTTTACCTGGTCATCTACGAGTTGGCGAACCTGCGTACCCATAACAATTTGAACTAAAGTTAAAAGTATAGATACTACCAGCAAATTTCTAAAATTAGTTGTAATAACCCGCGTCTTGTTCGAGCTTGAGATAAGTTGAAGTAAATATAACAGCAACGCAACGATTACCAGTGCAACAACCATATGAATGGTGATTCTTACCGGCGATAAAACGGAATACACCACCGTGGCGCCCAACCAGCCTTGGAAACCCATCAAAAATACAGAAAGCCAGGATAAAATGGTAATTCTCTTTTGTCGTTTCCAGAACTTTAAACTAAGTATGGCCATGATTAATACAGCAATTCCAGCCAAAGCGCCGGCTAGCCTGTTAATATATTCTATCCAGGTATGCCATGGGTTGAAGATGGCATAATCATGTTTCGTGTATACTTCCCAATTAGTCGGGTCGAGAGTATTTTTAGTAGTAAAGGTTGAGGTAGCCACTAATAATTGTTCGTCTTCAATTATTACTTGCCCTTTCTTGAACTCATGATTAGGAGAAAATTGTAGTTCTGAAATCTCGTGAGGCGGGATATAATATCCGAAACATTTAGGCCAGTCCGGACACCCCATTCCTGATCCTGTCATTCTTACTACCGCTCCGGCTATAATCACTAAATAAACGAGAATTAGTGAAATCTTCACGAAATTTCTATACATACCTTATTTGCTTACAGCGGGTTTTAAACCAAGTTCAGAAGCTTTTTTAAACATGAATTCCTTTGCAGCTTCATATTCATTAGGGATTTCACCTTCTAAAATAGCTTCTTTTATAGCATCTTTTATCATGCCTATCTCTCTGGATGGTTTTAAGTTGAAGAACTCCATGATCTCTTCTCCACTAACAGGCGGTTGAAAATTACGAACATGATCTCTTTCTTCCACTTCCTTGATCTTCTCTCGAACTTTCTTGAAATTATTATGATATTTCTTGAAGCGTTTTGGGTTTTTGGTCGTGATATCTGCCTCACAAAGCGTCATTAAATCCTCAATATCATCACCAGCATCAAATACTAAGCGACGTACAGCCGAATCGGTTACGTTCTCATCGGCGATCACTATAGGGCGGGAGCTCATTAAAACTAATTTTTGAACATACTTCATCTTTTCATTTAAAGGAAGACGAAGTTGTTTAAAGAGTTTAAAAACCATTTTAGCACCAACAAATTCATGTCCGTGAAAAGTCCATCCAATCTTTTTGTGAAATTTTTTAGTGGGTGCTTTCCCAATATCATGTAATAAAGCAGCCCATCTAAGCCACAGATCATCTGTATTTTCAGAGATGTTATCTACAACCTCCAAGGTATGCCAAAAATTATCTTTGTGTTTTTGTCCTTCTACTTCTTCAATTCCCTCTAATGCTGTAAGCTGAGGAAGGATAAGCGGAAGTAATTTTGTTTTGTGTAAAAGGCTGAAACCTACAGAAGGTTTTTCTGAAAGTAAGATCTTATTGATCTCGTCTACCACCCTTTCAGAAGAGATAATTTTTATACGATCTTTATTGCGTGTAATAGCATTTAACGATTCTGTTTCGATCTTAAAACCTAGCTGTGTAGCAAATCGAATTGCACGTAACATTCGCAACGGATCATCTGAATAAGTGATGTCGGCATCCAACGGAGTTTTTATAAGCTCGGTTTTAAGATCTTCTAAACCGTTAAACGGATCTAACAGCTCTCCGAAATTTTCTTCATTTAAGCTTAATGCAAGTGCATTAATGGTAAAATCTCTCCGTTTTTGGTCGTCTTCCAAAGTTCCATTTTCTACCACAGGATTTCTACTGTTGGTAGTATAACTTTCTTTACGAGCACCTACGAATTCAACTTCAATAGAATCTGCTCGCAACATGGCAGTCCCATAATTTTTAAAAATCTGTACTTTTGGATGATAGGGGAGTAGTTCGGAGACTTTTTTAGCTAATTCAATTCCGCTTCCAATGGCAACTACATCTATATCTTTAGAGTTTCCACGTTCCAGAATAAGATCTCTTACAAAACCTCCTATTACGTAACTTTCTAAATTCAGTTCTTTAGCAGCAAGAGCAATTGTTTTAAAAATGGGGTTGACAAGGGCTTTGCTGTAATTCTTATCTTTGGGCATAACTTATTTTCGTATCACTTTCACACTCCTATCGTTACCAATTTTAATAATGGACGAAGGTTTTCCTGAAACTTTAGATCGGTGCAAATTTACTACATAGTCTACACCTTTTAAAATTTCAGGGCTTATTTGAGCAAAAGATTGCGGAGTTGGTTGGCCGCTTATATTTGCTGAAGTAGATACAATTGGTTTTCTGAATTTATAAATAAGCTGTTCACAAAATTTATCTTTGGTAACACGAATTGCTAAAGTTTCATCTTCGGCCACAAGATTATTTGCTACCCTAAGTGGGTTGTCGTAAATGATAGTGGTAGGTTTATCGGCATGTTCTATAATAAGATATGCAGGCTCCGGTACTAGATCTACGTGTTTTTCTAGCATTTTAATGCTGTTCACTAAACATATTAAGGCCTTTTTATCGGCTCTTTTCTTTAACGCATAGACCTTTGCTACAGCAGCAGCATTGGTAGCATCGCAGCCAATTCCCCAAACTGTGTCGGTAGGGTAAAGTATAATTCCCCCTTTTTTTAATACCTCCAGTGTTTTTTCGGTTTCTTCCTTAAAATCTTCCATTTGAAATATCTTTATAGATGGCTAGCGTTTTGGCCGCCATTATTTTGGTTGTATAATTTTCGTGTAATTTTTGTTTAGAAAGACAGGTGAAGTCTTTTTGTCTCTCTACGTTATTCTGCAAAGATAATATTTGAGTGGCTAAATCCTGATAATCGTGTGCCTTAGAAAGCAAACCATTTTTATTATGTTTAATAATTTCAGAGATCCCACCAACATCGGTGCTTACAACGGGAGTATTATAGTAAAAAGATTCATAAATAAATTGAGGAATCCCTTCACTTTCAGAAGTCATTAGAGAAATATCAAATTGTGGGATGAGCTGTGAAGCATGAGGAATGGTATTCAAGAAGCTCACATATTTTTCTAAGTCAAGTTTTTTAACCAATGCCACAAGTTGAGGGGTGAGGCTGGTAAAACATCCGATTTGTATAAAATGAAAATCTTTATGCCCTCTATTCTTTATTAACTCATTAGCAGTTAGAATAAAGGTTTGCAGGTCTTTGGGCCATATATGATTAGCTATATTTCCTATGATTTTTACATCCTCTTCAAGCTCCAATTCTTCTCTTAGGTCTCTTGTTGATTTTATCTTCTTGTCATTAAGGCTAGTACCATGATAAATGCATTCCAGCTTTTCGGGATGGTCTATACTTCCTTCTGTAATAAACTTGGTTGCAAGTGAGACACAGAGAATCTTTTTTATTTTAGGATAATTGTATTTGTAAAGCGTTTGTTTTCTTTCCCTAATGGGGAAGGTAGTTTTTTTGCTAAAAATAAAAGGAGGAAGATCATAAAGGTGATCGCCCATTATACACAAGGTAAGAGCTGTGCTGTCGTGGATATGAAGCAGGTCAATTTTCCTTTTTTTACAAAGACTTATCAGTTTTAAGAAAAAACGTGGATCCATTTTAAAACCCAGTCTCACCGAAACATGATCTATATTAGTGGTTTTAAGTTTTTTTTCAAAAATCCCACCTTTAATGCATAAAACGGTGTTAGTAATACCTATATCCTGCAATTTCAGCTCCTTGCATAGTTGCTCAATGTGGTTTTCACCACCGCCCCAACTTTTAACTGCAGAAACATGAAGGATATTCATAAATTTGAAGACTGTAAATTAATTACGATGTAATATCTCTGAATAGAGCTTTAAATACTGTTTTGCTGTAGTATCCCAATTAAAGGAAGCTGCACGCTCTTTCAGCTTCTCCGTATAAACTTTTATATTCTCATTATAAATCTTCATTTTTTCCTCGTATACTTTATGCATATATTCTGCCTCAAATCGATCCCAGAAAAAGGCAAATTGTCCACCAATTTCGGGTAAAGAAGACCTATTGGCTAAAAATACAGGTTTACCATAGGCCATAGCTTCGATAGGAGGCATTCCAAATCCTTCATGCAATGAAGGGAAGACTAAAGATTCACAATTTTGAAGATAAAAATGTTTTTCTTCATCTGATATTTTCCCCACCAGAAATACATTATCTGTTAAATTATATTTTTCAATTTCCTTTTCTATAACCTCTCTATAAGGGCGATTATAGTTACCGGCAATCACTAAGTGATGGTTTTCCATGAAAGAAAGCATTCCTATTAAAGTGTGAAAATTCTTCTTTTGCATGAACTGGCCAATGGTAAAAAGAAAAGGCTTTTTAGGAACTAAAGTTGTGGGCGCTGGAGTTACAGGTGGGACAGGAGTAATAGGATTTCCATTGTAAATAACTCTCTGTATAATTTTATCAGAAATATTAAAATAGCGGTTGGTCTCTTGTTTGGCGTATTCTGAAATATAAACTATAGCGGTGGAACGGTCTATCTTCCCCTGTAATCTTTGAAACTTTTTATCTTTTTTTTCCTTGCTTAAAGTATTTTCCTCCATGAAAATAACATCATGAATTGTTAGGATATAAGGGATTGAAAAATAAGGTTCTACACTGATATTCTGATTCATGGAATGCCATAGATCATATTTTTTTCTGATGCGAAACAATTTCTTTCGGTGATAGGGATGATATTTTTTAAAAATAACTTTCTCTTGAAAATCCTTTATAGAAGATTTATGAGAAGCTGTTACAGTGATTTTAAATTCCGGAGTATTCTGCACAATATTTTTGATTAACCAGTAATTGAATTGTCCAAATCCCGTGAACATATTATTGATATTATGTGACTCTAACAACACATTTTTTTCATTAGGCATAGATCCCAGCTTTTAAAGAAAATATTCTGTAAATATAATAGGATGCGTACGCTTCGCATCTCTAAAATTTAGTTTTTTTAAAATTTGTGTCTGCTAAAAACCGGTGGTATCCTTTAAAATCCATCCTTTATTGTAATTTTGCCAAATGAAAACAGTTTTTTCGGAGGCATATCTCGATAAGAGGGAAGCAATACTTGGCTTTATTCAAAATTTTGAAAGTAGCGGAGCTTATTTGAATAAAGGGGATAGAAATAGTATTAAGATTTTTGATCTTGGTACTAAAAAAATCAATATTAAATCTTTTAAGATCCCGAATGCCGTCAATAAATTTGCATACAGGTTTTTAAGAAAATCTAAAGCTGAGCGTTCCTTCAATTACGCCGAAATTCTCATATCTAAAAATATTGGTACGCCCTATCCAATAGCTTATATAGAAAAAGATACTGCTTTAGCATTTAAAAAAAGCTACTATATAAGCGAACATCTGGAATGCGATCTTACGTATAGAGAACTGGTGCATGACCCCTCTTTCCCACAGCGAGAAGAGTTATTAAGAGCATTTACTCGATTTACTTATAATTTGCATGAAGAAGGAATAGAGTTTCTGGACCATTCCCCAGGCAACACCCTTATTTTATTAAATAATGGGGATTATCAGTTCTTCCTAGTAGATCTTAATAGAATGAACTTCAAGGAGCTCACTTTTGAAGAGCGAATGAAGAACTTTTCACGTTTAACGCCGTATAAGGAGATGGTTCAAATTATGGCTAGCGAATATTCGCAGTTAATAGATATGCCTGAAGCAGAGGTCTTTAAGAAAATGTGGGGATATACCGTTGAATTTCAGGAGAAATTTCAACGTAAAAAGAAATTGAAGAAACAGCTTAAATTCTGGAAAAAATAAGAGTCCTACTTTTTTAAAGTGGGTGCTTTTGGATATGTTTTGAAAGTAAAATACTTTAATCTCTTTCTAATCTTATATTTTCTTATAAGATTTAAAGGTTTAGCCTTTAGATGGGATTTGTCTTCATGGAGAAAATCAATACAGGCATCAATCACTCTTTTACTGGAATTCCCATCGCTATAAGGATGCATTTTGGCTACATTCGCATCTATAGCATTCATTAGTTGTTTAGGTTTGGATAGAGCCTCTTTAATTGCAGATCTAATCTCTGATGTCTCCTGAATATCTAATAAGTAATTTCCGGGTTTATTGTTTCTGAAAGTTACAACAGGTCTTTTCTGTAATATGAATTCTGTAATGGCGGAGGTAGTGTCAGAGAACATTACATCAGCCTTTTGCATTAAGGGAATCAGGTTAGTAGTGTTATAGAAGTTTATAGAATCATTTTCCATAGCTTTTACCCTGTCTACTATCTTTTTTTCCATTTTTGGATGCAGCACAATAATGAATTTCCATCCTTCTACTTTGGATAGATTTTCAATTTCAAGAAGTACTTCTTCTCGATGTGCCAAACTTAGTCTAGGAGTGAAGGTTGAAGATACCAGGATAGTCGGATGGACTGTATTTATATATTTGATAGGAAATAAAGGATCTACTTTCGACCATCCTGTTTCTTTTACTTCAAAATGTTTGTACTTATTTTGAAGCTCTAAGAAGGGGGTGGTAGTGGAGGGGCCTTGGGTACAATACAGATCGAAAAATCCTCTAATTCTAAAATGTCCTTTCGCCTTACTTCGTTTATCTGCTGAAAAACCATGAAAGATTTGAACTTTAATGCCGGGAATAAAGTCGGCAACATCATTTGTTATGCATAATACTACATGAGGATTGTAAAGAACAGCATCTTGAATAGTTGGCAGTAATTCTCCATGTTCAGGGAAAGATTTTTTGGTGTACTCTAGATCACTGAACCATTTAACTTCATATCCTCGTTGCAGAATCTCTTTTTGAAGAGGAGCGCCAATGGGTAAAGCGTAGGTATGACTTATATTAATTAGAAATCGATACTTCATTAAATAGAATTTACAGTAAGAAAATGCTTTAGCTGTGGAGTGATCATGGTTGGTTTAAAATCGGCATAATAAGCATTTGTTAGCTGTTTCAATTGTTTTTTGGTGATATCCTGAAATTTTTCAGGTTGGAAATCTTTTAGGTGCACAGAAATATGCTTCGCACCATCTTCATAGGTGTTCCAGTTCTCTTTACTAATAGATGGAGAAAAGATAGCAAATGTTGGAGTATTTAAGGCTTTCGCCATATTTACTGCTCCGCCTTCATTTCCAATTAGCGCATCACATTGAGATGTAAGCGCCATGAACTCTCTAAGGCTCTTTCCGAAAATATCTAAAAAAATATTTTTTTGGGTGTTGGTATTACAAAGATTAAAAATTAGCTCGGCATCCTTTCTCTGGGAAGGGATATAATTGAACAGTAATTGGGCATTGGTTTCCATTACTATTAAATTGAGTATTTCTGCAAGATACTCCGGTGGATAGGTTTTGGATTTAGAGCTTCCCAAAACAGCTATCATGTATAGAGGTTGCTGCTTATTAATTTTATTAGCCAGAAGCAATGCCTTAGCCGATTCCATTTCAGTACTGCTTAGGTATATCTTTGGCTTTATTTGAAGAGGAAAAGATTCACTAAGTGGGGATAGTAAGTGCAATCTCTTTTCTATTGCCTGTCCTGCTTTTGTTTTTGCCACAAATTTTCTATCAAAAGTATTGGTGTAAAATAGCGAGGTGTACCATTTATTATAGGAAATACGAAGAGGAGCACAGGAATAACGAGAAATAACAGCGGTTGCTATTTTAGAATATACATCAATAACCACATTATAATTTTCATCTTTAATTTCATTTATAAACCTAAAAAAATTGATAGGCCTTTTATAAGCGTCTTTAAATAGGATAAGTTTATCGATAAATGGATTGTTCTCAAGTACCGCCCGGGTATGGGGATAGATCAAATAGTGCAGTTCAGCTTCGGGGTACTGGTGACGCAATGCTTCAAATAAGATTGAGGATGTAAGCACATCCCCAATCATTTTTTGTTGAATTACAAGTATCTTCATCTTGTAGGTATCTCCCGAAGGATGTTTTTAATGGTACAGTAATAATCTATTTATACAGCAACATTATATTCTCTTAAGGCATCATTCAAAGAAGTTTTCTTATTGGTGCTTTCTTTACGTTTTCCAATAATTAGTGCACACGGCACTTGAAAATCTCCCGCGGGGAATTTTTTAGTATAACTTCCGGGAATTACCACAGATCTTGAAGGCACATAGCCTTTATATTCCTTTGGCTCATCGCCGGTAACATCAATAATTTTAGTAGAAGCGGTTAGCACTACATTCGCACCAAGAACAGCTTCTTTTTCTACTCGTATCCCTTCAACTACAATACATCGAGATCCAATGAAAGCATTGTCTTCTATTACTACCGGTGCTGCTTGTAAAGGTTCTAAGACACCTCCAATACCTACACCACCGCTTAGGTGTACGTTCTTCCCAATTTGAGCGCAACTTCCTACAGTAGCCCAAGTATCTACCATAGTTCCTTCATCAACATAAGCACCTATGTTAACATAACTAGGCATTAGGATTACACCCTTTGAAATATAGGCTCCATGTCTAGCTACCGCGTTAGGAACCACACGAATTCCCTTTTCTTTATAACCTGTTTTTAAAGGAATTTTATCATGGTATTCAAAAATACCAGCTTCCAGCGTTTCCATTTTCTGAATTGGGAAATACAGAACTACCGCTTTTTTCACCCATTCATTTACCTGCCAACCATTTTCTGTAGGTTCTGCTACTCGCAACTCACCTTCATCTAGAAGAGCGATTACTTTGCGTATTGCAGTAGTGGTTTCTTCATTAGTTAAAAGGTCTCTGTTATCCCAAGCTTTAATTATAATATCTTTTAAATCTTCCATTATCAATTTTTTAGCAAATATAATAGCTTCACTTCAATTTTTGGGAGCATAGGGATATAAACCTTACCTTTGCCTAAAATTAAATATGGCAAGGATTTTGGCATTAGATTATGGTGTGAAGCGCACGGGAATTGCCGTTACAGATGAATTTCAAATAATTGCTTCTGGTTTGGCTACCGTTCCTACCACAGAATTATTGACTTATTTAGCCGATTATTTTGAAAAGGAAAATGTAGAATTGGTTTTAGTTGGCGAGCCAAAACAAATGGATAATACTGCTTCTCAAAGTGAAGCGGCTATTCAAGAATTTTTAAATAAATTCAAAGAAAAGTTTCCATTGATGTTGTTAGAGCGAGTAGATGAGCGTTTTACCTCAAAAATGGCGGTGAGAACTATGGTAGATAGTGGTTTGAAAAAGAAAAAACGACAAGATAAGTCTCTTTTAGATGAAATAAGTGCCACTATAATTTTACAAAGTTATTTGTATAAATAATTGCACATTCAGTTTAATTAAGAATAAATGGATGAAGGCTTACTTCATC
This sequence comes from Gillisia lutea, assembly GCF_021568705.1. Lineage (GTDB taxonomy): Bacteria > Bacteroidota > Bacteroidia > Flavobacteriales > Flavobacteriaceae > Gillisia > Gillisia lutea. The sequence goes on from NZ_JAKGTH010000007.1 coordinate 515,600, forward strand.
TAATTAAAATAAAAATTATAAATCTGATATGATTTTACCAATTGTAGCCTATGGAGATCCTGTTTTAAGGATAAAAGGCAAGGATATAGATGAAGATTATCCAAAATTAAAGGAGTTGATTGAAAACATGTGGGACACCATGTATAATGCTTATGGAGTTGGATTAGCAGCCCCGCAAGTGGGTTATCCTATTAGAATGTTTATGATTGATCCCTCTCCTTTTGCTGAAGATGATGAGGTGTCTGAAGCAGACAAAGAAGTATTGAATAACTTGAAAAAAGTGTTCATTAATCCCAAAATTATTTCTGAAGAAGGGGAAGAATGGGCGTTTAATGAAGGCTGTTTAAGTATTCCTGATGTTAGAGAAGATGTTTTCAGAAAACCACAAATAACTATTGAATATCAGGATGAAGACTTCAAAACATATACTGAAACTTATGATGGCTTAGCTGCAAGGGTTATTCAGCATGAGTACGATCATATTGAGGGTGTTTTATTTACCGATAAACTATCAAGTTTAAAGAAAAGATTAATCAAAGGAAAGTTGAGTAATATTTCTAAAGGAAAAATTACTGCCGATTATAGAATGCGTTTTCCAATGATGAAAAAAGGACGATGATTCTTTTGATATTAAAGGAGGACATATGATATTTGCCACCGAAAATTTATAATATAAGTATGGGTTTAGAAAAAATTTTATCGATTGCCGGAAAACCGGGACTATATGAACTAACAGCACAAACTCGTGGTGGTTTTATAGCAAAGTCGATTACCGAGGATAAAAAGATTGCAGTAAATGTTCGTCATAATGTAAGTTTACTAAGTGAAATAGCTATTTATACTTATACTGAGGAAGTACCTTTAGGAACTATTTTTCAAACAATGTTTGAAAAAGAAGATGGAAAACCTGCCATAGATCATAAAGTATCTAAAAAAGAATTAGAATCTTACTTTGCAGAGGTATTGCCAGAATACGATGTAGATAGAGTTTACCAAAGTGATATCAAAAAGATCATTCAATGGTATAATCTTTTAGTGAATAATGGAATTACAGATTTTTCTAAGGCAGAGGCTTCTAAAGATGCTTCCGACGAAGAGGAATAGTAATCAATTACAATATTTTGAAAAGCAGTTTTAATCTTATTAAAACTGCTTTTTTATTTTCCTATTTTTACATTATTGGAATATAAAAAACTCCTCCAGTAAATAACTTCAACATGAATTCAAGAGAAAAACAATTAGCCGCCTTAGATAGGTTACTTACTATTATGGATGAGTTAAGGGAAGGTTGCCCTTGGGATAAAAAGCAAACCATGGAAAGCCTACGTCCATTAACCATCGAGGAAGTTTATGAAATGGGAGATGCTATTTTAGATAAGGATATGAATGAAGTAAAAAAAGAGCTTGGAGATGTTCTTTTGCATATATTATTCTATGCTAAGATAGGTAGTGAGACCAATGATTTTGATATAGCCGATGTGGCCAATGGTATTAGTGATAAACTCATTGAAAGACATCCTCATATTTATGGAGATATTGAGGTGGCTGATGAGGAAGAAGTTAAAAAGAATTGGGAGAAGTTAAAATTGAAAGAAGGTAAAGAAAGCGTTCTTGAAGGGGTGCCTAAATCTTTACCGGCACTAGTAAAGGCTAGTAGAATTCAGGAGAAAGTGGCGGGCGTTGGCTTCGACTGGGAAGAACCGCAACAGGTTTTTGAAAAGCTGAAAGAGGAGTTAGAAGAATTTCAATATGAAGTAGACGCAAATGATATAGATAAAATGGAAGCTGAATTTGGCGATGTTTTATTCTCAATGATCAACTACGCCAGATTCTTGAAGATTAACCCGGAGAATGCATTAGAACGCACCAATAAAAAGTTTATAAAGCGTTTTAAATATATAGAAGGAAAGGCAAAGGAGAAAAATAAACCATTAAGCGAAATGACCTTAGCTGAACTCGATGTGTTCTGGGAAGAAGCCAAATTACTTAGATAAATAAAAAGAGGCGATACAATTGTATCGCCTCTTTTTATTTTTTGAAGAACTAGCTCTAATAAATAGATTTTATCTTCTCCAGTTTTTCTTTCCAAACCTCTAATTGATCTTTATGATCTTGAATATTCTTATGCACTTCTTTTACTAATGGATTATCCTCATCAACATTAGAAAAGAATTGAAGGTTGTTTTCAAGCTGCCTGATCTCGTTTTTAGTTTCTTCCACTTTTTTGGTTAGAAAGTAATGCTCATTCCTCAACTTTTTGTCATCATCGGCATCATTTAAAGCCTGGATCTTGTTCTCATACTTCATCATTTCAGCTTTAGTATGGTCTACATCCAGTTTGGAGAATAATTGATCCAATACTTTGTTGAATTTGCCTTCAATAAAACGTTTATTATAAGGTACTTTTCCAATATTCTTCCATTCTTCAATAACCGCTTTGATCTTAGGAAGATCGGTTTTTTTCTCACCGCTCAATTCCATAGATTTTAGCCTATCAAGAATTTCTTTTTTCTGATCGAACGCTTTGGTTTCTTCAGCGTTTTCCTGATTACTTGCTTTATGCAACCTGTCGAAATAATGGTTACACGCCGCTTTGAATAATTTCCAAACCTTGTCACTATCTTTTCTTGGTACGTGTCCAACCTTTTTCCAGTCGGCCTGTATCTTTTTCATTAATGGAGTAGTGGCTTTAAAATCTTCGTTCTCTTTGTTATCTTCAGCAATTTGTATGAGTTCTCGTTTTTTCTCTAGATTATCATACTGCTCTTTTTTAAGAGATTTATAATAGGCATTCTTATTTCGATTGAATTGTCTTACATGTTGCTTGAACTCACTCCATGTAGCTTCATTTTTCTCTCTTGGTACTTTTCCGGCTTTAAAGAATTGTTCACGCAGCGCTTCTAATTCTTTGATCTTTTGTTGCCACTGACTGTGAGATTTATACGATCCGTCAGCAATTGCCTTTATTTTAGCAATAATTTCCTGTTTTACAACAAGATTTACTTCATGCTGCTTATCTAGGTCATCATAATATGCCTGACGCATATCGTGAATCTTCTTGGTTGCCTCACTAAATCGGTCCCAAATATCATCTCTATACTCTTTAGCTACCGGTCCCAGCTCTTCTTTCCACATTTTATGCAGCATTTGCAACTCACGGAAAGCACGGTTGGTATCGGTCTCTAAAGTAAGTTCTTCAGCACGATCAATCACTTTCAGTTTTTGCTCTAAGTTGTGTTTAAAATCAAGATCTCTAAACTCGCGATTTAAGTGTAAGAAATCATAGAAATTTTCAACATGGTGATGGTAGGTATTCCAAACAGTGTTGTATTTATCTCTAGGAATAGGCCCGGCCGTTCTCCATCTATCTTGAAGGTCCTTGAAATGTTTATAGGTAGTATTGATATTCTCTTCAACATCTAATAAACCTTTTAACTCTTCAATAATGGCAAGTCTCTTATCTAAATTCTTATTAAGATCCTGTTTTAATTGCTGGTAATAATTGTTACGCTTCTCTTTATAATCGAAGTAAGCCGAATTGAATTGCTTTTTTATAGGCGTAGAGTAGTGGAAGTCGATTATATTTCCTCCATCGGCAAGAAATTCCTCTTTCTTCTCTTCCAGCTCTTCATCAAATTTAGCATTGAATTCTGAACGTATTTCCTCTACGTGTTCTTTGATAGCCTGCACTTTCTCACTACCTACAAGTTTCTCCAATTCGCCAACAAGTTCTTCTTTAGACATAGAGTGGTAATCCTTTTTCTCTATTCCATGACGTTCAGTTACTGTTTCATCTTCGCTATCCTCAGCAACCGAATCTTCAAATTCAGATTGTGCACTTTTCTTGGAAGGAGTTATGCTTTCTGCTTTCTCCTCTTCCTCATCCATGTGAGACGAGGTGCTGTCGCTTTCGCGCTGCTCGGTTTCTGCAGATTTACCTGAAGCTTCACTTTCGGCTACCATGGCTTTTTCCAGATTGTCCTTTTCTTTTTCGCTATCGGGATGGTTCGTAGAAGTTTCAGCTAATTTAGAAAATGAACTTTCGCTTTTATTTTCCTGCTGCTCCTCTTGGGGTTTATCTGATTTTGCACTGGATTCCGTAGAATTAGCTTCAGAATTTTTCAAGTCTTCCTGGGGAAGGTCATTCTTCATGTGATCATTTTCTTGCTGAGACATATCTTTCAATGTTAAGGTTCTTCAAAAGTTATTAATGCTGAAAGATAATAACTCCCTAAAAATCTGCCAAGGTTTTAGGCTTATTTATAACCAGTTAAAAGAAAAGGAATATTACTAGCTATTCCAAATTTCCCAAGCTTTCTCAGCCTGTAACTGTAACATACGATAACCATTCAAGGCCGTAGCCTTATTATTAAGCCCAAGCTGCATTAACCTTGTAGTAGCGGGATTGTATATAAGATCGAATATTAGGTGATGAGAATTTAAGAATTCAACCGGTATGGGAGGATATTGTGAAGTTTGAGGGTGTGTTCCCAGCGGAGTACAATTTATTATAAGCTGGTAGTCCTCTAAATGTTGCTGGCTTAAACTGGGATAACTGTAAATTTCCGGGCTAGGGGTTCGGGAAACGAATTTAAATGGGATATTAAGTAATTTTAATGCGTAGGCGACCGCTTTGGAAGCACCGCCTGTACCAAGTATAAGAGCTTTTGTATGGTGACTTCTTAAATAGGGTTTTAAGGCTCCTAAAAAGCCGTAATAATCGGTGTTATATCCAGTAAGGCTTTTGTCATCATTTATTTTTATGGTGTTTACAGCACCTATTTCCCGTGCAATGGGATCTAAATGATCTAAATATGAAATAATCTCTTTTTTATAAGGAATGGTTACATTCAATCCTTTTATCTCTGATGTATTCTTGAAGATGTCTGGAAATTCCTGAATATCGCTGAGGTCAAAATTTTTGTAGGTAGCTGAAATTCCTTCAGCTTTAAACTTATTGTTGAAATAATTCCTGGAAAAGGAATAGTCTATATTTTTACCAATTAGTCCGAAGATGTTCATGATGTAGCATTTCTTTTTTCATACCAGCCTAAAGCCAGCACTATAAAAATTCCAATTATAATGAATAAGATCGCCATCCATGTTTGCGAATTTGCAAAATCAGGAAAATATCTGTCATAATTATCCAGCACTTTATCGCCATGTGCATCTGTAATATACTTGCCGTTTGCACCTATTTTAAAGATTTTCTCCTTCCAGGGCCAAACCACTCCTAATGATCCGGTAATGAAACCAATAATTACTGAATAGGTTTCCTTTTTGTATCTTTTTAAAACATACCCCAATAGGTGTGATAAAGAAACGAGTCCGGCTAAAGAACCTAGAGAAAATACGATCAATACTTGTAAAAGTCGGAGTCTTTCAGAATTATGGATAAAAGAAAAATCCAATAACATAATGTTCGCTAAGGTATCGAACAACGCATTTACCGAATCTACTAGAAGTAATACGTAATTTCCGAATAGAATAAGGATGAAGGAACCCGATAACCCGGGAAGTGTCATTCCTGATACTCCCACCATTCCACAGAAAAAAACAAACCATAAGTTATCGTTCTCTCTTGCAGGCTCAAGAAAACTTATTGCGATTCCTGCAATAATTCCCATAGTAACGAAAAACAGGTTGTTTCTGGTCCACTGACTGAAATCCTTGCTTATGTAATAAATAGAGCCAATGATCATTCCAAAAAAGGCAGCCCAAACATATAATTCGAAATGCACGATAAGGAAATCCAATAACTTTGAAACGCTGAAATAGCTAATGATCATTCCAAGAATTAAAAGTCCTAAAAATTTCCCATTTATATAATGATAAAGGCTCCTAAAGCGTCCATTAATAAGAAGTTTAAAAGCTTTAAAATTAACTTTTTGAAGGGAGTAAATAAATTCTTCATAAAACCCGGCAACAAAGGCCACCACGCCGCCTGAAACCCCGGGAACCTTATTTGCGGCTCCCATAGCTAAACCTTTAAGAACTAAAAAAAGTTTATCACTAAAGGTCCGCGTTTGCTGCATCTGGGCTTATAGGTTTTTGAGTTGCGATTCGCTCTAATATAAGAATTAAAAAAAATCCCACAAGCATTAAAATAACAGCTGGTAAAAGTTGTGGATCACCGTTAAAATTAGCAGGAAGTACTGAAGCTTCTCGTATCACCACGCTTTTATCACCAAATTGAGCTCTTTCCAGCACTTCTTTCCAGGGCCATATTTTGTTTAAAGAACCAGCTATAAAACCGGTGAGTACTGCTAATGTAATACTGCTATAGTGATCAAATAGCCATTTTAGAAGCTTGGAAAAGCTAAGCAAGCCAAAGATGGCTCCTACGGCCACAATCCCCAAGGTTTTAAAATCGAAGTCATGAGCTGCCTCCGTCACTGTTTTGTAAGCCCCTAATAGAACGAGTATAAAAGCTCCGGAAATTCCAGGAAGAATCATAGCGCATATGGCTATCGCTCCAGCCATAAATAAGAACCAGCTGTTAGTAGCAGTTCCCATCACAGGGAGCGATACAATATACATTGCTACCGCAGCCCCAAATATAAGGCTTATAATAATTTTATAATCCCATTTCGGAATCTGCTTAGCTACAAATAAGATACTGGCAAGAATAAGTCCGAAGAAGAAGGACCATATTAAAACCGGATGTTTGTCCAATAGATAATTGGTAAGCCTCATCACTGTGAAAATACTTATAATAATACCCGAGAAAAGCGCCAGGATAAAAGAGCCGTTTAATTGCTCCCACATTGCTTTGAAGCCACGTTCTTTAAGAGTTTTAAAAAGAGATAGATTTACTCCGCTAATGGTGTTAATAAGCTCTTGATAGATACCTGTAATAAAAGCGATTGTTCCTCCTGAAACTCCGGGCACCACATCGGCAGCGCCCATTGCCATACCTTTAAAAATTATTGAAATGTAATCTTTAATGCCTCTCTGCATGTGCTGATATTAATTAATTTGAATCAAAGTTAAATAAATATCAGGATGCTTTAATGTAAGAGTTGATTATTTCTTTAACACTCTTTCTGCTGAAGATCTTTGGGAAAAGCTCTTCTATTATTATATAGTACTCAGAGTCAATCTTTAAGGCGTTATTCAAGTGGGAATAACCTTTATCACCTTCATTCAAACTAAAAAATAATCCTGCTAAACGATATTCGATCTCTGCAGAGTCTGGATAAAATTCAACAGCTTGCATCAAATTTTGAATGGCAGTTTCAAATTCGCCTAAATTTATAAGGATATCACAACGTCTAATCCACGTTTCCAGTTCGTAATTTCCCAGTTCTATAGTTTTCAAATAACCACGATCTGCTTCTTCATAGAAACTAAGCCGGCTGTTTATCTTGGCATATCGTTTCCAGTAAAGTACATTTTCTTCATCAATACTAATCGCTTTATTGATATAATAAAGGGCTTTTTGAAAATTCCCTTTTTTGAAATAAAAATCGGTAATGGCTATCCAGCCTTTATCTAATAAAGGATCTTCATGCACGGTTTTGGAATAATGCTCTAAAGCCAGTTCGTCTGAACCTAATTTTTCAAAACATTTCCCAATTCTTAAATATGCAAAAGAAGTAGGATCGTCAAGATCGAGAGTGATTCTGTAATTTTCTATAGCTTCATTATAGCGGCCTAATTTCTCAAGCACTTTCCCTTTTTCAAGGTAAGCCCCTATAAAATATTCATCGCTGATAATTGCAAAATCGAAGGCCGTAAGTGCCTTTTCGAATTGTTTAAGATCAAAATATTGTTTTCCAATCTGATGCCATGCAACTTCAGAATATGGGTTTTTATTAAGGAAAAGATTAAGATAATCTATCGCTTCTGTTTTTTGTTCTAAGAAATCAAAACAATACATGATGTTGTAGAGTGCAGAATAATCTTCTTCATCTGCTTCTAAACATTTCATGAAACTGTACTTAGCATTTTCGAAATCTTCCAGAAACAGATATTCCATTCCTAATAAAGAATAGACATCAGCTTCATCTAAGGTTATTTCCAAAGCAAGTTCCAGCATTTTAATAGCTTTCCTGTGCTCATCTCTTTTAGAAAATATATTTGCTTTTTGAATATAGATCTCTTCATTTGAAGCTTCAAGATCATGAAGTTCATTTAAAAGGCCATCGGCCAGATCCAGCTTATCTTCAAACACCAGTATTTCTACTTTAAACAATTTTAAGTTGGTAGAGGTGGGGTGCTGGGCTAATCCTAATTTAACGGCCTTTTTAGCCAATGCAATCTTTCCATTCTCTAAATAATGGTGAATAATATCCTCAAATTCTTCTGAATCGAAAAACAATACATCGTTTGTTTTTAGCATGGATTCAAAACGGGTAAGTGAGAAATTGTTTTCTTCGTTATGACTTAATTGCATACACTGGGGATTACGAGATTTCTACAGTATTAAAGGTAAAAATGAAAAGCTTTAATCTTTGTAGGTCTTTATATTGTTTTTAACAAAGTAATGAACAGTTTAAGACTTTGTTGTGATACTATTTAGAATGTCAATAATAATGCCACATCCTTCCCGTATTTCTTCCTGCGAAATTGTTAGGGGAGGGGTAATACGAACCGCTTTTTTCTCGAATAACAGCCAAAATAAAATAAGGCCTTTGTCTTGTGCTGCTAAAATTAATTGGGTGGCAATATCTTCGGAAGGAGTAATTAAAGCAAGCATTAACCCTATACCTCGTATTTCGTTTATTAGGGGATGAACCAATAATTCTCGTAACAGTTTCTCTTTCTTCAGGGTCTCTGCCATAAGGTCAGATTCCGTAATTTCTTGAAGCGTTGCTAAAGCAGCCGAGGCGATTACGGGGTTTCCTCCAAAGGTGGTAATATGCCCTAGTTTAGGATTCTCCATCAAATTATCCATTACAGTTTCAGAGGCGGTAAAGGCACCAATAGGCAAACCTCCACCCATTCCTTTACCCATAACAAGAATATCGGGCACAATATTAAAATGCTCAAACCCGAAAAGTTTTCCTGTTCTTCCAAAACCCGGCTGAATTTCATCAAGAATAAGTAAGGCTCCTACCGCCTCACAACGCTGTTTTACTTTTTCCAGATACTGTTCTTTAGGAATTATAAAACCCGCTCCGCCTTGAATGGTTTCGAGTATTACAGCAGCGGTTTTAGTAGTAATTTCGGAAAGATCTTCAGTATTATTGAATTCGATAAAATTTATTCCTCCTACTAAAGGACGGAAGGGTGTTAGTCTTTCTTCATAGCTCATTAAACTTAGTGAACCCATAGTATTCCCGTGATATGCCATTCTTGCGGCAATTATCTCGCTTCGTCCTGTTGTTCTTCTAGCCAGCTTTATAGCACCTTCAATAGCCTCTGTTCCAGAATTCGTTAAATAGGTCTTATTTAGTGAATCAGGGAGTTTAGAAGCTAAAAGCTTTGTTAGTGCTACCGCCGGCTCCTGAGCATATTCTCCATAGACCATTACGTGTAAATATTTATCTACTTGCTCTTTAACAGCATTTACCACGCGAGGGTGGCAATGTCCTAAGCTACATGCCGAAACACCAGCTACAAAATCGAGATATTTATTACCTTGTTTTGAATAGATATAAGAACCCTTGGCATGAGATATTTCCATGGCTAAAGGGTGAGGCGTTGTTTGTGCCTGATATTTTAAAAAATCCTGTTTCAATATATTATTCCTTTGTTTTTTCTTCTTTAAGAACAGGAACTACGGTAGTCGAATCTGTTCTAGTTTTTAAGGAGTTGATTTCCTTATCTTTAAGATCTTTTGGCTTTAATCTGGAATTTTCATTTAATAAAGGTTCTTCCGAATTTTCCTGGTCAAAGAAATTTTCCTGAGCCTCAGGAAGTGGTATTCCTTTTATTTTTACAAGTTCCGGAGGTTCCTGTCCTGCAAAAAGATCTTCTTTTCTGGTAAGTTGTTCTTCCCCGCGCCAGCTAAAACCGGCTAGTTTTCTTGCATTTGGAGGAAAATCCTCCGGAGGAGTCAAAGTCCCATCTACTTGTTTGTAATAATACACATCGGTCATTTGTCGATCTTCAAATAAGATACTAATTGAACTGGATAGCGTTTTATTGATTCCTGTGAGCTCTTGATTTTCATCTCTCATAAAATAAATAGTCTCCGTGTTCTTTAGGATATCTACTTTATACAATTCATTATTAACAAATAATCCCGTGAGTTCTTTTCCTTTTACTTGATTATATCCATCAATACTATCTTTTTGTACCAGAAATGCATTATCAAAGACCTTAAGTGAATCTAATTGTTCGGTTACCGGATTACTTAGAATATGAATGGTATCACCCGTCATTTGATTATTGCCCGACCAAATAATGGGGCTTCTCCTGGTGTCAATAGAGGTTAATGCAGATCTATTAATATTTATAAGTTTCGTTAAACCGGATTTCTGGTCGATGTAAACTGAATCGCTCTTTCCGCTCATATCACTCTTATACATGCGTACATCGTAATAACCTCTAATAATTCTATTTTCCGGCTTACCAGTGATCATCAGAGTATCGCTATGTATAAAAATAGAATCCTTTTCCTGTAAAGTTGCAGCCACTGCTCTTTTTGTTATAAATACGGAATCTTTTGCACGAAATACTTCGGCATAGTGCCCGGTTATTACACTTTTGTTCAGGGTATCAGTTACCTTGATATTATTAGTTGCCGAAGCGAAACTTTTATTTCTATCAAAATATAGGCTATCACCTTGCAATACTCGGTTTTCATAATCTATTCGCGAATTCTTTACGAAATATCCGTTATCTCCGCGAGTATCATAGAATCCTCGTTCGCAGTAAACCTTACTGGTTTTACTATCTATAGTCGTAGGGCCATATAGATACGCATATCCACTTTCTGAATAAAAATCTAACTGCTGCGAGTTAATAACATATTCAGGATTGGTTACCACTACATTAGAAACGAACGAATATTTATCATCTTCCATGTAATATCTTCCAATATTGCTTTTTAAAACACTTGCGGTATCTCTTACAGTTCCCCCGCTTCTATAATACGCCTGTTGTTTTATTCTGTCAAAAAATAATGTGTCTGTTTCCAGAGAAGTTTGTGGTCGGGTCATCTTTACATTTCCACTGGCAAATGCAAATTGTGTCGTACCGTTATATTCAGCATAATTGCTCCGCATTTTTACCGTGTCACCCTGCTGCATCCTCACATTTCCATAGGCTTTAAAGAAGTTAGCTTTGTCATAATGTATAGCTTGGTCGCACCAGATATCTATTCCTTCATGTATAAAATGCACCTGATTTTCCACTTTGCTTAAAATAATCGCCCCGGGATATTTAGGGTCTCGTAATGTTCTATCGCTTGTATAGTCAATTTGCTTTACCTCTTGGCTGTAAAGTTCAAGGGGAATCAAAGAAACGAGACCAATTATGAATATATAAAAAAGTATTTTTTTCAAGACAACTTATTTAGCAGCAAAAGTAAGTAAAAGGCATTATACTAACTTATTTAAATGAAAATATTGCCTAAGGAGTATAGATATATCCTATAAAAACGCCTTGAACAATACACAATTAAATGTTATAGAAATTAAGAGAATGCTAAATCTTTCCAAAATTTGGGAAATTTTAATAATCTCAAAATTCCTTTAAGGAAACATTAACGATATAACGAAAACCATATAGCTTCTTCCTGCGTAAGTTTAGTTGTAATCTAGAAAAACACAATTATGAAAAAACCACTGATTAAGGTGCAAAAAACCAACTTATCGCACCCAAAAACGAACAATTCCCGAAGACAATTCTTAAAAATGGGAGGATTAGCAGTAGCTGGTTCAAGTTTGCTACTGTATGGTTGTAGCGACGATGATGATGACATGGAACCAATGCCGGGAGAAGTTTTCGATCTTGGATCTGGAGATGTTGGAATACTGAATTATGCATATGCCCTAGAACAATTAGAAGCTGCTTTCTATACCAATGTATTAGATGGATCTTATTGGATGAATGCAAATGCAGAGGAAAAAAAGATCTTAGAAGATTTATATAAGCACGAAGTGATCCACCGAGAATTCTTTAAAGCAGCAATTACCGGTGCAGCTGGTGCAGCTAAAACTTTACCTGAATTGGAATTTGATTTTTCTTCCGTAAACTTTGGAGATAGAGATTCAGTTTTACAAACTGCACAAATATTAGAAGATACTGGAGTATCTGCTTATAATGGTGCCGGTTCGTTATTAGTGACCCCAGATTATTTAACTCTGGCAGGTAAAATAGTTTCAGTAGAAGCAAGACATGCTTCAGCTATTAGGTCTATATATCTATCAGATGATACAGCTTTCGCTGGAGATGATGTAATAGATGCAAACGGTTTAGATCCGGCTGTAGACCCTGCAACTATCTTAGCTGCAGTGGGTAGCACCGGTTTTGTGAAAACAGCTTTTACAGCTAATAATCTACCAACCGGAGCATAATAATAGCTAAAAAATTATTTTAAACACTAAAACGAAACATTATGAATATTATAAAATTTTTAGATGAATTTACGTCGGAGAGCTTAACCGGAAAGGTATCCTCAAGAAGAGACGTATTTGGAACTTTCGGTTCTTTAGGAAAAAAGGCCGCTTTAGCCGCAGTTCCTTTTGGGTTAGCAACTTCTTCAGGCAAAGCTTTTGCCCAAGCAGGGTTAAAACAACATGAAGAACCATTACAATTGGCTTTAACTCTTGAATATTTGGAAGCTGAATTCTACATTAAAGCCTTAGATTCGGGAGTACTTCCAAGTGGTGGTAGAGCAGAAGCTGTTTACAACCAAATATCTAAACATGAATCTGCTCACGTAGAATTCCTTAAAACTGCGTTAGGTGATGCTTCAATAGATTCCCCAACTTTCGACTTTACTGTTGGTGGTATGTTCGACCCATTTAATGAAAATGGTACAGGGCAGGAAGTAGCATACGCACAGCTATTAGCTTTAGCGCAAGCTTTTGAGGATACAGGTGTAAGAGCTTATAAAGGGCAGGCCGGAAATTTAATGGGTACTCCTTATTTAACACCGGCGCTTCAAATACATTCTGTTGAGGCAAAACATGCTTCCGAAATTAGAAGACTTAGAGCTTCGGTAATGGGAGAAGTGGGAAATGAAAATGCATTAGGATGGATTACATTAGATAATAGAGGTCCAGGAATGCCAGAAGCTACGCAAGCAGTTTATGATGGTGAGCAAAATGTAACCCAAGGTGGAGTAGATCTTACTATGGCAACTTCGTTTGATGCAAAAGCTGTTTCTCAGTCGTTTGACGAACCCATTAGCGGTGAAACCGCAAAAGCAATTGCAGGACTTTTTATTGTTTCTTAAATATTGACTAGCTCCAATAAAAAAGCCTTTCAGAAATGAAAGGCTTTTTTTTATATATTTAAATCACTTTATCTCGTGATGGTCTGTTTTCTGTCAGGACCTACAGAAATTACTGAAATTGGTACTTCTAACTGAGTTTCTAAGAATTCAACATATTCCATAAATTCTTTAGGAAGTTGAGAAGTCTCAGTCATTTTAGTAAGATCTTCTTTCCAACCTTTAAATTCTGTATAAACCGGAGTTACATTTTCAGCTTCAATATTAAAAGGTAAATGAGTGATCTCTTCACCTTTATATTTATAAGCGGTACAAACTTTTAATGTTTCAAAACCACTAAGTACATCACCTTTCATCATAATAAGCTGAGTGATTCCATTTATCTCTACCGCATATCTCAAGGCTACTAGATCTAACCATCCACATCTTCTAGGTCTTCCTGTTGTTGCACCCACTTCGTTACCTACACGACTCATGGTTTCTCCATTATCGTCAAAAAGCTCGGTAGGGAAAGGTCCGCTACCAACACGTGTGGTATAAGCCTTAAAGATCCCGAAGGCATCTCCAATTTTATTTGGGGCAACTCCTAAACCAGTACAAGCTCCCGCTGCGGTAGTGTTAGAGGAAGTTACAAAAGGATAGGTTCCAAAATCGATATCTAGTAAAGATCCTTGTGCGCCTTCCGCTAAAATGGTCTTACCTTCTTTTTGAGCCATTTGTAAATAATGTTCGCTATCTATGAATTTCAAGGTCTTTAAAACTTCTACAGCTTCAAAGAATTCCTGTTCCAATTCAGCAAGATTATATTGAATATCTACATTGTAATAATCAATCATCGTTTCATGCTTATCGGCAAGGGCTCGGTATTTATCTTTCCAACCTTCCAGCTCAAGATCACCAACACGCATTCCATTTCTTCCGGTTTTGTCCATATAAGTTGGACCAATCCCTTTTAAAGTTGAGCCAATTTTCGCCTTTCCTTTAGAAGCCTCGGAAGCTGCATCCAGTAACCTGTGAGTTGGTAATATTAAATGTGCTTTACGGGAGATGTATAAATTAGATTTATAATCTGTATTGAAAGCTGCAAGATTTTCTAATTCTCTCTTAAAGATAACAGGGTCTATTACCACTCCGTTCCCAACAAGATTTATGGTGTTTTTGTGAAATATTCCTGAAGGAATTGTATGAAGAACGTGTTTATGACCATCAAATTCTAAAGTGTGTCCTGCATTTGGTCCACCTTGAAAACGTGCGATAATGTCGTATTTTTCGGTAAAAACATCTACTATTTTACCTTTTCCTTCGTCTCCCCACTGTAATCCGAGTAGTAAGTCTACTGCCATAAATATTTTAATTTGTTGGTTGTTTTTTTGTGCCGTAAAAGTATAAAGAATGTTTTGAAATTTCGATATCAAAAACCTCTTCTATGGTTTGCTTTATACTTTGAATTCTTGGGTCGCAAAATTCTATTACTTCCCCGGTATCGGTAAGAATTATATGATCGTGTTGCCTGTCGAAATATGATTTCTCATACTGGGATTGATTTTGCCCAAATTGATGCTTTCTAACAAGTCCGCAATCCAATAATAGTTCTATCGTATTGTAAAGAGTTGCGCGACTAACACGATACTTTTTGTTTTTCATTTTGATATAAAGAGATTCTATATCAAAATGTTCTTCATTATTATATATCTCCTGAAGTATGGCAAAACGTTCCGGCGTTTTACGGTGCCCCTTTTCCTCTAAGAATTTAGTGAACACATTTTTAACTACTGCCTGGTCGTTTTTATTTACTACTTTTTTACTCATAATTTTGCTTCGTTGCAAAGATATTGGTTTATTCTCTAGAGACCTTATCAATACCATTAATTTTTCTGAGATGATCTATTAGGGTGTTGAGTATGGAATTATTCTTCACAATAACGGTAATTTTACCGATAAATAAACCATCTGCACTTTCAAAATTGATACTTCTCATATTCACATTCATACTCTTCGAGATCTCCTGAGTGATCTCACTCACTAAGCCCAGATTATCTATTCCTGTTAAATTGATAACAGCTTTAAAATCCTGTTGAGAAGAATCTATCCACTTAGCCTGAATTATACGATAAGCATAATTACTTTGAAGTTGAATGGCATTTGGACAATCCTTCTTATGTACTTTTATACCCTCACTAACGGTAATAAATCCAAAAACATTATCTCCCGGAATAGGGTTGCAACAGTTGGCAAGTTTATAATCCAGAGTTTCCTCTTCTTTCCCAAAAACCAGCTGGTCATATTTAGAAGTGATCTCTTCTTTATAAAGATCTTCGGCAACCGCAGGTTTTCTAAATTTGGTCTTTATATAACTAACAAATGCATTACTTCGAGAAGACGTAAATTCTTTAAGTTTTACATTATCAATTTTACCGATTCCCACTCTGTAAAAAAGGTCTAAGCTTGTTTTAAGCTTAAAATATAACACCAATTCGTTAATAATACTCTCATTGAAGTTTAACTTCTGAGCCTTAAGTTTTCTCGCCAGAATTGCTTTTCCTTCCTCGGCAATCTCCTTTTTCTCGTCTTTTAACGAAGATTTTATCTTGGCTCTGGCCCTTGCAGTAGTTGCATAATCTAACCAGTTAATATTTGGTTTGGCATTTTCTGAAGTGATGATCTCTATTTGATCGCCACTTTTTAGTTCATGACTTAATGGTACCAGTTTATTATTCACCCGGGCTCCCCGGGTATGCAATCCTATCTCGGTATGGATCCCGAACGCAAAATCCAGTGGAGTAGCTCCTTTTGGTAAGGATTTTAGATCTCCCTGTGGGGTGAACACAAAGATCTCTTTTGCATAGAGATTCAATTTGAACTGCTCTACAAAATCTACGGCATTGGCTTCCGAGTTTTCGAGAGCTTCCTGTAATCTGTTCAACCATTCTTCCATGGTCTTTTCTTCCTGCTCTGCGCCTTGCTTGTATTTGTAATGAGCGGCATAACCCTTTTCGGCTATCTCGTTCATGCGCTGGCTTCGAATTTGCACCTCCACCCAACGCCCTTTTGGCCCCATTACGGTAATGTGCAATGCTTCATAGCCAGTAGATTTAGGAGATGATATCCAGTCTCGAAGGCGAATTGGGTTAGGTCTAAAGTGATCTGTAACGATGGAGTAGATCTTCCAAGCAAGAAATTTTTCTTCCGCGATATCACTTTTGTAAATAATACGAACAGCAAACTTGTCGAAAACCTCATCGAACGTAACGTTCTGATTCTTCATTTTCCTTCTTATGGAAAATATAGATTTGGGTCTTCCCTTAATTTGATATTCTAGATTTTCCTGATCTAAAGAGTTTTGAATAACATTCGTAAAATCCTTGATATACGCATCTTGCTCTTCTTTGCTTTCTCGTATTTTTGTTAGAATATCATGATAAACATCTGGCTCGGTATATTTCAAACCCAGGTCTTCCAGTTCAGTTTTAATGCTATATAATCCAATTCTATGGGCTAATGGAGCGTAGATATATAAAGTTTCTGAAGCTATCTTCACCTGCTTATCTGCCCGCATAGATTCCATAGTTTGCATATTGTGCAACCTGTCGGCAATCTTTATAATGATCACCCGAACATCATCATTTAGTGTCAGCAACATTTTTCTGAAGTTCTCTGCTTGGAGAGAAACATCTTTGTCGTGTTGTAAATGAGATATCTTAGTAAGTCCATCAACAATTCGGGCCACGGTTTTCCCAAACATCTCTTCAATGTTCTCAATGGTATATTCGGTATCTTCAACTACATCATGGAGTAGGGCAGCGGCAATAGATGTAGCATCTAAACCAATTTCTGAAGCCACTATTTTTGCTACGGCAATTGGATGAAAAATATAAGCTTCTCCCGATTTTCTACGCTGATTTTTATGGGCATCTACGGCAGTGTCGAAAGCCAGTCGAATCAGTTTTTTGTCATCATCAGAAAGTGACCTGTAGCTAATTCGCAGTAACTCTTTATATTGCCTTGCAATATTCTTATTTTCCTTTTCTATTTCAACTTCTGTCATAGCTTAAAAATACGATTAAGATTGTAAAGAAACAACTACAAACTACGCTCTTAAATTCTTATAACGCTGTAAGAGCGTGGGGTGAGAATAGTGCATAAATACATATGCTTTGTGCGGAGTGAGATTGCTTAAACTTGTTTTAGAAAGCTTTTTTAAACTCGAAATTAAGTAATTACCATCGTAGGTATTCTTTGCAAAATCGTCTGCCTGATATTCAAATTTTCTGGAAAGATAATTCATAATAAGTCCGGTGAGCTCAGAAATAGGGCTATATAACATTCCAAAGGCAACTAAACCTATATGAAAACTGGGAATGTTTACACCTAAAGCTTCAGATAATAAAGGGTTTCCAACAAATAATGATAAAAGCCAAAGTGTAAATCCGGTTGTGGCGACAGATGCAATTAGATTTATAATGATGTGCTTTTTTTTATAATGCCCAACTTCATGCGCTAACACACTTACAATTTCTTCCTCTTCCAGATCGTTGACCAAAGTATCGTAAAGAGTGATCCTTTTTTCTTTACCAAAACCTGAAAAGTAGGCATTTGCCTTAGTGCTTCTTTTAGAGCCATCAATTACAAAAATATTATCTATTTTAAACCCAACCTTTTTAGCATAGGCTTCTATTTTAGTACGTAAAGAGCCTTCTTGAAGAGGGGTTTGTTTATTGAATAAAGGAACGATCAATTTAGCATAGAACATATTTACAAATAATGAGATCACTGTAACCAGGATCCAGGCATACCACCAAAAATCTTCTCCCGTTACTTGATAGAACCAAACAATTAGGGCCAATACTACTCCTCCGGCTATTGCCATTATCGCCCAGCCCTTTAATTTATCTAAAATGAATGTTTTTATTGTGGTTTTATTGAAGCCGAATTTTTCTTCTATTATAAAAGTGCTGTAATAGGAAAAGGGTAGGCTGAGGATATCACTAGCAAACATGATAATACCGAAGAATACCAGTGCGATAACAATAGGGTTATCAGAGACATTTCGGGCAATATCATCTACATATGCAAAGCCATCAAGCAATAAAAAAAGCAACATGACCAGTATTGAGAAACTGGAACTAAGTATTCCAAAACGGTAGCGTTCTTTCTTATACTGCTGAGATTTCAAATACTCATTTTCATCATAAACGTCATCCAATTCCTTCGGAACCGGATCCTTGAAATGAGCGGCGTTTAGGGCATCTAAAATTTTATCGACTACAAAATCTAATAGTACGAACGCGATAATGATATAAAATAAAGTGTTTGCTGTCAAATTTTTTAATTTCTGGAGTTATTCAATAGGTTTATGAAAATTCAATTTTCATTCCATAATTTATGATGTCATATAGATTAATTTCTAAAAACCCCTTTGGCGTTTGGCTTCAAAAATTAGAATTCCTGCTGCTACCGACACGTTCATAGAATCTATTTCTCCTTGCATAGGAATGATGATATTTTGAGTAGAATTCCTGCGCCATTCTTCACTTAACCCCGTAGCTTCTGTACCCACAACTATTGCAGAGGAACCTGTAAAATCTACCTCCACGTAATTTTTTGAAGCCTGTAATGCCGCTGCATAAATAGCCACATCGAGATCCTTTAAATAAGCTATGATCTCTGTGGTACTTGCCATAGCAATTTTATTAGTAAAGACTCCTCCTACGCTAGAGCGAATGATATTGGGATTGTATAGATCGGTCTTCGGATTTGCGATTAATACGGCATCGGCTTTCGCAGCATCGGAAGTTCTTAACAAGGCCCCGATATTTCCGGGTTTTTCGGGAGCTTCTGCTACAAGTATCAATAAATTATCGTTTTTATTGAGCTGAAGATTTTCCAGATTAGGTTCTTTTGTCTTAAAAACAGCGATAAGTCCTTCGGTACTGCCTCTGTACGCTAATTTGTTATAAATATCTGAACTGATCTCTGTGATCTCAGGTTTATTTCCAATCTTTAAAAGACCTGAGATTTGTTCGGCGGGGTGTAATTCATCACAAAAGAAAAGCTCCGAAATTTGAAAATCTCCTTTTAGCGCGAGTTGAATCTCCCTGATTCCTTCAACAATAAAAAGGCCTTCCTTTTTACGGTTGCGGGATTTTTCCTGTAATTGTAACAGCCTTTTAATGGCCGGATTCTGAGGGCTTGAAATTTGTTTAAACATGTTGCTAAAATAAGCAGATTATATGAACTGGATAAAGAGTTTTTAGGATTGATTCAATAAAAAATGCCCACATAAATGTGAGCATTCTATGGGTAACTCTTATTTAGAGTACTTACTCCTTTTCCGGTTTATATTTATTGGAATATCTTTTATAAAGTTCTGTTTGGTGGCTCTCAAGGCTTATTTCACGGCCCTGTACAAAAGCTTTGGTAAGTTTATTGGTTCGCATGTCTAACGCATCTCCTTCACTAATAAAAAGGGTAGCATCTTTTCCTCTTTCTAAAGTTCCAATCATATTGTCTATGCCAAGGATCTGGGCAGTATTAGAAGTAACCAGTTTTAATGCTTCTTCTTTGTCCATTCCGAATGATGCCACCGTCCCGGCATAAAAAGGTAAATTCCGGGTGTTCATAGCCTCCATTTGTCCGCTGCTTTCTAATCCCACTAATACTCCTTTATCGGTTAAAAGTTTTGCCATCTTGTAATTGTAATCGTAGTCAAGATCGTCGCGTCCCGGAGAAGTATGAGGGCGCGTAGCAAGAACCGCTACATTATTTTCTTTTAAAGCATCAGCCACAGTTAAGGCTTCATATCCACCCACAATTACTAAATTTTCAATATTCTGGTCCTTTTTGAATTGCAGCACATCCAAGATCTCTTTTTCAAGATCTACATGAATAAACACCCTTTTATCATTGCTAAAAACACTTTCCATCGCTTTATAAGGAAGGTTGACCAATTTTTGGTCTCCAGCCAAATAAGCTCTCGAATTGTTGAAGAACTGGTTAAGTTTTAAAACTTCTTCCTGATATTTTTTATTGGCCTTCATTCCGGGGTCTTCACCTTCCCACCAACGACCTCTCGTAAAGCTGCTAGGCCAGTTTATATGAAGTCCGTCATCTGTTCTTACAGCTGCATCCTCCCAATTCCAGGCATCTAGTTGAACTATAGAAGAAGTTCCTGAGATAGTTCCTCCTCTTGGTGTGATTTGGGCAGTAAGTACACCATTGGGCCTCATCGATTCTATTATTCTACTTTCGGCATTATAGGCAACAATACTTCTAATATGCGGAAGCATTTCCCCCACTTCATCCTGATCATCGGTAGCACGAACCGCATCGATCTCAACTAGTCCTAAAGTGCTGTTTGGGGCTATAAACCCGGGATATACATGTTTGCCTTCTGCATTGATAATGGTACCGCGATACTGCATTTTGGTAGTTGTTGCATCCATGACCTGCGTAAGCTTTCCGTTTTCAAAAATGATAAGGCTATTTTCGATGACCTCTCCATTTCCAATATGCGCTTTTGCTCCCACGATGGTAACCGCTGTAGATTGTTTAGAAGCAGGAGTTTGTTGTGCGTAAAGTTCTCCACAAAAGGAAATCAATACCAGTAAGAATGTTATTTTGATAGTTTTCATTGTTTTTTCTTTTTAGTAGATTTCCAAGGTGTTACAATCAATAAGTTGTTTTTCTTCTTTGGTAACGGGTTTGGTTTTAGCGCCACCATTCTTAGCTTCCAGCATTTGTTTGGTCAACAAACTTTTCTGTCTTGTGATCTCCGCTCTTAATTCCTGGTCTACCTGAGTATCAAAGTACACGGTACCTTCTATCAATGTTTTTTCTGCTTTTGAATAGATGGAAAGTGGATGACCAGACCATAAAACAACATCGGCATCCTTACCGGGTGCAATACTTCCTACGCGGTCGTCTATATGAAGCAGTTTGGCAGGATTCAGCGTTACAAATTTCCAGGCTTCTTCTTCTGAAATATTTCCGTATTTCACACTTTTCGCAGCTTCCTGATTCAGTCTTCGGCTCATCTCCGGATCGTCACTATTAATAGCCACGGTAAGTCCTGCATTATGCATAATTGCTGCATTATAGGGAATTGCATCCTTCACTTCATATTTATAAGCCCACCAGTCAGAAAAAGTAGATGCACCGGCACCGTGCTCTTTCATTTTATCGGCTACTTTATAACCTTCAAGAATGTGGGTAAAAGTGTTTATTCTGAAATCAAATTTTTCAGCCACTTTCATCAACATATTTATTTCACTTTGAATATAGGAATGACTACTTACAAAACGTTCAGCATTTAAGATTTCCAAAATGGTTTCCATTTCTATATCTTTTCTGAAGTTCTTATTTGTTCGCTTTTCTTGCTCGTAATTTCGTGCTCTGCTAAAATAATCGGTAAAAACCTGTTCTACACCCATTCTAGTTTGTGGAAAACGATTGGTACTTCCCCAGTTAGATTGTTTCACATTCTCACCTAAAGCAAATTTTATGAATTTAGGAGAATTTTGAAAAATATAATCTTTAGCTGCTGATCCCCATTTCAATCTTAAAATAGCCGATCTACCACCAATAGGGTTTGCTGAACCATGTAATAATTGAACAGTGGTTACTCCTCCGGCAAGGTTTCTGTATATGTTGATGTCGTTTGGATCTATAACATCTTCCATAGAAACTTCAGCACTGGAATTTTGTCCGGCTTCATTAATAGCAGATCCTGCAATATGAGAATGCTCATCAATAATTCCGCTGGTAAGGTGTTTCCCCGTAGCATCAATCACCTTGGCATTCCCGGCATTTAAATTCTTTCCAATTCCTGAGATCTTCCCGTTCTTGATGAGAACATCGGTATTCTCTAAAATACCATCATTAGTGTTCGTCCAAACGGTAGCGTTCTTGAAAAGGAAATTCTCTTGTTTCGGCATAGACTTAAAACCATAAGCCATATTTGGAAAACTTACTGGAAGAACTTCATGGGTGGTATCCTTGTCTTTTTTCTTTTCATCTTTCTTTTCAATTTCTGAAGTTTTATTTGCTGTAAAAGCAATTTCAGAACCATCATTCAAGATTGCTTTTCCTTGAATTTTCTCTTTGGAAGTTATTCTTGCAACTAGCCTTGTAAACTCTGTTTTGGTAGAATCTGGAGAAGAAAGTAAAAGGTTCATCCAGCTATCGGTATATGCCAGTTTAGAAGTTACTTTGGTTTCACCTAGTTTTACTTCAGCTTTTGGCGCATCTGGTTTTCCGGTTATTGTAAGATCGTATGTTTCACCCTGCAATTGTAGCTGATAATTCCCTGCAAGATTTGTGATATTCATGTCTTCTAAAAGAGTTCTATTTCCTTTTGTCCAGTTCTCGTACACCACAGTCTCCTTATCGAAGAAATCTCCGGAAGTAATTAAAAAATTAGCCCAGGAACCTACTTTTAAAACACCTAATTTGTTTTCCTGTCCCAATATTTTGGCCGGTGCCGTTGTTAATGCTTCTAAAGCCTTTTTCTTATCAAGCCCATACTCAATAGCTTTTAGAAGATTGGTTTTAAAATTATCACCATCTTTTAAAGAATATGTAGTGAGTAAGAAAGGAATATTGTTGCTGGCTAGCACGCTTAGATTTGATGGGGCCTGATTCCAACGTTTCATATCCTGAAGGCTTGCAAAGTTTGCTAAATATGGGTCTTCCACATCCAGAGCCTTAGGAAAATTGAGAGGTACAATAAGAGCAGCATTTGTTGCTTTTATTTCCTCCAACTTTTCCAGTTCGTAACCGCTTCCGAAGATCACGTATTGAATACCAAATTCATCACCCACCTTATCGGCACGCATCACCTCTAATAGATCGTCTGTCTTAAAGATCTGGGTAAGACCTTTATTTCTATTCAAAGCTTCCAGAGCAAGGTCTTTGGTTTTAGAATTACCATTTGCATACCAGGAAGCATCCAAGTATGTTTGTCTTAATAATGCCATTGCTCCCATTATAGAAGTAGGGTAGGACTGTCTGGATTGAACGCTTTTTTCAAATGATAGGTATTGGGCAGAGCGATCACTAAGTATTCTATCTCCTTCGGTGCCATCGGTATTTAAGGCTACCAACATTCCGGTTCCTCTTATAATTCCGTCTGGAACGTGGGTGTTCACAACTCCAAAACCACTTTTTTGCAGTTTCTTGGCTTCTTCTGCATTAAAACTGAAGCTTTCCAAGGCATTGGTTTCTGGACGAATATGGTCGTTCCAATAATAACCTTCGCGACTTGCATCATACTGAGGCTCTCCGCCACCCTTCGCTTTTTCAGGTTTATTGATACCAAATTCACTGTAAATATCAATAAAGGAAGGGTAAACTTCTTTTCCTTTTAAATCTATTTTTACTGAATTCTTAGGGATGTTAATGGATGAACCTATTGCGGTAATTTTACCGTCTTTTACGGCAAAACTTCCATTTTCAATAATAGTATTGGGATCTACGTGGATTTTTGCATTTTCAAAAACCGTATAATTCGTATTGGTGGTTTTTACGCCTGAGTTCGAGGGGAAATATTCCTGAGCCTGCAAACTCATGCAAGTCAGCAGCACTGGAAGGAGTAGAAATTTTAATTTCATAAAAGAAAAAGATTAGAATGTAAGTGTGGTTAAAATTTAAAAACAGGAATTTAAGGATAATTTTAATGATGTGGAAACCCAAATTCTTTAAAAGGCATTTTCTACGTCATCAAAATAATTTACAAGTAAAGCAACCACGTAGCTGTAGCTTTTCATACCCTCTTGTTGATTATTTGCTTTAAGGAATCCGTTATAAGTAAATTGAAAAAATGGTTCTAGCGGATTTTGATGTTCCTCCCAGAAAATACGAACTTCTTTAAAATTCTCTAAGATCCCCGGGTGTATCTTTTTTATCAGCTCATCGGCCTTGCATTGATCGCGAAGGTATAGTTCGTTTAAACAATATCTTAAAGCGAAAGTAAAACCTGAATATCGAAAATAAGGATCAGGATTTTTCATGGTTGCCAAGCAGGCGATGAAATTTGCTTCATTTTCCTTTGCAAAGCCTAATTGATGTCCAATTTCGTGACTTGCTGTAGTAGGTATCTTATAAGCCAAAATTTGGGTGTTAACCTGAGCTTCGTTTGTGAGAGGATTCAAATATCCGTTAAAACCCATATAGGTAAGAGGAATACTAAAAAGGGAACGCTTTAAACTGTTTCCATTATAGGTTAACTTCGGATAATCTTTGCTGAGGTAATCATAGCCTTCCACGGTTTTTTTTAATAATTCGTTTTTAGTAAAATCATAAGGGACTTTCAAAGAATCATTTTCTACTAGGTTGGAATGTATTTCGTTAGATTTTTTGATTAAAGTTTCGGTGAGTAAAACCAATTCTTCAGTAGTATACGTGTTCTTTATCTTCAGTGTTTTATGAAGCGGAAGCCTGTAATAATTTAAACCCCAGAAAATGTGAAAGCAAGCATATATGATAGAAAGAAAGGCCAACGAATCAATTATCCAGATATTTACATTTCTAAGCCTGTATTTTATTCGGAAATATAGCCATCGAAGGAGAGAGAATATCAAGAAACAATATAGTAGATCGCCTAAGGAAAACGGCAAAAAACCTAATGAAAATCGCATAACACTCGAGATATACGGATAGACCCCGTTGCTGTACCAATTTTCGATAAAAGTAGGATAGCCCGATGCAATCTTAATTGCCACAAATTGTAATGGCAAAAGAATAGCTAAAATTAATC
Source organism: Gillisia lutea (assembly GCF_021568705.1). Classification (GTDB taxonomy): domain Bacteria; phylum Bacteroidota; class Bacteroidia; order Flavobacteriales; family Flavobacteriaceae; genus Gillisia; species Gillisia lutea. The sequence goes on from NZ_JAKGTH010000007.1 coordinate 540,703, forward strand.
CGGTCTTGTTTTTCACTTTTTTAAAATACAAACAATTAAAGAGCAACAAATTTTCCTGCAATGGTAATTACCAATATCTTTGTGAAGATACCAAATTATAATAGTATGAATGAAGAAATAAGAGCGCTAGAACCAAAAAAAATGTGGAATAAATTTACCGATTTAAATGCGGTTCCCAGACCCTCAAAAAAGGAGGAAAGGGTAATAGAATTTATGAAGAGTTTTGGAAATAGTCTTAATCTTGAAACCCTTGTGGATAAGGTTGGAAATGTAATTATAAAAAAACCTGCTACTCCAGGAATGGAAGATAGAAAAGTTGTGGTCTTACAATCGCATCTTGATATGGTTCATCAAAAAAATAATGATACTCAATTCGATTTTGATACTCAGGGTATAGAAATGTATGTTGATGGCGATTGGGTTCGGGCAAAAGGAACCACTTTGGGGGCCGATAATGGATTGGGAGTTGCTACGATCATGGCGATCCTGGAAAGTGATGATATCGTGCATCCCGCGATTGAAGCCTTATTTACTATTGATGAAGAAACGGGCATGACCGGAGCTAAAGGTTTGGAAGAGGGATTGTTGGAAGGAGAGATCCTTTTAAATCTTGATACCGAGGAAGATGATGAAATAGGAATAGGTTGTGCAGGAGGTGTAGATGTAACCGCTAAAAGAAATTATACTCAAGAAGAAACTCCTGAAGGTTCTGCTGCATTCAAAATTACTTTGAACGGATTGCAAGGTGGGCATTCTGGAATGGATATTATTAAAGGCCTGGGGAATGCTAATAAGTTGATGAACCGACTTCTTTTTAATTCTTCGGAAGATCTGGAAATGAGGATAGTGGAGATAAATGGTGGCGGACTTCGTAATGCTATCCCCAGAGAAAGTGTAGCGGTTGTGGTTGTAGACGATTTTCAAACTAAAGCCTTTAAATCGGAATTAGAAAAAGGAATGGAAGCTATTAAAGCAGAGTATGCTTCTTTAGAGCCAAACCTTAAACTTAGCATTGAAGAAGTTGAAGTTCCAGAAAAAGTTATGGAATTGGAGGCTCAAAATGAAATTTTGAAGGCAATATATGTAACGCACAACGGTGTGTATAGAATGAGCCCGGAAATTAAAGGACTTGTTGAAACTTCTAATAATATTGCCAAGGTAGAGATCAAAGAAGGAAACATAACCATTAAATGTTTAACAAGATCTTCTGTAGAATCTTCAAAAGAAGATCTTGCAAATACATTAAGAGCAGGATTGGAATTAGGAGGTTGTAATGTAGAACTTTCCGGAGATTATCCTGGTTGGGCCCCAAACAGAGATTCAGCTATCCTGAAAGTACTTGATGGCATCTATCAAGACCTTAATAATGAAAAAGCCGATGTAGCAGCATGCCATGCAGGACTCGAATGCGGTATTATAGGTGATCATTACCCGGCAATGGATATGATATCTTTTGGGCCTACAATTCGTGGAGCACATTCTCCAGATGAGCGAGCAAGTATATCATCGGCGCAGAAATACTGGAAATTTGTGCTGGAGATTTTAAAGAACATTCCTAAGAAGTAATTAGAAAGTTAATAAAAGAGAAGAGCCATCTAAATTAGATGGCTCTTCTCTTTTATATGTATGGAGAGGTTATTCTTTGATACCTACCATTTCCATTTCAAAAATAAGATCGGTATTTGGAGGAATCACACCACCAGCACCTCTGGCACCATAACCTAGATGAGAAGGGATGAAAAGTACAACCTTGTCACCAACAGTCATTTGCATGATACCTTCTTTAAATCCAGGAATTACAGGGGCATCGGGACCATAAGGAATTTCCATTGGTACATATCCATTCTGGTCTCTTCTTTGAACATTAAAAATACCACCTTGTGTAGCAACTTCTTCAATACTGGTATCGAATATAGTTCCATCGGCGAAATAACCGGCATAGTCAATTTTAACCATGTCGCCATTCTTTGGTTTTGGACCTTCTCCTTTATTAAGGAAATGAACCTTTAAACCACTTTCCAATTCTGTAACATCTGTAGCTAAGGCAGCAAATTTTTCGGCATTTGCTTTTTTAGCTTCCTCCTGTTTTTTTGCTAAAGCTTCTTCTTCAGCCTGTGCTTCTGCTAATTTTGCTTCAAATAGTTTTGAGGCTTTAAAATTCTTAGCATCTTTTCCTTTTCTGATAATCTTTACTGTTTCAACAATTACATCCTGCTCAGGCTTATCTCTTGCAACAGTTTTAACCTGCCCAATACTATCTACCACAGCCTGACCTTCAATAACTTTTCCGAAAACAGTATGCTTCCCGTTTAACCATGGAGTTTCAGCAAGAGTTACAAAGAACTGACTTCCGTTAGTTCCCGGACCTGCATTGGCCATAGCCAAAACTCCTTTAGAGTCTAATTGAAGTGTATCTACAATTTCGTCAGGGAATCTGTATCCTGGGTCACCACTTCCGGTTCCTGTAGGATCGCCACCTTGTATCATAAAATCTTTGATCACACGGTGAAAGGTCAATCCGTCATAATATTTCTTTCCCTGGTAAGTACTGTCAAGCATAGTATGGCTATCTCCTTCAGCTAAAGAAACAAAATTGGCAACAGTAACAGGAGTTTCTTTAAAGTATAATTCAGTTAAAAAAGTTCCTTTATTCGTGTTGAATTCAGCATACATCCCGTCTTTTAGATCTGGGTATTCTTCATTACAACTTGCAAGTGTGAATAGAATAGTGCAAATAAATAGTAAGCTCAGTTTTTTCATGTTCGTTATTAAATTATTTATTGGTTTCGTGAGTAATAGAATGAAGGGTAACCTGGGTAATTATTGGAACATTGGTTCCTATTTTATTTTTATCACCATAATAACCAAATGCTTTATGTGATGGAAAAATGAAGGTTACTGTCTCGTTAGCTTTCATAAGTTTTAAACCTTCCCGAAGTCCTTGAAAAAGTTCTTCCTTATCTATAGCATATCGTTTGGTAGGAATTTCACCTTCAGTGTAAATATCGGTGCCATAAAGGTCTTTTACGCTGTAATCAAATCGTACTACATCTCCAAATTCGGGTGTTTCCACATTTAAAGAATCGGTAGATTTAGAATTATAATAATACCAGAACCCGTTGCTGGAAGCTATATAGGTATTAGAGGAGTCTCGGGCTATCAACTTTTCAATTTGTTCCTCTTCTTTGGCTACAAGCGCTTTATTTCGTTCGATAGATTCATTTATAAACGATCCGGATCGCTGAGTTACTGGGCGTCTCGCTTCAGGAGTAGTTTTACAGGAAACAACTGCTGCTAATAATAGAATTAAGTAGAGCGCTCTTTGTATCATATGCTTAATTGTTCACTGTATTCGGGTAATATACTGTTGAATTTTATTACCGTGTTCTCTAAAGATAAATCGCTTTTTCCACCTGCGGCATTCATATGGCCACCGCCTTCGAAATGAGCCCGGGCAAATTCATTTACTGAAAAACTTCCTTTCGAGCGAAAGCTTATTTTAACGATACCGTCTGTTTTATGTTCAATAAAAATAGCTGCAAATTTAATTCCGCCTAATGCTAATGCATAGTTCACAAAACCTTCGGTATCTCCTTTTCTGAAATTGTTTTTATCCAATTCTTCCTGGGATAGCGTAATATAAGCTGTTCTAAGAGTTTCATTCACTTCCAAATTCCTAAGGGCAACTCCTAATAACCGCATCCTGTTTTGCGAATAAGTATCGTATACCTTTTCGTGAATAAGGGAATTATCGGCTCCTTTATCTATTAGATCGGCAATAACCTTGTGAGTTTCACTGGTAGTAGAACGAAATCGAAAAGAACCTGTATCGGTCATGATACCGGTATACAAACAGGTTGCAATCTGGGGAGTTATATGCTTTACTGCTCTTAATTTCTTTAAAAATTGATATACCATCTGGCAGGTAGAACTCATAGTAGAATCACTATAAGTATGATGGGCATAGTCTGATGGTTCTAAATGGTGATCTATCATTACAAAGATAGCTTCAGCATCGGCTATAGGTTGTTCCATATCACCTGTTCGAGACAGGGAATTGAAATCTAAGGTAAAAATGATATCTGCCGAATTTATTAGTTCCTTGCAATTTTCAACATCCTTTTCATAGATAAGAATATCTTCCTGGCCCGGTAGCCATTTTAAAAAATCGGGATAATCATTTGGAGCAATAACATTCACAGTATGTCCTTTCTCTTTCAAGAAATGGTAGAGTCCTAAACAGGAGCCAATAGCATCACCGTCAGGTCCTTTATGCGGAACTATTACTATATTATTGGCCCGGGATAGGGCAGAGGTAATTTCTAAAATACTTTGTTCTATCATAACTAGGGGTAAAGATACAATTTAATAATACTTAGTTATAAACTGAATCTTTATTTTTGGCTTTCAAATTTTTAACAAATGAAACAATTTTTCAGTTTAAGCCTATGTTTATTTTTATTCATTTCCTGTGGAAATATAAAAGAGTCGGCGAATAAGGAGGGTAAACCATTAGATGAAACAGCCGATTTTACACTGGCTTTCGGGAGCTGTAATAAACCTGAATTACCACAACCTCTATGGGCTGCAATGCAAAAGGACGAACCTGACGTATTTATTTGGGGAGGAGATATAGTGTATGCAAGTAGTAGGGATATGAAGGCTATGAAGGATGATTATAAAAAGCAAAATGCAACCCCGGGCTATAAAAAATTGAAAAAGAACACCGAGATAATGGCAACTTGGGATGATCATGACTATGGATTGAATGATGGCGGAGTTGAATGGGAGCGTAAAAAGGAAAGTCAGCAGTTATTTCTCGATTTCATGGAAGTGAAGAACACGGATGCTAGAAGAAAGCAGCACGGAGTTTATAATTCCAAACTCTTCACGACGCCTAATGGAAGTGTAAAAGTGATCGTTCTGGATACGCGATATTTTAGATCACCCTTACGAAAAAGTGATGATCCTAATAAAAGATATGAGCCAACAAACAGCGGGACTATGCTTGGAAAGCCACAATGGGAATGGCTAAAAGCAGAACTAAGTAATAGCAGTGCCGACTTTAATGTTATTGTTAGTAGCATTCAAGTGTTATCTTATGAGCACGGATTTGAAACTTGGGGGAACTTCCCACATGAAGTGGAGAAATTAAAGACAACAATAGTGAATTCTAAAGCAAAAAATGTGATCCTGTTAAGTGGTGACAGGCACATCTCTGAAATTTCAGAAACTGAAGTGGAAGGCTTAAATTATCCGCTCATCGATTTTACTTCCAGCGGGATGACCCATACGTATTCCGAATATTCTGAAGAGCCAAATAAATATAGGAAATCTAAGGTAGTAAACGAATTGAGTTTCGGGCTGTTGTTATTCGATTTCAACAAAAAGCAAGTTAAAATGCAAATGCGCGGAACAACTAATAGGGTACAGGAAGAGTTGGTTCAAGTATATAAATAGTCCATTTTTTATAGAAAATTAGGTAAGGACTTGTATAAAGCATTCAATTGCTTACTTTTGCAAAAAAATAAAATCCACAAAATGGCAGAGAATAGAACTTTTACAATGCTTAAACCAGATGCAGTTGAAAATGGTAACATAGGAGCGATCCTTGACCTTATCAATGCTTCAGGATTTAGAATCGTTGCAATGAAATTGACCCAAATGACACGTAAAGATGCTGAGGCTTTTTACGCAGTTCATAACGAACGTCCATTCTTTGGGGAATTAGTAGAATACATGACACGCGGACCGATCGTGGCTGCAGTGTTAGAGAAAGATAACGCAGTAGAAGATTTTAGAACTTTAATTGGTGCTACAAATCCTGCAGAAGCTGCCGAAGGAACTATCAGAAAGAAATATGCTGCTTCTATTGGAGAAAATGCTGTTCATGGAAGTGATAGCGATGAGAACGCTGCTATTGAAGCTGCTTTCCATTTTTCTGGAAGAGAAATGTTCTAGGCATTTTTCAAGGTTTATAAAAAGGGCTGTTAGATATTTTCTAACAGCCCTTTTTAATTTTAAAGTTCTTTTTACTTATTTATCTAAGTATAAGTTTAGTGATAAGTTCTTTTCCCAAAGCTTCATTCAATAAGGTGACAATCTTTTCTTTCCCATAACTTAGTTCTTCTCTAAGCACAGAAGAGCTTAATTGCACATATAAGGTTGTGCCATCCAGTTTAATTGCTGAAGTGTATTTTTCTATAGCAGGTCCCATTTGTTCATTCCATACATCTCTTGCATTTACTTTATCCAGTCCTTTTTGAAGTTTGTTTTTCGATACAAAATCCTGTAATGCATCGCTCAGTTTCATGTTCTCGTTATTCCTCTTCTTCATTGTAGTTTTCTAATAATGGAGTGTATCGTTTGTAGTGATAAATAAAATCGCGCTCGTTCTTGATTTGTAGTTCATCTTCATCTGCTTTTAATACAGTTTCTTTCCAGGAATTAAAAGGAGTTGTATAATAAAGCATCAACTTTCCTTCTTCCGTTTTTGCAATTATTTCTTCCGCAGTATTGGTTACTTTATAAGTACCATCATATTGTGGTCGTACTTTCTTTCTAAAACCTTTTTCATTCTTAAGCTCAAAATAATCAACGTCTTCACTCATGTTGAATTCACGAATAGAATCCTTTGAGAATTCGACTTTGTTAATTTCCCAATATCCGTTAAGATGTTGCAATTGCTCCTTCGGATCTTGTTTTTGACAACCTACTAATATAAAGGTTAAAAGTAGAATTAGTACGTGCTTGTTCATAACTTAAAAATTTTATACGATTGATTGCTGTCCTTTACCACCTTCTCGGTCCTGTCGGCATGGGTGTCACTTATAAAAATCTGCCCGAGGTCATTTTCTGCCACCAAGGCCACAATTTGAGCTACTCTGTTTTCATCCAATTTATCGAAGATATCATCTAAGAGAAGAATGGGATTGGCCTTGCTCATATTCTTTATAAAATCGAATTGGGCTAATTTCAATGCAATTAAAAATGACTTTTGCTGTCCTTGTGATCCGAATTTCTTGATAGGATGTCCATCAATCTCGAAGCTGAGGTCATCTTTATGCACTCCCACACTCGTATATTGTAAGATCATGTCCTTTTGTAAATTTTCTTCCAGTAAAGTAGCGATGGTTTTGTCATATAATTTACTCTTATACTCGATGGCTACCTGTTCATTTTGCTTAGTGATCTCGGCGTAACGCTTATTGAAAATAGGAATGAATTCGGCTAAAAATGCTTTTCTCTTCGAGAAAAGCAGGTTGCCTAATTGAGACATCTGTGAATTATAGATCTCCAACGTGTCCCTGTCGAACTTCGAATTGGCAGCAAAGAATTTTAGTAAGGCATTTCTTTGGGCTACTACTTTAGAATATTGAATAAGCGCGTTAAGGTACTCCTGATCGCTCTGTGAAATTACTCCATCAATAAATTTACGACGTGTTTCACTTCCTTCCAAGATAAGGTCTCTATCTCCGGGAGAAATTATAACGGCCGGAATAAACCCGATATGCTCACTAAATTTCTCGTAAGGTTTGTTATTCCTTTTAATTACCTTTTTTTGTCCTCTTTTGGCACTTACTAAAATATGCTCTTCTCTGTTATTCTTCTCTAAGGTACCTTCAATCACAAAAAAGTCGGCTTCATGATTGATGTTTTGACTGGTAATAGGGTTGAAATAACTCTTTCCAAAGGAGAGATGATAAATGCTGTCTAACACATTGGTTTTACCTACCCCATTATGACCTACCAAACAATTTATTTTGGAATCAAAATCGAAAGAGACGGAATCAAAATTTTTATAATTTACTAAGGAGAGAGATTTTAAAAACATAAAACGCTGTTATTCAGCTAATTATTAATTATAATTTTAATGGTAAAGGTATATTATTAGCCTCGAAATTATTAAAAAATAAGAAAAAATTTCCCTTTTAAATAAGAATAAAAATTTTATTTTTGCTGCACATTAAACCAATTTTATGGCCACTTACAAGAAAAAAGGGAACAAACCATCTTCTAAAGAAGAACAAATAAAACATGTAGAAGAAGAATCTACAACAGCAGAAGTTTTTAACACCTTAGATGAAGGTGCAAATAGAACAGAGGAGTGGGTTGCTGCGAATCAAAAATACATATATATAGTAGTTGGTTTGGCTGCCATTATTATCCTTGGATATTTAGGATGGCAACGTTTTATTCAGGAGCCTAAAGAAATTGAGGCGGCTAATGAAATGTCTCAAGCTCAGGATTACTTTAATTCGGCATTGGCCAGCACAGGCGCTCAAAGTGACTCTTTATATACTATGTCTTTAAATGGTGGTGAAGGTAAATTTGGTTTCTTAGATATTATTGATAACTACGGAAGTACACCATCTGGGAACCTTGCGAAATATTATGCAGGTTTTGCATACCTAAATACAAATAAGTATCAGGAAGCTATAGATCAGTTAGAAGATTATAATGGAGATGATGAAATTACTGCTCCTTTGGCAGTTGCGGGAATAGGCGATGCTTTCATGCAATTGGACCAACCGGAAGAAGCTTTAAATTACTATGATAAAGCTGCTTCAATGAGATCTAACAGTTTTACTACTCCTAAAGCTTTAATGAAAGCTGCAATTACTGCTATTCAATTAGGAAAAGGTGAAAAAGCTGCATCGTACCTGAATAGAATTAAAGACGAATTTTCAACTTCACCAGAAGCTGCAACTGTACCTGTTTATTTAGGTCAGGCGCAAGCAATGAAGCAATAAGATATATATGGCAACCCAAGGAAATAATCTTTCTGAATATGATAAGAGCCGAGTTCCGGATGCAAAGGAATTCCGATTTGGAATTGTTGTGGCAGAATGGAATGAGGATATAACAGAAGGATTATTTCAAGGGGCTTTTAATGCCCTTAAAGAGAACGGTGTTGTTAACGAGAATATCGTTCGTTGGAACGTCCCTGGAAGTTTTGAACTTATTTACGGTTGTAAAAAAATGCAGGAAAGCTACGATATGCTGGATGCTATTATTGCAATAGGAAGCGTAATTCAGGGAGAAACCAAACACTTCGATTTTGTTTGTGAGGGCGTGACCCAAGGTATCAAAGATCTTAATGTTCAAAATGATATCCCGGTAATCTTTTGCGTGCTTACCGATAATAATAAGCAGCAGTCTATAGATCGTTCCGGAGGAATTCACGGGAATAAAGGTTCTGAAGCCGGAATAGCTGCCATAAAAATGGCGCAACTTCGAAAGGACGCCAGATTCTAAACAAAAGCTCCTTTCCTTCGGCATTATTATTGTTCTTTCTAATTTAACTTGAACAAGCTTTATATTCTGTGGCTTTTTAAGTAAATTTGGACATCCATAAAAGATAAATTTTGAAGATCAATTTCTATAAAACCAGAAAGAACACCCGTTATAATTACACTCCACGTTATTATAAAGGGAAAGACATCGGTAATATATATGAATTTGACTCAAAATTCAATAAATATAAAAACACCACCAATTCTATTGATTTTGGATCCCAATGGGCAGAGGCACGAGGTGCCAGCCGAACCAGAGGGAATAGAGAGATCAACAAAAGGGTTGTATTAATTATTATAATTTTGGTGTTATTATTCTTGTGGATCATAGACTTCGATTTATCCATTTTTTCGAATTAATTTTTAAATGAGTGATGTTATACATCTACTGCCCGATCACGTAGCCAATCAAATAGCTGCGGGAGAGGTGGTACAACGCCCGGCTTCGGTAATAAAAGAATTACTTGAAAATGCCATAGATGCAGGGGCCGAAAATATACAAGTCTACATCAAAGAAGCAGGAAAGATCCTAATTCGTGTTGTAGACGACGGAGTAGGGATGAGTCTTACCGATGCCCGGCTCAGTTTTGAGCGACATGCAACTTCAAAAATTAAGCTTGCCGAAGACCTTTTTCAATTACAAACCAAAGGATTTAGAGGGGAAGCACTTGCATCTATTGCCGCTATTGCACATGTAGAACTTAAAACCCGTCGTGAAAATGACGAAGTAGGTACCTGCATTAAAATTGAAGGCAGTGAGATTACTTCGCAAGAGGCATGTGTTACCCCAAGAGGAACTTCCATTAGCGTTAAAAATCTTTTTTATAACATTCCGGCAAGACGTAATTTCCTAAAATCGGATACCGTGGAAACACGTCATATCGTAGATGAATTTCAACGTGTGGCATTGGCTCATCCTGCAATTTCATTTTCATTGGTTCATAATTCCGGTGAGTTATTTCAATTGCCAGGAACGAACTTCAGACAGCGAATTACGAATATTTTTGGAGGAAAGACCAATGAAAAACTAGTGCCTGTAAATGAAGATACCGAAATATTGAAAATTTCAGGCTTTGTTGGAAAGCCGGAGTTTGCTAAGCGTAGCAGAGGAGAGCAATTCTTCTTTGTGAATGACAGATTTATTAAAAGTCCGTATCTCAACCACGCTGTAAGTGCCGCCTTTGAGGGACTGTTGAAAGAAAAGTCTTATCCGAGTTATTTTCTATACCTTAAAGTCGATCCGAAGAGTATAGATATCAATATTCATCCAACAAAGACAGAGATCAAGTTTGATGATGAGCATGCGTTATATGCTATTTTAAGAAGTGCTATTAAACATAGTCTTGGGCAGTTCAATGTAGCGCCAGTTCTAGATTTTGAGAGAGATCCAAATTTGGATACCCCATATAATTACGAGAATAAACCTGTGGCTACTCCGCAGGTGGAAGTCGACAGGAATTTCAATCCTTTTAAAAATGAGTACCAGAGTAATAGAAGCTTTGCGCCCACATTTAAAAAGGAAACGGCACCTTGGGAGAGCCTATACACCGGTTTAAAGAACGAGGAAGTCGAGACCGATGTCGATTTAAAACAAATTGAGTTCGAAAGTGAAGAGGTTACGGGGAATTTGTTTGGAGCTACCAGAGTGGAGGAGAACCAGAATTCTACTTTTCAGTTAAATAAGAAATTCATTATTAGCACTCTTAAAAATGGAATGTTAGTAATAGATCAGCATAGAGCACATACCAGGATTCTTTATGAGGAATTATTGAAGAGCATCACTGTTTCTGCGGCGGTGAGTCAGCAGTTATTATTTCCTTTAGTGCTGCAGTTCACTCAACAGGAGATCGCTCTATTGAAGGGAATTAAAGAGTCTTTGGAGCAAACTGGATTCATCTTTTCTGAAATAAAATCAGATTCAGCAGAAATTACCGGAATACCCACTTCTATTTCAGAAAGCGAGGTAGAGATGTTATTGGAGCAGTTACTTGCAGATTTTGAGAATGAGGTTCCCGGCAGTAATTTCTCACAAACCGATTTACTGGCCAAATCATTAGCTAGAAGTATGGCGGTAAAATCTGGTAATTTATTAAATGCTACAGAACAACAACATATTGTAAATGGATTATTTGCTTGCAAAGAGCCATCATTAACACCGTTTAACAAGCCTGTTTTTATTACCTTGCCGGTAGAAGAATTGGAAAAAAAATTCATGTAAATGGGAAGAATAACCGATACCGTAAAAGTATTATTAATCATAAATGTGATTTTCTTTGCGGGAACAATGTTCATTGGAGATTACACTTATAAGTTGTTCTCTTTATGGTATTTTGAAAACGAGAATTTCGGCGTTTGGCAAATAGTAACCCATATGTTCATGCATGGTGGTTTCATGCATATTTTATTCAATATGTACGCGTTATGGGCTTTTGGAAGTCCTATCGAGCAAATGTTAGGGCAAAAGAAGTTTATTTTCTTCTATTTTTCCTGTGGGATTGGTGCAGCCTTACTGCATACCCTGGTAAATTATTACCAGGTGCAATCGGGATATAATGCGCTGCTGGAGGCAGGAATGGACCCTAATGGCATTAGAACATTATTAGAAACAGGGCAATATTCAACCAGCATTTTAGACAGCATTTCTAAAAGCAGTTTAGAAAATATCTTTGCTGCCTTTAATACTCCTGCTGTGGGAGCATCGGGAGCTATATATGGTATCCTAGTGGCTTTTGCAATGTTGTTTCCTAATGTTGAATTGTTTCTTATTTTCGTTCCAGTTCCTATAAAAGCTAAAATATTCATCCCTGTTCTAATAGGTTTAGATCTTTTCTCAGGTGTAACAGGATACTCCTTATTTGGAGGAGGGATTGCCCATTTCGCGCACGTAGGGGGTGCATTGTTTGGGTTTATAATGATGTGGTACTGGAAGAAGAATCAGTTTAACCAAAACAGGTGGGACTAATGGGATTGTCAGGGAATTTAAAATATAAGTTGCAAACTGCTAGTATAGTTGAAAAGCTAATAGCTATAAATGTGCTTATTTTTATTCTTTACTTTCTCTTCCAAACCATTGCGTTTCTTTTCAAATTACCCGCTAACTTCATTTTAGAATGGTTAGTATTCCCAATGGATCCAGGGGAGTATATTTTTAAGCCCTGGTCTATTATAACTTATTCATTCCTGCATTCCGGGATCTGGCATATACTTTCTAATATGCTAATCCTGTATTATTCAGGCATGTATTTTCTCGCATACTTCCCTTCTAAAAAGTTGCTTACGTACTATTTTTTAGGTGTAATTGTAGGAGCTTTGGTGTATATGTTAAGTTACAATCTTTTTCCTGCATTTCAGGGTACGGGAAAATCATATCTCATAGGGGCTTCTGCCGGGGTTATGGCGGTATTGGTAGGTATTGCCACACATATTCCCAACATGCGAATTAGATTGCTGGTCCTGGGAAATGTGAAATTTTGGTATATAGCAGCTTTTTTGGTGGTATTAGATATAATTCAAATTCCTTTTGGAAACGCTGGAGGGCATTTTGCGCATTTAGGGGGCGCACTATTTGGATATTTCTACACTAAGCAATTAGCGAAAGGAAATGATATTGGAAGCGGATTTGAAAAGATGATCACCTGGTTCTTATCGCTTTTTAATTCTTCTGATAAGCCAAAAGCTAGAATGAAAACCGTTTATAAGAAAGCAAAAAAATCTTCTGTGAATCCTGGTAAAAAGAAGAATAATATCCCTAAAACAGAAAAGCAGCAAAAAATTGACGCTATTTTGGATAAGATTAGTAAAAGTGGCTACGAAAGTTTAACCAAGCAGGAAAAGGATTTCTTATTTCATGCGGGTAAAGATAATTAGTTATTAATGAGGAATCTGAAATTAATAGATAAGTTTATATTTATTCTTAATTCGGTGTTTGCCTTTGCGCTTCTATTGTCTTATTTACTACCTCATACGCCTCCTAAAACCTTTCCGCTTTTATCAGTTTTAAGTTTGGGCGTGCCATTGCTTATTCTCTCAAATTTTATCTTTCTGGTTTTCTGGGTACTTCGTTTCAAAAGACAACTCTTACTTTCTTTAATAGTTCTGGCCCTAGGATATAACTATGTGTTTTCTTGGTTTCAGTTTAATGGAGATACTGATGTTATAGAAGGTAATGATCTTAATATTATGAGTTACAATGTAAGGATGTTTAATGCCTATGAATGGGTGAAAGATGATGATATTCCTGAAAAGATATTGACTTTCATAGCCGATAAGGATCCGGACGTTCTTGCCACACAGGAACATGCTATTGGCTATAAAGGTATTCCAAAAATATATCCCTATGAATATATTGTATTGAAAGAAAAAGCATCTGAGTTTGGGTCGGCCATATTTTCGAAATATCCTATTATAAATAAAGGGTCTGTAAACTTCCCCCATGACGGGAATAACAATGCCATTTTTGTTGATATTGTTAAGAAAGAGGATACCTTAAGGGTCTTTAATGTGCATTTTCAATCTTTAAATATAAAAGCGGGAATAGATGACCTTCAGAAGGAAGATTCCAAGAAATTGATGGGGCGCATAGGTTATGGCTTTAAGCTGCAGCAAACCCAGGCCGAAATGATGATGGAGGAAGTGAATAATTCACCTTATAAAACCATTATTATTGGCGATTTTAACAATACCGCTTTTTCATACATTTATAACGAGATAAAGGGAAGCCGATTTAATGATGCATTTTTGGAAGTGGGGAGCGGGTTTGGGCAGACTTTCAACTTGAATTATTTTCCTTTAAGAATAGATTTTGCAATGATCGAAAAATCTATCCACATCGATAACTTCAAGGTGTTTCCTGTAAAATATTCTGATCATTTCCCTATCCTGGTGAATTTAAGCTTGTAAACAGCGCTTATTTCATTGCATTTAAATACATAAGTGCATTTGGCCCTTCATTAAATAGAAGGTCCAGAATAGATAGATTTGAGAGAAATCCTTCTTTTTCCTGAAATACCTGATTGTAAGGTGGAATTTCAACAGCTACTTTAGCATTAATCAAATTGCGCTTATCTAATAGATTTTCGGGCTGCTTGATATACTCAGTAGTTTTTTTATAGTCTATATCTAGTTGCAAACATTCAGATATAGTTTCAAAACAGGCATAATTGAAATCCATTAAATATTCAAAATCACGATTGTAAAGTGGAGCGAGCTCATCTTCATAGAATTCAAAGAAAGGAGAGGTCTGGTATGCCGATTTTAAGGATTTCCAGTGTTGTTTCTGCCATTTCATATCATTGTCTATCCTTACCTCCTTATATTTTTGGTATTGTTTCACCGGTGATTTAGGCAGATGCTTAATAGGGATATTTAGCAGTAGCTTACCGTTTGCACCGTAGATATACATACGATTACGGTAGGTTTGCTTTTGGTAATTATCTTCATTTTCAAACCAAATCAGCGTAGGTTTTACAATTTCCCTGAAATGGGTAACCGGGCCAAAATAAGGAAGGTTCAATAAGATCTCCTGCATGATAAAATTGACTCTTATAAATTATGCTCTTTTTCTCTTTCTGAAAAAACTAAAGGCAAACCAGATAACCGCCAAAATTAATACATAAGGAAGAAAAGACACGGGTTCGTTATCTCCACTTACCGTAGTAAACATACGTTCCCAACGTATTTTATTCATAATTCCCTGTGCATTGGTATCCCAACTCATCCATATAAACACTGGTTTACCTACTACATGATTTTCGGGAACATAGCCAAAATAACGGCTATCCAAACTGTTATGTCTATTATCTCCCATCATCCAGTAGTAATTCTGTTTAAAGGTGTAAGAATCGATCTTTTGGCCATTTAAAGTAACCTGAGTACCATTTACTCCAAGTTTATTGTTAATACCTAACTCCGAACCTTCATACACCTCGATAATGCGCTTGTAAAAAGGTACTGACTCAGCTGTTAGAGGAATCGTAGCTCCTTTCTTCGGAATATAAATAGGGCCAAGGTTGTCTTTATTCCACGCTAAGTTTTTGTTATCAGGGAAAAGCCCTTGTTCTCTAACTCCTGCAGAATCTATAATACGCTCTATCGAAACAACATTTGGATGATATTTAAATTTTTCTGCAGTCTCTTCAGTAAGGTTTATAGTGAAAGTCTGTGTGGTAGAATTAAATCCGTAAGGATCGGTAATATCATAAAGTTCATATAATGAACGCGGATCGAAATTTTGACCTTTTGGAGTTACACTGTAAGAGTACTGCACTTTCGATCTTCCAGGTAAATCTAATGGTTTCCCATTTATATTGATCTTTCCGTTAACGATACTTAAAGAATCTCCAGGTACACCAACAGCACGTTTCACATAATTGGTCTTCTTATCTATAGGTTTATAATAATGTTTATCGGTATACGTCATGTATCTCATGGTGTCTACCGGCCAGTTAAATACTACAATATCCGATCGTTCTATATCTTCAAATCCAGGAAATCTAAAATATGGAATCTGAGGTTTTGATAAATATGATTTTACTCCTACAAGAGGAATAGTGTCATGTACCATTGGGAAAGCCACTGCTGTTAAAGGCGTTCTTGCACCATAATGAAATTTACTTACAAAAAGAAAATCCCCTACCAACAATGTTTTTTCTAAAGAAGAAGTAGGAATGGTAAAAGGTTGAATAAGGTAGGTGTGAACCAATGTAGCTGCAATGACCGCAAATAAAATGGAGTTCACCCATTCGCCAACCTCCGTTCTCGGTTTCAAGCTTCTGTCTTCAATATAAGTGACATCTGCTAGATAATTCACATAGTATATGTAAAGTCCGCAGGTAACTAAGACCAGGAAAGTATCTATTTTACTGTTTTTCCCAAAACTCCTAATGGTTTCTACCCAAACTACAGGAAACATGATGAGATTAACAATTGGTATGAAAAGAAGAATAGTCCACCACCATGGCCTGTTAATAATCTTCATTAGAACAACTGCATTGTAAACAGGTATTGCCGCTTCCCAGGCTTTTCTACCTGCTTTAATATATAATTTCCATGTTCCTAAAAAATGAATTAGCTGAACTAAAAGGAAAAACAAGAACCATTGTGTAATTGTCATAGTATAAATTCTTTACTTTCTATAAGTATAAATGAAAGCTGTAGTGTTACAAAATTATTAGGATAAACCTGAAAGCACCTCTTTCATGCTGAAAACTCCTTTTTTATCCTTTATCCACTCTGCAGCTATTACAGCTCCCAATGCAAATCCTGCTCTGGAATGGGCAGTATGCGTAATTTCAATAGAATCTATCTCCGATTTATAGGAAATAGTATGCGTACCAGGAACATCATCTACACGTTTGGCGTAAATTGGTATTTCATTTTCCGCAGCAGTATCCAGCTTCCAGTTCTCTTTAGAAGAATTTGCAATAACTTGCTGAGCCAGAGTAATGGCGGTTCCACTGGGAGCATCTAATTTTTGTGTATGGTGCACCTCTTCGATTTCTATTTCGTAATCTTTAAAAGGTGCCATCAGTTTTGCCAGTTTTTGATTAAGATCGAAAAAGAGGTTAACGCCAATACTAAAGTTCGATGCGTATAAAAAAGCAGCTTTCTGAGTTTTGCATAGTTCAACCGCTTCATCATATTGTTCAAGCCAACCGGTGGTTCCACATATTACCGGAACCTGTTGTTTAAAACAGGCAGTAATATTCTTAAAAGCAGCTGAAGGAACACTAAAATCTATGGCGACATCTACTTGAGATAGGTCTTTACTTTCAATATCATCGGTAACTTTAAGAACTATTTCATGGCCGCGATCTATTGCGATTTTTTCTATGGTCTTTCCCATCTTGCCGTATCCTAAAAGTGCGATCTTCATATTTAAAAATTAAAATTTAGAGAAAGACCATAATCGGTTTTCCCTGTGAATTTATCAAAATTCATAGCAGGTTTCAAAGTTAGATCTTCACTTACGTTGAACTGCTGCAAATGCGCATCTACGTTGGCATCTATAATATTCAAAGCATAAATTCCCGCTGTTATAAGAAGTGAAAGTTCTTTGTATCGCTGTAATTGCTTTTGAGCGCGTATAAGTCCATCGGTAGAAACCCTGGGAACACCTTCCGGTGTAGAGAATTCATCATCTGTATAACCTGCTAATCTACGCTTATAGGCATCTCTATATTTATCATATTTCTTATCATTATCAAGATAAAAATAGATACTTACGCCCATTCCTGCATATACAATAGGTATTTTCCAGTATTTCCCATTGTACGCCTGGCCTAATCCTGGAAGTACTGCAGAATAGAATGCTGCCTTAGCAGGAGCAAGGGGATTATAGGGTTTATAATCAGGTTTCTTTGCAACGATAGTATCAGTGTTAACTGCCACAGAAAGAGAATCTTCCTGAGCAACCAAATTTGAAGTAGCTAAGAGAAGAGTAAATACTAATAGAAAGTGCTTAATCTTCACCCTGAATAAGTTTTTTGATTCTCTTGAAATCTTCTTCCGAAGTAAACGGAATAATCAATTTTCCTTTGCCTTTTTGAGCTACAGAAATATCGACTTTAGCACCAAGATATTCTGAAAATTCTTTCACGCCCTTTTTATATTCGGTAGGGATGGATTTCGGTTTTGGAGCTGCGGTTTTTTTAGGATCTCCACTTAGCTCACGAACCAGTTTTTCAGTATCTCTTACTGAAAGCGATTTCTCCAGGATCTTTTCATAGATATCCAGCTGGATCTGCGGATCTTCAATATTGATCAAAGCTCGGCCATGCCCCATAGAAAGAAAACCGTCTCTCATTCCGGTTTGAATGATAGGGTCTAACTTCAATAATCTCAGGTAATTGGCGATGGTAGATCTGTTTTTACCAACACGCTCGCTTAATTGTTCCTGGGTTAAACTTATTTCGTCTATAAGACGTTGATAGGAAAGTGCAATCTCAATAGGGTCCAGGTCTTGACGCTGAATGTTCTCCACTAAGGCCATTTCCAGGGATTCCTGATCGTTAGCCAGCCTAATATACGCCGGGATGGTTTCCAGACCTAAAAGTTTGGAAGCTCTAAACCTGCGCTCTCCTGAGACTAGTTGGAATTTATTGAATTCCAACTTTCTAACCGTAATAGGTTGGATAACTCCTAATTCTTTAATAGAAGAAGCAAGTTCTCTTAGAGATTCCTCATTAAAACTGGTACGGGGTTGAAAAGGGTTAACTTCAATAGAACTCAGCTCCAGTTCTACAATATGTCCAACAAGTTTATCGGCGTTCTTATCTTCTGCAGATTTTATATCATGTTCCGGATCCTTCAGTAAAGCTGAAAGTCCTCTTCCTAATGCCTGTTTCTTGGTAGCTTTCGCCATCGTTTAGCTATTTTTTTTAATAATTTCATGAGCAAGGCTCAAATAATTGCTTGCGCCTTTGCTGGCAGCGTCGTAATTAATAATGCTTTCACCATAACTAGGGGCTTCACTCAAACGCACATTTCGCTGAATGATTGTGTCGAATACCATCTCATTAAAGTGCTTTTGCACCTCTTCGACAACCTGATTTGAAAGTCGTAATCTTGAATCGTACATGGTAAGTAACAATCCTTCGATATCCAATGTTTGGTTATGGATTTTTTGAACGCTTTTAATGGTGTTTAATAACTTCCCTAAACCTTCTAATGCAAAATATTCGCACTGAATTGGAATGATCACCGAATCGGAAGCGGTAAGCGCATTTAGTGTAAGCAATCCAAGTGAGGGCGCACAATCTATAAGAATATAATCGTAACTTTCCTTTAAATGACTAATGGCCTTTTTCAGCATATATTCTCGCTCGTCCTGATCTACCAATTCAATTTCGATAGCAACAAGGTCGATATGCGCGGGAATAATATCCAGATTTGGAGAGCTGGTTTTTATAATAGCCTCCTCCGCTTTTATAGAATGCTCCAATAACTGATAGGTTCCAAGTTCTACCTGTTCTACATCGATGCCTAATCCGGAAGTTGCATTGGCCTGTGGGTCTGCATCAATAAGCAGTACTTTTTTCTCAAGAACTCCAAGGGAGGCCGCTAAATTTACAGAGGTGGTGGTTTTACCAACTCCTCCTTTTTGGTTTGCAATTGCAATGATTTTACCCATTAAATGTGTTCTAATTTAAAAAGTAAAAATACAATTTATTATAGGTTTAGGAAATGATTTTGTTAACAGCTTATACATAAAATCAAATATCCTCTAAAGCTGGAGGATATTTGATTTTAATAAGATAACAATGATTGTTAATTAGCTGCTTAAGAATTGTTCTTCTTCGAACGAATCATACTCTCGAGCATATCCCACATTTCTTCAGGAACGGCTTCCAACAGGTTGAATTGACCAGCCCCTTTAAGCCACTCTCCACCATCAATGGTAATTACCTCGCCATTTACATACGCAGCAAAATCTGAAACCAAGTAAGCAGCCAGATTTGCTAATTCTTGATGATCTCCCACGCGTTTTAAAGGAACTTTTTTAGCAAGATCAAATTTTTCTTTCAGATCACCTGGCAATAATCTGTCCCATGCCCCTTTGGTAGGAAATGGTCCGGGAGCAATGGCATTCGAGCGAATTCCATACTTGGCCCATTCTACCGCCAAGGAACGTGTCATTGCTAATACTCCTGCTTTGGCAGTTGCACTAGGAACTACGTATGCAGAACCTGTCCATGCATAGGTTGTTACTATATTCAAAATAGTTTTATTCTGTTCCTTGTTGTCTATCCAATGTTTTCCAAAAGCAAGCGTACAGTTCTTGCTTCCTTTTAAAACGATATCAATAATGGTATCAAAAGCATTTGCGCTTAGTCGTTCGGTTGGAGAGATGAAGTTTCCGGCTGCATTATTCAGAAGAATATCCACCTTGCCAAATTTCTCTACCGTAGCCGCCAGCATAGCTTCTACTTGTTCATATTCTCTTACATCACATTGAAGCGGAAGGCAAACTCCTCCGGTTGCGGCTTCCAGTTCTTTAGCAGTATTTTCCAGTTTTTCAAGATTTCTAGAAGTAATTGCTACTTCTGCACCTAATTCCATGAAATAACTGGTCATCGCTTTTCCGAGTCCGCTTCCTCCACCGGTTATAACGATGGTTTTCCCTTTTAGGGCATCATCTCTAAGCATTTTTTGTGAATAATCCATTTTAAGTTTTTTTAGTAGTTGGTTATAGTTAGGTATTAATATAGAAATATGTATAGGCGCTATAGATGGTTAGTCCATAGAAATAGTTACTATTCATCTATCAAAATATTCAGTAATTCTATGGCTGCTTCGCTTATTTTAGTTCCAGGTCCGAACACAGCTACTGCGCCTGCATCGAATAAGTATTGATAATCTTGTGATGGTATCACTCCACCCACAATCACCATAATATCTTCTCGTCCGTGCTTCTTTAATTCTTCAATGACTTGTGGTACCAGGGTTTTGTGTCCTGCCGCTAATGAGGAAACTCCCAAAATATGTACATCATTTTCAACTGCTTGCTTGGCAGCTTCTGCAGGTGTTTGGAATAGCGGACCAATATCCACATCAAATCCAAGATCGGCATAACCTGTGGCTACTACTTTAGCACCGCGATCGTGTCCATCCTGACCCATTTTTGCCACCATGATACGGGGGCGTCGTCCTTCCTGCTCGGCAAATTTATCGGCAAGCTCTTTTGCTTTTATAAATGAGGTATTATCTTTCATCTGTTTAGAATAAACTCCGCTAAAAGATTGAATTTTCGCTTTATATCTTCCGTACACTTCTTCCAGAGCATCGCTAATTTCACCTAAGGTAGCACGTTCTCTGGCTGCGTCTACCGCAAGTTCCAATAAATTACCTTCATTGCTTTTAGCGGCTTCAATAAGTGCCTTTAGAGCCTTGCTTACCTTTTCTGAATCTCTTTCAGCTTTAATTTTATCTAACCTGGCAACTTGCTGATTGCGTACTGTCTGATTGTCTACTTCTAGGGTAACAAGTGGATCTTCTTTCTCTAAGCGATATTTGTTATTTCCAACAATAATATCGGTTTCACTATCAATTCTAGCCTGTTTATTTGCGGCGGCTTCTTCAATTCTGAGTTTTGGGATCCCGGCCTCAATAGCTTTTGTCATTCCGCCAAGTTCTTCCACTTCTTCAATAAGCTTCCAAGCCTTTTGAGCGATCTCATGCGTTAAACTTTCTACATAAAAACTTCCTGCCCAGGGATCTACGGTCTTGGTGATCTTGGTTTCTTGTTGCAGGAATAATTGAGTATTTCGTGCTATTCTTGCAGAGAAATCTGTAGGCAAGGCAATAGCTTCATCGAGAGCGTTCGTGTGTAAACTTTGGGTTCCTCCAAATGCTGCTGCCGCCGCTTCTATGCAGGTTCGAGCAACATTGTTAAAAGGATCTTGTTCGGTTAAACTCCACCCGCTGGTTTGAGAATGCGTTCTTAAAGCTAAAGATTTTTCACTTTTAGGCTTAAACTGTTTTACTAATTTCGCCCATAACATTCTTCCTGCGCGCATTTTGGCGATCTCCATAAAATGGTTCATTCCAATAGCCCAGAAAAATGAAAGCCTGGGAGCAAAGCTGTCAATATCCATACCTGCAGCCAATCCTTTGCGAATGTATTCCAATCCATCGGCAAGAGTATAGGCTAATTCAATATCGCAGGTAGCACCCGCTTCCTGCATATGATATCCGGAGATACTTATACTATTGAATTTAGGCATGTTCTTGGAAGAATATTCAAAGATGTCTGAAATAATCTTCATGGAAGGAGTAGGAGGATAGATATAGGTATTTCGTACCATGAACTCCTTTAAAATATCATTTTGAATAGTTCCGGAAAGTTGCTCGGGCTTCACACCTTGTTCTTCTGCAGCTACAATATAGAACGCCAGAATAGGTAATACCGCACCGTTCATGGTCATAGAAACCGACATTTCATCTAATGGAATCTTATCAAATAAGATCTTCATATCTTCTACAGAATCTATGGCGACTCCTGCTTTTCCAACGTCTCCTACCACACGTTCATGGTCACTATCGTATCCTCTATGAGTAGGGAGATCGAATGCTACTGAGAGACCTTTTTGTCCAGCAGCTAAATTCCTTCTGTAAAAAGCATTGCTCTCCTCAGCTGTCGAGAACCCGGCATATTGCCTAATGGTCCAAGGCCTGCTAACATACATCGTGCTATATGGGCCACGTAAATAAGGCGGAATTCCCGCTGCAAAATTTAAATGCTCTGCTTGCTTCAGGTCCTCTTTTGTGTAAGTTGACTTAAGTCTGATCTCTTCCGCAGTTAAAAAGCCTTTTTCGGAATTGGTGTGTTCTGCCTCTTGGGAAACAGATTTTTTCAATTTTATATGTTGAAGATTCTTACGTTGCATCTATTTAATTCTTTAGTGCTTGTCTTTCCAATCAATTCTTATTCGCTTGCTATGCGTTCCTTTTCAAGTTTCTCTGCCAGTCTGCGCTCCAGGATAGGCTGAAGCAGAGTCTTTCGCGGATCCATTTTTAAGAAAGGGTATAATTCCAGATCCTGTTTCATACGATCTTCAGGATTCTTGAATTTATTAGTTCCAATTAGGATCAGCTTTCCGGTATCAAAAAGTTCTTGTTCTTTACTAGCACTTTCTGCGATCTTTCGTTGAATGATGCCTTCTTTCAATTGTTTTAGAAATCCTCCTCCATTCTCGATCTCTTTAAAGATTTCGAGCGCCTTTTCAGCGAATTGAGCAGTTAGACTTTCAATATAATATGCACCTTCAGCTGCATTTGATACCTTATCGAAATAACTTTCATTCTTTAATACCAACAACTGATTTCTCGCTATTCTATCACCAAACTCATTATTCTTATGGTAGATAGCATCGTAGGGTAGGTTATAAACCGCATTTGCTCCTCCTAGTACTGCACTCATACTTTGAGTGGTAGTTCTAAGTAAATTGACATTATAATCATATAAAGTCTTATCCCGCTTAGTTGGTTGTGCTAGAATATGGCAAGTCTCAGAGATTCCGTATTCTACAGCCAAACTAGCATATAACAATCGGAGAGCTCTAAGTTTTGCGATTTCAAAAAAGTAATTGGTACCGGAAGCCACCAAAAACTGCATTTCCCCTAGCCGCGTAACATCTTCTGAAAAATGATTCAAATATTCATTGGCGTGAGCAAGTGCGTATGCTAATTCCTGTGGGATGGTTGCTCCTGCATTTTGATAAAGACCGGAGTCGATGCTGATAATAGAGGAATAGCTTGATTTAGAAACGATCTTGTCTAAAATTGCATGATCTTCTTTTAAATTGTGATACCAGTTTCCGGATCTTGCCAGGTTTCCAATAATGTCGATTTGGAGTTTTATGTGATGATCTTTATCTTTTAAGAAAAGATTCAATTTATCAACGAAGCTATCGGCTAAAAATTCAAAAGCAAGATAGATAGGAGTTGAAGAAAGGTCGATGTTATTAAAGAGTGCTTCCAGATCAGTCTCTTCCGAAGGAATGATAAACCACAACGATTCTGCGCCTTTCTCTAATACTTTTCTCGCTCTTTTATTGCTTTTTTCAACAGATGCCACATAGATCTTCTCACAAATATTCCATTGTGAAGGAGAATCTATATTTGCAGGTTCCTTAACATCTTCAGCATTATAAAAAGGTTTTATTGAAATTCCATCCCTGCTATTATAGATGAGTTTCTCATTATAGTCGGCTCCTTTTAGATCGAATTGAATTTTTTGTTTCCACTCTTTTGCGGAAACTTCATCAAATTCCTGAAATAAAGCTTGGCTCATTGTTGTTATATTTTTAAATAAAATCTGTGAGTTGACTCTTAAAACGCTTTTTTAATCTATGGTGTCGTAATGAATGATGTAGATATCTTCATTAGGTCTTTTCATGTAATACTGCTGTCTGGCAAAACTTTCCAGCTCAAAGGAATCATTGAGTTTTTGTATGGTTGCTCTGTCCTTCCCAATCTCTTTTTGATAATACTCCTTATTGGTTTGTAATTTGTCTATTTCCTGATCTAATTCCCGGTGAATTAGCCAGGAATTACTATCTAAAAAGAGCATCCAAAAAGCAAATATCAGTAAGATAAGAACATACTTATTACTAATAATTTTGAACCATCTTTTGCTGCGCAGCTCTTTTAATTTCATAATGTTTAAATATACAAAATTAAGCTAACCTCTCTTTGATAATAGTCTGCACAATATCAACAGCTACGGTATTGTAGCGGTTAGTAGGAATGATAATATCAGCAAACTCCTTAGTAGGTTCTATAAACTGCTGATGCATTGGTTTTAAAGTAGTTTGATAGCGCCAAAGCACTTCGTCGAGATCCCGACCTCTATCGTTTATATCACGCTTCAATCTTCTAATTAAACGCTCATCACTATCGGCATGTACATATATTTTGATATCGAACATGTCTCTAATATCGGTATGTGTAAGGATTAGAATACCTTCAACGATAATTACCTTTTTAGGTTCAGTAATTACAGTTTCCCCGGTTCTATTATGCTCTTTGAACGAATAAACAGGTTGCTCGATGGTTTTTCCGTCTTTAAGGTCTTTTAAGTGTGATACTAATAAATCGAAATCTATAGATTTTGGATGATCGAAATTGATTTTGGTGCGTTCTTCGTAGGTAAGATGGCTAGTGTCTTGATAATAAGAATCTTGAGATATTACATCTACTTCTTCATTCTTAAGTTCCTCAATAATTTGATTAACAACCGTAGTTTTTCCACTACCGGTTCCCCCGGCTATTCCTATAATTAGCATAAATAGAATTTTTGCGGCAAAGTTAATTATTAGTTTTTAATGCCGGGTTTGCTTTTTAATTTAATAGTTTTTTAAGGTTTTTTAAAGGGGAATTATTTAGTCACCCCTTGTACTTCTTCAAGCGTTACGGGTTGCTCGATTTTATTGCTCCACGAATTCATCGCGTAATTTAATACATCTGCCACTTCCTGATCGCTAAGGCCTAGTGGGGTCATTACATTTGAATACTCCTCACCGTTCACTTTAATACTGCCTTGTAATCCATACTTTACGGCATGTATGCTTTCTTTGCGTTTTTCGGTTAACCAGTTAGAGCCATCGAGAGGAGGGAAGGAGCCGGGAATTCCTTTCCCATTGGGAAGGTGGCACACCACACAAAAATCGGCATATACTTCTTTACCTCTTTTATAACTTTCTGACTGTGTGTCTTTCGCCTCGGTAACCTGATTAGCACTTAATTTAATTTCTTCTTTCTCTTCTTTTTTATCGGTTTTGCAACCTGTAAGTAGACTAAAGATCAAAAGTGGGAACACTATTCTCATTCTTGTGGTTTTTCAATTTTTGTTTCTATTAATTTATAAATTCCTTTTCCCTCAACAGCCACATAAATATAATCATCTGGACCTTGAACAACATCGCGAACTCGCCCAATATTCTCTAATAATTTTTCTCTTTTAACAACTTTTTCACCATCTAGAATATCGAGTTCAAGATATTGAAATTTTAAAGATCCTACCAGCAAATTATCCTGTAGATGTGGGTATTTATTTGAAGTTACAAAAGCCATTCCGCTAGGTGCGATCGATGGAACCCAATAATGAATAGGATCTTCCATTCCCGGTCTTGAAGTTTCATCGGTCATACTCGTACCGTCGTAATTAATCCCGTAGGTTAAAACAGGCCAGCCATAATTTGCACCTTTTTTAATGACGTTGATCTCATCTCCACCTTTAGGTCCATGTTCATGAACCCATATCTCCCCGGTTTTTGGGTGGAGAATCATTCCCTGCGGATTTCTATGTCCGTAACTGTAAATAGCCGATTTGGCATTTGGAGTATCTACAAAAGGATTGTCGGCCGGGATAGAACCATCATCTTTAAGCCTGTAGACCTTACCATTATCTCTGGTTATATCCTGCGGATTTATATCACGTTCGCCTCGTTCTCCTGCCGAAAAATAGAGATAACCTTCCTTATCGAAAGCGATTCTAGAGCCAAAGTGCTGTCCTTTAGTAGTGTTAGGAGTTGCTTTATAAAGTACTTCTTGCTCGGTAAGCATATTGCCATCTAATTTTGCACGCATTAAAGCGGTATTTCCACCCTCTTCTTCTCCTTCCGGCGAGGCATAGGTAATATAGATCCATCCATTTTGTTTGTAATTAGGATGTAATACTATGTCCAGAAAACCACCTTGTCCGCGATCATAGACTTTGGGAACCCCCGTTATAAGTTGCTTTTCTCCATTTTTGAAATGAATAAGTTCACCGCTTTTTTCGGTAATAAGCATGCTGCCATCCGGTAAAAATGCCATGCCCCAAGGAATGTTGAGGCCATCAACAACTAGTTCTGATGTGTAGGAATAGGTAGATTCCTGAATACTGTTGTCTTTTTGTCCGCAGGCTGTAAATGAAAGACTTAGAGCTACGATTGAAAGGTATAAAAAATGCTTCATGGATATTTTTTGTTTAAGGTACCTAAAATTCTAAAAAGCGCTAAATAGAATTTATTTTTATTTTTTTAAAAGTATGTTGTCTGATTGAAATGAATTACTATATTTGCAGCCCGATAAACAAAATTTATTTCGCTTTTTAAGCGATATTAAACTTCGGAATTCGGGGTGTAGCGTAGCCCGGTTATCGCGCCTGCTTTGGGAGCAGGAGGCCGCAGGTTCGAATCCTGCCACCCCGACTAAGACCATTATCAAATGGTATAAAAACCTCATTGATCATTCTGATCAATGAGGTTTTTTGTTTTCAATTGCTTAGAAATAAAATGAATATGTAGAAACATGGTACTATATAGTTTATAATCATGTTTCATTCTAGCATACACATTATCGTTTCGGTTCTTTTTAAATAGTGTGCATGCTTTTAATTGAGATGAAAATGTAAGAAAATGACCAAGGTCATTTTGTCTCCAGCGAAAAAGAGGAATCTTTGTATTCTTTCATTTTAGTGAATAATATAGATGAGAGGTAAATTTTTCATGTAATAAATAACTCATTAAAAGTACACGCAATGAACACAGAAATTTTAAACCTTAAGAGGGCGTTTTTACTGGAGGCCGGGCTAAATGTCTTACATTTTGAAAGTAAGGAATGGTTGGATACTATTGCTTTCTGGAAAGATGAAATAAAATTCTTTGATAATTTACTGAAGAAAACATCGCCTAAGGATGAACGCAAAATAGATACCAAAAAGATGCTGGAAGATTTAGATGGTATACATTCAAACTTGTTCAAATCTATGCATGAGGATATTATTGCTCATGAAAAACAGCTTTCTCAACTTGAAAAAGGCGCTAAAGGAATTGCAGATGCAGCATACAGAGAAAGGCATCGTGAGCTAAGTGCTCGAATGGATGACTTTAAAAGCAATTTTTTCATATTTAAAAAAATTGTTTTCCAATATGTGAAAGATTCTGAATTATAAATTATAGATCGATTTCCAGCGAAATGGGACAATGATCAGAGCCATGATACTCGGGAAGTATATACGTGGTTTTTACTTTGCCATATAAAGCGCAGCTAATTAAAAAATAATCTATACGCCATCCTATGTTTCGTTCCCTGGCTTTAAAACGGTAGCTCCAGTAGGTGTACGCAATTACATCAGGATGAAATTTACGGTAAACATCTACAAACCCGGAATTGATTAAATTATCCATTCCATCAATTTCAATTTGTGTGTAGCCGGCTGTCTTATTGTAATTGGACTTATCATTTTTAAGGTCGATGGCATGATGGGCAACATTAAAATCACCACAAATTATAAGAGGTTTCTTCTCCTCCAGTTTTTTTAAGTACTGCAAAAAATCGGCATCCCATTTTTTTCTGTAATCCAGTCTTTTAAGGCCTTGACCAGAATTTGGAGTATATACGGTAATTAAATAGAAGGAGGAATATTCAGCACAAATAATGCGTCCTTCATTATCATGCTCATCTATTCCCATATCATATTGTACTGAAATAGGTTGTTTTTTAGAAAGCAGAACAATACCCGAATAGCCTTTTTTTATAGCTGAATTGATGAAAATATGATATCCCTCAAGCTTAGCCAAGGCTTCGACAACTTCATTATCTTGTGCTTTTGTTTCCTGAAAACATAGGATGTCTGCCTGAAATTCTTTTACAGATTTTGAAAAGTTCTTCTTTAAGATAGCACGCAATCCGTTAACATTCCACGATATAATTTTCATTTGCAGAGAGTTAATATTTTACTTATATAGTTGTAAACTACATATATTTTGAAAGAAATCGAAAGAGATCTTTCTTGAGATCCTGGTAGATACTTCTTTGGGTTTCAATTTTACTTCTAAAATTTATATGATTTTTGAGAAGGGAATAATCTAACACTTCTTCATTTTTAATACTATGTTCGGCCATATTGGTTTCATGAACGTTTATTTCATGTTGCAACTCATCTATTACTTCGCCATGACGAATGAATTTGTTTTGAAATTGCTCTAACTGTGCCAATACCGATTTATCTGTCCAGCGGGTAGCCAATTCTTCTAACTTATTTTTGAAAGACTTTAGTTCGTCTTCCCAGAATAATAGTTCTCTTTGCCATTGAACATGTTCAAAATGTAAATCTGAATTGAAAAAAACTTGTGTTTCCATAATTAATTCATTTAAGTGATTATTAAGTCTTATTAAATTGTGATAGGGATTGGTTGGTATGATCGTCTGTTTCTAAGAACTTTCTGTCGCGAGCTCCTAATAATTCTATAAGATCTTCTTTTTCTACAGTTTCTTTTTTCAATAAAAGTTCAGCCAGTTGTATCAATTTAGCTTTATGGGTAGTTAGAATCTCCTTTGTTCTTTGATACGACTTGGAGATGAGCTGTTGCACTTCTTCATCAATCAGTTTTGCCATATGTTCGCTATAAGGTTTTCCAAATAGTGTTCTACTCTGTTCTGAAGAATCAAAAAAACTAAGGGGACCTATAGATTCATCTAAACCATAATATGCTACCATAGCATAGGCTTGTTTTGTTATTTTTTCCAAATCGTCTATTGCTCCCGATGAGATTTCATTAAAGATGATCTCTTCAGCCGCCCGACCGCCCAGAGAAGCGCATATTTGATCCATAAACTGTGATTTGGTAACAATTTGACGTTCTTCTGGTAAATACCAGGCAGATCCTAAAGATTTTCCTCTGGGAATAATGGATACTTTTACCAGGGAATCAACATGCTCTAAATACCAGCTAGCTACAGCATGTCCCGCTTCGTGAAAAGCAATAATCTTTTTTTCTTTTGGGGATATAATTTTGCTTTTTCGCTCTAAACCTCCCACTACACGATCTCTGGCCTCTAAAAAATCTTCTTGCATTATGGCTTCCGTTTTTTTGCGTGCTGCAATTAAAGCGGCTTCATTACAAATGTTGGCAATATCTGCACCCGAAAATCCTGGACTCAAAGTGGCAAGAATATCTATAGCAACATCCTCCCCTAAAACGAGATTACGCATATGAACTTTAAAAATTTCTTCCCTTTCATGTTTATTGGGGAGTTCTAGGTAAATATGCCTGTCAAATCTACCCGGGCGAAGTAAAGCTTTATCTAAAATATCGGGACGGTTAGTAGCAGCCAGAACAATCACACCGGTATTAGGACCAAATCCGTCAAGTTCTGTAAGTAACTGATTTAATGTACTTTCTCGTTCATCGTTAGTTTGAAAAGCGTTCACCTTACCTCTTGAGCGTCCTACTGCATCTATTTCATCTATAAAAATAATGCTGGGTGCTTTTTCCTTTGCGCGTTTAAAAAGATCGCGTACACGTGAAGCTCCCACTCCTACAAACATTTCTACAAACTCTGATCCTGATAGAGAAAAAAAGGGTACTTGGGCTTCTCCTGCCACCGCTCTGGCCATGAGGGTCTTTCCTGTGCCAGGAGGGCCAACAAGCATAACACCTTTGGGTATTTTTGCTCCTAATTTGGTGTAGGTTTCAGGGTTTTTAAGAAAATCTACTACCTCCATTACTTCAACTTTGGCCTCTTTTAAGCCCGCAATGTCATTAAAGCTCACGCTGCTTTTTTTGTCTGTTTCAGAGATCCTGGCAGTGGTTTTTCCAAAATTGAATAGGGGATTAGAGCCGCTTCCTGTAGACATTCGTTTTAAAATGAATATCCAGAAAAAAATTAAGATTCCTAATGGAATAAGCCAGGAAAATATATCAAGAAAACTACTTCGACTGGTATAGGTGACGGTAATTCGGTCTGCTGTGGGGAGTTCTTGTTGGGCCTTTTCCAGTTTATTTTCGAAACTGTCTACAGATCCAATTTGAATAGTATAGGCCGGTGTCGTTTGACTTAGATTGAACGAATTATCTGTAATTTGATCATACTTGGTACTGTCAGTAAGTTTAGCTTTTACATAAATCTCGGCAATCTCTTTATTTACAATAATGATCTGTTCAATTTTTTCGGTAGGAAGTATGGTGTTTTCAAATTCTTTCCAGCTTATTTCCTTTGTTGTAAACTCAGGACTTATAAATAGATATAGGGCTATAAAAGTTACCGAAATTATAAGATAAATCCATAGAGATCCTGATCCATTAAGGGGCGACTTGGGTGGTTTCTTTTCCGGCTGTTTGTGTATTTTATTTGGTTGTTGCGATTCCATTCTTTTACGAAGCTGAGTTGTATTTTTTTAGATGACTTCATTGTAGGGGAGTAGCAAGCATGAGCAATGAGTCGATCGGCTTCTAAATTATTTAAAATAAGTAGGGTGTAAAATGACTTAAGTCATTTCCCTTGGTTTACCTTCCATTTTTCTTTATAAGTACGGGATACACTAGTAATAAACTAGTTAAACCAACGGGAAGTGGAGGGTTATCAAAGCATATGAAGAATTTGAGGATCTTAAGTAGGATGCTCTCTATTCATGGTCGTGCCAATAGTCAGCGCGACTTATAGAGGAAGACTTCTTCTAAGAAAAACAGCACAAGCAATATCCAGGTTTAATGAAATCAGAGGAAAATTCATCTTCTAAACCTTGAACAAAGCAGGTCTGGTAATATCTTACCCAATATTATGTAAAGTGTAGTAAACCATACATATTCTGGTGCTAATTTCTGCATATAGCCTGAAAAAATTATTAAAGAAACACCAAGCTTTTTTTTAAATTTTAACCATTTAATTGAGAAAAAATTAAAGTAATATAGCCGTCGAAGATTTTCTTTTTGAAAATTATCAAGGTATATATTGCCATTTAGATAAGTTTTTCATCAATTAGAGCCTTCAAAAATTAATTTCAATACCATTCACAGCTTTTTATTGAAAAACATGAAAAACTGCCTGCGTGAAACTGAAAGGCTTATTCAATAATTATGAACCATATTTTAATAATCCAACATGTAAATGAAAAAAAACCAATCTAAGATTTCTATTAAGGATATTGCTCAGGAATTGGGCTTATCTATCACTACGATCTCATTTATAATCAATAAAAAGGCAAAGAACAGAATTAGCGATGAGGTAATTCAGAAGGTTGAAGCCTATATAGAGAAAGTGGGATACAAACCAAACTCTGCAGCACAATCCCTTAGAACCGGAAAGACCAAGACCATCGTTTTTATGGTAGAAGATATTTCTGACCCCTTCTTTTCATCGGTTGCCAAAGAGATGGAAAAATTAGCTTTTGATAGCGGGTATAAAATTATTTTCTGTAGTACAGATAATAAGAAATCACGAGCCATAGAGCTGATATCAATGTTTAAGGACAGGCAGGTAGATGCTTATATTATTACTCCTCCCGAAGACTTTCAGGATGAAATCGAGCAATTGGTTTCAGAAAACCAGATAGTAATGCTTTTTGACCGTTTTTATAGAGATGCCGATTACAATTATGTAGTGCTTAATAATTATGGAAGTACCAAAAGGGCAGTAGAATATTTAAAGAATCAGGGTTTCAAGAATATTGCTTATGTAGGTCTAAAAACCGAACTATCTACTTTAACGGATAGATTTGATGGGTACAAAGAAGCAGTACGAGAAGCAAACAGGGAAAATTTGTCGCTGCTTATAAGCTTTGATGATGTAAAGTCTGAAGTAGGAAACAAACAGTTTGAAGAATTTTTAGAACTACACCCTGAAATTGATGCCATATTATTTGCTACAAACAACTTGGCTATTACAGGCCTGAAGATCTTAAAGAAAAAAAATATCCAGATCCCGGAAGATATAGGAGTTATAACTTTTGATGATCGTGACCTGTTTGAGCTTCATGCTCCGGCTATTACGGTGATGTCGCAACCCATTACATCACTGGCAAAAGAGGTTATTAGTGGTACCTTAAAATTGTTGAAAAGGAAACACAGTATTCAGGATAAAATTCAAATTGTGTTGGACGGGGAGTTAATTGTAAGAAAATCTTCCTGAGTTAGTTGTCGCATTATTAAAGTGTTGCAGCATTGTTCGTGAGGCGAAAAACTCGTTAAACTTATATTTTAAAATAATAAATTAGGTGAGAATATTAATTTAACTTACTTTTAAGAACTATTTCGATATAGTTATCTTTTTGTTAATTTTAATTCAGCCACGTAAAGTGGTATTTTTTAAAGACAGTTAGTAAAACGATTTACTTAATAAATACAATGTATCACCTATGCTAAGAAATATTACCAGTATTAAAATTCTTACAGTCTTTTTCTTTTGTGTTCTTGTTGCAGCAGGAAATGCGCAAAACCTGAATTTAAAAGTGATAGGCGATTCTATTAGCGGTTTTAATGTGGTGGTTTATAATGGTGAAAAGTTACTTCTTAATAATACAGAAGAGTTTTCGCTTAACATGGCAAATTTAGATCTTAGTGAGAATGTAAACATCACGAACTGGAAAGGGGAGAAGTGGACAGGTAATAAGAAAAAGATACGTTTAACCCGGGATACATTTATAGAAGAGTTTGATCTAAACTTATCTATAACTGTAACTTATGAGATAATTAATGAGCAGGTTATTAGAAAAAGTATCGATCTTTTTCAATCGGGAATGCCTGCTTTATATTTTACAATTAAAGAAATTTCTAAGCCGGCAGAGGCTCCTTCTAAATACGTCTCTTTTGAGCATGATGATTTTCCGGGAGGTTTTGCGCATGAAATGTTTCCCTCGATTGGTTTTGTTACACCAGATAATCATGTAGTTGGTTTTCTGACAGATGCAGGTTATAAAAATCATTATACTCGCTCCACTCGCCGTCGTTTTAATGGTCATGGAGGCGGTTTTGTAGGAATGAGAAAATTGCCTGATCCCGCACTAGTTTCTTCAGCAACATTGACCGAAAGGGAGAAAGGAGAGCATTATGTGCAGTATACATTTGGAGAAATGTACAATCTGGATGCGGGAAAAGAATTGATTTATAAAGTAGAAGAGAATTTTAAAAAAGTTGGAGATGCTAAAATTGAAACCAATTCAGGAGTGATTTCAATCGCATCTAAAACTTCGGGTCGTTCGGGGATTGAAGTGCTAACACCATTACAAGATCAAAAATCCTACACAGTTTCCTTTCTTTCTAAAGGAAATGCCCTAATTGCGCTGAAACTTTTCAGAATTAAAAATGGAAAGAAAACTGTAGAGCTGGAGCATGGAATAAAATACATCGATAATTTTCCAGTTAAAGAAACTGAATGGACCGCTTTTAAAGGAAGTATTCTGGTGCCTTATATTCAGAATGATAGCGTGGCGATGTTCCTTACTCAATTAGGTAACAAGTCGAAGCTGGAGATAAAAGATCTTCAAATTATTGAACATGAGCCCAAAAAGGAACCTTACAACAAAATGAACATGGGGGAAAAGGTTACAAAAACAACCTATATTTTTGTTGAACCCTGGACCAATCACCACGATTTTGTTGTTTCTTCCCAGTCTCGTCTTGCTGAAGCTAAAGGTTTTGAGGGAACACAAATCGAGAAAATGTTATATGCTAATTTCAACATGTTAACATGGATCACTTCTGTAAATGATTTTACACCCCTAAATGTGCCTAATATGAATTATGCACCTGATATGTATAACCGCGATTCATTTTTCTCGATTACATCCAGCTATAATGAAGAGCTGAATTTGAAAATTTGGGATCAATGGGCTAAAACCCAAACCTCTAAAGGAGCAATAGCAACCATTATAACTCCGTATATGGGCACCGTTGAAGCCAAGGATAACGAAGCCACCATTCAGTGGTTGATTTGGGCAATGTTAAATAAAAGGCGTTACGGGGTTGCTCTTCCAAAAGAGAAGATAGATAAGACTGTGGAATATGTCTTAAACGAATTTGATAAAGATAAAGATGGTCTATGTAAATCTCATTTTACATTAAACCAAATTGATATTATAGAGTACACACCTAAGACCGATAGATTAGCGGTAAATCAAGGGATGTTCGCAATAGCTTTAAGAACCATTAAAGAATTGGGTTATGATATTTCTGAGGAATATATTAAAAAAGCCGAAGAAGGGTACCGTGACTTTTATGATGCTAAGAAGAAACATATTTTATTTGATAGGAAGTATCCTGATATTATTTCTTTAACCGATCTGGAACCGGAATTCTTTTCTCTTTGGTTATTTGAAAGAAACTTGCTAACAGATAATATGGTGGTTAATCATTTAGAGCAAATTCCTGTATTAAATAAAGTTTCTAATTCTCCATATCCCGAATTTGGGACCACCGCTCCAATATTAGTGCGTTTAACTAAAGATGAAAAGGGATATGCATACCTAAATGAAAAGTATCAACCTTTTGCAGAGTTTGGGGAATCCAATTATAAAGATGGATCCCGGGATGGCTTTTACTATAATGGAGGTAGCTGGATGCGCGCAGAGTATATGGCTTATGTAGTAGGGCTTAAGCATGGATGGCAAAAGGCCAGAAAATTAATGGAGAACAGAGCCTGGGCCGAGATCAATCTCAATTCAAAATGGCCTTACAGTAAAGAGTTCATCCCTACTAAATGGGAGTCTACAGATTCGTGGTGGCATTCAACTAGAGGATTATGCTGGAATGTGTTTATACTGATGGCTGATGAGGTTGCAGGTATTAGAACTAAAGAAATGGATCCCGATTATAAAAACAAATAAAACCACTTCACCTAAATATTTAAAGTTATGATTAGAGTTCACACTATAATTAATCAATTTAATTTCTTGATATGATGAAAAAAAATATGCTTTATAGCCTGTTGTTTATATGGGCGGTATTTTCTGGAAGTGCCTTAATGGCACAAACTGTTACAGGAATTGTTACTGATGCAAAAGGACCTTTACCTGGGGTAAATGTTTTTGTGAAAGGAACCTCCAACGGTACTTCAACCGATTTTGATGGTGCTTATACCATTAATAACGTAGATCCAAACGCGGTACTCGTATTTAGTAGTATTGGCTATATTTCAAAAGAGCTTTCGGTAGATGGAAAGAGTGAGATTAATGTCAATTTAGAAGAAGACGCACAGCAATTAAGTGAAGTAATCTTGGTAGGGTATTCTTCTCAAAAGAAGTCAACGCTTACCGGGGCGGTTTCGGTGGTAAACATGTCCGACCTTGAAAAATCACGAATTCCGAATGTAGCTCAGGCCTTACAAGGGCAGGTTGCAGGTGTTCAGGTAACTTCAAGTACCGGTGCCCCGGGAGATGATATCCAAATACGTATTAGAGGAGAAGGAACTATAGGAAATAATAATCCGCTATACGTGGTAGATGGTATTCCTTCAAGAGATATCAACTTTTTAAATCAGTCAGATATCAAATCCATGACCGTATTAAAAGATGCGGCAGCAGCAGCAATCTATGGATCTAGGGCTTCTGCTGGGGTAGTATTAATAACTACAAAAAGTGGAGAAGTTGGAAAAATAAGTTTTAATGTGGATTATTTCACCGGACTTCATTTTGCATCTAATTTGCCAGATATGCTTAATGCAGAACAATATATGAATACGGTAGAGAAGGCATGGAACAATTCAGATAGAACGGGCGAAAATCCTTATACAGCCGATAAGGGAAGAGCAGATTTTGCCGATACCGATTGGTTAGATGAATTGTTTGAAACAGGAAAATCTCAAAACTTGCAGTTTTCAGCAAGTGGAGGAAGTGAAAAAATTCAATTTCTAATGTCGTTGGGATATTATGGACAGGATGGTATCGTGATCTTGGATAACGACAAATATCAAAGGCTGAATTATAGAACGAATATCAATGCAAATTTGACCGATCGTTTTAAAATTGGAACCAACTTACAATTATCACATTCCAAGCAAGATAAATTATCTTCTAAAGGGGATGCTCCTGGTATTATTCGTCATGCTCTGTTAAGAGCTCCTGTTATTTCAGTTTATAAAGATGTTAATGACCCAACATATACAGCACGTGATCCGTTTACAGATTTGCCGTTCTACGTGCATAATAACAGAGACAACGGTGGATGGGAAAGTGATAAATACGAATGGTCTTCCAATCCTATTGCCTTGGCATATTTTACTGATGATCAAAGGACTATTTTCAAAACCTTTGGAAATGTATATGGCGAATATTCATTTCTAAAAGATAAGGAACTAACCTTTAGAACCAATGTAGGTGTCGATCTAACTTTCCTTCATAATAAGGCCTTTGGTGAGAACTTTGGAGATGATGACGGGGGTGGAAATGAAACCGATAAAGGACTTGGACGACAAAACAGACCGAATAATCTAAATGAGGAACGCGGTGAAAACAGAACAATTACTTTCAATAACACCTTAAACTATGCAAAGACATTTAATGATGTACATGATATTAACGCATTAGTAGGTACCGAATTTATTGAGAATTATAGTTCTTCTATTGGGGCAAGCAGATCACGTTTTGCTATAACTGATGATACTTTTAGATATTTGGATTATGGAGGAACCGAAATTGATGTCTGGAATAGTGGGAGCGCCTCTGAATGGTCTTTATTTTCTCTATTTGCTTCAGCTTCCTATGTATATGGAGGAAAATATATGATTACTGGAAACCTTAGAGCAGATGCCTCTTCAAGATTCTCTGAAAATAATCGTTGGGGATATTTCCCATCGGTATCTGCAGGTTGGAAATTATCAGATGAAGAT
This sequence comes from Gillisia lutea, assembly GCF_021568705.1. Taxonomy (GTDB): domain Bacteria; phylum Bacteroidota; class Bacteroidia; order Flavobacteriales; family Flavobacteriaceae; genus Gillisia; species Gillisia lutea. Next base: position 578,085 of record NZ_JAKGTH010000007.1, read on the forward strand.
TTCTTAAAGGATGTAGACTGGTTATCAAACCTGAAATTAAGAGCAGGTTATGGGGAATTAGGAAATCAGGAGATAGACAACTATGCCTTTCTTACATTAATTAGTCAAACAGACGGAAAGGTTGTAATAAATCGTTATGGAAATGAGGATTTAAAATGGGAAAGTTCTGCTCAAACTAACGTAGGACTTGATTTGGGTATATTTAATAATAAAGTAGAAGTTTCTGCAGAATATTTTGTGAAAAACACTACTGATATATTATTGCCAATTGGGTTGCCAAGAATCGTGGGGGATGTGTCTCCAACCATAGTAAATGCAGGGGAAGTGAGTAATAAGGGATTTGAATTTTCACTTAATTATAGAAATTCAGGAAATGAATTTAACTATAATGTGAATGCAAATTTCGCAACCCTAAAAAACAATGTAGAAAAACTGCATCCAAATGTTCCTAACCTCATAGGAAATGTAACCAGAACTCAACCAGGACAGCCATTAAATGCTTATTACGGTTATAAAATGGAAGGAATTTATCAGAATCAGACCGAAATTAACGAGCATTTAAGTGGTACGCTGAATCCAAATGTTAAACCGGGAGATATAAAATTTAGTGATCTAAATAATGACGGAATTATAAATTCTGATGATAGGGACTTTATTGGAAGTCCGATTCCAGAATTCACGTACGGACTGGCATTTTCATCAGATTATAAGGGGTTTGATTTTTCATTCCTTTTTCAAGGAGTAGCAGGAGTTGATAGATACAACGATGCCAAAAAGATCTTAGATTACGATACGCGTCCCTTTAATTATACCACAAACATTCTAGGAGCCTGGGATGGAGAAGGAAGTACTAACGAGATTCCAAGAGTAGCTTTTGAAGATAATGGAAGTAGTAAAGTATCCAGTATCTTTGTTGAGGATGCCTCTTATCTGCGTCTTAAAAATATAGAATTAGGTTATACTTTAGAATCTATAGCAGGATTACAAAATGTGAGACTTTACGTATCGGGGCAAAATCTATTTACTGTAACCGATTATACAGGACTTGATCCGGAATCTACAGATTTGATAGATATGGGAACTTATCCTTCTTCAACATCAGTGCTGTTTGGAGCAAATGTTAAGTTTTAATTCTTTAAAAACATTCTTATGAAAACACTATATAAAAGATTATTCATTGTTCTTTCATTTACAACCTTATTTAGTTGTAGCGATGAACTCACTAAAGAACCTATAGGGCTTCTTACATCCGATCAAATTGATACAAACCCAACAATTAATACGTTGGAATCATCCGTAAGTTCTTCCTATCAGTTACTGGCAAGCACCTTGAATTTGATAGGCGAATGGGGTTGGGATGATGGATCAGTTTTAAGGAACGATTTTATCCTTCAGGACATCGCATCGAATGATATGAATAAGAAGTGGAATCCCGATGGAGATCAAGCGTGGATGGATGAGCTAAGTAACTTTAGCTTTACGGCCGATAATGGCGCCTTTAATGGAATTTGGCTATACGATTATGAAGGTATCAACCGAATTAACTTGGCTATTAGTTATTTAACAAACGAGGAAGTAATACAAAGCGTAGGTATTAGTGATGCCCGCAGAGATCAATTATTAGGAGAAGCTTATTTTTTAAGAGCATTCTACTATTTTGACCTGGTAAACAATTTTGGTGATGTGCCCTTGTTATTAGAACCTTTAACTTCCTTTGAAGCAGCTTTTGAAGTAGCTGTTAGAGTTCCGAAATTACAGGTTTCAGAACAAATAGCCTTGGATCTGGCCGAAGCTAAGCAGCTGTTGCCTGATGCCAAATATCCAGATCCCTCCCAACCTTGGAGAGCATCAAAGGGAGCAGTAATTGCTTTACAGGCTAAAACCGCGTTATACCAGGAAAACTGGACCGAAGTTATCAACTTGGTTTCAGAGCTGGAAGCACTTGGCTTTTATAGCTTAAACGATAATTATTTTGATAGTTTTGATATTGATAAGGAATTCACGGAAGGTGAGGTAATTTTTGCTTATGACCACGAATCTGGAGAAAATCCGCGAAAAGGAAACGGTCTTTGTGCGTTATTAGGTTGGGGTTTTGTAGCTCCAAGCCAGGATTTCATCGATGCGTTTGAGCCAAATGATCCGAGATTATTATATACCGTAGATGTTCCAAACCAGAACGTTTCTAAAATATTGGGTAATACAGCTGGAAATCATAAAGGGAATGATGATTCTCCAAGTAATAAAATCTTCATCCGTTACGCCGATGTTCTTTTATGGAAAGCAGAAGCCTTAAATGAAACTGGAGATTATACAGGAGCAGTTGCTATCATCAATCAAATTCGTGAAAGAGCCAGAACAAGTACTACAGCTGATGGTTCAGCAATTCCTGCAGGAACTTTAGCCGATAGACCAGATTCTACAGATAAAGTCCAAATAAAAGAGTGGCTAATGCACGAAAGAAGAGTAGAACTAGGTTTCGAATCTCAAAGGTTTAACGATCTAAAAAGATGGGGCGTTGCCAAAACGGTTCTAACTTCATTAGGGAGAAATTTCCAGGATCACCATTATCTTTATCCTATTCCACAAGGCGATATCGATAAATCGGGAGGAACCATCACTCAGAATCCGGGGTATTAAGAAGACTTAAAAATTAATCAATAATCAGAGAAGCATATTATAACTAAGTGCTTCTCTTTTTTTCACATTAGCCAGAAGAAGAAACTATTCTTTAGGTTTATCAAATAATGAATATGACAGATATTGCTAATCGATATAAAGGAAATCCAATACTATCTCCAAAAGATCTAAGCGCCAGCGAAGAAGATCTAAGGATCACTTGTTTACTGAATCCGGGAACATTTCAATTCGATAATAAAATATGGTTGCTTATAAGAGTAGCCGAGAGGCCAGAACAAAAAGATGGTATTATTTCTTTTCCGATCTTAACCGGTACTGGAAGCACTAAAGTTATTGAGATTCCTTTAAATGATCCTGAGTTGGATGCAAGTGACGCGAGAGTTATAAATTATAAAGGAGAAGACTACCTTACTACTATATCTCATTTAAGATTGATGTATAGCGATAATGGAACAGATTTCAAGGAAGCTGATGAATATCCTCCAATCTTAGGCGAGGGAGAATATGAAGCTTTTGGTATAGAAGATTGCAGGGTGGCACAAATAGAAGATACGTATTATCTCACCTATACCATGGTTTCATCTAACGGAGTAGGAGTTGGTTTGAAAACCACCAAAGACTGGAAAAACTTTGAAAATAAAGGGATGATGTTAAGTCCTCACAATAAAGATTGTGCCATCTTCGAAGAAAAGATCGATGGGAAGTTCTATGCTTTTCACCGTCCGAGTAGCCCGGAATTAGGAGGAAACTATATATGGATTGCTGAATCTCCTGATGGTGAACATTGGGGAAATCATAAATGTATTGCCAGAACACGGGAAGGTAAATTTGATAGTAAGCGATTAGGAGCAGGAGCTGCTCCAATTAGAACAGATAAAGGTTGGCTAATGATCTATCATGGAGCTACCGAAAAACATCGTTATTGTCTGGGAGCTATATTATTAGATTTGCAAGATCCTTCTAAAGTTCTTGCTCGCTCAGAGGAACCAATTATGGAGCCAACAGCAACCTACGAGACGACCGGATTTTTTGGAGAAGTGATTTTTACAAATGGTCATATTGTAAAGGGAGATGAAATCATGATGTATTATGGTGCAGCCGATGAGTTTGTTGGATTAGCAACTTTCTCTATAAAGGAGATTTTAAAAACATTAGAGAAATAATGACAAAGCTAGCAAGAATAGGATTAAAGGATTTTTCCAGAAGCACTAAAATATTAATTCTAACCAATTTAATATATGCATTCGTACTCCCGGTAATAGATATTTTCGTTGCCTCTTATATTATGAGGAATTCAAACGATCCTTCCAAAGTGATGCTATATCAATTAGCAATTTACACCGGTATTCCCATCACATTTTTTATAAATGGATACCTGCTTAATAATATTAATATAAAGCGATTATTTTCTTTGGGAATGTTGCTTAGTGGGGTCTCCATGGTTTTTATGATGAGTCTCGAGGAGATCAATTATTTCGGGTTAGTAGCCGCGGGATTAATCATGGGAATGTCGTTTGGGTTATATTGGGCTAACAGAGATTACCTTGTTCTTGCAACAACAACCGATAAAACACGAAACTTTTATTATGGCCTTGATACGTTTTTTTATACACTTACCGCAGTTATCGTTCCTGTAATTATTGGATGGTATCTAATGAATGGAAACGAAAACACCAATGATGGAATTAATTACGGGTATAAAGTAGTAACCGCAGCAGTTTTCGTTTTCACAATAATAGCGTCAGTCGTCTTTCATTTTGGGACGTATGATAAACCAAAGAATGAAAAATTCTTATATTTTAAATTCCATAAACTTTGGAATAAAATGCTTCAAATGGCTTTATTAAAAGGCTTGGCACAGGGTTTCATAGTTACTGCCCCTGCAATTTTAATGATGAAATTTTTTCAGTCTGAAGGAGCTTTAGGTTTAGCCCAGTCTATTGGAGCCGTTATCGCAGCATGTGTTATGTTACTTTTGGGGAAATATACCAAACCAAAACACCGACTTGCCTTATTCAGTATCGGTTTAATATTATTCTTTTTAGCATCATTTTTTAATAGTCTTCTCTTCAATCCAACGGGGGTAATACTATTTATATTCCTATTATTAATTGCCAGACCAATCTTAGATATCGCATATTTCCCTATTCAACTTAAAGTAATTGATATTCTTTCTGAAATTGAAAATAGAAATGAATTCTCCTATATCTTAAACCATGAATTAGGCTTGTATGTAGGAAGACTTTTTGGAGCATGCACTTTTTTAGGGATAGCATATTTCATTAATGCTGATATTGCATTGAGATACGCCTTACTTATAATAGGAATATTGCAACTGCTCTCTATAATAATAGCAAAACAACTTTTGAAACAACAAAATATCTTAGAAAATGAGAAAGTATAATTATATAAGAATTATTGTTTTTCTATTTGTTGGTATATCTTTTACTTCTTGTAAAGAAGAATCAAAATTAGCAAAAGAAACATCCAAAGTAGCTCAAATTCATTTGGAAAGGGTAGACAGTATGCCGAATATGCCCAAGCCTTTCAAGATAATCGAGTTCAAGGAATTGGCAAAAGCTTACGATTCTTTGGTTTTCGATGAAACTCAAACCGGGGAATATTGGCCGCTTATATGGAAGGATAATTCACGTAAGAATTTCGATCAGGAAACCTTTGGAATTTACACTGCTATGGGAGACTTAAGGCAGGGGCCGGAACATTATGATGGTATTTTCCATGAGTCGTTAGCATCAATAGGATCGGTGCTGGGAGCTCGTCTGGTAGGAATTGATAAGTCTAACCAGGGTGGAAAGAACTATGTTTCGATGCTTAAGAATTATTTTAATTCTGAAACAGAATGGGATATTATAATGAACAATACCAGTCCCGAAGTAGCTTTATTGGGCGGGGGGTATGCAAGAGATTGGTGGTATGATGTATATCCAAATGTGATGTTTTATGGAGTAGCGAGTTTCTATTCGCAGGAAAAGGATTATTCAGATATAATGCGTTCTATAGCCGATAAGTTCTATAAGGCAGATTCGGTAATGGCCGGTAATTACAAGCATTCCTTTTTCAATTATGCTACTTTAGAGCCACAGGATAATTGGATTTGTAAACAACAGGATGCAGCCGCAGGACATTCTTATGTGTTATATTCAGCTTATCAAAAATTTCATGATCCAAAATATTTAGCCGGAGCAAAGTCTTCTTTAGAGGCTTTATTGGGGCAAGAAAAAAATGAGTTTTACGAAATTTTAATGCCTTTTGGTGCTTATGTGGCAGCACGCCTTAATGCAGAAGAAGGTACTAATTACGATTATACCAAGATTCTGGAATGGACTTTTAATGGTACCCCGGAATGTAGAGAGGGATGGGGCGTATTGGCCGATAATTGGAACGGCTACGATGTTTCCGGTTTGGTAGGTAGTACCGTAGATCATGGTGGCTTTGCGTTTTTAATGAATACTTACGACTCGATGTGGCCATTGGTTGCAATGGTAAGATATGATCAACGTTATGCCGATCTAATTGGAAAATGGATGTTAAATGCCAGTAATGCTTTAAAATTCTTTTATCCGTATGAGATGCCAGATGAACATCAAAGCATCCCAGAGCAAAAACATCATACTAAAGGAGTGATTGCTTACGAAGGCCTGATTAAAGAGGCGCATTTTGATGAATATAAAGATATTGAAGCTCCAATTGCTATAGGTGATGGACCGCATTGGGTAGAAGGAAATCCTGATGTTTCCCAATTTAGTGTATATGGAAGTGGGCATGTAGGAATCGCCGGAGCCATCATTGAAAAGACCGATGTTCCGGAGATATTAAAGCTGAACTGTTTGGCTACAGATTTTTATAGAGATGAGGCCTTTCCAACCTATTTACTTTACAATCCGCATGCTGCAGAAAAAACCATTACCTACAAGAATGATAACGCTGCTGCTATCGATCTATTCGATGCAATAACCCATGAGGTAGTTGCAAAAAATGTGAAAGTATCAGCAAAATTAGATATGCCTATACACTCATCCAGATTAATCGTTGAAATTCCGGCAGGTGCTGAGGTGGTGTTGAAAGATGGAAAATATTACGTTAATAATATTGTAGTCGCGTATAGATAACATTAGATATAATTAATGAGTAGAAAAGAGATTGTTATTAACATAAAAAGCTGTAGCGCAAAAGTTGCCGGACTCCTAATATTCTTATTCTCACTACAAGCCTGTAAGGCAGACCGCTCATTAATAAATAACGAGATGTGGTGGAAGGAAAGCGTTTTTTACGAGATCTATATGCCTAGCTATAAAGATGGCAATGGTGATGGCTTTAGCGATTTTAAAGGGTTGACAGCTAAGCTTGACTATATAGAGGATTTAGGAGTGAAAGGTATTTGGCTTACCCCATTTTTAAAATCTCCCAAAGTAGATAATGGCTACGATGTTGCTAATTATTATGAAATAGACACCTCATATGGGAAGATGGCCGATTTTAAAGTCTTTTTGAATGAAGCTCATAAAAGAGACATCAAAGTTATTATGGATATGGTCGTTAATCATACCTCTACCGAGTCAAAGTGGTTTCAGGAAGCTAAAAAATCGAAGGACAATCCATTTAGAGATTACTACGTTTGGAAGGATAGCCCAAATAATTGGGAATCTTTCTTTGGAGGTTCTGCGTGGAAATATGATAGTGTCTCCCAACAATACTATTACCATCAGTTCGATGAGAAGATGGCCGATTTAAATTGGGAGAATCCAAAGGTGGTAGAAGAAGTGCAAGATGTATTGAGATTTTGGCTGGAATTGGGGGTTGACGGATTTAGAATGGATGTTATCAACTTTCTAACCACCAATGTAAATGCGAAGGACAATCCTTATAAAGATGGGAAACAGCAGCATTTGTATGATAAAGATCAAGCCGGTATAAAAGACGCTATGAGGGCTATTAAAGCAACCATAAATGAATACCCAAATCGATTTGTTGTTGGGGAAGTAGGGAGCGATAAAATAGAGGAACTCAAGAAGTATCAAGCCGAAGACTTGATGGATGTGGTTTTTAATTTCAATTTTGGGAGCCTCAAGGAATTTTCAGCAGAAAGAATTTATGAAGAATTGGAGAGCATGCATAAGAACATGCCTGGCTTCCCAACCCTTTTCTTTGGAAGTCATGATATGCCTCGCTTAAGGGATAGACTGGCAGCTAATAATCCTGCCAGAGCTGAAGCTCTGGCCGCTTTGATGCTTACCGCTAGAGGAATCCCTTTTATTTATTATGGCGAAGAATTGGGAATGAATAATATTCAAGCCGATTCTTTGGAGGAGATAAGAGATATTCAGGCGTTAACTCACTATAATTTAACGTTAGAAAATGGAGGTACGGCGAAGCAGGCATTAAAAATTGGGAACGAGCATAATCGCGATAAATCGAGAAGTCCCATGCAGTGGACCGATGAAAAGTTTGCAGGCTTCTCTAATAAATCACCTTGGATAAAAGTTCATAAAAATTACACTACACTAAATGTGCAATCCCAAGCAGAACAGGAAAACTCTCTATTAAATAATTATAAAAAGCTCATTGAATTGCGTAATTCCCAACCCGTTCTTCAATATGGCAAATATGAAGATCTTAATTTGAAAGATTCCTGTATTTCGTTCACACGAGAATACAGAGATGAAATTATTAAGTGCTATTTCAATTTTGCTGATAGTCCTATAGAGATTGAAGTAAGTTCTAAGGATAAGATTTTGAGGGGAAAAAACATTGTAGCGCCAAGCAACTATTTAATTGTGAAAACTAAATAATAAAATAGTCCTGAAGGATTGTTCAGGACTATTTTTTAATATTATAGAACGATCTTTTTGATCTCCACAGTACTTCTTCCTTCCAGATCTATTAAAATAAGCAACTCGGCTGCACCCACAATAATATCATTTATCATAAAAGTATCTAGGTTACCCGATAAAAAGATACCCTCTTTCACTTCCATCTTATTTACCAACTGAGCATTTATAACCGGTAATTGCTTTTTCATCTCCTGTTGGAAATCGAAAGTCATTTTATTTTTGAGTTTCTCATGCATAAAAGTATTTGCAATAGCTTCCAGCGAATTATCGAACAACCAGTTATTGCTTATGCCATCCAGCTTGAAATCCTTAACGCCCACCTGCTGCACCTCTTTATCAAAATGAACGGAGAGATATAAAAGAATGATTCCTTCTTTATTTTTGAAAAACTTGGTGAGGGTTTTAAATTTTACCGCCAGCACGATATCAAAATCGTCAATAGAACTTTTTTCCAGCGAAAGATCTAGAATTTCAGCATATTTGGTAAGCTTTCCATTTTTATTCTGCGTGATATTCTCACCTACAAAGCGCTCCCTTAAATGATCTTCAATGGTTTCAAAACTGATCTTCACCGGAAGTTGTAAGCTTATTTTATTTTCTGGTAAATGCTTTGGCTTTTTCATAATACTAGCTTAAAAAATATAAAGAGGATTATTCATCCAACATACAATTTCAGTCGTAATCAATCATGTAAATTAAGGAATTATTAATACTATTTTCTTCTTAACTGATTTAGGTCATATATTAGGATTAGCATGAATTTTATTTTTGAGCCAACTCTTAAACTTCGAATATTATTTCAAGAAAGAAATGATGAAAGAAGTGTATAAAAGCTAAAAAACATCTATTTATGACCCATTCTCTTGTAACCAAATACAATGTTCCCGGCCCCCGTTATACCAGTTACCCAACAGTCCCGTTTTGGGATGATGCTACTTTCTGCCTTAAAAAATGGAAAGAGACCCTTAAAAGAAGTTTTCAAGAAAGCAATAAGAAAGAAGGGATAAGCCTTTATATTCATCTTCCTTTTTGTGAGTCTATGTGTACCTTTTGCGGTTGCACGAAAAGAATCACCAAAAATCACTCGGTAGAACTTCCCTACATTCAGGCAGTTCTTAAAGAACTACGAATGTATAAGGAGGTTTTTGGAGAACGCCCCATAATTCAGCAACTTCATTTGGGAGGTGGTACTCCCACGTTTTTTTCACCAGAACATCTTGAAAGTTTATTGAACGGAATATTCCATATCGCTCAACGTGGAACGAAGTGTGAATTTAGTTTTGAAGGGCATCCCAACAATACTACCCGCGAACATTTAAAAACTCTGGTATCCTTCGGTTTTACAAGGGTATGTTATGGAGTTCAGGATTATAATGAAACGGTTCAAAAAGCTATTCACAGAATTCAGTCTTTTGAAAATGTAAAGAAGGTCACTAAAGACGCCAGAGATCTTGGATATACCTCTGTGGGGCATGACATTATCTTTGGACTTCCATTTCAAACAAAATCGCATGTTAAAAACACTATTTTAAAGACCATTCAGTTAATGCCAGATCGCATTGCCTTTTATAGTTATGCGCATGTGCCATGGTTGAAAGGAAATGGACAGCGAGGTTATAGAGATGAAGATTTGCCTACAGCCGAGGAAAAACGTGAACAGTATGAAATTGGGAAAGAATTATTGCTTGATGCAGGATATATTGAAATAGGAATGGATCATTTTGCGTTAAAGAGCGATTCGCTTTACAAGGCGCAGGAAGAGCACAACATTCACAGAAATTTTATGGGATACGCTTCTTCTAAAACCCAAATGATGCTTGGGTTAGGAGTTTCAGCCATAAGTGACAGCTGGTATGGTTTTGCCCAAAATGTAAAAGGTCTTTCGGAATATCATCACCTAATTGAAAATGATATTTTACCCATTCTGAAAGGACATATATTAACTGAAGAAGATCTCATCGTTAGAAAACACATTCTCAATTTGATGTGCCATTTTGAAACTTCCTGGAAAAATGAATCTGAATATTTTCCGGAACTTCCCGAAGTGCTATTTAAGCTGAAGGAATTGGAAGACGATGGATTGGTAAGTATCTCTCAAGATAAAATAAAAGTAACCACTACAGGAAAAGCATTCGTAAGAAATATATGCCTTCCTTTCGATCTTAGATTGCAACGAAATAAGCCGGAAACTAAACTATTTTCTATGACGGTTTAAATAATTAACCAATACCAAAGTTGAAAGGGAAGATGTTTTATACATGTTCCCTTTTATTTTGTAATTAATGGCAGGATTGTGCTGAGGTCACTAAAGGTTGAGATACCTTGTCTGGAGGAGATAAATAGGGAATTCCCAGTCCTAAGCCACGTAAAATGAAAAGTAGACCAATAATCACCACAAATACCGGAATAACTTTTAAAACGCGTTGTTTCATTTTTCCGGTTAAAAAATTCCCAAGGTAAGTGGCGCTTGTCATTAAGGGAATGGTTCCTATTCCAAAAGCCATCATATACAAACTGCCTTGCCAGGCTCCTCCGGTTGCTAATGCCCCAAAAACCGCCATATAGACCAAGCCGCAGGGGAGGAGACCATTTAGAAACCCAATAGTAAAAAAAGCATCGGCAGTCTTTTTTCTTAGTGCTCCGCCTAATGCGCTTTTTATTTTGGCTACCGCAGCATAAATAGGTTTTGAAAGATTGTATTTTCTGAAGAAACTGGCAGGGAATATTATAACCAATATCATTAACACTCCAATAAGTATAGAGAGTTGTTGCTGAAATCCGAAGAGGTTTAAACCTTTTCCTACAAACCCGAATAACAAGCCAATAAAAGAATAAGTGAATAATCTACCCAAGTGGTAACTGCCCACCTGCATCATTCTTTTTACAGGATATTTTCTATCTACAGGTAAAAGAAATGCAATTGGGCCGCACATGCCCACACAGTGAAAGCTTCCTAACAAACCAAATATAAGTGCTGTAACTATCATTTTAGTAAACTATAGATTCCTGATAGCGATACTTTTTACCCTGGTATTCCCAATCGACAGTGATATTCCAACGTCCTTCCAACAATTGCTCGTTAGGAATAACTATTTGCGAGTTGGTTAATACAAGTGGTAAACTAAAATCTAATTTTTTATTGGAGGGTCTATACAAAGTAATCTCTCCTTTAATAGCTACATTTTCCATGCTTTTAGGAAAAATTAGAATATATCCCAACTCTGAGCTTTGTCCCTTAATTTGTACGGCCATATTTGCTGTATTTTGCTGCGCATCAATATCATCCTGCAGTTTCATTTCCTTTTTATAATATTCTTCAGTAACAAGATCGTGATCCAAGTTTTTATCGGTACTTATTTTTACCACGAAAAAAAGTATAAAGCCCATGAAGCTTATCATTACCAATACCAGTGCATAACCCCAATTTATTTTCATCTTCTTGGCCTGCATACGCAGGTAATTTTTATTGAACATATATTAAATTTGCTGTCTTTACTTGTAACTTCTGGGTCCAAGAAAGGCAGTGGTAGTTGTTTCTATCAATTTACTATCACTATAAACTCCTATCTTCAGCTTATCTTTGTCGCCACTTAGAGCACTATTATTTACTTCAATAAAAAGTGTGCCTTCTGCTAAACCTTGTTTGGGTACATTGAATTTTTCATGAGATACTACCGTGATAGTTCCTTTGTGCGACAATAGTTCAAAATGGATATTATGGATGGGAGCGGTGGTTTTATTGATGAGTTTAAAAGTGTACACATTACTTATTATATTATCGGCTTTGCGCTCGTACAATTGCCCGGGGAGTCTTAAAATACGTGCTTCCACATCATTTCTTAAAAATAGCATTCCAACCAGTACCGAGATAAGAATTCCCAGAACTATACTGTAGCCTTTTAATCTTGGGTTAAAGGTGAATTTTGAATTCTTCTCAATATTTTCCTCACTGGCATACCGTATCAAACCTTTTGGGAGGTTCACAGATTCCATGATGTTATTACAGGCATCTATACACGCTGTACAATTAACACATTCCAGCTGGGTACCGTTTCTAATATCTATTCCAGTAGGGCACACCTGCACACATTGAAAGCAATCTATACAATCTCCCTTGCCGGTGATGGCCCGATCTTCATTCTTTTTGAACTTCGCCCGGCCTTTTTCCTTTTCACCTCTTTTATAATCATAAGCAACCACTATAGATTTATTGTCGAGCAATACTCCTTGAAGTCTACCATAAGGGCAGGCGATAATACATACCTGTTCCCGAAACCATGCAAAAATGAAATAAAATACACCTGTGAATATCAACAATGAAATAAGCGTACTCCAATGTTGAAAAGGACCATCGGTGATGTATTGTAAAAGCTTGTCACTACCGATTAAATACGCGAGAAAAATATTAGCAATAAGAAAGGAGATTATAAAAAAGATAAACCATTTTAAAGTCCGTTTCCTTATTTTCTCTGCATTCCAAGGCATTTTAGCAAGCCGAATCTGTTTTCCACGATTGCCATCTATCCAATATTCTATTCTACGGAAAACCATTTCCATAAAAATTGTTTGCGGGCACATCCAGCCACAAAATATCCTTCCAAATGCAACTGTAAAAAAAATGACGAATACCACCCCAATAATCATCATAATTACAAACAAATGAAGGTCTTGTGGCCAGAATGGAAACCCGAAAATATTAAAGCGTCTTTCCAATACATTGAACATCAGAAATTGATTTCCGTTTATTTTTATGAACGGAGCTGTAAATAGAAATAACAACAATACATAACTCACATATTTTCGATATTCATACAGGCGACCCACCGGTTTTTTTGGATAAACCCAGGCTCTTTTCCCTTCTTCATTAATCGTTCCTATGCTATCTCTAAATTTTTCCTTTTCCTGTGTTCCCAATTCTATAGGTGTAAAGTGAAATTATTACTGTATTTAAACGTGTTGCTGACTTATTTTATACCACATTAAATCGGCAATAGATTTACTCCTTGTTTTCGCAGCTTCGGCAACACTTCCTACAAAACTGGCATCGATAGTAGTATACCAAAGCTTTAACCATCTGTCAAAATGCTCTTGAGCTAAGGGTGTTTTTTTGCTCAGCATTCGGTGTTTCAACATGGGATTTCCTGTAAATGAGGTTTTTTCCAGTAATAGGGTTTCCCAAAAATTGTACATTATTGGAAGGTGTTTCTCCCAGTTTACTTTGGCAACGTCATTAAATATATAGCCTATAAGTTCATCCTGCTGCACCTTCTTATAAAAGGAATCTACCAGTTGTTTAATATCTTCTGCATCTTCTATATCCTTTTTCATTGTTGAGAGGTTTAATTGAACGTATTCAGATAAATAATTTTACTTTGGAGTATCCAATTGCCTGCTAAGTATAAGCAGGCATACCGCATCTTCTACAGCTGTAACCGAATGTGGTACCTTTAGCGGAATAGCATGTTCGTCATAACGTTTTAAAAGGTGCACGGCATCTGGGGTTGTAAAATTCACTTTTCCTTTAATAACTACCAGTTTAGCAGTAGTAGGAGCTGTATGTTCTTTTAGCATTACTCCCTCTTTAAGTCCAATAACAATAATTTCGGTCTCTCTTGTAGCCAGTAAAGTGTTAATTACAGGAGTGTTACTGGTTTTTAGCTCTTTAATAACTTCTTTAATAACCATGATTTAATAATTTTAATGAATAAAAATTACTTTACGGCAGTGGTTTCAACCATTTCATTTTCTGCCATTTCTGGTGTTTCTACACCTGTCTCATCTACCCATAATTCTCCCTGAGGATCTTTAGGTTCTGCGGGAGTGGTTCTGTGCAGACTTATAACATAACTTGCAACCTGAGCAATTTCCCCCGGTTTAAGATCAGATTTCCAGGCAACCATACCTTTTCCATCGCGGCCTCCTTCAGAAATTGTATGAAATACGTTTTTGATACCTCCTCCCAGAATCCAGTAATCATCGGTTAAATTAGGACCAATTCCGCCGCCGCCATCAGCTTTGTGGCAGGCAACACAACTCGTCGCAAAAATTGATTTTCCGGCATTCAGATCACTTGCTTCTGTAAGTAATTCTACAGTATTAACATCAATAAGATCTTTAGCAGTCTTTTTATAGGCTTCAATTTCCAGTTTGGCTTCTGCCACAGCTATTTCATATTCTGTCTTTTGATCGTTCCCATCAAAAATGTGATAGCGTGCCAGATAAACAACAGCGAAAATAATGGTAGCATAAAACCCATATACCCACCATGGCGGAAGGTTGTTATCCAGCTCCATAATTCCATCATAGTTATGATCTAAAATGATCTCGTGCTCTTCCTCTATAGGCTTGCTTCCCAATAACTTTTTATAGGTCTTCTTAAGCCATTTGAACTGGTTTGCTTTTGCTACTGCTTTTTCTTCGTTCAAACGGGCCTGAACTTCCGGCTTCAATGTTTTAAATAATATCGATTTTAATGCTTCTACCGAAAGTTCGCCGGCAATATAGAATAGAACAATAACACCAACAATAAGCCATAATGAGGGTTGGTCTACAAAAATTGAACGGTCTCCGGTAGAGCCTATATAGTTTAGGAAGAAATAGCCTATTAAGGTAAAAACAATGATTCTTATGTAAGATGCGTTGGTTCTCATAAAAGCTCGGTGTTATCTTGATTATCTAATGGTAGATTGCTCACTTCGATTATATGTTCTTTTTTAGCAGTATATACCCACCAAAAAAGTCCGACAAAAAAAATGAAGAATATAAGCAGAGAGATAATTGGGTATATTTCAACCCCATCTATATGTTCCAGGTTTTGTTTTACGTATTTAAGCATAGCTATTAGTTTTTGTGCTCGGTTACAGTGGTACTTGTTTTAATCTTGATATCAGTCCCTAATCGCTGTATATAGGCTATTAGAGCAACAATTTCCCGGTTACGCATTTCTACGAATTCCTCTCCATTCTCCTGGGCATATTTTTTATCGGCTTCATAGGTTTTGGCAAAATCAGGATCGGTATATAAGTTCTTTTCAATTTGTGTTCCCTGTTCCAGCATCAACTGCTGTGCATTTTCTATTTCTGCTTCAGAATAAGGTACTCCCAACGAGATCATAGCCTTCATTTTATCTTCGGTAAGGCCTTTATTTAATTCGGTATTTATTAACCATTTATAGGATGGCATAATAGAACCTGCTGAGGTACTTTGCGGATCGTACATATGATTTAAGTGCCAGTTATCGGAGTATTTTCCACCCACTCTAAATAGATCTGGTCCTGTGCGTTTACTGCCCCATAAAAATGGATGATCATACACGTATTCTCCTGACTTTGAATATTCTCCATATCGTTCTACTTCGCTTCTGAAGGGTCTTATCATTTGAGAATGGCATGAAACACAACCTTCCCTTATATAGATATCACGTCCTTCCAATTCTAATGGGGTATAAGGCTTAACTGTTGAAATTATAGGAACATAATCGTCGACTAATAATGATGGTATAATTTGTACCATTCCACCTATAAGAATTGCAATGGTAGCAAAGATGGTTAGTTTTACAGGGCGGCGTTCCAGCCAAGTATGATAACCTTCGGTAGCGGTGCGTTTTTTAGTTACCCTTTGCAAAGGCAAAGCTTCGGCAAGCTCATCGGTTACCTTACTTCCTTGTTTTATAGTTTTTACGATATTATAGAGCATAATAAAAGCTCCTACTATGTACAGGCTACCCCCAATGGCTCTCATCCAGTACATGGGGATAATTTCAGTAAGTGTTTCTAAGAAGTTTCCATAGGTAAGTGTGCCGTCGGGATTAAACTGTTTCCACATAGAGGCCTGTACAAACCCCGCCACATACATAGGCAAAGCATACATTATTATTCCAAGGGTTCCTACCCAGAAGTGGGCATTTGCCAGCTTAGTAGACCAAAGGGTGGTTTTAAATAAACGAGGTACCATCCAATAGATCATCCCGAAAGTAAGAAATCCATTCCAGCCTAGTGCTCCCACGTGTACATGCGCAATAACCCAGTCGCTGAAGTGGGCAATGGCATTTACATTTTTAAGGGATAACATAGGGCCTTCAAAAGTGGCCATCCCGTATGCTGTTATTGCTACCACCATGAATTTTAGAACAGGATCGGTACGTACTTTATCCCATGCGCCGCGAAGCGTTAATAACCCGTTGATCATCCCACCCCAAGATGGTGCGATAAGCATTATGGAAAATGCAACTCCCAGATTTTGTGCCCAGTCTGGTAATGCCGAATATAGCAGATGATGCGGTCCTGCCCAGATGTAAATGAATATAAGAGACCAGAAATGAACTATGGAAAGTCGGTATGAGTATACAGGCCTATTGGCTGCTTTTGGGACAAAATAATACATTAGGCCTAAAAAAGGTGTGGTAAGGAAAAAGGCTACGGCGTTATGCCCATACCACCATTGCACCAAAGCATCCTGCACCCCGGCATATACCGAATAACTCTTTAGGGCACTTACCGGTAGTTCAATACTATTAACAATATGAAGTACAGCTACAGTAACGAATGTTCCTAAATAGAACCAGATTGCAACATAAAGATGACGCTGTCTTCTTTTAAGAATAGTACCAATTAGGTTCGCTCCAAATGCTACCCAAATTATTGCTATGGCAATATCGAAAGGCCATTCTAACTCGGCATACTCTTTAGAAGTGGTATAACCCAGGGGAAGTGTAATTGCTGCACCTACTATAATTGCCTGCCATCCCCAGAAATTAATATTGCTTAACCAATCCTTCCACATACGAGCTTTAAGTAAGCGTTGTGTAGAGTAATATACTCCAGCAAAAATAGCGTTTCCTACAAATGCGAAAATTACAGCATTGGTATGTAACGGGCGCAATCTACCAAAGCTCAGCCAGGAGATCCCATCAGTTACATTAGGAAATAAAAACATGAAGGCGAGCAGTAATCCAACGCTCATACCTATAAGACCCCAAAATATGGTGGCATTAATAAATTTCTTAACGATCTTATTATCGTAATAGAACTGTTCTACTTGCATAGTTATTTCAATTTCTGGTGTTGGTTATTAGTATGTTCATTCTGTGGTTTTTCCTGTTCAGGAGCTTTTTCCTTGATAAGTTCATCTTCAAAAAGCATTCGTATGGATGGAGTATAGGTGTCGTCGTACTGACCTTCTTTTACCGAAAAAATAAAGGCTACAAAGAATACGAGTGCAACTATTACACTTATTGCAAGCAGCATGTAAATAATATTCATATCTGGGTGGTACTATGGTGTAAAAATACTTGGCTTCATTAGCTTAAAAGATGACGTAGATCAGGTTTTGGCTTTTTTGATCATTAATTTCCTTCCCAATATATTGGTTGCAACTGTGGTAAAAATCACGATACTTATGGAGCTTAATGGCATTAGAATAGCAGCTACTACAGGAGCAAGATTCCCGGTAATGGCAAACAGCAATCCTATAATATTGTAAAAGAGAGAGAAGAGAAAACTCCATTTAATAACGCTTACACCTTTCCTTGAAAGTTTTACAAAGTCATAAAGATCCTTAAAACGAGAAGCATCAAGTATCCCATCGCAGGCAGGTGAGAAAACATTTATATTTTCAGAAATCACAATTCCCACATTGCTTTGTGCCAATGCTCCCGAATCGTTCAAACCATCCCCAACCATCATTACTTTCCTACCTAGTTTCTGGAGCTGTTTAATATATTCCAGCTTATCTTTTGGTTTCTGATTAAAGAGAAGTTGGGTATCTTTTGGTAGCAGTTCTTCCAAATGCCGCTTTTCTCCATCATTATCGCCACTAAGGATAATGATCTCAGCATGCTGCTTCAATCTATCGAAAATCTCCTGAATTCCGTTTCTATATTGATTATAAAAGATATAACAGCCCTTATAAGTGTTGTTGCTGCTTATATGTACTTCAGTGCGTTTGTAATTTTCCTTTGTAGCTAACTTGTCTTCAGTTGGGTTTGAACTTTCAACAAAATCGAAGGAACCAATCCTTATACTATCCTGATTAATTGTCCCCGAGATTCCTTTCCCTATTTCTTCTTCAAATTCATCCAAGGTTTCTATATCATTTTCCTGAAGCATTTTATATAAACTTCGACTCAAAGGATGGTTAGAGGCCCTAAGGGTACTGGTAAGCAATGTGATTTCTTGTTCGGTAAGAGTAATCCCTTCGTAACTAATGAGGTTTTTCGTATTTGAAGTGAGCGTACCTGTTTTATCGAAGACAACGGTATCGATATGCGACATTTGTTCGATAACACTGGTGTCTTTTATATAGAGCTTGTGCCTTCCAAAAATTCGCAGCAAATTGCCTAAAGTGAAAGGTGCTGCCAGAGCAATTGCACAGGGGCAGGCAACTATAAGAACAGCGGTAAAAACATTAAGAGCTTTTGAAGGATCTGCAATCATCCAGAAAAGAGTGGCGATAAATGCGATGCTAAGGATACCTATGGTAAATTTCTTGCTTATTCTATCGGTTAGAGATTGAAAATTGCTTTGTTTGGTTTTGCTGAAAATTTCATTGCTCCATAGTTGGGTAAGGTAACTTTGCTCTACAGGTTTAATCACTTCAAGTTCTATGATGCCCGCTTGCTGTTTTCCGCCTGCAAAAAGTTTATCACCAGATCGTTTTGCTACAGGTTCGGCTTCCCCGGTTACGAAACTGTAGTCGATAAGGGCGCTACCTTTAATAAGAATAGAATCTACGGGAATGAGCTCAGAATTTCGAATAAGGATACGATCTCCTGTTTTTAGATCGTATATCTGTGCTTGCTCTTCTGAAGTAGATTTTTCAGGATCTTGGAAAATTCGGGTAACGGCAATTGGGAAATACGATTTATAATCGCGCTCAAATGATAGGAATGCGTAGGTTTTCTGTTGAAAAAACCTTCCTAAGAGCAAAAAGAAAATGAGGCCAGCCAGACTGTCGAAAAATCCAGTACCAAGGTCAAAGATGATTTCTGCAGTAGAACGAATGAACAATACCGAAATTCCAATAGCGATGGGTACGTCTATATTTAAAATTTTGGAGCGTAAACCTTTATAGGCAGAGATGAAATAATCACGCCCCGAGTAGAAAACCACCGGAAGGGAGAATGCGAACATTAGCCATCTAAAGATATATTTGAACTTTTCTAACCAGAATTCGTTCACTTCAAAATATTCGGGAAAGGATAAGAACATAATATTCCCAAAGGCGAAGCCTGCGACTCCTAATTTATATATAAGGCTTCTATCAACTTTTTTCTCTTTTTTTTCAAAATCGTCCAGGGAAATACTGGGTTCGTAACCAATTCTGCATAAAAGTACAACAAGGTTTTTAAGGGAGAGCTGCTCAGAGTTATAAGTAATACGAATCGATTTTTCGGGAAAATTTACCTGTGTATTCTTTACCGAAGCATCGATTTTGCTGAGGTTTTCCAATACCCAGATGCATGAGCTGCAATGAATACTTGGGATGATAAAGGAAACTACCTGGGTATCTTGCTCATTAAATTCCAGCAAGCGCTCTACAATAGCTTCATTCTCAAGAAAGTTAAATTTAGCTTCATTTAGGCTAGGGGAGGTTCCCGGTGACTCATCCAGATTATAATAGTAGGAAAGGTCATTTTCCTGCAAGATGTCAAAAACCGTTTTACAACCATTACAGCAAAATACCTTATCCAAATGTGTTATTGCAGTGTTGCTACAATTATCACCACAATGATAACATTTGTCCATACGCGTTTTAAATTTGTGCAGGACAAAGGAAAAAATCTCATGTTTTATAAAAGATGACCTTTGTCAGTTTAGGCCATACTTTTTATAATAGTCTTATGAATATTTGAAAACACTTTTTTGTAAATTAAAGGAAAAATGAAAAATACAGCGATGATATTATTAGGGGTAACTAGCCTTATTTTAATAGCTATTGTGGTGCTGGTTTCTGTCGAATTCTCCTTTTCATTAATCTTTTATCTTACCTGCATTGGTCAAATTCTATTACTAGTAACGGTCTACAAAATATTGACCGATGATTATTCTACCGATAAGACTTTTGACGATTTTTATGAAGATTATCCTATAGACCGAGAGAAATAAGTGAACTCCCCATTCAGTTATTTAAAATGCCAAAGAATTGATTTAAAAGGATGATATTTTGATGTGAATGACCGGCAGCAGTAAAATTTTAAACAAAATAATGTTTAAATTGTATACGCTAAAGTGACATAATTATGAAAGCACTTATAGTGGATGACGAGGTCTTAGCACGAAAAAGGATTTTAAATCTGCTTACTTCTGTAGAAAAAATTACGGTAATAGAAGAATGTTCCAATGGGAAATCGGCTATTACCCGAATCAATGAGCTTAAGCCCGATCTGGTTTTCTTAGATATCAATATGAAGGATATGAACGGTTTTGATGTGCTACAGAACGTGGAAGTTAGTCCTAAACCTATAGTGGTATTCGTAACAGCTTATGATCACTATGCGCTTAAAGCCTTCGATTTTGAAGCTTTCGATTTTTTGCTTAAACCTTACCGAGACGAACGATTTTATAAAACAGTAGATAAACTTCTTAAACTCACCAAACCTGAAATTGAAATAGATTTTGAAAAGAAGATGCGAGAATTCTTCAAGCTGAATTCTATGAAAAGGCAGGCAGAGGAGTTAACACCAAGACTTCCTGTAAAACAAGGACATCGCACTATTTTACTGGATCCTGAAAAAATTAAATATATATGTGCTTCAGGGTACTATGCCGAGATCTATACAGAAGATAAAAAATACCTCCTTCGAGAATCTTTAAAGAATCTCATTAAGTTACTGAGTAAGAAAATATTTTGCAGAGTGCATAGGTCGGCAATTGTAAATATCAATTATATACAAGAGATCGTGCATTCCGATTATTCAGAACTGGACGTTAGAATGCAGGATAACAAATTAATTAGGGTAAGTAAATCCAATAAAAAGGATTTTCTTCTTCAACTAGGTATCTAAAATGAGCTTAACAGGTTTAAAAAAGAAATATATAGACGGCAGATTGATACTTCTGCTGGCAGCTTTCTACACCCTCTACTATGTCATTTTTATTATAAAGACGGCTTATATGAGAGCATATGTGTATAATGATATAAAATACTCGCTTTGGCATCTTATTGTAAATGGATATTTTATAGACTGGGTCGTGGTGGTGGCTTATATGACGTTTATTGCAGTTAGTACAAAACGCCTTATTATACGAAAGGTACCTTGGAAGAAAATTTTCTTTTTGCATTTAACGCTTTCTATTTTTATAGGAGTTATAATTAGGTTGCTAATTAGCTTGATAAGTATTTTAAAAGGTGAAATGAGCTTTAATGAGTTCGATGTTCGGGAGAATATCAATGGATTCATGTATGTGCTGGATCTTAATTTCCTGATCTATTTTGCCATGATATTTATTATATATGTCTATTATTATGTAGGACAGGTGAGAGAAGCTGAAGAAAAACGCGGTTTGCTAGAAGCGCAACTTCTCAATACCAGAATGAAAATGCTCACCTCTCAACTACAACCTCATTTTTTATTCAATACCCTAAATAGTATTTCCAGTTTGGTGGAAATAGATGCAAAGGCTGCCCAGAATACTATTGCCGATCTTAGTGATTTTCTTCGCGAGATCCTTTATAACAGCGATGCTAAATTTATCCCTATTGAAAAGGAGCTTACCGTGCTGGAATATTATCTCAATTTGGTTAAGATTCGTTTTTCCGATCATTTGGAAATTGAAAAACAGGTAGATCCTGCTTTACTGAAGGTTAAAATTCCTGCTATGATACTTCAGCCTTTGGTAGAGAATTCTATTAAGCACGGTTATTCGTATAATCATACGCACTTAAAAATTATAATCAGTATCCAAAGACAAGGGGATTTCATAATTGTAAAAGTGGAAAATAACGGGAAATTAATGACAGAAAGCCTTGAGGGATTGCTGAAAAAAGGGGTTGGGCTTTCAAATCTTAACGAAAGACTGATCAATTTATATGGTGAAACCGATTATTTCGAAATGAAGAATAAATTAGACGGTACAGGAGTGATAACCATTATCAAGATCCCAATTAAAAATTAAAGCAGAGAATTTATGTGTAACATTCATATTTTTTAGTTCTATAAATTGATATTTTGTCGTTATCTGAATTGAAAATTTTTTTAACTTGCTGACTATAAGAGGTGTTGTAATTAGAGTCTCTTAAGTACCACATGGATAATTTAAGCCTCCCGAAATTGGAATCTGAACCGCAGTTTAACCTTGAACGTTTCTTTCATCTCACTCCAGATGTGCTTTGTATTGCCGGGTACGATGGGTATTTAAAAAAAGTGAATCCTGCATTTTCAGATCTTTTGGGGTATAGCGTAGAGGAACTCATGAGGGTTCCGGTGAGTGATTTTATTTACAGCGAGGACAAAATTATTACCTCCCGTTTTCGGGAAAATCTAAAAGAGAAAATTCCCTTATTAAATTTTCAGAACAGGTATATCACCAAAAAAGGAGAGCTCGTATGGTTGTCCTGGACTTCCATTTCTGAGCCGGATAATGAGTTGATCTATGCCATTGCTAAAGATATCACACATCTTAAAAAACTGGAGGAGGAACGTAACTTACTGCTCGCCGATCTTGCCAGGTTAAATACCGATTTAAAACAATTTACCTACACCACTTCACATGACCTGAGAACACCGGTAAATAGTTTGCTATCACTTTTCAACATGTTGGATCTTTCAAAAATTGAAGATAAAGAAACGCTGGAGTATATAGAGCTAATCAATGTGTCAGCACTTACAATTAAAAATACCCTTAATAAATATGTAGATGCTGTTAGTAGTGAGAAAAAGATAAATATCCAGTTAGAGGTTTTAAACTTAACCCAAATGGTAAATGGAGTTTGTGGATCTATTGATACATTAATAAAAAAATCGAACGCAACTTTTATTATAGATTTTACTGAAGCTGAGGAGGTGAAATTTTGCTCTTTCTATCTTCAAAGTATATTTTTAAACCTGATCTCCAATTCAATTAAATACAGCAATCCTAAAGTAGATCTTGTAATTACAATAATTTCAAAAAAAGTTGACAATACTGTTCAACTTATATTTGCTGATAATGGAATAGGTTTCAATATGGAAAAAGTGGGCAACAATATCTTTGGCCTACATCAGCGTTTCCATAACAATAGCGATAGTAAAGGGATTGGTTTGTACCTGGTACAAAATCATATGCATAGTCTGGGTGGGAAAATTACAGTTAAAAGTGAAGTGAGTATGGGAACTGAATTTACTCTGACTTTTAGAGACTAATCGTATACAGAATAATAAACCGGGAGACAATTTTACCTGTCTCCCGGTTCTAGCTAAAATCAATACAAATTATTTTGCATTTTCTTTTAATTGCTGGCAACAGTAGTACTGCCTATCATTGCCGGTGTTAGCTTAATTATTCGGCTTTTATTGTCCTTTTCAATTTTTATTTTATAAACCTCTTTTTTAAGTAAATCGCCATTTCCACTGGCCACATAATTGTTCTTGGTCATGGTCCAGCCTTTGTAGTTTTTATAAAGGTCTTGTCTCACTTCTAATGGTAGTAAAATATTTGTGAATTTTTGATAGGTTCTACCTAATGTTCCGTGTTTATTAAAATTAGCTCTTAAAAAACCTTTAGTGCTTTTAAAAGTAACTACATAGGTCTCATAATTTCTTTCCTTAACAGCTTCAATAAATTCTTTTATATCGAAATTTTCTTGCATAAACCCAATTGGATTTGCATGGAATTCTCCGGCATAATTTTCATTGATGGTAAAGCTATAGTCGTCTAAATTCGAACTGGTCATTACCGAATAGGGGTTAATCTTAACTGTTGCTTCTTCCAGTTCTGTAATTTGCTGTGCCTGGGCCGATGCTACCCCACAAAGCAATAATGCATAAATGATTAGAGTTTTCATGATATTTGATTTTAAAGATGAATACACGTCTAGCAATAAGATTCTTGGAGGACCAGCTTCTGAGCGCTATAGAAGAGACTTTCAAAAATTTTATTTACCTGAAATTACTTTATAATATCCCTGTTTTAACCAAAAAGATGTGAATCGCTCGCCTGTAGTAATAAGCGAAACAAAAGATGAAGTAAATGGAAATGTAAGGGCAAGTTTTAAAGAACTAGCAGTCCATTCTCTCTTAAAATATCTATAGGTTTTGAATACCAGAAGAGTTCAAAATCTTCAAAAGATTGTTCAAAATCCTTTTTCAGCTGGGCAAATGAAAGTAGCTTTTCGTTAGTTGGAGAGAGGTTTTCTAATTTATCAAGTAGCCATTCCCCTTTATCTTTCTCCAGCTTTACCTCAATAGTATTTGTTTTATCATGAAAGCTTAATAAAAGTAAGTGCCGGGTCTGCCCACGTTTGCTTTTAGTGATCTCCGAAATTAGAGGCATTTTTCCTAACCACAATAGTTTAGCTGTAGGCTTTACATTAATGGGAACCTCATTTTCTAAACAAGAAATAATAAAATCTTCCTGAATACTGGTGTGTGGGATCTTAAAATCGAACCAATCTTGTAATGGCATTTCAAAACCAATACCATGCATGAAGTTAAAGAGAGATTTCTTTAGGCCATAACTAAATTGATTATGATCTATGCCGGTACTATCGGTAAAATCTACATCATTATTAGCAAAAGAAATATCTTTATACTGTGGAGTGATCCCGTAATCGGATGGATTCAAACCAATCGGGCTATGAGCGGTTAAGGCGAACTGATGCCAGAATCCTGACTGTAATATACCTACTTCAAAAAGTTGCCGTACCATTTCCAAACTATCTACTGTTTCCTGCACCGTTTGGGTAGGATAGCCGTACATTAAATAGGAATGCACCATGATATTGGCTTCGGTAAAATTTCGGGTCACCTGTGCCACCTGAGATACCGTCACACCCTTATCGATCAATTTCAAAAGCCTGTCGGAAGCCACTTCTAAACCTCCGGAAACTGCTATACAACCGGAAGCTTTAAGTAAATAACAGAGGTCTTGAGTGAAATTCTTCTCAAAGCGAATATTGGCCCACCAGGTAACGGTGAGTTTTCGTTTTAGAATTTCTATTGCCAAAGACTTCATTAAGGATGGAGGCGCAGCCTCATCTACAAAATGGAATCCGGTTTCTCCGGTTTGAGCAATAAGTTGCTGCATTCTGTCTACAAGAATCTTTGCAGCCACAGGTTCGTAGATCTTTATATAATCTAAAGAGATATCACAAAAAGTACATTTACCCCAGTAACAACCATGCGCCATAGTAAGTTTATTCCAACGGCCATCGCTCCAAAGACTATGCATGGGGTTGGCAATTTCGATCACCGATATGTATTCACTTAAAAGCAGATTTGAGTAATCGGGGGTGCCAACTTCACTTTGTTTATAGTCGCTTTTAAGAGATGAATTATTATAAGAAACAGTTCCTTCTTTTAATAAATAGGTGCGCTTGAATTGATTAAAATCCTGGTTTTCGGGATTAGGATCTAATATATTAATAGCTAACAGCTCTACCGGTAATTCTCCATCATCTAAGGTGATATAATCAAAGAATTCGAAAACTCTCACATCGCTGAGCGAACGTAATTCGGTATTTGGGAAACCGCCGCCCATGGCAATTTTTATTTCAGGATAGTTTTTTTTGATAAATTGGGCACAGCGAAAAGCACTATATAAATTACCGGGAAATGGAACTGAGAAGCAGACTAATTTAGGCTGTATTTCGTTGAGTTTGTTTTCCAGGGTTGAAAGTGTAAGTGTATCGATATAGGTGGGTTCACCTTGCAGATGTTCATATAGTTCATCAAACGAATTGGCGCTCTGTCCCAATCGTTCTGCATACCGACTAAACCCGAAGTTCTCATCGATACATTCTACGATGAAATCTGAAATATCTTCCAGATACAAGGTTGCTAAATGTTTGGCTTTGTCCTGCAGTCCCATAGAGCCAAAAGCCCAGTCCATATCATCCAGTTGCTCAAATCTTGAAGCCTGCGGAAGAAAATTATCGGTACAGATTTGTCGTGCGAAGGTTTGATTTTTTCCCTGTAAGAAAGCTATAACCAACTCTAAAACCTGTAAATAATCATCTTTTAAAGCATAGATCCTTTCCGCATTCTCTGAAGTTATACGATCATTCTTATATGCCAGTTCGAAAATATCTTCCATTTTGGCTTTCGAAAAAAGTGCTAAAATCACCTCTATTCCCAGGTCCATTTGATAGGAACTGATATTTTTAGTATTCAGGAATCCTTTTAAATAGGCCGTGGCAGGATAGGGCGTATTCAATTGGGTAAAAGGAGGTGTTATAAGTAACAGGTCTTTCAAAATGGAAGAGGCTTTAAAAAATTATAATCTTCAAAAAAACGATATGCGAAGATAGTTGAAAAGTTGAAGAGCAAAGAATTTTAGCCGGTCTAGTTAAATTCTTATCCTTATCTGGAACTACGCAATAAAAGACTTTGTTCGCTATTTAAGATCTCGATCACAGCCATTTCATAAGCTTTGGTGTTATTAGCTTTCTTGATCTTCTTAAAGGTTTTCTGCGGATTGGAGAAGGTGGTGGAAAAATATTCCCAAAATCCCTGCATCTTCATCTTTATAGGAGTAGGCCCGGAAAGTGCCGCTGTGTAGTTATGATAGATCTCATCATGGAAATTTCTAAAGATCTCAAATCGATCTAGAGGATATTCTAAAGTATCGCTTTTAATCATATTCGGTAAAAATGGGTCAGCGATCAGTCCTCTACCAATCATAAAATGATCTATAGAAGGGAAGCGACTCTGCATTTCCTTAAATTTAGCTACCGTGGTAATATCACCGTTATAATATAATTTATGCTTGGTATTGTCTACACAACGCTGGAAGGCATCCAGATCTACACCGCCTTTGTAAAGTTGCTTTCCTATACGAGCATGGATGGCGATGTTCTTAAGCGGGTATTTATCTAATATCGGCAGAACATCCAAGATCTCTTCGCTGTTTTCATAGCCCATACGCATCTTCATAGAAACTAAAATGTCTGTCTCGGTATGTGCTCTACTTAAGATATGGTCAATTCTTTCGGCATCACTAATTAGTCCTGAGCCCATTCCGCGTTTGGTAACCATAGGGTAGGGACAACCCAAGTTCCAATTAAGCTCCTTATATCCTAATTCCTGCACATACTTGGCTACAAACAAGAATTCATCAGCATCATTGGTAATAATTTGCGGGATCACTTCCAACGTGGTATTATTCTCGGGGAGCAGATCACGCTCGTACGACGATTTTATTACCAGCTTTCCGTTCAAACGAATATAAGGAGAGTAAAAAGTATCTATCCCACCAAAATATTTTTGAAAGGCATTACGAAATCTGAAATCGGTAAATCCCTGTAAAGGAGATGAAAGTAACGTGAGGCTCATTGTAGTTTTAAGTTGTGCAAAGATAGCGCTTTCCTTACTTAAAAAATTAGCTAAATCTACTAGATGATTACCAATGATACTAAAACAGATGGAAGTTCAGAATATGAAATTTTTAAAAGATAACTTTATAAATATGCCAGAATAAAATTGGAATACTTAATTTTGCAGCCGTGAAACACCTGCTGGTCATATTTGCTTTTTTAATCGTTTTTAAGCCGGTTCTGCCTTATGTGGAATATGCCGTGGCCTACGATTATATTAGTAAAGTGCTATGTGTGAATAAAGATGAACCAAAGCTGGAGTGTAACGGGAAATGTTACCTCATGAAATCTCTCGCTGAAGCTTCTAAAGAAGAATCTCAGTCGAAAAATAATAATTCGGTAAAAAAAGTAGATATACAAATCCTTTTTACTGAAAAAACTACAGCTTTCACTTTCTCTAATTTTGTTGAAAGCGTATCTCACCAATTTCCACTGACTGCCATTCTGTACAGTCACCAGGAAATATCCAAAGTTTTTCACCCTCCAATTGCCTAAGTATTTATCATACAATTTTTATTGATCTAAATACTTTATAAAATGACCCTATTTAAAAAATCATGGGTATGGCTGCTATGCTGTACACTTTTTCTGATCTCTTGTGAGAGCACTTCAGAAAAGAAAAAAGAATACGATGAATTATTTCACCAGGTACTGGATATTCACGACGAAGTAATGCCTAAAATGGTAGAAATTCCCGCTCTTAAAAAGGAATTAGAAACCATTGCCGATACTAGCGCAGCTGCCGAAAAATATAGAAATGCCGCCACCAAACTTGAAGAAGGTGATCGCCTGATGATGGACTGGATGCACAGTTTTAGCGATGAGTTTGTAAAAGGTAAGGCCGAGCTTCAGAAAATGAATAACCAGCAACTGCAAGAACGTATAGATGCCATAACCGCTGAGTTGGAAGACGTGAAGCTGATGCGAGACCAGGTGAACTCCAGTATCGAGAACGCAAAGGAATTAACGGAATAAAGCCTTATAGCAACAAATGAAATTTATTTCCTTTGTCTTTGCTTTATTATTTCTTTTCCAACCCATCTTTCCTCTTGTAGACTATGCATTCAATTATGAATACATAGCTACAGAACTATGTGAAAATCGGGATAGGCCGGAATTGAGCTGTAACGGGAAATGTTACCTCATGAGGTCTTTGGCTGAAGAGGTTAATAAAGAAAAAGATGCCGAAAAAGGAATTCCTGCTGGTAGGAGTGAACTCGTATTGTTTTTTTTCAAGGAGTATCAATTGGGATGGGAACTTTTTCCTGACTTTGATATAGAGCTGAAACCGGTGGTAGACAGCTTTCTTACTACCTATAGTTTTCTTTTTTATAGTGAGGAGTTGAAACCTCCCATTGCTTGATAATTTATTAAATCAATGCCGAAAATTGGGCTTTAACAAGCGCCAACGGCCAAACTTATGATTAATTTTTAATGAATTTCAAGATGATAACTAAATATATAAAACCTTTAATTTTTACCACACTAATAACATTCTTCACCGCATGTTCATCAGATGATGATAATGTAAATGAGCTTAGTGGGCAGAATGCTGTTGCAATTGATTTCGATAATGGTGTAAATGGAGATGATCTTCTGCTTGCTTCAGCTACTTATACTAAAACCAATGCAGAAATATTAACTATTACTCGCCTTAATTACATTGTGAGCAATTTTGTATTGATCGATGCCAATGGTAACGAATATACCTATCCAAAAGATGAAAGCTATTTCATTATTAGTGAAGAAAACGATAATACCGAAATAAACCTTCCAAACATTCCGGCCGGAGAGTATGTTGCCATGCGTTTTGGAATTGGAGTAGATCAGGATAAATATCAGCAGGGAGCTGAAGGTCAGGGTGATTTCTTACAAAAAGCCGAAGACAGCTTTATGATGTGGTCCTGGCAGGCGGGTTACAAATTTTTGAATTTTGAAGGAACTTTCACTTCTGAAACTGTAACCGAAGCTGCTAATTTTAAGATACATATGGGGAGCCATGGGAGCAGTTTAGATAATTACAAAGAAGTGACCGTGCAATTGCCTACTTCTGCCTTGGTGAGCGATAATTTGAGTCCGGTAATCCATGTAGGGGTAGATGCCAATAAGTTGTTGGATGGCTCAAACAAGATCAAGCTTTCAGAAAAAGCTGTTGTAATGGTAGATGAGGTTAAAAGTCCCCAAATTGCTGAAAATGCTACAGAAATGTTTCGTGTAGACCACGTGCATAACGGCGAGCAGATACAACACTAATTAAAAAAGACTAAAAAGTGGCGAAGGCTACTTTTTAGTCTGCTTTTTCTCAAAATGAAAAAACAATTTAACAAAATAGTGTTGGTAATAGTTGCCCTCCAGTTTTTAGCTTGCTCTAAAGATGAAGAGGTTTATATTCCTATTAACAACACATTGGAAATAGATATCCCGGAAAATTTTCCAGAAATTAATTACAATCTCACCGCTAATCCTCCTACCGAGAATGGTTTTGAGTTAGGGAAGAAGTTGTTCTATGACGGGCAGTTATCTGCGAACGGAGTTATTTCCTGCGGATTTTGCCATGAGCAGCGTTTCGCTTTCACCCATCACGGCCATCAGTTCAGTCATGGAATTGATGATCTTGAAGGGATAAGAAATGCGCCTGCTATTCAAAATATGGCATTTCAGAAGGAGTTTGCCTGGGACGGAGCTACCTCTCACTTAGACCTTTTTCCTATAATTCCTATAACCAACCCTGCAGAAATGGGCGAAACTCTGTCGTGTATCTTAGAAAAACTAATGGCAGATGCTGAATATAAACAGCTCTTTGCTGCAGCTTTTGATGATGGGGAAATAAACAATGAGAATTTCCTGAAGGCCTTGTCACAATTTATGGTGATGATGATCTCTTCCAACTCGAAGTATGATAAATATGTGAGAAAGGAAGACGAGGTGCGATTTACCGAGGAAGAAGAGGAAGGTTTGGCCATCTTTCAGCAAAAATGCGCCAGTTGCCATAAAACCGATCTTTTCACCGATGATGCTTTCCGCAATAATGGTCTGCCACCATACCCCGGTATCAACGATCTTGGTAGGGCAGAGGTTAGCGGCAGTGTTGCCGATAATTATAAATTTAAAGTGCCCAGCCTACGAAATGTGGCAGTTACCGAACCTTATATGCATGACGGGCGGTTCGGGAGTTTGAGATCTGTGCTGGATTTCTATGATAACGGGGTACAGGACTCTGAGACCTTAGATCCTATTTTAAAACAAAATGAAAGGTTGGGAATTGCATTGAGCAATGAAGAAAAACAGGCATTAATTGCCTTTTTGAATACACTAACCGATGAAACTTATTTAAATGATGAACGTTTTGCAGAATATTAAAAAATATGCCTGGTCACTATTGCTTTTTGTAAGCATATATCAGGTGAAAGCTACAGAGAAGGACAGTATTTCGGTGTTCTCGAAAAATCATTTTATTTTCGAATACTACGATTGCGATGTTTGTGGTTGCGGAAGTAGTGGTGGTAGTATGGGCTATGGTACAATTGGAAATGCCAATTTTGTAGGTGTGCGATATATACATCAGGAATATCGTTCTAAGCAGGGTATTTACAATAACTCTCCCTGGATAGATGAAAATTTTAATACACTGCAGGCCTGGGCGCGTATTCCCCTGAGTTCCAAAATCCAGATAAATGCAATTGTGCCCTATCATTTTCACGAGCGGGAACTAATTGATGGATCCCAAAAGATAGATGGTTTGGGAGATATTAGCATAATAGGTTTTTACAAACTTATCACTCCGCAATTGGACGGATTACTACCGGAGCAAAAAACACTCTTTAAACATAACCTTGAAGTAGGTGCCGGCTTGAAACTGCCAACTGGAGAATATCACGGTGAGAACAATCAAGGCAGTGTAAACCCCAGTTTTCAGGTGGGAACCGGAAGTTGGGATGTATTACTGGCAGGAGATTACTCTGTGAGCTATAAAAATTGGGGTGCTGGAGTGATGGCCAATTACACCTTTAAAACCAAGAATGATGAGGAATATCAGTTTGGCGATCAGTTCAATTATGGCTTGAATGTGTACCGCAGCTATACAACTATGAAGATGCAAACTTTTACACCAGTTATTGGAATTGCCGGAGAAATCTTTGGTGAGAACGAGAGTTATGGCCTAGGTGTTCAGGATACTAAGGGAAATGTATTATTTAGCCGCCTCGGATTAGAATCTAATTTTGGTAAATTTTCTGCCGGGGTTAATGTTATGCTCCCTCTTGTTCAGGATCTCAATTCGGGCAATGTGGAAGTGAAAAGCAGGTTAGGTATTCATTTTAACTTCAATATATAAAAAAATAAAAAGGAACTGCAGTAATAACAGTTCCTTTTTATTTTAAAATTAAATTCTTCTACATTCCATATGAATTCTGAAAACCTGTAGCTGATGTTAATTAGCAACAGGTTTTTCAGTTTTTTATGAAGTAATAGAAAAAGTCGGGATGACAGGATTTGAACCTGCGACCCTACGCCCCCCAGACGTATACGCTACCAGACTGCGCCACATCCCGATTCAGTTTTAAGTGATCTTCAAAAGTTTCTCACTTTTACAAACTTGCAATTATGTGGCAAATTAAATAGCTTAGATCATAGTATCAAAATATTATTTAATAATTTTAGAGCTCTTATTAATATATACATATCAACCCTTATAGAATGACAACATTGCTGAATGAGGCTTATTCCTTTATTTTTGAAGAAGAACTCTTAAAAGAGATCGAAGAGGTGGGAGTTCTTAGAATTGTAAAAGAAGGAGAACGAATCATCGAAATTGGAGATTATGTAAAGGCGATGCCCTTACTTATTGAAGGAGCCATCAAAATTTTGCGAGAAGATAAAGATGGCGACGAGCTGTTACTATATTTCCTGGAACGTGGTGATACCTGTGCCATGACGCTTTCCTGCTGCTTGGGGGAAACCAAAAGTGAGATTAGAGCTGTTGCCGAAATGGAAACCAAGATCATCATGATCCCTATTGAAAAAATGGAGGAATGGACGGCTAAATATAAGAGTTGGAGAGATTTCGTTTTTCAGAGTTACCATTCTCGCTTAACAGAAATGTTGGACACCATAGATACCATCGCTTTCATGAATATGGATCAGCGCCTCATGCGTTACCTACAGGATAAAGCAAAGATCAATCAAAATGAAGTATTGCAAATTACACATCAAAATATAGCATACGATTTACATACCTCCCGGGTAGTGGTTTCCAGACTGCTTAAAAAACTGGAATTGGAAGGAAAGATAAAATTACAGCGCAATAGCATTAAGGTAATAGACCTGTAAACCCCTTTGTAACCAATGTTACTGTGCAGCATAAGCTAACCCGCTACTTTTGCATCGAATTAAAATCTAACGAATGGCATTAATCGATATTTTGGGATATGTAGGCGCATTAATTATTGGTCTTGTATTAGGTCTAACCGGAGGTGGCGGCTCCATACTTACTGTTCCGGTGTTGGTATATGTTCTAGG
The DNA here is from genome assembly GCF_021568705.1 of Gillisia lutea. Lineage (GTDB taxonomy): Bacteria > Bacteroidota > Bacteroidia > Flavobacteriales > Flavobacteriaceae > Gillisia > Gillisia lutea. Next base: position 611,600 of record NZ_JAKGTH010000007.1, read on the forward strand.
TTATAATCCGGTAATTGCTACCGGATATTCCTTATTTATAGTTGGGGCATCCTCATCGTTTGGAGCGTTACGAAATATTCAGAAGGGATTGATCAATTATAAAACCTCTTTGATATTTGCTATCCCTGCAGTTATAGCGGTTTTCTCTACTAGAAGATTTTTGGTTCCTGCAATTCCGGAAGTGGTATTCAGCCTAGGTGATTTTGAAGTAACTAAGGATATTCTTATAATGGTCTTTTTCGCGGTATTGATGCTTTTAGCGTCCATATCTATGATAAAAGAACAAAAGGATACAGTAATTGCCCAAAATGGGGAACGCCACATTAAATATGGATCTTTAATAGTATTGGGTGCAGCTACCGGATTAATAACCGGAACAGTAGGTGCCGGGGGAGGGTTTATTATCGTCCCAATTCTGGTATTACTGGCAAAACTTCCTATGAAAGAAGCGGTGGGAACATCACTTTTTATTATCGCGATAAATTCTTTACTAGGCTTTTTGGGAGATTTAAGTCATATAGATGTAGACTGGATTTTCTTACTTAGTTTTACATTTATAGCCATTATTGGTATCTTCATTGGTATCTATTTGAACAAGTTTATAGATGGGAAGAAACTGAAGAAGTCATTCGGGTGGTTTGTATTAATTATGGGTATCTATATCATCTACAAAGAGATAACCCAGTAAAAACGGAAATAGATGAATTTTTTAAAACTTTTTATACTTATGGGATTTTTCAGTTCAATATTTGGAGCCTCGGCACAGTCCAGCGATAAAGTAAGCGTTCTTTCGGTAACCGAGTTCAAAGAACAGATAAATAACGGGAAAGTTACAGTAATAGATGTAAGGACCCCACAGGAATACAAAGAAGGACATATTAAAAATGCAAAGAACTATAACTTCTTTGATGTAGATTTTACAAGTAAATTTAGTTCCTTAAAAAAGGATCAGCCCGTATATTTGTATTGTAGAAGTGGTAACCGAAGCAATAAAGCGGCGCATAAATTAGCGACAATGGGCTTCGAGAAGATCTACGACCTAAAAGGAGGCTATATGGCCTGGAGATAATCGCAGTTTTTTATGTGATATAAAATGAAACTTCAAAATAAAGATATAACCTATGTGGGCATTCAGTTAATGCTTTTCATAGGTTATTTTTTTGAAGTTCATTCTCTTAGATTTACACTCCCGAGCTATCTAATTTGGACATGTATTGCTTTTCTGGTCCTTGGATTAGGATTGATACTTGCTGCACTAGTTCAGATAAATACCCGACTTTCGGTATTTCCTAGCCCAAAAGATAATGCCATTCTATTAACAGAGGGAGTTTTTAAAATAATGCGGCATCCCATTTATACAGGAATTATAATAAACCTGTTGGCAATAGCTCTTATGATGGGGTCGGGATTTAAGTTAGTTATTAGTTTTTTAGTACTGCTTTTATTTCATTTTAAGTCCAATTATGAAGAAGAAAAACTAAGGTAGAAATTCCCAAATTACACCGCTTACAGTCGGGCTACCGGAAAATTTTTACCTAAATTTAAGCTGAAATGAACTGAAGGACGATACTTACTTAAAGTATTTGTTTTCAGTATAGTATTAGATCAATTAAAATCATTCTCATGGAGAATTTAGATTTTGCCAGGTTACAAATGGCCTTTACCTTAGGCTTCCACATTATTTTTGCGTGTATAGGGATGGTAATGCCCTTTTTTATGATCGTTTCCCACAAGAAATGGTTGAATACACGCGATCCTATTTATTTAAAACTTACCAAGGCCTGGCAAAAAGGAGTTGCTATCTTTTTTGTGACCGGGGCGGTATCGGGAACGGCATTGTCTTTTGAACTCGGACTCTTATGGCCTGGGTTCATGGAGCATGCGGGCCCTATTATTGGGATGCCGTTTTCTCTAGAGGGTGCCGCCTTCTTTGTAGAAGCGCTTGCACTTGGTTTTTATTTATACGGCTGGGATAAGCTCCCTGAAAAATTCCATTGGTTTACGGGGGTGATCATCGGGATTAGCGGGGTAGCCTCGGGAATATTGGTAGTTTCGGCAAATAGCTGGATGAATGCCCCTTCCGGTTTCGATTATAATAATGGGGTGTTTAGCAATATAGATCCGGTAAAGGCGATGTTGAATCCCGCCTGGTTCACTGAAGCTTTGCATATGACGTTGGCTGCTTTTGTGGCCACAAGTTTTGCTGTGGCCGGAGTTCATGCCTTGCAGATCTTCAGAAAGAAACAAATAGAACTTCATACTAAAGCCTTTAAAATCGCTATTCTCTTTGGTGCGGTGGCAGCCATCTTACAGCCAATAAGTGGAGATCTTTCAGCTAAAGATGTGGCAGAACGACAACCCGTGAAACTTGCAGCTTTAGAAGCGCATTATGAAACAGAAAAAGGTGCACCGCTCTATATTGGTGGGATTGTAGATGAAGAAAAAAAGGAAGTTTCCTATAAAATTGAAATCCCCAAAGCCCTGTCATTTTTAGCATTTGGCGATTTTGATGCTGAGGTAAAAGGCTTGAATGATTTTCCGGAAGACGAACTTCCGCCTGTTGCCGTGGTGCATTATGCATTCCAGATTATGGTTGGTATCGGGACCTTACTTATGCTGGCTGGCTTGCTGTACTTTATCAGTTTGAAGAAAAAGTCATTATTAGAAAACAGAAAATTCTGGCTCTTTTTTATCTTTTTAGCACCCTTAGGCTTTGTGGCCTTGGAAGCGGGATGGGTGGTAACCGAAGTTGGACGCCAACCCTGGATCATTCACGGTATCATGAAAACCAAAGATGCGGTAACTCCTATGCCGGGAATGAAATATAGTTTTTATATGTATGTACTGCTATATGTGGTGCTGGGAATTACGGTTACCTGGCTTATGAATAGACAGATAAAGGCACTTAACTCTTCAAAAGATTCCTGATGCTCTACGTTGTACTTTTTTTCACGCTCTTCTCCTTATTCCTCTATGTGCTATTGGGCGGTGCCGACTTTGGTGCGGGAATAGTGGAGCTGTTTTCTTCTTCAGAAAATAAAAAGATCACCCGAGATACTGCTTACCGAGTTATGGGTCCCGTGTGGGAGGTCAACCACATCTGGCTAATCATTTTAATAGTGATCATGTGGATCGCTTTTCCCGTGTATTTTAATGTGATAGTTATCTATATGCACGTGCCAATTACCTTGGTGTTGCTTGGTATTACTATGCGTGGAGTGGCTTTTATCTTCAGGCATTACGATGCGGTAGTAGATAAGTCTCAACATCTCTACAACTGGATGTTCAGGATTTCAAGTTTTATCACTCCGGTATTTATAGGAATGACTTTTGGCGCGCTCATTGGCGGAAAGATCATTAGAACTCAGGATTATGAGAATTTCGGATTTTATGAATTATTCATGGCGCCGTGGCTCAATACCTTTAGTTTACTGGTTGGCTTGTTCTATGCCGCTTTATGCGCTTTTCTTGCCGCCACCTTGCTTATTGGGGAGACCGAAGGGAATGACAGAAAAATGTACAGTCGGAAATCTGCCTATGCTACCATAGTTCTGGTAGTGATAGGTTTCATATTGTTGGTTTATGGCTATTATAACGAGATGGTATTTATCACCGATTTTATTCATAATCCTGTTTCCATTATCGCGGTAAGCTTTTCAGGAATATTATTAATTCCCTTATGGAAATCTATTAGAAATCAGAGTAGCGTTTGGAGTAGATGGCTTGCGGGCTTACAGGTGGTACTCATACTTTTTGCCGCCATATATGCTCATTTCCCTCATATTATTATCATGGCCGGAGAAGAATTGAGTTTGTTGGAGAATATTGCTCCACCATCGGTAATTACCAATTTAGGGATCATGCTCTTAATTGGAGGTTCGGTAATATTACCCGGACTTTTCAATTTGATGAGGTCCTTCAATATGATCAAAATTTTCAATAAAAATGCAAATTAAAAATGAACGATAAAAAAGCACACTGGGAGAAGATATATACCACCAAAGAACTTACCGATGTAAGTTGGTACCAGAATAAACCTCAAACTTCTCTGGATCTTATTGCTGAATTGAAGCTGAATAAAGATGCCAGAATAATTGATATAGGTGGGGGAGACAGTTTTCTGGTGGAATATCTATTGGATGATGGCTATACCGATATCACTGTTTTAGATATTTCTGAAGCTGCGCTGGCACGTGCAAAGAAACGTTTGGGCGAGAAGGCTGCTGCAGTAAAATGGATAGTGGCCGATGCTGCTACTTTTGAAACGGAAGAGCAATACGATCTCTGGCATGATAGAGCCGCCTTTCATTTTTTAACCGAAGAAAGTCAGGTGTCTCATTATATTTCGACTTTAAGAAAAGCGATCGCGAAGAACGGCGCTGTAGTGCTGGGAACCTTTTCTCGCAGCGGACCTTTAAAATGCAGTGGAATTGCCATTCAGCAATATTCTATTGAGGAAATGAAGGCCTTATTGGAAGAAGATTTTGAGGCTACACATTGTGAAAATATAGATCATCATACCCCTTTTGATACCGTGCAGAATTTTACCTTCTGTAGTTTCAAGCGGAGGTAATATATAAAGAAGTATGGATTTTAAGACATTTGGAAAGAAACCTTCGGGAGCACGAAAAATGAGGATTGAAAGTGCGTTCAATTACAGCGAGGGGGAATTCAGGAATGTGGAACCTACTTCTGTGAACCCCAACAATGTTCCTATGTTGAAGATATTGAAGGAGTTCATGAATAAACCTGCTTCGGTAAAACCGCCACAGGAACTACCAAATATCAAGACCAATCTTTCCGCAATTACCTCCAATACCCCTGCGGTGGTTTGGTTTGGACATTCTTCCTATTTTATAAATTCCAATGGCTACACTATTCTAGTAGATCCTGTTTTTAGTGGAAATGCTTCTCCTGTTAGTTTCTTCGGAAGATCATTTCCCGGAGCCGACAAGTATGAAATTGAAGATTTCCCGGAGATCGACCTGCTGATTCTTACCCATGATCATTACGATCATCTGGATTTGCCCAGCATTCAAAAGCTTCGTGCCAAGACCAAGAAGATAGTGACCTCTTTGGGGGTTGGCGCGCATTTGGAATATTGGGGAGTAGCAGCTTCCAAGATCACCGAACTAAACTGGTGGGAGCGGGAAGAGCTGAATGCCAGTACTCAAATTACCGCCACGCCTTCCCGACATTTCTCGGGCAGAGGAATTAAAAGAGCACAGACGCTCTGGTCTTCTTTTGTTCTGGAAATTGGAAACCACAAGATCTTTATTGGTGCCGATTCTGGCTATGATGCACAGTTCAAGAAGATAGGGAAGGAGTTTGGAGCTTTTGATCTCGCATTTTTGGAATGTGGTCAGTATGGCGTACACTGGCCACAAATACATATGTTCCCGGAGCAAACAGTACAAGCCGCAAAAGATTTGAACACCAAAATGCTGTTTCCGGTACATTGGGGGAAATTTGTACTTTCCAATCACCCGTGGAACGAATCTATAAAACGATTGGTAACCGCCGCAGAGATCTTACAACAAGACTATGTTTCCCCGCAAATAGGGGAGGTGTTCTATCTTGGGCAAACGCATGAACAAAAATTTTGGTGGGAGCTGGAGTGATCATTTAGACTTCCACATATTTTTTTAGGAGGAAATAGCTCTTTTTAGATACATTGTGTAAAATTTAAAAGGCACATGAGTTCACCAAAGGAGATAGACATACATGGTTTTAAACATATTAAATACCAAAGCGAAACGTACATCCGGGAAGAAATGCTTTCTAAAAGCGCCAATTTCTATACCTGGTTGGATAAGCGCCGCTCGGTTCGTGAATTTGCTGATACTCCCGTGCCTAAGCAAGTTATCGAGAATCTTATTAAAGCAGCTTCTACTGCGCCCAGTGGCGCCCATAAACAACCTTGGACTTTCTGTGCAATTTCTAATGCCACATTAAAGACCAAGATTAGAGCCGCTGCCGAAAATGAGGAAAAGGAAAATTATAATGGCAGGATGAGCGAACGCTGGAAAGAAGATCTTCTGGCTTTGGCTACCAATGCTGATAAGCCTTTTCTGGAAAATGCTCCCTGGCTTATCATCGTATTTAAAAGAGCCTATGAGCTGGATGCTCAAGGTGTAAAGCACAATAACTATTATGTGAATGAAAGTGTAGGCATTGCCTGCGGGATGCTTATTGCTGCCATCCACAATGCCGGACTGGTAACTTTAACCCACACGCCCAGCCCCATGAACTTTTTAAGCAAGGTGTTGGAGCGCCCTGCCAACGAACGCCCTTTTTTATTACTTCCCGTAGGCTATCCCCAAGACCCCGTTTACGTACCCGCCTTAGAACGCAAAACTTTAGAAGAGGTAAGTGTGTTCTATGAATAACAACTAGTTGTTTTCTCTTTAATTGGTATACCTAGGAGTTAGTAAGTTTGTTTTAAAGCTTATAATTGCTGAATATTTAATGATTTGAGCGATTTTTGTTGAAGATGTTAAGAATCCGTTCATAACTAATGCCAAATATTTCAATTTTCAGGAGTTATAAATGCTATTTTTGAGACAAACAAATAGATAAACCCTACTAATATCCCTTTTTATACTTCCCTAGATAGTAGTTTTAGGATGAATATAACTAGTTGGCTACAATTTGAGAAATGAAAATACAAGAAAAAATATCGAACGAAAACGGAAATTGGTATATCGCTGAAATTATTGAAAAATGTGAGCCAGTTGACCGCAGTGAAAAACAAGAATTGCGAAGAGTGACAACTTGGGGAAATCATCATTTAATTAAAGCAAAATCTGCAAAAGAAGCATTTGAAAAAGCTGAAAAACTCGGAAAAGAAGCTGAATATAAATTTACCAATACTGACAAAATTGAAATGGAATGGATTTTTATTGGTATTGGAGAATTAATCCCAATTTATGAGGAATTTATTGAAGATGGAGCTGAATTAATGTGGACTGATTACGGATTTATATCTGACCGAAAAACAAATCGAATGGCACGTTCTAAAAAGGAAATTTTGGACGGAATTAAACCTAAACCAAACTTGCCAAAAAGAAAATGATTAACGAAAATCTGACTGAATTAGAAACTGAAGAGAATAAAAAAAACTGTAGCCAACACCGGCTATAGTTCATTGCGGCGGAATTTCATAACTGAAATTCCTGCGTATTTGCTAACTTTGGTTTACGGCGGAATAGTTCTGCCGAACCATTCCGCAACGAAACCATAGCCAAACACGTTAGGCGCTATATTTTTAAATGTACTTTCCTGAAATAGGTTGACTAAAAATTAAACCTTTTAGCACTATACCTAATGAAAGAACAAAATGAACACTGTCGAAAAAATTCCTACAAAAAAGTAGGTTATGATCTCAAGCTGGTTATTATCGATCAAATCCAAAATGCACAGATCTCTATTAATTATGCATCCGAGAAATATCAGGTTTCCAGAGCTTCTATCTATTACTGGTTGAAAAAATACAGAAAAAATAGAGGAACTGGAGTTTGTAAAAGACTTTCAACAAGACATTATTGCT
>NZ_JAKGTH010000008.1 GCF_021568705.1 Gillisia lutea
TCAGTTCCTGCATTCGGAGCCGTTGTAAAGGTCACTGTTACTTTAGAAGAATCCGTCTCACAGTATTGAGTTGCAGCTAGTGTATAGGTGTAAACGCCATCCACAGAAGCAGACCAGGTTCCCCCGGCATCAGCACCTGTTAGGGCATCAAATAACATTTCATTAGTTATAGTGGTTCCTTCACATACAGTAAAAGCTCCATCAGTTCCTGCATTTGGCGCAGTAGTGAAAGTTACTGTTACTTTAGAAGAATCCGCCTCACAGTATGGAGTTGCAGCTAGTGTATAGGTGTAAACGCCATCCACAGAAGCAGACCAGGTTCCCCCAGCATCAGCACCTGTTAGGGCATCAAATAACATTTCATTAGTTATAGTAGTTCCTTCACATACCGTAAAAGCTCCATCAGTTCCTGCATTTGGCGCAGTAGTGAAAGTTACTGTTACTTTAGACGAATCCGCCTCACAGTATTGAGTTGCAGCTAGTGTATAGGTGTAAACGCCATCCACAGAAGCAGACCAGGTTCCCCCGGCATCAGCACCTGTTAGGGCATCAAATAACATTTCATTAGTTATAGTAGTTCCTTCACATACCGTAAAAGCTCCATCAGTTCCTGCATTCGGAGAAAACTCGATTGTTATATCAAAATTAGATTCTGCTGCACCACAAGATCCTTTTCCTGGTGTATAAATATATACAGTTTTCGATTCAGTGATTATCGTATTTTCAAATAATTCAGTTCCTTGTCCACCGGCTTTAGTGAAATACTTGTTCCCTTCTGGCAAGGCAGGTAAAGAATAAGAATTACACGCATTTTGATTAGCAATTGTTGCTGCTACTGTCGCAGGATTAACTTTAACCTTAATAGCCACTTTATTAGGGCTGATACAACTTCCTGATTCTCCTTCAGCTACATAATAAGTGAATTCACCAGCAACATCAGTGCTAGGAGTGATAGAGATTTGAGGAGTATTTGAATCGCTGGTATAATAGAATAGTGTATATCCTGTCTTACTAGGAGTTGCTGTTAATGCAATTGCTTCTTCGTTTAGGCAATATTCTACATCTGTAGCTGTAGGAACAGAGGTTATATTATTCACGACAATGTCAAATGCTATATAACAGTCATTAGCCCCTGGAACAATTGCGTAATAATTTTTAGTTCCGGTAGTCTTTGGAAATGGATTATTGATAGTGTATTCTACCGTTGAATCCACTACAGGATAACTATTATAAAATCTGGTGCCAGAAGGAAATGCAGAGTTTACCTCAGTAATTTGAATAGGATTCGTTCTATTACAATAATTAAAAACTCGTTTATCAGGAGTATTTGAACAGTTATTTTCTATAAATGTTCTGGCATTAATAAGGTTTTTTAACGGAGCGGTAATAGGCTGACCTTTACAGGCCACATTATCTGTATAACCTTGTATAAGATCTTTATTATTTACCGGTATTTGAGTTATTTCACCTATTCCACTCAAAGTTCCTTTAAAAGTGACATTATTTCCATCACCGCAAATAGAATTTTTTAGAATAGTACAGTCTTCAGTAATTTTAAATTTTAAAGTCAAATCTCCCAAAACGTTGTTAGTGTTGGAACTAACAGGAAGCGTACCTACATTCCAGATAATAGAACCTGTTGCTCCTAATGATGGATCATAGGTAACAGAGTTAGGAGTAGGGTTTGGTGAGAAGTAAATGTTCTTTGTAGCACTATTAGGTACATATGAGACATTATAAGGTACCGGGATTATAAGCTTAGTATTTTTAATAGGCTCATTTCCCTTATTTTTTAATTGGACTTTATACGTAATAATATCTCCCGGAAGAGCTTCTGTAGTAGAAGTAGGAGTATTATTGTTTTGTATACTTTGTACTGAGCTAACCCCTTCGATATTTGGTTGATAAGCATCAACAGACATGACCATATTGAAAATCACATAGGTATCCTGTGTTGATCCATATCTGAACTTAGCAAAATTTTGGTTGTTACCAATTATAGATTTATCCGAATTAGGAATAGTTAGAACGTTTATATCTAAACCAGTATTATTTACCAGGTTTGGTATGCGTGTTCCAGGAGTGGATATGGAGGAGTTGAAGAAGTTATTAGGAGTAGTATTGCTATGACTAAGGCGTTCCCAAGATCCATTCAATTTTTGAATTTCGAAATAATCCCCCGAAATACCTCGATCTCCTTCTCCAGCCATCAAACCTAACTTCATATTAATTGGGCCGGATTGGGCGGTATTGAATCCTGAAACCGGGATTTCATAACTTTCTGTTACTTGACCTTTTACATAGGCATAACCGTCGAAAAGGGTGATATCTCTAAGATTCATTTGAGCATTCTCGTAGATAACAACCATTCCCCAACCACCATAATATCCGGTTGAACCTCCGTTACCTTCGGAGATTTCGATATCTGCTACCCAATATTGACCAGCACCATTGTTTTTAACAAGATCGGTTACTTCTACATAACCAACATACATATTATCATCTCCAGGGAAATTGATATCTGAATTCCCAGCAGTAAACTCCTGGTAAGTACTATTTTTAGGGCCCTTTAATTTTATGCTGCGCTTCGCTTTAGAAGAGTTATTGCTACTGGTTCTTCCTGTCCAGTACAAACCTGCATAAACTATCTCAGAACATTCTTCTGAGGCATTGTTTTCGTTTGAAAATAATAACTGTGCAGAAGAAGAATTACTGGTACTAGATATACCATCTTCATCTACCTTTTGCATGGTGTTATTACTGTTGTTCTTATTTAATTCATAATTAGATAAGGTCATATTGGTATTACCAATAATTGCAAAATCTCCATGAATATTATAGATCTTTTTTTCCGGCGAAGCATAAGAAGTTCTCTGCTTGAAGTCGGTTCTAACCTGAGCTTCAGCATGTACGATATTTCCAAAGATTATGAGGAGTATAACCGCATAAGCTTTCAACATCTTTCTTTCAGCATTTATAAAGTAATTTTTTTTCATATATCCCACTATTATAGTAAAACCTTTATTCCTGATTATTCAGGAATTGAAGCAGAGTAAAGCAATGTGATGCCAGTTGGAAGACCTTGTGCAATATTTTCAATTTGTGATTTGGAACAATTGAAAGGGCACAGGAAGTACACAAATTTAAGGTTGTCAAAACCGGAAAGTTTTGAGAAGTCTAAGCTTGAACTAATTTGACTTTCAGAATCCAGTTTTATAACGAGTAGTTCTACTGATTTGAAAAGTTTATTCGAGGAGCTTAGAAGTTGAAAGGAATTTATAGTTACTTCAGCCTTCACAGGGTTTTGTTCGTCAAAAACTTTAATATCTCCGTTTTCTATATAAACTGTAGGCACAAGATCATAGGCGAGCACCTGTAAAGGGGTAGAAGTAGCCTCCTTACTTTTTAAGTTTAATGATGATTTATTAGTAGCGTTAACGGAAAGATATTCGTTCAACTCGAAAGCGGTAGAATTCTGTGCTTGTAGATTACTGGTAACAATAGTAAATACTCCTAAACAGAATATTAAGTTCATTAAATAAGTACTTCTATTGTACGATCGGGAGGAAGTTTTCACTAGCATATTTAAAGCGGTTAAGTTGTTCTAAGATTTATTTATGAAAAACAAATAATGAAAGTTGATATAATCTAAAAAAAACTCTACCATCATTATTTCAAAGTCAGCAATGTAGGGGGCATCTTTTGCTTTATTTTTTCATTTGTAACTATGGGGATAATTACATTTAAAATGGATCAAATAATTGTTCCTGTTATTAATATTAGGGTAAAAATATAGTAATTAGAATTCCTAAAAATGAATTTGAGAAACTTTTAGATATAAGGTTAACTTTCAAGGATGAAGTGCAGTATTTTAATGCCTAATTTGTTGGGGAAGAGACGTTTTAAGGCAGTTTTAGAGGACTATTAGATTTGCGATAGATCTAATAAACCTGGTTTTGTTGTGTCAACTTTACTCAAAAAAAATCAATAGACTAATGGTGTTTTTGAATATAGAAGTTAGTTTATTTCATACATAAGTATCCTATGGTTTTCTCCATCAACTAGTGGATGTTTTTTAAGATTAACATCATATACCCAGCCCTTTTTTACCGTGTCAAATATATCATATTCAGATTCAGTGGTATATCCAAGTTGAGTTCGTGCATAATTAAGCCAGGTTTGATAAGTTGGAATATCCATTTCTTTCTCATTCGACTGAACAGTCATGTATCCATGTTTAATTAGAATACTGAATTTAGCATCTTCATTATTTTTAACTTTTCCCATATTTTCCCAATTACCTTCATCCATTTTCAATAAGATGATACTATTTAGGTCTTTAGGGTTGAAATCAACAGCGTAAACAGTATGGTTTCTACCGTAATTATCTGGATTCATCATAGAAGGAATAGTGCAGCTTGAAAGTAGGATGATGCTTAAGAAGAGGATACTAATTACTTTTAGCAAAGAATATGGGGTAAGCGATTTGAACTTGAAATAAAACATTTAGAACTACTTTTAAAATTGAATTATGCTAATTTTTTAAGTAGGTATTTATAGTAGATTTTCGGGTTTAAAAACTAACTGTTACGAATATATATTTGATTCTTAGATTAGCAATGTAAATAGTAGCTTTTTAGCTGTAAAGCTTAATTGAAACGATGAAGAACAATCCTTTAACTTATATTTAATAGTATGAAAAAATGCTTTGTAGGAATGAAGGTTTTATATGCTATTTAGTTGTGTTTAATATTATAAATAAATAGAGATAAACTTTACGTAATCTTATTCCGTTTTCCTTCCAAAACTTGTAAATTGCACTAAAGAATCATCATATGAATAGAGACTTATCCAACTTCAGGAAAAATTATGTGAAGCATGAGTTACTGGAAGTTGATCTTCCAAAAAATCCATTAGAATTATTTAAAAATTGGTTTGAATATATGGAATCTCTAGACGATTCTATAGAAGTAAACGCCATGACAGTTTCTACTATAGGTAAAGATGGTTTTCCTAAAAATCGCGTAGTGCTTTTAAAAGAATTTAACGTCGAAGGCTTTGTGTTTTACACTAATTATGAGTCTGATAAAGGAAGAGCTATTCAGGATAATCCGCATGTTTGTATTTCTTTTTTCTGGCCGGAAGTAGAAAGACAAGTAGTTATTAAAGGGATAGCTGAAAAAGCTTCAGAAACTGAGGCTGTTATTTATTTTAAGTCGAGACCCAGAGGAAGTCAGTTAGGTGCTTGGGCGTCCAGTCAAAGTAGAGAGATTGCTTCAAGAGAGGTTTTAGAAAAGAGTATTAGGGAATTAGAAGTTCGTTTTGAGGGAAAAGAAATTCCGAAGCCCGATTGGTGGGGTGGCTATATAATAAAACCTTTAAGCTACGAATTTTGGCAGGGTCGAGACAGTCGCTTGCATGATAGAATACAATATGATAAGGTAGATGCCGATTGGAATTTTAAAAGACTAGCGCCTTAAAAATGAAGAAACTGATATTGGTAAGACATGGAAAATCTTCGTGGGAACACAATCTTCCCGATAATGAAAGACCTTTATTAAAAAGAGGATATACCGATGGTGAACTTGTTTCCAAAGCATTTACCAAATCTTTAGATATTGCTCCTGTAATTTGGACAAGCCCAGCTATACGAGCCTTAGAAACCGCTAAAATTTTCAGAAATAATTTGAATATTGTTGAGGATAAGTTCAATATTAAACAGGGCTTATATACCTTTAACTGGCAAGAGCTACTTCATATTATTAATAGCTGTGAACCTGAAGTTGAAAATTTGATGATCTTTGGGCACAACCCTGCTATGACTAATTTAGTTAATATTTTGGGTGACAAACATTTTGACAATATTCCCACCACGGGATTAACCTATATCAATTTTGAAAGTGCTACTTGGGAGAATTTAAAACAGGGAACTACACTTTTAAATTTATTCCCTAAAAATTTACGATAAGATTTCATGAGCAATAACCAATACATCAATAGAGAGCTTAGCTGGCTTCAATTTAACGCAAGAGTACTTCAGGAGGCAGAGGATGAAACAGTTCCTTTAATAGAAAGGTTAAGGTTTTTAGGAATCTTTTCTAATAATCTCGATGAATTTTTCAAAGTTAGATATGCTACCATAAAACGAATAGATCTGGCAGGTAAAAGTGCCAAAAGTGTTTTAGGGGGAATAAAAGCCGGAAAACTACTCGAAGAGATCACTCAAATTGTTATTCAGCAACAGTCTGACAGTCTTAAAGTATTAGAAAGGATTCAAAAGCAATTACAGGATCATAATATTTATATCATAAATGAGAAACAGGTATCTGAATCTCAGGAAGCCTTCATCAAAAGTTATTTTCTTACAAAGGTAAGTCCTGCATTGGTAACCATTATACTTAACGACCTGGTTGATATTCCAAGTTTAAAGGATAGTGCTGCGTATTTAGCTGTGAAAATGGTGATGAAGGAAGAAGTGGCGCAGCAAGGAATTTCAAAATTACTTAATAGGCAGGTTAGAGACAGGAAATATGTACTTATTGAAATTCCAAGAAGTATTGAGCGATTTGTTGTATTGCCAGAGGAAGATGGAAAACAATATATTATTTTGCTAGACGATTTAATTCGCTTTAATCTAAAAACCATTTTCAATATTTTCGAGTATGAGAGCATTTCGGCTCATATGATAAAAATAACCAGAGACGCAGAGCTGGATATTGATAGTGATTTGAGTAAAAGTTTTATCGAGAAAATATCCATGAGTGTTAAAGACCGAATAAAAGGAGATCCCGTTCGGTTTGTTTATGATATGAACATAGATGAAGATACTTTAGGATATTTGATGGGGAAAATGGGAATAGATTCTACCGATAGTATTATTCCGGGAGGAAGATATCATAATAGGAGGGATTATATGAATTTTCCTAGTTTAGGAAATGATAATTTGCAATATAAGGCTATAGACCCTCTGCCAATTCCAGGTTTAGTACTTCAAGGAAGCTTATTGGGCTTAATCGCTAAAAGGGATTACTTACTCTATGCACCTTATCAAACCTTCTCTTATGTGGTGAAATTTTTAAGAGAAGCAGCTTTAGATCCAAAGGTAAGAACCATTAAAATCACTATTTACAGACTGGCCAAGATTTCTCATATAGCGAGTTCCTTGATAAATGCGGTTAAGAATGGGAAAAAAGTGACCGTTCAAATAGAGCTTAGAGCACGATTTGATGAAGTTGCCAATATTAGGTACGCCGAGCAAATGCAACGTGAGGGTGTTAACCTGATCTTTGGCGTAACAGGACTTAAAGTACACTGCAAAACCTGTATTATTGAACGAGAAGAGCATGGTAAATTGCTAAAATATGGTTTTATAAGTACTGGAAATTTTAATGAATCTACCTCTAAGATATATACAGATTACACCCTTTTCACCTCAAATCAGGAACTATTAAAGGAGATCAATAAAGTATTTGATTTCTTTGAAATTAACTATAAAGTGAGTCGTTACAAGCATTTACTTGTTTCTCCTCACTATACCAGAACAGCATTGGTTAAACTGATTAACACCGAAATTGAAAATTCTCAAAAGGGAAAACCTGCAGGCATCAAATTAAAATTGAACAGTCTTTCCGATTTTACTTTAATAGATAAATTGTACGAGGCCAGTAGAGCCGGGGTTAAAATTCGGCTTATTGTTCGTGGAATTTGTTCCCTTATACCCGGTGTTCCCGGAATGAGTGAAAACATTGAGGCAATTAGTATAGTAGATAAATTTTTAGAACATCCAAGAGTTTATATATTTGAAAATGCCGGTTCTCCTAAGATCTATATTTCTTCTGCAGACTGGATGACACGCAATATGGATTACAGGGTGGAGGTTTCTTGCCCTATCTATGATGAAGATATAAAAAATGAGATCCTAGAAACATTTATGATAAGCTGGAACGATAATGTAAAAGCTAGAATACATAGTGGTAATCAGGATAATGCTTATAGAAGAAATGATAAACCCGCATTAAGGTCTCAGTTTGCATTGTATGAATATTATCAGAAGAAATTAGAAAACTATCAAGGGTGATTGTACAAAGAAAATTTGCGGCCATAGATATAGGCTCGAACGCAGTAAGATTGTTAATTTCCACTATTACAGAGCAGGAGGGGAGAGAGCCCATTTTTAAAAAGACTTCGCTGGTAAGGGTGCCTATTCGTCTTGGAGCAGATGTTTTTATGGCAAAGAAAATTTCTGAGGAAAATATTCAGCGAATGATAGATACCATGCAGGCTTTCAATTTACTGATGAAATCCCATAAAATTGAAAAATATAAAGCATGTGCTACTTCTGCTATGCGAGAAGCTTTAAACGGAGAAGAAGTTGCTGACTTAATTGCCGAAAAAACAGGAGTTAAAATTGATATAATTGACGGTAGCCATGAAGCTGCTATAATTGCTGCAACCGATTTACATGCTCTTATACAAAGTGATAAAACTTATTTATATGTTGATGTGGGAGGAGGTAGTACCGAATTTACCTTGTATTCTAATGGAGAGACCATCGCCTCAAGATCTTTTAAATTAGGGACTGTACGCTTGCTAAAAAATATTGTTGAAGACGAATTATGGGATGAAGTAGAAGCTTGGATAAAGCAAATTTCTAAAGAGTATTCTAAAATAGACCTTATAGGTTCCGGTGGTAACATAAATAACATCTTCAAAAGCAGCGGGAAAGCAATAGGTAAGCCTCTTAGTTTTCTTTATTTAAGTTCTTATTATCAATTATTGAATTCGTTTACCTATGAAGAGAGAATAACTGAACTTAATTTGAATGCTGACCGCGCCGATGTAATTATACCCGCAACAAAAATTTACTTATCGGCAATGAAATGGACCAAAGCCAGGCGCATTTATGTCCCTAAAATTGGATTGGCAGATGGTATTATTAAATCCCTATATCAGGAAAACAGTTAACTACTATCCGTGAATACTTTCTTTTGTTCCCAAATCTTTCATTACTTCTGCCTCAAAAGTTAATAGGTCCTGCCATTTTTTATCTACAACTGCTCTTTCTCCATATTTACGGGCAGAATTGAGGAAAAGAGTATAATGGTTTGCCTCGCTTATCATTAGTTGTTTGTAGAATTCTCTAAGTTCCTCTTCTTGTAGTTCTTCAGAAAGTAGTCTGAACCGCTCACAACTTCTAGCTTCTATTAAAGCGGCAATAAGAAGTCTGTGCACGAGTTGCGTTACCCGGCTTCCGCCTTTTGGAAAGAATTCTCTTAGCTTGATAACATATTCATCTTTTCTGTCCCAACCTAATGTGAAACCGCGTTTTAAGAGCTTGTCGTGTACCATTTTAAAATGTCCCATTTCCTCACGGGCCAGAGCTGTCATTTCAACAACTAAGTCAGAATATTCAGGGAAAGATACAATCAGGGAAATTGCTGTAGAGGCAGCTTTTTGCTCACAATAGGCGTGATCGATAAGAATTTCTTCTATGTTCTTTTCAGCGATTTTAGCCCATCTAGGGTCGGTAGGAAGTTTTAAACCAAGCATGACTTATATATCTAGATCAAATGTTGCTCGAAGTTTCTCGATCAACGGGTTCTTTTCTTTTAACTTATTATACTTTTCCATATCCGTAAACGCAAACTTTTTTGCAGCTTGTTCATTCACATGTATTTCTAAACTTATAAAAGTATTATTAAGCTTTTTCTTTAGAAATGACATTAATGGATTCTGACCTTTTTCAAGATCTTTCTTCATCGTACTATTGGGTAGCTCCATAGAAATTACATGTCCGTTCACTTTGGGCATATCAGTTTCCATAATAGAAGCAAGAATCTTTTCACCTTTGTTCTTTATTCTATGAATGTATTCATCCCAAGCTGCATGCAATTGAGTTTCGTTGAAAGGAGTGTCCTTTTCCTCAACGGCATGTTGATGTTGTTGCCCTTGTTGTTTTGCTAGTAATTCCCTTTTTTTGCGAATACTGCTTAAAGATAAACCGGAAACTTTTTCAGGAGTTTTAGTTGTTGTTTCAGAGGTTGCTACAGGTTTTTCTTCTGAAGTTTCTTTAGGAGTTTCAACTGCCGGAGTGGGTGTGGTCAAGTTAGAAACTTCACTAACTTTTTCTTTAGCTGGTGTAGTAATAGAAGAGGTTTGTGGGGTTGAAACTGGAACCTGAGCTTCAGGACTTGGTGCCGCTGAATCCTGTGACATTTCATTTTCTGTAATTATTTCTTTTTTAGCTGAAGAAATCTTTACTGCCGGAGAATTTCCATTTTTGAAATGAGCAGGAGGGATTATGTATTGCTCAGACTTTTTTTTTTCTCCATCAAAATTGATAGAGGCTAATTGCATTAGGCAAAGTTCTATAAGCAAACGTTGATTTCGGCTGCTTTTAAATTTCATATCACAATCATTCGCCAATTCTATTCCCTGTAACAAGAACTCCTGAGTGGTTTGCTGAGATTGTTCAAAATAATTAGCCTTTGTAGTTTCTCCAACTTCCAGGAGATTTATAGTTTTTGGATTTTTGCAAACTAATAGATCTCTAAAATGTGATGCTAAGCCTGAAATGAAATTATGCCCATCAAATCCTTGAGAAAGTATATTATTGAATTCTACTAAGAGTTCAGGAATATTATGCTCTAAAATTAATCGGGTTACGTTTAAATAGGTTTCATAATCCAGAACGTTTAAATTCTCAGTCACCGATTGTCTCGTAAGATTAGCACCACTAAAACTAACAACTCTATCATAAATAGATAAAGCGTCTCTCATAGCGCCATCTGCCTTTTGCGCAATAATATGTAAAGCATCTTCTTCAGCCTTTACATTTTCCTGCTCAGCGATATATGCTAGGTATTTTCTAGCATCGGTCACAGTTATTCTTTTAAAATCGAATATCTGACATCTTGACAGTATGGTGGGAATAATCTTATGTTTTTCGGTAGTCGCTAAAATAAAAATAGCATGCTTTGGCGGTTCTTCTAAGGTCTTCAAAAAAGCATTGAAAGCGGATGCAGAAAGCATGTGCACCTCATCAATAATATACACCTTATATTTTCCTACTTGTGGCGGGATACGAACCTGATCTATAAGATTTCTAATATCATCTACCGAGTTATTAGAGGCAGCATCTAATTCAAAAATATTAAAAGCAAAATCTTCATCGGGTTGTTGCGTCCCGTCATGGTTAATCATTTTAGCCAAAATTCTGGCACAGGTGGTCTTACCCACTCCACGCGGACCAGTAAAAAGTAAGGCTTGAGCAAGGTGATCATGCTCTATGGCATTCAATAAAGTGTTTGTAATGGCTTGTTGCCCCACCACATCTTTAAAAGTTTGTGGACGGTATTTACGCGCTGATACAACAAAATGCTCCATGAATTAATTTTGAAGAACAAATATAGAAATACCATATCAAAGATGTAAGTCTAAAAGTCTCTTTTTTACCTTTATTTCTACTGATTTTATAAAGCATCTTGATTTATGGGTTTTCATGTAGTATCTTTGCAAAAAAGTAGACCGCCTTATCGCTGCGCTTTATGCGCGGAGGAAAGTCCGGACACCGTAGAGCAGCATAGTGGGTAACGCCCACCAGTCGGAAGATTAGGACAAGTGCAACAGAAAGTATGTACAGGTAATGCTGTAGTGAAAACAGGTAAACTCTATGCGGTGCAATGCCATGTATACCGGTATTTAAGAACTGCTCGTTCGCGCCGGAGGGTAGGCAGCTAGAGATTTTTGGTAACAGAAATATAAGATAAATGATAAGGTCTTTTTGAAAGTGGAAGGGGTTACCTTTTCAACTCAAAGAGAACAGAATCCGGCTTATAGGTCTGCTTTTTATTTTTTTAATAATTCTTCAGCCCATTCCATGGCTTCTTCAAGTTTGAAGAAAATATTGGAATTAGTTTTTATGAATGTTTGTTCAAATTGTACCATATTTAGGGTAGAAGGTTTATTAATTACTACCCCAATTCCATAAAGGTTCTTCTTCATTTTTTCTAACTGTACATACACAATAGGATCTACATTGTAATTGTTAACTCTATTAGATATATAGACATATTTTTTTCCCGCATAATGGGCAGAACATATGATTGCAAGATCATAAACTTGAGACTTGCTGAATATCACATCTTCACGAACCTGAGACACAACAAAATTTTCATAGAACTCAAGTGTGGTGTACTCTAACTCTAAAGTTTTTAAAACTTTTCTCATTCTGCATCAGTCGCTCTAAAAAAACTAAATACAGAATTCCCATATTTTCTGGCCTCTGTTAAATGTGGATTATTAGTAAGTTTAGTGTGTTTAGAATGTTCAATAATCAACACCCCTTTTGGTTTTAGCAGCTCCTTTTCAAAAACAAGATTTGCTATCTTCAGAAATTTCTCTTCATCAAAATCGTAAGGAGGATCGGCAAAAATGATATCGGCTTTAATTGGAGCTTTTTCTAAATATTTAAATACATCACTTTTAACAGGAGTTATGTCTAAATCTAATTCAGCAGCGGTGGTCTTTATAAACTTTACACATTCAAAATTCCCATCGACAGAGGTTATTGGGCCTGCACCTCTAGAACCAAATTCATACGATATGTTTCCTGAGCCAGAAAACAGGTCTAACACGCTTAAATTATGGAATCGGAATTGATTGTTGATGATATTGAACAAAGCTTCCTTTGCCATATCTGTTGTTGGTCGAATAGGGAGCTTTTTAGGCGCCGTAATTCTTCTTCCTTTATGTATTCCAGAAATTATTCGCATTTAATTGAATTTATTAAAGTGAAAGCCTCACGTTGAAACTCTTGTGTGGAATGTGTTTCGGCACTGAGATCGAAATTACAAAGTAAGAAATCTATATTCTTGATATAAGTGTAAGTAATCGAGTATAACGAACTCTCTTTTGTGATATTTCCTAAGAGCCATAAATGTAGTTTGGAAGTATCCAATTCTAATTGTTCTGCAGTAAAAAGTAAATAATAGATAAAATCTTCCTTGGTGTCGTAGCTAAATGTATTTGCCAGTAGAAGAGTATTATTTTTTACCACAACAAGATCAAAGTAGCCATCATTATTATTTAAATATAGATTTACCGAGTTATTTTTATGAAGGTTAATCACCGATTCTATAAGAACTGAAACTGTATGCTTATATTCAAACTCGCCATATTTGTCGAACAAAAAATTGGTAATGTTGGTATAGGGAATATATACGTTTACCAGAGTACTATCTAAAATGTGGTCTTGAGCCACTATATCTGTTTTTAGAATCTTGGTATTAAATTTCAAATAATTAGAAGCATCTTCCTCTATAAAGTATTCGCCGGGTACAAGGCTATAAAGGTCATTAGAAAATAGTAACACTACCTCATCAATACTCCTTTTTAATTCTTCTTCTGATGCAAATAGCAATTCAATTTGCTCTAATATTTTAACGGGATTATATTCTTTTTTAAATTTTATCTTCTTATACCAGATTACCGAATGGTCTGCGCAATTTAGAGTACAAAAAGAAAGTCCATTCAAGCTAACTTGAATGGACAACTTTATTAAGTTTTTTATTTCAGTATTATTCGTCGCTACCATAAACTTTTGGCCAGTTACCTTTGGTGTTAACTTCCTCCATAGAACCAACTCTAATATAAGCTCCATTTACACCTTCTACAGATATAACCTGGTTCTCCTGATTTATTAAGTCTTTATCCTGATCACTTAGAATAACGTTTTTAGCAACCTTTGCTTCAAAAACAGCAATTTTGTTATCGTTCTTTACAATTGTACCCGCATCCATTTCAAATTTTGCATCCACTCCTTCAACAGGAACATTCATCATTCTTTTGTAACGGTCGGTATCTTTAAATAAAGAATCTTTTACAGATGCAGTTCCTAAAGTATCAATGACAATTACATCTTTATATTTATCTACACCAAAAGCTTTTCTGTATTCCTCATCCATAACGGTGGAATCTCTTCTTTGTGTTAGTGTAAATTCGGCAGTGTCAATAAATCTAACTAGTTTGTCAAAATCTTTTTCAAAAGATCCAGTGATTTCTTGGTGAGCTAATTGCGCAGCACGAATATCCTTAAGACGGTCAATTACTTTAGCATATCGCTTTTCTTTAACTTTATTAAACTGAATTGGTTCATACACCGAGTTAAAGACAAGGTATCCCAAAAAGATAATCACAATCCAAAGGAGTAATTGAATTACAAGTTTCATGCTGTTTATTTTTTTAAATTATTAGAGTTCATCGCAAATCTACAATTTTTTTTTATTCGTAAAAGTTTCTGCCCTAAAAATCCATTGTTATCTTTGAGATTTGTAACAAAGCCTATGGAAACCCTTACTGCCGATAAATTTTATAAACTATTAATCAATGACTTAGGGTTTGAAGCAAAGCTGAAACAAGATATTGCTTTACAACAATTATCTTCATTTATACTAAATCCCAACCCAAATTCCATTTTTTTATTAAAAGGATATGCCGGTACAGGTAAAACTACAATAATTAGTGCACTCGTCAAAAATTTATGGAAAGTTAAGAAAAGTAGTGTGTTATTGGCTCCTACAGGGCGTGCTGCAAAGGTTATTTCTCTTTATTCCAATCAGGAAGCTCAAACTATTCATAAGAAAATCTACTTCCCGAAAAAAACTGGAGGTGGGGCGGGAGTTCAATTTGTACTGCAACCTAATAAACACAAAAACTGTATTTTTATAGTTGATGAAGCTTCCATGATCCCTGATGAGAATCAGGACGCAAAGCTTTTTGAAAATAACGGGCTATTAGCCGATCTTATACAATACGTTTACAGTGGTAATAAATGCTCTCTGGTATTAATTGGTGATACAGCACAGTTGCCGCCGGTTAAGTTAGATGTAAGTCCTGCGTTGGAAGAACAAAAACTTCAAATAAACTACGATAAAGAGGTTACTCACATTGAGTTAGATGAAGTGGTTAGACAGAGTGTTGAAAGCGATATTTTGCTAAATGCCACTAGAATTAGAGAAGCAATTTCTCAGGAATTTTATGAGTCTTTTAAATTTAAACTCACTTCCAAAGCTGACCTAATTAGGTTGATGGATGGGCAAGAGATTTTAGATGCAATTCAGGATTCTTACGATAGTTTGGGGCATGAAGATACTACTATTATTGTGCGTTCGAATAAAAGAGCCAATCAGTACAATCAGCAAATACGGTCTCGTATTCTCTTTCAAGAAGATGAAATTGCGGCAGGAGATTACCTTATGGTTGTTAAGAATAATTACTTTTGGATAAAACCATCTTCCGAAGCAGGATTTATTGCAAATGGGGATATTATTAAAGTTCTCGAAATTTATGCAATTAAAGAATTATATGGGTTTCGTTTTGCTGAAGTGAAAGTAGAAATGGTAGATTATCCAAAAATGGCTGCCTTTGAAACGGTGGTTATTCTGGACACTTTAGAAAGTAATACACCTTCTTTAACCTATGATGAGTCTAATAAGCTTTATCAGGAAGTGATGAAAGATTACGAAGAGGAAACCTCCAAGTACAAGAAGTTCTTAAAGGTTAAGGGTAATAAATTCTTTAATGCCTTACAAATAAAATTCTCTTATGCCATGACCTGCCATAAATCACAAGGTGGACAATGGAACACTGTTTTTATAGAGCAACCTTATTTGCCTAATGGAATAGATAAGGATTACTTAAGATGGCTGTATACAGCTGTGACCAGGGCAAGGGAAAAATTATACCTTATTGGTTTTAAAGATGATTTCTTTGCTGAAAATTAATATATATAGACATTATTAAGAATGAATAATAGCACATTAAAAACAATAGCAATGATCCCGGCAAGATATGAAGCCAGTAGATTCCCGGGAAAATTAATGAAAGATCTAAATGGTAAAACGGTAATTCACCGTACCTATGAAGCAGCGATTAATACGAATTTATTTGATGAAGTATACGTAGTAACCGACAGCGATATTATTTTTGATGAGATAACAAAATTTGGAGGAAAGGCTATAAAAAGCCTGAAAGAACATGAATGCGGCAGCGATAGGATTGCTGAAGCTGTGGCCGAGATGGATGTAGACATTGTAGTAAATGTACAAGGGGATGAACCTTTAATAGATAAAGAAAGCCTTTTTAAGCTCTTACAAGTCTTTAAATTTGATGAAAAGGGAATTATAGACCTAGCTTCATTAAAAACACCTATGTATGAAAGCGAAGAGATCACCAATCCCAATAACGTGAAAGTGATAACCAACAAGAATAATCTTGCCCTTTATTTCTCGAGATTCCCTGTCCCTTATCCTAGAGATACCAATAGTGGTGTAACCTATTATAAGCATATTGGTGTATATGCCTTTAGAAAGCAGGCTCTAATGGATTTCCATAAACTGCCAATGCTCGAGCTGGAAGCTACCGAGAAAATAGAAGCCATACGATATTTGGAATATGGGAAGAATATTATGATGGTAGAAACCGATTTTAAAGGGATTGGTATCGATACCCCGGAAGATCTGGAGAAAGCAAAGAAATTATTTCAGTAAATATAAAAAGGCAGTTCTAAGAAACTGCCTTTTTATATTCTGATAAAGCTCTTTCCCGGGCTTCTTTGTGATCTACCATTTTTTCAGGATATTGATCTGTATCGAACTCCGGGATCCATTTTTTTATGTATTCTAAGTCCTTGTCATAATCTTTTATTTGCGTAGTAGGGTTAAAAATTCTGAAGTAAGGAGCTGCATCTACGCCACTTCCGGCAATCCACTGCCAATTCCCCACATTGGAAGACATTTCATAATCTAGTAATTTTTCAGCAAAATACGCTTCTCCCCATCGCCAGTCTATTAATAGATGCTTGCATAAAAAACTCCCAACCAGCATTCTTACCCTGTTATGCATAAATCCGGTGGCATTTAATTGCCTCATTCCTGCATCTACCATTGGGTAGCCGGTCTTTCCCTGTTTCCATTTTTCAAATTCTTCATCATTATTTCGCCAGTTTATTCGGTCGTACTTACTTTTAAATGATTCGGTAAGGGTGTGAGGATAATGAAATAATATTTGCATAAAAAACTCTCTCCAAATCAGTTCTTGCCAAAACACCTCATTTTTTTCTGCAATAGCTTTTTTCATCATTTTTCGAATGCTAACCGTGCCAAAGCGCAGATGCGGACCTAAATGAGAGGTAGCATCCTGGGCAGGAAAATTTCGTTTTGCGTCGTATTCCTGAATGAGATTAGGAGTAGCATCAAAATCAGGCACTTTAATAGTTGAAGTTTTAAAACCTATATCTGATAAGCTTAATGTGGGCAGACGACTATTTTGAATTAAATTTTTAAGATACTGACTGGTATAATGGATTACAAGATCTTTCTCCTTAAAAAGCGCTTTCCATACTCGCATATATGGGGTATAGACTACATATGGTTCTCCATCTTTTTTAACCACTTCATCTTTTTCAAATACTACCTGATCCTTATAACTTAATAGTTCAATATCTTTCTTAGCTAAAAGTCGAGTTATAGCTTCATCTCTTTCTTTAGCATAAGGCTCATAGTCCCTATTGGTATATACAGCCTGAATATCATAATTGTCTAATAATGATTTAAAAATTTCAACTGGTTTGCCTGAAAAGATGGCTAAGGAGCTTCCAGCTTCTTGTAATTCATTTCTTATTTTCATTAAGGCTGCGTGTATAAAGCTAACACGAGCATCCTCCTCTGGTAGCTTTTCTAGAATATCAGAATCGAAAATGAAGATGGGCATTACAGGAAAATCTCCTTTTAAAGCTTCTAAAAAACCTACATTATCATCTATCCTAAGATCTCTTCTATACCAGAAAATGCTTATTTTATCACTCATTAATTTATGTTTAGTGTAGAGACCCCGCCGTCTAATCCAATTATTTGCCCGGTCATCCAACTGCTTTTGTCTGAAAGAAGAAATGCCGTAAGGTTAGCGATATCATGTGCTTCTCCAACCCGTTTTAACGGATGCCGATTATTCATTTTATCGATCTTATCTTCAGAAGATAATAATTTTTTTGCCAGATTGGTGTTTGTTAAGGAAGGAGCAATTACATTTACTCTGAAAGAGGGTGCATATTCGGCAGCCAGAGCTTTGGCAAAACCTTCTATAGCTCCTTTTGATGCAGCTACACTGGTATGGAAAGGCATACCTATTTTTACAGCAACTGTACTAAAAAATATCAGGCTGGCTTGTTCTGAATTCTTGAGTTTTGGAATTATACCTTGTACTGTCTTTATCAAGGAAATAAAGTTAAGTTGAAGTTCCTGTTCAAAAACTTCCGGTTTCAGCATTTTGAAAGGTTTTAAATTAATGCTTCCGGGGCAGTAAACAAAACCATCAATCGTAGCTGGTAATTCTAAATCTTCAATACTGTCTTTAAGGACATCAAATTCATAATGCCTAACCTCCAGCTCACCTAAATTCTCAGAAGTTCGGGAAGCTACAAATATGTTATTATCAGCGGCTAAGAGTTTAACCGCTTCCAATCCAATTCCGCTGGAACCTCCAATAAATAATATGTTCTTTTTCATATGCAATTACTTAGTTTAAAATATCCGGTTTAAGGATGCTCTTATTTTCTGAAGAAGAGGGGAATTCCCCAAATAGTTCGATAAGCTTGTGTCTGCGATAGTCAAAAATCTCCTTAAGTTTTGGTGCCACCATAAAGGGATGCACCATTTCGCCTACTATCCCGAAAGGAACCTTATAATCTACAATATCTTCCATAAGCACTCCCCCCTCAATTTCTTTTATAAAATGCTTATGATGCCAAAGTGCATAAGGACCAAAGCGCTGTTCATCAACAAAATATTCCAGGTGTTTAACGTGTGTAATCTCTGTAACCCATTTAGTTTTAATCCCCGCAATAGGTGTCACGATATATTGAATGAGCTGACCCGGGAACATAGGTCGATCGGCTCCTGAGAGAATATCAAAACTCATATAATCTGGGGTGATGGTTTTTAAGTTTTTTGGATTGGATAAGAAATCCCAGGCTTGTTGAAGGCTTATGGGAATTTGTTGTTGAGAAGTAAGGGTGTGAATTTTCATGATTATAAAATATGAATCAAATTTAAAAATTATTTTGTTTAATTTAATATTGAAAAGGTTAAACAATAATTAAAGTTAGAGGGAGTATAATGAATTGCCGAATTTGTATATTTGAGAAACTAATATATCAACATATGAAAAAATTATTTTTTTTAATGTGCACCCTCTTCCTTTCGGGAAGTACTTTTGCACAGATCGAAGCTCCTCAACCTAGTCCATTTGCTAGAATGGAACAAAAAGTGGGTCTTACAGATATTACTTTAGAATATTCACGGCCAAGCATGAAAGGAAGGGAAATATTCGGAAACCTTGTGCCTTATGGAAAAGTTTGGCGAACCGGAGCCAATGCAAACACTACAATCACTTTTAGCGATGATGTGGAAATAGATGGGGAAGTACTTAAAAAAGGAACTTACGGTATTTATACCATCCCTAATAAAGAGTCTTGGGATGTGATGTTCTATTCGAATGCGACCAATTGGGGGAATCCGGAAACATGGGATGAAAGTATGGTGGCTTTAAAAGCAACTGCAGAAGTGATAGAATTACCATTTGAAGTACAAACTTTCACCATCTTTTTTGATGATTTACAATCAGATTCTGCAATTATGAGCTTTGTATGGGGGAATGTGGAAGCACATTTAAAAATTGAAGTCCCTACGGAGGCTAAAACCATGAGCAGCATTAAAAAGGTAATGAATGGCCCCGGTGCGAACGATTATTTTGCCGCGGCTTCTTATTATCATGAATCTGGTAAAGACTTGAAACAAGCCTTAGAATGGATTAAGAAAGCAACAAGTATGCAACCTGAGGCATACTGGATGTTACGTAGAAAATCTTTAATTGAAGCTGAATTGGGTATGAAGAAGGAAGCTATTGCAACTGCTAAGAATTCTTTAGCTGCAGCTGAAAAAGCTATGAATGCCGATTATGTAAAAATGAATAAGGATTCTTTAAAGGAATGGGGAGCTTTGTAATTTTATAGTTTAAGAAAACATTAAAAAGCCTGTCTGTGCAAGACAGGCTTTTTTTATTAATATTCTAAACCGATTTCTTCTCTAATTGCGTCTAACAACCCAATAAGTTTAAGACTTTTATTGAAGGTCATAATATCACTTTCGATTCTATTTTGAGATAACATTTCCTGTACGTGAAGTGCTTCATATTTGTAACCAATACAGTTGGTCTCAAAAGTCTTGATCTCTTGATCTCCATTTTCTTCTACTGTAACCGATGACGGTTCATGAAACCTGGAGTTTACAGTTACTTTCGCTTTTTCAAAGGTAATTACGGCCTGAGTAGGGGTATCCTCATGAATACTGCTATATAAGTGCGCTTTGTTGTTATTGGCATATTCAAAGATCATGGAGCAATCTTTATCAATACCGGTATTCCCTAACGTAGCATTTGCTCTAATTTTATCTGGTTTTCCTAACAAGCTTAAGGCGGCAAAAACGGGATAGATTCCCACATCTAATAAACTTCCACCACCAAGCTTCTTATTGTAAATTCTCTTGTCTAGATCTACGGGAGCAGCAAAGCCAAAATCGGCTTTTAAATGAGTTATTTCTCCAAATTCTTTTGTTCTTACAAGTTCTAATACATATTTGTAGTGAGGTAGAAAATGTGTCCATAAAGCTTCCATTAAAAACACATTTTCTGATATAGAGGTTGCAATCATTTTCTTCACTTGATCGCTATTGATAGCAAAAGGTTTTTCACATAAAACCGCTTTTTTATGTTTTAGGCAGAGCATGGTATGTTCAAAATGAAATACATGAGGTGTGGCTATATAAATAACCTCCACTTCAGCATCGTTTACCAAATCATCATAAGAGCCGTAACTCTTTATTGCATTGTACTGTTTTGCAAATTCTTCTGCTTTTTCATCAGATCGGCTTGCTACTGCATAAAGCTCTGCGTTTGGAATTTTCTGCAGATCTGATGCAAATTTACCTGCTATTTTTCCGAGGCCTATAATGCCCCATTTGAATGTTTTATTTTTCATTTGAAATTATTTTATCCGGAGAATAAATAATGGTTTGTAAAAGCATAGCTATAACTATTACTAAACCACAGCCTAATAGATTTAACCATAAGTATTCCATCAATCCTGAGAAGTATACTAATAAAACCAGAGTTTGAGTTATTATTGCCGCAATAAATACAGCATTACTATGTACTTTTTTAATGAAGAAAGCTAGCAGGAATATCCCCAGTACGTTACCATAGAATATAGAACCTACAATATTCACTAATTGTATTAAATTATCGAAGAGGTTCGCAAAACTGGCAAATATTATAGCCATTATTCCCCATCCTAAGGTGAAAAATTTAGACACTTTCACCAAATGCTCTTCCGATCGTTCTTCTTTGAGGTTAGGTTTGTATAAGTCAATTGTGGTGGTTGAGGCTAAAGCATTCAATTCGGAAGCCGTAGAAGACATTGCTGCCGATAATATTACCGCCAATAATAACCCGATTAAACCTCGTGGTAGATTATTCAGAATAAAATGAATGAATACATAATCCTTATCATTTATCTCCACATCTTTTTTAGTTGCTTTTATAAGTTCTTTGGCTTGGGCGCGGTTTTCTTTTTCTAGGGAATTCAATTCTAGCATGTTGTTCTTTAGAAGCACTTTTTCAGGTGATGAAGGCGTATTTAAACTAACCCCGTAATCTATGGTGCTTTGATGTTTCAATCTTTGCAGCTCTTCATTTTGCGCCATAAGATCCTGATATTCTTCTGCGTAATAAGAACTTAAAACTGCTTTTTCTGCAGTAGGATTGAAATTTAACGGAGCTTGATTGAATTGGTAGAATACAAATACCATTACTCCCACGAGAAGTATGAAAAACTGCATAGGCACTTTAAGAAGTCCGTTGAAAATTAAACCTAATTGCATTTCTCGTACAGATCTACCAGTTAGATAGCGCTGTACCTGGCTTTGATCTGTACCGAAATAGGAGAGTGCTAAAAATGAACCTCCAATTATTCCACTCCAAAAGGTATATCTATTGTTAAGATCGAATGAAAAATCCAAAACTTCCATTTTTCCGCTGGCACCGGCAATTTCAAGAGCATTGTAAAAACTGATATTATCTGGGAGGTAACTTACAATTAAGAAGAAAGCAGCGAACATTCCGCCAAATATCACAGCCATTTGTTGTTTTTGAGTGACATTTACAGCCTTAGTGCCACCCGATACGGTATATATAATAACCAAAACACCTATGAGGATAGTAAGAAAATTCAAATTCCAACCCAATACAGCTGATAGTATGATAGCGGGAGCAAAGATGGTAATCCCGGCAGATAGTCCTCTTTGAACGAGAAAAAGTAGAGCAGTAAGCGTTCTGGTTTTTCTATCGAATCTAGATTCTAAATATTCATAGGCTGTGTATACTTTGAGTCGGTGGTAAATTGGGATGAACACCATGCAAATTATGATCATGGCTATGGGAAGTCCAAAATAAAATTGAACGAACCCCATTCCATCATGATACGCTTGTCCGGGGGTAGAAAGAAAGGTGATGGCACTGGCCTGGGTTGCCATTACCGACAATCCAATGGTCCACCACTGGGCATCATTCCCACCGCCTATATAATCCTTTACATTTTTACTGCCTCGAGTTTTATAAACTCCATAGCTCACTATAAATGCAAGGGTTCCAATAAGTATCCACCAGTCGATTAATTGCATCTACGCGAAGGTTTTCATTATAATATAAAATAGGAGAACGTAAGCTGCATTGGCTAATAACACCCACGTATAACTTTTCTTCCAGATGTATGTTTTAGTTATTTTCATTATTTTCCAATAGAGACTATATTTGCGAATAATCTAAAAGCTCCGGGAACTCCTTCGGGGAACTGCCTAAAAAAGCTTAGACCGGTATAGATAAAATAACCTTTTCCGTATTTAGCACATAACAAACTTCCGTTTAAAGCTTTTTCATTTTCATCATGCATAGATAGGATAGGAGTAAATTCTTCTCCCCAGGAACTTGGGAAATATAGACCTCTTTCTTGTACCCAATTTTCAAAATCGGCAGAAGTGATCTTATTGGGCTCATTCAAAATCGGATTCTCTTTATCGAGAAAGCTTACTTCAGCATCTTCTTCGGTAACCCTTTCTCTCGAAATTTCAAGTGGAAAAGGGGTGAGTTTGTTTGTAATAAGACCTCGATTCACATTATACTGAAAGATTAATGTCCCACCATTTTCTACATACTTAAATAGTTCCTCTTGCTGAAATTTTAGATCATCTACAATATTGTAAGCACGTATTCCCACTACAATAGCATCAAAATTAGCTAAATAATTAGCTAAGATCGAGCTAGGAGCAATTTTGGTTACTTTATAACCTATTTGTTCTAAGCTTTCAGGAATTACATCGCCGGCACCTTCAATATAACCTATTTGTTCTCCTTTTTTCTTGATAATGAGTTTTACCAATTTGGTTTTAACAGGCAGCGCTAAAGTTTGTAACGAAATGTGATTGTAATCTATTTGAACCACTTCATCAGAATATGTTTTATCGCCTATTGTAACAATCGGAGTTAAAATTGCTTCAGCTTGGTCGCTTGGTGGAGTGATATCAAAATTAAGAGTCATCGTACCTCCTTTTTCTTTGATGCTGAAATCTGTGTTTCGAGGAACGATCTTCCAGCCATCTGAAGTTTTCAGATCTAACTTTCCGGAAATATTAGCTTTGGAAGCTGTAATAGTTACCGGAACGGTTTTGGTATCATTATTCGCAAATATCAAAACCTTATCGGCTATATTAATAGAAACCGGGGGGATGATCTCAAAGGGTTGATAAATTTCTCCTTTAACAGGATGAGTAGTTTTATAAGAGATCGCCTTATCAAATGAAATTTCAATACCTTCTATGGTTAGTGAAAATCTAGCTTTGTATTGTGATGGAGCTTCAGGTAAACCAATAAGGTTTTGATCTTTTACAGTATATGTTCCTAAAGCTGCCTGTTCTTTTAACCAATATGCTGAAGTAAACTTTGCAGTGGGATGAACCTTGAAACTAGCAGTAGTTTTCCAGTTTGAATTATCCATTAATTCCTGCTGAATTTTGATCTCTGAATTCCCGGGAAGTAATGAAATAGCCGTCAGCTTCATATTAATGGGACTTCTATTAATAGCTTCAAGCGCTATAGTAACTTTTTCGGAAGGAGTGGCGGTGGGTGTTTTGGAAACGGCTTCCAAATATAAACCGGCTGAGGCTGCAATGATATTTTTGATCTCTTCAGTTTTTATGATTCTCCAATGTTCATCTTGTAATTCGAGTATCAATTTATAAGCTTCAAGAAGTTGAGGAACACTTGCTGAAGGATTCTCGAAATCGTAATTTTCTTCTACCTGTTTTAAAATCTGCCCAATCTTCAGGCCTCCGTTTAATCGGTTCCAGGAAGTATCTATCCCGGCAAACAGATTTGTACTGTTTTCTGGTTGCTCGCCTTCAAGTAATTCTAAATATTCAATTTGCGAGCCTCTGCTTCCAGAGCTTCCAAAGCCTTGAGATTGATGCTGACTTCTACTAAGTGCCGCAATTTCCGGGTTTGAAAGTCCGTTATATGGAAAATACACACCTGTATCAAATTTTGAAAATTGAGCACTGGCACTTTCAAATGCTTCCTGACTACTATAAAACCAGGAAGAGGTATTAAAATAGAGCTTTTTTGGTGTATAGGTTTTTGTTAATTTAAGCTGATTAGGATAAGAAGATGAATTACCAGCTAATTTAAATGCTTCAAAACTTAGAAGGGCAGATGCAGTGTGTTGACCGTGAGTATCGCCGGAAGTTCTGTGATTAAAGCGATTTATAATAACATCAGGTTTAAAATTACGTATAGCCCATACCACATCACCCAGCACTATTTCCTTATTCCATATTTTAAGAGCTTCTTCCGGTGTCTTTGTATAACCAAAATCGATAGCGCGCGTAAAACGCTGCTCCCCGCCATCAATTCTTCTTGCTGCCAGTAATTCCTGAGTTCTTATTACTCCTAATAATTCTTTTAATTGTGGCCCCAAAAGGTTTTGCCCGCCATCTCCGCGAGTAACAGATAAGTAACCGGTACGCGCATGTAATGAGTTGGAGATGTATGAAATTAGTCTTGTGTTCTCATCATCGGGATGAGCGGCAATATAAAGTACAGAGCCAAGAAAGTTAAGTTTCTTGATGGCCTGATGAATTTCAGCTGAATTAAGTTTTTGAGGGGTTTGCGCTTCTGAAATTGTGACTAAAAAACAGAAGACAAGTAAAAGTGTTTTTCGCATTTGAAAAATTGATATCAATTCCTTCAAATATATAAACTTTAAGCCTGTTTCTCTCTCTATAAGCTATCTTTTCCTTCATCCAGATATACATCCTTTTGAATGAGAGAAACTGCTTTTTGAAGTATAAGGTTATTGGGGTATGTTACGAGTTCTCCATCATCGGTAATAATATGTAAATGAAAAGCTTTTATATCTTCAATAACACCAATAATTGGCATCTCCTTGTCGTGAATTTTAATTTTATCTCCAATTTTATAAGGAAAGGAAAAGAAGAGAATAATACCCGAAGTGATATTGCTTAATATAGACCAGATTGCAAATAATGCAACTCCTATTACAGCAAACACAGAAGAGAAGATTAGAGAAAGATCTTTCAGCCCTACTCCCCATGCAAAGGCCAACATGAACACTGCAATTAATACTACCAGGATATTAATATATTTGAACATGAGTCTGGTACGGGAAATATGAATTTCACTGCGTTTTCCTACACGGTTGGCCGCTTTCTTTAAAACAAATTGAAAGATTACTAATATTACAATTATTGCAAGGGTATATGCAATTTGAGATTTATTAATAGTGTATAGCTCGTACATTAATCTAGGTTCAATTTCTTACGCAAAGGTAAATCAATATTAGAATTTTTTGTCCAATAAGCAGTTTTTATATCAGCCATTTTTGTTGCTATTGTAAGCTCTTTCTTTCCATTTTTCTCAAGGATTTCCTCCCATTTTTCAATCTTGAAAGGGAAACTGGTTTGGTAGTAAATACTTAGACTTCTTTTAAGCTCAGGATAGTATAATTTATAAACTCCCAATTTGCCATCCTGATAGAATTCTGCTTCTGTCAAATAGGCTTTAATTTGAAAATGATTTAGACGAATACTTTCTAAAGAAGGTATCATTTGTATTTCGCCAGTTGGTAATAAGTTGGGATCAATTTTAAGCAATGTCCAAATCTCATTTTCTAAATATGATGGGGCAAGGGAGAAACCCTGATCTGCTTCATTTTCAAAATAAGAATGCGAACTAACTTCAAATTCATTTCTATTATTAATTTGGGTATAGGCGTGCCCACACCATTCCTGCACAGAGGTCGAGGTTTTTATTGCGTGAGAATTCCCTTCTAACGGGGAAAATACGCTTTGCATGATGGAATAAGGATATATGCCTGTTGTGAACTTTTTTGTGGAATTAAGTTTAATAACAGGAATATTGCTTTTATTAATACCTGATGCTTTAACTTGTTGATCTTTTAAGAAATCTTCTGTAACATAAATAAGTACCGCTGTTCCTGTTCTATTTTCTCCATACCGCGATTGATTTAACTGATAGGAAGTAATTTCAGCCTCTCCCGAGAACCAGTAATTTTTAAAGTCTTGTGATAGTTCTATCCTTGGAATAGGCGATTTTTTTGAAGCTGGACCATTACAACTTGTAAGAAGCTGGAACGTTATAAGTATGCTTAATAGTAGTTTGTTTTTCATGGAGATCAATTTCTTATAAAATTAAGAAATATCATCGGGAGGCTATTTCTATTAGCGTTTTATATACCAAGTGTGTGGGTAAGCCCACTACATTGAAGTAACTACCTTCAATAGTAGTAATTCCAATTAAACCAATCCATTCCTGGATACCATAAGCACCGGCTTTGTCTAAAGGGTGATAATTCAATATATAATAATCTATTTCGTCTTTACTAAGTTCTTTAAATGTGACTTTAGTTGTTGCATTCACCGTTTTTTGAATTTTACTGGTGGTAAAAGTAACCGACGTTATTACCTCATGTGTTTTACCTGATAGGGATTCAATCATTTTAAATGCCTCTGAAGTGGTTTCGGATTTTCCTAAGGCTTTTTCATTATGCCAAACAATAGTATCACTGGTAATTAAAATATCCTGAGGTTTTAATTCTGAAAGAAACACCTTGGCTTTCAATTCAGATAAATAATCGGTTATTTCAGCTCCTTTAAGTTCTTCCGGAAAGATCTCTTTAATCTTTCTATGTTCCACTATAAATGGAATACCAAGGTCTTTTAAAAACTGATGTCTTCTGGGAGATCCTGAAGCTAGAACGACATGGTGATTTTTTAAAATTTCTTTCAGCATAACTAATTATAATATGAATTGATATAAACCTATAGATAATAATCCGGAAACCATGATCAGTTTTAAAATAAGGCTTAATTTTCTATATTCTGATGTGGTTTTAACCGTCCATAATTGAATTAAAAAATAGAGGAGGGGCGCTACTATTAACAGTAATGCATAGATTACTGCATATAGATGTTGATATAAATATTGATAAATGTAGAAAATAACCGCCGCAAGAGGGATAAGTCCTATTAAAAATATAAGTTTATTGGTACGCTGTGCCCCTAAAATAATGGGCAGGGTCTTTCTTCCAGAATTGTAATCTCCAATAATATCTTCCTGATCCTTTATAATTTCTCGCAGAATATTCAGCAAAAAAGCAAATAAAGCATAGTCTAAAAGTATGGAAAATATAACAGATTGTGTTTGTCTATTGCCAGGAGTTATTGCGGGAAATAGATCAAATAAACCAACAATTAAAATGACCATTGCCACCAGTGAACTAATAACAACATTTCCCAGCAAGGCAACCTGTTTTAGATAGGTAGCATACAAATAGAGTAAAGCTGAAATAAGAATGAAAATGGCAGAAAACCCAGGTTTCCCAATTAAATTGGAAAGATAGAAACCTATCCCAACACCGAGTACACTTAAAATTATATAGAGATTATTGGCCGTTTTAAGAGAAATATCCTTATCCAGTATCTGCTTTTGAGGTTTATTGATTTGATCTGTTTCAATATCATATATATCATTAATGATATTTCCTGCTGCCGCTATACATACTGTAGCTAAACACAAGAGAAAAAAGCCAAAATCACTTAGTGTAATATCAATCCCAAAACTGTTGAATAAGCTATACTTTATTAAATATTGAGTAATAATGATAATAAGTAAATTGGGCAATCGGCAAACTTTGAAAAATGCTAATAACATAGCGCGTTCAGTTTAATGGGATACAAATTTTAGACCTATAATAGAAATAATAAGCGTGCACAAAAAGAACAATCTCCAGAAATGCGCAGGTTCTTTAAAAATAAATATCCCTAATAATACGGTGCCTACAGCTCCAATACCTGTCCATACTGCATAAGCTGTTCCAATTGGAAGTGTTTGAGTAGCTTTATAAAGCAATCCCATGCTTATAACAAGGGAGACAATAAAGCCTAATAACCACATATTGGCAGTAGAGCCCGAAGAAAATTTTGCTTTGCCTAAGCAAAAAGCGAAAGCTACTTCAAAAAGTCCTGCAATAATTAACAGGACCCATTTCATAATGCGCTATGATTTTGAAGCCATTTTCCCTGTACTTTTAATACCTGTTCAATAACATCTCTTACACAGCCTTTCCCCCCTTTTTTATGGGAAATATATCTGCTTATTTCTTTAATTTCAGGGGCAGCATCTTGAGGACAGCAAGGCATTCCAACCATTTGCATAGAATAAAGATCCGGAATATCATCTCCCATATAAAGTACATTCTCGGGATTGATATCGTACACATCCATAAATTCATCGAGTCTTTCAACTTTATCATGAACTCCAAGGAAAATATTAGTTAGTCCCAATTCTCTAAGACGAAGTCTTACCCCTTCATTTTTGCCGCCAGAAATAATACAAACATGATACCCGGCTTGTTCGGCGGTTTTAAGAGCATATCCATCTTTAATGTTCATAGTTCTAAAGAGTTCTCCTTGAGTATTTATTTGAATAGATCCATCGGTTAAAACCCCGTCTACATCAAAAATAAAAGTGTCTATATGATTTAAATATTCTTTATAATTCTTTTCCATGAAGGTGCTGAATTGATTTGGTTAAAAGTTGGTATATTTCTTTTTGTTCGGTATTTAAAAGCTTCAAATGAGCAGTTATAACTTCCAGGTCATTTCTTTTTGCCGGGCCGGTTTGAGCTTCTTTCGGACTTAACTGAGTTATTTTGGCAGCAGTTTCTATAATTAACGGATGCAATATCTCGAAAGGGACATCATTATTTTTTGCAATTTCTTCGGCCTCTGTATAAAGGTAATTCACAAAATTATTTGCAAATACGGCGGCAACATGTAGCGCCTTTCTTTGTTGAAAAGAGATCTTATATATGTTTGAAGAAATTTTCGAAGCTAATTTTTCTAATAAGTCCAGATCGTTTTCATTATTACTTTCAATACAAAGTGGAACATTTGAAAGATCCAGGTGTCTGTTCTTTGAAAAGGTTTGAAGTGGGTAAAACAATCCGTACCTGTCAAAATCTTTAAATATCTCTATAGAATTAGCTCCCGAAGTATGTGCCATTAAAGCTTTTCTGTAAGAAAGGTGTTTGGCAGTTTGTTGTAAAACATCATCTTTCAACGCTAATAGATAGATATCGGCTTCCACAACCTCTTCCAATAAAGTAGTTGTAGCTGCTTTATCTTCAAAATACTGAAGGCTGGTTCTCGAATGATTATAAATCTGGATTACCTTGAAATCTTCTATTAATTGGAAAGCTTCAAACAAATGTTTTGCAACATTCCCGGTCCCAAAAATTACTATGCTGGTCATGCCGCTAAATTACCAAAAATTCTGAGTTTAAAATTAACATATCAGCATAGGAATTGATTCTTTATTAAACCTCTTAAAACTTTAAATTTTGTTAAATTTGCAGCGTTTTAAAGTAGTCTTAAATGCAAAATAAAATTAGTGCTGTTTTGTTCTCCACAAGGATCATGGCAGTTTTGTTCATTGTGTTCTCTGTTGCTATGGCTTTAGGGACGTTTATAGAAAGTTGGTATACCATTGAAACTGCAAGAGTTTTGATCTATAATACCTGGTGGTTTGAAGGAATAATGTTATTCTTCGTTATTAATTTCGCCGGCAATATTGTAAGGTATAATCTTCATAAAAGAGAAAAATGGTCTTCTCTACTTATTCACTTATCGTTTGTTTTAATTCTGGTTGGAGCTTTTGTAACAAGATATATTAGTTATGAAGGTATAATGCCTATTAGGGAAGGGGAAACAACAAATACGTTTCTTTCGGGTGACACATATCTTACTGCATATTTAGATGGAGAGATTGATGGAGAGCCACGTAGACGAGTGGTGCAGGAGAAAGTACTTCTTGCAGTTGAGACTGAAAACGACTTATCAATAAATACCGATTATAATGGTCAACCTGTAAAAATTGAGGTCACCAATTTTATACATGGGGCCAAGGAAGGCTTAGTGCTAAGCGAAAATGGCGATAACTATTTGCAGGTTGTTGAAGCTGGTGATGGCCAGCGTCATGAACATTATTTGAAAGAAGGGGAGGTTGCCAATATTCATAATACGCTCTTTGCTTTTAATAAGCCTACCGATGGAGCTGTAAATATTATAGTTGATGAAGCAGATGGGAGTTATAAGATAAGATCTCCTTTTAGCGGAACCTTCATGAGAATGGCCGATCAGTTTAAAGGTGAGATGATTGCCGATAGCACACAAACTTTAATGCTGAGGTCTTTATACAATATGGGAGGGATGCAGTTTGTTATCCCTGAGCCTGTTACTCGTGGAAATTTTGATATTGTTCCTACAGAAGAAAAAAATAAGAATCAGCCCGATGCGGTTGCTTTAAAAGTAAGTACTGGGGGTGAATCAAAAACCCTTAGTCTGCTTGGAGGTAAAGGTTTGGTTAATCCTCCTAAAAATATAGAGATTGGCGGATTGGAAGTTTTCTTAAGCTATGGCTCTAAACAAATGGAACTTCCGTTTTCCATCAAACTAAATGATTTTATAGCTGATAAATATCCAGGAACCGAAAATAATCCTACTCCTAGTTATTCAGCTTTTAAAAGTAAAGTTGAGGTAATTGATGATAAAGGTTCTGAGCCATATGAGATTTTCATGAATCATGTTTTAGATAAGGAAGGTTACCGCTTTTTTCAAGCTTCTTTTGATCCGGATGAAAAGGGAACTGTACTTTCTGTAAATCACGATTTTTGGGGAACCTGGATTACTTATATAGGATACTTTTTACTGTATGGAGGTTTAATGCTAATTCTTTTTGATAAAGGAAGCCGTTTTGGAAAACTGAAAGTAATGCTGGACAAAATAAAGGTCAAAAAATCAAAATTAGTTAGTGTTGTAGCATTATTGTTATTAACATCTATAAGCTATGCTCAGGATAATGAAGAAGAGCATGCGCATGTAAGATCTCCAAAAGAACAGGTTGATTCATTATTGCTTAATAATGTTGTTAAACCTGAACACGCTGCAAAATTTGGGCGATTGGTAATTCAAGATGCCGGAGGACGTATGAAGCCTGCAAATACTTTCTCTTCAGAATTATTAAGGAAACTTAGTAAGAAGGATAATTATGAAGACCTGAATGCCGACCAGGTTTTGATCTCAATGACAGAAAATCCTGCTCTTTGGTACAATGTTCCATTAATATATGTGAAGCCTAATAATGATAGTATTAGGCATATTGCCGGTGTGGAAAAAGATAAAAAGTACTTGGCAATGACAGACTTTTTTGATGGTACTGGCGCTTATAAATTATCACCTTATTTGGAAAGTGCTTATCAGGCAGCGGTTCCAGATCAATTTCAAAAAGATTTTATTGAAACCGATAGAAAGGTAAACCTTCTTTTTAACGCGCTTCAGGGAAAAGTGCTTCGTATTTTTCCGATTCCTGGAGATGAAAACAATAAATGGGTTTCCTATCCTGAGGTGCCTGAAGCTAATTTTAAGGGAATGGATTCGCTGTATGCAAGACAGATACTTCCTATTTATATGAACGCACTTCGCGAGGCAAAAACGACTGGTGATTATGATAAAGCGGAAGAGCTATTAGAAAGTATTACCGGATATCAGAAGAAATTTGGTTCAGAAGTAATGCCTTCTGAAAACAAGATAGACGCTGAAATAGCCTACAATAAATATGATATTTTCAGAAGCTTGTTCATGTATTATATGTTTGCTGGATTACTAATGCTTGTATTTGTGATCTTTCAAATATTTAATGATAATAAAGCTATTAGAATTTTGATTGGCACGAGTGCAGTAGTAATTCTTTTGCTATTTATCTTACATACATTAGGCTTGGCTGCAAGATGGTATATTTCTGGTCATGCACCCTGGAGTGATGCTTACGAATCTATGATCTATGTTGCCTGGGCAACTATGTTCTTCGGATTGGCTTTTGGAAGAAAAAGTAATTTGACCATTGCTTCCACAGCATTTGTTGCTTCCATGATCTTGATGATTGCTCATTGGAACTGGATGGATCCTGCAATCGCTAATTTACAACCCGTTTTGGACTCGTATTGGTTAATGATACATGTTTCTGTAATTGTTGGGAGCTACGGACCTTTCACCTTAGGAATGATATTAGGAGCAGTTTCATTACTGTTAATGATACTTACCAACGAGAAGAATAAGCATAAAATGGATCTTAATATAAAAGAGATCACTATTATTACCGAAATGGCTTTAACCGTAGGTCTGGTAATGTTAACCATTGGAAACTTTTTAGGTGGCCAGTGGGCAAATGAAAGTTGGGGACGTTACTGGGGCTGGGATCCAAAAGAAACATGGGCGCTAATTAGTATAATGGTTTATGCTTTTGTGATACATATGAGGTTAGTGCCGGGGCTTAGAGGTAGATGGTTCTTCAACTTAATGGCAGTGGTAGCCTTTG
Source organism: Gillisia lutea (assembly GCF_021568705.1). GTDB lineage: Bacteria > Bacteroidota > Bacteroidia > Flavobacteriales > Flavobacteriaceae > Gillisia > Gillisia lutea. Next base: position 33,136 of record NZ_JAKGTH010000008.1, read on the forward strand.
CCAGTATAATGATGACCTATTTTGGTGTGAACTTTTACCTTGCAGGATTGCATTCTTATGCGAGTGGTGATAAAGTGATAACTCCAACGTTTATTTATTACACCATTGCAGGAGTTGCTGTTCTTGGGGCGGTATCTTACTGGAAGTATAATAAGTATTATAAAAAGACACCTAAGAAAGAGGTTAAAGAATAGAAATCTTAGTTTATAAATAAAAAAACCTGCTTTAATAGCAGGATTTTTTTATTGGGAAAGATTGGAAATTATTTTAATCCTCCAACCATATCTTTAGGTTTAACCCACTCGTCAAATTCTTCTTTGGTAACATAGCCTAAATTAACAGCTTCTTCTCTTAAGGTTGTACCATTAGCATGTGCGGTATTTGCAATTTCTGCAGCTTTGTAATATCCAATTTTGGTATTTAAAGCTGTAACTAACATTAAGGAGTTATCTAATAATTCCTTGATACGTTTTTTATTAGGTTCAATACCTTTTGCACAGTGCTCTTCAAAAGAAGCACAAGCATCTCCAAGCAATTGTGCACTTTGTAAGAAATTTGCAGCCATAACAGGTTTAAAGACATTTAACTCAAACTGTCCCTGCATACCACCTACACTTATAGCCACATCGTTCCCCATTACCTGAGCACATACCATGGTTAAAGCTTCACATTGCGTAGGATTCACTTTTCCGGGCATAATAGAAGATCCAGGTTCATTTGCCGGAATTGTAATTTCTCCAATACCGCTTCTTGGTCCTGAAGAAAGCATTCTTATATCGTTGGCAATTTTATTAAGTGATACTGCCAATTGTTTTAATGCACCATGAGATTCTACTAACGCATCATGAGCAGCCAGCGCTTCAAATTTGTTAGGAGCAGAAGTAAAAGGAAGATCGGTGAATTTTGAGATAAATTCTGCTACACGTTTAGAATATCCTTTTGGCGTGTTTAAACCGGTTCCTACTGCTGTACCACCTAAGGCTAATTCGGCTAGGTGAGGAAGTGTGTTTTCCAAAGCCTTAATACCGTGATCTAATTGTGCCACATAGCCACTAAATTCCTGCCCCAAAGTAAGGGGAGTAGCGTCCATAAAATGGGTTCTTCCAATTTTAACTACGTCTTTAAAATCTTCCGATTTTTTCTTAAGAGTATTTCTTAGCTTTTTTATTCCCGGGAGAGTAACATGAATAATTTTATGGTATGCAGCAATATGCATTCCTGTTGGGAAGGTGTCGTTAGAAGATTGAGATTTATTTACATCATCATTAGGTTGTAATGTTTTTTCACCTTCTCCTATTTTTTTTCCGGCAAGCTGATGTGCTCTGTTGGCAATAACCTCATTGAGGTTCATATTGCTTTGGGTTCCACTTCCTGTTTGCCAGATAACAAGAGGAAACTGGTCATCATGCTTTCCTGCTAATATCTCATCACAAACCTGGGCTATATAATCTCTTTTTTCAACAGCTAATGCTCCCAACTCACAATTGGTAAATGCTGCAGCTTTTTTCAAATATGCAAAACCGTATACTATCTCTAAAGGCATGCTTCCTGCAGCACCAATTTTAAAATTATTTTTAGAACGTTCAGTTTGGGCACCCCACAGTTTATCTGCAGGAACCTTTACTTCGCCCATAGTGTCTTTCTCTATTCTGTAATCCATAATTTTTACTATTTGAATACAAATTTACATGTTAGTAATTTTTTAATGTTGAATTTTTCGACAAATTTTAAATCTTTTAACATAGCTAAATTTTCAAATGATGAAGTTTAAATTTACAATTGGCAGGTAAAAATTTAAATTTTAGTTGGCAGATAAAAAATAGAGTCACTATCTTTGCTATGATTTAAAAATCTTCTTTAATTATGTTTGACTTTGATCAGTACTTAGGCTTTTTAGCTTTTCTTGTAATATTAACCATGGGATTTTGGTTAATGATATTTTTAGTAGCCATTGTACCTTATTGGATAGGTGGTTCGGTTACAGAATTATTTAAAGAATACAGAGAGAAAAAACGTTTAGAGCGTGAGCGTAAAGCTTAAGACCTAAAAATATAGAATACCTAAAAAAACCTTTTTGCTGAATAAGCAGAAAGGTTTTTTTATTTCTTTATTAGCAATGAGTTGGTTTCTGGATAATAAAAAAAGGCTTGTCGTGAGACAAGCCTTTTTAATTACTTTAATTTTCTGTTATCCTTCGAAGTCACCACCTTCTTCGCCACCATTCATTTGCCTTTTACGCTGCTGATTCTTTTGCTGATTGAATCTATACGTTAAAGAAAGTGTGATCTGACGTTGTCTCCATTGAAATTCACTCTCCTGAATAAAAGTTTCGGTAGTGGTGGTAGAAGATCTTTTTCTTGAGTTCAGTAAATCACGAGCGTTTAGTGATATTGTAGCATTTTCATTAAAGATCTCTTTGCTTAAAGCCACATCCAGGCTCAGGATTCCATCGCTCTTAGTTTGTGAGTTTTCGGAAGGTCCAAAATAATTAGCATTTGTTTGCCAGTCAATACTTGCAGGTAGACTTACCTTAGAACTAAATCTTCCAAACCAGCTGGTACTTTCAGAGCTATAATCTCTTCCATTAAATTCTCCTTCTTTCTTAAATTGAAAGAAATTGATGCTCCCATTTAAGCGCAACCATTTTGCAGGATTGTAAAGAGCGCCTATTTCTGCTCCAATTCGCTCGTTGGTTGCAAGGTTAATAGGGATAGTTCTAACAATCTCGATTCCATCAAACAACTGGCCAGTACCTTGTTGAACTCGTTCAAAAGCATCGGTTTCATGCTGATAATACACCGAAGATGTCAAAGTTAATTTCTTCCATCTTTTTAAGTAACCTAAATCAAACGCACTGGAATAGGCAGGAGCGAGATTAGGGTTTCCTTGGAAAATGTTAGTTCTACTGGAGCGAGAAGGAAAGGGATTGATAAACCAACCTCTTGGTCTATTAATACGTCTGTTATAACCCAAAGTTACATTTTCGGTATCGCTTAATTCGTAAATTAAATTCACTGTAGGAAAAAGTCCTAAATAGTTGTTATCAAAATCGGTGTCTATGGGAAAACCGAAAGCCGCTGTAATTTCTTCATCTGTAAGTTCAGAATCTATAGAACCTGTTAATTGGGTATTCTCTAATCTAAGTCCTAATAAGAAGGAAAAATTTCCAAATTTTGATCCGTATTGCGTGTAGATCGCATTTACATTTTCGGTGTAATCAAAGATATTTGTTAGGGTGTCATTTACAATTAACTGAGTAGTTTGTTCATCCTCTTGCTTTAATGTATAATCGGTTATTTCATTTTTAAAATTTCCTCGATAACCTGCTTCAAACTGTGAATCTTCACCAATTGGTAACACATAATCTACCTGGGCTAAGTATTCTTTTTGAGTTTCTTTGTTAATTGTTTCTTCGGAAGCAAGGAAACCCAGACCATTAGGTGTATTGTCTAACAAAATATTTTCAGTTATAAAGGAAGGTTCTTTTTCCTTATCGTATTCATATTGAAAATCGGCAGTTAACTGATGTCCATCTTCATTGAATTTATTGATATAATTCACCGCAAACTGTAAGCTATTATCATCTTCAGCTTCTCTCTCTTTTCTTAGGGTTTGAGCAACCAATTCTTCATTTACGTACCTGTTGGTGTAATTACGAGTTTCATCGTTATTATTACCTAACCTATAGAAAGCACTCGCAGTAATCGAGGACATATCGGTAATATAATATTCTAAACCTAAGTTGGTATTAAAGCCTCTTCTTAATCGGTCGTATTTTCTATCTTCAATAACCCTATCATAGGTACCATCAAAATAACGTGTATCAAAATTCGCATTTCCGGGAGCATTGCTGTAATTAAAACCGGTAGTGTTAAAAAGGTTGAATTTCTGTGTTCTCCAGTTAGCATTTGCAGTCACTCCATAATCTGCAGGATCTCCAATGTTGGTAGTTAAAGACCCATTGAATCCTAAAGTTTTTTCCTTTCTAAGAATGATATTCAGTATCCCTGCAGTTCCTTCAGCATCATATCTTGCGGAAGGAGACGTGATAACCTCTACCCGCTCAATAGCATTTGCAGGTAATTGACCTAGTACATCAGTAGATCCAAAACCAGCCATGGCTGATGGTTTGCCATTTATAAGAATTCGTACATTCTCATTCCCTCTTAAACTTATACCACCTTCAACATCAACAGATACAGAAGGCACATTGTTTAAAGCATCACTTACAGTACCCCCAGCAGTTGTAAGGTCTTTTCCTATATTATATATTTTCTTATCAAGTCGTACTTCTACCTGCGTAGTTTCGGCGGTTACTACTACTTCATCCAAATTTGCTGAACTAATTCCGAGTTTAATTGTTCCTAGATTAAGATCGGAGTTTACTTCCTTATTTCTAAAGGTTTTGGTCTCATAAGAAATAAATTCAACCTTTATAGAATATGTTCCCGGCGGAACCGGAATAGCAAAATCACCATTGATGTCTGTAACGCCTCCATCTAAAAAAGAAGGGTCATCGGCTCTGGTAATAGAAATGGTGGCATATTCTAAGGGAACATTCAGTGCATCATCTACAACTTTACCGGAAATGGTGAAATTTTTAGATTGCGCATGGGAATATTGTGAAAATGAAAAAATAAAAATCAGCAGGATGCTGATGGAAAGTAATTTTTTGGTGGTCATAGTAACTTTTTACAGTTAGACCACACAAAAAAAGAATGGTTTAAACTCCCAACGTTAAAAGAACGTTAAAAAGTTTAAACCATTACATTTAAATTGAATAATTATCTGATTATGAATCCATAATCTCGTTAGGAATTTTTTTGTTTATTCCAACATATTCGTTGAACTGAGCTTCTGTAAATATTTTGCGTAATCTATTATGCTCGTGTTTTTGAATTTCTTGTAGTCTGCTAATTTTTCGACTCTCGGTAAGCTCAGAGTTAATAACCTCATTTTTACGAATGGTATATTCTATTAAAATATCTTCTAATAAGGTACACTGTGCTTTAGTCAGGCCTAATTTAATTCTCCAATTGGCAGCTAGTTCCTGCGCAATTTCTCTAAGTTCTTTTCTATTTTTTTCATGCATGTAGATCTGAGAGATAACAAATCCTCCGGTAACTGCGGCGGTTAAACCTAAAAGCATGAATCTGTTTCGAAGTTTCATGAATCTTATTTTTTATTTTGTTAACTATAGCTATAATACCTGATCGATATTTGACACCGGTCTACCTATCACAGCCATTTCTTTACTTTCTATAATAGGCCTTTCTATAAGTTTAGGGTTTCCAAGCATTGCATTTATCAATTCATCGTCATTTAAGTCTCTGCCTTTATAATTCTCTTTCCATACTTTTTCATTCTTTCGTATGAGCGCTTCGGGATTTATATTAAGCTTCTTAATTAACTGGGTCAATTCTTTTTTAGATAATTCCTCTTTTAAATATTCCCGAATCTTATATTCCTTTCCAAAGGCTTTTAATTTTTCCAAGCCTTCTCTGGATTTGCTACATCTAGGATTATGGTATATAGTTATCATGGTTTCTATCGTTGCTTTAAAATAAACAATTAATTTTATTTTTTAAACATTTAGCCAGAGTTAATTCAATCTTCGTGCCGTTGTCCCATCATCATTAAATAAGCCTTTAAAAACTGATCAATTTCACCATCCATTACTGCTTCTACGTTTCCAGTTTCTTCAGCAGTTCTAACATCTTTTATCAATTTATAAGGATGTAATACATAATTGCGTATTTGCGATCCCCATTCAATCTTCATTTTAGAGTCTTCAATCTCCCTACGCTGTGCCTGTTGCTTTTGAAGTTCAATTTCGTATAACTGACTTTTAAGCAACTGCATTGCTTTGGTCTTGTTATCTAATTGAGATCGGGTCTCCGAGTTTTCTATAACAATTCCTGTGGGAGCATGTTTTAATCGTACGGCGGTTTCCACTTTGTTTACGTTCTGTCCTCCCGCTCCTGATGATCTCATAGTTTCCCAGGAGATATCGGCCGGATTGATCTCTATTTCTATGGTATCGTCTGCAAGAGGATATACATAAACTGAAGCGAATGAAGTATGACGTTTAGCATTACTGTCGAAAGGAGAGATGCGAACCAAGCGGTGTACTCCGTTTTCGCCTTTTAACCAGCCAAAGGCATATTCTCCTTCAATTTCTAAAGTAACGGTCTTTATTCCTGCAACTTCTCCTGCCTGATAATTAAGTTCCTTAACTTTAAATCCTTTTGCTTCCGCCCATCTAAGATACATGCGCATTAACATTTCTGCCCAATCGCAACTTTCTGTTCCCCCTGCACCGGCTGTAATTTGTAAGACGGCACTTAGACTATCTCCTTCATCAGAAAGCATGTTTTTGAATTCAAGATCTTCTATAAGCTTTAAAGCCTTATCAAACCGAGTTGCGACATCTTCTGAGGTAGCTTCTTTTTCTTTGAAGAATTCAAATATTACTTCTAGGTCATCTACAAGAGTTTCCCCTTGTAAATAATCGTTCACCCATTTTTTTTCAGTGTTAAGTTCACGCATTAAAATTTCTGCCTCTTTTGGATTGTTCCAAAAGTCGGGAGCATAGGTCTTTTCTTCTAAATTGGTAATTTCTATTTGTTTGGCATCAACGTCAAAGATACCTCCTTAACGCTACCAGGCGATCTCTAAGATCTTTTATATGTTCTGAAGTGATCATATGTGTTATTTTTAGTGTAAAAATAGAATTAAACCCCTGTACCCAAAACTATTTTGCATTTATTTTATAGTTTTAAGCACTATTTAATTTTAATACAAGCAGCCGGAAATGGCAGCCCCTAATTGAGATTGAAAGGAGACTAAGGCTTTAATTTTATAGAAATTGATATAATTATATGGAAGAAATAGATTTAAGAAGTGATACCGTTACAAGACCTACCAAAGGAATGCTACAGGCTATAATGACAGCTAAAGTAGGGGATGATGTTTACAAAGAGGACCCAACGGTGAATGAACTTGAAGAAAAACTGGCTAAAATGTTTGGGATGGATCAAGCTTTGTTCTTTCCAACAGGTAGCATGGCAAATCAGGCTGCGATAAAATTACATACTCAGCCTGCAGAGCAGTTAATTTGCGATAAATGGGCACATGTATACAATTATGAAGGGGGAGGAGTTTCTTTTAACAGTGGTGTTTCATGTAAATTAGTAGATGGAGACAGAGGGATGATTACTGCTGCTCAAGTAGAAGAGAATATTAATCCGCCAGATTTTTACCATAGCCCTTTAACTAGCTTAGTTTGTTTGGAAAACACTACCAATAAAGGGGGAGGGGCTTGTTATGATCTAGAAGAAATTAAAAAGATTCGCAAGGTTTGTAACACTCATAATTTGGGGCTACACTTAGATGGTGCCCGTCTTTTTAATGCGTTGCAGGCAAAGGGGGAATCACCAAAAGAGTATGGAAAATTATTTGATACAATATCTGTATGTTTATCAAAAGGTTTAGGAACTCCTATGGGGTCTGTATTATTGGGGAATAAAGATATTATGAAAAATGCTATTCGGGTAAGAAAGGTGTTAGGAGGCGGAATGCGGCAAGTTGGTTTTATGGCTGCCGCAGGAATTTATGCTTTAGATAATAACATTCACAGATTGGATGATGATCATAAAAGAGCTAAAGAGATTGGAGCAGTACTAAGTGCTCAATCTTATATTGCTACTGTAGAAACTATTGAAACCAACATCATTATATTTTATTTAAAAGATGTTTCTCAGGAAGCTGATTTTATGAAATCGCTTCAAAAGGAAAATATTCGTATAAGTAATATGGGGCAAGGAAAATTACGAATAGTGACGCATCTGGATTATCCCGAAGAAATGCATCAGAAATTCTTAGAAGTGCTTAAAACGATCACTCTGTAAACTTTAAGTTTATAAAAAAGAAAAAGCCCTGATGTCTATATCGGGGCTTTTTTTAATACAATAGAATCTTTAATTATTTGAACATGTCTAATCCAGGGATATCAGGCATCCCATCTTTAGCTACTGCAGCTAATTCAGCCTCATTCACATCAGTAGCTCTTTTAATCGCTTTGTTTAGCGTTAATACCAAATAATCTTCTAATTGCTCTTTATCTTCTAATAACTCGTCGGCAATAGATATATTCTTGATTTCTCTGGCAGCTGTTATCGTTATTTTTAATAATCCATCTGTAGACTGCTCATCAATTAGAACGGTTTTCATTCGTTCTTTGGTGGCTTCCACCTTCTGTTGGGTTTCTTTGAGTTTCCCCATCATTCCCATCATATCTCCAAACATAATAGTAGTTTTTAAAATTAATTGATTACAAAATTACTAAATTACATTACCAAAGCTGTTATTATGAAAACACTATTATTTATTTTGATGGGAAGTTTTACCTTTGTGACCGCTCAAAATAAAACCGAATTGAAAAAAGATATTACATCCCCAAAAGCAGAGAAGATTGCAAAAGAATTAGTAGCTCACAATATGCCGAGGGTAGATAATTACTACTGGATGAATGACAGGGAAGATCCAAAAGTGATTTCCTATCTGGAAAGTGAAAATTTATATAACGAGCAAATGACTTCTCATACTAAAGAGTTTCAGGAAAAACTCTTTGAGGAAATGAAAGGTCGTATAAAGGAGGATGATGAATCTGTGCCTTATAAATTAAACGGATATTGGTATTTGACCCGATTTGAAAAGGGTAAAGATTATCCTATTTATTCTCGTAAAAAGGAATCACTTGATGCCCCGGAGGAAATTCTCTTCAATGTTAATGAGATGGCTGAAGGCTTTGAATACTATAGTCTTGGAGGTTTGAATGTAAGTATGGATAATAAATTGGTTGCTTTTGGCGTGGATACGCTAAGCCGAAGAAAATATACTATCCAGATAAAAAACTTGGTAACAGGTGAAATTCTACCTGAAAAAATTGAAACAACTACGGGAGGATCTACTTGGGCGAATGATAATAAAACGCTTTTTTATACTAAAAAGGATGAACAAACACTCAGGTCCAATCAAATATTTAAGCATATACTTGGTACAGACCCCAGTGAAGATGTATTAGTGTTTGAAGAAAAAGATGAAACTTATAATACTTATGTGTATAAATCGAAGTCACGCAAGTATTTAATAATAGGTTCACATAGTACCCTTACTAGTGAATACAGGGTTTTAGACGCCAATACTCCTGAAGGAGAGTTCAAAATATTTCAAGAACGCCAAAGAGGTTTAGAATATGGAATAAGTCATTATGAAGATCAATTTTATATTCTTACTAATAAAGACAAAGCCACAAATTTCAAATTGATGAAATGTCCGGTAGATAAAACCGGAATGGAGAATTGGGTGGAAGTAATCCCTCATAGAGATGATTACTTATTGGAAGATATTGATATTTTCGAAAAGTTCCTTGTGGTGAGTGAACGTAACAATGGTCTAAATAAAATTAAAATCACTAAATGGGATACTCAGGAAAGCTATTATTTACCATTTGATAATGAAACTTATACCGCCTACACTAGTATTAACCCCGATTTTGATACCGATATCTTAAGATACACGTATAATTCTATGAATACTCCAACCTCTGTAGTGGATTTTAATATGACCACTAAGGAGAAAGTAGTTCTTAAGGAGCAGGAAGTATTGGGTGGAAAATTTAATAAAGATAACTATACAACTGAACGAATCTGGGCGCCGGCTGCAGATGGAACTAAAATTCCAGTTTCCTTAATTTATAGAAAAGATATTGAGAGAAATGGAGGTAACCCTGTACTTCAGTACGCATACGGTTCGTATGGTTCTACTATAGATCCTTATTTTTCTACCGCTCGACTTAGTTTGTTGGACAGAGGGTTTATCTATGCAATTGCCCATATTAGAGGTGGGGAGTATCTTGGCAGACAATGGTATGAGGATGGAAAACTATTAAAGAAAATGAATACATTTACCGATTTTATAGATGTATCCCGGTATCTAATAGATCAAAAATACACTTCATCACAGCATCTTTATGCTATGGGAGGTTCGGCCGGAGGATTATTAATGGGAGCCGTGGTTAATATGGCGCCAGAACTTTATAATGGAGTGGTAGCGGCAGTTCCTTTTGTAGATGTTGTTACAACTATGTTAGACGACAGTATTCCCTTAACTACAGGAGAATATGATGAATGGGGGAATCCTAACGACCTTGAGTACTATAGCTACATGCTTTCTTATTCCCCGTACGATAATGTTGGTAAACATGAATACCCTAATATGCTGGTAACTACAGGGCTTCATGATTCTCAGGTACAATATTGGGAACCGGCAAAATGGGTTGCTAAGCTAAGAGAGCTTAAAACAGATGACAATATTTTATTGCTGCACACAAATATGGATGCGGGGCACGGAGGAGCTTCAGGAAGGTTTGAAGCCTTGAAAGAGGTAGCAGAAGAGTACGCGTTTTTGTTAGACATGGAAGGAATTGATGAATAATTAAAAAATTTCGCTTAAATTTGTCCGGTTTTTATAACTAAGACGGTACTTTTTTATTGCGCTGTTTTATAAAAATACAAATTCTGCAAAAGAACTTCATTTATGAGAGAAGAGATTAAAGTTTATGATAATGTATTACAATTAATAGGGAATACACCTTTAATACATTTAAACTCCATCACAAAAAATTTTGAAGGTAATTTTTTCGCAAAAGTCGAAGCTTTTAACCCCGGTCATTCTACTAAAGACCGTATCGCTTTATACATTATAGAAGAAGCGGAAAGAAAAGGGATTCTAAAACCGGGAGACACTATTGTTGAAACTACATCGGGAAATACAGGTTATAGTATTGCAATGGTGAGTATAATAAAGGGCTACGAATGTATTTTAGCAGTTAGTTCAAAATCTTCAAAAGATAAGATCGATATGCTGAAAACTATGGGGGCAAAGGTATATGTTTGTCCGGCGCATGTTTCGGCAGACGATCCGAGATCTTATTACCAGGTAGCTAAAAGATTACACGAGGAAAGAAAAGGTTCAGTATACATCAATCAATATTTTAATGAGCTTAATATGGATGCTCATTACAATTCTACAGGGCCGGAAATTTGGAATCAAACAGAGGGAAAAATCACTCACTTGGTAGCCTGCAGTGGTACTGGAGGGACTATTTCTGGAACTGCCAGATATTTGAAAGATCAAAATCCAGATATAAAAGTTATTGGAATAGACGCTTTTGGTTCTGTGCTTAAGAAATATCACGAAACTCGCGAATTTGATTCTGAAGAGATATATCCATATAGAATTGAAGGTTTAGGTAAGAATCTCATTCCTACTGCTACCGATTTTGATGCAATAGATAAATTCATAAAAGTTACAGATGAAGAAAGTGCGCATACCGCGCGTGAGTTAGCAAAAACCGAAGGGCTTTTTGTTGGTTACACTAGTGGTGCCGCTATGCAAGGAATAAAGCAACTTAGTGAACAAGGCGAGTTTGATAAGAATAGTAAGGTTGTGGTTATATTTCCTGACCACGGATCACGATATATGAGTAAAGTTTTTAGTGACGACTGGATGACAGAACAAGGATTTTTCGACACTAAGAACGCAGCAGCTGCACAAAGTATTGAGTTTATAAAGTAAGAGATGCTCCTTTAATAACATTTAATATTTAAAAGCATCCTTTTGAAAGGATGCTTTTATTTTACATAATGCGGGCATTAAATATTATTATTGTAAAATTGAGTTGTATTTAACTACTTTTGCAGCTCGTAAATAAAAGATCTATGAGAGATTTATTTGATAAAATATATAAGGACAAGGGTCCTTTAGGAAAATGGGCTGAACAGGCAGAAGGATATTTTGTGTTCCCTAAACTGGAAGGGCCAATTTCTAACCGAATGAAGTTTAGAGGGAAAGAAGTTATTACCTGGAGTATAAATGATTACCTGGGAATGGCTAATCACCCTGAAGTTCGCAAAGTAGATGCTGAAGCGGCAGCCGAGTATGGGTCTGCTTACCCAATGGGGGCTAGAATGATGAGCGGGCATACCGATATGCATGAAAAGTTGCAAGAAGAGCTCGCTGAGTTTGTAAGTAAGGAAGCAGCATATTTATTGAATTTTGGATACCAGGGAATGGTTTCTACTATTGATGCTTTGGTTTCTAAGGCTGATGTTATTGTATATGATGTAGATGCACATGCCTGTATTATTGACGGTGTTCGATTGCATTTGGGGCAGCGATTTACATATAAGCACAACGATATGGAAAGTATCGAGAAGAACCTGCAGCGTGCTACTAAAATTGCAGAACAAACCGGTGGAGGTATATTATTGATCTCTGAGGGTGTGTTCGGAATGCGTGGAGAGCAAGGTAAATTAAAGGAAATAGTTGCTTTAAAGGAGAAATATAACTTCAGATTGTTTGTAGATGATGCTCATGGTTTTGGAACCTTAGGGGCTACAGGAGCAGGAGCAGGAGAAGAACAAGGAGTTCAAGACGATATAGATGTGTACTTTGCAACCTTTGCCAAATCTATGGCCAGTACAGGTGCTTTTATTGCTGGGGATAAAGAGATCATGGATTATTTAAAATATAATCTGCGTTCGCAAATGTTCGCCAAATCTTTACAGATGCAATTGGTAATTGGTGCCCGTAAGCGTTTAGAGATGTTGAAAACCATGCCAGAACTTAAAGCTAAGTTATGGGAGAATGTGAATGCTTTGCAAAATGGATTAAAATCACGAGGTTTCGACATTGGAACTACACAAAGTTGTGTAACTCCAGTTTATCTTAAAGGTAGTATTCCTGAGGCAATGGCTTTGGTGAAAGATCTTAGAGAGAATCATGGAATCTTTTGTTCAATAGTTGTGTATCCGGTAATTCCTAAAGGTCTTATATTACTTAGAATGATTCCTACTGCTACGCACACCTTAGAAGATGTAGAACTTACCTTAGAAGCTTTCTCTGCAATTAGAGAACGATTAGAGAATGGAACTTATAAAAGACTTTCTGAGGCGGTTACTGCTTCAGCAGAAGAATAGTAATATCCAAAAGTTTATAAATAAAAAAATCCGCTACTTGTAGCGGATTTTTTTTATGGTATCAGGTAAATTATTATTCGGTTTCCGGTTCTTCTGTGTTCCCTTGCTGTTCTTCAGATCTTTTCCTTCTGCGATCACCTTCAAAAGAGTCATCTATATATTCATCTTTTGTATGCATATCAAATCTGTAAGAAATGCCGGCAGCCACCTGCCATCTGGAAGGAGTATTTTTAAAATTGATTAATCCAGACAGGTCTACTTGAAAGTCATCTGTAAATAAATAAGCTCCTCCAATTCTAGCTATATCATCGGCATAGATATCGCTTATAAGTCCTTGATATTCAATGAAACCTGCAACTTTAGGTGTAAATGCATGTGTAAGAGTTACAATTCCCGCGAAAGTAGGAGAATCTTCAGTTAATTTATCGGCAATAAAATTCATTACCAATACATAGCTGCCAATCCAGTTATTTTGAGTGGAAACTACAATTTTAGGACTCAATTTATTTTCTCCTTCATATAAATACGGGTTGTCACCAAATGAAAAATTAGCCCCCGCATATACCGCAACAGCAGGAATTAAACTCTTCCACTTGAACTGTTGATTTGCTTTCCAACTATATAAATTTGGTTTATCTGGTTCAATACTGCGAGAAGGATCAAAAATCAGATATTTTATCCCTAAAGTATTAGTCTTGAAATTGCTTCTTTTGAATTCTTCTTCATTGCCACCAACTTTTAGAGTAGTTGATTCATTTTGAAAACTACCAATTAGACTTACCTCTAAAGCTTCAAAAAATAAGCCGTACCTCAAAGCATAATCTGCTCCAAGAATATCGGTATCTGTAACTAACAAATTGTGTTGATCGTTTCCTAAGTATCCTCCGGCCTCAACTTGAAGCACACCGGTTCCTACCGAAAAAGCCCCCTGAGAACTACCAGGTCTGTTGGAATTGATGGTTTCTGTGTATTGAGCATAAATACTAAAATTCACGAAAAATACCAGTAGAAGTAATACGGCTTTGGAAGTGGAGTGTTGCATATTTCGCCTGTTTATTGCGATCAAATATATGGGATTTTATTAATTTTTTAGGGCATATATACCAATTTTGTCTCGGTATAATAGTAATTTTGCCAAAAATAAAAAGATGAACGAAGCTTCATTTGAAGGTATTCTGAAAACTGTTTTAATCATAATGTTGATCTATTTTGCATTTAAGATCTTCATTAAATGGTTCGGACCTCTTATTCTGAAATACTTTTTAAAGAAAATAGGAAGTAAATTCCAACAGCAATTTACACAAGCCCAAAGTTCTACTAAAAAAGAGGGCGATGTTGTTATTGATAAAAAGGAAAAAGGAAAGAAGAAATCCAACAAAAATGTTGGCGAGTATATCGATTACGAAGAAATTGATTAATTTTCGGGCCTAATAAATACTTCATAATGATTAGGTCTTTTAAAGGTATTCTTCCGCATGTTTTAGTTGTTTTAGGTTTTGTAGTTATTTCACTAGCATATTTCAGCCCCGTACTTCAGGGAAAGGAAATATTTCAAAGTGATATAGTGCAGTATATAGGAATGTCTAAACAACAAAATGATTTTAGAGCAGCTACTGGAGAAGAACCGTATTGGACGGATGCTGCCTTTGGAGGGATGCCAACGTACCAGCTTGGTGCACATTATCCTCATAATTATATTAAAAAGATCGATTCTGTTTTAAGATTTCTCCCTCGCCCTGCAGATTACCTATTCATCTATTTTATAGGTTTTTATATACTATTACTGGTATTAAAACTCGATTATAAGTTAGCGTTTCTGGGTGCATTAGCATTTGGTTTTTCTACCTATCTCATTATTATTTTAGGGGTGGGGCATAACGCAAAGGCTCATGCCATAGCTTATATGCCAATGGTGCTTGCAGGAATTTTGCTTTGTTTCCGAAGTAAATATATTGGTGGTTTCCTGTTGTTAGCTATTGCAATGGCTTTAGAAATAGGAGCAAATCACTTTCAAATGACATATTACTTATTACTTTTAGTAATTGTTTTGGGAATTGTTTATTTAATTGAAGCCTATAAACATAAGCAATTACCAAATTATTTTAAGGCGTTAGGAGTTATGGTGTTGGCTGTGGTTCTGGCCATTGGTGCCAATGCTACAAACTTAATGGCTACCCAGGAATATACCGCATTTAGTACAAGAGGTGATACTGGATTAGGTATTGGTCCCGATGGTAAAACTAAAACGGATAGCGGATTGAATTACGATTATATTACCGAATACAGTTATGGGAAATTAGAGTCATTTAATCTTTTTATCCCAAGGTTCATGGGAGGCTCAAATTCGGAAAAGCTTGATAAAGATTCTGAAATGTATGCGCAGCTAATAAAGATGGGCGCATCTCCTTCTCAGGCACTAGATTTTGCACAAAACGCTCCCATGTATTGGGGTGATCAGCCATTTGTAGGTGCTCCAGCATACCTTGGCGCAACAGTATTATTTTTATTCGTCCTGGCTCTTTTTCTTGTAAAAGGCAGATTGAAATGGTGGATAGTTGGTGGAGCGTTATTGGCTTTATTCTTATCTTGGGGAAAGAATTTCGCATTTCTTACTCAATTCTTTATCGATTTTGTTCCTCTATATAATAAATTCAGAGCGGTTTCATCTATTCAGGTTATTATCGAGCTGTGTATTCCAATTTTAGCTGTTTTTGGTTTATATAGGGTATTCCATGATTTTGAAAAGAAGAAAGAAAAAGAACATGCCCTAAAATGGGCTACAATTATTAGTGGGGGGGTAGCTTTATTCTTTTTATTGCTGAAGTCAACATTGTTCGATTTTAGTGGGGCAAATGATGGAACTTATCTTCAGCAAATGGGAGCCGAATTTGTGCGAGCCTTAAAAAATGATAGGAAATCTATATTTTCTGCAGATGCCATAAGATCTTTGATATTTGTGCTTCTTTCTGCAGGATTAATCTGGTTATATTTAAAAGAAAAAGCCTCGAAGAATTTAATAATTGGAGGTTTTGTGATACTAATTTTAGTTGATCTGGTAGGCGTGGATAAAAGGTATGTGAATTCAGATGATTTTGTTTCTGCAAGACAAATGAATCAACCATTTCAACAGTCTTCAGCAGATGCTCAAATACTTCAGGATAAAGGGCACTATAGAGTCTTCGATCTTGTCGAAAACCCTTTTAATACCGGGAAGACTTCTTATTTTCATAACTCGATAGGGGGGTATCATGCTGCAAAGCCGGGGAGAATGCAAGATCTTTACGATTTCTATATATCTAAGAATAATATGGACATTCTGAATATGTTGAATGTAAAATACTTCATCGTTCCTACAAAAGATGGTGTAATTGCTCAACAGAATCCTGAAACATATGGAAATGCCTGGTTTGTTAATTCAATAAAATATGTTTCAAATGCAGATGAAGAAATAACGAGCCTGGGGGAAACAGATCTGTCAAAGGTCGCAATTTTAAATTCTGAATATAAAAAACTAATGCCCACAAGCATTCAGACAGATACCACAACAATTAAGTTAATAGAACAACAGCCAAATAGGTTGGTTTATAGAACTAATAGTACTCAAGATCAACTAGCGGTATTTTCAGAAATGTATTATAAGGATGGCTGGAATGCTTACGTCGATGGAAATGCCGTTCCACATTTTAGAGCAAATTATGTTTTAAGGTCAATGCTTGTTCCTAAAGGAGCTCATACCATTACTTTTGAATTTGAGCCGCAAGTAATAAAAACCGGTAGTAATATAGCTTTAGCAAGTTCAATTATATTAGGCCTTTTACTTTTGGGAGGATTATTCTTTACCTTTAAAAACAAAAAGGAATAGCTGATCTGATCTTCAAAACTTTTATGGAAAAGGTACTTATTATAACTTATTATTGGCCACCCGCTGGGGGTCCGGGGGTACAGCGCTGGTTAAAGTTCGTAAAGTATTTGAAGGCTTATAATGTAGAACCAATTGTTTACATACCAGAGAATCCCGAATATCCCTTAATAGATGAATCTTTGCAGGATGAGATCCCGGAAGGGATAAGCATATTGAAGAAAAAGATCTTCGAGCCTTATCAACTGGCACAAGTATTTTCAAAAAAAGATACTTCAAACATTAGTTCTGGGATTATTCCTGAAACTAAGAAACAAACAACACTTCAAAAGTTGTTTTTATACATTCGAGGTAACTTTTTTATACCTGATGCACGAAAGTTTTGGATAAAACCATCTGTAAAATATCTTTCAAAATACATTTCAGAAAATGATATAAAAACGGTGATTACAACTGGACCACCGCATAGTTTACATCTTATAGGCTTAAAAATAAAGTCTAATTTGCCTATTACTTGGATAGCAGATTTTAGAGATCCATGGACACAAATAGGCTATCATAAAAAATTGAAACTTTCTTCAGCTTCAAAAAGAAAACATTTAAATTTTGAGCATAAGGTTTTAAATACTGCTGATACTATTATCACTACCAGTTATACAACTAAAGCTGAATTTCGGGAAAAAACATCTAAACCCATCACTGTAATTACAAATGGGTACGATGAAACTTTAATTAAGGAGGTAGTTCCCGATGCTAATTTTACACTTGCCCATATTGGTTCTTTGTTATCTGGCCGAAATCCCTATAATTTATGGGAGGTCTTATCTCAATTAATTTCCGAAAATGAATTATTTGCTAAAAAATTTAAGCTTAAACTGGTTGGGGCGGTAAGCAAAGAAGTCTTAGAGACCATTAATTCATTTGGTTTGCAAAATAATTTAGAAGTGGTTGCCTATGTTACTCACCAGGAGGCATTGAAAATTCAACGCCAGTCCCAAGTATTATTGTTAATTGAAATTGATAGTATAGAAACTAGAGGTATTATTCCGGGAAAGATCTTCGAATATTTGGCTGCAAAACGTCCAATTTTGGCGATAGGACCAGAGCAATGGGATGTTATAAGGATATTGGAGCATACCAATAGCGGAAAATATTACTCTTATCAAGATACACAACAACTTAAATCACAAATACTCACCTACTTTAATTTGTATCAGGATAAAGAGCTAAGGTCTTCATCTAAGAATATCGAAGAATACAGCAGAAAAATGCTTACGGGGAAGCTCGCTAACTTAATTAAGAACATTTAAAATGGGGGTAATTCTAAATCAGTCTTTCAAAAATATGGTGACCACCTATTTTGGGTTTGGTATAGGAGCAATCAATACACTCTTTTTGTTCACTTATTTTTTAGAAAAGGAATATTATGGTCTGGTTAGTTTTTTGCTCTCTGCAGCAAATTTAGTATGGCCATTAATGGCTTTTGGTGTTCATAATACGCTAGTTAAATTCTATTCTTCCTATAAAACTGATTCCGAAAAGGATAAATTGTTAAATCTAATAGTTGTACTTCCGGTAGGGGTTTCTATTCTATTAGGAATTATTGGTCTCTTTAGTTATGATTTTATTCTGCAATATTTCGATGAAGGCAACGAACTTGTAAAACCATATGTATGGCTCATATTCGTAATTGCATTTGCTACAACTTATTTTGAAGTATTTTTTGCTTGGTCTAAAATCCACCTCCAAACCGTTTATGGAAATTTTATGAAAGAGGTTTTTCACCGAATTTGTGTAACAATACTCTTGTTTGCCGTATATCTAAAATGGATTGATGTTCACACATTTATATATGCTATTGCGGTAATATTTGTGTTTAGGGCTATAACCATGCAAATTTATGCCTTTTCATTATATAGACCCAAATTCAGTTTTTTAATGCCTGATAATTTGAATTCGGTATTTAAATATTCAGCACTAATATTGATTGCGGGCTCAGTCGCAACTATTTTATTAGACTTAGATAAGGTAATGATAGAACATTATTTACCAATCGAAAATGTGGCTATTTATGGAATTGCAGTATATATAGCCACTGTTATATCTGTTCCGCAGAAGGCAATGCATCAAATTATTCATCCTCTTACCGCGAGTTTGTTAAATGCAAAAGATAAGTTGGGTATGGCCGATCTTTATAAAAGAAGTTCTTTAAGTTTACTCGTAATCAGTGCTTTGATTTTTATTCTAATCATTATCAATATTCAGCAATTATATGTGCTTATGCCAGAGGAGTATCAAATAAGTCCGATGATTGTATTGCTGATTTCGTTAGTGAAATTGTTCGATAATATGCTGGGTAATAACAATAGCATATTATTTAATTCTGATTATTACAGGTTAGTACTGATTTTTGGGGTAGCGCTATCTCTTGTTGCTTTCGGATTTAATTTACTTTTAATACCATTATACGGAATAGTGGGTGCAGCAATAGCGAGTTTTCTGGCTTTTGGTGTTTACAATGCAACAAAGATTTTGATAGTGCTTAATAAATTTCATATTCAGCCTTTTACACTAAAAACCCTGTATATTTTGTTATTCTCTGCGGCATTAACCATTGGATTTTATGTTTGGGAATTTCCTTTTCATCCAATTATCAATATAATATTGAAATCAATTTTATGTAGCAGTATATATTTGCTGATTGCAGTTCGATTCAGGTTTTCAGAAGATGTAAACCACTTAATCGAAAAATATCTTCAAAAATGGTTATAGGAAATGAAAACCCCCACACATTTTTTACAATGTTATGGGGGCTTCTAACTAACCAACCAAAAGTTTAAATTCAATTATTATGCCTTATTTTAATTTCCTCTGGAACTTCTTCCTCTGGATGAAGTAGAAGAATTTCTGGAATTTGAATTTGTTGAAGTGTTTGCCGATCTCACCTGTGTTTCTCTCGATCTATTGGTATCCTGAACTTTAGAATTTGAATTCCTGCTAGCTCGAGAAGATCGTGCAGAGGTATTTCTGTCTTTTTTTACTACACTTCTTGTACTCCCTGTATCAACCCTAGATGGAACAGAGGTTCGGGTTGAAACTGATCTTGAAACCGATTTAGTATTAGAGTCTGAACTTGTTGTTCTTCCTCTATTATTCTGGCTCCTTACGGCGTTTTCATGTTTATTGGTGTTTGCAACTTCCCGTCTTGAACTTGATCTATTTGAACTTTCATTTACAGACCTTCTCCCGCTCGAAACATTTTTTGATGAGGAATTTACATTTGTTCTATGAGTAACATTTCTATTAGATCTTACAGCAGGTGTAATCTCCCTTGCTGAAGTTGTTCTTCTTCCATGATTATAGCTAACAACATTTTGTCCGGGTCTATAAAATTTTTTTGTTTTATAAATGTTATTTGTGTGATAAACATTTACGTATTGTACATAACTATATCTTACTGGTTCATAATAAGTACGGTAAGGCTCATAATATACCACACGGTAAGAATCATGTGGTCTAACATAATATTTATGCCATGGTCTGTATATATAATGTGAATTATATCTGTTGATATATCCTACATAACGTACAGGCTGATTGAACTGGTTATATTGGATACGCATTCCTCCCAAACGTGCAAGGCTCCCATGATTGTTATAAACTATATCAACGTTTCCTGCCTGAATTATCCTTCCATAGTAATCATAATAGATTGGTACATTTTCAATTTGAATTACTGCACCATAATCATCGTACTGTACATAAGTATCATAGTTATAACCTGAGTTGTAACTGATATTTACTACTGGGGTGGATATATTTACTATTGAAGTTCTTTCAAATTGCGGATTATAGTAGAAATCGAATTCACCATTTGGATAAACTGCAAATTCAACCCCGCCTTCTATAAAGATGAAGGATTCACCATAATTATTATAAGGGTAAGTAAAATCTTTGTTATTTTCTGCTGTAGCAGACCATCCAACTAATAAGAGTGCTAGTATTAAGGTAATATTTTTCATAAGGCACTGGTTTAAAATTAATATTGAATTATTGCTTGGAGGTAGTTGCTTAGACTTATACAAACTGCATGCCAATAACCCATAATCAGTGGCTCTCATAAAAAAAGGTTACCAACTTAAAGCAAAATCCATGCTTAATTAGTTGGTAACCAGTATTTAAGTTTTATATGAAAATTATAGTTTCTCGTCGAGAAAGGGAGCTGTATAAGATTTATTATTTTTTGAAACCTCTTCTGGAGTTCCTGTGGCAATAAGGTAACCTCCATTTTCTCCACCGTCAAGTCCAAGGTCTATAACATGATCGGCACATTTCACAAGATCCATATTATGCTCTATTACAATTACCGAATGTCCTTTTTCTATTAAAGCATTAAAGGATTTCAGTAATTTCTGAATATCGTGGAAGTGCAAACCGGTTGTAGGTTCATCGAATATAAAAAGTGCTTTTTCCTTAGTGATTCCCTTAACAAGAAAAGAAGCCAGCTTTATACGCTGTGCCTCTCCACCAGAAAGGGTAGAAGAACTCTGGCCTAATTGAACATAGCCTAATCCAACTTCTTTAAGAGGTTTTAGCTTTCTTTTAATTTTAGATTCTCCATTTTCATCAAAGAAAGTTATGGCATCTTCAATAGTCATTTTAAGAATATCGTCTATATTCTTATCGGCGAAAGTAACTTCTAATACTTCCTTTTTAAAGCGCTTACCACTGCAGGTTTCACATTCTAAATGAACATCTGCCATAAATTGCATCTCGATGGTAACTTCTCCTTCTCCCTTACAGGTCTCGCATCTTCCCCCATCTACGTTAAAAGAAAAATGTTTTGCTTTAAAACCTCTTATTTCTGATAATTTTTGATTGGCAAACAAGTTTCTAATATCATCATAAGCCTTAATATACGTTACAGGGTTTGATCTGGAAGAGCGACCAATTGGATTTTGGTCTACAAATTCTATAGAGGTGGTATTCGAAAAATTGCCTTCAATTTTAGTGAATTGTCCAGCTTTTTCTCCATAACCGCCAATTTCCTTCAACAATGCAGGATACATTATTTTTTTAACCAGCGTACTCTTTCCGCTTCCCGAAACTCCCGTAACAGCAGTAAATACTCCTAAAGGAAATGTTACGTCAATATTCTTTAAGTTGTTTTCTCTAGCTCCAAATATCTTTACAAATTGTTTTGAAGTTCTTCTTTTCTTAGGAACTTCAATTCTCATGGAATCGTTCAAGTATTTCGCGGTCAAAGAATCGGATCTTAATATCTCATCGTAATTCCCTGCTGCTACTACCTCTCCACCATGTGTCCCGGCCTCGGGCCCAATGTCTATTATTTCATCGGCAGCCTTCATGATATCTTCATCATGCTCTACTACAATTACTGTATTTCCTAAATCTCGTAATTTCTCCAGAACCGTTATTAATTTCTTTGTATCTCTAGGATGGAGCCCAATTGAGGGTTCATCTAAAATATACATCGATCCAACTAAACTACTCCCTAGTGAAGTAGCCAGATTAATACGTTGTGATTCTCCTCCAGAAAGGGTATTAGACTTTCTATTAAGTGTAAGATAATCGAGCCCTACATTTGATAGGAATTCTAAGCGGTTATTGATTTCTACTAATAACCTTTTTGCTATTTGAGCGTCATATTCATTTAGTTCAAGATTTTTGAAGAAATCTCTTACCTTATCAAGGGGCTTTTCAACAAGATCGGTAATATTAGCTCCTCCAATCTTTACATAATGTGTTTCGGGACGTAATCTTTTACCTTTGCAAACAGAGCATTTGGTCTTACCTCTATATCGAGATAACATTACCCTATTTTGAATTTTATAGGCTTTGGATTCTAAGAAAGCGAAGAAATCATTTAATCCTTCAAAATGCTGATTTCCTGTCCATATAAGTTCTTTCTGTTCATCAGTTAGCTCAAAATAAGGTTTATGTATAGGGAAATCGAATTTATGTGAATTATTAACTAACTGATCTCTATACCAGCTCATGCTGTCTCCTCTCCAGGGAAAAATAGCATTTTCGTAAATAGAAAGTCCGGTGTTTGGAATAACAAGATCTCCATCTATTCCAATTACATCACCATAACCTTCACACTTTGGACAAGCACCGTATGGATTATTGAAACTAAATAAATGAACATTCGGCTCTAAAAAACTCATGCCATCCAATTCAAATTTATTGCTGAAATGTCTTGCTTTATTATCTGATAGAGATTCAATGAACAATTCTCCTTTTCCTTCAAAAAATGCTGTTTGAGTTGCATCTGCAAGTCGGTTATAGAAATCTTCATCATCTTTAGTTACGATTCTATCAACCACAAGAAAAACCTCTTTTTGTTTGATTTTTGCGAGTTCTCCATCATCAATTCGTATAACCTTATCTTTTACTTTTATCCTGCTGTATCCCTGCTGTAATAAGACTTTAAGTTTTTCCTCTAAAGTTCTTCCTTCTTCAACAAGAATTGGCGCAAGAAGTAGCATTTTTTCACCTTGAGGAAAGGATTTAATATAATTTATTACGTCTGTAACAGTATCTTTTTTCACTTCATCTCCGGAAATAGGGGAGTAGGTTCTTCCTATTCTTGCAAAAAGGAGTTTCAGATAATCGTAAATCTCTGTAGTTGTACCCACCGTAGAGCGTGGATTAGTAGAATTCACTTTCTGCTCAATTGCAATTGCAGGTGCAATTCCTTTTATATAATCAACTTTTGGCTTATTAAGTCTGCCAAGAAACTGTCTAGCATAAGAAGATAGACTTTCCACATATCTTCGTTGGCCTTCAGCATATAAAGTGTCAAAGGCTAAGCTGGATTTCCCAGAGCCGGACAGCCCCGTAATAACTACTAATTTATTACGTGGAATTACAACGTTTATATTCTTTAAATTGTGAAGTTTAGCACCTTTAATTATGATGTTTTCCTTCGGATTCACATCTAAAATATCTGCAGACATATATTTGTTTTATTCATGCGGAATGCAAAGGTACTCAATAACAATCAGTGTAAAAAGTGAAGAATATCTGTAAGGTATGTTAAAAAATAAGATTGATATTTGTTTTTGTTAAAAATATGTTGCTATATTTGAGCCATCAACGAACAATCTAAAAATCTATTGCCTATTGCATAAAGTTACTTTTTAAGTTTTAAAATAAACCTAACCCCGGGTATTCTGAATACCTGAAATAAAGTAACTATTATGGAAAATGCTAAGGCAACTGATGCTTCACTAGTAAAAGCCTATATTCAGGGAAACGAAAATTCTCTTTCTATTCTAATTAGCCGGCACCAACACCGTATTTACAGTTTTATTTATTCCAAAGTATTTGATAAAGATATTGCTGAAGATGTTTTTCAGGATACTTTCATTAAAGTAATTAATACTCTAAAAAGAGGTAAGTATAATGAAGAGGGGAAATTTTTACCTTGGGTGATGCGTATTGCTCATAATTTGGTAATAGATCATTTCAGAAGAAATAAGAGAATGCCTATGTTCGAGAACAATGGGGATTTTAATATTTTTTCGGTTTTAAGCGATGGAGATCTTGATATTGAGAGACAACTTATAAAAGATCAAATTGAATGTGATGTTCAGGAATTGATAAAGGAATTGCCTGAAGACCAATTGGAAGTGCTTACAATGCGTATCTATAAGGATATGAGTTTTAAAGAAATCTCTGAGAGAACGGGAGTAAGCATTAACACGGCTTTAGGGCGTATGCGCTATGCCTTAATCAACCTGCGTAAAATTATAGAAAAGCATAATTTGATTTTAACAAATTAAACCTGCAATAATAATGTTCTAATTGCGTTTTTCATTTAAACCAACTTAATAAGTGGACCATAATGAAGAACCTTTACACTAAACCTTCGAAAGAAGAGCAATTGAAGAACATGAACCCTAAAAAAGAGACCATTCAGTTTCTTTTAAGTTACTCTAAGGCACTGTGCATTACAGAGTATCAGAAAATGAAATTTGACACAGTGCTGAACTAAATTGATAAGACCCGTTTATTAGCCTACGGGTCTTATTTATTTGTACTTGATAAATTATAAGAGGAATCTATTTCTTCTTATAATATGAATCTATAACACTTTTTCTTCCTATAGTAGCGGTAATGATATCTTTATCTAGATTCCAAGCCCTAGCGGGGGAATACTGTCGACCGTAGAAAATTATTTGAAGGTGTAGTTTGTTCCATAGGTCTTTTGGAAATAAACGTTTTGCATCTTTTTCGGTTTGCGCTACATTTTTTCCATTTGTTAAGTTCCAACGATACATTAGCCTATGTATATGCGTGTCTACAGGAAAAGCTGGGACACCAAATGCCTGAGACATTACAACACTGGCAGTTTTATGTCCAACAGCGGGTAAAGCCTCTAAGGCCTCAAAACTTTGTGGTACTTCCCCATTGTATTTTTCAATAAGAATTTCAGATAAACCATGAATTCCTTTAGACTTCATGGGAGATAAGCCAACAGGTTTAATAATATCCCTTATTTCCTCAATAGATAATTTCACCATTTTATAGGGAGTATCAGCTAATTCAAAAAGAAGTGGAGTGATTTGATTGACTTTAACATCGGTGCTTTGTGCAGACATCAATACTGCTATCAAAAGCGTATAAGGATCTTTATGATCCAGAGGAATAGGTACTTCGGGATATATTTCATTTAACGTATCAATAACAAACTGTACCTTTTGCTTTTTATTCATTATGCTTACTTTTACAAAACAAATGTGCTAATTATGACATCATTGCAAATAGGAGATTCTGCTCCTCAATTTACAGGAAAAGATCAAGACGGAAAAATAATTAATCTCACCGATTTTAAGGGCAAGAAGTTAGTTCTTTTTTTTTATCCTAAAGCTAGTACTCCAGGTTGTACTGCTGAAGCTTGTAATTTAAGAGATAACTGGGGAAAATTTCAGGAACAAGGTTATGAAATACTTGGGGTAAGTGCCGATAGTGAGAAAAGACAGCAAAATTTCAAGAATAAATATGATATGCCATTTTCTTTATTGGCCGATGAGGAGAAGGACGTAATTAATGCATATGGCGTTTGGGGACCAAAGAAATTTATGGGAAAGGAATATGATGGAATACACCGAACGACCTTTGTAATTGATGAAAATGGTATGATTGAAGATATAATTGGCAAGGTGAAAACTAAAGAACACGCAGCCCAAATTCTTTAATTTTATTGAAGATTATATAGAAATAATAAAAAGCCTTTGAACTAATTCAAAGGCTTTTTATTATTTCAGAAGTTAAAGATTAGTCCATGAATTTCACTTTTTGAACAGTGGCTTTTTCTTTACAATTCTCAATTTCAAGTTCAATTTCACCAGAAGGAGTATTCCCAGAAATATAATAGGTTTTACATTTATTGGATCTGGTGTCACTTTCACCAAAATCTACATCTCCATCTTTTAAGATTGTAGATACAGTAGAAGTATCAATTTTATTAAAAGTAAAAAATTGCAGTGCATCTGGTGAAAAATGACGCTCCTTGATACGGATATTTTTAAGTACGCGAGCATTCGGGGAATAATCACAAGAAGTTTTTTTTCCTCCTAGAAAGAACATTAAAATTCCAATTCCCATAATAAGCCCCATGGAAAAGTATCCAATTCTTTGAAATAAATTCATATAATTTTAGAAAATAAGCAAATTGATATCACGGTAAGAAAGGTCAAACCAGTCAGCAATAGATTTGTTAGTTAATATACCGTGGTAAAAATACAATCCATTTCTCAAACCCTTGTCAAATCTCAAAGTATTTTCTAAACCACCTTCCTCTGCAATATGCAAAAGGTAAGGGGTGAAAATATTACTTATAGAGACGGAGGCTGTTTTAGCATATCTTGAGGGTATATTAGGTACACCGTAATGTATTACTCCATGTTTAGTAAATATGGGTTTATCATGAGTGGTAATTTCACTGGTTTCAACACAGCCACCCATATCTATACTCACATCAATTATAATGCTCCCATTTTTCATGCTTTGTACCATCTGTTCGGTTACCAGTATAGGGGAACGATTCTTTCCACGCACTGCACCTATAACAACATCACAACGCTTCAGCGCTTTACTTAAATTTTTAGGCTGAATGGTAGAAGTATATAATGTTTGCCCAATATTTGTTTGTATACTTCTTAATTTAGTTAAACTGCTATCGAACACTTTTACATTTGCTCCCAAACCAATAGCCGATCGCGCGGCAAATTCACCCACGGTACCTGCGCCAAGTATTACCACTTCAATTGGAGGCACACCACTAATATTTCCAAACATAAGACCACTTCCTTCTGCATGATTGCTCATAATTTCTGAAGCAATGAGGATAGATGCGGTGCCGGCTATTTCACTAAGAGCATGAACTGCAGGGTAAGATCCATCTTCATCTCTTATGAATTCAAACCCAAGTGCCGTAATTCTTTTTGTTGCTAACTTTTCAAAATATTCTTTACACTGAGTTTTTAGCTGCAAGGCAGAAATAAGGATGGTTTGAGGATTGATCATTTCCAACTCCTCGAAAGATGGCGGCTCAATTTTTAGAATAGTAGGACAAGAAAAGACCTTTTTTGTGTCCTTGGTAACTTCGGCTCCGGCATTCGAGTAATCCTGATCGCTGAATCTAGCCCATTTTCCGGCCCCGGCTTCTATAATCACCCGATGACCGTGAGCAGTAATTGCGGCTACCGCATCTGGAGTAAGGCAAACTCTTTTTTCCTGATAAGAAGTTTCCTTAGGAATACCAATGAACAGCTCACCTTTATTCCTGTATATCTCGAGGGTTTCTTCCTGAGGAAGTAGTTGTTCTTTAGTGAAGGGAGAATTTTGTTTAATCATGCCGAGTTGATAGTAAAGACTTAAATTACAACAATTTTCAGCAAATATAACGGGAATTAATTATTAAAGTTTACGGTAGTAATTTTCTTGAGGTTCATCTGGCACAACAAAATTGTCTTTTCGGAATTCATTGATCTCCACCTCATCTTTTGCAGACATTTTTGAAAATACCGAAATATCTGTTTCATTTAACTCACTAAGGTCTATCCCATATATTCTATCGAAAATTTGTGTTCGTACTAAATATACAATAACTAATACTCCAATAAAAAAAGGTGCAAGATATATAAGTTGATTGGTATCCATTGGATTAACAACATGATAGACATCTTCATAGACAGTACTGCAAATCTGGTATGTATACATCACAATGGGTACTAAAATAGCATGGTACCACCAATGTTTACATGTAAAGAACCAAATCAATAATAGGAATAAAGGAGTAACCTTACCAAGGTAGGTCCAAGCAGCCACCGCTACACTTTGGTAATATAGACTTTCATAAGTAAAAAAAGAATTTTCCCAAACGGGACCGTCTGGGAAAATTTCATATAAATAGAATATATATGGTGAAAACGCTATTAAGAAAGCCAGTATACTACCCGTTAGTAGGTATTTTGATGGCTGATCTATCAATCGCTTGTTTTTGAATTGGGTCATTATGATTGTCGTTGTCAGAAGTTGAAGTTACAAAAAAAGTTGCTCCAAAGATTGCTGCTGCGAATAAGATTGCTTTAAGTTTCATAATGTTAGGTTTTATATTGTTTGTTTCGTTTGATTGTCTGAGACAAACCTATAACATTATAAGATGCTAAAAGTAAATACCTTATCCGTACCTTTGCGCCCTTTTTAGAGCAAAAAAAAGCCTGTATTTTCAACAAAAATACTTGTCAAAAATAAGCTAAAATTCAACAATTTTCGATGTGAAACCAAAATTATAATTTCATACGTTTCAATTTTTGAAATAAGGTGACTTTTTTCTTACACCAACTTGAAAGTGGTAAATGTACTTTTTGCTTGCGTTTTTAACAAATTTTTAACATTCTTTTGTTCTTATCAACGACTGATAATTCCAGTTTTTGAACCTCAGAATCCAATAATTTTGAAATTTTTTGAGGCCATTCTATCAATTTCCAAGAATTTGTATTCAAATAATCTTCAATTCCCATATCTAAAGCTTCACTTTCATCTTCAATTCTATAAAAATCAAAGTGAAATACAGGACCATGTTCAGATTCGTATTCGTTAACTAGGGAGAAAGTAGGACTGGAGGCTATATCTTGTATTCCAAGAGCTTTTGCTATAGCTTTTATGAGGGTTGTTTTACCTGCCCCCATCTCTCCATAAAATAGTAAAGTTTTACTTTTAACCTTACTAAGTAGCGCTGTAGCAATACTGTCAATTTCTGACAGTTCGTAAGTTAAAGTCATTTAAATTTGGATTATTGGCGTTGTAAAGATACGTAATTAATTATTATCTAGGCTGTAACACACAAAATGGGATGATCATCTCTTCCATAGAGACCCCGCCATGTTGATAGGTATTCTTGAAATAGTTCACGTAATAATTATAATTATTAGGGTAGGCAAAGAACATATCTCCTTTGGCAAAAATAAACGAGCTGCTCATATTTAAGGTAGGAAGGTGAATAGCCTTGGGGTCTTTAGCAGCTAAAACATCTTTATCCTCATAAGTAAGGCTCTTCCCGGTTTTGTAACGTAAATTCAAGCTGGTGTTTTTATCGCCAATAACTTTAGATGGGGTTTTTACATTAATAGTTCCATGATCTGTAGTTAAAATTAATTTGAAACCCATTTGTTGCGCTTGCTGAATAATTTCTAATAATGGAGAATTTTTAAACCAACTCTGAGTTAGAGATCGATAAGATTTATCGTTTGATGCCAATTCCTTTATTACTTCCATTTCTGTTTTAGAGTGGGAAAGCATATCTACAAAATTGTAGACCACTACTGTTAGGTCATTTTCTTTTTGTGACCTAAAATTCTCTACCAACTTTTTGCCAGCTTTTAAGGAAGATATTTTATGGTACTCATATTTTATGTTTAGACCAAGCCGATCTAACTGCGATTTTAAAAATTCGGCTTCAAACATGTTTTTTCCACCTTCATCGGTATCATTTAACCAGTACTCCGGAAAAAGTTTTTCCATTTCGCTTGGCATTAAACCAGAAAATATTGCGTTTCTGGCATATTGAGTGGCAGTGGGTAAAATACTGTAGAATGCTGATTCTTCTTCCTTCTTATAGTAATTATTAATTATTGGTTCAAATGTTTTCCATTGATCATATCTTAAATTGTCTACCACTACGAGTAGGGTAGGTTGATTCTTACTTATTTCCGGTGCTATCTTAGTTTTGAATAGGGTATGAGACATTATAGGAGCATCGGCATTCTTTTTAAACCATTCAGGGTAATTTTTATCAATAAATTTACAGAATTGGTTATTTGCTTCTAACTTCTGTGATTCCAATATTTCAAACATTCCACTGTCTTCAATATTTTCAAGTTGCATTTCCCAATATAACAGACGCTGATAAAATTCTGCCCACTCTTCAAAAGAGTTTACATAAGACATATCCATGGCTATCTTTCTGAATTCCTGCTGATAGTTGGAAGTTGTTTTCTCGGTTATAAGTCTGGAATGATCAAGATTCTTTTTTATTGAGAGAAGAATCTGATTGGGATTTACCGGTTTTATAAGATAATCGGCAATTTTCGAGCCTATAGCTTCTTCCATGATAGTTTCTTCTTCACTTTTAGTGATCATCACTACCGGTACATCTGCGCGCATTTCTTTTATTTCGCTCAATGTTTCTAGCCCGGTGAGCCCTGGCATGTTCTCATCTAGAAAAACGATGTCGAAATTCTCTTGTTTTATTTTGTCTACAGCTTCGGTCCCGCTCCTGCAAGTAGTAACTTCGTAATTTTTAGATTCTAAAAATATGATGTGTGGTTTGAGCATATCTATCTCGTCGTCTGCCCAAAGTATTTTGATATTATTCATATATGTATCTTTGTTGTAAATTATAAACAATTTTAAGATTGGCTATTAAAACTAAACTCAAAATATTTAACGATCCAATTTACGGTTTTATTACCATTCCGAATGAGAGGATATTTAAGATCATTGAACATAAATACTTTCAAAGACTGCGCCGAATTTCACAGATGGGCATGTCATATTTAGTTTATCCTGGAGCGCATCATACAAGATTTCACCATGCACTAGGATGTTTGCACTTAATACAAAAGGCTGTAGAGATCCTTCGTTTTAAGGGAATAAACATTTCAGAAGAGGAGGAAGAGGCCCTTCAAATAGCTATTTTAATGCATGATATAGGACATGGTCCCTTTTCACATGCAATGGAACACAGTATTGTAGAAGGTGTATCCCACGAATGTATTTCCCTCTTATTTATGGAGGAAATGAATAAAGACTTTAACCAAAGTTTAACGCTGGCCATTGAAATTTTTCAGGGGAGTTACCACCGTAAATTTATGAATCAGCTTATTTCCGGACAATTAGACATGGATAGGCTTGATTATCTTAAAAGAGATAGCTTTTATACGGGTGTACCTGAAGGAAATATTAACAGTGAGCGTATTATAACCATGCTTAACGTGGTAAACGATCAGTTAGTAGTAGAGGAAAAAGGGATCTATTCTGTAGAGAAGTTTCTGGTAGCGCGAAGATTAATGTATTGGCAGGTGTACCTTCATAAAACCGGAGTGGCAGCAGAACAACTCTTAATTAGGGTTTTAAAACGTGCGAAAGAGATTATTGATAATGGGGGAGAATTACATGCCAGTACCGCTTTAGAGTATTTCTTAAATAACAAAATTGAGCTTAAAAATTTTGATGCCAAGACGTTAGCAACCTTTGCCAAACTTGATGATTACGATATTATATGCGCAATGAAAGAATGGATAAATCATCCCGATTTCGTACTTAGTAACCTGAGCGCTATGTTATTAAATAGAGATCTCCTAAAAGTAAAACTAAAGAAAAAGCCTATTCATAAAGAGAAATTGGAGAAGCATAAGGCTATTCTTCAAAAGAAATATGATATTACTCCACATGAAGCCGATTATTTCGTGTTTAGCGGAGAGGTATTTAATGTGGCCTATAGTAGTGATACTAATAAGATACAAATTTTGCATAAAAACGGAAAAACAACGGATGTGGCGAAAGCTTCCGATCAGTTAAACCTGAAAGCACTATCAAAAAGGGTAACTAAATATTATATGTGTTACCCAAAGAGTAAACATTAACGCATTTTTTTTACTTTTGCCAGAATGAAATTTACTGCAGCACAAATAGCCGAAATTCTAGAAGGTACCGTAGATGGTAATCCAGATACTGAAGTTTCTAAATTGGCTAAAATAGAAGAAGGCACAGAAGGGTCATTAACTTTTTTGAGCAATCCAAAATATACCTCATATATATATTCTACGAATGCATCTATTGCCATCGTTAAAGATGATTTTTATATTGAAGAAGAAATAGATACTACTTTAATAAGAGTTAAAGATCCATACAAAGCTTTTTCAACCTTATTGGAGTATTATAACCAGGTAAAACTTAATAAGAGCGGAATTGAGCAACCTAGTTACATTTCAGACAGTGCAACTTATGGTGAAAATATATACTTAGGAGCCTTTGCTTACATTGGTAAAAATGTGAAGATTGGAAATGATGTTAAGATTTATCCTAATTCGTATATAGGCGATAATGTTGTTATAGGCGATAATACTGTGGTCTTTGCAGGAGTAAAGATATATTCAGAAAGTATACTTGGGAATTCTTGTGTAATACATAGTGGATCGGTGATTGGAGCAGATGGTTTTGGATTTACTCCTGATGAGAATGGAAAGTATTCTAAAGTTCCACAAATAGGAAATGTTATTATTGAAGATTATGTAGATATAGGAGCGGGTACCACGATTGACAGAGCAACCCTTGGTTCAACTATCATTAGAAAAGGAGTGAAGCTTGATAACCAGGTGCAAATTGCTCATAACGTAGAAGTAGGAGAAAACACGGCTATTGCTGCCCAATCGGGAGTGGCAGGATCTACCAAAATTGGTAAGAATTGCCTCATTGGAGGTCAGGTAGGAATTGCAGGTCATCTTACTATTGGTAACAAAGTCAAAATTCAGGCACAATCTGGAATAGGAAGAAATATTGCCGATGAAGATATGATTCAAGGAACTCCTTCCTTTGGATATAGCGATTTCAATAAATCGTATGTCCATTTTAAAAACCTTCCCAAGATAGTAGAGCGAATAAATAATATTGAAAAAAAATTATAAAATGGCTGAAATGCTTTCAAAACAGCAAACCATAAAGAAAGAAGTTTCTTTAACCGGAGTAGGACTTCACACTGGATTAGATGTGACACTTACTTTTAAGCCGGCACCGGAAAATACAGGTTATGTCTTTAAACGTATCGATTTAGAGAATAGTCCTTGTATAGAAGCTGATGCTAATTACGTTACCAATACCCAAAGAGGTACTAACCTTGAAAAAAACGGAGTGAGTATTCAAACTTCCGAGCATGTTCTTGCAGCTTGTGTGGGCTTGGAAATAGATAATATAATTATAGAATTAAATGCTTCAGAACCACCAATAATGGATGGTTCCTCTAAATATTTTCTAGAAGCCTTAGAAGAAGCCGGAGTTGTAGCTCAGGAGGCAGATAGAGAGGAATTTGTGATTAATGAAGTAATCTCTTATAGAGATGAGGCAACAGGTAGCGAAATAATAGTAATGCCAAGTGATCATTATCAGGTAACTACCATGGTTGATTTTGGTACGAAGGTGCTAGGAACTCAAAATGCTTCTATTCAGAATTTATCTGAGTTCAAATCAGAAATTTCTAATGCACGTACTTTTAGCTTTCTGCATGAAATTGAAACTTTGTTAGAGCATGGTTTAATTAAAGGCGGAGATCTAAATAATGCGATTGTTTATGTAGATAAAGAATTGAGTCCGGAGACTATGGAGAAGCTTAGAAAGGCTTTTAATAAAGATAATATCTCTGTTAAACCTAACGGAATTCTTGATAACCTTACACTGCATTATCCTAATGAAGCGGCACGTCATAAATTATTAGATGTGTTGGGCGATCTTGCTTTAATTGGTACTCGTATTAGAGGGAAAGTTATTGCAAATAAGCCCGGACACTTTGTGAATACTGAATTCGCTAAGAAAGTTTCCAAATATATCAAGAATGAAAGACGTAATAACGTCCCAAAGGTCGACCTTGATCAGGCTCCGTTGATGGATGTTAATGATATTATGAATATTCTGCCACACCGACCCCCATTCTTATTGGTAGATAAAATATACTCTCTAACAGAGAGTTGCGTTATTGGTGTAAAGAAT
Source organism: Gillisia lutea (assembly GCF_021568705.1). GTDB lineage: Bacteria > Bacteroidota > Bacteroidia > Flavobacteriales > Flavobacteriaceae > Gillisia > Gillisia lutea. Next base: position 67,333 of record NZ_JAKGTH010000008.1, read on the forward strand.
GTTACCATGAACGAACCGTTTTTCGTAGGACATTTTCCCGGAAAGCCGGTGATGCCGGGTGTACTTCAAGTAGAAGCCATGGCACAAACGGGGGGTATTTTAGCACTAAAATCTGTTCCCGACCCAGAGAATTATCTTACCTATTTTATGAAGATAGATAATGTAAAGTTCAAGCAGCAGGTAGTACCGGGAGACACATTAATATTTAAATTAGAATTACTGGCGCCTATAAGAAGAGGTATCTGCCAGATGCAAGGTTATGCGTATGTAAACGGAAAACTTGCGACAGAGGCTATATTAATGGCCCAAATTGTTAAACAAAACAAAACGAAATGAATCAACCCTTAGCATATGTGCATCCGGGAGCGAAAATAGCCAAGAATGTGGTTATAGAACCATTTACAACCATTCATAATGATGTTGTTATAGGTGAAGGAACCTGGATTGGCTCCAATGTAACAATAATGGAAGGCGCTCGAATAGGTAAGAACTGTAATATTTTTCCGGGAGCAGTAATTTCTGCTATTCCACAGGATAAGAAATTCAATGATGAAGCTACAACTACCGAGATAGGGGACAACACCACCATTAGAGAGTGTGTAACTATCAATCGAGGAACGAGCGACCGAATGAAAACGGTCATTGGAAAGAACTGCTGGATTATGGCATATTGCCATATTGCTCACGATTGTATCGTGGGTGATAACTGTATCTTCTCTAATAACAGTACTCTTGCCGGACATATTAACGTAGGCGACTATGTTATTCTTGCGGGAATGGCAGCTATTCAACAATTTTGCAGTATTGGTAATCATGCTTTTGTAACTGGGGGATCCTTGGTTAGAAAAGATGTTCCACCTTTTGTAAAGGCAGGAAGAGAACCATTATCTTATGTTGGTATCAATTCAATTGGATTGAGAAGAAGAGGATTCACCACAGAGAAAATTAGAGAGATACAGGATATTTATAGAATTCTTTATCAGAAAAATTATAATAATTCTCAGGCGGTTGCCATTATTGAAGCTGAAATGCAAGCAACTGCAGAGCGTGATGAGATTTTAGAATTTATCAAGAATTCTCAACGCGGAATTATGAAGGGATATTTTAGTTCAAATTAAAAAATAAGAAACATGGCAAGTACAAGTGATATCAGAAATGGATTATGTATTAGATATAATCATGATATATATAAAATAATTGAATTTCTTCACGTTAAACCCGGTAAAGGGCCTGCGTTTGTAAGAACAAAATTAAAAAGTGTAACAACCGGAAAAGTGTTAGATAATACTTTTTCTGCAGGACATAAGATCGAAGATGTGCGTGTGGAAACACACAAGTTTCAGTTCTTATATAATGACGGAGAATTCTATCATTTCATGAATGTAGAAGATTACACACAAATTCGTCTTACCGAAAATGCTTTGGATATGCCTCAGCTTTTAAAAGAAGGAGAAGTAGTAACTGTGTTGATCAATACAGAAGATAACATGCCACTTTCAGTAGAAATGCCGGCAAGTGTTATTCTTGAAGTTGCACATACAGAGCCGGGTGTAAAAGGGAATACTGCAACAAACGCTACAAAACCTGCAACTTTAGAGACTGGAGCAGAGGTAAACGTACCTTTATTTATAAATGAAGGAGATAAGGTAAAAATAGAAACAGAAAAGGGAACTTATAAAGAACGTATTAAAGAGTAAGTTTAATTCCGAATTTGTTAAAAAGTATCAAAAGTTAGGAGCAAAAATTTTGAGGTTCCTAACTTTTGATATTTATAGAATATCTCTTATGTTTGATCCCTGCTATAAAAAATTAAAAGCAACTATCATATAATGAAATTTCCTCAAAAACATACGCTTCAGCAAATTGCCACGATCATTTCATGTGATTTTGTTGGTGCAGCTGATTTTCCTGTTTACGGTATGAATGAGATTCATGTTGTAACAGAAGGTGATATTGTATTTGTCGATCATCCTAAATATTATGATAAAGCTTTAAATTCAGCAGCAACCATTATCTTAATTAATAAAGAAGTTGATTGTCCTGAAGGAAAGGCCCTTCTTATTTCAAGTAATCCATTTAGAGATTTTAATAAGCTTACAGAATATTTTAAGCCTTTTGAAAAATCTATAGCTAGTATCGCAGAATCTGCTCAAATAGGAGAGAATACTATAGTACAGCCAAATGTTTTTATTGGTAATAATGTAAAGATTGGCGATAATTGTCTTATTCATTCTAACGTTAGTATTTACGATGATGCTGTAATTGGTAATAATGTTATTATCCATGCCGGAGCTGTTCTTGGAGCCGATGCATTTTATTATAAAACCAGACCTGAAGGATTTGATAAATTGAAATCCGGAGGGAGGGTAGTTATAGATCACGATGTTGAAATTGGTGCTTTATGTACCATAGATAAAGGGGTTTCTGGAGATACTTTTATAGGTGCAGGCACTAAACTGGATAATCAGGTGCAGATTGGGCACGATACTATTGTGGGTAAAAAATGTTTAATAGCTGCTCAAACCGGGATAGCTGGATGCGTGATTATTGAAGATGAAGTTACCATTTGGGGACAGGTAGGTATTAGAAGTGATGTTAGAATTAGAAAAGGAACTGTTCTTCTTGCGCAAACCGGTGTTTCTAAATCTACCGATGAAAATACTACTTACTGGGGAACTCCTCATGGAGAGGCCAGAACAAAATTAAAGGAGTTTGCTGCGGCAAAGAAGCTTCCTGGAATTATTTCAAAATTAAAATAGAATTATGAGCTTGACCAAGAGAAAATTAGTCGAAGAGTTTTATACGTCCAATTTTTACAAAAACCCTGACGAGATAAAGAATTATCTTCATCCGGATGCCGAGCTTTTTTGGAATAGTAGCGCCGGCTTCAATAAGATGAATTATTCCGATATTCTAAAGATGAGCACAGGAATGTCTAAATCTTTTGATTCAATGAGAGCTGAAATAAGTCATCTTTTAAAGGATAAGGAGGAAATAACCATTCGTTTTACATATCATATTAGAACTATTGAAAATCCTGATGAGGAAATTCCAATGGCCCATTTTATTGCGATTTGGGAGATTAAAGATGGTAAATTGTACAAAGGATATCAAATTAGTCAGCCTGCAGATGAAAGTCCGGAGAATATGAGTTCTTTTCTAAGAACAAAATTTTAAAAAGCCTTTAAGGTTTATATATAAAAACATACTTTTGTAGCGCAAAAATCAATAACAACTATGAGTGTTTTAGTCAATAAAGATTCAAAAATAATAGTACAGGGATTTACCGGAAGTGAAGGTACATTTCATGCTCAACAAATGATAGAATACGGTACCAATGTAGTAGGTGGTGTTACTCCTGGAAAAGGAGGGCAAACTCACTTGGATAAGCCTGTGTTTAATACAGTTTCTGATGCTGTGAAAGAAACCGGAGCCGATGTTTCCATAATCTTTGTACCGCCAGCTTTTGCTGCCGATGCAATTATGGAATCCGCAGATGCTGGAATAGGAGTAATTATTACTATTACTGAAGGTATTCCCGTAGCAGATATGATTAAAGTTACTAATTATATTAAAGATAAGAAGTGTCGTTTAATAGGTCCTAACTGCCCTGGAGTGATAACTCCCGGAGAGGCTAAAGTTGGTATCATGCCAGGTTTCGTTTTTAAGAAAGGTAAAGTTGGTATTGTTTCAAAATCTGGAACTTTAACTTATGAGGCTGCAGATCAGGTTGTAAAACAAGGTCTAGGTATTACTACAGCAATTGGTATTGGTGGAGATCCAATTATTGGAACTACTACAAAAGAAGCTGTAGAATTACTTATGAATGATGACGAAACAGAATGTATCGTTATGATTGGTGAGATTGGCGGACAGTTAGAGGCAGATGCTGCAAGATGGGTGAAGGAAAACGGTAACAAAAAACCAGTTATTGGTTTTATTGCCGGTGAAACTGCACCAGCAGGTCGTACCATGGGACACGCCGGAGCTATTGTAGGTGGAAGTGAAGATACTGCACAAGCTAAGAAAGCTATTCTAAAAGAGAATGGAATTCATGTAGTAGATTCTCCTGCTGAAATTGGTAAAAAAGTTGCTGAAGTTCTTAGAGGTTAAGACAAGCATATACTAATATTTAATCCTCTTGATTCCCTGTTTTGGGGTTATTTCAAGAGGATTTTTTATTTTATTACTTTTTGCTTTTGTTATATTTGAACAGAAATTATAAAATACTGAAGTGGTTTACCGCTGTTTGCTTTGGCGCAAGCATTTGCATTAAGTAACGTAAGTGTTTTAAAAATTAAAAGCAGATCAATTATTAAAAAAACAATTATATGAAATTATTAGAAGGGAAAAATGCCATTATTACCGGTGGAAGCCGTGGAATAGGTAAAGGTATAGCTGAAGTTTTTGCAAAGCACGGTGCTAACGTAGCTTTTACATATGCATCTTCTGTAGCAGCAGCCGATGCACTGGAGGCAGAATTAACCGAACTAGGAGTGAAGGCAAAAGGATATCAATCGAACGCAGCAAATTTTGAGGAGGCTGAAAAGCTTATAAAAGATGTGGTTGCCGATTTTGGGCAGATTGACATTTTAGTGAACAATGCCGGAATAACCAAAGATAATCTTCTAATGAGAATGAGTGAAGAAGATTTCGACCAGGTAATCGAAGTGAACCTTAAGTCGGTCTTCAATATGACAAAGGCGATTCAACGTACTATGTTAAAGCAGCGAAGTGGTAGTATTATAAACATGAGTTCTGTGGTGGGTGTGAAAGGTAACGCCGGACAAGCAAACTATGCTGCTTCTAAAGCTGGTATTATTGGTTTTTCTAAATCTATGGCTTTAGAACTTGGATCAAGGAATATTAGAACCAATGTAATTGCTCCCGGTTTCATTGAAACTGAAATGACAAATAAATTGGATGAAAAAACTGTTCAGGGATGGAGAGATTCTATTCCGTTAAAACGAGGAGGAACTCCAGAAGATATTGCAAACGCATGTGTTTTCTTAGGAAGCGACTTGAGTTCTTATGTAACAGGTCAGGTTTTACAGGTTAATGGTGGGATGTTAACTTAATAGAAAATAGTACCGGATGATTGATTTTATTTATAACTTCTATCCCTGTAATCCGTATTTCTGAAACATGTCATTAAAGACTATTATATTTATAACCCTAGCTGCATTCTTTGCGTTAGGGTTTGCTTTTTTTAGCTACTTCAAGTCAGACATAAATTATAACCTGAGATCATATTTTTTAGCTGCATTTCGGTTTACAAGCATTTTTGTCTTGCTACTACTGCTAATAAACCCTGATATTCAACAGCAACAGTTAATTGAAGAAAAACCTAAGCTGAACATCTTAGTAGATCAGTCAGCTTCCATACATCATTTAAAAAAAACTGATAGTGTTCAAGAATTTCTGAAAAACATCTCAAATGAAGCAGATTTAATAAATAAATTTGATGTGAATTTCTATGGGTTTAGTGAAGGATTATCTGCTCTCAACATAGATTCCCTGAGTTTTGTCGGACAGCAAACTGATATTTTTTCCTCATTAAAGGCGGTAGATCAACTTAACAAAGAAACAACAGGTGCCACCGTTTTAGTGTCTGATGGTAATCAAAATTTTGGTGAGGATTATCAGTATTTCTCAATGAATGCAAATTCATCAATTTTACCCATCATAGTGGGAGACACTATATCTGGTACAGATGTCTATATAAATCAGGTTAATGTCAATAAATATGCTTTCAAAGGAAATCAATTTCCCGTAGAGCTTATAGTGAATTATAAAGGCAATCGGCCAATAACCACCAATATAAAAATTGTATCAGCTGGTAAAATTGTCGCAACGCAATCTTTTAAACTTAATCAAGCTGAAAATTCAAAAAGAATCAATTTGCTTCTTTCAGCTATTAGAGTTGGTACTCAAATTTATACAGTGCAGCTGGATTCTGTAAAAGGAGAAAAAAATCATTTTAATAATTCTGAACAATTTGCGGTGGAAGTAATAGACGAGACCAGCGAGGTTCTTCTTGTTTCATCAATATTACATCCTGATATAGGAGCTTTGAAGGAATCTATTGAATCGAACAAGCAGAGAAAAGTTAAAATAGCTTATATAGATGATATTAAAAATATTAAGTTATCTGATTTTCAATTAATTATAATATACAACCCAAATGAAAGCTTTACCTCTGTTTTTTCTGAAATTAAGAAATTACAACTTAATACTTTTGTAATAACCGGTGGGTTTTCTAACTGGAACTCTTTAAATAAAATGGATTTTGTTTTAAGAGGTAGGTCCAGTAGATTGATGAAAGAGGTTTTGCCACAATATAATGATGCCTATACTCCTTTTCAGTTTGAAAATATTCAGTTTGATAAATTTCCGCCTTTGGAAAGTAATACAGAGATGGTAACAGTAGATGGAACTAAATTAGAGACTTTGTTATTTGTAAAGAACAAAGAAGTACCACAAAATCTTCCTCTTTTGGCTACCTATGAACTTGGAGAGTCGCGGCATGCAGTGCTCACAGGTCAAAATATATGGAAATGGAGAGCTCAATCCTTTATGTTGTCAAAAACGTTTGAAGATTTTGATACTTTCCTGGGGAAATTAGTTCAATATCTGTCTTCAAGCACAAAGAAAGAGCGATTAAGCTATGAAGTTTCTTCTTTTTACAAACAGAATGAACCAGTAAGTATTACAGCTCAGTATTTTGATAAAAACTTTCAGTTTGCTGAGGGTGCTCAGTTATTTATAAACATGGTAAACTCCAATTCTGAGGAAAAAATCGAGGCTCAAATGATTAGTAATAGCAATTATTATAAATCTCAATTTGAGAATCTTTCTCCGGGGGAATATAATTTTCAAATTCATGAGAAGTCATCAGGAATAATACGCAAGGGTGCCTTTACCGTTGTTGAGTATAATGCGGAGGAACAACGAATAACTGCCAATTGGGACAAAATGCAAAGTTTAGCGCAAGTAAATAATCAGAAAGTATTTTTTTTAAAAGATTACAAGACACTTAAAAATGAGCTAATGCTGGATAAACAGTACGTAACAGTACAAAAAAGCCGGCAAAAAACAGTATCTTTAATCGACTGGAAAATATTGCTTGGCTTGCTTATCCTAAGCCTTAGTGCTGAGTGGTTTACGAGAAAATATTTCGGTTTAATTTAATAATTTTTAAAAATATTTTTATGGATAAATTACCTAAAATTGGCTTACCAATTTTAATTTTGATCGTTATTTTAATCATTTTAATTGCAAAATCTACAATTACCATTGAATCTGGAGAAGCCGGGGTATTGTATAAAACCTTTGGAAACGGAGTAGTAACAGATGAACCACCATTAGGAGAAGGTTTTCATGTGGTTGCACCATGGAATAAGGTTTTTGTTTATGAAGTGCGTCAACAGGCATTAGAAGAAAATATGCAAGTATTATCATCCAATGGTTTAGAGATAAAACTGGATGTGTCAGTTTGGTACGAACCGTCTTTCGAAAAATTAGGTGCGTTGCATCAGGAAAAAGGTGAAAATTATGTTACTCGTGTGCTTCAACCTGCTGTTCGTTCAGCTGCAAGGGCGGTGGTAGGTCGCTATATTCCTGAGCAATTATATGCTAGTAAAAGAGAAGCTATACAAAGAGAAATTTTAGATGAAACTAAAATTCTTTTAAAAGATCAATACGTTCAGGTTAATGAGGTTTTAGTGAGAGATGTTTCGCTACCGGTAAATATTAAAGAGGCCATAGAACGAAAATTACGCCAGGAGCAAGAATCTTTAGAGTATGAATTTAGACTTACAAAAGCAGAGCAGGAGGCACAACGCCAGAAAATTGATGCGGAAGGTAAGGCTACTGCTAACCGTATTTTGAGTGAATCGTTAAATGACAAGATCTTAAAGGAAAAAGGGATTCAGGCTACTTTAGAATTGGCCAAATCTCCTAATGCTAAAGTGGTTGTTATAGGATCTGGAGATGACGGAATGCCTTTAATACTTGGTAACAATTAAGTCTTGATCTTTCAAATAATCATAAATTTGTGTAAACGTATTTTGCTATCAAAAAAAAATACTTAGATTTGCCTTCATAATGAGAAAAAATCAATTACATCATCATCATGTTCATAACTGCGCTCAGGCGAGGTGAATGTGATATGTAATAATTTTACATATTTTAAAAACCCGTTTGAGAACATCAAACGGGTTTTTTTTATTCCCTTTTGTTGTTACTCACCACTAATTAAACTTAATAAAATAGGTTTCTTAACCTTAAAATGAAAGATTATGAGTAAACAAAAATTAAGAATAGCCATTCAAAAAGCCGGAAGGTTAAATGAAGATTCCTTGAAGATTTTAAAGGATTCCGGAATTTCTATAGATAATGGAAAAGATCAGCTTAAAGCTACTGCACGAAACTTTCCTTTAGAAGTCCTGTATTTACGAAATGGTGATATCCCTCAATATTTGAGAGATGGCGTTGTAGATATTGCAATCCTGGGTGAAAACGTGTTAGTTGAAAAAGGGGAAGATATCATCCAGGCAGAGAAATTCGGGTTTTCAAAATGCCGCGTTTCCCTTGCTGTGCCTAAATCTGTAAAATATAATGGAATTCAGGATCTGGATGGAAAACGAATAGCTACTTCATATCCGAATACTTTGAATGCTTTTTTGAAGAAAAAAGGAATTAAAGCTGATTTACACATAATTAATGGATCTGTAGAAATTGCTCCCAATATCGGTCTGGCTGATGCTATTTGCGATATAGTTTCTAGCGGGAGTACGCTTTTTAAAAACAATTTGAAGGAAGTGGAGGTGATGCTGAAGAGTGAAGCGGTACTGGCGGTTTCCCCGCTTATTAACGCTGAAAGAAAAGCTATTTTGGAAGATCTACAATTCCGTATGAAATCGGTTCTCAATGCCCGTACCTCGAAATATATTTTATTGAATGCCCCTAATGATAATTTGGAGAAGATAATCAATCTTTTACCGGGAATGAGAAGTCCTACAGTATTGCCATTATATGAAGAAGGTTGGAGTTCTATTCACACGGTGATAAATGAAGAAAAATTTTGGGAAGTTATTAATGAACTAAAACAACTTGGAGCAGAAGGAATTTTAGTGGCACCTATAGAAAAAATGGTTATCTAAACACAATTGATATGAATAAGATATTTAATCCCGAAAGAAAAGATTGGGAGGCCATTTTAAAAAGACCTACTCAGACCGTTGATGATATAGAGGCGACTGTTAATGCTGTTTTTTCTGAAATAAAAAACAAAGGAGACGAAGCAGTTGCAAAATATACCGATTTATTCGATGGAGTAAAATTAACAAATTTTCAGGTTTCATCTGTTGAAATTTCAGAGGCTAAAAAACAGGTTTCCGAAGAATTGAAAGAGGCTATTTCTTTAGCAAAATCTAACATTGAAAAATTTCACGCTGCTCAACGCACAGAAAAAATAAAGCTATCAACTACTTCCGGAGTTGACTGTTGGCAGGAAAAACGACCTATTCAAAAAGTTGGATTATATATCCCCGGAGGAAGTGCTCCTTTATTTTCAACAATTTTAATGTTAGCCACACCCGCAAATTTGGCCGGATGCCGTGAAGTCATTTTATGTACTCCTCCAGATAAAACAGGGAAAATTAACCCTGTCATCTTGTATACCGCAGCATTATGTGGTGTGGATAAGATCTTTAAAATAGGTGGAATTCAGGCTATTGGCGCTATGACTTTCGGTACAGAAAGTGTACCCGGAGTTTATAAGATATTTGGTCCTGGAAATCAGTTTGTTACGGTAGCAAAACAGTTGGCTACCAAACAAAATGTCGCTATAGACATGCCTGCCGGTCCTTCTGAATTACTTGTAGTAGCCGATGATACAGCGATTCCAGCGTTTGTAGCTTCCGATTTATTAAGCCAGGCAGAGCACGGGGCTGATAGCCAAGTAATTCTAGTATCAACGTCCAAGAATCTTCTTGCCCTAGTAGAAATAGAATTAGAGAAGCAACTACAGGTACTTCCACGTAAGGAGTTAGCTGAAAGATCTGTGGCCAATTCAAAAATGATCTATGTAGATAATGATAAAGCAGCTCTAGAGCTGATCAATGAATACGGTCCGGAGCATTTCATTATTTGTTCAAAGAATGAAGAGTTATATGTAAATGGAATAATGAATGCAGGTTCTGTATTCATTGGAAATTACACACCGGAAAGTGCCGGAGACTATGCTTCTGGAACCAATCACACTCTTCCAACAAATGGCTATTCCAAGCAATATAGCGGTGTTAATTTAGATAGTTTTCTAAAGAGTATGACCTTTCAGAAGATATCTAAAGAAGGAATAAAGAATATTGGACCTTCTATAGAGATCATGGCGGAAGCCGAAGGTTTACAGGCACATAAAAATGCAGTAACACTAAGATTAAAAGAATTAAAATAATACCAGATTAAAAATCGGTATCATTCCAAGAGACAGTTTATGAATACAATTTTCAATATAAATAATCTGGTTAGGGCAAATGTGGCTAAATTGAAGCCATACTCTTCTGCTAGAGACGAATATACTTCTAATGGATCAAAAATGGTTTTTCTGGATGCTAATGAGAATCCTTTTGAAAATGGAGTAAATCGTTATCCCGATCCGCAGCAGCGAAATTTAAAACAGCGTTTAGGAGAAGTTAAAGGAATATCTACTGAGAATATTCTGTTAGGTAACGGGAGTGACGAAGTTCTGGATCTAATCTACCGAGCTTTTTGTGAGCCAGGGGAGGATAATATCATAAGTTTACCGCCTACCTATGGGATGTATCAGGTATTGGCTGATATTAATAATATAGAAAGCAGAGAAGTCTTTCTAACAGAGAATTTTCAACCAAATGTTCCTGAAATTTTTAAAAAGGTCGATAAGAATACAAAATTGATTTTTTTATGCTCTCCTAATAATCCAACGGGAAATTCATTTCAAAAAGATATCATCTTTAAAATTCTGAATAATTTTAAAGGAATAGTGGTGATAGACGAAGCGTATATTGATTTTTCTAAGGAAGAAAGCTGGAGCAAAATGCTAAAGGATTTTCCTAATTTAATCGTCACACAAACGCTTTCTAAGGCTTACGGAATGGCGGGTATAAGGTTAGGTATATGTTATGCCTCTGAAGAGATTATTAGGATTTTAAACAGGATTAAACCTCCGTATAATGTAAATGAGCTTACTCAGAGAAAAGCATATAAAAGGCTTGAAAATATTAATGAAGTTAATTTGGAAATTTCTGATATACTGAATGAAAGAGATAAGTTATGTAAAGTTTTACTTCAAGTAAAATTCATTTCTAAAATATATGAATCAGACGCTAATTTTTTATTGGTAAAAGTTGATGATGCAAATCTGCGTTATAAACAATTACTCGAAAAAGGTGTAGTAATAAGAAATAGAACGAACCAACCGCTGTGTGAGAATACTTTAAGATTTACAGTTGGTGCGAGAGAGGAGAATACAGCATTAATAGATGCTTTGAAAAGTTTATAATATTATAAAATCATAGTTCGAGTTTATTAGACTCGGAAATATAAGAATTGAATCATGAAAAAAGTGTTATTTATAGACAGAGACGGAACCCTAATCCACGAACCTGAAGATTATCAGGTAGATAGTTTGGAAAAACTGGAATTCTATCCTCAGGCCCTTTATTTCCTTTCTAAAATTGCCAAAGAATTGGATTATGAACTAGTGTTGGTAACCAATCAGGATGGATTAGGTACTACAGCTTACCCAGAGGAAAAGTTCTGGCCTATTCAAAACTTTATGTTGAAAACATTTGAAAATGAAGGGGTTTCATTTTCCGATATACTAATGGACAGAACTTTTGCAAAAGATAATTCTCCTACCAGAAAGCCAAATACAGGCCTGCTACGGGAAACCTACCTTAATAATCCAGAATATGATCTTTCAAATTCATTTATGATAGGAGATAGGATGACAGATATGGAGTTCGCTTATAATTTTGGGGGAACAGGGATCTTTATAGACACCCATGTTGATTTAGGCAGCGATGAACTTAAAAATAATACATCAGAAATAGAAAAATCAATAGGTATTAAAACAGATAGTTGGGAAAAAATCTATGAATTCTTAAAACTGAAGGACCGCTCATCAGAAATTATTAGAAAGACCAATGAAACCGACATATCAATAAAATTGAATTTAGATGGCACGGGGAACTCGAAGATCTCTACCGGAATCGAATTTTTCGATCATATGCTGGATCAGCTCTCACGACACGGACAAATGGATCTAGAAATAGAAGTAAAGGGGGATCTTGAGGTAGATGAACATCATACCATAGAAGATACAGCCATAGCCTTAGGAGAAGTATTCAATAAGGCATTAGGCAATAAATTAGGTATAGAACGATATGGCTTCTGTCTGCCTATGGACGATTGCTTAGCACAGGTAGCTATCGATTTTGGTGGTAGAAATTGGTTGGTTTGGGAAGCAGATTTCAAACGAGAAATGATTGGTAAAATGCCTACAGAGATGTTCTTACATTTCTTCAAATCCTTCTCGGATGGTGCAAAAGCTAATTTAAATATTAAAGCCGAAGGCGTAAATGAACATCACAAGATTGAAGCTATTTTTAAAGCTTTCGCTAAAGCGATAAAAATGGCAGTTAAAAGGGATGTAGAAAAAATGATTTTACCTTCAACAAAGGGAATGCTATAGAATATAAAATATGAAGATTGTAATTATAGATTATGGAGCCGGTAATATTCAAAGCATCAAATTTGCTATTCAACGCTTGGGTTATAAAGCAGTTTTGAGTAATGACCCCAAGGAAATTGAACAAGCCGATAAAGTTATATTTCCTGGGGTGGGAGAAGCAAGTAGCGCTATGAAGATGTTGAAGGCTTCGGGTTTACATACGCTTATTCCAAAATTAACACAGCCTGTATTGGGTATTTGTTTGGGGATGCAATTGATGTGTTCTCACAGTGAAGAAGGGGACACCTCGGGGTTGGGTATTTTTCATGCCAATGTAATTAGGTTCAATAATACGGTGAAAGTCCCACAAATAGGGTGGAATCAAATCACAAATTTAGAGTCTGACCTTTTTAGCGGTGTTAAAAATAAAGATTATGTATATCTGGTACACAGTTATTATGTACCAGAATGTGCTGAAACAATTGCGCATTCCAATTATGGAGTTGAATATACTACTGCCATCAAAAAAGATAATTTTTATGGCGTTCAATTCCACCCGGAAAAAAGTAGTACTACCGGAGAAAGAATTTTAAAGAATTTTTTAGAACTATAATTAGCCATAGAATAATAAAGAAATTTACATGAGAATTATACCTGCCATAGATATTATAGAAGGAAAGTGTGTTCGACTTTCTAAAGGAGATTATAATACTAAGAAAATCTATAATGAAAACCCCTTGGAGGTTGCTAAAGAATTTGAAGCTCACGGGATCGAATATTTACATTTAGTCGATCTTGACGGGGCAAAATCAAAACATATTGTAAACCACAAGATACTTGAAAGTATTGCTACACACACCAACTTGAAGATAGATTTTGGCGGAGGCTTAAAATCAGATAAAGACCTGGAAGTTGCATTTGAATGTGGTGCCAACCAAATTACCGGCGGTAGCATCGCAGTAAAGAATCCAGAAATATTTGAATCTTGGTTGAATAAATTTGGTGAAGAAAAAATCATTCTTGGAGCTGATGCCAATAATGAAAAAGTAGCTATCAGTGGATGGCAGGAGGAGTCTGAAAAGATGCTCATCCCTTTTATTAATGAATATTTAGCAAAAGGAGCAAAGTATGTAATATGTACTGATATATCCAAAGATGGCATGTTGGAAGGTCCTTCTTTTGAGCTTTATAAGAAGATTCTTCAACAGGCTGAAAATAATGATTTGAAATTGAATTTGATAGCTTCCGGCGGAATTTCAACTTTTGAAGAGCTGCCAAGTCTTGCCGAGTTAGGTTGTGAAGGGACTATAATTGGTAAAGCTATCTATGAAGGAAGGATTAGCTTAAAGCAATTAGAAAATTTTATATTGAATGCATAGTGCAGTTCTAATTAAACAATAGAAAAATGTTGACCAAAAGAATAATTCCATGTTTGGATATTAAGAATGGGAGAACGGTAAAAGGTGTGAATTTTGTTGACCTTAGAGATGCCGGTGATCCGGTGGAACTGGCAGAGATATATGCCAAATTTGGAGCAGATGAATTAGTTTTTCTGGATATTTCAGCAACCGAAGAGCGCCGCCGTACTTTGGCCGATTTAGTTTTACGTGTTGCCGAAAAGGTCAATATCCCTTTTACTGTCGGCGGAGGAATTTCATCTGTTGGTGATGTAGATATACTTCTTCAAAATGGAGCCGATAAGGTTTCTATAAATTCTTCAGCTGTAAAAAATCCCGATCTCATCAATGAATTATCTGCTAAATTTGGTAGCCAGTGTATCACTGTGGCTATAGATGCAAAATTGATAGAAGGAGAATGGATCGTACATCTTGTGGGAGGTAAAGTGCCTACCAAACTTAATTTATTCAACTGGGCAAAAGAAGTGGAGAAAAGAGGTGCTGGAGAGATCCTTTTTACTTCTATGAATAACGATGGGACTAAAAATGGTTTTGCAAATGAAGCTATTGCAAGATTATCTTCAGAAGTGAATATTCCTATCATTGCTTCTGGTGGTGCTGGGAATATGCAGCATTTTTGTGATACATTTATAGAAGGAAAAGCAGACGCGGCTCTTGCAGCGAGCGTTTTTCATTTTAAAGAAATAGAAATAAAGGAATTAAAGGAAGAACTTAGAAGAAACGGAATTTTAGTTCGGTTATAACTAATTAGTGCGCATTAACAAAGTGCAACAGTAAAAATAAAGAGAATATAATGAATATAGATTTCAACAAAAATCAGGACGGGTTGGTTCCGGTAATCGTACAGGATTCAAAGACTAAAAATGTTTTGATGCTAGGATATATGAATGAAGAGGCTTATTTAAAAACCAATGAGTCGAAGAAAGTTACTTTCTTTAGCAGGACCAAAAACCGACTTTGGACAAAAGGCGAAGAGAGTGGAAATTATCTTGAACTTGTTACCATTAAAAATGATTGTGATAATGATACTTTGTTGATATCGGCTATTCCACATGGACCAACCTGTCACAAAGGTTCTGATACCTGCTGGGGCGAAAATAACACTCAGGATTTTGGATTTCTTTCTCAACTGGAGGGAATTATTACCCAACGTAAAAAGCAAAGTGAGATAGCTCCAGAACTAAGGAAACAGGGAGAGTCCAGTTATGTGGTTTCTTTATTTGATGATGGCATGAATAAGATTGCTCAAAAAGTAGGGGAGGAAGCCATAGAAACAGTAATAGAAGCGAAAGATACGAACGATGACTTATTTTTAAATGAGAGCGCAGATTTGCTCTTTCATTATATGATACTTTTAAAAGCTAAAGGTTTCAGTTTACAGGATATTGTAAAAGTATTGGAGAAGCGCCACGATAAGGCGCTTAGATAAAAAAAAGCGAAGTAATTTTACTTCGCTTTTTTTATGTATTATAAATTTCTAACATAAATCAGTTTAAATCTACCATTCTGATTTTCTCTGGATTCTATTTCAAATTTGTTGATTGAATTGATCATGGGAGTTAGTTTTTGAAACCCGTAATTTCTAGAATCGAAATTAGGTTGTTTTTTTTGTAGCAAGCTTCCCACATCTCCTAAAAAGGCCCAGCCATCTTCATCGGCAACATCAGATATCGTGGTAGAAATAAGTTTAATAACTTTCGGGGTTATTTTATCTACTTCATTTTTCTTAGTAGAAGGTTTCCCGCCTTTTACAACTTCTGTTTCCTGCTCTTTAGAATCATTTTTAAGAATTTCAATATAGATGAATTTATCACAGGCTACTATAAACGGGTCTGGAGTTTTCTTTTCTCCAATCCCAATTACCTTCATACCTGCTTCTCTCAATCTGGTGGCCAGTCGTGTAAAATCACTGTCACTGGAAACTAAACAGAAACCATCCACTTTTTCAGAATATAGAATATCCATTGCATCGATGATCATAGCAGAATCTGTAGCGTTCTTTCCCTGCGTATATCCATATTGTTGAATTGGATTGATGGCATTTTCCAGTAATATACTTTTCCATTTACCAAGTTGTGGCTTGGTCCAATCTCCATAAATCCGTTTAATAGTGGGATTACCATATTTTGCGATCTCTTCCATCATTTCCTTCACATAAGCGGAAGGAATATTATCTCCGTCAATTAAAACGGCTAAATTATTTTCCATAAGTTTAATGTTGTATTGCTAATTTAACTTTTTCTGAAAAATTGCAGTCTAATAATTATTTAAAATTGTAATTGCTGAAGCGGCTCAATTTATCCTTTATTTATAGGAAAGCCATCTGATGGTTCTACATGTATAAGAACATCAGCAATTTCCGGAATCTTAGCAAGAAGTTCATCTTTTACTTTGTGTGCTATGAAATGTCCTTCCTTAACAGATATTTCAGAATTTACCCCTATATGAAGATCTACATGGTAGGTCATTCCTGTTTTACGAACGTAGCATTTTTCCGTTTCTTTTACCCCTTCCACTTGCTCAGCTACTTCCCTAATATCTAAGATCATATCATCATACATATGTTCATCCATTACTTCACCTAATGCAGGTCTAAGTATCAGGTAAGCGTTATATAGAATAAAACCAGATGCGAAAAGTGCTGCCCAATCATCGGCTGTTTCATACCCTTTTCCCATGAATAATGCGATAGAAATTCCCACAAAAGCCATTAAAGACGTAATAGCATCACTTCTATGATGCCAGGCATCAGCTTTTAATGCCGTGCTTTTTGTTTGTTCACCTCTTCGTGCTACAACTCGATAAAAAATTTCTTTTATTATAACTATCGCTCCAAGAACTATAAGTGTATAAGGTTTGGGAACTTTATGGGGTGTTCTTATATGCTGAATACTCTCATAAGCTATTACTGTGGCCGATACTACTAAAAAACCAACAATAGCAAAAGTTATAAGAGGCTCGGCTTTTCCATGCCCATAGGGATGATTATCATCTGCCGGCCGGCTTGCATATTTTAAGCCCAACAATACTAATAATGATGAGAATACATCTGTGGTAGATTCAATAGCATCAGCAATCAGTGCATAAGAATTCCCAAACACCCCCGCAATTCCTTTAATTATTGCTAATAAAGCATTTCCCAAAATACTTAGATAAGAGGTACTAATTGCTTTTTCAATATTGGATTTCATGAGGGGTATTATATTTAGACTTGCGAAGTTACACGCTATTATTAAAAGCTGTTCTTAAAACTTCATTAATTCTAATATTACCACCAAACTATGAAAAACCGATGGAAACTCCCATCCCTTTTTTTCATCCATATTAACGGAGATCTATTCCTTTGATTGAGTTCTGATATTGTAGATAACATATGTGCATATGCGACCCATTCCTCCCCATATTTTGGATGCATCATCCAATCCTGTTTTTCTGGAGTAATAAATTGATGTTCTCCATATTTTGAGAGGGTAAATTCATTATATTTTATCCAAAAGCCGGCTATACATTCAGGATTAATATATGGAAACTTCAAATTCAAAGTATCTTCCGGTATAAAAAGGTTGGCTTTAAAACACACTTCTTGCTCTATCTCATCCAATTCTATTTGTAAAGTTTCCAAAAGCTTCTTTGTTTCAGGGATTTTTAAAACTGGAAACTGTTGAAATTTAACTCTGTTTAATTTATCTATAAGTGTATCCTTTTTATTTGGCCCAATCCATCGTGCCATTTCCTCTTTTATTTCAGGATCATACACGTAGAATTTATACATTAGTTCTAAATGAATGATCCTTTTTTTTGGAAATTCTTCTATAATAAAATCTAATTCTCCCAGCGTTCTTTCAGGTGAATTGATCTGTATATTCTCTGCTAACAACTTATAATTAGGGTGACTTTGAATAATTAACCTGAAGAAAAGTTCTATTCTTTTTCCAAGAATCGGGCTTTTAGTAATAATTGGAAAAAATGTTTTTAATTGTTCTTTATCGGGAATAGGTTTAGAAGAAAACAGAAACTGTGAAAACTCAAAAAAATCATTATTTATCCATAATGCTGGAGTGTTTAAAAAACCGTGAATTTGTTTTTCTAATCTAGTCATTAATAAAAAAACTATTAATCATTGTATAATTGAGAAATATGGCCCCGGAATTGTATAGTACAAATTTAAGTGCTGTAATAAAGATTATAAATAGGTAAAATATCTATCAAAGAAATGAGAATAAGATAATTTAAAAATCAACACAATTATTTTTAACATATTTAGTTATTAATTTAACGTTTTTAAACTAACGTTAACATTTAAAGATTTTTATTAATAATTTTAAGCAGTAAATTTTATCTAATGATTACTAAAACAACCCAGTTCTATACTTTCTATTTCTACGATACTTACGTGGTTGTTGAAGCTTTTGAAAATATCAATTTTGATATTAAAGCGGCAGAGAATACATTATCAATAATATTTGATCACTTTGAGGGCCGAGATTTTACTATTATTTCTCATCGAAAAAATAAATACAATATCAATCTCGAGGCATATTCAAATAAGCTATTTAAAAAAGTTAAAGCCATAGCTGTTGTTTCAGAATGTCCCGATGTTAAAGAAAAAGCACAGCATGAACAAATGAAATTTGGGCAGTCCTTTGCTTACTTCAATAATCTTGACGATGCACGAAGCTGGGCAGAAAGTGTAGTTCCTGTTTAAAAAGGAGAGGTATTCTTTTGTAGGTGAAAACTAGTCTCTATCTTTTTTACCAAACAAGCGTTTAAAAAGCCCTTTCTTCTTTTTGGGTTCTTTTTTCTTGTTATTTGATTTATCCGGATTATTAAAAAGTCGGTCAAAAAAGCCATCTCTGGAACTTGCTTCACAATCCAAAAGCTCTACAACTTCCTCAGAAGGCTTTTTAAAATGCGCCTGGGTTATGTCACTAAAATTAGGATTTTGATTTAATTTCTGCATAAAAAGGGCAAAAACTGGAAGAGCTGAATTTGCTCCCTGTCCAATTCGCGTATTTCTAAATCCAATTCTATGATCGTCTGATCCCACCCAGGTAACCGTTACTAATTTTGGAGTAATACCCACGAACCATCCATCTTTATTAGATTGAGTTGTTCCGGTCTTACCAGCAATTTCGTTTTGAAGTCCATAAGTAGTTCTAAGTCGGGTAGCGGTTCCTTCATTCACAGTGGCCTTCATAAACTCTATCATAACCTGTCTATTGGTTTCAGTAAAAGCTGCTTGTTTTTTTTGTACTGGTTTAAATTCCGCCAGGGTATTTCCTTTACTATCTTCAATTTTGGTTATATAAAATGGAGTAGTAGATTTTCCGTTGTTCACGTAACTGGTATACGCCCCGGCTAATTCTTTTATGCTTAATTCAGCAGTACCTAATGCCAAAGAGGGAACTTTGGGCAATGAGGACTGAATGCCCATTTTTTCAGCTTGACTTATTACATTACTTATTCCCGTTTCCATCAAAACTTTGACCGCAATGGTGTTAATAGAATTACTGAGTGCCGTTTTTAGGTTGTAGTTCATAAATGGATCTTCTCCATAACTGCCCGAATTTGAAGGAGTCCAACCATTTTCATAGGTTACTTCATTGATCGAGAAATAGGAGCAAGGTGCTATTCCATTTTCCAAAGCAGCCGTATAGACAATAGGTTTAAAAGTAGAGCCAATTTGGCGTTTACTTTGCGAGATGTGATCGTACTTAAAATGCTCAAAATTAACACCACCCACCCAGGCTTTTACGGCGCCAGATGAGGGTTCCAACGCTAAGAACCCGGTATTAAGAAACTTTAAATAATGTTTTATACTATCTAAAGTAGTTCCCGTAATCACTTTCTCTTCATCATAATTGAAAAGTTCCATTTCATGAGAATCTTTATTAAGTCTTTTCAATATCTCAGCGTCTGAAAGTCCTTGGTTACTCAACTTTTTATATACTTCTGTGCGTTTAACAGCAGCTAAAATAATTTCGTTATTGGTTAACCAAGGAGCTCTGGAACCATAAGATTGTTCATGAGCTTTCTGCAAATCTTGCATATGTTCTTTTACAGAAGCTTCGGCAAGTTGTTGCATCGTGAAATCGATGGTAGAGTGAATGATCAATCCATCTTTATAGATATTATATTTTTCACCTTCCGCGTTTTTTAAAGTGTCTAAAATGGCGCTAACATCTTTTCGTAGCTGTTCACGAAAATACGGAGCAACGCCCTGGTTACTGCTGTAGAACTGATAATCCAGCTGAAGATTCTTTTGTTTTGCTTGCTCCATTTGCGCATTAGACAAATAACCATATTTCTCCATTTGCATTAATACAACATCACGGCGTAAACGGCTCCTTTCAGGAAAAATTCTGGGATTAAAGTAGTGAGATGCTTTAAGCATTCCAATTAATACAGCAGCTTCTTCCAGATTAAGAGCCTTTGTATGTTTATTGAAAAATTTCATAGCGGCACTTTCAATTCCAAAGGTGTTATCGCTAAATGGAACTGTATTAAGATACAGCGTAAGTATTTCTTTCTTTGAGTAAATATCTTCTAATCGTTTTGCTATAATAGCCTCTTGGAGTTTATTAACCACTATGCCGAATGCTCCGTAATCTTTTCTTCCATATAGATTCTTTGCTAATTGTAGGGTAATGGTGCTTCCTCCGCCAGACGATTTATCTTGGAGTAACAAGGTTTTAAAGAAAACACGTAATAGACTTCTACTATCAATTCCATTGTGTTCGTAATAGCGAACATCTTCGGTAGCTATTAACGCATCAATTAGATGTTGAGGAATTTGAGAGTAAGTTATGGGTTGTCTATCAAAAATGTAAAATTTACCAATGAGTTCTCCATGCGCAGCCAGAACTTGAGTTGCCTTGCTTTGGTTTAATTCTTTAAGATCAGAGGTACTTGGTATCTTTCCAAAGGCACCTAAATATATAAGAGTATAAAATAGCAGGGGTATTGCTATTAGAGATAGTAGGACGCCAAGAGCCCATTTTAATTTTCTGGACTTTTTGAATTTTTCAAGCATAACTGGAATTAATCCTTACAAATAAACGAATACTTCTAAAAAGGAAGTAGGACGTTAAGGTAATTTTTAGATTTCAGTTTATATTATAATCAAATAATATGAATAAAATAGCCGATTATTATTTAAATAATCGGCTATTAGCTTTTAAGATAAACCATTTAGTAAAAATTTAGTTATCAAATTACACCCCGTAACGTCTTCTATTATACCAGCTCTCTCTGGTAGAGCTTTTCAAGTTCATAAAATGTCTACGATGTGTTAAGTCTCCTTCTTTCAGTACATTGTAATTCTGGATAATGTTTTCTAAAGTTGCCATAATATAAAAGTTTTAAGTTATACCTAATAGACGACAGGAAATATATTTTGTTACAGTACTATGTATAAAAAGGTAGTATTTAACATATTTTTAACAGAACTAGATGTAATTCAAAAAAATATATAATTAAAACCTAAAGTTTTAATAAGTAGTTAAAATCACAAGGGGACGAGCAAGAGATTAATTAAATTTGAATATGCAAAGAACAGTCTTATTAATTGTAATTGGAGTATTAGGAGTGGTTGGAATCATATATTATGCATTTCATGGAACCGCTCCAAATTTTGATCTTCCAAATGCTCAGGCATTGAAAATCGTTCAAAAATGGGAGTTACCTGATGCACTTGAAGAAATTTCTGGGATAGCCTGGATAAGTGGAAATAAAATACTTTGTGTACAAGACGAAGATGGTATCTTATTTATATATGATTTAGCTTCCTCTAAAATTGAAAGAAAAATAGATTTTGAAGAGAATGGAGATTTTGAAGGCGTTGCGTTGATAGGGAAGAAGGCTTATGTTTTAGAAAGTAATGGTACAATTTTCGAGATTGAAGATATATATAAAGAAGATCCAAAAACCTACAAATATAAGTATGAGCTAAAGGAAAATTATAATTTTGAAGGACTCTGTTATGATAGAAATAACAATCAACTTCTTTTAGCAGTGAAGGATAAAGCCGGAAAGAATAAGAAGCCTGTTTTTGCTTTCGATCTGAGTATTAAGGCAATTAATGAAAAGCCAGTTTTTCGAATTGATTATGAAGATGCTGTTTTTAATAAGTTGGACCAGAAAAAAAATAATTCTCGCATGAATCCCTCAGAGATTGGAATTAATCCGGTCACAGAAGACATCTATATTTTAGAAGGGAAAAATCCAAAACTATTAATCCTAAATGCCACCGGTAAAGCTAAAGAACTGTATGTTTTAAAAGAAGGTCAATTCCCGCAAGCTGAAGGATTAACTTTTAGTAAAGATGGAAAGTTATATATATCTAACGAAGGCCAGGGCGGAGCTCCTAACATTCTTCAAGTTACATTAGATTAAAAAAGAAAGCTGTCACAATGTGGCAGCTTTTCTTTCTTTGATTTTTCTTTCTACAATTTCTGAAGCTTTTTAGCTACTGCCTGCACTTCATCTAGCACCCTCAATAAATTTTCACCCCACAGTTTAGCTATTTGTTCTTCAGTATAGCCACGCTTCACCAATTCTAAAGTAACATTAAATGTTTCAGAAGCATCACTCCAGCCTTCTACACCACCCCCTCCATCAAAATCGGAGCTAATTCCTACATGGTCGATCCCAATTTTTTCTACCAAATAATCGATATGATCTACATAATCGGAGACATTTACCGGACTAGTTTGTTTTTTTAATGCTTTTACATCAGTATGAGAAGTCTCGATTACTTTCTGATATCCTTCATAATATGCTGTTTTCTGAGCGATATTTAATTTTTGTATACTATCTCTCTCTAATAAGTTAAAACCAATTTCACTAGCCTTTGTTTTATAGATTTCATTTTGAGCATTACTAAAGGCCTCATCTTTTTCAGAATTCACATACGATCTGAATGCTACTGTTTGTACAACACCTCCATGCTTTTTAAAAAGCATCAGCAATTCGTCATCAAGATTTCTACTGTGATCGCATAAGGCTCTGGCAGATGAATGGGAAGCTATTAATGGTGCTTTAGAGAGCTCAAACATTTGTTTTATAGCTTCTTTAGAGGGATGTGATACATCTATCATAATTCCCAACCTATTCATTTCAACTATAGCTTTCTTGCCAAGTTCACTTAACCCATTATAAAGCCAGATATTATCCTCTTCTCCTGTATTCGAATCACTAAACTGACTATGTCCGTTATGCGACAATGACATATATCTCGCTCCCAGATCGTAAAATTTACTAATGTTCGATAGATCCTCCCCAATTGGATAGGCATTTTCAACGCCTATCATGGCCACGAGCTTCCCTTGGCTAACTAAATCTCTTACTTCTTCTGAATTGGTAGCAAGTCCAATTTTACCTGGAGCAATTTCTTCTGTTAGCCTATGAATAGCTTCAAATTTTGACATTGCATTGTCGTAGGCTGCTTCATAACCTGTATCCGTTAGTTCTCCCTGGCCAGTATAAACTATAAACCAGGCCACATCCAATTTTCCCTCCAACATTTTGGGAATATTTACCTGAGAATCTAAATTACTACTGTAGTTATTATCAATGGTAAAATTATTTACATTTATATCATCATGGGTATCAATAGTAATTAACTTCTCATGAATTGCTCTTGCTTTCTGCAATAATTGCGTGTCATCTATTACCTGACCAAAAGCAAAACCTCCGGCTAATAAAAAGCTTATACTAAGTAATTTGATTTTCATAAAGTTCATTTTAAAATTTGATTCCGAAAATTAAGAATAATAAATAAACTTTTTACGATGTGTAAGCAGCCTATTTTTATACTAAAATCTCATCTTAAAATCTTAACTTATACTGTAATATAAAATATGCCGAATAGCATAATAATATTTTATTTAGCTACTGGTTTTTATTCTAACTTTGATAAGTTTTAATTAATTATATGAATAAAATTATTGTTGTTAACCAACCTGAAAAATGGAATTTATCGGTTGATAATGTAAGTGTCATTTCTACGCAGGAATACTTGACCAATTCTAAATTTGCACAACTTAAAAAAGCCAGGATCTTTAACTTGAGTAAAGATTATTCTTATCAATCTAAAGGTTATTATGTTTCTCTTTTAGCCGAAGCCAGGGGGCATCTTGCTATCCCAACCGTTAAGAATATTGTAGATTTAAGGGAACCTAAATTGGTGAAGATCATTTCTGAAGATTTTGATGATCTTATTCAGCAAAGTTTTAAGAATATCAAATCCCAGAAATTTACGTTAAGCATCTATTTTGGTCAGAACGTGGCTCAGAAATACAAGGAATTAAGTGCTATGTTCTACAGGCATTTTCAAATTCCATTTTTAAGGGTAAAATTCAATTTCACCAATAAATGGAATATAAAATCTATTCGAGCAATAGCAGAATCTGAAATACCAGAGGAGCATAAGGAAAGTATGTATTCATTTGCTTCAGAGTATTTTGCAAAGAAGCGCTACGATACTCCCAAACTTAATACGTCTGAATTTGATCTGGCAATTTTAGTACAAGCTGATGATCCAGCACCTCCCAGTAATCCAAAAGCGATTAAGAAATTTATTGAGATAGCTGAAAAAATGAATTTCTATGTAGAGGTTATCTCTCCGAAAGACTTGTCTAGACTTTCCGCATTCGACGCTTTGTTTATTCGCCAGAGCACCGAGGTAAATAATGAAGCCTATGCCTTTGCAAGAAAAGCGCAACAGGAAGACATCGCCATTATTGATTATCCCGATGCAATTTTAAAATGTTGTAACAAGGTTTTTATGGCCGAAGCCTTGCAAAACGCAAATATCCCCACTCCACGAACCATGATTGTTCATAAAGAAAACAAACATGAAGTTTTGCCTTATACTGGCTTACCCTGTGTTCTAAAATCGCCAGATTCTACTTTTTCCTTTGGAGTTAAAAAAGCGGAGACTGTAGAGGAGTTTCAAACTTTAGTGAGCTCTATGCTTAAGAGTTCTGAACTTATTATTGCTCAGGAATTCTCTCCTTCAGAATATGATTGGAGAATAGGCATTTTAGATGATAAGCCAATTTTTGCCTGTAGATATTATATGGCTAAGGGGCATTGGCAGATCTATAACTGGAATGCTCCAAAAAAAGATGATCAGGATGGGAATGCCGATTGTATGGCTATAGAGGATGTTCCGAAGAAGATTTTAAATGTAGCATTAAAATCGGCTAAATTAATGGGAAAGGGCTTATATGGAATTGATGTAAAGGAGGTAAATGGCCAGCCTCTTGTTATTGAAATTAACGACAACCCGAATATAGACTTTGGTGTAGAAGATTCTTTCTATGGAGACAAGGTTTATATGGAGATTTTAACCGCAATTAAAAATAGATTACTAAAGAAATAATATGAGCTATCACCTTTTTGAAGTATATGGCATAGAGCTGGAGTATATGCTTGTAAGAAACGCCGATCATAAAGTAACTCCTATCGTGGATGAACTGATGATTGCCAAAAATGGTTCATTAACATCAGATATCGATAATGGTAAAATTGAATGGAGTAACGAGTTGGTAGGGCATGTGGTAGAGCTTAAAACCAATGGGCCAACATCCGATCTCGAAAATTTAGATGAGTTATTTGCCAATAACATAAAGGAAATCAATGAAATTCTTTCCCATTTAAATTCTAAATTGTGGCCCAGTGCTTCTCATCCATTGATGAATCCAGATACCGATATGCAATTATGGCAACATAATTATAGTGAAATTTATGCCTTATACAATCGTATTTTTGACTGTAAAGGGCATGGATGGAGCAATTTACAAAGTATGCACATTAATTTACCTTTTTATGATGATGCCGAATTTGAGCGATTACATGCAGCGATTAGAATCCTATTACCTATAATTCCTGCCTTAAGTTCAAGTTCTCCCATATTTGAAGGGAAATTTACTGGGTTTAAAGATGCCAGAATGGAAGTATATAAATATAACCAAAAGGAAATTCCGGAAATGACTGGTAAAGTAATTCCGGAAGGCTTGTTTACTAAAAAAGAGTATTTCGAGGGAATATTTGAGCCTATCAATAAGGCTATCAAACCATATGACACAGAGAAAATTTTAGATCATCATTTTCTCAATTCCAGAGGAGCAATAGCAAGATTTGATAGAAACGCAATTGAAATTCGGGTTATCGATATACAGGAATGCCCCAAAGCAGATATTGCCATTGCAGTCCTAATTATTGAAACCTTGAAAGTGCTGGTAAGTGAAGAACTAGTGGCTTTAGAGGATCAAAAAGCCTGGCATGAAAATGATCTTTATAAAATTTTTAATGAGGTTATAAAAGAAGCCGAAGATGCACAAATTGAAAATAAATTATACCTGAATCTTTTCGATATAAAGGAAGAAACTTCAGCAAATAAACTTTGGATTAAAATATATAATAGGGTAAAAGATAATATTTCACCAAAGCACAGAGAAACTATTGAATTTATTTTAAAGCGCAAAAGTTTATCGACACGGATATTATCTGCGGTAGGGACAGATTTTTCCGAAGAGAATATTATAAAAGTGTATGAAAAGTTAGGGAATTGTCTTGCCGAAAATAAACTATTCCTACCATGAAACTTATAATCTCCTGTGAACATGCGGGAAATGAGATTCCCCCGCACTATGCTTATTTATTTGAAAATAATAAAGAGGTATTGAATTCTCACCAGGGAATTGATCTAGGTGCCTTTGATATTTACAAAAAGCTAGTAAAGCTTGCCGATTATCATGAGCATACGACGACTAGCCGCCTACTTATTGAAGTCAACAGGTCGCAACATCACCGTTCGTTATTTTCAGAATTTACCAAAAGTCTTTCGCCTGATGAAAAAACCAAACTTATAGAAAAGTATTTTTCTAATTATAGAGATAAGATTGAAAATAAAATAAAGGAATATATCGCTTTAGGAGAGAACGTGCTGCATATTTCTGTACATAGCTTTACACCCGTCTTAAATGGAATAGTGCGAGAAGCAAATATTGGTTTATTATATGATCCTGCCAATAATAGTGAAAAAGAGTTTTCGAAGCTTTTTAAAACGGAGCTTAAAGTATTAAATCCGAGGCTTAAAATTCGGTATAATTATCCGTATAAAGGCACGGCTGATGGGTTTACAACTTATTTAAGAAGGAGGTTTCCGCTAAATTATGCAGGAATTGAATTGGAGATCAACCAAAGCTTTGCTGATGAGAAAAGTTTGAATATAGTATTAAAAAATAACATTTATAAGGCATTAAAAATTACCGTTAATACCTTAAAATAAAAAGAGCCTGCATAAGCAGGCTCTTTAAAATAAATATAACTGGAAATTATTTTATCTCTACAACTTCAAGATCAAAAATAAGGTCTTTTCCAGCCAATGGATGGTTAGCATCCACTACGATAGAGTTTTCCTTCACTTCTGATACTAGAAGATTCATTTCCTGTCCATCAGGTCCTTTAGAAACAAGTCCCATTCCCACTTCAGGAGTGATTTCCTCAGGCAACTGACTTTTATCAACCTCTTGGATTAATTCTTGACGAGGCTCACCGTAAGCTTCTTCTTTAGGAATATTGATAGTTTTTTTCTCATTAAGTTGCATATCAATCAGGCCTTTTTCAAAACCTGGAATCAGTTGACCTTGGCCTAAAGTAAATTCAATAGGATCTTTTCCTACAGAACTATCAAAGACTTGCCCGTCTGCTAATTTTCCTGTGTAATGTACTTTTACCGTGTCATTCTGTTTTACTTGACTCATAATAATGTTTTTCAATTTTTAAAAGAGATCCAGTTAGTATATGGAACTACTTTTAATTTTTTACTAATTTCTATAGTATGTGCCAAAACCAAGCCAAAGTCCTAATAAGTATATTTCTACCAATTCCCTGTGATATTATGCAAGATTAATATTCATAAAATAGAGAAACGGGCTTTAAAGGCCCATTTTTCGTACTTTGCAATATGAATACGGAAAATATTGCAGCCTCAAATAATAATCGGAAAATATGTCAGTTATAGCATATATCTTTAAAATTAAAGGGATGATACGAGAGTTATTTTTGTTCTCTACATTAAGTGTGCTTGTGGGGATTTACATAGGATGCAAAAAAGAAGATACTTCTCCTGCAGCAATAATGGAATGGCAAACACTGGAAGTTTCGGCTAGTGCCTATAATTCTGTTCAATATCAAACGGGAAGTGCCAATCCAAGAATTACTGCTTGGGGAGATACCCTAGTTCCGGGAATGAATGTAATTGCAGTATCCCGCGATTTAATAAAAGATGGGTTAGATTATAACACTCCTGTAAGAATTGAAGGTCTGGAAGGCGTATTTTTTGTAAAAGATAAGATGCATCATCGATGGAAAAATAAAATTGACATCTATATGGGCAACAATATTCAAAAAGCGAAAAAGTGGGGGAGAAAGCGAGTGCATATTCATTATTTAGTTGAAAATATTGCGGCCGATATCATTGATGTTTCTCCTAACACCCAATAAGTTACCATCGCCTAATTTTTTTAAAACATTCACTTTAAGAATTTATAGGGAGAGATAATATTTCATAATAAATAGATTTGCAATTAGTTATAAATTTAAAATGGCTATGAAGGTTATAGCACACATAATTGCACATGAAAGCACAATTAATTCAATTTGTACAGGTAATCGCCGAATTTTTAAAGAGAAATTTCAAAAAATATAATAGTAAGCTTCCCTATATATTAACCATCATTCTTGCCTTGATAATAGTTGTGATAGGGATTAACCTATTCATTGAACTTACCGAGACCCTAAAATCTAAAACTTTAGCTACCTACGATGCTTCTATTATAAATTATGTAATTTCTTATAGAAGTCCGATACTTAATAAAATACTTCAGTTTATAACGAATATTGGAGATTTCTATGGTTATCTGGTAGTAGCTTTATTAAGTGCTTTCTTCTTTTATTTCAAACTTAAAAACTGGAGCTATGTAGGACAAATGATCCTGATCTTGGGAGTCTCTGCTTTATCAAATTTAGCATTAAAAAGGTTTATAGATAGAGCCAGACCTATGGGAGAACATTTAGTATCTGTAGAAACTCTAAGCTATCCAAGTGGACACGCAATGAGTGCTATATCTTTCTACGGATTCTTAATTTATTTATGTTATAGATTAAAAATGAATAGATGGCTCAAATTTAGTCTCATAAGCATTTTTGTTCTTTTAATTGCAGCCATTGGGATTAGTAGAATTTACCTAGGAGTACATTTTCCTTCAGACATTGCCGGAGGATTTATCGCAGGATTAATATGGATCACATTCTGTGTGCTTATGTTTAATGTAGTGGACCTTTTTAAGAGAAGGACGAATAACGCAGAAATCAGTGATATCTCTAACAAAATGAATTAGAAGGAAGTATAATTACACTATTAGCCTAAACCAAGATAGCCTAAAATAATCCATAGAATTATAAAAACAACTATAACGCCAATACAGCCACAACCGCCACCAAGTTTTTTTGCTCCCCAGCCTGCAAGTATAGCTCTAATTATATTTTTCATAATTTTATTGATTAGGTTAATTGTTTAAAAATAGATAGATATTTATAAGCTACAATCTGCATTAAGAAAACTTTAGTTTTAGCTAATATGCCTATAGTTTGAATAATCTTTATTAAATTGAACAAAAGTAATTAGTAACACCTTATAATCTTAAAAAATAATATATGCAGATACGTGATGAGAATGACAATAAATCAGAAGATTATATTATACAAAATAATAATAAAACCCGATTTGGGTCGGTTTTTATTATCATCATACTCGTAGTATTAATTGCTGTTGTAGCTATGACTGGCGTTTATTTTGATTACTGGTAGAATAATCTACATCATACAGTTATGAAATTTTAATTTCATTTAGTAATAAAAACGCCTGATTAACATATTCTTTTTCTACGAAGAGGGCAAAGTAATTAGAGGTGGATATCATTTCAAATATAGGTATACCTTCATATGCCAATAATTTGAATATATAGAAATAGAGTCCAACTGTTTTGGAACTATTCTTTGGTAAGGCTATTGTTATGCTGGAAAGATCCTCTTTTACAGTGACCAAAATTTCATTTTTAAAACATTCGGCCACGGTCTCACGTAAATCGTTTGCAACTAGAATATTACTTTCCTGATAATTACTACTATAGTTAAAATAGATTCCCACTTCATTTTTAACAATATTTAATAATTCCGCCTGACTGGATAAAATGCTACGGGAATTTAAATAAGTATATTCTGTAATCCCCGAACGCACCACGATATCTCCCATTTCTCTTAAATTGGAATTCTTAAGCAGATTTTTTTTAGGTGCATACCTTCTAAGAGCCATAATTATAGATCCCTGTTTTACAGGTTTTCTAAGCTCTTTTTCAATATCTGGTTGCAAGTATTCGGCTAACGCGCTAAAGTTTATAAGGTCCTTGGCAAGTGCATCATCTAAAAAAGGTTGATGCCTGAGCATATTGTGTACGCAGGAGGTGATCGTGTTCATTGTTAAATAATATACATTTTGTGCAAATGTATATAAATTTAATTATGTTTTTTATAGTATTTCAAAGTTTGAGTACTTATGCACTAGTAAATAAAGAGAACTATGAAAGTTTTAAAATTTGGAGGGACCTCTGTAGGATCTGCTCAGAGCATACGAAATGTTAGAAATATTGTAGAAAATGTAGATGGGAAGAAGTTAATCGTTGTTTCTGCAATGTCTGGGGTAACTAATGATCTTGTAAAGATTACTGAATATTTTAAAGCCGGAAATTCCCGAGAGGTAAATTATATAATTGCTGGCTTAAAAACCAAACATTACAACCTGATTTCCGAATTGATACCTCATGGTCAAATAGAAGCAGTATTTACCCAAGTAGATAATATATTTTCCAGCTTGGTAGAAATTACCAGCAACGATTATTCCGAAAACCTGATCTCTGCTATTCTAACCTTTGGAGAATCTTTACTATCATGTATTTTTTCCGCCTTTTTAAATTCTACCGGAATACAGAACAAATTATTGGACGCAAAGAAATTTATGTATGTATCAAATTTGGAAAATCCTGATACCGAAAAGGTAGGAAGGTTATTCCAGCAATACGTTTCAAACCTAGGAGAAGAAAAGGTATATGTTACTCAAGGCTTTGTGAGAATAGATAAATTCAATAGAATTAATACTTTAAAAAGAGGTGGAAGCGATTTTACAGCAACTATTCTCGGGGCAGCTATTGAAGCAGAAGAAATTCAAATATGGACAGATATAGATGGCTTTCACAATAATGATCCCCGTTATGTTGAACATACCCATCCATTATTTCACCTTACTTTTGAGGAGGCGGCAGAACTGGCATATTTTGGAGCCAAAATCTTACATCCACAAACAGTTTCCCCGGTAATTGATAAAAATATTCCCATTTTCTTAAAAAATACTTTCACACCAGAAGCTCAGGGAACTATGATATCATCGCAGATAACCAGCAAAGGGCTTAAGGCTATTTCAGCTAAAGATGGTATTACAGCCATAAAAATAAAGTCTAATAGAATGCTAATGGCTCACGGCTTTCTAAGAAGGATCTTTGATGTGTTTGATGCGCACGAAACGGCGATTGATATGATAACCACTTCAGAGATAGCTATTTCATTAACAATAGATGATACCCACAATCTAGAGGCTATAATTAACGATCTGGAAGATTATGGTGAGATCACTGTAGAAACCGACCATAGCATTATATGTATAGTAGGTGAGGGGCTTATAGAGGATAAAGCAACTTCTAGATTATTTGAAATATTAAATGACATACCGGTTAGAATGATCTCGTACGGTGGAAGTATTAATAATGTTTCCCTACTGGTAGAAACCAATAATAAAATTGCAACATTGCAGGCTCTTCATCAAAAGTTATTCAAAATTAACGAGCCAGAACTTATCCATTAAAATTAAGATTCGTTTTGTTTATAATAAACCGTTCTGCCTTATTTTAGGGTAGGCGGTTTTTATTTTTCTGCTCTTAATTGTTCTAGTTCATTCTTTACCTCAATAAATTTCGAAAGAAAATAAGTGCTTTTATTTCTATGCTGATTAAGCATTGCACCGGTAAAGTTAGCTGTTCTATGTTTTTGTAGTGTATTAAATAATTCTTCTATTTTAAGTTTTAGTCTTTCCTGATGCGGAATTTTATCATATAACTGATTGATAATGTCAAAACCTCTTAACTGGGCTTCTTTCCATATATCGGGTTTGGTGTAAAGTGCTATTGCAGCTTGCGCAAAAAGTACAGGGGCATTCTCAATATAACCATTCCATCCCAATTCTCCATGCATCCCTTCAGCTCCAAGGCTGGTAGTTACATTAGGAGTTCCACATAACATAGCCTCCGTTAACTTACCTTTTAGTCCTGCACCAAAGCGCAGTGGAGCTAAGCTAACTTTTGCATTTTTCACTTCCCACTGGGCATTCTTTGTCCATCCTTTGATGAAAAAATTATTTCTGGGTGCATTTAATTGTGTAACTTTTTGAGAAGGATAGGCACCATATACGTGCATTTGGGCACGTGGAAGTTCTTTATTAATTAAAGGCCATATCTCCTTTTTTAAGTAAAGGACCGCATCATAATTTGGAAAGTGTCTGAAATTTCCAATAC
This sequence comes from Gillisia lutea, assembly GCF_021568705.1. Taxonomy (GTDB): domain Bacteria; phylum Bacteroidota; class Bacteroidia; order Flavobacteriales; family Flavobacteriaceae; genus Gillisia; species Gillisia lutea. The sequence continues at coordinate 100,158 of NZ_JAKGTH010000008.1, forward strand.
TCACAAAATGCTCTCTTTCCTCATATTTGGGAAGTTCAGTTATAGTGTTTTCAGAAAGTTTATCGAATAGGAAGGGAATATAAATCAGTAAATTAATAGGAACCTCAAAATCGGTAATAAGCAGCTGCATTTCTTGCTTAGAAATAATAAGGCTTAAATCACATCTATAAATACTAGCTATCTCTCGTTTTGCCAGTTCAGAATCTTTAATTTTTAATTGGTTTTTTTGTAGAGCTTTAAACTCCAGTTCACGGTGTTTTCTTAAAAAATGAAGATCTTCCGTATCGAGAATCTTTATTGAATTAGGACAAATCTTCGTTACTCTCCATCCAAACTGCTCTTCCATCATAAACCTATCGAATAAAACAATATCCGGAGCTAGGGCAGAAATAAAATCATCAAAACTACTGTTGTTCAATTCAATATTGATGCTATTAATGTCCATTTCCTCAAGGTTAGCCATATGAATGGTCTTGGCAGCTGTAGAGGCAAAAGTTATTTTATAATTTTGCAAAAGAAAAAAGTCCAGAAGCTGCATCATACGCGCCCCTGCAGCCGAAGAATTGGGTTCCGGCCATACGTACCCTATTACTAAAAGAGATTTCAAATTTTGATTTTTTCAAAAATACCCGAAATTTTCTTAAATATGTTCAATTAGTAAAACTACTTGAAAGTAAAAGAGAACCTACAATCCATAGTACTAGTGAAACCGCTCCTCCAATTATAAGAAAATGCCTAAATCTATAGATTCCCATTCCATAAATAATGGTATTTGTTTGATATCCAACTGGTGTGAAGAAACTAAAATTTGCAGCAAACATGATGGCAAGAATAAAAGGTTTAGGATCTAATTTTAAAGCCAAGGCAATAGTAATGGCTATAGGTGTTATAATAATAGCGGTGGCATTGTTTGAAACAAAGCCGCTCATAATCATCGTCACTAAAAATAGTATTCCTACAATTACAGTTCCGGTTTGATCGTCAAATAATTCGAGTAATCTTGCTGAAATCCATTCATCTGCCCCGCTGTTACTCATAGCCACCCCTAAAGGTATCATTCCTGCCAGGAGAAATATTATTTGCCAGTTTACCTGAGAATATATTTTACCGAGATCTATGCATTTAAAATAGATCATAAGAAAACAGCCTACAAGTGCACTTTTTAAGATTGGAAAGATAGAGAAGGCTGAAAGTGCAATTACAAGTAATAAGATGCCTAAACTAATATATTTCTTAGATTTGGTAGATACATCTACTTCTTCATGCTCCTGTAAAATCGCTATATTTTCTAATTTACTTAAATTGGATAGGGTACGCTGGGAAACTTCTACCAACAATCTGTCACCAACTCTTAGTTCAATTTGGTCACGTTTTTTACCAAAAATCCTGCTTTCTGGATGAATATAACTTCTTCGTTTTTTAATAGCCAAAGGAACTGCTCCATGTAGATCATAGGCCCCAACCGAGTTGATATTTTTACCTATTAACGGGGAATTAGGCAGCATTAAAAGTTCCACTAACTGGACGCTTTCTTCTATTGGTTCTTCATGTTTAAGAGGATCTAATAATTTTTCTGCATCCGATTTTTTTATTATAGTAAGACCTTTATTCTCCTTAAGCTTTACCAGGTTTTCTAAGTTAGATCTTAATAACAGCTGATCATTTTCCTGTAAGCTAGTATATTTTCCAGGTCTATCATTTATAATCCCGTCCCTTTTCAATCTTAATATTTCTATATCATTATTGTCATAGAAAAAAGTATCAACTATGTTCCTTCCAATAAGTTTAGAATCATGATTTATAATAACGGTAGTAATATATTCGTCTAAATTATATGCTTCATTTAGGTTGGTCTCTTTTTTCTTAGGAAGAAATCTTGAAAAGATGGTGACAGTTAATATGGTAATTACCAAAAATATAACGCCATACCAGGTAAATTCAAAAAAGGAAAACTTTTCTACACCCCGTTCTACGGCAATAGCATTAACAATTAAATTGGTAGAAGTTCCCATAAGGGTACAGCTTCCTCCAATAATTCCTGCAAAAGAGATAGGCAACAATAACTTTTCGCTTGGAATATTATATTTTGCAGAGAGTTCGGTGATAATTTTAATAAACACAATTACCACTGCGGTTGTATTAATAAAGGCTGAAATCCCGCCTGCAATAAGCATAAATAAAGGAATCATGAGATAAATGGGAAGACCCTTAAAATTCCGTAAGCCTTTGGCAAGCCAGTCTATAACCCCATTTGTTTCCAAGCCAATAGCTATTATCATTAAGGCGAGAACTGTAATGGTTGCAGGGTTGGAAAACCCACTTATGGCTTCTTCAGGACTAATTATATTGGTGACGAGTAGACTTACCATTATAAAAAAAGCAATTTTGTCTACAGGAAAAACTTCCAGAGCAAAAAATACAATTACAATAGCTAAAATGATAAACACCAAAATTATTTCTACAGTCATACCCCTAAATTAGGAAGTTAAAAGTAGAATTAAAAAGAGTTTAATCTTATGAAGTTCTGAAATATTTATGAATTGATGTAATGAATAAGAAAATCCTTATAACAACCGTAACTAGATTTTATATTTTTCATGCCTTTCTTTAAGCATTTTACAATTGAGATCTTTTCTATTTCGGAGAACTGTTTTTCCGAACCAGGTATGATATTTCTGGTTTTCGAGAAATTCAACATTTATAGCAAACCATTCCTCATCAGAATATTGCCTATTGAAAAATTGCTCCCATTCGGCTCTAAGGCGCTCATTTCTAAAAATATAACTCTCTAAACCCAAATGATAAAGATCAGCGTCACAAATAATTTTTTCAGCCTGATTCTTGGGGTTTTGAGGCATTTTGGTAGCCATAATACAGCTTTTCACAATCTCCATCTTGTCCTTTGGATAATTATGCTTTTCCAGATAATCCATGGCAAATACTACACTTTTATCCTCATGGTCCTTATAGGTTTCGGCCATGCCGGTATCATGAAATAATGCAGCGATAAGAATAGGTTCTAAATCTGCACCAAAAACCTCTTCATAATTTGCGATGGTCTTTACATATTTATAGACATCCTGAGTATGTTGTACACTATGGAAAGGTAAAGATTTACAGCGACTGTTGTTTAAAAAATCAATGCAGTACTCTTGTGTTTGAGCAACAATGTTAGACCTGCTTAAACCTTTTAAAAAACTAAATGCCATAAAAATAGATATATCTGAGATTGGGAGTTTTAATTTTGCAACCGCAAAAAGTGCTTTTTTTGTTATACAAAATCATGTTTCTAATTTACGAGAATTCAACTAATACATCAACTAAATAAATACTTTAACCTTTTATTAGGTAATTGTATTAATAGTAGATGAATCTCTTTTAATAAATCAGCATAAGTATACCGTAATACACATCTAAGCGATTCAAATTTCAAGTTCCACAATTTGTGCGAAAAAAAAGATTAATTAATAAAGTAATCTTAATTCCTTTTTCTCTTCTTCAGTTTTTGTATAATTTGAAAAAAAGAAAATTTTATAGTTATGAGTCGAGGTTTTGTAAAAGAAGATGATCAGGAAGAAGCACCTTTTATTCCTCCAAGAGCTGCCTTACCAGTGGGCGTTATTAATTATGTTACCCCTCTGGGTTATAAGAAACTGATAGATGAAAAAAAGGAACTTGAACAGCAGCGAGCAAATCTTGATATTACAGACGATAAGGAGCGAAGGCATGCGCTTGCAGTGTTGGACGGAACCATTAATTTATTGCAGGATAGAATTAATTCTTCCAGAATTTTAAAACCCGAAGAGCAACCACAGGATGAAGTTCGATTTGGTGCAACGGTGAGCTTTAAAAATTTAGACGATAAAAAGACCCTGAAATTTCAGCTTGTAGGTGTGGATGAGGCGAATATAAAAGATCAAAAAATAGCTTTTGTAGCTCCTATTGCCAAAGCGCTTACAGGAAAGAAAGTTGGTGAAAAAACACAAGCATTTATGGCCGGAAAACAGCAAGAATTAGAAATTTTAATGATAGAATACTAATTTGACTGAATTACAAATTCAATAGTATCTACAATGTCTCCATATTTATCAATTTCTATTTCAAAGGAGACTTCAGATGTTTTTGAAAAATATCCAAGATTGGAAAGCTGATTTTCATTCAACTTTGCTTTATATGTGCCAGGAGGCAAACCTAAATAGCTAAAATACCCATCACCTTCGGTAAGAATATTGGCAATTACCTCTTGGTTGGAATCTAAAATATTAATTATAATCCTACCCAGACCGTTGGTGCCTGACTCGTTTTTAAGATATACCATTCCCGAAACTTCTCCCACAACATGAATAGGGACATAAATATTTTTAAACTGATTAGGAACCGTCTCTACGCTAATTCTAGGATTTTTAATTCTCCACGCAATGTTATCTACACTTAAAGTATCGATTTCTATTACCAGATTTGTGTAAGGTTGCAAATCGGTTATATTAATAATAGTTTCATTTTTATTATAAGAAACTGCTCCCAAATTGTTCTTTAAATGAACATTTGGTACTTCCGGTTCCGAATCATCCATCTTTCCATTAGAGTTGAGATCCAGAAAAGGAAGAATATTAATAGAGCCTTTTCCAGCGCTATTTCTATCACTTACGCTTAAACTTCCTGTGTTATCATCCAATCTTAAACTTCCCCTGGCAGATTGTACAAATGATGAGTTTTTGTTTCCAAACCTTGAAACCACGGCGGTTTGGGCAAAATCAAAAATATATCTTAATCCTATCTCAAGATTATATAAATTTCTTTGTAGATTATTTTCATAACTTAAATTGAGGAAACCTCTTCTAAAAACAGGTCTTTCCAACTCTACACGCATATTTGTTAATTCACTGGTATTGTAATCATACTGAATTTGTGGAGAAAAGAGGAATTGATAGGGTAGGCGATAGGTTTGAGATAAGATGCTGTAAATTGTGGGGTCCACACTTCGGTCATTGAACAGGCCGTAAGTGGTTAAATTAGTGCTTACTCCCATAACAACACCGGACAAAAGAAGCTGAGCTGTTGTAAACTCTGAAGTAGGCATGATAATTTGATTGAGACCAAATCGGGTATAGGCCGTAAAGAATTTTGTACGTATAGGAGTAGAAATGGTTAGTTTTCTTTCTTCCAGATAATTATAATTTATTGCAGTTTGATCCCTGTCGTAATTTATATAACTAAAATCGACTTGAAAACTGGAGAGAGTTCTATAGCTTAATAAACCTTCAGCTTTTACCCCGTAAGAATACTCCCCTGTAAACAGAAAGCTGGGTGCTAATTTGATGGAGGTATTAATAAAAGGAATAACCTCACCGCTCGCTGTGTTAGAAACATATTCTGCTCCACCACCAATTGTAAGTCCGTTGGTAATTCCATAGTTTAAATTTAATCTTGAAAATTTTCTGTTATCTCCATCCTCAACAATTCCGGCACTTAAGGTATATTCAAATTCATTCTTCGGAATAAAATTATAAGGGATATTTATAGATTTTTCTTCAAAGCGCTCCTCTCCGTTCGGACCGTAGAATTTTAAATTAACAGCGGTATTACCATACATAAGAGGGACATCAAAAGTGTAAAATCCGGAAGCATCGGCTTCTACGAAGTCTACAAGTATGTTATTAATATATAACTCTACCGTCCAGCGCGGTTCAGTGTAATCACTAAGAGTATAACTTCCAAAAGAGCGTCGGTTATGGACAGGGGCATTACTAAGTTGAAGCCCAACAACCGGAGCGAATAACGAGGAGGTGGAGCGAGTAAATATTTTACCTGCAGTAATTTGCTTAAATACCGAGTTACTATTATTTACATATCTCCATTGATAAAATTGATTGCGAGAAATAAAGGGAACCTGAGTTGAATAATTTAAGAGCACATTTGTTTCTCCTCCGGCAATAATTGTTCCTAAGCCAAGGTTAAACCGGTTGTCATTTTCGCTTATGGACTGTTGTGTAGTGGTAATTCCCCAATCTAACATTCCAGCTTTAAAAAACGGATATGTTTTGGCAATTGTAGTATCTGGTTTTACAATACCTTTCACATTATCTAAATTGCTACGCATTTTACGCAGTCTAATCTCTTTTAAAAGCGGTAATTCCAATTCTGTTTGCAGAACAACTTCTAAGTTTCTGAAATTAAAATCTGTATTAATTTCAAAGATCTTTCCAAAGTAATCGGACTTTAAATACGTAGTTGTGGGTGTTACTATAAACGCATCGCTTGCAGGGTAGGTTACGTCTTTATATAAAATACTTTTACTGGTGGGATCTATTTTATATTTAAACCCGGAATTAATTAAAAATCCGGTTATCACATTACCGGAGGATTCCTTGGTGTTTTTGATCTTTAAATGGTTAAATAATTCGGTAACCCCTATATAAGCATCTTCATTTTTAATCGCAATAGGAAGATCTAATACTCCGTAGTTGGGAATTTTAAGATCAACAGTTAGTTCATCATATTCCGGATAGCCCTGGGCCTTAACGGTAGGAATTCCTATACTGAATAAAAGTAAGAGTAATGTTACCCTGCCAAGTAAATAAAATATGTATTGAAAAAAACAAGCAGGGTATTTATGTCTCATCGATTAGAGTAGATACTTATTGCTGAATAAAAGTTATTGTAAAAGTTCCATTATAATTTCCGGCAGGACTTGCGGTAGAATTACCAACGCTTAAGGTTCCCCCTATGTATACGTCGTTTATAACCTCGGAACTGCTTGTGGTAATAAAGGTTGATCCTGTACTGTAACTATCTATATTCAATGTAACAGATCCCCCATTAGAACCGTTCATAACTATAGCGGGAGTAGGAGCAATACTAATAATTGTTCCCGGATTTACTTTAACTTCAAATAATGCTGAAGAAACTGTTTGACCTAAATTAAGTAATATAATATCTCCTGAAGAAGTTCTTATACTATTGTAGTCAACCGATACAGTTCCGCCACTGTCGCCCGTAATAAAGGATCCAAAGTTTAAAAATCTAGAGGTATTTACATCCACTTCTACCGGTATTGGGGGATTTTCCTGTGCCACTACTAAACTCCCGTAAAACATCATTAATAATAGAATAACATAGGAAGTCTTATTCAAGTTGTCTTTATGTTTTAAGAGCGTTTTCATTATTTGCGAATTAGGACTTTCTTTGAAAATGTTTCAGAATTTACAGTTAAAGTAATAAAATATACGCCAGAACTTTTGATACCTTCAATTTCTACCGGCTCATTTCCCTGAACCGGTTTAACGTCTATAAGTTGGCCTGTAACGGTACTCACTTTGATAGTTCCCTTTTCATTATGTTCTAGATTCATATTAATTACAACAGTAGAACTTTGAGTATTTACGCTAAAGGGTTCATTAAAAGCAATGGCCGGATCGGTCATAGGAGTGTAGGAAAATAGTAAAGAAAACCTTTTGTTATTCTCACCAGACTTACTGTAAAACTTATACTTAGGATTTTCACTCAGGTTCTGTCCAATTCTCTTTTCCGAATCTATCAGGTAAACATTTAAACTTGAAGAAACATTCTTTAAATCCTTTAATTGAATATAGGCCCAGCCTTCCTTTTCAATAGCAATACCCAATGGGATTTTCTCATAATTATTTTGAGAAAAATCTGAGATCGCGTTTATAGAAAGCTGCTTATTATCTTTTGAAATACTATAGAAGTTAGGAATTTCCGAATCGGTATTAAATAACTTAAGAGCATCCAGATCTCCCTGAAATTCTTTCTTAGCAAGTTGGTCAAAATAGATTACTAAGGCATCCGACGAAATAGTATTTTCGAAATTTGCGATCAATCTAATTAAAGGTCGGCTTTCTCTTTCAGCAACTTTCAAAAATGGCTGACTGAAATTATTTACTCTTACCTGATTTGTCGCGGAAAGCACATGATTTACAGGGTAACTATCAACCGGTGAATCTTTTACATGAACAAAGAATCCCTGCATAGAAGGTATTATACTAGAGGAAAGTCCATCAACACTTTGCACCCCGTTAACATACGATGAGTAGCTTCCGGTATATCGGTTGGTATTACCTGCGGTAAAAAAGTAAATAGCATCATCAACACCCGATTTGTCCCATCCCGATGCATTCCAGTCTATAGGAGAAGGGTAGGGGTTACCAATAAGGTTGAAACCTTTAGTATAGGTTCTATTATGGCTGATTAAAGAGGTGGCTTGATTCCCATTATTTACCTCTCCCGAAATTTCAACAGTTATAGGAGAGGTAGCACTGCCAAAATTAATAGCATAACCTTGAAAAACACCTATTGGATTGCTTTCACCTGTATATGATTCCCAACCTGTAGCGTCTCTGTTTTCAGAATCCTGCCGGTTCTCATCATAATAATAGAACGTAGGAAAAGTTTCTGTGAGATCCATAAAAGCTCCAAAATCACCTACTACCGAATTACTGAAAGGGCTACTAAAATATTTATATCCAAAGCTAGAATCCAGGTAACGTTGCATAGTTACTGTTCCTAAAACCTGCCCATTTCCGGAACCATCTATAAGTGCAGTTTGAACAGCATCTGAAATCAGTTTTAAATTATTTCCGGTTATTAAATCTCCCATAGCAGCATTAACTATTCCAGTTACTTCAAGAGGACCTTGTAGTTGCCCGTTAGAAGAATTATTAACAGCAATATTCTTTATTCGGTTATTCGTAAATATTCCGGCCGGAATTTGTTGTAATACATTTCCTTTTAATTCGATACCACCTCTTTCTACATTAAAGCTGCCAGCATTCGTAATTGCGCCGGCAATTTCTAAAGTATTATCCACTACAATTACAGAAGCTCCTGCTGCGATATCAATACTTTTTGATTTTCCTGTGACGCCATTATTTAAGATCGGATAATTTGTAAGTCCGCCATTAATTACAACATTGGTATTAAGAGTAGGAAGCGTATTACAGGCCCAATTGGAAGTTGTATTCCAATTGGTACTTGTGGCTCCGGTCCACACATTATCTGTTTTAACAGGTATCAATAATACAGGACTAGTGCTGGAACAACCTCCAGAGCTAACTGTTCTCCTTAACCATATTGTCTGTGATAGTTCTCCAGGGCTATAATCTTTTGTGTTATTGGTTCCAGGTGCATTTGTAAAACCAGAATTTGGCCCTGTAGAACTTATTTGCCATAAATACGTGAAATTAGAATCTCCACCACTTGGTGTTGTTCCAAGAATAACTCCTGGATTTGTTCCAACACAAATAGGTTGAGAATAGGTAGCTTCTACAGCTAGTTTTTTATAGGTTCCCTGACATGGGTCTCCAAAAATACCATTAGTAGCAGGAATAGAAACAGTAGTATTGTTTAGAAGATAACTTTCACTAATACTTTGGCTATCATTTGCATGGCATGCGCTGTAAGTAAATGCGTTACAATTTCCATTAGGAGTACCGTAACTGGCAAAATTTACATAGGTAAAAACTGTTCCTACGGGTGCAGAAAGGTTTAGTGTAGCATTCTCATCGGCTACTGCGCAAAGTTTTCCTGAATTCCCATTTACAAAACTTATATTATTATTAGCCAATGCGGAATTAATTGTGATTGTTACAACATTAGAGGTGCTGGCCCCACATGTTGATGAAGTAACTCTCCTTCTAAACCATGTTGTTTGAGTGATATTTCCTGGGGTGTAGTTAATTGTAGAATTGTTTCCTGGGGCAGCATTAAAGCCCGATGTAGCACTAGTAACACTAGATTCCCATAGGTAACTAAAAGTTCCATTCCCTCCTGATGGTACACTTCCTGTTAACTGTTGTATTGCTGTACCCTGACATAAGTTCTGATTCTGACTGATGCTATTATTAATAACATTGTTATTTACAGTAACAGTAGCACTAGTGTTAACCGAATTATTTGTACAATTACGACTATCGGAAATACTAGTGATGCGATATGTTGTAGATGTAGTGGGATTAACCGATAACGTATAAGGGTTTTGATTTACATTATAAGAATAAGGAGTAGAATTTATAGTTCCTGAAATAGTCCACGGTCCAACTCCTGTAAAAGTTGCAGTTATATCTGTAGATTCCCCTTCACATATAGTTGTAGTACCACTTAAAGTAGCAGTAGGGCCCGTTGTTACCACAACCGTTGCGGCATTGGATTCATGTGTGGTTACATAAGGATTGTTCCCGGTATTGTTGCTACTAGATAATTTTACCTGTCTATAAATATAATAGGTGCCTGCCTGATTGAAAGGAGTTGCATTTGTATTAGGCGTAAAAGTAGCGGCTGTAGCTCCGTTAATATTAGTTCTAGGTCCATTTACAGTATTTGAATATACCCATTGATAACCTGTACCTACTCGGTTTATACCGTTGGGAAGCGTATTAATTTGATCACCTGAAATTGCAGTAGCATTAGACCCGGAGCATAAATTTTGATTTGTATTTTGGGAAAGGGTATTTTCTACAAGAGGCATCAAATTGGCAAAACTTATTCTATTTCCTCCACCATTCTCATAATAGTCCAGAACAAGATTACTAGCGCCATTTAAATTTAATAGTATGTTACTATTTTCTCTGTAAGCATGATCATTCCAATCATTATAAATTTCAGTGCCGTCTATACTTAACCTATTACCATCATCTGCTCCAATAGTGGTGTAATACAAGCCTTTTAGATTTGAAGTCATTCTATATCTTACGGAAAAAGTCTCAGTATAAACAGTAGGAGAACAGCTAGTAGTACCAAGCCTAAAATTATTTTGATTTCCTCCAAAAGATTGATCAAAACTGCGAGCTTCTGTATACCCTCCAAGATAATTGGTGAAATTTACATTATCATAAACATGCCCAATCCAACTATTATTTCCCGATTCTGTTTGATTGTATGTTGTACTAGCAGGTTGAATAACTACGTTGGTACTGGAAGCGGTACTAGTACATCCATTAACAGTAGCAACAACAGTATAAGTACCAGCCATAGCTGTGGTAACATTTGTTCTACTCGGATTTTGTTGTGTTGATGTATATCCATTCGGACCATTCCATCTATAGGTGGCTCCAGAAATTGATGAAGCGGATAGATTTAGAGTGCCTCCAACACAGATGGGGCCGTTATTTGAAAGTGTTGGAGTGGCTGGTCTAGATTTTACTTCAAAATAATTAGTAAAATCATAAGCATCTGGATTAGAAGATATGATAAGAACAAAATAATCGTTATTTTGAGGAAGATTATTTGGAACTGGAATATTACTTCTATTAATATTTAAAGCATTATTATTTCCGATAGGATAGGAGGAAGATTGAAATGAATCAATTATACCATAGAATGCATAATTACCATTCGCATAACGATATAAGTAAATGTTGAATTCTGTATTCGCATTAAAACGATTATTTGGACCAGTTCCATTTCTTATACTGAAACTAATATCAATATTACTTCCTGCACAAACAGAATTGCTAGACAATGTTATATTATTAATACTTTGTCCGCTAAGAGTATCTGTAAATAGAAACATTAGGGGAAGCAAAATGAAATAAGGAATAATCTTGTTAAACCTCATTTCTATTTATTTTTTACTGATGAGTAGTCTTTTGCCATAGGCGATTTAACTCGTTTTATTTAATAGTAAATTCGTTTTTTCCTAACAATTTACCGTTTTCATCACTATAGGTAACTAATAATTTTCCCGAGGTATAGTCTATTTCGGGTGATTGGAATAAATTTAGAGAGAAATCTCGTTTTATATTTGGAGTGTATACAGCTATACCTTTTACCAATCCTACTTCGATAGTAGTTCCGGTAGGAGAGATGTGCTTTACCGATAAAGTACCATAAACCGACATGTTTCCAGACCTCTTAATGGCAAGGGATAATTTAGGAGCAGTCTCAGAAGTATCTAAATTTAAATCGTCTAAATCTATTGTGGTTGTAGATTCTCCTTCTCTTATAATTATAGGAATACTAATTCCAAAAACTGTCTTTATATTAATTGAGATCCCTTCCGAATCTTCTTTAGCTTCCTCTCCAAGAGCAACTTGTTTTTCTACCGCTCTAAAATAAATATGTGATCTGTATTCCCCATTCTCTAAATCTCCGGTCCTGGTTACCTGAATTCGTACCGTTTGAGCCTCATTGGGAGCAAGTGTCACTCTACGCGGGTAATATCTTAAAAAGTTGGTTGCAAAACGTTGGTTTTCTTCCGGATCGGAAATTTCTACAAAATTCCCCTCCTCCGTCATTTTGTATTGAACTATGGAAATGGCGTAGGTGGTAGAATCGGTTCCTGTATTTGCAAGATTTATTTCCTGTGCTCTTTGAGAGCCATCAAAAACAAGACGTTTGGGCATAACCATTAAATCTCCCTGAGCATATATGCTGGAAGAAAAAATAATTAAAGAACAAATAGAGAATATTCTGAGTAATTTTAATGTCATTTTAGGGGCTTTGGAAGTAATATAGCTAATATTTTGTAATAATTTCCAAATATAGATAATCTAACTTAAAGTAAAGTGGCTTCATTTAAATCAATTATACGAAACTGTAACATTGAAACCACCTGTATTAGTATAATAGCCGGGTATTTGATTAGCCTCCAAATTTAAAGTAGCACCAATCTTTAAAATATCTTCGCCATCGACACCAGAGTTTAGCAGTGGCATAACTTGAAATTGATCAATTACTAAAATTTGGTTCTGATTTTCCTGATTGTATAATGTGAACGAAGTAGGTAGTGTTATTGCATAACTATTATTGCCATGAGTTACTACTGCCTCTGCGGCACTAACAGTTCCTGCAAAACTATTGGAGATCATTACACCATTGGCAGTTCGAGTTCCATCGGGAGTAAGAACAACACTTCCGGGAGTATAGCCGCTAATCACATTCCCGAAGTCAAGATCTATGGTTTTTTCTATTTTTATTGGATCAATAATGGTAGCTCTGCTCTCTACGGTAGATGTAGCAGAAACTTGAGAATATAAATTATAACACAATAAGAAGAAAAAGGAAAGCAAATAATGTTTTAGGTACATATTTGTAATTTCTTAGTTAAGGTGAACCAATTATAAAATCTGATTAAAACTGAAAAACGCCGCCACATGGGCGGCGTTTTTAAAGTATAGGAATTATATATAATTATTCGTAAGTAACGGTTACTGTAACTGTACCTTCGTAATTACCAGCATCTTGATTAGTTCCTACTACAAGGTCACCACCAACGTATAAAGTTTGGTCTCCTTTTTCTGAACTAGACAAATTGCTATCAGGAGTGTATTTCATGGCTGTTGATTCACCTGATTCTAAATCAGAACCTTCGATTTTAATTCCATAATTATAGTCACTTCCTGTAATTGTAAATTTAGCTGCTTGTATAGTTCCACCAGGTGCATTCAATGCATCATCGATGGTTCTAGTTGCTGCATCTTCAGCGCTTATGCTTACAGTTCCACCTCCGGCAGATCCACCAATAATTCTTCCGAAATTAAGATCTTGATCTTTTTCAATTGTTAATGGTTCTACTATTTCAGCAAAAGTAGCTGCTTCAGCATTTGCTGAATTTTGTGCGAAAGATGTTCCAGCGATAAGTGCGAATAAAGCAAAAGTAATTTTTTTCATGTTTGTAGGTATTAAAGTGTATAGGTTTGGGTTCGTTTTTTTAACACTGCAAATATGAGTTTAAATACAAATTGCAACAAAATTTAATCGTTGATATACTTTATATACTCGTTAAAGTGCAAAAATTTGAACTTTATTAACACAAAAAATAACCTATTACGTTAAAAACGGGCAAGAAAACTGAGAAGATGTTAGATGGAAATTGGTACGTTAAGTAATTAATCTAGTTATAATTTACTGTAACATTAAATCCGGCAGGTGAAGTATAATTACCTGGTGTTTGGTTAGGGTTAACTTTTAAAGTAGCACCAACACGTATATTTTGAGAACCTCCGGCAAGACTTCCTGAGTTATCAATGTTACTGGTGAAATCTTTAATAATCATATTTTCACTTCCATTGGTTAATACATATTCTGATGACGGTAAAGTTACAGCATATGTAAAACCCGTTTCCCCGGTAACTGTAAAACTAGCAGCAGAAGCTGGAGTACCGTCGGCTAATGCAACGTCACCAGAAGTTAATCTGGTGTTATCTGGAGATAAAATTACTGCTCCACCAGACTTAGCGTCTAGGTTGGCAAAACTCATATTAGAAGTGGTAGTAATTCCAATTGGTTGAATAATAGTAGCAGAAGCAGTAAAGTTAGCGGTGGCTTGAGCCATACACACTAAATTTGTGATAAGCATTAATATTCCCGCTAAAATGATTGACCGATTCATAACTTTCAAAATTCTATAGGTCAAATATAGAGATTAAAAACACTTAATCGACAAAAGACATCATATAATCGATGAAATGCACAATATTTTAAGATTTATTAACATCATAAATATTAGTAAAACGATTTTAAACAATAATCATAGGGGTTAACACGGATTACAAGAATTATGGTCTTTGTAAGAAAAATTTCATTAATTCCTACAAAATTGATTGTTTTAAACCTGAATGTTTCAGTTATTAATATAAAGTATGTGACTTTATATTGAGTATCACAAAAAAAAGGTGAAAGCATTTGCTTTCACCTTTTATAGTAGAACTATATTTTTAATTCTTATTCCGACTCCAGAAGAGCAAAGAATTTATCAAGATTTGGAATAATCACAATTCTTGTTCTTCTGTTTTTAGCTCTGTTCTCTTTAGATGTATTTTCAACTAAAGGTGAATAGCTACTTCTTCCTGCGGCAATTAATTTAGCCGGCTCTACATTATATTTATCCTGTAGAATTCTCACAATGGAAGTTGCTCTTCTAACACTTAAATCCCAGTTGTCTTGAATGTAAGAACCTGGCACTAATGTCTGAGAATCGGTATGACCTTCAACCATTACTTCCATACTTGGTTCTGAATTAATTACTTCTGAAAGTTTTTTCAATAGGTTATTTGCCTTACTGCTTACTCGGTAACTACCACTATTGAATAATAATTTGTCCGAAACATTAATCATCACTACTGTTTTATCTACAGTAATTTGCACATCATCACTTTCCGAATCATCAGAAATAGATTGTTTCAAATTATAAGATACAGCTAAATTAATGGAATCTTCAAGGGTTTTAGCCTCTGCAAGTTCAGAAGGATCCATTTTTGAAAGTGTAGCTCTCATCTTTGCCTTTGTCTTATTAGACATAGCTGTAATATCATTCATTTCAAGTTTTTCGTCATTCGACTCTTTCAATGAATTGATCTTTGCATTATAATCTGCCACACGAGCTTCAATAGCATCTAATTTAGCCTGAGCCTCCTCTTTTTCCATAGTGGTTCGCTGCAAATTACTTTGAGTGTTAGACAACTCCGATTCCAGTTCTACGTATTTTTTTTTCGACACACATGAAGTGAACATCGCTGCAGATAATACGGTTACTAATAAAGTCTTTTTCATTTTAGGTTATTTTAAAGTTTAATATTAGGGCCTTTAATAATAGTTTTTTGGATTTTAGACCTTCCATAGAAAACGAGGTGATTTTGGAATTCGTATTTATAATTTCATTTTAACATAAATTTATGCCTTTGTCTTTATCCCAATATCTGCCTAAAAAATGCCTAATGCTGAAGTTTTGACCCAAAACATAAATCTCCTGCATCCCCTAAACCTGGTACTATATAGCCTTTTTCATTAAGTTGATCGTCTACAGTGGCAATCCATAATTTCGAAGAATCTGGAAAGTGTTCATTCACATAATCAATTCCAGGTTGAGCTCCAATAACCGATACTAAATGAATCTTTTTAGGAGTTCCCATTGCTTTTAATGCGTTAAGCACATTTACAAAAGAACTTCCTGTTGCTAGCATTGGGTCGGCCAGAATAAGTGTTTTTCCCTCAAGAGAAGGGGAGGCCAGGTATTCTACCTTTACCTCAAACTCAGTTTCAGTAATATGATGCCTATATGCTGAAATAAACGTATTCTCAGCATCATCAAAATAGTTCAACAAGCCGTTGTGTAAAGGAAGTCCTGCTCTTAAAATAGAGCAAATTACAATATCTTGTTGTGGCAAATTCACATTTGTAGTTCCTAATGGTGTGGTAATTGCTTCTTCTTTATAATGTAGTTCCTTGCTTAGTTCGTATCCAATAATTTCTCCAATACGCTCAATATTACGCCTAAATCGCATCTTATCATGTTGAACGGAAACATCTCTGATCTCTGCGATAAATTTATTTAAGATGGAGTTTTGAGTTTGTAGATTTATAACTTGCATTGACTTTTTTTGTTAAAGTTAAACAGAAATATTAACACGAAAAATAGATTTTAAAGGAAAGCCTTCTATTTATAAGAATTGGTTTTATTTTTGATTACTTGTTCCTGATAAATTTGTATTTATATAATTCGATATGAAATATTTGTGCTCCTTATTCTTAATCCTTTCCTTCATTACTGCAAAAGCTCAAATTGAGAAGCCCATGCAGTCTACACCTATAGATAGGTCTGAAAGTCCAATTATTCCGTTGCCCGGCTCCAATTCAACTCCTTCCAAAAATCCGTTCATTGGTAGAACTACACCAACTTCTGAAAATTATCAACAGCCTGAAAAGGAACCTTTAAGTATGAAAACAGGACACGACCTGTTAACCGCGGGAGATTTTATAGAAAAGAAATGGACTGAAGATGAAAAAGCAAGGACAAATAAACCTACCGATCAATATTTAGGTGATTATATTACTACCGGAAAATTCGTGGAAATATATTGTAGGGATTATCAATATGTAGATGGAGACCGAGTGAGAGTTTATGTGAACGGAAAGATGATTCAAACCAGTATAGAACTTCAAGCTCATTATAAACCCGTGCTGGTAACTTTGGAAGATGGTTTTAATACCATTGAATTCGAAGCGCTTAATCAAGGAGAGTCTGGCCCAAATACTGCCGCTATGAAGGTAATTGGCGATCAGGGAGAATTGATTACCTCTAGCCAATGGAATTTACTTACCGGTGCTAAAGCAAGAATAATTGTGGTTAAAAACTAAAAGAGCAGCCCTTGGACCACTCTCTTAACTAAATTTTCTGGTTTCACTAATCCCAGCTATCGGCTAAATCTTCTAAAGATTTTACTTTAGAAAGTGTGGTTCTAATTTCACTTAATTGAGAATTTAAAACGTCTGTGATTTTTGCCGGAAATTTTTGCTTTTTTAGTGTTTCTTCATATTCTCGAACACTTGCTTTCTCACCGCGTATACACTCTTCCAAAATAGCTTCGTCATCATTCCCTGTAAAAGCCGTTTTAACATCTATCCATGCTCTATGCAGCGCTCCAATAGCACTTCCTTTTTCTTTTGGTTTCGCATTCAAAGAATGTATCTCTTTATCTAACTGTGTAGCAAAACGATTTCTTTGTAATGCTTGACGCTGAAGAAACTCCTTTAAATTTAAATCTTCAGTTTCAACCATTGCTTTTTTAAAGCCCTTCTCTGCATCATAATTCTTTTCCAATAAACCTTGTAAATGATGTACTAAATCGTCGTGACTATGCTCTTTAGCCTCTTCTCTGGTGGTTTTCATAATTATAAGTTTTTAGAATTTATATAAAGATACTTTGTAAACATCTGGTTGCTATACTAAAGATAAAGAATTGAGAATGGTTTAACTAATCGTGTTAAGAGTATTTAAAAAATTACCATGATTATTGCAGAAGAGAGTAGTTAGGTTTAAATCGTATTTATCAGGAGAAATTCTGAACCTTATAAATTTCGGGTTTTAGCTGTATATTTGATACTCGGCCCACATGTGATTTTATTCAAAAAAGGTATCATTATTGATTGTGGAAATCGATTTTAAAAATAACTCAAAACAAATGATCATTAAAAAAACTACTCAAATTAAAATAGTACTGGTAACTGCCATGCTTATTTCTTCCATTGGTTATGCCCAAAAAAGAGATAAAATTAAAGGAAATAAAGAAGTGGTATCGGTTTCGGAAAAAATTGATAAAGGCTTTAACAAATTAGAGGTTAACGACAATTTTGAACTCACTTTAAGTCAGGGAAATGATAATAACTACATACTTACAACCGATAAGAATTTAGTAGATGTAATTCAATTCCATGTAAAAGATAGCACATTAATTATTTCATCAAGTTCAGAAATTCAAAGCAGTAAGAGGTTAGAGATATTCTTAACTGTGGAAAATTTACAAAGCATGATCTTCAGAGACGATGTGAAGGTTATTGGAAGAGGAGTTTTTACTTCTGATACATTGAATATTGAAGGGTTCAATTCAAGTAGATTCATTTTAGATATCAATGCCACGACAATTAATATTGCAATGCAAAAAAACAGTGACGGAGACCTAAAAATTAAAAGCACAAATTTGAATGTTATTATGAATGACAGGACAGATCTGGATACTTATATCACCGCAGAGAATATTGGTGTCACTCTAAATGATTCAGCACAATTTAAAGCCGAGGGAGAAGCTGAAATTTCAAACTTCGACCTTAAAGATGGTGCAGAGCTTAAAGCCAAAGAGTTAAGGGTGGGAACTGTTATCTTAAATACATCCAATTCTTCAGATGTTTATGTAAATGCGACAAATACTCTGGAATTATATGCTGAGGGTAAAAGTAATGTTTATGTTTATGGCAACCCAAAAATGGACATTAAAGGGTTTTCAGAAAAATCTAAGATCATTAAGAAATAACACTTCTATAGTAGGTAATAAAAGGTCTCTTGAGGAGGCCTTTTATTTTTTTTACGCAATATGACAAAGCGTTAACCTACTATGTCATATCGATTTAAGTCGATATAGTTGTATCTTTGCATCATGGATATTCTTGAAATTAATAAGGTTTTATCGAATAAAGTGAGATTACAAATCCTGCAATGGCTTAAAAATCCGCAGCAACATTTCCCACCTCACGAAGACCTTAAACATTTTGAGGATGGGGTTTGTGTGCAATATATCCGTAAAAAGGCAGGTCTCTCACAATCTACAATCTCTCACTACCTGTCTATGATGCATAACGCTGGGCTTGTTGAACCTACTCGCTATGGAAAATGGACCTATTATAAAAGAATTGAAAAAACGGTAAGTGATTACTTAATCACATTAAAAAAAGAACTTTAGAATTTCTAACTATGTATACTGCACTAAATTTTTTAGCGATATGTTTAATGAAATATAATTGTAAATATCTCTTCCAATTGAAACCTGAACAGGATTAAATATTACATTTGTTTATAATGTTCGACTATAAACTAAAAGTATTTCATACGGTAGCTATTCGCCTTAGTTTCTCTAAAGCGGCTGAAGAATTGCGAATAACACAACCTGCAGTTACAAGACATATCAAACAAATTGAAGCGCATTTCAACCAAAAGCTTTTCGATAGGCAGGGCAACAGCATATGTTTAACAAATGCCGGAGAAATTTTACTGATGCACGCTAAACTTATCTCCGGAAGTTATGAGGAGCTTCAATTTGACATGAACTCCTTAATTGAGCATACCGAAGGAGTACTAAGAATTGCGGCAAGCACTACCATAGCTCAATATATACTTCCTGAAATTCTTTCAAAATTTCATCAAAAATTTCCGAACGTAAAGATCACAATGATCAATCAAAATACTGCAGAGGTAGAGCGTTCCATATTAGATAAAAGCGTTGAATTAGGTTTTATTGAAGGTAGATCTAAAAACAGAGAAATAGCCTATACCCCTTTTTTAGAAGATGAAATTGTGTTAGTTGTTGCTAAGGGACATCCTATTTTTAGAAGGGAAAAAATAAGTCTGGAAGAACTTAAATCAATTTCTATTTTATTAAGAGAACAGGGTTCTGGTACATTACAAGTTACTTTGGAATCTTTAAATAGGGTGGGGCTAAAGCTAGAAGATCTTAGCGTTATCATGAATTTGGGGAGCTCTGAGAGTATTAAAACATTTCTTATGGATGGAAAAACCGCTGCATTTTTGAGCATCCATACTATTATGAAAGAGTTGATTTCTGGTGATTTGTTCATAGTAGATGTCGACACATTAGAAATAAGACGAGATCTCCATTATGCCGTCCAGCAAGGACACCCCTCAGCTCTTTCTTCATTATTTGTAAAATTCCTAACTCGCCATTATAACAAATAGTAATAAGTCATGACAATTTATGATTTGATTTAAGCAATTCGCCTTGCTACATTTACATAGAACAACAAGGTTATCATGAATCTTAAATCTTATAACGTATTGCCTCGAATAAAATGGAATATCAATTTAAAGAAGTTCTTATTTATTTTATTAGGAGTGTTGAGTTTTTCTACATTATTATCTCCTCCTTATGCATTGGCTTTGGGCATATTCACGGCTCAAACACTAGGCAATCCATTTTTATTAAGCAGTCAGAAATTGGTAAACTGGTTATTGAAAATAGCAGTAATAGGTTTAGGGTTTGGGTTAGACCTTACTACGGCTTTGAAAGCAGGAAAAAATGGTTTTGTTTTAACAATATTTTCAATTAGTGCTACTATCCTTTTGGGATTGCTAATAGGGAAATTTTTAGGAATAGATAAAAAGATCACTCAGTTAATTTCCACCGGTACGGCTATTTGTGGAGGAAGCGCAATTGCGGCTGTTTCTCCTATAATTAAAGCCAATGCACAACAAATTTCCATTTCTATTGGAATTGTATTCCTTTTAAATTCGGTGGCATTATTTGTTTTTCCCTTAGTAGGACATATTTTGGAGCTTTCTCAAACTCAATTTGGCTTGTGGAGTGCTATTGCTATACACGATACCAGTTCGGTTGTTGGTGCTGCATCGGTTTATGGAGATCAGGCCTTAAAAATAGCTACTACTGTAAAACTGGCCAGAGCGTTGTGGATACTTCCCATTTCTCTAATATTTGCCTTTCTTTCAAAAGGGGCTTGCAATAAAATTCATATTCCATATTTTATTGGGTTTTTTATTTTAGCCATATTAGCTAATTCCTATATACCGGTACTACAATCATTTTCTCCTGGTATTATCTATATATCAAAATTGTTTTTATGCCTGGTGCTATTTTTAATAGGTTCCACACTGAATTATAAAAGTTTGAGAAACATTGGAATGAAGCCACTATTACTAGCCATTAGCATTTGGATATTTATTGCAATAGCTTCCTTGGTAATAATTATGAACGAAATTTCTTAATACTCTATTCTTTCGGGATAACTTAGAAACTCTCTATATGAAAGTACACTGTAAAAGTTTCGTCTACTTTTTTTATGAAGCAACAAATACTGGATCATATATTAAAATTTGTAGATCTTTCTCTTAAAGAACAAGATGAATTTTTAAGTATTCTTACTGAAAAGCATCTCCGAAAAAAGCAATTTCTCATTTCTCCGGGGGAGTTAGTATCATCAGAATTTTATGTAGTTAAGGGGTGTTTACAGGCATATTGCATAGATGAAAAAGGTGAAAAACATATCATTCAGTTTGCGGTAGACGACTGGTGGATAAGTGATTTTGAAGCTTTTTTTAATCAACAACCTGCCAAATTGTATATTGAAGCTTTAGAAGATTCGTATTTACTAGAAATAAATAAAGAAGCTTTAGAAACTTTATATAAGAGAATTCCAATCTTTGAGCGGTTCTTCAGAATTAAAACAACCAATGCTTTTGTTTCTTTACGAGGCAGAATTTTATCCATATTGCAAAAATCTGGTAAAGAACGGTATCTTGAATTTTGTGCTATTTACCCTAATATTGAGAAAAGGGTTGCTAATTATCATATAGCCAACTACCTAGGTATAAAACCCGAAAGCTTGAGCAGAATACGAAAAGAGATGTTATAGATTAACGCTTTTTAACAAAGAGAACTAACATATATCAATTTTATTTCATCTTCTATGTGTTAATTTTGAAGTGAAATCGATTTGTAAGATCGATATAATCCTTGAAAATAAAAGTATCATAATGGATAAAAAGCAAGCATTATTAACCGCATACAATTTAGCTGATCTAGAATTAAAAAACCGCTTGGTCATGGCGCCCATGACGCGCAGTAGGGCAAACAATCCTGAAAAAGTCGCTACCGCAGAAATGCAAGGAATATATTATGAACAACGTGCTTCTGCAGGTTTAATAATATCAGAAGGTTCACAAGTTTCACCTCGTGCGGTTGGATATATTTATACACCTGGAATTTACACAGAAACTCAGATTGCAGGCTGGAAAAAAGTTACCGATAAAGTACACAAAAAAAACGGAAAGATATTCATTCAGTTGTGGCATGTTGGTCGTATTTCTCACCCAGATTTTCATAATGGAGAACTGCCATTGGCCCCCTCTGCAATTAATCCCAATGCACAATCTTTTACATTAGAAGGATTTAAAGACACTGTAACTCCCAAAGAAATGTCTGTAGAGGAGATTAAACAGACGGTTCAGGATTTCAAAGATGCTGCTTCAAACGCTATGAAAGCCGGCTTTGACGGTGTAGAGATACATTCTTCTAACGGATATTTGTTTCATCAGTTTTTTAGTGTCAATTCTAATAAACGTACCGATCAATATGGTGGAAATAAGGAAAATAGAGCTAGATTTCTTTTTGAAGTTATAGATGCCATTAAAGAGGTAATGCCTGAGAATAGAATTGGTCTAAGGCTAAATCCTTCGCTACATGGAATGTTTGGTATTGAAGTAGATGAGGAAACAATTCCAACTTTTGATTATATTGTTGAAAAGTTGAATGACTATAATTTATCTTATTTGCATCTTTCTGAACCCTTTACAGATGTTTCCCAAGTTCCTTATGCTGTTACCGAAATTGCAAAGCATTACAGGCCACTTTATAAAGGAACACTTATGATAAATGGTGGATTTGATCAGGAAAAAGGAAATAAAATTATTGAGGAGGGACTCGCCGATCTGGTTGCCTTTGGAAAACCTTACATCTCCAACCCTGATCTGGCCGAGAGGTTTGCACAAAACATTCCTTTAACCAATTGGGATCCCGATACATTCTATTCTCAAGGAAAAAAAGGCTACTTAGACTATGAAGCTAAAGCCAATGCATATATCCCTAATTAGATCTTCTAATTATATCTTAATATAATATCAGGCCTCTAAAGAATTAGTATTTTAGAGGCTTGGTATTTTCTTGCCATCTTAGTTAAGATGTAAAATATATTAATGAATTTTCAATTGCATTGTAAAGTGCGAATATCAATTTGATTTATGGCGAAAAACGACCCTTATGCAGCGTTAAGGTATAGAGAGTTCAATATATTCTTACTTGTAAGATTTGCAATGGTATTTGCGTGGTCTATGCAGTTTGTAGTAATAGAGTGGGAGGTATACAGTATAACCAAAAATCCGCTCTCGTTAGGAATTATTGGATTAATGGAGGTAATACCTGCCGTATCCTTAGCCCTATTTGCCGGACATATTGTAGATCAAAAGGAAAAGAAAGGCTTACTTATGAAGTGTATTTTAGGCTTCTCTGTAATTAGTTTAGGGCTTTTCTTGTTAACCTGGCCACGGGTTATAGGAGATATTTCTACAAATATAATTTTGTATGCCATTTATTTTCTAGTGTTTTTGGGTGGTATTGTTCGTGCCTTCTTAGGTCCTACTATCTTTTCTTTATTCTCCCTGATTATACCCAAAAAAATATATCCCAATGCCGCCACATGGAGTAGTTCTGTATGGCAAATGGGTGCGGTACTTGGTCCTGCATTAGCTGGTTTTGCTATTAATTGGATAGGAGTACATTGGTCTATGTGCTTAGTTTTTGCATTTTCTTTAATGGCTTTTGTCTCATTAAGTCAAATCCCGAAGAAACCTATTCTAAACACAAAAATAGGAGAGCCGGTGATGAAAAGTTTAAAGGAAGGCATAAAATATGTTTTTGAAACAAAAATTATTTTAGGCGCTATCACTCTGGACATGATCGCGGTTCTTTTTGGTGGTGCCGTGGCTTTACTACCTATTTTTGCACAAGATATATTAAAAGTTGGTCCGCAGGGATTTGGTATTTTAAGAGCTGCTCCTGCTGTAGGCGCACTTATTATCATGTTCACTTCGGCATATTTTCCACTTAATAAAAATGCAGGAATGAAGCTTCTTGGGGCGGTTTTTGGTTTTGGGCTATGTATGATAGCTTTCGGACTTTCTACCTGGTTTTGGATATCGGTCCTTGCCTTGTTTTTTAGTGGTGTAACAGATGGTGTTTCTATGATTATTAGACAAACCATTCTTCAATTAAAAACCCCCGATCATATGAGGGGAAGAGTGGCCTCAGTAAACTCCATGTTTGTTGGCTCCTCCAACGAGTTAGGTGCTTTTGAAAGCGGACTTACAGCTAAATTAATGGGTACGGTTACAGCGGTGGTATTTGGAGGAAGTATGACATTGCTTACAGTTGTTACCACCGGAATAATATCGCCAACATTTAGAAAATTAGATTTAAGAAAGGATCTTAAAGAACACGAAGAAAATAATTAAAAAGGGATAATATGAAAATAGGTTTTATAGGTTTAGGAATTATGGGTGCGCCAATGGCAGCCAATTTATTAAAAGGAGGACATCAGCTATGCGTGTATAATAGAACAAAGTCTAAAGCTGTTGCACTTATCGAAAGAGGGGCAGAATGGGGAGATTCTCCCAAGGAAATAGCTAAAGATGCTGATGTGATTATTACAATGCTAGAAAACCCGACCGCTGTAGAAGAAATGGCAGTAGGAAAAGATGGTTTCCTGAAAGGTTTGAAAAAGGATACTATCTGGATTGATAGCAGTACCGTTAATCCGAGTTTTAGTAAAAAGATGGCAAAATTAGCAAATAAACATGGAGTCCGATTTTTAGATGCTCCTGTCTCAGGATCAAAAGTTCCGGCAGAAAAGGCTCTATTGATCTTTTTAGTAGGAGGGGAGCAGGAAGACCTTTCGGAAATACAACCTTTATTGGACCTTATGGGAAACAAAACCATACATGTGGGTGAAAATGGTAAAGGAGCGGCCATGAAAATAATGATCAATCAACTTCTCGGGCAAAGTATGTTGGCTTTTTCTGAATCTCTTTCGCTGGGAATAGCAATGGGTATCGACAAAACAAAAGCTATAGATATTCTTTTGGAATCGGCTGTTACACCACCTATTTTAAACGCATTCCGGTCGAGGATAGAAGATGAAAATTATGAGCCAAATTTCCCTTTGAAACACCTTCAAAAGGATCTCCAACTCTTTACCGATACTGCGTACGAATATGAAAGAGCGGTACCTTTAACCAATACTGCGAAAGAAGTATATGCCTTGGCAAAACAAGATAAACAGGGAGATCTAGATTTTTCTTCAGTGTTTAAATTTCTGAATAAATAAAATAGTTAATAGGAGAAGGTTTCCCTAATTTTCAAATTTCCAGGCAATAAATCTGCTGCGTTTGTTGCCTTGTTCCATTTCTATGGTTTTATGTGTGACTTTTAATCTATCTAATTGTTTATAGATCTTTGCTAAGTTTTCCTTTTTTGAAACCAAAGAAGTAAACCAGCCTACCTGAGTTTTAAAATTTACACTTTCCTTGATCATTCTTTTAATGAAAAGTGCCTCTCCGCCATTACACCAGAGCTCATTTGCCTGTCCCCCAAAATTTCTGGTCAACAAATTTGACTGTCCGAGATTTTTTAATTTTCTAAAAGTCCCACGCTTTGCAGCTTCTTCAGATGGATGAAAAGGTGGGTTGCACATGCTAAAGTTGAAATATTCTCCTTCTTTAATAATACCGCCAAAAATATTAGCATTATTATCTTGCTGTCTTATTTCAATTAACTTTTTAAGACCGGGCGTCATTTTTACATTAGCCGTAGCTGCAGCAATTGCATTTTCATCTATATCAGCACCAAACATCTTCCAATTATAAATTTTGGCACCAAGAATAGGATAGATACAATTTGCTCCTACACCAATATCAAGTCCTTTTACATTCATTTTGATATTATCTTCAGCTAAAAGATCATATATGTGATGGATATAATCTGCTCTTCCCGGAATAGGAGGACATAAATAGTTCTCGGGAATTTCCCAATCTACTAGCTGATAATGATGTTTTAAAAGGGCCTTGTTCAATTGAAGTACCGCCTTACTATCGGCAAAATCAATACTTTTATTTCCAACTGCATTAAGGCTAACATATTCTCCTAATGGTTTATGGCTTTTAATTAAAGCGGTGAAATCATAAGAATTTGCTAGAATATTTTTTGGATGTGGCATGAATGAAGGAGTTATTAGCATTGTTTTGACAAAGATACGGCCTTACAAACTAAAATAGAGTAGTGCACTAAACATACTTTCAAATCCATTATTTGCAATTAGGGTTAAGATTTTCTAAAATTTATAAGAAAATAAAATATTTACTCCAAGCATTTTCTTTAAATTAAAAAGGAAGATTTATATTTGCATATAATTAAAGCAATTATCTGGACAGGTAATTATGTACATCAACAAATTTTATATCAATCATTTGTTTTTCACTTCATTTTAGCTTAAATTATTCCTTGTATAACTAATTAAAACGAATGGCAAAATCACAGCAGACATTTAATAAAATTGAAAAAGAAAAGAAGCGCTTAAAGAAGCGTGAAGAAAAGCAGAAGAAAAAGGAGGAGCGCAAAGCAAATCCTAAAGGAAGCGAATTTGAGATCGCTTACGTGGATAAATATGGTAATCTTACCGATACTCCACCGGATCCGGATGATAAGATTGAAGTAGAGCTGGAAAGCATTGAAATTGGAATTCCTAAAAAAGAGGATTCAGAAGAAGAAGATCCAAAAGCTGACAAACAAGGAAAGGTTTCCTTCTTTGATCACTCTAAAGGTTTTGGTTTCATTATAGATTCTATGTCTCAAGAAAAATATTTTGTTCACGTAAGTGGACTGATAGATGAAATTGAAGAAAACGATACAGTTACTTATGAACTGGAACGTGGAATGAAAGGCATGAACGCAGTTCGCGTAAAGAAGATCTAAATTTTAGAATCAGATATAATTTAAAGCAGCTATTTTTTAGCTGCTTTTTTTTGTTCCAAATTTAAGTACGTGTCTTTTCCATTCTGGTTACTCGCTGCCAATGTAAATTTCCAAAAGATGAAAACTTCCATAAGCATATTCGGAATTTTTATAGTGATTTGGATACTCATAAATATTTAGTTGGCGTAGCTTTCGAACCTTATCCTTCATCCTTCGTATTTTAATATTCCTATCTGTGGGCTCAGCAAGCGCCGGTAATAGACAAGAGGAAAAAGATGTCGTTCTAGGCAGGATTATACGATCAATTAAAGTTAGGTTTAGAGATAAGAATACTCGACAAAAAAATGATCATCTTATAATTCATCAACCAGAAAACTCTTAAACATTCAACAAGTACAAGTAGAAATGATGGAAGATATCCTGAAACAACCGAATAGTAAATAACACTCATAAACATATAAACCTCACATTGAGCACCTTAAATTATTTCAATTAAAATTATGATTTCTATTCATTCAAGGTTCATATAAAATTTTATATTTGCCGCCTAATTATCAAGAATCTCAAAAGGAGATAGCAACCTGCAATAACGAGCAAGGTGCTAAAATGATAAGCCAGTACTTGGAAAAAATGTTAATCATACTTCCTTTATTCTGCTTTTCTTCCCCCTTTTTTGATTCATAAGTATTTAATTTTATGAATGAATTATCGAACAGAAAAGGCTATTTTCAAGCTTTATTACCCTTATTATTATTTGTGCTAAGCTTTTTAGGGGTTGGAATCTATTTAGACGACTTCTACGCTTTACCTTCTCCTATTGCTGTGATCTTGGGAATTGTACTGGCTTTTGTAATGTTTACTGATAGTATACAAACCAAAGTAGATACCTTATTGAGAGGTTGTGGTGATGAAAAGATCATTACCATGTGCCTAATCTATTTACTTGCCGGAGCATTTACTGTAATTTGTAAGGCAACGGGGAGTGTAGATGCTATTGTAAATTTAGGGCTAAATTATATTTCTTTAGATTACCTATATGTGGGGGTATTTATTATCGCAGGTTTCTTATCAATATCTACAGGAACTTCAGTAGGCGCTATTGTCGCGCTAGGTCCGATTGTAATAAGTTTTGCAGATAGATCGGGAGCTTCTTTAGGTGTATTGAGCGCTTCTTTGCTTGGCGGTTCTATGTTTGGGGATAACCTTTCCATCATTTCAGATACTACAATTGCTGCTACCCAGTCCTTGGAGGTAAAGATGAAAGATAAATTCAGACAAAATATTCTCGTGGCACTTCCGGCAGCATTAATCACCATAGCAATATTGTTTTTTCAAGGTACTCTCATAAAAGATATCGCAGAAATAGATCAGGATTATAGTTTCGATTTGATAAAGATCATTCCTTATTTGTTAGTCATCATTTTGGCAGTAGCAGGTTTAAACGTATTTACGGTATTGTTTATCGGTATAATAGCTGCGGGAGTTATTGGATTAGCTTACGGAGATTTCGGACTCCTTGAATTTGCTAAACTCTCCTACGAAGGATTTACGGGAATGACCGAAATATTTTTGCTTTCCATGCTAACCGGGGGGTTGGCTGCTTTGGTGACTCATGCAGGTGGACTACGTTATATTATAGATATCATCAGTAAAAAGATTAATAATAGAACTGCTTATTTTGGAGTTGCAGGCTTAGTGAGTTTAACTAATTCCGCTATTGCAAATAATACAGTTTCTATTATAATTACAGGGCCTATAGCTAAAGATCTCAGTGATAAATTTAGGTTAAGTCGAATTAAGGTCGCTTCCGTATTGGATATTTTCGCTTGTATCATTCAAGGCGTCTTGCCGTATGGAGCTCAGGTATTGCTTATTTTAAGTTATGCTGGAGGTAAGGTCGATTATTTTGATCTGATATCAAATGCTTGGTATTTGATGTTACTTTTAATTGGAACGTTAGTATATATCCAATTCAGCAATAAAAAGCTTAAGATTAGGGAGGTAGTTTAGTGTTTTTTTAGATTCAATTTAACCTTAACAAAGGGGAGAGGCTTGAAAAGATTTTATAGTTATATTCGCAGCTTGAAAGAATAGCACTATGGAGATTAAAGATACGGAAGAAAGCGCGAGGCTTAGTCAACAACAAATTGACACCTGTATTTCAATGTTAGAAGCTTTGGTAGCCGATACCAATCAGGTATTTGAATTGCCAGAGGAGAAACGTATTGCTTTAATGACGGCAGCAGGTTCTCTTACCAGACCAAGCCGAGATGAGTTTATTAGAAGAAAGAAGGATGCAAAGAAAGCCGCTAAGCGCAAGATGATCGAGCGCGATAAACATGCTCGCAAGGAAACTGGAATTAGAAGTGCTCGTGAAAATGTAGTTTTTGTTGCTCCTAAATTAATAGAACTTTCTAAGAAAGCTGAAGAAGAACAGCCAGAATTGGAATCACCAAGAAACTGTTACGTATGTAAGGCGGTGTACACTAAACTGCATCATTTTTATGATACTATGTGTACTGAATGTGGTGATTTCAACTATGCTAAACGTTTTCAAACTGCTAATTTGAAAGGACAGGTAGCGGTAGTTACCGGGTCTAGATTAAAGATTGGGTATCATATAACTTTAATGTTGTTAAGAGCCGGAGCAACCGTGGTTGCCACTACCAGATTTCCTGCAGATTCAGCTTTAAGATTTTCGAAAGAAAGTGATTTTCCAGATTGGGGACATCGATTAAAGATCCACGGTCTAGACCTTCGCCATATTCCAAGTGTAGAGATCTTTTGCAATTTTATAGAGCAAAAGTATAGTCGTTTGGATATCCTTATAAATAATGCTGCCCAAACAGTAAGGCGTCCTGCTGGTTTCTATCAGCATCTTATGAATAAGGAAGAAATGCCTATTAGCTCTTTACCTCAATATGCACAAGAACTTTTGGCAGATCATGCAAACTGTTTAAGCGAATTAAAAACATTGACTTCAGGAGCTTCTAACAACCAAAATATGCCGGTTACCTGGCATGGTCCAGAACCAGGAATTGGGTTAAGAGCTTCTGCTAAACTATCTCAAATTCCCTATAGTTTTGATAATTCCCTTTCTGCTAAAGAAGTTTTTCCGGAGGGACAGTTAGATGCCGATTTGCAACAAGTAGATCTTAGAAAGACCAATAGCTGGCGACTTAAATTAGGAGAGATCGAAACCACTGAAATGATAGAAGTGCAATTGGTAAATTCTATCGCTCCTTTCGTGCTTTGTAATCGTCTTGCTGATTTAATGCGAAAAGAAAACACAGGTAAGAAACATATTATCAACGTTTCTGCAATGGAAGGAAAATTCCACCGTTTTCATAAAGAAGACAGGCATCCCCATACCAATATGGCGAAAGCTGCATTGAATATGATGACGCATACTTCAGCCTCTACCTTTGCGATAGACGGAATATTTATGAATGCCGTAGATACAGGTTGGGTGACCGATGAGGATCCTGCTGAACTATCTAAGAAAAAAGTAGAAGTGCATGACTTTCAACCCCCATTAGATATTGTTGATGGTGCAGCTCGTGTGATGGATCCGTTATTTGACGGAATTAACACCGGGAAACACTGGTGTGGGAAGTTCTTGAAAGATTATATGCCTATAGATTGGTAAGATTATAAAATACCTACAGGATTGCGGCAGAATAAAACTTACTTTTGCCGCATGTCAAATATCATAAAAGAACAAAAGTATATCCTGGATAAATTGGGTATAGAGAAGCTGAATCCTATGCAGGAAGAAGCACATCTTGCCATAGATTCAAGTGCTAATACCGTTTTGTTATCGCCTACCGGAACAGGAAAGACCCTTGCGTTTTTGTTACCAATTATCAATGCTTTAGAGGTTGACTGCCACGAGGTACAAGTGCTTATTCTTGTGCCTAGCAGGGAACTTGCAATTCAAATTGAACAAGTTACTCGTGAAATGGGGTCCGGTTATAAAGCAAATGCTGTATATGGTGGTAGAGCTTTCTCAAAAGATAAGATTGAACTAAAGCATCGCCCTGCTATCTTGATAGGCACACCAGGTAGGATTGCCGATCATTTAAGAAGGGAAACTTTTGCTATTGACGATATAAAAACCTTGGTTTTAGATGAATTCGACAAATCTTTAGAGGTTGGTTTTGAAGCGGAAATGAGTGAAATTATAGAAGCTTTACCTCATATTTCAAAACGCATACTCACTTCGGCTACCCAGGAGATAGAAATTCCAAAATTTGCTGGAGTTATAGATCCTTCTGTAGTAAACTATTTAGATACAGGAAAATCTCAACTAGATATTAAAACAGTACTGTCTCCTAATAAAGATAAATTACAGAGCCTAGTTCAACTTCTTTGTCAAATAGAAAACGAACCGGGGATCATATTTTGTAATTTTAAGGATTCCATCCAGCGGGTAAGTGATTATTTAACCGATCATAATATTTCTCATGGTTGTTTTTATGGAGGAATGGAACAGAAGGATAGAGAGCGTGCGCTTATAAAATTCAGAAATGGAACTCATCAGCTTATTATAGCTACAGATCTTGCTGCCAGAGGGATAGATATCCCGGAAATGAAATTCATTATTCACTATCAGCTTCCACTTAAAAGTCAGGAATTTACTCATAGAAATGGACGTACGGCTCGTATGAATTCGGCAGGTACTGCTTACGTCTTGCAATGGACCAAGGAAGATTTACCGGAGTTTATAGATCCTGATACTTCCGTAGGAGAAATAGATAATAGTAAAAAGTTACCTAAACCCTCATCCTCTAAGTGGGAAACCATATTTATTTCTGGTGGTAGGAAGGACAAGATATCTAAAGGAGATATAGCCGGTTTATTCTTAAAACAAGGTAATTTAGAGAAGAATGAGCTTGGAACTATAGAGCTTAAACAAGACTGTGCTTTTGTGGCTGTTCCTGCAAGAAAAGTAACTACGCTAATTAAAGAGCTCAATAACTCAAGACTTAAAAAGAAAAAGGTAAGACTTAACCTGATTTAAAAATTATCACATGAAACAAGAGCAACCCAACAACCCGTTACATGGTATTAAGTTAGCCGATATTCTTGAATTTTTAGTTGAAAAATATGGTTGGGACGGGCTAGCTAGTAGAATTAATGTTCGCTGTTTCACTTCCAATCCTTCAATTAAATCCAGTCTAAAATTCTTGAGGCAGACTTCGTGGGCCAAAGAAAAAGTGGAGCAACTCTATTTAAGATCTATTTAAGGTTATTTAGTATATGTTATATTTATAGATCTTACTATATAATTTTTAAGAAATATGGCTAAAATTTCAGGGTGGCTGAATAATTTTGTTTCTCTTCGTTATCTTCCAAGATTTCTGTCTCTAGTATATAAAACCAATAAACCCCTATTTATTGGCAATGTACTTTTAAGACTTATTAAGTCGCTTTTGCCTATAGCCTTACTTTGGATTGGGAAAGAAATTATAGATGAAGTAATACTTCAAATAAACAATCCTATTGTTGACCTTTCCAGGCTATATATATTAATTGAAATTGAATTCGGATTAGCCATTCTAAGCGATGTTTTTAATAGATTGATATCACTTACCGATGGATTATTAGGCGATCTGTATAGCAATGCCTCTTCCATAGATTTAATTCAAAAGACCGCTAAAGTAGAACTCGCCAATCTGGAAGATTCTGAATTCTATGACAAATTGGAAAGAGCCAGAAGGCAAACTACTAGCCGGGTTTCCTTAATGTCTAATGTGTTATCCCAAGCGCAAGATATTATTACGGTAACCTCGCTTATCTCTGCACTTATATATTTTTATCCCATTCTTATCTTATTATTGATCATTTCTATTATCCCCTCATTTATAAATGAATTAAAATTCAGTAAATCCAGTTATTCTCTTCAAAAAAGTTGGACGCCGGAACGTCGGGAATTGGATTATATGCGAATGATAGGGGCGAGCGATGTAACTGCCAAGGAGATCAAACTCTTTGGTTTGGCCGATTTTATAAGTGACACTTTTAAAAATATAGCCGATAAATATTATCAGGCGAATAGAAAATTATCAATTCGCAGAACTATCTGGGCCGGGCTTTTTCACATAATTGGTGATATGGCCTATTATGGCGCCTACATATTCATAGTATTAAAAGCAGTTATTGGCGCTGTAACCATTGGAGAGCTCAGTTTTCTGGCAGGCTCCTTTAATCAGCTAAGAAACCAATTACAAACGATTTTTTCAAGATTCTCTTTAATTACCGAAAGTGCTTTGTATTTACAGGATTATTTCGATTTTATTGATATGGAATTCGATGATGATCTCGGGTTTGAACTTTGGGAAACCCCCACCGATATCAAAACAGGAGTTACTTTCAAAGATGTAAGTTTTAAGTATCCTCAATCTAACACCTATGTGCTCAAAAACATCTCGTTTGAACTGATAAAAGGTGAAAAGTTAGCTTTAGTAGGGGAAAATGGTGCAGGAAAAACAACTCTTATTAAATTATTACTTCGCCTGTATGAACCCACCAGTGGATCAATTTTATTGGATGGTATAGATATACGGCATTATCATAAAGCTGAATATCAGAAACTGTTAGGAGCAATATTCCAGGATTTTGTGAAATATTATTTAACAGCTAAAATAAATATTGCGGTTGGAAATATTGTAGAGGTAGAAAATGATGATAAAATACAAGATTCAGCTACTCGAAGTCTGGCAAATGAAGTTATTGAAGGTTTACCTCTGGGCTACAATCAGGAATTGGGAAAACGGTTTAAAAAAGGAGCTGAGCTGTCAGGAGGACAATGGCAGAAGATAGCGTTGGCAAGAGCTTACATGAGTGATGCATCAATCATTATTCTAGATGAACCCACTTCAGCTTTAGATGCCAGAGCAGAATATGAGGTATTTCAGCGTTTTATAGGGCTTACAAAAGACAGGACAAGCATTATTATTTCTCACCGATTTTCAACCGTTAGAATGGCCGATAGAATTTTGGTTTTAAAACATGGAACGATCCTTGAAATAGGTACTCACGAAGAACTTATGGAAAATAAACAATTATATTCCGAATTATTTGAACTACAAGCGGCTGGTTACAAAGATTAGCACCTATTTTTAATTAAATAATTAAAAGAGTCTCCTCAATTGAATAATTTATTTTAATTCACCAGAATTTTAAGAATTTATTAAGAATTCAGAATTAAACCCTATATTTCGCCGTTTTAATTACTAATCCCCATAATTCACCTTACTTATCACATTATGAAATCATATAGTATTACAGAGATCAATTCAATTTTAAATGGCGAACTGATAGGTAACCCCGAGTTAATTATTCAAAGGCCCGAACAATTAGAACGAGCTACGAGCACTGATATTACTTTTATTGGCAGCACTAAATATATTTCACTGTGGAAAACTTCCAAGGCAGCAGCTGCTATTGTAAATGAAAATTTTAACGTAGAGCCGGGCGAGGGCAGGGCTTTAATAAAAGTTAAAAATGCAGATTTAGCAATGGCTCAAATTTTAGAGGTCTTCAATCCGGGTCCACCTGAATTGGGAGTAGACATTCATCCTACTGCGGTTATTCATGAAACAGCAGTTATTGGTGAGAATTGCATTATTGGCGCTGGATGTTATGTGGGGAAAGATGTGAGACTAGGAAAATCGGTGGTACTATACCCAAATGTTACTATTTTAGATAAAACGAGCATTGGTGATCATACAGTGTTGTGGTCTGGAACAGTTATTAGAGAGCGCTGTGAGGTGGGAAGCCATTGTATTATACATTCTAATGTAAGTATAGGTGCCGACGGGTTTGGTTACAGGCCATGCCCCGAGGGTAAAGGTTTGATAAAAATTCCTCAAATTGGAAATGTTATCATCGGAAATGGAGTAGAGATTGGTTCTAATTCCTGTATTGATAGAGGGAAATTCAGTTCGACTATTATTGGTGACGGTTGTAAGATTGATAACCTCGTGCAAATAGGTCATAACTCGGTACTGGGTCGCTCTTGTATTATGGCAGGTAGTAGCGGACTTGCAGGTTCGGTTACCCTGGGCGATGGTGTAATAATTGGTGGAAGTGCATCTATTAAAGACCATACTACCATTCACTCTGGCGCTATTGTAGGAGCGGGATCAGGGGTGATGAGAGATGTGGCAGCGGGACAAACCGTTTTGGGATACCCTGCCTGCGATTCTAAAGATATGTTGAAACAATGGGTTGCCCTAAGAAATTTGATAAAGAATTAATTAAGCGTAACCCGATTTATAACAGAAGATTCCTTTTCTTTAAAACTGGAAAGGAATTCATTTTCCCTATTAATAGCGAAAAAGAGTGCTTATCTTTGTCAAAAATCTATTTATGGCAAATAAGTTCTCCCAGTTAGGAATTTCAGAAGATATTGTAAAAAATCTTGATCAATTAAAGATCATTACTCCAACAGAAATTCAGGAGAAGTCCATTCCCATCCTATTAGATAAAACAGAAGATTTTGTTGGAATAGCAAAGACAGGAACAGGGAAAACTGCGGCTTTTGGTTTGCCCATATTACAACTTATAAATACCGAGAAAAATCATATTCAGGCCCTTATTCTGGTGCCAACGCGGGAGTTGGGACATCAAATTTTCAGCAATTTGGAAGCTTATGCCAAAAATTTACCTGATGTTTCTATAGCAGCTACCTGTGGAGGAATTCCCATTAAACCCCAAATAGAACGGCTTACAAAACCCACGCATATAGTAATTGCTACTCCGGGAAGGCTCATAGATCTTATTAAACGAAAAGCTATAAATATTAAAGAGGTAAACTATCTTGTGCTGGATGAGGCCGATGAAATGGTGACTTCACTTAAAGAAGGTTTAAATGAAATTGTAGCTGAACTTCCAAAGAAAAAAAGAACTTTCCTATTTTCTGCAACTTTGCCAGGGACTATAAAACAACTTATTCAAAATTATATGTCCAAACATGTAATTCAGGTAAGTGTTGCTATGTCTACCATAGGGAACCAAGGAATAGATCATGAATTTGTGGTGGTGGAACCAATAGAAAAATTGGATGTGCTTATGCATTTCTTGTCATCTAAAGAAGGAGAACGCGGAATTATTTTTTGTAAGACCAAAGCAGCAGTTAATAAGCTAGCTAAAAATTTGGCAATCAATAGATTTTCTTCAGGTGCTTTACATGGAAGCCTTTCACAGCCAATTAGAGACAGGATTATGGCACAATTTAGACAAGGTAATATCAATATCCTGGTAGCAACCGATCTTGCTGCAAGAGGTATTGATGTGAAGGAGATCTCTTACGTTGTAAATTATCACTTGCCTGATGTATATGAAACTTATGTACATAGAAGCGGAAGAACAGCCAGAGCAGGGGCTAAGGGTCTTTCTTTGACAGTGCTTCAAAAAGAAGAGGTGCCGGATATTGCGGAATTTCAGGATGAACTAGGAATTGTTTTTCGAGAATATAGAAAACCTACCCCTGAAAGCGTTGAAGAGAATAACACATTATTATGGGCAAAACAAATTTTCAAGACCAAACCCAATCATGAGGTTTCTCCAGAGTTAAAAGAGAAGATCAAAACGGTTTTTCATCATTTAACGAAAGATGAGTTGATAGAAAAGATGTTAGCTTCTTACCTATTACAACGAAAAAGTGATCTCCTAATCAAAGCTGAACTTCCTGCAAAAAAGAAGAAATAATTTTATACAGTTAAAAAACATTTTTATTACTTATAGATAGTTTTAAATATGACTATGGAAAAAGGTTTATATGAAATCTGAAGCTTAAAACCCCGAAGATGTTATATGAATCTTTTCATTTATAGTCTGTTACAACCCTTCTTCAAATAAGCACTTCTAGCTAAGAATAAATAATACTACCAGAAGACATGCTTTATATAAGAAAAAAAAGACTAATTTCGCGCCTCCTTTAAAATGAGGCATTTATGAAGCGTGTGAACGAATACAAGAAATTATTTAATGTTGAGAAAGAAATAGATCTTAAACAATTAAAAACTGCATATAGAAATTTGGTAAAGGAGTGGCATCCAGACAAATTCCAAGAAGGTGATGAAAAGAGGGAAGAAGCTGAGATTATGAGTCGTCAAATAATTGATGGGTATCACTTTTTGGTTAGTATTGCTCCAGAAACCAAAGCGGCTAATCTTGAAGAATACACTAAAACTATTAACGAATCGGGTATTGCCGATTTCCAACATAAAGGTAACGTACTGGAAGTTTCATTTTTAGATGGAACTACCTACGAATATTTTGGAGTTAACAAAGCGTTGTATATAAAGCTTATTAATTCAGACAGACAGTTTCGTTTTGCCAAGAGAACTATTTTCAATTCTTTCTTGTATAGAAAATCTAAGAAAGATACTGCTATGCAACCGGCTTAGATCTAAACGATTATCAATTTTTAAAAGTCCAAAGAGTTTCATTAATCCTTTGGACTTTTTTTATTCAAATATCCTCATAAATAAAGCTTACTCTTCTATTTAGATTAATTATTAAAGAGAACCCAAGAACTTCTTTTTTTAACGTTCTTTGCATCTTCAAATTTTTCACCTTAAACTAGACTTGATACTGCTTTAGATTATGAATAAAAAAGCTGTTTATGCAATAATACTATGTGCAGTACTTGCGGGAGCGAATGGACTCCTTATTAAATACATGTCGGCAATGACCACCGGATCTATCGCATGGTTTAGAACGGCTATCCCAATTTTTATCCTGCTGCCATTTTTAGTAAAAGATAGAGAACTTGATTTTAGAGGAAACAATAAAAAAATGCTCTTGGCATCTGGTATTAATGCTATTAGAATGTATTTATATCTACTCGCATATATTTACACTTCTATAGGTAATACTGTTGTCCTTTTTTATACATATCCATTATTTGTTACTGCGATAGAAGCTTTATTCTTTAAACAAAAGATAAAACCTAAGCAGTTGTATTTATTGATCTTAGCTTTTATTGGTATCATAATTACTTACCTGGGCAAACCTTTTAGTTTTGAATCTCGAGATTTCATTGGGATGATTTCTGCCTTAGGAGCTTCCATAGGATACGCAGTCACCGTGGTTCTGTTCAAATCGGAAACTCACAATTTTAGTAGAAATCAATTGGTTTTTTATCAGAATATCGTAGGTGCGTTGGTATTTGTACCTTTCTTAATAAGTCTTCCTTCAGTAGAATTAGATCAATTGGGAATGGGAGTTTTCTACGGATTTTTAATAGGAGTGGTGGTATTTAAACTTTTCTTTTATGGCCTTAGACAGCTTTCAGCGGGAACTGCAACCACCTTGATGTATCTGGAAGTAGTAAGTGCCATCTTATTGGGATATTTTGTCTTAGATGAGCCAATAACTCTGAACATTGTTTTGGGAGGAATTCTTATTCTAACAAGTAGTATTTTCATCTCTCGTAAGTCTAAATAAAGACTTAAGTGATTTACTCACACTTTAGACAACAAAGTAAAAAGCCTGAAGAATATACTCTTCAGGCTTTTTAACATTCTAATTGCAATTAGAATGCTACATCACCTCAGTTCTAGACCAAACTCTATGATCTTCTAAAAGCTTAATGAAAGACGAGCTTATCTTTTTAGCAGATTTAGAATCAGCTAATAACACACCGGCTTTATCGTCATTAATCATTTTAGAAAAGTCTGTTTTATCGAATAAAGCCTTGGCTTCTCCAATCCCGGCAATGGGTTTTAAATGCTTAAATCCTTGATCTAAAAACTCAATTGCATCCGGTTCCTTAGATAAAGCATCCACACTTTTCTTTCCGTCAGGCACATAGAAAGCATCAAATACAAATGGTGCCCCGGTGAGCAAACTGTCATCAACTTTTATCATATTACCTTCAGAGTCTTTTATCTCTCCATGGTGAGGTGCAACGATCTTAGCATAGGCACCCTCTTTTTCAACTGCTGATTTCATTTCCTTTAATGAAGCGGCATCAACCCCATCGGCACACAAGAAAGCAATTTGTCTGGATTTAATGGTCTTTGGATTATCAAAGAACAAACTCAACGCTTCAGATTTCTTAGTCTGCGGATTTGATTTGGTTGGTTCATAATTCTTTTGATCGGCATCGGCAGGAACGCCTTTATTGATAGGTTTCTCGGTTTTAGGAACAGATTTCATTCCTAAATTCTCGGCAACATCTTTTGCAAGCTTAGCATCTATTTCAGAAAGAATTCCCACCATACGTTCTCTAATTTCAACGGTATTAACCTTTCCTAACTCAAAACTAAGGGCATCTATAATATGTTGCTTTTCTATATCGGTCTGGCTGTTATAGAACATAGTTGCCTGGCTGAAATGATCTTTAAAACTTGGGCTTCGTTCCCTAGTTTTATGAGCATCGATCTTCTCTCCATAACTACTGAAACCTCCTTCACTCATTTTTGCCTGAAACGGACAACCTCCACCTAAGGAGTTAGGATGGTAATGGGTTTGGCCTTTATTAATTTCCTGACGCATATGTCCATCCCTTTGGTTATTATGAATAGGCGCTACAGAACGGTTAATTGGAATTTCATGGAAATTTGGACTACCCAATCGTGATAATTGCGTATCTGTGTAAGAGAATAATCTACCTTGTAATAAAGGATCGTTACTAAATTCTATCCCGGGTACCAGGTGTCCTGGGTGAAAGGCAACCTGTTCGGTCTCAGCAAAGAAGTTATCCGGATTTCTGTTTAGTGTCATTTTACCAATACGTTGGACTG
Organism: Gillisia lutea; assembly: GCF_021568705.1. Taxonomy (GTDB): domain Bacteria; phylum Bacteroidota; class Bacteroidia; order Flavobacteriales; family Flavobacteriaceae; genus Gillisia; species Gillisia lutea. The sequence continues at coordinate 139,975 of NZ_JAKGTH010000008.1, forward strand.
GCACCAATTCTTCAGGCACTAATTTAGTAGCATCAAGAAGGTCGAAATCGTATTTATGCTCATCGGCTTCAGGAATAATTTGCACTCCTAATTCCCATTCTGGGAAATCTCCGTTTTCAATAGCATCATGTAAATCTCGACGATGGTAATCTGAATCGGCTCCTGAAATTTTTACGGCTTCATCCCATAGTACGGAATGTGTTCCTAAAAGCGGCTTCCAATGGAACTTAATGAAATGTGCTTCTCCTGTTTCATTTACAAATCTAAACGTATGCACACCAAAACCTTCCATCATTCTTAAACTTCGGGGAATTGCCCTGTCAGACATTGCCCACATGATCATATGTGTAGATTCTGGCATAAGAGAAATAAAGTCCCAAAAGGTATCATGCGCTGAGGCAGCCTGAGGGAAACCTTTATCTGGCTCTGGTTTTACAGCATGGATAAGATCTGGAAATTTCATGGCATCCTGAATAAAAAATACCGGAATATTGTTTCCTACCAAATCATAAATACCTTCATCCGTATAAAATTTTGTAGAGAACCCACGTACATCCCTGGCCAAATCGGTTGAACCTTTAGAACCTGCTACTGTTGAAAACCGAACGAAGACCGGGGTTTTTCGTTCCGGATCATTAAGAAATCCGGCTTTGGTATATTTTTCCATAGATTCGTATACCTGGAAATAACCGTGAGCAGCAGAGCCACGAGCATGTACTATTCTTTCCGGAATACGTTCATGGTCAAAATGCGTGATCTTTTCTCGTAGTATAAAATCTTCTAAAAGAGAGGGGCCACGTTCTCCTGCTTTTAGCGAATTTTGATCGTCATTAATTCTAACCCCTTGATTGGTTGTTAGAAACTGGTCTTTTCCGTATTCAGTATTCTTTTCCAAATCCTGAATTTTCTTTGAGTTGGTTTTTTCTGATTTTTTCATTTTTAACGGTATATTCTCATAATTTGATAGATGAGATTAGTTTTTGGTTGGACCTCTAAATTAAGAAGAAGTGTTTTGTATACATTTAAGCTTTACTTAAACTATTGTTAAGGAAATTATAATAAGTTTAATGAGCTGTTCAAAGGAAGTTTATCCTTAATATTGTAGTTGCCAAAATAGCCGGTATCTCTATGAGTAAAGCTCCTAATACAGTACTTATTGTACTCGCCTTTTTTTCCATTTACTTTATATGGGGCTCCACTTATCTTTTAAATAAGATTGCTGTTACTGAGCTACCACCTTTTATGCTTGCTTCTATTCGCTTTATCACAGCAGGAATACTAATTTTTATTATTAGTAAGCTTATGGGGATTAGCCTATCTATTACAAAAAAGCAATTGTTTAATACTATAATTGCAGGTTTCTTATTCCTGTCCTTCGGAAATGGAATAGTAGTATGGGCATTAAGATATGTAGACAGTGGTTTTGCGGCATTAGAGATCTCAGCACAACCCCTTGTTGTTTTATTATTAATGAGGATTTTAGATGGGAAAAAGATCCAGCCTATGTCTATTATAGGTGTGATACTAGGAATTATAGGAGTTTATCTACTAGTTAGTCAAAAACAGTTATTAAGTAAAGAAAGTTCTATAGTTGGAATGATCATGATATTTTGTTGCTTATTAAGCTGGTCTTACGGTAGTATATTTGTTAGTAAAGCTATCTTGCCTCGTAACTATTTTGTGAATACGGGTTACCAAATGTTCTTTGGAGGAATTATGCTACTTATTTCAAGTTTTATATTTGGAGAAACCTGGTCTATGCCCTACAGTTGGAGCACTCCAGTTCAAATTTCAATGTTACTATTAATTATTTTTGGAAGTATTGTAGCTTTTACCTCTTTCAATTATCTACTCAAAACTGTTTCGCCTGAAAAAGTAGCAACATCAACTTATGTAAACCCTATAATAGCCCTTAGTTTAGGCTGGTATTTTTTAAATGAACAAATTACCACACAATCGGTAATTGCTGCAGCCATCCTTCTTACAGGAGTTTACTTTATTAATACCAAAAAGACAATAGTTCTTTTCTCGAGGTTTCAGGGCAAACTTGGGCGTAAAAAAGTATGATTTAGACAAAACTATTTGGGTGAATTTTGAATTATCTTTAATTCAAAAAAAATATATTTTATCATCTTGTTAATTTAACTTATTAAAAATCACTAACTTAAGTCATATTTAATGAGTTATGCCAATCTTTATGGATCGCCACGATGTTTCTGAAGCTGTAACAGCTGAAATCGTTGCGCAGTTACATAAAGAAGATCTCAAAATAGAGCATAAATATGGCTGCCGGGGTTTAACCTATTGGTTTGATGATAAAAGGAAGACTGCCTTTTGCTTGGTGGAAGCTCCAAATATTGAAGCTATAAAGAAAATGCACGATCAGGCTCATGGTGATGTACCACATATGATAATTGAGGTTGACGATACTATAGTCGAATCCTTTTTAGGAAGAATTGAAGACCCAGTAAAAGCACAGAATACAGAGTTAAATATTATCAATGATCCAGCATTTAGATCTATTATGGTGGTCAAGTTTAAACCAAAATCTCTAGAATTCCCCCGTTCTACATCTCAAAATGAAAGCCTGCAAGATCTCCATAATTCCTTCTCTGAAATCATTACATCTTCTGAAGGCCGAATTGTAAAACAACAATTAGATGATTATCTTCTAATATCTTTTAAATCGGTTACCCATGCCGTTTCATCTGCCTTAGCGATTCAATCTCATTTTAAAGAATTCAGCAATACCTTCAGGACTAATGAGCTTCAACTTAATATTGGAATATGCTGTGGAATTCCGGTAACAGAAAAAAAAGGAATATTTGAGGATACCATTAAACTAAGTGAATGGCTTTGCGATGTGGTGCAAGGAGAAATTGTTCTATCTGCCGATGTCAAAGATCTTTATGAAAGTGAACATAGAAATACCTCTTTGAATAAAGAAGGTGTAACTATTTTAAGCTCATCTAATGAAAAATTTCTTCATATTTTAATGGATTATACCGAACAAAAATGGAATAAAGCCGATTTGAAGATGGATGATTTCAGCAAACATCTCGGCTTTAGTAAATCTCAACTGTACCGTAAAATGATGGCCTTAACCAATACTTCTCCTAACAATTTTTTAAAGAAGTACCGCTTACAACAATCTCTAAAACTTCTAAAAAGCAAAACCGGTAATATTTCTGAAATCGCTTTTGAAACAGGCTTTAACAGTCCCGCATATTTTTCAAAATGCTTTCAGGAAAAATTCGGAATACTTCCCTCCAAATACATTCATAGTTAAACCCCTGAATAGATTTTGAAAAAACTTCAATGACTCAATTTTAGAACTTTTTGAATTAAATGTAGATATTCTACAGAAATTGATAAGTTAAATTTGGTCATGATCAACACTCACAATCTACATAATTTATTAAAGGGTAATTGGTGGAGTAAATTTGATAAGCCAGGTGAATAAGTTGTAACTATCTGAATTTCATAACATTGTACTTCAAATAAAATATTTTAAAGAGTCCATATTCATGAAGGTGAAAACATCTTCATTCGATATTATTAATTAAAAATTTAAATATCATGTTAACAGTAGTAGAAAAATTAACCCCCCAAAAAATCAACGATTTTGAAAAAAACGTGAGAGGTGAATTGATCTTACCTTCCCATACTAATTATGAGGATACTCGAAAGGTCTACAATGCAATGATAAACAAGCATCCGGGAATGATTGTGAAATGTGATGATATTGCTGATGTTATGGCTAGCGTGAATTTTGGCCGTGAGAATACCTTACTGGTGGCTGTAAGAGGAGGAGGGCATAACGGAGGCGGCCTGGGTTTATGTGATGATGGGCTGGTTATCGACTTATCGGGACTTAAATCTGTGAGAGTAGATACATCCAATAATACGGTAAGAGTTGGAGGCGGAAACCTGTGGAGAGAAGTAGATCATGCCACTCATCCATTTGGACTTGCTGTACCTGCCGGAATAATTTCAAGTACAGGAGTTGGTGGCTTGACCCTAGGAGGAGGAATAGGGCATTTATCACGTAAATATGGTCTTACAATAGACAATTTATTGGAAGCCGATATGGTTCTGGCCGATGGCAGTTATGTAACGGTAAATGCCAATAAAAATCCAGATCTTTTTTGGGCTATCCGTGGAGGGGGAGGAAATTTTGGTATTGTTACTTCATTCAAATTTCAGGCGCACCCGGTTAAAACTGTTATTGGAGGTCCAACTTTATGGTCTATAGAGCAAACCGAAAAAATTATGGAGTGGTATGATAATTTTTTGAACAAGGCTCCAGATGATTTAAATGGATTTATAGCTACAATGGTAATCCCGGGACCTCCATTTCCTGAACATCTTCATAATAAAAAGTTTTGCGGAATTGTTTGGTGTTATACAGGAAATGCCGCCGATTTTGATAAATTTTTTGAGCCGGTCAGAGAATTAAATCCGATTTTCGAGCATGTTGGAGAAATGCCTTATCCTTCTATTCAAACAATGTTTGATGGATTACTTCCATCTGGCTTACAATGGTATTGGCGAGCCGATTTTTTTAATGAATTAGGCCCGGAAATTAGAGCACAACATTTAAAATATGGTTCCAAAATTCCCACGGCTTTATCCCAAATGCATTTATATCCAATAAGTGGGGCGGCGGGCAGAGTAGGGAGTAAGGAAACTGCCTGGGCTTACAGAGATGCTAAATATGCAGGCGTGATAGTGGGAGTAGACGAAGATGCTCAAAATGCTGATAAAATTACCAGTTGGTGCAAAGAGTATTGGGAAGCACTTCACCCATATTCTTCCGGGGGTGCTTATTCTAATTTTATGATGGATGAAGGCCAAGATAGGGTAAAGGCTAGTTACAAGCATAACTACGACAGGTTATTGCAAATAAAAAGAAAGTACGATCCTACAAATCTATTTTGTATTAATCAAAATATCAAACCTTGATATTATACTTTAATATAATTACAGGAATTTAGGGGAGTTTCTGTTTGGTTAAGCCGCTAATTTCTAATATAAATTAGCGGCTTTTTTATCTAAAAAAATCCGGTGGCATATATTAAGTTGATAAATATCATTCTTCAGGACCAGGAATTATCCGAAATTAGGAAGTAAGATTCTTTAAAATAAATTCCAAATGAATTACAATATCACTTCAGAATCCCATTTCACTAGAGATGCACAGATCAATATTAAAGGATCAAAAATCCAATTTGGGACCACCTCGAAAAGTGAAGAAAATTTGCCAAATCCTGCGGAATTGTTTTTAGGTTCTTTTGCAGCGTGTATCCTAAAGAATGTAGAACGTTTTTCGGAGATTCTAAAATTCACCTATACTAAAACCTCTTTACAGGTTATGGCTAAACGACTTGAAAACCCACCAAGAATGGATCAATTAGAGTATATACTGACTATTTATAGTGATGATAAGAATTTGAATAAAGACCTATTAAAGAAGAATATTGAAAAATTTGGAACCATCTTTAATACCGTAAAACTTTCTTGTTCAATTACCGGAAGAATTATAGTAAATAAGACCGGTTTTTAGTATTGATCTTTTAAAAATTGAAATCTGTGAAAGTTATTTTTCTTGACTGATATAAGTCATTGTTTTAAAGTTAATTACTTCTCATTTTTGATGGTGAATCCAAATTTCAGAATCATGCTACAAACAGAATTATTCAACAAAAATGTAGATGCTTACGAAGAATGGTATACTAACTATCCCGAAGTATACCAGTCTGAGGTCGCAGCCATACAACAGCAATTGTTAAAGCTTCCCGAAAATATAAATGGTATTGAGGTTGGCTTAGGTACAGGACAGTTTTCAAAAGCACTTGGTATCAAGGAAGGAATTGAACCTGCAGAAGAAATGGCAAAAAAAGCCAGGAAAAGAGGCATAGAAGTAATGAAAGCTGTTGCCGAAAATTTACCTTATCGAGCTATGCATTTCGATTTTGTTCTCTTTGTTACTATATGCCATCTCCATAATATTAAAGCTGCATTTAACGAAGCGCACCGTGTTCTAAAACCTGGTGGCTCTATACTTATTGGCTTTTTAGATAAAGATCAGGCAGTAGCGAAGCAATATGATGAAAAGCGACATCGAAGTACCTTTTTCAAAAATGCTATTTATCATTCGGTTAGTCAGGTTGAAAAATTATTAAAAGCGGCAAAGTTCAAGGAATTCGAATATAATCAAACCTTATTTGGGGAAAGTTTAGATGAGATTAAGAAAGTTCAGATTCCAAAAGAAGGATATGGAGAAGGTTCATTTGTAGTGGTTAAGGCAGTAAAAAAATGAAAATCCGGTACCTGCCTCATACTGCTGACGTTAGAATGCTACTGGAAGCAGAATCATTACAAAAGCTCTTTGTGGCAGGTACAAAAGGAATGAGTAATTTGTTAAAGGAAGGTATTTGCGATCATACTTTCATATTTCATAGAAAGACAACTATAAAAACATCGGCATCAGATTTTACTAATTTACTAATTGATTTCCTATCAGATGTGCTTTCACATACCTATGCTAACAATACTATTTATTGTAAGATCAATATTCTAAGCTTTAAGAAATATGGAATTGTTGCTGAAATATTCGGTAATGAAATAAATGAATTTGATGAAGAAATTAAAGCCGTTACCTATCATGAGGCCAATGTAGTAAAAAATGCAGAAAGCAATTTATGGGAAACCTGTATCATCTTTGATATATAATGAAAAAATTAAGAAAAACCGATATCATTAAAATAGAAGACTTTCTTTGGGAGATCCCTAAATCTTTTAGAGAAGATATGTTAGTACCTGCCAGGGTTCTATGCTTTGAAACACTTCTGGATGATATTTTGGAGGACAGATCCCTCAACCAACTTGTAAACGTAGCCACTTTACCTGGAATTCAAAAGGCTTCCTTTGTTATGCCTGATGTTCACGAAGGCTATGGTTTTCCTATTGGGGGCGTAGCAGCAACAAAATTACCGGATGGTGTTATATCTCCTGGTGGAATTGGCTACGACATTAATTGTGGCGTGCGCTTATTAACTTCAACCCTTAAAATAGAACAGATACAAGATAAGCTGGAAGAACTCTCAAAAGAAATGTATGCACAAATCCCTTCAGGCATGGGAAAAGGAGGAGATATTCATCTTTCTGCTGAAGAAATGAATCAAGTTCTTACAACCGGTGCCGAATGGGCCGTTGCAAATGGGTATGGGGTAGAGGAAGATTTAGCCTATATTGAAAATAACGGTAAACTGGTTGAAGCTGATCCTGATATGATCTCGGAAATGGCAAAAAAAAGAGGAACCAGTCAATTGGGTACCATAGGCTCGGGAAATCATTTTGTGGAGGTAGATTATATAGAGGAAATTTATGATGAAGAGGTTGCTAAAGCATATAATTTAGAAATAGGGCAAGTAGTCATACTTATTCATACTGGTTCAAGAGGTCTTGGACATCAGGTAGCGACCGATTATATACGGTTAATGATGAACGCCATGCCTAAATATAATATCAAAGTACCCGACAGGGAACTAACCTGTGTTCCCTTAAATTCTGTCGAAGGAGAACAGTATTTTAAAGCTATGTGCGCAGCCGCAAATTACGCATGGTGTAATAGAGAAGTGATCTCAGCAGAGGTAAGAACTGCGTGGAAAAATATCTTTCAGGAAAATGCAGGAGAATTGAAATTACTGTACGATGTAGCCCATAATATTGCAAAGATAGAAACTCATACCGTAAATGGAACAAGGGAAAACCTTGTGGTACATCGTAAAGGCGCCACAAGAGCATTCGGTCCCGATTTTGAAGAATTACCTCCTAAATATAAACATGCGGGACAACCCGTAATCATTCCTGGAAGCATGGGAACCTGTTCCTATATTCTGGCCGGTACCAAAAAAAGTAGAGAACTCGCTTTTGGATCTTGCTGTCATGGTGCGGGAAGACGTTTATCCAGAACCGCAGCTAAAAAACAAGTGAATGCCCCCGTATTAAAAGAGAAGCTAAAAGAAAGAGGTATATATATAGAAGCTGGATCTTTTAAAGGAATTGCTGAAGAAGCGCCAATAGCTTATAAAGATGTAAATTTAGTAGTAGACACGGTTCATGCCTCGGGAATTGCCAAAAAGGTGGCAAAATTGAAACCGGTGGTAGTTATTAAAGGTTGAACAGTCTTAACTATATATAATACTAGCCTTTTTAAATTTTACTTTCTATATAATATAGAGACACCAATAGAATATATACCGTAGAATGATTTATTATATTTAAACTTCTATCCTTTTTATTTTTAATCATTACTTTTTAGTTATTTAGAATTTCTTCCCACTTTAGACTGATAAACATCATATTTTTCTCTCATAAGGTCAGCTAACTTTGATTTTATGAAACATCCACACTTCTTGAAAATTACTATCGGCTTTGTAATTTTTATAATGCCGATAGTAAAGGTATTTGGTCAACAAGATCTTTCAGCAAAAGAAATTGTCAAGATAGCTGATGATAATATGCGCGGAAAAACATCACAAGCAGATATCACCATCAAAATAATTAGACCTACTTGGAATCGGGAAATGAATATTAAAGCCTGGTCTAAGGGAGATGATTATTCCATGATATTAGTTACTTCTCCCGCCAGAGAAAAAGGAACCGTGTTTTTAAAGCGTATAAAAGAGGTTTGGAATTGGATTCCGGCTATTGAACGTACTATCAAATTACCTCCCTCTATGATGTCGCAAAGTTGGATGGGAACCGATTTCACGAATGATGATTTGGTTAAAGAAGCGTCTTCAGTTTCAGATTATGATCATAAACTCTTAGGGAAAGAAACCGTTTCCAATAAAGACTGCTATAAAATTGAAATGATACCAAAACCTTCCGCAGCAATTGTATGGGAAAAGGTGGTTGTATGGATTGATTCTGCTGAATATTTACAGCTAAAGGCTGAATTCTATGATGAAGATGGAGAACTGGTAAATGTTATGACCTCTAGTGAAGTTAAAGAAGTTGGAGGTAGAAAAATAACTTCAAAAATTGAAATGCTTCCCATTGAAAAAGAAGGAAATAGTACGGTGATTATATATAACGATATCATTTTTGACATCCCTATTAATGATAACTTCTTCACCACGAGGAATATGAAACAGTTGAAATAATGTTACTAAAACTAGCTTGGTTAAACATATGGCGCAATAAGCGTAGAACGATTATTACTGCAACCTCTGTGTTTTTTGCAGTGTTGTTGGCTATAATTTTCCGTTCCCTAACCGATGGTGTTTATGACAACATGATTCATAATGTGGTGAGCTATTCTTCCGGATACTTGCAAATTCATCAAAAAGGATATTGGGATGAGCAATCTATTGATAATACTTTTGAGGAAGATAATCAATTGTATGAGGAGTTACTTAAAAACCCGAAGGTTACTCATATCATGCCTCGATTAGAAACATTTGCATTGGCTTCTTACTCCGAAAAAACGAAAGGGGTTCTTGTTTTAGGGATTGATCCTGACAAGGAAAAAGAGGTTAATAATTTGCACGAGAAAATTGTAGCTGGCGAGTACATCGAAGGTATTAATGACAACGCGGTAGTTCTAGGTGAAGGCTTAGCCTCACAATTAAAGCTAAAAGTAAATGATACTTTGGTGTTGTTAGGCCAAGGATATCATGCAAGTAGTGCTGCTGCAAAGTTCAGAGTAAAAGGACTGGTAAAACTGGGAGCAATTGAGTTGAATAACAATGTTGTGTATATGCCCCTTCAACAATCACAAGCCATGCACGGAGCCGAAAATAGGTTAACATCGGTTTCGGTAATGCTGGATAAAGCTAGTAATTTAGAAGATCTAAAACATACTTTGCTAAAATCTATCGATGCTGATAAATATGAAGTGATGAGTTGGAAAGAAATGATGCCGGAAATGGATCAATTTATAGAAGCCGATAGCACAGGACATTATATCATTATTGGCGTGCTTTATTTTATAATTTCCTTCGGATTATTTGGCACGTTGTTGATGATGGTTTTTGAACGTAAACACGAATTAGGCATTTTGATTGCCATAGGAATGAAGAAGCGATTACTGGCTTTAGTGCTGTTATTAGAATCTATTATGATTTCCTTAATTGGTTGTTTTACTGGGGTTATTGCTGGTATACTATTTATAAAATGGTTCACCATACATCCTATTCATTTAACGGGAGACTTAAAACAAGTTTATGAAGATTACGGTATAGAATCTATTATATACTTATCTAGTCATGAGAAAATTTTTATTGTTCAAACTTTAATCGTTTTAATATTATCTATCCTACTAGCCTTTTACCCAGGGTATAAGGTGATGAAGTTAAAACCTGTTGAAGCCATAAATAGTTAGTTATGTTGTTTCAAATTGCTTGGCGAAATATATGGCGAAATAAAGCCCGAAGCTTAGTAGTAATAAGCTCTATTATTATTGGGGTGTGGGCAGGAATTTTCATTTTGTCATTTTCGTGGGGTATGTATAAGAACAATATAGATGAATCGGTTTACATACAATTATCTCACATTCAAATTCATCATCCAACTTTTAAAGAAGAAAACGATTCTAAATACACCATTACCAATACGGATGAAAAAATGAAGCAATTTCAAGCTGATAATCGTATTGCTTCGGTAAGTTCTCGAGTTATTTCCCCGGGAATGATCACTTCACCAACAACAGCAAGCGGTGTGAAAATTTACGGCATCAATCCTTCGTCAGAAGTCACTCAAATTAGATTGAATGAGTATGTAAGCCAAGGTGCTTATTTTGATTCAGGAAAAGAAAATGAAATGCTAATTGGCGAAAAACTAGCTAAAAAACTTAAAGTAAAACTGAAAAGTAAGGTGGTATTGACCTTTACAAATACCAAATCTGAAATTATTTCAGCAGCCTTTAGAATTGGGGGAATTTACAGATCTAAAAACATTTCGTTAGATGAAGTAAATGTATATGTGCAACAAAAACACCTACAGGAACTATTAGAACTTAAACCATCAGAAAGCAATGAAATAGCCATCTTGGTAAAAGATGAAAAGGAGCTAGATACTATTAAAAACTTCAGTGTTGGAGTAGTGCCTAACGGAAAAATTGAAGATTGGAAAGAGTTGTCTCCTGAACTGGAAATGATTATAGAATCTTTTAATCTATACACCTATATCATTAGCGGTATCATTTTATTGGCATTAACTTTTGGCATAATCAATACCATGTTAATGTCTGTATTAGAACGGATTAGAGAACTCGGAATGCTCATGGCTATTGGATTAAACAAGCGTAAAATATTTATTATGATTATGCTAGAGACGTTCTATATAACACTAATTGGCACTCCAATTGGCTTGTTAACAGGCTGGTTGACGGTAACAATATTAGGGAGAACCGGAATTAATTTATCTATGTTTTCTGAAGGTTTAGCATCATACGGATTCAGCTCTATGATCTATCCTGCTTTAGATCATGATAAATATGTAATTATTGTAGGCATGTGTATAATAACAGGCATATTATCGGCTATTTATCCCGCTTATAAAGCGCTGCAATTAAATCCATCAGAAGCAATACGTAAAATTTAAGGTTATGGCACAAACGATTATCGACGCTCATAATGTTAGTAAAACCTTCAACCCAAAAACGGTTCCTGTTCATGCGGTTCAAAATGTGCACGTCCACATAGAAGAAGGAGAATTTGTAGCATTAGTTGGACCTTCTGGTTCAGGGAAATCTACTTTGTTGAATATGATGGGTGGCTTAGATGAACCCACAGCAGGAAGCGTAATTATAGATGGTGTTGAAATCACAGAACTCTCAGAAAACAAATTAATAGATTTCAGATTACACAATATTGGATTTGTATTTCAGTCATTTAATTTGATTCCTGTACTTACCGCAAAAGAGAATGTGGGTTTTGTATTGCAGTTGCAACATATGCCCAAAGCTGAACGAGAAAAACGTGTCTTAACCTTGTTGGAAGAAGTTGGACTTGAAGATAAAATAAATAGTAAGCCAGGTGAACTTTCGGGTGGACAACAACAACGTGTAGCAGTTGCCAGGGCACTAGCTTCAAAACCTAAAATAATATTAGCCGATGAACCTACCGCTAATTTAGACTCCAAATCAGCGGCTAATTTACTTGATATCATGGCTAAATTGAATAAAGAGGAAAAGATTACTTTTTTATTTTCAACACACGATCAGCGCGTAATTAAAAAAGCACGACGGGTCATCACCTTAGTAGACGGTAAAGTAGCGTCCGACGTGCAACAAATACCTTCATAAACCAGATGAAAAGGTTGTTTTCAACATACCTGTTACTATTCTTTTTTTCCTTTATAAATGCTCAAGAAAAGGAGGAAAAGCTATTCCTGTCTGGTTATATTAAAAACTTACATGAATTTAGTTTTGTTGACAAGTTAGAACAGTTGCAATGGACAACCACATTACATAACAGATTGAATTTTAAATTTATTCCTTCGGAAGAAATCACCCTGAGGTTGGAGCTTAGAAACCGATTGTTTTACGGTGATAATGTGAAAAATATACTTGGTTTTTCTGAAATGATTTCTAATGATAATGGGATTACAGATCTTTCTTGGAATATTATTGACAACAATGATGTTCTATTTAATACCACTATTGATAGAGCTTTGGTGAATTATATTAAAGGTAACTGGGATATCACTTTAGGGAGACAACGTGTTAACTGGGGAATGAATTTAGTATGGAATCCAAATGATATCTTCAATACCTATAACTTTTTAGATTTCGATTACGAAGAGCGCCCGGGAAGTGATGCCATAAGAGTACAATATTATTTAGGAGATTTCAGTAAGATTGAAGTTACAGCAAAAAAGGGTAGAAGTAAGGATGATCATATTGTAGCGGCCATGTATAAGTTTAACAAATGGGAATATGATATTCAGTTAATTACAGGTGTATATCAAAAAGATTGGGTAATTGGAGCAGGTTGGGCAGGAAATTTAAAGAATGCTGGTTTTAAAGGCGAAGTTTCCTATTTTGTTCCTTATGAGACCTATTTTAACTCAGAAAATGTATTGAGTACTTCTGTTTCTATTGATTATGGCTTTAAAAAAGGATTGTATATAAATGGTTCAGTTCTATATAATAGCAGTGCAAATGCTTTGTCTGGCAGCATAGGCAATTTGTTGTACACTAATTTAAGTGCCAAGAATTTAATGCCTTATAAATATTCAGGATTTCTACAATTAGCCAAAGAATTCACACCCATTTTTAGAGGAACTTTGAGTACAATTTATTCACCAACAAATCAATCTGTTATTGTTATGTCAAGTCTAGATTATTCTATAGCTACAAATTGGGAACTCAATTTTACTGGACAATCCTTTTTTGAATTTGAAGATTACAATACTTTAGGCAACAGTTTATTTGTGAGGTTGCGATGGAGTTTTTAATAGTTTAAGTAAAATCGACATTTATACATAACACCTATTTCTTAAGAAATCACATTTGTACTATAATGTTAAGCGTTATGTAACTTTGCTTTTGTAAAAGCGAAGTACTTACCTAGATTTTTTTTCTTCTCTAATGTTCTCTCAAAACATAATGGAATACTCTTTTCCCGAAGCGACGATAGGAGCGAAGTGGAAATGTGTGTGGTATGGGATTATAAAAATAAAATTTTCTTTTCCCTACGTTACGGGAATCTACAAAGAACAATATACTCCTAAAGTAAATACCATTACGATTTCGTGTAATGTTAATAACTAGTTTATAACTAAAGCATTACAATTATAATCATGATGTATGCAAAGTGTATATTAGCGTATGTTTTATGATTTATCTGATAAAGAGCTAAAAGCAATAAAGATTATTAGAAATTTTCTTGTTAATCAAGGAAGAATACCAAGTGTTCGAGAACTAATGACAGGATTGGATTATAAATCACCTCGTTCATCAGCAATTTTATTAAAAAACCTTGAAGAAAAGAAAATCTTAAGAAAAAAAAATGACGGGAGTTATCAAATAGTTGACTTTGAAATACCTGAAGATTTTGGCTCGAGAGCACAAACTGTAAAAATTCCTTTATTAGGAAGTGTAGCTTGTGGGATGCCAATTTTTGCAGATGAAAATATTGAAGCAGAAGTCTCCATTTCTATAGAAATGATAAAAAATGGATATAAATATTTCTTATTACGAGCAGAAGGAGATTCAATGGATGAAGCTGGAATTGAAAATGGAGATTTATTATTGGTAAGGCAGCAGCAAAATGCAGAAAATGGAGATAGAATATTGGCTTTAATTGATGATGAAGCTACTGTTAAAGAGTATAATAAAAGTAATGGAATGGTTATTTTAAAACCAAAATCAAGTAATAAAATACACCAACCAATAATTCTTAATGAGAATTTTAGAATCCAAGGGATTATTGAAAATATAATAAAATTATAAATAATATGGCTATAGATAAAAACGAACATCTTAATAAGGTTCTTGATACACACGATATTAATAAAGTTAAACTTTTGAGCAAGTTTATTGCAAAAAAGAATAAGGTGAAAAATGCTTTAAATGATAAGTTTTCTGATTTTAAAGCTTCAAATGCTATTGATTCAGGATCCTATGCAAAAAAGACTGCTATAAATACTAAATTCGATATCGATTGCTGTATTCCTTTTAAAAAGAAAGTTTCTGATAGTGATAAAGGATTTAGCAGTCTTAAAGAAATGTTTGAAGAGGTATATAAATACTTAAAAAATGAATATACTGAAACGGATGATGATATAACTAAGGATAAGGTTAGAAAGCAAAAAGTCTCAATCGGTTTAGAGTTTGAAATTGACGGAGAAATATTCGATATGGATGTAGTTCCTGGTCGTGAAAGGCCTGATAACGATAGTTATTCAAACAATAACGATTTGAGCTTATATATAAATCCCTCGAATAGGTCTAAAAAGGAAGAAGATATTAATAAAACCAGGATTAAAACAAACATTAAGAAACACCTGGAACTTCTAGGAGGAGCTGATAGGACTCACGAAAGAAAAATAGCGAAGCTACTTAAAGTATGGAAAACTGAAAGAAAAATTCAGAATGGAGGAAAACTGATTAAGTCATTCATGATGGAACTATATACTAAAGAAGCCTTTGATAAGACTGAGGATATCCCGTCTGATTTATGGGAAAAGGTGAAGATGGTGATGAACCATATAATTGATAATATAACTCAAAATGATTTAGTTGATCCGGCCAACTCGCACAATATTGTGTCCGATTCCATGAGTGATACTGCTAAATCTGATACAAAAAGAGATATGAAAAAAACTATCAAAGAAATTGACGAGGATTCAGATAAAATTAAAAATTACTTTCCGATAAATGATAAACACGATAATGATGATGAGGAAAATGCAAACTCAAAAGCTTCATCTGCATCAGTATTAAGCACTAGTAAATTTGGATAAGCAGGATCAAATCACAATAACCAAAATAAATGACCTAATCGATAGGGATAAAGATGTAACGATCGTAGAAGAAATTAAAAGAAATGGTAACTATTTTTCAGGTAAAATTGAAGTAGATTATTTAAATACAAGGACTTCATATGACATTAAAATTCCCTCAACTTATCCGCTGACGCATCCTAACGCTGATAACATTTCAATAATTTTTAGGAATGATGCTTATATAGGATTAAATCATATTAACCCCGATGGTTCTGTTTGTTTTCACCCAGATAAAGACGATAACTTTGATCACAAGCTTCTCTATGAACTAAATTGTCTAAAACAATGGATTAGAGATTATTTTATTTTTGATAAGGAGGATGATGACTATACATACATAATTCCTGATACTGAAATAGGTAGATTGGATAAACTTTATTTCACAAATACTAATAGCAATTTTAAAAAAAACAAATTTGGAATTTTTGATTATTCCATCTTCTCATCTGAAGAATATGGAAAGAAGAAATTTCCAGTTAAAAAACTTTTCAGGTTAGGGTTCGATTCTGGTATCGAAGATAATTGGTCTAAAACTTTTATTGAAGAATTAAAAAGTAAAACCTGTAAAAAAGGTTTGTATTATTTCATTGAAGAAGAACCCATCAAAAAAGATAGCATAGGTAGAAGAGCTCTAGAGACTTGGGATGAATTCAAAGATTTTTTTTCAAATGAATTTCAGGAATACTTGTATCATGGTTTAAAAGGCAAGTTTGGGGATTCATTTTTTATTGAAAATTCTTCGTTATTCATTTTGATTGGTTATAAAATTCCAACTCATGATGATTATGAGGAACATTGGGATTTAATAAGAATAGAAAAAATAGAAAAACCAATTGGTCATCTGAAAATTCCAAAAAGTGAAAGAAAATCTAATAATAAAGGCTTCGAAACATTTTTAAAAACGGATAAAATCCGTTGGGGTAGTACAGAAAATATAGATTATTCTAGATTTTTTGGCAGAGGAAAACTTAACGAAAAAATAACTGATTCTCATATTTTAATAATAGGTTGTGGAGCATTGGGCAGCTCTTTGGCTGAAATGCTAGTTAGAGGAGGAGCAAGAAGCATTGTTCTTGAAGATTTTGATTCAATACGTGGTGGAAATTTATGCAGAGCTAATTTCACTTTAGATGATTTGATTTTTCCAAAAGCGGAAAGATTAGAAAGAAGACTTAAGTCAATATCTCCATTTATTAATTTAGCTTCAATAAGTTTAAAATTGAATCATTTCAACTTGACGGAGGTTAAGGAAATTTTTAACAAGAATGTAGATATAATTTTTGACTGTTCAACTGATCCTGAAGTAACCTATATTTTAGATAAGATAGACTTCACAGGAGATGTATTCAGTTTTGGAATTAATAATAAAGCTAAAGCATTCACTTCAATAAGTGGAAAATACTTAACCCGACAATCTAAAATCATATATGACTTCATTGGAAATGATGAGGCAACCTTCATCGAAGGTACTGGATGTGGTTATCCAACTTTCGAGGCAAACTACGTAGATATAAATGCCTTGCTGAATACAGGACTTAAAATCATTAATGACAATTTTAATAAAGGGGAGAAGAACAAAACTTTAATAATAGAACCTAGATTTGAAGATAATTTCAAAATAAAAATTGAAAATTTTGAAAATTTTTATTGCAGGGATTTTAGTAGTTCAATATTAGTGTCTAAAACTGTTCTTAATCAAATAGAAGAAATTACAAGATTACATTATCCAAAGGAGTTTGGAGGAGTATTTATTGGTTTTAAAAATGAAACAGGTTTCATAATAACAGATATTTTAATTCCCGATGAATATCGTAACGGCAGAACAAAGTTCATAAGGGAACCCGGTAACTTGAATGATAGATTGAAGGAATTACATAAAAAAACTGCAGGTAAGATTCAATATATCGGAGAGTGGCATTCTCATCCCGATGGTCCTACAAGTCCAAGCACTACTGATTTAAAAGCAATGAAAGATATCGCTACGGATAAAAAAATTAATGTAAACACTCCTTTGCTCATGATAGCAGGAATCTCAGAGATATTATTTAGCAAAGATTTTTACATATTGGTTGATAAAAGATTGAAGCACTATGAGTAATAAAATAAATTTAAGAAAGTTATTTGGAGGCTTACAGACTCAAATGGAGGCTCAATTAAACACTAATAGGACGTTTATAGAGCATCCAGGTTCTAAAGGGGATTCTCTTGAAAATACTTGGATTGAATGGTTGAGAACCTATCTGCCAGATAGATATTGCGTTGATAAGGCAATTGTAATTGATTCCAAAGGACAATTAAGCCATCAAATTGATTTGGTGATTTATGATCAAACATATACACCTTTTGTATTTAAACAAAATGGTATTTTTTATATACCAGCAGAAGGGGTGTACGCTATTTTTGAAGTTAAACCAGATCTGGATAAAGAAAATATCATATATGCAGGAGACAAAATTGAGAGTGTTAGAAAATTATTTAGAACATCCACCGAAATAATTGATAGAGGAGAATCAAAGGATCCGAGAGCTTTAACCAAAATACTTGGAGGTATATTAACTATAGAAACAAAAATTAAAGATGTCACAATTGAAAAACATCTTAAAAGTTTAAAAGGATTAAAATCAATTGATATTGGCTGTGCAGTAAAGAATAAGAGCTTTTATGTAGATTATCAAAAGGATGACAACATATTTAAAATTGACAGAGGTGTGAAATTATCTTTTAAAGAACATAATGAATTATTTTTTAAGTTTTATACTGAAAGAAAAGTGAATGACATTGAATTTAGTAAGAGGAATAATTCGTTAGTTACTTTTTTTTTACAATTAACTAGATATTTACAACAAAGTATTGGTACAGTCGCGGCTATTGATTTATCAGAATATGCGAAAGCAATTAGTTTTGAAATTGATGATGATCTTTAAATTCATTTAAAGATATGATTATCATTATTTTTTCATAGATTTTTTCACAATTTTAATGACTTCACTCTCAATTTTAATGTTCGTAGGATATAAGACATTCGTAATTTTAAATTAGCCGTATAAACATTATAATTTAGCAGTTACAGCTATTCGCCGTTTTACCCATATATTATATTTGTACTATAATTTATATTATGTAAAATAGAATATTTAAGAAACTCCTCTGCACCTTATTTACATTTATTTCAGTTGCCTTTTAATAATTCGATCTTCCGCTCTTAATTATAAAAACTAAATAATTATTAAAGTTATTCCCTCTTCTAATAAAAATCGTAATTTTCAAAAAAACTATTTAAATATGGCCGGCGGATCAAAAATCGCAATCTATAGCGCAATTGGCGCAAACCTTTTAATAGCAATAGGAAAATTTGTTGCTTCTTTTTTTACAGGTAGCTCAGCAATGCTAGCTGAGGGAATTCACTCTTTAGTCGATACCGGAAACGGATTTCTATTACTCTTTGGCATTAAACAATCTCAACAAGAACCTGATGAATTGCACCCCTTTGGATATGGGAAAGAAGTTTATTTTTGGAGTTTTGTTGTTAGCATCTTAATTTTTGCCCTTGGGGGTGGCTTTGCTTTGTATGAGGGTATTCATGCCATACAGGATCCTCATGTAATTGCCGATCCTACATGGAATTACATTGTTCTTATTGCAGCTTTAGTTTTTGAAGGAACCGCTTTGTATTTAGCCCTAAAAGCCTTCAATAAATCACGAGCCAGTTCTGGAAATATAATCACTAATATTGTTCGTAGTAAAGATGCTGCAACCTTTGCTGTCATTATAGAAGATGCCGCTGCGGTAATTGGTTTAAGCATTGCACTATTAGGGGTTTTTCTTTCGCAACAGCTAAATAATCCGTACCTTGATGGAGCGGCTTCTATATTTATTGGAATACTTCTTTTAAGCGTAGCCACCTTTCTTGCCAGAGAAAGTAAAGGCCTTTTATTAGGAGAAAGTGCCAATCCGGAGGTCATAGTCTCAGTAGAAAAAATCCTTGCTGGAAACACTAAGGTAAAAGATTGGGGTCTACCCCATACCATGCATTTTGGTCCGGATAGTATCTTACTGGTTATTGAGATTGATCTTGAAAATAGCCTGGAACTGCTCGAAGCCGAAAATACCATGGAAGAACTTCGAATGGAAATAAAGCTTAAGCAACCCAAAATAACTCAGGTTTACTTACAAACCACCAATAATATTATAAATGAAATTTCAGTATAACTAAAAAATTCAATAACCCTTATAGCAAATAACTCTCGTACCAAATTCTTTCTTAAATCTTCCCTAACAAAGGCCTAATGTGTTTTGGTAGAATTTGGATTTTAGGTTTATTGCTATAAAATAAAACACAATAATATGGAATCAATATTTCAATTTGTTCAACTTGCTAAAAGTGAGCGTTTAGAAGAATTAACAGACGAAAAATTAAATAAACTTTCTAAAAAATACGATTGGGTAATTCGTGCCGAAGTATTTTTTAAAAAACAGGACGGACAAGAGCCCAAAGGATTTATTTGTAATATTAAACTTAGTGCTCCGGGACCTCAATTGTATGCTGAATCTAATGAAGATTCTTTTGAAGCTGCAGTTGCCGAAACAGTTAGAGACTTAGAACGACAGTTGGAAAAACGCAAAGCCCAGATGAATACACACTAGAATCTTCACAGGGAACTATAAAGAAATCCGCAGTAGAATTTATCTACTGCGGATTTCTCATTTTATAAATACATGAGAATTATAAGAGTCACCTCCTCTCCTTCTTTAACTAATTATTTAGTTAATAAGACGTGCCTTAAACTCATTAATAATACCCCCTTTTAATAAAATTTCTATCTGTCTATCACTTAGGGTATGAACAGTTTCAAATTCCAAAACCGAACCATCTGGTTTCTGAACTTTCACCACTATGTTTTTTCTAGCTTGAACGTCCCCCCTTAGGTTATTAAAACTAACCATATCTCCCTGTTCAATTTTATCATAATCGGAAATATCCATAAATTCTAAAGGTAGTATCCCAAAATTAACCAGATTTTGCCATGCAATTCTAGCATAGCTTTGTGCAATTACCGCTACCTGACCCAAATATTTAGGGGCAAGGGCAGCATGCTCTCGGCTAGATCCTTGAGCATAATTTTCTTTTGCTACTACAATGTGTCCTCCCTTATCCTGCTTTGCCAGCATTGCCCGGTCATAAAAAGTATCGTCAATCACTGTGAACGAGTACCTGCTTATCTCGGGTAAATTACTTCTAAATGGTAAGACCTCTGCTCCTGCTTTCAGAATCTCATCGGTAGAGATGTTGTCACCCATTTTTAATAGTACAGGAACAGTATAGCTATCAGATAAAGGGTCTATATGCGGTAAACTTTTTATATTCGGACCTTTTTTCAATTCAATATCAGATCCATCTTCCGGTGGTGTAACCAGCATTTCCATATTTATAATCTCTACCTCAGGACTCTCATACTGTGGATAGCTCATCCCATATAATTTTTCCAAATCCCTGGGATCGGTAATTTTGCCGGTTAAAGCTGAAGCGGCAGCGGTTTCAGGACTGCATAAATGTACCATATCATCCTCAGTACCAGACCTGCTTGGGAAATTACGCGGCATTGTTCTTAAACTGATGGTATTGGAGGCCGGGGCCTGCCCCATTCCAATACACCCCATACAACCAGATTGATGGAACCTGGCTCCAGCCTTGATCAAATTGGCAAATGCACGGTTATCAATCATATTCTGTATTATTTGGCGGGAAGTAGGATTCACATCAAAAGAGACATCACTATTTATACTCTTATCTTTTACTATTGCTCCCGCCATCCAAAAATCTCTCAATCCCGGATTTGCAGAAGACCCAATAACAACCTGATTTATTGGTTTTCCTGCTACTTCACTTACCTGTACCACATTCCCGGGACTAGTTGGCAGAGCAATTAAGGGCACGAGATCATCCAGTATAATTTCATCATTAAAATCATAAGTACAACCTTCATCGGCCATAAGTTCTATCCAGTCTTGTTCTCTTTCCTGAGATTTTAAAAAACGCTTCGTCTCGTTGTCACTAGGAAAGACAGTGGTTGTGGCGCCAAGTTCTGCACCCATATTTGCAATTACATGCCTATCCATAGCACTCAGGTGTTTCAGGCCATCTCCGTAATATTCTATAACCTTCCCTACTCCTCCTTTAACATCATACCTTCTTAGCATTTCCAAGATAACATCTTTTGCACTAACCCAATCTGGTAAATTACCGGTAAGTTTTACCCCCATAATACTTGGCATTTTCACAAAATAAGGTTGACCGGCTATGGCAGCAGCTACATCCAAACCTCCAGTTCCAATAGCTAACATACCTAAAGATCCGGCTGCACAACTATGGCTATCAGATCCCACAAGTGTTTTTCCGGGTTTTCCAAATCGTTCCATATGAACCGGGTGACTTACTCCATTTCCCGGCCTACTATACCAAATTCCAAATTTTTGAGCAGCAGAAAGTAGGAATAAGTGATCATCGGCATTCTTGAAATCGGTTTGAAGTAAATTATGATCTACATATTG
The DNA here is from genome assembly GCF_021568705.1 of Gillisia lutea. GTDB lineage: Bacteria > Bacteroidota > Bacteroidia > Flavobacteriales > Flavobacteriaceae > Gillisia > Gillisia lutea. Next base: position 162,046 of record NZ_JAKGTH010000008.1, read on the forward strand.
TACCGCTACTTCGGTCTTTGCTTTTTTAAGTCCCATCGCCTCCAGTTCTAATTGAACCAAAGTTCCAGTGGCATCCTGTAATAGTGCCTGATCTATTTTTATACCTATTTCCTTTCCGGGAATCATTTCTCCGGAAAGAAGGTGCTCTTTAATTAATTTTTGGGTGACATTTAACTTAGACATTTTACTTAAATTTTATTCTTTAAATTAAAAATTTAAACTGAGGTAACCGGTAGCTTTAACAATACCTTATATCTGTGCTATTCGAGAAAACTATATTTTTAAATTTCGTATTACTTTCAAACTAATTAAACCTAACCAATAAACTATTTAAATGAATATTGTAATAAAGCGTGCACTTGTTGGAGGAATTGTATCTACTATTGTAATGGGTACAGGAGCATTTATCTTGGGAGAGCTATCTGGTTACAAGGCTAAAGAATTACTTTCTTCTTCCCTCTCAGGTATAAACATGCTATGTAACACTGTAATTTTGGGAGCTACCACAATTTTAGCGTTAATGCTTACCGTTTTTAGTTTGAGCCGATCTTCTAAGTCCAGTCTTACCACCGCACACTATAAAAATGTGCTTACTATGGCAAAGGCAGACACTATACTTATTATTGCTGCTATTATTACTTTTTTAATGATGAATCTACCCATTACTGAAAGTGATGAAGTTCCTAATTCATGGTTTGTAATCATTTATTATGTCACTTTAGGACTAGCCTCTATTTTAGGCGGTGGTTTTATAGCCATTGTAACCATGTTATATGGAACAATAGCCAGTATCATTTTAATTGTTGGAATAGGCGTGAAAAGCCATCCTATTTTGAAAGAAAAGAATGTGAACGATGCTATAGATCAAAAAGAAGAAGAACAAAAGGAGGAAGAAGCTCGAAACAATTAGAAATTAATCTATATAGAAAGGACTATTCGAAAACTATAATCAATTCATCAAACTGAATTTATTATGATCTTAAACTTTGAAAAATCAATTTAAATTGGGAATGATGCGAATATAGTTCAGGAATAGTCCTTTAGCTGTAATTATTTATTAAGCCCTGCTTAAACTATTTAGAATATCGGTTTGATCTCCTTCTTCTAAATTAAATCCGGGCTTCCCTTTTAACGGGAATAAATATGTAAACTCTTTATCAAACGCCCCCCAACTTTGAGAAAGACCAAAATCATCATTTTTACTATTCATAACCGGCCTGTTAAAAGTATTTTCTTCCATATCATAGCTGGTTCCATGTGCATCCTCACCGGTGAATAACATTCCATCATTAATATCTGAATGGATAAGTACAGAGCCTCCCCCATTCCCGGGAAGATCGTAAATAGTTAGACCAAAGTTCTTGAACACCTCATTCCTTAATGTAATGTCCTTAGTTTTATAATCGTCTCTAATCGAATTTCTTGGATGTGCATATATGCATGCCCCACCGGCATCTTCAGATAGTGTTTTTAAATCGGCATATGCATTCTTGGCTATAGAAGAATTGGATAGCAAAATTCCTTTAATACTGTAGCCATCTTTTACTAATGTTTTTACAGCTTCTTTAGTAGCTTCTTCTACTACATCAATCAATAAAATATCCTTTCTATTAATATGTCTTATGGCATAACCCTGATTAAATTCGCCATTATTTTCAGCACCCTTAATTATAAATGTGTCCGGAATAAGCTTGAGAAATTTCCCTGTTTCACCCTGTAAAATGTACTCAGCTGACTGGCTATGTAACACTTCCATTTTATCTACTGTCTTCATATGGTTATAGTTTTTAATTATACTTCAATTTACAACCGGGAGGATTTTTTACAAGCCTATTTAATATTGTTTAACTGGCTTTTAGCAGTTTGTTAACGCCAGAATATATGCGGAATATTTTCCGTGATGTGAGATGGAAAATTTGCTGCAAACAGGCTTTCCATTATGGGAGGCATAGGGAATAAAATTTTCGTTTTTCTGAATATTTAGTAGTTCCGGTTTAATATTTTGTTCTTCTGAAATCTTTGTGATAAGATGTGATTTAATACTATCTATTGATGACGTGTGATATTCAACAATATTAATTGATCTTTCTTGGGAAGCAATACAGTGCAGTTTATAAATACTTCTATGAACTTCGGTGTAATATAGGCATTCTCCAATATTAACAGTTCCAAGGATATAATTATCCCTGATATCATCCAATTTACTACAGTAATCTTTAGGATTAAACCTTCTAGGTAAATTAAATTTTCTTTGGTGCGCTTTATAACTAGCTTCTTTCATAGCCCATAACGCCCATACGAATAGCGCGGGGCTATCACTTTTTAATATAATTTCTTGCTCTTGGGGGGTATACAGTTTATCTAAAAAACCTTTACGCTTCCAAGTATGCTGTGAAGCGGCTACTTCCAGATCTATAATATCATTACCAATCACTCATTTCTCAGTTTACGTTGAATGATTTTTCTGGCATCTCCGGCTGTAAGCATCCCATTCATAGAATCGTTATCTATTTCAATTTTATATTCATCTTCAACATCTAAGATTACATCTACCAGGTTGGCAGAATTAATTTTAAGATCATTTAAAAAATCAGTAGTCTCATCAAAATCATTTAAGCCTTCTTCATTTTGAACATACGGAGTAACTATTTTTTTTAATTTTTGAAGAATTTCTTTATCGGTCATTTTCGTTTCCATTTTATTTGAAGCTTCTAAAGATTAGTTCACAAATTTTTTAAATAGTACAACTGCATTAACATCCCCAAAACCGAAACTTGCCTTGGCCAGAATGTTTAATTCTTTATTTAAAGTAGATTTAGGAATCTTTTCGGTATTAATTAATTTTGAAATCTCTGGATGAATATCTCCTGTATTTAAATTCCCGAAAATAAAACCTTTATCAAGTTGTAAGACACTTGCCACACATTCAATACTCCCGGAGGCGCTTAAACAATGACCGGTCATTCCCTTTAACGAATTAATATATGGAAATTCTTCATTACTTCTATTTAAAGCCCGTGTCCAATTTTCGACTTCCATAGCATCTCTACTGGTTGCAGTTAGATGACCATTAATAAGATCGACGTCTTTGGAAGAAATATTTGAATTTATAAGAGCCCTATTAATGCAGCGTTGCACTGCCTCACTATTAGCGGCGGTCATACTTCCTCCATTTCTCTGGCCCCCGCTATTAATTTCGCCTCCTAAAATTTCACCGTAAATATAGGCATCTCTCTCCTGTGCAGATTCGAGATCTTCTAATATCAAGGCTCCAGCCCCACTGCCGGGAACAAATCCTACAGCACTTTCGCTCATAGGCCGGGATGCCTGTTGCGGTTGGTTATTGTAATTACTAGGTAAAATGCGCATCGCATCAAAACCACCCCAAACATAGGGACCATGATCACCGCAGCTACCTACTAGCATTCTTTTAGCATTCCCTGCTTTAATGCGGTCATAGCCCATTAAAACCGCTTCCGTACCTGTGGTACATGCTGAAGAATTTGTAGTTACTTGATTTCCGCAACCTAATATTCCTCCCAGGTACGCACTTATACCACTTGCCATGGTTTGTAGTACACTTGTACTTCCTAATCTACGGGTATTTCCAGCATCTATCAAATGAATGGCTTCTCTGAATTTATCAACTCCCAAAATTCCGGTACCGAAAATAATTCCTGAATCCCAATCTGGTCTCTTATCTTCCGAAATTGTTAAACCAGCATCTTTCCAGGCATCGGTTCCAGCAATAACTCCGTAGATGATACCACTAGAATTTAAGCCGCGAAGTTGTAATGGAGTAAAATATTGATTCAGGATTTCATCAGAAATATCAGGCTTTCCACCAAGCTGACAGCAAAATTTCAAATCGGCCAGTTCCTGATGAAATGTGATACCACTCTTCATCCCTCTAAGTGCAGTTTCAAAATTGGTAACACCTATAGCATTAGGTGCTACAACTCCCAGTCCTGTTACTACTACCCTCCTCTTCATTAATTATCTTTCAGCATACCGGAGATGTTTCCTCTCGCGATTAAATTCTCGTCCCTATTATACATTTCCACTTTGCATTTCAACTTGTTGAATCTAAAATATAATTTGTGTGAAACTACTTTAACAGTTTCTCCGGGCTGTACCGCTAAGAAAAAATCTATTTCGGTACTAGTCATTGCTATTGCTGGAGTCTCATCGTTTTTTATTCCCAATAAATTTATTCCTAGACAAACCACACCAATTTGTGCCATGCATTCGGTTAATAGCACTCCGGGAGTAATCGGTTTATTTTTAAAATGACCTTTATAATAGTAAGCTTTTTCGGGAAAACAATAGTGTCCTATTACCGAATTTTCATCCAGATACTCAATAGAATCTACAAATAAAAAAGGTTCAGAATAAGGAAGCCTGGAAAGTATTTCTTGAAAATTCACAAAAATTATTTTAAATGTTCGCCCCCATTTACCGGGATGATCGATCCCGTAATCCAGCATGCCTCGTCTTTACTGAGCAGGTAGACCACATTAGCTACATCATTAGGAACTGTAAGTCTTTTAAATGGGTTGTGTTTAAGAGCATGCATTCTCAAAGTTTCATTATCTGGTATCATTTGAAAAGATCTGGTTACAGTAACTCCTGCCTGAATACAATTCGCTCTAATACCATGTGGAGCAAGCTCTAAAGCCATGCTTCTGGTAATGGCCTCCAAAGCCACTTTTGCGGCAGATACCGCTGCATAGTTTGCCCAGGCTTTTTTGTTTCCTTCACTAGTAAAAGATATAATTCTGGCGTCTTTAGCAAATAAACCTGCCTGAAACAAACCTTGTGTCCAATCGTACAAACTAATGGCCATAGCATCAAGCGTGAGTTGAAAATCAATATTCTCTAATATGGGTCCCTCCCCGGTCATAGGTTTTAAATTGCCTTTGGCAATACTGTGTACCAATGTTCTAACCTTACCTTCTTCTCCTAAAATCTCACTAATTTGTTGGATTAGGCTAGACCGTTTATCTTTTTGAATAGCATCAACATTGAAACTTTCTAATTTCACTCCGCATAACCTAATCTCTTCAAAAGCTTCCTCTATTTCTGGAATTTCCGAACGCCTGTCTCGGTGAATAATTATAATATTCATACCGTGTTTTGCCAGCTTTTTTGCTGATGCCAAACCTAGTCCGCTACTCCCGCCTAAAATAACCGCCCAATAATTTAGATCTTTAAATTCTTCTACCATTGTATTAAAATTCTTTGCGCCGAAAATCCGGGACCAAAGCTGAGCATCAAACCTTGCTGTCCTCTGTTAATGTCTTTATTAAGAAAGCGTTCTAAAACATATAAGACAGTTACACTGCTCATATTACCATATAAACGCAAAACCTCCCGGGTATCGTCAATATTCTTTCCTAAGATACCAAAAAGATCAGACACCGTTTGCACAATTTTCTTTCCACCCGGATGAAAGATAAGGTGGTCCACTTTTTCAATGGAGCTATTATTTTTTTCAAGGAAAGGATGGATTATAGCCGGAAAGTGATTTGCAATCGTCTCGGGAACTGTCTCATCTAAGATCATTTGCAATCCATTATTAGTAAGATCGAAGCCCATTAAATGGGTTGCATTGTAAAAATGATACATTTCTTCTCCTATAATCTCAGGGCCATCTGCATTTTCTTCTGAAGAAAGTAAGACACAAGCAGCTCCATCACCAAATATTGCGGCGCTAACCATATTTGCCATACTAAAATCATCAAGCTGAAAAGTGGCTGTTGGACTTTCAACTGCTACCACCGCAGCTCTTTTCCCGGGATTGGCTTTTAAAAAATTATAGGCATAAATCATTCCTGAAATTCCTGCTGCACACCCCATTTCTGTTACCGGCAACCTTGTAATATGTTTATCTAAGTTCAGATCATTAATTAGGTAGGCATCTAAAGACGGAATCATAATTCCGGTGCAGCTAACCGTAATTAAATAATCTAAAGAATTGGGTTCCCATTTAGAAGCGACTAACGCAGTCTTTAAGACTGTGGTACCTAATTTTTTGACTTCTCGTATATAGATATTGTTCTTATCTTCAAACGAGGTAGCCGTAAAAACCTCTTCCGGAGCCATAATAGAATAGCGTCTATCTACTCCCGCCCCCTCAAATATCTTCGTTATTTTACGCTTAAATCGTTCTTCCTTATCTCCCAGCCAATTTTCTACAAATGGTAATATTTCCTTAGTCTCTCTGGAATATATTGGCAGTTGTTTCTCAACTTGAACAATTTTTACGCTCATAATGTATGTTGTTTTAATATAACCCACTGATACCTAAATGCCCATTTCCAAGAGATATGGTGAGTGGCATTAGTAAGAGAGCTAGATAATTGCTGTAAGTCATATTTTTTAAAACCTCTTAAAATTGAAATTAAACCATCTTTTCTAGCTATTTCATTATTTATGAAAACTTTACAAAAAGCCTGAAATAAAACATAGGCTAATCTGCTTCGGTGCAAATCGTTTATAACTATTCCCAACTTAGATTGGTTATGAAAATTTTGAAGGAGGCTAATAATTTCTGATTCCTTGAAATGATGGAGGGTTAAAGTGCATAACACAATATCGAATTCCATTTGCTGAAACTCCTCACTAAAGATATTAAGCGTATAAAAACCAATCCCCGGGTATGAGGCCGACAATCTCTTCGCAATTTGTATAGCATGGGTATTTGCATCAATCCCCACTAACTTTATACTGATATCCGATTTACGAGCCCATACTGCTATCTCTCTGAGAATTGCGCCGTTACCACAACCCACATCAACAACCTTTATCTCCTCGTTTTGAGGAAATTCTTTAAGAATATGTTTTATTCCATTTAAAGTAATAGCATTTCCACCTAACCATTTATTTATTGTATCCAGATCGGACAAGGTTTTTTCTAACTCCGCTCCCTGCAGATCAAAGTCGTCCATGATCTCTGTTTCCTGAGTTCTTTTTAAAGTGTCTATATTTATCATAAAATTGGACTCCCGTGAGTTTTATTAATAATTTTTGGAAGCAGGCCCGGAAATGCCTTTATGAAACTTTGAGAAACTTCAGCCATTCCGGGATTCAAAAATATTTTTTGTAGTACTCTTCCCGTTCTAAGCCTTGAGCTAAATTCATTCAGCCATTGTTCTCTATAACTCTTTTCCACATCTTCTCTTTTTGACTTTGCTGAAGTATAAAAGTATAAAATACTTTCAGAAGCTATCTTAGCGCTATGTATGGCCATTGCCATTCCATTTCCACATAATGGATGTATTAAACCTGAAGCATCACCTAACATAAGTATATGATCATAAATTAAAGATTTTTTAGTGAAAGATATCTGCGCAATACTCAGTTCTTTGTCAAATAAGCTGGTTGCCGAATTAAAAAAAGATCGGAGATGCGGATTTTCACATAGAACTTCTTCCTTATATTTTGAAGGATTCTTAAATTCTTTAAAACTCTTATAGGTTGCTAAATAACATACATTGATTGCCTCTGTCTCGGTTTTAGAAATTCCGCAATAACCACCCTTAAAGTTATGTAATGCTACCGTATCATCTGGAAAGTCATCATGTACGTAATGAGATTTAATCGCCAGCCATCCTGATTTATTAGTAATAAAGTCGCGGTTTAAATTTTTATCTATATTAGAACGCTTACCGAATGCCCCCAGAACAAAATCGGCTTCAAAATTATACTCCTGGTGAGTTTTAACCTTAAATCCGGAACCCATAAATTGAATATCGATGGCAGTATCTTGTAGGATAATTACGCCTAAATCTTTTGCTTTTTTAAATAAGTAATAATCTAAATTATATCGGCTAATCCCGAGTCCTCTCAACTCTAAAGATGAATTTATCGTTCTGCCCGAGGCAGTGCTAAATGAAAATTTATTTAATAGAGATGGTTGTAAGGATAGTACATCTATTCCCAGCCGTTGTAGATATGGGAGACATTCTCTAGATAAATACTCGCCACATACTTTATGATGAGGGAAACTTTCTTTTTCTATAAGAGTAACTTGAATTCCCGAACTAACTAAATGAATGGCTGCCGTTAATCCGGCAAGACCTCCCCCTATAATTACAACCTTTCCGTTTTTCACATCTTGAAGATACTTAAAAACAAAAAAATCCCGAGAAATTCTCGGGATTTAACATCTATATTTATATAATTATTATTCTTGTTGTGTTGCCTGTTTAGCTTCTTCTTTTAGTTTTTCATTGGCTACAATTGCAAGTTCTACTCTTCTGTTTTTCGCTCTTCCATCAGGAGTAGTATTGTCATACTTAGGTTGGGTTTCTCCATACCATTTGGTATCAAATCTACCTTTCACTATACCTTGACTTACCATATAATTAGTTACGGCCTGCGCACGGTTTTTAGACAAAGTTAAATTGTAGGAATCACTACCTGTATCATCTGTATGTCCTTCAACTAAAATATCTGTGTTTGGATATTCCTTAAAGATATCGGCAAGTTTATTAAGAGTCTCTTGAGACTTTGCATTAATATTATACTTTTCAGTATCAAAATAGACCCCACTGCTTTCATCAAATGTTACGTTTATACCTTCACCAACACGCTCTACTTCTGCTCCTGGTATTTCTTGTTCAATTCTCTGCGCCTGTTTATCCATTCTATTACCAATGTAGCCCCCGGCTGCTCCACCTACTACACCTCCAATAATTGCTCCTAGCGCTGAATTACCATCACCTACGTTATTACCAATAATACCACCAATTACTGCTCCACTACCGGCACCAATCACAGCACCTTTTTGTTTGTTATTTGCATTTCTTGTTGCTTCACATCCGAAAAGGAGTGTTGCTGCAAAAGCAAGAGCAATAAACTTATTTGTTTTAATATTTCTCAATTTCATAATATTCTATTTTAAAGTTTAGTAAAGTTCATGCGTATCACAAAAGGTTTACCTTCTAGCGTTACGGTTTGTTCCCATATCATGGTTGTTTCGGTAAGGGAAACAAGATTTATTCTAAAACCTTGATTTCCAGTTGTAGATTTATGTTTCTCATCTGTAGGTTTCAATAAGAAATCGAAAGTACCTACCGGTGTATTTTCTTCGTCTATAGACCATACGAAATTACGCTTCCCGGCACTACAGTTTGCCCCTTGAACGGTGTAAAACCCAGTATTATTATTTGAAACAAAACTCCAATTACTTCCTTTAAAGCAATCTGCAGATGCATCATTAAATAATGTTACATTAAATGTTCCAGTACTTTGGGGATAGGTAACACTATTAAGAGACCAGTCTCCTTTAAATGTTTTACGTGCCTCTGTAGCAACTTTACTTGGTCCGCATGAAACTATTAATAATGCGGCACTAAGTATAAATAAAATCTTCTTCATAGTTTATAAATTAGGGTGAGTAAAAAAAATCCAATTCACTTTCAACTACTGAAATGAACTGGATTTAAAAGGTCAATTATCTTCTAAATATTCTGCTTATCAACGAAATTACAAGTAAAACGATAAAGATGTAAAAAATGATTTTGGCTATGTCTGCAGAACCTTCCGCTATGCCACCAAATCCGAAGACAGCAGCTACTAAAGCAATGATTAGAAAAATAACGATTAGTCGTATCATAATAATAGTTTAATTGATTAGTTGAAACTAAATTACTCTAGGTTTCAACTTCCAACAAAAGATTATTAATTATTTAACAAAGACATTGTTAAGAACTCTTAAACTATCACTCTTACTGCCAATGTTATGCTAATATGATAGTAATGCTTCTAATTTTTCCTTAATACGATTTTTTGGCAAGTACTGATTTTCAAGACTAGCTGCAAATGGGATAGGTGTTTCCATACTTCCCAATCTCATAACTGGAGCATCGAGAAATTCAAAACAGGTTTCAGCTATCATGGCAGAGATATCTGAAGCTATGCTTCCAAATAAAGAGTCTTCAGTAATAATTAGTGCACGACCTGTCTTTTTCACACTTCTTAATATTCCCTCTTTATCCAGAGGTTGGAGGGTTCTTAAATCTAACACATCGGCATTAATTTCAGGGAAGTCCACTAAAGCTTCTAATGCCCAATGTACAGAAGCTCCATAGGTTATAATACTTAACTGGTTACCTTCTTTCAGTAATGCTGCTTCTCCAAAGGGAATGGTATAATAATTAGTAGGAACATCTTGCCGTATACTCCTGTACAGTGCTTTATGTTCAAAAAATAATACTGGATTTGGATCATTTATCGCCGAGTTTAGAAGTCCCTTAGCATCTCTGGGAAAAGCAGGATAAACAACTTTTAGACCCGGTGTTTTCGTGAACCATGCTTCATTAGTCTGACTATGAAATGGTCCGGCTCCCACTCCGGCTCCACAAGGCATTCTAACTACAACATCTGCAGGTTGATTCCACCTGTAATTAACCTTCGCCAGATAATTTACTATAGGATTAAAGCCTGAGCTCACAAAATCGGCAAATTGCATTTCTACAATTGCTTTCATCTTATTAATAGAAAGTCCCATGGCTACGCCCACAATTCCCGATTCACAAATTGGAGTATTCCTGATTCTCTCCTTACCAAACTCTTCTAAAAAACCCTCTGATATTTTAAAGGCTCCGCCATATTCTGCAATATCCTGCCCCATCATAACTAAATTTTCATGCTTATGAAAGGATTGTCTAAGAGAGTGTGCTATTGCATCAATAAACCGGATATTTTCCACATTTTCTTTTTCTTCAAAATGCTGATAGTCATGCTCTGAGTAAACATCATTTAATTCTTTTCTTTCATCAGGTGTTATACTATCTTCTTCAAATGCCAACCTTAAATTTTTATCAATTTCAGCTTTAATTGTAGTGTGATATTCCCTATCCACTTCTTCAGAGAGTATATTTTCATCAAATAAAAAAGACCTGTAATTGGAAATAGGGTCCTTAAGCGCCCATTCATCCATTAGCTCTTGAGGAACATATTTTGTTCCACTAGCTTCCTCATGACCACGCATTCTAAAGGTTATAAATTCTAAAAGAACAGGTCTTGGGTTTTGTCTTACACTTTCGGCTATTTCAGAGATTTTAGTAAATACCTCTAATATATTATTGCCATCAATTTGATGTGCATCCATTCCATACCCTATTCCTTTGCTCACCAAATCCTTACACCTATATTGCTCACTGGTTGGCGTTGAAAGTCCGTAGCCATTATTTTCTATGCAAAAAAGCACCGGCAGATCCCATACCGCAGCAATATTCAATGCCTCATGAAAATCCCCTTCACTGGTTCCACCTTCTCCCGTAAAGACTGCAGAAAGCATGGGCTCTTTTCTAAGTTTGTGGGCTAAGGCAATTCCGTTGGCCACCCCCAATTGTGGACCTAAATGAGAAATCATTCCTATTATATTGTATTCCTGGGTACCAAAATGAAAGCTTCGATCTCTTCCTTTTGTAAACCCATTTGCTTTTCCCTGCCATTGGGAAAATAACCTGAATAAAGGAATTTCACGGGAGGTAAAAACTCCTAAATTTCTATGCATAGGTAATATATACTCTTCCTTTTTAAGTGCTTCAATCACACCTATAGAAATAGCTTCCTGCCCAATACCGCTAAACCATTTGGAAATTTTCCCCTGTCGCAATAAAATCAGCATCTTTTCTTCGATTAATCTTGGTTTTAGCATAGCTCTATAAAGCTGCAATAACCTCTCATTTGAAAGACCTGATTTATTGTAATTTATGTTGGAAAAACTTGTTACCGATGATTTCATAAAAAGTAAGAATTGATAACCAAATGTAATTAAATTTAATACTATCCGTATATCGGCAAAGAAAAATATAAACTCCATAATTTTTATTTAACTTTGTATGTTAACTAAGATAAACACACCGTAAAATGGCAATGAATAATATACCTAGTGTAGATTTAGCTGATTTTCTTTCTGATGACCCTAAACGCAAGCAGAAATTTGTTGATGAGATTGGTAAAGCCTACGAAGAAATTGGATTTGTTTCGCTGAAAAATCATTTTTTAAGCGATGATCTTGTAGATGATTTATATAAAGAGGTGAAATCCTTTTTTGAGCTTCCATTAGAAACTAAAAGCAAATATGAAATTGAAGGTCTTGGAGGCCAAAGAGGTTATATTTCTTTTGGAAAAGAACACGCAAAAGGAAAGAAAGAAGGAGATTTAAAGGAGTTTTGGCATTTTGGACAAGAACCGTCGGCAGATGCAAATTTAAAGGACGAATATCCACCAAATGTACAGGTGGAAGAATTGAAAGATTTCAACCACACGGGAATGGAAGCCTATCGCATGCTTGAGAAAACTGGGATTTATGTTTTGCGTGCCTTAGCTTTATACATTGGATTAGATGAATTTTATTTCGATCACTGGGCTAGCAATGGAAACAGTATTTTAAGACCTATTCACTATCCTCCTATTACTGAAGAACCTAAAGGTGCTGTAAGAGCAGGAGCACATGGAGATATTAACCTGATAACCTTATTAATGGGTGCTTCTACAGGTGGTTTACAGGTATTGCGTAAAGATGGTGAGTGGATTGATGCTATTCCTGAGGAGGATGAGCTTGTGATAAATGTGGGAGATATGCTGGAACGTCATACCAACAATAAGCTTAGATCTACTATACATAGAGTTATTAATCCGCCACGCGATCAATGGGGAAAACCAAGATATTCTATCCCTTTCTTTATGCACCCAAGAAGCGATATGCCTCTTAATAGTTTAGAACAGTGTATTACAGAAGAAAATCCTAAACAGTACGAAGATATTACTGCTGGTGATTTCTTACATCAGCGTCTTGTAGAAATAGGATTGATAAAAAAATAGATTATGGCCAAGAAAAAGTTAGGATTGGAAGATCTTGGCGGCTTTGTATTCTCCACCGACGATGATTTTGACGGTGGAGAATATAATCAGGAATCTGAGGAACAAACTCCACCTCCAAATCAACAAAGATTAGAGGCACATTTCAGCAATAAAGGTCGCGGAGGCAAGATCGTTACCGTGATAAAAGGTTTTGAAGGAAAAGATGAAGATCTAAATATCCTTGGTAAGCAACTGAAAAAGAAATGTGGTGTTGGAGGATCTGTTAAAAATGGCGAAATTATTATCCAGGGAGATGTCCGGGAAAAAGTGATGCAGTTTTTAAAAGAGGATGGCTACAAGGTAAAACGCGTAGGTGGTTAAAAGGTACATTTGAATAGGATGCTTAATCTCTCTTTATGTCAAAAAAACTGCATATTACCAATGGTGATGTTTTCACCCAGAGTATTTTAGATTTTAATCTTGGCGGAGAGATTATAACCTGGAAAGAAATGTTATGTGAGGGTCCTACTTCTTATTTATTGGGAACTCCTGAATTTATTAAGCTGAGAACCAATTTTCTTAATGAATTCTATTCCATCTCTCCCACTCAATACAAAAAGCAATTCTTAAGTGAACTTAACAGACTCACAGCACTAACTGATTACACGGAAGTTATACTTTGGTTTGAATTCGATTTATTTTCTCATATCAATATGCTCGCAGCTATTAGCCATTTAATGGAAAATAAGGTGAAGGTTCCCTTCTATCTTGTTTGTAGCAGAAAACTGAAAGGTGAAAAAGAATTCAATCCTCTTTCAAAATTATCAGATAAAGATCTAAAGAACCATTACGATAATCGAATTCTTCTAGATCAGGAAGATCTTGAAACGGCCAATTTAATCTGGCAACTATATAACGAAGATAATCCTCAGAAATTAAAAGGGCTCATTAAGAGAAACACCAATTTTGAATATCTCTCCAGTTGTATTCGTGCTCATATTGAACGCTTTCCCAATTCCCGAACTGGTTTAAATGCATTGGAAAAGAATGTTTTAAATCTTATTCAGAAAAACTCTATAACCAGCATCAACCAATTAATGGGATACGCTATGGAGTATCAGGGTTATTTTGGATACGGTCATAGACAAATCGAGCGTTTACTTCATAAACTGGAAGCTTTTTATAAGTTTGAAGACAACAAAATCGTACTTAGTGCGGAAGGCGTTCAAGCTATAGAAGGAACAAAAAATTTCTATCGTCAATTAAAAAATGACGATTATTTGGGAGGTGTTAAAATGTACGATTTTCTATACGACTCCCAATCACACAACATTTTAAAATTATAACATGAGTTTAAAGGCATCAGAATTTATTCAAAATAAAGATGGTAGCGTATATCACTTAAATTTACTACCCGAGCATTTAGCTCCCACGGTTATTACGGTTGGTGATCCAGATAGGGTACAAAACGTTACCAAATATTTCGAAAAAGTCGAGTTTTCAATTCACAAAAGAGAATTTCATACGCAAACAGGTTACTATAAAGGAAAACGTATAAGTGTTATTTCTACCGGCATAGGGACCGATAATATCGATATCGTATTTAATGAATTGGATGCCTTGGTAAATATCGATTTCACTACCAGAACCGTAAAAAAGGACCTTACTTCTTTAGATATTATTAGAATTGGTACTTCAGGGTCTATTCATGCCGATATTCCTGTAGATGCCTTTCTTATCTCAGAAGCTGCAATTGGGTTTGACTCTTTATTGCATTTTTATGACAGTGCCCCAATTCAGGACAAGGATTTCTCAAAAGCGCTAGTTTCACATCTTAATTGGCCTTCCCAAAACGGACTTCCTTATTTTGTGCAAGGTGATACTGATCTTGCTTCTAAGTTTAAAGACGGCTTTCATAAAGGTATTACTCTTACCAATTGCGGATTCTACGGTCCACAAGGTAGAATTTTAAGATTACCTGTGGGAATTCCGGGCTTGAATGATAAACTTGCCAGTTTTGAATACAAGGGTAAAAAAATAACAAATTTAGAAATGGAAACGGCCGGTATATATGGCCTCTCCAAATTATTAGGACACCGCGCGCTCTCTGCTAATGCCATTATTGCTAATCGAGCCACAGGAGATTTCAGTAACAATCCAAAAGAGACCGTAGATAGATTAATTCAAACCACATTAGAAAGAATTATAAGCTCATAAAATCTATCTTATTTAACAGAATATTAAATTTAAGGCCTCACTCATCTTTGTATTTTTGAGGAAATATTAAATATATGTTATTACCTACGGAAATTCGTTTGAAACATCGCGATTTAAATTGGTTGAGTTTCAATGAACGAGTTTTGCAAGAAGCAGAAGATCCCATAAACCCGCTATATGAACGCATAAAGTTTTTAGCGATCTTCTCTTCTAATTTAGATGAATATTTTCGCGTACGGGTATCTCAATTGAGACAAATGAAACGGGTGGAGAAAAGCATTCGTAAAAAACTTGCACTCCGCCCTAACAAGATCACCAAAGAGATCTTATCAGAAATAAAAGAACAACAACAAAAATTTGGTGAGATATATAATAGCCAAATAGTTCCTGAACTCGCAAAGAATGGAATCCATTTAATAGATTCCGATCATTATAATGCGGCACAACAGAACTATGTTAATGATGTTTTTGTAAATGAAATAAAGGCGCACATCAAACCTCAGGTAATCGACCTTTCAATAGATTCGGAATTATTCCTTGAAAACAACACCCTATACTTTGCCATTCAATTCACTAATTCTGATCATTTAGGAATTGTAAATATCCCAAGTGATATCTGCGGCAGGTTCGTTTCTTTCAATAATAACGTGATCACATATTTGGATGACATCATACGAAATCAACTTTCTGTATTATTTCCAAAAGAGGAAATTTCAGGAATCTATGAGATTAAATTATCCAGAGACGCCGAGTTATATATTGAAGATGAATTTAACGGGGTATTAGCAGAAAAGATTTATGAATCTTTGGCACAACGAACTGATGGACAACCCACCCGCCTGCTTTATGATGCAGCAATGCCCAAAGACACTCAGAAAAGATTACGCCACCTTCTAAATTTGGGCAAGATCGATATGATGCCCGGAGGGAAATATCATAATTTCAGTGATTTCTTTTCTTTTCCTGATCCTACGAATAACAAGGATCTTCATTATAAACCTTTACTTCCTATAAAACATAAAGAGTTAGACGGTGCACCTGACTACTTTAAGGTAATCGCAAAAAAAGATCAGTCTGTTCATTTTCCATACATGTCCTTTTCATATGTAGAGACTTTTTTAGATCAAGCGGCGAATGATCCACAGGTGGAAACAATAAAGATCTCACTTTATAGGGTTGCAGATGAATCTAAGCTAACCTCAAGCCTATTAAAGGCATTAGACAATGGTAAGAATCTCACCGTTTTTGTAGAAGCCAAAGCCCGCTTTGATGAAGAGAATAATATAATTTGGGGAAGAAAATTTCAGGAAAAAGGCGCCACCGTAATCTACAGCTATCCGAAGATTAAAGTTCATTCCAAAATAATGATGATTGAACGTAGAGAGGGAGATGAAATGATTAATTATGCTTATATAGGTACCGGGAATTTTAATAGTAAAACTTCCAAGATTTACGGAGATCATGCCATCTTTACTGCCAATAAACATATTACAAAAGAACTTTCCCGAATTTTTAATGTCTTAGAAGGTAAGCTTATTATTCCTCGAGAAAAGCATTTATTCATTTCACCTTTCTCCACTCGCATCAATTTCACTAAGCTAATTATGAACGAAATTAGCAACGCGATGGATGGTAAAGAAGCTAAGATTACAGCTAAAATGAACAGTTTGGAAGATCCCGAAATCATTGAATGGCTATACAAAGCCAGCAATGCGGGAGTTAAGATCCATTTATTAATTCGCGGATTTACCTGCTTAGTACCGGGAATTGAAGGGCTTAGTGAAAACATTTACATTACCAGTATCGTAGATAGGTTTCTGGAGCATGGAAGGATCTATTTATTTGAGAATGGTGGAGATGAAAAGATATATTTTGGAAGCGCCGACTGGATGACGCGTAATTTAGATCGAAGAATTGAAGTGATCTCCCCTATTCTGGATGAAGATATCGCTCAGGAATTCAAGGATATTTTACATATTCAGCTGAGTGATAATGTAAAAGCGAGAATACAGGATAGCGAAGAAAATAATTATTACGTTAAGCAGAAAGCCGGAGAAAAAAAGATTCGTTCTCAATATGAGATCTATGAATATTTAAAATAAAAACACACGGTATGAAAACAATAAGAGTAGGCGGAGTTCCGGAACATTTTAATCTTCCCTGGCATTTATGTATAGAAGAAGGAGATTTTGAATATGAACATCTTAATATTGAATGGATAGATTTTCCAGGAGGTACCGGGGCCATGAATGCTGCTCTTAGAAATAACGAAATAGATGTTGCCATTATTCTTACTGAAGGCATTGTTAAGGATATTATAGCCGGTAATCCTTCATCAATTATTCAAACCTATATTGAATCTCCTTTAATATGGGGAATTCATGTTGCTCAGGACTCAAAATATAAATCTTTAGAAAACCTGGAAACAACCAAAGCTGCTATCAGTCGGATGGGATCAGGATCTCATTTGATGGCGTATGTAAATGCTCAAAATCAAGGATGGGATGTTTCAAAACTTCAATTTGAAATTGTAGGAGACATTAATTCTGCGGTAAATGCTTTGAGTTTGGATAAAGCTCAATATTTCATGTGGGAACATTTTACAACCAAACCATTGGTAGATAAAGGTGTTTTTAGAAGAGTGGCAGATTGCCCAACCCCCTGGCCTTGTTTTGTAGTAGCGGCACGTGAAGAAATCTTACATGATCATTCGCATGAGATCAGAAAAATGTTAGGGGTTGTAAATGCTAAAAGTGCCAGTTTTAAAGAGATTCCGAATATACAAGAAGTTCTTGCGACACGTTATGAACAGAGACCTGAAGATATTAATAAATGGCTGGAGCTTACATCATGGAGCCAGAATCAAATTTCGAAAGAGGACTTAGAAACGGTTCAAAAAACTTTATTCGATCTAAAATTAATTCCGCGTACTGTAGACACTTCAAAATTAATTTATAATTTGTAGATTCTAAATTTAAATCCATTTGATGAAAAAACTACTTCTTGCAGTCCTATTAACCAGTTCTATTGCCTGCTTTTCCCAAGAAACTACCTCAGAGACCAAAACCATTTATAAACGAGATATCACCAAGAACGAATTGAGTATTGGAGCGCTCAACTTGGTTGCGTTTGGAGCACTGGATATTACTTATGAAAGAATTATAAACCCTAATAGTAGCTGGGCTATTGAAGGTTTTGTAAAAGCTCTTAATCGTGAAAATGAAGATGTAGCTGAAGCTTATTCCAGAGATTTCTCCTTAACCGGAAAATTTAAATATTTCTTTAGCGACAGAAGCGCCTGGGGATTCTATGTAAATGGCTTAGGAATGTTATCCAGCGGTGAATATGATAACGATGATTATATATACGTAGATGATGGTAATGGAGGAGGTTATTACACCGAAATAGATTCCGATAAAAAATATACCGATTTTGCTTTAGGTTTTGGTTTAGGAGGAAAGTTCGTTTCTAAGCAAGGTTTTGTCTTTGATCTTAGCACAGGAATTGGACGAAACCTTTTCAACTCTGATTCTCCAACCATAGTTGGGCAATTTAGCGCAAACTTAGGATACAGATTCTAACTGCCAGTTAATAGGTTCTTTTCCATGTGCCTCAAGATAAGCATTGGTCTTACTGAAATGTTTATTTCCAAACCATAAACCCCTGTTAGCACTTAAAGGAGAAGGATGTCCAGTGGTTAGAATAAGATGTTTAGAGGAGTCAATTTTGGCTCCTTTCTTTTTCGCATAACCACCCCACAGTAAAAAAACCACATGCTCTTTTTCTTTTGAAATAAGCTCTATAACCTTATCGGTAAACTTTTCCCAACCCTTTTTTTTATGAGACCCTGCCTGTCCGGCCCTAACCGAAAGTACCGCGTTTAAAAGCAATACACCTTGATCTGCCCACGAATGCAAATTCCCTGTTGAAGGAATTTCTATACCTAGATCGTTATGTAACTCTTTATAAATATTTATTAGTGAAGGTGGAATAGTTACTTCCTCATTAACCGAAAAACACAAGCCATGAGCCTGATTAGGACCATGATAAGGGTCTTGTCCAATTATAACCACTTTAACATCATCGAAATTTGTTCTGTTAAAAGCTTCAAAAATCAAGTTTTCGGGAGGATAACAACTTGTATCTTGGTATTCTGAAGTCACAAAATCGTTCAGATCATTAAAATAAGTCTTATTTAATTCATCGGTTAATTCTTTTTTCCAAGAGGGATGGATATTGACCTTCATTATAATTTCTGTAAATTTGTACCACCCAAAAGTAGGGAAAAATTAGTATGATAAAAATTGCCGCAAAAAGCCTGTTAGATCTAGAATTTCCAAGTGTTTGTAAACAAATTAGTGAATTGTGCATTACCACAATGGGAATTGAAAAAGCACTGGAAATTGTACCATATACCAAACCTTCAGAAGCACTCTTCGGATTGCATCAAACCCAGGAATATCTAAGCTCCTATCAACAGGAAAGCAGAATTCCAAATCATGGATTTGACAGTATCCACAAAGAGATAAAGATGCTCGGCATCGAGAATGCCATATTAGAACTGGGTGGTTTTAGAAAGATTACCAGCCTCGCTGAAACGGCTAATACTCAAATTCGATTTTTCTATAAATTCAAAGAACTTTATCCTTCCCTATTTGAAACTACTGAAGAAGTAGAATACACCAAAATCATTAATGAAAGGATCGATCAAATAATTGATAGGTTTGGAGAAGTAAAAGATGAAGCCTCTCCCCTTTTGTTAAATATCAGGCGTTCAATGAATGCTGTAAAAGGAAAGATCAATTCCAGTTTTACCACTGCGTTGTCAAGATACAACGAATACGGGTATCTAGATGAAATTAGGGAAAGCGTTGTAGAGAACATTAGGGTACTTGCAGTAAAGGCCATGTATCGCAAAAAAGTGAAAGGTGGTATTCTCGGGAGCTCTAAAACCGGAAGTATCGTCTATATTCAACCGGAGGCTACTCAAACTCATACCAGAGAACTCAATGGGTTAGAGTATGAAGAAAAAGAGGAAGTTAACCGCATATTAAAAGAATTAAGCGATTTTTTAAGGCCTTATCGAGAGCTTTTAGAGAAATATCAACAACTGTTAAGTGATATTGATGTAATAGCCGCAAAAGCTAAATATGCCAGAGAGATCAATGGGATTCTACCCAAAATAACGAAAGAAAGGGAGTTACACTTAATAAATGCCTACCATCCCTTATTATACAGGAACAATAAGAAAACAGGAGATAAAACCTATCCACAAAGTATAAAATTAGCCACGGATAATCGAATTATTGTAATTAGCGGTCCAAATGCCGGGGGTAAAAGTATTACGCTTAAAACCGTCGGACTTTTACAAATCATGCTGCAAAGTGGAATTCTCATTCCGGTGCATGAATACAGCCGAATGTGCCTTTTCAACAAGATACTTACCGATATTGGTGACAATCAATCCATTGAAAATCATTTAAGTACTTATAGCTATCGCCTTAAGAACATGAATTATTTCTTGAAGAAATGCGACGATAAGACTTTATTCTTAATAGATGAATTTGGAACCGGAAGTGACCCTGAACTTGGGGGAGCATTGGCAGAAACATTTTTGGAAGTATTCTATGAGCGAGAGGCCTTTGGAATTCTAACTACGCATTATACTAACCTGAAAATGCTAGCGAATGAACTTCCTAATATGACCAATGCAAATATGATGTTCGATTCGAGAACCTTAGAACCATTGTTCAAATTAAATCTAGGAGAAGCCGGAAGTTCCTTTACATTTGAAGTAGCACAAAAAAATGGTATCCCATATAGCCTTATCAATCGTTCCAAGAAAAAAGTGGAGCGAGGAAAGATTCGCTTTGATAAAAGTATTGCCGATTTGCAAAAAGAGCGTAGTAAACTTCAAAAGACAACCGACGCTTTAAAAAATAAAGAGTTAAAAACGGCTCAGCAAAAAGAGAAACTTGAAGAAGTAAATACCAAAGTTCAGCAAAAACTGGAGAGCTATCAGGAATTATTTGATAGCAATCAGCGGCTTATTTATTTAGGTCAGAAGATCAATGATATTAGCGAAAAATATTTTGTTAATAAACAGAAGAAAGAACTGATTGGCGAATTCTTAAAGATCGTAGAAATTGAAAATTCAAAACGAAAGAAAGAGTCAGCCAAACAAATCAAGATCAAAAAACTGAAGGAGAAAAAAGTGCTTGCGGAAGCGGAAAAAACTGTAGAAGTCATTAGGCAACGCAAAAAAGAGGAAAAGAAGAAAGAAGAAATCAAAAAGAAAATTGAAGAAAATAAACCAAAAGCTAATTTAAAAATTGGAGATAGAGTTCGACTGGAAGATGGAAAAGCAGTAGGCTCTATAGATGCTATTGAAAAGGGAAAAGCTATTGTAAATTACGGTATGTTTACCACTAATGTTTCATTAGATCAATTAGAACTGGTACAAGCAGTTAAAAAGAAATAGAATTATGGAGACAACTTCTCTTGAAATGATACATACTATTCCAAAAGATAAGAAGATCATTCTTTTTGACGGAGTGTGCAATCTTTGCAATAATGCTGTTAATTATGTTATTGAACATGATAAGGGAGACACTTTCGTTTTTGCCTCTTTACAAAGTGAAATTGGAAAGCACCTTATGCAGGAACGGCATATAGATCCCACAAGTATTGATTCTATTGTTATGATAGACCCAGGAGTTGCGTATTATCAAAAATCTACAGCGGCTTTAGAAATAGCAAAAGATCTAACAGGTGGATATTCCTGGTTAAAACATTTCTTATTCCTTCCCGAGGTTCTAAGAGACGGGGTTTATGATGTTATAGCTAAGAATCGCTATAAATGGTTCGGAAAAAAGGAATCTTGCATGATTCCTTCTCCCGAATTAAAGTCTAAATTTCTTGATTAACAACTTGTGTTTTTTCTGCTGGATAGTTATCATCCCAGTCCTTTACGTTAGGAGGTCCTAATTTATCTACAGATTTTGCAACTAACATTGACACTGCAGCATCTCCGGTAACATTTACTGTTGTTCTACACATATCTAATGGTCTGTCTACAGCAAATATTAAGGCCAATCCTGCTTCAGGAATTCCGGCCTGCGCCAATACAATTACCAACATCACCATTCCGGCTCCAGGAACTGCAGCGGAACCAATGGAGGCTAAAGTTGCAGTTACAATAATTCCTAATTGCGCCCCAATACTCAAATCTATACCAAAGGCCTGTGCAATAAAAACAGCCGCTACAGCCTGATATAAACTTGTTCCGTCCATATTAATGGTTGCACCAATTGGCAGCACAAAACTGGCAACTTCTTTGTGAACCCCTAAATGTTCTTCCACGCGTTCCATGGTAACAGGTAAGGTTGCTGCACTCGAACTGGTTGAAAATGCCAATAACTGTGCTGGAGAAATACCATTAAGAAAGAATCCTGGTTTGTTTTTTGTGAAAATCCATACAATTAAAATATAGAAGCCCATCATAAGGGCCAATCCAACAATAACGGTTAAGGCATACATAGCAAGAGCAGCAAAGAGATCGGTGCTGGGAGACTCCACCACCAAAGCTGCTAATAATGCAAACACCCCATATGGCGCTGCCAGCATAATAATATCTATCATTTTCAGAATAACTTCATTAAAGCCATCAAAAAAGTCTTTTACCGGTTTTGAAGTTTTTTCAGGAATAAGTATAAGTCCTATTCCAAAGAATATAGCAAAGAAAATTACCTGCAACATATTGCCATTATCACTGGCCGCATCAAAGATATTACTCGGCACGATATCTTCTAAAGCCTGAAGTGGACCTGCGTCCTTCTGCCTTTGTGCATCGGCGATTCTAACAGAAGCATCACCTTCATAACTGGTAATAAGATCATTTCTGGTTTCTTCACTAATGGCACTCCCAGGTTTAATGAGATTTACCATACCTAGACCAATGGAAACAGCAATAACGGTAGTAATAATATAGGTAAGAATAGTTCGGGTACCCATCTGGGATAACTTCGAAATATCCTTTAGATCGGAAATCCCTTTTATAAGTGATGCTAAAATCAGCGGAACTGCAATTAGTTTTAGGGCATTAATGAAGATGTTTCCAAATGGTTTTATCCAGTCACTTACAAAATCGGCTCCCCAACTAAAATTGGTTAGGATAAGTGCAAAAAGAACCCCAGTTAACATTCCCAATAAAATCTGCCAGTGCAGCGCTAATTTTTTCATATCTCTATATCAAGTATTTTTTTGTTATATTCTAGAAAGTTTGTTTAATAGCCAGAAATCGGCTAATACTAAAGCAGCCATTGCTTCTACTATGGGTACAGCTCTTGGAACTACACAAGGATCATGTCTCCCTTTTCCAACCATCTCCACTTCTTCTCCTTTAGAATTAATTGTTTGCTGCTTTTGCATTATAGTGGCTACTGGTTTAAAAGCAACGTTAAAGTAAATATCCATTCCGTTTGAAATGCCCCCTTGAATACCTCCACTCAGATTGGTTCTTGTAGAGCCATCGGTGTTGAAAAGATCGTTGTGGTCACTTCCTTTCATAGCAGTTCCTTCAAAACCACTACCATATTCAAATCCTTTTACAGCATTTATAGAAAGCATCGCTTTCCCGAGTTGCGCATGTAAACGGTCGAACACTGGTTCTCCCAGACCTTTAGGCACATTTTTGATCACACATTGCACAGTACCACCTACGGTATCCCCCTGAGCTCTAATTTCTCGTATGTAAGCTTCCATTTTATCTGCGGAAGCAGTATCAGGACAACGTACCGGGTTCGATTCAATTAAACTGAAATCGATATCCTTGTATTCCTTATCTAATTTTATATGCCCCACCGATGCAGTATAGGCGGTTATTGATATTTGTGGTAGCAGCTGTTTAGCTATTGCTCCCCCCACTACCCTACATGCGGTTTCTCTGGCTGAAGAGCGACCGCCACCTCGATAGTCGCGAACTCCATACTTTTCATCATATGTATAATCGGCATGAGAAGGCCTGTAAGAATCTTTTATATGTGAATAATCCTTAGATTTTTGATTGGCATTCTTAATGGTAAAACCTATAGGAGTACCCGTAGTTTTCCCTTCAAAAATTCCGGAAAGGAACTCTACTGTATCGGGTTCTTTTCTTTGAGTAACTATAGCCGATTGACCAGGTCTTCGCTTATCAAGTTCTTCTTGAATTTTATCAAGATCAAGTGAAATTCCAGCTGGACACCCGTCTATTACACCTCCAATGGCAACTCCATGAGATTCCCCAAAAGTGGTAAGTTTAAATACTGTTCCGAAGGTGTTTCCAGCCATAAATTCGATTTTGAACAAATGTAATTTTTTAACTACATATTTAAAAATCTAAACCTATTTAATATGATTTAGACTTTTTTGATAATTTAAAAGCTTTATTAGCTGTTTTCTTTAAATGAGAGCCTCGAGCAAAATAGAAACAGGATGTTTGGCTTCCCTTTTTGTGCCATCATGAATTTGATGTCTGCAACTAGTTCCATTGGCCGCGATTATGGTATTTAAAGAACTTTTTCTAACGGCTGGAAACAAACTTTGTTCTCCTATATTCATGCTAATTTCATAATGCTCTTTCTCGTAACCAAAAGAACCAGCCATTCCACAGCAACCGGAACTGATAATTGTTACTTTATAATTCTCTGGTAAATTGAGAACATCGAAGGTTGTAGCAGAATTTGACAAAGCCTTTTGGTGGCAATGCGCATGAATCTTTACAGTTCTTTCTTCGGAAGTAAAGGATTCTGGCTTGATGTTTCCCAATGCTATTTCCTTTTTCAAGAATTCTTCAATTATCAAGCAGTTCTTTGCCAGTTGTTTCGCTTCCGAAGCATTATTGGCCAAACGCAAATATTCATCTCTAAAACTTAAAATAGCTGAGGGTTCTACTCCCAGTAACGGACTCTCTTCCGAAACGATATCTTTAAATAATTCAATGTTCTTGTCAGCCAGAACCTTTGCTTCTTCCAGAAAACCTTTAGAAATATGACTTCTTCCACTTTCGGGATGATCTATTATTTCTACCTGATAGTTTAGCTTACTCAATAACTCCAATGCATCAATCCCAATTTGTGCATCCAGAAAATTGGTGAATTCATCATTAAAAAAGAACACTTTTTTAATGGGATTTTCCACCTGTAAATGCAACTTATTCTTCTGATAATAAGATTTCAATGAAACTTTAGAAAGTTTTGGCAAGCTTCGTTCGGGTGCTACGCCCATGATCTTTTTGGCTATTGCTGAAGTAAAAGAATTCGTAAACATGAAATTCGCAATTCCGGGAATATTGGAAGCTATTTTATTCATCTTGCCGTTGTTAGCAAACGCCGAACTACGCAAAGATTTACCATTCGCTTTTTGATTCTGATAAAGAAATTCAGCTTTAAGAGCCGCGACATCTACATTAGAAGGACATTCACTTTTACAGCCTTTACAGCTTATACATAAGTCGAATACCTCTTTTAATTCATCATGATCGAACTTATTGGGTTTATCAGAATTTGTAAGAAATTCCCGTAACGCATTAGCTCTCGCCCTGGTGGTATCCTTCTCATGTTTGGTAGCGCGATAACTTGGGCACATCGTTCCTCCAGATTCTACCGATTTTCTACAATCCCCACTTCCGTTACATTTTTCGGCTAAACGAAGTATTCCTTGAGAATCGGAGAAATCCATTAGGGTTTCCGGTTGGGGTTCTTCTCGTTCCGGAACATATCGTAGTGAAGTATCCATAGCTGGCGCATCTACAATTTTACCCGGATTAAAGATATTATTAGGATCAAAAATATATTTTACCTCCTTTAGCAGTTCATAATTTTTTGAACCTATCATGTATTCAATAAATTCGGCTCTAAGGCGGCCGTCCCCGTGTTCTCCGCTCATAGAACCACGGTATTTCTTAACCAGTTCTGCGACATCAGTAGTTATTTGTCTGAATAACTTGACATCGGCTTCCTTTTTTAAATTTAAAATCGGGCGTAAGTGAAGTTCACCAGCACCTGCATGTGCATAATACACAGCATCTTGCCCATAATTCTTCATGATCTGTGAAAATTCAGAAATATAATCGGCAAGATCGGGTATTGCTACAGCAGTATCTTCAATACACGCCACAGCCTTTTTATCTCCAACAATATTTCCCAGTAAACCTAAACCAGCTTTGCGTAGTTCTAAAGCCTGATCGATTTGCTCATCCCATAAAACCGGTAAGGCATAGGTTAAATTGGTGTTTTTTAATCTCTCTAATAGCTTTTCTACTTGCTGTATAAGGTTTTCTTTTGTTTCAGAACGCAGTTCTAACATTAGGATCGCCGCAGGATCATCTTCAATAAAAAAGCGATTCTCAATATATTTCAAACTCTGTTTTGTACAATCCAAGATGATTTTATCCATCATCTCACAGGTATAAAGATCACTTTCCATGGAAGGAACAACGGCAAGCATACAATTTTCTATAGAGGTGAAATGAGCCGCAACCATGGCGGTATATTTGGGAGGTAATTTATCTAATTGCAGAGTGATCTCGGTAGTAAAAGCTAATGTTCCTTCACTTCCCGCTAATAGCTCACATAGATTAAATGGTTTTTCGGTGTTGGTAAATACTTCTGTAGAGATCAAAGAATCTACAGCATAACCCGTATTTCTTCTATGAATGGAGGCTATAGGAAAATTACTTTCTATTTCCTGCTGCACCTCTTTTGGAGAAAGTAAATTATGAAGCTTATTATATATTTTCCCTTCTAAGGTTGTTTTTAGCAATTTATCTTGGAATCCAGTTTTAGAAATACTAGAAAATTCAGCTTCACTCCCATCACTCAATAAGGTTTTCAAACCTAAAACTTTATCACGAGTGGTTCCATATTTAATGGAAGTTGAGCCGCTAGAATTGTTTCCAACCATCCCACCTATCATGCATCTATTAGAAGTGGAGGTATTGGGGCCAAAGAAAAGTCCGAATTGTAACAACTCTCTATTTAAGTCATCACGTATAATTCCCGGTTGTACAATAGCGATACGCTTTTCAGGATCTATCCTGATTATTTTGGAAAAATATCTGGAAACATCTACTACTATACCGCTCCCAACACATTGCCCCGCTAAAGAGGTTCCCGCTGTCCTTGGAATTAGACCAACAGTATTTTCCTGTGCGAAATTTATTAATAGTTTTAAATCTGCTTCATCCTTAGGATAGCAAACTGCCATTGGTATTTCTCTATATACCGAAGCATCAGTTGCATAAATACTTTTATGTAAATTATCCAGTAAGAGTTCACCAGAAAGTGCTTGACCGAGTTGTAATAATTTTTCCTCCATAAGCAGACCAAAATACAATTTTATTCAAAATATCCTTAACAGATTTTTTAATGATTATTAACAATACATTGGCTTGAATGCCGTTCTGTATTTGATTTTAACATTTAAATTTGCTTTAACAATAACTATAAATGATATTAGAATGAAAAAAATATTCTTATTAGCGATTTTTGCTCTTGGAACCACCGTAGCGGTGAACGCTCAAACTATTTCAGAAAATGCAATAGGGTTAAGGTTAGGTGGAAGTAACGCAACCGGAGCCGAGGTTTCTTACCAGAGAGCCGTAGGTACAAATAACAACAGATTGGAATTTGATCTGGGTTGGAGAAATGATAATAACAATTATGATGCTATTAAACTTGTAGGATTATACCAATGGGTATGGAATATTGATGGTGGTTTTAACTGGTATGTAGGTGCCGGAGCGGGTGTAGCTAGCGTAGAAGATAACAGAAGAGATGGGTTTAGAGGTAATGATGGAACTTATTTACTTGTTGCGGGAGATATAGGTATTGAATATAATTTTGATATTCCTTTACAATTATCTTTAGACTTAAGACCAGAAGCAGGATTTAATGATTACGATGTGGTTGATGATATTACTCCTGATATCGCTTTAGGAATTAGATATAGGTTCTAATCATTAGAAATTAATTATAAAAAAAGAGGCTTTAGCTATAAAGCCTCTTTTTTTATTGTTGAAAGTGCACGCTCATACAAAGCTTCATATTGAGGTACGATCTTTTCAATATCAAATTTCTTAGCCCTATCTTTAGCATTCACTTTAAACTTAATAAGATTTACTTCATCTTCTAAAATAGAAATTCCATAATTACCCATTTCTTCCACATTTCCTATATCGCTTAAATACCCGGAAACACCATGTTCAATAACTTCAGGAATACCACCGCTATTTGTAGCTATAACAGGGACTGCATTTACCATTGCTTCTAAAGCCGCTAAACCAAAGCTTTCCTTTTCTGAAGGCAATAAAAAGAGATCTGAAAAACAAAGAATCTTATCAATTTCATTACTTTGTCCCAAAAAAATAACCTTATCTTCTATACCTAATTCTATCACCAGCTCCTCGGCCTTTTCTTTCTCGGGACCTTCTCCCACCATCATCAGCTTCGCCTTTATCTTCTTTTGAATAACGTGAAATATTTTAATAACATCATCAATTCGCTTTACAGGCCTAAAATTACTGATATGTGTAATTATTCGTTCATCATCATCAGCCATTAGAGAACGTTCACAGTCGGTATGGAATTTTTGATATTTTGAAACGTCAATAAAATTTGGAACGACATCAATTTCTTTAGTAATTTTAAAAAAGCGCAAAGTATCCTCCTTTAAACTTTGGGAAACTGAAGTTACCACATCACTATTATTAATACTAAAAGTTACAGCCGGCTTGTAAAAAGGATGATTTCCCACAAGGGTAATGTCTGTACCATGTAAAGTGGTTACAATTGGAATATGTATACCTTCTTCTTCTAACATTTTCTTCGCCATATAGGCCGCATAAGCGTGAGGTATGGCATAATGAACATGTAAAAGCTCTATTTTATGTAGTTTAACCATATTTACGAGCTTACTGCTTAGAGCCAGCTCGTATGGCTGAAAATGAAACAGTGGATATTCGGGAACATTAACCTCATGAAATCGAATATTTCCGGTTAATTGCTCAAGCCTAACCGGTTGTTTATAGGTAATAAAATGAATTTCATGACCTCTTTTAGATAAGGCCATTCCTAATTCGGTTGCAACTACTCCACTACCACCAAAAGTAGGATAGCACACCACTCCTATTTTCATATTTTAAAAATCTATAGATTCGTAAATGATGCTCTGTATCTCTGAACGAATATCTTCTCTAATAAGCTTCCTGTTATTTACATCAGGATAAGTTCTATTTGCCAAGAATACATAAACAATTTCCCTTTCCGGGTCGGCCCAAGCGAACGTTCCTGTAAAACCGGTATGACCAAAACTAGATAAGGACACACATCCACAGGTTGGCCCAAGCTCACCCAATTGAGGTTTGTCGAAACCTACCCCTCTCCTTACATTGTCTTCACAATAATAACAGGTGTTGAACTTGTCCAGTGTTTTTTCTTCAAGATAACGCTTCCCTCCATAAGTACCACCATTTAAATAGAGTTGCATTATTTTAGTAACATCGTTAGCATTACTAAACAATCCGGCATGCCCTCCAATTCCACCTTGCATAGCCGCGCCCTGATCATGCACAAAGCCATGTACCTGCTGTTTTCGCCATAACTTATCTTCTTCTGTAGGAGCTATTTGAAATATGTCGAATTTCTCCCGAGGAAGATAGGTTGTGTAATTTGCCCCTAAAGATTCATAAAAATGCTCCTGAGTAATAGTTGCCAGAGAAGATTTATAATAAGATTCTAAATAGTACTTCATAATATAAAAAGGTAGGTCGGAGTACTTGTAGCTAAGCTTTCTTTCCAGAGGACTTTGCTTTATAATATTCATGATAGAATCGTTGATATCATTTCTAATATACATATTATTAGCTACTAGGCTTGTAAATCCCGGGCTAGGAATATCTCTGTAATATAATTGCGAAGGTAATTTTGTTTTTTTATCTATGGTAGGTACATAAAATGGAAGCCATGGCTTTAAACGGGCATAATGTAGTAACATATCCTGTAAACGTATATTCGCTTTATTAGACCCTTTAAAGAAAGGTATCAACTCACCTAGTTTCGTATCAAAATTTATAACACCCTTTTCCTCCAACTCCATAATAAGAGGCAGAGTTGCAGTGATCTTGGTAAGAGAAGCTAGGTCATACAAGGTGGTATCGGTTACAGGTCTTAATTTTTCATAGGTTTGATAGCCGGCATTTCGCTGAAAGATCACCTTGCCTTTTCTTGCTATTACAACCTGCAATCCGGGGGTCATTTTATCATTTATAGCCAAATCGATCAGGGAATCTATCTTTTGAAGCTTATAAGAATTCATTCCTACAGATTCCGGGATTCCATAAGACAATCTGTTTAAAGTGCTTGTGTAATAACCGGTTCCTACAGGGAATTCTGAACCCAAGCTAACTGGCAATTTCCCTTTTGCACCTACAGCTCCAAATATTAATTGCGCCGACTTCTCTTGGGCTGATACACTATTTTGATAACTTATAATTATACTTTCAAAATTACTGGTAGAATTAAGCTCCAACAAGGCATAAGGTCGGGTGAATATATCTAAAATAGTGTGATTGTTCTTTGCTATTTCGTAGATCCAATTTATCTCATTATTGCTGAATTTATATGAAGACCAGGGGGAATTATTTGATTTGTGATACCCTATAATTACCTTATCGTAGGCCTTTAACTTTACAAGAAGGTCCTCTAAGGTATTTGCTTTTACCCAGTCTACATGAGTATATTTAGATAACTGATGGTAAAAGGGAGCTCCATCATCATCTCCAAAATTAATATAAGCCACATTGGAAGCAAGATCCTTTATCGGCAATTCTCCCTGATTGTTCTTAATAAGCGTTATGGCATTTTCTACAAGGTCGTCATACAAGACCTTATCTCTCAACGTGTTTAAATCCTGGATCAAATTTGTGGTATCAACCGGTTTAAAGTTTTCTAAACCCGCTTTGTATTTGGCAAAAAGTATCTTTCTTACAGAATGCGCCAATCGTTCTTCTGTAATTATATTTTTTTTATAAGCCTCGATTATCTTTTCTGAAGCTTTTGGAACATCTTCTGAAATCAATAAAACATCATTACCAGCCAGAAAAGCAGCCAGATCTATCTCTCCCGGATTTTTATAATTAGAGGCTCCTTTCATATTTAAAGCATCAGTAAAGATCAATCCTCTAAATTTAAGTCTATCTTGAAGAATATCAGTGACTATGGTCTTAGAAAGTGAAGAAGGAAGATCATCTTTATCCTCTAGTCCAGGAACATTTAAATGAGCTACCATAACACTGGAAACCCCATTTTTAATCAGTTCCTTAAAGGGGTAGAATTCAATGCTATCCAATCGTTTTGCAGAAAATGAAATAATGGGTAGCTTTTTATGGGAATCAGATTTTGTATCGCCATGTCCGGGAAAATGCTTTGCGCTGGAAAGAATTCCCTCACTATGCATGCCTTTCATAAACGCAAGCGCTTTTTGAGAAACATTAAATTTATCTTCCCCAAAAGATCTATTCCCAATAATTGGATTATTTGGGTTGGTATTGATATCAACAACAGGAGCAAAATTAATATGTACACCTAAGCGTTTAGAGTTTCGAGATATAGCTGCGCCGGCCTGTTCTACAAGTTCAGGGCTTTGAACTGCGCCCAGGGTCATATTCCATGGAATAGAAAAGGTAGAATCTAAACGCATGGCCAATCCCCATTCAGCATCCATTCCTATCAATAATGGAGTTTTTGCCAGCTCCTGAAATTCATTATTAAGTTTAGCTTGCTGCTGCGGACCACCTTTGGAAAAAATAACTCCTCCAATATGGTAATCTTTAATAAGATTTCGCACCTTATCGGTTTCTGCTCCTGGTTTATTAGAAAAGATGTCTACCATAAACAATTGGCCAACCTTTTCTTCCAAGCTCATAGCATTATAGATACTATCCACCCATACCCGTTGTTGCTTTGCATCCCTGGTAATTAAGGGATCTCGCTGAGCAAAAACGGAAGTATGGAAAGTTATAAAGAGAGTGAATATTATAATAAAATAAAATCGGGTAGATTTCATTTAAACCTATTTTAAAAAGCGACTGTGCCAGCTCTCTGAGGCCGGTACTTCCCAATCGGAAAGATATTGCGCTTTATTGGTTACCAAGTTATTGAAAACGATTGTCTTTGGAGAAACAGCCTTATCTTTAGCCATTTTTCTAAAATCTGTAAGCGCCTTATAAGCAACAAATTCTCCCTGCTTATAGCTTACATTCATTTTATCTAGTAGATCAACATTATAATCTTTTTCTAACTGCTGGATGAATCGTACGGAAGCATCTATAGAACACCCGGTTGCTGCATTCAATTCCTGATCTAAAGCAATAATTATGAAACGATTATATCTAATTTCGAATGATGCCTGTAAATTAGCACCATGGGCTGTCCATTGGGTAAGGAATTCTTCTGTTTTGGATTTTATTTCCTGAAGTTCTTGATCTGAAAAAGATCTATTGGCCTGGTAAATCCATACACGGGAAGTCTCAGGCAAGATATCAAAAGCTACTAGCATTTCTAATTATATTATGTTTTCACAAAGCTACTTCATATTAGGCGTAGCTTCAAATATAGTGCTAGTTAATTCGCAAGTTTAACGCTTATAAAAACGTTAAACTTACAAATTGAAATTTCTTAAAGATCGTGAGCATTTGCAATCATTTCCGCAACATCCATCACCTCTATTTTATCTTCCTGATTCTTGATTTTAACCCCGTCTGTCATCATGGTATTACAAAAGGGACATCCCGCAGCTATAATTTCCGGTTTCACTTCCATGGCCTGCTCGGTACGTTCAACATTTACGTCTTTATTACCCGGCTCAGGCTCCTTAAACATTTGTCCGCCTCCAGCTCCACAACACAATCCGTTCTTCTTGCATTTACGCATTTCAACAAGCTCGACTTCCAATTTTCTTAATAGATCTCTTGGAGCTTCATAAACATTATTTGCTCTTCCCAAGTAACAAGGGTCATGAAAAGTAATGCGCTTCCCCTTAAATTTACCTCCTTCTACTTTCAGCCTTCCTTCTTCCAAAAGAGACTTTAAAAAAGTAGTATGATGCATAACCTCATAATTCCCGCCAAGCGCAGGATATTCATTTTTTAAAGTATTGAAACAATGAGGACAGGCAGTAACCACCTTTTTTATCTCATAGCCATTCAAAACTTCAATATTTGTCACGGCTTGCATTTGAAACAAAAACTCATTTCCGGCACGTTTAGCTGGATCTCCTGTGCAGCTTTCTTCGGTACCCAGAACGGCAAAATCCACCTTTGCTGAATGTAATAATTTTACAAATGCTTTGGTAATTCTTTTAGCTCTATCATCAAAACTTCCGGCACATCCAACCCAAAACAACACTTCGGGTCTTTTTCCTTCAGCCATATATTCAGCCATTGTGGGAACTTTAATCGCTTCTGCCATTTTATATGTTTTAAAAATTTAAACAAGTCTTATCTTTTGGTTTTAAACAACTTAATTAAGACTTATTAAACTATTACTTTAATACTATTTTTCTTCAGCCCAATTTAATCTATCCATCTGATTATATGGCCAGGGAGCACCATTATTCTCAATGTTAGTCATAGCAATACTAAGTTCATTAGGAGCAGCACTCTGTTCCATTACCAAATATCGTCTCATGTCTAAGATAATAGATAATGGATCGATACCTACCGGGCAAGCTTCTACGCAAGCATTACAACTTGTACATGCCCATAGTTCTTCTCTTAAAATATAATCATCCAATAGCTGCTTCCCATCATCTTCAAACTTTCCTTTCTTATTGATAATTTCTCCAACTTCTTCCAAACGATCTCTGGTATCCATCATGATCTTACGGGGTGAAAGTTTTTTTCCGGTTTGATTTGCAGGACATTCTGCAGTACATCTACCACATTCGGTACAGGTATATGAATTTAATAACTGAACCTGATTTAGATCCATTACATCCGAAGCTCCAAACTTCGCAGGTTCTTCCACTGTAGCATCTTCTGCAGGGACCGCGTATGGATCGGCATCAGGATCCATCATCAACATCACTTCATCGGTCACCGATTGTAAATTATCAAATTGCCCCATTGGAGTAAGTTTTGAAAAATAAACATTCGGAAACGCCAACATAATATGTAGATGTTTTGAATAATATAAGTAGTTAAGGAAAAAGAGTATTCCAACAATGTGCAACCACCAGGCGGCTCTTTCTACCATAATAAGACTGGAATCGCTAAAATTCTCGAACCAAGGAGAAAGAAACTGACTTATTGGAAAAGAACCAATAATTCCTCCGGCATGGCTATAATGTTCTGCACCATTTAATTGTAATTGATAATCGGCTCCGTTCATTACCAAGAACAAAATCATCAATACCATTTCAAAATACAAAATATAATTGGCGTCGTTTTTAGGCCATCCTTTAAGTTCGTTCCCTAAAAATCTATAAATATTGGTAACATTTCTTCGGAACCAAAAAATAATTACCCCAAGTAAAACCAGAAAAGCCAGTATTTCAAAAGCGCCAATTAAAAAATTATAACCTCCACCTAAAAATGAAAGAATTCTATGTGTTCCAAAAATACCATCGATGATAATCTCTAAAACTTCAATATTAATAATGATAAAACCTACATATACAATGATATGTAAGGCTCCTGCCAGTGGCTTTTTTACCATTTTAGACTGTCCTAAAGCAATTCTTGCCATTTTAGCAAAACGTTCTCCGGGATTATCGGTACGATCTATCTTTTTACCAAGTTTAATATTACGAATAACTCGGCGTATGTTTCTTGTAAAAAAAGCTATTCCCGCCACAAGGACGATCAAAAAAGCAATTTGAGCAATAAGTTGCATATGTAATTTATTTTAGAGAATCCTTAGGCGGTTGATACGAACCCGGTGATTTTCCAAATACAGAGAAGTGTACATATCTTTTAGGATTCAATTTAATATCTTGTAGCAGTTGCTCCATTTGCTTGGTAGCACGATCTAAATTATCATAAACCTTATCATCTGTCAATAATTTCCCTGCGGTTCCTTTCCCACTGGATAAATTATTAGACACCTGCTCAAAATCAGCAATAATCTTTTCAAGATCTCTACTCATTCCACTTAGATCAACCTGCGCCAGCGTGTCTGAAAATTTATTAAAATTCCCCGACATCTCATCTAAGTTAGTAAAAGTTCTATCCAATTTGGCTGAATTCCCTTCAACAATGTTATTTAAAGAATTGGCGGTTCCTTTAAACGAACGTACCGTTTCGGCTAGATCATTAAAAGTACTTTGTAGATTATTCCTTGTTTCAGGGTTTAACACCTGATTGAAAGAAGTAAGTAAAGAATCTGCACTTACTATTACGCGTTCTACTTTTACTTGCAGTGGTGTTAAACGCTCATTTACCAGCTCCATGATACCTTCTTCAATATCACTTGGTAGCGTATCACCAGATTTCGCCATTAGTTTATTCTCATAATCTGGTACAATAGCGAGCGATTTTCCTCCAATTAACCCACCTCCATAGATTTGAGCTAAACTATTCTTTGAAAATTGAAAATCGCTGTCTACGGTAAAGGTTACTAATAGAAGTCCTGTTTTATCCAGAAAATCTATAGAAGTAATTTGCCCGACCTTTAAACCGTTAATAGTGACTGCCGATGAAGGTGAAAGCCCTTCAACGTCAGCATAAATAGCGTGGAAGTTTCTACTTGAATCTAAGAGGTTTTTGCCTTTAAGAAAACTGTATCCGAAAATTAAAATTGCAATTGCAATAATTGCTAGTATGCCAGTCTTAACCTCTCTAGTATATTTCAAAAGTTCTTATTTTTAATAGTACGTACAAATTTAGAAATAAATATAGGAAAGTACCCCTATTTACCCTGTGATTTTAACGCCTCATTAACTGTAATCTTTTCGCCTCCCTTAAAGGCTACCACATAACTACTCTTGTATCCTTTAGATTTAGCTTCGCTATGTAGTTGATTTATTTGCGAATAACTGGTAGTTGCCCCGAAGTAATATTTATACAATTTACCTTCCTGTTCCCTGAACACAGGAGTAAGCCCTTTAAAATTAGAAGATCTTGGCTCTAATTTTCTTGAGCTGGCGGCTAATTGCACTTTAAAGGTGATATCTTCAAAATTATCGTCTAACACAGTTTGAGTAGCGATCTTTGGAGAAGAGTTCTTTTCCAAATTCTCAAGAACAGCTAAATTGATGCTATGACTATAATCGTTGATTGCACTATAAATAGCATCGGCCATCTTCTCTTGTCCGCTATTGCTATTTAAAAAGGCTCCTTCACTGGTATTGGTAAGAAAACCGGTTTCTATTAAAACACTTGGCATATAGGTTTGTCTTAATACTAAAAACCCGGCTTGTTTCACACCTCTGTCATTTCGTTTTAATTCTCTCGTAAATTTCTTCTGAACAAAATCGGCCAGCAGGATACTTTGATCTAAGTATTCCTCCTGCATAATAGTCATCCCAATATACGATTCTGGAGAATTTGGATCAAAACCGTCATAAGTAACATGATAGTCCTCTTCTAAGAAAATTACAGAATTTTCACGTTTGGCAACTTCAAAGTTAGCTTGATTTCTATGCAGCCCCAATACAAAAGTTTCGGTACCATAAGCTTGAGAATTATGGGCATTACAATGAACTGACACAAAAAGATCTGCCTTCGCATCATTTGCAATTTGCGCCCTCTTGTCTAAAGGAATAAACACATCGGTACTTCGGGTATATATTACCTTTATATTGGGGTTTTTTTGAAGTTCTTTCCCCACTTTCAATATAATATTAAGAGCAATATCTTTTTCCTCGAATCCACCTCCCCTATTTCCAGGGTCTTTGCCACCATGACCCGCATCTAAAACCACTACGAATTGCGATTTAATTGGATCATATTTTGCAGGACTGGAAGAGGTTAAAACCAATGTTACTGCGAGTAATACTAAAAGTTTAGGTAAATTCGTTCTCATAAATATATTAACGATAAATTAAGGGCTATTATTTTAATGACTTATTTTTTCATTTTCCCAAAAGGAAGCTAAAAAAATATATGTAATTTTGACCATTCAAAAAGCAAGCCATTCTTGACAAAAATAGCACTTATAGCATTGCGGACAAACTCACATCACATTCTTTTTTCGATAGTTTTTATGCTTTTGGCATCAACAATTGCAATGGCTCAGGAAAGAAAACCCCAAGGCGAGGTAAACATTGAAGCTGAAAAGGACAGTATTGTGTCCAATGTTGCCGATTCCCTAACTCCTGCTAACAGACTCGTAGTTCAAGACACCATAAAGACCGATACTTTGAAAACCAAATCATCTCTTTTAAGCGATGTGGTAACTTATGAAGCGGAAGATTACATGCGCCTAAGCCGTAAGGAAAACCGGATGTATCTCTACGATCAGGCTCAGGTTACCTATGAGGATATGGTAATTACCGCCGGACTTATTGTAATGGACAACGAGAAAAATGAAATTTATGCCTACGGAATACCCGATTCCACAGGAGCCTATTCTCAGAAACCTATTTTTACCCAAGCCGAAAATACCGTGAGACCAGATTCTATTCGCTTTAATTTTGACACTAAAAAAGCTTTGGTATATAATTCACGAACTGAACAAGGTGCATTCAAGGTTCGAGGAGAGGTAACAAAAAGAGAAAATGATTCGGTGTATTTCATGAAGAATGTGCGTTTTACAACTTCTGAAAATGAATTGGATCCCGATTATTTTTTCTATGCCAGAAGAATAAAATTCGTTCCTAATAAAAAGATCGTTACCGGTTTGGTGAATATGTACATCGCAGATGTCCCTACTCCCTTAGGTTTGCCTTTCGGATATTTCCCGCTAACCGACGAGCAAACATCTGGATTCATAATTCCGTCATTTGGGCAAACTAATGCTCGGGGGTACTTTCTGCAAAACGGGGGATATTATTTTGCCATAAGTGATTATGTTGATTTGTTAGCCTTAGGTGATTATTATACCAATGGTAGCTACGGACTTAGACTGGAATCCAGCTATGCCGTGCGGTATAAATTTAGAGGAAACTTAAGTTTTCGCTACGAGAACTTATTTGATAGTGAGCCCGGTTTTCCCGATTTCTCTAAACGGTCGGTTTACAACCTTAGATGGTCACATTCTCAAGATGGAAAAGCCAACCCAAGCTCTCGGTTTTCAGCCTCTGTTAACTTAGGTAGTAGTAATTATTATCAGGAATCTATCAACCAAACTAATTCGGCAAACTTCCTGAACAATACGTTGAGTTCTTCTGTTTCTTATTCAAAGACATTTCAAGGCGATCCGCAAGTAAATTTAAGTATTGCTGCTACCCATTCCCAAAATACTCGAACCCAGCAAATTAATATGACCTTACCAACGGTACAGGCAAGTATTGGAAGGATTTATCCATTAGCACCTAAATTGGGAGCTAAAAAAGGATTGATTGAGAACATCAATTTACAATACAATTTTAGAGGAGAGAACAGGATAAATACTACCGATTCATTATTTTTTACTTCTCAAATGTTTAGAGATGCTAACTTTGGTGCTCAACATACCATTCCTTTATCTACTAATTTTAAGATCTTTAAATACCTAAGTGCAAGTACCAGTGCCAACTATCAAGAAAATTGGGTATTTAAAACATTCGACAGATCATATGATCCTATTACCAAAAAAGAAGTCGTAGATACCATTAAAGGTTTTGATTCATATAGAACCTATAATTTCAATGCAAGTTTAGGAACCACGGTTTATGGAATGGTAAATTTTGGAAAAGACAAGAAAATACAAGCTATTCGCCATGTTATGCGTCCATCTATAAGTTATAGCTACAACCCTGCTTTCGATCAGTATTATGATCAATATGAAGTCGTGAATGATCTGGACCCAAGCTTAAATCGCATAGTAGATTACACCCGTTTTCAAGGATCGCTCTTCGGCGCACCGGGGAGACTATTCTCTAGTTCGCTTGGATTATCCATCAGTAATACCTTAGAAGCAAAAGTAAGAGATAGGGATAGTACTGCGGTAGAACCTAAAAAAATTACGCTTCTTAATAACTTCAGTATGAGTACTGCTTATAATTTAGCAGCTAAGGAGGGAGATTTTAGATTATCTCCAATTTCCTTGCGCGGTAGTGTTCCTGTAATTCAAAATAAATTAGATGTCAATCTTTCTGCTAATCTGGATATCTATGCCCTAGACAATAACAATCAAAAGATTAATAAACTAAACATTAACAATGGAGGAAGCCTGTTCAGGTTTACTGCCGCGAATGTTAGTTTTGGATATTCCTTTTCCAATAAAGATTTTGAAAAAGGTGGCGACGAGGAAGATAAAGATAAGATGGATGACGAAACCTTTAGAAATGGAGGTAGGCCTGATGATCTCTTTGGAAAAGCTCCTAATTTGGATGGTAGTTTATACGAAGATGAAGATGCTTTCGAGAAAAATAAAGATGAAAAGAAAGATAATGAGTGGTACAACTACAGTATTCCTTGGGATGTAAGAGTAGCTTATACTATGACGTATAATAACTCTGCCAGACAAAATGAAATTTCCTCTCATTCTATCATGTTTTCAGGAGATGTCGAACTCTCTCCAAAATGGATCGTAGGAGCATCCTCAGGATTTGATTTGAAAAAGCAAGGTTTCACTTATACTCAGTTAAGGTTTCAACGTGATTTGGATAGCTGGAGAATGAGCTTTAACTGGATACCATTTAGTGACAGAAGCTCTTGGAATTTCTTTATTGGAATTAAATCTTCTGTATTAAGTGATATTAAATACGACAAAAGAAAGGAACCGGACAGAAGGTTATAAAATGACCATGATTTAAAATAATTAATCAATATTTTAATACGCCTTAAAACTATAAATTATGAAAAAAATCATCCATACACGAAACGCTCCTGCGCCAATTGGTCCATATAATCAAGCAATATTAGCAGGAAACACTTTATATATTTCCGGGCAAATTCCGTTAGACCCTAAAACTGGAGAATTACTGAAAGGCTCTATAAAGGAAGAAACTGAATTGGTAATGGAAAATTTGAAAGCCATCTTAGAAGAAGCTAAGCTGACTTTTGAAAATGTTGTGAAGACGTCTATCTTTATTAGCGATATGGAAAATTTTGCTCAAATAAATGAAGTGTACGCTCAGTATTTTGATTCTGAAACTGCACCGGCAAGAGAAACTGTAGAAGTAGCTAACTTACCGAAATACGTAAATGTAGAGATAAGTGCTATCGCAATTAAATAGCCTTTATAAGCAACTCGGCAGTAGCAGGATTGGTAGCCATAGGTACATTGTGCACATCACATAAACGCATTAGCATAAAAATATCAGGTTCGTGCGGATGCTTATCTAAAGGATCTCTAAAAAAAATAACCATATCTATCAGTCCTTCGGCTACCCGGGAGGCTATTTGCGCATCTCCTCCTAAAGGACCCGAAAGTAATTTTTTAACCTCAAACCCGGCTGCTTCGGCTTTAGAACCAGTTGTTCCCGTCGCCACTAAATTGATCTCCTTGGCATGTAAAGCTTCCTGATTGGCATTTAAGAATTGTACCATCTCGGCTTTTTTTCCGTTGTGTGCTATTATTGCTATATTCATAATTAAGTAGATAAAATATCAGAAATTCTTAAAAGATCTTTGTTGATCTCGTGTTTGGATTGTAGTGCTTCATCCAAAGTGCAGGTTTCTACTTTGTTATTCACAAATCCTACCATAAGATCCTGCTTACCATCAAGAAGCAACTCTACCGCTCTCACACAAAGCCTACTTGCCAACACTCTATCAAAACAGGAAGGACTTCCCCCCCGCTGAATATGACCTAATACGGTAACTTTTGCATCATAATCGGGTAAATTCTTTTTAACGTATTCTGCAAGCTCAAATACGTTCTTCCCAATTTTATCTCCTTCAGAAACCACAACAATACTGGATGTTTTACCCGATCGTCTACTGCGTTCTAATGAATCTAATAAACGTTCCAACCCCAGATCTTCCTCTGGGATCAGGATTTCTTCTGCTCCTGCTCCTATTCCACTATTTAACGCTATAAAACCTGCATCTCGCCCCATTACTTCCACAAAGAATAATCGGTTATGAGAACTGGCCGTATCACGAATCTTATCTATTGCATCTACCACAGTGTTTAAGGCAGTATCATATCCAATTGTATAATTGGTACCTGAAATATCATTATCTATAGTTCCCGGCACTCCAATAATAGGGATATTATGCTCTGCACTCAATGCTTTACCTCCTCTAAAAGTTCCATCCCCTCCAATAAGTACCATGGCATCCACCTGAGCCTCTTTTAGAACATCGGCTGCTTTCTGCCTCCCTTCCTTCGTCATAAATTCTTTTGAACGGGCAGATTTTAAAATAGTTCCACCGCGAGTAATGATATTACGTACACTTCTGGCATTTAATTCCTCATAATCTCCTTCTATCATCCCTTGATAGCCTCTATAGAAACCAATACACTCAATGTTATAATACGCACAAGATCGTGCAACTGCCCTAATAGCAGCA
The DNA here is from genome assembly GCF_021568705.1 of Gillisia lutea. Classification (GTDB taxonomy): domain Bacteria; phylum Bacteroidota; class Bacteroidia; order Flavobacteriales; family Flavobacteriaceae; genus Gillisia; species Gillisia lutea. The sequence goes on from NZ_JAKGTH010000008.1 coordinate 203,723, forward strand.
TTCATTCCTGGAGAATCTCCCCCTGATGTCATAACTCCTATTCTACGTATATTTTTTGCCATATTTTTTTCTTTGAAAGATAAATGTAAGAAGTTACATTTAAATATAAAATGAGTCTTAGTTTCTCAAACTAATTTTAATTAAACCCCGGTACATTATTGCTCAGGAAATACAATGTATTCAGGAGCTAAAGATTTAGCCGATTCCTCTTCCTCTTTTTCAGCTTCAGATTTTACAACTTCTTTATTCAATATTTTTCTAATAAGCTCTTTGAAAGTATCAAAATCTACAGAGTAAGAAAGTCCAACCCCCTGAGTGAAACCTATCTCCTCCCCTATAAACTGTATATTATTTTCTCTATTAAATACCTTTGCACGTAATGATCCATCTTCATTTAACAGGAATTCAATTTCTACATCTCCCACTACAACCGATTCGGTAACACCTCCAACGGGAATCCCTACCTGTCCATTAATTAATACGCGATTACTGATTTGTGTTGATAAGGTTAAACCAAATCTATCTACAGTTTGCTGATCGGGTGTTCTGTCTCCCTGCACATAGTTCACTCCCACCTGGAATTTTTGATCGTCACCCGAAAATATATCATTTACCAAGCTGGAAGCTCTTTCCACAAGATTTCCGGTAATAGCATTCTGCCCAATAGCAAATTCGCTATAAAAGGAACCTTGAGTTACAAGGAATAAGGCCTGAAGTTCTCTACTGGCCCTATCATTCATTCTATATTCAAGCTCTGATCGCACACTGGAACTCACATTTGGAAATTCAACATTAAAAGTAATGTCTGGTTGAGCAATTTGACCTTGTAATAAGATAACCACTTCTACCGGGATCTTACGGTTCACCGATGGGTTTTCCAGCAGAACCGCGGGATTGGCATCTACCTCGTATATCGCACTTACATCCAGTTCGGCCTGAGTTGGATTTCCATCCCAGTTAATACTGCTTCCAGAGCGCACCTGAAATACTTTTTGAACCAATCCGGCATATTTGAAGTTGTAAACCCCTTGGTAAACCACAAAATCTCCCCACATATTGAATTTACCCTTCGTATTAATTTCAATAAGCAGGTTACCTGCTCCTTTCCCTCTCAAAGTACTTCCGCTGGTTTGATCTACTACCACTTCCACTTCTGCATCGTTCGTGATATCGAGGTCGAAATTGAGCTCTAAACCTTTAATTTCAGGCAATACGATGGCTTCCCCAGCGAGACGCGCTGCTTTCTCCTCAGGACTTAGAAAGTGGATATAGGAATTATCTCCAATAGATTCGGTATCACTTAAAGGAATTTTAAAGATGGTTCCTTTTTCGGTACTAGCATTCACATCGATCACCAATTCATCTGTAGGTCCCTTAATGCTTGCAAATCCGTCTATAAAAGCAGTCCCGTAGTACAAGGCGTCCACTTCAGCTTCGGTATCCAAAACCACTAATCTATCACTTGAAACATCCAGATCTAAAAACCATTCTTTAAAATTCTTATGAGAAATAGTACCATCTAACACCCCAGTGGTTTTATACTTGGTGTCTACAATATCGATATCTTTGAAGTTGAATTTCTGCTCGGTAAGATCAACTTCAGCATTATCTTTAAAATCAAAATCTATATTGAGATATGGAATCCTTAGACCTGCCTTTTCTAATTCTAGTTTCCCTGCGATATCAGGATTTTTATAGCTGCCTGTAACTTTTGCGTCCCCCGATGCGAACCCTCGAATGTTGTCTATTGCTTCCCCGCCTAAAGGGCTAAAGGCCGCCATATTAAACTGCCGGAGTGCTACGTACATATCGATAGTAGGATTTTCCCCATCGGTATTGATCCCTCCTTTTGCATTTAAAGATTCGAAGCCGTCATTTCTAAGGGTAGCATCAATATTATAGTACGTAAGATCTCCATTTCCGTCTACCTTAATATCCAGTTTACCTAAGATATTATCGTTAATGGTAAGCCCATCTATTGTAAGTCCCGTATTGGGATAATAAGTACCTTTCTCTTGTAATAAATGAAGTTTTCCATTTAGAGTCCCGGCAAGATCCAAACTATCAATTTCGGGGGTGATCTTTCCAATATCTACATTTTCAAATTCAACCCTGAAATTTTTATAGGTAGTATCTTTCAATTTCCCGCTTAAACGTATCATTTCGTTTTCATGACTCAGCACCAAAGAATCTACATCAATCTCACTAAAATTATTGCTGAAGATAACCCGGTTGTTCTTATTTCCTTCTTCATTTAAAAACCAGAGATTATCCTTAAACTTTACATCAGAACGCTGAATACCAACAACCGATTTATTTTGAGCGTTGATGGTATGATATAAGTTAAGGTTGAAAACATCTGAATTATTCTTACCTCCCTGAAATTCAGAGCGTATAAATAACGTATCGCGCAAGGTTACATTAATAAGGCTAAATTCGGAAAAGTTAAAATACTTAGTAGCCACACTATCGGCTTCCACGAAAGTGTTATAAATAGGGTTTGTATTATCAACCTGTATATTGATATCCTTCATCATATTCCCAAAAGCTTCAATTTTAGGAGATTTGAAGGTTAATCTAAATTCAGATTCATCCGATTCTACCCGCCCGCGAATGAAAGTATTTGGTGCAAGGGTAATTTCAGGGTAAAAAACTTCAACAATCTTATTATAGATGTCGAAATCAAATTCCATGTACTGATTATTTGTAATGGTATTTGGGCGGTAGTTAGTATAAATACTTCCTATAGAATTTTCTATTAAAGAGCCAACTTCTGATACTTTAAAAGTTCCTGAAACCTTCCCATTTATAACATCGGGAGAAGTTACCGCAATGGTTCTTATTCCTTCTGTATCAAAACTGGAGGTAACATTAAGATCATCAAAATAATAAAGATCATTTTGATTTTGGTAGGAAGTGTTCATTAACAGAATATTTCCATATACATTATCTATGTTATTCCCTTGCATATTCATGATAATATCTCCCTTAAAAACGGAGATGGTATCCCGGGTAATAAAATTAAGTTTATGAAGATCGGCGTAGGTAACAGATGCTTCAAAATCGTAGAGATCTACTTTTTGAGACAAGTCTACCAGCCCGTTAAATTCTAATTTAAAATTAGGATCGTTAGAGATAAAGTTCCCGTTGTAAATAGAATTCTTTAAAGTCCCGAGAATTCTGATATCAGAATAGGTGTATTTATTAAAATTTAGTCGGGAAATCCTACCTCTTACTTTGGTATCAAGACTTTCAGGAGTGAAGCCTTTCCCGTCTATATTAAGGTTTAAGCTTGTTTTCCCCAAGTCTTTATTATCCAACAATTTGCCTATGTTAAAATTATCGAAAACTAAATTCCCTTTATAGGTAGTGGAGAGTTTATCTCCCAAATCTCCCATTATCACATCTGCCTTCGCACTACCCAATTGAGTGTTAATAAACACATTGGCATCTAAAGTATTTCTTGTAACAACTGTGGTTCCTTGAAGTTTAAGACTTCCAAATTCTTGAAGCGTTATGGGTAGGATCTCTTTAAGATCGGTTGGAAGTAAATTTATAAGGTCGTAATAATTTGTGGTTAAATTATCAAAATCTCCAGAAAGCTTAAAGCTATTCGCCTCATTAGAGAATGCATTCACAATGTTCACTTTTCCATATACACTACTTCTATCCATTCCATCAAGCCGAAGATTTTCCAGGTAAAAATTATTTAAGGTCCCTTTAAAATGGGTTGCTATGTTGATTTTTTGATTTCTCCCGAAGGGCTGGTAAAAACACTTTAGATCGTTACTGGAAATACTGGACTCGTTGAATTGAGCTTCCACCTTAACTTTATTTAAAAAATCGGAAAAATCTTCTAACTCGTAGTTAAAGCTTATATCTCCATTTAAGGTAGAATTGGAAGTTTTAAGCGCAAATTCCTTCAATAACATTTGCGATGGAGAATAAGAAAAATCTGTACTTAAATTATCTATTGTTAAACCTCTCCCTTCATTGGCTTGTAAGGTATTTATATTTACCGTAAACCTATCGTCGACAACCTTTAATTGCTCGGCTTTCAGTGTTAGATTATCAAGAATAACAATTTCAGGGTAGGTATTGTTTTCATCAATAAAGCTATAATACCCATCCTGGATTAAGATATCCGATACCACAAGTTCAAAAGGTTTTGTCTCTCCTGTAGGTTCTGTTTTCAGCTTTTCAAGCAATACGCTCAAATTATCAGAATCTTCACCTTTGTAGCGTCTCATTTTAAGTGTGAAACCTTTGGCCGTAGTATTTCCTATTCTGGGATTTCCAGCAACCAGATTGCTTATTCCAAGTATGGAGGTCCTTAATTCCTCAATATTCAATAAAGTGTCCTGATGATGATCTTCTACATAGACTTCGTTCAGTTTTACTTTTCCGAAATATGAAAGACTCACTCTCCCTACAGATACGTTTACATCTGAATTCATTTGAATGGAATTTGTTAATCTTTTTGCCACCGAAGTCTGTACGGCAGGGATGGAAAATAAAATCAATAAAAACACAAAAAACAAAAGCAGTGCAACAACTGTTCTAATTAGTATTTTCCAGAATTTTTTGATATGCTTTTATGTTTTAACTTTGTAAACAATATTAACAATTTATATGCCCCACTTTTCTTAATGGCTTCCCAAAATATATACATTTTAGCAATTGAATCTTCCTGTGATGATACAGCAGCAGCCGTATTACAAAACGATACATTATTATCCAATATTGTAGCAACACAAGAGGTCCATAAAAAATATGGAGGCGTGGTTCCCGAGCTTGCTTCCCGAGCCCATCAGCAAAATATAGTTCCGGTTATTCACCAGGCTATAGCTGAAGCAAATATCGACAAAAAAGACTTATCTGCAATTGCATTTACCAAAGGACCCGGATTAATGGGGTCTTTACTTGTAGGAACCTCTTTTGCAAAGTCATTAGCAATGGGATTAGACATCCCTTTAATTGAGGTTAATCACATGCAGGCTCATATATTAGCGCATTTTATAGATGAAGAGAATTTCGATAAACCGGAATTTCCTTTTCTTGCATTAACCATTAGTGGTGGACATACACAAATTGTAAAGGTTACGGGGCATTTTGAAATGGAAGTTATAGGTCAAACCATTGATGATGCTGTAGGTGAAGCTTTTGATAAAAGTGCAAAAATATTAGGATTACCGTATCCGGGCGGCCCTTTAATCGACAAGTATGCCAAGCTAGGAAATTCCAAAGCCTTTAAATTCACCAAGCCTAAAGTTGGCGGATTAGATTTCAGCTTCAGCGGATTGAAAACTGCAGTTCTTTATTTCATTCAAAAGGAAGTAAAAGAAAATCCGGAGTTTATAAAGGAAAACCTGGAAGATATCTGTGCTTCCATTCAGTATACCATTGTAGGAATTTTAATAGATAAGTTAAAAAAGGCTGTAGCTCAAACCGGAATTACTCAAATAGCAATAGGCGGAGGTGTCTCGGCTAATAGTGGTATTCGAGAAGCCCTTAAAGCAGGTGAGAATAAATTTGGCTGGAAAACCTATGTTCCCAAATTTGAGTATACTACCGATAATGCAGCGATGATAGGAATTGTTGGGTATTATAAATACTTGAACAAAGATTTTTCAGATTTTTCAGTAACCGCACAAGCACGTTATTCTCTATAATTATGCAATTATTTTTCCACCCAAACATCGATGAAGCCGATAATCAAATTGTTTTTCCTTCAGAAGAAAGCAAACATATTGTAAAAGTACTTCGTAAAAAAGAGGGGGATCTGCTTAACGTAACTAATGGAAAAGGATTGCTTTTTAGAACAGAACTTATTTTAATTGGAGCAAAACAATGTGTTGCAAAAGTACTTGAAGTTCAAAAAGAGCAAACTAAAAGCTATTATTTGCACATGGTTGTGGCCCCTACAAAGATGAACGACAGGTATGAATGGTTCTTAGAAAAAGCTACAGAAATAGGAGTTCAGGAAATTACCCCCATTATTTGTGACCATAGCGAGCGCAAAATTGTAAAAACCAATAGGTTCGAACGCGTTCTACAAAGCGCCATGAAACAATCGCTTCATTTAAGTCTGCCAAAATTGAATGAACCCATTAAGGCTGAAGATTTTTTAACTACTGAAATTGACGGAGATAAATTTATTGCCCATTGTGAGGAAGGAAAAGAGAAGAAATCCTTAAAAAGCCTCCTTAAACCCGGCAATAAAACAACCATTCTTATTGGACCCGAAGGAGATTTCTCTTTAGAAGAAATTAAACTTGCTCTTAAAAATAACTGGAAACCTGTTAGTTTGGGAGAAAGCAGGTTGCGTACAGAAACTGCAGCAATTGTTGCTTGCCACACTGCGGCCATTATGAATGAAGATTAATTAAAAAATTGAATTATGACACTTCGATTTACAGTTTTTCTCTGTTTCCTGTTTAGTTTTAGTGCTATACATGCCCAGGAAATTGCACTTCTGAAGTATCAGGGAGGTGGCGATTGGTATTCGAATCCAACTTCACTGCCTAATTTAATTAAATATTGCAACCAGAATATTCATACTAACATAAAAGAGCAACCTGTAACCGTAACTCCTGATAACGAAGATCTTTTTCAATATCCATTTATACATATGACGGGGCATGGAAATGTTTTTTTAAGCGATTTGGAAGCAGAGAACCTAAGGAAGTATTTGTTAAGTGGTGGTTTTCTCCATATAGATGATAACTACGGGATGAATAATTATATACGAAAGGAAATTAAAAAAATCTTTCCCTATAAGGAATTAGAAGAAATTCCGGCTTCCCATCCCATTTTTAGTGCTGCTTTTGCCTTTCCAAATGGTTTGCCAAAAATACATGAACACGACGGTTTAGCCCCACAGGCTTTTGGAATATTTGATAAAGATAGACTCATCCTTATTTTTACTTTTGAAAGTGATCTGGGCGATGGTTGGGAAGACCCTGCTGTGCATAATGATATACCAGAAGTTCGCACAAAAGCATTACAAATGGGAGCGAACATAATTAAATACGCATTTGAACATTGAGCAAACAACTAACTCACGAAGAACATACCCTGACCTCAAAGAAATTCCCATTAATTATCCTGACCGATAATTTAATGGGCGATGCCAATATTGGAAGTTTGTTCCGTCTAGCCGATGCCTTTAATATAGAAAAGATAATTTTCACGGGGACCCCAATAAACATACAGAGTAATCGATTAAAAAGAACTGCTCGCGGTACTTATCAAGTTGTAAATTTTGAACATCATGAAGAAGCTTCAGAGATCATACTTCAGCTAAAGCAAAAGGAGTATAAGATATATGGATTAGAGATCACTTCCCATAGCATTCCGCTAGGTGATGCAGCCTTTCAGAATGAAGATAAGATCGTTTTAATTCTTGGAAATGAAAAATTTGGAATAAGCGAGGACGTTTTAAACTTAACCGATACCCAAATCCATATTCCTATGTTTGGAAAGAACAGCAGCATGAACGTTTCACAGGCAGCGGGAATCGCACTTTATGAAATCACAAAAACTTTACCTTCCTTTGAAGAGAAATAATATCTTTACCACGTGAACGCAAAGACATTTTCTTACGGAATTTTACGAGCTATTGGAATAATAGTGGCAATTATCCTCCTACTCTTCTTTTTATATCAAATACAATCGGTATTGGTATATATCGCTGTGGCAGGGGTGATCTCGCTTATTGGGAGGCCCGTGGTTATATTTTTAAGATCCCGCTTTCATATTCCCAATCAAATTGCAGTAGTAATGGTACTTCTTTTAGTGCTATGTGTGTTTATAGGGATTATACTGGTTTTTGTACCCATCGTTATTGAGCAAAGTCATCATCTTGGCCAAATAGATATTGAAGCTTTCAAAAGTGATATCAACGAAATGAACTCTCAAATAAATGATTATCTGGGAGTTAAAGATATCAACATAATGGAAAGCCTGAAGCAAAGTGAGTTCGTTCAAAGTTTTGATATCAACCTCGTTCCTAAATTTTTGAACAGTGTTTTCGGTATTCTTGGGGCTACATTAATTGCCGTTTTTTCCATTATATTCATTTCATTCTTCCTTCTTAAGGATAGTAAGTTAATGCTAAATAGTATTCTGGTTTTTGCCAATAAAGGAGAAGAAGATAAGTTTCAGAGGGTGTTCAATAAGATTAAAATATTGCTGTCAAGATATTTTGTAGGGCTTACTATGCAGGTAACCGTGTTGTTTATTCTATATGTATTATTACTGAGCATCTTTGAAGTAAACAACCCGGTGGCAATAGCCTTTATTTGTGCATTTTTAAATTTGGTTCCTTATTTAGGACCTATTTTCGCAGGAGCTTTAATGGCTCTTTTTGTAATCTCCAGTAATTTAGGAGCCGATTTTCAGGATATTATTGTGCCTAAATTGCTTTTTGTAATGTTAGGTTATGGAATTTCTCAATTAATAGACAATTTTATAAGTCAGCCCCTAATATTTGGTGCCAGCGTCCGCTCCCACCCATTGGAAATTTTCCTGATCATTCTTATTGCCGGTCTTATTTTTGGCGTATTGGGTATGGTGGTAGCTATTCCATTTTATACAGCCCTAAAGGTTATTGCGAAAGAATCTTTAAGTGAATATAAGATCGTAAAAAGGCTTACCCGAGATCTTTAAAATACTACTAGCTTGAATAAAGCCCTTTTAAATAAACAGGTTCAAAAATTCATTTCAGAGAATTTAAATGTAGATCTTTCAGCATTAATTTTGAAAGGGAGTCCATTTCCTGAAGTAAGTATTCAAGAGCTCGCTACTCAAATTTCAGGATTAAAAAGAGCGAAATCGAAACTCCCCACCTGGTTTAAGAATGTAAATATTCTCTATCCTCCAAATTTGAATTTAGAGCAAACTTCCTCCGAGATCACTGCAAACTATAAAGCTTCCTTAGTCGAAGGAGATAAGCTAATAGACCTGACAGGTGGCTTTGGTATAGATTCTTATTTTTTTTCTAAACAGGTGAAAGAAGTCATTCATTGTGAAATGAACCCTGAACTTTCGGCAATTGCAGCATACAACTTTGAAGAATTAGGTGCCACAAATATCACCTGTAAAACCGGGGATAGTATTGAAATTTTAAAAGAAATAGAACCTCCTTTTGATTGGATATATATAGATCCTTCAAGGCGGGATGATTATGGCGGGAAGGTGTTTCTACTTGAGCAATGCACGCCGAATGTTCCTGAACTTCTCTTTCTTTTTTTTAGGAAAGCTACTAATATAATGGTAAAAACCTCTCCATTATTGGATATCAAATCGGGTATCAACGAGCTAAAGTATGTAAATGAAATTCATATTGTTGCAGTTAATCAAGATGTTAAGGAGTTAGTATGGCTACTGAATAAAAAAGCGTCTTCAAAGATAAAAATCAAAACGATCGATTTTCAAAAGAAGGAAACACAGGTGTTTGAAACATATTATAGTCAGCATCAAAGTGATCTTCCTCTTAGTGCACCTCAAAAATATCTATATGAGCCAAATCCGGCTATCATGAAAAGCGGAATGTTTAGAGAATTAGCCATTAAAACCGGTACCTTTAAACTACATCCCAATTCTCATCTATACACCTCAGAAGAAATAAAAGCATTTCCGGGGAGAGCCTTTGTAATTACAGATATTCTGAATTACAATAAGAAAATTTTGAAGAAACGCTTTAAGTTTAAAAAAGCAAATATTACTACTAGAAACTTTCCTCGATCTGTAGCCGAGCTAAGAAAGGAGCTGAAAATAAATGATGGTGGGAGTGATTATCTATTTTTCACCACTAATTTAAACGATCAAAAGATCGTGATTTTAGGCACAAAGGCCTAAGAAGATTAACGATAATCTATAAAAATTTGAGGTTTACGAGCTTCCGTAGGGAATTTCAGTTTTAAAAGTTCATCTTCAGGAACAACAATTATTTCAGGAATTACCCGAAGTTGGGATTTAAAATGATGTTTTAACTCAGTAATTTGGTTATCACTCAAATTCGCAGGGACTTTTACAACAAGTATATCAGTGTTCAAACTATTGGTATGCGCTTCAATTACAAAGTTTGAAATTTCATTAAAGGCATTTAATGTTTCTATAATATGCTGCGGATAAAGGCTTGTCCCTTTATATTTTATCATTTGTTTCTTTCTACCTATAACCGCACTTAAACGAGGCGTGTTTCTTCCGCATTGACAAATTTCCTCGGTATAGCTAACCATATCCCCCGTGGCAAATCTTAGTAACGGCATAGTTTCAACTTGCAAATTCGTAATTACCAATTCCCCTATTTCACCTTCTTTAACAGGTATACCATCATCCTTTAAAACTTCGGTATAAATAAGATCTGTTTGAATATGATTCCCTTTATGGCCTTTACATTCTGTAAAGGCTGTTGCCATTTCTGTAGAAGCGTAGGTTGAGAATAATTCAATTCCCCAGACATCGTTTATTTTTTGCCCCAAAGCATTAAGCTTATGGTCTGCTGTGCGAACTGGTTCACCTATACAAACTGCAGCTTTTACTGAAGAATTTCTAAAATCGATATTATTTGCAAGTGCGTAGTCTGTCAGCTTCAGTAAAAATGAAGGAACAGCTACCAGGTAACTTGGCTTAAATCTTTGAATAGAATCCCATTGCATTTGTGGTAGTCCGCTTCCAGTGCGCACAATCCCTGCGCCAAGCTTTCGCAAGCCAAGAAAATAGGCCATACCCGCCATAAAACGTCTATCCAATGTTGTAGTGATTTGCACAATATCCTCTTTTGTTAGCCCAACCATTTCAAAAGATTGCATCTCATTGCTGGCCAACCGCTGTAAATCGGCTTCATTTAAAGCAAAACTCACCGGACTACCCAAGGTGCCTGAAGTGGTCACATAATCTATAATATCTCTATTTGGCACACAAATAAAGTCGCTATTCCTTTCTTGCAAATCCTCTTTCGTAGTTAGCGGAATGTTTCTGAATTCCTGCAGAGAAGTAATTTTACTTACGTCAATAGACCCTTCCTTAAAAAGCCCTTGATAAAAAGCTGATTTTTTCTGAAGGTACAAAAGTTGTTTTTGTACTTCTAGCCATTGTTTTTGCTTAATCTTGGAAAGGGATTCGGTATATAATGGAGTCATGAAATGTTATAATTTTCTATAGGCTTTGGCTGTCATTTTATCTAAATACTTAACATCGGGTAAGGTAGTAACTTCCCTCCTTTTGGCCTGCTTAAAATTAATAATCGCCTTTTTATATTCCTTTTTCTGAAAATAATATAATCCTGCAAGCGAATATGCCTCCCAATAATTAGGGTTTAAGTGACTTAACCTTAGAATTTCCTGCTCTGATAAATTTGTTCCCTTTTTAAGCCCTTCGACTACCTTGAGTTTCAGTTTCCGATATTCCTCATAATTGTGAAACTGTTCCGTACGCATAAAAGGATCTTCTCCAATAACCTCTTCAAAATTTGCTACCGAACCTCTAACATTATCCTTTTCAAATCTTTCAAAAACTTCATCCAGATCGTAAGCTATAAAAGCCCCTAATTGATATGGGTTAGCAGAAATCCACACTTTTCGCTCTTGAGGCTGGAAAACAATTCCATGATGGGCTAACAGCTGATTAATAGCTTTTTCATTTCCCATACCTAGTTTGATCCCATCAAGCCCTTGTCTATTTCTTAAAATATCCACAGCTTTTTCAGGGGTTAGTTTATTAGTCTGAGAAACCAATTCCTGCATCTTCTTGAATCTATAAGCAGTATGACTTTGGGTGATGGTTTCTAAATTTCTTTTATCGAAAGTATATTCTTCACTTTGAAATTGATTACTGCATATCAATTGATTAGAGTTTTCAACTTCGAAAACTCCAAAATTCGAAGGGGAAACCTCTATTAAAATAGCTTTATTTTCCTTGGCACTTCCCACCATAATAGATTCAGAAACAAAGACCTCTCGCTTAGCAGCAATTTCAATAGCCTGTTGTGTAGTAGTGGCATATTGTAATATTTCTCTTGCAACTAAAGATATTGGTGTTTTGGCTACTAAAGGAATCTTAGATTTCCCGGCATTTAAAGTAACTGTAAGTCCGAATTCGTTCATACCACTTACAGCCCCTACAAATCCTCCCCAGGTATAGATCATGAATTTATGTCCTTTGCTGGGGTTAAAAAAAGCAACGATTTTTTCTTTAGAAAACTCGTCCCCCGCATAAAAATCAAAATTTCTACCAACAAGAAGTTGCCCATTCGCAGTTTTATTATCCCATGCAGCGAAAGATGTACAACCCACGAGCATTAAATCCTGTAAAGCGTGGCCAATATCGTGAGCACCGTGTAAATAAAGTGCTCTTTTGTAAGCCGGGGCAAAAGTATCATACTTTCTAAGAGTGAATCTTGAAATACCGAAAATTTCCTGTTTGTATTCGGTTGTAATATGAGAATCGATTTTCCTGTTGAAGTATGCAATCAGTTTACTCAGAAATTTTTGATAAGTTTTTGAAGGAACCATAGATTCAAGTTTATTCATGAAGGCCACTTCCTGCTTATCCATAAGTTCTCTGGTGAGACTCCCGTTTACCATGCCTCGTTCTAAAGCATCTCCTTCCACATAAAGTTCCCAAATCCCGTATTTATTTTTGTTTAGCGTGTTTTTTCCAATACTATAGGAGGAATCGTTATGCTTGATTCGAAGAGTATCTATTTTCGAGATATCGCTTATATCAGGAAGTTCTCCAACAGATTTACTACCACCACAAGCTAAAATTGTAAGGCTAATCAAAAAAACGACTATAAATTTAAAATAGATCTTTCTCATAAGTACTTCAATCCATTTTAGTAAGTATTACAACTTCATTTTGCCTATAACTAATCTCGTAATTTAGGTCGAGAATCCATCGGTAAGCATAATTACTATCTAAAATAATAACCGTCTTTGCCTGTTTTGCAATTAGCTCATTCATCTCATTCTCTAAGTTGAATAAAGGGATTTGTGAGATAATGAAAATATTATAATTTGTAGGATGCATAGGAATTTCTTCAGAATATGTTAGACTATGCAATCTACTGGCAAAACAATTTTCGGCTATTTTAAGTTTAGACAACTCGGGTTCAATTCCATGTATTTTTGCCTTAGGTTTTTTATAACTCAAATAAATAGGCAATACTCCAAAACCTGAATAAAAATGGAGTATTTGGTCGGTTTCTTCAATATGCTCCGATATCTTCAGGTATCGCTCTTTTTGAAGTTCCATTTCCTTTTTTATAACAGGATATACCTTTTTATACCTGTAATTATCATAGATGGCTCTTTTAAAATACAGCCGATCTTTCTTAGTTGCTTTGGTAAGAACCGACATAAAGTTAAAGGCTGATTTCCCTGATTTCATTCTTATTATAAATAAACGATCAAATATATAACCCTGTATAACAAAAGCCACTAATAACGCAGATAATACTCCTATAATTGAAATTACCGAAATAGATCGTAAAGCGGGGTGTTTGGCAAAAAACAACGCTCCAATACCCAACAAGGTAGTACAAACAGAAAGCAATATGGATGTTCTATAAATTCCTAATACCTTTTCTCCTAATTCGTATTCCTTTAAAAAAGCATTGGTAATAAAAATGCTGTAATCCAGCCCCAATCCAAAAATGAACGTTGAAATAATTATATTCAAAATGTTGAATTCAATTCCCAACATGGCCATAATTCCCAATGCGATCACCCAGGTTATAGCAATAGGTAACAGGGTTAGCAAACTTACTTCTAAAGACCTGTAAAAAAGCATCAGCACCAGGAATACCGCAATGATAGAATAAGCTACCAAATTGTTAAAATCATTCTTCAAATTCCCCAGGAAATTCTGGTTTATCTGTTTCCTGTCAACCACTACTAGATTGGATTCTTTTGGGAATTGTGCTATAAAATTGTCCAGCATGGTCTCTTCTATTTCCACAGAGGTAGTAACAGTGGCAAAATTTTTACTTGAAGAAATAAAATCATCTAAATACAGCGTACTGGTATTCTTATAATCCAAAAGCGCTATTGGTTCAAAATTAGTGTGCAGCAATGTATAAAAGGCATTAAAACTCGTTGATTTAAACCTGTACTCTTTAGATTTCTCTATAAGATCATTTTCAAGTTTTTTAACTCTTTCCGGATTCCAGAATTCCTCCCAACGTTCAATTTTCTCTAGCTGTGATTTTGTTGAAAGCACAACCCCTCCAATACTGCTAAAGTTATCTATCCCCCCCAATTTCTCTAAAGTATTCAGTCTATGATAGAGCTTATTATTATGCTCTAAAGCCTCGTCAACAGTAGTACCATAACTAACCAAATACACCGATTTCCCGGCTTTCCCCGCTATTTTAAGTACATCATTTTCAATTTTAAGTATCTCTTCGGGTTGGTAATTAATGGCTGAAAGATCGTTATTGAATTTGACCTTAGTGAAAAAGAAAAAACATATTAGAAAAATAACAAATATTGCACCTACCAGGTACTTGTTCTTATGAAATTGAACAGCTGCTAACCGGTCGATAAAATTGGAACCTTGTTGAAGATTAACCTTAGGTACTTTATATAGCTGAGGAATTAAGATAAGAGCCAAACCCGAGGCAACCAATACACTTAGCGCAGCAAATATTCCCAGATCATTTAACGCATCACTTTTCACAAATAAAAGGCATAAAAAAGCGATTGCAGTTGTAGTACTGCTCATAAGTACAGGACCGGTAACATCCTTATACAAAGTGGTAATATTGTTATTATTCCTGTAATGGGTTAAGATGTGTAAAGCATAATCTATGCTAATTCCCAGCAAAATAGCACCGATCCCAATAGAAATTGCTGAAATTGTTCCTTTGAATAAGAATAAAAAAGCTATTGCAGTCACCCCACCAATAATACTGGGTATAAATAGCAATAAAGGCACATAAACCCTTTTATAATAAAAGATGAGAAGCAGTAATAAAATACTACTGGCAATTCCCAACGTCAAACGAATATCTTTTTTTATTTGATTGGCATTTGCCACTGCATATAGCAAACCACCAAAAAACTCCCCCTTTACTCCCGGTATATTTTCATTGAGTTCCTGTTTAATTCTTCGAAGCTCCTGTACAAGCACTCCATTCTCCTCTGTTTCAGAAGCAGAATATTTAGGCGATAGAAATAATAGTAAATGTTGCTTGTCTTTGGTAAGCAGATAATTATTATAAAGCTGAAAATCGTCACCCACACTTAATTCTTCCAACTTGTTCAGTCCTAAGGCTGTTAAAGAAAGTGGATCTTTAAAAACATATCTTTTAGTTACAAAGCCTGTTGGAGAGATCAAACTTTTATAACCGGTTTCTAACCGATCCTGTATACTATCCTGTTGTAACCTGTCTTCAATGAGCTTATAATCATTTTCATTTAAAAATAAAGGAAGATTATTGTACACAAAATCATATACTTCTAAAATGCTTTCCTCAGGCACTTTGCCCTGGATATCTTTTATATAATTAGGAAGTTGGCGATGGATTGAGTCTATTAAACGGGTAGCATAAGCCGTAAGCGCTTCAGGATTATTCTTTGCTGACGTGGAAGAAACCGTAAAAATAATTTTATCGCTAAACTGCGTTTGAGCCAGTACCTTCTTTAGAGTATTTTGTTTTTCTCCTGAAGGAATTAATCCAGTTACATCTTCTTCCAGGGAGATTCGTGAAGCTAAAATGCTAACTCCGGTTAAGAAGATAAGTCCAATAATTATAGACAGAATTCTATATTGCTTAATAAAGTGATGAAGTTTTTGCATTTATGGTTTAACCATTTGTTTCTGTTCAGACATCGAAAATAAAAAATAAAAGATGATCCAAACGCTAAGTGAAACAACAATTGCCAATGAAATACTTCCAATAATATACTGTCCTAAGCCTTCTACAATTTTCTCGGTAGAATTAAAATCGGCTAAACGCATACTCCATGAAACGCCTTTACCCAATATAACCGAACCCATCTGGTAACTACCATATATAATAAAGGGAATAAATGGCGGAATGCTAATGTTACTAAACAAGAAAGCAATTACTTTATTCACTTTAAAAACAGCGGCAAGTAAAAATACCATCATAGTGTGAAGTCCCCATAAGGGTGAGATTCCAACAAAGATGCCTAATGCAATAGCGGCAGCTTTTTTATGTGGGGGTTCTTGACTTCTTAGAATATCTTCATTCCAAAATCGTTTAAACCCTTTTTCTTTAAAATCCTGATATTTATTTCTTGGATGAATGTAAAAGAAGCTTACCAAGACAAACCACATATAAAGGAGAACGATTCGTGTTATATCCATGAATGGCCTAAAATGCGTTACTCGGTTTTCAGGATATAGTACTTTTATAGGAACATTCTTAACTTCTACATTTCTCCAGGAAGCCTTTACAATAACCTCTATTTCGAGTTCGAATTTACGGGTATATAGCTTTATCTGGTTAACTACTTTAATTGGATAAAGCCTGTATCCACTTTGGGTATCATGCAATTGAGATCCGGTAACTACTAGGTACCAAAAATTAGAAAACCTGTTGCCTTTAGTACTCTTCCCCGGAATACCATCTCCTCCCATATTTCTATCTCCCACAAGTAGTATTTCTGGATGTGATGGCGCTTTTCTCTCTAAATGAGTTAAAAAAACATCAAGGTCATCCGGGTAATGCTGCCCATCAGAATCTATACTTATAGCATATTCAAAACCTAATTTCTCTGCAGCTTCAAATCCGGTTTTCAAAGCTGTACCTTTCCCCCTATTTTCTGATAAATGAATTATATGAGCTTGTGAGAAAAGAGTAAGAATTTCCTTAGTGCCATCGGTAGAACCATCATTTATAATAATAAGATTATGCGAATACGCCAATAGATTTTCTATTACCGTCCCTAAGCTTTGTTCATTATTGTAGGTAGGAATAATGATACAACACTTTAAAGCATCGAACCTAGACTGGTATATTGGAGAACTGTTCAAGATAACTTTAACTTTTGCTGCAAAAGTATTACTTATATCCGGACCAACACAATCTAAAGAAGCCCGGTATTTCTTTAAGAGGTAATTTTGTATAAAGTATTGATTTTTATGGCTACAGCCTCATTATGCTTGGCAAAACCTTTTAACTTAACCCTATCGCCATCTATTTCAATAGTAGAATGTAAAACAAAATCTTCACTTACATCTGGATCTACAACAACCATGAATTTAATGTTATTGGCTTTGGATAACTGAAGCTGGTGTCCCGTGATGCGTTCGGCCTCTTCTTTAAAAAGCTGCATAAGAATGACTCCGGCAGTTACAGGTCTTTCCGGAAAATGACCTTTATACAATTTGTGCTCTTTATTAATTTGAAGTTGAGTGATATATTCTCCATCTTGTTGGATAGAATTTTTAACGGTATAAAAATCTTTTAAAAGCATAGGTTGAATTTATCTGCCACTAAAATAGGGAGAATATTCGTTTTGATGTTACATCAGCCTGAAAAAGGCCTAATTTTCAAATAATGAATCTACCAACTTTAAATTTAACCTCGAATTTTTAAACACGATCTTGGTATAATCTCCAGATTCTTCCATCAATTTAACCGAGTTCACTAGATATTCCTGATTAAACACTAAAATGATCTGATTGAACATCTGCCTTAAATTTTCGTCTTTGGGAACTATACGCGCAGTTACCAGGTTACCAATTTTGGAATAGGTAATTTCAAAATTCTGTTTATCTTCTAACAGTTTTCCGTTAATGCTACCAGAGATTAAAGTGATCAGTTTTTCGAATAATTTATTAGAGTTTAAATTGGTAACGCTCTTATCCCCATCATCATTGATGTAGAGTTTACCCTCCTTGAAAAGCAATTTAAAACTGTAAGGCGTTGCATATTCCCATTTCAAAATATTAGGCGATTTATAATATAATTTTCCACTACTGCTTACAGCCTCTTCCATAAGTTCCATATACTTTGTTTGTACAAAGTCACTCGACAAAGTTTCTAAATTCTCTGCTCTATGAGCAACCTTTTCTTTGAATTCGGTAATTTCAACTTCAGGAAGATGAGCTTCCTGAGCGAAACCTGTTATGGAAATAAACAGTAATAAAACCTTAAGTATACGCATCGATTTTAAATAGATTATCGACTCTACAAGCTGTAAAATCGTTGGTTTGCAAGAATATCAACAACTGTTCCAATATAACCACGGTGTGCTCTTTCCTGTCGTGTAATAAAACAACATCTCCAGGCTTTATGCGAGATGTGATTCTATTTAAAATTAATTTTTCAGAACGCACGATGGTATCATAAGATCTAAGATTCCATCCTATAACTTTATGACCAGTTACCTCTAAAGCGGCTTTAATCTTCGGATTAATAATTCCGAAGGGAGGCCTAAATGTATTTGGCTTAATCCCACCCACATTAAATGCTGTCTTATCACATTCCTGGATTTCCTGAATAATTTTATTTCTTGATAGAAATCCCATTTTCTTAGTGTGAGAAAAGGTATGATTTCCAATAAAATGGCCTTCTTCGAGTATTTTATTAAAAATATGGGGATTCGCTTCAATATTCTTTCCTATGCAAAAGAAAGAAGCTTTTACATCATATTTTTTTAATACCTCAAGAATCTTCAAGGTGTTTTCTACAGGACCATCATCAAATGTTATAGCAACCTGTCTTTGCGAAACTTCGGGATTATTATGATATGCGTTCACAAAAAAATTGAACTGAATATTAGAGGAAACCAAAAGTAAAAAAGTGGTATATCCTACGGCCACACCTAAAATCAGCCAAAATAAAATAAAATAGAAATATGCACCAATACCTCCTAATATTAAGATAGCCAGCATTATTATATGAAGAAAGCGAATTTTCAAATGGATTTTAATAATATAAAAGAATGATCTCTACCAAGATACTGATTGTAAATTAAGATGGATTTTGGAGATTGTACCTCCTTCTTATTCAATTTGAAAATGGAGGATGTTTTGCCCATTCTGAAAATGGAGCATGCCAGCCAAAGGGCATATCCTGAAACAGTATTGTAGTCGCCCACCAAATGTTTATACGCAATTTGAGCAGTTTCATTTAAAACTTCTTCCTGAAGATGTGCATAGAAATAATCGAATCTTGAATCACCATTATTTCCCAAAATTACGAGATCTAATTTGGCTACGGGCATCTCGTTATCAACTAAAAATTGAATCATTTCAGCTTCCACAGCTTCAGCGTTACTAGCTTGGAACACCGTTACAGCTTGCAGCGTTGCATACGTGCTTGACGATCTTTCTGAAGAAAGGCTAAAGAAGTGAGCCCCTTCAGAAGTAATGCTTCCTTCTGAATGTTCTTTAAAAAGCTGTAAGTTAGAAACCTCTTCCTGCTTTAATTGTTTATCTAAATAAAGAAATGAACTTATAGTTTTAGAAACTTCATCAACTCCCCCTACTAAAACCGATTTATATTCCGGATGCTCCAAAAACTGCATCATTCCGTCTATAAGTGCAGCTTCCACTGATGCCGATACCTGAGAATATGTGCTATTATAGCCTGTACATTTCAAATATAAGGCAATTTGTCCGCCCACAGTATTATGAGTAGATTGAATAAAAGCCGTAGGAGATAAAAGTGCCTCTTCTTGTCTTAATAAAGCCTCCAAAAAAAGTTCTGTATCCTGTTTACATCCTTCACCTGTGCCGGTTATAATAGCATTTGGCATTGGTACACTGGCATCTAACAGGGCCGTTCTTGCCGCACTAATGCCCATTTTAACTACCTTAGACATCCTTCTTAAGGACCTAGCAGGAATAAAGGCTTTATAATCGGGTGAAATAGCCGGAATAATATTAGTTGAGTATTCCACGGGATCAACACCAAGGAATACTTCCTGAGGTTGTGCTGAAATACTTGAAATTCCATTTATATAGATCTTATTACTCATTTTTGCTGAATATTAATGAGCTGCAATTCCCTCCAAACCCAAAGGAATTGGAAAGCACGTGAGTAAGTACTTTTTCCTTTAAATGAACAACAGGTATTAATCCTGTTTCCTTTATGGGCGTAACAAAGATTAAATTAGGAAAGGTCAAATTATTTTGAAGAGATAAAATACTAAAAACTGCTTCCAAACCTCCTGCCGCTGCCAGCGTATGACCGGTAAAAGCTTTGGTAGATCTAAAATCTGGGACTGAATCTCCAAAAACTCGGTTTAATGCTGTACTTTCCGATAAATCATTATTCTTGGTAGCAGTACCGTGGGCATGAACTGCACTGATTTCCGAAGCGTTTAATTTAGCAGAAATCATGGCATTTTTCATGGCAAGAAATGCACCTTCTCCATTTTCTGAAGAAGCGGTTTGATGAAAAGCATCATTTGCATTTGCATACCCGGAGATTCTGGCTAAAACTGGTTTTCCATCTAAAACATCATCAGCCTCTAAAACCAGGTACCCTGCACCTTCTCCCAAATTAAGCCCATTTCTGTCTTCATCAAAAGGTTTGCAAAAATCAGAAGATAAGATCATTAATGAATTAAAGCCGTTAAGAGTGAATTTAGACAAACAATCTGTTCCCCCAACTACAACCCGCTTTAACTTTCCATGCTTAATAAGTTTTGCCCCCAGCATAATAGCGTTGGCTGATGAAGAACATGCTGTGCTAATAGTAGTTCTATATCCCCCCAACCTAAAATGATCGGCTATTTGAGTACTCGTAAATCCTGGATGCTGCGCCTGAATAAATTTTCTATATTCAGGTTTTTGCTGAAATTCTTTATAATATCTTTCGGTGAAATCGATCCCACCAACACTGGTACCTGAAATGAATCCCGTATGTTGAAGATCATTTTCCTGCAATCCGGCCATTTTTAAAGCCTCTCTCACGGCAACTGCGCCTAAAAGTGCTGCTCTGGTAAAATTATGTAATTCAGGTAAAGCCAATTGTGCTGCCAGGGCAGGGTTAGTAAGCTTTATCTCACCAACAGGTAAATGCTTATGCCGGGTATTTAATATCTCTGGAAAGGAAAGTCCGGTATTACCAGATAACAGGGCTTGCAAATTTGTTTCTACCCCTTCCCCCAGGGCCGAAATAATTCCCATTCCCGTAATAGCAATTCCTTTCTCCATATATTATTTAGTACGATGAGCTTCAATAAAGCTGGCCATTTGATTAATGGAGGAAAATATTTCTTTTCCTTGATCAGGATCGGTTAACTTTATACCGTAATCCTTTTCAAGTAGTACAATTAGTTCTAAGGCATCAATAGAATCAAGACCAAGCCCATCTCCAAATAGAGGATCATTATTATCTATATCTTCAACCGAAAATTCTTCAAGATTCAATTGTTCAATAATGCTTAACTTCAATTCTGTATGTAAATCATTCATTTTCAAAAAGGTATAACTGCTCTAAATTTTCTACAGAAAGAGGGATTTCCCCTTTCCTGGAAATAAGGCACAAAAATACATCATATTCATCATTTATCAAGTTAATCCAGCCACAAACCACGCTCGAGGCTTTGCCTGACTGTAATAAAACCTGGGCGTAATCATTTAGCAGTTTTGCATTAAAAGTTTCTTCAATAAAAAAAACATTTTCACTCTTTAAGCTATACTTTATGCTAATTTCCCCCAAAATGATATTTGGCAGGGTATACACAAATACTGCCGGGGACACATGCTGTTGCAAAGAATTTTGATGTTTATAATCTGTTTGTAAGCTGGAGGATGCATTAGAGAGTACAATAGCAGTATCAGTTTTTAACTCCTTTTCCTTCAAAATTACTTCTGAAGCTAATAAACCCAGCTTACATAAATCGTCCATTTTATGGAACTTAGGGTAATTTAGACCGATAACTTTGTAGCTTTCCTTTAAGAAGCTTTTCAATTCTAAAAAGGAATCAGCTTTATATAGGAGTTTTTGCTGATGCTTAATTTGATTATTTTTAAGACTTACAAAATCTGTGATATAAACACTCTCCCTACTCATGATCCTCCTTTTTAAGCAGCATGGCTAAATTACATCCCCCGAAACCTGAAGCGGTTTTTAATGCCAGGTTTAACGGTCTTTTTTCAAATTGCTTAATAATATTAATTTTCTGAGAAACCCCTAATTCATCAAAATTAAGAGACATATATAATTCATTATTTAGTAAGCTATGCTTGGTAAGTATTGTTTCAATTAAGGCGGAAGCTCCCAATGTATGCCCGTAATATCCTTTAAAACTGTTAACCGGACTATCTAATAAATTGGCTCTACCAAAGGCAATTGCTTCCATTTCGTCGTTAAATGAGGTGGCTGTGCCATGGGCCGAAAGGTAATCTATCTGGCCTGCATGGACATTTGCTTCTTTCAATGCCTGCTGAATACTTAAAAATAATCCTTCTCCTGTTCGTGAAGGCCCTGAAATATGATTGGCATCGTTGGCTGAAGCCTCCGATAAAATTTGAATATTTCCCGGATCTTTATCACTTTTTGAACTGACCAGTACAGCTCCTGCTGCTTCGCCTAAACTTATCCCTTTTCTGTTCATAGAAAAAGGTTTACAAGGCGCATTACTAATGGCTTGAAAAGACTGAAACCCTGAAACCACAAATTCTGAGACTAGATCGCCCGCTACTACTATGGCATGTTCAAAATTACCTAAACCTATAAAGCGTTTAGCCACTGCCACTGCCAGTCCGCCGGAAATACAAGCATTAGAAATTACCATTGGTTTCATTCCAAAACCAAAAAAATCTTTAATAATATTTGCTAAATGGTGCAAAAGCACTCTTTCCTTTGGAAAATTGGAAGCCTCATTTAAAAGATTTATATTTCCTTTAGTGGTGGAAATAATTAATGCTGTTTTTGATAGATCTAGCTGCAGATTTTTATCGAGCACCTGCTTCACAGCAAGCAACATCATTTGCTCCAGTTTCGTAAAATTATTAGGAGATGCCATTTCAGAAAATACTGAGTTCAAGTGGTCGGCATCAATTATTCCAGCATAATATCCTTGTGAAGGAAACCTTTTATTCTCATGGAATCTTAAAGCGGAACGTAGTTGTATTATAGCTTCTATATTCTCTTCTGTAGTAAATCCTAAAGGAGAAATAATGGCATCTTCAAGCAGGTAAGTCTTCTTCATTTATATCAAGCTCATTTTCTTTTTCCAATCTAAGAAAAACGAGGGATTATTTAACTGCAAATTACCATTAGTATCCAGAAATACCTGAACGGTTTCACCAGTAGCAATAGTTTGATTTGCCATAACAATTTTGTAACGAAAAATCATCTTTGCTGCTACTGAAGGTATAAATGTGGTCTCTACTATAAAGTGATCTCCATATTTTAAGGGCAATTTATGCTCACAACTAGATTTAACAATGGGGGTAGAAATTCCATGAGCTTTCACATGCAGATAGGAAATATTATGCTGAAGGCAAAAGTCTTCTCGAGCATCTTCAAAATACTTGAGATAATTCCCATGCCATACAATGTTCAAAGGGTCACATTCATTGAAACGTACTTTTAGCTTAGTACTGGAAGTTAGTTGAGCTACCATCAATCTACTGTCACTGTTTTCATCTCAGATGTAGCAATTACTTCATCCTTTTCATTTTTAGTTTCAGCTACTACCAGTGTCACACCCATTACCTCATGAAGTATCTCTACATACGTAGTGAGTTTTTCACCTGCCATAGGCAACTTCATGATTTCTATAGATTTAATTGCCCCAATGAAACCTGTTCTTGCCTTTTTTAAGCCCGCCAAATGCCCCTGATATCCCCGATGTAAAGACATACTTTGCGCCATATGTTCAATTAAACCGGCTTCGGAAAAAAGCTTGTCTTCCACAAGAATGTTATCTTTTGGAATAGTAAATCCTGTTATACCTGTTAGATTAGTATAGGCATATAAACTATCTACCATTACAAAAGGAGCCTTTTGAGGGATAAGCATGAGTATCTTTTCGGGATCGAGAATTGGTTCTTTAAGTAAATTTTCTTCCATGTTGTATAACTTTAGCTGAAATCGTTCCAAAAATCGTAATAATTATACCACTGATGGGGATACTTTTTTACCATTTCTTCCAGATTTTCAAGATATGCTTTTAAAAGTTCTTTTGGGCTGCCTAACTCTTTTTTATAAGGTCTTGCATAAAAATGATAATGAAAATAGCGTTCTCTCATAATATGAACAAAAAGCACCGGGATCTCATTGCGAACAGCTAATTTAAACGGTCCTTGTGGAAATTCGGCAGGTTTGCCCAAGAAATTGTGCTTGTAGGTTTTATTGTTCCCCATATATCGATCGGCAGCGAATACTAACAATTCATTATTCTTCAAGGCTTCATTCATCTTAAAAACATGAGAAAGATCGTCTTGAAGCACAATGGTCTTAATTTTGGACTTCCCCGTAACCGATTCGAGATAGGCTTTTATTTGCTCATGTTCCATATCGGTCATTACTAAATTTATCGCTGTTGTATTATGTTTATCTTCAAAAAAGTGTTTGGCTAAATTGAAATTCCCAATATGAGCTGTGAGTAATATCCCTCCCTTCTTTTGCTCTAGCAATTCTTTGATGTGGTGGATCCCATCAAATTCAAAACTGAATCGATCTTTTAATCCAGCACTAATGGCAACCCTATCCAGTTGAATTCTTCCGAAGGTAAAATAACTTCGGTATACTTGAAAAGCTGCATTCAAGGGAGCATACTTTAAGCGTCTTCTGAAGAGATAATAGGTGCTTCGGGTAGAGGTAAAAGAAAAGATTATAAAATAGAGAGCTACAAATAACAATACAAAGTAGGCCGTATAAAGGCCCAAGGTCTTTATGATAAAAACATAAAGCCTAAAGCCTAGAACGGTTCCTCTGGATTGTCCTTTCCATTTGGTCATAAATTACGAATACAGCCCCCCATTAATATTAATAACCTCTCCCGTGATATAGGAAGCTTTTTTAGATGCTAAAAAGCATACCAACTCGGCAACCTCTTCTGCCTCCCCAAACCTGTTGAGAGGAACATGTTTTTTTAGTTCCTTCTCATCAAAATTTGCGGTCATGTCTGATTTTATATATCCTGGAGCCACCGCGTTTACGGTTACATTTCGTTTTCCTACTTCTTGTGCCAGTGCTTTGGTAGCAGCTATTATCCCTCCTTTTGCTGCCGAGTAATTAACTTGCCCCGCATTACCTTTAAGACCGGATAACGACACAATATTAATTACTCTCCCATAGCGCTGGAGGAGCATTTTTTTAAGCACAGGCTGAGTGAAATTATAAAACCCACTTAGGGAAGTATTAAGTACTTGTGTCCAGTCCTGTTGTTTCATAAAGACAAACAAGCCATCTTTGGTTATTCCGGCATTATTTACAAGAACTTCCACAACAGCTTCAGGGTTATTCTCTTCCCATTCCTTTAAAACTATCTGTGTTTTCTCGGAATTCGATACATCACATTTTATAATGTTACAAGCCACCCCTTCAGCCTCTATTTGGGATTTTGTTTCCTCTGCTGCTGCATCGTTACTGTTATAATTAAGTAGAATGTTATATTTTAATTCTTTAGCCAATTTAACAGCAATGGCTTTTCCTATTCCTCTTGAGGCACCTGTAATTAGAGCGTACTTTAATTTCATAATTTAATAGACCTCATTTTTTAAAATATACTCCTTAAGCTCACTCAATTTTGGGTATAGAGGTACATCTTCTTTTATAGCGGGAATAAATTTCTTTATTTCACCAATTTTAGCTTTGCTAATACTGGATAATTTTTGATCAAAATTTAAATGATAAAGAGCCTGAACAATGGTCATTAATTCTACCGATACAACCTCAAATGCGTTATCTATCACGGTTTTAGTAGTATTGGCAGCATTTGTTCCCATACTTACAATATCCTGGTTATCATTATTGTTGGGGATACTGTGTATATACATAGAATTAGAGAGCATCTGATTTTCAGCAGTAGTGGAAACTGCACTAAACTGCGCTCCCTGCATCCCGAAATTGAGCCCCAATTTCCCCATATTAACAAAAGGTGGCAAAATATCGTTGAGTTTGTTATTTAATAGATAGTTTAACTGCCTTTCTGCAAGCATACTGAGCTTTGTAACAACCAATTTCACTTTATCCATTTCTAATGAAATATAATCTCCATGGAAGTTTCCACCATGATATACCTGCTTACCTACAGCATCAATTATAGGATTATCATTGGCTGAATTCACCTCTTCTATCAATATATTCTTTGCATGCTGCAAAGTATCTAGTACAGGACCCAGAATTTGAGGTACACAACGCAAACTATAATATTCCTGTACTTTTTCTTTGAAATATTCATTTTCCGGGTGTTGCTCACTGTATAAATGTTCATTGCGGTCTCGGGTAAGCTGACTATCCTTTAAATGTTCGCGCATTTTTTTTGCGATCTCCTGCTGCCCCGGGTGCAGTTTGGCCGAATTTAATTCTTCCGATAAATGGTCGTCGTAAGCCTGTACGATCTCATTGATGACCGATGAACAGAAAATGGACCAATTCAGCAAACGTTCGGCATAAAAAATATTAACCACCCCAATACCCGTCATGGCCGAAGTGCCATTAATTAAAGCCAACCCTTCCCTTAGCTCCATCTTTATTGGCTGGATAGTCTCCAATTTAAATATTTCTGATGTGTTACGACGCTCACCTTTATAAAAAACCTCTCCCTCCCCAATTAATATTAGCGCTAAATGTGCAAGTTGAACCAAATCCCCAGAAGCTCCCACCCCACCATGTTCATAAATTAAGGGCGTGATATCCTTGTTAATAAGCTCCTGCATGGTAGTTATAACAGTTGTATTTACACCCGATTTTCCTAATGCCAAAGTATTCAATCGGGCGAGCATAAGGGATTTAACATAAAGAGGTTCCATTGGCTTCCCCATCCCAGAAGCATGACTTCTAATTAAATTATATTGTAACTCAATCCGGTCTTTATCCTTTATCCTGTATTGTGCCATAGGGCCAAACCCGGTATTCACCCCATAAATGATCTTATTTTCAGCAAATTTTTTAAGGAATTCAAAACTTGCATCTACTCTTTTAAGTAAAGGTGAAGCGATTGTAATTTTTTCTCCTTCAAAAAGAACTTGAATAAAATTCTTAAAATTGAGGGCGTCTTTAAGTTGTAACATACTAGGTATAGCTTGTGAAAATGGGACTGGAGCGCTGAGCGCAAGGTGTTAAAATCTTAACAAATGTACTATATTTACCCCGCAAATAAAATGGCATGAAAAAGGAAAATGTAGATGTGCTCATAATTGGTGCCGGACCATCCGGAATTGTTTCGGCCTCATATCTTCATACTCAGGGAATAAAGGTGAAAGTAGTTGAAAAATCAGTATTTCCAAGGTTTAGTATTGGCGAAAGTCTCATTCCACAGTGCATGGATAACCTGGAAGAAGCTGGACTTTTGGATGCTATAAAGGATTACGGATTTCAAAAAAAATTTGGAGCTCGATTTATTAAGGGTAAAGAAATAGGTGAGTTTGATTTTAGCGATAAATACGGAGCTGGTTGGGATTGGACCTGGCAGGTACCCAGAGCCGATTTTGACACGTTGCTTGCAAGAGAAGCCCAAAGAAAAGGGATAGATATTGAATTTGCAGCAGAGGTTGTAGATATCACATTTACTTCTTCAAAATCTATCACCATAATAAAAAATAAACAGGGTGATTTTAAGAAAATTGGAGCCGATTTCATTATTGATGCCAGCGGATTTGGGAGAGTACTTGCTCAAAAGCTCCAACTAGAAGCTAAACCGCAAATAGCAGCACACTCCTCAATTTTTACGCATATTGAAGAATCTAACCGGCCAACGGGTAAAGAAGGAACTCAAATAACTTTTGAGGTATTAGACACACAGGTGTGGTTTTGGTATATTCCTTTTTCTAATGGGGTTTCCAGTTTAGGTTTTGTCGCTCCAAATAAATGGTTCGACGAATTTGAAAAAGACCCTTCAAGCGCATTTAAAGGGATGCTGAATAAGCTTGATTATTACAAAAAAAGATTTGACAAAGAGAAAATATTATTCCCTCCCGTTAAGGTTGAAAATATTTCAAAAAATGTTACCCAATTATTTGGGGATGGCTATGTGCTTACAGGAAATAGTGCTGAATTCTTAGACCCTGTTTTTTCATCTGGAGTTTCGTTTGCAACCTCTTCTGGATTGTTGGCAGCTAAACTTGTGCAAAAACAACTAAACGGATTGGCTGTAGATTGGCAAAAAGAATATGTAGATCACATTAAAAAAGGCGTTAACGTATTTTCTACATATGTAAAAGAATGGTATACAGGTAATTTACAAAAGATCATTTTTCACCCGAATCCAAACCCAGAGATCAAAAAACAGATATGTGCTGTTTTAGCGGGATATGTATGGGATGAATCTAACCCATTTGTAAAGAAACACGATCGAATTTTAAAAAATGTTGTCAGACTCATCGATATGGAGTCTCCCGAAGTAAAAAAAAATAATTTATTTTAAAAGTTAAATTTCTGATGTCAAAGCTTTTAGTTTTTGTTGAATACTTTTATCTTTAAAAAGTGAATAAAACACTTGCATGGTATGTAGGTAAAACATACATTTGCAACCGCAAAATTACTTGCACAAGTTCATAATATTAACGGAGAGTTGCCAGAGTGGTTAATGGAGCAGTTTGCTAAACTGTCGACGAGCAATTGTCGCATGAGTTCGAATCTCATACTCTCCGCTACATGTTTCGGGGTGTAGCGTAGCCCGGTTATCGCGCCTGCTTTGGGAGCAGGAGGCCGCAGGTTCGAATCCTGCCACCCCGACTATTGAACTTAAATTTTAAAAGTCCTGAACAAATGTTCAGGACTTTTTTGTTTTAAATAAGATTTGGTTAATAATTTAATAAGTCTTCAATTTAAAAAAAACTGTATCTTCATTCCCCACAAATACCTTCGGTTATGTTGCGAATGAAATCTGTTGTCCTCTACCTCTTATTTTGTATAGTCTTCTTTAGCTGCAATAAAGAAAAACATTCCGTAAAAACCAGTCCCAACAGCTTGCAGCAGGAAAATAGCATTGGCCTCCCCCCTGCTGAGGAACCTGTAATTATCACCAAAGCTTATTGCTTTTTTAATGAGACTTCGGTAGCAAATGAGCCGGGAAAAAAAGATATACTAGAATTAAGGTTAGAAATATCTGAAAACATCGTAGAAGGATATTATAATTGGCTGCCAACTTACAAAGATCAGCGTAAAGGAAGTATTCAGGGAATTTTGAATGATACCATTATTACCGGTAAATATATTTTTGTGCAAGAAGGATTGACTGATACCGCTAAAGTGAAAATAATTCTACGGGAAAAAGAAGCCGTTATTTCAAGCCCCATCAAACAACTGGGAATAGATGCTGTAATTATCAGAACCGATTGCAGGTAGTATTATATTAATTAAAACTTCAATAGCATAAAAGCATTTGCCCATATGCAGTATGATTTCGATTTTATAATTATAGGTAGTGGCTTTGGCGGCTCTGTTAGTGCATTAAGACTTTCGGAAAAAGGTTATAAAGTCCTCGTAATTGAAAAAGGAAAGTGGTTTAAAGATTCTGATTTCCCTAAGACCAATTGGAATCTTAGAAAATGGTTATGGCTTCCAGCGTTACGTTTTTTTGGCATCATGAAACTGAGTATCTTCAGACATATAGCAGTTATTTCCGGCACCGGAGTTGGAGGTGGTTCTCTTGTATATGCGAATACGCTTCCAATTCCTAAAACCTCTTTCTACACTACCGGAAGCTGGGCACATTTAAAAGATTGGGAAAGTAACCTTAAACCCTATTACGCTAGAGCTCTAAAAATGTTGGGAGCAGTTACTAATCCTAAGCTTTTTGATGCAGATCTCGCCCTTCAGCAACTTTCCAAAGAAATTGATAGAGAAGATTACTTTGAACAACCAAAAGTAGCTGTATTCTTTGGTAAAAAGGGAGAAACTGTAACCGACCCATATTTTGAAGGAAAAGGCCCTGATAGATCGGGCTGCATTTTTTGTGGAGGTTGCATGACCGGATGCAGACATAATGCTAAAAATACCCTGGATAAAAACTACCTGCACCTTGCCCAGCAACTTGGCGCTGTAATATTAGCTGAAACTCTGGCTGTAGATGTATTGCCTATTTCTAATGCTAAAGGAAGCAATGGGTATCGCATTCGTACAAAATCCAGTACTCACATCTTTTCAAAAGAGAAATCATTTAACACCAAAGGAGTAATATTTTCAGGAGGGGTATTAGGGACTGTAAAATTGCTTCTTAAGCTGAAAAAGCGAAGTCTTCCAAAGCTTTCAGAAAAATTAGGCCATGATATACGCACTAATAATGAAACCCTTATAAGTGTATCTAGTTTAAAAAAAGATATAGATACCTCGCAAGGTGTAGCCATTGGCAGCATCTTACATACCGATGAAAATAGCCATCTAGAAGTGGTACGTTACTCTAAAGGTTCCGGTTTCTGGAAGCTACTACACCTTCCCTTATCTAGCGGAAAAAATATTTTAAGCCGATTTAGTAAGATGTTAGTGCAAATAATAAAAGCGCCAATAGCATATTTAAGAATTTACGTTTTCCAAAGCTGGTCAAGAAAAACAACGGTATTGCTGTTTATGCAATCTATAGATAGCACTCTAAATTTTAAAAGAAGTAGATTGGGTACTCTTAGAACTAAGAAAGGAAAAGGCAAAAAACCCACTTCGGACATTCCCGAGTCTTTAGCAATTACCAAAAAATTAGGTAAAATAGTAAATGGAAAAGCCACTTCTTTTGCTTTGGAAAGCTTAACTGGAATTCCAACTACGGCTCACATTTTAGGGGGAGCCGTCATGGGAAAAGATGAAAATGAAGGAGTCATCAATAAAAACAATGAGGTATTTAATTATAAAAACATGTATATTATAGATGGTTCGATGATATCGGCGAATCCAGGAGTGAATCCATCGCTTTCAATAACCGCAATTGCCGAACATGCTATGGACCAAATTCCGAATAAAACAGAATAAAGAATAACCTAATATCTAAACGAACTAATGGAGTTAAATAAATATATAGATCATACCCTGCTTAAGCCTACGGCGACTATAAATGATATTGAAGAACTTTGCAAAGAGGCGAAAACCTATAGTTTTTATGCTGTTTGCGTGAATGGATGTTATGTAAATGTTGCGAGAGAAGCATTAAAAGATTCCAATATAAAAATTGCAGCAGTTATAGGTTTTCCTCTCGGAGCTATGAGTACAAATGCTAAAATTGAAGAAGCCAAACAATGTATAAATGATGGCGCCCATGAAATTGACATGGTGATAAATATTGGTTTTCTTAAATCTGGAGAGATTGACAGGATGCGTGAGGAAATCGCTGCCATTAAAAAAGCCATAGGAAGCCGTGTTTTAAAGGTTATTATTGAAACGTGTTATCTTACCACAGAAGAGAAAATACTGGCCTGTAAGGCAGCAATGGATGGCAAGGCAGATTTTGTAAAGACAGCTACAGGGTTTGGAACCGGTGGAGCAACTCTGGAAGATGTAAGGTTAATGAAGCATCAAGTTGGAGATCGATTACAGATTAAAGCCAGCGGGGGAATAAAGACGTTACACCAAGCCAAAGAATATTTAGATTTGGGTGTTACAAGATTAGGAACCAGCTCTGGCATACAACTTATGGAGAGCAATAGATCCTCGTAATGCAAACACCTAATAAATTCTCAAAAAATGATTAGACATATCTCCTTTGAAAAAAGTTGAAAAAAAAAATAAAATCAATAACTACTGAATTTTAAGCACTTAGCTTTTATCATGAAAAAAATATTAAAATTCAGCCATAAAAAGCTTGTTTTAATGTTAAAGAGATGTATATTTGCAACCGCAAAAACGGTCGCGTAGCTCAGCTGGATAGAGCACCTGCCTTCTAAGCAGGCGGTCCCAGGTTCGAATCCTGGCGCGATCACTGAAACCCTTTGAAACGATTGTTTTGAAGGGTTTTCTGTTTTATACCCTTTACCAATTAATTGGATAAGTATTCAATTTTACTAAACTGTTTTATATTGTATAAATGGCCGTACTTCTCTTAGATCGAGTAATTCTTGTATTTGTTCCTTTTTTAAGGGCTTAATGTAGTAGCCAATAATCTGGTCATATTTCTTAGCCTTATTAAAATCTTCCTGAAATAAGGAAGAAGTGACCATTACTACAAAAATATTTTTTGAATATGTATGTACTTGGCTAAGTTCTAAAAACTCCCACCCGTCCATTACAGGCATATTTATATCCAGAAGCACCAACACTTTGCGGTTACTATCCATTTCTTTATTTAAGTAATTGATAGCTTCTAATCCATTTTCAAAGGTTTTCAAGTCGTTAGAAACAATTTTTCCAAAGCTAAACTTATGGATCTTGGAAACTATTGGATCATCTTCAACAATTATAACATCTAAATTTTCAGTTGCTTGTAAATTATATGCCAATTTCTTCTGCTTTATTAATTATATTGATCACTATTTTATCAAGTTCGTCTGCTGCATCATTTATAAGATTAAGAAGCTCCTCCCTGCTCCACTCTTCATAAGACTCTTCTTCCAATAGCATTAACAGGCTTTTTAACCGTGTTAGGGGTCCCCTAACTACATGGGCTTGATCCCAGGCTACTTGTTTTAAAACTTTGTTCTGTTTGTTTATTTCTTTTATAAGACGGCGAGATTCGGTTACATCCAGCACAGCACCTATCATACGTATTGCTTTCCCTGTACTGTCTCTCACAATATAACCACGATCTATTAAAAATGCTACCTCACCATTCGATTTAATTAGTCTATACTCTTCCTTCCATTTCCTCAATTTCTTATTATCTATGGCTGCTTTCAATGATTTAATCACCTGATCTCTATCTTCATCCATTATCTTAGAAAGCCATAAATCATTTATTGATGATGTTTTAGTCAACTCGTAGCCATACAATTTTTTAGATGATTTACTTCGTACAATATGGTCGTTGAGGAGATCCCAATCCCATATCATCTCCTGTGTGGCTTTCACAGCATACCTAAACCTTTTATTGGCCAGCCTTAATGCATTCTTTTTATCAACTATTTCAGAAATATCACTGGTGGCGCCTATTAAGCGAGTGGCCTTTCCTTGAAGATCCCTCAAGATATATGCACGGTCAATTAAATGGGCATACGAGCCATCTGCTCTTCTAAATCTATATTTGGTTTTTATCAAGTTCTTACCCGGATCTTCCAAGGTTTCTTTAAGCTGAACACTTAATGCTTCCAGTTCTTCAGGATGCACGTGGTTTCTCCAGAATTCTCGCTTATCTATTTCCTCGGGAGTATGTCCAAATAGCTTTTCATTTCCATTGTAAAACCTAACAGCTTCATCATTTTCAAGATTCCAGTCATACATAAGGTTATCGGTGGCGTACGCTGCCAACCTGTAGCGTTCATTCAACTCCTTAATTTCACGGTTACGCTCAATAATTTCGGTAACCTCTTTAGAATTAGCTACAATCCCATTCACATTAGGGTCGTTTATTAAATTTGTTAAAGTGGTTTCTATCCAGCGCCATTTACCAAAACCATCTTTAAATCTAAAGGGTTCAATATGGACCTTTTGCTTGTAACTAATTTTAGAGTACTCAATAAATGTACGCTCTTGATCTTCCGGATACACGAACTTCATAAAATTATTACCTAACAGTTCTTTCTCTGGAATCCCCAAAATAGATGCATGGGTATCACTTACAAATGTTAAGACTCCACTTAACTCAAGAATACTTATAAAATCGGATCCTTCCTGAACGAGCGTTTTAAACTTTTTCACACTTCTAATAAGCTCTTCCTCCTGTTTTTTAATGGTGATTTCAGCGAGCTTTTTTTCTACGAAAGTGGTTATATTCTGTGCTAAGTTTTTAAGAAAAGTTTTTTCGTCCTCCGTCCATTTTCGCTCTTTTGTACAGTCGTCAAAACCGATATATCCATAGATCTGATCATTTAAAAAAATGGGAATTATTAAGATCGATTTTACATTTTGATTTGTAAAAATATTCTTGAGCTTTCCATCTGGCAGTTCGCTGGTAATTGCAGTATATTCTTCTCCAGGTATTAATTCTCCCAGTATTTCCCGCATTTCATCCAATGAAAGACTTTGTATGGTAGGAAAATTATTATTTAAAAAACTTCCCTCGTCTGACCATTCAACGATTTTATTAATTAAAATTTCACCTGATTGTGTTTCCAGACGGTGACCAAAATAATACATTCTATCTGCCTGAACTGTTTTAGCAATTTGAGGGAATATATCCTGTAAAATTTCAGAATTAAGATCATGGTCTACTAAGAAGCGTAGAATTGCACCATTAAACTTTAAATAATTGCTCTTCTCTATAATCACTTTTTCTGAATTTCTTAAACTGGTAAGATCCCGAGCAATTCCATATACCCCGGTAATTTCTCCCTGTACCCTAATTGGAACAATTGAAATTTCTAAAACCATCACTCTGCCTTTGGCAGAAATGAAATCGGCTTCAAATATCTGATTTTCACCAGACAGTGCTTTTTCGAAATAAGATAGTATCTGATCTTTATAATAGGGAGTACAAAAAGGAAGGAAATCCATATTTAACAACTCCTCTTCGGGAGTTTGTGTAATATTCGCCAAGCCTTCATTTACACTTAAAAACCTGCCGTTCTTATCTAAAGAATAAAGCCCATTAGGATTAGATTCTACAAAGTGTTTTCGTTCATTTAAATTCTCATCGAGTTGGGTTTGCATTCTAAGTCTTTCTCTTTCCTTTAGAACCTCCACCGTTTTATCATGATAAAAAATAATGATCTCTTCTACGGGACTTCCGAAGGCTACAAATTCTACTTCCCAATATTTTTCATTTATCTGATTTAATGAGGAATCTAAGGGGTCGTATCTTATTATAAATTTTTCTGGTTTTACACCAGACTCTACAATTTGAGTTAGCTCATCGTGAACACGCTTCCAATTGGTTTCAATATAATTTGCATCGTCTTTTATAATACTAGGTATCGTCTTGTCTACAATGGCTTCAATATCCTTCTGAGTTACTTGACAATAAGCAGTATTAGCATCTTTTATTATGAAAACACCATTTTTGGGCTCTACCAGCAAACAGGGCATTGGTAAGTTCCTAAAAATTGAATGATCTTTTATCATATAATTTACTTTGTATCAATATTTTAACTCCAAAAGGCTATATTCCAGGAACAGTTGGATTTTTACATTTATAAAATTTAAGGTGTGTCATTATTAATATATAGATATCACACAAATTAATAAATTAAATTAAGCTATTTATCCAATTTTTAACAATTTTCATTGAAAAAATTAGAACTTTCCTAATATAAGTTGCCATAACCAACAATATCTCAATTCTTAAAATAAGGAAAATATGGTTCTTGACTTTTCCTATAGTTTCAGTTTTACAATTCCTACATAAAATATAGAGCTGTATCTTCCAGTTAATACTCGCAGCACCTTCCTAAAGCTTCTTTTATAAAGGAGATTTTTTAATTAAAATCTCCTAGCTTACCAAAAAGCTAAGTTTTTCTAGTTATCCTAAAAATATCCCAAAAGACTTTAAATGAGTATCTGGCATCATCAATATTTATAAATTTATAAGAGTTGTTGAATATCAAAACATTTTTGCTCTTTATTTTATTTAGATATACTGTTCTGATATTTAGTGTTTTAAAATTAAAAAAACGATTTCATCTTAAATTATTTCTTCTGAAAAAAATAAACATAAATGCCCGTAACTGCTTCAAATAATACGAAACTTATTAAGCAAATTTTAACAACTTTAAAGGAAACTAATAGGGTGATGTGTAGCCTGCCGGGTGAAGGTTTTTTACATCTAGAGAATGACCTTCCTTTCCTTCTCATATACCGGAAGAAAAAAGAGAGTGACCCAGGAACGATGAGGCTAGTAAAAAGTGCCGGTTCTTACTTAATTATTGGTTTAGAAGAAGTGGAAAGTACTGCTGAACTGATCTATAACTTAACCGACTATCTTTCAGCTATCTATAAATCCTTCCTGCTATTGGAAATTTACAGCGGTCCACCACAAAGTAATAACTTCATTATAAAAGGTCCGTTACAAAAAACAGAAAGTACCCTTCAAATATTTCAAAAAGAATTCAATTCAATTCCCAGTCATAAATATGGACTGAACTTGAATGCAAATATTAAGGAAACAAAAAATAGGCAGGCAGAAAATGAAAAAGCTTTATTGGATCTAACAAGATTGAAAAACTCTGGAGGACTGCTTATTGGAATTGAAGTTCCTCCAGTTTATAAAAGTGAAGAAAACCATTTATATCCAGTTTTCTTCAGGCAATTTCGAGATCATTTCTCTCGTGTGATCCAAAAAGGGGTATACGATTTTATAAGAGTACAAACCTCATCAGGCATACTCAGTTATACCGCTTTGGGAAAACGAAACGTACATGATGAAGTTTTCAAAATTGATAAACAACTCACTGAAATAGAATCTTCTTATCAATTTCTGCTATTAGTGTCCCCGGTAAACATCCGGCAAATGAGAGAAACTTTTTTTGAAAGCAATTTCACTAAACTTCCAGAGTATCATTATCGATTACTACCAATTGATCCTGATTTGTTAAAACGAAAACTTTTTAATTTAAGAATAGACGAAATAGATGATCCTGCCCTCTCTCACTTATATAATGAGAAACGCAGAGAACTGGATATTCAAATTAGTATGCTAAACGAAAGAGGAACCAAAGATTTCTTTTATAACAGCATTCGACTCTATCAGAGAGTAGATGATAATTTAAAGTATGAAGCACAACAAATATTAGAACAGGTTCCAGAAAGTCTTGAGGAAGATGCTTCAGTTTTGATTGATGCTAAAGAATTTTGTGCACTTGCACGAAAGGAATTTGAATACTTTAAATCTCAGGATGCTAACTTCACCAGTAAGGTTCATATTCGTGAAGATGTAAATATAATGATGGTCTCTCAAGGGGAATTGTATGTGCCAGCAGATTATAAATTATCCCTAACAAGTGCCAAGGCTCTAATACAACACGAAATAGGCACTCATGCCCTAACCTATTACAATGGAAAACAACAACCCCTTAGCCAACTGGCAGTTGGGCTAGCCGATTACGACCCACTTCAGGAAGGCATAGCGGTGTTATCTGAATATCTTATAGGCGGTCTCACAGGAAACCGGTTAAGAGTTCTGGCTGGCCGAGTAAAGGCTGGTGCGGCTGTACTGGAAGGAGCAACTTTTCAAGAAGTTTTCAGAATGTTATTGAAAGATTATAATTTTTCCAGGGAACGAGCATTTAATATTACTTCCAGAGTATTACAGGGCGGCGGATTTATTAAAGATATTATCTACCTGAAAGGATTGGTACATGTTATAAAGTACATGAAAGATGGTGGGCAACTAGAGCCGTTGTTAGCGGGAAAATATGCATTAAACCACTTAAAAATTATTGAAGAACTTACCGAGCGGAAAATTTTAAATACTCCCAAGATAAAACCCAGATATCTTGAATTAGACGATTATAACCAGAAATTAAGTAAAATTAGAGAGGGCATGCCTCTCTCACAAATGATAACCAAATGAAAATATGTTTTGTAGTTAATGGTGTAGACACAGAAACCTGTGGCACCACAGTTCATATCATGTATGAAGCTTTTAAAAGAAAGCACGAGGTATTTATGATGGGAGTTGGAGATTTCAATTTTCGCCATGACGAAGCGATAAGTATTAACAGCACCTATTTATCTAAAAAAGATGAGCCGAAGAGTCCCGAGGAGTATTTAGAGCTGTTACAGGGAGAAAAAGCAAAGCATACCACCATTGTTGCAAAAGATCTGGATGTGCTTTTTATACGAAATAACCCTACCGAGGAAGGCTCTTCCAGACAATGGGCAGAACAAGCAGGAGTAGCTTTTGGAAGAATGATACAACAAGAAGGCGTTCTAGTTCTAAATGATGCCTATGCTCTATCCAACGCTTTTATTGATAAACTGTATTTTGAAGAATTACCAAGTGATATCAAACCCGCTTCTTTGATTACTCGGAAAAAGGAAGATATTCTGGATTTCTTTGAAAAGCATAAAAAGAAAATGGTGCTTAAACCTTTAGAAGGTTCTGGAGGAAGAGACGTATATCTAATAGATAAAAACGAAAAGAACCTGAATCAAATTATAGATAATATAATTGCACAAGGTTATGTTATCGCTCAAGAATTCTTACCTGCGGTAAAAGATGGAGATATTCGGGTATTACTCATGAACGGGAGAGTAATGGAAAAAGATGGTACTTATGGAATTATAAGAAGAGTGAGTGGCGAAGGGGAATTTAGAAGCAATTTTTCTCAAGGAGCTTCTGCAGATAATAGTCCGCTCACCGATGCAATGAAAAAGATTGTAGAAATCACTGCGCCAAAACTTATTAGAGACGGGTTATTCTTTGTAGGGTTGGATATCGTTAAAGATAAATTGATAGAGATAAATGTATTAAGTCCTGGAGGTTTAGATCACTTCCAAGACATTGGCTTACCTAATTTTAGTGATGTTATCGTAGAATCTATTGAAAAGAAAGTTGAATATAAACGTTTGTACGGCAATAAAATCTCAAATAGAGAATTGGCGACAATGGTTTAACAAAAAAACTAATAATGAATAATTCCAGAATTATAGGAACCTATACCCGTGGAGAAAAAGGACCATTATTATTTATTACAGCAGGTGTGCATGGAAATGAGCCTTCAGGAGTAAATGCTTTAAAAAAAGTTTTTAGACAGTTAGAAGTCGTAAAACCTACCATAAGGGGAACAATTGTGGGCGTGAAAGGGAATACTAACGCATTACAAAAAAATGTGCGGTACATAGATGAAGATTTAAATAGAACCTGGACAGAAGATAATATATCGAATAAAAAGACCGAGAGTAGTGAACAAAAGGAAATGGAAGAGATTATCGCTATTCTCAAAGATTTTCCTGAAGATGAGTTCACCCATCGTTATTTTATGGATTGCCATACTACTTCTTCCGATAGTTTACCATATGTTTCTGTGCAATTGGTAAATGACAATAATGAATGGGCTCACAAATTTCCTACCTATATCGTTCAAGGGTTTAGCGATATCGTTTATGGAGCAATAGATCATTACTTAAGCAGAATTGGAATAACAGGTTTCACTTTTGAGGCAGGACAACATGAAAGTCTCACTTCTGAAGAAAATCATGAAGGTATAATTTGGTTAGCCTTAAAGGAGGCTTGTAATTTAGAATTAAAGGCCATTCCCGGATATCCAGAATGTATTGAGAACTTTTCAAAGAAGAATGCTCCAGATCAAAAAACATTCAAAATAATATACCGGCATGGCTTGGAGGAAACAGATATCTTCATGATGCAACCGGGATACAAAAATTTCCAGGAAATCAAAAAAGGGGAATTACTTGCTATTCAAAACGGTAAAGAAATTACCAGTGACTGGAATGCCAGAATATTTATGCCCCTCTATCAATCTCAGGGAAATGATGGCTTTTTTGTAATCCAGGAAGTTGATTAAGTTCCTATTCAAACTCTAGACAAACAGGAGTTTTAGCATTTAATGGTGCTGTAGTACTTGTTAAAACTCCTGTTTCTTCATCTATTTTAAAAATAGAGATGTTACTGGAATCCTGATTGGCCGCATATAAATAATTACCTTCCGGAGATATTCCAAAATTCCTTGGTGTTGCTCCCATAGTATCGGTAAAACCAATTATTGTTAATTTCCCAGTTTTTTGATCCACTTTAAAGCCGGCAATACTATTATGCCCTCGATTTGAAGAATACAAAAATGCTCCGCTAGGGTGAATATGGATGTCTGCTCCTGAATTCTTTCCTTTAAAATCTGTAGGAAGTGTAGATATGGTTTGAACAATGTCCAATTCTCCGTTATCTCCTATTTTAAAGACATTTATAGTACTATTAAGCTCATTTATAGAATAAGCAAAATGGTTATTCTTTGAGAAGGTAAAATGACGTGGCCCTGCCCCCTTAGCTAACTTCGCAAACTTCTGTTTATTTGGGGTAAGCCTTCCTTTCTCAGCATCTAAATCATATATCCAAATTTTATCGTTTCCAAGATCAGCAATATACGTATGCTTATTATTCGAAGATATGCTAACCGAATGAGAATGCGCTTTCTCAGGATTTTCAATATCAAGATGTTGCTGTTTCTTTAAAACTCCATCGGCATTCTTCTTATACATCATTACCACACCACCAATATAATTGGAAACAAAAACATATTTTCCAGTTTTATCAATGGCTATATGGCACGGCGCTATACTTTCGGTAGAAAGCTTACCAATCTCTGTTAAGCTCTTATCGCCATTCACTCTATAAGAATATATATATCCTGAAGTTCCTCCTAATTCACTTACCGCATACAGGTTTTTACCATCATTTGATAATTTTACAAATGATGGGTTTGTAATCTCGGCAAGAGTTTTACCAGGAGATAGACTGCCATTTTTTTTATTCTGCAAAATAGAATATATTCCTTCTGCCTTTCCATCCACATGGCCTTCCTTTTGAGTATAGCTACCAACATAAATGGTATTTTCGTTAGACTTGTCAGTTTTATTCTGGCTATTAACATTACTTACAGAAAAAAAGATGACACCTATTAAGATATAGGATAGTACGCGCATGGATATTTTCATTTCAAAATTATTTTAAGAGGTTTAGTATCTACTATTATATTACAGCCACTTTTTTCTTTGGAAATAATACAGCATTGCCAAAAATATCACAATCATTACTCCCCACAGAATAAAGTAGCTATACTTATACTGGAGTTCCGGCATATATTCAAAGTTCATTCCATAAATACCAGCAATAAAAGTAAGGGGGATAAAGATAGAAGCCATAATGGTTAGTACTTTCATTACTTCGTTCATCTTATTGCTAATGGTAGTCATATACATATCCATTAGGCCCCAGGTCATTTCCCTATAGATCTCAATATTTTCTGAAACCTGAATGATATGATCATAAAGATCGCGTATATAATTTTGCGTTTTATCCTCAATGAGGTTATTATCAATTTTTTCCAGTCTGCTTATTACTTCCCTAAGAGGAAAAACTGCTCTTCTAATTCGCAACACTGTTCGCTTCAGTTCCTGAATTTCAAAAGTTATATCATCACTGGGCTTGGCCACAAAAAGCTGTTCCTCTAAAATTTCAATCTTATCGCTAATTTCTTCAATTACCACAAAATAATTATCAATTATAGCGTCTAATAGAGTGAACATCAAATAGTCTGATCCATTATTCCGTATTCGACCTTTGGCATTACTAATTCGATCTCTCACCCCATCAAAAACATCACCATCTGCTTCCTGAAAAGTGAGTATATAATCTTTTCCAATAACAATGCTTATATGCTCATTCTCTAATTCACCATTGGTTTTATGATATAGCATTTTGGCCACTACAAACAGATAATCCTGATATTCATCTATTTTGGGACGCTGATTGGTGTTTACAATATCTTCGATTATCAAGGGATGAAGTCCGTAATACTTCCCCAGTTTTTCAATCTCCTGAGTATTATAAAGTCCGTTAATATTGATCCAGGTTATTTTATCTTCATTTTCAAAATTGAAGGCATCTTCCGGATTGTTTGAGAGATACCTGTCAAAGCTCAGTTTATTATAATCTATCACTTCCAACTCGATCTCTAAAGACTCCTTTCTTCCCACATAGGTAGCAGTTCCCGGAGCTTGATTTAATGACTTTGTGGACTTTGGCCTTTTCTGAAAGTGTCGTTTGCGTTTTGCCATGTACTTCTATAGTTTATATAAATATAAAAATTCCTGAGTTGCAAATAGAAAAATCGAAGTAACACAATTTTTAATGAATAATATAACGGGAACTTCACAAAAAATCACACCCTAGTAATTAGGGTAAATTTTCAAATTTTCATATCCATATTAGTGTATTATATATAGTACCCCTAACTTTGTAACATGGAAGAAAAGCGACTTTTAAGCACTTTAAAAGAGTATTTTGGGTATGATAGTTTTAGACCGCTGCAAAAGAAAATAATCACTTCAATTTTTGAAGGTAAAGATAATATGGTAATTATGCCCACCGGTGGCGGGAAATCTATTTGTTATCAATTACCAGCCCTTTTACTTCCAGAGCTCACACTGGTAATTTCTCCTTTAATTGCTTTAATGAAAGACCAGGTAGATGGACTTACAGCCAATGGAATTTCTGCAGCTTTTATAAATAGTACCCAGACTGAAAGTGAACAAGAGGATATTTACAAGCGAATTGAAGAGAATAGCCTTAAACTTTTATATGTTGCCCCGGAAAGTCTTCAAATTATAGATAGATTCCTGTCTGATGGTAAAATTAGCCTCATTGCCATAGATGAAGCTCACTGTATCTCCAGCTGGGGGCACGATTTTAGACCTGCTTATACCCAATTGGGGTATTTAAAAAATAGGTTTCCCTCCACTCCTATTGTTGCATTAACAGCTACTGCCGATAAAGCTACACGGGAAGATATTTGCAATCAGTTAAACATTCCTCATGCTCAAAAACATGTGGCTTCCTTTGATAGAAAAAATTTGAGTCTGGAAGTACGACCCGGTACAAAACGATTAGAACAGATACTTCAGTTTGTGGAAACCCGTAAAAAGGAAAGTGGAATTATTTACTGTTTAAGTCGAAAAAATACCGAAGAAGTTGCTGCTAAATTAAAAGCAAAAGGTTTTAAAGCCGAGGCATATCACGCAGGTTTAGGACACGAGGAACGAACGCAGATACAAGATGATTTCATTAACGACTCCAAACAAATTATTTGTGCCACCATTGCCTTTGGAATGGGGATAGATAAATCGAATATCCGCTGGGTTATCCATTACAATATGCCAAAAAATCTGGAAGGTTATTACCAAGAAATTGGTAGAGCCGGGAGAGATGGTTTGGCTTCTGAAACAATGTTGTTTCACAGCTATGCTGATGTGGTGCAGCTTCAAAAGTTTGCCAGTAATTCTAAGAATGAAGCAGTGCAAATAGCAAAATTGGATAGAATGAAGCAGTATTCTGAAGCGCTTACCTGCCGAAGAAAGATCCTGCTTAATTATTTTGGAGAGCTCAAGCAGGAAGATTGTGGAAATTGTGATATCTGCAGAAATCCCCCGCAATTCTTTGATGGTACCATACTGGCCCAAAAGGCACTTTCCTGTATCTATAGATTGAAAGGAGCTGAACCAATTACTGTTCTAATAGATGTATTAAGAGGCGCTCAAAATGAAGCGGTACTTGAAAAAAACTATCAGCAGCTAACCACCTATGGAATTGGAAAAGAAACCTCCTGGAGAGACTGGCAGCAATATATAATTCAACTGATAAATCTGGGCTATATTGAAATAGCTTTTCACAAACACAATCATCTGCAACTTACAAGCCTTTCAAAAGCGGTACTATTTGAAAGTAAAAAAGTGCAACTTGCTAAGATTCCTACCCAGCAGGAAATACAGGAATCTGCTGAAAAAGTTTCAAAAAGTAAGGATAATTCTCTTTTCGAGAAATTACGTCAGCTTCGCTTAAAATTAGCACAGGAAGAAGGCATTCCCGCATATTTAATCTTTAATGATGCAACATTAAAGGAGATGGAAAAAAAGCGGCCAATGACTGACGATGATTTTATGCAGATTAATGGTGTGGGAAGAAAGAAAATGCAGGATTATGGCTATCAGTTCATAAAGGAGATCATTGCGTTTAGCAAAGAGAAAAGAACTAAAAAGAAAACTTCTAAGGGGAATACATTTAAAGCTACTAAAGAATTGTTAGACGAAGGCTTGAGCGTTGAGGAGATTGCAGTTAAAAGAAAGTTAGCTACTACAACGGTTTATTCTCATTTGGCAAAATTATATGAAGATGGAGAGCAAATAGATCTTCATCAATTTGTATCTGGACCCGACCTGGAAGCTGTTAGAAAAGCCCAAATTGAACTTGAAGATCCACCGGCTTTAAAAACATATTATGAACACTTTGAGGAGTCAATTTCTTACTGGAGCATACGCCTGGCACTAACAATATTAAAGAAGGAATAACGTGCCTAACTATTCAAATTCTATTTTATTAAGAATTAATCCGGAAGCGGGGGCAATATAATTGGTTATCTGTTCATTTTCGGGTAGTAAACTCGCCTTAATATCTTCTAAATTTATCTCCCCTTTCCCCAATTGTATTAAGCTTCCCATCATCAATCGTATCTGGTAT
This sequence comes from Gillisia lutea, assembly GCF_021568705.1. Taxonomy (GTDB): domain Bacteria; phylum Bacteroidota; class Bacteroidia; order Flavobacteriales; family Flavobacteriaceae; genus Gillisia; species Gillisia lutea. The sequence goes on from NZ_JAKGTH010000008.1 coordinate 248,095, forward strand.
CTTAAAAAACCTGCACCGCGTACTCTATACACATAGCTTATATCAGGAAAAAAATTGGCCGTATATATGGTGTTCACAATTATTTCGGAGGTTAAAATGCTACGCTCAAATTTTGTAGTGGAAGAAGGGTCGGCACAGTAATTCCTGAAGTAGTGAGTGCCCTCAAAAATTTTTGCACCTTTCTTCATTAATTCGATATCTAATTCCTCTTGAATATTTACCATCAAGGGAGCACAAAATGGATGATTCTTTTCGTTATAAGAAAAGAGATACAGATATTCCTTTAGCTTGGAATTTTGAATGATATTGAAACTATCATCTACTTCCATCATGCTAATAGCCCTGATATCTTGAGGAAGATTTTTATTGAAAACTTTTAAAAAATCATCTATATCATTAATAGGATTTTCATATATGAACAACTCGAATGCAGCCTCATTTGCTGATACCATAGCATCTGTCCTACTCGCACCCAATATTTTAAGCCTACGTTCTGGCAATACATATTTAAAGGTTTTTTTGATAAGCCCCTCTACCGTTTTGAACTTTGGCTGGCGTTGCCACCCATGCAATCGGTATCCTAAATATTGTACTTTAAAAAGATAATTATAACGTTGTGCCTGCAAGAAATATAGTTTCTACGAAGATATAAAATTCAACTTCTTTATAGATAATTATTGCTACCGCGTTCATATTTTCAAAACATTACTAAAATTGAAAAAATCACATTTTTAACACTTAAGTATCGTGTTAGTTAATTATTATGCTATTTTTAAAAAATATTGTCTAATTGACTATAATACCCCAAAAAATATGTCAATAGAGAAAGTAATTGAATGTAATTTAAAAATAGATACCTCAAATTATATTAAATGCGAACAAGATTACCCGAGCTTAACCTGATCAACATTATTATAAACACTAGCCCAAAGTCTAAATTATACTTTAATATTTTGGCCGTTTTACTCCTATCTCTGGGGTGTTTGAATACAAATGCTCAGGAAGTACCTCTAAAACATAAAAATTCTGGGTTTATAGATTTTAATGCTTATCGAGATTCAAGAGATTTTAATGTATTTACAATCAATTTATTTGCATCCTTACCCCATCGGCTACAGTATTTTTCTTTAACCAACTACTTTGGTGAACCTGATACTGCTGAGTTATCGAAGTTTTATGCAGAACATAATTTACGTTGGGCGATTAACGAAAAAATTCCTATAGACCTTACCTATCAATATGTATTGAGACAGGGTGAAACTAACGATGATCATAGGTTTGGACTGCGCTGGCGACTGCATGATACCCCTTTCTTACAATCAATATTTAGCACCTTAAATTTAAGCTATACTTTTAACCCTATGTTCTTTCAGTATAGGAAAAATACCTCTCCAGAATATATGAGCATTATAGAGCATGTTTACAATCTAAAGATCTTTCCTCAAAAATTAGGTAATAGGCTCTATATTGCAGGATTTGCCGATCAAAACTTCAACTATAAAGAAAATGATAAAGTTGCTTTTGAATGGGTATCAGAACATCAAATTGGACTAAGACTTATAGACCAGTTATATGCAGTTGCTGAATATAGAATTAACACATTTGTGCCATCCAACAATTATGGTTGGGGCTACGGATTAGAATATAAAATGATATTTTAAAATAACAAGTTGAATTATTATGATAGTAAAAATAAGAACCATAAGTACTCTCCTAATTTTTTTCATGTTATTTCAATCATGTAAAAAGGAGGAAATTCAGGAAATTAATATTGGCTATATCGGGCCGTTATCTACAAGAGCAACAGATTTAGGAATTGGCCCTTCGCAGGCTATGAAGTTAGCAGTTAAAGAATATAACAAGAACAGAACTAATAATGAACCGAAGGTAAATTTATTTATCGAAGATGATAAATGGGAAAAATCCAATGCGCTTCCATCTTATAATAAACTTAGGAAAGAGCATAATATAGATATAGTATTTATTAGCAATACCGATGGAACTGTTGCAATACAGGATGCATTATTAAAGGATGGTGTAATTGCTATTAATCCGCTTAATAATGACCAGTTATTAGCTAGCCTAAATGAAAACACCTTTATGATTGCCAAATCTACCGAAGAAGCCAACCAGGTAATTGGTGTGAGGATGGTTGAATTAGATTTAAAAAATGTAGTAATATTTCAGTACCCTAACGATTTTATGTCCCGTGCAGCAAATGCAGTACAGGAGCTGTTAAATGAGAACGGGGTTAAAAATAAAATAGTAACCATAGATAAAGAGCAGGTTGATTTTAATGAGTATTTAAAAGCTGCAAAAGATGATGGTGTAGATGGTTATGCCTTTTTTGGATACAAAGAATTAGGCTTTGCGATGAAACAAGGTCGGGATCTGGGCATTGATGTTCCTTATTTTGGATCTACTACATTATTGTCCCCAGATTTTTACAATAATTCCCAAGGAACGATTATAGGTACAGAGTGTACCTTCTTTACCCCACCAGATGGAAACTATATTTTAGCGCATCAGTTCCTCAAAAATTTTGCAAATGAATATGGTGAAGAACCACTATCTGTTTGGCCTCCTATGCAAGCCTATGATGCCACTAATATTGTTTTGCATGAACTGAAGGATTTGAACACCACTAAAAAGGAAAGTGAAACCTTTGAGGAATGGCTTAGAAATCGTTTATTTAGCGTGCATTACTACCAAGGAATATGTGGTAATATATCTATCACCGAGGATGGATCCTCTAGAGGAATCTATTTTTCATTATATAAATTAATTTCTGAAGATAAGCTCATAAAAGTTAAAAGGTAATTAGGACTGTTTATTAAATATGAAAATTCGAAATAAACTTATTCTTGGTTTTGGTATAATCATCAGTATTCTAATTGCAGAAATTATATTAAATCAGCTAATTAACCAAAAGGCAAATACTACCTATCAAAAATTAAAGGTAGAAGCCTTACCTACTCTATATTTACTGGATCAGTATAAAGCTATTAATAAAGAACTGTTTTTACTTACCTCCAACAAAGTTTATAACATAAACTCAAGTCTTAGTAGCCAGAACCGATTAAAAGGGATAATAGAAGTAGAATTACCTTATTTAAAAAGTGAGTTGGCTTTTCTTACCAGAAAATTAGAAAAGAATGAAGAAATTGTTCTTCAAAGTCCAGAAATAATTGATTTAACAAATGAGATTATTTTATTAGGAGAAAAACTGGATAACATTTTAATTACCAAAGAAGATTATCAAAACCCGGTTAAATTACAACAGGCATATCATATTATAGAAAATGATTTTTCTAGAGCACATTCTGCACTTAACCTCATACTTGAAGGCCTAGACCTACAATATTCCCATGTTCTCGAAGAGTTTCAGGACAAATTCTCTCAGGATCTCACACAAATGTCCAATATCATTTTGATAACAGGTATTATAGGTATATTAATTGGTTTAAGCATTGCATTTTTAGTTATTCAATCTATTTCAAAACCATTAGTAGCCTTAAATAATGCAGCTTTGGCGGTAAGTAAAGGCAATTATGACAACGTAATAAGTATTGAAGGGAAAGGGGAACTAGCAACTTTAGGAAAATCCTTTAATATCATGACCACTTCTTTAAAGGAGAACTTTAAGTTAATAGAGAAGAATAATGAACATATTAAACAGCAGGAGAAACGCTTTAGAAAGGTTATTGAAGCTTCCCCATCGGCAATAATTTTAACAAATGCCGAGCGTAAAATTGAACTTGCCAATCTTCAGGCAGAAGTGTTGTTTAAATATTCCAAACGTGAGCTCATAGGTAAATCCATAGAAGACCTTATTGCGACCAAAGAACTTGAAAGCGGACTCAATTTTAAAGATGATACCAATAAATTAAAGCCCTTACAGGAATTCTATGCTTTAGATAAATTTACCAATGAAATCCCTGTAGAAGTTAGACTGAATAAAATAACTATTGATAATAAGGAAATGACTTTGGCATCTGTAGTAGATATTACACAGCGCAAAACTCAAGAAATAGAAATAAATAAATATCTGGAACAACTTAAATTCAAAAATAAAGAATTAGAACAGTTTTCATATATCACCTCTCATGATCTTCAGGAACCATTAAAAACGGTAGTAAGCTTTATCAATTTAATAGACATTGAGTACAAGGACAGTCTTAACGATAACTTAGCTACCTATTTTAATTATATACGTGGCGCAAGCAACCGTATGAGTATGCTTATTAATGGATTATTAGAATATTCAAGAATTGGCCATAGCTGCGATCTGGACAAAGTAGATTTAAATGAATTGCTTTCTGGTATTTACGTAGATCTTTCACATAAAATTAAAAACAGTAATGCGCAGGTAACTTCCCAGAAACTTCCGGAGGTAAGAGGATATAAATTAGAATTAAGATTATTGTTTCAGAATTTAATAACCAATGCTGTTAAATTTAGAAGAAGTGATGTGGTGCCAAGTGTAAATATATCCTTTACCGAAGATTCCCATAACTGGATTTTCCATATTAAGGACAATGGAATTGGTATTAAAGAGGAACTACAGAATAAGATTTTTGTGATCTTCCAAAGGCTGCATCACCGAAATACATATGAAGGCACCGGCATTGGTTTAGCTCACTGTAAAAAAATTATTGAATTGCACCAAGGGAAAATTTGGCTCACTTCCAATCCCGGAAAAGGTTGTATATTTAGTTTTAACATACCCAAAAATCTTGTTTAAATATTACCTATGAAAAGAAAATTAAATTGCATTTTATTAGTGGACGATGATGACGCGGCGAACTTTATTCATAAACGCATAATCCAAATGGCCGATTGTGCTGAACATGTTGCAGTAGCTTTAAATGGTGAAGATGCCTTAGAATATCTAACTACTAAAGAGAATGGGGATTACCCGAAACCAGACCTCATTTTTTTAGATATCAATATGCCAATAATGAATGGATGGGAATTTTTAGAAGAGTATGAAAAGCTGGAGCAGGAGCAAAAAGGCGGAGAATTAATTGTTATGCTTACCACTTCAATTAATCCTGATGATATTGAAAAAGCAAAGAGAATTGAACATATCACCGATTTTCATTCAAAACCCTTAGATCTGGAAAGTTTGAACGAAATATTAGAGAAAATTCTATAAATGAAAAAGGAGCCATTTTGGCTCCTTTTTTTTGTCTATTGTTCTACAAAATCCTGATTTATCTGCAATCTTAATTTACGGGCATAATCCTCTTCCAGCCAGTCTCTGTAGTTCTTGGTGCTTTTACTAATGCAATACGAATATTGCTTAATGCGCGAAGCAATATCATCTTTAAGTTCTTTCGCCAAAATTCGTGCATCAAAAATATCTTCGCTATTTTCGATACACATTTTAACATGCTGATCCATAGACCACTCCAGTACAGCTTTAGATTTTAATCCTTTTTTAATCACCACATCGTAGGCTGCTTCAACATCAAAATCGACCTCCTCAGAATTAGCAAATTGCCTACGAAGATCTGGCGGCATAACATATTTAAATTCACGCTCTATCTCTTCATCACTTAAAAGATTTTCAAAATAGAAATCTGGCGAGCGAAACAATTGTTTCCAATCTACAGGAGCGCTCCAATGCCCAAAACGAGCTACATTATTTCCAAGATCCAATACATTAAAACTGGTTTTTCCGGGTAACACCCTAGAACCACGCCCAATCATCTGAAAATAAAGCGTCAGCGATTTGGTTGCTCTGTTTAAAATAATGGTTTCTACAGAAGGCTCATCAAACCCCGTAGTAAGAATACTTACAGAGGTTACAATAGCATCGGGAGTATGTTTAAACCATTTTAAGATCTGTTTCCTGTCTTGTTTACTCGTGGTATTATCTAGATGGCGAATAGGAATACCCGCATTTCTAAAGGTTTCATATACTTCTTTTGAAGTATTAATACCATTATTAAAAATAAGGGTCTTTTTTCCCCGGGATTTATCCATATAAGCATTAAGAAGTTTTTCCTGCATGCTCATGTTCGAATACAGTTCTTCAGAAGATTTTACCGTATAATCTCCATTAATACCAACTTTAAGAGACTGTAAGCCAACATCGTAAGAAAACACATTGGCCTTTGCCAGAAAGCCTTTATCAATTAAAGAAGAAATAGAATCGCCCACAATAAGCTCTCTATAATTATCTTTCATTGGAAGTTTGATGTTAGAACTTAGTGGTGTTGCGGTAACTCCAAGAATAAAACACTTCTCAAAAAACTTAAAAAGCTTCCTAAAAGAGTTGTAATGGGCTTCATCAATAATTATAAGCCCTATGTCCTGAATTTCCAATTTCTCGTCATGCAGCCTGTTATTTAGTGTTTCCACCATAGCTACAAAGCACATATAGTCCTCTTGATCGGGTAATTCTTTAACTTTACTATTTATAATTTTATTGATCACACCAAAGTCTCCCAACATCTTCGAGGTTTGTTTACAAAGCTCTATTCTATGAGTTAGAATAAGAACTTTTTTATTGGTGCGCTCTATATATTCCCTAACTATTTGAGAAAAGATTACAGTTTTCCCTCCTCCTGTAGGCAATTGGTATAATAAATTATAGTGATTTGGATGTGCATCAATTACATTAAAAATCTTGTCTATATCTACCTGTTGGTAGTCATATAATTTCTTTTCATTCTTCTTTTCTTCCAGTCCAAATGTCTCTACGGTCATATTTTGTATTTTCAGCAAGTTTGCAAAAATAACAGATTTTTAAGGTAAAATAAAATCTTTACCTATTTTAAATTCTAAAGTTTATTTTTCTATCAATTTAGAATTGCTTACTTTTATAATCTACTGATATAATGAATATTGCCCTACAAATTTCTACAAGTAGTTGGTCAAAGCTTGCAATAAGCAAGCTTTATTAATCGTTATGTCCACACGATAGTACCATCATCCTCCTCTTCCCTTACCTGTATATTGAACTTAAACCGTAGACTTATGAAAGGGGAACACTTATTTCGCAGTAAATACAAGAGCGCATTAACTAATTGTGCGTTGCTCAATAATTTGGACGAAGAAACTAATAATGAGATACTATCATTATTCCATCATGAAAAATGGCCAAAGAACACCTGTTTTTTAAATCATGAGAAATTCTTTTTTCATTTTTATATTATCCTTTCGGGAAGGGTAAAGATGTACCAAGTAGAACCTAATAGCGGAAAAGAACTTACGCTATTTCTACTTACCAAAAGTGATGTTTTCGATCTATTCTGCCTTCTTGATGGAGATAAACATCAGGTTTATTACGAATGCTTGGATAACGTAAAAGTTCTCGCCGCCCCAATGACCGAGTTACGATCCTGGTTAAATAGGCACCCGGAACATTATAAGAATTTGTTGCCATATGCCGGTAAGCAACTGAGATCATTAGAAAATTATGTGTCTGACATCACTTTTACCGATATTTCCACTAGGTTATTAAAATTGCTTATTAGAAATGTGAACGACAAATCTAATACCTTGGAGTTAATAAATGATCTTTCCAATAAAGAACTGGCGTATCTAATTGGTTCTACCAGAGCTGTAGTTAACAGACATTTGCAAAGACTAAAACAAAATGGCTCCATAAAGATCTCCAGAAAACGCCTTCAGGTGAAAAACCTTTCGCTTCTTCTTCATTTATTGGAAAATCAAAAATTAGCAAATCTTAAAATCTAATATATGCAAAGAAAATTTTAAAATGTTAAATTTTAGTTGTGCTACTTAAGTAGTACTATTCACTCTAATCTCCATCTATATTTGAGTATTATTAACAATTAAATGTAGGGATTATGAAAACAATGATGATTTATTTGTTTCTAGTGTGCATAGTAGCCACAGGACAAGCGCAAGATGTTATTGAATTAGAGGAAGCCAATGTAAATCTTACTCCTAAAGCAGTAATGGTAAAATCTGATTTAGATGGAAATGCCTTTATGGTAAAAGAAAGTTATGCTGGACAATTTAGCAAAGACCCAATTCAATTCATGTTAGATAACTTCAATTCTGAAGATTACATGGTTGGACTACGTGACAAAGATTACGATAAATTTATAGTGACTTTTAAAAGTGGTAAAGGTTATTTAGCTGCTCATTTCGACAAGAAAAACGGCTTAGAGAAAACCTATCAAAAATTTAGAAATGTTTCACTCCCACTGGCTATTTCCAGGGAGATCTATACTAAATATCCTGGTTGGACCATTACTAAAAACACTCATATAGCAAGTGGTAAAAAGGCTCAACTTGACAAAGATATTTATAAGTTAACTTTGGAAAGTAACAACAAAACTCAAAAGGTAAAAATAAACAACATCCCTACTGTTTCCTCGAGAGTTGCAAGTAATTAATATGATACCTTTTTAAAGGATTCTTCTCCAAAACACGAAGAATCGAGGAACAAAAAAAATGTTCCTCGATTTATTGTTTTAATCAAACAGGTTGGAAGATAAATACCTATCGCCCCTATCACATACAATGCTTACCACAATACCTTCCTCCAGCTCCTCACAAAGTCGCACCGCTGCAGCCGTAGCACCACCACTACTCATTCCAGCAAAGATACCTTCCTCTTTTGCTAAACGCTTGGTCATATCCCGGGCTTCTTCTTCACTTACTTCCATAACTCTATCCACTTTTTGAGGATTGAATATTTTAGGTAAGTAAGCTTGTGGCCATTTTCTAATTCCCGGTATTCTGGAATCATCTGTGGGCTGCACTCCTACTATCTGGATAGCAGGATTCTTTTCTTTTAAAAAAGTAGAAGTCCCCATAATGGTTCCCGTTGTGCCCATAGAAGAAACAAAATGGGATATTTGATGCTGGGTATCTTCCCATATTTCAGGACCGGTAGATTTATAGTGAGCTTTCCAGTTATCTTCATTTCCAAATTGATTGAACATGAAAAATTTTCCGCTCTTCACTTTATCTTCTACATAATCTCGGGAGCCTTCTATACCATTTCCAGCACTTGTTAACGTCACTTTGGCGCCAAAGGCTCTCATGGTTTGAACCCTCTCAATAGTAGAGTTTTCGGGCATTACTAACTCAATATTCAGTTTAAATATTCCCGCGATCATTGCAAGGGCAATGCCGGTGTTACCACTTGTAGCTTCAATAAGCTGGGTGTCTCTGGTAATATCTCCCCTATCCAACGCGCTTTTTATCATATTATAAGCCGCACGATCCTTCACACTTCCACCCGGATTTTGTCCTTCAAGTTTTAGAAAGAGTTTTACTTTCGGGTTCTTTACAAGTGTTTCGGTTTTAACCAGTGGAGTGTTACCTATTAAATCAAGTATAGAATTACTCATTTTTGACAGTATTTTTAATGTTAATTTGCGGAGTATGCGATACCATTGAGTTTTCCGGTACCGATGCTGTTAACCATACATTTCCTCCAATAATACTATTTGCTCCTACCACAGTGTTTCCTCCAAGAATGGTTGCATTTGCATAAATGGTTACATTATTTTCTATAGTAGGATGTCTCTTAACATTTCTCAACTTTCGGTCTACAGATAATGCTCCCAAGGTAACTCCCTGATAGATCTTTACGTTGTCTTTTATCACTGTAGTCTCTCCAATTACCACTCCTGTTGCATGATCTATAAAAAAAGGCACTCCAATTTGCGCACCCGGATTAATATCTGTTCCGGTAATTCGATGTGCGCATTCAGTCATTAATCTTGGAACCAATGGAAGTCCAAATTTATTAAGTTCATGGCTTAATCGGTAAATTGCTATTGCAAAAAAACCAGGATACGCTAAATACACTTCTTCTAAAGAGTTAGCCGCTGGGTCGTGCTCGGTAATAGCTACAGCATCTGCACTTAATTTCTGTAATATTTCTGGTAATTTAGTTAAGTATAAAGCCCAGACTTCTTTGCATGGTTTTCCCGGTTCCCAACACACTAAATCCACCAATTCTTGAAAATCCTTTTCTAATTGATCAATATTTTCTTCTACCGGCGTGTTTTCATCAAATAAGGTATAGAATAAACGTTTTGTAAAATCTTCAGTAAGTTCTTTGATAGAATATTTCAGATTTGGCAGGCGTTTCTGATCTCTTATATTTTGAATTATTTCTGCTTTATTCATTTTTTTATTCTTGCAATTTACAGATGGTACCTCTCGTAAAATTTATACAATTCTGCATAAATTTCTCTTTTCGTAAAAACTTATTCAAATTTAAGTAAATACTGAACAAAACCGGCATTGCCACCTTTAAATAAATACGATTTGCACTTCCCGCCACCGCTTTAAATTTTAACACCAATACTGAGTTAAAAAAATATTAACGCCAGAATAACGGCCTCATATTTTAATTAATTTAGAGTATTAATCAATAAAACCAATAATCATGGAAAAGTCACAAAATCCAGGTAAAGGTCCCGCTAAAAAACAGCAGACTAAAAAGGCAGATCCTAAGAAAAGCGATCAAAAAACACAGCAAACCAAGCGGTGATTCTTTGATCGTTTTTCGTTTGTTGAATTTATCTCAGGCCATCTCAAAAGGATGGCTTTTTTTATAGCATCAATTTCTAATTGAAGTCAATTTGTTTTATTCGCTTGATCATTTTTTGACTTAGGGAAAATAGCCATCTAAGTTGTTCTATTATTAGTTGTGCTTCCTGAAGTTCTGCATTTACTTCCTGATTGTCTTTAATTTTTTGCTGATTGCTTTCTGAAAAATTAATAAGCTCTCTGTACTTATTGTCAAAAAAACTTGCAGCTTCCTGCATTTCGTTAGATTCTACCTGTACCTCCAAAAGCCTGTTATCTTCAAGCGAAGCTATGGCCTTCTTTAAATTTTGATCAATAGTATGTGCAAATGTTCTGAAATGAGTAGAAGCTTCAGTAGTAGGATGGTTTTGAATATACGTTCCCATAGAAGCCAGGGAAGATAAAAAGCTATGGTTAAGTACTACTAATTCGTATATATTATCCAGCTCTTTTTGCTTCGATTTCGGTTCCTGTGTCATCCTCTGAAAGGCTGAACTTAAATTTCCCGTAGATAAAAAAGCTTCTTTTCTGGCAATTTTATAAGAAGTGGGTACCTGCCCCTTTTTATCATAAAACTGAATAATTTCCTGTAAATAACTGGCATTAGATTTAATACAATCTCCAATTACTGTACGAATGCTAAGAAATTCCCAAGATGGCCATAATACAAGATTCCCAAGAGTAGCAAGCCCGGCACCTATTAACGTATCTAATACCCTAAACTGAATTACATTAAAAACATTTGGTTTTAACAGCGCATAAACAAACACGACACTCAGGGTTATAAATGTGGCCGAAGTCTTATAATTTTTTTGCACCATAGAAAATGCCAACACCAACGAGAGTATGGCAAGAACTCCATAAATTATTAAATTATGTGTTAATAGTACAATTCCAGTTGCAATTGCGGCTCCTATTAATGTACCATACATTCGCTGCTTAGATCTTGTTTTTGTAAGACCGTAATTAGGACGCATGATCACGATAATGGTAAGCAAAATCCAATACGCATTTTGAACAGAGAAATATGCTCCTAAAGCGTACCCTAGCATTACTACCACAGCAAGCCGTAAAGAATGCTTAAAAATACTGGATTTAAAACTGAAGTTCTCAATCAGAATTTTTAGATCGTATTCCTGCGGATTTATAAAGCGAATAGCTTCATGATTTTTTAACAATCTTAGATTGCCAATATCCTTAGAACTAAGTAAACCTTCAATTTTATTGATTTTCTGAACTTGTTGTTCCTGATAATCGTATATATTCTGAAGCATTAAATAGGCCTCACTTGAATATGTTCCGGGTAATTTCTTGTAATTATTAAGACTTTCTTTAGCCGCAGAAAGATAATTTTCTAACCTGTTATTTGAAGCTAAATTTGAATTTGTAAGTATAACTTCAGAAATTTTTTCCAGCCTCTGGGACATTCCAAAAATCAACTCCTGAAATGCCTTAATTTGATTGGGATTATTTTTAAGTAACGTATCCATAGTAGAATAGTCTACGGGATTTGCCATAGCCAGCTCAAGGATATCCACCAACTGAATAAATATGAGAAGTCGTTTTCGCTCGTAATTAGAATTACCCGATGCCTTTCGGGAGGATATCAAAATATCTCGAAGCGTCTCATGTTTTTCATTTAAATCACTTTGAATATCTAAAAGCCTTTTTTGTAATACTTCCCTGTTAGAACTAGGCTCTAACAACTGGCCTCTAGTATGAAGATATTTAGAAGTAAGATCTAAGGTATAAGCTAGGAACTGTTCCGTTTGACCTCGAGGATTTAATTTTTGAAGCAGAATTGCAAGCAATAGGTACCAGACACCTCCTAAACCAATAAGCAAAGCCCTTTCATGAATTTCTAACACATTAGAAATATTAGCCATACTTAATACCATTGCAAATAGACCCGAAAAACTAATTAAAGAAGCTCTAAAACCATACACCGATAAATAGGAAATGGCAAACATTACAACTCCTAAAATGGGAAGAAATATCCAGGTATCAAAAGCTAAATACCCACCCAAAATACTGGCAGAACAGGCTAGTAATGCCGACAATAAAACTCCAATTTTCTTATGTCGGAAACTCCCCGTTACATCGCTGGGCGAACTCAATAACGCTCCTAAAGCCAAGGCTAAACCAACTTCAAAATAATTGTAATACACCCCAACGGTGATAGGAATAGTGATCGCCATTCCCAATATAAAGGCCTTTGAAAAATCGGTGCTCTTTAGAAAAAGCAATAGATCCTGAAAATATGTTTTAATGTATAATTTAGGAGTATTCAATATAAATTAGCCTTAAGTAAGAACAAAGGTAACTGCTAAGCTTTTCAACAGCGTTAATGTTTTCTGAAAATAAACAACTAAATCTATTAAGTTTTCAGTCTAAATTTAAATTAAAGTAGCTTTATAATATATTTCAGTTATATGAATATAAGACATTAAAAACACTACGCTATGAAAACAATACATTTAATAAATAGACCCGAAGGTACACCTAGTTTAAATGATTTTAAATTTGTGGAAGAAGAAAAACCTACTCCAAAGGAAGGAGAGCTACTACTAAAGACCTTATATGTATCGGTAGATCCCTATATTAGAGGACGAATGCGGGATACAGCATCTTACATTGCACCTTTAGAATTAAATGCACCAATGGAATCGCAACTTGTTGCTGAGGTAATTGAATCGAAGAATTCTAATTTCTTTAAAGGTGATTTTGTAACAGGAATGTTGAAGTGGAAAGAATTTCAAACTGTTCCTGGTACAGGAGTCAATAAAGTTGATAAAAATAAAGCTCCGTTATCGGCCTATTTAGGAGTGTTGGGCCTAACCGGGGTAACGGCCTATCTTGGGTTAGAAAAGATTGGGGATCTTAAAGAGGGAGAAACTTTGTTAGTTTCAGGTGCCGATGGTGCGGTTGGAAGCATTGTTGGACAAATAGGTAAAATTAAAGGGTGTAAGGTAATTGGTATAGCCGGTAGCGACGAAAAAATTAATAGGATTAAAACCAAATTCGGTTTCGATGGTGGTATTAATTATAAGACCACCCAAAATATTTCAAATGATATAGCTAACAGCTGTCCTGACGGAATAGACGTTTATTTTGATAACGTTGGTGGTGAAATACTTGATGCAGCCTTGGCAAATATGAATAAGTTTGGAAGAGTTATAAATTGTGGGGCAATTTCAATTTATAATGAAAGCGAAATTCCAATGGGGCCAAGAGTTGAAGGAACCTTAATTAAGAAAAGTATCAGGATGCAGGGGTTTACGGTAAGAGATTATGTAAAAGATTTTGGCCCTGCTATTAAACAAATAGCTGACTGGATGCAGGAAGGCAAGATCACTTATTCTGAAACTATTGTTGAAGGTTTCGATAATATTCCACAAGCTTTTTTAGATCTTTTTGAAGGTAAGAATCATGGCAAAATGGTTGTAAAAGTTTAAAGAATCTGTTGTGTATTAAAGTAAAAAGCCATTCATTTTAAACGAATGGCCTTTTTACTTTATAAGCTTAATTCCCTATTGTTCCTGCTGGGTAGGCATGATGTAGACATCATTAATATTCGCCCTCTTGGGTTGAGAAAGCGCATAAAATATGGCTTCAGCAATATCTTCAGCTTCCAAGGTTGTAAGATCCTTTACCATAGGCATCAGGTTTTCTTTCAACTCTTCATCGGTAATGGTATTAGTTAACTCTGTAGCAACAAATCCAGGTTCAATAGAAGTAACATTTATGCCGTAAGTTGGAGCTAATTCCTGTCGCAAACCTTCAGAGAACATCTTTACCGCAGCTTTTGTAGCGCAATACACAGCTCCACCCGGATAATACTTTCTACCTGCACTGGAAGAAATGTTTATTATATGCCCGCTCTTTTGTTCCTTCATCGTAGGAAGTACTGCTGCTACACCGTTAAGAACACCTTTAATATTTACATCTATCATCTGGTCCCACTCATCAGTCTTAAGATTTTTAATATATGATAAAGGCATTAAACCGGCATTATTAATAATAGAATCTATTCTATCAAATTTTTCTAGGGTTTGTTTTACCACATTAGAATAATCTTCTTTATTAGTAACATCGCCAACTACAATTAGAGCCTCTCCTCCCTGTTTTTCAATCTTATCCTTCAGTTCTTTTAATCTGTCTTCTCTTCGAGCTGTTAAAACCACTTTTGCTCCTTCTTTTGATAGTTTTAAAGCTGCAGCTTCCCCTATTCCACTTGAAGCTCCTGTCACTATCACTACTTTTCCTTTAATACTCATAATTTCTTTTTTAAATTTTGGTGAGTAAATATACTTAGCACTAAAAGAAAACCCCGGTAAATACCAGGGTTTAGCATCAGATTAACTCTAATTATTAACCTATGTTAATCTTTTTTGTAAAAGTTTAGCCTCATTTATAATATTTCTTCCGAAGCCATAAAGCAACAGATACCAAGCCTATTAAAACCGGAACTTCAACTAAAGGACCAATAACGCCCGCAAAAGCTTGTCCGCTGTTAATGCCGAAGACAGCAATACTCACGGCAATAGCCAATTCAAAATTATTGCCTGTAGCGGTAAACGATATGGAAGCATTCTGCTTATAGTTAGCACCAAAGAAGCGACTCAGGAAAAAGCTAATAAAGAACATTAATACGAAGTAGATCACTAAAGGAATTCCCACTAAAAAAACATCGAAAGGAATATCTACAATAGTTTCCCCTTTTAAGCTGAACATTATAAGAATTGTGAACAATAGTGCCACAAGGGTTAGTGGTGAAATAGTGGGTAAAAATTTTGTTCTATACCAATCTTCTCCCTTCAATTTAACCAAAATAACCCTGCTTAAAAATCCGGCAGCAAAAGGAATTCCTAAATATATTGCAACACTTTCAGCTATGGTTCCCATTGAAATATCTACAATTGCGCCTTCAAAACCAAAGAAAGGAGGTAACACGGTTATAAATACATAGGCATAAAAACTATAGAAGAAAACCTGAAATATACTATTCAAGGCTACCAGGCCGGCACCATATTCACTACTACCTTCAGAGAGGTCATTCCATACCAAAACCATGGCTATACATCTTGCAAGACCAATTAAAATTAGTCCGACCATATACTCGGGGTGATCGTTTAAAAAAAGAATAGCTAGTAAAAACATCAAGAGAGGTCCGATAATCCAGTTCAACAATAAAGAAATACTCAGAATCCTTACATTTTTAAATACTGTTGGCAATAACCTATAATCTACTTTTGCCAAAGGAGGGTACATCATTACAATAAGCCCTATTGCAATGGGAATATTCACAGTATTTAGGCTAAATGAATTAATTATTTTTGATGAAGAGGGTAGATAATATCCAATTGCTACACCAACAAACATGGCTAAAAAGATCCATAGGGTTAAGTAGCTGTCTAGAAAATTTAGTTTTTTTCGTGGCATTTCAGAAGACTTTTAAAAGCTTAGCAACATTCATTAGTAGATTTTGTACGCTTATCCATAAAGTTGAGTAAAATGGATCTTACCTGTTCCCATCGTTCCTCATTGATGCAATAGCACACCCGGGTTCCATCAATATCTCCCTTTATTAAACCAGTATTTTTAAGCTCTTTTAAATGTTGAGAGATAGTAGGTTGTGCCAAGCCAATTTCAGATACCAGATCACCACAAATACAACTTTCAGCCTTTAGTATTTGCTCAAGAATAGCAATTCTTGCCGGGTGCCCCATAACTTTTGCTATTTGAGCTATTTCATTTTGCTCTTCGGTGAACATTTCAGATTTTGTGAGTCCCATAGTCTTGTTTTATTGCAATATTACGATTAATTAAGGAAAAAGAAAGGCCCAAGTTCGATTTTACTTGTAATTCTGTAAGCAAATTTTCTACTTGGGCCAGTAATACTATGCCTAAAACTATTTTTTAGGCGGTTGCGAAGGTCTAACCTCTACCTTACTTGGCAAGGTTCTAGGATTCATTTTTAAAAGATCCACCACCAGTTCTCCTATATCTTCGGCTTGTATTTTCCATGCGTCCTTTTCGTTAGGGGTATGATCGTTAAAATGAGTTGCTACAGAGCCGGGCATAATAGTGCTCACTTTAATACCATGATCTCTCACGTCTAACATAGCCGCCTGGGTGAACCCAGTAACTCCAAACTTACTGGCATTATAAGCCGTACCACCTGCGAAGAAATTTGTGCCTGCTAAGCTGGAAATTGTTATAATATAACCTTGAGATTTCTTTAAACTTTCTAAAGTCGATTTCACGCTATAAAATACACCGCTCAAATTAGTATCAATGGTCTCCTGCCACTGTTCTATGCTTAAATTTTCTATTGGTGCAAAATGTCCTATTCCTGCATTTGCGATAAGTACGTCTATCTGTCCCCATTTATCAAGAGTTCTTTTAACTGCTTGTTGCTGACTTTCAAAATCGCGGACATCTGCTTCCAGACCTATGATTTCTCCTTTACCAAGCTTTGAAAGTTTCTCGGCAGCAGCGTTTGCCGATTCTTGGGAACGGCTTGTAATTGCAACTCTCATATCTAATTTTAGGAGCGCCTCTGCAACTCCATATCCTATGCCTTTACTTCCTCCGGTTATAAAAGCTACTTTTGATTTGTAAGAATTCATTTTTCATGTTTTTTTTTCAATGAGCATAAAACTACTAAACACTGGTAGCTATGTGAAATTATTAGTTCTAATTAATTGTTAATTAAATGGATTTAATATCTCAGGAGACTATGAATGAAGTTATTAAGCTTTTTGTAAAATCTTTAATAAATAATAGCCAAAATGGTTTTCAAAAACCTTTAAAGGAGTAACTTTGCGTTCAACTCAAAAAGTTGATTATTCAGCTTTTTAAATAGTGTAAAGCAATACAATAACCAAAAAATCTGGAAAAGTTGAAAAATCCAAAAGCTCAAAAACTACTTGATAAAATTCAGCGCGACTTAATGCGTAACGGCATAATAATTAATACGTTGGTTGAAGATTTAAAAAATCTAAGGCCTTTCGCCGTAGAAGAAGAAAATCCTCTTTTAGCAAAAGTTATTCGTCTTACATACGAGCATATTGAAACCTATCAAAGCTTCGAGATTCCAATTCCCGATGACGAGCCTCTAGAAGAGAATGAAGAAGAAGCTTCTGCAACTCCAGATTCAGACCCTCAGGAAAGCTTAGACTATTTATTGTCCTTAATGCTAGATACTACCATCAAGAACAATCAAATTGATCTAAGAGAGTACAGAGATGCTTTAACAGCTTATGCTGAAGAAAATTAATAAACTAATTACAATATGAAATCGGGTATTTGAACTCATGTTCAAATACCTATTTCAATTTATAGAGATTTAAATACAAGGACGGCTGATGAAAAAGGATGCGAAATCTACTAAAAAGAAATCGCGCATGCGTTTACTACACCAGTATTATAGCTATACCGGGTTTTATAAATTTGTGGGTAAAAGTGTAAAGAAAGCGATTATTCCTATTCTCCTTTTCATTGGTGCTATTTTAGCATTAGATTACTTTGTACTTGACCTCAATAAACTGTTGATAACGGTTACAGAAACCTACTCCCCTGCTGGTATAATATCTGTATTTTTTGCTTCTGAATCTCTTCTAGGTTTAATCCCACCAGAGCTTTTTATTGCCTGGGCAGGTAAATCTGCTTACCCTATTTTCTATCTATCGCTACTTGCAGCAGCCTCCTATTTAGGGGGAATAGTTTCTTATTTTGGAGGTGTGGGAATCACTAAAATTCCCGCAGTACATAGAGCTATAGAGGTTAATATGGCCAAACACATTAAGAACACTCGTAAATGGGGCGGTTTCTTAATCATTGTTGGAGCCTTATTACCTATTCCATATGCTATGACGAGTATTGCTGCAGGCATTATCAGGTTTCCGTTTATGAGCTTCCTTATGTTTGGTTTACTGCGGTTTGTGCGATTCTACGCATATGCTTTAGTGATATTTGAAATGGTTTAATATTTACTTCATACTTTCATTTAAACCTTAAAGTTTTTATAATTCAAAACTTATTTAAATTGGTTTAAGGTATTTTGGTGCTCAAAATACGTTGACCTATGAATGATAAAGTAAAGAAAATAGCGCGTACAGGTTACGCTGCAAAAGGAATTGTATATGGTATTACAGGTGTACTTACTTTTTTAGCTGCCTTTAATTTAGGAGGTCAAAAAACCGGAAAGTTTAAGGTGATGGATTTTCTGGATAAACAACCCTTCGGTAACGCATTACTTATAATTATAGGAATAGGTTTACTTTGTTATTCGTTTTGGCGATTCAATCAAGCCATCTCTGATCCCGAAAATATTGGGACACAAAAAAAAGCTATCATAAAACGAGTAGCTTTTTTTATTAGTGGATGTATCTACACTGCCCTTTCGTTTGTTGCGGTTAAAAGAGTTTTTAGTAGTTCTGGTAGCGGGAACACTGCTAAACAATCAAGCATTCTTGCAACTGAAACTGGACTTTTTATTATAATGATAGTTGGAGCTCTTCTTATTTTAACTGGAATTTATCAATTTATAAGGCTA
Source organism: Gillisia lutea (assembly GCF_021568705.1). Taxonomy (GTDB): domain Bacteria; phylum Bacteroidota; class Bacteroidia; order Flavobacteriales; family Flavobacteriaceae; genus Gillisia; species Gillisia lutea. The sequence goes on from NZ_JAKGTH010000008.1 coordinate 267,188, forward strand.
TACAAAGCTGATTTTATCCAAAAATTTAATTTCAAGGCAATAGCTGAAGAAAAGCGGAGAAAAATAATAAAAAACACCGCATATATGGGATTAAGCTCAAGAGGGATTATTTTTATGATTACCGGTTATTTTGCTTTAAAAGCGGGAATTACCTCAAATCCCTCAAAAATCAAAACCACAGCAGATGCTTTCAGTTATATGGAAGACAGCTCTTATGGTGCCTATCTACTTGCTTTAGTTGCGGCAGGTCTTGTTGGCTATGCAATATATATGTTAATGACTGCTCGCTATCGAACCTTTAAGTAAATAAATTTCACGCTATTTGATCTTGGAGAATTTGATACCCAAGCTTTTTTCCAATTCCCAAATTCTTCTTTGTTCATTTTTGTTAACCAACACCAAAGAAATTCCCGTTTTCCCCGCTCGAGCAGTTCTACCACTTCTATGTGTGTAATATTCCATTTGATCGGGTAATTGATAATGCACCACATAGGCCAGATTATCTACATCTATTCCACGTGCAGCAACATCTGTGGCAACCAATATGTCAATACTTTTATTTTTAAAAGCACGCATTACCTTGTCTCGATCTTTTTGCAGCATATCTCCTTCCAGCAATCCAACTTCATAGTTCTTAGCATGCAGTTGCTTACTCAATGTTTTAGCCGCTACTTTCGTTTTAGTAAAAATTATCCCTCTGCTTCTACCTTGAGACTTCAAGAAATATGTAAGTGTATCCAATTTTGAATTGTCATCTCCGGTTACATAATTATGTGCAATCCCAAAATTTACAGCTTGAGCTTTATCAATTGAAATTCGAAGTGCATCTGGAGAAACATAGGTGTTTATAATATCATTCAGTTCCTTAGGTAAGGTGGCTGAAAATAACCAGATATTTCTATCCCCTTTTGTTTTATTCAGAATTCGGGCTAAGTCATCTTTAAAACCCATGCTTAACATTTCATCGGCCTCATCTAGCACCAACGTATGGATTTTCGAAATATCCAATGCTTTTTTATTTAATAAATCTAAAAGTCTTCCCGGGGTAGCTACTACAATATGAGTTGGCCTGTTTAACCTTGAAATTTGAATATCTATCTTCTCTCCTCCGTAAACCGCTTCTGTAAAAACCTTTTCAGAATATTTAGTGAATTTAAAAAGTTGTTTGGCTATTTGCTGACCTAATTCTCTGGTTGGTGCGAGAATTAATGCCTGGATATGATCTTGCTTAAAATCTATTTTTGAAAGCAAAGGCAAACCAAAGGCGGCAGTTTTACCTGTACCTGTTTGCGCCTGTCCAATAAAATCTATATTCTCTGTGGTTAGTACAGGAATAGCGGCATTTTGAATTTTTGTAGGGGTAATTATACCAAGTTCCTTCAATCCTTTATCAATTTCTTTAGATACTCCTAATTCTATAAAACTCATATACTTCTATTTTTAAGCGCAAAGATACCTTTTTACAAATGAATCTGGTTTATACTAATAAAAGTTTAAAGCTGTTAAAGTATAGCCAAACCATCATCATTATTATTCTAAGATGTGAAAGTTTAATAGATTTCGGCCATAACCAATTAAAACTAATTTATGTCTATATTACTGATCATACTTACCATTATATTGCCACCATTAGCTGTATTTTTGCAGCACGGATTAGGAAAAGATTTCCTAATAAATGTATTATTGACTGCCTTAGGTTGGTTGCCAGGTGTTATCCATGCATTTTATGTGAACAAGAGATAAAAAAAGAGGATCATTGTGATCCTCTTTTTTTTTATGCTTCCTTTTCCTGTTTGGTTACTTTTTGTTCCCATTTCCAGGCACTTGCCAAAGCTTCATCTAAGCTCCTCTCGGCACGCCATTTTAAAACATTATTGGCTTTATTTGTGTCTGCATAGGCAGCCGTAATATCGCCTTCTCGTCTGCCAACTATTTTATATTTCAATTTCTTTCCAGAGGTGCGCTCAAATGACTGAATAACTTCTAAAACTGAATTACCTTTTCCGGTACCAAGATTAAAAACCTCGTAATTATTTTCTAGTTGGACTTCTAATAATCTTTTCAAAGCTATCACGTGCGCGTTTGCAAGATCCATAACGTGAATGTAATCGCGAATACAGGTCCCATCTGGAGTTGGATAATCATCTCCAAAAACGGAAAGCTGTTCTCTTTTACCTATAGCTGTTTGCGTGATAAAAGGGACTAAATTTTGAGGAGTTCCTATTGGCAGCTCCCCAATCTCAGCGCTTGGATGTGCCCCTATTGGATTAAAGTAACGCAGGGAAATTGCCTTTAAATTGGAATACACCTTACACGTGTCCTGGATAATTTCTTCCCCTATTTGCTTAGTATTACCATAAGGCGACTCTGCCTTCTTTACCGGTGCATTTTCACTAATAGGCAGCTCGTCGGCCTGGCCATAAACTGTACAGGAAGAACTAAATATAAAATTAGACTGATCTTTCTTACTAAGTTCCTGTAAAAGGTAGATTAGGGTATTCAAATTATTCTCATAATACAACAATGGGTTCTCTACACTTTCTCCCACTGCCTTTGATGCTGCAAAATGTATAACCCCACCAATATCGGAATATTTTTCAAAAAAGTTGACTACGGCCTCCTTATCTCTTAAGTCTATATTTTCAAAATCTGGTGTTTTATTGGTTATCTTAGTTATCCCTGCTAAAACATCTATAGAGGAGTTCGATAAATTGTCTATAATAACAACATCAAAACCTTGTTCCTGTAAAGCTACTACTGTATGTGAACCAATAAAGCCTAAGCCACCGGTTACTAATATTTTCGATTTCATGATCTAATTTTATATGTTGCAAATTAAGAAAAATACCCTGAAGTGTTTCTAATTATAAGCGTATACTATTAAAAAGACTATTTATTTGATAATTACAGCTTATAAACTTGTTAATCCTACTTACACTCTACTTATAAAATTTATCTTTGTTTCCAATATCGCATTATATGAGGCCTAACCAACAAATTAAAATTTTTAGAACCATCAGTGTCCTTGAAGGAATTTCATTTTTAGTATTGCTTTTAGTAGCAATGCCTTTAAAATATCTTATGGATAAACCTCAAATGGTCCAAACAGTAGGAATGGCCCATGGTGTTTTATTTATTTTATATATTATAGGTGCGCTATGGATGTTTAAAATGCTGAATTGGACCTGGAAGACCCTTGTTATCGCTATTATTTGCTCTGTCCTGCCTTTCGGCCCGTTTTATGTCGAAAAAAAATTCTTGTAACGCTATGGAAGACCTTTTTGATTTTAAATTTATTACCTGTGCTTTAGAAGACTACCTTATTAAACAAGGAATGAATTTGGAAGTTGCCGAATATATCGGGTTATTTGTCAATCTCTCTGCCCTCATTCTTGCCGTATTAGTGATTAATTATATATTGCGAAGATTTGTTATTGAGTCCTTTAAAACCTTCACCAATAGAACAAAAACTACTTTTGATGATTTTCTTATAAAAAGTAATTTTCCAAAATATATAGGTCAGATCATACCTATCATCTTAATATATTCTACAATATCATATATCTTAATAGACCACCAGTTTATGTTAAAATTGGTTCTGTTTATACTGGATATCTATGTCATAATTCTGGTAGTATGGATTTTTAGAAGTTTGCTGAGAACCACTCGAAATTTTCTTAAAACTCAAGATGAATATAGTGATAAACCCTTAGATAGCTACATTCAGGTATTGATGATATTTATTTGGGTGGTAGGTATCATGTTTATTTTTTCTGAAATTACAGGGAAATCGGTAATTAATTTTGCGATTTCTCTTGGTGCAGCATCTGCAGTATTGCTACTGATATTTAAGGATACTATTTTAGGATTTGTGGCTTCAATTCAAGTTTCTGTAAACGATATTGTTCGAATTGGAGACTGGATAACCTTTAGTAAATATGGTGCTGATGGAAATGTAACTGAAATTAACTTAGCTACCGTAAAAGTCCAGAACTTTGATAATACTTTCACCTCAATTCCTACATACAGCCTTATTTCTGATTCATTTCAAAACTGGAGAGGAATGCAGGATTCTCCGGGAAGACGAATTAAACGAGCAGTTTTCATCAAACAGAATTCCGTTAAATTCGTATCTTCAGAAGACCTTGAAAGATATAAGAAAATAAGTTTGATTGCGCCTTATTTGGAGCATCGTCAAAAAGAAATTGACAAGTATAATAACACTAATAACATTAATAAAGAAATTCCGATTAACGGAAGAAACCAAACCAACTTGGGGATTTTTAGAAAATATGCCGATGCCTACTTGCAGGATCACTCTGCAATTCATAAAGAGCTATACTTGATAGTTAGGCACTTGGCTCCCACCCCTCAAGGGATTCCGGTAGAAATATTATGTTTTAGTAGAGATAAGCGTTGGGAAAATTTCGAATATATTTCCGCAGATATATTTGATCATCTAATTGCGGCAGTTCCCTATTTCGATCTAAAATTATTCGAGTCACCTTCCGGGGACGATATTCAACGATTATACACTAATTTTAAAGATGCCCCAGAGGCCTAACCTCTTTTCTAATAATTTATATTTATGAAATTAAAACCTTTCTTACAAGGCTTTGGAATATTCGCGGTAGTTCTTACACTTATACCAATCGCGGCGGCCGATTTCTGGTGGATACGAATGTTCGATTACCCCCATATTCAACTCACCATTCTAACCTTCGTAGCATTAATGACCTATTTCATAAAGTTTGATGTAAAATGGGTGGAAGATTATGTTTTTGTAGTGGTACTTGCTGCTTGTTTCTTATTCCAGTTATTAAAAATTTATCCTTATCTACCACATTCTAATTATGAAGTTGGAGACTCTTCGCCCACAGTAGATAAGGCTAATACAATAAAATTTTATGCCGCTAATGTCTTGCAAAAAAATACCAATCCAGATCTGCTAATTAAGGAAATTGAAGATAAAGATCCCGATATTTTACTATTAACAGAAACCGATAAGCGATGGCAAAACGATGTGGCGAGCGCAGTTGCCAAATATCCGTATAAAGCAGAAATGCCTTTAGATAATACTTATGGAATGTTATTATATTCAAAATTGAAAATGAAGGATCCTAAGATTAGGTTTTTAATAGATGACAGCATTCCTTCTATTCATACCATTTTAAAATTAAGATCGGGTAAGGAAATAAGCTTTCACGCTATCCACCCTACTCCACCAATGCCACAGGAAAATCCTTCGTCTACAGACAGGGATGGGGAGATGATGCTGGTTGCTGAAATGGCAATGAATAGGGATCTACCGGTAATTGTGGCCGGCGACTTTAACGATGTTGCCTGGTCTGGAACCTCTACCCTTTTCCGAGAAGTAAGCAGATTATTGGATGTTAGGGTTGGTAGAGGATTCTATAATTCATTTGATGTGAAAAGCTTCATTTTAAGATGGCCTCTAGATCACTTTTTTGTTTCAGAAGAGTTTAGAGTTTCAGAAATAAAAACAGGAGAAAGTATAGATTCCGATCACTATCCGTTTACTATAACATTAAGCTTAGAACCTGAAAGAGCTGCAGAACAAAAGGCTGAAGCACCAAGTAAAGACCAGTTAGAACGAGCGAATGAACAGATAAAAAAAGCAAAAGAAGAGCAGGCTGAAAAGAATGGAAATGAAAAATAACTTATAAACCCTGAAGTTTGCATTAAATACTTGCATAGAATTAGCAGGCTATTTAAGCATAATGTTTATTTTTAAAAAAAATAGAAAATGCTTCAAAACAACGACGCTAGTCAAGTAAAAACTATAAGTGAAGCTTTTTTAGAGTTTTACGATAATTTTATAGCCCAATTACCGGGAATTGGCTTTGGTCTTGTTATTATTATTTTAGGCGTACTAATAGGTACGTGGATTGGAAGATTTGCCCGACAGCGTATCTCTGCGCAAACTGAAGACCCATTAATGAGCAGGTTCTTAGGAAAAGCCATTCGGTTTTTCTTTATCATTATAGCCATCATGTTAGGTCTGAAAGCTGCAGGTCTTGGTGGAATCGCTACCGGTATTCTCACTGCCGCAGGAGCAAGTGCAGTAGTTTTGGGCTTTGCATTTAAAGATATTGGAGAAAACTTTATTGCAGGCATCATCCTCGCTTTTAACAGGCCATTTAATATTCATGATACAGTTGAAATTGGAGAAAACTTCGGAAAAGTGAAAGCCCTGGAATTTCGATATACCAAATTAAAAACATTTGATGGAAAAGATGTATATATCCCCAACAGTGATGTATTAACCAAACCAGTTACCAATTATACCGAAGATGGCTTTTACAGATGGAGTTTTGTTATTGGTATAGCTTATGAAGATAATATTGATGGAGCCAAAGCTACTGTGATGGAAGCATTAAAGAAGGAGCCTAATGTAATTGAGGACGTGGAACATCAAAATTTTGTAATTGAAGACGAACTTGCCACTAGCACAGTAAATTTGAAAGTATTCTTCTGGGTAGATACTAAAGATTTTAGAAGAATGGCAATGATAACCAAAGGAAATGTTGTTAGGAAAGTAAAAGAAGCCTTAGAAGATAATGGTTACTATATGCCGGCAGATATCCAGGAAATCAAAATTTACGGTGGAAATAAGCAACTAGATTTCCCTGTAAGACTTTCGCCCGAGATAAAAAACAATAGTGAGAAGGACAATATTTAATCTTTCAACCTGTCTTTTACATACTCGATTTTTGATTTCCCATGGGCTCGAGGTTTTCCATTTTTATCAAGGCTCACCATTACAATATTTTCTATTGTAATAATAGTTTCACGCGACATCTTATTTCTTACTTCACAACGTAACGTAAGCGATGCATTTCCAAATTTTACAACATCAATTCCAATTTCAATAATATCTCCCTGACTGGCAGAACTTTTGAAATTTATTTCACTCATAAATTTTGTAACCACCTTAGGGTTTTCTAATTGAATGATTGAATACAAAGCGCACTCTTCATCAATCCACTCTAAAAGTCGGCCTCCAAAGAGCGAACCATTTGGGTTTAAATCTTGAGGTTTTACCCACTTTCTAGTATGAAATCTCATAATTTTATAATTTAAAATATCTAAGTTAAACAGAAACTCCCAAACTTTCGGTGGCTTCTGAAATAATCTGAAGATGATCAAAAGCTAATTCAGGTAGTTTTTTAATACTGAACCATTTAGCTTCCCGGGCATCATCACTTCCCACTACTTCGAATTCCTTTTCCACGCTACCAACAAATGCTATAGAAATAGTTCTTCCACGTGGGTCTCTTCCTATCCTGCCAAAAGCATGTAATTGCTTTAAGCTCTCCAACTTCAAACCGGTTTCTTCTTTTAATTCTCTTTTGGCACCGGTCTCTAACTCTTCATCTTCTTCTAAAAATCCTCCCGGTAAAGCCCATTGATACTTATAAGGATCATTTTTCCTTTGAATAAGAAGCACCTTTTTATCGCTGTGTTCAATACAGAAAATCACGGTATCCACGGTTATTGCTATTTCCTGTTTCATCTTAATTTAGAGTGTTAGGGATTTTAATATTCATCTCAAACCTCTCATTCAATTTTTCAATAAGATAAGCGGAAAGTAAAGGAGATGCCTCTTCCAGGTTTTGATGCACAAAAAAATATAAATTTTTAAGACCTAATTTATACCAATCTTCAACCACTTTTAGCCAATCGTCCAATCGGGTATAATCTGAAGGATGGTTGGCACCGTTATATCTTATAAAAGCAGTATCATTCGTAAGTCGCATATGCAGTAAATCTCTCCTGCCCGCACTATCAGTTATAATATTGGAGATATTATATTTCATTAAAATATCATTTAATTCATTAGCCACTTGAGCATCGTTATACCAATCGGTATGTCGAAATTCTGCTGCTAAAGGAATTTCTTTTGGCCAGTGTTTAAAAAAGGGTTCCAATCTATCGATATTTTTTGGAAGAAAATTTTCAGGCATTTGTAAAAACACCATTCCTAATTTTTCTTTGAGCGGCAGTAAATTACTAACAAAATCATCTACCAAACGCTCACTGTCATTTAATCTTTTAATATGACTTATAAGACGTGGCACTTTGGGAAAGAACTGAAAATCATCTTCCGCTTTTTCATACCATTTTTCAAACTGTTCAGAAGGGAACATCCGGTAAAATGAAGCATTCAATTCTATAGAGTTGAATTGTGAAGTATAATATGTTAATTCATCTTTGGTTCCACGGGGATAGAAATTTTTAAGATCGGTTCTATTCCATTTTGCACATCCCACTCTAACATTCATAAATTTAGAAGGCTCTTGCTTTTCTAGGATTTCTACTGTTTGTTCATGGGTGGGAGGTAAACTAAAATCCACACTACCCGGGTCACTCACTTTTCCAAATTTCATAAAGTTATTTTTTGCTGATTTTTTTAATGTACACGGTCTTCTTATTTACAAATTCCTGTATGCCGTGCAACGAAAGCTCTCTACCATATCCTGATATTTTCGTGCCTCCAAAAGGCAATCTAGGATCACTTTTAACCAACTCATTAATAAATACGGCTCCATCTTCAAACTGCGGAACCATGCTTTCGGCAGCATCGAGATTTTCAGTAAAAACAGAAACTCCAAGTCCAAATGCTGATGAATTTACCATATCTATTGCCTCTTTTTCAGTTTTAAAAGTAGTAACGGAAATCACAGGACCAAAAGTCTCCTCCTTAAATACAGGCATATCAGGGGTTACTTCTGTTAGAATAGTGGGTTCAAAATAGGTTTTATCACGTTTACCTCCCACGAGTATTTTAGCGCCTTCTTTTAATGATTGTTGTACTTGCTTTTCAAGATCTTCGGCCAAATCTTCTCTTGCCATTACACCAATATATGTTTCAGAATCCATTGGATCTCCACTCTTCAACTCTCTAACCTCTTTAGTAAATTTCTCTAAGAAATCCTTTGCTATAGATTCATGTAATAACAATCGCTTCCCGGCAATACAACTTTGCCCGGTATTTTGAAAACGTGCCTGTACACATGTTCTTACTGTGTCTTCTATGGCTGCATCCCTAAAAACTACTAGGGCGTTACTTCCCCCCAGCTCTAAGACACTTTTTTTAATCTCCTCTCCCGCTATCGAAGCTACTGTACTTCCAGCAGGCTTACTTCCGGTAAGAGTGACCGCTTTTATTCTGAAGTCCCGAATAATAGCTTCAACCTTACTACTACTAATGGGCAAATTTTGAAAACACCCTTTAGGAAACCCAGCCCTTTCAAACACTTTTTGAATATTATTTGCAGATTGCATCACATTACTGGCATGCTTTAACACCCCTATATTTCCAGCCATTAATGCAGGAGCAGCAAATCGAAACACTTGCCAGAAGGGATAATTCCAGGGCATTACAGCCAAAATCACCCCAATGGGTTCGTATGTAATGTAACTCTTAAAAGCATTGGTAGAAATTGAGTCTTTGGACAATTGGGATGCGGCATTTTCGGCATAATATTCACAAACCCAGGCGCATTTCTCAATTTCTGCAATGGCCTGGGTGATTGGCTTCCCCATTTCCTGTGTGATATTTTCAGCATATTCCTGTTTATTTTTCCGAAGTTCAACCGCAGCCTTTAGCATTAATTTAGAACGTTCTTCAAAGCTGGTGTTCTTCCAACTGACAAATCGCTTATTAGCAACCTCAAGAGCTTCTTCTACTTCAATGTTAGTATATTCTTTTATAGAGAAAACCTCTTCTCCCGTATATGGATTCTTAGAAATAATCATGTCAAAAAAATGTTTTTTTAAAGATAAAAATACAGAAAAGAAGACCGGGAGCCATTAAGAGGACTTTAACGGAGTGTCCCATTGTTTACAAGTGGTTCAAAACTTGTAGTAGCACTTCCAATTATGGACTGAATTATTCTATAAATTTAATAAACTCTACTACTATGAATCAGCGAGATCTACAATTACTTGAATTACGACCTGAAATTCCTTCCGCCATAGTTACAAATAATATGAGTCGGGATGAGCATTTTCAAAACAAAACCCTTCGTCCCGTGGCCAAGCTCCAAAACGATCTTTTTATTGCGGTTTTTAAAAATTATATCAAGAAACACAAAAATGCTTTTTACTCCTTTTCAATAGAAAAAAAAATATCCTTCATTGAAAATGCTATTCAAAGGGATATTAAATTCAGAAATAGCCTAAAAGGTATCATGATTGGCCAGTTCACTATTGAAGAGTATGCGCTATACATTGAGAACTCTTCTGCTCTTAACAAAAGAATGATGAACATTGTAAAGGAGCGAATGTTTAGTAATATCCAGTTACTGGAGGAGGAAATGGCGTACTAGCAAGCCAATTATTATGGTAATGGTAAAGCTGATTAAGGTTCCTATTAGAACATATTCAGTTTGCTTCCTTGCCCCGGATTCCGATTTATCACTGAATCTTAGAATAGATTTTGCTGCAATAAGAAACCCTATAGCTGAAAAATTATTGGTAAGAATAAAGGTGAGTACGAGTATTCTTTCAAATATCCCGATGTATCTTCCTGCAGCATCCAGGCTATTTTTTTTATGAGTATTTTCTATTTCTACCTGCCATCGTAGTGTGGCCTTTCCTATCAAAAACCCTACAGGAAATGCAACGAATAAATAAGAAATTATAACTATTAAAAATTTAGTTGAGTTAAAGACATCTATTAAAAATGGAAGAATTTTATTGAAGCCATTAATGAGAAATAACCACAATAGCACTATTACCGCTATATGAAAAAGTTGATCCAGTAAGAAGTATTTTAAATTGTCTTTTAATTGATAAAGTTTCCAGAGATCAATTAAATAATGAGTTGCACTAATGATGAGGGCAACATACCACCATTCCCATTTTTGAAGAATAATTAGTGTTAGCACTCCTGAAATTAAGGCATGCAAAAGCAGGAAATAAGATCTTTCTTTATGTTTACGCTTATGCTTTATCCATTTTGTAGGCTGAAATACAAAATCGGTTAGAATATGCGCTAATAAAAACTGAAGCAGGAGTAGTAAACTATTTTCCATCTATAAATTTCTTTAAGATCACTTCTTTATATCTTTCAAGCAACACTGAAATAGCATCCCACCCTGCGGCTTTTTTACGTTGATTCACTGCCGATTGACTTATTTGGAGAACATCAGCAACTTCCCTTTCTTTTAAACCTAGCAGTAAATAATACACTACTTCTGCAGAAGCGGTACTCCACTTATCAGTAATAGTGTCTAGTAAGAAAAAAGAGGTGTTAAATTCGTTATTTATTTCTTCATATTCTGTTTTTATTTTCGTTTTCCTATTTTCACTTTTCATTTCATCTAAGGTACGTCCAGAAAATTGAAAGGCCTGGCCATTCGACTCCGATATAGCTTCTCGCTCTATTTCCACTGTTCCAATACCTATTGCCACTTTAAAATCTACAATTTTAGAATAAGCTCTACTTTTTTTAGTCTTTTTTAAATGAATCCTGTTTATGGCCGATTTAAGTTGCAATACGACATGCAGTGCATATTCCGGGTTTTTTATAATTCCCTGAAAACTATCTCCCCTGTAAATAGTTAAGCGAATATTCTCTTTTCCTAAAGTGTTAGATACCTTTTCAAACTCATCCCTAAGTGTATTTAGAACCTGTTCTAATACAGGTTCTTTATATAGTGTAGAATCTATTAAATCTGCTGTGATTACTGCTATCATAGTGTAAATATAATAAAAAAATTATTAGTCTATAAGCTTATAATCTTATAAAATTAGTCTATAGACTTATATTTTGTATTTATAAGTCTTTCAGCTTATAAATTACAGAGTGCTATTTTAATAAGTACTAAATATTTGCAAAACATTCTTCATTTGCTGATGGTATAATTACATTTAATAAAACAGAAAAAAATGGTACCAAATAAAAAAGAATTATTCAGTAAATGTCTGCAATTAGTAGATGAAAAAATAGAGAAATTTCAAGCCGAAATGGATAATATCAAGGAATCTATGGAAGCCAATGATGTTCATACCGATTATGATGAAGAAGGTAGTAAAGGTGAGTTATTAGGAGATTTTGAAAAATACGCCACATACCTAGATAATGCTCAAAAAATGAAGCAAACCCTAAGTACTGTAGATAGAGAACATTACAGCGAATACATCAAATTTGGAAGCGTGATCGAAACTAAAAATAATTTCTACTTTATAGCAGGTCCTATTGGAAATTTGAAAATGGAAGATGGACGCATCGTTCATGTAATTTCCACTGAAGCTCCAATTTTTGAAAAATTGAAAGGAAAAAAGGCAGGCGACACTTTTTTACTGAACGATGAAGAAGTCGAAATTTTAGAAGTCCATTAAAATTTACTCCGGATATTCAACTCTTAAATGAAATATATTCTTAAGCTTTTGCTTGAGAATTTTCTTTATGAGCTGAATTTCCTTAAAAGTAATATTAGCATTTAAGAACTGAGCCTCATCCATCTGCTTATCGATTATTTTTTCAACAAAATCGTTGATCTTGGTGGTGGTAGGCTCTTTTAAACTTTTACTAGCGGCTTCAACGCTATCGCACATCATTAAAATAGCGGTTTCTTTGCTAAATGGAATAGGTCCGGGATATTTAAAACTTTCTGGAGAAACATTTTCGTTTAGCTCTTTTTCTTTCATAAAAAAGAAATATACCGTGGTAGTACCATGATGGGTTCTAATGAAATCTATAACTCTGTCTGGTAGGTTATTTTTCTTAGCAATTTCAATCCCTTTAATGACATGGTCTATTATAATCTCTGCACTTTCTCGTGGGGATAACTCATCATGCGAATTTACCGAGCTTGTTTGATTCTCAGAGAAATAAGTAGGGTTTTCCATTTTACCAATATCGTGATACAAAGCTCCAACTCTGGCTAACATGGCATTGGCTCCAATCTCATTGGCAGCAGCTTCAGCTAAATTAGCTACATTGAGTGAATGATGAAAAGTTCCCGGAGCCTTTTCTGAAAGCTCTTTAAGCAATTTTGAATTTGTATCTGAAAGTTCTAATAAAGACATATCTGATACTAATCCGAATATCTTCTCATAAATATAAATTAGTGGCTGTACAAAAAGTGTGGCAAGACCACCCAGAATAAAAGTAAGAAACATCTCGGAATTCAAATCGAGTATATTTCCTTCCTGAATGACAGTAAAAGCAAAATAAACCAGGATATAAATAAATGTAATCTGCCCTACCGATATAAAGAGATTTGCTCTTTTGTAAAGTTCTGAAACAGTTAATATGGTTACTATTCCGGCAATAATTTGCAAAAACATATACTCGTAACTGTTAGGAACTATAAAGCCTAGGATAAGTACTGTTATAACATGGGCAAATAAGCCAAGCCTGGAGTCAAAAAAAGCTTTTAAAGTAAGCGGCAAAATACATAATGGAACAATGTAAACATACTTGGCTTCAAAATTCACTACCACTGTTGTGAGAAACACCATGAGGAGAATATTGAAAAATATAAAAGAGACTTTTACATTATTATCGTATATATCTCGTCTGTTCTTTCTAATAAATAGTAGTAGCATTAACAGTGCAAGACAAACCAATAAACTGTAGCCAAGCAAAATCCAGTTATAACTTGAATCACTCCATACCTGAGACTCATACTCTTTTTTCAGGGAGTTTAAAATATCCAACTTCTCCCCTTCAACAATTTCACCTTTAGAAACAATAATAGTTCCACGTTCAATACTGCCCCGGGTATAAGAAATAGCATTAAGCTTACTATCCAGTTCTTTTTGCGTTAGACTTTCATCATACGTTATGTTCGGCTTAATTATGTTGTAAAAAATTTCGAGTAACTCTGGTTTAAATGCGTTGAGATTATTCTGGGTAATAGTTTTTGTTAGGTAAGGAAGAATTTCATCTTGTGGAAATATCTTACCATAATTAACCTCATACGCCTCATTCCCCTTTTTTATGTAGACAAGTTTATCGTATTTTGTACCCCGTTCTTCCTGTAATACCCCATATTCATACAGTTCATTAAGCGTACTCTCTACATAGTTTGAAATTACCTTTTGCTTTCCAACTAAAATACTATCGGCAAAAATCAGTTTAATTTGTTGGGGAGCCTCAGCTTTTACCTGATTTACTATACTCTCATTGAATTTATAATAGGGAATATTATTCGCTATAATTTGTTCTCTTTCCTTAATAATTTCTGCATCAGTTTTAAGAATAGCAAAATTAAAAGGAGCATATAAATTTTCATATTGCCAGGGTTTCCCTTTTGTGATTTCATATTTAAACTTCCCTCCCTTGGGAAGCAGGTACACAATGAGAACAGCTGTCACAATAAATAAAAAGACCTTATAGAATAATGCCTGATTTTTATAGAAGTTGTTAATGAAATTATTCATTTAGGAAATTACTATTTTTCCAAATGTAATAAAAAAACCTCGTGCACTTAGAAGCCTTGGTTTCTTCTTTATAAAATCACTAAATTCGCATGAATATAAATTCAAATCTTGAAGTTATGAAAGAAGTTGTTATAGTTAGTGCCGCAAGAACCCCAATAGGTAGTTTTCTAGGAAGCTTATCTACTATTCCGGCAACTAAATTAGGATCAATCGCCATTAAAGGCGCCTTAGATAAAATCAATTTAAAACCAGAACTGGTTAACGAAGTTTTAATGGGTAATGTTGTACAGGCAGGAGTAGGACAGGCACCTGCCAGACAAGCCGCTTTAGGTGCTGGTATTCCTGACACCGTTCCTTGTACCACAATAAATAAAGTATGTGCCAGTGGTATGAAAGCTATGATGCAAGGAGCTCAAGCCATAATGTTAGGTGATGCTGAGATTGTTATTGCCGGTGGTATGGAAAACATGAGCTTAATCCCTCATTATTTACATTTAAGAAACGGACAAAAATTTGGTCCCGCTAGCATGATTGATGGGATGCAAAAAGATGGATTGGTAGATGCTTACGACCAGAACGCAATGGGAGTTTGTGCCGATCTATGTGCTACAGAACATAATTTTTCTAGAGAAGATCAGGACGAATTTGCTTTACAATCTTACAAACGCTCTGCTCAGGCATGGAAGGATGGAAAATTTGATAATGAAGTAGTTCCTGTGGAAGTGCCTCAGCGCAAGGGAGATCCAGTAGTAGTAAAAGAGGATGAAGAGTACAGAAATGTAAAAATGGATAGAATTTCCACGCTACGACCTGCCTTTACAAAAGATGGAACTGTTACTGCTGCAAATGCCTCTACTATTAATGATGGTGCCGGAGCTGTAATATTAATGAGTCGTGAAAAGGCAAATGAGTTAGGATTGAAAGTTCTAGCAAGCGTGAAGAGTTTTGCTGATGCAGCGGGAGAACCAAAATGGTTTACTACAGCCCCTTCTAAAGCCTTACCAAAAGCCCTGGCTAAAGCAGGAATCACTAAAGAGGATGTGGATTACTTTGAGTTCAACGAAGCATTTGCCGTTGTAGGTTTAGCAAACATGAAGTTATTAGGATTATCAGACAAGAATACCAATGTAAATGGAGGAGCTGTATCTTTAGGACATCCACTTGGTTGTTCGGGAGTAAGAATCGTCATAACCCTATTAAATGTACTGGAACAGAACAATGCTAAAATAGGAGCTGCTGCTATTTGTAATGGCGGTGGAGGTGCATCGGCAATGGTAATTGAGAGAGACTAAGTTAAATTTGCAATATTTAGTTGATGCAATACGGAATATGCAATCTTAGTATCGTACCTGTTAGAGTGCAGCCTGGTGATGCTTCTGAAATGATTACCCAACTCCTTTACGGTGATTTTTTTAAGATCTTAGAAGAAAGAGGTAAATGGAGTCGAATTCGTATTGCATTCGATTCTTTTGAAGGCTGGGTAGATAATCGTCAGTTTATTAAAATCGAAGAATCTGCCTACCAAGAATTAAATACAACTCCGGGAACCTATTCGGGAGATCTTATCGATTATTTAACCGACAGTTCCGGAGGGTTGACCACAATCCCGTTTGGAGCAAGGTTAAATCACTCTCAGAAATTAGGTCATCTTTTTGAAGGGAGAGCAATTAGTGGTATCAAAGAAAAACAGAATCTTATAAATACTGCATTACTGTATTTGAATGCTCCCTATTTGTGGGGAGGAAAGACGCCATTTGGAATAGATTGTTCGGGTTTAACACAAATGGTGTATAAATTGAATGGCTATTCACTTTTAAGGTCTGCAGCCCAGCAATCTAAACAAGGGGAAGCTTTAAGCTTTATTGAAGAAAGTGAACCTGGAGATCTGGCTTTTTTCGACGATTCAGATGGCACTATCACCCATGTTGGAATTATGATGCAGGATAACCATATTATACATGTAAACGGAAAAGTTCGAATAGACCGTATAGATCACTCGGGTATTTTTAATATGGATCTAAAAAAGCATACTCATCAGCTAAGGGTTATAAAAAAGATTATCTAAGCTTTATATAATAAGCTACTATTATTATAAAGTAAAAAACAAAAAAGGCTGCCAAATTTTGGCAGCCTTTTTTATATCATAACAATTCTAACTATTTTTCTAGCTCAGTAAGCTTCGCTTGTAAAGCATCAGCTTTGTCATTACTGCCTATTTGGTAGTAGATATTCATAGTAGTACGAATAGCTTCTTTATTAGATGGGTCACTTTCCATAACTTTTTCTAAATATGGAAGTGCATCTTTATAAATATTTTTACGCTTTTCAGCTAATTCGTCATATTTCTTAGTATCAGCTTTACTCATACCTAAACCATTCATCTCTTCTACAATAGCAGCTTCCTGAGATAAAATAGCTGCAGCAATATTTAAACGAGCTTCAGACATCTCTGGTTTCAACTCTAAAGCTTTTTTATAATATCCAATAGCTTTTTCACTATCTCCAATTTCAAAAGAAGTTACTCCAAGATTGTAATATAAAGTAGGGTTTGTTGGATCTTGGTCGATTATGTTTTCCATAATCTCCTTGTACTTATCCTTATTCCCCATTCTATAATACATATCTGCTTCAGATTGCAATAAAGCAATATCTCCAGGATTTGCCGCTTTTGCTTCATTCATGGCGTTGATAGCTTTTTCATCTTCACCTTGCTGAATATAAATTAATGCAATATTCTTAGCGATTTCACCAGCTTTTGATTCGGTAACTCTGTCTTCCGGTTTGATGTACTCACCAGATTTTACCATAAGGTCTCTCTGGGCTTTATTCATTGCCTCTTCTTCTCCAGTCTCCTTATTAACTGCAATGTACTGAGTTTCGATCCCTGTATAACCAAGGCTTTTCAATTCATTGTAGTATTCCAAAGCAACATCATATTTACGAGCATTTACAGCATTTGAAGCTGCATAGTATAAATACAATGTATCGGCTTTATTGATTTGATAGGTTGCAAATAACTTGTTGGCAGCATCCTCAAATTTTTCGGTTCCCTGGTCGTCTATAGCACTTTGAACTAAACTATTAACTACTCCAGATAAACCAACTTTAGCGTCTTCTTTAGCTCCCATTTCTTCCGCTTGCTTAAAAGCATCTGCAGCAACTAAAAGATCATCTAGAGAAACCCCTTCTCCAGTACCAAAGTAAGCTCTACCTTTAAATAGATAGTAATCTGACTTATAGCTGTCATTTACTTCAGCTAAATTTGGTTCTGCCTGCTGTAATAAAGTTTTTGCCTGTGCAAAACTTCCTTTCTCAACTGCTTTACCGGCATCACGGATTTCTTTTTTTTGAGCTATAGCAACAACCGATAATAAGGATAATGCTATGGTTAAAAAATTAGTTTTCATTCTGTTTTGGTTTTTAGATTATTTATTCTTCACTATCGTTAGCAATAGTTGTGCCATCTAAGGACTGGTCGTCGGTTTCAGGTAGTTCAGCCCCCTCCATATCTTCAACAGCATCTTCATTTTTCATCACTTTAGCAACTGCAGCAATGGCATCATTCCCTTTTAAGTTGATTAGTCGAACTCCTTGTGTTGCTCTTCCCATTACTCTAAGATCTTCCACGCTCATTCTAATTGCTAAACCAGATTTATTGATAATCATTAGATCGTCATTATCGGTAACATTTTTTATAGCTACCAACTCTCCGGTTTTATCTGTTACAGAAATAGTTTTTACACCTTTTCCGCCACGATTCGTGATTCTATAATCCTCAAGTTGAGAACGTTTTCCGTAACCATTTTCTGAAACTACTAAAATATCAGTTTCCATATCGTTCACGGAAATCATTCCAACTACCTCGTCATTATCATCTGCCAGAGTAATACCTCGCACTCCAGAAGCGCTTCTACCCATTGGTCTTGTTTTGCTTTCTTCAAAACGAATAGCTTTTCCGCTTTTCACAGCTAACATTACATGGCTGTTTCCTGTCGTTAACTTAGCTTCTAACAACTCATCATCTTCTCTAATTGTAATGGCATTAATACCATTTACACGCGGGCGAGAATATTGTTCTAAAGCTGTCTTTTTGACCTGACCTTTTTTAGTAGCCATGATCACGAAATGATTGTTGATGTACTCTTCGTCTTTTAAATCTTGAGTACATATAAAAGCTTTCACCTTGTCATCCGGCTCAATATTAATAAGGTTTTGAATCGCTCTACCTTTAGATGTCTTACTGCCTTCTGGTATTTCGTAAACCCTCATCCAGAAACATTTTCCTTTTTGAGTGAAGAACAACATATACTGGTGATTTGTTCCTGAAAATAAATGCTCTAAGAAATCTTCACTTCTTGTAGTAGAACCTTTTTGTCCCACTCCACCCCTATTCTGGGTTTTATATTCATTTAAAGAAGTTCTCTTAATATACCCGGCATGAGAAATCGTGATAACTACCTGCTCATCAGGGATCATATCTTCAATACTCAGATCTCCTCCGGCATACTCTATTACAGATCTTCTTTCATCACCATATTTATCTTTAATCTCAAGTAACTCATTCTTAATAACATCCATTCTACGCTCTTTACGATCAAGAATATCCTTAAGATCAGTAATGGTCTTTAAGATTTCATCGTACTCGGCACGTAACTTATCTTGTTCCAGTCCTGTAAGTTGTCGCAATCGCATTTCTACGATAGCTCTGGCCTGAATCTCTGATAGTTCAAAGCGCTCGATTAATTTTGATCTTGCTTCATCTCCATTATTGGAAGCTCTAATAAGTTTTATTACTTCATCAATATTATCGGAAGCAATAATTAAACCCTCTAAAATATGAGCTCTCTCTTCAGCTTTACGAAGTTCATACTGTGTTCTTCTAACTACTACTTCATGTCTATGTTCTACAAAATGGTAGATCATGTCCTTAACATTCAGCATTTGCGGACGACCTTTTACAAGGGCAATGTTATTAACGCTAAAACTGGTTTGTAAAGCAGTATGTTTATAAAGAGTATTTAAAACGATATTTGGAATAGCATCACGCTTTAGTATATAAACGATTCGCATTCCATTTCTATCTGATTCGTCACGAATCGTAGAAATACCCTCAATTTTTCTGTCGTTAACCAAGTCGGCAGTCTTCTTAATCATATCGGCTTTATTTACCTGATATGGAATTTCTGTGACTACTATGGATTCTCTCCCGTTAACTTCTTCTAGAGTAGACTTCGCACGCATAACAATACGTCCTCGCCCGGTTTTAAAAGCTTCTCTTACCCCATCATAACCATAAATGATACCTCCTGTTGGAAAATCTGGAGCTTTAATATGTGTGATTAGTTCATCTATCTCAATATCATTATTGTTGATATAAGCGATAGTTCCATCAATTACTTCTGAAAGATTGTGTGGGGGCATATTAGTAGCCATACCTACCGCAATACCACTTGCTCCATTAACCAATAAGTTAGGAACTCTGGTTGGAAGCACTGTAGGTTCATTTAAGGTATCATCAAAGTTTAACTGAAAATCTACAGTTTCCTTTTCGATATCTGCTAACATATCTTCGGCAATCTTACGCATTCGAGCCTCCGTATAACGCATTGCTGCCGGGCTGTCTCCATCAATGGATCCAAAGTTACCCTGCCCATCTACTAACATATAGCGCAAACTCCATTCTTGGGCCATACGCACCATTGTGTCGTAAACTGAAGTATCTCCGTGTGGATGATACTTACCTAATACTTCCCCAACAATTCTAGCCGATTTCTTATGGGCCGTGTTGGCTCTAATACCAAGTTCATGCATCCCGAACAAAACTCTTCTGTGTACGGGTTTTAACCCATCGCGCACATCTGGTAGCGCACGTGACACAATGACCGACATCGAATAATCGATATAGGCCGATTTCATTTCATCTTCAATGTTGATAGGAATTAACTTTTCTCCTTCAGCCATATTAAAATAGTTTATTTTAGTTTAAAAATCTAACGTGCCAATTTACGTATTTTCCCAATGTTTTAAAGGCTATGAGCTGTACTTTTAATAAAATTTATTAACAAAAATTTTAGTGCTCTTCGTTAATAAGTTCGTTATATTCAATTTTGAATATTGAAAGTAATTTTGTCAATTAGCTAACGACTCAGTAAAAGGTATAATTTTTGAATCTTTTTGAGAAATTAGTAACTAGAGAAAGGAAATAAGATGGATGATAATTTTTCACCCAAAGTAAAAGATGTCATTGCATATAGCAAGGAGGAAGCTCTAAGGCTAGGGCATGATTTTATAGGGACTGAACACTTAATGCTTGGATTACTGCGCGAAGGCGATGGAAAAGCCATAAATATTTTGAATGCCTTAGATATAGATTTAAGTCACTTAAGACGCAAAGTAGAAATTCTAAGTCCGGCAACCCCGGAAAATACTGGTCTTTCTAATGAAAAGAAAAACCTGCACCTTACAAGACAGGCTGAAAGAGCGTTAAAAACAACGTTTCTGGAAGCTAAGTTATTTCAAAGCACTTCTATTAATACCGCACACCTGCTATTATGTATTTTAAGAAATGAAAATGACCCTACTACCAAGTTATTGAATAAGCTTAAAATTGATTATGAAGGTGTTAAGGATCAATTTAAATATATGATAACGAACGACGACGATTATATAGAAGCTCCAAGAGCCGAATCATTTTCAGAAGAAGATGGAACTAGTGACGATACTACAAAAGACAATCCTTTTAGCTCTGCAGGGAATAAAACCAGCAAAAAATCTAAGACCCCGGTTTTAGATAATTTCGGAAGAGACCTAACTGCCATGGCAGAAATAGATAAATTAGATCCTGTTGTTGGAAGAGAAAAAGAAATTGAGCGTGTAAGCCAGATTTTGAGCCGACGTAAAAAGAATAATCCTTTACTTATTGGTGAACCGGGTGTAGGAAAATCGGCAATTGCTGAAGGTCTCGCATTGAGAATTGTAAAAAGAAAAGTGTCACGAATACTTTTTGATAAGCGAGTGGTGACCTTAGATCTTGCAAGTTTAGTTGCAGGTACAAAATATAGAGGTCAGTTTGAAGAACGCATGAAAGCGGTTATGAATGAACTTGAAAAGAATGACGATATCATTCTCTTCATCGATGAAATTCATACAATTGTAGGTGCCGGAGGTGCTACAGGAAGTCTGGATGCGAGCAATATGTTCAAACCTGCATTAGCTAGAGGTGAAATACAATGTATTGGTGCTACCACTTTAGATGAGTATAGACAATACATAGAAAAAGACGGCGCATTAGAGCGTAGATTTCAAAAAGTGATTGTAGAACCTACTACGGTAGACGAGACTTTAGAAATTTTAAATAACATTAAAGCGAAATACGAGGAACATCATAATGTAGCCTATACACCAGAAGCTATTGAGGCTTGTGTAAAGCTTACAAACAGATATATGACCGAGAGATTCCTTCCGGACAAAGCCATTGATGCTTTAGATGAGGCAGGAGCCCGTGTGCATATTACAAACATAGAAGTTCCAAAACAGATTCTGGATCTGGAAAAGAAACTTGAAGAAGTACGCGAAAATAAGAATGCGGTAGTGAAGAAACAAAAATATGAAGAAGCTGCAAAACTGCGTGATGATGAAAAAAATCTTGAGAAACAATTAGGCATAGCTCAGGAAAAATGGGAAGAAGAATCTAAGAAACATAGAGAAACCGTTACCGAAGATCATGTGGCTGATGTAGTTTCTATGATGACAGGCGTTCCGGTTAATCGTATTGCGCAAACAGAAATTAATAAATTAGCTGAACTTCCTAAAAGAATTAAAGGGAAAGTTATTGGTCAGGATGATGCAGTTAATAAGGTGGTTAAAGCAATCCAGCGTAACCGTGCAGGATTAAAAGATCCAAATAAACCTATTGGTTCATTTATCTTCTTGGGCCAAACCGGAGTTGGTAAAACACAATTAGCTAAGATACTCGCAAAAGAATTATTTGATAATGAGGATACCCTTATTAGAATAGACATGAGTGAGTATATGGAGAAATTTGCAGTTTCCCGATTAATTGGTGCACCTCCAGGATATGTTGGATATGAAGAAGGTGGCCAACTCACCGAGAAAGTTCGACGTAAACCTTACGCTGTAATCCTACTGGACGAGGTTGAAAAAGCTCATCCCGACGTTTTTAATATGCTACTACAGGTATTGGATGATGGATATTTAACTGACAGTTTAGGTAGAAAGATCGATTTTAGAAATACCATAATTATTATGACTTCAAATATCGGATCTAGAAAGCTTAAAGATTTTGGTCAGGGAGTTGGTTTTGGTACAGCGGCAATCAAATCTCAGATTGATGAAAATGCCAGAAGCGTTATTGAAAATGCTCTTAAAAAAGCGTTTGCGCCTGAATTTTTGAACAGAATTGATGATGTAATTATTTTCAACTCTCTTGATAGAGAAGATATTCATAAAATTATCGATATCGAGCTTGATAAATTATATGTAAGACTTGGTTTAATAGGTTATAGCTTAACTTTAAGTGAAAAGGCCAAAGATTACATTGCAGATAAAGGATATGATAAAGATTATGGAGCAAGACCTTTAAACCGAGCTATTCAAAAATATATCGAAGATGTATTAGCTGAAGAGATTATCACCTCTCATTTAACAGAAGGCGATAAAATTTTTATGGATCTTGATGAAGCTAAAAATGAGCTTACTATTGAGATAGAAAAAAAGAGAGAAGAAGAGACAGAATCTTAGAATTAGAGTAATTAGATACAATATAAAGACTGCTTTAGAGTTAATTTTTCTAAAGCGGTCTTTTTTTTGTTTCCTATAACCAAGCGATTGAATGCACTATTCTTAAAATCAATCGATTACATTTTTATCTACGAAATTTCAATTAATTTAACATTTTCAATACAATATTCATATATTTGAAATGCACGTAATTCCCTACAATTATATGACCCCACCCCTACTTGAACTCGATTTTGGTAAAGTTTATTTATTAGAGAATATCATGATAGCCGAACTTCATGAGGGAATTCTCTTAGATGTAGAAAGAAATAGAGAACTTCTTGATTTAGCCGGTAATCATTTTAAAGAGCAACCTTACGGATATATCTCCAATAGGTCAAATTCTTATGCCGTCAATCCTTTGGTGTACCTTGAATCTGCCAGTACTGAAACTTTAAAAGCAATTGCTGTGGTCACTTCCGATCCGGTAGTAATACAAAACACCATTATAGAAAAGCAATTTTATAAAGATTCAAATTCGTTTGAAGTGTTTTCCACTCTCGAAGAAGCCATTAATTGGATAAAATTTATAATTCCTACTAATCAAACAGCAGCGCCTCGTCAATTTGGAAACTCTTGAGAAATTCCTTTGAATGAGCAATATGTGTAGACATGATTTCGTCTTCCTTTATGATAGGCACCTCTTTCCGAAATGCTTCCAAGAATTTCTGAATAAAAGTAGAAGTTAAGGCAGGTGCTCTAAAATGTAGGGCTTGAGAAGCATTAAACAGTTCAATTGCAAGAATGGTATTAATGTTTTCGATAATTTTTAGAACTTTCGTAGCTGCATTTGCCCCCATACTTACATGATCTTCCTGCCCATTTGAAGATACTATAGAATCTATGCTGGCAGGGGTTGCATACTGTTTATTCTGACTTACGATGCTGGCTGCTGTATATTGGGGAATCATAAATCCGCTGTTCAAACCGGGGTTCTCTACCAAAAAGTTTGGCAAACCTCTAAGACCAGATACTAATTGATAAATCCTTCTTTCTGAAATATTTCCTATTTCAGACATGGCAATTGCCAAATAATCTAAGCCTAACGCTAAGGGTTGCCCATGAAAATTCCCTCCGGAAATAATCTTATCGGCTTCCATAAAAATATTAGGATTATCTGTTACCGAATTTATTTCTGTTTTAAATGTTCTTCTTACAAAAGAAAGAACATCCTTTGTTGCACCATGAACTTGAGGAATACATCTAAAGGAATATGGATCTTGTACATTTTCCTTTTCGCTAATAGCAATTTCACTATCTTTCAAAAATTCTCTTATACGCTCGGCTGTTTTAACCTGACCACGATGCGGCCTTACCAGGTGAACTAATTCATCAAAGGGTGACAAATTACAGTCGAAAGCATCAATAGAGACCGCTCCAATAAGATCAGCCATGTAACACAACCTATAAGACTCCAACAAGGCATAAATTCCATGGGCACTCATAAACTGTGTTCCATTAAGCAAAGCCAATCCTTCCTTAGATTGAAGTTTAATAGGTTGCCAATTGAACCGCTTCATTATTTCACTAGTGTCCTGCCTTTTCCCTTCAAAATATACCTGGCCTTTTCCTATTAAAGGTAGTGCCATATGTGCAAGCGGAGCTAGGTCTCCCGAAGCCCCCAACGATCCTTGTTCGTATATTACGGGAAGTATGTCTTCGTTATAGAAAGCTATAAGCCTTTCCACCGTTTCTAAAGACACTCCCGAATTACCATAACTAAGAGATTGAATTTTCAATAATAACATTAAACGGATGATGGGATTTTCAACTAGATTCCCAGTTCCACAAGCATGAGACATCACAAGGTTCTCTTGCAACTTAGTTAAATGATCGGTAGAGATTTTCACATTACATAATGATCCAAAACCAGTATTAATACCGTACACCGGAGCATCACTTTTCCTTATTTTCTCATCAAGATATCTCCTGGCTTTTTCAATATTTACTCTAGCTTCGTCACTCAAGTCAAGTTTTAATTTATTTCTGGTGATATTTCGGATAGTTTGTAAATCTAAAACTGCGGAACTTATATAATGATATGAACTCATAAAGAATGCTAATTAGTTACTTTATAGTATTTTAAAACTCGTACCTGAGTCTCCTAATACTTTTATGTTTTTAAAATTGATAGAATGCTTAAACAAATGCTAAAATAATTTAATATTTATCAATTCTGAATAGAATTTTGCTCGTTTTTAAACAAATCTAAAAAAGCATCACCTATATGTTTTGCGATATCTCCGGCTATCATTCCTTGATAACTCATTTTTTCAGCAACTATATCCCCGGCTTTACCATGAAGATAAATGCCAAATACTGCAGATATTAAAGGGTCATATCCCTGAGACATCAATCCTGTAATAACTCCCGAAAGCACATCCCCGGCTCCCGCTGTCGCCATTCCGGGATTACCAGTATTATTGATATATAAATTCTCTCCAGAAACGGTAATACTATGTGCCCCTTTAATAACAAGAATAATTTCATGCTCTTTTGAGAACTTCTTCGCCATTTCAAGTTTCTGAAAATCATCATCCCATTTTCCGATTAAGCGCTCTAACTCTTTTGGGTGTGGTGTTAATACCGAGTTTTTAGGAATCTCTTTCAATAAGATCTTATTCTTAGAAAGCATATTTAACCCATCAGCATCAATCACCATAGGTTTTTCTGTCTTTCTCAACAAGGCTTCAAATGTTTTAACAGTTCCTTCTGAAGTTCCTGCGCCCATCCCAAAACATATTACACTCGGTTCTAAATCAAATTGAATATTATTTAATTCTTCTTCACTTTCATCAGTAAGAACCATTGCTTCAGGCAAAACGCTTTGTAAAATTATATAACCACATTTAGGCGCATATATAGAAACTAACCCCGCTCCGGTCCTTAACGCCGCTGTTGCTGTAAGGGAAATACTGCCTATCTTCCCATAACTCCCTCCAATTATTAAACTGTGTCCGTAGTCTCCCTTATGAGAGAAATTAGTTCTGGGTTTATATAATGAAATGGCCTCCTGCTTCCCAATTAGCTGAACATTTGAAGTTGCCTTAGCTAAATACTCTCTATCTAATTGTATATCTACCACCTGTAAATCTCCCACATAGCGCTCTGCTTGTGGCAGATAGAATACCAGTTTAGGTGCTTGAAAAGAGATAGTGAAACTCGCTCTTATTACTGCATCCGTCTCGCTTGGAATTTTATTGGTAAATAAACCTGAGGGCATGTCTACTGCCAGGACAAACGCGTTGCTTTTATTTATAGCTTCGATTAACAGGGCCACCCAGCCTTCTATAGGGCGATTCAAACCAATTCCAAAAATAGCATCTATCACAAAATCTCCTGATGAAATTTCCGGAAAGTCATCTACCCCTTTAATGAGTATTGGCCATTCATTGGTATTTTCCTTTATCTTTTCATAATTCGATAAAAAATCTTTTGAGCGATTATTGCTGTAATTAACCACAAACACACGCACATTATACCCGTGCTGTTGCAGTAACCTTCCAATTACAAGTCCGTCTCCTCCATTATTCCCTATACCGCAAAAAATTTTTATTGAAACCGGCGCCCTCTGTAATCTTTTATGGATTTCATCAAAAACCATAGTAGCCGCTCGCTCCATTAGCATTTCCGATGTAATGCCTTGCTTTTCAATAGTAATCTTATCTGCTTCTGCGAGTTGTTCGACGCTAAAAATCTTCATAGGTGCTTAGTTAAACTGGTTGGTTTACAAATATAAAATTTCTAAGTATGCTTTAACTTTCAGTGAGAATATTCTTAATAAATTCTTGGATTATCACCCTTTATTCCTTCTGAATTAAATAAATTTGCCCAAATTTTAAACACATGAAAAAAATCGCACTTCACGATATCCACACTTCTCTAAATGCTAAAATGGTACCTTTTGCCGGTTTCAATATGCCTGTCTCTTACGAAGGTGTAAATATTGAACATGAAAATGTACGCAAAGCCGTTGGTGTTTTTGATGTATCTCATATGGGTGAATTTCTAATTTCCGGAGAAAATGCTTTAGATCTAATTCAAAAAGTATGTTCCAACGATGCATCGAAATTAGTAGATGGAAAAGCGCAATATTCCTGTATGCCAAATGAAGATGGAGGAATTGTGGACGATTTGATAGTGTATCGAATAAATGCTGAAAAATACCTTTTAGTAGTAAATGCCTCCAATATTGAAAAGGACTGGAACTGGATAGCGCAGCATAATACCATGGAAGCCACGATGAAGGATTTGTCTGATGACTATTCTTTGCTCGCCATTCAGGGACCTAAGGCTGCTGAAGCCATGCAATCTCTTACTGATATTAATCTCAGTGAAATGAAATTCTATACGTTTGAAGTTGCAGAATTTGCGGGAGTTAAAAATGTAATTATCTCGGTAACAGGCTATACCGGTAGCGGAGGTTTTGAGATCTATTTTAAAAATGAAGAGGCCGAAACCATCTGGACAAAAGTAATGGAAGCCGGAGCCGATTTTGGAATTAAACCAATTGGTCTGGCAGCAAGAGACACACTTCGATTAGAAATGGGATATTGTCTTTATGGAAATGATATAGATGATACCACCTCTCCTATTGAAGCTGGACTGGGATGGATCACTAAATTCAGCAAAGATTTTGTGAATGCTGAAGCACTTAAAAAAGAAAAAGAAGAGGGTGCTAAGAGAAAGTTGATCGCTTTTGAATTAGACGAAAGAGGAATTCCTAGACAAGGTTATGATATTGTTGATGAAAATGGCAAGATAATTGGCGTAGTTACATCAGGGACTATGTCACCATCGCTGGACAAAGGAATTGGAATGGGATACATTCCAACTGAAATAGCAAAATCTAAAGAAAAGATCTTCATTCAGATACGTAAAAAGGCAGTCCCAGCAAGCTTGGTGAAATTGCCCTTTTATAAAGGATAAAAACTATTGGAAAAGATACTTATTTTAGGAGCAAGCGGCTTTATTGGTAATGCACTGTATAAAGAGCTCTGCTCCTATTTTGATACTTATGGCACCTATTTCACAAACGAGAATTTTGAGGTTAACCAGAAGTTCTATGAGTTTGATATGCAAACGGAGAATATAGAAATTCTTCTTGAAAATTTAAAACCTACCGTAATAGTATCTGCACTTCGAGGTGATTTTAACGTGCAGGTAGCCACCCATTTTTCCATTATTAATTACATAATGCGAAATAATTCTAAGTTGCTTTTCCTTTCCTCGGCTAATGTATTTGATGCATTTACTAATTATCCCTCTTACGAATACGATAAAACGCTCTCGCAAAGTATCTACGGAAAATTCAAGATAAAAATCGAAAATGCCTTGCTCCGACTTCCAAATCATAAATATAATATTTTAAGATTGCCTATGGTGTTTGGAGCTAATTCCCCAAGAACCTTGGAAATTAAAAACAAGATCGAATTTGGTGAAACTTTGGAAGTATTTCCAAACGTTGTAGTTAATGCTACTGAAATAAGTAAGTTAACACAGCAAATACATTTCATCATTAATCGTAAAAAACATGGAGTTTTCCATTTAGGGAGTAACGATCTAACACATCAACATGATTTGGTGACTGATATTGCTAAGGAATTAGGCTTTAAACACCCATTACTTAAGCAGGTGTACGATTCAAATTTCGACAGATTTCTGGCCGTGATGCCAAAAGACAATCCACTTCCCAAAAACTTACAAGTCTCCGTACAAGATGTTATTCGTGCCTCGGTCGTCATTTAAAAAGAGAATTTTTAGAAATAAGATTTTTAAGGAATCAAAATAACTGATAATTATAAATACTACCTTTATACTTTAATCAATTTTCATTACTGAAATTATAAACTTTATAAAGCCATAATAACTAAAACTGTCTGTATGAAAAAATTATCTGAAAAAGAGATCACTGAAAAATTGGAGTCGCTGGAAGGATGGACATATTCTGAAAATGCTATACATACTTCATTTCAATTTGAGAATTTCAAAGAAGCTTTTACGCTAATGACTCGTATCGCATTTGAAGCCGAAGCACAAAACCATCATCCAGATTGGTCTAATGTTTATAATGAGTTGGAAATTTCGTTGTCTACCCATGATTCAGACGGAGTAACGGAAAAGGATTTCAAATTAGCAAAGACAATTGAAGGGATTGTAAACGCTGAATAATAAAACACACTGTATTAAAGGACGTTTCATTTTTTAGTTGAAAATGGAACGTTTTTTTTTATTTTTACATCAGAATTAAATTAATTTATGGGAAGAGCATTCGAATTTAGAAAAGCAAGAAAAATGAAGCGGTGGTCGGCAATGGCTAAAGCTTTTACTCGTATAGGTAAGGATATTGTAATGGCTGTGAAAGAAGGTGGCCCAGATCCGGATAGTAACTCTAAGTTAAGAGCGGTTATTCAAAATGCCAAGAGTGTTAATATGCCTAAAGATAATATTGAACGCGCTATAAAACGTGCGAGCGATAAAAATCAAGGTGATTATAAAATAGTACTTTTTGAAGGGTATGCTCCACATGGTATTGCTGTTTTGGTTGAAACAGCAACCGATAATAATAATAGAACAGTAGCCAATGTTCGTGCACATTTCAGCAAATGTGATGGAAACTTGGGAACATCAGGTTCTGTTGAATTCATGTTCGATCATACCTGTAATTTTAGAATTGCTGCAGAAGGTTTAGATGCTGAAGAACTGGAATTAGAATTAATCGATTTTGGGGCAGAAGAAGTATTTGAAGATGAGGATGGGATTTTAATATATGCTCCTTTTGAAAGCTTTGGTACTTTACAAAAAGAATTGGAAAGCAGAAATATAGAGATATTATCTTCCGGATTTGAGAGAATTCCTCAGGTAACTAAAAAGTTGACTCCTGAAGAAGCAGCTGATGTTGAAAAGCTTTTAGAGCGTTTAGAAGAAGATGACGACGTTCAAAACGTATATCATACAATGGAAGAAACCGAAGATTAATCTTCGGTTTCTTTTTTATTAGAAATTTTCGGGTACTTTTCCTTTTACTCCTTTATAGAAATTCATAATAAAAGGCATATCTTTCTCGATGTCTCCCGAAGGATAGAAAGGTTCAGAGAATCTTATTGTTTTTTTGCCATAATCAAAAGCCACCAAAATAATTGGCACTTTTGCTTCCAGCGATATATAGTAAAAACCTGTTTTAAATCTTTCTACTTTTTTACGCGTTCCTTCGGGAGAAAGGGCTAGTCTAAAAACTTCCCTTTCATCAAAAAGTTGCGCAATGGCTTCTACCTTATTTTGATTAGGAGTTCTATCTAAAGGCGCGCCCCCCATCCATTTAAAATACCATCCAAAAGAAGGCTTAAATAATTCTTTTTTGGCTATATAATTAATTTCCAGATCTAAGATCCTTCTAATTAACAATCCCATAAAAAAGTCGTGCCAACTAGTATGTGGAGCAACAATAAAGACACATTTCTTAATTTCCGCATTAAAAGTACCCTGTACCTTCCAACCGATAATTTTAAAATATATCAATTTTGCTAACCACCTCATATCTTATTAATTCTCTCTATTGGCCTTAGTAGTTTCTCCTTTTCTTCGTTTCTTTTCTTCCATTAGCAGAGCAAGTTCTCTTCCTGTCTGGCCTTTAACCGAAGTATTTTCCTGTGCTCTTCTAATTAAGTAAGGTACAACATCTCTAACCGGCCCAAATGGAACTAGTTTAGCCGTATTATACCCTTTCTTTGCAAGGTTGAAACTAATATGATCACTCATTCCGTACAACTGACTGAAATATACTCTAGGATCATCAATTGCTATTCCTTTATCTTCTAACACCTGTAACGCAAGATAATTACTTACTTCATTATGAGTTCCTATAAAAAGTGAAATATCATCTAAATGAGCCAAACAATACGAAAGTACCCCATTAAAACTTACATCGGTAGCTTCTTTATTCTCACAAATTGGAGAAGGATAGCCCATCTTTTTAGCTCTTTCATTCTCCTTTTCCATATAAGCACCACGCACTATCTTCGCTCCTACTTTAAATCCTTCAGCTTTAGCGGTTTCATGCAAAGACTGTAAATATTGAAGTCTATCCCATCTATAACATTGCAAGGTATTGAATACAATAGCTTTTTCTTGGTTATATTTTCGCATCATCTCCACCATCAGGTCATCGGCTGCATCCTGCATCCAGGTTTCTTCTCCATCAGCTAAAACACTTATATTATTTTTATAAGCAGCTTCACATATTCTGTTTACACGATCCTTTACACGCTCCCATTCTTTTTCCTCTTCGGCAGTAAGACTTACCTTGGATGATACTTTTTCCCAGATCGCAAATCTGCCAATTCCGGTTGGTTTAAAAACTGCAAAAGGAAGCTCTTCATTTTTTGCTGCAAATTCTATAATGCTTATCTTTTTCTTGGTTGCGGCATCAAACTGTGCCTCTTCCTCTTTTCCTTCTACAGAATAATCTAAGATACTATGCAGTTTCTTGGTATACATTTTTTCTATCACCGGCATACAATCTTCCATAGATTCTCCACCACTGAACTGATTAAAAATAGTAGCTTTAATTAACCCTTCTACCGGTAAATGTAACTTTAGAGAAACGTTGGTAAGGTATGTCCCAATTTTAACCAAGCTTGGTCTATTGATCATTCCAAACAAAAATAAAGCTCTGTTTAGTTCATCATCAGTCTTTAATTTAAAAGCTGTTTCGGTATCGTTAAATATCTTTTGTGTAATCATGCTATTTTATTAATCCGGCAAATATAATTATTGAAGTGTGAAATTTTTATAAAATTCTGCTTATTTTCGGACTACTAAAAATTAGCTCAAAACCTATAGAATATGCCCTCTTTAGCAAAACAAGCCCCTGTTTATTATTCAGACGATTCATATACTCGACTGAATGAATATATAAACACTACAAATCATTCAAATATCTTCATATTAGTAGATAGCAATACCCATGAAAACTGTCTTTCCTATTTTATGCAGCAGCTTTCTACTGATAAAAGTATTGAAGTAATTGAAATGGAAGCAGACGAAGAGAATAAGCATATTGAAACCTGTACAGGTATTTGGAATGTATTACAAGAGCTGGATGCCGATAGAAAAAGCCTCTTGATTAATCTTGGCGGTGGTGTAGTAACAGATCTAGGTGGATTTGTAGCCTGTACCTATAAAAGAGGGATTACTTATATTAATGTACCCACTACTCTTCTGTCTATGGTTGATGCGTCTGTAGGAGGTAAAACAGGAGTGGATCTTGGGAGTTTAAAAAACCAAATTGGAGTAATTAGTCAGCCGGAAATGGTATTAATTGATACTAAATATTTAGAAACTCTGGCATCTCAGGAAATGCGCAGCGGTTTAGCGGAGATATTAAAGCATGGACTAATTGCAAATAGAACGTATTGGGAAAAAGCAACAAATTTACAAGAGCTCACCTTAGAAGATTTACATGATCTCATACTGGAATCGGTTAAAATTAAAACCGCTATCGTTGAGGAAGATCCCAAAGAAAAAGGTCTAAGAAAAACACTTAATTTCGGACACACTTTAGGTCATGCCATAGAATCTTATCTTCTTTTCCATGAAAGCAAATCCAGAATCCTTCATGGGGAAGCGGTAGCAGCAGGGATGATCATGGCTGCATATATCTCTAATAAATTAACCGGATTATCTAATGAAGATTTTGCTATTATCTCAGAAAAAATATTAGATTTATATCCTAAAGTTCCTATTGAAGATTCTGATTTTAAGGAAATTATAGAACTTTTGAAATTTGACAAGAAGAATACACACGGGAATATTTACTTTGTTCTATTAAAAGATATAGGCACACCTGTAATTGATTGTAAAGTTCCCGACAACGTATTGAAAGATGCATTAAACTATTATATATCACTTTAAAAGACGAGAGTTTTAAGTTGAAAATAATTATTTAAAAAATAATTTAGCCGATTGCAAATAATACAAATTTTGCTATAATTGCACCATCAAATCTTAGTTATGAAAAGAGTCATTGTCGATTACAAAAAGTTAACTCCAGAAATTTTAAGCCTTTTGGTTGAAAAATATCCTGATGGATATGATGATGACCAAATTATCTCATTTAAGAATGCTAAAAATGAGACTATAGAAGCAGTAGAAGTAAGAACCGAAGATTCTATTTACTTGGTGAAAGTAAGTATGAAATTGGAAAATACAATGGCCAATTACGATGAAGATGATTATGATGATGCAGATTTCAATGAACCAATTGTAGAAATCCCTGAAAAGAATTTAGAAGAAGACGAGGAAGAAGACAAGTAAAAAAAAGAGGCTGAATGTAATTTCAGCCTCTTTTTTTATGCTATTCTACCTAGTTATGCATGTTGCAAATCATGCTTTCCTTCTTTAATCTCTTCAATCACTTTAGCATTAAAAGCAGGAAGATCATCAGGATTTCGGCTAGTCACTAAAGCTTCATCTACAACTACCTCTTTATCCACCCATAGTGCACCTGCATTTTCCAAGTCTTTTTTAATAGAGGAGAATGAGGTCATCGTTCTGCCTTCTACTACTTCTGCACTAATTAGCGTCCATGCCGCATGGCATATCGCTGCTACTGGTTTATGTTGTTTAAAAAAGTCTCTCACGAAAACAAGCGCGTCTTCACTTCGTCTTAGTTTATCAGGATTTATAACTCCTCCTGGTAAAATTAAAGCATTATAATCCTTTGCTGTAACATCATTTAAAGTATAATCTACTTTATAATCATTAGACCAGTCATCACCATCCCAGGCTTTAATTGTTCCAGCTTCCAAACTAACTATATCAACTTGAAAACCTTCTTTTTCCATAGCTTCCTTTGGAGATTTTAATTCACTCTCTTCAAATCCATTAGTTGCTAATATTGCAATTCTCTTTTTCATAATATGCTATTTAAGTTCAACAATTATTTTAATTAAATCTTGAAATCAAAGATACTGTACACCTTAAGCATTGTATATTAAGAGCTTTATAAAATTTACGCACTCTTCGTTAAACATTTATTAATCTGAAGAAGCCTTATTTGACCTATCCTTATCGGACAGGTGATCTAAAATCTTTTTATCTTTTTCGAGTTTAACTTTTTTCTCCTGTAATTTTTCCATTTCCTGATAGATGGCAGGTTCCCCAAACCTATTTGGAGTGATATGCTCATTTTTATGTAATGCATATTGCACAGTAAATTCGGCCCCATAAAACATAATTAAACAAGTGTAATTCACCCAAAGTAAAATTAATACTACCGATGAAGCTCCTCCATATACTGAGGCAGGGTCACTCTTACCAAAATAAAAGCTTATTAAAAACTCACCCACCAAAAACAATACTGTGGTAAGAGCCGCTCCTAAAAGCGTTACTTTCCATCTAATCCTAATATCTGGTAAGAGTTTAAAAATTGAAGCAAATAAAAGAGTTATAAATACAAAGGACAATACATAATTTACCAGATCAATACCTAAAGATGTAAGTACCGGAGCAGAGCTTTCAATAAAATCTGTAAAGAACCTCATTACGGCAGAAATAATAAGTGCTACCAGCAATAACAATCCTATTACCAATATCATCCCAAAAGAGATAACTCTATCTATAACCATACGTAGAAAAGTTTCTTTCTTTACCGTAACATTCCAAATATTATTCATCGCTTTTTTAAGTTGAAAAAAAACTCCTGTAGCTCCGAAAAGCAACATAGCTCCTCCAAAAACCACTGTTAAAGTCGAATTGCTGTGCAGTGCTGCATTACCTATCATATCTTCAATAGCCATAGCAGCTTCTCTTCCAATAAACTCTTGAATTTGATTGGTAATCCTACCTTGTACGGCTTCTACACCAAAAAAGTAACCGGCAATAGAAACTACAATAATGAGCAGCGAAGGCAAAGAGAATAATGTATAATAGGCTATAATAGCGCTTTGTGCAAAAGGATCGTTCTTGCTCCAACTAAAGTAAGATTGTTTTAAGAGATCATAAAATGTTTTCAAACCTCTCATAAGTTGTACAAGGTTTTAAATAAGTTTTGATGATGAACTTGATGCCCGGCGGTTATAAAACCAGCAGCTCTGGGACTCAATTTAGCTCCACTCGCCTCCCCTAACTCTGTAAGCATTTCATCATTTAAAGTTTTATACAATGCTATTCCAGAATCTCGCACAGCTGTAAATTCTAGAATAAAACTATTTAGATCTCTCCTATTAGCTAAAGAATTGGGCACATAGGCATCCTGATCAAAACCAGGAAGAGACTTCAGGTCTTTTCGAGCAATACATAAAGATCTATATTGAAAAATTCTTTCGGTATCCAGCATATGTTGTAAAACTTCAGCAACTGTCCACTTTTGAGGAGCATATTGATGTTGTAAATCAGCTTCTTTCAAACCGCTCAGGAAATCTAAAAAAGATGTTTTTAGATCTGATAACAGCTCAATCAAATCCTGCTCAGGCAAATAGTTTAAATAGGTTTGGTAATACGCGAGATACTCTCCACTATTCAAATCAGAGATTTTCATATTTATTAGGTAGATAGAAGTTATTTATAACAGTTCAAGGTATAAAAAAA
This sequence comes from Gillisia lutea, assembly GCF_021568705.1. Lineage (GTDB taxonomy): Bacteria > Bacteroidota > Bacteroidia > Flavobacteriales > Flavobacteriaceae > Gillisia > Gillisia lutea. The sequence continues at coordinate 302,996 of NZ_JAKGTH010000008.1, forward strand.
GCCCTTTCAGCAATCATACTGAAAGGGCTTTTAGTAAAAATTTAGCAGTTCTATAGATCTTTAAAAATAGAATGCATCAATCTCTTTTTATCATTCATGCTTTCTTCTAAAGAAATCATTGTTTCTGTTCTATAAACTCCTTCAATATCATCTAACTGAAAGATAATCTCTTTTGCATGCTGAGTATTTCTAGCTCTAATTTTACAAAACACATTAAATTTGCCAGTTGTTACGTGTGCAACGGTAACAAAGGGAATATCATTAATACGCTCTAAAACGAATTTAGTTTGAGAAGTGTTTTTAAGAAAAATTCCAACGTATGCAATAAAAGCATAACCTAATTTCTCATAATTCAAAGTAAGAGTTGAACCCAAAATAATTTCAGCCTCCTCCATTTTTTTCACACGAACATGAACTGTACCTGCCGAGATATTCAATTTTTTTGCGATATCGGTAAAAGGAGTTCTAGTATTCTCTATTAACATGTCGAGAATCTGGTGATCTGTGTCGTCTAACTTATATTTAGCCATAATTATATGCAACTTTTAATGAAACACAAAAATAATACAAATTCACTCAGCAATTACTAATGATTTTTACTTTTTTTCATAATTTATAGTGAAAACTTCATCATTTACCATGATTTTGTTAACTATAACGTTTTCGCGCAATTCATTATTATCTGGAAAAACTATCGTTTTTTTATTATTATCTAATTCCTCATGCCCATAAAATGATAATTTATCAGCGATTTTTTCAATGATGGGAATAAAAGACACTTTATCATTTATTAATGTTTCCTTGTATTGAATTGCGATATCCATAATTCTGCCCTCAAGTTTATAATTCCGAATTATCAGGTCATAAAACAGTTTTTCGTTCTCAGGAATAGTAAAATATTCTTCATGATTCACCTTCCCAGCACTCCCATTTGCGATAGTATTAATGGCCGATAGTAATGCTATCGCAACAAATTCACGAGTTTTCTCACGCTGGTAATCATTTTTATAATGCCCTGCTTCGAATAGTAAGGTGGGCACATTCAAGCTTTGATAGGTATCGCCAGTACAATTAGCATTATAAGAATCGTCATACCTTCCAATTTGATGAGGCAACTTAGATTTTAGATCATCGGCTATTCGAGAAATCACCTTCATTGATTTTATCCTGCTTTCTGTAATGGAACGCTCTTCATCCATAGCAGGTGTTAAAAATGATATGGTGGCAGGAAATGGGCGATCTCCTGCACTAAAAATAGTGCGTTGATCATGCAAATTTAAACAGTAGTCAGGTTGAAGCTCATTAAATAAAGACCTTAAAACTTTACTTTCCTTCTGCGTCAAGTCCTTTGCATCCCTGTTCAAATCAATATTATTAGCATTAACTCTAGTGTATGCCTGTGCGCCATCTGGATTTAATATAGGGATAATAGTGACAGTACATTGCTCTAATATAGCATCTACAAGTTCGTGTTCTCTAAATTGAGAAAAAGCATTTAGAATATCAAAAATAGCTTTGGTGGTAGTCGATTCGTTACCGTGCATTTGAGACCATGCCAGAATTTTGATTGAGCCCTTTCCAAAACCTATTGAATAAATAGGAGCACCCAGCTCTGAACTTCCTATTGTATTAATACTGAAGTCACTTTTAAGCCTATTTAAAATAGGCTCGATATGAGCTGTTGTTATATAACGACCTTCTAACTCCTTTTCCTTAAAACTAGAATAGAGGTCTATTAAATTTGAGTACAGTTTAGTTTGTTTTTTCATGTTTACAAAAGTAAATAATCAATAATTTACAAATGTAAACAGTTGTTTTAAACTTCTTTGTTTACTTATGTAAACACCTATTAGTGAAACTTAAATAGTTATTATGGAATTTATCCAATATCAGATAATTAGCTGATTAAAATACTGTATTTAAGTAAGTTATATTATATTATTTCAAGTTTTAATTTTAATACATTCATAGAGTTTACAATTGTAATTTTTATTATTCAAGAACAATTATTACATTTGTAAACACGTAAATACAATTACGAAGTTACAATGGTAAACAGTGAAAAATTCTCCAAAAGGCTTCAGGAAATCCTGAATTATTATGACATATCTGCGGCTGCATTTGCAGATGCGATAGAAGTAGGAAGATCTTCTATCTCTCATATAATATCCGGTAGAAACAAACCTAGCTTAGACTTTGTATTGAAAATTGTTGAAACCTACCCCGAAGTAGAATTATACTGGCTTCTAAATGGTAAAGGCAGCTTTCCGGGAAATCCTAACAAGAAAGAAACTGCCAGCCCTTCTCCCCTTACTTCAACTACCCCCATTAGAACACAAATAAAAGAAAGTGCCCCCCTGCCTCCCGCCCAAAATAACTATCCAATCAGTACAGATAGCGTAAAGGATATTAAGAAGATCGTTATATTTTATACCGATGGTAGCTTTGAGGCCTTTGAAAATTGATTTATACCGGTAAATACCTTTATTTTGCGAAGTATACCGCTGTATTGTTAAATCTTACCGCAAAATAAATTCCATGAAACGACTTCTTATACTTAGTAGCATTACACTCCTTTTAACCTCCTGCTTTTCCCCAGAAAGAGATTGCAAAAGATTTCACACCGGTACATTTCAATTTGAATCTTATTTAAACGGAGAGCTGGTAACATCCACCTTTACAAGAAGTGAAGGTTTAGAAATTGATAAATTTCAGGGGCAGGTAGATACTTCATCGGTAAGATGGATAAACGACTGCGAATATATCATTCAGAATTTACACCCGAAGAATCGTGCAGAAAAGCAGCCTTTGCATATTAAAATTCTTACTACCGATAAGGATTCCTATACTTTTGAATATGGATTAGTGGGCGACCCGGAGAAGCAACGTGGAACCGTAACAAAAATAGAATAGCTACTTTTTACTATTATTGGATTTAAGCAATTCGTTCTGCTCTTGTATAAGATCTGTTAGATCTGATAATAATTGAATATCTTTAGGCGTTTCAACGGTCTTATTTTTAGGATCTTGTGCCTTTCTTCTAAAGCTATTCATGAACTTCACTACTAAGAAAATAGTAAACCCGATTATCAGAAAATCTAGAATTGCTTCAATTAACGCCCCATACCCAATGGCAATTTCAGCTACTTCTGTCGCGCCAGCATTTACTGCTGCAATCCCCTCTCTTAATACTATTTTCCTTTCTGAAAAATGTATACCATCGGTTAGTATTGATAAAGGAGGAAGTACAACCTGCTTCACTAATACATCTACAACTTTATTGAAGGCGGTACCTATAACAATACCTACCGCCATATCGATCATATTGCCTTTAATGGCAAATTCTTTGAATTCTTTTAAAATCCCCATTATTCGTCGAATAATTTGGTTTGACTTTCTTCTGATTTGCCTGTTGAATGTTCTGAATCTTCTTCTAAAGATGTTCTTTTAAGTCCATCTTCATCTAGCACTTCTTCATCTTTTACTTCCATTTCTTCTGTTGGAATTTCTTCAACTTCGTACGGTAAAGGATCTAATAAATTTAATTGTTTTACTTTTTCTGTAGTTAACTGATTTCCAAGAGCCTTAATACCTTTTACCGAAATAAATTCTTCAATGTTAATTACCTCGCTAGGACGTTGATCTTTTCCTCGAATTTTCGAATAAATAATTTCAGCCTGCGGATAATAATCGGTAGAAACCAACTCCAAATACGACTTTTCGTGATCGCCTATAAACTGCTCTTCCTTATCTGGGTTATCTATTAAGAAACGCTTTACATAAAAGCGTTCTTTCTCTGCCTCCCAATAAATTGCAGAAATTGGTTTTTTAGATGCCCATTTCTCTAGAACAATCATTTCATCATCAAAACGAGTAGTAAGTTCAGGTTTTATGGTTTTCACCGTTCCGTTCTGCGATATAATCAAAAGCCTGTCTTCACCTTTAAATTCCCCTAATAAATCTCCTCGCTCATCCACATTCAGTCTTTTCACACTATCATCAAACCAGATTCTTCTAGGCTTTAAAGTAGAAACCCCTTCTTCCTTCAGCTCGATTTTTTTAATTGCATATTTGGTTACAAGGTTTCCTTTTACATTTCTACCTTTAATAAGCATATCAGCAAAATCTACTTCAAATTTCAATTTCTTGATACTTCCCACTTGTCGTAAATATACCGTTACTACTTCTGCTTCCCCATTAGGGTTTGCGGAAAAATAATGGAGTTTAGAATCCTTTTTCCCTTGGGTAAGATCATATTCCTTATCTCGAGTAATAGAGGTTACAGCAAAACGTTTTATATAAGATGAGCCATTCTTCCCATCTCTATAGATAAGATTGTAAATAGTTCGCTTGTCTTTTTTCTTAAAAACGGCAACATGAATAATATCTTTTCCAATAAAGGTTTTAGCATCTACTCTGGTTACCATCATCTTACCATCTCCGGTAAAACAAATTATGTCGTCAATATCTGAACAATCGGTTACAAACTCGTCCTTCTTAAGAGAAGTTCCAATAAATCCTTCTTTTCTATTTACGTAGAGCTTGGTGTTCCTCATAGCTACTTTGGTAGCTTCAATATCATCAAATAAACGCAAATTGGTCTTGCGTTCTTTTCCTGCACCATACTCTTTTTTCAATCGCTCAAAATAACTAACGGCAAAATCTACTAAATGATCTAAATGATGTTTTACTTGGGCTATTTCATCTTCTAAAGCATCTATTTTTTGCTGTGCCTTATCTATATCAAATTTGGAAATCCTTTTAATTCTAATTTCGGTAAGTCTAACAATATCCTCTTCAGTAATTGCTCTTTTTAAATGAGCGATATGCGGTTTCAACCCTTCATCGATTGCCCGAATAACACCTTCCCAGGTTTCCTCTTCTTCAATATTTCGATAAATTCTATTTTCAATGAAGATTCGCTCCAAGGATGCGAAGTGCCATTGTTCTTCAAACTCTTCTAATTTTATCTCCAAATCCTGCTTTAGCAAGCTAAGAGTATGATCGGTAGAACGCTTAAGCATTTCGGTAACTCCCAGAAAAATTGGTTTGTTATCTATAATAACGCAACCTAAAGGAGAAATAGAATTTTCACAATTTGTAAATGCAAAAAGCGCATCTATGGTCTTATCGGGCGAGATATTGGAAGGCAAATAAATAAGGATCTCAACATTCTCAGCTGTATTATCCTCTATTCTCTTGATCTTTATTTTTCCTTTATCGTTGGCCTTTAAGATTGACTCAATTAAAGTTGTAGTAGTAGTTCCAAAAGGAATCTCGGTAATTACTAAAGTAGATTTGTCATACTGCGAGATCTTAGCTCTAATTCGAACCTTCCCGCCACGCATACCGTCGTTATAATCGGTAATATCTGCTTCTCCCGCTGTTGGGAAATCGGGATATATTTTGAAATTCTTGCCTTTAAGATGCTTAATAGAGGCATCTATAAGTTCTAAGAAATTATGAGGAAGAATTCGTGTACTTAATCCAACTGCAATTCCTTCTGCTCCTTGCGCCAATAACAAGGGAAATCGAACGGGGAGATTTACAGGTTCTTTTTTTCTTCCATCATATGATAACTGCCAGTCTGTAATTTTAGGATTATAAAGTACTTCTATTGCAAATTTAGATAGTCTAGCTTCAATATATCGTGGCGCTGCAGCCCTGTCGCCCGTTAACACATTCCCCCAGTTACCCTGAGTATCAATTAACAAATCCTTTTGCCCAACCTGCACCATAGCATCACCAATACTTGCATCTCCGTGAGGATGATATTGCATGGTATGCCCTACAATATTTGCAACTTTATTGTACCGGCCGTCATCCAGATCCTTCATAGAATGCATAATTCGGCGTTGAACAGGCTTAAAACCATCTTCTACTGCCGGCACCGCACGTTCCAAGATTACATAAGATGCATAATCTAGAAACCAATCTTTATACATGCCGGTAACCCGGATTAATTGTTCTTGCGATTCCTGCCCTTCTTCCTGAGGAAGATCTTGATTTTCTATATTCATTTAAGAAATTGCATTATTTTTTTGTACCACCTTATTTAGAGCTTCTACCAAACCTTTTTTCTTCTTTTTCCCTAGAAAAGTGATATTGAAACTATATTTCCTCCATCCTCGCTTGCGCCTGCTTCTAATAAATATTTTTAAACGCGTAAATATAAAATAATCATCAAGCTCGAATTTCACTAGTTTCCCCTTTGGAAATTCAGCCCTTTTCACTCGGTATTCCATAAATTTCGAGAAAAAGACTCCGTTATTCTTAAAATTTAAAGTTTCCCCATCACTATCAAATTCAAATAATTGTCCAATTCTGTGAAAGTATACTCCGAAAAGCATTAAAAGAATATTAGGCAAAAAATGACTGAATTTTACTGATTCTTCCGTATCGGAGCTCATAAGCTCAAAATTCACAAAAAGATTTGTGATAAACGCAGCCACAATTATTATGTAGATGGAGGGAACAATTTTAATTTCGGAAGTATTTTTAAACCTCATAGGCTAATCTTCAATCAAATCGAGTTCAACTTTAAGGTTATCAATAATAAACTCTTGCCTGTGCGGTGTATTCTTTCCCATATAAAAGCTAAGTAACTCCTCTATAGACATTTCCTTATCCAGCATAACCGGATCCAAACGGATGTTATCTCCAATAAAATGCTTGAATTCATCGGGAGATATTTCCCCTAATCCTTTAAATCGGGTAATTTCAGCTTTTCCGGTGAGCTTGGCAATTGCTTGCTGCCGTTCCAATTCGCTGTAACAATAAATTGTTTCTTTTTTATTTCGAACCCTAAAAAGTGGAGTTTGTAATATATATAAATGATTTTCTTTTATTAGTTCCGGAAAAAATTGAAGAAAGAATGTTATTAAAAGTAACCTGATATGCATTCCATCCACATCGGCATCGGTAGCAATTACAATATTGTTATATCGAAGATCCTCTATAGACTCTTCAATATTAAGTGCAGCCTGAAGTAGATTAAATTCTTCATTTTCGTATACGATCTTTTTGCTCAAACCGTAACTGTTTAAAGGCTTCCCTTTTAAACTAAATACGGCTTGCGTATTTACATCCCTAGACTTTGTAATAGATCCACTGGCCGAATCTCCCTCTGTAATAAATAACGTAGATTCTAAATATCGTTCTTTTTTGCTATCGCCTAAATGAATACGACAATCTCTTAATTTCTTATTATGAAGACTTGCTTTTTTAGCCCTATCCTTAGCCAATTTTCTAATCCCCGAAAGCTCCTTGCGCTCACGTTCGGCTTGTAAGATCTTACGTTGAAGTTTTTCAGAAATTTCCTGATTCTTATGAAGGAAATTATCTAGTTGTGTTTTTAAAAAATCGTTTATATAGGTTCGCACGGTAGGAAGCTCCCCTCCCATATCGGTTGATCCTAATTTGGTTTTGGTCTGGCTCTCAAAGACCGGCTCCATTACTTTTATACTTATCGCAGCAACTACAGACTTTCTAATATCTGCCGCTTCATAATTTTTTCCGTAAAATTCGCGAATTGTTCTTACCAATGCCTCTCTGAAAGCGGCTAAATGAGTTCCCCCCTGAGACGTATTTTGCCCGTTAACAAAAGAGTGATATTCTTCTGAGTATTGAGATTTACTGTGTGTAAGTGCCACTTCAATATCATCTCCTCTTAAATGAATTATTGGATATAACTGGTCATCTTCAGTAATACTATCTCCAAGCAAATCTTTTAATCCATTTTCAGAATAAAATTTTTCACCATTAAAAATTATGGTTAGCCCTGGATTCAGGTACACATAATTTTTGAGCATTTTTTCTATATACTCATTGCGATATTTAAAATTCTTAAAGATGGTTTCATCCGGAATAAAGGTCACTTTTGTTCCGCGACGTCTGGAAGTTTCATCCAGCTCCTCTTCATTCACAAGGTTACCCTTTTCAAAATCGGCCGACTTTGATTTGCTATCTCTAGTAGATTCCACTCTAAAGTAAGAGGAAAGTGCATTTACCGCTTTGGTTCCTACTCCATTCAGTCCAACAGACTTTTTAAAGGCTTTAGAATCATACTTTCCACCGGTATTCATCTTAGAAACCACATCAACCACCTTTCCCAATGGAATTCCACGTCCGTAATCACGAACGATAACACGCTGGTTTTGGACCGATATCTCGATGGTCTTCCCGGCACCCATTACAAATTCATCAATACTATTATCAAGAACTTCTTTTAAAAGAATATAGATCCCATCATCTGCTGTAGATCCATCTCCCAATTTCCCAATATACATTCCAGGACGCATACGGATATGCTCTTTCCAATCGAGAGAACGAATATTATCTTCGGTATACTTGGTTTCTTCACTCATAAAATAGCAGGTGCGGTTGAGTCGCTAATATAAGAGTTCCCATAAAAAGTTAAAATAGGAACCTTATAAAGTAATTAACAAAGCTTTAAATGTTATTATTATAAAATTTTAAATTGAAATATAGAAAAATGATTTATAATTATTTCATTTTTTCAATATTTTACAAATATTATTAAACTAAAGAACATTCACTATTAAATAATGAATGTTCCTTTTTATGCTTAGTAAGAAACAACTAACTTTAAAAAAGCCAGTTATGTAATGCTTTATACATTAAATCTAAAATGCATTACATCTCCATCTTTTACAATATATTCTTTCCCCTCAACTCGCATTTTTCCGGCCTCCTTCACTTTCGCTTCACTACCTAAAGTGGAAAAATCTTCATAAGCTATAACCTCGGCACGAATAAAACCTTTTTCGAAATCAGTATGAATAACCCCTGCAGCTTGAGGAGCACTAGCACCTACAGGAATGGTCCATGCTCTTACCTCTTTAACTCCGGCAGTAAAATAGGTTTGCAAATTCAATAATTTATATGCTGAACGAATCAATTTTGCAGATCCAGGCTCATCTAAACCTATATCTTTTAAAAACATCTGGCGTTCTTCATAATCATCTAACTCAGTAATATCAGCTTCTGTCCCAACAGCTAGTACCAATACCTCAGCATTATCATCTTTTACAGCCTCTCGAACTTTGTCTACAAAGGCATTTCCTGTAGCTGCTGCTCCTTCATCAACATTACAAACATACATAACCGGCTTATCTGTAATTAACTGAAGGTTGGTTATAAATTCCTCACGTTCACTTTCAGTTAGTTCTATAGCACGAACAGATTTTCCAGCTTCCAAGCCCTGTTTCACTTTTAATAAAGCTGCCTCTTCTTTTTGAGCTTCCTTATTTCCGGTTCTTGATGCGCGTTTCACTTTTTCAAGCTTCTTATCTACGGTTTCAAGATCCTTCAATTGAAGTTCCATATCTATGGTCTCCTTGTCTCTAACTGGGTCTACCGAGCCATCAACATGAACAATATTATCATTTTCAAAACAACGCAACACATGCAATATCGCATCGGTCTCACGTATGTTTCCTAAAAACTGGTTTCCTAGGCCTTCACCCTTACTTGCACCTTTTACAAGACCTGCAATATCAACTATTTCAACGGTTGCAGGCTGAACTCTTTCTGGCTTTACCAAAGCTTCCAATTTCTCTACTCGGGGATCTGGAACATTCACTACTCCAATATTAGGTTCTATGGTACAAAAAGGAAAGTTTGCACTTTGCGCTTTTGCATTAGACAAACAATTAAAAAGAGTCGATTTTCCTACGTTTGGCAATCCTACAATTCCGGCTTTCATATAATATATTTTGATGCTGTGTTTTTGCGGCTGCAAAGATAGGTTTTAATCTTGTAAGTTGGAAGCCGTATTAAGAGATTACATATCAACTATTTCTTCATAAAAACTCCTGGTGTAGGTTCAATCTATAGCGGTATTCTTATTAATCATTAATAATTATTAGCGTTTATTCAAATATTCATATCTATATGTTATGGAAATTTCAAAAAAAAATATGTATTATTAAGTACCTTAAAAATAATTAACGAATTCCTCACCTAAACCTTATTATTTATGAACAAATTCTTATTTCTATTTTTTTTATTAATTGGCTCTTTTTCCATAAATGCTCAAGAAGTTAGCGGAACAGTTACCGACAATTTGGGAATGCCGCTACCGGGAGTGAATGTTATTGAAAAAGGCACTAATAACGGAACAACAACCGATTTTGATGGTAACTACAGTATTAATGTAGGTGAAGATGCTATTTTGATATTCAGTTATATTGGCTTTGAAACTCTAGAACAAGCCGTTAACGGAAAAAACATCTTGAATGTAAGTCTTGCTGATGGGGTAGCTCTAAGCGAAGTTCAAATTGTGGGATCCAGAAGTCCAAAACGAACTTCTGTTGACACCCCAGTAGCCATAGATGTTATTGATGTTGGAGAGATCTCCACCCAAACCGGGAGAATTGAAGTGAACGAATTATTACAATATGCCGCTCCTTCTTTCAACGCTAATAAACAATCAGGTTCTGATGGCGCAGATCATATAGATCCAGCATCACTTAGAGGTTTAGGTCCCGACCAAACTTTGGTACTGATAAACGGGAAACGGAGACACCAGTCATCTTTGATCAATCTTTTTGGAACCCGAGGAAGAGGTAATACCGGAACCGACTTAAATGCTATTCCTGCTTCAGCTATTAAAAGGATCGAAATTTTAAGAGATGGTGCTTCAGCCCAGTATGGGTCTGATGCTATTGCAGGTGTAATCAACCTTGTTTTAAACGATGAAGTGGAAAAATTCACTGGAAATATAAATTATGGTTTCTATAGTACGAATGCCGATGGAGACTTCCTTGAGGGAACTCCAAACACTGATGGTAACAGATTGGATACCGAAAAAGATGGAAATCAATTGGCTGATGATAAATCCTTTGATGGTGGGTCTGTGAAGATTACAGCTAATTATGGAGTGGCTATAGGCGAAGAAGGTTATGCCAATTTCACTACAGAATATATCAGTAAAAATAAAACATTACGCCCGGGATTTGATTTTAGACGAGGTTTCGGGGAAGCCGCAATAGATGGTTTCAATTTCTTCGGAAATCTTGCTATACCTGTTTCGGATAACTCTGAATTTTATGCTTTTAGTGGAAGAAATTACAGAGATACCGATGCATATGCATTCACAAGAAATAATCCTACCGAAAGAAATGTGGTAAGCATCTACCCTAATGGATTTACACCCCGCATAACGTCTATTATTGTAGACAACTCTGTAGCTGCCGGGTTTAGAACAAAAACAGAAAGCGGTTGGAATATAGATGTTAGTAACACTTATGGTATAAACAATTTTCATTATTTCATAAAAGGAACTTTAAACGCCTCTTTGGAAGAACTTTCCCCTACCGATTTTGATGCTGGTGGGCATAGCCTTAGTCAAAATACCATCAACTTAGATTTCTCAAAATATTATGAAGATGTACTGAGTGGTTTCAACCTTGCTTTTGGTGCTGAATATAAAACGGAGAACTTCATCATATTTGCCGGAGAAGAAGGTTCTTATGGTACTTTTGATGAGGATGGGAGAATTATTACCAATCCAAATACACAGGTACAACCCACCGATCCTGTCACAGAAGAATTAAGACCCGGGGGATCTCAAGGTTTTCCTGGTTATGGCCCTGCAAATGAAGTAGACAGGAATAGATCTAATGTTTCTTTATACGCCGACACCGAACTGGATTTATCAGATAAATTCTTGTTGGCAGCTGCTGCTCGTTTTGAGGATTACAGCGATTTTGGAAGCACCATTAATGGAAAACTTGCTGCCAGATTTAAAGCTACCAATAACATTAATATTCGAGGCTCGATAAGTACTGGTTTTAGAGCACCTTCTTTAGCTCAGATCTATTACAATTTAAGATTTACAAACTTTGTAAATGGTGTAGCTTTAGACACTCAATTGTCACCTAACAACAGCCCTGTAACCGCGTCATTTGGTATTGGAGCTCTAAAAGAAGAAACTGCTTTCAACTCTTCTTTAGGTTTTACAGCCAACTTCGGACAGTTTACAGCTACTGTTGATGGCTATTTTATCGATGTTACAGATCGAATCGTTCTTACCGGAAATTTTGATGCGCCACAAATTGAAAATGTAGAAGCTGCACAATTCTTTGCGAATGGGGCCGATACCGAAACTCTGGGTTTAGACATTGTGTTGTCTCATAAACTTCAGTTGGGTGATGGAAGCTTATCTACTAGTTTCATTGGAAATTTTAATGATATGACCATTACTGCAGTTAAGAACGGAGCTTTAGATGAACAAACCTTCTTTGGAGAAAGAGACAAAGCCTTTTTATTAGCATCGGCTCCCGAAAGTAAATTAGCCTTGAACTTTAAATACGATATTAAGTGGTTTGATGCGGCTCTGGGAGTTACGAGATTTAGTGAAATAGAACTATTAGATTTTCAAATGTTTGAAGATGTTACAGATTATGGAAGTTTTGACGATCAAATTGCAGCCGCAACCGATAAATATGATGCAAAGTTTGTTACAGATTTAAACCTAGGCTTTAAACTAAGCAACAATCTTAAATTGAATGTTGGTAGCAATAACTTATTCAATGTATATCCCGATCAGCAAGATGACTGGTCTGAAGGTGGTGGATATTGGGATTCTGTACAAATGGGATTTGGTGGAGCTTACTATTATGCAAAACTTAATTTGAATTTCTAGAAAATTCATTTTATTGTAGAAAGCGAGGGCATTAGCTCTCGCTTTTTATATTTATGATAGGAATTAAAAAAAGTTTCTTTTATCATAAATGAATTTTAAAATAATCATAAAGTGATATGAATTGCTGCTGTAACCAGCTAAATTAGTAGTGTACTTCATAAATCGAATTCAATGTCTAGAAGAAAGCTGGTATATTTCATTCTTTTTAACTTTCTGCTCACATCCCTTGTTAGCTGTAAAATTCCAAAAGACCCTCAAAATTCATGGAATAAAGCTAAAGAAAACGAACTCATTGTAGGAGTTGTAGCAAATCCCCCCTTTACCGCTGTCACTAATGAAAACTTTACAGGATCAGAAATAGAATTGATACGCAATTTTGCCAGAGAAAATCATTTGAAGGTTAATTTCATTGAGGATAATGAATCTAACCTTATCAAAAAATTACAAGATTACAAAGTGAGCGTTGTCATTGGCGGTTTTGATAAAAAGAGTGTTTGGAAGGACAAAGCCGGACTCAGTAAAACCTACGACGATAAACATGTTCTGCTCTTACCTAAAGGCGAAAATGAATTATTAATCCATCTTGAAAGTTATATCTATAAAATAAACAAGTAGCATGAAAAATCCTGCTTCCTTCGAACTTCCCCGACATCTGCAACCATTACTAAAAAAGGCTCAAAACCTTGAAAAAATAACCATCGTATACCTCATTAGCGTAATCGTATTAATGTATTTGGTAATGGGTTCATCACAAGCCATGAAAACCGCCTGGTTGGAAGATGCACTGAGCACTTTACCCGCTATTTCTTTTTTAATTGCTTCTACTATTTTTAATAGAAAACCAAATAGCGAATTTCCATATGGATATCACCGAGTATTTAGCATTGCATTTTTAGCAGGTGCTTTGGCTCTATTTGCTATGGGATGTTTTCTTGCCATAGATTCTTCTCTTTCTCTTATAAAAGCGGAACATCCAACAATTGGCAGCTACAACATTTTTGGGAGCCAGATATGGATGGGATGGGTTATGATTGCTGCTTTAGTTTATAGTGCCCTCCCTCCTGTTTATTTAGGATATAAGAAATTACCCATCGCTAAAAAATTGCACAATAAAATTCTGTATACCGATGCCGATACTCAAAAAGCAGATTATTTAACTGCTTTTGCAGCAATGGCCGGAATAATAGGTGTTGGATTGGGTTTTTGGTGGGCAGATGCTACTGCTGCCCTCTTTATCTCATTTTCAGTATTGAAAGATGGTTATTCTAATTTAAAGAATGCCATAAAAGATCTAATGGATCGTCATCCTGTTCATGTAGAGAGCAGTGAGAAAGATGAGCTGGTAGAAGAACTAAAAAACTTTGTGATCTCTTGGAATTGGGTAAGCGATGTAAAGGTGCGCTTTAGAGAACATGGGGAAGTTTATTTTGGGGAAGTCATGGTAATCGCTCAACCCAATACAGATATTCCTCATGAAATAGAAAAGGGCCTAAAAGCCCTTTCTAATTATCATTGGAAAATATATGATGTTGTAATTATGCCGGTAAAGGAATTGCCTAAACATCCTTAATAATTACTCTACTATATACATCTCATTAGAAGCTTTAATATAATCCTGCGGATTGAACGTGGCTTCAAAACTATTTCTAACCATATTTAATTTTAACTCAAGTTGGGAGATTCTATCTTTCAAATATTCGTCATGTTTATATTTTTCAATAAGCGTTTTATATTTCTCCAGATTCTCAAGAATCCTAAAAGTAATGGTTCCAAAACGAATCTTTAAGTTTTGTACAGCAACCATTTCATTGTAATATTCCTGTTTCCAATTTTCTGAATTGGAGTTTTTTGATTCCGCTATTCTATCTTCGGCTATTTTAGAGATATCAAGAATGTACTGAGTTCGTTTTTTAGCATCGGTTTCATCGGTAAATCTTTTTTTGAATTCCTTTAGATCTATACCCAAAACCTTTGATATATTTTGTTTCATAGCATTATTCTGCAGTTCCTTTAATTCATCAAGGCTTTTAGAAATACCATTCCATTCTGTCTCTATTAAATCTTTATCATGAGTAAATTGAGATACTGAGGTGGTTAATTTGAACATTTTCAAGCTTTTCTCTCTTAGCTCTCTATCTCTTCTTCCTAAAGAATTAATAAACATACCTATTCCATCAAACAAACTTCCGGCAAACATCCCTGTAAAAGGAGTTCCTTCAGCAAGATTTCCTGTAACTTCTAAAATATGACTCAGTGCTCCAAGACGGGCTTCATCCTTTTTATTTTCTTCAATATATTTCTCAAATTCTTTGAACCAAGCAGAATACCCATTGTAGGTCATTGGGTTACTAACCTTATCTAAGGTAGAATAGAATTCGCGAGAACTATTAAACAAATTAAGCGGTTTGATTTCCCGCTCCATCGATGCCAAATTTAACACCGCTGAACTATAATTATATTTGTAGACACTCACCACATTCTTGTCCAGTTCTGATTGTTTTTCTTCTAAAATCTGAACCCGTTCTACTAGTTTTTCTATTTTCTCTGTAGAAGAATTTGTGTTTTTAATACTTTCATCTAAACTACTTAGTCTCGAGTCAATTTGTTTTATTCGAAGATCAAGGTTCTCTTTTTGTAAAGATCGCTCTCTATTTAGCTCGGTGAGAACTAGAGAAGTTACAGTCTGGTTATCATCTGGGTTTTGAGAATAGCCTGCAAAAGGCATAAATGTTAATAAAAGAATACCACCAATTATTTTTTTAGTCGCTTTTTCCATATTTAACTATTGGTTAATTAAGTTAATGGCTTATCATATTTTATGCCGTTTAAATTGATTATTCAATTAAATATCCATTTTCCAACTCATAACAATCAACATCCTGCCGAGTATTTTGTATTAATCTATATAATTGAATACCAAAGGATTTATATTACAATTATTAACTATCTTGTATTTTAAACCAATAATTAACCCAAACCCCATGACAACAAAACTACCTACTCGCTTAATATTAATGATAGCTGTCTTCGCATTAGGAGCAATTAAAATGAATGCTCAGGATCATGCTGATCATAAAAATGTTAACGTACCCCACAAACACAATAGCGAAATTGAAGATTTAAAATCCTGGCATGTGATGGATGAATTGGAAGAGGAAAATTCTCATATGGCCAAACTTTCCTTAGCACCCAACCCATCGACTGATGAATTAAAAATGCAAATCACCAATGCACATATAGTAGATATACAGGTATTTAATTTGGAAGGGAAATTACTTAAAAAAGTTCATTACGATATTCCAACACATCTTATAAGAATTAATGTTTCTGATCTCGCAAAAGGCATGCTAATAGTAAAACTTCTAACTGAAAACGGCAAAACCATTAACCGTCGTTTTATGAAAAAATAATTTTTAAAGTTAGAATAAGAAGAAGTATTTATTTAGACTTCTTCTTATTCTAACTATTATTAAGTGTAGCTAATTTCCACAGTACCAAGCATACACGTTTAAATTTACCATACTTTATAGATTTGAAGTATTGATTTTCGTAAGGAACCTCAACAGGGAAAGACTATTACCAGACGTTTTTAAATTTTAAATAATAGTCATTTTCATATGCACGCATCACTTGATATTCTCAAAAACATAAAATTCTCAGTACTCGATCTTGTTCCCGTTGCCCAAGGGAATTCAGCTCTAAATTCATTTCATAATAGCCTCGAACTTGCTAAACACGTTGAAAGCTTAGGTTTTGAAAGATTCTGGATCTCCGAACACCATAATATGGAGAACATTGTGAGTTCGGCAACTTCAATTTTAATTGGATATGTGGCACAGGGAACTTCTCAAATTAGAGTAGGATCGGGAGGAATAATGCTGCCTAACCACGCTCCTCTGGTAGTTGCAGAACAGTTTGGCACCTTGGCCACTCTGTATCCCCGAAGAATAGATCTAGGCTTAGGTCGAGCTCCTGGAACCGATCAAGAAACTGCTGCTGCATTAAGAAGAAACAGACAGGAGAGCCCACAGGATTTTCCTAATAATGTACAGGAATTACAAAAATATCTTTCTGAAGAAAATAAAAACGCTTCTGTAAGAGCAATTCCAGGAGAAGGACTTAACATTCCACTTTACTTGTTGGGGTCTAGTACTTTTAGCGCACAGCTTGCCGCTACTTTGGGTTTAAATTATGCCTTTGCAAGCCACTTCGCTCCTGCTTACCTGCACCAGGCGCTGCAAATTTATAAAGAGAATTTTAAGGCTTCTAATCAACAAAACAAAGCTTACGCTATTGCCTGTGTAAATGTAATTGCTGCCGATACCGACGAAGAAGCAGAAAGAATGGCTACCACTTTAAAGCAATTTGCGTTAGGAATAATAAGAGGTGTAAGAAAGCCAATTCCCGCTCCCGTTGCTTCTATGGATAATATTTGGAATGAGGCTGAAAAACACGCCATCCAACAAATGATGCATTACACTTTTATAGGATCTGAAAACACTATTAGAGAAAGCCTTTCTAGGTTTGCCGAAGAAACACAGGTAGATGAAATCATGGTAGTTTCACACATACATAACCATGAAGAAAGATTGAGATCCTACGAGATATTGAGCCGTCTTTTTAATTAAGACTGCTCCCAGTCCCATATTATCACTATCCAGTTTGTACCATCTCCAGACCTGTAGGTGCTTAGCTCTTTAAACCCAATTCTTTTATGAGCATTAATAGATCGTAAGTTTCTTGCATCTATTTCAGTAATTGCAAAATCGAACCGATTTTTATAGGTCTTTCGATAAAGATTATAACAGTTGTCAAGGATTCCTTTGCCCCGGTAGTTCTTATCTACACAAACCTGTCCCACCACCAAATAATTATATGAAGAAACGGGGTGAGAATTATACTGTAGGTTATCAAAAATGTTGAACATTGGTTTCAAAATTGGAATGTCATTTTTAGAGGCAGCAGTCATTGCCAGTAAATAGGCCACTACCTTATTGGAACTCTTGCCAATAATATGAGGAGCGATTTCATTCATTAACATAAGTTGCTCCAGGCTGTGAATTACCGTAATAAAGCCTTGTTTTATCATTTCTTCTGTAGATAAATTGGCAGGAGAATTAGCATGCTGCAATCTCAAAATCCCGGAAAGATCATTTTCCTCAGCTATAGTAAATAGTATTTCGCTCTTCATAAGCTTTAAGGCTTTTATCTACTAAAAGTACTCAAAATTGAAAAAATCATTAGTTAAAGTCCAAACTAAATAGTAAAGCTTCGCTTTACATAATTACTAAGAATAAAAAATCAGTTTTGAAATAATTTTTAAAGTATAATTCATTAAAAATCAATAACTTTAAGAAAGAGATCTTTAATCAGTTATTTGATTTTGTTATGAAAACGACATATATACAACCTATAAGGCAAATGTCCTTATATATCATCTTGAGTATTCTTTGTGTTTCGGCTTCTTGGGCGCATGAACTCAAGAACGCTTCATTTTCTGAATTCCTTATATCCGAATTTATAGAATTTAACGGACGAGTAGTAGATAGCCAAACCGGAAATGGGATAGCATCTGCTCATATCAGCATTTACGGTAGCAATATTTCTACAGTTACTAATTCAGATGGATATTTTTCTCTCAAAGTGCCTGATGATATGCTGAAGGCGAATGTAACCATCTCCTTTTTAGGTTATAAAAGCAAAACGATAAGCTTATCCTCATTTTCTACTGAAAATAATAGAATAGAACTCGAGGAATCTGTAGAAGAACTTTCCGAAGTCAATATTTTTAAAGGCGGGAATGCAAGAGGACTGGTTAAAACCATGTTAGACAACAGGGATAGCAATTATTTGAATGAACCCACACACATGAAAGCATTTTATAGAGAAACCATTAGGAGAGGCCGTAGAAATGTTTCTTTATCTGAGGCAGTAGTAGATATTTATAAACAAGCTTACAGCACCAAGAAAAAAGATGATATCGCCCTATTCAAGGCCAGAAAGAGTACCGATTATAAAAGGTTAGATACCTTGGCTCTAAAATTACGCGGAGGGCCGTTTAACACGCTTTACGTAGATGTTATGAAATATACCGAATTTGTTTTTCAACCCAACGAACTAGATCGCTACAAATTCAGTTTTGATCAACCCACGAAAATTAATAACAGATACATCTATGTTATCGATTTTAGTGAGATTAATCACGACGACCCCTGGTATTATGGAAAGTTGTATATAGATGCGGAAAATTCTACGCTGGTGAGAGCTACCTATAAACTGAATGTTCAAAATAGATTGGCTGCCAGCGAAATGTTTGTAAAAAGCAAACCTAAAAGAGCTAAAGTATATCCTGTAGACGTGAGCTATCAGGTGGATTACCGGGAGAGTAATGGCAAATGGTATTACTCCTATGGAAATGCACTCTTAGAGTTCGTTGTAAATTGGAAACACAAGTTATTTAATTCTCATTTTACCATAAATAGCGAAATGGTTATTACAGATTGGGCACCAATTTCTTCAACGGTAAAACCTTCTGGTGATTTTATAAAACCATCTGTGATCATGGTAGATGATGTTTCGGGATTTAGAGATACCGATTTTTGGGGCGACACTAATATTATAGAACCCGAAAAATCTATCCAGAATGCTATTGAAAAGATTCAGCGTCAGTTAAAACGAAATGAATAAATACTTCTAAAAACAAAAAGAGAGAAACCTTCGTTTCTCTCTTTTTGTTAAAATCAATTTTGCTGGAAGCAATCTAAGCATCTTCATGCATAAAACGTTGTTTTGCCAGCAATTCCTCTTCTGTTTCAACATGCTCATCATCAGGCACGCAACAATCTACCGGGCAAACCGCAGCACATTGTGGCTCTTCATGAAAGCCTTTACATTCTGTACACTTATCGGGTACTATGTAGTATATCTCATCACTTAAAGGTTCCTGTGCTTCATTAGCATTTTCGGTTTTCCCATTAGGAAGAACAACATTGCCTTCAAGATCAGTTCCATCAGCATAACGCCAATCATCGGCACCTTCATAAATAGCGGTATTTGGGCACTCCGGTTCACAGGCCCCGCAGTTTATACATTCATCTGTTATTATAATTGCCATAGCTCTTTTTATTAGTAAATTTAAAATTTAATCACTTGTAACTCCGTTAAAACAGAACTAATTTTTTAGTGATTATAGGCGATAATCAATCTATAACTTTTAATTTCGCAGTGGCAAATTTAAAGCCAAAACAATTCATAACCAAATAAGCAATATGACAATACAGAACCGAACATCTCATTTCATTAAACTGGGTAATTTTCTTCGCCAGTTTAATAGAAATGAAATTATTAGAAATGACGATGTACCTTTTAACGACAGGTTCTTTGATGCTTTGACCGAACAGATAGATCGTGCTATACATTATAATGGGTGGTTCACGCCAGAGAACGTGTTGTTTTCCTTAGAACAATGGAGCAATGCACTGACCGAAGAAAATCTAACAAAATGGCTTACACCTTACTCTTTTCGAGGAGATACTCCAAAAACAGTTGGTGTTGTAATGGCGGGAAACATTCCTCTTGTCGGCTTTCATGATTTTTTATCGGTACTCATTTCAGGCAATAAAGTTCTTATTAAACAATCTTCCAACGATCAAAAAATACTGCCCATTCTTGCCAATTATCTTATTGCTTTAGAACCTGAATATAAAAACAGGATTATGTTTACCGAGGGAAGGCTTGAAAATTTTGATGCGGTAATAGCAACAGGCAGCAATAATACCGCAAGATATTTTGAATATTATTTCTCGAAAAGCCCTTCAATAATTAGAAAAAACAGAAATTCTGTGGCCATTCTTACTGGTCAGGAAACCACAAAGGAGTTAGAAGCTCTTGGTGAAGATATTTTTAGATATTTTGGTTTAGGCTGCAGAAATGTTTCAAAACTGTATGTTCCAGAAGGCTATGATTTTGATGCTTTTTATAAGGCAATGCAACCATGGGAACATTTGTTGTTGCACGCTAAATATGCCAATAATTACGATTACAATAAAGCTGTATATCTAATGAGTGAATTTAAGATTTTAGACAATGGCTTTCTAACGCTCAAAGAAGATAGTAGTTTTGGTTCCCCTATAGCTACTTTATTTTACCAAACCTATAATAATGCGGAATCTCTAAGTAAGGAGCTAGAGGAAAATTCCGAAAATTTACAATGTGTCATATCGAATAATTCTCATGTGCACGGACTTTCGTTTGGAAGTTCACAACATCCACAATTATGGGATTATGCCGATAATGTTGACACACTCGCATTCTTAGAAAGGATTTGATTCCAAACATAATTGCAGTTAAATTTTGAACTTTTATTTGAATGCCGACTTTTGTAACTTGGCTGCTTCTTAATTTTGCCGGTTTTCGGCATTATATATTAGCTGTCTTTCAAAAAACATAGTATGAAAAAACATAATTTTAGCGCTGGTCCATGTATCCTTCCTCAGGAAGTATTTCAAGAAGCTTCACAAGCTGTGCTTGACTTTAATAATTCGGGTTTATCAATTCTTGAAATTTCGCACCGTAGCAAAGATTTTGTGAATGTGATGGAAGAAGCCAGAAGTCTGTCCTTAGAACTTTTAGGCTTAAAAGATAAAGGATATCAGGCATTATTCCTGCAAGGTGGTGCTAGCATGGAATTTTTAATGGTAGCTTATAATCTATTAGAAAAGAAAGCAGCATATCTTAATACCGGAACTTGGGCGGCTAAAGCTTTAAAAGAGGCGAAACTTTTTGGAGAGGTAGATGTAATTGCATCTTCTGAAGACAAAGGATTTAATTACATTCCGAAAAACTATAAAGTTCCTACTGATGCCGATTATTTTCATTGCACCAGTAATAACACTATTTACGGAACTCAAATGAAAAAATTTCCTACCTCTAGTATTCCTTTGGTTTGCGATATGAGTAGTGATATTTTTTCACGTCAATTAGATTTTTCCAAATTCGATTTAATTTATGCAGGAGCTCAAAAAAATATGGGACCTGCAGGAACTACCCTTGTAATTATTAAAGATGGTCTGTTAGGCAAGGTTTCAAGAAAGATTCCTTCCATGCTTGATTATAAACAACATTTGGACAAGGACAGTATGTTCAATACTCCGTCAGTTTTTCCAGTATATGTATCTATGTTAACTCTTAGATGGTTAAAAGCTCTTGGTGGAATTGAAGTCATTGAAAAGGAAAATCAGAAAAAAGCCACTTTACTTTATTCGGAAATTGATATAAACCCTTTATTCAAAGGGTATACAGCTCAAGAAGATCGATCGATTATGAATGCTACTTTCAATCTCACTAATGATTCTTTGAAAGAGGAATTTGATAAAATGTGTAAAGAAGCCGGAATTAATGGAATTAATGGTCATCGTAGTGTAGGAGGATATAGAGCATCCATGTATAATGCCTTGCCTTTGGAAAGCGTGGAAGTTTTAGTAGACGTAATGAGCGATTTAGAAAGAAAAGCTTAAAATTTATTCAATAATAAATAAAATAACCAGTGAACAGCTATTAAGAACTGGTAAAAGAAATAATAATGAAAGTATTAGCAAACGACGGCCTCTCCCCTGTGGGTGTAACAGCATTAGAAAAAGTAGGTTTTGAAGTTATCCTTACAAAAGTGGCTCAAGAGCAACTTAAATCCTTTATAAACGAACATAATATTTCTGTATTACTAGTTAGAAGTGCTACCAAAGTTCGTAAAGACATAATCGACGGGTGCCCTAGTCTAAAAATAATTGGGCGTGCAGGTGTTGGAATGGATAATATTGACGTAGAACATGCACAACAAAAAGGTATTAATGTAATAAACACCCCAGAATCGAGTGCGGCTTCAGTAGCTGAACTTGTTTTCGCACATCTTTTTGGTGGAGTTCGTTACCTTCATGACTCTAACAGAAATATGCCTTTAAGCGGGGATTCTGAATTTAAGGATCTTAAAAAGAATTATGCTGCCGGAACCGAACTTAGAGGAAAAACCTTAGGTATTATTGGTCTTGGTAAAATTGGACAAGAAGTTGCGAAAATTGCCTTGGGTATTGGCATGAAAGTTATTGCCAGCGATGATAAAGTGGGAGAAACAAATATCACCTTACACTTTTATAACGATCAGGTAGTTACAATTCCTATTAAAACGGAACCCGTAGCAGACCTTATTCAGGAATCCGACTTTATAAGTCTTCATGTCCCGGCACAGAAAAAGCCACTCATTGGTAAAAAGGAAATCGACTCAATGAAACACGGAGTTGGAATTATAAACACCTCCAGAGGAGGAGTTATCGACGAAGTAGCTTTGGTAGATGCTTTGGCAGACGGTAAAGTTTCCTTTGCAGGACTGGATGTTTTTGAAAATGAACCAACCCCTGCCATTAGAGTATTAATGGATCAGCGTATATCATTAACACCACACATTGGCGGTAATACTTTGGAAGCTCAGGAAAGAATTGGAAGGGATCTTGCCAGGCAAATTATCGAAATCTTAAAATGATTTTAACAGTATTTGTTAAATAAAAAAAGCATCAGGCCCTATTAAACCTGGTGCTTTTTTATTTTATTTAACATATATAGATAATGCAATTTAAAAAAGTTGTAAATTGAGTATCTAACTTTAAACAACAATCATGGCATCTATTTTAGATTTATTGAACACTTCTATGGGGGAAGATTTTATTGAAAAGGCAAGTGATAGTACTGCTGAAAATAAAGATAATATTTCTGCAGCCGTTGGTATGGCCTTACCGATTTTACTGGGAGCAATGCAAAAAAACATTAAAAGTAATTCTGGGGCAGAAAGCTTAAATAAAGCCTTAAGTGATAACAAACATGGGGATTCATTATTAAACAATTTGAAATCGGTGAATGCTTCAGATATGTCTTCGGAAGGAGAAAAAATCTTAGGACACCTTTTAGGAGGAAAGCAAGATATGGTTTCTAAAACCATAGGTAGCACTCTTAATATGAAAGAATCATCGGTTTCTAATATCATTAAAATGGCAGCACCTTTATTAATGAGTATATTGGCAAGTCAGAAACGTAAGGAAAATGTACAATCCTCCGGATTAGGCAGCTTGCTCGATTCTGTAATGGGATCATCGGGAACGCATGATGCTTCTTTAATTGAAACTTTATTAGACAAAGATGGAGACGGGAGTGTGATTGATGATGTGGCGGGAATGATTCTTGGAGGAGGAAAAAAAGGCGGCGGCGGACTTCTTGGCGGAATGTTAGGCGGTAAGTAACTTAGGAATAATTATTGCACATTTTTACAAAAAAGAGAGATGAAAAATTTATTCTACGTATGCATTCTGGCCTTAGCTATTTATAGTTGTGGGTCTGGCAAAGAAAGAAACTTCGAGCAGAAAGAACAAACTGCAATGGCTAATGATACCGTAAGAATTGCAAATGACAGCCTGGAATATGAGATTATAATCATTGAACCAGGCTTCAATCTTTTCATAAACAGTATAGCTAAACCGCGGGGCTATTATTCTCAAACCTATCTGGAAAATAAGAATCGTTTCTTGGTGCCAGAATATAATGCTAGGGTTACTCAACCTCAGCGATTCAATCCAAACCTTTACATTCAGGAAATTAATTACAATCCTAACATAGATTACGGTTACGAAGTAAACTATATGCTTTATAACTATTTTGTGTTCTTTTCTAGAGAATACAATCAGCGATTTAGTGTACCCACCCGCATATAATTTTTTTGTTTGATTGAAAATGCTTGTGGTATATTTGCAGTATGAATAAACTAAAACAACGTTGGGGAATAGATTCTAATTTCCAGCTTTTTATCATTTTGGTAGTTTTTGCCCTTACAGGTTCCAGCTCAGCTAAGTTAGCGGCACCTGTATGTGATTTTTTGGGAATTGGAGACACCAATACTGCATGGTATATTTATTGGCCTCTAAGGATCATTCTAATCTTCCCCATCTACCAAATTCTATTAGTTCTATTTGGATGGATATTTGGACAGTTTAAATTCTTCTGGGATTTTGAAAAGAAAATGTTATCCCGCCTTGGGTTATCACGCTTTATAAGTTAATAGCTAGTGAATATTTTTCAAAAATATGGATTGATTCTGATGGCGGTGGCTTTGCTATTTCCCGCTGCAGTAAGTATTCATATTTTTGCTCATGAAAAACATTCGGTTTGCACAGATTATTCATCAACACATCTTCATAAATCAAGCATAGATTGCGAGTTATGTAAGTTCCACCCGGTTCCTATCATCGCTATAGACTTATTTAATTATAATATCGTTCGGGATATTATAATAAAGGAAAGCTCTAGCAATCATTATGAATTCTTAAGTGATTTTCAGAAATTACCATTTTCGCTAAGAGGTCCTCCCTCCTCTATTATTGCCTAAATGACACTTCATGGAATTCAATTTCCATATTTATAAATTTCTTGAAAATTATTATATGTACAAACTATATTATATACTGTTTGCTATAGCTATTTCAGCTACAGCATTTTCTCAGAACACTATTAAAGGAAAAGTAATAGATGCTGAGACCCAAGAACCTATTTTTTCAGCTAGTATTTATTTTTCAAAATTAGATAAAGGCAGCATGAGCTCGGTAGATGGTGATTTCACCATCGTAAATATTCCAGAAGGTAATCATGAATTGGTAATCTCTTCCCTTGGCTATGCTACTCAAACTTTTAAAATTAAAGTTCCTTCTAATCAAGATCTGCTCATTCTTTTACAACCTACCGCTATAGAAATGGAAGCAGTAATTGTTTCCACACCCTTCCATCAGCTGCAAAGTGAAAATGTTGTAAAGGTAGAAAGAGCTACTGTTGGTGATCTTCAAAAAGCGGGAGCCATCACACTTGCCGATGGAATTACACAATTACCCGGAGTTGAAAGTATAACTACCGGATCGGGAATTGGAAAGCCTGTAATTAGAGGACTTAGTGCAAACAGAGTTCTTGTGTATACGCAAGGAGTGCGCCTGGAAAATCAACAATTTGGAGATGAACATGGATTGGGAGTTAGCTCTAGCGGTGTTGAAAGTGTTGAGGTTATAAAAGGGCCTGCCTCTTTACTTTATGGAAGTGACGCCCTTGGGGGAGTTCTATATTTAAATCCGGAAAAGTATGCTGCCTCAAATGTTTCATCTCTAGATGCTGCGGTTAATTATTTCACGAATACTCTTGGTACAGAAGCCAATATTGGTTTTAAGACCTCAGGAAACAAATTCAAATATCTTCTTAGGGGTAATTATGCTACTCATAGTGATTATAAAACCGGGGGTGGTAAACGAGTAACTAACTCTAGGTTTACCGAGAAGGACCTCAAAGCAGGAATTGGTTACCAAAACAACAAATATCGAGGAGATTTGAGATATAATTATAATAACACCCTTGCCGGTATCCCAGAGGAAATAGGGGCGCAAACAACCTCGAAAACTGAAACGCTTCCTAATCAAAAGTTGAACAATCATATATTAAGTTTTGACAATAAAGTCTTTCTAAAAAATTCTAGTTTCAACTTTAAACTTGGTTATATTTTTAATGACAGAAAAGAATTTGAAGAGCCTGAAGATGATCTAGCAGAAGACCTTCCTGCTCTTGAAATGCATTTAGAAACTTTAAATTACGACCTGAAATACAATGCGGCAAAGTGGGGTAATTTTGAAACTATTTTTGGAATTCAGGGAATGTTCCAAACCAATAAGAATTTTGGAGAGGAATTGCTTATTCCAGATGCAAAACTTAGAGATTTTGGAATACTGGCAACCACACATTTGCATTTAGATAACATTGATTTGCAGGCAGGTTTAAGATTTGATAACAGAAATTTAGAGACCAATGAATATGGAATGGAGGGAGAACCTAGTTATTTTGCCCCTGTTAAAAGAGATTTCAACAGCTATAATGGTGCTTTAGGTGCGAAATACAATATCCTAAAATCGTTAACAGCCAGACTTAATTTAGCCACTGGTTTTCGTGCACCTAATCTTTCAGAATTAACTTCTAATGGTACTCATGAGGGAACAAACAGGTATGAAATAGGAAATGCTGACTTAAAAAATGAACAGAATTTTCAAATCGATCTTGCTTTAGAGTATAGAAATGAACATTTCGAAATATTTGCAAATGCCTTTTATAATAAGGTGAACAACTATATTTACCTTAACCCAACCAGCGAATTTGTAGATGAAAATCCTGTATTTAGATATGTTCAGGACGATGCAAAATTGTATGGAGGGGAAGCAGGAATGCACATCCATCCACACCCGTTAGATTGGTTACATATAGAAAGCAGTTTGGAAATGGTAAAAGGAGAACAGGATTCTGGTAAGAATTTACCTCTTATCCCGGCTACATCTATTACAAATACGTTAAGAATGGAATTTGAAAAAACTATGTTCCTGGAAAATCCGTATTCTTTTATTAGTTTAAAATCTACACTCGCCCAAAATAAGGTAAGTGATTTTGAGACCAATTCTCAAGGCTATAGTTTATTAAATGCTGGAATTGGAGGAAACTTCAATTATATAAATACAAATTTCAATGTTAGAATTAGTGCCAATAATATTTTAGATAAAGCCTATATTTCTCATTTATCCAGATTGAAACCGGATAATATTCCAAATATGGGTCGAAATATTAGTCTGAGCATTTCTGCAAAAATATAATACTAAAAAGGGTGGTCTAATGACCACCTTTTTCTTTTAATAAAAATATTGATTTAAATAACTTCTGCTTCTATAATTATTTCCTTTGGGGAATCTTGCTTTTTCCATACAAAAGTATAAAGCCACATTAAAGTAAAGGTTGGAATAATATCTGTTCCCGGCATCAACTCTTCAATAAACACAAGCACAGATGCTATTTTCCCTTTTTTTCCGGGATACATTTCAGACATCAGCTTACCTGCATATGGTGCCCATAATAAATCCAGAAAAGGACCTACCGCCGGAATGGCGTACGTAGCCATACCAATAGCATCATAAATAATACTTTTAAGCAGTAATTTATTTTTAGTATTTTTCATCGGTTATAGGTTTTGTAATGGAATTAAAGCAAATAAAGTGCCATTTTATTTTAGATCGGAAGTAATGAGTTTCAGAAACTCATTTCTGGTTTCTATCTTTTCAAACTGTCCTCGAAAACCTGATGTAGTAGTTACACTGTTTTGTTTTTGGACGCCACGCATCATCATGCACATATGTTGAGCTTCAATAACCACGGCCACTCCCAAAGGTTTAATGGTTTTATTAATACATTCTAAAATGTCATCGGTAAGCCGTTCCTGAACCTGCATTCTTCTTGAGAACACATCTACAATTCGAGGTAATTTACTTAGACCAACTATATAACCATTTGGTATATATGCAATATGGGCTTTCCCGAAGAACGGTAACATATGATGTTCACACAAAGAATACAATTCTATATCCTTTACTACAACCATTTCACTGTAACTTTCTTTAAACATTGCTTTTCTTAGTATCTCTTCAGGGTTGCAATCGTACCCCTGCATTAAAAACTGCATTGCTTTTGCCGCTCTTTCTGGAGTATCAGTAATTCCTTCTCGGGTAGGATTCTCCCCCAGTTGTGTAATAATATTCTTAAAATTACCCGTTAATTCTTCCGTAACTTTTTCATCATATTCCTCAAAAAACTTATACATACTCTAGCCTTTCTTTAATTTATCTGTAAACAACTGTTTTAATTTTTTAATCTTGGGATCAATAATTATCTGGCAATACCGTTGGTCTGGATTATTGCTGTAATATTCTTTATGCTCAGGCTCGGCAATATAAAAGGGTCCTCCTTCCTTAACTTCTGTAACAATAGCATCTTCAAAAACCTTTTCGTTTTCCAACTTTGCTATAAGCTCTAGAGCTATTTGCTTCTGATTTTCTGAATGATAAAAAATAGCACTGCGATATTGCGTTCCTACATCGTATTGCTGTCTGTTCAAAGTTGTTGGATCGTGAGTACTAAAAAAAATAAGTAAAAGTTCATTGTAGCTTATCTTCTCTGGATTAAAATGAATTTCTATCGCTTCAGCATGCCCTGTTCTACCCGTTATAATTTCTCTATATGCAGGATTTTTAATGGTTCCTCCTGTAAATCCGGGAATTACACTTTGCACTCCCTCTACTCTTTCAAATACTGCTTCGGTACACCAAAAACATCCGCCTGCCAGCGTTGCTATTTTATAATTACTATTATTCATTTATTTTAATTTAATAATAAAATTAGATTAAAAAGATGCTCCCGTTATCCCTAATCAATTAATAATTCCTATAGAACTATTACCTTGTCTAATGTAGTTGAAAACTTCGTGATCCTTAAAACCTATCCTCATACACGCATATAGTGGTATGCTACTTGCTGAAAGGCAATTTAAAGAACATTCTTTATTCAGAATAGCAAAGTTCTTCATATTATAATTAATTTCGTTTTCTAAGCACATTTTAATGATATACGCCAATAACATACATAAGTACTACGGAGATCTCCATGTTCTTAAAGGAGTGAATCTACATATTAGAAAAAGTGAAATCGTTTCTATTGTGGGCGCCTCTGGTGCTGGAAAGACCACGCTACTTCAAATTTTGGGAACTTTAGATACTCCGGATAAGAACATTGATAGCTCCCTGAAAATAAATGATATTGATATTTATTCCTTAAATTCTAAAAAATTATCGAAGTTTAGAAATGACCACATTGGGTTTATTTTTCAATTCCATCAGTTACTACCCGAATTTACAGCTTTAGAAAATATTTGCATTCCTGCCTTTATAAAGAATACCTCCAAACAAGACGCCGAGAAACGCGCTTTTGAGCTTTTGGAATTTTTGGGACTCTCTGGAAGGGCTCATCATAAACCATCAGAATTGAGCGGTGGTGAACAACAAAGAATCGCTGTTGCACGCTCCCTTATCAATAATCCATCGGTTATTTTTGCCGATGAACCTTCAGGAAATCTGGACACACAATCTGCGGAAAACCTGCATAAACTCTTTTTTCAACTTAGGGAAGAATTTCATCAAACTTTTGTAATTGTAACTCATAACGAGGATCTGGCGGATATGGCCGATAGAAAACTTGTAATGGTGGATGGTGAAATAATTTAAAAAAGTTGAAATGAACAGATCAGAATTAAAGTCATTTTTAGATTTTAAAGTTGAACAGTATAATACACCAGAATTTATTGAAACCGATCCCATTCAAATTCCTCATCTTTTCAATAAAAAAGAAGACGTTGAGATATCAGGCTTTCTAACAGCCACAATTGCATGGGGAAACAGAAAAAGCATTTTGAAAAATGCTAATCATTTAATGGAACTTCTAGAAAATTCACCTTACGATTTTGTGTTGAATCATTCAGAACCTGATCTTACTAAGCTGGATGATTTTGTTCACAGAACTTTTAATGGCTTAGATCTACGCTATTTTGTTGTTGCATTAAAGAACATTTATACGTTTAAAGGTGGTTTAGAAGGGATTTTCACAGAGTATGCAGAACCAAAATCACTGCAATACAGCATTCATCAATTCAAAAAAGAATTCTTTTCCTTACCTCACTTATCCAGAACTGAGAAACATGTTAGTGACCCACTAAAAAACTCGGCAGCAAAACGTATCAATATGTTTTTGAGGTGGATGGTAAGAGATGATAATAGAAATGTAGATTTCGGGTTGTGGAATAACCTAAAAGCCTCTCAACTTTCTTGTCCCTTAGACGTACATTCGGGAAATACGGCCAGAAAATTGGGCTTATTAAAACGCAGGCAAAACGATGCAAAAGCTCTTTTAGAATTAGATACAACCTTGCGAGAATTAGACCCTTTAGATCCCGTTAAATATGACTTTGCACTCTTTGGATTAGGTGTATTTGAGAAATATGGACAATAGACGTAACTCGTGCTAAATTTCTTAACTTGCACTTTCTACGGCTTAATTCGAGAAGTAAGAAATTTTATTGATAGTAAACTATGATACACGCAGAATTTCCGGAAAATGAAGAAAGCAGATTAGCTACTCTCCACGATTTAAATATTTTATATACTGAGGCCGATGATAATTATGATAACATCACGCAACTGGCTTCTTTTATATGTAAGGTACCTGTTTCACTTATTACCCTGGTGGGAGAAGAAAAACAATGGTTCAAATCGAAATCCGGTACAGATATGTGTGAATCGGATAGAGATATTTCTTTCTGCTCACATGCCATTTTAAAGCCGCGAGAGCTTATGGAAGTAAAAGATGCGAGAATAGATCCTCGTTTTAAAAACAATCCTTTTATAACCGCAGACTTCCCTATTATATTTTATGCTGGGATGCCGTTATTGTCATCAAACGGAACAGCTTTAGGCTCTTTATGTGTAATAGACTCCAAACCCAATTCACTGGACGAAAATCAAAAAGAAGCTTTGAGAGTTCTTGCTAAACAGGTAGAAAATCTTTTTGAATTAAGACGACAAAACCTACATCTGGAAAAAATGAGATTGGAACTAAAATCAAAAAACTCCCAACTAAAAGAATTTGCTGGAACTGTTTCTCATGACATGAAAATGCCGCTTGCTAACATTATTATAACTTCAGATATTTTAAAAGCTAAATATGGTAAAAATATCGACGAAGAAGGAATTAATTATTTAAATTACTTAAAGCAATCTTCGTTTAAATTAAGCAATTATATTACAGGAATATTAGATCACTATGAAAGTGATACGTTAACAGATTCTTTAAATGAAGACTTTGATATCCATGATCTCTTGGAACAAATTATCGACCTCCTCAATATTAATTATGACTGTGAGATCAATCTACCGGCTGAAAATATCATTGTAAATTCTAACCGGTCTGCACTGGAACAAATTTTTCTAAACCTATTAGGGAATAGTTTAAAATACAACGATAAAGAACAAATAGTAATTGATATTAGCTGTGAATCCGACTTCAATTTTTATTATTTTACCATTTCCGATAATGGAATAGGTATTCCCGAAGATAAACAAACAGAGATTTTTGAACTCTTTAAAGTTTTAGCCGAAACCGATAGAACAGGAAATAAAGGAAATGGCATTGGCCTATCTACCGTTAGAAAACTTATTACCTCTTTAGGGGGAGAAATATCGGTGAATTCAGAGATAGGCAAAGGCACTACCTTCAAATTTTCAGTAAAAAGGAATGATTTAGCGTAAAATTATAAGCCCTTAAATTAAAATAGAAGGGAAAAATTTCCTATTATTGGTTAAGTTATTCATTAAGAGTTAACTAAGAATTGACCATATGGACCAAGCATTTTCTTTAAATCATGATTTTTCTTCCTCAGAAAATGAAGGTTCTGCCCTGTCGGACGTTTCAGGTAATAACGACTACGATCAGCTCACGTTTCTAGCTGCCACCATATGCAAAGTACCTCTTGCCTATTTAAGTATTGTGAACGCTCACAAACCCTGGGTAAAATCTGCCTATGGAAAAGATATTATTGATGTAGACACTAATAATGCTATGGCACAAAGTAGCATTATGTCAAATTCAGAAATTCATATTCTAAATTATTCTAAAGATGCTCCCTTACTTAAAGAGAATGATAGTTCCTATAAATTCTACGCAGGTATAAAGCTTTGTAATCAGAATAATGAAGCCATTGGGGTTTTAAGTATTTTGGATACTGAAGAAAGGCATTTGGAAAATTATCAAATTGAAGGATTAAAAGCATTGGGCAATCAATGCTTAAAGTTATTTGCGTTCAGAAAACAGAATAAAAAATTTAAGCAAATTCAGCAGAAATTAAAACAAAAATATCAGGAACTGGAAAAATTTGCCAGCGTAGTTTCACACGATCTTAAATCACCTTTAGCAAATATTATTTCGCTTACAGAACTTTTAAAAGAAGAGAACGAAGGGAAATTAGATGAGGAAACGGTGCAGTATTTAAATTACCTGGTAGAATCTTCTTACGCGCTTCGTAATTATGTGGATGGAATTTTAAGCTTTTATAGAAGTGAGCACATCATGGAAAAGGATTATGAAAATGTAGACCTTCCTAAGTTATTGGCCGGTATTGCACATTTATATGAAGTATCTGACGATGTTGAATTTCAATATCCAAATGATATCACACTTCACAATGTGAACAAAGCTGCCCTTACGCAGGTATTTTTGAACCTTGTTAGCAACGCCTTAAAATATAACAAGAAGAATTACAGGAAAATAGATATCAAATTCAACGAAACGCCCGATTACTATAAATTTCAAGTAATAGATAATGGTGACGGGATCTCTAAAGATAATTCATCTAAGATTTTTGAACTCTTTACCACGCTAGACACTAACGACAGGGACGGGAATCCGGGGAGTGGTATTGGGTTAGCCACGGTTAAAAAACTTGTAAATCATATGCATGGTAAAATATCTTTAAGTTCTATTCCCGGGGAAGGCAGTAATTTTGCATTTAGTATAAAGCGCGTTTAGGCCATTTATTAAGTATATATTCTTATACCTTTTTTTATATTTGATAAATATTCCAATCTTCATGCAGTTTAATCATCCCGAAGTTCTATACGCACTTTTTCTTCTGATTATCCCTGTAATTGTTCATTTATTTCAGCTTCGAAAATTTAAAACGGAATACTTTACCAATGTTAAATTTCTGAAGCGGCTTTCGGTAAAAACCAGAAAGAGCTCAACTATAAAAAAATGGCTGCTACTTACCACACGGTTACTCCTATTAATTTCTATCATCTTTGCTTTTGCCGAACCCTATTTCCCTGAAAAACTTTCAACAGGTGAAACCGGAACACAGGAAAGCCTTATATATTTAGATAATTCGTATAGCATGCAGGCTAAGGGTAAAAATGGAAGGTTTCTTGAGAGTACAATTCAAGAACTTCTTGAAAGTTTTCCTTTAGATAAGCCTCTTAATATATTCACCAACTCTGCTGTTTATAAAAATATTTCTCGACAGGAGTTACAGAAAATCACTTATACACCAACACAACTAGATTATAACAATGTACTTTTAAAAGCAAATTCTCTTTTTTCAAAAGACGTATCGAAAAAACTATTATTGATATCCGATTTTCAGGAAGGTTTTAACATGTCTTCTCCCTCCACCCCAGCGAAAATTGACATCTATTTAAAACCTCTTTTACCAGAAAGTCGGGATAATGTTCGAATTGATACTGCATATATTACCAACCAAAATGCAGAGACCATCACGTTAAAAATTGATTTAGATTACTTAGGAGCCCAACCGGAAAGCATTCCTGTCTCTATATATAACGGATCGGTTTTACTGGGGAAATCCAGCGCTGCATTTTCAGGGAACTCGGTTACTGCGGTAGAGTTTGAATTAAAAAATGATACGCTATTAAATGGAAGGATCAGCATTGAAGATCGTGGATTGACCTTTGATAACAGTCTGTTTTTTTCAATTAATAATCGGCCTGCATTAAATATAATTAGCATACAGAATATTGAGAATTCTTTTTTAGACCGAATTTTTACTGAGCCGGAATTTAATTATGCTGCTATGGCTGCCACTTCTATAGATTTCAATAAACTGAATAATGCTCAGGTCATAATTTTGAATGAAGTGTCCAACCTGTCAAACCCCTTGCTCAACCAGCTCGTTAAGAAAGAGAAAGAAAATGCAGTCTTTATTATCATCCCTTCTTCGTTAAAAATGGATAATAATTTTAAGAATTTTCTAGCCCAATTAGAATTTAAAGGCTACAATCAATTAATAGAACGGGAACGACTAATCACTAAAATAGCTTTTCAGCATCCTGTTTTTAAAGAAGTGTTCGAAAAAACCATAGACAATTTCGATTACCCCAAGGTATATAATTCTTACAATGTAGATTCGCATACCATTCCTATATTAAAATATCAGAATGAGAATCCTTTCCTCTTTGAAATTCATAATAATTATTTTTTTACGGCAGCCCTTAACGCTGGAAATAGCAATTTTTCTCAATCGCCATTAGTTGTTGCTGCCTTTTACAACATGGCTTATTCAGCTTTAAAACCGGCTCAATTATATTACGAATTAGGCAAGACAAACATTATTGAAGTTCCATTAGCACAAGATAGTGACCAGGTTTTAAAAATGCTATCGAACAATCTGGATTTTATTCCCAGGCAACAATCTTTCACTACGAAAACCCTTATTACCACCCAAGAATTACCCGAAACAGCCGGAAATTTTCAGCTATATGGAGGTAAGGAGCCTTTGCCATCGATAAGTTACAATGTCAATAGAAAAGAAAGCGCTATGGTTTATAGCAACTTAAAGCAATTGGAAAACATAACTCTTGTAGAGAGTCTCCCACAATTCTATTATTCCTCAGGCTTTCATAAAGAAGTGGATACTTTTTGGAAATGGTTTGTTACTTTTGCATTGATCTTTTT
This sequence comes from Gillisia lutea, assembly GCF_021568705.1. Lineage (GTDB taxonomy): Bacteria > Bacteroidota > Bacteroidia > Flavobacteriales > Flavobacteriaceae > Gillisia > Gillisia lutea. The sequence goes on from NZ_JAKGTH010000008.1 coordinate 338,115, forward strand.
AATCCTTGAAACACTACTCTTAAAATATTTTAAATGAAGCTACTTCTGAAATCGGCTAAAATTATTGATCCTACTTCGAGTTATCATCTTAAGACATTAGATATCTTCATTGAAAACGGCACTATTGAAAAAATTGGTAAATCTCTTAAAATCAATAAATGTGACAGGGAGATTAAACTTAAGGATTTACATGTTTCAAAAGGGTGGATAGATACCAGTGTAAGTTTTGGGGAGCCTGGATATGAAGAAAGAGAAACTATTAACAATGGCTTGGATACCGCTGCTAAAAGTGGCTTCACTCAAATTGCATTAAACCCGAATACTAATCCTATAATAGATGATAACGGGGCGATAACATCGGTGCTTTCAAAGGCCAAAGATCATGCGGTTCAACTCTTTGCTATTGGTGCCCTCACTCGCAGAGCTGAAGGAAAAGATCTTGCCGAACTCTTTGATATGCATACAGCGGGGGCTATTGCTTTTGGCGATTACAAACGTCCTACAAGCCATCCAAACCTATTGAAACTGGCTTTACAATATGCACAGAATTTTGATGGTATGGTTCAATCATATCCTCAGGACAATCAAATTGCAGGTAACGGATTGGTAAATGAAGGTATTAACAGCACGTATCTAGGATTAAAGGGAATTCCAGCTTTTGCTGAAGAATTACAAATAGTAAGAGATCTTGCAATTTTAGAATATACAGGTGGAAAATTGCATATTCCCACCATTTCGACAGAAAAATCTGTAAAACTGATACGTAATGCAAAGAAAAATGGATTAGATGTAAGTTGTAGCGTGACAATTCATAATCTTTTATTTACAGATGATGTACTTGCTGAATTTGATACCCATATGAAGGTGTTACCTCCATTACGCACAAAAAATGATGTAAAAGCCCTTATAAAAGGTTTAAAAGACGGAACTATTGATATGCTGACATCAGATCACACCCCTATCGACATCGAGCATAAAAAAATTGAGTTTGAACATGCCTTATATGGCACTATCGGCTTAGAATCGGCTTTTGGAGCCTTACAAAAAATATTTAGTCTTGAAGAAACTATCAAGTTTCTAACAAAAGGAAGAGAAAGGTTCAAAATTAAAGAACCACAGATAGAAGAAGGTACAGAAGCTAATTTGAGCTTATTTTCTCCTGGAGAAGAATACAAGTTTTCAAAAGAGCATATTGCCAGCACCTCCAGAAACAGCATTTTTCTAGATTTCAATATGAAAGGAAAAGTCTATGGAATTATCAATAAGAATGCTATGGCTATATAGATAACGACTAATTTTATAAAAAAAAAGAACATGAATCCTTCAGCAGAATCAGGTAGACCGGCCGCTATAATCGCATATTTGACCTTACTGGGTACCATTATAGCCTACTTCATGAACAATGACACTAAAAATCCTTTTACCAGTTTTCATATAAGACAGGCTCTAGGAATTAATATCGCCTATTTCGTGATAGGCGCTTTTGTAAGTATTTTCGATAGCTGGATGATTACCTATGCTTTCTGGCTCTTTATTTTTGTGCTTTGGGTATATGGTTTAGTAACTGCTATCCAGGGTGAACAAAAAGAAGTTCCGTTATTAGGAGATAAATTTCAGAAATGGTTTAGCACAATTAATTAAAAGATGACAAAACAACTTTCCCTATTTCATATAATTAAAGAACCTTCTATAAAAAAAGACAAATCCCCTGCTTTAATCCTACTTCATGGCTACGGCAGCGACGAAAATGATCTTTTTTCATTTGCATCCGAACTTCCCGAGGAGCTTTTTGTGATTTCGGTAAAAGCGCCTTACTCATTGCAACCTTATGGAAATGCCTGGTATGCCATCAACTTTGATGCGGTGCAAGGAAAATTCAGCGATAATAAGCAGGCGATCGAGTCGAGAGATAAGATCCTTCATTTTATTGATGAAGTAATTGAAAATTATCCCGTAGATGCTGCGAACATTAACCTGCTGGGTTTTAGCCAGGGAAGTATCCTTAGTTATGCCGTAGCTTTAAGTTACCCCGAAAAGATCAAAAATGTAATAGCTTTAAGCGGTTATGTAAATCATGATATTTTAAAGGAAAATTACAACAAAAATGATTTTTCTAAGCTGGCATTCTATGCTTCTCATGGATCACAGGATCAGGTAATCCCGGTTTCCTGGGCACAAAAAACTCCGACTTTCTTATCTGGTTTGGGTGTGAAAAATAAGTATTCCGAATTTCCCGTGGGACACGGAGTAGCCCCACAAAATTTTATGGAGCTTAAAATCTGGTTGAAAGAGCAGCTTTAACTTTGTGGGTATAAAAAGGATTTTTCAGTAGTGAGCTGAAGATTATTGTCTTCATCGATTTGATAGGAGATTAGTATTTCACCCCAATAAGTACCATCGGTAAAATCGGCAATAATCCATTTGTGATTCAATATCTTAACTTTATTAATTCGCATATTACCTTCCATGCCTTCAAAAGGTACCAGTTCATTATCCTGATAGGCCTTGTTTCGACTAATAATTTGATCTTCAATAGATGCTGCTAATTGGGTTACGTCTACCCCTTGGTTTTCAAAATATGAGATAGCTTCTTCATTACCCGTAAGAGAAAAATAATTCAGCCTTAAATTCGCATTGGCAAGCTGCTCATTTTGGTGCTCTAACTCGGTTATTCTCTCATGCTGATTCTGAATACGTTCTTCTTTTGCATCCAGAATCTTCTTATCATTCACATAAATGAAGATGGTGAACAATACAGAAAAAATAAATAGGTATAAAATTATTTTACTTCGCATTATATGCTGATTTTTAAGTTATCGTAGGCTAAATAAACGTTATTAGGTAACTGAGCTTGCACTTCCTCATGAAAGCCCATTAAATGGCTTATATGAGTTAAATAAGCTTTCTGGGGCTGCACTTCTTCAATAAATTCCAAGGCATCCTGCAAATTAAAGTGAGAATGGTGTGGTTCATGTCGCAATGCATTTATTACTAATACCTTTACTCCTTTTAATTTTGCAGTTTCTTCTTTTTCTATGGTTTTAACATCGGTGAGATAGGCGAAATCCTCCAATCTAAATCCAAACACCTGTAACCTGTTATGCATAACATTAATTGGTGTAATGCTTAGATCTTTAAAATGAAAATCCTCATTTATAATAATATTTTCAGCTACACTGGGAGCACCGGGATATTTATTCTCTGTTTGAAAAATATATTCAAAACGTTTTTTCAAAGATCTCAATACTCGCTCATGAGCATAGATAGGGATATCCCCCTGCCTGAAAAAGAAAGGTCTTATATCGTCCAGTCCGGCTGTATGATCATTATGTTCATGGGTATAAAGAATCGCATCTAAATGAGTAATGTTATTAGCCAGCATTTGAGCCCTGAAATCGGGGCCGCAATCTATAAGAATGTTGTACTCCTTCCATTTTACCATTACAGAAACTCGAAGTCGTTTATCCTTAGAATCTTTGCTAAAACATACGGGATGAGTGCTTCCTATAACGGGAATTCCCTGTGAAGTACCTGTGCCTAAAAATGTTACTTCCAAAAGTATTATTTTTGATACAAAAGTAAGTATATTTTTTACTTTAGCTCACGGTTTTACTACCTTTGACCCACTTAAATGTTTATCTAAACACGAGAATTATGCCCATTACCATTATGGGGGACAGAGAATTTGAAAATGTTCCCTCGATTAAAAGTAAAGCATTACGTATCAATCTTAATGAAAATATCTATGGAACCTTCTCTGAAATTGGTGCAGGACAGGAAACCGTAAGGAATTTTTTTAGAGCTGGTGGTGCTTCCGGTACTATAGCAAAAGCTATGAGTGCCTATGATAAGGATTTTAGTGATGCTATTTATGGTGTGGAAGATGATAAGCGCTATGTCACAGAAGCCAGATTAAAAAAAATGTTGGCCTATGAGATCCAATTGATGGAAGAGCGTATTACCAGGGATAAGCATCCTACCAAGCTATTTTTTAGTTATGCCAATACAGTTGCAACCATTGATTTTGCCAAGAAATACAAAGGGCATGGTTGGGTTGGAATTAGATATCAGGTAGATCCAAATGAAGATTACAACGAGATAAGCTTACACATTCGATTTCACGAAAATGATGCTCGCCTACAACAAAATACTTTAGGTATTCTTGGGGTGAATTTGATTTATGGAGCTTATTACAAATATGATAACCCTAAGAAACTTCTTAGATATTTATATGATCATATTGATAAGGACCAGATAGAGATTGACACCATCAACTTTTCAGGGCCAAGATTTGAACATGTAGACAACAGATTAATGAGTTTACAACTGGTAAAGAATGGCATGACCGATGCCGTAATGTTCGCACCAGATGGAAACAACATTCTCCCAGCAAAAATATTATACAAAAAGAATATTCTCACCTTACGCGGAAGTTTTAGACCGGTTACTAAGGTGAATATGGACATGTACAAACGCTCTTTGGAACTTTTTATTCAGGAAAGAAAAGTAGAAGAAGAGAATACAGAAGTTATCTTTGAGATCACTTTGTCTAACCTTCGTGCTGAAGGAGAGATCGATGAAAATGATTTCATGGATCGTGCAAAATTACTGTGCTCACTAGGGCAAACTGTAATGATCTCAAACTTCCAAGAATATTATAGAGTTGTGGAGTATTTCTCAAGGTACACCAAAGAACGTATGGGATTGGCCATGGGCGTAAACAACCTTGTAGATATATTTGATGAAAAATATTACAGACACTTAAGTGGTGGAATTCTAGAAGCTTTTGGTAAACTTTTCTTTAAAGACCTGAAAGTATATTTATACCCATTAAAAGATCCTGAAACAGGAGAAATCATCAACAGTGACAACTTAAAAGTTCACCCACGTATGAAGGAATTATATAAATTCTTCAAGCATAATGGGAAAGTAGTTGATATTACTGATTACAACCCTGCGATCTTGGATATTTTCTCTCGAGAAATTCTACAAATGATCTCTGAAGGAAAAACAGGATGGGAAGATATGCTTCCTGAAAGAACTTCTAATATGATTAAGGAGCAAAAGTTATTTGGGTATCACGAACCTAAATTAGAAGAAAGAACTTAATCTATAATATTTATAAAATAAAGCCCGGTTTATTATTAAACCGGGCTTTTTTATTTTATAAAATTTTTAATCGACTCTTTTTATTTTCGCTCCTATAGCTCTAAGTCGCTCATCAATATTTTCATAACCTCTATCTATCTGTTCGATATTATGAATGGTAGAAGTTCCTTTTGCCGACATAGCCGCAATAAGAAGAGAAACTCCTGCTCTAATATCAGGAGAAGTCATAGTTGTTGCTCGTAGTGACGACTTAAAATCGTGACCAATAACAGTAGCTCTATGCGGATCGCAAAGAATAATCTTGGCTCCCATATCTATTAGTTTATCTACAAAAAACAACCTGCTTTCAAACATCTTTTGATGGATAAGAACGCTGCCACGTGCCTGTGTTGCTACAACCAACATGATACTCAGTAAATCGGGAGTAAATCCAGGCCAGGGAGCATCGCTAATATTCATTATAGAGCCATCAATAAAACTTTGTATCTCATATCCATCGTTATGAGCCGGAATAAAAATATCATCTCCCCTTTTTTCAATGGTAATTCCTAGTTTTCTAAATGTGGTAGGAATTAAACCTAAATGCTCCCAACCTACATTTTTAATGGTAATTTCACTCTTTGTCATTGCAGCCAAACCAATCCACGATCCAATCTCGATCATATCTGGTAATATGGTATGCTCGCAACCTGCAAAGCTTTCAACTCCTTCAATATGTAAAAGATTAGAGCCAACTCCTTCAATTTTAGCTCCCATAGAATTCAACATTTTACAAAGTTGTTGCAGGTATGGTTCGCAAGCCGCGTTATAAATGGTGGTTTTACCTTTCGCCCAAACTGCCGCCATTACAATGTTTGCAGTTCCGGTTACCGAAGCTTCTTCCAACAGCATATAATCTCCGGTAAGACCATCAGCAGCTTCAACTCCATAGAAACGATCTTCCTTATTATATCTGAATTTTGCTCCAAGTTTTATAAAACCTTCAAAATGAGTATCTAATCTCCTTCGTCCAATTTTATCTCCTCCCGGTCTTGGGATATAACCTTTACCAAACCTACCCAGTAAAGGTCCCACGATCATGATAGATCCTCTAAGTCCACTTCCTTCCTTTTTAAAGGCTTCACTTTCCAAATATTCCAGGTTTATAGAATCACTTTGAAAGCTGTAACTACCTTTACCTAGTTTTTCGATCTTTACTCCTAAATTTCCAAGAAGTGTAATTAATTTATTTACGTCAACAATATCGGGTATGTTGTTGATTATAACTTTTTCTGGGGTAAGAAGTACTGCACAAAGAATTTGCAGGGCTTCATTTTTAGCTCCTTGTGGCTGTATATTTCCACTTAAAGCATGGCCCCCTTCAATTTGAAAAGTTCCCATGTGATATTAAAAGTTTAGTAGCGTTTACGTGCGCGTGGATTATTGCGTGGATTCTTTTTGGGAGTTGATTTGAACTTTTTGTTCCCCCTTAGTAAATTGGCAGCTTCGCTTAGATCTTCTTCTTTATTCTTCAGATTTATCTTCCCGCCGCTTAATTCTTTTACATGCTCAAAAATAACTTCATCATCTACTGCTTCCCTATTCCAGTTCAAATAGGATTTTTTCATATGATTTGCTATAGCAAAGATCAAGGCTTCTTTAAGTTCACCTTCTTCCATTTTCACAGCCTCATCGATCATACGTTTGATGTTATTTCCGTAGAACCTGTACTTAGGGAAATTTTGAGGATATTCCATTGGTTCAGGACGCTCCTCTAAAAGCTCTTTAGAAGGTTTTGGATATGGAGAATCAACGTTTAATTTAAAATCGCTTATAATGAATAACTGATCCCAAAGTTTATGCTGAAAATCGGCTACATCTCTTAAATGCGGATTCATGTTTCCCATGACCGCAATTATCGATTTGGCCACTTTGTTGCGCTCTTCATCATCTTCAATGGCAACAGCATGTTCCACCATTTTTTGTAAGTGTCGGCCGTATTCAGGAATAATAAGCCTACTCCTCTCAGAGTTATATTCTAATTCGTATGTCAAAATTGATATTTATAGGTGATAATTAAACTAGTAGAAATTATACTGGCTGCAAAATACTAAATATTATTCAACTGCCCTATTATTAAAACTTAAAGGCTATTGATTTATTGTTATAAGGACATTACTCCTTCTACTTCTTCACCTACCTGCTTGTATTTACTTATTACAGCATCGGGATTCTTCATTCTTACATTCACAGAAACACTGGTATATTTCCCATTTTTCGATTGCTTAGTAGTAATAACCGCTCCCATATTATCAAATATCTCATTTATCTGCGCTATTTTCCCATCATCGGTAGGCACAATAAATTTATATAGATACTCTGTTGGCCACATGGAAGTGTCTTGTAATTGCGACTTTAACTTCTTATAAAATTCTTCAGGGTTCTTAGACTGCTCCATAATTTTTCTCTTTCCTTGTCTTGCAAATATACAAGTAATGATTCATTTTTTTTATCAATTACAAATACCGAAATTTGCAGCGTGCAAAATAAAAAAATAGTTATTACCGGCGGGCCCGGTACCGGAAAATCTTCAGTAATTGTGAATCTTGAATCGCAGGGGCATTATTGCCTACACGAAATTTCAAGGCAAATTACATTAGAAGCTCAAGAGGAGGGAATTGATCAGCTTTTCTTGGAAAAACCATTGCTTTTCAGTGAAAAATTGCTGGAAGCCAGAGTAAATCAGCATAAAGAATCTCTACATCTCACTAAAGAGGTTATCTTTTTTGACAGGGGAATTCCTGATGTAATTGCTTATATGGATTATTTCAATACACATTATCCGTCGAAATTTGATGAAGCCTGCGAGCGACATGAATACGACAAAATTTTCCTTCTTCCTCCATGGAAAGAGATCTACACCACCGATAATGAACGCTATGAATCGTTTGATCAAGCAATGAGCATACATGAATACTTAAAAAAAGCGTATATTAGATACGGTTATAATCCAATTGAAGTTCCTACAGATTCTATTGAAAACAGACGTGATTTCATATTGAACAATCTTGATGATTAAACTTGCAGGAAGCAAAAGACATATTATTAAAATACTGGGGGCATCAAGCTTTCAGGCCTCTTCAAGAAGAGATAATTACCGCAGCAACAAGCAATAAAGATATTATTGCGCTATTGCCTACCGGTGGTGGAAAATCTCTTTGCTTTCAAATTCCCAGCCTTTTACAGGAAGGAATATGTATTATAGTCTCCCCTCTGGTAGCTTTAATTGAAGACCAGGTGGCGAGTTTACAGGAAAAAGGCATTAAAGCCATTGCTATTACCGGCGGAATCTCCTTTTCCGAACTGGACACACTTCTGGACAACTGTATTTATGGAAACTACAAATTTCTGTACTTATCGCCAGAACGTTTACAACAAGATATCGTACAGCAGCGCATCAAGCATATGAACGTTAATTTGATTGCTATAGATGAAGCGCATTGCATCTCGCAGTGGGGACATGATTTTAGACCTGCCTATTTAAATATTTCATTATTACGAGAGCTAAAACCTGAAGTTCCGGTAATGGCGCTTACCGCATCGGCAACCAAGGATGTAATAAAAGATATACAAACTCAGTTAAAGCTACGAGAACCTTCTATCTTTAAAAAATCTTTAGAACGCAAGAACATTGCTTTCCATGTTATTAATACTGAAGATAAAATATACCGACTCAGGCAATTGCTATTCAATAAGAATGATTCTGCAATTATTTATGTTAGAAGCCGAAAAGCTACGGAAGAAGTTGCTTTAGAATTACAGCGATATGGATATACTACCGCTGCCTTTCATGGAGGACTTTCGCGCGAAAAAAAGACCCAAAAGCTCAATTCATGGCTTAAGGAAGAAGTAAAAGTTATGGTTGCCACCAATGCTTTTGGAATGGGTATAGACAAGCCCAACGTAAGGCATGTTATACATCTAAATTTACCGGAAAGTATAGAAAGCTATTTTCAGGAAGCTGGCCGCTCAGGGAGAGATGGGAAGTTAGCTACTGCAACCATAATAACTAATAAGAGTGATATCCCTGTTGTTAAAAATCAGTTCTTAAATAATTTACCAGATCTGGAATATGTAATTCTGATCTATAAAAAACTTTCTTCCTATTTCAGAGTTGCCTACGGTGAAGGAGTAAACACAACTCATGATTTCAATTTTGCTGCCTTCTGCAGTCATTATCAATTAAACTCTGCCAAGACCTATAACACTTTACAACTTCTAGATAGGATAAGCATTTTAAAGTTGTCCCAACAGTTTCAGAAGACAACCAGTTTGCAATTTATTATATCTAATAAACAATTGTTTTATTACCTTGAAGAAAACCCAAAATTTGATCCGGTAATAAAAGCTATCTTAAGAACCTATGGGGGAATTTTTGAAAGTAAAATGCCCATCAATTTAACTTCTATTTGCAAAAAAGCCGGCACAATCGAGTCGGAAGCAATCCGTATTTTAAAACAATTACATAAAGATAAAATAGTAGAGTTCGAGCATCAGCTCCACGACGCTTCCATAACCTTCTTAGTACCCAGAGAAGATGAAAGTAGCATCTATCCTTTTGTAGATTATATTAAAAATCAGTCAAAGAACAAACTTGAAAAAATAGAAGCTATGTTATCCTATGTTGAAAATGAAAACATTTGCCGTAGTATTCAGTTCCTGACTTATTTTGGAGAAACAACTGCTCAAAAATGCGGAATTTGTTCTGTTTGTAAGCCACCTGAAACCAATGTTAAAAAAGAACTGATAAGACGTATCTATGAAGAACTTATCGACATTTTAAAAAATGAGGAACAAAATTCAAGACAACTGGTAGCGGCACTCCCCTTTCCTGAAAATGGGATATTAAAGGTATTACAATTAATGCTAGACAGAGGGATTATAAGTTTAACAGCTACTAACACATATAAATTAAAGAATTGATGAGAGATTTAAGAATAGTATTTATGGGAACCCCCGATTTTGCGGTTTCCACCTTGAAAGAAATTATAAATACAGGATTTAATGTAGTAGGAGTAATTACTGCTCCCGATAGACCGGCAGGAAGAGGAAGGAAACTACAGGAAAGTGCCGTTAAGCAATACGCCGTGACCCAAAATCTCCCCGTATTACAACCTACTAATTTAAAGTCGGAGAGTTTTTTAGAGGAATTAAGGAAGTTAAATCCCAATGTACAGGTTGTGGTTGCCTTTAGGATGTTACCTGAAGCGGTATGGAAATTACCGGAATACGGCACCTTTAATTTGCACGCCTCACTCCTACCTCAATATAGAGGCGCTGCACCTATAAACTGGGCCATTATAAATGGAGAGACCACCACTGGGGTTTCCACTTTTTTTATAGATGAAAAAATTGATACCGGTGCCATGATCCTTCAAAAAGAAATAACAATCTCTAAGGAAGAGAATGTGGGAGAATTACATGATAATTTAATGATTATAGGTGCTAAATTAGTTACCGATACATTAAATTTAATAAAAGAAGATAAGGTTACCACCCAAAAACAAGTCGAGCATCCGGAGTTGAAAGATGCTCCCAAACTCACAAAACAGAACACGCAGATAAATTGGAGCAAACCTTTAATTGAAATTTATAATCATATTCGAGGGCTTAATCCCTATCCTGCGGCCTGGTGCTATTTAAAAAATGGAGAGGAAACATTAAAAGTCAAACTTTTTGAGGTGGAACCGCTTACAGAAAGTCACAATTATTCAAACGGAAAAATACTACAGGAGGGAAAAGAATTAAAAGTAGCAGTTTCCGGAGGCTATCTTATTTTAAAAGAATTACAACTTCCAGGAAAAAGAAAAATGAAAACCAAAGAGCTATTGAACGGTTATCAATTTGATTTAGACGCAAAACTTCTGTGAGGCCTTATCATTACTGAAATGGCGGATTTTAAAATAAATCAAGCTTATTTATTAACAAAAAGCTCAAGTTATTAACAAAAACCCGCATTTCCCTTGATATTACTTGCATGGCTGAGAAATCCACATAAATTTGTAAAGCAAATTAACAGAATGTTTAACCAACAATTAATTTAAAATTCAAATTATGAACAAAACGGATTTAATCGATGCAATGGCTGAAAACGCTGGAATTTCAAAAGCTGCTGCAAAAAAAGCATTAGAGTCATTTTTAGAGAACGTTGAAAAGTCTCTTAAAAAAGGTGACCGTGTTTCTTTAGTTGGATTTGGTTCTTGGTCAGTTTCTAAAAGAGCTGCACGTGAAGGAAGAAACCCACAAACAGGAAAAACTATTAAGATCGCTGCTAAAAACGTAGTGAAATTTAAAGCTGGTGCAGATTTACAAAAAGCTGTAAACTAAACCTTAGCATTAGTTAAAAACTTTAAACTCCCCTTCTGGGGAGTTTTTTTTGAAATTATCTAAATTTTAATTTGAAATTGTTAATTTAATCTTTAGATTTAATAAAAAGAATGAAATCATGATAGCGTTAAAACCAGCCAAAGGCTTATTATTAGTGGCTGAACCATCTATAATAGGTGATGCATCCTTCAATAGATCGGTGGTTTTAATAGCGGAACATTCTGAAACCGGTTCTATTGGTTTTATCTTAAATAAGATACTCGACTTCACTCTTGCCGATCTTATTCCTGAACTTAATAAAAGTTTTAAGATATATAACGGCGGGCCTGTAGAGCAGGACAATCTATATTTTATCCATAAGATACCAGATCTTATCCCGGAAAGCGTTGAAATTGCGAACGGGATATTTTGGGGAGGGAATTTTGATGCGGTTAAAGAATTGATCGAAAAAGACTTGATCTCAGAAAAACAGATCAGATTCTTTTTAGGTTATTCGGGATGGGATGCCGAGCAACTGCAACAGGAGTTGGATTCTAACTCTTGGGTAATTACCGCTCACCAAGATCCAAAAGACATTATAGAAAGACCCTATCGTTCTTTCTGGAAAGATAAGATGATAGAATTAGGAGGAAACTACATGTTATGGTCTAACGCTCCCGAAAACCCTAGTTACAACTAACCTAATCTCGCTTTTACATTTAGTTTAGTAAGTAGATTCTTAGACACTTCAGTTCTGAATTCTTTCTTTCTATATTTCGTGATAGGTTGAATTCCAACAATTACATTTGTAATAAACAATTCATCTGCTTTTTGAAGTTCAAAAGGTGAAATGGACACTTCTTCAATTTCTATATCCGGAATGGTTTTAATGATAGACAATAACTGTTTTCTAACGATTCCATTTAGTGCTCCATCAGTTAATGGTGGTGTTTTAATTTTATCGCCCTTCACTAGGAAGATATTTCCATTTAAAGCCTCTACAATGCTTTTATTTTCATTTAGCAACAAACAGTTGTTATATGCATTTTCTTTACCGTAGATACTTCCTAATACATTTACAGCCTTATTATTGGTTTTAATGGTAGACAAAAGACCGCTATTGATGTAATGGTCTTTAAAAAGTTCTACTTCATAAAAATCGGTATTGAACAAATAGAACGGGTTAGACAACTTGGAAACCTCTATAGCATATTCAATTTCGAGCGATTGAGGGCGATATAGACCTCCTTGTTTTCTGTAAACGGTAAATCTCACTCGTGCCGGCGAATCAATCAAATTGTTTTCTGAAACCAGTTCAATAATCTCATTTTCTAAAAATTCCGGAGAAAAATTAGCAGGAATTTCCATGCGCATTATTCTCATGGACGCCATTAAACGAAAATAATGATCTTCCCAGAAAATGATTTTACCATTAATAACCCTAATAGTTTCAAAAACTGAATCACCAAAGGCAAGCCCCCTATTACTTACATTGATAGTTGCCTTGCTATCTTCTACTAAAATCCCATTCAAATTAATCATAAAAAAACCCCGTTTTTGTTATAAAACGGGGCAAAGGTACTATTTCTAAAAGGATTTTTATGCTGATCCAAGAATCTGTTTAAGATCGGAGATCATATTTTCCCATAACATTTTGCCTTCATCTACTTCATCCTCTTCTGCAAAATCGGTAATCATTATAGATACATCTTTAGTTATATCGTCTACCTGAATTCTTATTTCAAAAAAATACGGGGTAGATTCATCATCTATCCATCTAAATTTAATTCGCTCTCCATTCTTTTTGCTTAGAAGCTTCGCTTTTTCTTCAGACCCATCCCATATAAATGTGAACAGTTCGCCACGAGAATTAACATTATCTGCATACCATTCACTTAATCCTGAAGGTGTTGAAATATATTGATACAATAATGAAGGGGATGCCTGAATAGGAAACTCCATCTCGTACTTAACTTTGTCTTCCATGCTGTATTTATTAGATTTCGGGCAATATAAATATTAATTACAAACCCTAAAAGAAAACAAAATAAATATTTCGCAAAATAATATTTGCAGCATATTAAATAGTTTCTATATTTGCACCCGCAAACTTAGAAAGCGAAGCCCATATATGCTGGTGCTCCCAAACGTTTCGAGATTGCTAAAAATTTAATGTATGGCGAGGTAGCTCAGTTGGTTAGAGCGTCGGATTCATAACCCGGAGGTCACGAGTTCAAATCTCGTTCTCGCTACAAAAAACCGTTCAGAAATTTCTGAACGGTTTTTTTTTATTTTATACCATAAGCCGAAAATTTGCATTTGCATTTTCCAATCTAGATTTAAAAGGTTGATAATAAAACTCTTTTACCTCCCGCATTCTATTTATAGCACTCTATAATATTCAGAAAAAATCTATCTGATTTTTAGAAAAAACTATTATTGTTGTCAGGTTCTGAGTATATTGACATGATTTATTTAAAAATCCATATTTTTTTAGATTTTAAATAAATTTTAATCAATTGTAACAATCAAAATAATTACCGCCTATCATAAAATTTCCAGCTATACTAGTCGCTATTCTTTTTATAGCCTTCTCTCCCTTATATGGGCAAGAGAATAGCTTTCCTATGTATAATTTCGAGTCTCTTAAAAACAATGTTACCCAAAGAGCTGTAGCAAGTATTTCTCAGGATGAAATGGGCTTTATATGGATGGGAACCAACGGGCTTGGCCTTAGCAGGTTTAACGGGGTAGATTATACTTCTTATCAGTATAGCGAGATCGATAGTACCAGCCTTAGTAATTCGCTTATACATTCCACATATTTAGACACTAAAAATAGGCTGTGGGTGGGTACCGAAGCAGGTTTAGATCTTTATAATAGAGAACTGGATAATTTTACACACATCAATTTATTCTTAAAGAAAACCGTTAAGCGTATTTCGGTACAGGCAATACTTGAAGATAAAAATGGAGATATCTTAATAGGCACCCATCAATCAGGTCTTTTTAAGATAGACCCTATAACGCTACTTCCTTCAAAAATTAAGATAACCGGAGTTAGGCAAACCGAAAATCTTCTAATAAACAGTCTTGCTTTCTTTGACAATAGAATTCTAATTGGAACCAATGATGGACTTCTCGAATTAGATACAGACGAAAATGTAGTATACCCAATTGTATTTGTAACAGTAAATGGGAAGGAGAAAGTTTCTACAGCTATTAAAACCATGGAAGTTGACGATAAAGGAAGTGTTTGGTTAGGTACTCTTAACCAAGGTTTGCTAAAGATTGACGGTAATGAAAATGGAAGGTATCTAATTGAGCATTTTCCAATTACAACTAAACGAGTATTATCCCTTCTGGATACACCAAGAAAAACCATTTTATGTGGTACCGAGAACGACGGTATGTTTGAAATAGATAGAAAGGGAAAGGTTGTAAACCACTATTTGAATAACAAATTTGATAATAAAGGAATAAAATCCAATTCTATCTGGTCCTTATTTCTAGACGATCAGCAACGTATATGGATTGGATATTATAATAATGGCGTAGGAGTATACGACAGGCTTCATGATAAATTTCCAGATATAGAAAGTAAACCCAACTACCCCAACTCCCTACAATCAAGCTCGGTTACCGGTATAATTAAGGATGATAATAACAGACTGTGGATTGGGATGGATGGTGGTGGAATTGATGTTTATGACCCTAAAACCAACGTCTTTACCCATTTGTTAAATAACAAAAATTCAATTGCTAACGGGCTTAATTCTCCTGATGTGCAAACCCTCTATAAGGATAGTAAAGGTAATATATGGGTTGGTACATGGGATTACGGAATTTACTTCTTAGAAAAAGGCTCAACTTCTTTTTCCCATTATTCTGTAGAAAACACCAATAGACAAATAACCTCCAACCGCATTCTTAGTTTCTCCGAAGATTCTGACGGGATAATCTGGATAGGGACATTCTCTAGTGGTATTCATTCGTTTTCTCCCATAATAAAAAAATTCTCCACCTATAATCAGGAGCCATTTGGAAGTGCAAAAATCAGTTTTAGCGATATTAGAAAAATATATGTAGACAGTGAAGATAACATCTGGATTGGAGGGAATGCCGGATTATTCAAATTTAAAAGGCATAAAAACTATTTTAAGCTTGATATGTTATCCTCTAGATTATATAATAAAAACGCTGGTCAGCCATACACCAGTCTAGTAATAGACCTCTACGAAGATTCTTCTAAAAACATCTGGATAGGTACCGATGGAGCCGGGTTATGTAGATATGATATGAAAAAAGATACTTTTTCATGGATGGAAGCTAAATCCGGGTTTAACAAGGTTACAGCATCTTCTATAATTGAAGACGAAAATGGTGCTATATGGGTGGCAGGAAATAACGGATTAACAAAAATTGATAAGGAAAATTATATTTCTCAAAATTTCTCGATAAATGATGGACTCTTAACTAATGATTTTAATAACAGCGCTGTTTTTAAAGATGAAAAAGGAAAACTATACTTCGGCTCTTATGAAGGCATCAACCATTTTAATCCGGAGAATCTGACTGTAAATAAGCATACACCAACTGTATATCTCACAGATTTTAAACTTTTCAATCAGCCCGTACTACCGGGTCAGGAAGATTCCCCACTAAAAAAAGTAGTTTCACAAACTGAAAAAATTACTCTCACCCACTCCCAATCGGTTTTCACTATCGACTATGCTTCTATCGATTTTACTCGTCCGGAGAAAATACAATTTGCCTATTACCTTGAAGGTTTTGAGGATCGGTGGAATTATGTTGAAAATTCTCGAAGCGCCACCTATACTAATCTTCCAGCAGGAAATTACGTTTTTAAAGTTAAGGCCGCAAATAGTGACGGGATATGGAATGATGAAGCAGCAAGCCTAAATATCGAAATCTTGCGTCCCTGGTGGTTTACCAATTTTGCAATTATATGCTATGTTTTAATTTTAGCCCTTATCACTTATTTCACTTTCAAATTTTTGGACTCCCGACTTCAAGCTCGGCGTACTATAGCTCAGGAACGTGAAAAACGTATTCATGAGGAAACCCTGAACAACAAGAAAATCCAATTTTTCACTAATATCTCTCATGAATTTAGAACTCCGCTAACCCTTATATTGAGTCCGTTGGAAGATATTTTAAAAGAGGCTTCGCTTCCTGAAAAAATAAAAAATAAACACAAGATCATTCATAAGAATACCAAACGCTTAAAACATTTGATAGATGAGTTGATGGATTTCAGAAAACTCCAGTTCAATAAAATTCCATTAAGTGTTACTTTTTTCAATATCAATAATCTCGTTGAAGATATTATTGATCACTTTCAGGAAGAGGCTCAACACAGAAATATAGCTTTATCAATAGAGAATGAATATGGGGTTAAAAATATATGGGCCGATAAAAGCAAGCTGGAAAAGATAATATTTAATATCCTTTCAAATGCTTTTAAGAGCACTACCAATAATGGTATAATCACGCTTACTATAGGATTAAAGGAAAATCATCTATTCCCATTAATAAAAGACGCTAGTCCCCGGAAGGCACTTGAAATAAGTATAGAAGATACCGGCAAAGGCATACATCCAGATGAACTTAACAAGATATTCGACCGATTTTATCAAATAAAAGAACTTAATGAGCAATATTATAGCGGCACCGGGATAGGTCTTGAAGTTGTTAGAAGTTTTATTGATCTGCATAAAGGGCAAATAGATGTAGAAAGTGAAATAGGCGTGGGAACGAAGTTTAGAATTCTGATCCCTATTGGTAAAGAACATTATGAACCTTCAGATATTGCCTCTAATACAGATAATTCAATTAAATATATTCCTGTTAACGAAATACAGGAAGACGAAACACCCCCTGAAAATAATGCGCAGAAGAGAACCCTGTTAGTTGTGGAAGATAATATTGAACTTAGAACATACATAAAACAGGAACTACAAACATTTTACAAGGTAATAGAAGCCGAAGATGGTGAGGAAGGTTTAAAAAAGGCTAAGAAAATGATCCCCGATGTTGTGATTACCGATGTAGTTATGCCAAAACTAAATGGTCATGAATTATGTGAAATGCTTAAAAATGATTTAAGAACAAGCCATATCCCTGTACTTATGCTCACTGCAAAATCTATGGTAGATGATTGGGTGGAAGGACTTAATGCTGGTGCAGATGTCTACCTAAATAAACCTTTTGAGATGAAGGTGATGAGATCTCACTTGAAACAACTTATTACGAATCGGGAGTTACTTTTCTCTAAATATATGGGAGCTTATAAAAAGACCGAATTAGAACCAAGCACCTCTCTGGATAAAGAGTTTATTTCTAATATTATTATATACACACAAGAAAATATTAGTGAAGCTAATTTGAATGTAGAAAAACTGGCAGATCAATTTAACTTAAGTAGAAGTCAGCTATATCGAAAAATAAAAGCTTTAACTGGTTTAACTGCAAATGAATTAATACGTAAGATACGTCTTGAAAGAGCTAAAGAATTAATTGAAGCAGGGCATAATTCTATTAGTGAAATAAGTTATAACGTAGGTTTTTCATCTCCCTCCTATTTCTCAAAGTGCTTTAAAGCCCATTTTGGAGTTCTCCCAACAGAGGTTAATAATAAATAATACAAATTGCGTTGTTAAAGGTTAATGCTTTTAACCTATATATCCTGTAAGTTAATATTCTCTGCTCCAACCGGTGGCTAGTCCATTCTAGGTTTATAACTCCTTTGGCCAATTCAATCTTATTAATGAATATCATTTCCTGTAAAATAAAAAACTATCGAGGAGCTAGGCTCTCGATAGTCTTTCTAATCAGGAAGTTAAATAAAGGTAATTACAATCTCTTTTTTGCCAATAACTATTTTTTATTAATAACCGGCTATAAGAGATCTTTCAGCTATAACTCAAACTATCAGTATTCTATTTCTCCTGAAAAATCTTCACTTACATCCCGGCCAGCGAGTCCATCGGCTACTCCTTTATATGCATGTTTTCTAGCATAATTTGCATCCCAAACATTTGGAGCTTCATTTGGCAACCAGAACTCATGTTCATTTGCGTTATCAGAGATATTCCATAGTGTAACACCATATTGCTGACTTGCAGGAATATGCTCTTTAAAAGAATCTATTACAAATTGATACATTGCTGCCTGATCGGCCAATTGAGCTACTGTGGGTGAATTGGTGCCAAGTCTTACATCGAGCTCAGAGATCTTGATCAACTTTCCACTGGCTGCCAACTTTTGAAACATTTGGATAATCTTGTCTTTATCAGAATTCAGAGAAATATGCATTTGAGTTCCTATACCATCAACAGTAGCTCCTTTACTTTCTATATACTGAACATATTCTATTAACCCATCACATTTTTCTAAGCTGGATTCTAAATTATAATCATTTATAAAAAGTTTATCGGTTGGGTTTCCATATTGTCTTGCTAATTTAAAAGCAGTCACTGCATAATCTTTCCCCAGGTATTTCACCCAGTAAAAATCATCATCAGCTAATTCTGCTACGTTTCCATCACGTAAGGAACCACCCTCTTTCATAGGTTCATTTACCACATCCCAGGCAAAAACATCATCTTTGTAATGGCTAACCATTTTAGATATCCAGTCTTCCATAGCATCCCCGATAATCTCCGTTTTTTCCTCGTCTGTTTTTTCGATAATCGTTGGCCCTGATCCTCCGCCTGCTTCTCCTGAAGTGAACACTATATCATCAAAATAATACGTAGTAGCAGTTTCTCCAAAATCAAAAATTAATTTGGTACGATTATCTGTAGTGGGTGTAACCGGGAATTCTACTTTCGTCCAAGAATTTCCTACTACTATTCCGCCATAATAATCGGCACTATAATCATCGCTTTGTATCTGAACTTGCAGATTGGCACTGGAAGAAGTGGACTTCACCCAGAAAGAACAGGTATACTCTTTTCCCATTTCTAAAGGTTGACTAAAAGTGTAAACTTGTTGAGCGCTATAATTACTAGCTGCAACAGAATTATTGAGAACCATGGCATACCCAGTTCCTCCAAAACCATCTCCCGCTGCTGAAACTTCT
Organism: Gillisia lutea; assembly: GCF_021568705.1. GTDB lineage: Bacteria > Bacteroidota > Bacteroidia > Flavobacteriales > Flavobacteriaceae > Gillisia > Gillisia lutea. The sequence continues at coordinate 357,676 of NZ_JAKGTH010000008.1, forward strand.
CTTGATGATCCATTTCCCCAACCATTCCATGGGGAAATTGTACCATCTTCAAAATCGCCATTTGCAATCATATTTTCCGGCTGAGCATCTAAATCTACTACCGAAATATTATCTACATCTATGAGATATGTAACACCCGATAAATAGCCTAGATCAAAATTAAACATGAAAGTGGTGGCTCCTGTAACAAAATTGGAAGCGTCTAATGTGAATTTTACCTGCTTCCATTCAGAAGAAGTTTCAAAAGCTTCTGTTTGACTTCCTGAACTATACCAGTCGAACCATGGGTATTGATTTGATAGATTTGTATCAAACGAAATACGCCCTTTCCCCGGTTGATCAGATTTTATGTAAAAAGAAACCTCATAAGAATGTCCACTAACAATAGGAATATTTGGCGTTCCCAGTTGCAGCTCCCAAGGATTAGCTGTACCATCTGCAACCATTTGAACCGCTTTTGAACTATCTGACAATCCCTTACCATCAACTATCGAAATAGCAGAATTCCATGATCCTCCCCATCCATCGAGTGTTCCTGCTTGTAAGGAAGATAAATCAAGTGAGTTGGCTCCACTTGAACCGGGAATTACTATAGGCGAAATTAACCCATTTAGGTAACTGGCATTTTGGTTAGCATGCCATACCAGGGTATGCCCATATACGTCTAATCCTGCATCTCGTACTGATGCGATAAAATTATCTACCGTTTCAAATTCAATTTCTCCTTGAGAGTTCACCATAGGACCATGCTTCATAGCATAGCCCACTGTAACATCATCAAAATTTTCAATTACTAAATTTCTATAGGAATCATTATTCATATAGAGGTCCAGCACAATACCAGCACCTAATGTAAAGTCGGTGTACGAATTGAGGGCTTCATATCTACTAATCTTCTCCTGTAACTCCAAAGGTAACTCGGCTGAAGTTATTTTATTTGCATCAGGAACTTCCTGCCACTCCATATAGTTATCTTCACATGAAGAAAACATCACAGATGAAAGTACTATAATGGGTATTAATTTTGTGTATTTCATTTCTATTTTTTTAATAGTGTATTTAATAAAGACCAATAAAATTCATCTCGTATTAATTTATTATTTAATCAGGAAAATCACTCACAGTTGGAGTTTCTAAAGAAACAATTCTCCAATTATCTGTATACACACTTACTGAAGTTGAGGAAGAAGGAAACTCCACATCACTGCTACCTCTAATTACATCACTCAATTTTATATCAGAATTTTCAAAGAAAATACCGAAATTCTTATAGGTAGCGGCTTCTCGATAAGCTAATACATCTTCAAAAGTATAGTCGCCGTCTTCATAACTATAAAAATCATTTAACGGAATCGTTACAGTGGTCCACCCGGTAGTTTGAAAAGCTTCTACTTCTCCATCAACAATCCAAGGTACGTAGTTGTAAACACCACCAGTCCATTCTCCTCCATTAAAATTATTTATAAGAAGGATCTTTAAAAATCCACTTCCCTCCCAGGCTTCAGGAACATAAATATCAAATTGAAATGCAACTTCATCCAAAGGGGTGGAAGCTGGTATATTGGGAGTTAACTGTGTACGCCAGCTTTCATTCCCCGAAGTGAACACTTCAGAAGCACGATTTTTACCTGCATCAAAAGACGCTACACTAGCCGGACGATGAGGGACATATGTTCCCTGCGACACATTTCCTTCTCCTATAGACGCTGATTCAAGATCTGTCTGTCGAATAGTATTACCAAACTCACCTATGCTTCCCATCCCGTCAAAGTTTAAAAGAACACCATCTTTGAAGTTGAAATAAGCTGGGGAATAAACCCCTCCATTAGCTGTTTCTGCATAGATTGATCCGCCACTTTCTGAAACTCCCTCAGGCATAGTAACTGTAAAAAACTCCCCCTCTTCTTCATCGAAAGTAATTCCGCTGGTTACTTCTACATCCCCCGGAAAAACAACCTTACTAACCTCTATTAGTCCGGTTCCATATACGGTAATTTCCTCTCCCGGATTTGGAAGAGTATTTGAAATATTGGTAATTGTGGGAGGTGAAGAACGAATTTCAAAGGAAATTATGGTCTCATTACTGCTGTTCGCTAAACGAATAGTATTTCGCACATCTTCTTCTGCTTCAGTAATTGGGGTATCTCCCGAGATACGAACCAGCATAGAAGTATCAGATACATATACCGGGTTAAAGGTGGTTTGAAAACCATTAATATAAACCCTTTTAAGGCCAGTAAATCCTGAACCTTCAATACGCAGAAGTTGCCCTAATCTCGCAAAACTAACCTCTCTGTCTGGTACCGTGGAATTAACATCTTCCAGATATATTTTGCTAATAGTAATCATTCCACCCTCATCGTCGTCCTTCTCACAGGATGTAAATAGCAGTGTAATAACCATCAGCCCTAACAGAGAGAGATAGGACCAAGGATTTTTAATTCGTATATTTTCTTTCATATTAATTAATTTTTTAATGAAATTCATTTTTAGTGTGAAACTTAAAATAGATCAGTTATTCTTTCTTCAGTAAACTCATACGGCACAGGAGCCTCACTCAGTAAAGGGTTTTGAACCACTTCAGACTCTGGATAAGGCAACAGAAAAATACTTTCATCAGCTACGCCTACTGCCCTGGTATCATTGTCACGAGTATCATCTGGAGAAACTTTATTACTACTTGCATCATAGGTAAAAGCTACGATCGTTCCTCTATCCTGCGCATTTATATAGTTTATAACTTCTTGCTGCTCGTAGTAGGCTCCTCTTACCAAATCGTACCAAAACTGCCCTTCCATACATAGTTCTACTCGGCGTTCGTGCATAATGTCATCATATGTTATGCTGGTTTTAGCTTCTAAGCCGGCTCTAGATCTTAGTTCATTCAAGTACATTAAAGCAGTAGCATCACTGGTACTTTCGTTATTACCCAAAACCGCTTCCACATAATTCAAATAAACCTCTCCCAACCTCATCATATAAGTGTTAAGAGCGGAATTCTGTCTGGAGATACTGGCGTTATCCTTGGTAGATCCAACTACTCCCTTTTTCACATTAACATAGGTATTTTCATGATCAACCGTGTAACCACCATTGGCCTTGCTAATTTCTGGGTAGAAATCGCCATCTGCCATCCAGGTCGCTTTACGTCGCTTATCTTTCGATTCATATTCTAACAATACATCATAAGAAGCTCTTGTATAATACCCCCAAGCGGCATCATCACCCGTAATTTCGGATCCTAAAGCGAAAAAGGCCTGATGCGGATTGTTTACACCATAATCGCCATTGGGAACCCATTGCAGGGCAAACATCGACTCCGAATTATTATTATTTTCTACTTTAAATAAATCGGCGTAATCTGCCATTAACGTGTAAGGGCCTTCATTTATAACTTTCTCTGCAGCTTTTTTAGCTAAATCTAAAAGCGCCTGATTTCTTGTTCCACTATTAGGATTATCACTTAAACCTGCATAGGATAAGTAAAGACGAGAAAGCATACCGTAGGCGCTATATTTTGTTAATCGACCTCCTTGACCTGCCTGTTCCGGTAAAAATTTTGCAGCATATTCTAGATCCCGAATTGCAAATTCATAAACGTCATCCCTTGAATTTTTATTAACTAAAGGGTTATTCACTAATTCTGTTGGATTTGTAGAAATAATAGCATCTCCCCAAAGTGATGCTAAATACCAATAGGCGGTACCTCTCATAAATCTGGCCTCAGCTATATATTGCTTTTGAATATCTTCATCGACCCCACTATTAGTTATACCAATAATTACATTATTTGATTGTTGAATAACATTATAAAGAGATCCCCATGCCTCCACTAACGGTCCTGTTAATCCGGTTTCAGCCAAGTCGCTGAACGGATAGACATAATCTGAAAAGGGTGCATACAGGTTATAAGAACGCCCATCGCCTAACCCGAAATAGAATTTATCGTTAAAGGAAAACCAAACTTTATTATAAAGCGGTGCTGTTGCTGCTTGAAAGTCTTCTTCAGATTGATAGAAATTCTCTTTTGTAATTTGATCTTCTGGTTCTATTTCTAAATTATCACTACAACTATAAGAACTCACAAATAAGCTCATTATAAAAAGTCTATATATTAATTTCTTTGTCTTCATGTTTCTTTTTTTAAAAATTGACATTTATCCCTAGCGTATAAATTCTCGGTGAAGGATAACGGCCGTTATCAATTCCCGTTAATAGCGCATCCTGATTAATAGAGCCTATCTCTGGATCGAATCCTGAGTATTTGGTAAACGTATGTACGTTTTGCAGATTGGTATATATTTTGAAATTCAGAAGTCCGAATTGTTCTACAAAATTACGTGGAAGATTATATCCCAGAGAAATGTTCTGAATTCTTAAATAAGAACCATCTTCTATAAATCTATTGCTATACCTGAAATTAGAGGTTGAAGCTGCTGAAGAAGCAGCAATTCTAGGCATATATCTATCTCCTCCCACGATTTGTACATTTCTATAATCATTAGGACCATCTGGGTTTATCAATCCTAATTCCGCATAACCTAGAGCTGTTTTTAATAGGTTAGTGTTCTCTCGGGGATTTTCTAAAAACCTTCGCTGATAGTTTACCACTTCATTTCCGTAGGAACCAGATAGCAAGACGCTAAGATCAAATCCCTTGTAGGTAAAGGTGTTACCGATACCAAAAGTGAAATCTGGAGAAGGATTACCTATATAATCCCTGTCTTGTTCATTGATCACACCATCGTTATTGATGTCTTCAAAAATATAATCACCAATCCAAACCCCATTTTCTCCAATACTCATTCCGTCCGGTAATGCGGTAGGTACTATCTCGCCATTATTATTTCTATAGTAAAAATCTGTTGCTTCCTCAAAACGCCCAATTACCTTATAACCATAAAACTGGCCAATAGGTTGCCCTACTGCAGTACGCGTTACAATGGTTATATCTGAGCCTTGTTGAAGCGTTCGATTCAAAATTCCAGTCTCAGTATTTAAAGCCAATACCTTATTGCGGTTTGCAGAAAATACGAAGTTAGATCTCCAGAAAAAATCTTTAGTATCCACATTTACGGTATTTAGAGTGAGTTCTATCCCCTTATTTTCAAGTGAACCAATATTTACCCATGGAGCTGAAGTAGAACCTATTCCGGTTGTTCCTACATAAGCAGGCAATGGCAATTGCAATAAGAGATTTTTGGTCTTTTTGTAATATACATCAGCAATAAATTCTACGCGATTGTTAAAAAGATTTAGATCCAAACCTAGGTTACTGGAATAGGTTGTTTCCCATTGCAAGTCCTGATTTGCAGTATTTGCTGCAAGCAATCCCGTACCCCAATTGGTTGCTGATGCCGCATAAGTTGAAGTATATGCGTAATTAGGCACATTTTGATTACCTACAGATCCCCACCCTAATCGGAGTTTTAAATTATTAATAGTAGAATTATCTTTTAGAAAATTTTCATTTGAAATCTTCCATGCTAGAGCAGCAGAGGGAAACCAACCCCATCTATTGTCTTTATAGAATTTTGAAGAACCATCATACCTCAAAGTGGCGGTTAATAAATATTTATCATCATACGAATAAAATGCTCTTCCAAAATAGGAACTAATAGCGCTCTTGTTGCTAAAATTAGAGTTTCTGGCGGTGGTAGCATCCCCTGCATTCAAATCTGTTGCGCCATTTGTAAGATAACCAGAACGATATCCATATAAATTTTCATAATTAGATTCTTGAAATTCCTGTCCTAATATTGCATTTATACTATGTATCCCAAATGTCCTGTCGTAGGTAAGAACATTTTTAAAATTATAATATTTGCTATAGGCTTTAGTGCGGGATCCTTCTCTAATATCATTTTTAATAGCCCCAAAGGTATAGGAAGGATTAAATGTATACACATTAGCAAAACCATAATCGATAGCATATTCGGTTTTAAAGGTTAGACCTTCAAAAAAAGTTATTTCGGCAAAAGTATTTGCCCTGATACCAGCACTTTCATTGCGGTTATCTCTAATGCTGGCCAATCCAACTGGATTGTTCTGAACAAATTCATCTGTATCTGGACCGTCAAAGGTGCCATCGGCATTTCGTACAGCTACATTTGGAGTTTGTTTTAAAGCTGTAATTATTAATGCCTGATCAGAAACTGTGGTTTTTTGCTTAGAGTTATTAAAGGCCAAATTTACCCCTACCTTCAAGAAATCTTTTACCTGTGTATCAAAAACCCCTCTCAAATTAAATCTTTCAAAGGAAGAGCCTATAGCAATTCCCTCCTGTTCTAAATAACCTATTCCCATAGCATAGGTGCTTTTTTCATTACCACCGGAAACTGAAAGGTTATGACTCTGAGTTTTCGCTCGTGTAAACATAGCTTCCTGCCAATCGGTTCCTTCCCCTAAGAGGTCTGGACGAATAAAATTTGGATCTTGTTGAACAATTCCGAGATCTGCCCGGGTATTTTTATGTATCGCATATTCCTGCAGATTAAGCAACTCCAGTTTCGTGGGTATTTCTTGAAAACCTATATAACTGTCGTAAGTAACAGTAGCCTGACCATCCTTACCCCGTTTAGTTGTAATAATAATAACTCCGTTAGCAGCTCTAGACCCATAAATAGCGGTAGCAGAAGCGTCTTTCAATATGTCTAAAGAAACAATATCAGAAGGGTTAATTGATGCCAGAGCATTTTGATTTCCTGTTCCTGTACCGCTGTCTATAATAACGCCGTCGATTACAAAGATGGGTTCATTTGATCCATTTAATGAACTAATACCCCGTATACGAATAGAGGAACTTCCACCCGGAGCTCCACTATTTTGCTGAATTTGAACCCCGGCAGCGCGACCTTGCAATACCTGATCAATGGTGGTGGGAACAGATTGTTCAATAGATTTACTGGACACCGAAACTACCGAGCCTGTTAGATCACTTCGTTTCATTTTACCATAACCAACTACAACGATCTCATCTAAAGAAGAAACATCCAGCTCGAGTGTAGTATTAATCAAACTTTGATTACCAACAGTAATTTCTTGGGTTTTATAGCCTACAAAACTAAAAATAAGAACACTATTGGGAGAAACATTGCTAATGCTGTAATTACCATCAAAGTCGGTCACTACCCCATTAGTTGTGCCTTCAACAAGAACAGATACCCCCATAAGAGGGCCTGTTTCATCTAAAACCGTTCCTGTAACTGTAGTTTGGGAAAATGCAGTAAAACTGACCATAATTAAAACGGCAACCAGGTACTTACCCCGTAGTTTTGAGCTTAATTCATAAAGTAAATGTTGTGTCATGTTCTTGTTAATTTTGATAAAGCGTTTATACATAGGATGATTGATATTTCTACACATCGATTATTACAGAACAGTAAAAACAAAAGACGCTTTTTTGATACCGTTTTTACGAAATCGATTGAGAAATAAAATTTTGTTAAAAAAATCTTTACGCTTAGTAACAAATATATCTGCCGTAATAGAAAATTACTAAAACATTTGCTGCATCTATACATCAATTTTGAAGCATTACCCGTAAAACCTGATGTTTTTAACTGGTTTTAGTTAAGAAAAACTAAAAAGAGAGGGGTAGAAATGACTATTTCGAAACATTTTTTTAAACTTATTTAAGAGATTATTCACACCTATTGAGACAGCAAGAGCAAATTGTTGCAAATTAAAAGCTTCGTTTCACACAAACTATTGGTAAGATTTAGCATATCTACCGCTCTAATAAAAAGGTGTTATTTATAATTCTTAATGCTTACTATACCAGCGTCTGGAATCGCTTCAAAAATTACATATTGTTTGCCATCCTCTTTCTTTATAAAAAATTGAACAGCCTTTTTGTTTTGCGCTACTTTTACAGTGTTCCAATAAAGCGGAATTTCCTTTTTTATGCTAAGAGGATAATTATATATATCATTATCAAGGCCGTCGGTTAGTTCAGCTGTTATAATATTCCTACTATTAGAAAGCTCCTTTACAATTACTGCATCACGCTCTTTAATGTATTTTACTACGTTTACAAAAGTGTCTAACCAGTAAGTAGTTCGGTTAGCGTCAAGGAATTTTAAATGCTTCGCAAGTTCATCACTTTTTATAGATGAATAGCCTCCATCATTATCTACACCATGAAAGAGATAAACTGCCCACCCCTTCTCTACCGCAGCACTTTCGGCGATGTCATTAAAATGTTTCGCTGTTTTATTCTCTGATTCGCTCCCGCATAGAAAGGAGCTAATTTTCATAAAATCTGCAGGAGTTTGAGCCTCTATCTGCTCATCGCAGTCTCTGGCCGCTATATAGAAGTTTTTTGTTAATTCATAATCCTCCGTTATACAATTGGAATAGGCATATGTAAGACACTTATTACTTCCTAACTTTGTAGCTATCTCATTTTTAGAATTTACAAGTTCACTGTTTATTTCCTTCTTAGTTAATTCATCAAACCGCCTATGAGAGTGTGAATGAGAGGCCACCTCGTGACCATTCAGCATTGCAGATCTTAAAGATTCCCAGTTAGGCTCCCATCCGGAAACGGTAAAGAAAGTAGTTTTAAAATTATAATGATCATATATCGGAAGTGCTACTGTTAGCTGATTGGAAGTATTGTCATCCCATGTATGACTAATGGCTGCTTCTGTAAAATTTTTCCATACTGCCACCTCATACTTATTAGAAACTGCGTTTTCTTTGATTTGATATTTACATCTTGTAGAGATTTTATAATTTCTTAAATCCGAGGTCCCATATTTTTCCGTTACAGCTAGATTGATATAAGAAAAAATGAAAAACAGTAGAACGGTTAAAAATTTGTACATAATGAAGTTGATATTTTTTATTAGAAATTCAAATAACTCGAAATCGGTTCCCGAACTTTACAACATAGAAATTCAGCGTGCTTTATAAACAAATATAGAACTGAGATGGATGAACAAATAGAATTTTTGAAGCACGAACTATTAATTTTTAATCATTAAACAAATCTTATATCAATCGATTGCATAAAATATCATATAATTGATTAAATTGAGTATTCGACAGGAGATTTAGTTTTCGTTTAAACCGAGAAATAATCATTGTGACTTTCTTCGAAATCCAATTTTGAAAAAAAGACTTTGTTGAGTTTCTATTTAATGATACCTCTATTTACACGATCATCAGCGTATATATCTTGTTATTGTTAATTATAAACAATTGATAAAAGGCTGGAAGTATATTGAGCTCATGACATTATTTAGACTCACAATAGTAATTTAGTGTTCTTAATCGCTTTATGTTCCCGTTACAGTCTAACTAAATATACCTATAGTAAAACATAATAATAAGACTTAAAATCTTATTTTCACCAAAGTACCCAGAAAGCTCAACTTTCAGTACTTAATAAACTTGAAATGAAACACATAGTAGTTTTGACTGGTGCAGGTATTAGTGCTGAAAGCGGGATTAAAACATTCCGTGATGCCGACGGCCTATGGGAAGGACACGATATAATGGAAGTTGCTTCTCCTGAAGGTTGGAAGAAAAATCCAAAAAAGGTTCTGGAGTTCTACAATCAGCGCCGCAAACAACTGCTTGAAGTTAGCCCCAATCCCGCTCATTTTGCAATTAAGGAATTAGAAAAACTCTATGATGTAAGCGTGATCACACAAAATATAGATGATCTACATGAACGTGCAGGTAGCTCTAAGGTGTATCATTTGCATGGAGAGTTGTTAAAGGTACAAAGTACTTTTGATGAAGATCTAATTATGGATTGGAGAAAGGACCTTAACATAGGACATTTTTGTGAGCACAATTTTCAATTAAGGCCATATGTGGTATGGTTTGGTGAAGCGGTAAAAATGTTTCCTAAAGCTGCTGAAATTACCGAAAAAGCAGATATCCTTATTATTATAGGTACTTCAATGCAGGTATATCCCGCAGCTGCACTTCTAGATTATGCCAAGGATAACACTTCTATCTACTTTATTGATCCTCAACCTAATTTATTAAAAAGCACTAATGTGGAGATCATTCCTAAGAAGGCAAGCCTCGGTGTACCTGAATTAGTATCCCGGCTACTAGAGTAGACATTGGACTAGACGTTCATCAGAAATTAAAATTGATGAAAAATCATGGAAAATAAGAAGGTTTCTGTCTTTGTTAAAATAGCTAAAGGATTATCTTTGATGCTTAAATCCAAAAAACAGCAGGAAATGACACCGCTTTCAGCAATTTCACCTATAGATGGAAGATATCATCAAAAAACAAAAAACCTAAGTGTTTACTTCAGTGAAGAAGCGCTTATTAAATATAGAGTGAGAGTAGAAATTGAATACTTTATCGCTCTGTGCGAATTACCGCTTCCTCAATTAAAACAGGTGGAAACTGCTATTTTTCCTGAACTTAGGGCCATCTATTTAAATTTTTCCACGGAAGATGCTCAAGCAATCAAGGAGATTGAAAAAACTACCAATCACGATGTGAAAGCTGTTGAATATTTTATAAAAGATAAATTTGATAAGTTAGGCCTAAGTGATTCCAAAGAATTTATACATTTTGGTCTTACCTCCCAAGATATTAATAATACAGCTATTCCATTAAGCCTAAAAGAGGCTATTGAAGAGGTGTATTTCCCTTCCTTACAAGAAATTATTTCAACTTTAAAGAACTTGAGCAAAGACTGGGCCCATATCCCACTTTTAGCCAGAACACATGGACAGCCTGCTTCACCTACCCGTTTAGGTAAAGAGATAGACGTGTATATTACAAGAATTGAAGCCCAATTAGAGCAATTAAAAACTATTCCCCATGCAGCGAAATTTGGTGGAGCAACCGGGAATTATAATGCTCATAAAGTTGCTTATCCCGCAATAGACTGGAAACAATTTGGTTCTCGGTTTGTTGAAAACACATTGCAATTACATCACTCCTTCCCTACTACACAAATAGAACATTACGACCATATGGCTGGTCTTTTTGATGCATTAAAGAGAATTAACACCATCTTAATTGACCTTGACAGAGATATTTGGACCTATGTGTCTATGGATTATTTCAAGCAAAAGATCAAAAAAGGGGAAGTAGGTTCATCTGCTATGCCTCATAAAGTTAATCCAATCGATTTTGAGAACAGTGAAGGTAACCTAGGAATTGCAAATGCTATATTTGAACATCTATCTGGAAAGTTACCGGTAAGCCGACTTCAGCGCGACCTGACTGACAGCACTGTTTTAAGAAATATTGGCGTTCCCATTGGACATACTCTTATTGCATTTCAATCTACTTTAAAAGGACTGGGGAAATTATTGCTGAATCAATCTAAAATTGAAATGGACCTAGAAAATAACTGGGCTGTTGTTGCTGAAGCTATCCAAACAATTCTTAGACGCGAGGCTTATCCAAATCCGTATGAAGCCTTGAAAGGCTTAACTAGAACTAATAATGCTATTAATAAGGAAAGTATGGCTAATTTTATTGAAACCTTAGAAGTTTCTGATGAAATTAAAACCGAACTTAAAGCCATTACCCCTCAAAATTATACGGGCATTTAAATAATTCTACTACCCATAAAAAATCCCTTAGATTTACTTAATCTAAGGGATTTTTCTTTTAATTAACTATGCTTCTATTTCGACACTTGATCAGAGAATATTGTAGAAATACCTTTCAAACCATCCATATCTATATCCCCTTTTTCTAAAGACCTCATCAAACCCAATATATCTCCAGGTTTCATATTATCCCCCAGAACTCGAGCTATACCAACACCTCTTTCATTGTCAAATCCATATACCACTACTTCATCAACAGCTTCTTCTTCTCCGGTATAGTATACTTCCATTTTGGCGTTTGCTCCACCATATTTCATCAATAATTGATATTTCTTGTTCTTCAGAATTTCAGAAATATTCGATTTTTCAGCCGCTATTCTTTCTTCATTTTCAGCTTTTTTAGGAATAGCTAACAAATTGATTTTTTTAATAGTTTCCAATGTCTTTAGCTGTTCTTCATCTAAAGATTCAGCATTTGTAAACATACTTGTGGGTACGTCTATAGCAACAAACTCCTTGTTGTCTTGATTATCTACATAGTATTTCTGTAAACTTTGCTCGCTATTACAAGCTATAAAACCAATACTCAGGGCTGCTATGCTTAAGGCTTTTATAAATTTCATATCTACGATTTTTTATTTACTTTCTTTAATTCATTAGCCCCAGGCACTTTTAAGTCGGTAGCCAATTTTGATAATTGAGTAAGATCTATATCTCCCGTGATACTTAAGATCACAGAAACAGGTTTACCATCTTTTTCTCCTTCCATGAACATAAAAAGTTCACTTACAAAATTCTCATTTCTTCCCGGCTTAGAATAGAATTTAATATTCTTACCATCCTCATTCACCCTCATTAATTGTTCAAGAGATCCTTTCTTCAAATATGCGGAAACATCGGTAGACATTTGAGTGCGCACAGATGCCTGACTGGAAGTATACATCTTGATTTCTTTTAAATTCTCAATCAAATTGATGTATTGCTGTGCCTCAGGATCTTCCGAACTAAGATCTACTTTTGCTAGCAATTTGAACATTTTGCTGGTCATTACCATTGCATCTACCTCCTTCATATTTTCGTATTTATCGAAATTCTGAGCATTGCTCACATAAGAGGTCATGGCTATTATTGCTATAATTATTAATTTTTTCATCTGCTTATAGTTTAATTAATTGTTTAAAAATTTGTTCTTGGTGGTATTAAACTCTTTTAAATATTCTAGATCTTTTCTCCCACTATTCAGCACTTCGGCTACCATTTGCAGGGTCTTCTTTGTATTTTCATAAGCTTCCACCGGATCTTCAATGGTTCCTAGATTCTCAGTGGTCAGTTCGTTATTACCGTAATACTGAAACGAAAAAATTCCAATCATAAGTAATAGACTAGCTACTACACCTACTAAACCATAGTATTTATTCGATCTTCTAATTCTTACCTTCTTCTTAGAACTGTGCTTTTTTTCTATCAACGCATAATTGAAGATATCTTGATACTCCTCCAAATGTGCAGGAACATTGTGGCTTTTAAAATAATTTCTAAGCTGGGCTTCTTCTGCTAAAGAGGTTTCCCCGGCTTCGTATTTATCTATTAGCTTATTTAGTTTATGTAATTCCATAACGATGCTTTTTGATCATTTCTTCCCTCAGTTTCTTTCTAATTCTGGATAAAGCCACCCTAATAGCAGTGTGATTCATCCCCGTTATTTCTACAATTTCATCAAATTCATATTGCTCCACTTCTCTTAACTGAAAAATTAATTGCTGTTGGGCCGGCAACTTTTGTAAAATCACATCAATGTGGCTTAGTTCATCTTTGATTTCCAGCTGCTCATGGATTCCCTTTTCCCTACCCTCATAATTGCTATGAACAATTTTTAAATTGTTATTTTGTTTTGACTTTAACTGATCCAGACAGTAATTTTTTGTCATCGTCATTATAAAAGCTTCCACATTGGTATAATGCTTGATACTTAATTTAGCATTCCATAATTTTAAAATAATTTCTTGTGTGGCATCTTCAGCTGCTTCCTTTGATACAAGCAAACGCAGTGCCAAACGGTATACTTTATCCTTTACCGGGTTTATTATATTTATGAAGGTATGCTGGTTCATTTAAATTGGTTGGTTAATAACCTTCTCATCTTTACGACGAATCAAAAATAATTTTGTTACATATTTTTTTGAAATTACGAATATCATGTTACTTTTAGAAAAAAATTAAAATAATCAATTATATATTCTATGAAAATTTACAAACTTATTTTGTTTAGCCTGTTATCGGTAGGTTTTTTTACTGCATGTTCAAGTGATGATACTGATACTCCCGTTAAACCAGATCCAGTTGTTGAAGGAAGAGATCTAACAATAGAAAATTTCATCTATCGTGGTTTAAATGAAATCTATCTATATAAATCAGATGTAGCACAATTGGCTGATGGATATTTTTCTACGGCCGATGACAGAAACGATTTCCTTGATAATTACAGCACTCCCGAGAATTTATTTTATGACGGATTAACTGCAACACAAGACAGATTCAGCTTTATTGTAGAGGACTATGTAGAATTAGAAAATTCTTTTAGCGGTAAGAGTACGACTACCGGAATGTCTTATGGTTTAGTGCGTTATTGTGATGGCTGTTCGGAAGTATTTGGGTATGTGAGATATGTGCTGCCAAACTCTTCTGCCGCGGTGGCCGGAGTAAAAAGAGGCGATTTCTTTAATAAGATCGATGGACAACAACTTACCGATACCAATTATGCTGCGTTATTAGAGCCTCAAACATTTACCATTGGATTGGCTACACTTAACGATACTACAATATCTGATTCAGGAGAAACCATAAACCTTACTAAAACTGAATACAATACCAACCCTGTTTATATTTCGAAGACTTTAGATGTTGGCGGTAAAAAAGTGGGATACTTAATGTATAATAGCTTTACTGCTGATTATGATCCACAATTGAACGATGCATTTGGACAGTTTAAAACTGATGGTGTAACAGAACTGGTACTTGATTTACGTTACAATGGTGGTGGTTCTGTAAGAACTGCAACAGACTTAGCTTCTATGATCACCGGGCAGTTTGCAGGACAACTGTTTATGAAAGAACAGTGGAATGCAGATTATCAGGCGTACTTTGAAGCAGAAAGTCCTGAAAGCTTAGTGAACAACTTCAATACCACCTTAAAAACAGGGGAATCAATTAACAGCCTTAACCTTTCAAAGGTGTACATTTTAACCACGGGAAGATCAGCTTCCGCCAGTGAATTAGTGATAAATGGTTTAAAGCCTTATATTGATGTAGTACAAGTTGGTGAGACTACTACAGGTAAATTCCAAGCATCCGTTACATTATACGATTCTTCTAACTTCGGAAGAAATGGAGCAAATTCTAAGCACACCTATGCTATTCAGCCATTAGTGTTAAAATCGGTTAACTCTGCAGGTGTTTCTGATTATGTGAATGGATTGGATCCAGATTATGAGGTTAGCGAAAACTTTAGACAACTAGGAGTTCTTGGAGATGCTGATGAGCCTATGCTAAAAGTGGCTTTAGATGTTATTCAAGGAAACAGAAGGGCTATTCCAACAGATTTTATTAAATATGATTTTGTAGGAGAAAGCAACATGAGCGAGTTAAACTATCAAAGAATGTATATTGATAAAGTTCCTGCAATTAGAGAATAAATTCCTAATTTAGTTAATAAAAAAAGGCTTCGATTGTATCGAAGCCTTTTTTTATTAACTGAATAATCTTCCTCAAAAATTTAAAGCTAACCCCATTCTCGCATTTCTTCCACGAGTTCTGAAACGATATAACTCCTGGTACTTCTCATTTGTAATATTACTAATCCCTCCAAATATTTTAAGATGTGAGTTAACCTGTTGACTTATATAAAAGTCTAACAGGCTATAACTCTTCAAAATCACCTGCTTGTTCTCAAAGGTTGTATTATCAAAATACGTGTCGGTTCTATCGTCATTATATTGATACGATAAAGAGGTGAAAGTGCTTGTTGTAATTTGGTAACCCAATTCTGCATTAATCTTATGCTTAGGGATGCGTAATGCAAATTTCTCATCGGCTTCCGTAAAAGTATAGTTCATTGAAAGATCTAAGTTGTTAATTATCTCAGTATTCATTTCAATTTCCAATCCTTTTGCTGTAAATTCTTCCTCTATATTTTTATAAGCTGAAATATAGTTTACAGGATCTATTGTAACAAAATCGATATAATTTTCAGACTTCCTGTTGAAGTATACCGCACTTATATTTAAATGCAGATTGTTATACTCTAAGCCAACTTCAAAAGTCCTGCTTTCCTCAGGCTTTAATTCTGCATTCCCATAATTAGGATCATATAATTGATATAAAGACGGGGTGATATATGCTGTACTATAAGAGGTTAAAGCCTTTACATATCCATTTTTAGTAGTATATGTATAGGATGGATTTAAATTATGAACCCAATTTGTACCGTATTCACTATGAATATTCAATCTTGTTCCGGTATTTAAATTAAAACCTGTTCCAGATATATATACCACATTGAAGTAGGGATCAACAATATCAAAATCAGCAACCTTATCGCTCACCGTTTGCGTGAAATCGGTTTCACCATATGGAATACTATAACTATTGAAGTCGCTAAAAATACCATTTACACCCAGTATAGTATAAAACTTCTCCCCAAAAACATATTTATTATGCGCATCGAAGCTATAGACACGACTATCATATTTACCAGGATAATCTGATTGGGTCTCTCTTTTAACTTCAGCATAACTATCGCTAAAAATAAAACTTCCATTTTTATAGCTTGCCACCCAGTGACTTCCGGTTCTAAACTGTTCAGATATTAACTTGTTATCTGCATCGGCATACATGAACGCATCATCAAATGCTGAATTGAACTTATCAAAATTCCCATAGAAATAGAATTTCAGCTGATCGCTAATTTTATACCCCAGTCGCGCATACACATTGTATTTGGAAAAAGAATCTTCATCAAATTTTATTGTTTCATCTCCCGAGCTAACAGCAGAAAGATTATCAGAATATCTATTGCTGAAATTTACCTGGTAATTAAACTTAGAAACTCTTCCGCTCACGCCCACCGCATTATCAAATTTAGCAACATCATAATCCTGATCATTTTGAGACTGATTAGTACTAAGCGTTGTTTGAAGGTTCAAGCCTATCTTTTTATCTACAGGGACTTTGGTGGTTATATTTATAACTGCGGCAGCGGCGCCAGAACCATATAGTGTGCTGGAAGCCCCTTTTATAATCTCTATAGAGGCTACCTGATCGAGCGCCAATAAACGTAGATCAAAATCGTTAGCAATAGATGATGGATCGCTCACCTGTATACCATCTACTAAAATAACCACTTCCCTATTTCTTCCCCCGCGAACATAATAACCGAGGTTCTGCCCCTCGTTACTTTGAGATCCGTTAATTTCAATACCAGACACCCTGTTAATAAGCTCTGGAATACTGAGTCCGCGACTTCTTTCCAGTTCTGCAGCAGTGATCTTTGTTACCACCTTCCCGCTGTGCTCGCGTTTCAAGTTGAACTTAGAATCTATTAGAACTACTTCCTCTAAAGATTCCACTTTTGTTTGGGTTTGTGCAATAGACAAACCGGTGCATAGCAACGCACCACAAATCCATAATTTTTTGTGCATAATAATTAATTAGTACAGGAAAAAAGATGTAGTATCCTACACCAAACTTTTATCCCGAAAGTTTGACATTAGTGAATTATGGCAGGTCTCCTGGCTTGCGTTTTATTGTTTACCTTCCCATCCATTCTAAACGGACAGTGGTTTAAGAAGTAGTAACAATAAACATCCAATCTCTTTTAGTAAGATTAGACTAAGCTTACAGTTGCGGGAACAGCTCAGGATTTATGAGTTATAAAATTCTAACTCAGCTCACCTGATTCCCTTTTAATTGATCGAGTGTAAATAATAACACGCGATCAAACCAAAATTTCAATGCGAATTTAAACATTTCTCTATCTCGGCTCTATAAAAAATTAAATAATCTTACTTTTGAAACTTAAATACTATTTCTTGAAATCAATTCTTTATTTCTTTCTAGTAATTTCTCTTTTATCATGCAAAACTGATAAAAAACAAATGGATACCTCAAATCCTGAAGGTGATACCCTCGCAATTAAATACGCTAAAGGTTTCAGCATAACTCAATTTGATGGCTATAAGATCCTTAATGTTAAAAATGCGTGGCCGGATTCAGATAAAGATTATACCTATCTATTGGTTATAGATGAAAATAAAGTTCCTGAAAACCTTAATTACGATAGCAAAATATCTATCCCTGTAAAGAAAATCGTTGTTACTTCTACTACACATATCCCTTCTTTAGAGGCTTTAAACGAAGAAAAAAGTTTGGTTGGATTTCCAGGCCTGCAATATATTTCTTCTAAAAAGACACGAACAAGAATTGAAAAAAATGAACTTACAGAGTTGGGTACCAATGAAGCTATTAACACAGAAATTGTTTTGGCTTTAAAACCCGATGTACTAATAGGATTTTCTATAGAAGGAAATAATAAAACCTATGATACTTTTAAAAAATCTGGGATTCCGGTAGTATTTAATGGAGACTGGATGGAAGAATCACCCTTGGGAAAAGCTGAATGGATTAAGTTTTTTGGAGCATTCTATAATAAAACTGAAATGGCTTCATTATTATTCAAAAAAATAGACATCGGTTATAAAAAGGCTAAAAAGCTTGCAGCAACTGCAGAAAGTAGTCCACAGGTATTGAGCGGGTCTATGTATAAAGACCAGTGGTATGTTCCCTATGGCAATTCATGGCAGGCACAATTTATTAAAGATGCAAATGCTTCTTATATCTATTCAGACACGCACGGAAATGGTAGCATAGCATTAGCCTTTGAAACGGTATTAAGTGATGCCCAACATGCCGAATTTTGGGTGGCGCCAGGTCAGTTCACTAGCTTTTCTCAATTAGATGATGCCTCACTTCATTATAAACAGTTTACAGCTGTCAAAAACAAAAAGGTGTATACCTATAGCAACAGCTTAGGAGAAACCGGTGGTGTATTATACTATGAATTAGGTCCCAACCGACCTGACCTGGTATTAAAAGATCTCATTGCAATTTTTCATCCTGAACTTTTACCAGACTATAAAACCACTTTTTTTAAACCTCTGGAATAAATGCCTAATCCCAACTATTACAATAAGTTATTAATAGCATTATTTGGCGGGGTTATTTTAATTGCCTGCATCAATTTAAGTTTGGGCTCTGTTAACATTCCTATACCCGATATCTTAAAAAGTCTATTTAATTACAAAGTAGAGAATGAGAGCTGGAGATATATTATTTTAGAATATAGGCTTCCCAAAGTGTTAACCGCAATTTTAACCGGTTCTGGATTAGCCGTGAGTGGATTATTAATGCAAACTCTTTTTAGAAATCCGCTTGCCGGGCCATACGTGCTTGGATTAAGTAGTGGAGCAAGCCTTGGTGTTGCCTTAATTATCATGGGAGCCGGCTTATTTGGAGGTGTAACAGGCGCGGTTCTTCTATCTAAATGGAGTTTAGTTATTGCTTCCAGTATAGGAAGTTTACTGGTGTTATTGGCTGTGCTTCTGGCTTCAGCGAAATTAAGGGATACTATGGCCATCTTAATAATTGGGCTTATGTTTGCGAGTTTAACGGCAGCAGTGGTTAGTGTGCTTTCTTATTTTAGCTCTGCGGCACAATTACAGCAATACGTCTTTTGGTCGTTTGGAAGCCTTGGAAATCTCTCATGGAATGATGTTATCATTCTATCATTATTCTGGATAACGGGCATAATTGTGGCCATATTCTGTATAAAAAATCTTAACACCCTACTGTTAGGAGAGCAATATGCCCGAAGTTTGGGTGTAAGTATTAGCAAAAACAGATTACTTATTATAATTTCAACTAGCCTTCTGGCTGGTAGCATAACGGCCTTTGCCGGACCAATAGCATTTGTTGGACTAGCCGTCCCCCATTTAGTAAGACAAATTATACCAGTTAATGACCACAGAATATTACTCCCTGCCGTAATAATGGGGGGAGCTATTCTCATGTTGATATGTGATACAGCCGCTCAACTACCAGGAAGTGAGTTTACACTTCCAATTAATGCTATCACTTCTTTAATTGGTGCACCAGTTGTAATTTGGTTACTTATTAGAAAACGTAAATTTTTATTTTAAAATTAAAACCTCGAACCAACATATCATCCTCCAAACCAATAATCTTTCTATTGGATATCGTAATAAAAGTGAAGAAACTCTTATTGCCAAAGATATCAATATCCAGATTGAGAGTGGAGCTCTAGTGGCCCTTATAGGCGTTAATGGTGTTGGGAAATCCACATTATTAAGAAGTCTTAGCGGTATACAGGATTCTTTAAATGGGAAAATTCTGATTAATGGATTACAAAAAAACAAGCTTAATTCTTTGGAACTTTCTACTTTGATAAGTGTCGTTTTAACCGAGCAGCCTATATCGAAAAATTTGAGTGTTTATGAGCTGATAGCTTTAGGAAGGCAGCCGTATACAAATTGGATTGGGACTTTAAGTGAAGAAGATAAAACACATATAAATCAGGCTATTGAACTTGTAAACATAAGCTCACTCCAACATAAAAAATGTTACGAGTTAAGCGACGGCCAACTGCAAAAAACTTTAATTGCCAGAGCTTTGGCGCAAAATACGCCTCTGGTAATTTTAGATGAACCTACTACTCATCTTGATATTTATCATCAAGCCCATGTATTAAAACTCTTAAAAGACCTTACTCAGCGTACTAATAAAAGTATTCTTTTCGCTACACATGAAATTAATCTTGCCCTACAACTATGTGATAAGATTATTTTGATGGAAAAGGATAAAGTGAGTATTGGAACTCCTCTGGAGTTAATTGAAAAAGACGCATTTACTAACCTTTTCCCCACAGATCTCATTATTTTCGATAGGAGCTCTCAAACTTTCAAAATAAACACTTAAATCTTCCTCGATTAGATTTTAGGTTATACTCTTTAAAAAGTGCTGCTATTATCTATCTTTGAAGTAGTAACTCTGAAAATATGAACGATACCCTTTTCATCCTAATTAGTGCTGTAGTTTCCCTCACCATTGGGTTTTTCTTAGGACGAATGCTTGCTGGCCTTAAAAGTAAAGCAGAAATAAGCATCCTTCAGGAAAAAAACAATCAATTAACCATTCAGATAGAAGAAAACAAAAAACTATATTCCAGCGATTTAGAAAGAAAAAATTCTGAATTTAATTATTTTAAAGAAGAACAGTTACAGCAGGTTAAAACGCTTAGAGAAGAGCAGGAAGAAATCAGAAGAGAAAAGGATTTTTTTAGTACCGAGCTTACCAGAAAGAATTCAGAATTCAAGAATCTTCAGCAAAGAAATGTGGAGCAAAAAGAGGAAGTTGAAAAACTTCAGGAAAAATTTACCAAAGAATTCGAGAATCTTGCCAATAGGATATTAGATCAGAAATCGGAGAAATTTACCTTACTCAATAAAGAAAATATTCAGAACATATTAAATCCTCTTAACGAGAAGATTAAAAATTTTGAGGAAAAGGTAGATAAGAATAGTACCGATTTCATTCAGCGACATGCCGAATTAGGGAAGCAACTTCAATTTTTAAACGAACAGAATTTAAAGATAAGCGAAGAAGCGCTCAATCTTACCAAAGCTTTAAAAGGCGACACCAAAATGCAGGGTAACTGGGGTGAAATGGTATTAGAGCGAGTTCTTGAACGCAGCGGATTGCAAAAGGACAGCGAATACTTTGTGCAGCAAAACTTCACTACCGATAGCGGCAAACGAGTGATGCCCGACGTAGTGATACATCTACCGGGTGATAAGAAAATTATTGTCGATTCGAAAGTTTCTCTAATAGCATATGAACGCTATATTAATGGGAATGAAGAAAACGAAAAGACTGCCGATTTAAAAAGCCATGTGATTTCTGTCAAAAAGCGGGTGGATGAGCTTAGCGCCAAGAACTATCATCAGCTATTTGAAATGGAAAGTCCGGACTTTGTGCTTCTTTTTATACCTATTGAAGCTGCCTTCGCTATTGCCTCTCACCAATATCCCGGCTTATATTCTGAAGCATTCGATAAAAATATCATTATCGTAACCCCCACTACTCTCCTGGCCGTTCTAAAAACCATAGATAGCATGTGGCAAAATGAGAAGCAAAAACAGAATGCAATTGCTATCGCCACTCAGGCAGGGGCTTTATATGATTCCTTTGTTAATTTAACTGATGATCTTTTAAAAGTCGGGAAACAAATTGGAACCGTACAAACCACCTATGATTCTGCAATGAAAAAGCTCACCGGAAAAGGTAATTTAATAAACAGAGTAGAAAAATTAAAGAAACTTGGAGCAAAGTCAAGTAAGCAAATGGAGCACAAATTACTTACGCAGGCTAAAGATGAAGATAATATGTTGCCAGAGAACAATTAATTTAAAGCCCAAAAACAGTCACGCTTTTAACTCTATAAATTTCAATGTACCTTCGCCAAGCGCTTTATGGCAAATGAAATAATTCGACAACAGATATAATGAAAAAAGTCCTTTTTTATATTTTGGGTGTACTGGCAGTTTTATACCTGCTCTATTTTGCATTCATAACATTTGTTCCCTATAGTGAAGGAACCAGAACCGGGGAATTAATAAAATTTAGTAGAAAAGGGGTAATCGCTAAAACATGGGAAGGAGAAATTAGCCAAGGCATTAGCGGGGCACAGATTTTTCAATTTTCTGTCCTTGGAAGTGACAAGGAAGTAATTAAACAACTTCAGGAAAATGAAGGAAATTACGTAAAACTAACCTACATAGAGCGATATGCTACTTTTTACTTCTGGGGAGACTCCAAGTATTTCATAAAAAAGGTAGAAGAAGCACAATCCCCACATTTTAGAGATAGATGATAGATAATAAATTCAAGCACATTTCAGACTCACAGGTAGTTATAAATGAACTTATGCTACCCTCCCATTCCAATTTCAATGGTAAGATACATGGTGGCTATATTTTATCCCTTTTAGATCAAATTGCCTTTGCCTGTGCCTCTAAACATTCTAGAGCCTATTGTGTAACTGCCAGCGTAGATACTGTCGATTTTCTAAGCCCTATAGAAATTGGCGAACTGGTAACTATGAGAGCATCTGTAAATTACGTGGGTAGAAGCTCTATGGTAATTGGAATACGGGTAGAAGCAGAGAATATTCAAAGCGGAGAGGTTAAACATTGTAATTCTTCTTATTTCACGATGGTGGCCAAAGATGAAAACGGTAAATCGATAGCAGTTCCCGGTTTGATCTTAGAGAATGACCATGACATTCGACGTTTCGTAAAAAGTATTAAAAGAAATAAAATGAAATCGAACCGAAAAAGAGAATTTCATGAAACCGACTTTTCAAGTAAAGAGTACTTACATATACTTGAAGATCATAATGTAAAACTTTTATAATTAGTGAAGATTAACGGTTTCATTTTGGCCTTGCTGGGCGCTATCGTTCTGGCTTTTCTTTTCCCCGATGCACTTAGTAAATTACCTTTAAAATACATAATTGACATAGGAATTGGGTTTATATTTTTCTTCTACGGACTTAAATTAGCACCTGCTGAATTTAAGGCAGGACTTTTAAATTACAGGTCACATATACTAATTCAGGTAACCACCTTTATTTTATTTCCCTTGCTTACTTTAGTATTTATTCCTTTTTTTGAAGGAGGCACGAGATCCGATTTATGGCTGTCTATTTTCTTTTTAGGGGTTCTCCCCTCCACGGTATCTTCCTCGGTAGTGATGGTAGCCTTGGCCAAAGGAAATCTTCCTACCGCTATTTTTAATGCCAGTATTTCCGGTATTATCGGGATAATTGCAACGCCCTTTCTGCTAAGTATTTTCATGCTGAAAACAGGAGAATTCGAAATTCAAACTGTTATATCTAAGCTCCTATTACAAATAATGCTCCCGATAATATCAGGGCTATTGCTTCAGGTCTGGCTGGGTAGAATTGCAAGAAGATATAGCAAACAGCTTGGGTTATTCGATAAAGGGATTATTATTTTAATTGTCTACACCAGTTTCAGCAATTCCTTTAACTCAGGATTATTTGAAACCGTAACATTTACCGACCTATTAAAAATATTTGGGATCGTATTAACATTATTCTTTGTTGTCTATTTTTCAATAGGTTTAGCTTGCAAGAAAATGGGGATCAATTTAAAAGATAGAATTACCATTCAATTTTGCGGCACAAAAAAATCCCTGGTTCATGGATCTGTTATGATGAAAATTATATTTGGAGCCAGTGCTAGTGCAGGATTATTTTTGTTGCCAATTATGCTATATCACATCTTTCAGCTACTTATGATTTCTGTTTTTGCTGAACGATATGGAAATCGAATTGATGGCTAAAAAAGCTTCTATTAAAGATATAAGGCGAATTCTACAGCATTTATCGTAAATAGTACCCACGCAATAACCAATAAAAGTCCGCCCAGTGGAGTAATGGGGCCTAAAATTCTTATTTTTTTTCCGTAAGCACTGCTTAAACAAAGTCCGTAGATGCTAAATGAAAAGAGAAAAACTCCCAAAATAAGGCACCAACCCATTATTTGTTGAGAAATTTGTAAGAAAGGGAATGCAATTCCTGTAATAATCAATAAAAGCGCATGATACATTTGGTATTTAACCCCTGTCTCAAAACTTTTAAGTTGTTCTTCACTAAATTTTTTCTTGAGGGCATGGGCGCCAAAAGCACCAAAAACTACAGCTAAACCACCGTAAACTCCTCCAAAAATTAACATTAGTTCTTTCATTTGCTAAACTTTAGTGAAAAATAGGCTACATCCAAAGGCAGATTCTTTTAAAAATTATGTTTCCCCTATTTTCGTAAAAAAAAGAAAGTTATGAAGAAATCGTTATGTATTGCAGCAATTGCCGCGTTTATTTTCACCGGATGCAGTCAAAGAATTGTAGGAACCTGGAATGTAGATAAGTATGAGGTAAACAATCAGAAAGGGCAAAATCTAACCACCACCAATGCGGGGAAAATAACCTTCAATAAAAACGGAACCGGGGAAAAAAAGATTGAATACAGTATTTTTAGCAACGACTATAGTGATGCCCGACCGTTTACATGGAAGTTACAAGACAGCAATTTAACTATTACAGGCATGAAGAATGATAAAAAATCTGATTTCGATAAAACATGGATTATCGTAACCGATAAAGGCGACAGGCAGGTTTGGAAATCTACCGATGGTAGTAACACTGTTCAGGTACTACAACTAACAAAGGATTAAGTTATTTGAAAAAAAATAAAAAAGGCTACACATTAAGTGCAGCCTTTTTTAATATATAAGAATGATACTTATTTACTTAGGTACATTTTTCTTCTTGAATAAAGATCATAAAAAGCATCATCTTTCAAACTATCAATGAACAAAATGCTTTCTCCGGTACTCTTCATCTCTGGTCCTAATTGCTTATTCACCTTATGAAATTTATCAAAAGAGAACACAGGCTGCTTAATTGCGTACCCTTTGAGCTGGGGGTTAAACTTAAAATCGGTCACTTTTGCCCCCAACATTACCTTGGTAGCATAATTTACATAAGGCTCACCATAAGCTTTTGCAATAAAAGGCACTGTACGAGAAGCTCTTGGATTAGCTTCAATAATATACACCTTATCATCTTTAATAGCGAACTGAATATTTATCAATCCAACTGTATTTAAAGCTAAAGCTATTTTATGAGTATGATCTTTAATTTGTTGCATTACAAGATCTCCCAGATTAAAAGGAGGAAGGAGCGCATTAGAATCACCAGAATGTATTCCACAAGGTTCTATATGCTCCATGATACCAATGATATAAACATTCTCTCCGTCGCAAATCGCATCGGCCTCGGCCTCTATCGCTCCGTCCAAATAATGATCCAGTAACAGTTTATTGTTTGGAATCTTACGAAGTAGGTCGACTACATGAGCTTCCAATTCATCTTTATTGATTACGATCTTCATTCCCTGGCCACCTAAAACGTAGGAAGGCCTTACCAAAATGGGAAAGTCCAGTTCATCAGCTAATGCCAAGGCTTCTTCAGCCGTTTCGGCTACCCCAAACTCAGGGAAAGGAATATTATTAGCTTCCAGTAATTTAGAAAAGCTTCCTCTATCTTCAGCAAGATCCAGAGCTTTAAAATCGGTACCAATTATTTTAATACCATAGCGTTCTAATTTTTCAGCAAGCTTCAAAGCGGTTTGCCCACCTAACTGAACAATTACACCTTCCGGTTTTTCATGCCTGATAATATCATAGATATGTTCCCAGAATACGGGTTCAAAATATAATTTATCGGCAACATCAAAATCTGTTGAAACCGTTTCAGGGTTACAATTAATCATGATAGTCTCATAACCACATTCAGAAGCAGCAAGCACTCCGTGCACACAACTGTAGTCAAATTCTATCCCCTGGCCTATCCTGTTAGGTCCAGAACCTAATACTACCACTTTCTTTTTGTCGGTCACCACACTTTCGTTGGAAACATACCTTTTTCCATCGGGAGTTTCAATTTCAGCTTCAAATGTGGAGTAATAATATGGGGTTTGCGCTTTAAATTCGGCAGCACAGGTATCTACCAATTTGAAGATACGGTTGATATTAAACTCATTTCTTTTCTTGTAGATCTGACTTTCCAGACAACCCACCATATGAGCAATTTGTCTATCTGCAAATCCTTTTTGCTTGGCTTCTAAAAGAAGATCTTTCGGCAAATTATCTATGTTGTATTTTGAAATTTCAACATCCAGAGCATATAATTCTTCATATTGCTTTAAGAACCACATGTCTATTCTGGTGATTTCATGAATTCTGCTAAGTGGAATTCCAATCTTAATTGCGTCGTAGATCACAAAAACTCTATCCCAACTCGCATGGGTAAGTTTATCTATAATTTGCTCGTAATTGGTATAGCTTTTACCATCGGCCCCTAATCCATTTCTTTTTATCTCCAAAGATTGAGTGGCCTTGTGCAGGGCTTCCTGGAAAGATCTTCCAATCCCCATCACTTCTCCTACCGATTTCATTTGAAGACCAAGCGTTCGATCACTTCCTTCGAATTTATCAAAATTCCATCGAGGTATCTTTACAATCACATAATCTAAAGTCGGTTCAAATAAAGCAGAAGTTGATTTTGTGATCTGATTTTCAAGTTCATCTAAATGATAACCAATTGCAAGTTTAGTAGCAATTTTAGCAATTGGGTACCCCGTCGCTTTTGAAGCTAGCGCTGATGATCTTGAAACTCTCGGATTAATTTCGATAGCGATAATATCTTCATTTTCATCGGGGCTTACCGCAAACTGCACATTACAACCACCTGCAAAATCACCTATGTTACGCATCATTTTGATGGCCATATCTCTCATTTTCTGATAGGTGGTATCACTAAGCGTCATTGCAGGAGCAACAGTGATGGAATCTCCGGTATGAATTCCCATTGGATCCATATTCTCTATAGAACAAATAATAACAACGTTATCATTTTTATCGCGCAGTAGCTCCAGTTCATATTCCTTCCAACCTAAAAGAGCTTTATCTATAAGTACTTCATGTATTGGAGATGCTTCCAAACCTCTGGTAAGCAATTCATCAAAATCTTCAGCTTTGTGTACAAAGGCAGCTCCACTACCTCCAAGGGTAAAGGAAGCACGAATTACCAATGGAAAACCAAACTCCTGTGCAACTTCTTTTCCTTGTAAATATGAGGTTACTGTTTTTGCAGGCGCAACAGGTATCCCAATTTTCCCCATTAGTTGCTTAAACTTCTCACGATCTTCTGTAATATTTATGGCATCAATATCAACCCCAATTAATTTTACACCGAAATCTTTCCAAATTCCCTTTTCATCGGCTTCAATACAAAGATTTAGGGCTGTTTGTCCACCCATGGTTGGAAGAACTGCATCTATATTAGGATGATTTTTTAGAATCTCGACAATAGACTTTGTTGTAAGTGGTTTTAAATAAACATGATCGGCCATGGAAGGATCTGTCATGATAGTCGCCGGATTGGAGTTTATCAATACAGTTTCAATTCCTTCTTCATTTAAGGATTTTAGTGACTGAGCACCGGAATAATCAAATTCACAAGCCTGTCCAATTACAATAGGACCTGAACCGATTATTAAAACACTTTTAATTTGATTGTTTTTTGGCATTTTAAAGAGGTAATTTTTTGATTGTATAAATGTAGGAACCGCTTGGGTATAAAAAAAGGCGTTACTTATAAAAGTAACACCTTAATATATTAGAAACTAATTCTCATTAGTGTTTGTGTCTGGTCTCCGAAGATACAGATAATTTCTTTCTTCCTTTAGCTCTTCTTCTAGCTAACACTTTTCTTCCGTTCACACTCGCCATGCGCTCTCTGAATCCGTGCTTGTTTTTTCTTTTTCTCTTAGATGGTTGAAACGTTCTTTTCATTTTAATTATCTTTTCTTCTGTGGAATCCTTAGTTTAAATAGTTTTAAACCTTTCTTTAAAACTGCGGGCAAATATACAAAGACTTTTATCTCTTCCAAACACTAAATTAAAATATTTTTGAATTGTTTTTATTAACTTTGCGCCTTCAAAAATAAGAAGCGGCATGTTCAACAAAAATATCAAATTAGTTTTAGCGGGAATAATAATAGCAGTAGCCATTTGGCAATTTTACTTAGGTAATATTGGAAATGGGATTATGTATATCCTGCTCTCTCTTATATTTGTCTTCTTATATTATAAAAATGAAATGATCCTGCTGGCTTTTTTAAGGCTTAGAAAACAGGATTTTCCGGGTGCTAAGAAATGGTTAGATAAAATTAAAAATCCCGAAGCTGCTCTTACCACAAAACAGCAAGGGTATTTTTGGTATCTACACGGCCTAATGCTTTCCCAAACTAATATTACAAAAGCTGAAAAGTATTTCAAAAAGGCAATTAAATTAGGACTTGCCATGGATCAGGATCTTGCAATGGCTAAATTAAACCTGGCAGGTATTGCAATGACAAAGAGACGCAAACGCGAAGCACAGATTTTACTTACCGAAGCGAAAAAATTAGATAAGCACGGTATGTTAAAAGAGCAAATCCAGATGATGAAACAACAAATGAAAAAGATCTAACTTTTTTGTTCATTGTTAATTTTTTCATGGGATTTTAAAACACCCCTCCTTTGGACTAATATTTAGGTCCTTCAACGAATAATTTTCACTAGCACTTCTTTCTTGATTAACTTTATAATAGTTAAGAAAGAGAGATGATTAGATTATTACTTTTATTATTAATTTTTAATCTTGGGCTACCTGCCTTTGCACAGCAAGAAAAGAAAATTCTTTTCTCTGATGCTCTTTCCATGCACTTACCTAAATATGATAAGATGGCTCAAATTGCATACGAGCATCGAGATTATATTAAAGCGCAACATCTTTTTGACTCCCTTATAAATTATAATTTGAATGGAAGCTATATGGATGATTTTAGCTTCAATAAACTGAATGGTAAGGAGATTAGTTTACATAATTTCAAGAAACCGATATATCTCATTACTTATGCTTCATGGTGTGTAACATCAGACGGAGAGATTCCAGCAATAAATAAATTAGCAGATAAGTACGGAGATCAAGTGGATTTCGTTATACTTTTTTGGGATAATCAGAAAATCACGAAAAAAATGGCGAAATCATATAACTCAAATATAAAGGTAGTGTACGTAAATGAGCTAACTAACAAAGATTCCTATGTTATAAGCAAATTAAAGCACTCCTTAGGCCTTCCTACAACTTTCTTAATAGATACGGACAAAAAGATCTTAGATATTAAACGTGGTGTTACCCATGCCTACGGAATAAGTTTCAATGAATCTTTTAGTCTAAATTACGATTCTATAAATGATGGAATTACCAATTATTTACTTGGCAATAAACGTTCTTTCGGAACCCGACAGGACCCTGTTGCCGCAAATTGATTTCTTTATTATTAAATATTACCAAATAAAAAGGGACTTGATAAAATCAAATCCCTTTTTTTAGTTTCATAATTAATTATTTATAATATCCTTTCTCAGGAATTTCAATCATGTATTTTTTTCTTGAACTATTATTCAAATTTGCTTCACGCAACCAAGGGTTATGAATTTTTAGTATTTTATAATTAATATCAAACTTTTTAGCGAATGCAGCAAAGTTTGAAACTGCTGTATCAACCGGTACGTTATAGGTTGGAATGTTTTCATACAGTTGATCTTTAGTAAAGTTCAATCCATATTTAGCAGGATGACTCATTATCTCTTTTAAAGCAAGAATTCGAAAAACATATCTTCCCGTTTCTTCTCCCAAAAGAAGATCGTAATAATCATTCACCTCTTGTCGGTCTAACTGTCTATCTACACCAGTATTTCCGGCATTATAAGCAGCTGCGGCCATAGTCCAACTACCAAACTTCTGTTTAGACCTTTTTAGATATTCACATGCCACTCTGGTGGATTTAGCAATATTATAGCGCTCATCAACATTATCATTTATTTCAAGCTTATAATCTTTCCCTGTACCTTCCATTATTTGCCAAAACCCTACTGCTCGTGCAGGAGAAACTGCCTGAGTTAAACCAGATTCTATTACTGCCAAATATTTAAAGTCGTCTGGTACGCCATATTCAGCTAAAATTGGCTCAATAACAGGAAAATATTTATTCGCGCGCTTTATTAATAATAGTGCGTTAGATTGCCAGTAGGTATTTACCAATAGCTCCCTATCCATTCGTTCGTAAATGTCCGGGTTTTCGATAGGCACCGATTCACCCGCAAAATTTAAATTTTCTGGCATAGGTAGAGCATAAACATTATAATCGCATGTAGATTTTGAAGAGGCACCACCACTTTTACTTTCGGTGGCCTCAGGTTTATCCTGAACTGCCTGAATACTAATTGCAAACACGGTAATTAACCCCACACTCATCAATAAAATCTTTAAAACTTTCATTCTATCCTTTATAATTATTAATCTTCCCATTTAAAATAATCTCCGGTAGATACCTGTTAAACCACCTAAACCTATTAATTATCATGATATGGGTACCTCCTTTAACCACAATGCTTCCTTTGATATATTTTATTGGAAACACTTCATCTTTATCCCCATGTATATGTATTAGGTCTTTAATGGGGTTACCACTTTTCCAACAAATCATGTTTTTTAGCGACCAATCTAAATATTTTTCATCCCTTATAGAAAGATATTTTCTATATAATACAGCGCGCTTTTTTAAAAAGTCACCAACTGCCACTTTTTCAAATTGATCTACATAATTCAATAAACTTGTTGGAATCATTTTAAACAAACCGGTTTTTGCAGCATAACGCATCCTTCTTGGCAATTCATCGGTACATTTTACACTGGAAATTATTATGAGCCTTTTCAAATTAAGAAATTTGCTCATTTCCTGCACTACTACCCCACCAAAAGACACGCCAATAAGCACCGCTTGGTCATGTTTAACATTCTCACACAATCTTTCGGAATAATGAACCAGAGTTTCATTATATTCCGGCATCAACCATTCAAGTAAATGCATTTCAAACTGGTCTTCCGGCAAATTTATATATTCAAATATAGAGGGGTTTGCTGCCAATCCCGGCATAAAATACACGTGGATAATATCCTTCACTCTAAACATTTTTAACAAGGGAATAACATCACTTGTAACAGTTATATTGTAAATTTACTATCAAAATTACTGCATTTTTTCCGGCTTTAATAGTAAATGAGATTTAAATAGGCTGATCAATGGTTATCAAGTTTAAATTTTTTGGTTGTTCTCTTTTAAGTATAACATTTAATAAGCAAAACATGTAGCAAACAAACAGTGCCAGTGGTTTGTTTTTATTCTGTACCCATTTATGTATAGTTTGTAATAAGTAAAAAAATAAGAAAATGAAGGATGAGGAAATGGTTATTACCGACAATGATTTTCTGAGACAATTTGAAACTACAATTCAAGGGGAATTAGTAAAAGTAGAATACTCCCAACAAGATCGAAAAATATTTCTGACGAAGCTAGTGATAACGGAAGAGCTAAAAGAGAAAGGATTTATGGAACCTTTTTTAGAAAAGTTGCTGGATTATATAAAAGAAAGAGGAAATGACAGAGTAGTTCCTACAAATCCAGATATCGCAAAATTCATGAGAAAGAATAAACGAAAATATAAAGACCTACTTCCGGTTGGTATTAATATTTAGGCAAGGACAGACGAGTCTACGTATTCAAAGCGAACAAGTCCGTCTTCATCAATTTTTTTCAATTCAATTTGATGCAGGGTATTTACAAGATCGGGATTCCAATGTGTTTTAACTTTCACATAATTCTCAGTGAATCCGTGAATAAATCCTTCTTTATTTTCGCTCTCAAAAAGAACCGTATGTGAGGTATTTATCTGACTTTCATAAAAGGCACGTCGCTTTTTAGCAGAAAGTCCACGCAACATTTTACTTCTTTTCTTTCTAACTTTTAAAGCCACCTCTCCCTGCATTTCAGCAGCGAGAGTATTATCTCTTTCAGAATAGGCAAAAACATGGAGATATGATATATCTAGATCACTTAAAAAGCGATAGGTCTCCAAGAATTGCTCTTCTGTCTCTCCAGGAAACCCAACAATTACATCTACCCCAATACATGCATTAGGCATTACTTCCTTTATTTGAGTTACACGATCTACATATAATTCGCGTTGATACCTTCTTCTCATAAGCTTAAGAATATCATTGCTTCCACTTTGAAGAGGGATATGAAAATGAGGTACGAAGGTTTTACTTTGCGAAACAAAATCGATAGTTTCATTTTTCAATAAATTAGGTTCAATAGAAGATATTCGCAGCCTTTCAATCCCATCAACTTCATCCAAAGCTCTAACCAGGTCTAAAAAAGTATGCTCATGTTTTTTATTCCCAAATTCACCTTTTCCATAATCTCCAATATTAACTCCTGTAAGTACAATTTCTTTAATTCCTTTTGCAGAAATCTCGGCAGCGTTCTTTAAAACATTTTCCAACTTATCACTTCTTGAAATCCCTCTTGCCAAAGGAATAGTACAATAGGTACATTTATAATCACACCCATCCTGAACTTTTAAGAACGCCCGTGTTCTATCCCCAAAAGAATAGGCTCCAACATAAAAATCGGCGTCCTGAATTTCGCAGGAATGAATTTCAGCAAATTCATGTTTAGTGAGATCATTAATATAATCGGTGATTTTGAATTTTTCTGTTGCTCCAAGCACCATATCTACTCCATCTACATCTGCCAATTCTTCTGGCTTAAGCTGAGCATAACAACCAACTGCAATTACAAAAGCATCTTCATTTACCTTTTGAGCCTGCTTTACAATACTTTTAAATCGTTTATCAGCATTCTCGGTTACTGAGCAAGTATTAATCACATATATATCAGCCTTTTCAGAAAAATCAACCTTTTGAAAACCTTCATCTTTAAATGACCTGGCTATGGTAGAAGTTTCCGAAAAATTGAGCTTACAACCCAATGTATAAAATGCTACTTTTTTATCCTTGCTCATTACTATTAGCTTTAAATATTCTTCAAAAATAGGGCTGCAAATATACCTACTTTAATTTGTTTACTAAGACTAACCTTAGGAATCTCTTCTGAATTTTGAGGTCTCTTCAAATACATGCTCTAGAATAGCCTTATCCTCATCGGTAAAGTCTATATTTCTACGTTTCATTACAATTTCGGCAACTTCAAAAGCTTTTACGGTCTTATAGGTAGACATTCCCCCGCTACCACCCCAGCTAAAGCTAGGAACGAAATTTCGAGGAAAACCGCTTCCAAAAATATTGGCACTAACTCCCACTACTGTTCCGGTATTGAACATGGTATTTATGCCACATTTACTATGATCTCCCATCATCAAACCACAAAACTGAAGTCCGGTATTTGCAAAGCGCTCTGTCTCATAATCCCATAATCGTACTTCAGCATAATTATTCTTTAAATTAGAATTATTAGAATCGGCACCTAAATTACACCATTCCCCCAGAACGGAATTTCCTAAAAAGCCATCATGCCCTTTATTAGAATTAGCAAAAAGCACAGAGTTATTAACCTCTCCTCCCACTTTAGAATATGGACCAATAGTGGTAGGCCCGTAAATCTTGCTACCTAATTTTAAGATAGCATTATGACATAATGCAAACGGACCGCGAATTAAGCTTCCTTCCATAATTTCAGCATCTGCACCAATATAAATTGGCCCGTTAGACGCATTTAATGTAGCAAATTCAACCTTAGCCCCTTCTTCTACGAATATATTTTCGGGATTAATAACATTGTTAGATGAAGACAATGGAGCACTATCCCTATTTTGAGTTAGTAGTTGAAAATCAGCTTTTATAGCTTCCCCATTCTTTGAAAATAAATCCCAAGTATGAGCAATTTGAAATGGCTTACCCTCCAGCTCTATCTGCGTACACTCATCAAAATCTATTTCTTCATCTTCAAGCGCATAAAATGCCACCACATCCTCCTCATAGAATATAGCTTGGTTTTGCTGCAACTTCATTACTTGCTCCACCAATTCTGAAGTAGGTAAAAAAGAAGCATTTATCATGATGTTAACCGGCATTTCTACCATCGGCCATTTTTCGGAAAGATAATCTTCAGTTATCGTAGAAGTAGTAGAGCCTAAATTCTTTTCCCATTTTTCACGAATGCTTAAAATCCCTACCCTCAAATCTGCAACGGGTCTCGTATAAGTAAATGGAAGTAATTTCTTTCTTGCGGAACCATCGAATAAAATATAATTCATTTCAAATTAATTTATTAGATATAAAAATACATGAAAATTAAAATTGATGCTGCATTAACATTTTCAACTATATAATAATCAATTTAAATTAAAACTGATATCAGACATAATTAGAAAGTAGCTTTTAAATAAAAAAAGCCTTCATTTCTGAAGGCTTTATATAGTTACTAAGAAAAAAGATTACTTTTTAAACTTAGCATATTTGTTCTTGAACTTGTCAATTCTACCTGCGGTATCCAATAATTTAGATTTCCCGGTGTAAAAAGGATGTGAGGTTCTTGAGATTTCCATTTTTACTAATGGATACTCAACTCCTTCAACTTCAATAGTTTCTTTAGTGTTGGCGGTAGATTTAGTAATAAAAACTTCTTCGTTAGACATGTCTTTAAAAGCTACTAATCTATAATTTTCCGGATGGATTCCCTGCTTCATCTCTTTATTCTTTAAAATCGTGTTCGTTTTTCGAGTGGCAAATTTAAGTAAAATTACTAAATAACAAACTAAAAGAGCAGTAAATTTTTAATATCCCAAAATAAATTCTGAGAAAACAGGATGTGTAACGTTTTAGTATATTTGTTTACTAACCATTATCTAACCAATTAAATCAATTTAAAATGGAAAAATCAGTAAAATCTACCGCAGTTACCTATGGAATTTATTTAGGTATTGCTTTATCCATCCTTACCATTGTTGCATATGCCTTCAATTTAGCATTATTTACAGAATGGTGGTTTGGGATATTCAGTTTTGTACTACTAATTGTTATCGGGATATTAGCTGTTAAATCAGCTAAAAAGCTTAAAACAACCTATTTTTCCTTTAAAAGCGCATTTACCACCTATTTTGTAACTATACTTATTGGAACTTTAATATCAACAGTAATTAGTATTCTTCTTTTTAATTTCATTGATCCCGAAGCTGCAGAAACAGTAAAAGAGCTTTCTATAGAAGCAGCTCGTGGAATGATGGAAAAGTTCAATGCTCCCGAGTCTGATATTAATACTGCATTAGCGGAAATGGAGAAGGACAATCAATTTTCACTCATTAATCAATTAAAACGTTATGTATTTAGCTTAGCATTTCTATCTTTGATCGGGCTAATTATAGCATTGATCTTTAGAGAAAAAGATCCTAACAAACAATAACTTTTAATGCAATTATCCATAGTTATTCCTCTTCTTAACGAGGAAGAATCTTTAACTGAATTATATAATTGGATTGTATCTGTGATGCAATCCAATTCCTATTCTTATGAAATAATTTTCATAGATGATGGTAGCACAGATCACTCCTGGAAAATCATTTCTTCCTTATCTTCAACAAATCCAGCGGTAAAAGGAATAAAATTCAACCGGAATTACGGGAAATCTCAAGCGCTACATGCCGGTTTTCTGGAAGCAAAAGGTGATGTGATCATTACTATGGATGCCGATTTACAAGATAATCCCGAGGAAATCCCGGAATTATATAAAATGATAGAAGAACAACATTTCGATTTAGTTTCCGGCTGGAAAAAGAAGCGATATGATTCAGTTCTCACTAAAAACCTACCTTCAAAACTCTTCAACGCAGCAGCAAGAAAAACTTCAGGAGTAAAGCTTCATGACTTTAATTGCGGACTAAAAGCGTATCGAAGAAATGTGATAAAGAATATTGATGTGTACGGAGAAATGCACCGATACATTCCTGTGCTGGCCAAAAATGCCGGCTTTTCTAAAATCACTGAAAAGGAAGTAAAACATCAGGCCCGAAAATATGGGAAGACCAAATTTGGGATTGAGCGTTTTCTCAATGGTTTTTTAGACTTAATCAGCATCTGGTTTCTATCTAAATTTGGAAAACGCCCCATGCATCTCTTTGGAGCCTTAGGCGTACTCATGTTCTTCTTCGGGTTTATGGCCGCCAGCTGGATAGGCCTTTCTAAACTTTACAAAATGTACCACGGGTTACCCAATATTCTTGTAACTCAAAATCCGTGGTTTTATATCTCCCTGATCCTCATGGTAATTGGTACTCAATTTTTCCTTGCAGGTTTTCTTGGGGAACTTATTTTAAGGAGCAAACGAGAAAAAGACCGCTATCTTATTAATAAAACTACTGGTATAAGTTAATTCCTTTCCGCTTTAATGTTTATTTTTGTCAGTAAATTTTAGATCATGTCAAAAATAAAACCCGAAATATTAGCAAAAGCGCAAGCCTGGCTTGTAGATTCTTTTGATAAAAACACACAACAGGAAGTCAATAATCTAATTGAAACCGATCCGGTTGGTCTGGAAGAAAGCTTTTATAAAAATGCAGCTTTTGGTACCGGTGGAATGCGTGGCGTGATGGGTGTTGGACCAAACCGAATCAATAAATACACCTTAGGAAAGAATACTCAAGGTATATCCAATTACTTAAAAGAAGTTTTTAAAGGAGAAGACCTTAAAACAGTTATTGCTTACGACTGTAGAAATAATAGTAAAGAACTTGCACAAATTGTTGCCGACGTTTTTTCTGCTAATCGAATTAGCGTTTATCTTTTTTCAGATCTTAGGCCTACCCCCGAACTTTCGTTTGCAGTAAAATATTTAAACTGTCACTGCGGAATCGTATTAACCGCAAGCCATAATCCTCCAGAGTATAATGGCTATAAGGTTTACTGGCAGGATGGTGGACAATTAGTACCACCACAAGATGCTGAGATTATTAAGGAAATTGAGCAACTGGATTATTCGGAAATCCATTTTAATGGAAATAAATCTCTTATACATAGTATAGACACGAAAGTGGATGAAGCATTTATTGAAGCTTCGGTAAAAAACGGAAGTTTTGATACTTCTAAACAAGCAAAAGAAGATTTAACTATTGTTTTTACCTCGCTTCATGGAACTTCCAGCACCATAAACCCTAAAGTTCTTGAGCGCGCAGGTTACACCAACGTGAACCTTGTAAAAGAACAGGCTGAGCCTAACGGGAATTTCCCAACTGTTAAATCACCAAATCCGGAGGAACCGGAAGCTTTAGAATTAGCTCTAAAATTAGCAGAAGAAAAAAATGCCGATATCGTAATTGGTACAGATCCGGATGCTGACAGATTAGGAGTAGCTGTACGTGATCTCGATAACAAGATGATACTTCTCAATGGAAATCAAACCATGTTAGTAATGACGTGGTTCTTGCTGGACCAGTGGAAGAAACTAGGTAAATTAGACGATAAGTCCTTTGTTGCCTCTACAATTGTTTCTACCCCGATGATGAAAGCGGTAACCGAGGGTTACGGAGCAAGATATTTTGAAGTACTTACAGGCTTTAAATGGATTGCAAAATTGATAAAAGACCACCCTGAATTAAATTTTGTAGGTGGCGGGGAAGAGAGCTTTGGGTTTATGGTTGGTGATTTTGTACGCGATAAAGATGCCTCCACTTCCACCCTACTCGCTTGTGAGATAGCAGCTCAAATGAAAGAGCAGGGAAGTTCGTTCTATAAAAAACTTATTGAGCTATATGCTGAATATGGCTTATACAGAGAAGAACTTATATCACTAGTAAAAAAAGGCATTGATGGAGAAGCCCAGATCAAACAGATGATGATCGACCTTAGAGAAAATCCATTAACCGAAATAAATGGTGAAAAAGTAGTACTTATTGAAGATTACCAATCTTCAATTGCTAAAAATGTACAGAACCACACTCAGGAAACTATGGACGTTCCTAAATCCAATGTGTTGATCTATTACACAGAAGAAGGCACTAAAATAGCTGCCAGACCTAGTGGTACCGAACCTAAGATCAAATTCTACATCAGTGTAAATCAAGAACTGGATAAACCAGAAGATTTCACTGAACTGAATAATATTTTAGCAAAGCGCATTGAAAGAATTAAATCTGATCTACAGGTAGATTAACCCCTATTAAATGAATTACTTTAAAAAAATCCTTCAATTTGCAAGGCCTTACAAGCAATATGCAGTATTAAATATTGTCTTTAATATACTATATGCTCTTTTTAGCACATTATCTTTTATTGCCTTAATTCCGGTTATTAATATTCTTTTTGGTGAAAATGAACGCATAGACACCTTACCAACTTGGCAGGGAATAACTGGCATAAAAGATTATTCTATTGATTATTTCAACTATCATGTAAGTCAACGTATTGCCGAAGATGAAGTTTCGGCTTTAGTGTTTATTTGTGGGATAGTTGTTTTGTTGTTCTTCTTAAAGAACCTATTCGGATATCTTGCTGCTTTTTTTATTACATTTCTTAGAAATGGTATTCTAAGAGACCTACGTGATGCTGTTTATAGAAAGATCTTATTCTTACCGGTCTCTTATTTTTCAGAAAAGAAAAAAGGAGATACCATTTCACGAATTACAGCAGATGTAAATGAAGTTCAAAACTCCTTTCTTTCAATTTTAGAGCTTATTGTTAGGGAGCCTCTTACTATTGTCTTCACCATTATTGCAATGTTAATGATTAGTGCTAAGCTTACTCTCTTTGTTTTTGTATTCTTACCAATTTCCGGATTTATAATTTCAATGATTGGTAAGTCGCTGAAAAAACAGTCGAGCCAGGCGCAGGAAGAAAATGGAAATTT
The DNA here is from genome assembly GCF_021568705.1 of Gillisia lutea. Taxonomy (GTDB): domain Bacteria; phylum Bacteroidota; class Bacteroidia; order Flavobacteriales; family Flavobacteriaceae; genus Gillisia; species Gillisia lutea. The sequence continues at coordinate 396,745 of NZ_JAKGTH010000008.1, forward strand.
CTTATCTATAGTGGAAGAAACTTTATCGAGCCTAAAAATCATTAAAGGTTTTAATGCTGAAGACCAATTTCAGAAAAAATTTGAAGGATCTACAACACGGCTCAACACCATTTTAAACGCGCTGGTTAACCGCCAAAATCTTGCTTCTCCAGCTAGTGAATTTCTAGGAATATTTGTAATTGTTATTATTCTCTGGTTTGGAGGTAATATGGTGTTAGTTGAAGGTACCCTGGACGGCGCAGCCTTTATAGCTTTTCTGGGATTGGCCTACAATATCTTGACCCCCGCAAAACAGATTTCCAAAGCTTCTTATAGCGTAAAAAAAGGAAATGCGGCTGCTGAACGAATTATTGAAGTTTTAGAAACACCAACCACTTTAATAGAAGCACCTAATGCGACTTCTTTAGTGGGATTTGAAAGAGAAGTAGCTATAGAAAATGTAGATTTTAAATATGAAGATGAGCTGGTATTAAAAAAATTCAATTTAACTGTTCCAAAAGGAGCCACAGTAGCTTTGGTGGGGCAATCTGGAAGCGGGAAATCTACAATCGCCAACCTGGTTACAAGATTTTACGATGTTAATGCAGGAAGCATTAAAATTGATGGAAATGATATTAAGCAAGTAACAAAATACTCCCTCCGGAATTTAATGGGATTGGTTACGCAAGATTCTATATTATTTAATGACAGTATTAAAAATAATGTTGCTTTAGGAAAGTTAGGCGCATCGGAAGATGAGATAATTGAAGCACTAAAAATTGCAAATGCCTGGGAATTTGTAAAAGAACTTCCAAAAGGTCTGGAAACCAATATTGGAGATAGCGGTAATAAATTAAGCGGAGGTCAAAAACAACGTCTTTCCATTGCGCGCGCAGTATTAAAGAATCCTCCAATTATGATCTTAGATGAAGCCACTTCTGCTTTGGATACCGAAAGCGAAAAACTCGTACAAAAGGCTTTGGAGAACATGATGAAGAACAGAACATCAATTGTTATAGCTCACCGTTTATCTACTATACAAAATTCCGATCTTATTGTGGTTTTACACAAGGGTGAAATTGTAGAGCAAGGCAAACATGATGAATTATTAAATAAAAATGGGACTTATAGAAAATTAGTGGAGATGCAGTCTTTCGACTAAAGAGGTTTCACTTCAAATAAAACGCCCGATAAGTAAAAAATCTTATCGGGCGTTTCTTGTTTTAAAAACAAAAAATGGATGAAGTAGGTTCATCCATTTTTGAGAAATTTTCATTTTTGGGGAAAATGAAAACTAACTTAGATTCAATTTAACTGCTTGGGGCAAAAAAAGACTCTATCATATTAACAATATCAAATATAGCCACTTTTTATCATCCACCAAACATTTTTAGCATTTAATCTTGTTAAAATTGTACTTAATCGATGTAAATATCTATTTTTCCTACAAAATTCCTACAAAAATTTATAGAAATTAATATTCTTCAGCTTATAATCTTTCAATAACTTTAGCCCGTAAATAATCCCCTGTATTGAAAAAGGATGACGCCAAACTGCTTGCTCAGTTAAAAACGCTACCTACCAGAAACGAGGCCTTTAAAAAGTTACTTCAACTTTATAAAGAGCGTCTTTATTGGCATATTAGAAATATTGTTAAAAATCATGATGATACTGATGATGTATTACAAAACACTTTTATCAAAATTTATAATAATATAGACAACTTTAAAGGGGAAAGTCAGTTATACTCGTGGATGTATCGCATTGCTACTAATGAAGCAATCACATTTTTAAATCAAAAAGCAAAGAGATTACAATTAAATTCTGAAGAGCTTCAGCATTATTTGGTTGAAAATATTGAAAGTGACATTTATTTTGAAGGGGACGAGATCCAATTAAAACTTCAGAAGGCTATTGCAGGCCTTCCACAAAAGCAACAACAGGTATTTAATATGAAGTATTTTCAGGAAATGAAGTATCGTGAGATATCAGAAATCCTGGAGACTAGTGAGGGGGCTTTAAAAGCTTCTTATCATTTAGCCGTAAAAAAAATAAAAGAAAGTTTAAAGATCGATTAAACCTTTTTATAAAAAGTTAGTCTTATAATTGAATGAAAAAGAGTGATTCAATATATCATAAGAAATCTGGTTTCAAAGTCTCAAACACTTATTTTGAAGACTTTGAATCTCGTATTTTAGATGCTATTCCTTCAAATAATAAGCCATTAGATGGTTATAAGAGGCAAGCAGGCTTTCATGTTCCTGATAATTACTTCAATTCTCTTGAAGAAGAAGTATTATCTAAAATTGTTACGCCAAAAGGAAGGCTTATTCCTTTGCATAAAACCAAGAAATTCTATTATTCTATTGCTGTTGCAGCTATGTTTATAGGTCTTATATCGAGCTTATTTATCATTCAATTGAATAAGAATAATATTGATTCGGTTGAGCTATCGGCAATAGAAAGCTATATAGACAATGGATATATTGAATTAGATTTAAACGAGCTATCTTCCTTTATGTATGATGAAGGATACGCTGTAGATAATTTGACCAGTTCCAACCTTTCCGAAGAAGCTGTATTTAGATATTTAAATGAAAATGTTGAAGATCCCGCTTTAATACTAGAATAAATTATATGAAAAAGCACCTATTATTTTTCACTTTTTTTCTGCTGATAGTTTCTGTGAATGCTCAAAATACTAAGAGTAGACAGGAGCATATGGAGAAGATTAAAGCTTTGAAAGTAGCCTATATTACTCAAGAACTGGATATGGACACCAAATTAGCTGAAAAATTTTGGCCTATTTATAACCGCTACGAATGCCTGAAAATGGATTTACATAGAAGAGAGCATATAGAGTTGGATAATATTGATCCCATTTCTGAAGCCAAGGCCGAAGACATGCTAAAAGAGTATTTGAATGTTGAAAGAGAAGAATATGAAATTAAAAAAGAACTTTTTTCTGATCTCAAAAAAATTCTCTCTGCAAAAGAAATCATCAGACTTCATAAATTAGAAGCCGACTTCAATAAGCGCCTTTTAAAAGAATACCGAGAGCGCAGAGAGTCTGATAGAAAAAGGAAGAATTAAGGTTAAATAGTTAAGTTAGTTGTTAGTTAATAGTGGAATATTCCGAATGATCTTCATTCGGAATATTTTTTTATACGTGTACGTAGGTCGATATTATTCTCTGTTAAATTTCAAGCGTGCAATTCTATTTTTACCAGCACCATACGCTACTGAATCATTAAGAAACCTGATTGTAAAAAAGGCTTCGCTAGAAAGTTTATCCCAGCTCATACCCGCATCCTTAGTATAATGAATCCCCGTAAAACCAATAGCAATTATTTCCTTTCCTTCTTTACCGGGTACATAACGAACGCTACTTTTGTAACCGGGGTCTTTACCATTACTAATTAGTGTCCAGGTTTTTCCTCCATCGGCTGTTATGGCCTTATTTTTTGTATTTTCATCAGGTTTAGTGTAATCTCCTCCTACTATTATTCCATTCTTTTCATCATAAAAATCCATGCTGTACCCTCCTGAAGTTGGGGCACCTTGCAATAAAGGAGTATCATATACTTTCCATATCACTCCCCTATCCTCAGAATGGAATATTCTTGATTTCATTCCGCCTGAAAGCAACCATACATTATTACCTTTAATAGCTATATTTGAATTACTTGCAGCAAAAGCAGCTTCCCCCTCTTCTGATTTAGGAAAATTATCACAGCTTATTTTCTTCCAGCTGTTACCTCCATCTCTGGTTATTATTACCGAAAGACAATCATTCGTTGGATCTCCCATGGCTATCCCTTCTTTGTCATTCCAGAAAGCCATCGCGTCATAAAAGACTTTTTCATCTTCTTCTTTATACACCAATTCCATACTTCCTTTCTCTCCTGTTTTATAGAGTAATGCCGGGTTTCCAACACTAAGCATTAAAAAATCTGTAGAAGTACTTGCTACTGCTCGAAATTCCGGAATAATTGTATCGTATTTCTGTACATTATTTCTCCATCCTCCGGTTTTTGAATTATACAAGCCATAAACCCCGTTATTTGCTGCAAACGCTACGTCATTTCCTATTATCTCTATCGCCCTAATACTAATAGAATCTTCTAATATGGTTTGCACCTCTACAGAGGTGTAATAAGATGGTTTTTGTTGGCTTTCCTTGGAGCCACAGCCAGTAATAACTAATACTAATATGGAGACTAATGCTTTCATTATGAGAATTTGATCCAAATATAAAATATTCGCAGGCAATTTTAAGTACCTTTGCAGCCTTAAAATTAAACTATGCGCTTACACCGAAATTTAGTATTTGCAACCATTGATGCCCTTTCCGAAATTTTTAATCAGGAAAAATATGCCGATAAAGTTATTCAGAACACTCTTAAACGCGATAAGCGCTGGGGATCTCGAGATAGAAGTTTTGTTGCCGAAACCACTTATGATATTGTACGTTGGAAACGTTTATATTCTGAAATAGCCGAGGTAAAGGCTCCATATTCACGTGAAAACCTGTTCCGCCTTTTTGCAGTATGGGCAACCTTAAGAGGTATAACTATACCCGATTGGAAACAATTTGAACCAGTACCAAGTCGCCGTATTAAAGGAAAATTTGATGAATTAAGTCAAATTAGGAAATACCGGGAGTCTATTCCAGATTGGATGGACGAATTGGGGGTAAAAGAATTAGGTGAAAAAACCTGGGAAAAAGAAATTCATGCTTTAAATGAGCAGGCTCCTGTTGTGCTAAGAGTGAACACTTTAAATATAACCCGCGATAAATTACGAAGCATCTTAAAGGATGAAGGCATTGCAACTGAACCTATAAAAGATTATCCCGATGCCCTGCAATTGGAAGAACGCGCTAATGTATTTATAACTGATGCTTTTCAAAAAGGTTATTTTGAAGTTCAGGATGCTTCCTCTCAACTTGTAGCGAGATTTCTTGACGTAGAACCAGGAATGCGGGTAGTAGACACATGTGCCGGTGCTGGCGGTAAGACTCTTCATATTGCAGCCTTGATGGAGAATAAAGGCCAGATTATAGCTACTGATATCTACGAAAATAAATTAAAGGAACTTAAACGTAGAGCAAAACGTGCTGGTGCTCACAATATCGAACCCCGCGTAATCGACTCTTCTAAAGTTGTAAAGAAATTATACGGGAAGGCAGATAGAGTGCTAATTGATGCTCCTTGTAGCGGACTTGGCGTACTAAGTCGAAATCCGGATGCAAAATGGAAACTTCAGCCGGAGTTCATTGATAATATCAAGAAAACACAATCAGATATTTTAGATCAATACTCCCGAATCCTTAAACCCGGAGGAAAAATGGTTTATGCAACTTGTTCTATCTTACCTTCTGAAAATGAAAAGCAGGTAGCTCAGTTTCTCGACAGAGAAGAAGGAAAAGATTTTAAACTTGTTAAAGACAAAAAAGTACTTTCAAGTGAATCTGGATATGACGGATTCTATATGGCCTTATTAGAAAAAGCTAAATAAAATTATTAGATCATGATTTTTAAAATTAAAGGAATATTAAATAAAGGGAAATACTTCTTATTTTTTATTCTTTTAATTTTAAGTTCATGCCGATCTGATCCCAATAGCAATTATCAGGAGGAAGCCTTTAATTCTACACATCAAATTGAAGGAAACATAGAGATTCCTTCTAATCTTTCCTCTTACTACGCCGATATTGACTTCACAAAAACACAAAGAGAATTAAAAGAGCAACTCTCTGTTCTAACAATATCAAAGCACTCCAATTTTCTTCAGTATTACGAGCGTCACGATCATCTTTATGATGCCAATAAGGATTCCGAAAATTCTAATAATGTAATTCTGTTTTATAGTGGAGAAAGCAGAAACAACAGAGAGCATGCTTCTGGTTCTAATTCCTATTCCAAACAAACCTTTAATACAGAACATGTTTACCCAAAGTATTATTTGAACAGCAATGCTGAAGCCGACCTGCATAATCTGGTAACCGCAGATATTCAAATAAATAAAAAGAGAAGTAATTATTCATTTGTAGACGGAAAAGGAACTTACAAACATGTAAATTATAAAAACTGGTATCCGGGAGATGAATGGATAGGTGATGTAGCCAGAATTATAATGTATATGCATTTAAGGTATAATGAGAATTTTCAGGATATGGGCAATTTAAATTTGTTCCTTAAATGGAATGTGCTAGACCCTGTTTCAGATCTGGAAATCCAACGAAACGAGCGCATCATGGAAGCCCAGGGAAATAGAAATCCTTTTATTGATAATCCTTATTTTGCAACGCTTATCTGGGACAGTAAAGCTGCTGAGAACAGATGGAAGAGCACCAACAAACAAGGAGAAGAAGTAAGTACCCAGAAGAACCATACAGTGAACTCAGAGATTCAAATCATATTTTCAGAATATGTTGAAGGGAACATGGGTAATAACAAAGCCATAGAAATTGCTAATCTCACCGATAAACCCATAGCATTGAATGGATATAGTATTAAAAAACAAGCTAATGGTACCGGGAAATGGACAGATGCTTTAAATCTAGATGGAACTATCCCTGCAAATGATGTTTATGTTATCATAAACAAGGAAGCTACTTTAGCCAAACTATTAGAAGAGGCCGATATTGAGCACACAGGCTCCCCCCTTAATTTTAATGGAAATGATCCCATTGGGTTGTTTAAAAATAACCGACTTATCGATATTATTGGAAATTTTAATAGTCCTGAAAATTTCGGCAAGGACCTTATCTTAAGAAGAAAATCAAGCATTAAAAACCCTTCCTCTAAATACATTCGTGCAGAATGGGATGTGGTTCCTCATAAGGACCTTAACGATATAGGTTCTCAAAATTAGAAGCAAAACCCTCGTCTTCAATAGTATAAAAACTTATCTACTAATAATATTTGGAGCGCTAAAAGTATTATTACTAATGGAAATACTTATTCAGCTAGCCTATTATTTATATTTTTTATTGGCCGAAAATCTTTTAAAAAAATCATAAATTTGCGCTAACACAACAACACTAAATCACCTAGAATGATCCTTTTTTTTGGAACTCAAACCCCTAAGGTTTATGCCGTAGAAACTCACACGGCTCTTACAGCTCAAGATATTTCAAAATTAAACTGGCTTTTTGGCGACGCTCAACTTCTAAACAAATCTGCATTGGCAGATTTTTTTGTTGGACCTCGTGCCGCTATGGTTTCTCCCTGGAGTACAAATGCAGTTGAAATCACTCAAACAATGGGAATAAAAGGAATTCTTAGAATTGAAGAATTCTTAGAAATCGATTCTCATTATAACGATTATGACCCGATGCTTTCTCAAAAGTTCGAAGGTTTAGATCAAAATATCTTCACAGTAGATGCACAACCACAACCTGTATTGGAGATTGAAGATATTGCTGCTTTTAATAGTCAGGAAGGTTTAGCGCTAAGTAGCGAAGAGATTTCTTACCTAGAAGGACTTTCTAAAAAACTGGAACGCAAACTAACAGATTCTGAAGTTTTTGGGTTTTCTCAGGTGAATTCAGAACACTGTAGACATAAGATCTTTAACGGAACTTTTGTTATTGACGGTGTAGAAAAACCTTCCAGTTTATTTAAGCTCATTAGAAAAACTTCAGAAGAATTCCCAAACGAGATCGTTTCCGCTTATAAAGACAATGTTGCCTTTATTAAAGGACCTGTAGTAGAGCAATTTGCTCCGAAATCTGCAGATATTCCAGATTATTACATTAATTCAGATTTCGAATCGGTAATCTCTCTAAAAGCTGAAACTCATAACTTCCCTACCACCGTGGAGCCTTTCAACGGTGCTGCTACCGGAAGTGGTGGTGAGATTCGAGATAGACTTGCAGGTGGGAAAGGTTCACTTCCGCTTGCCGGAACAGCGGTTTACATGACCTCCTATTCTCGTTTGGATGAAGATAGAACTTGGGAGAAAGAAGTTAAAGAAAGAGCATGGTTATACCAAACTCCTATGGACATCTTAATAAAAGCATCCAACGGAGCATCAGATTTTGGAAATAAATTTGGTCAGCCCCTAATTACAGGGTCTGTACTAACTTTTGAACATTCAGAAGAAAACAGAGTGCTGGGTTATGATAAAGTAATTATGCTTGCCGGTGGAATTGGGTATGGCAAAGCAGATCAAGCCATCAAGGAAGTTCCTAAAAAAGGAGATAAAATTGTGGTACTTGGGGGTGAAAACTATAGAATTGGAATGGGTGGAGCCGCCGTTTCTTCTGCCGATACCGGGGAGTTTAGCAGTGGTATAGAACTGAATGCTGTACAACGTGCCAATCCGGAAATGCAAAAAAGAGCTGCTAATGCTATTCGAGGAATGGTGGAGCGAGAAGAGAATCCTATCATCTCTATTCACGACCATGGTGCAGGTGGACACTTGAACTGTTTAAGTGAATTAGTCGAGGAGACTGGAGGAAATATCGATCTTGATATGCTCCCGGTGGGAGACCCCACACTTTCAGCAAAAGAAATAATAGGAAATGAGTCTCAGGAGCGAATGGGACTTCTTATCGCCGAGAAGGATTTAAGTACTCTTCAACGAATTTCCCAAAGAGAGCGTACTCCTATGTATAATGTTGGAGAAGTTACTGAAGATCACAAATTCATCTTCCAAAGTAGGACTACGGGAGAAAAGCCCATGGATCTAGCTCTAGCAGATATGTTTGGAAGTTCTCCCAAAGTAATCATGAACGATACTAGTATTGTTCGCAATTATAAGGATCTAGAATACTCTCAAGAGAACATTCAGGATTACCTGAGAGATGTGTTACAATTAGAAGCCGTTGCTTGTAAAGATTGGCTTACCAATAAAGTAGACCGCTGTGTAAGTGGTCGTGTTGCTAAACAACAAACAGCGGGTGAACTACAATTACCTCTGAACAATTGTGGAGTAATGGCTTTGGATTATAAAGGAAAAGAAGGAGTTGCTACTTCATTAGGACACTCCCCTATTTCCGCTTTGGTAGATCCGGTTGCAGGATCAAGAAATTCTATTGCCGAAGCTTTATCTAACATTATCTGGGCTCCCTTAGAAAAAGGATTGAAATCTATTTCATTATCAGCAAACTGGATGTGGCCTTGTAATAATGAAGGTGAAGATGCCCGTCTTTATAACGCTGTGGAAGGCGTTTCTAACTTTGCACTAGAACTTGGAATAAATGTACCTACCGGAAAGGATTCCCTTTCTATGAAACAAAAATATAAAGACGGAGATGTACTCGCCCCAGGAACAGTAATTATCTCTGCTGCCGGGCATTGTGATGATATTACTAAAGTGGTTGAACCTGTACTCCAGCCTGAAGGAAATATCTACTATATTAACATGTCTCAGGACACTTTCAAATTAGGAGGCTCTTCATTTGCGCAAACTAGAAATAAGATAGGGACAGAAGTTCCAACTATTAAAGATGCCAAGCAATTTAGCACTACCTTTAATACTATTCAAGGCCTTATTAAAGATGATTTAATACTTGCCGGACACGACGTGGCCTCAGGTGGTTTGATTACAACCTTATTAGAAATGTGTTTTTCTAATACCAATTTAGGTGCTGATTTGGATCTTTCAGGTTTAAATGAAAGTGATAGCGTAAAGCTGCTTTTTAATGAAAACTGTGGAATAGTATTTCAGGCTAAAAATACTTCAGTTGAAGATATCTTAGCTAAAAACAATATCGAATTCTTTAAAATAGGTGCACCTATTGAAGGAAAAACACTTTCAATTAAAAATGGAGAGAATAACTTCAGCTTAAGCATTGAAGACTTACGCGATACCTGGTATAAAACCTCTTTCTTATTAGATAAGAAACAGAGTGGAACAGATATGGCCACTCAACGTTTCAAAAATTATAAAAATCAACCATTAGAGTTTATTTTTCCAGAGAACTTCGATGGAAAACTACCTAAATTAGATAATAGCAAACCTCGAATAAAAGCAGCTATTATTCGTGAAAAAGGTTCTAATTCTGAACGCGAAATGGCTCGTGCCATGCACCTTGCCGGATTTGATGTAAAGGATGTTCATATGACCGATCTTATTAGCGGAAGAGAAACTCTGGAAGACATTAAATTTATTGCGGCTGTAGGAGGTTTCTCTAACTCGGATGTACTTGGAAGTGCAAAAGGTTGGGCCGGGGCTTTCTTATATAATGAAAAAGCAAGAGAGGCATTAGATAACTTCTTCAAAAGAGAAGATACTTTATCGCTTGGAGTTTGTAATGGCTGCCAATTATTTATTGAATTAGGACTTATTAATCCAGAGCATCAACAACGTCCAAAAATGCTGCATAACAAATCGCATAAATTTGAATGTAACTTTACCAGTGTTGAAATTCAAAAGAATAATTCCGTAATGTTATCAAGTCTTGCAGGAAGTAAATTAGGAATTTGGGCAGCGCATGGAGAAGGGAAATTCAGTTTTTCTTTAGAAGAAAGCAGCTATAATATTGTTGGAAAGTATGGTTATGAAGAATATCCTGCTAACCCTAACGGTTCCCATTTCAATGCTGCTATGTTAACCGATTCTACGGGGCGGCACTTAGTAACTATGCCGCATTTTGAGCGATCTACTTTCCAATGGAACTGGGCTTATTATCCAAAAGAAAGAAAAGATGAAGTTTCTCCATGGTTACAGGCATTTGTAAATGCAAAAGAATGGCTAGAAACTCATTAATAATATTCACTATATTAAGACCAAAATTGAAGAGATAAGAAAATATACCTTCAGTTTTTAAAAAATAGATTTGAAATAGCCTGCAAAATTGCTATTTTGCGAAAAACCTAATATTCATATAAACACATGATCGAAATTAAAAGACTCTTTGATTTTCCATATTTTCAGTTAGAAAATCATCCTTTGGAGAAAGCCCTGGGTACAAAATATAATGGTATTTGGGAAACCTTATCCACACAACAATATATTGACAGGGCCAATGCTATAAGTAGAGGACTTTTAAGATTAGGAGTACAGCCTAACGATAAAATTGCTGTAATCTCTTCTTCAAACCGAAATGAATGGAATGTTATGGATATAGGAGTGCTCCAACTTGGAGCGCAAAATGTACCGGTATACCCTACAATTTCTGAAGAAGATTATGAATATGTTCTAAACCACAGTGAGGCTACCTATTGTTTTGTTTCAGATACCGAAGTTTTAGAAAAACTAAATGCCGTAAAGCATAATACTAAAATAAAGGAAGTCTATAGCTTTGACCAAATAGAAGGCTGTAAACACTGGACAGAGGTTCTTGATTTAGGAGAAGATAAAAGCAACCAGGATGAGGTTGAAAAACTGAAAAAACAAGTAAAATCTACTGATCTTGCTACTCTTATATATACTTCCGGAACTACAGGAAGACCAAAAGGAGTTATGCTTTCACACCAAAATATTGTAAGCGACGTTTTAAATAGTGCTCCAAGAGTACCTTTTGAAATGGGAAAATTTGTTGCGCTAAGTTTTTTACCGGTTTGTCATATCTTTGAAAGAATGATCCTGTATCTATATCAGTATTACAGTGTATCCATTTATTTTGCAGAATCTATAGATAAGATAAGTGACAACTTGAAGGAAGTAAAACCGAATGTAATCACTGCTGTTCCAAGACTTCTTGAGAAGGTATACGATAAGATTATAGCCAAAGGAACTGCACTTGGAGGTATCAAACAAAAATTATTTTACTGGGCTGTTGAATTAGGTTTGGAATATGAACCGTACGGTGCAAATGGTTGGTGGTATGAAACCAGACTTAGCCTTGCCAGAAAATTGATCTTTTCTAAATGGAAAGAAGGTTTAGGCGGAAATATAGAACTTATTGTGTCGGGAAGTGCAGCTTTACAACCAAGGCTTGCCAGAGTTTTTGCTGCAGCAGAGATTCCTGTTATGGAAGGATACGGACTAACAGAGACCTCTCCGGTAATTGCTGTGAACGATGAAAGAAACCACGGTTTTAAAATAGGTACAGTAGGAAAAGTAATAGACAATGTGGAAGTTGTTATTGCAGAAGATGGAGAAATTCTTACCAAAGGCCCTAATTTAATGATGGGGTATTATAAAGATGAAGAAAAAACAAGAGAAGCCATAAACACTGATGGATATTTTCATACCGGAGATATAGGCGAGATCGATGCCGAAGGTTTTTTAAAGATTACCGATAGAAAGAAAGAAATGTTCAAAACATCGGGAGGTAAGTATGTGGCACCTCAAATGATTGAGAACACCATGAAACAATCAAGATTTATTGAACAAATAATGGTTATTGGGGAGGGCGAAAAAATGCCGGCCGCTTTCATTCAGCCTAATTTCGAGTTTGTGGAAGAATGGGCACAACGTAAAAACCTTGATCTTGGAAAGAGCAATGAAGAACTTATAGCCAATCCTGAAGTAATTGCTCGTATTCAGGAAGAAGTGGACTTTTATAATGCAAAATTTGGTCATTGGGAAAAAATCAAACGTTTTGAACTCACCCCAGATGTATGGAGCATAGAAAACGATTCCCTTACTCCTACCATGAAATTAAAGCGCAGATACATCAAAGAGCGATATATAGAACTTTACAATAAAATCTACGAACGGTAGAATTAATAAGGTTTAGATTAAGAATTTGTTAAACTCCTCTACTAAGAGGAGTTTTTTTGTTGTTTTAATGTAATTTTAAGTGAATTAATTGGGAATTTAAAATATTTCATATTTTTATTATGCATGCATAATAATTTTTCATAACTTTGATCTCATCAAGATTTATTATGAAAGAAAAAACCATCGATTATGTATTGCGGGCCACTTGGATGGCAGTTTCCAAAATGTATAATGAAGAAGCCGGGAAAGCCGGTAGTACGATGGCCACAGGTTTTGCATTATTAAGTATAGACCCGGAAAAAGGTACCCCCTCTACCTCGTTAGGCCCAAAGATGGGCATGGAAGCAACCAGCTTATCCCGAATATTAAAATCAATGGAGGAAAAAGGCTTAATTATTCGTAAGAGAAACCCCAAAGATGGAAGAAGTGTATTATTATATCTTACCGATTTTGGGAAAGAGATGCGGGACTTTTCAAAAGGGGTCGTTCTTCAGTTTGATGAAGCTGTAAAAGGAGCTATTTCAGAAGAAGAGTTAAAAACCTTTATTAAAGTTGCAAATACTATTATGGATCTTATTTCAAACAAACAGATCTACAAACAGGAAATCAATTCAAAATAAATATATAAAGCCTCCCCCTTGTTAATTTAGGGTGAGGCTTTTTTTAAATACTAAATAAAACAACAAATGAAAAGAAGAATCAACAAGGTTGCCATTATTGGTTCCGGTATTATGGGAAGCGGTATTGCTTGTCATTTTGCCAACATTGGTGTAGAGGTACTCCTTTTAGATATTGTGCCTAGAGAACTTACAGAAAAAGAAGAGAAAAAAGGCTTGACCTTAAAGGATAAAGTAGTTAGAAACCGCCTAGTTAACGACTCGTTACAGGCTGCTTTAAAATCTAAACCTTCTCCTATATATAGCATTGATTTTGCAAAGCGAATAAAAACAGGAAATTTAGAAGATGATATCGCAAAAGTTGCCAATGTAGATTGGATTATTGAAGTAGTTGTAGAGCGACTTGATATAAAGAAAAAGGTTTTCGATCAATTAGAACAGCACAGAACTCCAGGAACGCTTATCTCCTCTAACACCTCAGGTATTCCAATTCATTTAATGTCTGAAGGAAGAAGCGAAGATTTCCAAAAGCATTTCTGTGGAACACATTTCTTTAATCCTGCTAGATACTTGAGATTGTTCGAGATCATTCCTGGGCCACAAACCTCTCAGGAAGTTTTAGATTTCATGAATGAATATGGTGAAAAGTTCCTTGGAAAGAAATCGGTAGTAGCAAAAGATACTCCGGCCTTTATTGGGAACAGAATTGGTATTTTCAGCATTATGAGTCTATTTCATACCGTTAAGGAAATGGATATGACTATTGAAGAGGTAGATAAACTTACCGGCCCAGTAATTGGCCGTCAAAAATCTGCCACCTTTAGAACTGTAGATGTAGTAGGCCTAGACACTCTGGTACATGTAGCAAATGGCTTACATCAGGGAGTGCCTAATGATGAAGCGCACGACCTTTTTGCCCTTCCGAATTTCATCGACTCGATGATGGAGAAAAAATGGTTAGGAAGTAAAACGGGACAAGGTTTCTACAAGAAGATAAAGAAAGAAGATGGATCAAGTGAAATTCAGTCCTTAGATCTTAACACCTTAGAATATAGAGCTCAAAAAAGAGCATCTTTTGCAACTTTAGAACTTACCAAAACAATAGATAATGTTGCCGATCGCTTTAAGGTTTTGGTGAAAGGTAAAGATAAAGCAGGAGAATTTTATCGTAAGAGCTTCTCTTCCCTATTTGCATACGTTTCTAACAGAATTCCGGAAATTACCGATGAGCTTTACAAGATTGACGATGCCATGAAAGCAGGATTTGGCTGGCAACACGGTCCTTTCCAGATTTGGGATGCAATAGGTGTGGAAAAAGCCATTGAAATGATGAAAGCTGAAGGTTATACTCCTGCAGCTTGGGTAACTGAAATGTTAGAAAGTGGCAGTAAGAGTTTTTACACTGTAAAAGAAGGAAACACTTATTATTACGATATTCCTAAAAAGGAACAAGTAAAAGTTCCAGGACAGGATGCCTTTATTATTCTAGATAATATTAGAGAATCAAAAGAAGTTTTCAAGAACAGCGGAGTGGTACTGGAAGATCTTGGAGACGGTATTTTAAATCTGGAATTCAGAAGTAAAATGAATTCCATTGGTGGTGATGTATTAGATGGTTTGAATAAAGCCATCGACATTGCCGAAAAAGATTATCAAGGATTGGTAGTTGCTAATAGCGGAGCAAATTTCTCTGTAGGAGCAAATATCGGAATGATCTTTATGATGGCTGTAGAGCAAGAGTATGATGAGCTTAATATGGCTATCAAATATTTCCAGGATACTATGATGAGAATGCGCTATTCATCCATCCCAACAGTAGCTGCCCCACATGCTATGACGTTGGGAGGTGGATGCGAATTATCCCTTCATGCCGATAAAGTAGTTGCTGCTGCTGAAACTTATATTGGACTTGTAGAGTTTGGTGTAGGTGTGATTCCAGGTGGAGGTGGTTCAAAAGAAATGACCCTAAGAGCTTCAGATACATATCAAAAAGATGATGTGGAATTGAATAGGTTGAGAGAACACTTCTTAACCATAGCTATGGCCAAAGTATCCACTTCGGCCTATGAAGCTTACGATACTAATATCTTACAAAAAGGAAAAGATATAGTTGTTGTAAATCCAGATCGTCAACTTGCAATTGCTAAAAAGCACGCTTTACTAATGGCCGAAACCGGTTATACTCAGCCTATTCAGCGTACAGATATAAAAGTATTGGGAAAACAAGCTTTAGGTGCCTTTTACGTAGGAACCGACCAAATGTATGCCGGTAAATATATTAGCGAACATGATAAGAAAATTGCAAATAAACTGGCCTATGTAATGGCTGGAGGAGATCTTTCTGAGAACTCTTACGTAAGCGAACAATACTTATTAGATCTTGAACGTGAAGCTTTCCTTTCACTTACCGGAGAAAGAAAAACTTTAGAAAGAATAGAGCATATGTTGAAAAAAGGGAAACCGCTTAGAAATTAATTTCCATACGAATATCAAGCGGCGAAGAAGTATACATAAAAACTCTCTTCACTCTCAAATTTAATATCTAAAATCTAAAATAATGAAAACAGCATACATAGTAAAAGCATATAGAACTGCAGTGGGGAAAGCCCCACGTGGAGTGTTCAGATTCAAAAGACCTGATGAATTGGCGGCAGAGACCATTCAGTATATGATGGATGAATTACCGCAATTTGACAAAAAAAGAATTGATGATGTAATTGTAGGAAACGCCATGCCGGAAGCCGAACAAGGTTTGAATGTAGGGCGACTTATTTCCCTGATGGGGCTTAAAATAGAAGATGTTCCTGGAATGACTGTCAACAGGTATTGTGCGTCAGGTTTAGAAACCATCGCTATCGCTTCAGCAAAAATACAATCTGGAATGGCAGATTGTATTATTGCAGGAGGAGCAGAAAGTATGAGTTATATTCCAATGGGAGGATATAAGCCGGTTCCCGATTATAAACTTGCTAAGGAAGGTCACGAAGACTATTACTGGGGAATGGGACTGACTGCGGAAGCGGTGGCGAATAAATTCAATGTGAATCGTGAAGATCAAGATGAATTTGCATTCAATTCCCACCAAAAAGCTTTGAAAGCCCAAAAAGAAAATAGGTTTCAAGACCAAATTGTTCCTATTACTATTGAGCAAACTTACGTGGATGATAATAATAAGAAGCAAACCAAATCTTACGTAGTTAACAAAGATGAAGGGCCAAGAGCAGATACTTCAAAAGAGATTCTTGGTAAACTAAGACCAGTATTTGCCGATGGAGGAAGTGTTACCGCTGGAAATTCTTCACAAATGAGTGATGGAGCTGCCTTTGTAATGGTAATGAGTGAAGAAATGGTAAAAGAACTCAATTTAGAGCCAATTGCCAGAATGGTTAGTTATGCTCCCGTTGGTGTAGAACCAAGAATTATGGGGATAGGTCCAGTACACGCTATTCCTAAAGCTTTAAAACAAGCAGGTTTGAAACAAGATCAAATAGAGTTATTTGAATTGAACGAAGCATTTGCATCTCAGTCATTAGCAGTAATTAGAGAACTCGGTCTTAACCAAGATATCGTGAATGTGAATGGAGGAGCCATTGCAATGGGCCACCCACTAGGATGTACCGGAGCTAAACTATCTGTTCAAATTTTTGATGAAATGCGTAAGCGCGACTTGAAGAATAAATATGCCATGGTAACCATGTGTGTAGGAACAGGACAAGGAGCTGCCGGAGTTTACGAATTCCTTTCATAAATAAGAATGACCAACTAAACCTTTAATTAATATTATATAGATATTGGCTTTTTTGGAAACTGATATCTCTTTCTAATAACAATAAAAATGAGCACAGAAACAGAAAACAAAGAATTACTTCGCGGTGGCCAATTTCTAGTAAAAGAAACCAATTGTGAGGATGTTTTTACTCCTGAAGATTTCAATGAGGAGCAAAAGATGATGAAAGATTCGGTAAAGGAGTTTGTAGATCGTGAGATCTGGCCTAATAAGGAAGAGTTTGAAAAAAAGAACTATGCCCTTACCGAAGAAATAATGAACAAAGCTGGAGAACTTGGTTTTCTAGGAGTTGCTGTTCCCGAGGAGTATGACGGGCTTGGAATGGGCTTTGTTTCTACCATGCTTGTATGCGACTATATTTCTGGAGCGACCGGTTCTATAGCCACCGCATTTGGAGCCCATACAGGAATTGGAACCATGCCAATTACCCTTTATGGAACTGAAGAGCAAAAGAAAAAATATGTACCTAAATTAGCTACCGGAGAATGGTTTGGAGCCTATTGCTTAACTGAGCCGGGAGCGGGAAGTGATGCTAATTCTGGAAAAACAAAGGCAGTACTTTCTGAAGACGGTAAGGAGTACCTTATTAGCGGACAAAAGATGTGGATCTCTAATGCGGGTTTTGCAAATCTTTTTATTGTATTCGCAAGAATTGAGGATGATAAGAACATTACAGGTTTTATAGTTGAAAAGGACACTTCTAACGGGATAACGTTTGGAGAAGAAGAGAAAAAATTAGGTATACACGCCTCCTCTACTCGACAAGTGTTTTTCAATGAAACCAAAGTTCCGGCAGAGAATATGTTAGGAGGAAGAGGTGATGGTTTTAAAATTGCCATGAACGCTCTAAACGTTGGTAGAATTAAATTAGCTGCCGCCTGTCTTGATGCACAACGCCGCGTAACAGACGGATCGGTTAAATATGCTAATGAAAGAATTCAATTTGATACTCCTATTGCGAAATTTGGTGCTATTAAATCGAAGTTGGCTGAAATGGCAACTTCTGCCTATGTTGGTGAATCGGCTTCTTATAGAGCTGCTAAGAACATTGAAGACAGGATCGCTTTGAGAATGAAGGATGGAAATTCTCATCAGGAAGCAGAATTGAAAGGTGTGGAAGAATATGCTATTGAGTGTTCTATCTTGAAAGTAGCATGTTCTGAAGATATTCAAAATTGTAGTGATGAAGGAATCCAGGTTTTTGGTGGAATGGGCTTTTCGGCAGATACACCAATGGAATCGGCTTGGCGTGATGCTCGTATCTCAAGGATCTATGAAGGAACCAACGAGATTAACCGTATGCTTGCAGTGGGAATGTTAGTTAAAAAAGCAATGAAAGGACATGTGGACCTGTTAGGTCCGGCTACTGCTGTTGGAAACGAGTTAACGGGAATTCCATCATTCGATAAACCAGATTATTCTCAATTATTCGCTGAAGAAAAAGAGATTTTAAAAAACCTTAAAAAGGTATTTTTAATGGTGGCTGGAAGTGCAGTTCAAAAATTTGGACCTCAGCTGGAAGAACACCAACAACTGCTATTAGCTTCAGCAGATATCCTTATTGAGATCTATATGGCAGAATCAGCTATTTTGAGAACTGAGAAAAATGCAAAACGTTTTGGGGAGAATAAGCAGACAGAACAAATTGCAATGTCTCAACTGTATCTTTACCATGCTGTAGATATTGTAACTCAAAAGGCCAAAGAAGGGATTGTATCTTTTGCAGAAGGTGATGAGCAAAGAATGATGCTAATGGGCTTAAAACGCTTCACGAAGTATCAAAATCAACCGAACGTAGTGGCATTAAGAAATACTATTGCTGATAAGCTTACTACCGAAAACAAGTATTGTTTCTAGATTATTGTAAATATTGTAAAAAGGTCACTTGGAAAAGTGGCCTTTTTTATTTCCTTTAATCGATGAAATATGCATTAAAAAGACTCAAAAGATAACATTTTGTTAAACTATGTTAATAAAGTTTATATATTAGGCAAACTAAACCTATAAAAACTTACTAAATGAAAAAACTAATTTTGGGAATGGCTGCCTTAGCCCTATTGTTTACATCCTGTGAAGAAGAACAACCTTCCAATTTATCCGAACAAGCTCAGGAAAAGGTAGATATGAGCGATTTTTATGTATACACCGATGCCAGCCTTGAAACCAACAAAGCCCCCAATTCAAAGGAATGCTATTCCATGAAAAATCTTAACCGCTTATTAAATCAAGACGAAAAGCTCTATCAAAAAATGTATGATATCGAGCATAAAACTCGTTCTATATTAGCCAAATCTTCCGGAAATGGAAAAGGAAAGCCCGGATCAGGTGGCGGTGGTACTACTCCACCAGCCGATAATCTTGGGGTAATTACAATTCCAGTTGTAGTAACTGTAGTATACAGTAATTCTCAGGAAAATATTTCAGATGCTCAAATTAATTCGCAAATTTCAATATTAAACAGTGATTTTAGGGCTACTAATAGCGATAAAAATAGTGTTCCGTCAGAATTCGCTTCATTAGTAGCAGATTCTGAAGTTCAATTTACTCTTTCTCAAGTTCGCCGTTACAGTAACTCAAAATCTTCTTGGGGAACGAATGATGAGGTAAAACTTGTTTACCCTCCAGTTACCCCAGCAAATACTTTAAACATCTGGGTATGTAATATTGGAGGTGGAATTTTAGGATACGCTCAGTTTCCTGGAGGTCCAGCATCTACTGATGGTGTAGTAATTGGGCCTCAATATTTTGGAAATACCGGTTATGTTGCTGCACCTTTTGACAAAGGTAGAACAGCTACACATGAAGTTGGACATTACTTGAATTTACGTCATATCTGGGGAGATGGAAGATGTAACCAAGATGATTTCGTTGCCGATACGCCTTCTTCTGACGCTCCAAATTATGGATGCCCTTCTTATCCAACTGCTAATTGTCGATCAAACGATATGACAATGAATTACATGGATTACACGAATGATGAATGTATGTACATGTTCTCTGAAGGTCAAAAATCTAGACTTAGAACTGTTTTTGCCAGCGGTGGGCCAAGAGCTGCAATGGCAAACTAAACAGTTTTTATAAAATTTATATTAAAAGCCACCCAACTAAGGGTGGCTTTTAATTTCTCTCCTTTCCGAAAAGCAGATAGGTTAAAATAATTTTAATGTTTATAGCTACCCGTAAATTAATGGTATCTTTTTAAAAATGTAAAATTTGATATGTCCTTATGCTTTCAACCAATTCTAATTTCTTGACATACCTTATTACAGGTGTTATACTATTGATATCTAGTTTTTATCTCAGCTTTTTCATTCTCAAAAAGATTGGAAAGGATCCTAAGAACATTCTCCCCTTAAATTTCGCTAACCGAATAAAGGTTCCATTAATTATCTTTTTGGCTTCTCTCCTAGCTCAAATTGCGGTTATCAGTAATATTTTCCGATTTGAATACACCTCTATTCTAGTTGGTCATATTAGTATATTAGGAATTATTCTAAGTGTTACATGGATACTTATTATTGTTTTAAAGGTATTTAAAAACAGAATGCTTTCCCGATATGATGTTACATCAGAAAACAATCTGAAAGCCAGAAAAGTCTACACACAATTCATGATTCTTGAAAACATCATCATATTTATAATCATTATACTATCTATTGGAATTGCACTTATGAGTTTCGACAACATACGTTCTATAGGTATAAGTGTACTGACTTCAGCTGGGATAGCCGGACTTATTTTAGGATTTTCAGCCCAAAAAGCCATAGGTACGCTACTGGCTGGAATTCAAATTGCCATTACCCAACCTATTAGATTGGATGATGTTGTAATAGTTGAAAAAGAATGGGGATGGATCGAGGAGATCACCCTTACATATGTGGTAGTTAGAATTTGGGATAAACGCCGTATGGTCCTTCCTACTACTTATTTTATTGAAAAACCCTTTGAGAACTGGACCAGAAATTCATCAGATATTTTGGGAACCGTTTTCATTTACACAGATTATGATATCCCCTTTGGAAAGTTAAGAGAAGAACTTACCCGTTTACTGGAAAGTTCTCCTCTATGGGATAAAAAAGTGAATGTATTACAAGTTACCAATGCCACTGAAAAATCTGTAGAATTACGGGCACTCATGAGTGCAAAAGATTCGCCAACCGCATGGGATTTAAGAGTCTATGTTAGAGAGCATCTTCTTATTTACATCAAGGAAAATTTCCCAGATAGTTTACCTAAATCCCGCTTAGTATTAGACACCAAAGAAGGTTAGAACGCTACAGCAGCGCTTTCCTGCGGTAACACTCCTTTACTGAAATTGGTTGCAGTTTCAATTAAGGCTAAATGTGAATATGCCTGTGGGAAATTTCCTAATAATCGCTTCGTCTCAAAATCGATATCCTCACTGAATAATCCTAAGTGATTGCTATAGGATAATAGCTTATCGAAAAGTTCTTTTGCCTTTTGTGTTTCTCCTATTTTATATAAACTATCTATAAACCAGAAAGTACAAATGGTAAAAGATGAAGTAGGCTCACCAAAGTCATCTTTATTCTTATATCTATACATTAAACCATCTCGAGAAAGCTCCCTTTCTGTTGCCTTAACAGTACTTATAAACCTAGGATCTGAAGCTTCAATAAACCCATAATTCTCCATTAAAAGTGTGGAAGCATCTAAGTCTTTAGATCCGTAAGATTGCGTATATGCCTGCACCTCTTCATTCCATCCATTCTTGTAGATATCATCATATATTTCAGCTCTTAAAGAAATCCACTTTGTATCATTTATCCCCTTTCTAAGAATCTCTCCTATTTTAACTGCTCTATCTACTGCCACCCAACATAGCAACTTGGAAAACACAAAATGCCTATCTTCTGTCCGCAGTTCCCATATCCCCTTATCAGGTTCCTGCCAATGTTCCTCTACTATATTTACAATACCTCTCACCACTGTCCATAACTCCTCACTGTTTTCCAGATTAGTATCAAACTGAACAAATTGCTGATAGATAACTTCCATCAATATTCCATAGATATCGTTCTGTTTCTGTATATAGGCAGCGTTCCCGGTACGTACAGGCTTGGAGCCTTCGTAGCCATCTAAATGGTCTAATATATGTTCGGTTAGATTCTTCTCTCCATTAATACCATACATAATCTGGATCTTTTCATCCTTATGAGGTATTAAGTTAATAATAAACTGTAAGAAATCTTTAGCCGATTTAGCATGTCCTAACCCGGCCATTACTTTAATTACCATAGAGGCATCTCGTATCCAGCAAAATCTGTAATCCCAATTTCGCTCTTCTCCAATAGTTTCAGGAAGCGATGTGGTAGCTGCTGCAAGTACAGCACCAGATTTTTTAAAGGTAAGAGCTTTAAGCACTAAAGCGCTTCTTAATATTTCTTCGTTATAGTGTTTATATTTCGTGGTATGCTCGCTCCAGTTCATCCAATAAGTCTTGGTGCGCTGGTATTTAAGATACGTTCTATCTAACGATTGTTCGATCAATTTTTCGTGATATCCCATTAAAAAGTACGCATTCCCGGTTAGCTCGATCTCTTTTTGTTCTAAAATAGCATCAAGATCGAAACTTGAATATAGGAAAAGAGAATCATATTTTCCTTCAGTAGTATAGCTCTTTATATAATTCCCTTTATTTTCATTGTAAGTCTTCTCCCTGGCAAAATCCAATTTAGGATTATACAAGGTTTTAAATGAAGGTTTTCCTTTTAATAATCGGATAAATCGAATAACATCAGGCGCCGCATAATATGATCTATCGTCACGTTGATACCGAGGCATAAAATCTATTAGCTGAAAAGCATCGGATCCATTATCGAAAATGGTACTTAATATGTTGGTTCCCCAGAGATATTCCTGAGTTATTTTATAATCTTCTGTAACTTTTAATTCAAAGCTTCCGCCTTTTTTTTCATCTAATAATTTAGCAAAAACCGCTGCCGAGTCAAAATTTGGTAAACAACACCATTCCAATGAACCTGTTTTTGAAACCAGTGCAGCACTCTTACAATTTCCTATTATTCCGTAGTCTAAATTCTTCATATAATCATAAAATTCTTTAAAAATGATGGTGGAACGAATGTATTTTCGGAAATTTAGTAAAAAACCAAAACCTTACCACAGCATTCACATTATATTATGAGTAAAACAATCATTATTTCCAATAGATTACCCTTACAAATTTCATTAAATCACGGGAAATTAGATGTCACCCCTAGTGTTGGAGGTCTGGCCACCGGATTAAAATCGTTCCACAGAGACGGAGATAGTATCTGGATAGGATGGAGCGGTTTAACCACAGAAGAAATCCCCGCTAATCTTATAGATGAAGTCTCTCAAAAAGCCAAAGAGCAGGCATGTATAGCGGTAAATTTCACCGAAAAGGAAATGGAAGGCTTCTATTATGGATTCAGCAATAGAAGTATCTGGCCTCTTTTTCATTATTTCATGGAATTTACCGAATGGGAAACATGGCACTGGGAAACCTATAAAAGCGTAAATCAAAAATATGCCGATGCCATTTTAGAACATTATAAAGAAGGAGATAAAATCTGGGTACATGATTATCAACTTCTCCTAGTGCCTAATATGGTTAGGGAACAACGTCCTAATGCTATTATTGGTTTCTTCAATCATATCCCATTTCCCTCTTATGAGGTATTTAGAACCATGCCATGGAGAGAAGAAATTCTGAATGGTTTACTGGGTGCCGATCTTATTGGTTTTCATACTTACGACTATGAACGTCATTTCTTAAGTTCTGTAAGCCGCATCTTAAGGCATCAGGTTAATTTCAATGAAGTGAGCCTTCCAGACAGAATGGTAAAAGTAGATTCCTTTCCTATGGGAATAGACTATAACAAATTTGAGCAGGCAGCCCTAAATCATTTCGAAAACACGTTGGAAAGTCAATCAGATTTGCAACAAAGGTTAGATCATCACAGAAAAGGAGCACCGGGAGCTAAGTTGATTCTCAGTATAGACAGGTTAGATTACACAAAGGGAATTGCTCATAGAATAAGAGCCTTTGAGTATTTCCTGGAAAAATACCCTCAGTATATAGAAAAGATACGTCTGGTAATGCTTGCGGTGCCATCCCGATCGGAAGTGCCCCAATATCAGTTACTGAAAAAAGAGATAGATGCGTTAGTAGGTAGAATAAATGGAAAATTTGCTACGGTAAGCTGGACCCCTATCTGGTATTTTTATAGATCTATGCCATTTACCAACTTAATCGACCTTTATGCATCATGCGACATCGCTCTGTTAACCCCAATAAGGGATGGAATGAACTTGGTGGCTAAAGAATATATTGCTAGCAGAAAAGATCAAACAGGAGTGCTTATTTTAAGTGAAATGACCGGTGCAGCCCAGGAAATGAATGAAGCTATACTTATTAACCCTAATAACTTCGAACAAATCGCGGATGCTATTAACCAGGCAATCGAGATGCCTGTAGAAGAACAGATTAGCAGAAACAAACTCCTTCAGAAACGATTAAAACGTTACGATGTAGAGAAATGGGCTAACGACTTTATGAAATCATTGAGCAAAACCCAGGAAAATAGGCAAAGTAATAAAGCTACTCATATCTCTGAAGATATTAAAGAAAAAATACTCTCTGACTTTAAGAACTCTAAAAACAGAGTATTGTTTCTAGATTACGATGGCACATTGGTAGATTTTGTAGATAAACCCGAAAATGCAAAACCCGATGAAGAACTTACCTTACTAATTACTGAACTTGCAGCTATGGAAAATATTACGGTAGTTCTTATTAGCGGAAGGGATAAAGAAACTTTGGGAACCTGGTGGAAAGAAGTTGATGTAGAATTAATTGCAGAACATGGAGTTTGGGCATTAAAATCTAATAAGGAGTGGAGACTTAATGAAAATGTAAGGAACGATTGGATGGAATCTATACGTCCGGTTATTGAAGCTTTTGTAGACAGAACTCCAGGAAGTTTCATAGAAGAGAAAAACTATTCCCTTGCATGGCATTACAGAAAAGCAGATCCCGATCTTGGAGAAAAACGGGCTAATGAACTTTCTACCGTATTAAAAGATCTTATTTCTAATCATGGCTTAAGCGTTTTAGATGGAAATAAAGTTCTGGAAATTAAAAGTAGTGGAGTGAATAAAGGAAAGGCCGCTACGAAATTTCTTTTAAGAAAGGAAACAGATTTTATATTCGCTATTGGAGATGATTGGACTGATGAATATTTATTTAAAGAGTTGCCTGATAAAGCTGTAACGGTAAAAGTAGGTTTAAAGAATACCAGCGCCAATTATTATGTAAATAACACCAAAAAAGTAAGAGATTTATTAAGGGGGTTTTTACAAGTTTAATAATGTGATATGGAGACTTAAATTGATTTTTTACAAGTGTTAAATTTCTTAGCAATTCTTATAAAATTTTATACCAAGCTTAACTAGAATTATATATCTAAACCACTTATTAAAAGTACATTTACAATAGAATATTTGTAAAACCAATAAATAAAAACATAATTATGAAAGTAGGAAAATTGTTAGTAGGTTTAGTATCAGGAGCAGCAGCAGGAGCAGCGTTAGGGATATTATTTGCCCCTAAAAAGGGAAAAGATACCAGAAAACAAATCACCGATACCAGTGAAGACTACATACAAGGCGCTAAAGGAAAATTCAATGAATTTGCCGATAATTTAAGTCATAAAGTAGAGGCTGTAAAAGCTAAAACAAAAGCGAATTTATCTAAGTCTACATCAGAGCAAAAGGTAAATGAAGCGAAAGCTGCAATACACGAAATGAAAGCCAGTTAAACTGGTTATTAGAGTTCAAAAACCCCGATGTACATCGGGGTTTTTTTATGCCTTAAAATCAAAAATGCTAATTTTGGGAACCGCCAAACTTTCTGTACTTTAGAATGCTTTAAAAAAGAAATATATGAAATTACACTTTCTCTCCTCAGGAGTACTATTTAGCATCCTATCATTTACCTCCATCTCTTCTGCAACCGCCCAGCAAAGCGATTCGAGAATCTACGACATTATAGACAACGTCTCTTCTGAAAGAATTGAAGCAGATATCCGAAAATTAGCAGGTTTTGGAACCAGGAACACTTTTAGTGATACTATATCCAATACGCGTGGTATTGGAGCAGCGAGAAGATGGATAAAATCTGAATTTGACAAAATATCTTCAAACTGCTCAAATTGCTTGGAGGTATTTTACCAAAAGGATTTTGTAACACCTAAAGATGGGGAGCGAATCCCTAAGGAAGCCTGGATTGTAAATGTTGTTGCAATTCAAAAAGGAACAAAATATCCCAATCGATATATAATAATGAGTGGTGATATAGATTCTCGAAACTCTGATGGAAGTGATTTTACGAACGATGCTCCAGGTGCAAATGATAATGCAAGTGGAATGGCCGGTTCCATTGAAGCGGCTAGGGTGCTTTCTAAATATAAATTTGAAAACAGTATTATCTATGTGGGGCTTAGCGGAGAAGAGCAAGGCCTGTTTGGAGGAAAGGGAGTTGCACAATATGCTAAAAACAAGAATTGGGAAATTATTGGAGTGTTAAACAATGATATGATAGGGAATATCGAGGGAGTAGATGGTGTGATAGACAACAGAAGTTTCAGGATTTTTTCTGAACCAGTTCCTCCCACCGAAACCGAAAGAGAACGTAATATGCGTCGTTATTACGGAGGGGAAGTAGACGGAATTTCTAGGCAACTGGCTAGATATATTTACAAGACCACTAAAGCATATATGCCAGAAATGAACCCTATGATGATCTACAGATTAGACCGGTTTGGAAGAGGGGGGCATCACCGCTCATTCAATGATCTGGGCTATGCCGGGGTACGTATCATGGAGGCCCATGAAAATTACAATCGTCAGCACCAGAATATTCGCATAGAAAATGGGATAAAATACGGAGACGTTATCGAAGGTGTTAATTTTGATTATGCTGCCAAACTTACCAGCGTAAACGCTATTAATTTAGCAAGTTTGGCCTGGGCACCACCTGCTCCCAACAATGTAGAGATTGGCGGTATCGTGGAAGCATCAACCAAATTAAGATGGGAAAAAGTTGAAGGAGATGTTGCAGGATATAAGATATATTGGAGGGATACAACTAATCCACACTGGCAATACTCGAGGTTTGTGGGAGATGTAGACCAGTTCACGTTAAATGGAATTGTAATAGACAATTTCTTCTTTGGAATTGCCACCGTCGGAAAGAACGGGCACGAAAGTCCTGTGGTTTTTCCTTCGGGAACTTTTAGATAGAAATTATACTTTCAGATAAAAAAGCCTGAGATAAATTCTCAGGCTTTTTTATTAATCTATCAAAGATAACTGTATCCTTCTTCTTTCCACATTAACATCAACAACACTAACTTCCAGTACTTGTCCTAATTTAACCACCGAATTTACATCGCTAATAAATTCATTCGCTAATTTTGAAATATGAATTAACCCACTTTCTTTAATTCCTATATCTACAAAGCATCCAAAATTGGTAATATTATTGACTATTCCAGGTAACTTCATACCAATTTTAATATCCTCAATAGTTTTCACAGTAGGATCGAACTGAAAATTACTTATTGCTTTTCGAGGGTCTACTCCCGGCTTTTCCAATTCTTTTACAATATCTTTTAAAGTGTGTAATCCCAAATCATCAGTGATATAAATTGATAGATCAATTTTCTCAAGCACTTCTTTATTCCCTATGAGCTCTTTTAATTTCACTTTTTTATCCTTTGCGATCTTTTCTACCACCTGGTAGCTCTCCGGGTGAACGGCAGAATCATCTAAAGGGTTTTTAGCATTTTTAATTCTTAGAAATCCAGCAGCTTGTTCGTAAGCTTTCTCTCCTAGACGAGGAACTTTTAATAACTGCTTTCTACTAACAATATTTCCTTCCTCGTTTCTGTAAGTGATAATATTATCGGCTATTGAAGGTCCAATCCCGGAAACATAAGCTAGTAACTCCTTACTAGCCGTATTAACATTGACACCTATTCTGTTAACACAACTCATGACTACAGTATCCAGTTTTTCCTTTAGTGCTGATTGTTCTACTTCATGCTGGTACTGCCCTACCCCAATAGATTTCGGATCTATTTTCACCAATTCTGCTAACGGATCACTCAATCTTCTTCCTATTGAGACTGCCCCCCTAACGGTAATATCATAATTGGGAAATTCGTCGCGAGCAATCTTCGATGCTGAATACACAGAAGCTCCGGCCTCATTTACTATATAAACTGATATATCTCTGTCAAATGACACTTTCTTTATAAAAAATTCTGTCTCCCTAGATGCTGTTCCATTTCCAATAGAAATGGCTTCAATATTATAAGCATTTACTAATGATTTAATTTTTTTGAGCGCCATGTTCATCTCCTTTTGCGGAGGATGCGGAAAAATAGTTTCATTATGCAACAGCATTCCCCGTTCATCCAAGCATACCACCTTACATCCTGAACGAAATCCGGGGTCTATAGCTAAAATTCGCTTTCCTCCTAATGGCGAGGCCATTAATAGTTGTTCCAAATTTGAAGCGAACACCCTAATTGCATCTGCATCGGCTTTCTTTTTAGCTTCAGTAATCATTTCATTCGTAAAAGAAGGTTTTAACAAACGTTTATAAGCATCTTCAATGGCCTCCACTATATACCGAGATGGGGAATTACCTGCCCTGCAAATAATATGCTCTATTTGTTGATGAGCCGTAGTTGTTTCTACTTCTATTTTAAGCTTTACAAAACCTTCACTTTCTGCTCTGTGTAAGGCGAGAAATCGATGAGAGGGCATTTTGTAAAGTGTCTCCTCCAGATCGAAATACTGTTTATATTTTTGAGCGTTTTCATTCTCTCTTTCCTTTTTAACAAGCTTAGATACGATTTTGGCCTGCCTTTGAAATAATTTTCTAAGCTTATCCCTAACTAATTTATGTTCATTGATCCACTCTGCAATTATATATTTAGCACCCTCTATAGCTTCATTTATATTTTTTATATCTCCTTTGACAAATCTTTCAGCAGATCTTTTTATATCTGATTGATTTTGCGCCATGATGATCTTGGCCAAAGGTTCCAATCCATTCTCTCTTGCCGCATCAGCTTTGGTTTTTCTTTTCTTTTTGTAAGGCAAATAATAATCCTCTAGCTCTATCAGGCTCACCGATTTCCCGATTTTTAATTTTAATTCATCAGATAAAGCATTTTGCTGTTCAATACTCTTCAGAATTGCTTTTTTTCGCTTTTCAAGATCTTGAAATAATTTGATCTGATTGGCAATGCTTTCAATTTGCACTTCATCTAAATTGCCCGTATGCTCTTTTCTATACCGGGCAATAAATGGAATTGTAGCATCTTGGGATAGAAGTTCTATAGTGTTTGTTACAGATCTTACAGGCAGTTTAACCTGTAGAAGTATAAAATCTAATAATTTCAAAAGTGAGGATTTTTAGCGGTTTAGCATTGGCGCAAATATACGCCTTAGCTTATAGTTTTGTTTTTAGAAATGGTATTGAAAACTTGAAAAGTTTACTATCTAAATGAGGCCTATTTCTTTGGAATGCTGAATGGCTTTTTCGCTGTGTTCAAAATAACATATCTTAACCCCCATATCTTCTAGGTTCTTTAATATTTCCTGTGTTGCTTTCTTGGGAGCGTCGGAAGTTTGCCTAATATAAACAGCCTGAATATTTAATGGGTAGATCTTACAAATACGCTCATAGATATTTGGGTCTTTTTGAGAATCATCTCCCAACAGCACATAAGGCAACTTAGGATAAAAGGAAATTATATCTTTAATTTTCTCAAATTTATGATCGTGGCTGCCTCTTCCTGTAAACAGAAAATCTGCAACACCGGTTTTGATCTTTTTTAATTTAATAACCGCTTTTGGTAATTCATGAATTTGAGCAACCTTCATTATAAAATCGTATAAATTCCATTCACTACTGGATACATAGAAAAAAGAATTAAAGGCTGTATCTTTTTCCTGGCCATAAGAACTTAAAGCGCGATAATGCATAACCACATCTGCAAAAACTTTACGCTTATTGATATTTTTAAGCAACATTACATATAATTTCCTAAGTACATTGTCGCTGTGGGAAATTAAAAAGGTGTCATCGATATCTGAGATAATCCCATATTTACTCTCAAACGGCTTAAGAACTTCTCCCACTTCTACAACCCCAATATTATTAAACTCGCATTTCACCTTATACTCATGCCAACCGCTTTCCAGTTCTTCTTCAAAAGGAATACTAAATCTAAAATAACCATCGGCTAAGGTTTTTGTTGTTACGGTTGAGTTTTTGAATTGCAATTCAACTTTTATATTGGAGATAGGACTAATATTGAACATCTGAATAACAGAAACCGCATGCTTTATTCCGCGTTGATCGGTTCTATACTTATCTGGTGCCCACGATTTAAAAACATGTCCAAAAACAACTAAGTTCTTGTCGTTGAGATATCCGCGATATAGCTTTAAATCAAATTTTATCAATTGAGGTTTTGTTAACGATACTTCTGTTCCAAATTACTTAATTTTAAATACAATCTACAATCAATGAAAATAAAAAATAAGATTTTACTTGTAGTAAATCCCATTTCCGGAGGCCTTAATAAGCGTACTATGCTGGTTACGGTTAAAGCTGAAATTAAAAAAAGGGGTTTACAGCTAGAGTTATATGAAACTACCGGAAAAAAGGATAAGAAGAAAATCAAAAGAATGATTGAAGATTTTCAACCCGACCATATCCTGGTGGTTGGTGGCGATGGTACCATTCAATTGGTTGCCGAGGTATTGGATGGCCACAAAATAAGCGTAGGAATACTTCCCGCCGGTTCCGCAAATGGCCTAGCTGTTAATTTAAAATTACCTCCTAAATTACAAGACCAGTTAAAAATTGCCTTAGGTGATAATATTTTGGAAATGGATGTCCTCAAAATTAACGGAAGAACCTGTTTGCATATTGCCGACCTGGGAATTAATGCTGAACTCATTAAAAATTATGAACATGCCAGCATTCGTGGGAAATTAGGTTATTTCCTAAAATCGATACCTACGCTCTTTCACTCCAACTTTCCATTTAATTTCGAAATTGAAATAGACCACATGACGGTTTATAAAAAAGGTATTCTTTTAGCTATAGCTAATGCCAATAAATTCGGAACCGGGGCCAATGTTAATCCTACCGGTAAAATGAATGACGGTAAATTTGAAATTTTGGTGTTTAAAAAACTGAATTTCATTAAGATCTTCAAAACCTTAAGTGAGAATGCAAAATTAGGATCCGATTTTGTAGAGATTATCTCGACAACTCAGGCTAAGATAAGATGTACAACTCCTGTGGCCTTCCAAATTGACGGTGAATATGTAGGGGAAGTGTGTGAAGTTGAAGCTCAAATCTCCCCTAATAAATTGCTAATTGCAGTTCCTTCACCTATCGAATAGCTCTTAAAACTATTATTTCCGCAAACTGAATATACTCCTTAACAAATTTAAAAATGAGTTCAACTAAAGTAACATTTACTAATAAAGACAGCCACAGTTTACATGGAAAACTAGAATTACCCATAGATCAGGAACCGCATAACTTTGTGATATTTGCACATTGCTTTACCTGCAACAAAAATTATTTCGCTGTTAAAAATATTAGCGAAGCACTTACTTCTAAGGGATTTGGTGTGCTAAGATTTGACTTTACAGGTTTGGGCGAAAGCGATGGGGAGTTTGAGGATTCCAATTTCTCGGGCAATGTAGAAGATCTATTATCGGCTGCTGATTTTTTAGAAAGGGAATATAAAGCTCCAACTATGTTGGTGGGACATTCTCTTGGCGGGGCTGCCGTTCTATTTGCTGCCAAAAAAATAAAATCGGTTAAAGCCGTTGCAACTATTGGCGCTCCAGCCTCAGTTACCCATGTACAAAATTTAATTGAAAAGCATATAGAGGAGATTCAATCCCAGGGAAGAGCTTCTGTAAATATCGGGGGACGATCATTTTATATTCAGAAACAGTTTTTAGACGATCTGGAGAGCAAACAACTTTTAGATATTTTGCCAAATACTGAAGTTGCTTTGCTGTTACTACATAGCCCACAAGATACAATAGTTGGAATTAGAAATGCAGAAGAACTATATCTTGCTGCCCGACATCCAAAAAGTTTTATATCTCTAGATAGGGCCGACCATTTATTACAACAAACCGAAGATTCACAATACACTGGAGAACTAATTGGTTCTTGGGCTATGAGATATATTGATAAGCCTAAAACCGTATCCCTTCAATCTAAACACGATGTAGCGGCTTATTTAGGTGAATCTGGCTTTACTACACACATACAATCAGGAGAACACAGGCTCATTGCTGATGAACCAATAAGTGTGGGAGGAAATAATTTTGGTCCTAATCCATATGAATATGTGTCGGCTGGATTAGCGGCCTGTACTTCCATGACCATTCAAATGTATGCACGAAGAAAAGGATGGAAAATCCACTCGGTAGAAACACATATAGACTATAGCAAGGATTACGCCTCAGACTGTGATCATTGTGATGACACCACTGCTAAAATAGATACTTTTAAAAGGAAATTAGTGATCATGGGCGATCTTGATGAAAAACAATATACCCGATTGTTAGAAATAGCAGACAAATGTCCTGTTCATAAAACATTACATAGCCCTACTCAAATCATTACCACATTGCTTAAAAAATGATACACTGTAAGGCTTCCTCTTTTTAAAACACCAATGCTGCCATGTGTTAAGCAATCCTTAAATCTTTGGTGTTTCATGCTATTCAAATTACTTTAGAGGTACTAATGTAATTAACCAATAATTCAAATTATGAAACGTATAAGTTTAACATTATTATTTTGCGCATCCCTTGCTATTATAGGATGTAAAAACGAAAAAAAGGAAAAAGAAGCTGATAAAACTTCTGACACTGAGGTGACTCAGGAAACTAAGAAAGAAGAAGTAAAAAAGATAAAGGTTACTCTAGATCCTAAAAGCGATAGTAAGCTCTCAGGAAATGTAGTTTTCAAACAAGAAAATGGAGAAGTGACCATGACAGCTATAATTGATGGACTTGCAGAAGGTATGCACGCTATTCACATTCATGAAAGTGCTGATTGTTCTGCGAAAGATGGTTCTTCTGCTGGCGGACACTGGAATCCAACTTTTGAAAAGCACGGAAAATGGGGCGATCCTGATGGGTACCACAGAGGCGATATTGGTAACTTTAAAGTAGATGCCAATGGTAATGGTACCATTACTATGACTACCGACCAATGGTGTATTGATTGTGATGATGAAACAAAAAACATTGTAGGGAAGGCAATTATAGTACATGATGGAGTAGATGATTTTACATCTCAACCATCTGGGGCTGCCGGAACAAGAGTTGGATGCGGAGTTATTAAACTTTAAGCATTTATTACATATTATATAAACAAAAGCAGCCTTTGGGTTGCTTTTGTTTATTACAGTATTATTTTCATATTTTTAAGTCCAATTATATTATATGCAACAAGACCAATTAATTGCTGAACTTCAACAGAAAAACGAAAGAGCTTTTGAGAGAATTTATCAACTCTATTCTGTAAGCACATATGGGATAATATTCAGTATTACGAAAGATGAAAAAGTATCAGAAGAAATACTTCAGGATGTTTTCATGAAGATATGGAACAATGCTTCATCATATAACCCCGAAAAGGGACGTTTTTTCACTTGGGTGTTAAACATTGCTAGAAATGCTTCCATAGATAAGATTCGATCTAAAGATTTTAAGAACAAGCGCTTAAACCTTAAGAGTGATAATTTCGTAGATATATTAGAATCTAAGTCCAATACTTCCGGTAAGCTGGATGCTATAGGACTACAGAAATATTTAGACATACTGGAACCAACTTGTAAAAAGCTAATAGACTTGCTCTTTTTTAAAGGGTTCACTCAAAAAGAAACTGCAGAAGAACTAGCTATGCCATTAGGAACGGTTAAAACTCGTAACAGGGTTTGTATCGATAAATTGAGATCAACAGTAATATAATATGAACAACATACACGAATATATATCTTCAGGAATCTTAGAGCTCTATGTTTATGGAGCACTTAGTGCTGCTGAAAGCGCAGAAGTAAGCAAAGTCTTAAAAAAATATCCTGAAGTACGGCAGGAGGTAGAAGAGATCGAAAATTCACTTTTAAAACTTTCCTCTTCGGTAGCTCCATATAACCCTGAGCATGTTTTAGAAAAACTGAAATTAAAACTTTCTTCAGGTAATCCCAAAGTTATTCCCATTGAGAAACCAAGTACAAATTGGGCAGCCTACTTAGGTTGGGCAGCATCGCTTCTGTTTTTGGTCGGATTGTTTGCGCTCTTCAACAAAAATAATGATTTAAGAGCCAATTTACAGGCCTTGCAGGCGGAGAAAGCTCAAATGGAATCACAAATTGCCAGTTCAAGGGATAATGCAGAGAAAACTACAAAATTACTTAATGTTCTACGCGACAAGAACATCATTAGAATACCATTAGCGGGACAGGCTGTAGCTCCAGATGCTTATGCCACTGCGTACTGGGATAAGAACACCAATACTACTTATATTGATGCACAGGATCTTCCAACTCCACCCCGGGGAATGGTCTATCAGGTATGGTCTTTAAAAATGACTCCTCTTACCCCAACCAGTATCGGGTTACTAGATAAATTTGAGGATGATGCTAATAAAATATTTGAATTAGATAATGCTAATTTGTCGGAAGGATTTGGTATAACGCTAGAACCTGAAGGCGGAAGCGAAACACCTACCTTAGAACGTTTATACACAT
Source organism: Gillisia lutea (assembly GCF_021568705.1). GTDB lineage: Bacteria > Bacteroidota > Bacteroidia > Flavobacteriales > Flavobacteriaceae > Gillisia > Gillisia lutea. The sequence goes on from NZ_JAKGTH010000008.1 coordinate 431,637, forward strand.
TGGGAACAATATCCTCATAAACACTTACTATTTCTACCAACAAAAAAAGAGGCTGTTATATACAGCCTCTTTTTTTGTGTATTCCTTCTAAAAATGAAAGGTTTGTCCAGAATGAACAAACCTTTCACTAACCAACCAAAAAATCATGCAGAAGATATTTTAGAAAGCGCTGTTCAAAATTCCAAACCAAGAAATAATAACAGTAATAGAAATTTTCATTTTAAGATATCTTCCTAAAAACCTTCTTATAACATACTTACGAAGATATTGCCAGGTTGGTTTTATTTATTGCATTTTTATTGAAAATAGTATTAGCCCAGCCATTGCTTAAACGATTTCACCCGTTCTCGCGCTACAATAATTTCAAAATCTTTAAAACTATTAGGTACAATTTTTAACCTTGAATTACTGTAAGCTATAATATCTTTTATTGCAGCCAATTGTATAAACACCTTTCTACTTACTCTAAAAAAATCGTCTGGGGGCAATTCATCTTCTAGTCCCTCTAAAGTTGTTTCCAGCAAATAATTTCTTCCTTCCGAAGTATGAACATAAGTTCCTTTATTTTCGCTATAAATACATTCTACCTCTTCCAGGGGAATCATTTTTAAATGTTGTCCAACCTTAACAGTAAATCTTTTCTTATACTCACGCTCAACAGGGTTGACAAGCAATTTCTTGATATCTTCAAAATTTAGTTGTAAGCTGGTATTTGACTCATTAGGAGTCAGGTTCGTGAATAACTCCTTATATTTATCTACCGCTACTTGTAGCTCCTCATCATCTATAGGTTTCAGAAGATAATCTATACTATTCAATTTAAAGGCCTGCAGCGCATACTCATCATAAGCCGTTGTAAATATCACAGCACTTTTAATTTTCACTTTATCAAAGATTTCAAAAGACAAGCCATCACTAAGTTGAATATCTAAGAAAATAATATCAGGATGTTCATTCTCTATGAACCAGTTAACAGCATCTTCTACCGAATGAAGTACAGCAATTATTGGCACCTCCAGTTTGTCTAACATTCTATTTAAACGTCTGGCGGCAGGTTTTTCATCTTCAATAATAATGGCATTCATAATGTTGTACTCTTTTTATTTCCATTTTTTTTGTTCGTAGCTATCCTTCTCCATCAACTCCTTAATTTTGCGTTCTTCCCATCTTTTAGTTAGAAAAACGTTTGGACCGAATACGCTTGCCCAGTGTGCAAATAACCCAATTCCCCAAAAGAAGAGATTAGCTATACCCCAAAATTGTAAGTTTCCGTCTACAAAAATCTTTCTATTAGAATCGAATATTAAGATGGCGGTATTCACCACTATATATATAACCAGATGAATGTAAAATCCTCTAATTCGTTTTACCCGTTTCTTAGCCTGCTCATAAGACATTCTTTGTTGATTTTGCTCTCTCATTAGTTCCAGGTATTATTTTGTTCGATATCTTTTTCCATAATTTCCTTTATCTTTCTCTCTTCCCAGGTAGATCCATATCCGAAAACTGAAAATCCATGAATGGCTAAGCCTAATCCCCATCCAAATAAAGGGAACCAAAACCATTGAAAGCCCCAATAGGTCATATAATTTATAAATATCAAAAATGGTATAATTACACAATAGGAAATTAAGTTCCCATAAAAATCCTTGATCTCTTTTACACGCTGTTTAGCTTTAAAATAAGCTTCACTCTTGTTATATTGATTTGTTTCCATAACTGAAAATTGTTTTGTTAATATTGGTAATTTCACTCGAAATACATCCGGGTTCTGTTCTATAAGTACTTCCCGTTTAGTAATTAGAGCATATCTGTCGGCAATGTTCTGCAGGCCTACCCCTTTTCTTGCTTTAAGTACTTCTTTTTTTTGATAATCATTTTCCACAATTAAATAACCATCTTCTTCGTATATCCTTATATGTAAAGGTTTGTTTTCACTTACCACATTATGCTTAATTGTATTTTCCAATAGCAATTGCAATGATAGAGGCACCACCTTACCTTCAGGATTTGTGATGCTATTGGGCACTTCATACTGAATACTATTTTCAAATCTCATTTTAAGCAGGTTCATATAAAGCACTGCAAAAGATAATTCTTCTTCTATAGAGACCAGCTCCTTATCCTTTTGTTCTAAAACATAGCGATAGATCTTAGATAAGGAAGTGGTGAACTTTTGAGCATTCTCCGGACTTTCTTCAATTAATGAGGTTAGCACATTTAAACTGTTAAAAAGAAAGTGAGGATCTATTTGATTTTTTAAGCTTTCAAATTTTGCTGAAGCCGTACCTGCAATAATTTTCTGTTCTTTTACTTTTTTCTCCTGAAGTGCTTTATAAAAATAAAAAGCATGAAAAAATAATGATATAACTACCGTAATTATTAATGCTGTCAGGTAAAAAGTGCCATTTTGATCTTTAATGAATTCGGTATACGATTTCCCTTCTAATAAAACGTTATGTAGTAACCTTATAAAAAATAGTGCAAATAAGGTGAGACAGATAGATCCTAAAAAACCTACCACAAACCTGTATCGCTGATCATATTTCTCCCAATTGATTTTATGATTGATATAATTGAAGAAATAATAGTTAATAAGTGTAAGCGGCAGCGTATAAAGCACGTATAACCCAAAAGATTTGAGAGTGGAAATATCCAGATCCAGACCTTCACCAGATAGAAGCTTAAAACTCACCTCTAAAGCATTCAATAAGAAGCTTATTACCAAGATTATAATTGCAAGTTTTATGACTTTTTTCATTATTCTATTTCAATATTATTTACCACACTGGCTTATGGCCTGCTCGGCCTGTTCTTTACCCCATTTAGGATAAAAAGCTATTTCCGACTTAAAGGTATCAAAAAGTGTTAAAGATTTTTCTATCCTGTCACAAATTGGCTGGGTATCTGTTCCAAAATATTTGGCCGATCCCATTTCAAATTGGGCTTTGGAGAGTATTACTCTAGGATTAGTAGGATCGATTTTTTCTGCCTGTTCATAGATTTGTATTACTTTTCCAGATAGTTTCTGACCGTTGTTCATGGGATCATTAGCAATTAATGCTGTGTATATTAAAGCCTGTACAACCAGCAATTCGGGATTTTCAGGATCTTTATTAAGCTCCTTATCCAGTGCTTCTTGAGCTTTTGCCACCAAATCTTCCACGTTTTTATTATCCAAGTTCTGAAATGCCCTCGTGGTATTAACTAGAGCCACATAATAATTAGGTATCCATTCTTCCTGCTCGGCAATTGCAATTCTTTCAAAAAGATCTGAAGCTTCAGCTGGTCTATCATTTTGCCAAAGTTCTAAGGCTTGTGCCATTCCTTCATCATAATTATTTTGAGAAAAAATGAGATTAGTGAAAAGCAACGCGAGTATTAAAATGATTTTTTCCATAAGTTCTATTTTTATTAATTGTTTTACAAATATCTTCTGATTATCACCGATTTTAAATTAAGAATTACCGAGTTGTACAATTTTAATGATGAATTGTATCTCATTTCTTTGAATTCAATAGTTTTAAAGATTATCTAATTGGTTTGTTTTCTTATCGTCACTAATAGTCCAAAAGAAACCAACAAAGAAAAACCTGTCTGCAGTTGGAGTAATTGCCTGCCTTCTAAAGTTACCATTAGAATCTGCTGAAGATGCATACTCGTAACCATAGACATTTTTAGTTCCTAATACGTTCGACACAGAGAAATAAAGAATCTTCTGCTTACTTAAAAGGTAAGCCCAACTCAAGCTTAAGTTATTATACGATTTGGTTTTAGAGCTCATAAATGAATCTTGATTGGGGTTGTTATAGGGCCTTCCAGAACTAAAAGTATTGGTAAGTCCTACCTGAGATCTTAAATTTGAAATCCAGTATTTAGTTACCATAGATAAGGTATGATTGGCCACAAAATTTGGAGTGGTTTGTACAGGATAGTTCTTAAATTTTCTTTCAGAATCTATATAAGAATAAGAAACCCAATATTCCAAATTCTTAATACTGGAACCATCTCTATAAAATACTTCCAACCCGCCGGCATATCCGTCTCCAGAATTTTGAAGAGCTGTTAAATAAGAATTCTCATTCCCGTTATAAGTAACTAGATCTCTGTATTTTTTATAATAAGCTTCTAATCTTAGGAACCTGTTATCTTTATTAAATTGATAATTCACTATATAATGTGATGCTTTTTCAGATGATAGCTCTTCGTTGTATTTCAAATAATCTGCCTTAGGAGCTTGTGTGAAGTCGCCATATGCAAAGGAGAATTGTGAAGAATTACTCACTTTATAAGCCATAGAAAGTCTTGGAGAAATTCTGGTCTCGTCTAAATAGTCATTATATGATCCGCGCACTCCTAATTTAAGAGCGAAATTCTTGTTGAATAAAATATCTGCTTCTGTATAAATTGCGCCAATATTTGTATGGAAATCTGATATAAACGTAGAAATCTCTGGTTGCTCTATAGTTTCATCAAATTTGGAGGAAAACAGATCAGATCCTGCTGACAGTTTTATATGATCTGAAAATCTTTTGCTTACTTTCAATTTTAAATGAAATGCGTTTTCAGAATTATTGATCTTAGTAGTGTTATAATTTATATGATTAGTTCCATAACCATAGCTCAGGCCGGTATTTAATTCCCAGCGATCGCCGAAATTACCTAAGTAAGAGGTGTTCAAATAAAAATTATTATTTTTTAAATCAATTCTTTCCTTACTTTCCAACTCCACACTTTCACGATTAAAATCAAATCTTGAAGCATCAAAGGCTGCATAAGTTTTCCATAATCCCCTTTTTAAAGATTGTCTATAAACTGCTTCTCCCGAAATGGATTCAGCAGGCTTGTTCCAGTCTAAATTTTGAGGTGCAACCAGCATATAAGGAGCAAGGTTAATATAGGAAGCATTAACGCTTAACGACCTGTTTTTCCATTTCTGGGTATTTCCAATCCCTAAACCTACCGTCATTAATGAGATGTCGGTTTTGTTTTGTTCGGCTTCGTCCTCAGTATTCAGCAATAGAACTCCAGAGAGTGCTTCCCCATATTCTGCGCTATAACCTCCGGTTTGAAAAGAAATACCTTTGAAAAGAAATGGTGAAAATCTCCCTCTACTTGGTACATTTTGAACTGATGCACTATAAGGTTGTGCCACTCTTAGGCCATCAACATAGGTTTGAGTTTCTTCGGCCTCCCCTCCTCTTACCAAGAGTCTACCGCTTTCTCCAGCCACTTGAGTTCCCGGTAAAGTTTGAAGGGCCGCAATAATATTACCTGCACTTCCTGCCGTAGTTACAATATCTAATGGTTTTAAAACCGAAACTTTTGAAGCTGCCCCTGCTTGAAATGACCCCGCATTCAAAATTACTGCATCCAGTGCATTCAGGTCTTCTTTTAAAACAATGTTTAAAGCTTTCATATTGGAGACTAACATTGGTAATCTCGTAGTCTTAAAAGACAGGAAAGAAACAAGCAAAGTCCGTTCCCCTGATGCTTTGGTAGAAAATGAAAAGGAACCGTCTTCCTTAGAGGTGTCTCCATTATAAGTGCCTTCTATAAAAACATTGGCACCCATTACCGGTTTCCCTTTAACATTTACAACTCTCCCTGATATTTCGGTTTGAGCACAAAGAAATTGGCTAAAAAATAAAATTGACAAAATAAATATAGATCTCATAACAGTTGGATTATAAGGTCAAAATTGAATTATTTCTATGTTACTATATAAAAATTAATACTGAAATGTAGTATTGAACGGATGAGCTGAAATTCATGTATCAATTTTATCAGTTCTTAAATTTTTAAATTATCCTTAACACTATATTTTATACCTTGAAAACTTAATCAATCAACCAATAACATGAACATTTTTGAGGCTTTACGACAAGAACATGAAATACAACGAGACCTAGCTAAAAAGCTAGTAGAAACACATGGAGACACCGAGGAACGAAAGAAAATTTTTGACCAGTTGAAACATGAACTTAAGATACATGCCGATGCAGAAGAGAGACATTTCTACGTACCTCTTATTCAAAAGGATTTAACTCAGGAAAAAGCAAGGCATAGTGTAGCTGAGCATCATGAAATGGATGAACTAGTAGAGCAATTGGAAGATACCGAAATGAGTGCTTCAAACTGGTTAAAGATTGCAAAAGACCTAAGACATAAAGTGAATCATCATTTAGATGAAGAAGAGCATGAAGTTTTTCAAATGGCTGGGAAAGCCTTGACGGAAAAGCAAAAAATCTCTCTAGCTGCTGATTATAACAAGGAAATAAGAGAAAACAGATAGTATTATTTTGTTCAGAAATAGCCTTCTACATCAGGGTATTTCTGAACAAACATTTATTAAGACGTCTTCTTTTCTATTTCTAAATTCTTCTTATAATTCTTGAAAGGCCTAATGATCAGCCTGGCAGCCTTGTCATAATTCACATAATTATACACCCAATTAAAAAAGGTAACTAATCGGTTTCTAAAACCTATTAAGAACCATAGATGGATAAACATCCATACAAACCACGCAAAGAAGCCACCAAATTTGAACTTTTTGAGGTCTACAACAGCCCTGTTTCTTCCTACCGTTGCCATAGTCCCTTTATCTTTATATTGAAACGGCTCTAATGGCTCATTTTTTAATAAACGGGCAAAGTTCTTAGCTAAATGGCTTCCTTGTTGAATAGCAGGCTGGGCTACCATAGGATGCCCTTTAGGAAATTCTTCTGTTTGCATAACTGCTATATCTCCTACAGCAAAAATGTTTTCATAGCCATTTACCTGATTGAAAACATTTACTTGGTACCGATTTGCTTTTTCCAGCATTGCCGATGCATTTAAGCCTTTTACCGGCGCACCAGTAACTCCCGCACTCCATATAAAAGTTGCTGCTTTAAAAACTTCATTGGTGTTTGTCACGACCTCTTTCCCATCATAAGACTCTACCATAGTATTGAGATGGATCTTTACCCCTAATTCTTTTAAAAACTTTTCTGCCTTTTGGGAAGCATTCTCACTCATGGGAGGAAGGACTCTATCCATTCCTTCCAATAAATGAATATTCATTTCCTCTACATTAATGTCAGGATAATCTTTAGGAACCACATGATTCTTTAACTCGGCAATAGCCCCGCTAAGCTCTACGCCCGTAGGTCCCGCACCAGCTAGTACAAAATTCAGTAAAGCTTTTCGTTCATCAACATTATCGGTTATTACCGCTTGTTCAAGATTTTCGAGTATCAAACTTCTAATATTCAATGCCTGTGGAACGGTTTTCATCCACATGGCATTCTCTTCAATACTTTTGTTTCCGAAGAAATTTGTTTTAGAACCTGTGGCTATAACCAAATAATCAAAGGCGATATCCCCAATACTTGAGCTTATAAGATTTCTATCAGGATCTATACCTGTTACTTCCGCCATTCTAAAAAATGCCTTATCTCCGGTTCTGGTTATTTTCCGAAGTGGATATGCAATAGAATCTGGCTCTAAACCTGAAGTAGAAACCTGATATAATAAGGGCTGAAATGTGTGATAATTATGTCGGTCCAAAAGCACCACCTGTAAGGGCAGTTTCAATAGTTTCTTCAATAATGAGATTCCGGCAAAGCCTCCTCCTATTATTACTACTCTTGGTAAATCGCTTTTTGGTACGTTCATACTGCTCTTTTTCCAAAGTTATCATTTCAAAATCTGATGAATACTTTTATCAGCCCAAAAATTAGTTAAAAAACAAATCTAAATGATCTTATAAGCATTTTAGAAGCTCCTAAGTTCAAACATTGGAAAAGATGTCAGGAAAAAATAACTCTAAACTACCTTATTTGTTGGATTATTTTCAAAACCTTTGTAACGTTGTCTATAAAGAAGCTACTAATATTTGCCAACCAAGATTTGTGAATAAAGAACTTGAACATACGTTTGTTAGTAATTTGGAGAAACACCAAAATATAGTGCACAAAATTTGTCGCATCTATACTAATGATCAGGCTTCTCACAACGATCTCTTTCAGGAGGTTACCATTCAGCTTTGGAAAGCTTACCCCAAATTTAGGGGAGACGCCAAATTTAGTACCTGGATGTATCGAGTAGCTTTAAACACAGCAATTACATTATACCGTAAGAAAAAGAGAGGAATCCAGACTCAGGACTACGATAGCGTACATTTTAGAATAACGGCACAGGAATACGATGATGAGGAAGAACAACAATTAAAACTGATGTACACTGCAGTTAAAGAATTAAATGATATTGATAAAGCCCTTGTCTTTCTGTATTTAGAAGATAAGAACTATAAAGAAATCTCAGAAACACTTGGGATAAGTGAAGTAAATGCCAGAGTGAAAATGAACAGAGTGAAAACTAAACTAAAAAAAATATTAAATCCGTAAGCATATGGATGAATTAGATTTATTAAAAAAAGATTGGAAAAAGCAGGAGGGTAATTACCCTAAGCTTAGCTATGACGAGATCTATAAAATGATTTGGAAGAAATCTTCCTCCATAGTAAAATGGATATTTGTTATCAGTATTATTGAATTTCTATTTTGGGCTGTTATGAATGTATTTCTGGCAGACAATGAATACTGGAAGGAAATGGAACGTATTCATTTAAAAGGCTTTACAATAGCACTATATATTATAGGCTATATCATAACTTTTTATTTTATCTATAATTTTTACCAAAACTATAGAAAAATCTCTTCAACAGATAATGCTGCCCATCTCATGGAAAGCATTCTAAAAACCAGAAAGACCGTAAAATATTATATTTGGTATGTGCTTATTTCCTCTGGTTTAACAGCTTTAGTATATACGTATTTCATGTTACGCTATCATGCAACAGAAACCCAGGTTGAGAAAATTACGACATACGACTTCAATACTAAGCAATGGTTGATCTTCCTTGGATTGATGTTTGTATTTTTCGCTGTATTCCTGGGCTTGATTTGGTTGTTCTATCGCCTTCTTTATGGAATATTACTTAAAAGACTTTCAAAAAATTATAAGGAATTGAAGAAACTAGAAGTATAATTCATAAGTTTCAAAATATAAAAAAGCCTGAATAGTGTTATTCAGGCTTTTTCGTTTCTATTAAGAATATAATATCAATATTCCCACTGTCTTGTTTTATTAAGCTCTTCTATAGCTTCCAGCTCATCCTGAGGAATTACCTTTAAAAATGAGGAATGTTGTTCTATAGCATATTCTAGCTTTTCTACTATTTCCTCTACAGATTCATTATCATAATCTATTTCTAAAGGTGGTTTAATTTGAAAAGATTGTAAAATCCCCCTTTTCTTGATTCTGATTCCCTTTTTATCGAAAGACCTTCTAAATCCGTCAATAACAATAGGAATTACAATGGGTTTATATTGTTTAATGATGTGGGCCGTCCCCTTTCTAATAGGTTTAAATGGCTTGGTAGTTCCCTGTGGAAAGGTAATTACCCAACCATCTTTTAAGGCAATACCTATATTCTCGGTATCATCAAAATTTACTTCCCGTTGAACCTCTTTACCCTTTTCTCTCCAGGTTCTTTCTACGCTTACCGCTCCGGCATATGCCATAATCCGGGTTAAGAGTCCTGCTTGCATGGTTTCTTTTGCAGCAACGTAATAGACATTTAATTTAGGCTGCCATAAATAACCAACATTCTTTATGGAGTCTACCCGACCGCTTAAACTGGCATTGAATACATGGAACATTGCGGTTACATCGGCAAAATAAGTTTGGTGATTAGAAACAAATAACACGTTGTTGTTGGGTAAATTCTTTATGATCTCGGAGCCTTCAATTTGCAATTCATTAAAGCCTCGATAGCGTCTATGAGATAACAGACCGAAAATACGGATGAGCCATTTTTTCAGAAAAAGATAATGTCCAAACGGATTTTTTTTAAACAACCCCATTTTTGATTTTTATATTAAATTATCTGCCTTTATGTTAAAAAAGTCGCAAATATAACAATTACTATTAGAGTACTTGTTTCAAGATATCTTTTAATTCGCTAAGCATCATTGCCGTTGCTCCCCATACAACATGTCCGCTTAAAGTAAAGGCCGGCACTTCAATATTTTTAGCATAGGAAGTGGTTATATTCTGAGTAATAATATTCTTTTCATCCAGGAACTGATCTAAATCCACTTCCAGTATTTGCTCTACTTCAGATTCCTGCGGTACCAGTATTGGGGTTCTCTCTAATATCCCAACATAGGGATGAACCCAAAAATTGCTTGGCGGAATATAAAGCTTTGTAAGCTTTTTAATCACTTTTACTTCACTTTGAGGTATTCCAACTTCCTCTTCGGTTTCTCGAAGCGCTGTATATTTTAAATTTTTATCATATACCTCCACTCTACCGCCTGGAAAACCAACCTGATTGGAATGTATACCCTTATAGGTTTTACGTAAAATCAATACCATGCTGGTAATGTCCTGTTTATTGGGGTAAAAAACTGCCATCACCCCAGCCTTATTAGGATTTTTTGAAGCGATATCTATTTTTTCAATCTCCCGTATTCTTAAAACAGGAGCCAATTTATAGTGCGATTCCTCCCCGGGAAGTGCTATTTTTTCTAAATTTGAAACCTTATATTTAAAGTCAGTAAACACCATGCGAAGATATCTTTCAATTTTTTTAAGTGTATTGTTTTTATTTTGTGCAAGTTGTGAAGATACGCAAAAGTCCAAGAAAAATGTTATTAACAGTGGGCCAAAGATTACTGAAAAAGTAAAAAATGATACCTCTAATAACAAAAAAACAACAAAACCAGTTAAAATCTCTAAAACCTTAACTCAGGAAGAACTTATCCCTTTTTTAACTGAATTTGGAAATGAAAATCAAGAACGTAAAATTCGAATAAAAACTTCATTTGGAGATATTGATGTGTTGCTTTATACCGATACTCCCTTGCATCGAGCCAACTTCATCTATCTTACTAAAGAAGGATATTTTAACGGTACCTTTTTCCATAGGGTAGCACAAGGTTTTGTTATTCAGGGAGGAAATTCAGATAATCCCGAAACTAGCAAGAAAAGGAACAAGAATGGATCCTATTTAATACCAAGCGAATTTGAAGCAGGTCATAAACATAAGCGTGGGGCTTTTTCAGCAGCAAAATACAGTGAGCAAAATGTTAGCAAAGCTTCCTCTCCTTATGAATTTTTTATTGTTCAAAGTGAACGAGGCGCACATCATTTGGATAACGATCATACTGTATATGGAGAGGTGATAAAAGGCATGGATGTGGTAGATACTATAGCTAAACAACCTGTTGGAGAGGGCGAATGGCCTCTTATTAATATTCAATTAAAAATTGAAATCTTAGAATAATTAATGCTGCGTGTAATAATTATAGTCTAATAGAACCGTATTAATAAAATCTACAGGGCGTTCTTCCGGATTAATTTGGAGAATACCGGCGATCTTCTGGGATAATGCGATTATAACATTATGATTGCCCTGAAGTTTAGCTGAACTAAAGATGTTTTTGATCTCCTGAACCTCCCTATCTTTTAAAATACTTACCTGAGGATATTTAGGAATATAAGATTCCGGTACATCCATTACTAAGGTTTGTGAAATTCCGATTTGTGTTTTCTCACTAATTACTGTGGTTGCTGCAGCCAGATCGCCTAGACGTTGACCCTTCCCATTGAACAAAATAGTTACTACTGCTATACTCCCACTGCTTAAACTGATATCGATCAATCTTAATAACCATCTAATTAAATACTGACTAAAACCGGGTCTGGCCCCATCTAATTTAACAACTCTTATATTTAGAGCTTTCTTACCTGGAGTTTGACCGTTATTGAAAACCTCCCACAGGAGATAATATAAAAACATGGGCAACCCAATTACTAAATAGAGAACCCATTTACTTCCCCCATCCAGTCCCATGCCTGAAATACTTAAAGAAATAATAATTGCATAAGCCCCTAGGATTAAACAATCTACTAAAAATGCCAAGATCCTGTCTCCTACTGATGCAGATTTTTGGTGAATCCCAATATTTTGGGCTGTTTCTATTTGAAATTTATCCATTAAATACGTTTCTTTGAGAGAAATATTCCCATTATATGCGCGAAGCCGCTTTCGTCAGGCAAAATAAGGATAAATGGCTTAATTTTGAAAAAGAGCTTCACAATAAAAAATTGTTAGCACCTTCAAAGATCTCAGCTCACTATCTGGAAATAACTCAAGATTTGAGCTATGCCAAGACGTTCTATCCTCAAAGCAATACTACGTCATATTTAAATGAATTAGCGGTAAAGGCACATCAAAAGATCTATACGAACAAGAAAGAATCGGGAAATGTTTTCTGGAAATTCTATGCTAAAGATTTTCCTAAGATGTTCTATACTCATCAAAAACAATTGCTCATCAGCTTTTTGATCTTCCTTATTTTCGTATCGGTAGGAATCTTTTCAGCAGCAAACGATGCTGCTTTTGTAAGAGCCATATTAGGCGATGCGTATGTAAATATGACCTTAGAGAACATTGAGAAAAATGACCCCATGGCTGTTTATAAAAAGATGGGGGAATTAGATATGTTTTTGGGGATAACAATAAATAATATTCGGGTAGCACTTATGGCATATTCGCTAGGAATCTTAGCAGGAATAGGTACTGCCTACGTGCTCATGCAAAATGCTATTATGCTTGGCTCCTTTCAATATTTCTTTTATGCAAATGGCATGTTATGGGAATCGGCACGAACCATCTGGATTCACGGCACCATAGAAATATCGGTGATAATAATTGCCGGTTGTGCTGGTCTGGTAGTTGGAAAAAGTATTTTATTTCCGGAAACATATACCCGCTTAAGTTCTTTTATAAATGGCGTAAAAAATGGTTTAAAGATCGTTCTTAGCACCATTCCTTTTTTTATTGTTGCAGGCTTCTTAGAAGGTTTTGTAACAAGGAGAACAGAAATGCCAGATTGGTTAGCGATAGTCATAATTAGCATTTCATTATTTAGCATTCTATTTTATTACGTTTATTATCCAATCTACTTAAATAAGGTCAACTCACATCATGAATGAAACTTACATCCAATTTAAAAGGAAACGTGAATTAGGTGAAATTATCACTGTTACATTTCAGTTTATAAGAAATAATTACAAGCCTTTATTGAAAAGCATAATCAAAAATGTAGGACCGTTATTCCTTATTTTTATTGCTGCAATTGCTTACTATACAAGTGCTATAGCGGGAAGTCCTTTTAAAGCAATGCAAGATAGTGCTGCCAATTTTTTAATTGCAATGCTCGTGTTATTCCTGGCCTTAATGCTATTTTATTCGGCTTATTACGCTACAATCCTGCATTACATTAAAAGTTATGTAGAAAACAATGGGGTGGTACAACCCCAAAATATTCGCACCGGAGTACGTCAAAATTTCTTGAAATTGATACTTCTATATGTAATTACCTCCGTTCTTACCATTGCCGGATTCATGTTTCTTGTAATTCCAGGAATTTATATTTTCGTTCCCCTCACGCTGGCTTCTACTATTTTGATTATTGAGAATAGAAGTATTTCTGAATCGATATCCTATTGCTTCGATCTAGTGAAAAATCATTGGTGGACTACCTTTGGTTCTTTATTGGTAATCTATATTCTGGTATATGTAATAGGGCTTATATTTCAATTACCAGTTCTTATATATACAGTTACCAAGGTTTTTATGAGCTCACAAGAAGGTTCGATTGCCGATCCTTCCTCTTTTCAAGATTGGATATTTATAAGCCTAAACACATTTGCTACAGTAATGCAATATGTACTTTCTGGTATTACCATCATATCAATAAGCTTGATCTATTATAATTTAAATGAACATAAAAATCTAACGGGAACTTACGAAGCGATAGATAATTTGGGAAATTAAACCTATGAACAAGCGTTTGCTATTAATCTTATTGTTTTCCATTGCATTCTTGCCTTTGAAGGCGCAGGACTCTATTGCTATAACTCCTAATGAGTTGCTATACGATAAGAACAGCAAACTGCAACCCGTTCATTTTTCTGAAGAGAATATTGAAATTCATAAGAATGAAGAGGCATTTAATTATTTAAACGAAATTGAAAACGATAGTTGGTGGACACGATTTAAACGTTGGTTACAACTGCAATACAACAAAATTATAGCTTGGTTATTTGGAGATTACCAGGCGAACGATTTTATTAAACTGCTCGTAACAATATTACCTTTCATTATTATTGGAGCCATTTTGGGATTGATAATTTGGTTATTCATTCGATTAAATCCAGGAGCTTCATTTTTTAAGGAAACAGCTTCTGCAGATGTAATTTTAAATGAAGAAGAACAACTGGTACATTCAGAAAATATTTCGCAGTTAATACAAGAAGCGATTACCGCCGGAAATTTAAGGCTCGCTATAAGATATTATTACCTACAACTGATACGAACGCTCAATAAGAAAGCTGAGATTAAATATGAGTTTCAAAAAACAAATTCTGAGTATTTACAGGAAATAAAACATCTAAACTCAAAGGAACAGATCAAAAAGGCTATGCGCATTTACGATTTCATATGGTATGGAAACTTCCCTATTTCTGAAAACCATTTTCATCAGGCGCAGCTTCATTTTGAGCAGTTGGAAAGAACACTTAAAAGTCTACCAAATGAATAAAGGCTTTAAATTACTATTTGCAGTGTTCCTGCTACTGCTGCTTCTTTTAACGTATTTAGAAGCTTCAGAACCAGATCCCGTAAACTGGAATCCAAGCTACCTCGAAACCGATAAGATTGCGTTAGGAAGTTACGTTTTCTATGAAGCCTGGCAGAAAAGCCGAAAAGATAGTATTATAAAAGTAAAAATCCCTCCTTTTGAATTTTTGAATAAGAAACCGAAAGGCACATATTTCTTTGTAAATAATTATTTGAATTTCGACGATTCTGAGTTGGAAAAGCTACTAAACTGGGTATATGAAGGGAATATACTATTTCTATCTTCCGGGTGGTATAGTGAGAATATACTAGACACTTTAAAATTGGAAACGGCTATTAAAGTGCCGGGAAAAGATTTTTCCTCCCAACCTTTACTTACTCTGGTAAATCCTAAAATTGCACCTTCCCAGCCTTATAAGTATGAACATGAAAGTTCTCTGGTATATTTAAAAAAGATAGACACACTAAAACATACTATTTTAGGAGTTTCCAACTTGGACAACCTTTCAACTAAAAATGAAGGGAAAGTAAATTTTATAAGCACGGCTTTTGGAAAAGGAAAGATCTACATCCATACTATGCCCGAGGCATTTAGTAATTATTTTATGCTTTCTAACACTAATTACACCTACGCTCAATCTGTTGTGAGTTATTTAGACCAGGATAAGCCGCTGTATTGGGATGCTTATTATAAAACTGGAAAATCGTTCTTCACCTCTCCCCTTCATGTACTTTTCAGTAAAAGATCCTTAAAATGGGCTTATTATTTTATATTAATAGGAGTTGTACTTTTTATCATTTTTGAAGGAAAAAGAAAACAACGTGCTATTCCTATTGTGTCCCCATTAAAGAATCAGAGTTACGAATACTCCAAAACAATTTCACAACTCTATTTAGAGCAAAAAGATTATAAAACTTTAGCCGATAAAAAGATCGAACATTTTTATGATTATATTAGATCGAAGTACCGAGTAGATACTTCTCAAAGCAATCAAAATCTTCAGGAAGACTTTGCTTTAAAAGCTAATAAAGAGCTTGATGAAATTTCTATACTTCTAGCAAAGCTTGGTAAATATTCTGAAAAAAACAACATTACAAAGAAAGAACTGGAAGAATTACATGAGCTGATTCTTACTTTTAAAAAATATAAATCATGACCTACGAAACTTCTGAAAACCCAGAACTCAATTTTGATAATCGCATTCCTTTACAGGATTTACAACAAGCTGTAATCGATTTAAAAAAACAACTCTCCACCGTAATTATCGGTCAGGAGAATTTTATTGAGTTACTAATTACAGCATTAATTGCAAACGGTCACGTGTTAATAGAAGGTGTGCCCGGAGTAGCCAAAACAATAACCGCAAAACTCTTTGCCAAAAGTTTAGAAACCGGATATAGCAGAATTCAATTCACTCCAGATCTTATGCCTAGCGATGTGTTAGGAACTTCGGTCTTGAATGCTAAAAGTTCAGATTTTGAATTTAAGGAAGGTCCTATATTTTCAAATATTGTTTTAATAGATGAAATTAACAGAGCTCCTGCAAAAACTCAAGCTGCCCTATTTGAAGTGATGGAAGAACGTCAAATAACCATAGATGGTAAAAAATACCCGATGCAACCACCTTTTATGGTATTGGCAACCCAAAACCCTATTGAGCAGGAAGGAACCTACGCCCTGCCCGAAGCACAACTGGACCGATTTCTATTTAAGATAAAGGTAGATTACCCTCAACCTGAAGAAGAAATTCAAATTCTACAGTCTCACCATCAGCGAAAAGGTGCCTTACCTGAAACCAACATCCTTCCAGTTCTTGATCCAGAAAAACTGTTAGCTTTTCAGGTACAAATTCAGGAAGTGCTGGTAGAAGAAAAATTATTGAATTACATCGCTCAAATAGTCATTAAAACAAGAAATCATCCGCATCTGTATTTAGGAGCTTCCCCTAGAGCTTCCATAGCCCTTATGAATGCATCAAAGGCTATGGCCGCTATTTCCGGAAGAGATTTTGTGCTTCCTGAAGATATTAAGAAAGTGCTTTCTCCTGTTTTAGCGCATCGTATTATCCTTTCTCCTGAGCGGGAAATGGAAGGGGTAACGCCAGATAATGTTATTGACATGATTACCAATTCTATTGAAATACCACGCTAAATGCTGAAGTTTGTAAAGGCTATTTATTTTCATCAGAGATTTTTTGTAGGGATATTTGCCATTGCAACTATCTTTCTTTTCTCCTATTGGATAGCCTTTTTGTATCCAATTGCATGGATACTGGCAGTATTATTAAGCGTATTTTCCTTATTGGATATTACTGTTTTATTTTCAAGAAATGCCATTAATGCCAACCGACAGTTACCCGAAAAACTCTCCAACTCCGATCTAAATACTATTTATATTACATTGGAGAATAAACATGCTTTCAAGGTTAGTATAGAAATTATAGATGAATTACCTATACAGTTCCAAAAAAGAGATTTTCTTCAAAAATTACAACTCAGTGCCAGGCAGAAAGACACCGTTACTTATGGAGTAAGACCGGTAGAGCGTGGCGAATATATATTTGGAAAGCTTAACATTTACGTTTCTACACCGCTTAAACTCATCAAAAAACGCTTAATCTTCAATGAAGATCAGGAAGTAAAGGTATATCCATCATTTATACAGATGAAGCAATATGATTTCCTGGCTATAGATAATCGCCTTAATCATGTAGGACTAAAAAAAATACGACGAATAGGACACACTCAGGAATTCGAACAAATAAAAGAATATGTTTCCGGAGATGATATACGAAGTATAAATTGGAAGGCTACCGCTAAACATGGCGACCTCATGGTAAATCAATACCAGGATGAAAAAGCACAACCGGTTTATTCCATCATCGATATTGGCAGGGTAATGAAAATGCCATTCAATGGCTTAAGTTTGTTAGATTATGCTGTTAATAGCAGTTTAGCCTTTTCAAATATTGCTCTCAAGAAAAAAGATAAAGTGGGAATGCTAACTTTCTCTAATGAACCAGGGAATCTAGTTGCGGCAAGTTCCAAAAAAACTCATTTAAACCAGTTGTTAGAAAGCCTGTATAACATTAAAACTGCTTTCTTAGATTCAGATTTTGGCTTGTTATATGCCTGGGTAAAGCGCAGTATAAAACATAGAAGTTTATTACTAATTTATACTAACTTTGAGCATATGAATGGTTTGGAGAGACAACTCCCTTATTTAAAAGCCTTGTCTCAAAAACATGTTGTGGTGGTCATCTTTTTTGAGAATACAGAAGTTGAAGCTCTTATTAATAAAAATGTAGAGGGCTTACCCAAAATAGCACATCAAACCATTGCTGAAGACTTTTCATTTGAGAAGAGATTAATGGTGAAGAAATTACAACAAAATGGAATTCAGAGCGTTCTAACACGCCCAGAAGACCTTAGCGTAAACACCATCAATAAATATTTAGAGATAAAAGCCCGAGGCTTGCTTTAAACATTATCATAATATAGTTTTCCCTACAAGGCTATTTTAACAAACTGTAAATCAACGTTTTTTATCATAAAAATACCGTTGAACCTCAAAAAATTACAGTTCAGTATTAATTTTTATCAGCTAAAATAAATAGCGGTTACATTTGAAATTATAATCTTAAAAGCTACTATTATGAAAACTATTTCCATTCTATTCGCCATGTTCCTTGCGCATACACTTAATGCTCAAAGTGAAAAATCTCTTAATATTGAAGTAATCGTAGAAAACATAAGCAGTGCAGACGGTAGTGTTTTATTTGGTCTTTATACGGAAGATACTTTTATGAAGGCGAAACCTAATTATAGCGCAAAAAGCGAAATTCTTGATGGCGTTGCCCAGATCACTTTTGAAAACATTCCTGAAGGCACTTATGCTATTTCCTGTTTCCATGATGCAAACGGGAACAATAAAATGGATTTCGAACCTACCGGAATTCCGAAAGAAGCTTACGGAATCTCTAATAACAAAGTGAATTTATACGGACCTCCTATCTGGAGCGACGCTAAATTTGATACTGAAGGAAATGAGATGAAAATGAACATTAAACTTACGCGTTAAACTATAGGTATATTATAAGTATTATAAATGTGTAATAGAAAAAATCAATACATTTGTAGCTTATAGATTTACAGTTTATGACAATTACTCAGTTACAATATGTATTGGCAGTAGCCGAACATCAAAATTTCACTAAAGCAGCTCAAAAGGTTTTTGTTACACAGCCTACGCTAAGTATGCAAATTCAAAAACTGGAAGATGAATTACAGGTTCAGATTTTCGATAGAAGGAAAAAACCTATTCAACTCACAGAAACGGGAAGAAAAATTGTTGTTCAGGCCCGTAACATAGTGAATGAAAGTGACAGAATACAAGATATTGTAGATCAACAAAAAGGTTTTATTGGAGGTGCTTTTCGTTTAGGGATCATTCCAACGGTTATGCCTACCTTACTTCCCATGTTCCTGAATAATTTCATTAAGAAATACCCAAAAGTTAAGCTTAAAATAGAAGAGCTTAATACCGAAGCTATTATTGAAAGATTAAAAGAAGGACATCTGGATGCTGCCATTGCTGCTACTCCATTAGAATTGGAGGGTATAAAAGAACAAGTACTTTATTATGAACCTTTCGTAGCGTACATTCCTAAAGGTCACCGATTAGATAGTGAAGAAAAATTGGATGTAGAGAGTCTGGATCTAGATGATATGTTATTACTGGAAGACGGACATTGTTTCAAAGATGGTATTATAAACCTATGCAAAGCCTCGAAAAATTCAGATGCAGATCGTTTTCAATTGGAAAGCGGAAGTTTTGAAACTCTTATTAAATTAGCTGATGAAGGCCTTGGAATGACACTTTTACCGTACCTGCATACATTAGATATCAATGAAGCGGGTAAGAAAAACTTAAAAATGTTCAAAGAGCCCGTACCTGCCAGAGAAGTTAGTCTTATTTATAACAAGAGTGAACTTAAAATGCAGATTATAGAGGCACTAAGAACCAGTATTTCTGGGGTAATAAAAGGAGCCATTGCTTTTCAGAATGTGAAAATAATAAGTCCATTAAGTCCTAAGAAAAATACCAATGAAAAAGCCGGTCTGTAGACCGGCTTTTTTTACGTTAAAAATATTAAACATTGATTTAACTCTGGATTTTGTCTTGTAAGAGATACAATCCAAATCTTTAATTCCTCAATTTCATGAGGTAATAATCTTTGGAGTGCTTTCTTAACTTCTTTACAGAATAGTACCGCATCAAAACTCACTTTTGAAAGTATTGTCTTGGTGTATTCAAACATCGCTCTCGCCATAATTTGATACTGATTTTAGGTTGATTGATAAAATATTAAGTAGAGTTGAAGCTATAGGCTAAATTTTTATTACTTCTTTAAAGATACAAATATTTCCGAAAACGTTTGAGAAAACTTGATTTTAATTAATTAAAATCTGTTATCCCCGCTTAAAACATCACCTAAACCACCTAACAAACTACCTTCTCCTTTATCTTTTCCACCTCCCTGAGGTGCTGCCTGTAACACTCTGTTTGCCAATCTGCTAAAAGGTAAAGATTGAACATAAACAATGCCCGGCCCGGTCAAACTGGCAAAAAACAGTCCTTCTCCGCCAAAAATGGTATTTTTAATTCCGCCTACAAATTCTATATCGTAGGAAATATCTTGGGTAAAACCAATAATACAACCTGTGTCTACATTTATTTTTTCGCCCGGTTTCAATTCCTTTCTAGCCATGGTTCCCCCACTATGAACAAAGGCCATTCCATCTCCTTCTATTTTTTGCATGATAAAACCTTCACCGCCAAAAAAGCCTCTACCTAATTTTCTACTGAACTCAATTCCTATAGAAACTCCTTTAGCAGCACATAGAAAAGCATCCTTCTGACAAATGAATTTACCATTATATTTAGTAAGATCTATCGGAATGATCTTTCCGGGATAGGGTGAAGCAAAACTCACTTTCTTCTTGCCTTGAACTTCGTTTGAAAAGATGGTCATAAACAAACTCTCTCCGGTAAGCAAGCGTTTTCCAGCACCAAGAACTTTGCCTAAAAACCCTTCATTTTGTTTGGAACCATCTCCAAAAATCGTGTTCATGGAAATCCCGCTCTCCATCATCATAAAGTTTCCTGCTTCGGCAATAACTGCTTCCCTTGGGTCTAATTCAAGCTCTACGTATTGCATTTCCTCGCCAAAAATCTGGTAGTCTATTTCATGTGAGTTCATAATATTATTTTTTAATGGCTTTACTTTATTATTTCGATTTTAATCGCACGGTCCACTCAAATTCAAATGTAGAAACCACTACTCCTTCTTCATTGGTTCCTATAGATTTCATCCAAAAGGTTTGTCCTTCTCCCGTTTCAATAGTTAGTTGAAGGGCATCGGTTATTAATTGTCCGTCATTACAAACAAAAGTAATTTTCCCGGTGGCCTTTTTGGTAAATGTCGCCTTATTTTGAGCTACAAGCATAGAGATTTTTTTGCCACTTTCTCTTATTTGACCTATTACCATTGCTCCCGTACTTAATTCTGCCGACATAGCCTGTACCGCAAAATACATGGAATTGAAAGGATTTTGGTTGATCCAGCGATGCTTTACTCCCACTTCACAGCTATGCGAATCGATTTTTTTAACTCTTACCCCGCAAATCCAGGCACTGGGTAATTTAAATAATAGGAATTTGTTTAGTTGAGAGGCTGTAATGCTCATATTCTTGTTTGATTTTCATTAAAAGTATTCAAAATTTCAAACATACCGAAATGTTAAATTTTACACTTCAGTTAAAAAATTTAGTACTTTGTTTTGCATAATACCTTTTTAAAGATATATATTTGTATAAGAAAATCAATCAATTATGGAAACGTACTCATCAAACCCGGATAAAACAGTTGCTGCTTTTTTGCATCTGTCTACTTTTTCAAAGTATTTTATCCCCTTCGGAAATTTTATTTTCCCCCTTATTTTTTGGACCGCAAAAAAGAATGATCCTTTTGTAGACGATCATGGAAAACAGGCCATCAATTTTCAAATCAGCATCTTCCTGTACTTTGTAGTTCTTGTATGTTTAGGACTTGCAGGTATTGTATTATGGGGTGTAAGTTTTGGTATGAATGAACCTTTGATTATCTCAGAACATCTTGTGAAGATCAATGATATTTCTCAAGCATTTCCGCTACTTGTATTCCTTGTAGTAATTGCAACCTTACTTTTAGGCTTGCTTATTTTAGAAGTGGTTTCGGTAATTGCCGCCACAATGAAAGCCAAAGAAGGTTTATTATATAAGTATCCGCTTAGCATCAATTTCATCAACTCAACTCCGGTTGAAAAACATCAATCAAAAAATGAACAGTTTAACAACACTCAAAATCAAACGCTATGAAGATTGAAAACACTAAAGCGCAGATGCGTAAAGGCGTGCTGGAATACTGCATTCTCTCTGTCTTAAAAGACAATGATGCGTATGTGGCAGAGATCCTTGACACACTGAAGGACGCAAAATTGCTAGTGGTAGAAGGAACAATTTACCCCCTGCTCACCCGCTTGAAAAATGCAGGATTACTCAATTATCGTTGGGAAGAATCCACAAGTGGGCCTCCTCGTAAATATTACGGGTTAACCGATACCGGAAAATTATTTTTAAATGAACTCACCCATACATGGGGAGAATTACAAACTGCTGTAAGTATAGTAACCACCCAAAAACCTAAGAATCATGAATAAGACAGTAAATATAAATCTTGCAGGCATTTTCTTTCATATTGATGAGGATGCATATGCCAAATTGCAACATTATCTTGAGGCTATAAAACGCTCTCTAACCAATACTCAGGGGAGAGATGAGATTATTGCAGATATCGAGGCTCGTATTGCTGAATTATTTGCAGAGAAAATCAAGGACAAGCGTCAGGTTATTAGCGCTACAGAGGTAGAAGAAGTAATCTCTGTTATGGGACAGCCGGAAGACTATATGGTTGATGAGGAAATCTTTGAAGATGAACCTAGTTATTCATATAAGAGCACAAATGGAAAACAATTATTTCGCGATACCGAACATTCGTATGTAGGTGGAGTTTCTTCAGGCTTGGGACATTACCTGGCCATAGAAGCGGTTTGGATCAGGTTGCTGTGGGTTATTCTAACCATTGCTTCCAGTGGAGCCTTCATCCTTATATATATCGCTCTCTGGATATTTGTTCCTGAAGCTAAGACAACAGCCGATAAATTATCTATGCGAGGGGAAGCGGTGAACATCACTAACATAGAACGTAAGATACGTGAAGGTTTTGAAGATGTTGCAGGAAAAGTAAGAAATGTAGATTATGAAAAGTATGGGAATAAAGCAAAGTCTGGTGCTTCTCATGCCGCAACAGGCATTGGCTCGGGGATACTTTTTATTCTGAATATTTTCGTAAAACTTATAGGAGTATTTGTTCTTTTGGTGGCAGGAAGTGTTTTGATTTCACTTTTCATTGCTCTCTTCACGGTGGGAATTTTTGGAATCTTTGATGCTCCCTGGACCGATTATATTGAAATGGCAGGAATTGGCGCTCCATTGTGGGTACTGTTTCTTCTAGCCTTCTTAATAGTGGGAATACCTTTCTTCTTCCTTTTCATATTAGGGCTGAAGATACTTGTTAAAAAACTAAAATCTATTGGTACACCGGCGAAACTGGTATTGCTTGGAATTTGGTTATTATCGGTTATAGCCGGAGTTACATTGGCAATCAACCAGGCAACTACAAGAGCCTTTGACGGGGAAGTGGTTATTAGCGAAGTATTACCTGTAAAATCACAGGATACTCTATATCTGGCTATGCAAAACAACCCTTTCTATACTTCTAATATTTATAGGAGAGATGTGCAGATTAAGTATGATGAAACCGATAACAAAATTATGTATTCTACCGATGTTAATTTAGTGGTGAAATCTACTAAAGATTCTATCGCTAAGCTTGAAATCGTGAAGACTGCTGAAGGGAGCGATTATAAAGAGGCACGTACAAGAGCAGAAAATATTAATTACCGTACCAAATTTACGGGAGACAAGCTATACTTAGATGCATTCCTCACTACGGCTTTGACCAACAAATACAGAGATCAAGAAGTAAGAGTGACTCTTTATTTACCGGAAGGCACCACCCTGTATGCTGATAAGAATACTTCTAACTTTCACAGATATTCTGATTATTACGGGGGAATATTGAATTATGGAGAGGAAGAGAATTTCTTAACTATTACTGAAAACGGTACTACTTGTGAAGCTTGCCCAGTAAAACAATTAGACAGTGATGATGATTCTTGGGAAAGTGATGATTCTTGGGACGAAGATGATAATGAATATGAAGATTCTTTCGAATTTGATGATGACAGCTTAAGTGATGTTAGTATAAAAATAAACGAAAATGGAATAAGAATTAATAAGAACCAGAAGAAAAAGGTTCAAATAGACAAGAATGGAATTGAAATTAAAAGCAATTAATCATGATAACTCTAGTAGAAATTTTAGTAAGCGCCATAATTGGTCTTTTCACCTCTATTACTGAAGTCCCCCCTACAGAACAAGCAATTTACTTCATGAAAGATGCCGAACCCAACTTTGAATGTGAAATTCAATGCCCAAGTAAGGATTTGTTGAATTGCTATCAACTATATCGCACAGTTTAAGTTAGAGGATACAGGTTAAAAATACTTGTTACACTAAAAGCTATTTATAGTATATTTAATTAAAATAAACCTATATCCCTTAAACTATGAAAAGATTTTTTAGAACTGCACTTTTATTATTAGCTATAAGCACCTCGGTAATTGCATGTCGCGATACCAAAGAAAAAGAGGAAGTAGATGACGTTACTGAATTAAGCAACGATCCTGACGCAAAAATAAAAGTAAGTGAAGACGGAGACGAATTAAAAATTAAGACCGATGAGAAGAAAATAAAGGTCGAGGTAAATGAAGACGGCTCTGTTGAAAAGAAAGTGAAGATTGACGATTAACCAATATTCTATAATGAAGAAAGTCCCGATAATTCGGGACTTTTTTTGTTCTACGCTTGAATTAAGAATATAAACTCAATTATGCATTTAACTCTTCTGCTTTTTGTTCTTCAACTGTACTCAAATACCTTTCAGCATCTAGCGCAGCCATACAACCTGTTCCTGCAGCGGTAATTGCCTGTCTGTATTCTTTATCCTGAACATCTCCTGAAGCAAAAACTCCCGGAAGATTAGTTTTTGTACTCTTCCCCTTTGTTATTAGATAACCCGCATCATCCATGTCTAGCTGACCTTTAAAGATATCGGTATTAGGTTTGTGCCCAATTGCAATAAATAAACCGGTGATGGCTATTTCATCCTTTTCTCCGGTAGCATTGTTTACCATTCTTAAGCCTTCTACAACCTGTTCACCTAATACTTCATCAATTTCGGTATTATATCTTAAATCGATGTTCTTTGTATTAGTTACACGGTGTTGCATAGCTTTAGAAGCACGCATTTCATCTTTTCTAACCAACATTGTAACTTTGTTGCAGATATTCGCTAAATAAGTAGCTTCTTCAGCAGCGGTATCTCCACCTCCAACAATTGCAACATCCTGTCCTTTATAAAAGAATCCGTCACAAACGGCACAGGCAGATACTCCACCTCCACGCAAGCGCTGTTCACTAGGTAGGCCTAAATATTTAGCCGTTGCTCCGGTTGAGATTATCACCGTTTCAGCTTCTACCCAATGTGCGTTATCTATGCAAGCTTTATGAATTCCACCAATTTCTTTACTTAATTGAACTTCAGTGACCATTCCAATTCTTACTTCGGTTCCAAAGCGTTCGGCTTGTTTCTGCAGATCTACCATCATAGCCGGGCCATCTATACCTTCAGGATATCCAGGGAAATTATCAACTTCTGTGGTAGTAGTTAACTGTCCGCCAGGTTCCATCCCGGTATACATTATAGGTTTCATGTCGGCACGTGCAGCGTAAATTGCAGCGGTATATCCCGCAGGCCCAGATCCTATAATAAGGCATTTAATTCGTTCAATGCTATCTGTCATGTCTTAAATAAATTTTATTCTGTAAAAGTAGAAACTTTAGTCAAAACCTTACAGTTATTCCTATTAAGATTTGTTATTTATTTATAAATCAATTGTATTTGAAAGCTTTGCAACACGCAAAGCTTTCTTTATTATTGCAAGTTTTAATAAAATAAGCATATAAAAATTACCTTTGCATCTTGTCTATGGAGTTTTCATTATTCAACATCCTCGATCTTTTGGGTACTATGGCCTTTGCCATTTCCGGTGCATTAGCCGCAATGAGCCGAAAATTGGATCTTTTCGGGATATTCATCATTGCTTTTGTTACTTCTATTGGTGGAGGAACACTTCGGGATGTTTTAATTGGAAACACTCCTGTTAACTGGATGGAAAATACCAACTATGTATATCTAATTGGAGTGGTAACCATTTTAACCATCATTTTCCGCAATAAGATTAACTATCTAAAGACTTCTCTCTTTCTCTTTGATACCATTGGTCTGGGCATCTTTACCATAACAGGGGTAGAAACCGGAATTCAAAACGATCTTGATCCAATTATTTCAATTGCACTGGGAGCAATGACAGGTACCTTTGGAGGTGTTATTAGGGATATTCTATGTAATGAAATTCCGGTACTATTTAGAAAAGAGATCTATGCAACTGCTAGTTTAACCGGAGCATTAATCTTTGTATTGTTGGATGAGCTTCAAGTAAACACCGATATTACTTACCTGGTTACCGCACTTACGGTAATAAGCATCAGACTGCTTGTGGTAAAATATAAGATCTCCCTCCCCTTTTTCACCTTAGATCAAAAAAAATCCCCAAACTAAGTATTTAGAATAGGGATTAATTATTATCAAGTATATGCTCTCTTAATGAGGTAATTTCTTACGGAATACTCCGTATAAAAATGTACCCAATAGCGCTCCAAAAAGCACAACGATAATAGAGACATATCCTGCGCCAATCAATGTATAGATTGGTCCTGGGCAAGATCCGGCTAAAGCCCAACCTAGTCCAAATATAATTCCACCATACATGTATCTGCTAAAACCTCTGTCTTTAGGAGAAAAGGTAATAGGCTCACCATAAAAAGATTTTATGTTCTTACGTTTAATAAGCTGAATTCCAACTACACCCAAAACTAAAGCCGATGCAATAATTCCATACATATGGAACGATTGAAATTGGAACATCTCATAAATCCTGAACCACGATGCGGCTTCCGATTTATACATTACAATTCCAAAAATGGTTCCTATAAATAAATAACTAAATGTTTTCATGTTCTAAAATATAAAGGGGAACAAAATGTGGATCATAAAAAGTCCACCTATAAAAAATCCGATCACAGCAATTAAAGATGGTAACTGTAAATTACTCAGTCCTGAAATAGCATGCCCGGAAGTACAACCTCCTGCATATCTCGCTCCAAAACCGATTAATAAACCACCAAGTAAAAGCAGTACGAGTGATTTGATATTGGTAAGTGCTTCCATACCAAACAATTCTTCTGGAAGGTAGGTTTCTCCGGCACTTTGAAAGCCTAAATTATTTAAAGTTGCAATAGTATCAGGGTTAATAGCTACAGCGGTTGTATTGGTTAAATAATGAGATCCCAAAAATCCACCCAAGGCTGCCCCCACTACTACTACTAAATTCCATCGCTGTGCTTTCCAATCAAAAGCAAAGAAATCTGCTTTCTTATCGGCACCTGCTATGGTACACATGGTGCGTAAATTTGATGACATTCCAAATTGCCTTCCAACGAAGATCAGCAAAAACATTATTCCTGCTATAAGTGGCCCCGACACATACCATGGCCAGGGTTCATAAATCCATTCCATAAATTCTTTTTTTTTATTTGGTTGCAAAGAAAACCTAATTCCTCTAAAAAAACAGTAACAAATGTTACAGTCGCAACCTTGCTCATAAAGTTACTTCCTTCAAACTATTTTAAAATAAAAAAACCGACATTCCTGCCGGTTTAATGTCTTTTAAAATTTGTTACAAAGGAATGTTCCCGTGTTTTCTATCGGCTCTTAAAACCGTTTTATTTTCAAGCATACTAAACGCCTTTAATAACTTCTTCCTGGTATCTCTAGGCATTATTACCTCATCTATAAATCCGCGTTGCGCCGCTTCAAAAGGATTAGCGAACTTTTCAGCATATTCTGCTTCCTTTTCTGATAATTTCAACTCCGGATTTTCAGCTTCCTGTATCTCTTTTCTGAAGATAATCTCACTGGCGCCTTTTGCTCCCATCACTGCTATTTCTGCCGTAGGCCATGCAAAATTCAGGTCGGCTCCTATATGTTTGGAATTCATTACATCATAGGCCCCACCATAAGCTTTTCGGGTAATAACTGTTACTCTTGGTACCGTAGCTTCACTTAACGCATATAATAATTTAGCACCATGTAGAATGATCCCATCCCACTCCTGATCGGTTCCGGGTAAGAAACCTGGTACATCTACCAGAACTAGTAAAGGAATATTGAAACAATCGCAAAACCTAGTAAATCTGGCTGCTTTTTTCGATGAATTTACATCGAGAACTCCGGCCAAACTGCTGGGCTGATTGGCAACAATCCCAATACTTCTTCCTCCTAATCTTGCAAAACCGACGATAATATTATCGGCATAATCTTTATGAATCTCAAAGAAAGAATCTTCATCTATAATCCCTTTGATAACTGTATGCATATCATAAGGCTTATTCGAACTATCAGGTACAATACTATCCAGTTGCTCGCGAACCTCATCGTTAAGTTCGTAATTTAACTTTTTAGGGGTTTCCTTATTGTTCTGCGGAAGATAGCTCATCAACTTCTTGATATCTTCCAAACAAGTGATATCATTATAGGAAGTTATATGTGTTACACCCGATTTAGTAGAATGAGTACTGGCTCCTCCCAATTCTTCTGAAGTAACCTCTTCATTAGTTACGGTCTTCACCACATTAGGTCCGGTTACAAACATGTAACTAGTGTCCTGTACCATTAAAGTAAAATCTGTCATGGCTGGAGAATACACTGCTCCCCCAGCACAGGGGCCCATAATTGCTGAAATTTGGGGAATCACTCCTGAAGCCTGTGCATTTCTGTAGAAGATATCAGCATAACCACCTAAAGAGCGTACTCCTTCCTGAATTCTGGCGCCCCCTGAATCATTCAAACCTATAATTGGTGCCCCAACCTTCATGGCATGGTCCATTACCTTACATATCTTTTCAGCATGAGTTTCAGAAAGAGCACCCCCAAAAACGGTGAAATCCTGTGCAAATACATATACCAATCGCCCATTAATGGTTCCATAGCCGGTTACCACTCCATCTCCATAGAACTTTTGCTTCTCCATCCCAAAATCGGTGGTCCTGTGAGTCACCAGAATTCCAATTTCTTCAAAAGAACCCTCATCTAAAAGATAATCTACACGCTCTCTTGCGGTAAGTTTCTTCTTCTCATGTTGTTTTTCAATGCGCTTTTCTCCTCCCCCTAAATGGGCTTGAGCAATTTTATCTTGTAATTTCTCTATATTTTGGCTCATTATTTATAGTAGTTTACATTGAAAATGCCTTTTAAAGCTTAGCATTTTTAATGAATATATTTTAAATGAAATAGCTTTAGTTATTATTTGGGAGTCTCACTAGTTGTTGATCTTTAAGATATTGTTTCAAAGCAATTAGACCTGCTAACTTAGCTTCTTCCTCGAACTTAGATTCCAATTTTTCGGCAGAATAATAATTCTTTACAAAATGGGTATCAAAGTTTCCGGTTCTAAAAGCCTCATGTTCAAAAACGAATTTTCCAAAAGGAAGTGTAGTCATCACTCCTTTCACCTCATAATTATCTATGGCATCTATCATGAGTTGCATTGCTTCTTCTCGCGTCTTTCCATAGGTGATAAGTTTAGATAACATAGGGTCGTAATAAATAGGAACTTCCATTCCTTCTTCAAAACCATCATCTACTCGAATTCCTTCACCTTTCGGACTGCTATATCTTTCCAAAGTCCCTACGCTCGGCATAAAATCGGCAATTGGATCTTCAGCATATACTCTTAGTTCTAAGGCATGCCCCTTTATTTGAAGGTCTTCTTGTGAAAACGAAAGCTGCTCGCCTCTTGCTACTTTAATTTGTTGTTCTACCAAGTCTATTCCCGTAATAAGTTCGGTAACTGGATGTTCTACCTGGAGTCTGGTATTCATCTCCAAAAAGTAGAAATTCTTATTCTCATCCATTAAAAACTCGACAGTCCCGGTTCCCACATAATCACAGGCTTCAGCAACCTTTATAGCTGCTTCCCCCATCTTTGCTCTCAACTCTTCGGTTAAGATCACTGAAGGAGCTTCTTCTACCACCTTTTGATGACGACGTTGAATACTGCATTCACGTTCAAACAGATGAACGATGTTTCCATGGGTATCTGCCAACACCTGTATTTCTATATGTCTTGGAGAGCCCACATATTTTTCAATGAATACCGAACCGTCACCAAAAGCAGATTCTGCTTCACTGATGGCTCTTTTCATTTGATCTGCCAGCTCTTTTTCCTTTTCTACTACTCTCATCCCTTTTCCTCCCCCACCAGCAGAGGCTTTAATAAGAATTGGAAAACCTATTTCCTTTGCAATTTTTAGCGCCTTGTCTACATCCGTAATCGCCTCATCAATTCCGGGAACCATCGGGATATCATATTTCTTTACTGCATCTTTGGCAGCAAGCTTACTTCCCATAATACGTATGGCCTTAGAACCCGGGCCGATAAAGGTAATCCCATTCTTTTCTACTTCCTCGGCAAAATCGGCATTCTCACTTAAAAACCCATATCCGGGGTGAATACCATCTACATCTAACTCTTTTGCCACTTTAATGATCTTGCTACCTACCAGGTAAGATTCATTAGAAGGTGCTTCTCCAATACATACCGCCTCATCGGCATATTTTACATGAGGAGAATTCCTATCGGCCTTTGAAAAAACCGCCACTGTTTTGATTCCCATCTTTCGGGCAGTTTTCATCACCCTTAATGCGATCTCTCCACGATTGGCTATTAATATTTTTTTCATTTGAACTATTTTATATGATCCACTTCAGAAGTGAAATTTCGTCTAATTTATATTTGTAGTTAAAAATTGATATGAACCTATTCTAACTCTATCAATAACTGATTTTTTTCTACCGTTTGACCTTTCTCAACATGAATTGCTTTTATAACGCCATCTCCCGGAGCGGTAAGAGTGTTTTCCATTTTCATGGCCTCTAATACTAAAAGATAATCTCCTTCTTTAACGCTATCTCCTTCTTTAACCAAAACGTCTAAGATAAGCCCGGGCATAGGAGCTTTAATATCATTCATTACCTGCGCTGAGCCTAAGGACAATCCCATTTCTTCAATTAATAAATCCAGTTCGTTGGAAATATTTACCTCATAAATATTGGAATTGATCTTTACTGAATAGGTTTTTTTGAGAAAGTTGGAACTTAGAATCTCTAATTTAAAAGATCGATCGTTCTGTAATATGTGGAAGGAAGATGCTGAAAGTTGTTGTGAATCTATATTAGTGATCTCCTCTTTGTTGAATTCATATTCAAAAGTGTCGTTCACCTTAACCTTATATTTGTTTTCCATAATTGCTTGTTTGAAAGCCTGTTTTTTAGAGAATGTTGTAAATATAAAAAAATACTGTTGCTTTTATTAAGATTCTACTAATGATATTAATAAGAAAAGACCCAAGCTTCGGTTGCAGAATGATATCTGTTTCCAAATCTTGGGTCTTATTAAAATTTATAAGAACTGCCTTTCTTAAGCTTCGCTAAAGTCTTTTATAGCATCGCTAAGATCAAAGACCTTCACATCTTTAAGTTTATTCTCTAAAATACTGCTTCCTGCTGCCGATCTATAACCTCCGGCACAGTGTACCACTACCGGTTTTGATGTTGGAATCTTTTCAGCATTATCGCGAAGTTCATTAAGTGGGATAGCAATTGCATCATCAAAGATCTTCCCTTCTGCTACTTCTCCATTATTTCTGATATCCACAATGGTATAATTATCCTTGTTTTGTTTGAAATCGTCTAAATGGAATTCATCCGACTTTACAGAAACTTCTTCAGATAATGTTACTACTGCTTTTAATTGCTTTTCATATCCAATTTTAGCAATTCTCTCTAAAAGTTCTTCTGCCTGAGAAATACTATCAACTACAAGATAGAAAGCTTCTTTCGGCTCGATGATAGCACCCAACCAAGTTTCAAATTTCTGAGTTGGCGTAGTTGCCATAATGTTAATGGAATTTGGTAAATGTCCATTCTTATAAGCTTCTCCACTTCGCGTATCTACCACAGTAATACCAGCTTCTACCTCTTTCACCAAGAGTTGCATTTTTACGCCGGCTTTAGCCACCTGAACATTTGCTGCTCCCGCCTTGTTTAGATCTACATCAAAACCAAAGTAAGCAGGAATGAACGGCTGATCTTTCAAAATCTCCTCTACAAATTGCTCTTCAGTTTGTTTTTTAAAGGCCCAGTTCCCTACACGCTCATTTCCTAAGGTACTAAAAGAATCGGTGCTCATGTTCTTACCACAAAGTGAACCAGCCCCGTGTGCAGGATATACTAGCGTAACATCTGGTAAATGATTGTATTTATTTTGCATGGTGTTGTACATTTCTTTAGCTAACTCTACTCGTTTAGCCGTCATGTTCCCCACACTTTCACGTAGATCTGGTCTTCCCACATCTCCAATAAATAAGGTGTCACCTGTAAAAACAGCTGTTTTACCTTCTGCCTCAGCAACTACACTAATACTATCTGGAGAATGTCCCGGAGTATTAATAGCGCTAAATGTTATATTCCCCATTTGCAGGGTATCTCCATCATCAAAAGCTTCATGTTTATAATCGGCTCCCAATAATTTACTTACATAAATCTTTGCTCCTGTTTGCTCACTTATTTGTAAATGGCTACTTACAAAATCTGCATGCGGATGCGTTTCAAAAACTGCAACAATTTTAGCATCTTCCTCTTCGGCATATTCATAATATTGCATAGGGTTTCTACTTGGGTCTACAAGTGCCATTTTACCCTCACTAACAATTGCGTAGGAATAATGTGCTAATGGAGCGTCATTGAACTGTTTTATTTTCATTGTACTACGTTTTTAATATTCTTAAATTATTTATTATTCTTTTTAAAAGGAAACACCAACTGGTTTCCAAAATCTTCAGGAAAATCTTCATCCCCCTGAAAGCCTATTTCTATATTTTTTCCATTCTTCGGAATATAGGCAGTTCCGAAGAGGTAATCCCAAATACTTAAAGTTAATCCGAAGTTCATCCCTTGAGGATGCTCGGCAGGTAATTCTTTTGAATGATGCCAGATATGCATTTTAGGGTTATTGAAAATATACCCGAAAATTCCATAGTTCCAGCCCACATTGGCGTGATTTAAATGTCCAACAAAAACTGCGAACATATGTACTATAAAGAATTCCTGAATTCCGAAACCAATCATCGCTAAAGGAACATATTGCACCGTTTTATAAATAATGGTTTCCATAAAATGAAACCTGAACTGAGCTGCAAACCCCATTTCCTTCACGCTATGATGAATTTTATGGAATTCCCACAACCAACTTCTTTTATGCAATTGCCTGTGTACGTTCCACTGAATGAAATCGGCTATTACAAACATAATTAGCAGTTGTGTCCAAACCGGAAAGCTTTGCACCTCAAAGGCTACAATGTTTTCAATGCCGAAGAGCGATAAAAAATCGTTGAACAATTCTACCCCAACATTGGAAAGTGCATTGTACCCTATTAAAGAGAACAAGAAAAAATTAAAAAGGATATAGAAAGAATCCAGCCAGAAGCCTTTTCGGAAGACCCCTTGCTTCCTGCGCCAGGGAAGAAGGATTTCCAAGCTCCAAACCAATAAAGACAAACCGATAAGCCAGTACAGATAATTATTCCATGCAGGGCTTGTTATTTCGGTAACCAGATAATTAAAATATCCGGTAAATGAATCTTGTATGATCTTTAAATACTTTTCCAACTATTTTCAAGTTTACAGGGGCAAAAATACACATTCCCTCCACTTAGTGCAGTAACAATTGTTACAGATGTTAATTTTCAGATAATCTTCATTTTAATCCACACTGTAAGGGAGATTTTCATTGCACATTAAATCCATTCTAACTTAACATTTTTTTTCAACCTTAATGTTAGAGGTCGTTAAAGCCTCCCTTTATTAATTAGTCGCTTATTAATTTTGTAATTCAATTAAATGAAAAGAAAATTATGAGCAATAAGAAATTGAAACTGAAGAATGACCTGGCGTTAGGCGGGGTTGCGATGGGAAACGGATTTGAAGTTGTAAGCGATAAAAGAGCCCAACAAACTCTTGAAACCGCTTGGGATTCTGGGATTAGACATTTCGATACCTCACCATGGTATGGGTTAGGTCTTAGTGAACGCCGATTTGGGCATTTTCTACATAATAAGAATAGAGAAGATTACGTGCTGTCTACAAAAGTAGGACGTCTATTTACAGCCACCAACAACATTCCTAAAACCCAATGGGTAAAACCATCTCCTTTCGATTATAAATATGACTATTCCGCTTCTGGAGTAAGACGTTCTATTGAAGACAGTTTGCAGCGAATGGGAGTAGAAAGCATAGATTATGTTTTTATCCATGATCTTTCTCCAGATAATGATGATTTGGGTGAAGACTGGAAAAGTTATTTTGACACTGCTGCCAAAGGTGCGATGCCTGAATTAAGTAAAATGAGAGATGAAGGCCTTATTAAAGGATGGGGATTGGGAGTAAATACCATAGATCCTATCTTAAAAACAATTGAGGTGGCCGACCCTGATCTATTTCTGTCGGCAATTCAATATTCAATGGTGAAACATAAGGATTCTATAGATAGATTATTTCCCGTAATTGAAAAACATGAAATTCCTCTAATAGTAGCGGCGCCATTTAATGCCGGATTACTTGCCGGCCAGGGCAGGTTCAATTATCAGGGACAAATGCCTGCCGAGATCAAGGAACGTTATCAAGAAATTAAAAATATTGCCGAGGCTCACAAAGTAGATCTTAGTAAAGCCTCAATGCAATTCTCTGCAGCACCTGATTGTGTAGACACCTTATTAACAGGAGCGAGTCGTCCCAGTCAGGTAAAAGAAAATGTCAATTTTAAAGAGGTGCAAATTCCCACCGATTTTTGGGCTGAATTAAAAAGTGAAGGCCTTATAGATAAAAGAGCTGCAGAACCAAAATAGTGTTCATCATTAAAAGCCTCGGAATACCGAGGCTTTTAATTTTTACAGACTAATAACTTTCTCATTTCCAAATAACAGAGTCTTATACAAAAAAAATCCTCAATAGGTATTTTTTTCCATGGGAGCCACTTCATCACTAAAAATCTTATATAAGATAGGATCTTTTAAGACTTCTGAAATAAGAGCGGGTTTTCCGTCTAGTAATACCTGATCGTTGACAAACCTTATCCCATGGCTATAATCTACATACCAATCAACATGCCCACTATAAACAGGTTGTATGGGGCATCCATCTAATTTATGCCATCCGTATATAACCACTTTATCGGGATTATTTAATAATCTATTTGATAGAATTACATCCTTTTTAATCCCCGCAACAAGCTTCCCTCTTTTCGCCCCGGTCTCTTTAAATTGCTTTTCTATTTGTGCATTATGCTCCATGAATTTGCTTACCAATTCATTTTCATTACCCTTTGGAATATAATTAAATGGACTCAATTTGATGGGAGCCATTTTATAGATATGATCGCTTAGTTTGGCCGTAATAAGAGAAGCGCCAAACAAATTTGCCAACTTTTGAGCAGTATGTGGATTCATAGGTATCCTACAAAAATCTGTATTACTTCCAACCGATAAATAATCGGGCATAACTTCGTAAGACACTTTATGTACAACATCTTTTGCATCAATAAAATCCTCTTCAATTGTAATAGTATTTCTCAAAAAGTCGGGAATATTCCCTGATGCTATTGTCTTATATATTTCATTTTCCCGTTCTTCTAGCGGCACAGATTCTATACGTTTCATAAAAGAAGTACCCGTTTCTGCATTTGTAATTCTTGCAGGAATGTTTAAGCGTCTTATAGGAAGTTTTACAGAATTCGCTATTAAATGAGCGTATGCCCGCTCACCAAAATAGGAATAGCTTTTCTCCTCATATTTTGTTCCACTTAGCATGCTTTGAATAAAACCATTGCGTTCTACCTGAACGGTATGAAAGATCTTATTATCAGGGTTTGTCTTTAAGATAACTTCTATTCTATTACCAGGACTTGTATACCAAATAAGGGAATCATTCTTCTTCTCTTGAAAATCAAAATTTCTCGAAAGATATTTTTGCAGGAGTTTACTTCGATACCAGGTGCCTCCTGTTGGAGAGACTATTGGCTTACCATTATAAATAACGATACTATCGTTATAGGCTAAAGTGCATAAATAGTTGCCTTTGCTAGTCTTTAACCATCTGGTGAGTTTCTCTCCATAGGCAGTATCTTCATATCCATAATTGCTATCCAGAAAAGCAACACGCTTAACATCGCTTGGAATTTCATCGACAGCATCCAAGTAACTGAAAATAAATCGACCCCCTCCACTATGACCATTTAAAACTATTTGTGGATCCCATTTCTGAAAAATGGCTTTTGTATCGTCCACCATTTTTTTTACCTGTTTCTTATAATTCGGAGTCTTTGCTTTCCATGCTGGCCAACTTTTATAGCTATTCTCCATATAGGCCACAACTATAGTTTTGTCTTCCAGTACATTTCTTAAAAATCGGGTTTGGGCCCCTATATGCTGAATATTAAAATGCCAGTCGTCCCCCTCTTTTATTTTCTTACCAATAGTTTGTTCTATGCTGTTTCCATTAGGAAGTGCATAAAAGACCAAAAGTAATTCCTTGTCTTTCTCAAATCCTTTAATTGGGGTATTTATCAATATGCGCGTTCCGGGTATTAAGTTTTCAATAAGCATTTGCTGTTCCTCGAAATCTTCAGAAATTTTAAATCCTGGTAAAACCTGAGACCGTGAACCAAAGAAGGTAAAAAGGAGTAGTGTAAAAATGTAGAAAGGTTTCATTGATACTTGAAATTGATCCATACTTTCAAAGCTAAGTATAATTTAAGAATGTTTAAATATATGCGAAGGTTTAGCACTCCTATACTCGGTTTCAATAATATGTTTTAATCCAATAAAACTGCCCTATTTCCACTCCATTCTCTGTAATCGGATTGCATTAAGTATGGCAAGAAAAGCTACCCCCACATCTGCAAAAACCGCTTCCCACATAGTAGCTATTCCAAAAGCTCCTAAGATTAAAACGATGGCTTTCACTCCAAATGCTAATACTATGTTTTGCCAGACGATCTTTCGAGTAGATCTTCCAATGCGCATTCCCATCCATATTTTTGAAGGTTGATCGGTTTGAATAACAACATCGGCAGTTTCAATAGCCACATCGCTCCCTAGTCCGCCCATAGCAATTCCCACGTCACTTAACGCCAAAACAGGAGCATCGTTAATTCCATCGCCTACAAATGCTACCTTACGACTAGAATCTTTTTTCAAGATCTCCATTTCCTTTAACTTATCTTCGGGAAGCAAGCCACCCTTTGCCCAGTCTATATTCAAGCCCTTTGCAACCTCTTTGGTAATGCTATCTTTATCTCCAGAAAGCATAATGATTTCTTTAAGGCCGTTCTTTTTAAGTTTAGATAAAGTTTCTTTCACGCCATCTTTCAACTCGTCAGAAATTGTAACATATCCGGCATACAAGCCATCAATGGCTACCACAACAATAGAGGAGGTTACATTATGTATATCTTCGGGAAATGATATATTAAACTGCTTTAGCAGCTTTGCATTTCCTGCCAGTACCTGTTTGTTATTTACCTTCCCACTCAAGCCTTTTCCAGAGATCTCATGAATTTCCTCTA
Source organism: Gillisia lutea (assembly GCF_021568705.1). Lineage (GTDB taxonomy): Bacteria > Bacteroidota > Bacteroidia > Flavobacteriales > Flavobacteriaceae > Gillisia > Gillisia lutea. The sequence goes on from NZ_JAKGTH010000008.1 coordinate 469,420, forward strand.
CCTCATACCTAGTCTCCAGATTCCCATATTCCACAATAGCTTTGGCAATGGGGTGAGTCGATTTATTATCTAGAGAAATCAGGTAGTTTAAAAAGTCTTTTTCCGGAATTTCTTGAGTTACTATTTTCTGAACCTTGAACACTCCTTTTGTAATAGTTCCGGTTTTATCTAAAACCAACGTATTTATTTTTGTGATCTCATCAAGAAACGAGGCCCCTTTAAAGAGAATTCCGTTTTTAGAGGCTGCTCCCAATCCGCCAAAATATCCCAGAGGAATAGAGATCACCAAAGCACATGGACAGGATATCACTAGAAATATCAAGGCTCGATATAGCCAGTCTTGAAACACATAGGTTTCAACAAAAAAATAAGGCAGAAAAGTTAAGGCCAAAGCAGAATACACTATAATTGGAGTATATATCCTGGCAAACTTTCTAATGAAAAGCTCCGTTTTAGATTTTCGTGAACTCGCATTTTGTACAAGCTCAATGATGCGAGCCACAGAGCTATCTTTGAATATCTTGGTGGTTTCCACCTCAATTACGCCATTCAAGTTGATAGAACCACTTAATACCTGATCTCCTTTCTTTATACTTTGAGGTAAACTTTCTCCAGTTAATGCAGCAGTATTGAGTCTGGCTGACTCAGATAACAGTATTCCATCTAAAGGGATTTTTCCACCAACTTTCACCTGTATCTTCTCACCTACTTCCACCTCTTCAGGATGAACAGATATATACTTATCATCCCGCCGTACATTAGCGGTATTAGGCCGCACATCCAGTAAAGCTCTAATATTATTTTTGGCATTATGTACTGCTGAATGCTGAAATAATTCTCCTACTGTATAGAATAACATTACAGCAACCCCTTCTGCAAATTCTCCAACATAAAACGCTCCTAAAGTAGCTATTCCCATTAAGAAGAATTCGGTATAAAAATCGCCTTTAGAAATACTTTTAAGGCCCTGCCAAATTACCGGAGCACCAACAGGAATATATGCTATTAAATACCAGGCTAATTTTCGCCATCCTGCAAAGAATTCATATTCAACTACCTGATCTAGTAAGATGCCAATAACAAGCATTACAAAACTTATTATAGCAGGTAAATATGTTTTAAGCTTACTATCCGAATGATGATGGGTTTCTTCTTTCTTCTTTTTAGATTGTAGGTCTTTTAAGGCTATTTTCTTCTTTTTCATAAACTCTTGTTTTCCCTCTCGAGATTCTCAACATGAGCTAAATTAAAAAGAAAGACGTGCAACTCTTGTGCATTAACAGGATGGGCACTTATTGCAAATTCCCTTAACTACCAAATTAGCATCGGTGGCTTTAAAGCCTTTTGGAAGAATTACGTGTGGGATCTTTTGTTCTGTGAGACATTGAGTTTCATTACACCTGGTGCAATGGAAATGTAAATGTAGATCGGTGCCTAGTTCACAATTACAAGTATCTTCACACAATGCGAATTTTGCGATCCCCGTACCATCATCTATTCTATGAACGATAGCTTTTTTTTCGAAGGTCTTTAAAGTTCTATATAATGTAGTGCGTTCCGATTTTTCAAAAGCCTGTTCCAATTCATTCAAACTACTGGCTACAGATTTTTGAGCCATAAATTTGTAGATCAAAAGCCGCATAGCTGTTGGACGTATCTCTTTTTGAACTAAAAAATTCTCAATCTCTTGCATCGGTTTTCATTCAATTAAAAGAATGTGAATATAAAATTTCTCTTCTCTATGCTAAAATAAGCTATCACACGCAACTATGCACAATCAAACGCCATAAGCATCTGTTAAATCCTTTCTTATGTAACTTAAGTTACATAAGGAGTTATTCCAATATTTTATTTTTGAAACCACTTATGCAGTTAAAACCTTATATAGCTTTATTCTTTGCCCTCGCCTTTTTGGTGAAGCTGGTGGCTATTGATTCTAAAATAACCACCGTTCTGCATGATTCTTCTGCTATTACTCTTATAAATCCCTTTTGCCCAAAGCAACATTTACATTCTCATAATAATCATGAGAAATTTAACAGTGTAGAAGTATTGAATAAACATACAATTAACGTAACTTGTAGTTCAGTTTACGAACTGAATTCCAAAGAATTAACCAGAGCTTTTAATACGTTTGATTATTTGACCTACGATTACAGATTCAATAAAGTTCTAACGCCTCCCACACCAAAATTTTATCCTCCTCCAAAAATCTTCTAGGTTTTTGAACCCAATATTGAAATAAAATGTGTTTACCCCACAAATAAGGTTGTGGCTATTTTTAGAAGTAATTTCTAAAAATAGCCTATACTTTGAATTTGTTAGGAGTATGCCTCTTCTCTTCAAATATTTTGGGTAACTAACCTAATACATACCCCTTAATGGTTATCAGCTTTGATATATTAACCATACAATTCACTTAAATATAAATTAATATCATAATACTATGAAGACCAAAATTTTGGTTAGTCAACGTTCGGTACAAATTTTCCGGGTGTTACTAAGCGGTATTTTCTTGGTGGCAAGTTTCAGCCATCTTCTCAATGTAGAAAAAACAATTCAACGAATAGACCAGGCGAGATTTAAAGGGATCGCTTATTTTTTTGGAGATCCAAAATGGATGGTAATCTTATCTGGGATCGCCATGCTAATTGCAGGATTCTGCTTACTTATTTCTTATAAGACAAAATGGGCTGCAATCATATTAATGGCGGTGCTTATTCCTATAACGCTTACTGTTCAGGTAGGACAAATAACCACTCTCGGCCCACTTTTCAAGAACATCGCTATTCTTGGCGGACTCACATTTTTTATATTAAACGATTTTAATAATTCAGAAAAACAATAATTTATGAAAATTCTATTTTTTAATACACTAGCAATTATACTGAGCATATTTACCAACCCGGTGAAAGCTCAAGAAATACATCATAAACACAATTATGTGGTACTCACTAACAAAATACCCCAATTGCAACCTATATTTTTAACAGCCGAAGCCTTGGCTGAAGAAGATGGTGAAAGTTTCGGAGATTTTCAAGCTATTATTTGCGGAGCAACCGTAAAAGATCTTACCGATAAGGAAGCAATGCAAACTTTTATAGAAAAAGCTGAAAAAGCAGCTGTAAAAGTAGTGGTTTGCGGACTGTCTTTAAAAAAATTCAAGGTTGACCCAAAAGATATTCCAAAAGAATTGGAGGTAGTTGCCAATGGATTGTTGCATGATTTCCAACTTCAGAAAAAAGGTTATCTGAGCATAGAATTATAAACTTATAGTCATATATTTCTCCTTCTGAAAAAGTTAAGTTAATACTTTTTCAGAAGGAGATTTTTTATTTTGATAGTATATCGATAATCTCCTTTTTCTCTATAGGTTTTTTAATGCGTATCCTAATTATATAATACTCCCAGCGCTCATCCACTCTATTAGCAGCAATATCTATAACTCCTTGTGCCTTGGCACCTTTTACTCTTACAGAAGTCTCCACAGTATTGTAATTTTTGGAGTAATGAAGTCCACCTTCCAAAATAGCCATTTTATCTAGAGGTTCTATATCTCCAAAAACTTGTTTTACGCGCTCATTTTCTTCGGCTTTTATAAGTGCATTTTCGTATAGATCGGGGTCGGCATAAGCTTGTGTTACATCTGAAACATGTCCGGTAACATTGGAAGATAAAATTATACCTCCAAGTAAGATGACAAAAACACAAAGCGGCACCAACCATTTCCAGTTCTTGCTCCACCAATGTCCAGAAATTGAGAAAGTGCTCATTTATTAGTTATTAGGAATATCAGACATTTCAAATATCAGGGTTCCTCCGTTCTCAATATCTCTATGTGAAAGCAGAAAAGATTTTATTTTTTTACCTTTTATGGAGACACTCTTCACATACACATTCTCCTTACCTTGGTTTTTTGCAATGATATTTAGTTCCTTACCATTACTCAATTTAATGATCGCATTTTTAACCAAGGGACTTCCTAACGCATAGTTTGGGGAACCCGGAGTGACAGGATAAAATCCTAAACTGCTAAATATATACCAGGCACTCATTTGTCCCGCATCGTCGTTCCCGCACAATCCATCAACTTTAGAGCCATACATACTGTTCATGATCATTCGTACTCGCTCTTGGGTTTTGTAAGGTTTCCCGGTCCAATTGTATAAATATGGTATATGGTGGCCAGGCTCATTCCCATGAACGTAATTTCCAATTATCCCATCCCGTGTAATATCTTCATGTTTTTCAATGAATTTATCATCTAATTCCATAGTGAACAAAGAATCCAGGTGCTGACTAAACTGTTCCTTACCCCCCATCATAGCCACCATCTTCTCTAATTGGTGAGGTACATACAATCCATAATTCCAGGCATTTCCTTCTATAAATCCTTGTCCGTGAGTATCGAGAGGGTCAAATTCCTTTTTAAATTCTCCATTTGCTAATTTAGGCCTCATATACCCAATTTTACTATCGTATACATTATTATAATACTCCGACCTGCCAAGGAATTCTTTTTCAACAGCGGAATTTCCTTTGGTTTTAGCGATCTGGGCAATACACCAGTCGTTATACGCTAACTCCAAGGTTTTTGAAACTGAGGAATGACTTTTATCTTCAGGTACATAGTGATATTTCATATAATCGCCCAACCCGTCAAAATACTCCACATTTGCTGTATTTACTGAAGCTTTTAAGGCATGAGCAATGTCAAAATCTCCTACCTTTTTAGCAATGGCATCAGCAATAACTGAAGTTGCATGATATCCAATCATACACCAGTTCTCATTTGCATAATGACTCCAAATAGGCAACATGTTGTGTACACTCTGGTCATGATGGGCAAGCATAGATTTTATCATATCATTATTACGATCGGGCTGAATAATATTAAATAATGGATGTAAGGCTCTGTATGTATCCCACAGCGAAAAGACGGTATAATTAGTAAACCCATTGGATGTGTGGATGTTCTGATCTAAACCAAGATACTGCCCGTCTACATCTTCATATAGAATTGGACTTAGCATAGTGTGATATAATGCCGTGTAAAATGTAGTTTTTTCGGTATCAGTATTGGTTTCGACTTCTATTTTAGATAACTCCTTATTCCACTTCTCCTGCGTTTCTGTTTTAGTACGTTCAAAATCCCAATGTGGTATTTCAGCTTTTAAATTCTTTAAAGCACCGGCAGTACTTACTGAAGATAAAGCGAATTTCACTTCTATCTTTTCATCTTTTTCTGAATCAAAATTAAAATATGTTCTTATATCCTTTCCAGCCATTTCGGGAAAATTCTCTTCCTCATTAAAACGACGATAAAAACCATTATAGGTCATTTTATCATACTTTTTATGTCCGTAACTTTTGAAGGCTTTAGAGAATTGCATAGCAAAATAAACTTTTCGAGTTCTTGCCCAGCCATTGGTTTGACGATATCCTGTAATTAAGGAATCGTTCTCTACTCTAATAAACGTCCATACATTCTTATTGTCATGATGATATACATTATATACTAGGTCTAAAATGATATGTGCATCTTCCGATTTTGGAAAACTGTATTGATGGTAGCCAACTCTTTCGGAAGCCGTTAGCTGTGCAGTAATATTATAATCGTCTAATTTCACTTCGTAAAAGCCGGGAGAAGCCGTTTCATTGGCATGAGAAAAACCGGAATAGAACCCTTTCTTTCCATCCTCTGTTTTGAGCGGATCTAAAACCAGGTCACCCACGGTTGGCATAACAAGGAAATCTCCCAGATCGGCATGTCCCGTTCCGCTAAAATTGGTATGTGCAAAACCTATGATGGTACTATCCTTATATTGATATCCCGCAGCATACTCATAGGTTTTTGCGTTATAAGCTCCGTCATCATTGAACATTACTTCAAAACTAGTTTGCGGACTTAGCTGTACCATTCCAAAAGGCGCAGTAGCTCCGGGAAAGGTATGTCCCATCTTACTAGTACCAATAAATGGGTTTACAAATTGCGTATAATCTTTAGTGCTTGAAGATCTATCCTGAGCATAACTCTGACTGATAATGCTTGCAAAAAACAGAAAACCAATAGATAACAGGGTATTTTTTTTCATTCGTTGGCTTGAGTTTGTGTCGAAAATAAAGACACTTCATTATATTAAGCCATGAAGATAGGAAAATTGAATAAAAAAGCTCAAAAATAACGTATTACTCTACCGGCAAAGGTCTTAACGGCATCTTTAAAGAGAAGCAGGTTTTCTCATCGGTAGATTCTACACTCATAGTTCCGTGGTGCGCCTTGGCAATTTCAGAAGAAATATAAAGTCCTAAGCCCAGGCCTGAAGAATTACGTTCTGACTTTTGTGTAAAAAATGGCTTAAAAATATCCATCATCGCCTCATCAGATATCCTATTTCCAGAGTTAGCTACACATAATGAAAAATCGCCTTCGTTGGTAGTAGCAGAAACATGAATTGGCTGATCTTCTGCGCCATGTTTTACCGCATTTCCCAACAAATTGGAAAAGAGTTGTGCGATCCTGTTAGCATCACAGGTTACCTTTTCCTCAATTTGAATATTGGCCTCTATCGCATTCGAATTATACATAGAACTCATTTCATCTACCACTTGGGTTAATGCATTTTCAAGTAAGGATTTATCATCGCTAAGGTCTAGATTTATCCCATCTCCCAAATGTCCCTTCGCATAATCAAGAAGGTTATCTATTAACTCCTGCATCCTATAGGAAGTAGATTTTATAACAGTGGCCTGCCTTTTAGCGATATCAGAAAGGGGTAATTTAAGTAATATGTCTGCACACATCCTGGTAGTGCCCACAGGATTTCTAAGATCGTGTCCCAAAATAGCAATGAAGGTTTCGCGTAATTCGGCCACATGTCTTTCTTCCTTTAAACTGGCACTTACTTCTTCCAGTTCTTCTACGGTCTCCAAATGAAAAGCAATAAGTTGAGCATATAGAAAGAACATTTCTTTAACTTCAACGGTATCTATTTTAGCAGGTTCAGGATCTATCGCACATAAGGTTCCGAAAAAACGCCCATCTCTTCTGAAGATAGGAATTGATATATAACTTTGAAAACCGTATCTTAAGGGGGTATGATGGCCGCAAAAATTTACATCTTTAGCAACATGTGGAATAATTACCGGATTATGATGTTGCCGTATCTCGTTACATATGGTAGATTCCAACTCCAACTCATCTCCCGGCTTCAACCCAAATTCAATCTCATCCTGAGCCATACAGGTTACCCATTTTTCATCGGTTACCCTGGCAATTGCAGCAAATCTCATACCTGTTGTTCGGCAGATCACATTGAGTAGGGATGGTACCGCAGATATTTTGTTGATAGCCTCAACATCATTCAGAATGGTAGAATTTTGTTCCCGTAACATAGATATTCAAATAGAATTTTATTAAAAATACATTTTTTCTTAAAATTTCACAATATGGCTATGGATGAACCAAAAAACTAATGCAAACTTACAACTCGAAAGATTTGCCAGTTATCATTCTGAAACTTCCAAATAACAATAAATTTGCTTGCTTTCGAGGGAGTATTTGCCGGCTCCTGATTATTATGGAATTTATGCATCCCCATTTCTACAGCTCCAAAACCCTTAAGGGGATACACCTGGATGCTTCCCTTTACCAATTCTCTGGTAACTTTTCCGCAGATATTTCTTTTTGTAGCATCCAGAATATCCTGTTTTGAAGTAGAGAGTCCGCTCTGGTCATGATAGAATTCAATATCGTCAGCCAAAATAGACGCCTGTTTATCAATGTTGCAATTATTATAAGCATCAAAGAAGATACTATCCATTTTAACTATAGCATTATATAGCTCAGGATCTTCTGGAACATAGGTTTTCGCTATTGGCGTTTGAGTATAGCAGGAAGAAATGAAACCAATTGAAAGTGACAGCGATAAAAAGAAGAATTGCAAAATTTTCATATTAAAATTCATTTTAGCTATTGAAAGATAACAAGTTTAATATAATTAGCAATTACCATTTCATTTCCTTAAGCATTAAATATCTCTTCCTTCCAAAAGTAAGAAAATAGAGCAGGTATAGAAATACAGAAAATATGATGAATGTTAAAAGTGAGAGGGTTTTTATCTCGAAAAAATCAAGTATAAAAGGGAGTACGGCCAAAATAATAATCAACGGAGATAACAACTTTCCACTAAACCCGCTCAACTCAATAAACTTCATTTCATTTTCTTCAATAATGATCTCCCGGAGTCCACTGCTACACCAGTCTATCTTCCTATGATTTTATGATTTCCGGGTTCTATTTCAAATTCCCTAGTCTCACCATTCTCTATGCTGCCAATCTTACTTCCATCCAAATGAAGTTCGATCTTACACATTTTATTCATCCATTCGGATCTCTTCTTAATAACAAGTTTACTCATGTAGCATACATATTAGGTACCTGTTTCTAAATATTGAAGCTTAGAATTTATTCAGCAGTAAATAGCAACACCTTTTTATAGTCTCCTTTTTCTCCGGAAGCAAATAGCATTCTATTTTTTTCTAACTCCACTAACTGTAGAGTAAATGATCTACTTACCACCAAATCTTCTGTTATTTCTCCTCGTATCATGGTAAAAAAAACATTCCCTGTTTCTTCATAGAAACTATAGGTGGCTTCTGCAATTTCCGACTCACCATAATAACAATTTTCATCGCCCACTTTAACCTCTACAATTTCATTATCAACATTAAAAATATATTGGTCATCTACAAAACAATCATTATTCTCATCTAAGTACTCGTAATTATAATTTTCATAAAATGCTTCCAGTTTCCATGTCTTAGAAGTTTCGCCGTGTATTAAAAGAAGATCTTCGCTCGTGTAGGTATTAGAGAAAATAGAATCATCATCTTTAGAGCATCCAACAATTATAATAAGTAAAAAAGTAAAAAGTAGGGATAATTTTAATTTGATTGATGAATTCATATATCGATATTAAATTAATAAAGATCGAAAATACTGAAAAATTAACTAGTTCCACTTAACTAAAATCAATATTAAAAGCACATTGAGAATCTTAACCTATCTTTGGGCTATTCCTCTTGTAATGGTATCTATCGACAATTATCACCTCCTACCTCGTCCTGAAAATGAAAGAAGTAAAATGATTCTAAATAATTTGAAGAACTTAAAAAATCTATTACCTTCGCTCAACTATTTAGAATAAGACTAAATAAAAAATTTACTTTCAATTTATATTTATGGGTCAAAGCAAACCGAGAAAGAACCTAAGAAAATTAATTAGAAAAATCCATCTTTATCTGGGCTTAGCCACAGGCTTAGTGGTTTTAATTGTTTCTTTAACCGGATGTCTATGGGTATTTCAGGAAGAGATCACTTCTCTAACCTCTACGATTCCTGAGGTGAGTCCGCAAAATGCTAGTCCGTTAGATCCTTTAGAAGCAAAAGAGATCGCACAGGCAGAATATCCTGGCAAACACGTTCACGGTACTTTATATAAAGGAGGAGACAGCCCTATTGAAGTAATTTTTTATCAGGAAGAACCCTTATTCTATAGCTCGGTATTCATTGAGCCATGGACGGGTCAACTTCTACATACTCAAAACCATTTAAAAGGATTTTTCCCTTTTGTATTAGATGGACACATGCACCTGTGGCTGCCCGATGAAATTGGGAGCCAGATCGTGGCCTGGAGTACCTTTATCTTTTTCTTAATGCTGGTTTCGGGAATTATTTTGTGGTGGCCCAAGAATAAAAAAGTACGAAAGCAGCGTACTTGGTTCCAATGGAAAACCTCCACCAAATGGAAAAGAAAGAATTACGACTTGCACCAGATTATCGGTTTTTACGCAAGTTTTATTGCTGTAATCTTCATTTTCACCGGACTGATAATGACCTTTGATTCCTTTGCCAACTTCTTTTATAAAGGAATTGGTGGGGAAAAAGATGTTACTTTCATGGTGCCTGAAAATTTAACCGGACCAATGACAGCTGAAGCCGGTAACGAACCCATCAGGAAGTTACTGCCAATGCTTCAGGAAAAGTTTCCGAATGCTAAAGACTACGAGATCCATTATCCCTATGATGAAAATTATAGCATTTATGTAGAGGTGAGCAATAGTGATGGCATTTACTATGACTCTGATTACCGATTCTACGACCAAAATGATCTTAGCGAGATACCAAGCAAAAGTATTTATAGCGTTTATGAAGAAGCGGGAGTAGCCGAGACCATCCTACGTATGAATTACGATACACATGTGGGAGCCATTGCCGGCATTCCCGGAAAGATCCTGGCGTTCCTAATTAGTTTACTTTGCGCTTCTCTGCCTGTCACCGGTTTCTTATTATGGTATGGAAGAGAATTTAAAGCTAAGAAAACTCTTAACGCCAAGCAGAAAGAGGTAACTGTAACTGAACTGAAATAGAACGTTGCTCAATCTTAAGTAGTTAATCTCCGAGTATTCGTTATAAGGCTTTAAGTCCTAATAAATAACTTATGTAATTCAGAGATATCACAATGGTTTCAACTCTTAAAAAAACTTTTTAATTTCCTAGTGGGTATTATGAATAATTTTAAGGATCTTATCATTTGGTATTAGATCTAGGGTCAAATTAATTCGGTCGAAATCTCCATTATTAAGAACCTGATGTGGCTCTGATAGACGCAAATACCAACATTCCCCAACTTTCATTGGCACCAATGTGCCATTCAAGAAAAATTCAACACCTTCATTATTATCAATTGGAATGGTTAATCTTATCATAGATTTTTCCTCTTCTAAAGATAAAGTAGGATCGGTATGTTCTTTTACAACAGAGTTTGGTGCTAGGAACAGTAATCGAACCAAATTAACAGTGGTGTACTCGTCGAATTGATTCACTATTTTTTTTAAATATGGTGATTTCTCCAGGTTCGGCGCATCCATCCATTGCGTCCAGGAACCGTCTGCATAATCATTAGCCGGAGGAGGAAATGGTAAGCTTGAATCCACTAAATGAGCAGGAGCACGTAATGAGATAACTTTATAATATTCGTAATGTTCTTCTTTAAGAGCAAGTGCTTCTTCCCGCATTTTTTCTGCATCAAACTTGAAAGGTAGTTGGATTCTGTCTTTAAATCGTCTATCTGTTTCCATTTTATAATAGTCTTATTAATTTCAGTTTTATGACGTTGGAATCTGTATTCCTGTGATGTTAGGTGAAGCTATTTTAAATTTAAGCTGTGGTTCATCACCTATGGTATACTGTGTTTCTACCATTACTGATTCTTCTTGATTTTTAGAAATATCCAAAATGGTTATGGGAGTGGTCAAACCACTTTCATTTATACCAATTTTTTCTTCCTTATACACTTGTATCTTAGTAATAAAAACAACATCATTGAATGCCTTTATCCTTTCTTTCTCGAGTATTGTTTGAATTTTAGGAAATTTTAAAACCTCTGTTGTTTGTTCATCGATATGTTTTGATAAATCCAGAGTTTCTTTACTAACTTCAAAGACTTTATTCTCTATCTGGTAATGTTTAGTTTGGAGCTGTTCACTTGGAATTCCTGCCCTTCTCAGTCCAATAAATATTTCTATTTTCTCAGGTATAAATATCGTATTGGGCTTTACTTGACTCATCAAATTATAAAATATAGGAACTTGTTGCTCTTTGGCTAGGGCATTTTGCATAGTTTCACTTATAATAATATCTGGGGAGTCATGCTCAATTTGATATTTTGTAGCATCCTCGTTTAATAACTTAATATTATACCCTTCTAAGCCGAATTTTGAAATTACATTATTCAATATTTTAAAGCTTAATGGATTAATTTCCAATAATGTATATTTTATTTCCTGCTTTGTATACCTGAAAATGAAAGGTAAAATGAGAGTTGCAAAAGGACCTGTACCAGCATATAAAATATGGAGAGGCGTGTTTTCATTAATTTTTTCTGTAATGGCTTGGTTTATTCCTCTAATAAATTGTCGAGTTCTAATAATATCATCAATACACGCAGCTGCCCAAAAAGTGCCCAGTGCCTTGCCATTCTCAAGTTGAATATCAAGCCGTCCCTCTTCATTATTAATCTCTCGATCGCATATTTCCTTCAGAATATTTTTTAATTCTAAGGACATCGTATTAAGTTTTTCATAATCGATCTCATCACAAAAATATTGAGATGTAATACGATTTATTTCCTCTTTAATTTTCATCAGTATTATATATAATTAGAGCTTATTATCCAGATTTTGATTAATATCAACAGCCTTATGTAGTAAGGCTAAGGTTTACATTATCATTTAAAGTAATTGCTTCGGGTATCAATAGCTCCTGTATGAAACTAAATACATCTATTAAATCCCATAAGGGCATCATTAGTTCCTTAATACTGTCAAATGTCACATATTCCCCATTATTTATAGTATTGACGATATTTGGTAACATGGGGTGATTTTTTACCATTACACGATTTCCTCTAGTAAAGATCAGGGCTTTATAACAATCTTGTAAATCCATTAAAATTGGAAATATTTCTTTGCCTTTAATTGAAAAAGATTCTGAGGAAGGAAGTATGGTCCTATTTCTATTAGATTTTTCTCGAATACCACCATTACTTTTTAAACAAAGTATTTTTCTGGCTAAAGTAATTTCCATTTTCTTTTTGATAGACTGCATATCGATCCTTTCAAATAATACAGATTGAGGCGCATCTAATTTTAAAGGTTTTTCGTAAGAGCTATGAATTGACAGTTTTTCTTCTGCAGTTTCTTTTATAAGCTCATTTTCGAATCGATCTTGGGGAGGGTTTATGTAGTCGAGTACAATACTCAATGAAAATTTTGGAGTGTTGCCAATATGATAAACATAGTGCGGTATAAAACCATAGATACCCATAAAAAAAAGAAAGGACTGACCATTAAGCGGCATCCCGGCAGTCTCTAACAAAGGACGAACAATAGTTCCTACTTTTTCGGCAAAAGAATTACTATACTGCTCCAAACCTATAAGGATCATACCAAACTTTTTATCCCCAAATATTTGCTGAGACCAGGCTTCAAGAGACACTTCTTCCTGTGGAGGATTGGCAGCCATTTTTTCAATGAAATCATTTCGCAGCTCATTATCAATATAAGTTTTTAGACCAACCTGTAAATCCTCTTTAGTCAAAAAGACCTTTAAAACATCAATGGGTAATAATTTGATCTCGGAAATATCATTACCGGAAATTAATTTCTCTGCTTGCGCTGGTTTGCTAAATTTATTAGAAGTATCAAAGAAATTTTTCCACGGGTTTGAATTCATGTAGGCAATTTAATCGTTAGTTATTGCTATTAAATATAACTTTTCATTATTTAAATATACTTGAATTAAAATTCTAAATAAATTGATTGTGACGGAAGTAAATTTTCATTCAATCTTCAACAATATAAGTTAAATCATATGTGTATGGATAGTTTTATATAGTCCAATTTCTTAAAACTAATTATCCCACATCATACAGGCATAGCTTTCTACCCAACACATTTACTGAAAATTTGGTTCTCTAAAAGTAATATTTATTCGTCCATTTTTGTACTTGGGATTTTTAGGTAGGCTATGGGTATATTTTGTTTGACAATGATCTCCCATTACAAGTAAGCTACCGTGAGCCAGATCTAGATTGTAAACATCTTTATTCGTTTTATTATAAAAGCTAAATTCACGAACCTCTCCCAAACGAATTGAAGGTAAAATTGTATTACTTCCAAAAGTTTCTTGGTCACTATGATGTGGAGCAAAATAATTACCATAAGGATAGTAAAGACACATTGCTAACTCAAATTCTTTATTTAAATTAGTTTCAACTTTTTTCTTCAGCTTAAGCAAAGCTCCTTTATATACATAGCACTTTCCGTGAACTTCTTCCGGGTGAGTGTTCATTTTTATAAGTTTTTCTGTTGCAAATAAAATTTTAAAACTATCCGTTTCTATTAATTTATCACCAGCCTGAATAATTAATCGAGCCTTGTCCAATTTATAGGTGTTAATTAAGGTAGCATAAAGTTCGTTTGCCTCTTCCTCGCTCAAAAAATTATTGATATAATCAGCTTTACAATTTATTGGTAGTGTCATAAAAACTATCGCGTCGAATAATATCTAATTTTATATCCTCAATCTAACATTATAAATGTGAAACAAATTATCATTCAGAAATTTTATACCATGAAATTAATATTAATAATACCAATAAAATTTAATTTATCCCTTCTGTTATTAAGTTATTACTGCATAACCTATGCTTATTAAAGAATATGAGAACCGATCTAGTATTAATAACTTCTTTTTTCTTTACAAGTTAAATAATACTCCCACATTCAAACTGCTTCTTCCGTTTCTAATTGCATCCCCGGAGTTTTCTTCAAATATCTCTGTTAAGCCCGATTGCCCGTCATATTCAACATACAGTTTTATATTATCGTCTATGCGAAATTTATATCCCGCACCTAAAGCCAAACCAAAATCGGTGCTTTTAAAACCATCTTTTAGATCTATACCAAGCTCTGAATCTTCAGCACTCACTAAAAATCCTACGTATGGCCCAAAATTTAGATACCAATTTCTCTTAGAACCAAAATGCCAATTAGCCATAATTGGTAGCGTAACGTAGCTTAATTTAAAATCGGTTATGAAAGTATAAAACTCTTCATCATTAATAAAACCATCAGACCAGCCTTTACCATCATACATCAGTTTCGCTTTTATACCCCACCGGTCAGAAAAATAATATTCTCCCGAAGCTCCTGCATTAAAGGAAACTCTGGAAGAAGTGTTTTGCCCATCCATAGTAGAAACATTTGCAACGTTTACTCCCCCTCCGGCACCAAGCTCGACATCTCCGCGGTTCTGGGCATTGGCACTTAATATTCCAAAAACTGTAAGGGTTGCAATAAATAATAATGATTTCATAAATGTAATTTTAATTGATTTTAAGTTTTAATTATAGGTTAAAGTATGCCCTTGTTCATTCAAATAACAGGGCGGTAAAAATTTGTATACCATTAACTTTCAGGCTGATCTGTTTATTTAATATAGCTGCTACTCTATACACCCAGGTGTTTATCCTGATAGTAGCTACTATATTTTAATGATTTGATATTATTTTATTTCAACAGCTTCATATTCGGAAATTCCAGTCTCGTTCTCAATTAGATATAATTCTGGTTTCCCAACTGCGATGCCAATATTTATCCCGCATCTTATAAAGTATTCCTGGCCTTTCCCAACATTAAGTATTACCGATGATTTCGATTCGGTTTTGGCCCAGAATTCGTGTTCTCCAAAATCTGTGATCTTATACTCGAATTTTTCTCCATTTCTGGCTCTCCCAATAACGGTATCATCATCCATTCTAATTTTATACCCAATAAGTGAACCTGCAAAATTCTTAGGACGATAAAAATAAACCACCGCATAATCTGCATTAGATGGTAGTCTGGATTTGTTTTCAAGTTTATTGTTCTCTGAGAGTTTGGTCAATACTTCAGTATTCACATTTTTATATAATTTTGCTTTTATTCTATAACAAGTACTTCCAAAATTAGGCTTTTTAACTTCTGTTAAGTGTACGAGGTTCGCTCCAGATTTTCTTGCAGCAATTTTTGCTTCATCAATAACTTTAGTATACCCACAATCGGTAGAAAATCCGGAATCTCCAATTTTCAGATCACCCACAAATTGTGAACTTTCGGGAACTTTCTCGTTGGTGTCTAGCACCAAAATTTCCTCCTTAGATTCTAATGCTGAAAAACTTGTGTTTGCCAGATTGCTTCTAATTTTTGGGGAGCATCCTACTGCTATAATTGCTAAGAGCATTAAACTTAATTTCTTTATATCCATTTTCTTGATTTTTACTAACGGTCTTGTTTATTGAAAGTAGCGTGGAGTAGAGACACCTTCTTGTCGGCTTAGTTGTTTTTTACTTGGTCTCTAAAATTTCACTTTTCACCGGACTGCCCGCTATTTGCTCGTAACCGATGTTAGGCGCTGTATTTTTTTATGTAGTATTCTAATTCTTGAAAAGCTAATGAAAATTTGGATTTTCTTTCAGAAAATTTATATGGAATGACCCCAAAATCCATAAAATATTTATCTAATAATGATTTGAGGATAGAGGCATCCGTATATTCTCTATAATGATCTTTTAAGTCATAGAGTTTTGATTCTATTATGCAATTACATTCTTTCAAATTTTCTTCAAGTTCTTTTAATTCAAATTCTTTGGCATCTTTGTATTTATATGCTAATTCTACAAAGTTCTCATTTGATTTAATAATTTTATGATCTCGTTTAACTCCAATCGCGTAACGGTTGTAATTATCATCGAACAATTTCTCATACATAAGTTTATCTATATATAGTTTAGCGCCCTTATTATAATTACTAATATTTGCCTCACTTTGGTAATAAGACATAGCTATATCATTTGGATCTGAAATATGCATAAATGCATTTTTTAAGTCGAAATCTTTAAGTTTGTTAAATTTCTTTTTTGGAAGAAAATGTAATAATGTTTTATCGGAATTCTTATCTATGAAAAATTTGTTTCTCAATATATAACCTTCCTTTGACAGGATAAGATCTACACTTCCAATAGCCGGATGATAAAATGTTTTGCTTTCAAATTCACTTAAATCAGTTGGTAAACTTAATTCAATACAAAGTAATTTGGCAATAATATCATTATGTATTTCTATAAGTAACTGTTTTTTAAAAGGTATGTTGCCTCCGTCCAAGTTATTTCTACTTAAACTTAAGGGTAGATTTCCATCAAAATCAAAAACAGAAATATAAGGCAAAGAAACTTCGTCAAATCCAAATCTTTTAATTTCAGGAATTAATATTCCATTTACTATAAATTTCCCTGTTTTTTGACTTTGTTTTCTATAGAAACTGTCACCTTTACAGAATTTAGAGTCATATGTCCATATAATTTTATTATACTTAACGTCTTTAAATTCTCGCCAAATTTTAGACAAAGCATCACTAAATCCTGGCGTTTTGTTTTTAACTCCTAATTTAGAAAAACTATCAGTTTTATCAATAAAAGTAACCTTTGGATTATCTTGTTTATACCACTTATCAAAGCGATACGAACTTTCATTAAATTCATTTAAAATTTCCTTTTTTATTTTTATTGTGATTGACGTTCCTACAGAATCCTTATCTATTCTAGTAATTTCAATCTGTTCAGAATTTAAGTCAGTTTTGAAAGATAGACCCTTGCTAGAGTTAGAATCTCTACTTTCCAATTGAATTTCATTTCCAATTAAAAAAGAGGCTAAAACCCCAATTCCGAACTTTCCACTTCTTTGAATTTTAGAATGACCTTCTATGTTGGAAAAATTCTTTTTCCAAATAGCACTTTTTCTTAATGATGAACCAACCTCAAGAAAGAAATTTTTAATTATATCGAGGTTCATTCCTAACCCGTTATCATCAATTTTAAAAAAGTATTCTTCTTCATCTTGGTAAAACGAAATCTTGACCTCTCCTTTATACTTTGATCCTTCCAAAAATTCTCTTTCTCTACAAGAGTCTACAGCATTTTGAAGTAATTCTCTTACTCCATATGTTGGATCATTTCCATATAGTGGACCTATAAGCAATTTGGGTAATTCATTTGATACATTGAAAACAATTTTTTCAGGTATATAATTAACTTTTTTAGAATATTCTTTAGTATTATCAATATTTGCTTTTATCCTTCTAAATGCTAATTTTGGCTGCTTTTCTTGGCTATCCTTACCATAAATTTCTCCTAGAACCGCCCAACTTGTATCTAATTCCATTTGAATATCTGAGAAAAGTTCTTTTAATTTTATGAAAATGGAACTATTTCGTGGTTCACAATGTATTACCAGAGTTTCAGGATCTTTATTAAAAGGTTGAACATATTTTACATCTAAATGTTTAAAGAATTCATTTTGAGATACGGGAGAATTAAATGATTTTAATTTAACTATAATATTGGGAGTTCTCGAAACATCAATTTGAAAGTAATCTGATATTCTAAGCAAAACCATTAAATATATAATTTCAATATTAAATGGTTTACTCCAAGTATCTTGAAATTTATTTTCTAAATAATAAAATAAACTTCGAATATTGAGACCATGACTTCTAGCCAAAAGGCCAGATAAATTTCTAAGTTCGAAATCTAATTCTGATGCAAATGAAATATATCCATCCTGAACTGGAAAACCTTTTAGGCCTATTTCATGAGCGATTCGAGGATGATGCCTTCTAATAAATTCACCAATTAACTTCTTATCTTCACCGGTTAACTTATCTTTATTATCTATTTCAGGAACTCTGAAAATCCAATCTTTATTACCAAATATTTTTTTCTTTTCATTATCCCCAAATCTACGGGCTTCATCAAGGTAATCATTCCATAACTCTTTCCATGTTTTTAAGTCAATTTCTATAATTCTCAAATCATCATTTTCACCAGAAATTAATTTATAAAATCCCGCAGGAGTTAAATGCATACCAATATCGTGAAGTATTGTACCTAAAATATAAATGGCTATAGAACTGCTATCCTCTTTTAGAAATGAGTCAATTGTTTCAGCAGGTGTAATTCTTACTGTGGATTCTAAAACTGATTCAACATGTTGAATTCCATGATCAGTATATTCTTCAAAAAAGTATAAATTATTTTCTCGAAGTATTGTACCAAATTGAGATAAAGTATAATCAACGATTCCATTTAATTTTTGATTCTTTTCGAGAATTTTTTTAAATTCTGATGGTATAATCATTATTAAGTTTTTGGTTTTTGTATTATACTGAAATAGGTTGACCTTTTTTGATTCGATTTTCGACAGTTTAA
>NZ_JAKGTH010000009.1 GCF_021568705.1 Gillisia lutea
TTAAACTGTCGAAAATCGAATCAAAAAAGGTCAACCTATTTCAGTATAATACAAACTTGACCAACAAGCCAATACTAAGCCGACAAATCCGCGTCCCTTACTCCGCCAACTGGCGATAACCGAGACCGTTGTAAACAATTTTGACTCGTCCTGAATAAAGGCTACATAATTTTAAATAGTTATGTATAAAAATGACAGAATCACCAGACGGTACAGCGAACCATTCAAATTAAAGATTTTATCCGAACTTAGTACTGGTAAATACTCCAAGTATGAACTTGGAAAGCTCTATGGAATTTCTTCTTCAACTATGAATGAATGGATTAAGAAGTATGAGCGAAAAGACCTAATGAACACTAGGGTTATGATAGAAACAAAAGATGAAATAACACGGATCAAAGCACTTCAAAAAGAAATTGAACAACTTAAAAAGCTGCTGCTAAAAAAAGATATGGATCAATTGGTTGATGATGCTTATTTAGAAGTTGCTGCTCAAAAACTAGGCTATAAAAGTGTCCTGGAACTTAAAAAAAAACTAAGTATCAAGCCTTAATTGTAGCAAAGGAAAAAGCCAGGGGATTTGCTTCGTTATCCAGCATATGTGATTGTTTCGAACTAAAACGTGATGCTTACTATAAGTATAAAAGTAGAGCTGATAAACGAAAAGAAGTTGAAAAACATATTGTAGCTATCGTTAAGAAACGACGCAAATCCCTTCCTAGAGAAGGTGTACGAAAGCTTATGAAATCCTTAAGCCAGGACTTTCAGAAACAACAAGTAAAAGTTGGTAGGGATACATTATTCAATGTACTAAGAGAACATAAAATGCTGACACTAAGAAAGAAGTACAGTGCTAGAACAACCAATTCGTATCACAGGTTTTACAAGTACAACAACATTATAAAAGATCTAAAGGTGACCAGACCTAATCAAGTGTGGGTATCAGACATTACCTATATCAGAACTGTCAAAGGTTTTTGTTACATGGCACTCATTACGGATATGCATTCAAGAAAGATTATTGGATATGACCTCAGTGACAGCCTGGAGCTTAAAGGATGCGTGAGAGCGCTTAAAAAAGCGATTTACAAGGCAAAAGGCATCAAAGGACTCATACATCATTCTGATCGGGGAATACAATACTGCAGTAATGTATATACGCAGATTCTTAAGACAAAAAAGATAGAAATCAGTATGACAGAAGAAAACCATTGCTACGAAAATGCCATGGCAGAGCGGGTAAATGGGATCCTAAAAGATGAATTCTATCTCGATCAGGTCTTTACCAATAAAGAACACGCTAAAAGAGCAGCAAAAAATGCAATCAAACTATATAATGAAATAAGATTACATTTATCTTTAGACTATCAAACACCTAATATGGTATATAAATTAACAGCGTAAATCAATTTTAACCTGTAGCCATATTTCAGGACAAGACATATTTGCAGAAAAATTCGAATACTAACATTTACAAAATGAATATAAATCACCTACTATTACTTTTACTATTAGCATTTTTAACTTCGTGTGGAAATTCTTCAGATAAAAAGAAAGTAACAATTGACGACTTTAATAAAAAATTTGAAGACAGTTTAGTTCCTATTCCTGATAAAAATTATTCAGTTTTCTATGCTAAAATTAAAGGTAATTCAAATGATACTATAAGATTAAGTATCAGTCCAATTAAAACTGAAAATCCAAAGAAATACTATTATTTTATAGGCGATTTTGAAAAAGAAATTCGAAGTGATTATTATGGCGAATCCAATAAATACATAACATTAGATCCATATAAGGCGACAGAAGGAAAAATTGAGTTAAAATACCAGTTGTAATAGTCTAGCAAATACTGTCAACAACAACGATTCATCTTAAATAACGGGTATTGTCGAACAGGTGTAATTTAAGAAACTAATAAAGAAAGTGGTTAATCCAACTAGTCTAAGTTTATATTGACTCAACCTTCTGTTATTAAGATCTTTAGGGGTGATTATTAAGAACGTCGTAACATCGTTAGGAAATCATCGTTTTATTAATAAATCAATCAAAATGAAATATCTGAAACTGCTGTTTCTAATTGTAATTATCAATTTCAATTTAGGCGCACAGAATAAATTAAAATTAGAAAATATAGGTTTAGCGAATAACGTTTACGTAATTAAAAATGTCAACATCATTCCTATGACTACAGATAATAAAATCATTACAAATGCTATAGTCGTAATTAAAAATGAAAAGATTTCATCTATTAATAGTGATTCAATTCCTAAGAAGGGAAAAATAATTGACGGAAGAGGGAAATGGTTGATTCCTGGATTAATTGATATGCACGTTCACACCAATGCAGATCTCAATTTTAAAGAAAATTCTGCAACACAGGGAGCTACTTTTTTTATGAACACCCAAGACGTGATGACAACCTACATAGTGAATGGTGTAACAACCATATTTGAACTGGGGGGAAGAGTTGAGCACTTTGGACAAAGAAATGAAATTGCGAAAGGCAAAGTCATTGGGCCTCGAATGGCAATAGCATCAATGCTAAATGGTGGAGATAATAATGGAGGAAGAATAGTAAATAATGCTTCAGATGCTCGGCAAGCAGTAAGGAGTGCAAAAGCTGAAGGTTATAATTTTATTAAGGCTTATTCAGATTTAAATATTGAATCATTTCATGCAATTATGGATGAGGCTCAAAAACAAGGGCTTAAAGTTGTTGGACACATACCCGATGTATTTAAGGGTAAAACCAAAGAAGCGTTCGTGCCAAATTTTGGCTTAGTAGCACATGCAGAAGAATTCTCCAAACAAATCAGGAATAAAGAAAAGACGGAAAAAGACGCTCAGACATTTGCCTTTATGTCCAAAGCAAACAATACTTGGTTGATTCCTAATTTAATAGCAATTAAAACAATTAGAGATCAAGTACAATCAATCGACTCTATACGATTAATGAAAACATTGAAATATGTCCATCCTCTATTACAAGATAAATGGCTTAATGCAAATAACTACAACAAACATTCAAGTCCAGAATTCTTAAACTATTTAGATAGCTTGATTACTTTTCATAAACAATTGGTTGTTGCATTTAAGAAAGCTGGGGTGCCCATGGTAGCCGGTACTGATGCTGGAGTTTCTGGAGTTGTAACAGGTTTTGCTCTGCACGATGAACTCGAGTTGTTAGTAGAAGCGGGTTTATCAAACGAGGAAGTATTGATCTCAGCCACCAGACGTCCCTCTGAATGGTTGGGTATTAATGAAATGGTCGGCACAGTTGAAATTGGTAAATATGCTGATCTCATATTATTAAATGCAAATCCTCTGGAGAATATCCGAAACACTCGAGAGATTAGAGGAGTTTTTGTAAACGGAAAGTGGGTGGATAAAAATAAAATTGAAGAGATGCTTTCCGTATTAGCAGATTGGAATACTTTGATGAAAGAGGGGTATGAATGGAAAAATCGCAGAGAATATTAGTAATTAAAACATCTCCTAACACCGGTTCATCCCCGATAGGTGGTAGCCTTAGAAAGAAAATAATTAAATTAACGAACAATTAAAACTGAAGCCAATCCAACAGAGAAGTACAATAATGACTAAACAAAATTTATATTTTATAATTCTAGGAATATTTTTCATTACAGAACCATTTTACACTCAAGAATTAAGAGGTAGAATAATCGAAAGTGAAAATAAAAAACCTTTAGAAAATGTAAATATTTATAATAAAAGAACAGGTTTTGGTACAACTTCAAATTCGGTAGGAAAGTTTTATCTAAATGAAGATATTAAGAGTTCTGATAGTTTAATATTTAGTCACATTGGGTATCAAACAGAAATAGGAACGATATCTGAATTCAAATCGGCGGCTTTCCTAATGGAATTACAGAAAAAAATTGATGACTTAGATTTGGTTGATATAAGCTCCAAAAATCTTAATGATCAAATGGATTTCCTAATTCTTGAGAGTATTCCCAAAGCGCTCTACGCATTCTCTACTAATATTATAAATGGAGAACTTTTTGTAATTGCAGGAAACGAGTCTGAGGAAACCAAGCAGGCATTAAAACTTTTAGATAGGTATTCTGATTTAGAGTTGGATGATTTTTTAAAGGCTCTGATAAGAAAACCTAATACGGATTGGGCCAGTTTCAGTTCAAAAATTTATCGGTATGACTTCAGCACTAAAAACTGGGCAAATTCCAAAAAAGCAATAATTCCAAGAGCCTATCATAATTCTGAAGTTTTAAATGATAAAATTTATATTTATGGAGGAAAAACCCTTTCTACAAATCACTGGAAAGAATATTTACCTAATAAAGTTGAAATTTATGACGTAAAGAATGACACATTACTAATAGACGAAACTAATCCCCATATGGCAGTGAACTTTGCCAGTTTTACGAATGACTCACTAATTTTCCTAATGGGTGGTTCGATTAAAGAATTTAAAAATACAAATAGAAAACAGTATACAAATAAGGTTCACGTATTTAATTCGAAAACGGGTTATTGGAGTGAATTGGGGGCTATGCCAGAAGGTAAAGAAACTTCGGGTGTTTTAGTAGATGGTATTTTCTATTTAATTGGTGGTTACAAAGGAGAGCCTCTTAACTCAATTGAAACATATAATTTATCAAATGGTAGATGGCAGAGAATCGGAAAACTATTTACTCCAATGGAAAGACCTGCAATATCCAAAAAGGATCATATGATTTATATTTATGATGAGAAACGAATTTTATCATTCAACACGTTCACTAAAATATTAAAAGAGTTTCAAATAGATATTGACCTTTATGACCCTAAAATGGTGCTTTACGAAAATAATATATTCATTTTAGGTGGTTTCAGTAAATCTGAATTTAAACTTAAACCATCGAAAGAATTTTATAAAATCCCAATTGAAAATTTTAAAAACACTAAAATAAAAAGACAAAGAACATTTGATAGTTTATAAGTAAAATACTTAGCATAATATTGGTTAAGCGAAAATATCGGGCATTCTGGTTTAAAATGCTATTTTAGTTATCAAGTAAAAAGCAACTAGCCGAAAAGAACGTGTCCTTACTACTCGCTTTAACCAATACCGTTGGCAAAATTCTCACGATATGAAGAGTTTAATACTTATTTTTTTCGCATTAATAATCACAAACTCTCGTACATATTGTCAACAAGAAATCAGTAATAATACTTCAAAATCAAAAATTAATGTTTTATTTATTGGTAACAGCCTTACATATACCAATAACTTACCAAAACTTGTACAGAAAAATGCAAAACTAAAAGGGATAAAGATTAATGTTAAAACGATTGCATTTCCTAACTACTCAATTCAAGAACACTGGGATAACGGGGAAATCCAAAAATTAATTTCAAGTAAAAAATATGACTTTGTGATCATCCAGCAAGGACCTTCATCTCAAAATATTGGTAGAGAAATGCTTATTGAATATGGGGGGAAATATAGTAGTTTATGTAAAATGAATAATGTCAAGCTATGCTATTTTATGGTTTGGCCTTCATTAAACTACTATCATACTTTTAATGATGTTATAAATAACCATACGGATGCAGCATTAATTAATAATTCTATTTTACTACCTGTTGGAAGGATATGGAAAGAATATATTGATTCCACCAATAGTAAAGAATATTATTCCTCTGATAGGTTCCATCCTTCCCTAAAGGGCAGTCAAGTAGCGGCTCAAGTAATTGTAAAGCATTTATTTCAATTATAAAAACTATTGCCAGTATAGGTTAAGTGCAAATGGCGGCCGCTTCATTGAAAAGTTCTATTTTAGACACCTATTAAATAACTAAAAACTGATAAGTCCGTGTCCATACTCCACGCCACTTCCTTAACCATAACTGTTGGCAATAATTCTATAATAAAAGTTTAGTAATGATAAAAATAAAGATCGCAGTTATATTAATTTTCATTTCAAGTTCATTATCTGCTCAGAACGAATCTGATATAGTCCAATTTAATAAAGCCTTAAATCAGTTTATAAATGTCCGAGATTTTTGTATCTCAAAGGATGGGAATGAAGCATTCTTCACTATACAAAGCCCGAATCAAGAAATTTCACAACTAGCATATATTCAAAAGGAAAAGGATAAATGGTCAAAACCAGAAATATTACCTTTTTGTGATTCATATATGTATTTAGAACCTTTCCTATCATTTAATAATAATCGTCTTTTTTTTGTTTCAGATAGGCCATTAAATGATTCTATTATTGACAAAAAGGATTTTGACATTTGGTATGTTGACAGAAACAATGAAGACAATAAATGGTCCAATCCCAAGAATATAGGAAAACCAGTTAATTCAGAATTAGACGAGTTTTATCCTTCCGTTAGTAAAAACAACAATCTATATTTTACAATGATATCTCCAGACGGTTTTGGAGAAGATGATATTTATTTTTGTAAATGGGAGAATAATAAATATTCAAATCCTATTCTATTAAATGAGAATATAAACAGCTCTGGTTATGAGTTTAATGCTTTTGTTTCAGAAAAAGAAGATTTTCTAATATATTCAAAATACAATGAAGAAGATGGTCAAGGAAGTGGAGACTTATACATTTCAAAAAAAGATTCTAACGGAAAATGGAAAAAGGCAGTGAATTTAGGAATTCCTGTAAATACTAAATATATGGAATATTGCCCATTTTATGATGAGAAAAACCAAATGTTGTATTTTACAAGTAAGAGAAATAACATTAAGCCAAGAAGATTCAATAATATTTCAGATTTTAAAAGGTATGTTATTGAAAGTAATAATGGTTTAAGTAAAGTTTATATGACCTCACTTAAAATAGAATAAAACTATTGCTAACATTTCGTATGAAACATAGCTATTATAGCTTCTACGAGAGGTTTTGTATATGTTAAAAGTATGTCAAATTTTAAATTTGGTTAGATTTAGAAAAGAAAATTGAACATAAAAATTAAAAATTCGGCTTGTGCTAAATCCGATAGGTTAGCATTTATTTATATGCTAAGTTTCATGTATAAGCCCGTTGGTAATAATTTTAATAGTTAGATTTTCATTAATAACGTGAAATTGCCAGTATATAATCTGACTAAGAAAATCAATCCCAATTAATATAATGCCTAATAAATCAAATAAAGAAAGTGGTTTAACTCAAAATGATAAAATTTTGATATTCTTATTTGCCCCATTTTACATTTTTTTCGGAGGAGTCAGTTCTTTTTATAATTTACCGGGTAATAAAAAACAAAATAAACAAGCCTTAATAACTTATTTTATAGGATTGTCTTTTTGGATTGTTTTACTAATTTCAATTTACTATCTATTTGACTCTTTTCAATAAATAGAAAATTGCGCTTATGATTATTTCGTCTTATACAGTTTAAAAACAATTAGAACAACAGCCAACAGTGATTACGGATAAATTTTAGTAATTTGTGTTGTCAATAAAGTAAATAATAAAGGTCTAATTCCGGCTATTATTCCGCCACTTGTATTAACCGAAACCATTGCCCATAATATATGATAAGAAATCTACTTATAATTATTAGCCTTATTAGCTTTCAATTTTCAATTGCTCAAATTCAAGGAAGAGTAATTGATTCTAATACAAATAATGCCATTTCATTTACAAGTATTTGGATGGAAAATGGGAATAGTGGAACAACATCAGACAAAAATGGAATCTTTCAATTAAACAAAACAGGTAATTCTGAAATTGTAGTCTTTTCAGCTATTGGCTACGAAACAAAACGAGTTGAATATAATTTACTTGTAGACAATATTTCATTAAATCCAATATTAGAAACGAAAAATGGAAAATTAATTAGTTCTAGAAAGAAAAGAAGAGCGAAGGATATTGGACAATACAACAAATCAAATATTAAAAGATTTTTTGGAGCTAGTAATTCACCTGGGATGACAGCGCGATTTTTCGAATATAACAATTCATATTCTAAAACACCATTTTTAAACAAAATTACGGTACTAACAAGTAGCGATATTCCTCGGGCCAAATTCCTAATCAAGCTATATAACAAGGATAGTACTGGAAAACCAGGTGATTTTCTATACAACAAGAATATCATAGGGATTGCAAGGCGCGGTAAAAGATCAACTAAAATAGATATTTCCGATTTGAATATAAAATTTCCAAAAAATGGTCTTTTTGTTGCAATAGAATGGTTAATTATAGAAGATAACAAATTTGAATATTCATACATATCTCCAGGTAGGAAGGGTGAATTGAAAGATATATCATATGAACCAGCAATAGGTGTGATTTCGAGTTTAACAGTCAGTAACACGTGGAGTTTCATTCAAGGTAAATGGATTAGAATACCGAAAGATCCAATGAATAACGAATTTAAAATTTTAGCAATGAAATTAGAACTATCTGATTAATACACTGTAAGTAACAACGGTTCATCGCCAATAAGCGGCACCGTTAGTAAGAAAAGAATTAACCTGACCATCAAACCAATACTAAGCCCACAGATCAACCTCCTTTATTCCGCCAACGGGCGATATCGGCATCGTTGTAGCGCATTAAATTCAGTATGAAGAATATAAAAGCTCGATATGTTTTATTAATTATATTACTCTTATCGGTTGAGTTAGTCAATGCGAGAGCAGGGGGAAGAAGTTATTCCTTTGGACACTCCGGCCCTTACGGTCAATATTTATTTTATCTTTCTTTGCCTCTTTTATTGTTTTTCTGGATGATAAAATATGGTTTAATAAAATTCAAAAAAAGTAAAGCAGAAAGATTATTGACTAAAATAGAATCTGAAGATCAAATTTGGAATTCAAAAAACATAGCGATTAGAGTTAATGAAGCATTCTATAAGGTTCAAGAAGCTTGGATGGCTCGAGATCAAAATATTGCAAAAAACTATATGAGTCAGAAAATTTATGATAAACATAAACTTCAAACGGATGAGCTTATCAAGAAAGGATGGATTAATGTACTAGAAAATGTTAAACTCCATCAATCGACTATAATTAGCGTAAAAGACTTTATAAATAATAAAAAAGATACATTCTCAGTTCTTATAAATGCTTCGATGGTTGATTATCATATTAATGAAAAAACAAAACAGGTAACGGAAGGTGTGACTTATAGATCTCAAGACTTTGAAGAAATCTGGCATTTTATTCGAATTGATAATAATTGGTGTCTAGATAAAATCTATTCAGATATCAATGGAAGGGACTTAGTAGATAGTAAATCATTTAAAGAAATTAAACTTTAGACGGTTATCATAAATAGCGGATTACTTTTAATGAAAATAATTAAATTAACCAATAACTAAAATCTTAGCCCACCAGTTAGTGTCCCTACCACGCCATTTATATTCACCTAGACTGTTAACAAAATTTTTAATAATCGATATATAATCAAAACAAATGAAAAACTTCGGACTTCTAATCATAATTGGATTTATGACTCTAAATATTTATTCGCAGTCAAAAAACTTCATTGACCAACCATTTCTAGAAACTGAAGTTGAAACTGATACATTGGTAATTCCTGATAAAATTTATTTAACGATTAAATTAGATGAAGAAGATAATCGAAATAGAAGATCAACAGAAGAACTTGAAAAATCGATGTTAATGGTTTTAAATTCTTTGGATATTGATACAGATAAAGATTTATCCCTTTTGGATTTTAATAGTGATTTTAAAAAATATTTTTTGAGTTCACAACAAGTTCTCAAGGCTAAAATGTATTCTCTAATTGTAAATGATGCTCGTACTGCAGGAAGAGTTTTAGCTGGTTTAGAAAAAGAGGATATATCTAATGTATCGATTGAAAAAACCGAATATTCAAAGTCGGAACAATTAATTCTTGAATTGAAGTCCAAAGCGATAGTAAAAGCAAAACAAAATGCTGAAAATATGCTTGCACCATTAAATCAAAAGCTTGGAAAGGCTATTTATATATCTGATACAAACACAGCTTCATTAACCCGCCAATTACAAGGAAAAGTAGCTGGGGTTCAAATAAGAGGAATGTCAAGTTTGTATGGAACTCGAGCAAAGGAAGATATACTGATAGATTTTGAAAAGATTAAGTTTTCATCTAAAGTTAAAGTGACTTTTGTGATTGAATAAAACCACTACCTGACAATCCATATTTGTAATCGGGGCCATTCAGGCAGAAGGGAATCGCTATAAATCCTGAATTTAAAAACTAACCTATATAAACTCATATATTAACTTAACTACCATAACTGACGAATACACGAGACCGTTGACAACAATTAATCTGAAACTACAATATGAAAAAAAATTACATCCTGACAATTTTATTTTTGATTCTTGTTCCCAGAGTTAAAGCACAAAACGGAGATTTTTTAGACACAATTGCAAGTAAAACATGCGAATGCGTTGAATTGAAAAATAAATCCGAAGCTAATGAAAAGCTACCTCCTAAGGTGCAAGTAGGAATATGTTTATTTGAATCAGCTAAAGATTTTAAAAAGGAATTAGCTGACCAATATGGTTTTAATCTTGATAATATTGCTGAAAATGCTGAAAAACTTGGTGAAATGGTTGGGAATAGAATGGCTTTTATTTGCCCTAATACACTTATGAAATTCTCTGTTGAGATTCAAGATGAGGAAGAATTATCAATAAGCTTTACAGTACAAGGCCAAATTGTTAATATTAATGAAGATATGTTCGTGGTTTTCAATGTCAAAAATCAAAAAGGGAAAATTGAGAAATTTTACTGGCTAACATTTCTTAATTCCAATTATGACGTTCAAAATTCTTTTAAAGAATTAAAAGGAAAAAATATCAAAATTGAATATTTCGAAGAAGAATTGTTTGACCCGAGAATTAAAGAATATAGAATATTCAATAGTATTTCTACTTTGGAATTAATGGATGAATAGATCCTGTAAATTTCATGAAGTACATTTTTATATATCGAAAATTATAGATATGTTTGTGATATGGATTTGAAAACAGCCACAGAAATAGGTAAATGTTTATCTAATAAAACGAGAGTGCAGATAATGGAATGGTTGAAAGAACCTGAAACCAATTTTCCGCCGCACGAAACATTAAAACATTTTAATGATGGCGTCTGCGTAACTTATATTCAAGAAAAAGCAGGATTATCTCAATCTACTATTTCCACGTATTTAACGAATATGGAAAAATGCGGACTTTTAATTTCAACAAGACATGGAAAATGGTCGTATTTAAAAAGAAACGAGAATGTAATCCAAGATTATATAAAATATATAAGCTAAAAAAAATTCGATCCATATATCTATATTTCGCAATATAACAATTTATGAAAACAATTTTTGACATTATAGGGTGGTTAGGATCAGGATTGATAATCCTTGCCTACGCCCTTACTCTTATCGAGAGTAAGAAATATTTACAATATGGTAAATATTTAAATCTTTTAGGCGGCTTGTTTATTGCCTTAAACTGTTATTATTATAATGCAATTCCGCCATTTGTGACCAATTTACTTTGGAGTGTAATTGCAACACTTACTATATACAAAAGAAGAGAAGAAAAAGAAAATGTAATAAAACTCAATGTTTAACTTAAAATAAAAAAAATGAAAATACTTATAATTGGAGGAAATGGAACGATCGGTAAAAAGGTGGTTTCTCATTTTAGCAAGGATAATGAGATCTTAATCGCGGGAAGAACCTCTGGAAATGTCACAGTAGATATTGCAGATAGTAATTCAATTAAATCTATGTTTGAAAAAGCGGGAAAAGTGGATGCTATTATTTGCATAGCTGGAGAAGCAAAGTGGGCTGATTTTAATCATCTTTCCGAAGAAGATTACTACATCGGACTAAAAAGCAAATTAATGGGACAGGTTAATTTGGTTAGATTAGGAAAAGAGTATTTGAATCAAAAAGGCTCTATAACATTATCGACAGGAATTCTAGCAGATGATCCTGTGGCGCAAACAACAAGTGCAGCGATGGTTAATGGAGGAATTCATAGTTTTGTGAAAGCCGTTGCACTTGAAATTGAAAATGGTATTCGAATTAATGTCGTATCATCAGGAATGGTTGAAGATGCTTATGAAAAATATAGAGATGCTTTTCCGGGGCATAATCCCATTCCTATGGAAAAGGTAGTTAACGGTTATATAAGAAGTGTAGATGGAAAAGGACACGGAGAAATAATTAGAATTTATGTTTAGAAGCCAGTTGCCAACCACGTATAACAGAAATAACGGTTACGTAAAAAAAAGCTAAATTAGTTTTCAAAACAATCAAAATCGTTTAGCCAACAAACCCACATCTAAAAGTTCGCGATATTTGTTTAAACCGAGACTTTGTCGAGCATTGTAAAGACAATTACCCAATATGCAACAGAAACAAAGATTTTAACGAATACTTAAATTATGAAAAAGCTACAATTCATAAAAGACATTCATGCATCTGCTGAGCATGTTTACAATATTATGCTTGGTATTAGCAATGTTGAAACATACGAGCAATGGACATCTGAATTTAATCCAACCTCTACTTATGAAGGAAGTTGGGAAAAAGGATCAAAAATCTATTTCGTTGGAACGGATGAAAATGGGAAGCGAGGAGGAATGGTATCGGAAATTTCGGAGAACATTCCATTCCAATTTGTTTCCATTCGGCATTATGGCATCTTAGATGGGGAAAATGAAATTACGGAAGGTGCTGAAGTTGAAAAATGGACAGGTGGACTGGAAAATTATTCCTTTGAAGAAAACAACGGAGTTACAACCGTAACAGTAGAGGTAGATGCATTGGAAGACTTTATTAGTTATTTCAATGAGACTTTTCCAAAGGCTTTGGAGAGACTTAAAAAAATTGCAGAAAAATAGTTTGAAATTTCCGATACGCCAACAAAAGATCTTTGCAAATAACCGAGACCGTAATAAAGAACGATTATATTGAAAAATTTCACCTTCTTAATTCTTTTAATAATCTGCCAACTTTCAGTTCATTTGGAGAAGAATTGACATGCGCAGATTTCAGAGCAGGCAATTTCTATATTTCTACGATGATAAAAAAGTACCAAATTATTAGTTTATCAAAACGATGAGATGATTAATGAAATATCTGAGTCAACTGACAACAAATAAAACATTTTTTTACTAAATTTTGTTTAGGGATGGAAAAGGTTGCATGCACATTTACCATGGTTTTTACGAGAAAAAAGATTTTATCAGTAAAGGAGAGAAAAAGCTTAGGTAGAGAATTTTTAATGCTGACTGTTTTTAAACCATTAGGAACAGCAACTTTTTTTACAATATTTTTTTTAATTATATTACCTTTTGATCCAATTGTACCGGATATATTCAGCACAGAACCTGTAAATTCGTTGAGTAAATATTTTGATCAGGTAATTAAATCATTAATAGCCTTGCCAAAAATATTCTTGGCAATATCTGCAATAGCATTTATTTATTATGTAAGTAGAGAATTTATTTTGATAATAGATTTAGCAAGGGATTATTTCAGTTTAGAAAAAACTTTGGGTAATTATTTTATTAAGGATAAAAAAGTCTTTCTAAATAATTATTATTTAAAGACGTCTAATCCTAATTTCGAGAAAATAAAAACCAATAGAACCACTTTTAATAAAATTGATAAAGAACAAAATATTGATTTAGTTGTATCGAGATCGAAACGTGTTTATAGATTTAACCCACTTACAAAAAATTTTAGCACAGATAAATTGTTATAATAAAGCAACAAAAGCTATTAGCATGAATAGCGGTAACTGATTTATTTGAATAATTAGAGCGTCTAATAAAGCGAATAGTTAAGCAGATTTATTTCCGACCAATACTCCACGCTTGTATTCACTTAGATCGTTAACATTAATATGAATAACAAGAATGAAGGAAATTTTTATATTAATAATACTAATTGTGAGTATCAATTGTTTTTCACAAACTCAAGCGGAAATGAATCAGCAGTCGTATGAAGAATTGCACCAATCGAACAAGACACTAAATGAGATATATCAAACTATTATCACTGAATATACAAGTGATACAATCTTTATTAAAAATTTAAAAAGATCTCAGCGATTATGGATACAGTTTAGGGATGCACAAATAGAAATGAAATATCCAGAATACGTTGATAAGCTTTATGGTTCAATTCATCCAACGTGTAGAGTGATTTACCAAAGAGAGTTAACCCAAAAAAGAATTGCAACCCTTAACAATTGGCTGAGCGGAACAGAAGAAGGTGACGTTTGTAATGGTTCAGTAAAAATCATTTCAAATATAGATCCCCAATTTAGGGGAAAAGCGTTTATTGAAAAAGATGGTTTAATTTGGTTAAATGCAAATATGAAAAGAGATCACCGAATTTTCGGTTATAAAGAGAAAGATATTTGTTCAGAAAAAATGATTTTATTATCAGTTTTTACAAATGAAGTAGAAAATAATCCTTTTGATTGCCAATATGGGGCTTATTACGATACAAGTGGAATGAAGGAAATTAGTCTAAAATATATTTCTACCGAAGGAGATTTTTTAAAGGTTGCGGTAATAAAAAAAGATAAAAAATTAGATGAGATTTATATGCTTAAAAACTGGTTTGAGATTGATAGATAAAAAAGCCCTTTATTCACAAAACGTTTAATGCCAATGGCTTGTTTATAGAAAAGAACTAAATTAGTTTCTCATTCTAAGCGAAATCGTTATGAGCCACAAATTTGCAATTAAGGTTTCATGCGATTTGTATTAATCGCGACCTTTGTAATCGATTTCTACAATAAAGATTATAACGATAAGACATTTTAAAAACATACTGTTATTTCAAAAAAATATTTTCCTATTAGGATTATTTATTTCTATTGTTGTAGGTATTTCTGTTAACAATTTTAAGTTGATTGGTTTATACTATTTTTTAATTAGCCCTATTATTCATTATTTAATCTATGAGATAAGAGGTAATTATGAATATTATTATTATTTCAATCTTGGATTTCGTAGAATTTCTCTTTGGTGTTCCACAATAATTCTAGGTGTTATTAATCTTTTCTTTTTTTTAATGCTATGAAAGATCTTCATGTTGATAGTATAAGAAAGTGTTATCATGATAAATTAATTTTAAGTGACATTTTCTTGTCTTGTCGTAAAGGTGAAATTGTTGGGTTACTTGGAAGAAATGGTTCAGGTAAATCTACTTTACTCAAAATAATTTTTGGAATTGAAGATGCAGAAAATAAATTTGTTAGAGTTCAGGGTAAAGTTTTAAAGAGCTTTGCAGATTCTAGAAAGTTGATAAATTATCTCCCTCAAGATAATTTCTTGCCAAAAAACATTAAAGTTCGAAATATTATTAATTTGTTTCTTCCACAAGGAAAAAGAAAGCATCTACTTCAGAATGTTTTTATCAAACCTTTATTACAAAAGAAATTTCATGTTTTATCTGGAGGAGAAAAAAGAATATTGGAAATATTATTATTACTAAACTCAAAAGCTGATTTTGTATTATTAGATGAGCCATTTAATGGCGTTAGCCCAATTCTTCGAGATCTAATAATAAAAAATATAAAGGACGAAAAATCAAACAAAGGCTTCATTGTTACAGATCATGATTATGAGAATGTAATAACGATAGCAGATAGAATTTTACTTCTCAAAGATGCAAGTTTGAAAGAGATTAAAGACAAAAGAGAACTTATTAAGTATGGCTACCTATCAAAGACTACTTACAAAACGGTATTCTTAAATTTAGGTTAACCGAGGTGCTTAGTAGTAATTCAGCCAGGAATCCTGAGTTTAATTATGATCTTTTAAACCTTCATTATGAAAAAAGAAATTTCTGAAAATTATCTTAATTGCAATTTTAATATCTATTTCAGGATGCAGTAATTCTGATGATGAAACTTCTATACTGGACGAAGGATCGTGGCTACCAATGCATATTGGAAAAATAAAGAGTCAAGTGCATTCGTAGTAAACCTTAGGACGCATGTTCTTTTAGCTTTTATTTCATGGTTTTGTCTATACTACTTAGTAATGATATTGAATTAAAATTGTAACAAAACTAAAAAGGGTATTGTATAAATCGACAATTAAAAAATGAAATATAACTTTTTAATACTATATCACTTTTCATAGCCCACTTGGGGGTAGACTTTATCGATACCTTACTACCTTCACAATCCTAATATTCAGAAATCCACTTCGCAATTAAATTCCAAAAACAGAGGTTTTAATATCAGCAATGAACATCATTAAATGTAAAATTATTTTTTTGAGTAGTAATAAAAATTTATTGTTTATCAATAAATTTTTTATCTATATTTACACTTTAAATTATCATTCATCATGAAAAAAATTTCAATCATATTTCTTCAGGCAGTTGTTGTGCTTATAGGTATTGTAGCACTTTCCATCATGATTAGGTTTCCATTGACCGAGGGAAGAGCAGAGAATCTGGACGTATTCAATATTTATTTTGATCCATTCATATTATATGGATATGCATCATCAATCGCCTTTTTCGTTGCGCTATATAAAGCATTTAGACTCCTAGGATATATCGGGCAAAGTAAATTATTTTCCCTAAGCTCCATAAAAGCTATAAGAAGCATTAAATACTGTGCAATTATATTAGGAATTTTAATAGCTGCGTCAGGATTATTCATAAAAATCTCTCATAATAAAGAAGACGATCCTGCAGGTTTTCTTGCAATATGCATCATAATCACATTTATTTCCATAGCAGTAGCAACTACGGTGGCTGTGCTTGAAAAAAGTTTGCAAAACGCTGTAGATATGAAATCTGAAAATGACTTAACTATTTAAGCTATGCCTATTATTGTGAATTTAGACGTAATGATGGCAAAGCGAAAAATTTCTTTGAATGAACTTTCTGAACGAGTTGAATTAACATTATCCAACCTCTCTATTTTAAAAACGGGGAAGGCGAAAGCAATTCGTTTTAGCACCTTAGAAGCAATTTGTAAAGCATTAGACTGCCAACCAGGTGATATTTTAGAATATGTAGAGGAGTAGTATCTTTATTAATAATCTGAGTCTCTTCTTCAATAAATATAATAGCTTGAATGAATCCTTTAGAATTATGAGTATGTATTTGATTGAAAATTAATATTTTAGATATCGAAAAAAAAATTAACTAACTGGATGGGAAAATATCTTTCACCTAGCGAGTTACATTATGCGTGATCCTTAGATTTAATTAATTTTAAAATGTAAATTTTGAATTATAATAAAAATATATTAGATACAATTATTGATTTCCTTCATTCCATTAATATAAATATTATTGAAAAAGAATTATCACCTGAAACTTTTTTACCGGGCTTAAAAATTGAAGGAGATACCATTTTCTTGGATAAAGAAAAATTAAAATATCCAGGAGATATGTTGCATGAAGCAGGACATATAGCGGTTACAGAAGAGGGAATTAGACCATTTCTCGGCACAAAAGATAGTGACAGTATTAACCCAACCGAGGGTGATGAAATAGCTGCTATCTTGTGGTCTTACGCGGCATCCCATTATCTAAAATTAGATCTAAATATAGTATTTCACACTAACGGATATAAAAATGATTCTAAATGGTTAATTGAACAATTCAATAACCAAAATTATATAGGATTACCACTTCTAGAGTGGATGTCGCTGTGTGAAAAGGATGAGTTTCCGGTTATGAAAAAATGGCTTAGATGAATATAAAATTAATTGAAATACGATCGTACCACTTTTATTAGCCGAGATCTTTTGTGCTAATATTTAACCAAGGCTTAAAATGACAAAGAAACAGAGAACCTGGATACTTAGATTGGTGCTGTTTATGGGAACACTAATCTCTTTATACTTTGTTCCTTGGCCAATTGTAAAGGCTTGGATAACACCATTGCCCAATACAGTTCAGGAACAGGTAAATAAAGCAAACGATTATGGGTTTGACGGAATCATTGTGTATGTTGATAAAGCAGGAAAACCGCCTAAATTTTATTCTGCGGGCTATAAAAACAGAGAAAACAAAACACCTGCCGATCCACATGCACTGTTCAAAATTGCGAGTGTAGGCAAATTATATAATGCTTTAACTGTTGCAAAACTCGTAAGGATTGGTAAACTTTCTCTGGATAAAAGCCTCACAGATTATTTACCAGAATTGAAAGGGAGAATTGAAAATGCAGATCGAATTACTCTCAGAATGATGGTTCAGCACAGAAGCGGTATTCCTAATTATACAGACTCTTTTAATTACTGGGCCAATCCTAAGGAAAGTGATGATGAAAAACTTGCTTTAATCCTTGATTTACCAGCCAGTTTTGAGCCGGGTAAGGGGTATGAATATTCAAACACCAATTATTTGTTATTAGGTAGAATTATAAATAAAGAACTGGGTTATGACCGTTTTCAGTTTATGCAGGAAGAAATTTTTAAACCATTGAATTTAAACCACACTTTTGGCTCTATTCACGAGGTAAATATGGATGATGTTATGAGTGGTTACTACATTGGTTACGATGCCGATTTAAAAACAGATGATAACGGTTCTATGTTAGCAACCGCCGACGATCTAGGTAAATTTATAAGAGCTTTAAACAATGGTAGTATATTTAAAGATAAAAAGGAACAGGAAATTTATTCTTCAATTTATAAATATGAACATACCGGGCTGATTCCTGGATACCAAACAATTGCTAAATATCACAAAGACATCGACGCAGTTGTCATTCAATTTACGAACACGGTTAACTTCGAAGGCTATAACTGGAATTTATCTGAAATTATGTATAATCGAATTGTGAAAATTGTGAGTAAGGAAAACAATTAGAGTATAACCAGACTTATAAATTCCCTCTTGAGTCATCAAATTGATTTTCTGAATTTTTCGGAACTATTATGCAAGAATAGTTCATTGTTTTTTGTTCACTATTAATTCAATTCATAGTACTTTTATTTCAGCTTAACTATTTCCAGATACTTGCTTTAATTTAAAAAATATACATGCTAAGAAAAATAATTCAGATCGTTTCCATAAGTACACTAGTATATAGCTGTAATTCTTCCTCTCAAAAAAATGAAATTCACGATATACAGATAGCGGGAGCTATGAAAAACGTAATGTGGAAAGGAGAACTTGACGGAATAATAGATCTCGATACATTAGATAGGAAAAAGGGTTTGTTCGGAATTGGTCCGCAAAGTGGTTTAAAAGGGGAAATTTTAATTAATAATGGTGATATCTATGTATCAAAAGTTATTTCAGATACCACGATGAGTGTCGAAAAAAACCATAAAGTTTCTGCGCCATTTTTTGTGTATGGAAATGTTGAAAAATGGTATGATGGGAAATTGCAAACAATCGAAAGTAATCGTGATGTTGAAGCTTATCTTACAGAAGAGTTTGAAAAAATAAATAAACCTTTTGTTTTTAAAATCATTGGCAAAATAGAGAGTGCAACTATACACATTCAGAACTTACCTGAGAATTCGAAAGTTTCTTCCCCAAAAGATGCGCATGTTGGGCAAATTAATTACTCCTTAGAAAATGAAAAAGTAGAGGTTATTGGATTTTATTCAAAAGAGCATCAAGGAATTTTTACTCACCATAATTCGTATATTCATATGCATTTAATTACGGATGACGGAAATAAAATGGGGCATTTGGATGAACTTAATATGCACGACGCTACTATATTATTGCCATTTAAAAGCTAACATTATTGGTTATCATAAACAGTGGACGTTTTTATATTCGAATTTTAAAAGAAATAGGTATTTTTTAAGAACGCGGAGACTTCTAGCCATTGTAATTTCAATCATTATTACGAAATCAGTATTGGTAGTGTGGCTATTTTTATTTTCTTATTCAAGTTGACAACGGGGACAACTGTTAACAAAATAAATATCACTGAAATTGAATCACTAAATGAAAAAGTGTTTATCGGTAGGAGGTTATTGTCCTTAAAATTAAAGAATGGTAAAGTCCGAGAACTATCTGAACTAACATCTACATCAGAGATTGTAGAGATCAAAAAACTAGTCAATTGTATTGGTATAAAAACTGTTTGATCTATTAAATTTTTGCCTTTACTATTATCTGAAATTTCGATAACTTATTTAATTTTAGTAATTTAAGTGGCTGATAATGTTGCTCTCTACTCCCCATTTATTTTGACTTAGATCTTGAAATAGTTTGTAAACCTTAAAATGATGAAGTATTCCAGCGTTGTAATTAATTTGATGTTAGGGGTTTGTCTCTTGTTTTTAATTCAAAGTTGTAAAGATCAAAAAGGGCCGGGCATAGAAAATGAAGAAGTCACTTCCAATTCTGATAGAGAAACTGAAATACGAAGTACAATTGAAGATCTATATACGGTTTATACTAAATCTGATCTTAAATGGGTTGACTTTTACAATGCTGAATATGAGCTTGCTTCTGATGATGGAAAAGTTTATAAAAAATATGCAGATTCATTAAGGATAGAATGGGAGGATATTTATAGCAGATATGATGTTGTTCTTAGAGAGCGTGGAGAACCCATTATTGACCTATCAGGCGATCAGGCTTTTCATTATAACTCTTTTGACGAGTTATTTATAAATAAAACGACGAAAGATACCATCGAAAATATTGGTACCTGGATTGTGTTATGGAAAAGACAAAAGGATAAATCGTGGAAAATTGAATTTGAAACATATCACGCGCAGTAAAAATAATTGATCACCCAAGCTTTATCACAAAAGGTGTAATGAAGTTCTTTAGAAAAATTAGACAGAAATTATTTACTGAAAGTAAATTCAGCAAATACCTAATATATGCAATTGGTGAAATTATTTTAGTTGTTATAGGAATTCTAATTGCTTTAACTATAAATAACTATAATCAAAATCAACTTATAAAAGCGAAAGAACAAAAGTACTTAAAGGGATTAAAAGAGGAATTTCAAACTAGTAAATTGAAATTAACCGAATTGATGGATGTCAATAAAAATAATTATGAGGGAGCTAAACAAATAATCGTCAGTATCACTAAAAATGATCCACCTACAGAAATTGAGTTTTCACAGTTAATATACAAAACCTTCTCTTTTGATATCTCCTTCAACCCCAATAACTCACTTTTAAGTGAAATGATTAACTCAGGAAGTCTAAAGGATGTAAATAATAATGTGTTAAGAAGGCGCTTAACTAATTGGCTCTCTACTCTTGAAGATATTTCCAAACAAGAAAGCGAACTGGGAAATCAAAGAGAAAAGGTTCTGGATTTACTTAGATCAGATGAATACAGTTTGCGCACAATTTTGGATTTAACAGATATTTATAAGCAGGTGGATCTTCCAAAGGGAGAAAACCATATTAGCAATTTAGACCTATTAAATTCCAAGGAATTTGAAAATAATGTTCTCATGTTTATTTTAACGAGTTATGCAACTCAAAAAGCACATTATCAGCCCTTAATGGATGAAATAGATTCCATTATATCTCTCATTGATACCGAAATAAAAAATGAAGGCTAAAATTTAATGAATAGGAAAGTCTTTGTTAATCTTGGTAGCTCAATAAAAAAAGGTGGTCTATAATTAGACCACCCTTTTTAAAATTCTAAGATTTCAGAATAGAATTTTTATTTTAGATCAAAACGGTCAAGGTTCATTACTTTGTCCCAGGCCTTTACAAAATCTTTTACGAATTTTGTTTCTGCATCATCTGTAGCATAAACTTCAGCAAGCGCCCTTAACTCAGAGTTAGAACCAAAAATAAGATCTACCCTGCTTCCTGTCCATTTCACTTCTCCAGTCTTACGGTCGCGACCTTCAAAATGGTTTTGAGCATTAGAGCGTTCTTGCCAGGTAGTTCCCATATCCAGTAGATTTTTAAAGAAGTCATTAGTCAACTGTCCTTGGCGATGAGTGAATATTCCATGTTTAGAGCCATCAAAATTAGTTCCTATAGCTCTCATTCCTCCAACAAGTGCTGTCATTTCCGGGGCAGTTAAAGTTAATAGTTGAGCTCTGTCTATAAGCATTTCTTCCGCAGAAGCTGAAATATGATCACGATTACCAAAATAATTTCTGAAACCATCAGCATTAGGTTCTAATGGTTCAAATGCTTCCACATCAGTTTGTTCCTGGCTTGCGTCTGCACGACCTGGAGTAAATGGAACGTTAATTTCGTGCCCGGCATTTTTAGCTGCCTTTTCAACTCCGGCACATCCGGCAAGAACAATAAGATCGGCAATAGAAATCTTTTTTCCACCTTGAGCTTGATTGAATTCATTCTGAATATCCTCTAAGGTTTCAATTACCTTTCCAAGTTGCTTCGGATTGTTTACTTCCCAACCACGTTGAGGAGCAAGGCGAATTCGGGCTCCGTTAGCTCCACCACGCTTATCTGATCCTCTAAATGTAGAAGCAGAAGCCCATGCAGTAGATACTAACTCAGCAACAGAAAGACCGGAATCTAGGATCTTTGATTTTAAGTTGGATATATCACTATCGTTTACCAGTTCATGATCCACTTTTGGAATTGGATCCTGCCATAAAAGTTCCTCTTGTGGAACCTCAGGTCCCAGATAACGTTCTATTGGCCCCATATCACGATGCGTTAATTTATACCATGCGCGAGAGTAAGCATCTGCAAATTCATCAGGGTTTTCAAGAAAATGTCTTGAAATTTTCTCATAATCAGGATCCATTTTTAGGGAAAGATCCGTTGTTAACATGAAAGGAGCATGTTTTTTATTTGGGTCATGTGCATCGGGTACTGTCCCGGCCCCTTCATTATTTTTTGGTTGCCATTGGTAAGCTCCTCCCGGACCTTTAATGCACTCCCAATCAAACTTGAATAAATTTTCAAAATATTTATTACTCCATTCAGTTGGGGTGTCGGTCCAGGCTCCTTCAATACCACTGGTTATCGTATCTGCTCCCATACCGGTTCCAAAGCTGTTTTTCCATCCCATACTTTGCATCTCAATACCTGCCGCGGCTGGTTCTGCATCTATATACTTTTCAGGGTCGGCGGCACCGTGAGTTTTACCAAAGGTATGCCCCCCGGCGATTAACGCTACTGTTTCGTAATCGTTCATTGCCATTCTACCAAATGTTTCACGAATAAACTGGGCCGATTCTACCGGATCAGGATTTCCATTATGACCTTCAGGGTTAACATAAATTAGCCCCATGTGAGCCGCTCCAAGAGGACTTTCCAACTGGCCATCGGCATAGCGTTCTTCATTATCCAGCCATTTGCTTTCTGCACCCCAGTAAACATCATTTTCGGGCTCCCACACATCTTCTCTACCTCCAGCAAAGCCAAACATTTTCAAGCCCATTGACTCATGCGCACAGTTACCTGCTAGAACAAGAAGGTCTGCCCAGGATAATTTTTTTCCATATTTCTTTTTGATAGGCCAAAGCAGAAGTCTGGCTTTGTCCAGGTTGGCATTATCAGGCCAACTGTTTAAGGGTGCAAAACGCTGTTGCCCGGCACCTGCACCTCCACGTCCGTCACCAATACGATATGTCCCTGCACTGTGCCATGCCATTCTAATAAAGAAAGGTCCATAGTGCCCATAATCTGCCGGCCACCAATCTTGTGACGCTGTCATAATATCGTAAAGGTCTTGTTTAACCGCACTTAAATCTAAACTTTTAAATTCTTCTGCATAATTGAAATCCTCTCCCATAGGGTTGGTTAAGGAAGAGTTTTGGCGCAGGATATCAAGATTAAGCTGGTTAGGCCACCAGTCCCTATTTGAGGTTCCACCTCCTGCACTATTTTTTAAGGCTCCGCCCATGAAAGGGCACCTGCTAGATTCGTTTACTTCCCATACTTTGTGGTTGTCTTTGCTTCCAGAATG
Source organism: Gillisia lutea (assembly GCF_021568705.1). Classification (GTDB taxonomy): domain Bacteria; phylum Bacteroidota; class Bacteroidia; order Flavobacteriales; family Flavobacteriaceae; genus Gillisia; species Gillisia lutea. The sequence goes on from NZ_JAKGTH010000009.1 coordinate 23,863, forward strand.
ATTATTTTCCATTGTATAAAAGGTTTAATTTTCAGTAATATTCCTCTAATTTACGAATTTCATCTCTATAATTTTTATCTATATTTTTTATTCAAGTATCAATAAAACATATTAGGAGAGTGAGTGAATAATTTAGACAGGTCCCATTTTATGTAGGTTAGGCAATGTTGAAAATGTGAACTCCGTTACGGTGTTAGATGCAAACAGGCTAAAGAGGTGAGAAGGTTCCGTTAAAAGTCATAACGAATACAGAGTAAATATTCTATAATAGGTGTTGTTTAATGGGTTAATTTTCAATTACTTGTATATATAATAAAGCAAATAAATAACCGTTGAATTAATTTAGTTCTTACTCATACTTTTAACAACAAATCATTTATGAAAAATTTACTGAAAATTTTCGGATTAGTAGTTATAACAGTTGCATTTGCATTTACTCCTGTAGAAAAGAAAACTGTTGTAATAGATGTAAGTCATGGAGGTCACGATAGTGGAGTTGAACAGAATGGAATAAGTGAAAAGGAAGTTGTGCTAAGTGTAGCTAAGTATTTAAAAGAATTAAATAAGGATGACAATATTGAAATAGTGTTAACTAGGGATGTGGATAATTTTTTATCCTTAACTGAAAGAGTCGAGCTCATAAATTCTGTAAAACCAGACCTTGCAATCTCACTTCATGTAAATTCAAGTAAAAATGAAAATGCAAATGGTGTCGAGCTTTTTATAAGTGATAACAGTGAGAAAAAGGAACAATCACGTAAACTGGCTGTAAAGCTTCAAAATATAATTCAGTATAATAAGTCTGAAATAAAAAAAGCTAATTTTTATTTATTGAAAAATGTAAATTATCCTATAGTTGTATTGGAGTTAGGTTTTTTAACTAACCAGCAGGATAGGGTTTTATTAACTTCAGAAGAAGGTCAAATTGAAATAGCCAAAGCTGTATATGAGGCTATAAGATAACCTAATGATATAGCGCTTAAGTTTATTCCGGATTAAAATATGCTTTTTTAAAGACTAAATCCTGATGGTTTACAGCTGTCAGAAGGGATTCTTGCCGAACTCATTCAATTAAATAATCCTGAAAATTTAAAAAAGACCCTGGGTAATTTCTCATTGGTCCTTTAAAATATGGAAGTGAGGAGGGCGATTTCTTTGGGGCAAATTTTGAAACAGGTTGCTGGTTTAGTAGAAATTTAAAAATCTTTAGAAATATCCTGCGTATTAATGCCGGACCAGAGGATAGAATTTTGGTAATATATGGTGCCGGGCATATGAATGTTCTCAATCTACTTTTTGATAGTTCTCCTGAATTTGAGCTGATGAATACAAATAGTTTTCTTAAATAAGTTGTAAGCCTTTTATAATTATTATAAGAAGTCTTCTCGTTGAAATTTATTAATTTGAAATTTAACTTTAAATAATACTTCGGTCTTATTTGAAGAGGTAAATTAAACCATTATTGAAATGGGAAATACATAAAAATTAATAATATAATGAAGAAAAGAAGATTAGGGAATAACGGATTTGAAATAAGTGAAATTGGCTTGGGCTGTTGGCAAATTGGTGGTGACTGGGGCGCTGAAATAGGTAATGAAAAATCTCAGGAAATTTTAAGCAAAGCCGTAGATAGCGGGATCACCTTTTTTGATACAGCCGATGTTTATGGAAATGGAAGAAGTGAAGAACAAATTGGTCGGTTTCTTAAAGAACATAATGAAGAGGTTAAAGTAGCGACGAAATTCGGGCGTGACGCTAATATCTTCCCCGATAATTATACAGAAAAGGGCTTAAGAGATTGTGTGGCAGCTTCAAAAAAAAGATTGGGTGTGTCTTGTATAGATCTTCTTCAGCTACACTGTATTCCAATAGATGTGCTTAGAAAAGGGGAAGTTTTTAATTGGTTAAGAGCGTTGAAAAAGGAAGGAGAAATCTCCCATTTTGGCGTAAGTGTGGAAAGTGAAGAAGAAGGATTACTCTGTCTTAAAGAAGAAGGAATTCAATCGCTGCAGGTAATTTTTAATATTTTCAGGCAAAAATTAGCTACACAACTTCTACCGCAAGCGAAAGTTCAAGGCGTTGGTATAATTGTACGTCTTCCTTTAGCCAGTGGTTTACTCACTGGAAAGTTCACTAAGGAAACACAATTTAGTGAGGACGATCACCGTAATTTTAATAGTAACGGAGAGGTTTTTAATGTAGGAGAGACTTTTGCCGGACTACCTTTTGAAAAAGGCGTGGAACTAGCTAATGAGCTTAAAAAACTTTGTCCTTCAAATATGTCCTTAGCAGAAATGTCACTGCGTTGGATATTAGACCATGAAGAAGTTACCACCATTATTCCTGGCGCAAGTTCATCAAAACATATTCAAGCAAATTCAAAAGTGAGTTCTTTGCCTCCTCTACCTGACCAACTAACAGCAGAGATCGCACATTTTTATAAGGAGCATGTTCACGATCACATTCGTGGTGTGTACTAGATAATTCCAAAATATATTAATGCCGAATAAATTAAATCGTAAATAAATAATAAAATATGATATTTTAGGGATCAGGTAGGAGCCTTGTAAATTTCAATGGGAGTATTTAACCTTTGGAATTAATTAAAAGTGTAGGTGATAATCCTTTTAAATTGATCCATGAAAAAATACTTGTCAATCATTCTAAGCCTGTCTATTGTAAAATTTTTAATTCAGTGGTATGGAAATAGGAACTATGGTTTTCATCGAGATGAATTACTCCACTTATCGGTAAGCGAGCACTTAGATTGGGGGTATATGGAATTCCCTCCATTCATTGCATTAATTGGAAAAATATCCTATTGGCTGTTTGATTATTCGTTACTGGGAGTAAGACTTTTTCCTACTCTTGCCGGAGTTGCTGTTTTAATTTTGTGTTGTTTAATAGCACGGGAACTAGGAGGGAAGTCGAAAGCTGTCTTCCTTTCAGGAATATGTGTGCTTGCATTTCTACCATTTTACAGAAATCACACTTTATTCCAGCCTGTTGCCTTCGATCAATTATTCTGGACGTTAGGGTTTTATTTTATAATTAAATTTATTAACTCAGAAAATAAGAAATATTTAATCCTTTTAGGAATAACATTGGGCCTCGGCCTACTGAATAAGTATACCATTCTAGTATGGGCCTTTGGACTATTTATAGGTTTGTTCTTCTATAAAAATGGGAAAGTATATCGAAACAAATGGCTATATCTGTCTGCCTTTATTGCTTTGCTCATTTTCCTGCCCAATATTTTCTGGCAGATCCAAAATGATTTTCCTCTCCTTAAACATTTGCAGGCTCTTAATGAAAATCAGTTAGATGAAATAAACCCCTGGGACTTCGGATTGAAGCAGTTAAGTTTTCCATTTACTCTAATTATTAGTCTTTTCGGCTTAGTTGCTTTTTTAGTAGATAATAACTTGAAAAAGTATAGAACTGTTGCAATTGCTGCTTTGGTTATATTTAGCAGTATGTGGCTACTTAATGCCAAGGCCTATTACCTGTTTGCCATTTACCCGGTTCTGTTTGCCGGAGGCGCAGTAAAACTGGAGTCCTTGTTAATGAAAAAGCCGGTTTGGATATATGTTATTGCAGCTAGCATTTTTCTTCCAGTCATTTATTTTATACCAGAGCTCACCCCAGTTTTACCCATTGAAAAATATGTTAGTTATGCCAATCTTGACAAAGAAAATGGCCGTGTTGAATTAACGGGCGATTACGCCGATATGTTTGGCTGGGAGGAGCAGGTTAAATTAGTTGATAGTGTTTACCAATCCTTAAGCCCTAAGGAAAAAAATAACTGTGTTTTATGGGCCGAAAACTATGGTGAAGCGGGGGCTCTTAAAATATTAGGTAAAAAATATAATTTACCAGATCCTATAAGTAGGCACGGAAGTTTTTGGACTTGGGGTTATGGAAACAAGGATGCTGAGGTATGGATAAGTTTAGGAAATGAGAAAGAATCTGTAGAACACGTTTTTGAAGATGTTGAATTAATAAAAATAATTACGCACAACTATGCAATTGGAGAAGAAAATGGAATACCGCTTTATATTTGCCGAAAACCAAAAGTTGATATAAAGACTTGGTGGAGAGATTACGAAGAGCATGTTTTCGATTGAAAGAATCACTCTCAGAAATATCTAATAATAACAAGCATAAGATTAACTTAACACGTTCACATTGAGCCAAAAACTGGAAGAAAGCAATAATAAGATAGCTATAAATAGCGTATTTGAAACTATTTGGCTTAAGCCAACAGCAAGCTTGAAATTTATAATTCGTAATTATCCCAGAAAGTACGTCACGGTTCTTCTAATGTTAGGAGGAGTGGTGAATTCTGTAGATAGAGCATCAAGAATAGGAATGGGCGATGATATGTCTTTAGCTGCAGTTCTAATTATAAGCCTAGGATTAGGAGCAGGACTAGGCTGGATAAGCTTTTACATTTATGCCTATACGCTAAGCATTACAGGAAATTGGTTAAAAGGTAGCTCAGAGCCCAAGGAATTTAGAACCATAATTGCCTGGAGTCTTGTACCATCGATCGCAGGACTTCTTCTGCTAATCCCTGAAATACTGTTTTTTGGAGACGAGGTTTTCAAAAGCAATGTTTCAAACACTTCACTGTCATTTAACCCGGCAAAATTAATTTTTGGAGCTGTAGAGTTAATTTTCTGGCTTTGGTCGGTAGTTATTTTGGTAAAAGGAATAAAGATTATTCAGAAATTTAGTACCGGTCGGGCTTTGGCTAATATGATGTTGCCTGTAGGTATTATTATGGGAGTAATATTGTTTTTCCTATTGTTAGCACAGGCTGTTGGTGCTTAATTATTTGATGTCTAGATTGAAAATGAGAAAAATATATTTTAAAACTTTTTATTCTAAGAATTATTATGATACCCCTTCCAAACAAAGATTATTATAAAGCACTTAAACCTCTTGAAGACGTAACCTTTAATAAATTATTTGCGCTTTACGTTGTTGAAGGCCGTATTCCCGGTACTATATATGTTGATAATGAGAAGCAACCAACTACTTTTTATATTCTCCACAAGTATGGTATGTCGTTGTTATTAGGAGCCACAAATAATGAAAAATTTAATGTGGCGTTTAAAGAATATGCTTTAAATACAGCTCGTATACGTAACAATTACGAATGGTTACAAGTGTATCCATCACAATGGAATTCAGTATTAAACGATTTGTTTAAAGACGAAATTATTCGCTCAACCGATAATCAGGATAACTCGAAAGCAAATATCATAGAACTCAATTCTAGAATTAATTTTAAGTTCAATGTGAACAAATACATGGAGTTTAGAAAGAAAAATCCTAATGAAAATCAGCGTATTGTGCGCACTAATAAAAAGATTTTTAATGAAATGAAAGGAAGTGTGGTGCCTTCTAATTTTTGGAATACAGCCGATGAGTTCAATAAAAAAGGTATAGGCTTTAGTTTATTTAGCGATAATAAATTGGTTACCACGGCTTACTCTGCATTTATAAATGAGAAAGAACTGGAGTTGGGAATGGAAACCGTACCGGAATATCGAGGAATGGGATTTGCAAAACATGCTTGTTCAGCTCTAATTGATTACTGCTTAGAGAAGAATTTGGAACCTATTTGGGCCTGCCGATTAGAAAATACGGGTTCTTATAATTTGGCAATCAGGCTTGGGTTTGAGCCCACCGAAAGTTTTCCATATTATCGATTAAGTAATTAATAGTTTAAGGAGTTAACCGCAGCAGAATTTTACTGAATACAACTAAGGAAAAAAAATGAGCAAAGAAGAATATACTGTTAGAAATGCGCAACCTGCAGAATTTGAAGAAATAGGAAACTTGATGGTAGAGGTATATTCTCAACTGGAGGGATTTCCGAAGCAGCAGGAGCAACCAGACTATTATAAAATGCTGGCAAATTTGGGAGCTCTAACCAACAAACCAAGTACAGAGCTATTGGTGGCTGTTACGTCAAGTAATAAAGTAATTGGTGCGGTAGTATATTTTAGCGATATGCAATATTATGGTTCGGGAGGTACAGCAACACGGGAAAAAGATTCTTCCGGGTTTAGATTATTGGCGGTAGCCCCTTCAGCAAGAGGAAAAGGTATAGGGAAGTTACTCACAAGGGAGTGCATGAAAAAGACAGAAGCGGATGGAAATCATCAATTGGTTATTCACACCACTCAAGCTATGCAGGTGGCGTGGACAATGTATGAAAACCTAGGGTTTAAAAGAGCTTTTGACCTCGATTTTTTACAAGGTGAACTACCTGTTTTCGGGTTTAGATTAGCCATATAAATAATATTCATATGATCAGGCAAATGACTTCTCGGGATATTCCACGAGTTCTTGAAATTTATAAGATGGGTCTTGATACCAGGAATGCTACTTTTGAAACTATTGCTCCATCAATAGGAGACTGGGATTCTAAATATTTAAAGCATTCTAGGATTGTTTGTGAAAAAGAAGGGAAAATAGTTGGTTGGGCCGCCTTAGCTCCGGTTTCTGCAAGAGCCGTTTATAAAGGTGTAGCCGAGCTAAGTATATATGTAGATACAAGATTTACCGGGAAAGGAATTGGTTCTTTGCTGATGGAGGAGGTTATAAATTCATCAGAGTCGCATGGGGTATGGACTTTGCATTCAAGTATTTTTCCTGAGAATATAACTACTCTTAAACTTCATGAGAAATTTAATTTCCGAATTATTGGGGTTAGAAGGAAGATAGCAAAGCTGGATGATGTGTGGAGAGATACTGTTTTACTTGAAAGAAGAAGTGAAACGGTAGGCGTTTAAAATTCATTTTTAAAGCATTTGCTCTATACTCAATTAGAATAAGGCCCAGGCTCTAGATAGTAGAAAATAAAGACTATATTTTTCATCCATAATTAGTCGAAACTAGGCAATTACTGCACTGGAAAGTTTAAACTTGGCTTACTCCATTTATTTGATTAAAATGTTAGCAGTATCATCATTCATTAACACCTAAGTTAAGAAAAACAAAATAAAATGTTAATTTTAAATTGTGGATGACGTTAATCTTCACTAATTTTAACGCTTTAATGAAAGTATTAATGGTTGCTAATTAGGTATTTAACAGCTCTTAAAAGACTTCAATATTTAATTGTTAAATTTTAATACAGTCTTGCAGTTAGCAATAAGATAATGCAAAGTTCCCATTCCCCAAGAATTTCTAATGTTTTAACAACACAAGCAGGTGTAGCTTTAATAGTAAGTTTAATTGTACTATTTGGTTGGATCTTTCATGTAAAAGAAGTGCTTAGTATTATACCCGGTAGTCCTACCATGAAATTCAATACAGCGCTTGCTTTTCTCTTTTCCAGTATAGGTGTGTTAATTGCAAGAAAAGGAGGGAGAATATTTCGAATTTTTACTTATATACTGGCGATAAGCATCCTTATCATATCAGTTTTAACCCTAGCCCAGTATGTTTTCGCATTTAACTATAATATAGATAACCTCTTTATAGTAGACCCATATTCACAAACTAATCCTGGAAGAATGTCGCCGGCTACGGCTTTTTGTTTTAGCCTGTTAAGCCTATCATTATTGGGTACAAATTCTCAATCTATTAAGCTAAGAACTGCAACAAATCATGTGTTGTTGGCAATTACAATAATAGCAATGTTTGCCATATTTGGTTTCATTTTACAGATTCCAGCAAAGGGTAAGATATTCTTCTTCGATTCTATGGCTATTCATACCGCCATTCTCTTTAGATTAACTTCTCAATCTCTTTCTTATAAAAATCCCACCTATGGCTTTACAGCCTTGTATTTGGGTGATTATGCCGGGAGTAAATTAATGAGGTGGATCCTCCCTTTTCTAATTGTATTCCCTTTATCTCTTGGCTATTGGCTTCTGTATATCATCAATAATAACATGCTAAATGTTGAGTTTGGGGTAGCAATTTGTGCTATAAGTTGTACACTAGTATGTATTTTTTATGTGGCGATGGTTGCTATCAGGCTCAATAATAGCGACAGGGAAAGGAAAAAGTTAGAAAATGAGCTATATGAATCTAATCAGGAATTAAGTCATTTTAAAAAAGCTCTCGATGCGAGTTCTATTGTAGCGACTACCGACCGTAAAGGAGTTATCACTTATGTGAACAATAAATTTTGTGAAATCTCAAAATATGGAAGGGATGAACTTATTGGTCAAACACATAAAATCCTCAATTCCGGTCATCATTCCAAAGAATTTTTCAAAAGTCTCTGGAAAAAGATAGGCAACGGCGAAGTATGGATAGGTGGAATAAAAAATCGCGCGAAAGACGGGACATATTATTGGGTACATACCGCCATTGTTCCTTTTAAAGATGAGAATGGGAAAATATATCAATACCTTGCTATAAGACAGGATATTACTAAGCTAACCATGTTGTCTTCTCAATATGAAAATCTGAAACTGCGGAACAAGGAAATTGAACAATTTACTTATATCGCTTCGCATGATCTACAAGAACCACTACGTACGGTAAATAGCATGGTAGACTTGATCCAGCAGGATTATCATCATCAACTAGATGAAGAGGCATTGGTATGTCTTGATTTTGTTATGGACGCTACCACTAGGATGAGTAACCTAATAAAAGGTTTGCTCGATTACTCTCGAATAGGCGGCGATAAGCATTTGGTAAAGGTGAACTTAATGGAAATGGTAGAGACTGTTACCAAAGACCTCTCATCTCTTATCCTGGAAACTAACACCAAGATCACTACTGGAGATCTTCCTATGACAATGGCCTATAGTACAGAATTACGACTTCTATTTCAAAATTTAATAAGCAACGCTATTAAATTTCAGGAGAAAGGGAACCGTCCCGAAATTCATATCTCAGCTCTTCAAACTAATGAGCACTGGCAAATTTCAGTGAGGGATAATGGAATTGGTCTGGCAAACCCCAGTAGCCGAAATATATTTGCAATTTTTAAAAAACTCAATAATCATAGTGAATTTGAAGGTACCGGTATTGGTTTAGCTCATTGTGAAAAAATTGTTCATTTACACGGAGGAGAGATATGGGTGGATTCCGAATTACATAAAGGAAGCACATTTAATTTTACAATTTTTAAGTATTCATGAAGAAAAAACTTAACTGCATCTTGTTAATCGAAGATGATAAAGCAACCAATTTCATTCATCAAAGAATTATTAAGAGAGTTGACTGTGCTGAAAAAGTTGTAACGGCTTTAAATGGATTAGAAGCGCTGGAATATCTCAACAAAGAGGAGGATGGCGTATTACCTCAGCCTGATCTTATCTTTTTAGATATCAATATGCCGGGCATGAATGGATGGGAATTTTTGGAAGAATATCAAAAACTACATAATGATAAAAAAGGCAAAGTAATATTGGTAATGCTAACAACTTCTCTAAATCCCGACGATTTTGAAAAAGCCAGCCAGATTCCGGAAGTAAATGGGTTTAAAAATAAACCGCTTACCATGCCACTTTTAGAAAGTATTCTTGAAGAATATTTCCAAGATCATTTTTAATTATAATTGTTCTAAATCAGTTTCTTGGTGTTAAAATTAGTCTGAAATAAAACTGAAAAAGTTTAAATTAGAATATTGGTAATAATTTAATATGCTTGGCTGATGTCTATTTAGTCAGCGCTAATATTCAAAACTGTTGGAAGCGGAAAAACATTACGTTATAAGAAGCAACTGGTTAAGAGCAGCCATTTTAGGGGCTAACGATGGTATATTGTCTACCGCCAGTATTATAATAGGGGTTGCAGCCGCCAGTAATTCAAGAGATCCCATTGTGCTTGCAGGTCTGGCAGGATTGGTTGCAGGAGCATTATCTATGGCTGCCGGAGAATACGTCTCGGTAAGCTCGCAAGCCGATTTGGAAAGCTCAGACCTGGAACGGGAGAAGTTAGAATTACAAGAAATGCCCGAAGCAGAATTACAGGAACTGGCTGAAATATATGAGAAGAGAGGGCTGGATAAAGAATTGGCTTTGAATGTAGCTAAACAATTAACCGCTCATAATGCCCTGGAAGCTCACGCCCGGGATGAGCTTGGTATTAATGAGATTACTCAGGCAAAGCCTTTGGAGGCCGCACTTGCCTCTGGCGCAGCCTTTGTGTTTGGAGGAGCTTTACCCTTACTGGTCGCCATGTTTGCAGCCGTAAAGCCTATGGTTTATCTTCAATATTTCTTTGCGTTATTGTTTTTAATTGTGCTTGGCGTAGTGGCTGCAAGAACCGGGGGGTCGAGTATTAAAAAAGGGATTATCCGCATCACGTTCTGGGGAACGGTTGCTATGGGAATTACCGCCTTGATAGGTTATTTATTTGGAGTAAGTATGGGGTAAGATTTACACCTGTATCATAATATCGCACTTCTTTCACTTTTGTATTATAGAATTAACATTCCTCTGCCATAATAAACTTGGATTGCGGAATGAAAACATTAAAAAAATACATAAAGTTCTGCTAATTAGAATGTCAAGTAAGAGTAAAAAGCTAATATTTGTGCGATAGTATCGAACCCTACCCCAAATGTTTATGAAGATAGCAGATGTTACCCTGAATGAAAATGACAGACTAAAGGCTTTAAAAACATATTCCATTTTAGACACCTTACCGGAACAGGATTTTGAAGATATCACCAAGATAGCTTCCGAAATATGCCAAACTCCTATTTCTCTTATTTCTTTAGTAGATGAGAACAGGCAATGGTTTAAATCTCATAGGGGATTAAATATAAACCAAACTCCGCGTCACTTCTCCTTTTGCTCTTATGCTATAAACGAAAAGGACACAATTATGATAGTTCCTGATTCTAGATTGGATAGTCGATTCAGTAATAACCCGCTGGTAACCGGAGAGCCGCATATTGTATTTTATGCAGGGGTGCCACTGCGTACCAATGAAGGATTTTCTTTAGGAACTATTTGTGTTATTGATAATGAACCTAGAAAATTAAGTCAATCTCAATTAAACTCCTTAGAGTCTCTTTCAAAACAGGTCGTGAAACTTTTGGAGCTTAAGAAAGCGAACCATCTTTTATTCGAAAGTAAACAGGAGTTAGAGAAGCGAAATGTAGAATTGGAAAAATTCGCATATATGGTTTCTCATGATATCAAATCGCCCTTAAATAAAATTATTTCGCTCACCAATATCTTAAGCAATCAGCAGGAAGTAAATGAACAGGAGAGAAGATTCATCATTAATAATATTGAAAATTCAACCATTCATCTTAAAGGGTTTATTGACGGTATTATAAAGCATTACCGTGGAGTTAACGCCCCTAATACTGAGGTAAACCAGCTAACCATGGCGTCTTTTATAGATGAGTTAATATTGTTGGTTGATCCTGCCAGAGAATGTAAAATTTACACTGATCTCGACTGTGAACTATGCTTTATTAATTCTATAGCGCTCAAGCAAATCCTACTCAATATTTTAAGTAACGCAATAAAATATAACGATAAGCCCGAAGTAATAATTTGGATCAAGGTTTCTGAAGACAATGGTTTTTATAACTTTTCAATAGAAGACAATGGGATAGGTATAGATCCAACCGAATTCGATAAAATATTTGAAACCTTCACCACTCTTGGTAAAATTGATAGATTCCAAAATTACGGAAGCGGGATAGGACTTTCTACTGTAAAAAAAATTGTAGAAAAACTAGGGGGAGAGATCCAGGTAAATTCTAAAGTAGGAGAGGGTTCAGCTTTTAATTTTACTATAAGAAAGTAAATTAAGAATATTGTTATTCCAGATTTAATCTCAAACATCACAGCTGTATAGGCTTCATCACTTTTCTGAAAAGTTCTTTGATGAGGTCTATTTCATTGTTGTATTCCGTTTTTTTTCTGTTTCCAAAATATAAAGTGTTTACTAATTTAGGAGATCCTTCCCATAAAACTTTTATCTTATCCTTCTCCACTTCATCTTTAAATAAAAAATCGGGGATAACAGCAAGACCGGTTCCTCCAGAGAGGCATCTTACAATCGAATTTAAATTGGGAACAATATAATTGGGTCTGAAATCAGGGTTTTTATTGAAGTTAAGTTGCCAAAACCTGAAGAGATGCTCCATATCGCCCGTAGTGCCGTACCATTTTTGTTTTTTTATCCAGATTTCTAAAACCGCTGTATCACCTTTTTTGAGCAATTTTTTAAATGTATTCTCATCAATATCTCCTCCTCCAGCCAGAACAATTGTTTCAGAAGAAAAAGCTTCATACTCTATACTTGCTGAAGTTCCTTTTTGCGGAGTTATAATTAGATCTAAGATACCTTTATCTAAGTTAGAGAGCATCTCTGGATATTCTCCAAAACGGATTATTACATTAAAGGGTAGCGATGAAATATATTGTTCCAAAGTGATTTGAAAAGTTTCAAAGCACATTCCCACGCTTATGGTTGGAAGTTCCTTAACGGTGCTTTTTTGAAAGTTCTTCTCCGCTTCTTCAAGCTTTTTTAAAGGTTCTACTATAAAATTATAAAAGACCTTTCCTTTTTCCGTTGGAATCATCTTTCTACCCGTACGTTCAAAAAGTTGATAACCCACATAGCTTTCTAAAGAATTTAAATGAAGACTTACTCCCGGCTGAGAAATGAATAAGGCTTTAGCCGCACCCGTGAGTGTTCCAGTCTTATAAATGGCCTTAAAAGTTCGAAACCATTCTAAATTAACCATGCTTTTATCTATTATAATTATAATACAAAGGTATGATTTATATAATTTTGATGATGGGTTCAGCTACTCTATTTTTGTGGAGAATTTAAATGATAATAATATGAAGAAGATATTTATAATAAATGGCGGGCAGAAATTTGGTCATTCTGGCGGTAGATTTAATGAAACAATAGCGAATGTTTCAGAGAATTTTTTTAAAGAACATGAAGGTTTTGAAGTGAAAACCACCAACATTAATAATGAGTATAATGTTAAAGAGGAAGTAGAAAAATATGCTTGGGCTGATGTGGTTATCTACCATACTCCTGTATGGTGGTTTCAGTTGCCTCATGGCTTTAAAAAATATATAGATGTGGTTTTTACAGAAGGCCATAATAATGGTATTTATCATAGTGATGGTAGAACCTCCAAAAATCCGGAGATCAACTACGGGACGGGAGGGATGTTAAAAGGAAAGCAATATATGTTAACCACTTCTTGGAACGCTCCAAAGACTGCTTTTACGTTACCCGGAGAATTTTTTAATGAAACGAGTGTAGATAATGGTGCATTGTTTGGTTTTCATAGAATGAACGCCTTTATAGGAATGGTTCCTTTAAAGCCACTTCATTTTCATGATATTGAAAAGAATGCAGATGTACCCAGAGAAATAGAATCATATAAAGAGCACTTGAAAGAGGTTTTCAATATAAATTAAAGAATGGCTGCTAAGTCAGGGAAGTTTAGTTCTTTTAAAGTTCGACAAAATTTGAAAGAAATCATTTTCTAACTACCTAAAACGTGCTAAAAAATCTAATTTTGTTGATCCAAAGAATTTATGGATTTTATGAAAGTTATTAATATAGACAAGTGGAAACGCAAAGAGTATTTCAATTTTTTTTCGGAATATGATGAGCCTTTCTTCGGAATAGTTTCAGAAATAGAATGTACAAAAGCCATGAAATCGGCTAAAGAATCTGGAGTTTCCTTTTTCTCATATTATTTACACCAGTCTATAAGCGCGGTTAATGAAATAGAGGAATTCAGATATAGAATGGAAGATGGTGAAGTGGTGGTTTTTGATACTATACACGCTTCTGCCACTATTGGGAGGGAAGATGAATCATTTGGATTTTCTTTTACTGAATTCAATAAAGATTTTAAGAAGTTCAATGCCTCGTTGCAAGCTGAAATAAAGAGAGTGAAAAGTATATCGGGTTTGGGAGTAGATGCAAATGCAGCTCGAAATGATGTAATTCATTACTCATCAATTCCATGGAGTAAGTTTACCGGGTTAACGCATGCCAGGCATTTTCACAGGGTTGATACAGTTCCTAAGATCACTTTTGGAAAAGCTTTCCTTAGAGACGATAAATGGTATATGGCTGTAGCTATAAACGCACATCATGGTTTTATGGACGGAGTGCATATTTCTAAGTATCTTGAGCGTTTTCAGAAATTATTAAATAAAGAATCATGAGAACAAAGAAAAGTATGGCAACAGGAATAATTCTTGTAATTATTGGAGCTGCAGGAATTTATTTTTTAGATGATGAAAAGTACAGCTTCATTCCTGCTATACTGCTTGGTCTGGGAATTGGTATAAGCATTACGGGTTTTAAAAAATATGATAAGAAATTCTAAATTTCTATTAAGGTATTTTGAAGATTAATCCATAAAAAAAAGCAGCTCAATTAGAGCTGCTTTTTTCGTTTGAATTATAGAGTTTAGAAGATATAACGCACTCCAACTTGCGCCTGCCATCTCGAATCTAAACTGAAATCTTTAGCAAATGTTCTGGTTTGAGATTGATCAAAACTGTAGGTAGGGGTATTTGTTTCATCTACTGTAACTCCAATTGGCTGATCGTTCACCGGATTTTCAATAACTCCCCAATCGGAATTCAATAGATTTCCGAAATTAAGTATATCTAAACTTAATTGAATGGTATTGGTCTTTTCGCCGATTAAAATATCATAGTCCTGAAGTATTTTCACATCCCATCTTCCTTTCCAGGGGCTTAAAGCTGCATATTTTTCAGCATATTCACCTCTACGGTCTTTTAAATAATCATCTTGCTGAATGTAAGAGTTGAAAACAGCTCTTTGAGCTTCCTGTTCCTGTGTCGTTCCGCTGAATTGGTAGGTTTCCAGATCTGCTTGTGTAGGAATATAAATAAGATCATTTAAACCGGAACCATCATTGTTGATGTCTCCAGAATAAGTATAAGAAAATCTTCCTCCCTGCGCATATTCATAGAAAGCTCCAATAGAAGTTCTCCATTGCTTACGCTTTCCATAACTGAAACCTTTATTCAATTGCCCAACAATACGGTGTTTATCACCATATCTTGAATTTGAGCTTACCGCTTTGTTCACGTTTCCAATTGCAGGATTTCTATCGTATGCATCACTTGAAATTTCAGCATCTAAGGAACTGGCATCTTCAGCTTCTAGATAATTGTAAGCAATACTTGCAAATAATCCATTATCGAATGTTTTCTGAAGTTTGAAAGACCAGTTGAAAGAATATCCAACATTGGTATTGCTAAACACATATGCATTGGTAACACCTCCAAACTCATTGGTAGCCCTGTCTGAATTCAAGTAGATAGCTCTGCTATCGGCTCCATTAAGTGTTCCCGATGGAGTAGCTAATCCATAATTTCTCACTATTTGTGCGTTTACATCTCTTGTGTAAATAACATCGGTAGAGGCAAGAATTCCATTTTTGAATTTGTAATCTAAACCTAAGCTGTTTCTCCATACCTGTGGGTATTTAAAGTCGGGAGAAGAAGTTGTGTAAAAGAAAAAGTTAGGATTCGCAACCTGATTTCCAATCCATACAAAAGGTAAACGACCCGTAAATATACCTGTCCCTCCACGTAGTTGAAGTGTTTTGTCTCCTTTAACATCGTAATTGAAACCCAACCTTGGAGAGAATAATAGTTTTTTAGAAGGAAGATCTAGACTGTTCAGTTTTACAGTGGCTCCATTCTCGTCATAGTAGGTAATCTCCGGTTGGTAATTTCCATCAGGATAGGTTCCTCCTGCTGAACGTTCAATATTTTGTGCGATCTTATCTTTAGTGTCAAAATATAAAGGCTGATCTACCCGCAGTCCGTAAGTAAAAGTGAACTGGTCATTCATCTTCCATTTATCTTGCCCGTAGAAAGCTAACTGACCTACATTGGTTTCAGCTAAAGCCCAAGTACTATTAGCATTATTAGTATTGTAGATGTTTTGTGCATTGGCTAAAGCTGCAGCAATAGTTCCGTTATTTACAGCTTCCTCGAAACTTCCACCCGGGTTAGATGGATTTGTTCTTACGCTTGTAAAAGCATCAAAAAAAGTACTTACAGGCCCCGTTCCTGCTTCCGCATCTCCGGCATAGTCATATAAACCTAAGTTGAAGGAGTTATCGAACATGAATTTCTCGAAACTACCACCTAAGGTAATAGTGTGGTTACCAGTAATAATATTAAGATTATTAGTTATTTGATATACACTCTGCTCTAATCTGTTATTGATAGAAAAAGGTTCGTGACCCGCAACAATTGCTCTTACCCCATCTTGCAAAATATTGATGGGAGGTGCTGGTGCAGAGAAAGGATCTCTACTATCGTCGAAAAACGTATAACCCGCTTGGAATTTATTGGAAATATTATCGGCAAAATTGGAGTTTAATTCTACTAAGAAAGAGTTAATCTTGTTATTGATTCTATATCCAGAATTCTTGAACTGAAGCGTAGTTAGATCGGGTCCTCTTCGCCCAATAGCTTCGGGATTTGCAGGAACTTCTCTGGATGCATCAAGGAAATTGTAGATAAAGGCCATTCTATGATTGGTGCTTATGTTCCAATCCAGTTTTAAAAGACCTTTGGTAGATTCTGTAATATGTGTGTAGCCTTCGTATGGTCCTGTTTCATATCCTAAAGAAGACAACTGGCTAGAAACATAATCTAGATCTTCTGCAGAAACACGGGAAACATTGGCTCCTGTAAGTCCCGGTCTTGAAGCTAAAAAGTTAGATCCCAAATCTTCACGATCGTCTTTTTCAAAATTGGCAAAAACAAAAAGTTTATTTTCAATGATCGGTCCTCCTACGCTAAACCCATATTGAGCCTGAGTAAGATCTGGTACAATAATATCGTCTCCGGCAACTTTATCTCCGGTCATTTGTTCATTTCGGTAAAAACCATAAACAGTTCCTTTCCAGTCGTTGGTTCCACTCTTGGTTACGGCATTTACAGATGCTCCTGTGAAACCTGCCTGAGTAACATCGTAAGGAGCGGTAGATACTTGAATTTGATCGATAGCATCTAAGGATACCGGCTGTGCGTTAGTCTGCCCTCCTGGAGTAGCAGCATCTAAACCAAATGGATTGTTGAAAATAGAACCATCTAAGCTGAAGTTGTTGAACTGGTCGTTTCGACCTCCAAACGATCCATTACTGGAAGCAGTAGGTTCTAATCGGTAAAAATCGGCTGCCGATCTGGAAATGGTGGGAAGTGCTTTTAATTCTCTACTACCAATATTTGTTTCGGCTCCAGTTCTATCGCTGTTTATTACAGTGTTTTTGGCACTTGATATAACAACTGCATCCAATTCGGTAGCGTCAGAAACCATATTTACCTCAATATTGAAAGTTTGACCTAGGCTAAGGTTAATGTCGTTTAAAACGTAATTTTTAAACCCCACATAAGTAATAGTTACTGTATAGGGACCTCCAATTCTAAGGTTTAATAAGTTGAATCGTCCATCAAAGTTGGTAACTACTCCATATGTTGTTCCGGTAGGAGTGTGTACAGCACTGATATTAGCGCCTGGAAGTGGTACATTTTGGTCGTAATGTACAACTCCGCTCATTTCTGCGGTGGTTACCTGTGCAAATACGGGCAACGATAGAAAAAATGCAGTTAAATAGAGTAAAAGGTTAGATTTCATCGGTAAAATTTGTTGTTTTTAAGGTTGTGTTGCTAAAATGTTAATTATTTGCAAAAATAATATTAAAAAACATATTCAAAAGATAAGCGGTAGTTTTAATTCTCTTTTTTTTAGCGTATTGTTCTTGTTTATTGATGTTTACATAACATTAAAAGGCTGCTATTAACATTTCGGTTAACTTTAAGATGAATTTTTTTTTAAGTGGAAGGGAATGGTACATTTTTTAGACGGCGAAAAAACATGTGAATAAATGAAGTTGCTTTAATTTTAAAAAAGAGGTAGGAATAAGTATTTTAGCCATAATTAAAATCTCGAAATTTTGGCAGCCAAAAAAGCAAAGCAAACCACCCCATTAATGAAGCAGTACAACAGTATCAAGGAGAAATATCCGGATGCACTGCTTTTATTTAGAATTGGAGATTTTTATGAAACTTTTGGGGAAGATGCCGTAAAAACTACCAGGATATTAAATATTGTTCTTACCAAAAGAGGAAGTGGAACTGAAGTAGAGACCGCATTAGCCGGTTTTCCCCATCATGCCTTAAACACCTATTTACCTAAGCTGGTTAAGGCAGGTTTAAGAGTTGCAATTTGCGATCAGTTAGAAGATCCTAAACTTACCAAGACCATCGTGAAACGTGGGGTCACTGAGTTGGTAACGCCGGGTGTAGCGATGAACGATGAGGTTTTAAATAGCAAGACCAACAATTTCTTATGTGCTGTGCATTATGGCAAGAAGATCATGGGGATTTCCTTTCTGGATGTTTCTACAGGCGAATTTCTTACAGCTCAGGGCCCGGCAGAATATATAGATAAGCTGCTTCAAAATTTTAGTCCTAGTGAGGTCTTGGTTCAAAAGAATCATAAAAAGGATTTCACTAAAACATTTGGAGATAGTTTTCATTGTTTTTATCTGGAAGATTGGATCTTTAAAATGGATTATGCCTATGAATCTTTAAATGAACATTTTCAAACGAAATCTTTAAAAGGTTTTGGTGTAGAGCACTTGGCTGAAGGAATAATTGCATCGGGAGCTATTCTGTATTATTTAGGAGAAACCCGGCATAATAAACTACAGCATATTACATCTATCAATAGAATTGCTGAAGAGGAATATGTATGGATGGACAGGTTTACCATCAGAAATTTAGAATTATATCATTCTACAGCTCAAAATGCCGTTACCCTTCTGGATGTAATAGATCAAACTATATCTCCCATGGGAGGAAGAATGTTGAAGCGTTGGCTGGCCTTGCCTTTAAAAAATGCCGAGAAGATACGTAGCAGACATCAGGTAGTTTCCTATCTTATAGAGAATGGAGCAGAGCTAGAAAGTATTCAGAAAAATATAAAGCGAATAAGCGATCTTGAGCGACTTATTTCTAAAGTAGCTACCGGAAAGATCTGTCCGAGAGAAGTACTTCATTTAAATAATTCGTTGGAAGCAATTGTACCTATAAAAGCGCTTGCAATAAAAAGTAAAGACGAAGCTTTAAAGGTTATTGGGGATCAACTTCAGGATTGTGAGGTCTTGCGCACTAAAATTAAAGCAACCTTGCATGAAGATGCTCCGGTTAATATTGTAAAGGGAAATACGATTGCTCGAGGAGTTAATACCGAACTGGATGAACTTCGGGATATCGCTTTTTCTGGAAAGGATTATTTAAATGGAATGTTGGAGCGGGAAACTCAGGCTACCGGCATTACGTCTTTGAAAATAGGAAGTAATAATGTATATGGGTATTATATAGAAGTTAGAAACAGCCATAAAGATAAAGTGCCTGAGGAGTGGATACGTAAGCAGACCTTGGTGAATGCTGAGCGTTATATTACAGAGGAACTAAAGGAATACGAAGCAAAGATACTTGGCGCGGAAGAGAAGATCTTGCAGTTGGAGCAGGAAATCTTTGGGAAATTGGTAAGCTGGTTGGCAGACTATATTCAGCCGGTACAGCAAAATGCAAGACTTATAGGTCAGTTAGATTGTCTATGCTCTTTTGCGACACATGCTATTAGTGAGAATTATATCCAACCGGATATAGACGACAGTTTTGAATTAGATATAAAGGAAGGTAGGCATCCAGTTATTGAAAAACAGCTACCTATAGGAGAAAGCTATGTTACCAATAATGTATTTTTAGATACCACTACGCAGCAAATCATCATGATCACAGGGCCGAATATGAGTGGTAAGTCGGCTATTTTAAGGCAAACCGCTCTTATCGTCTTACTGGCCCAAATGGGAAGTTTTGTGCCAGCCCAATCTGCTAAAATTGGATTGGTAGATAAGATCTTTACTAGAGTAGGGGCAAGTGACAATATATCTATGGGGGAATCTACATTTATGGTAGAGATGAATGAGACTGCCAGCATCTTGAATAATATCTCCGATAGAAGCTTAGTATTGTTAGATGAGATTGGTAGAGGGACAAGTACGTATGATGGAATTTCTATTGCATGGGCAATAACTGAATATTTACACGAGCATCCTTCGCACCCTAAAACCTTATTTGCCACGCACTATCATGAACTCAATGAGATGGGCGAGACCTTTAAGAGGATTCAAAATCATAATGTCTCTGTTAAGGAGTTGAAAGATACTGTACTTTTCTTGAGAAAACTTGTACCGGGAGGGAGTGCACATAGTTTCGGGATACATGTAGCTAAAATGGCAGGAATGCCACAGCAGGTGATTCATAGAGCGAATAAGATATTGAAGAAGTTGGAAAAATCTCATCAAATGGAAGATTCAGGTGAAATTTTAAAGAATTCGGCAGAAAATGAGATGCAGCTAAGTTTTTTTAATCTGGACGATCCTTTGCTGGCAGAATTGAAAGAAGAATTGTTACATATTGATATCGATACACTTACGCCTGTTGAGGCTTTAATGAAGTTGAACGAGATTAAAAGAATGCTTGTGAGCAAGCAAAAAATAAAGGCCTAAAGCGAATATTTTTTCAGAAAAGTCTTTGGTATATTAAGAATTGTTTTAAATTTGCAACCGCAATACGCCATAAGGCATTGCGCTCTCAGGGAAATTGAGAGTACGTTCATACAAATCGCGAAAATAGCTCAGTTGGTAGAGCGCCACCTTGCCAAGGTGGAGGTCGCGGGTTCGAATCCCGTTTTTCGCTCTGAAAGTGGCGAAAAGAAAATTTTCGCACTATATAAAAATCCACGCTCGGATGGTGGAATTGGTAGACACGTTGGACTTAAAATCCAATGATCAGCAACGGTCGTGCGGGTTCAAGTCCCGCTCCGAGTACAAAAACCCTCTTTATCTTTATGATTTAGAGGGTTTTCTGTTTTTAGAAACCTTCTTTCCTCACATCTTTCCGACTTTTCAACATTGACTATCCGAATTTAGCTAAAAGCGACATCTCTTGTCGGTACCTGTTCTCATTTTGATCTCCTAAATCAGTAAGATGAAAAAGCTAGAAATTATTTTAACTGGTACAATTTAAAAAGCTTAGAAATGAAATTAGAAAAGCAAATACCGTTCATTTAGAAGAAGGGGGTCTTTGGAGGTTATGAGCTTTGTTTAAATGTGGGAATTCCAAATATTTTTCCGGCTTCTTTAATGGTTAAAACATATAAGAATATAGAATTAGGAGTTGTGAAATGGAAATTTGAAGAGTTTCATTAAATGGCTATGAAAGATATTGTGTTTTTTAGAGGTTTGACTAAAACCGGTGCTTTAGCTAAGTTGTCTCCACATTTAATTAAGGAATCTATTTTAGCTTGTGTTTTAGAAGATTGCATTAGGCTGATATTGATCTATTGTATGGTATTCTGAAAAAACTCAGTAAAGACAATGATATTCTCCTTATCAATTATAACCCATATTTGCTGGAGAAAATTGAGGTTGGGGTGATTCTGAAATAAGTATTTAATTACCTGTGTTCAATAACTTAACGCAACAAATCATAATTCAAATTAGTTGTATGACTAGCCATCTTACTAAAAGGTGGCTTTTTGTTTTAAAATAGAGCTAGAGAATACCTTCTGAAAATTTTTCCCTTGAACAGACGTTAATTAACAGCTAAACTTTCATATTGTAATAGTAATACTATTAATTTAGCCTCAAATTTTATTATTTTGGAAGAGCTATATAAAAATTTTAAAATATCTATCAACCCTGAATTATATCTTAAGGATCCTGAATCCAGTGACTTAGGTAAGAAAATTATCGGGGAAGGAATTCTTTTAATTGATGAGGTAGGATTTGAAAAATTCACCTTTAAAAAACTGGGAATAAGGATCGCTTCTAATGAAAGCTCTATTTACAGGTATTTTGAGAACAAACATAAATTTCTGGTATACATAACCAATTGGTACTGGGGTTGGAAGGAATTTCAGCTTACACTTTCCACATACGGTATAAGTAAGTCCTACGATAAACTTATAGAAGGCATTAAAGTGATTACTCAGCCGGTAGTTGAAGATATGCGGTTTGAACATATTAATGAGGTCGCTTTAAACAATATTATTATTAACGAAAGCTCAAAATCGTATCTCACGATAAATGTAGATGAAGAAAACCAGCACGGTCATTTTTTACTATATAAGCGACTGGTGAAGCGTATCAGTGAAATGATTAATGCTGTAGATGCTGATTATAATTTTCCTTTTAGTCTGGCCACTACCATAGTGAATGATTCCCTGAACCAGCATTTTATTTGCAAGCATTTTTCGAGTATTACAGATTGTAGCAGTAAAGTTTCACCCGGGATGTACTTTGAAAACATGGTAGCAAATCTTTTAAACTTTCAAGATGGAAAATAAACTAAGCCCTTTTCAACGATTTCTTGGATTATTAAAACTGGAACGAAAAGACTTTCTTCAGATATTCTATTATGCAATTTTCGCGGGACTGGTTAGTTTGTCGGTGCCTCTGGGGATACAGGCAATTGTTAACCTTATGCAGGGAGCGAGGATTTCTACCAGTTGGTTTGTTCTGGTGATCCTGGTAACACTTGGGGTCGCTTTTGTTGGAATCTTACAATTAATGCAAATACGTATCCTGGAAAATATTCAGCAAAAAATATTTACGCGATCTTCTTTCGAATTTATTTACAGGTTTCCCAAAATCAAGACCGATGAACTACGAAATTTCTATCCTCCGGAATTAGCAAACAGGTTCTTTGATGTTCTTACCATTCAGAAAGGTCTGTCAAAGGTGATCATTGATTTTCCCGCGGCACTGGTCCAGGTATTTTTCGGGTTAATCCTACTTTCCTTATATCATCCCTTTTTTATTATCTACGGAATTTTACTGGTAGTACTTATTTACATAGGTTTTAAAATTACCGGGAAAAAGGGGCTGGAAGCAAGTATATCTGAATCTAAATACAAATACCGCATAGCACACTGGATCCAGGAAGTTGCCAGAACCCTCATTAGTTTTAAAATTTCTGGTAGAACAAACCTGGCCATTCAAAAAAACGATCGTATGCTTTGCGATTATCTCGATGCCAGGGAAGGCCATTTTCAGGTGTTGAAGATCCAGTTTATACAGTTAATAATTTTTAAAGTCCTGGTTACTGCAGGGCTATTAGCGATTGGAGGTATGCTGGTTCTTAATCAGCAAATGAACATTGGGCAATTTGTAGCCGCTGAGATTATTATTCTTTTAATAATTGCCTCAATAGAAAAGATCATTTTAGGACTTGAATCTTTTTATGACATACTTACCTCTCTGGAAAAAATGGGGCAGGTTGTAGATAAGGAACTGGAAGATCAATCTGGTGAAAAGCCATTTGAAATGGGAGAACCATTGACAATTGAACTCAACGGCCTTCAGTATAAAGGCTTTGATGGCAAGAAGATTATCCAAAACCTGGATCTTAAGATCGAGCACGGAGATAGAATTCTTTTGAAAGGATTGAATGGCGCTGGAAAATCTACCCTCCTAAAGCTTATCGCGGGGCTAAATCAGGCGAGTGTGGGGGAAGTGTATGTGAATGATATTTCCCTGCATAGTATAAATCTTAATCATTATCGGTCGATGATAGGCCAGTCGGTAACAGAAGAATCGCCCTTTGAAGGAACCATTCTGGAAAATATTAGCATGGGCGATGAAAATATCTCTAAACAGGATATTCAGTGGGCCCTGGAAAAAACTTTTCTCACCTCCTTTGTTAAAAAACAACCTAAAGGTCTGAATACAATGATCTATCCTGAAGGTATTCAAATGCCCTATTCAGTATCAAGAAAAATAATTCTGGCTCGCAGCATTGTTAAAAGACCTTCGGTTTTAATTTTAAATGAACCACTGGACCAGTTAGATCATGATGAAGCAACCAGTATCATTGATTTTCTCTTCAGTGAAGAAAATAAGTGGACGGTAATTGTTTCCAGTAAGGACGCTCAATGGGAAAAATACTGTAACCGAGTAATTATCCTTGAAAAAGGAAAAATTAAATCAGAGAAGTAAGATATGTTGAACATCACTAAAAATAGCTTGCATGAGAAAGTGGATCTTCTTCAGTATAAATCTGGTAAGAAGGTTTTCAATGAACGTAATCAAAAATACTTTAACCGCTTCCTGATCGTATTTGGGGTAAGCCTGTTTATTATGCTGTTTTTACCGTGGACCCAAACCGTGGCCGGTAAAGGTTATGTGACCACACTTACTCCAGATCAACGGCCACAAACCCTGCAGTCACCAATTCCCGGAAGAATTGAAGAATGGTATATTAAGGAAGGACAATTTGTAGAGAAAGGGGATACCATTCTACATATTTCAGAGGTGAAGAGTGAATATTTCGATCCACAACTTGTTGATAGAACGGGGGATCAGATCCGGGGAAAAGAGAATTCGAAAAAATCTTATGAGGAGAAAATTGACTTTTTAGGAAGTCAGATTGGAGCAATTCAGCAGGAGAAACGATTAAAGATCAATCAGGCTGAAAATAAATTACAGCAAAGTAAGCTGAAATTTCGCAGCGACAGTATAGATCTTGAAGCGGCAAAAACAAACCTTGAAATTGCAAATTCACAATTTAACCGCGCACAAACTTTGCATAACGAGGGATTAAGATCTACTACAGACCTTGAGAATTCCAGGTTAAAATTGCAGGAAGCTCAGGCTAAAAGAATTGCCGGGGAAAATAAGCTCCTGGCCTCCAGAAATGAGATCATAAATGCAGAAATAGAACTTAACCGTATAGATGCTGAATATGGTGAGAAAGTATCAAAAATTCAAAGTGACCGCTCTTCAGCAGAAAGTTCATTATATCAAACGCAGGTAGACATCAGCAAACTGGAGACTTCCTTTTCCAATTATGAAACACGCCAGGGCATGTATTATATCAGGGCACCGCAAGCGGGTTATATTAATAAGGCTATTAAAGCCGGAATTGGAGAAAGCTTTAAGGAGGGAGAACCTCTGGTGAGCATTATGCCATCAAATTATGACCTGGCGGTGGAGACTTATGTAGACCCAATTGATATGCCTTTGCTGCATGTGGGGGAAAAGGTAAGAGTACAGTTTGATGGGTGGCCTGCAATTGTTTTCAGTGGCTGGCCAAATAGTTCTTACGGTACTTTTGGTGCAGAGATCGTGGCGATAGAAAACTTTATAAGTTCTAATGGAAAATACCGCGTACTTCTTGCTCCTGATGAAGAGGATTATGAATGGCCCCGGGAAGTAAAAATTGGCTCGGGAGCTTCAACGCTGGCTTTGCTAGAAAATGTACCTATTTGGTATGAGATATGGCGGCAGTTAAACGGCTTTCCTCCAAATTATTATACGCCTGAATCTTCAACCAATAATAAGACCGGGAAATGAGAAAACTTGCTTTTTTAATATTTTTTCTTTCGGTTTCGTCATTATTTGCGCAGGCAGAAGACACGCTGCGTCTTGAATTTAATGAATACCTGGCGATCGTTAAAAAGTATCATCCCCTGGTAAAACAGGCAGGATTAATGGTGGATGAAGGTGATTTTAAATTGTTGAAAGCTAGGGGAAGTTTTGATCCTAAAATAGAGGCAGATCTTTCAGAGAAGAATTATAAGTCTACTGAGTATTACAATATATTCAATTCAGCATTTAAAATCCCCACGTATTACGGACTCGAATTCAAAGCCAAATATGAGCTCAATTCAGGGTATTACCTGAATCCGCAGAACAATGTCCCACAGGATGGCTTGTATTCGGCAGGGGTAAGTCTGGATCTTACCGATGGATTGTTTATGAGTAAGCGAATGGCTGCTCTTCGCCAGGCCAGGATCTATCGTGATCAATCCAGAATTAAAAGGGATTTGATGAGTGCAGAGATCCTTTATGAAGCTTCGCTTGCCTATTTTACCTGGTATGCGGCATATCAGAAATATGAGTTTTATAAGGATTTTGTGAAAAATGCGGAATTCAGGTTAACCTCTGTAAAAACCGAATTCAGGGCAGGGGATAAGGCCGCGGTAGACACACTCGAGGCAAATATAGCTTATGAGAGCAGGATGCTTCAGTTTCAGCAAACGGAATTAGAACTGACGAAAGCAACATTTAATTTATCCAATTATCTGTGGACTGAAAATAATGTTCCGCTGGAGCTTCAAAATTCAGTGATCCCGGAGGAAAATCTTTTAGAAAAAATAAGTCAACTCTGGATTGAGGATGAAATACTTGCTGCAAGTGGTATTCAGAATAATCCTAAGCTGCAATACCTGGAATATAATGTTGAAATAAAGGAAGTGGATAGAAAACTGAAAATTAATCAGTTGCTTCCAGACTTGAGCCTGAACTATAATTTTCTAACCAGTGAACCTGAAGAATGGCGGCGTCTAAATGTTGATGATTACAAGTTCGGAATTAAACTAAGCCTTCCGGTTTTTATGAGAAAGGAGCGCGGGGCAGTGGAACTTTCTAAGCTTGCAGTTGAAAATTCCAGGTTTGAATTACTGAATGCCGGGCAGGAAATCTCCAATAAGTTGAAAATACTCCAGTCGGAAATTAGCAGTTATCGCTCACAGAACACTAAAATTCAAAAAATGGCGGAAGATTATGAAAGTCTTGTGGAAGCCGAGCAGCGAAAATTTGAACTTGGTGACAGTTCTTTATTTTTAGTCAATAATCGTGAGAATTCATTTCTTTCAGCACGAATGAAACAGATAGACGTTCTGATGAAATTTCTAAAAAGCAGGGCAGAGTTGAAAAAATTAACCACTAATTTTTAAGATGTAATAATGTATAAGAAAGTGATTTCAGATTTATTGCCTTTTTTGCTTTAATCCGAAAGAAGTCGATCCAGGATTTTAGAAAATCCATATATGTGAATAGATCATGGCTTGACCTGTTTTATAAAATTAGAGAAGTGACCGCTTTAATAGTTCAAATAATAAATTATACCCTAGATCAAAACCATTTTTTTCAGGCATTTGAATGTCTAGAAAAACCAACTCAGGCTCGTATTTTTTATAGCAAGACCCCCCGAATCTACCGAAATGCATTTTTCGACTATATTAAATTTGTTAGGAAAATACCTATGAAGGGTTTTTTCTAATAAACTTTGGGCACTTATTTCGTCGTCAATAATTAATGCTTTTATCATAAAATA
Organism: Gillisia lutea; assembly: GCF_021568705.1. Classification (GTDB taxonomy): domain Bacteria; phylum Bacteroidota; class Bacteroidia; order Flavobacteriales; family Flavobacteriaceae; genus Gillisia; species Gillisia lutea. The sequence continues at coordinate 51,045 of NZ_JAKGTH010000009.1, forward strand.
AAATTACAATAAAATCTTGAGTTGCTTATGTATGTAGCACGCCTAGAAGTATTCTAATCTAGTAATAAATTAAACCCTCTTTATCTTTATGATTTAGAGGGTTTTGTGTTTTTAGAATGCAAGGAATCCGTTTAAAAGACACATCTTCTTCTGGAACTATTCAATAACAAAATCAAAATAGGTATTAGGAAAGGGTTCATTTCTTAAAGTGAAATGCCACCACTCTTCAGAATACGATCTAAAACCATATTTGCTCATTACAGCTTTAAGTAATTTCCGGTTATTTCTTTGATCATCAGTTATCTGGGAAGTGTTGAGATGTGAAATCTCTCCGAAGAAGTCATAGCTGCTCCCCATATCCATTTCTTCTCCGGAGTTTATATCAATTATAGTTAGATCCAGAGTGCTTCCCCGGGAATGACCAGATTTAGTAGCTATATATCCTAATTCAAATAAATTCTCCTTTTTTACGCTAGGGTAGAACGCCTTTTTCATGATAGTATCTTCAGGTTTTCTTGCCCATTCCATAAATTGATCAACAGCCCGTTGAGGTCTATAGGCATCGAAAATTTTTAAGCAGTAGCCTTGAAGTTCCAGTTCCTGCTGAACTTTACTTAATGCAAGTGCAGCTTGTTTTGTGGTTATAACTTCTAAACTATTATATCCGGGAAGAGGTTTTCCTGTAAAATTGTTATTTCCGGCATACCTCAAGTCAATTACTATATCTGGAATTACTTCTTTTAGATGTACGAACCCTTCCGGAAGGGAATTGTTTTGAGAGAAAGACGGTAAACTTATAGATGTAAGGAATAGGAGTAATATTAAATTCTTCATATTAGAAATGACTTTTGTGGAAAGTTACTTAAAAAATTAGTTTTGTATCCTTATCATCTTTATGCTTTCATTCACTTTATCTATCTTGAGGGCTCTATAAAATCAATTATATGTTTAAAAAAATTTCACTGCTACTTGGGCTCATTTTAATCTTATCCGGTTGTAAGAGTCAAAATTCAATCTTCACCAAGAAAGATAAAGCTGATCACTCCATTACCAGTACCGGCAAGAAAAAGAAGGGGGATACCAAGTCTTATTCCGAAGTTATTACCAGTGATGCTAAAACTGATGATGGATTATTCAAAGTTCATAGGGTGGGGGAAAAGCTATATTTTGAGATTCCTTCAAACTTGATGGAAAAAGATATGCTCTTAGTTAGTCGTATTGCCAAAGTCCCGTCAGGTTATGGTGGCGGTTATATTAATGCGGGTTCAAAAGTAAATGAACAAGTGGTGAGATGGTTTAGACGTGGAGCAAATGTAGATATGAAAGTGATTAGTTTCGAAAATCAAAGTGAGCAGGATTCTCCAATCTATCAATCGGTAGCGGCTAATAATTTCTCTCCTATTCTCTTCAGCTCTAAAATTGAAGCTTTTAATGCCGATTCTACAAATGTGGTAATTGATGTTACCGGTTTATTTGATTCAGAAATAGCAGCAATTAATGGTATGTCTGCTAGCATGAAGAAGCGCTATAAAGTGAAAAAGCTGGATCAAAACAGGTCTTTTATTGAGTCGGCTCACGCATACCCAGAGAACATTGAGGTAAAACATGTTATGACTTATGAAGCTGAAGAACCACCAGAAAGGGATCAGGCAGGTACAATTTCACTTCTTATGAATCAATCAATGATTCTTTTACCTGAAAAATTAATGCAGCCCCGATTGGCAGATGATAGGGTAGGGTGGTTCAGTGTTAGAAAATATGATTACGACTCTGAGCAGCTTAAATCAGACGATTATGAAATTATACGGCGCTGGAGGTTAGAGCCAAAAGATGTGGAGGCATATAAACGGGGAGAGCTGGTAGAACCTATTAAACCCATTGTTTATTATTTAGACCCTGCCACTCCTTTAAAATGGCGACCTTATTTTAAAAAGGGGATTGAAGACTGGAATGTAGCTTTTGAAAAAGCAGGTTTTAAAAATGCGATTATAGCTAAAGATCCTCCTACAAAAGAAGAGGATCCAGAATTTAGTCCCGAAGATGTAAGGTACTCTGTGGTTCGGTATGTGGCAAGTACTACCAGAAATGCTACTGGTCCATCTGTTATAGATCCTCGAACAGGGGAGATCATCGAAAGTGATATCATCTGGTATCACAACCATTTGCGATCTTATAGAAACCGATTTATGATAGAGGCCGGAGCACAGAATCCAGATGCCAGAACCCTAGATACTCCTGAAAAGGAAATTGGAGAAATGATGAGAATGGTAATTGCTCACGAGGTGGGACATGCATTAGGCTTACCACATAATATGAAAGCTAGCTCGGCTTATCCTACAGATTCTCTACGCTCAGCTAATTTTACTCAAAAATATGGTTTAACCCCATCTATTATGGATTATGCTCGGGTTAATTATGTGGCGCAGCCGGAAGATAAAAATGTACGCTATATAAGAATGATGGGACCATATGATTTGTACGCAATTAATTGGGGATATAGGTTCTTGCCAGAAGCCGTAGACCCCAAAAGTGAAAAGAAAACTTTAGATGCATGGATATTGGAGAAAGAAGGTGACCCGATCTACGAATTTGGGGGCGGATACGATGGGATTGACCCTCAGTCACAAAGAGAGAGTTTAGGAAAAGATCAGATAAAAGCGAGTGAATATGGATTGGCAAACCTTCAAAAGGTAGTTCCAAATTTAATCGAGTGGACTTCTAAAGATGGTTATAACTATAATGATCTTCAGGAGGTATACACAGAACTTATCGGCTTGTGGAGAGGTTACATAAATCATGTAATTACTAATGTGGGTGGTGTTTACGAAACTAAAAAAACCAGTAATCAAGAGGGTACGGTATATACAGCTGTGCCAAAAAGTATTCAAAAAAACGCCGTGAATTTTCTTAATAATAACGCTTTTAATACGCCTGATTGGTTGTTGAATGAATCGATTTTAGATCGCATTGAAGCTTCAGGTGCTATAGAGCGAATTCAAAAGTTGCAAACTGGTGCTTTGAAATCTTTATTAGGAGAAGAAAGAATAAAAAGAATGATAACTAACGAGGAACAAAATGGAAGTGATGCCTATAGCGTTCTTGAAATGATAAAGGATTTAAGGAAGGGTGTTTTTTCTGAACTTTATAAAAATAAAAAGGTAGATGCCTATCGTAGAAATCTACAACGCTCTTATGTCGATATAGCTAGTGCTTATATAGCAAACGTGAGAACTCAGGATAACGAGAGCATACTTAAATCAGATATCATAGCCTTAATGCGGGGAGATTTGCAAAGCTTACGTTATGATATTAATTCCAGAAGATCCAGAGTGAATGATCAGCTTACAACATATCATTGGAAAGACCTTATAGCAAGAATAGATACAGCCCTTAGAGTTGAATAACATCTTTTAGGAAATAAAAAAAAATGGGATTATAGCAAGCGCTATTTTCCCATTTTTTTATTTTGTATCATCGCGGTGGAAGAATCTTCAGATTTAAACCAATTTTTCATCCTATTATAATCTAAATAGTAACTAACTCTTAAGGATAGATTATTGGTTTGTGGCTGGTTAAAAAGGTCATCGAAGTTCTGGGAGAAATTCCTGCTTGAATCTTCTATGTAACTGTCTATAGCATTTCTGTATAGCAAGGTTAATTGACTCCCGGGAGCAAACCACCACGAAAAACGAAGATCTATATTCCAACTATTATAGGTGGTATCATATTCTTTTCCGAAGGAAGCATAAGAGCTAAGCTCGCCATTGTTTTCTAAGCTGTAAAATGAATTATAACTCACTTCAGAATAATAATGCCTGAATGCTAGATTTAGCGCTATTTTATTGTTGAAGATATATTTAGATTCTATAGAGTTGATAATGGTGTTTCGATCTCTGGCTCCAAAGATGATATCATCTTCAATGCGATCTGCATAGCCTTCTTCTTTGTCTGAAAGTATCAAACTGGTTCCTAAATTCACTCTAAATTTATCTGAAATTCTATACGTTGGATACACCTCCAGCATTAATCTTCCCCTTCCTTTTTCATCATATTTATACCAGTCTACAACGGCATTTACTCCCAATTTTTTTCGATAATCGGTATTTATCCATACCCAGGTATCATAGTAAGCGGGAATTTTAAAATGCCTGCCCTCTGTACGAGCTTCATACAGATCCTGAGTTCCAAAAGGTGTAGTTTCAAAACCTCCTCCAAACTGCATGAATTTCTTGGTAGTGAAATTAGAGTTGAAATTGAAATTGAATTCACTATAAAGGTCTGGTTGAAGCCTGCGTTGATGGTTCAGGTTAAAATTTAGATACATATTATTTAGGAAGCCTTTTGGCTGTAAATATCTATAACCATAATATCCGTAATAATTGATATAGTTAGTGTATCCGGAGTATCCCATATCATTGATATCGAAATCTTTGGTTCGAAAATTCACCTCAGCACTAAGTCGGTTACTACCGCTAATCTTTGCTAATCCGGTTCCTCCTTCGGTTCCAAATTTGGTCTTCTCATCCATTACCCAACTTCCGGCTAAATTGGCCCAATACTTCAGGGTGTTCTTTTTATTGGTGATATCGGTATAAACTCCGGTGGCATTAGCATCTCTAAAACTTCCTTCCCTGGTAACGTTTGTATTTACCAACGAAATAGAGGAATTATCGCCAAATCGCTGATCTAATACCAGGATATTGTAATTTGAAGTAGGTTCTATTAACTCCTTGCGGCTTTGGTTGGTTTCGGTATCTCTTATTTTAGCATAGGTTTTTTCAGTAATCGCATTAAAGAACCCGATACCTAGACCTTTATCGGTTCTCCCGGAAACTTTCAATGCATTAACTAAATCTACAGAAGAAGGGAATTCTTCAAATTCTTCATTATCATTCAGTTCAGGGTTCCCAGAGGGATACCCTCCAACTCGCCTGGAATAGAATAAATTTCCTTTCGAGAATAATTCTGTTCCTTCAGTGAAAAATGCTCTTTGCTCATTATATTGAACCTCAATTGCCGATAGGTTTAAAACTGCATCATCAAATTTGGTCTGTCCAAAATCAGGAATAAGGATCATATCTAGTGTAAATGCATCATTTATTCCGTATTTCAAATCCATCCCTCCATTAAAATTCACTTTTGTATCCCCATCGTATGTGTTAATATAGGAAGAGATATAAGGTTGAAAGGAAAGTCGGGTAGGGGTTTCAATATTTTTAATGCCATAGATCTCCCCATCGTAAATAGAAAAGGCTCCTTTTGAATTATCGATCGGGCTCCAGCTGTAGCGAGTTCTGGCTCTTCTAAATTCCCGTTCCATATTAAGCCCCCATTCCTGAATATCCTTCTTCGGAAATCGTAATTCGGAATAGGGAATAAAGATTTCGGCTACCCAACCTTTGTCATTTATTTGTACCGCACTATACCATACGCCATTCCAACTGGAATCTTCATTGCCATTGGTCATTTTTGCATCATATTGTACACCAGCAGCGGTTACAATAAACTGGAGACTCTGCTGCCGGTCATTATAACCATTTAGTAAAATAAAGAAAAAATCATCGTTGCTTATATCATCTCTTTCGGTAAGTTCTTTAAGGATCTTATCTGGCTCAGGGTCTTGAAGGATTGCTCCAAAGTATATTCCCAGGTCATCATATATAATTTTAACTTCGGTATTAAGGCTATCAGGGATTGGCTTTCCGTTATTAGGCTGGCGTTCTACAAAATTAGTTGCAATTGCTGCTCCTTCCCAGGCAATATCGTCTAAAACTCCATCAATTTTAGGGGCGTTGGTTATCCTTTGAATAGTGATGTTTTTACGAGGAATGCTATCTAATTCTTGGGCATGTAAAAAGGTGTTGCTAATAAAAAAGAGGAGGATTCCTAATAAAAGTTTCATATGATGGTTTTCTCAAAAGACAACAGGAATAATGATTTGTTGCAGTTTAACAGACGTTTTATGTGAAAAATTTAAATATGCAGGGATATTCAATTTAAAATTTAAAGATGCCTAATTTAATTTAATAAGAAAAGGATAAAAGATGCAATTTTAAGGTTTAATAAAAAAGCCCACTGTGTAGCGGGCTTTTTTTTTGGATAAGGTATGATGTCTACAAATCGTCTGCAGCTTCTTCTCCATTTACATCATCAGTATCGTGCATTTCTTCATGAATCTCTTCTTTTACCTTCTTGGCACCTTCTTCTATTTTTTCTCCCGCTTTCTTAGTATTGGTTTCAATATCTTCTCCAATAGATTCTAAGGCGTCTTCAGTTTTTTCCTGAGTTGTTTCTCTACAAGAATAAACAGAGGCAGTTATTACTGCCATCATCAACAATAAAAATACTTTTTTCATACTTTCAATTTAGGGTTAAACTTAAAAAAGCCATCACAATAGAAATTGGATGGCTTTTTAAAAATATTAATGCTAACGACTACATGTCATCATCACCATTTACATCGTCAGTTCCGTCAACTTCTTCTTCGATTTCGTTTCCAGCGTTGTCAGCGGCAGCTTCTACTTCGTCACCAGCTTCTTCAGCAGCGTTTTCGATATCAGTTCCCATTTCTTCTACTGCATCTTCAGTTTTTTCTTCAGTAGTTTCTCTACAAGAGTAGATAGATAAAGAGAATACAGCAGCTAATAATAATAAAGATAATTTTTTCATTGTTAAATATGTTTAATTAGTTGAAGAAACAAATTTAAACTATTTTTTAATTTAGCAAAGAACTCTTTTCAGTTAAATATTTCCAATATCGCTTAGGTACATGTTGTAGGTGTAATTTTAAATTTTTGCGAGATTTTATATTGGTACTGGAAAAATAGTGTTGCCACAGTTTTTGAAATTCCAGCTCGGAAGTATCGTAAAACTTGGGGTTGTGAGCGTGGTCTTTGATATCTTCGGAAAACTCCAAATGTATTTGTACTACATTTTCGAGGTCATAATACAAACCAAATTTTCGTTTATAATCATAGATAATCCACTTTTGATCGGCATATCTGGTCTCAAAATGTTTAGATATAAGAGGGAGAACGTTAAAATCTGGTTCTATACCGGCAAAGTAGATGTCATCTTTGGTTAATTTAAATCTTATAAAGGCTTCCATTCTATGTTTTTCTCTGCTTACCATTTTTGCCACTTGGGTCACTCTTAGGATTACAGAATCACCAAAATCGGTTCCTCTAAATTTTGACTCTTTGAATGCCATTTGTACATATTGTAATAAAGTAAGTTCTATTCCCGGCAATTCACTTAGAAATGCCCAATATAATTTTCTTCTGGAGGTAGCCGACATACATTTTGTTAACCCGGTTTTTACTCTATTTGCTTTAGCTTCCTCGGTTAAAATGAGCAAAGGAGCAGAAAAAAAATCTTGTTGGAGTTCTATTTCAGGATGTATAGCTGAAATTTGAAGATGTTGTTCAAAGCTCGCAAATACAACGCATAGAAATCCGTCAAAACTTCCGTCGTAAGAAATAATTACTGAAGTGTTCATTTTAATTGAATAGACTTAGTTGGTTGCTATACTCTTTTCGGAATTTACTCTGAGAATTCTGTAAGATAAAGCCTTTTACTTGTAATGCGCTTAGATCCCGCTTTTCCCATTCTCGCGAATTACAGTGTATAAAGTATTTCGCTCTATTAAGTGCAATCCCTATTTTTTGAAGATGTTCCCAGTTAAGCGCTCTGTGTTTTCTGGCCTCTAATATTTTATATACAGACTTCATTCCTATTCCCGGCACTCTTGCCAATAAGTATTTTTCAGCTTTATTCACATCTAAAGGAAACAAGTGCATGTTGCGTAATGCCCAACTCAATTTTGGATCTACATCCAGATCTAAGTTTTGATGCTCTTCATTTAGAAGCTCTCGAATATCGAAGCCATAAAAACGAAGTAGCCAATCGGTTTGGTACAATCGATTTTCGCGGAGTAATGGCACCGGACTCCCCAGTGCTGGCAATCTGGTATCATTAGCAACCGGGATATATCCGGAATAATACACGCGCTTCATTTCATATTTTTTGTAGTAATAGGCTGCCGAGTACATCACATCTCTATCGCTTTCTCCTGTAGCACCCACGATCATTTGTGTACTTTGTCCTGCAGGCGCATATTTGGGAGTGCTTCTAATTATTTTTTTTTCATTCTTATATTGTTGAATTCCAGTTTTAACTGCCTGCATGGGTTTGATAAAATCTGCATGATTTTTATCTGGCGCAAGTAATTTTAATCCTGAAATTGTTGGAATTTCTATGTTCACCGATAACCTGTCGGCGTAAAGCCCTGCCTCCATCATTAGTTCGTCGCTAGCACCTGGAATGGATTTTAAATGAATATATCCATTGAAGTTTTCTTCTAAACGCAATTTTTTAGCAACCGCAACAAGACGTTCCATAGTAGTATCCGGACTATTGAAGATCCCGGAGCTTAAAAATAGGCCTTCTATATAATTACGTCTGTAAAAATTCATGGTAAGGTCTACTACTTCCTGTACCTTAAAAGCTGCCCGTTTAATATCATTACTTTTTCGGGTTACACAATAGGCACAATCAAAAATGCAATGATTGGTTAGAAGTATCTTTAAAAGTGAGACACACCTGCCATCTTCTGTGTAACTGTGGCATATTCCAACGCCATCACTATTGCCTAAACCTTTATTATTATTAGCGCGTTTGCTTCCGCTACTGGAACATGAAATATCATATTTGGCGGCATCTGCCAGTATGTTCAGTTTTTCTTTAATCCTTTCAAAAGACATATAAGTGTTTTTTTATTGAGGAACAATCGACTTCTTTTCGTGTAATTTTTTCATCTTATCTATTCTGTTTGCTGTTGCCGGATTATCTTCAGCAAAACGCGGATCGGTGATATAGGCTTCTTTTCGCATTTTAATAACCTCAATACTCAGAAAATCGAACTCTTCGGTTACTTTTCCATACATGACATAGATACCTGGGCCTCGAAAACTGTATTTCTTTGCAATAGGTGGAAAGAGAATGGTGTCAAAATAATGACCTTCGCTATCTATAAAAGTTCCAAAGTTCATGCGCTCTCCCTTAGTGGTACTGGTATTTTTCACCGTTACCAGATAGCCATAAATGAGGATATTCTTATTTAAAAAATCCTGTAGATCTTTTTGCCCATAATCATTTCTTGGGGTTTCCAGAAGGAGATCGAAATGACTGCAAAGCGGGAATCCTAAGAGTTCAATTTGTTCAAAAGCTTCTTCCAACTGTGTGGTCTTAAGTGCCGGCAGCGTAAAATTTTTATGCTTTGGAATAAATAGCGGAAGCTGATCTGGTCTTTTCGGAATTTTACTGAGTTTGAAATGTGCTTCCCATAAGAGCTTATATTTATCGATGCCGGTAAACCTGAAGGCATTTATCCTTATAAGAATGCTTAATTGCTCTATCCCAATGCTTACTCGGTCTATGAAATCTTCAAACGATTTGAATTTTCCGTGGAAGTTCCTGTTTTCTAAGATGCGTTGCGCAGCTCTGTGTTCCAGCTCTTTCAAATATCCAAAACCTAGATAAATGCGCTTAGCTTTAATAGTGTTGTGATAGTCTCCTTCATTAATACAGGGTGGCTCTACAATAGCGCCCAGCATCTTGGCTTCATGTACGTACATTTCGGGAGAATAGAATCCTCCGCCGTTGTTAAGGGTTGCTACCATATATTCTAAAGGGAAGTAAGCCTTTAAGAATAAACTCTGATAACTTTCTACCGCGTAGCTGGCCGAATGGCCTTTGGCAAAAGCATAGCCGGCAAAACTCTTTATTTGTTCCCAAACTTCAAAAATGGTCTTTTCAGCAATTTTTTTCTCTTTACAATTTGAAATGAATTTCTCTTCTACGCGTTGAAACTCTTCTCTAGAACGGTATTTTCCGCTCATTCCTCGGCGTAATACATCTGCTTCGGCAAGACTTAATCCGGCAAAATAATGCGCCACCTTTATAACATCTTCCTGATATACCATGATCCCATAGGTGTCTGGCATTATTCTCGCTAATTCGGGATGTGCGTTTTCTCTACGTTCGGGATAACGATGCCGCAGGATATACTCTCGCATCATTCCACTTTTAGCGACTCCCGGTCTAATAATGGAACTCGCAGCCACAAGCCCTAAATAGGTATTTGTCTTTAATTTTTTCAGCAACATGCGCATAGCGGGAGATTCCACATAAAAACAGCCTATACAGGAAGCTTCTTTTATCAGGTTATTAATACGTGGGTCTTTTTTGAAACTGGTGATATCGTGAATATCAAAGTTGGCTGCCGTGGGCTGATTTTTCTCAATAATGGCCAATGAGTCCCGTATCTTTCCGAGTCCGCGTTGCGCGAGAATGTCAAACTTGTAAAGTCCTACATCTTCTGCAATAACCATATCGAATTGTACGGTAGGAAATCCTTTTGGAGGAAGATCAAGTCCGGAGAAGTAGGTGAGGGGTTTGTTGGAAATAAGAATGCCACCTGCATGAATGCTCAAATAATTGGGCATGCCCTGTATAAGCTCTCCGTACTTCATCACTATTTTATGAATGCTGTCCTGTTGGTTATTTGGGAGATAGCCCTTGCATAATTGGTCTATATCTTCTTTTGGCAATCCAAATACTTTACCTATCTCACGTATCACGGCCTTGTATTGAAAGGTGTTGTAAGTAGCAAGCAAGGCAGTATGGGGGAATTCTTCAAAAATGAACCTGGTGATGTCTTCCCGATCGTTCCAGGCAAAATCAATATCAAAATCCGGCGGACTCGTTCTATACTGATTGATAAAGCGTTCAAAATAGAGATCGAGTTCAATAGGATCTACTTCCGTAATTTGTAGTAAATAGGCTACTATACTGTTGGCGCCACTTCCTCTGCCTACATAAAAATAACCCTGGCCTCGCGCATATTCACAAATTCGCCAGTTGATAAGAAAATAGGAAATAAAATTCATTTCCTTGATCACTTTTAATTCTGAAGTCATTCTCTTGAATACTTCCTCCTTCGCTTCTGGATATCGAAGTAAGAGTCCTTTTTTGCAAAGCTGCTCGAGAAGAGCTTCATCTTTCGCCTCACTTTCGCTAAAAACCTGCTGATTTTGAGGTTTTCTATCTTCTGAAAAATCGAAATCTATACTACACGCATCGAGGAGTTTTTGGGTGTTTTGCAAAATAAATTCAAAGTCCTGAAAGGCTTCTTCTAGCATTTCAATAGATATCATCTGCTCTTCTAGCTTTGCTTGTTCTTCTGAAGGGAGTTTGCTTAAAAGTGTATTATTATCAATAGCTCGTAGCAGTCTATGTGCGTTGAAATCTCGTTTATTACGAAAAGTTACGGGTTGAAGTACGACTAGTTTATGGGTGAGTTCTTTCAGTTTTGAGAAGCGAAGTTTGCGCAATTCGCTTATGGAAACGCCAATAAATTCATTATGGGCAAAATCTTTAACTTCTGCGGCCATTATGTTTTCAAAAGGGTAAACAACAAAAGCATTCTTGAAAAAAGGTGCTTTCTCAGGAACTAGCTGCTTCTTATAAAGTAGCTGTGATAGGAATATATTTATTTCATTAAAGCCTTCGTTGTTTTGTGCAATAGCTACAAATTGTTGTTGCGCTCCATTCCTGAAATCTACACCCAATACTGGTTGTATATTGTAGTCTTTTGCTTTTCGAACAAAGTTGAGGCAGGCAGAGGTGTTGTTGATATCGGTTAACACCAATTTTTCAATACAATTCTGCTTTGCAAGTTCCAGCAATTCCAGTTCTGAAAAAGTGCCGTAGCGCATACTATAATATGTGTGATTGTTTAAATACAATTTTTAGGTAGCTGTTATAAATTTCATGTATTCGATTTATTGTTTTCTATGAGCCAGGATAATGGGAGGTTCACCATTAAAAGGATTGGTCATTCGGCCTATGGTCTTGGCGCCTAAAGAAGAAGCGCGAAGCACACTTCTATCCCCATACCTGTTTCTTATAGTGTCCATCGCATTATAGAGTTGTAACACCTCTTCATTGTCATCAAACAGATTGATCTGGTAATTTCCTCCGGCCATATGACTAAACCTGATGCCTATTAATCGTACCAATAGCCTGCGGTTATATAGTTTTTTGAATAATTCCTGAATCTGCGGAATTAAAATATGATCGGCACTGGTATAGGGAATCTTCAGCTGTTTTGTATACGTGTTGAAGTCGGAATATCTTATTTTAACGGCAATGCAAGAGGTTAATTTATCACCCCGCCGCAATTGGTAGGCGAGATTCTCTGTCATTGCAATAAGGATGGACGAAAGCCGATGCACATCGATGGTGTCCTTATCAAAAGTCCGCTCGGTAGATATAGATTTTCTTTCAGAATAAGGAATAACAGGCGTATGGTCTATACCATGTGCCCGTTGCCAAATAGTGGTGCCGTTAGCTCCCAATACTTTTTGCAACATTTCTAAGGGCATTTCCTGAATGGTTTTAATTTGTCTTACGCCTAAATTTCGGAGGGTTTGATAGGTTTTATCTCCCACCATGGGAATTTTTCTTACAGAAAGCGGTGCCAGGAATTCTCGCTCAAATCCGGAATCAATCTTAAGTTGATTATTGGGTTTTGCTTCGTTGGTTGCTACTTTAGAAACTACTTTATTTACCGAGAGTCCAAAGGAAATAGGTAAGCCGGTTTCCCGGATGATCCTTTTTCGTAATTCTGAAGCGTATTTATAACAGCCAAAGAAGCGATCCATTCCAGTAAGATCGGCATAGAACTCATCAATGCTTGATTTTTCAAATAACGGAACATCTTCTTTTATAATATCTGTTACATTCGTAGAATATTTAGTGTAAGTGCCTGCATTGCCTCTAATTACAGTAGCTTCCGGGCAAAGTTGCTTTGCCAGTTTCATAGACATCCCGGAATGTACCCCAAAGGCACGGGTTTCGTAGCTACAAGCAGCCACCACGCCACGATCACTTGTGCCGCCTACCAATAATGGTCTGTTTTGTAAACGCGAGTCAATAATGCGCTCTACAGAAACATAAAAGGTATCCAGATCCATATGTAAGACAGTTTTAACCATAATGTAATTCCTTCTATTCTTGGAATATTTACAAAATTATGGAATAATTCCATTAAATAGGATATAGTCCAATGTTAAAATTGGATTTATTCCAAAAAGAATTATATTTGTGTATGGGAACAGATATAACACCCGAAGTTAAACGCTTCAAGGAAATTCGAGATGATCATCATTTTACGCAGGCAGAATTTGCCGAATTATTAGGGATCAAAAATTCGACGGCAGATATTGAACGGGGACGAACAAAACTTTCTGGAAAGGTGGTGGCCGAACTATTAAGACAGTTTGGAGTAAATCCGTTATGGTTATTTGGGGATAGCGGTCAAAAATATCTCCCTGTTAATAGAGGAGATGTCACTCCAAAGGTTATTACGGTTAACAGCGCCGAGGAAGAGAATATCGTATTGGTAAACCAGAAAGCTGCTGCGGGTTATCCTCATAATGTCCAGGATGTAGGCTGGTATCAGCAATTGCCAGCTTTTGATATTCCATTACCTGAATATAGAAATGCTACATATCGAGGTTTTCAGGTTGAAGGAGATAGTATGACGCCTAATCTGCTTCCGGGAGAATGGGTACTGGGAAAAGCAATTTCCAGCATTCAGGAAGTAAGTAACAGCAAGATTTATGTAGTTGTCCTTTATGATTCAGTATTAGTGAAGAAGATTAGGAAATTGGAAGATCTTTCTAAAGTTTTACTCATTTCCATTAATGAAGAATATGCGCCTGTAGAAGTAATGGTAGGAGATATACAGGAATTATGGCAGGTAAACAGTAAGCTTACCTTTAGTTTAGATGCCACTTCAGAAAATGGGTTGTTAAGGCAATTACAACAATCTATGGAAGAGCTTAAAAGCGAATTCAAAACTTTTAAACAATAAAAAAATCCATCTTGGTTAAGGATGGATTTTTTAGGTTTAGTTGGTTTAGAAAATGCTAATCTACAGCATCTTCAACATCGTCGGCTACTTTCTCTACCGTAGATTTCTCACGGCATGAAGTGAACATAATACTTGTAGTAAATGTAAGCGCCATCAATAAAACTATTTTTTTCATAATTTAGAATTTATTGGTTTTTGTATTAATTGAACAATTATAATTAATCTGCAAATGGGTTAGTTTCTGTAGATCGCTTATAATTAAAAAGTTCAATATTATATATCGTCCGTTCCTTCAACTTCAGCTTCTACTTCGTCAGCTCCTTTTTTTACTGCATCTCCAACATCATTGGCTGCATTTTCAACTGCATCGCCAGTGTCTTCAGCAGCTTCTTCGATATCATCTGCTACATCATCCATGTCATCAGCTACGTCATCCATATCATCAGTCATTTCAGTGTCATCAGTTTTGTCGTTTTTTTCTCTACAAGAAGTGAAAAATACGCTTAAAGTTAGGGCTGTTGCTAATACTAAAAATTGCTTTTTCATTTGATAAAATTTATATTGGTTAGTTAGGTTTTAAGTGATTGGGTATTGTATTGAGTTATAAATATATACAAAAACCTTAAGCTCACTAATTATTTATGTGTTTTTTCTTAATTAGTTGTCGTCACCTATTTTTTCGATCTCTTCATCGATCTCTTTATTAACTTCTTTATCTACCTTTTTTGCGGTACGTTCTAAAATACCTTCTTGCTCAGGTTCTTTCTCGGTAGCCTCTATTTTTTCAACTTCTACTTCCTTAATTACTGTTTCTTTTTCGGGAGTTTCTCTACAAGAAATAAGACTTGTAGCCGAGGTTAATGCTAAGGCAGTCACTAAAATAACTCTTTTCATAAGTAATTGTTTGTTATTGTACAGGTCGAAATTACTATTAATATGAATCGAACACTTATTTTTTTAGATTTTTTTAATAAATTTTAAAGATATTTTTAGTTTGTATTGATGAAATTAAGATAATTTAACATTTTTATGATTCAAATAGGTTTTAATCACCTGGGTAGCGCCAGTATTGGAACTAATGAAATGTCCCGCAATCATCCCCGTTTTTTGTCTAAAATCTACATCTTTCAGCAGTTTTTGAAGAATATCCTGAAACTCCTTTGTGTTTTTTACTGAATATAAGCCTGCTAGTTTCTGCAATTCGATAGCTTCCGGAAATTTGCTGTAATTACTACCTATTATAATAGGTATTCCAAAAGTGGCCGGTTCTAAAATATTATGCAGACCCGTAGTTCCAGTCGCGCCACCTACAAAAGCGATATCGCCATAGCTATAGATCTTGCTTAGTAAGCCTATGGTGTCTATTATAAAGACCTGATAGGAGGAAAGTTCTTTCCCTTGTTTTTCAGAATAAAGAACTGTTCTTTTGTTGAGGCTATTTTTAAATTTTTGGATCTGTTCCGCTTTAATATTATGCGGTGCAATGATGAATTTTACTTCGGGGGAAGAGTTATTTATGAATTCCTGAAGCATTGCTTCATCCTCTGGCCAGGTGCTACCGGCAACAATACACGTTTTATTTTCTTTAAAATCTTCTATAAAATCAAGTTTGTTATCTTGTTTTAATTGATTGGAAACTCTATCAAAACGGGTGTCGCCGCTTACATTTACATTTTGAAACCCGATAGAATTCAAAAGTACTTTTGAGCTTTCATTTTGTACAAAGAAATGCTGAAAGCTTGTCAGTGATTTTCGCATCCATTTTCCGTATGATTTAAAAAATAACTGATTAGCGCTAAAGCCACCAGAAATTAGAAAGCTTGGGATGTTCCTCTTTTTTAATTCATTTAAGTAGTTTGGCCAGAAGTCATATTTTACAAAAAAACTCATTTCAGGATGTGCCAGTTCTAAAAATAACCTAACATTTCTTCTAGTGTCCAGAGGCAAATAAACTACAGCATCGGCTATGGGAGTATTCTTTTTAACTTCATATCCCGAAGGTGAGAAAAAACTAAGTACGATCTTATGTTGGGGATATATGTTTTTTACGACTTCTATGATGGGAAGTCCTTGTTCAAATTCACCTAAAGATGCTACATGAAACCAAATTACTCTGTCTTTCTGCTGTATCTTAGAGTTTAGAATTGAAAAAGTGTTTTTTCTTCCATCAACAAAAAGTTTCATTTTAGAATTAAAAAACGCTGTTATTGGTAGAACTGTTTTTACTAACCAAATCGATAAATTATAAAGTAGTTGCAAGCTTTCTGTTTTGAATGCTAAAATACTTCTTTCCTGAAAATTGCATTGGTGGTAGGAGCGATATTTCGTATTTTCGCGGCATTACAACAAAAATAGATGAAAAAGATACAAATGGTTGACCTTCAAGGTCAATATAAACTTATTAAAGATCAAATCAATAATTCTTTTGATGAGATCATGCAATCTTCGGCATTTATCAACGGACCGGAGGTTCAGAATTTTCAAAAGGAATTAGAGGAATATTTAGGTGTTAAACATGTAATACCTTGTGCTAATGGTACCGATGCGCTTCAAATTGCAATGATGGGGTTAGGGTTACAGCCAGGGGATGAGGTTATTACGGTAGATTTTACTTTTGCGGCAACGGTAGAGGTTATTGCGTTATTGCAATTAACCCCTGTCTTGGTAGATGTAGAGCCAGATACTTTCAATGTAGATCCTGAAGCTATTAAAAAAGCAATTACTCCTAAGACCAAGGCTATAGTTCCTGTGCATTTATTTGGGCAAACAGCCAATATGGATGCTATCATGGAAATTGCAAAGGCTCATAATTTATATGTTATTGAAGATACCGCGCAGGCGATTGGTGCCGATTTTCACTCGAAAGAAGGAAAAACCTATAAGGCCGGGACCATAGGAGATGTTGGTTCAACTTCATTTTTCCCTTCTAAGAACTTAGGCTGTTATGGAGATGGTGGTGCTATCTTTACAAATAATGATGAGCTGGCTCATACTATTCGCGGAATAGTAAATCATGGTATGTATGAAAGATATCATCACGATGTGGTGGGAGTGAATTCCAGATTAGATAGTTTGCAGGCAGCGGTATTACGTGCAAAATTGCCAAATCTTGATATGTATAATGAAGCCAGAAAGGATGCATCTCTAAAATACGATAAGGCTTTTGCAGGGCAGGAGCATATAATTGTGCCGTTTCGCTCAGGTGATTCTGATACGCATGTTTTTCATCAATATACTCTTAAAATTACCAATGGGAAACGAGATGCTTTGGTGAAACATTTGAATGAAAATAATATTCCTTGTGGAGTTTATTATCCAATTCCATTGCACAGCCAAAAAGCTTATAAGGATTCTAGATATAATGAAGCCGATTTCCCGGTGACTAACCAATTGGTGAAAGATGTGATCTCTTTGCCTATGCATACCGAATTGGAAGATGATCAAATTGACTTGATCACTAAAACCATTATCGATTTTGTGAATGACTAAAAACTTCAAAATAGTTTAAAAAATCAAAAACCGGATCTATTATAAATAGATCCGTTTTTTTTTAATTAACATTTATAATATTAATTAGCGATATTTAGCTGTTCTGATATTAAAAACCCGTCAGAGGTTATACCTTCAATAAATAACACTACTTCTGGTTGCAGGGTATTCAAAATATTAAACGTAGCATTTCCAGTTTTATCCAGACTCAGGTTTGGTGTCCAGTCGATAACACCATATTCTTCAAAAATGGCTGAAGTATAAGAAGTATACTTGGGAGCGTAAAATTTTTTATTAAGTGAAAATCCGTTATTGGTAATTATTTCTTTAATAGTTTCTCGGCGGGAGCTCCCTCCTAATCTCCCTTTTCGTGTGGTAATCTCAATTACTCCATTGTTACCGCTCATTCCATATCCTATCCCAGAAGGGCTTATTATTATAGATTCTACTTGTGAAGTTTCTAAATATAATAAAGGAGAAGTGTCCATGCCTAAACGCATTCCATTAAAATAGATTTGCGGTATTGGGGGATCCTCTTCGCTTAAAGAGGAAGGGGTTCGATTTTCGATCACTAATGATCCATAACCGCCCTGTAAAACTTTAAAGCCGTTGGCTGCAATATAGTCTGTAATAAAGTGGTATCGATTTTCAAGTTCTTCGGTAATAGTAATCTCTTGTTTGATTACTTGCATATCATTGATGTATTTGTCTTTTTCTCGATTTTCTTGAATAAGGTTTACGGTGTCTAAATTTATAGCGTCTCCAATAAAGTTTAATGGGATATCAAGATTGGATACTTCATCTCTATTAAAGTTAACCTTAGGTAATTCATCGACTTTAATGTTTTTAGAGATTTTAAAAGGGGAAATTTTAGCAATAACCGATGGTTTGGAGATTTTACTATTCCGGTCATTTAGTAATCCAAATGAGATAGTGGAACTATCTAATACATATACATTTTTCAATACGAAAGTATTATCGTCCTTAATATTAATTATTTCGAAAAGTCCTGTTTCATCCGATTTAACATAAATGGTGTTTTCTTTTTTGTTATTTCTACCTTGTACAGTTCCTTTGATGGTAAAACCTTTTTCATGATCAACAATTTCTTTTGTTGAATTAGATAAAATAGAGTTCCAGTTATAACTACTCCAACCTTGTGTTAATAGTAATATGTCAAGATCATAAGCGATCTTTCTAGAGTTTTTATTTGAAAAATAATACTGAGGATTTTCAATATTGCCTTTTAGGTGTGGTTTCAAATGAAAAGCCGAAAGGATGTTATGATTAGGTTGATATGCCTTTGTTTTTCCTGGGAGTACAGAAAGGCTTAAAGAATTACTTTTTACCTTTTTTAAAGATTGAAGATTAATTTGAATAGAATCACCTAATTTTCTAACAACTCCAGATTTAATTCGAATGCGTTTTAAATGTTGTTCATTGAAGAATAATCGTTCTAAAAGGGGGTTTAATTTTTCATCAAAAATAGTAATAGTATTAATTCCTGAGTACAAAGAATCTTTGCTTAATTTTAAGTTTACCTCATTTTTGTCATGTGGGAATTGAAATGAAAAATCTTTAATTCTTCCATTTTGATGAATTGCAGCATAAAAAATCTTTTGGTGTATCAAATCTTTTGATCTGTCATTGGTTTTTATGGATAATAAAATCTGATCTCCTACACTGTTCCCCTCAATATTGAAGCCTATTAGTTCGGCTGGAGGTATGTTGAGGCTTACTACATCATCACTTAAATTTGTAACTTCAATGGTATAGGCAGTATTTACTTTGGGTATAAAACTAAATTTTGAAAGTCCGAACTGATTGGATTTAAACGTTATAAGTTCTTCTCCTGCAGAGTTTATAAGTCTCCCTTTTTTGAAAACAACTCCTTGTCCATTATTGTCAATTAACTTTACTCCAACATTATTTCTAACTTCAGAAAGTAAATGACCGCCTTCGGGTAGTATTTGTAAATCGAATTTTTTCTGTTCTTCTAAGGGATTGGTGTCCTTGCTCAGTATCACGAAACTTTGTATATATTCTAAGTTCTCCTCAAAATTATCCATGTATTTCGTTGATGCTTTTACAAAGTATTTTCCAGGCGCATATTTATTATTACTAAGATCAATAAATCCTGAACCTTTCCCATTTCCTATCATTATGGTTTTAGTTTCAATAAGCACCCCTTCCACATTTAAAATATCAAGATTAAGGTTCAGGGTTTCAGGATTTGGAAGGTTAGTAATTGGATTGTATACATAAGCGGATAGCCATAAATCTTCTTTCGGAAGAAAAATGGTTTTATTTAAATGAAGAAATAAAGCCTCACGGTTAAGGCTAAAATAATTGGTATAGTGATCTTCGAGCTTTTGTATTTCTTTTTTTGCAGTTTGAGAGAACGCACTACCTACAGTTAATAGTGTAATTAGCAGTAAAATAATTTTTTTCAATGAGTTGAGGATTTAGAATCTTAAGGTAGGGCCTATGAAACAAGTTAAAATTAATAGTTATATAAAATTTCTAAGACTTCCATTTTATATGAATGACGACTTGGTTTTTGAAGGTTTTAGAAAATAATGTTGTTCATATATAAGTCTATACGTGCTTTTTGAAGTTTGAAATATTTAAAGTCAAGATATTTTAATATATCAAGTTGGAATTTTTTAAATGTAATAATATTTTGTCGAACTAATTAATAGAAAGATGATTTTATAATTTCGCTAAATTCTTATTGATATAATACATTCATAAGAATGTTTTTCAATAGGAATATGCTATTTTTTATGGCAAGAGATTTACTTGATTATAACGGTGACTATGAGATGGTATATCTCAATTCATTTCTATAATGGGACGGGGATTTGCCAGTAAATTTTTTGAATTGCTTATTGAAATGACTAAAATTATTAAATCCGCTTTCAAAACAAATATCAGTAATGCTTATTTGTTTTTCATGTAAGAGCTTGGCTGCATGAACCAATCGATATTCATTTACAAAATTAGTGAAGGTTTTACCTGTTATCTTTTTGAAATATCTGCAAAAGGCAGAAACCGTCATACTTACCTTATTGGCGATCTCTTCTAATGTGATAGGCCTCATATAATTTTCTTTTACAAAATTGAATACAATATTTATCCTGTTATTATCCTGAAGTTCAGTTTCTAATAGGAAACCCTGAGCATTCAAAACAGTATAGTTCTTTGAGCATTCTAACATTTTGAGGATATCCAGTAAACCTAGTAATCTATAATATGGGCTCACTCCCTGTAAGGCTTCTATTTTTTTTCCAATGGCTCGTTTGTCGTCTCCATGAAATACAATCCCATTTTTTGAGCGCTCAATAAGGGTTTTTATTTCCTTCATTTCGGGGATTTCAAAAAAATCCTTTCCCAGGAAATTATCTCTTATTTGAATAATGGTTTCAGAATTATGTCCTGTAAGGTTATCCGTAAATCCACAATGCGGTAAATAGGGACCAATCAGTATTAGGTCTCCGTTTCTGTAATAAGAAAGGTGGCTTCCAATTTGCCGTTTTCCTGAGCCACCGTTTACATAAACCAACTCTATCTCAGGATGATAATGCCAAAAGCTGTTCTTTCCATTTTGATGGTCTTTATTATATGTTTTATAATAAAGAGAACTACCAAAAGCGGGTTCAATCTTCTCTAGTATAGGTTTTACTAATATGGCCATTATGCTTATTTTATTAATTATAATGTAATGATGATTTAATTGAGTTAACTATGTTTTATTAACCGTGTTATGTGCTTAATATACATTAATAGAACATTAAATTAATGTAAAGTGTAAAATAGAACATATTCATGTATAATATACATCATTTTAGTCGATTAAACAGCAGTATATTTGATTATGTTATTATCGGTAAATTAACATAATCATTAATTAACACTTAAAAACGGAAAACATGGGAAATCTATTTAAATTATCAATTTTAGCTTTAATGTTAACTGCTAGTTTCAACGTAAAAGCTGCTGAAGGATTAGATGTAAGAATTAATGAAGAAACTCTTTTTGTAGAAGTGCAGAATTCTTTTATGAATGCAAGTCTTACGTTAAAGGATGAAGAAGGGAATCTTATCTTTAAAGACGGTCTTATAGATAACAAATCTTACAAGAAGACCTTAAATTTTGGTACAGCTCAAATAGGTACTTATTATCTTAATTTTGAAAATGAGTTTTATATTTTCAAAAAGGTGATCCATAGATTAAATAAGGGAGTGAAAATTGATAAGGAAGCTTCTGAAATAATCTTTAAACCTACCTATAAGATAAGTGAAAGAAAGCTGATGTTCTCTTTAACTAATCCGGAAGAGAAAATGACACAAATAGAGGTGTATGATGTTCGAGGAGAGCTGGTAAATTCCATTACTTCAAATGATCTAATAATTAAAAAGACCTTCGATTTTAAGCGTGTTCCAAAAGGGGAGTACTTGGTTAAAATTAAAAGAGGGCAACAGGTTTTTACAAAAACCATGAATTTGATCTAATTGATTAGTTATGGAAGTTGATATGAAAAAAGGAATTGTTTAAAGATATCTCTTAAACAATTCCTTTTAACTTTTTAAAAAAGTACAACTCCCTTCAGGAGTTGCTGTTCTTATACTTTATATTTCAGCTGAACTGGTTTGGGCTGATCTGTCAATTTTTCTAACTAATCCTTGTAATACTTTTCCCGGGCCAACTTCAATAAATTCAGTAGCGCCATCGGCAATCATATTTTGAACAGATTGGGTCCATTTTACAGGAGCGGTTAATTGAAATACAAGATTCTTCTTAATTTCTGAAGGATCTGTAACTCCAAATGTGCTAACGTTTTGATAGATAGGACAAATAGGATTATTAAAAGTAGTAGCTTCAATTGCTTCTGCCAATTCTTTTCTTGCTGGCTCCATCAAAGGAGAGTGAAATGCTCCTCCTACGGGAAGCAACATTGCGCGTTTCGCACCTCGTTCCTTAAGAAGTTCACAGGCTTTTTCTACTGCTGCTAAATCTCCTGAAATCACTAATTGCCCAGGGCAATTATAGTTTGCCGCCACTACCGTCCCATCAACTTCGGCACAAATGGCTTCAACTAAATGGTCTTCCATTCCTAAAACAGCAGCCATAGTAGATGGTTGTAGTTCACATGCATGTTGCATGGCAAGGGCTCTCTTGTAAACCAGTTTTAAAGCAGGCTCAAATTCTAAGGTTTTATTAGCAACCAATGCCGATATTTCTCCTAATGAGTGTCCTGCAACCATATCCGGTTTAAAATTGTCTCCTAACATTTGGCTCATTATGGCAGAATGTAAAAAGATTGCCGGTTGAGTAACCTTGGTTTGCTTTAAGTCTTCGGCAGAGCCTTCAAACATTATATCGGTAATAGAGAATTCTAAAATCTCATTTGCTCTTTCAAATAATTTTTGTGCTTCAGGAAACTTCTCGTAAAGATCTAATCCTATTCCTGTAAACTGTGCCCCTTGCCCAGGGAATATATATGCTTTCATATTATGAATATTTGGAAAGGCTAAAATAGAAATAAAAAGAAAGACCTCATAACAATTGAGTTATAAGGTCTTTCTTTATAAAAGCGGGATGGTATTATAGGTTTAAAGCTCCTTTTTTACCTACATCTGCCTTTTCCCCGGTAATGGTTGCTACTCCCATTTTAAATAAACTAACATATTTGTTGCCTTTAGTGTCCCAGTAATATGCCTCATCTGGACTAAATTTTATAGCGGTAAGATTTGGGTCATCTAATCCATCAAACCAAGCATCGTCAACTTTACTGTAAAGCTCTTCTAAAATATCTTTTCGAGTTTCGATGGAAGAATTACCATAAATACTAATAAACTCCATGTCTGAAGGATCGCTATACAGAAGTTGAGTTCTGGAATCTTTCACAATATTAACGTTATGTTCGCTATTCAAGGCGCTTAAGAACCAGATATCCCCGTTTTCGTCAACTTTTTTAGTCCGCATTGGAATTGCACTAATAGGAATAGAGCTTAAGTTGGTCATCATCATAGAAGTGGTAATATCCTCTACCATTTCAGTCATTTTTTTTAAAGCTTCTTTGTTTTCTAAATTTTCTGTACTCATGGCTTGTTCTATTTTTGAACAAGTTACTGTAAGACCAAGATGTATTGCCCCAAGGTATTCCTAAAAGATAAAGTAGGAATGTTAAGAATTGTGAAATTTAGTTTTTGGTGAATAGGTATTTTAATGAGGTAAAGAAGTAATTAGTGTTTTCGGAGGTATGTTAAATAAGTGAATGAATAATTATGCTTATCATCGGTATCATGAAATTCTTCGGCTACTAGCCTCCATTCATTTTCATCAATCTCAGGAAAAAAGGCGTCTGCTTCAAAACTGCCATGCACACGGGTGAGTTCTATTTTATCAGCAATTTCCATAGCTAATTTGTAAATTTCACCACCTCCAATTATAAAAGTTTCGGGATCTTCCTCACATAATTCTACAGCCCTCTCTAGAGAATGTACTACAACTATACCTTCTTTCTTAAAGTTTTCACTTCTGGTAATCACTACATGTGTTCTATTGGGAAGAGGTTGGGGGAAAGAATCGAAGGTTTTACGGCCCATAATAATGTGATGGCCACTTGTTAGCTTTTTGAATCTTTTAAAATCATCCGGTAAATGCCATACCAGATCGTTGTCTTTTCCTAGTGCATTATTTTCTGCTGCTGCAGCAATTATAGTAAGCATTTTTAAATTAGCTGTTTAGTGGTGGATTTTTAGGCTCAGTAATTATAGGTTGTTCCTCTTTAATATGTGGAAGGGGGTAGTCGCGATCAACCTTTTGTTGCATCTCTGCAATTCGGTCCTTTTGTTTTCTAACCAGTTTTTCTATGGTTCTCTGCTGCCATTCTCTCCCCATAAAGCTATTAATTACAAATACATTCATAAGGTGGATAAGGAATAAAAATGTCCATGCTAAAACGGCTATTACAAACCAATCGTAGCCAAAGGGTGTAAAGTCTTCTCTGTATCCAATTACAACATTTATAATTATCAATAGGATTGCTCCAATAAGGTAAATTACGAAATGCTGAAATAATCTTCTTTTTTGAATGGTTCTCTTGCGAGCATTTTCGTACAGTTCGCGTTGTTCGGAATCTAGTTTAGAAGCGTTTTTCTTTTTAGAAAACATAATTAGAAGTACTTTAGTATAGAATCAAATTTACAGAATTTTTTATTCTATTGTTAAACACATATGAAGAATTTAAGAAAAGCCTTTCCTGTACTGCAACAATATATTTACCTTAATACGGCTGCCTCAGGCCCCTTGTCTGAAAAGGTGTTTGATTTTCGGCAGGAGCACGATTTAGATTTTCTGGTTTCCGGATGCATTTTAAAGGAAAAGCAAGGAGAAATGCTTGCTAAAATTCGAGAAACTGTTGGTGGTTTTTTTAAATGTGAGCCTAATAGAGTGGCACTTGTGCCTAATTTCTCATACGGTTTTAATACGCTTTTGGAGGGAATAGAAAGTGATAAGTCCTTTTTATTGTTGGAGGATGAGTACCCTTCTATATCCTGGCCAATTACTTCGCGTGAATTCAAAACTTATACGGTATCGCTATCTGCAACTTTAGAAGAAGATATTGAAAATGCTCTGAAAAATTATAACCCGGATGTATTTGCATTTAGCATAGTCCAATATATAAGTGGGTTGAAACTTAGTATAGATTTCTTAAAACAAATGAAGCAGAAATTTCCCGATACTCTCTTCATTGCTGATGGCACCCAGTACTGCGGAACAGAGATTTTTAATTTTGATGATTCGGGATTAGATGTATTATTATGCAGTGGTTATAAATGGCTGAATGCCGGATATGGAAATGGATTTGTGTTGTTTCAAGAGGATGTGCCTAAAAAGATTTTTCCGAAAACTACAGGTTTTAACTCTCTTCAGGGAAAATATAAAGCGCAAGAAGGAAACTTTTTAGGGAAATTTGAACCTGGGCACCAGGATACTTTAAATTATGGAAGCCTGATGACGGCTTTAAAATATTTAAAT
Organism: Gillisia lutea; assembly: GCF_021568705.1. Taxonomy (GTDB): domain Bacteria; phylum Bacteroidota; class Bacteroidia; order Flavobacteriales; family Flavobacteriaceae; genus Gillisia; species Gillisia lutea. The sequence goes on from NZ_JAKGTH010000009.1 coordinate 76,519, forward strand.
GAGGTTAACTTGGAAGTGGTTGAAGAGATCAATAAAAAACTTTCTGTTATAGCGAAAAAGGAGCTAACAACCTTGGGAGTGCTAGATGAAATAGTTGTAAAACGTTCTCATCATTCCACTATATTCAACATTAAAGGTGATAAAAATTTATATGACCACCTGCGAAACAATGATATCTTGGCTTCCCTTAAGGGGCCGGGAATTCGTGTGAGCTTTCATTATTATAATACGGAAGAAGAAATTCAGGAATTGGTAAAAGCTCTTAGCGAATATTTAAAAAAGTAATTATTCGCTAACTTTTACCTCTTTCCAGAAGGCAACATAGTTTTCTATAGGTTTAGCAGCATGACTTGCCTGAGGATAGTACCAGGCTGCGTTTTCATTTTGTTTCCCGTCTACATCTATAGTATAGTAAGATGCTTCGCCTTTCCATGGACATCGCGTTCGGTGGTCGCTAGGTTCAAAGTATTCAGCTTTAATAGAATCTTTTGGAAAGTAATGATTGTTTTCCACAATTTTAGTTTCGTTGCTTTCTGCTATAATTGTATCGTTCCAGATTGCTTTCATTTGTAAGTAATGTTTTAATTGAAAATAATCAGTTTACTGAATGTTTCGGAAGATGTAATTTTTGTAATACTCTTTTTCATCTGTAAATGATGAAGTTACCTGTAAGTTAGCTTCTTTAGCAAGCCATCGAACTATTGCATCATCATATTTCTGTGAGATCTCGGTATGTATGGTTTCCCAGGCATCAAAATTTATTTTAAGGTCTAAGGATTTAATCTTTACAACCTGAGGGATTTTGCTGACTAAGAAGCTCTTGGCAGTGCCTGTTTCCGGATCATAAGTTTCCCAGTGCAAGAAGGAATCTACATCAAAATCACCTTTTAATTCTGTATTTATTCTATGTAATATATTTTTGTTGAATGCAGCGGTAACTCCGGTTGGATCATTATAAGCGTCTAAAATGGTCTGTGGATTCTTTTTCTGATCAAATCCCATAAATAACATGTCCTCCGGTCCCATCGCACTCTGAATCTGCTTAAGGAAACTGATAGCATCTTCATGTAATAGATTCCCGATGTTCGATCCTAGAACCAAAATAACCTTTTTTCTGGAATTATAATCTGCTAATTTTTCTAGAGTCTTAATGTATGTTCCTTGCTGAGTTTTTACCAATAGCCCGGGGATTTCTTCATGTAACGAGGCTTCCAGATCATCTAATGCATTCTGGCTGATATCTATAGGTAGATAAGTAAAGTCTACATTATCATTTATTAATTGCTTAAGCAAAAGTTTGGTTTTTTTACCATCTCCCGCCCCAAGTTCAATTAGATCAAAACCATTGGTGCTATTGAATTTATGCGCGATCTCACGGGTGTTTTTATCTAAGATATCATACTCGCAGTTGGTTAAATAGTATTCAGGCAAATTCATGATTTCCTGAAATAATTTATCGCCTTTTTTATCGTAAAAATATTTAGACAATAAGTATTTTGGAAAGCTGGTTAAGCCTTTATATACATCTTCTTCAAAAACAGAAGCAAATGTGGTTTTTGTGTTTTCTTTCATTATTTAAATGTCGATTTATTTTGCCAATCTAATCCCTGTAAACTGCCATCTAAGGTTTGGATGAAAGAAATTTCGATAGGTAGCTCGTGTATGTTTGGTTGAAGTGGCAACAGAGCCTCCACGCAATACTTTTTGGTTGACCATAAATTTCCCGTTGTATTCGCCTAAAGCTCCATCAGCTTTTTTGTAATTGGGATATGGTGAATAGGCACTTTCTGTCCATTCCCATCTGCTTCCCCATTCAAATTGCTGCTGAGCGATTTCCCATTCAAATTCAGATGGTAATCGCATGCCTTTCCATTGTGCAAATGCGAAAGCTTCATAATACGATATATGTGTAAGAGGGGCTTCCGGTGTTATTTTTTTTAATCCCTGGAAGGTATAATACTGCCATCCTTTTTTAGTTTTATGCCAATAGGAGGGAGAGTTAATTTTGTTGGAGGTTACCCAATCCCAGCCTTCTGCATGCCACAGGAGAACATCCTGATATCCGCCGGCTTCCATAAACTCGAGATATTCGGCATTGGTAACAAGTTTATTTGAGATCTCGAATTTGTTGAGATATGTTTTATGTCTTCCTAATTCATTATCATAACAAAACGAAGTGCTCGAATGCCCTATCTCATAAACGCCTTCAGGGACAGTAATCCATTCTTGCTCAAACTCCTGAACAGGATATTCCTGAAAATCGTCATTATAAGCTGGAAGAAGTGGATTGTTTCCTAAAATATATTTGATATCTGTAAGTAATAATTCCTGGTGCTGTTTTTCGTGATGACAGCCAATTTCAATTACTTGCAACAATTCTTCTGAAAAATTTTGACTACCCAAAAATAGACCCTGCATAGCTTTGGTTACACAGGTTCGATATTCGTAAACCCAAGCAACGGTAGGTCTGGAAAGATTTCCTCTATCTGTGCGTACCACCTTTTCACCTACACTTTCGTAATAACTATTAAAAACGAAGGCGCAATGATCATCAAAAAGCTGGTAATTGGAATCATATTTTTTAAGAACGAATTCCTCAAAAAACCAAGTAGTATGGCCTAAATGCCATTTTGGAGGAGATACATCCACCACGGGCTGCACCACATAATCTTCTATTTCAAGAGGAGCACAGATAATTTCGGTCGCTACTCGAGTTTCTGTAAATAGTTCAAAAAGATGTTCTTTAGAAATCATAAATGTTGGTCTAAAACGTGAGCCACTCAAATTTACAATTTTTTAAGAATGAAGGAAATGTACAGGAGTTAAGGCCAAGTTAAAGTCCTGTTTCAAAAGCTGCTCTAAAAATTGAAAGGCATCTTATACTTGATAGTTACCGGTTTTCCACCGCGAATACCCGGTTTCATGACAGGAAACAGCTTTACAATTCTTATTACTTCATCATTAATGGCTTTCTTAGGGCCTTCAGCTGATATTTTAGTGGCTTTACCAGTTTCATCTATAAAAAATGTAATAGTAGACTTTCCTTGAATAAACTTGCCATTCGAATCTTTAGGGTATTTGAAATTCTCCTTGATATGTACGGCTAGCATTTTGTTGAAACAATCTTTCGAAGAAAGTTCGCTGGTCTCGCAGCCCGGCCATACCGGTGCGATCTCTGCAGAGGAGATGGTATTCCCCTTCACGTTCACACCTTCTTGAGCTTGTAGCGTTGAAGTGAAAGTAAAAATAATGGCGATAATCAATAAATGTTTCATAGGTAGGTATTTCATAAGTAGGTTTTCAGGCTTAAATAGCCACTTTAGCTCTAATGGCAGGGTGAGGATTGTAATTTTCCAGACTGAAATCTTCAAATACAAAGCTGAAGATATCCTTCACCTCAGGATTTATTCTCATTACGGGCAGTTCTCTTATTTCTCTGGATAACTGAAGTTCTACCTGTTCAAAGTGATTGTTGTAGATATGTGCATCTCCAAAGGTGTGAATAAAATCTCCGGCTTCATACCCGCAAACCTGTGCGATCATCATAGTAAGCAAAGCGTAAGACGCAATATTGAAAGGCACTCCTAAAAAGATGTCGGCAGAGCGTTGATATAGCTGACAAGATAGTTTTCCATCGGCGACATAGAATTGAAAAAATGCATGGCAGGGAGGGAGTGCGGCTTTTCCCTTAGCTACATTTTCAGAAAAAGAAACAGAAGTATCAGGTAGAACCGAAGGGTTCCAGGCTGATATTAACATCCTTCTGCTATTGGGATTCTTTTTTAAAGTTTCTATCAACTCAGCTATCTGGTCTAAGTCTTCACTATTCCAATTTCTCCACTGGTGTCCATAAACAGGACCCAGATCTCCATTTCCGTCAGCCCATTCATTCCATATCTTCACACCATTCTCCTGAAGGTATTTAATATTAGTATCTCCTTTTAAAAACCATAGTAATTCATGTATAATAGATTTTAAATGTAATTTTTTAGTGGTAACCATGGGGAAGCCTTCACTTAAATCGAATCTCATTTGATATCCAAATACACTTTTGGTTCCTGTGCCTGTACGATCTCCTTTTTGTACTCCATGTTCCAAAACGTGCTTTACTAGGTCGTGATACTGTTTCATATTGCTATAGACTTATAAGATGTTGAAAGTATAAAAAGATGAGCGTATATCAAATTAATTAACGGCTGTGCTTTGTTAAAAACCTGTTTTAATAAATAAGACATATTCTAGATACAAATTATGTACATGGAATATGCCTTAACAACATGCTTGTTAAATATGATTATAAGCCTTACCCGATGATCATTCCCGCAATAGTTGCCGAAAGTAAAGAGGCAATAGTACCTCCAATCAAGGCTTTCATTCCAAATTCTGAAAGTGTTTTTCTCTGTCCCGGTGCTAGTGAACCAATTCCTCCAATTTGGATTCCTATTGAAGCAAAATTCGCAAATCCACAAAGCATATAGGTAGCCATGATAACCGATTTTTCATAACTCAAGCTTAAGGCGCTTGCAGGATTTTTAAGATCGGCCAGTTGAATATAACCAACAAACTCACTTGCTGCCAGTTTTATCCCAAGAAGTTGCCCCATAAGCATCATATCTTCTTTGGCCACACCTATTAGCCACATTAGAGGAGCAAACACAGTTCCCAATATAGCTTCAAGTGAAAATTTAGAATAAGGAGTATGTTCAGCCATAAGGCCATTAAGAGTGGTAATTTCTCCAAACCAGCCTAACATATGGTTAATCATTGCTATAAAAGCTATAAATACCAATAGCATAGCTGCTACATTGGCTGCTAATTTTAATCCTTCTGTGGTTCCATTGGCAATAGCATCCAGTATGTTAGATCCTATTTTTTCAGAAGAAATCTCTACATTGCTATTTATAGATTCGGTTTGGGGATATAATATTTTTGAGATTACTATAGCTCCCGGGGCAGCCATTACTGAAGCGGCTAATAAGTGTTTTGCAAACTGGAGTCGTAATTCAGGGTCATCTCCACCCAGAAAACCTATATACGCCGCAAGTACACCACCTGCAACGGTGGCCATACCGCCTATCATTACCAGCAACATTTCTGAGCGGTTCATGCGTTCCAGATAAGCTTTGATCATAAGGGGCGCTTCGGTTTGTCCTAAGAATATATTTCCTGCAACACTTAGACTTTCGGCTCCTGAAATTCCCAGGATTTTGGTAAGTACCATCGCCATTCCTCTTACCACAATTTGAATTACTCCAAGGTAAAACAATACAGAAGTTAAGGCAGAGAAAAATATAATCGTAGGTAGTACCTGGAATAAGAAGATGAAACCAAAGCTGTCTACATCCATCATTCCTCCTAATAGAAATTCACTTCCTGCTCGAGTAAAATCAAGAATAAGTACAAAGATACCTCCAACAAATTCAAATATATTCTTTATGAAATCAATTTTTAAGACACCTATTGCCAATAGCATTTGTGCTCCTAACCCTAGAAGGACTGTCTTCCAATTAATAGATCGTTTATTACTGCTAAAAAAATAGGCAATTAATAGTAAGGACAGCATTCCCAATAAACCTCGCCACAAACTTGTTAATGAGAAGCCAGCGCTGGGGGCAATTGTATTAATTACTTGAGCCGGGATAACTTCCTCTATAGGCTCTGGGGTATCTTTAAAGGTAAAGGTGTTAGTGTTGTTTGTAATAACTAAAACCTCATCACTAAGAGAAGATATCCTGAATTTTTTAATAGTATCTTTTGGAGTAGTATAAAAAAATACCAGCAAGTTATTCTGGTAAAGGTAATCTCCACTGGCTTTTACAGAGTCATTATTAGTGGATTTAATTTCAAAAAGTCCTTCCTCTAAGATAAGTCTATCTTCTTGAGAGAAATCTGTTTGAACTTTAGTGCTGTCTTCAAGAGACTGGAAACTCCAGTTTTTCGAGATGCTTTGGGATTGAGCGGCGAACACGCCGAATAACATAAAGAATAGGTAACACCAATACTTCTTCATAAATAACTACTTATTTGCGTTTTGAAATCTCGTCTCTAAGTCTTGCTGCTTTTTCGTAATCTTCATTTTTTACAGCCTGGGAGAGTAAAGTTTCCAGTTCGTCCAGCGACATTGTTTTATAATTGGTCTCCTGTGATTCAACAACATCAGGAATAATGTCGTCTACTTGTGCATCTTCGCTGCCCGGAGTTTGGCTCATGGGTTCCGATTCTCCTTTAAGGTAGATACCGGCTTTATCGAGAATGTTCTTGTATGTAAAAATAGGTGCGTTAAATCGCAACGCTAAAGCAATAGCATCGCTGGTACGGGCGTCGATTATTTCTTCAATTTTATCGCGCTCGCAAATAAGGCTGGAGTAAAATACTCCATCCACCAGTTTATGAATGATCACTTGTTTTACAACAATATCAAATCGTTCACAAAAATTCTTGAAAAGATCGTGTGTAAGTGGTCGTGGAGGTTTAATCTCCTTTTCTAATGCTATAGCAATAGATTGTGCTTCAAAAGCCCCAATTACTATAGGTAATTTCCTGTCGCCATCCACTTCATTTAAAATAAGTGCATAGGCGCCATTTTGGGTTTGACTGTAAGATATTCCTTTTATATTAAGGCGTACTAAACTCATATTCCACTAATTGAAAAGAGCTGTCTAAATAAGGACATTTTACCAAATTTAGACAGCCCTTTTGAAGCTCGCAAGTTATAAAATTATGCGTTCTTAGCCTTAAATTCTTTTAGTTTTTCGTTGAGTTTTGGAACTATTTCAAAGGCATCGCCTACAACTCCGTAGTCTGCTGCCTTAAAAAATGGGGCTTCTGGATCATTATTGATCACAACTTTTGTTTTAGAAGCATTGATTCCTGCTAAGTGCTGGATGGCTCCAGAGATTCCAATGGCAATATAAAGGTTAGAAGCTACGGGCTTTCCGGTTTGTCCAACATGTTCGCTATGGGGTCTCCAACCCATGTCACTTACAGGTTTAGAACATGCGGTGGCTGCGCCTAAGGTTTCAGCAAGATTTTCTATCATGCCCCAGTTTTCAGGTCCTTTTAAACCTCTTCCTCCTGAAACAACAATTTCTGCATCGGCAATAGTAACGGTATTTTTAGCTTTATCTACATTGGTCACTTGTACAGAGAAATCGGCATCAGATAAAGTTGGTGCGAAATCTTCTGCGGTAGCATCAGCCTGTACTTCTTTAAGTCCGAACGCATTTTTTGAAAGTCCGATGATCTTCACATCGGTAGCTATTTTTGTAAAACTAAAGGCTTTATTTGTGAAAGCAGTTCTTTTTACTGTAAATGGATTTGCGCTTTCGGGTAGTGCTACTACGTTCGATGCATAACCGGCGTTTAAGTGCACTGCCAAAAGTGGAGCAAGGTATTTGCTGTTAGCCGACTGGCTTAATACTACTACTTTGGATTGTTCTTTTTCTGCTGCTTGTTTTAAAACATCGGCATATGCTTCGGCATTAAAGTTAGTTAGCTTATCGTTGCTTACTTTCAATATTTTATCTACCCCGTAATTTCCTAATTCTGAAACATCAGAAGTATTAAACGTTACAGCGGTAACTGTGGTTTGAAGCATTTGAGCAACTTCCTTCGCATATGATGCAATCTCCAAAGATGCTTTTTTGAATTTTCCTTCTTCTGATTCTATATATACTAAAACTGACATGTTTTCTTTTTATTTAAGAATGACTAAATTATTTTATGAGCTATTTCGGAATATTATTTCCCGAGATAGGGTCACTAAATTACTTTTGCTTCATTGTGTAACAAAGAAATCAATTCATCCAAATTATCAGGATCAATTAATTTTACAGCTCCTTTAGGTGCCGGTTTCTCAAATTTTTCAGCAGTTGTTTGTGCTGTAACCTCTGTAGGCTCTACTACATTTAAAGGTTTTTTTCTGGCTTGCATGATCCCTCGCATATTAGGGATTCTAAGATCACTTTCTTCAACAAGACCTTTTTGCCCACCAATTACTAATGGTAAGCTGGTAGATACGGTTTCCTTCCCTCCGTCGATCTCTCTGGTTGCAGTAGCTTGAGTTCCTTCTACGTCTATGCTTATACAGGTGTTTACGAAATTAGCGTTTAATAAAGCTGCTAACATTCCCGGAACCATACCGCCATTATAGTCTATAGATTCTCTTCCTGCAATAATAAGATCGTAAGCTCCGTCTTTTGCTACTTGAGCTAATTGCTTTGCAACTTGAAAACCATCGGTAGCCGGAGTGTTCACTCTAATAGCATTATCGGCTCCAATAGCCAATGCTTTTCTAAGAGTTGGCTCCGTTTCAGGACCTCCTACATTTACAACATCTACACTAGCTCCCTGTTTTTCTTTGAACCACATGGCACGAGTAAGTCCAAATTCATCATTAGGATTTATAACAAATTGAACTCCGTTGGTATCGAATTGAGTATCGTTGTCTGTAAAATTAATCTTTGAGGTGGTGTCTGGTACGTGACTTATACACACTAATATTTTCATCTAAAAAGGCTTTTTAAATTGTTATATTTTCTTGTTCACGAAGATAAGTAATTTAAATCGAAATTTACTATGCATGCATAGTAAATATTTTATGAATAAGTAGTAGTTTAAACTTTTATGAATTACTATTTTTGTTTTTTTTAAATGATACCATAAACATTTTAGTATAGAATGAAGACAATTCAATTTAGAGAAGCGGTCCAGCAAGCAATGAGCGAGGAGATGCGCAAAGATGATAGCATTTACTTAATGGGTGAAGAAGTTGCCGAATATAATGGTGCTTACAAAGCTTCAAAAGGAATGTTAGATGAATTTGGTCCGGAACGCGTTATAGATACTCCTATTGCAGAGCTTGGATTTTCCGGGATTGCTATTGGTAGTGCCATGAACGGAAACAGGCCAATTGTAGAGTTTATGACTTTCAACTTCTCTTTGGTAGGGATTGATCAAATAATTAATAACGCTGCTAAATTGCGCCAGATGAGTGGTGGGCAATTTAATATACCAATCGTTTTTCGTGGTCCAACTGCATCTGCAGGACAATTAGGAGCTACGCATTCTCAGGCTTTCGAGAGCTGGTATGCTAACTGCCCCGGTTTAAAAGTGGTAGTTCCATCAAATCCATACGACGCAAAAGGACTTTTAAAGTCGGCTATTCGTGATGACGACCCGGTTATTTTCATGGAAAGTGAGCAAATGTATGGGGATAAAGGCGAAGTGCCAGAAGAGGAATATACAATTCCTTTAGGAGTTGCTGATATAAAACGTGAAGGAACAGATGTTACTATCGTATCTTTCGGAAAGATCATCAAAGAAGCGTATGCTGCAGCTGATGAGCTTGAAAAAGAAGGAATTTCTTGTGAAGTTATCGATTTACGTACAGTGCGTCCATTAGATCACGACACTATATTAAAATCGGTTAAAAAGACCAATAGACTGGTAATTCTTGAAGAAGCATGGCCATTTGGAAATATTTCTACGGAAATAGCATATTCAGTGCAAATGAATGCTTTTGATTATCTGGATGCTCCAATAATTAAAATAAATACGGCAGATACACCTGCGCCATATTCACCTAACCTTCTAAAGGAATGGTTACCAAACAGTGAAGATGTTGTTAAAGCTGTGAAAAAGGTGCTGTACAAATAAGCTTATAAACTTACCTTTGAAACTTCATCTTTTCGGATGAAGTTTTTTTTTGCCCTAATATGAAATACACATTCTTTTTCACTCTTCTTTTTTTGGTGACTTTCAGCGTTTCATCTCAAACTCTCATTAGTGGAGTTTTAGTAGATGAAGCTAATATGCCAGTACCTTTTGCTAACGTGATCTTTGTTAATTCTTCTGAAGGAACCACTACTGATGAGGAAGGGAATTTTTATTTGAGATCTGAAAATTCTTATTCTTCAGCTGAATTTTCTTTTGTTGGCTATAAACCTGAAGTGGTTTCTTTAAAACCTGGTAATAACCTTAATATGAAGGTCATTATTAAGGAGGAAGCCGAATCGCTGTCAGAAGTAGTAATCTATCAGGGGAAAACTTCTAAAAAGAATAATCCGGCACTGGATATTCTTCGAAAGATCTGGGAGAACAAAAGAGAGAATGGAGTTAAGAAATTCGATCAATACCAATACAGCAAATACGAAAAGCTGGAATTCGACCTTAATACAATAGATAGTTCCCTTATTAAAAGCAGGATTTTTAACGGTATGGAATTCATTTTTAATGATTTAGACACCAATAAAGTTACCGGTAAAACTTTTCTACCGGTCTTTATTAATGAATCTTCCTCAAAAGTTTATGGTGATAATCCTGCCGGGAAAACCAGAGAAATTCTTTTAGGAAACAAGAATTCCGGATTTAGTAATAATCAAACTCTTATTTCCTCTGTACAAGATGTGTACAGAGAAATTGATATATATGATAATTATCTGAAATTCTTTGATAAGAATTTCGTGAGTCCGTTAGCTAGTACCGGAATCAATAATTATAATTATGTTCTGGCAGATAGTGCCTTTATTGGCGATAAATGGTGTTACAATATTGTTTATTACCCCAGAAGAAAGAACGAGCTTACTTTTAAAGGAGACTTTTGGGTGAACGATACCACTTTCGCTATAAAGAGCATCAATCTTGAAATGGCCGAAAGTGCCAATGTTAACTGGGTAAAAGGTGTTTATATAGAGCAAGAGTTCGAGGCATTGAATGATAGCATATTTGTAATAAAAAGAGATTTTTTCCAGGCCGATTTCTCTCTTCGTAAAAAGGAAGATTCTAGAGGAGTTTATGGAAAACGAACAGTTCTTTATGATAATTATGAATTCAATATAAAAAAGCCACAAAGTTTTTACGATACCGAGGTCACGAAATTCCAGGAAGAAATTTATAATAGAGATGATGCGTTTTGGGAGCAAAACAGATTGGAGCCGCTTAGTGGAAATGAACGTGGAGTGTATGAAATGTTGGATACGCTGCAAACGGTTAAAGCCTTCAAGCGCATTTATAATATCTCCTCGGTATTCGCAACAGGCTATGTAGAGTTTAATGGTTGGGATTATGGGCCGGTGTATTCTACGGTTGGATTTAACGAAGTAGAAGGACTTAGAATTAGAGGCGGAGGCCGAACGTACTTTGGGCAAAATGATCCTTGGAGGATTGAGGGGTATGGGGCATATGGCTTTACCGATAAAAAATTTAAATACGGGATATCCGGAAAAGTGCTGATAGATGCAAAATCTAGATTGATACTCTCTGGGGGAAACCGAAGAGATATAGAACAATTAGGCGCAAGCCTTACCAATACCACAGATGTTCTAGGAAGGAGTTTGGCGTCTTCTTCTTTGATAAATGTGGGTGACAACGATAAATTGAGCTCTATAAACCTTGCCGTGGTGGCTTTAGAGGTTGAGCCCTTTACAAATTTCACGTTCCGGGTGGCAGGTTCTTATAGAGAGTTAAAACCTGCATCTCCAACTTTTAGCTTCGATTATTATATTGATGAGACTAGAACCGAAACCGCATCTGAGATCAATCAGGCAGAGATATCTACCATAATAAGTTATTCCCCTGGTAAAGAGACTTCGGGTTATGGAGTAGAGAGGAACCTTATAAATGGGGGTGATTTTCCAACTCTGTTCCTGAATTACAGCGTGGGCTTAAAGGATATTTTAAATAGTGATTTTGAATATGAGAAAATACAATTTTTCTACAATCAGCCGTTATTAGTAGGTGGGTTAGGTAAGGCCAATATAAGTGTGGAAGCCGGTAAGACATTTGGAGATGTGCCGCTAGGCTTATTAAGTGTTGTTCCTGGGAATCAAACTTATTTCGAACTTTATAATACCTTTTCTCTGCTTAATTTCTATGAATTTGTAACAGATACGTATGTTGCAGCTCATCTTGAACATAATTTTAATGGAAGATTATTTTCTAGAGTTCCATTGCTTAGAGATTTAAATTTAAGAGAGATCATTGGGATTAAAGGAGTATGGGGAGAGATATCTGAAGCTAACAAGCAATTGGATGCTTCCGGAATCGATTTGCTAGCGCCAAGTTCCGATCCATATTATGAATACAGTGTAGGGGTGGGGAATATCTTTAAATTCATTAGGATCGACGCCCATTTTAGAGGGAACTATTTTGAGAATACCGATGCAAGAAAATTTGGTGTAACAGCAGCTTTTGGTTTTCATTTTTAAATACCTCTTATCAATTTGAAAATGATTATATTTGCCGCCTTGAAAATTTGAATATAAAATAAAGAAAATGTCTGAGACTTTTGATGTATTGATAGAGATCCCGAAAGGGAGTAGAAACAAGTACGAATACGATTTTGAATTGAAGAAAGTACGTTACGATCGTATGATCTTCTCTTCTATGATGTACCCTGCAGATTACGGGTTTATTCCTAATACCCTTGCATTAGATAGCGATCCTTTAGATGTATTGGTTCTGGTAACTGAACCAACTTTTCCTGGAATTGTAATGGAAGTTAAGCCAATTGGAGTATTCCACATGGCAGATGAAAAAGGACCGGATGAAAAAATTATCTGTGTACCTGTATCCGATCCTGTTTGGAACAGAATTAATGACCTTGATGAATTGAATGGACACTTAACAAAAGAGATCGAACATTTCTTCAAAGTTTATAAAGATCTTGAAAAGAAAAAAGTTGATGTTGGAGGATGGGGTGATGCTGCTGAGGCAAAACAAATCATTCAGCAATGTGTAGATAGATATAAGAATTACGAAGGAGATAAAGAAAGATTTGGAATATAGTCTAATTAATCACCTTTAATATTACATTTTTGAAAGCAATAACCTTAAAAAGTTATTGCTTTTTTAATTATCACTGTTTTACTACATTAGCATAATTAACAAATAATTAGCTAACTCTATGGAATCAATGATGATTTATTCCCCCGTTGTTCTGGCCGTTATCGGCCTTCTTTATATGTGGGTGAAAAGGTCTTGGGTACTCAAGCAAGACGCCGGCGACGGAAAAATGAAAGAAATTTCAGATCATATTTATGAAGGGGCGCTCGCCTTTTTAAATGCCGAATATAAACTTCTAGCGATATTTGTGGTAATTGTAAGTATTGCTCTTGCAGTAGTTTCGTTTATAGTGCCAACAACACACTGGTTAATTGTAATAGCTTTTATTTTTGGAGCTTTTTTCTCTGCCCTTGCGGGAAATATGGGAATGAAAATAGCTACCAAAACCAATGTTAGAACTACTCAGGCTGCTCGAACCAGCTTACCAAATGCTCTTAAGATATCTTTTGGTGGTGGTACAGTAATGGGTCTTGGAGTTGCAGGTTTGGCTGTGTTAGGATTAACATTGTTCTTTATCTTCTTTTTCAACTTTTTCATGGGAAGTGTATGGACTTCAACCGCAGATATGACAGTGGTATTAGAAACCCTGGCAGGTTTTTCATTAGGAGCTGAATCGATCGCCTTGTTCGCTCGTGTGGGTGGAGGAATCTATACAAAGGCGGCAGATGTGGGTGCCGATCTTGTTGGAAAAGTAGAGGCTGGAATTCCAGAAGATGATCCTAGAAACCCTGCTACTATTGCCGATAATGTTGGAGATAATGTTGGAGATGTGGCCGGAATGGGGGCCGATCTATTTGGATCGTATGTAGCAACAGTACTCGCTGCCATGGTACTTGGTAATTATGTTATTAAAGATATGGGAGGCAATATCTCTGATGCTTTTGGTGGTATCGGTCCTATTTTATTACCAATGGCAATAGCCGGTGCAGGAATTATAATTTCAGTAATCGGTACTATGCTAGTGAAGATTAGCAGTAACGACGCAAAAGAGTCTCAGGTAATGCGAGCTTTAAATATTGGTAACTGGGTTTCCATCGGGCTTGTAGCAGCCTCTTGTTTTGCTTTGGTTAAATGGATGCTTCCAGAAACCATGCAAATGGAGTTCTTTGGAGAAGGTTTGAAAGAGATTTCTTCTATCAGAGTTTTTGCCGCTACTATTGTAGGTTTAATTGTGGGGGGTGCAATCTCATCGGTTACCGAGTATTATACAGGTCTAGGGAAAAGGCCTATTTTAAAAATTGTAGAAAAATCTAGTACGGGAGCGGGAACCAATATTATTGCCGGTCTTGCAACAGGAATGATTTCTACGTTTCCTTCAATATTATTATTTGCCAGTGCTATATGGGCTTCCTATGCCTTTGCAGGATTCTACGGAGTAGCCTTAGCAGCTTCAGCAATGATGGCTACTACTGCCATGCAATTGGCGATAGATGCTTTTGGGCCTATTTCCGATAATGCTGGTGGGATTGCCGAAATGAGCGAACAGGACCCTATAGTAAGAGAACGAACAGATATTTTAGACTCTGTAGGAAACACTACAGCTGCTACCGGTAAAGGTTTTGCAATTGCATCAGCTGCATTAACCTCTTTAGCCCTATTTGCAGCCTATGTAACTTTTACTGGTATCGACGGAATTAACATTTTTAAAGCGCCAGTATTGGCTATGTTATTTGTTGGTGGAATGATACCTGTTGTATTTTCAGCATTAGCGATGAATGCGGTGGGAAAAGCAGCCATGGAAATGGTACAGGAAGTTAGAAGGCAATTCAAGACTATTCCTGGAATTATGGAGGGTACCGGAAAACCTGAATATGATAAATGTGTAGCGATCTCTACACAGGCTTCTTTAAAAGAAATGATGCTTCCCGGTTTATTAACCATTGGATTCCCGTTAGTAATTACCTTTGTTCCAATGCTTTTTGGAATGAATAGTCGCACAATAGCAGAGATGCTTGGAGGATATATGGCCGGAGTAACGGTAAGCGGTGTACTTTGGGCTATTTTTCAGAATAATGCCGGAGGTGCGTGGGATAATGCTAAAAAATCATTTGAAGCCGGGGTGATGATTAATGGGGAAATGACGTATAAAGGTTCAGAAGCGCATAAAGCAGCTGTAACTGGAGATACGGTAGGTGACCCATTTAAAGATACTTCTGGTCCTTCCATGAATATTCTAATCAAACTTACATGTTTAATTGGTCTTGTAATAGCTCCTATCTTAGGAGGTCATACTTTGGAAGAGGGGGCTACTGAACCAGTAGGTACTCATATTGAAAGTGTAAATGAAACATCAAAACAGGTAGAGGTAGAGATGACTTCCGAAGGCGAAGAAACCATTGCGAAAGTTCGGGTGATAACTACAGAAAATGGAAATACCAATGTAGAAGTGAAAACTTTTAAAGGAAGTAAAGCTGAAGTAGAGAAAGAGATAAGTAAGTTATAAATATTTATAAAAAATAAAAAAAAGGGAGCTTGATATCAAGCTCCCTTTTTAATTTAAATGGTTTCAGAAATAACCCATTTAAAATTATCAATTCACATTTAAATAATTATTAACAGCATCATTTTCCTGTAAAAATTATAAAATTTTAAATTAGAGATGGTATTAATCTCTAAAATTGAATATAATGGCAAAAGATCATGGACCACATATAAAGAATGACGCCCAATATGAAGAATTAAGAAAACAGGGGATGAGTCAGAGTAAAGCGGCTCGTATTGCAAACGATCCCAACTCCGGTAAAAAAGGAGGAAAGGCAGAGAAATACGAAGATCGTACCAAGAAAGACTTGTATGAAAAAGCCAAACAGGTAGGAATTGAAGGAAGAAGTAAGATGAATAAAGAGGAGCTTATAAAAGCACTTCGCAATAACTGAAATATTAAAATTTACCCAAAAGATAATATGAAAGAAGAAGACCTGTGGGGAAGTGTTTATTTTAGTAGCAAACATTTAATCTACAATTAAAAATGCTTAAACGATTAAAAAAGATCTTCGGATTGTATAACACTATAGAAAATGTTCTAATTACCCCTTATAGAAGTTATGGTACGCATTCTCATCTATATGTTCTAGGAAGAGCTTTAGATGATATTCCTCTTAATATAGTTGAAGATCAATCGTTTTTCAATACTCTAAAAAATACCTATAAGCAGTTCGATAGCTTTGAAATACCTGATGTTCCTATTCAGCTTCGAATAAAGAATTCAGTGAGTTTGAATACCGTGTCAAATAGTGAGGGGTATTTTTTATTCAATGAAACCGTAAATAAAGACCTCTCACACTTTGCTAATGATGAAGGTTGGATAACTTACGATCTTAATTACACTAAGGAGTTAGGAGCCAGAACTAAATTAGCCAAAAAAGAATTTCAGGGTGAAATGCTTGTGCCGGATATCAATGCAGAATACGGAATTATTAGCGATATAGACGACACTATTCTCCATACAGGTGTCACTTCCTTTTTGAAGTTACGTTTGCTTAAAAACTCGCTGCTTACCAATGCGTATCAACGAATTCCATTAAAAGGTGCATCACATCTGTATCAAAAACTTCACTTGGGAAAAAGCGGAAAAAATAAGAATCCGGTGTTTTACTTGAGTAACAGTCCGTGGAACATGTATCAATATCTGAGATTGTTTTTAGACTTCAATAAATTTCCGAAGGGACCAGTACTTCTCAGGAACATTCGAGGTCCATTCGATAGATCACTTAAGCCGGAAAAACCCCATAAGCAAAAAGAGATCATTAATATTTTAAGTACGTACCCGCATTTAAAATTTATCCTGATTGGGGATAGTGGAGAGCATGATGCTTCAATATATACCGAAATCGCTGCTCAATACTCTGATAGGATCTTGGCAATCTATTTAAGAAGCGTTAACCATGAGAGACAAATGCAGCGGGTAAAGAGTATAGTGGATGACTTCGATACTACTCCGGTATTAATGGTAGATTCTTCTGTAGAAGCTGAGGAACACGCCAGAGAGAATGGATTTATTTAAAAATCATTTTACAGGTATAAAAAAAGACCTCGCTAATTTAGTGAGGTCCTTTTTTTATAAGATTGCTTTTTTTAATGACTAGCAGATTGCTCTACCGGGTTTTTTCGAGGCATGGTGCCAAATATTACATCCCATAAAGGAGAGGAAACTCCAAAGGCTTTATCCGGCTCTCTGTAATGGTGAATACTGTGGTGATGCCATAAAATCTTCAGGAAGTTATTAGGTACTTTAAAAGCATGAACCGAATAGTGAACGCCTAAATAAGCAGTATATCCCATCAGGAATCCCGCAAGGAATCCAAAGGCATAATCACCCATCACACTTCTGTAAATAATAAAGAATACCGTTGCTAAAATAAGACTTAATACCGGTGGCATTGCCAAACGATCTTTGTCTTTCGGGTAATCGTGATGTACCCCATGCATGGTGTATACAAATTTTTCTCGCTTTGGATTAGTTACCGGTAAGTGATACAGATATCTGTGCATTAAATATTCTATGAAGGTGAAAAAGAAAAATCCTCCTAAAAATAACAGGATCATGCTTGGAACTTCAAATCCTTTTTCAACAATCCCAAAATAAATGAGCACTGCAGATATCACCGAAAAAATGATAAGCGGAGCCGCAATATGAGTGTGAGTTAACTTTTCTAGAATTGGGTTTGAAAATAGCTTTGCCGAACCCTTATGCTTTGGTCTTTTATGTTTTGTTGCTTCCATGGTGTGTGAATTTTTAAAATAATCCGTGCAATTCAGCGTCAATTTTTGTGATAATTCCTCCCAAGTCTTCGGGGTTATCCACAAAATTTATATTGTCTACATCTATTACAAGCAGGTTACCTTTATCGTAATTATGCACCCAAGCTTCGTAACGTTCGTTTAGTCTACTAAGATAATCAATAGAGATTGAATTCTCATAGTCTCTTCCTCGCTTTTGAATTTGCGCGACTAGGTTGGGAATACTGCTTCGCAAGTAAATTAACAGATCTGGCCCTTCTACTACGCTTTCCATAAGATCGAATAAAGAACGGTAGTTCTCAAAATCTCTATTAGGCATCAAACCCATAGCGTGTAAGTTGGGAGCAAAGATATGAGCATCTTCGTAAATAGTTCTATCCTGAATAATTTGCTTTCCACTTTCTCTAATTTGTAAAATCTGGCGGAAGCGACTATTCAAAAAGTAAATCTGAAGGTTGAAAGACCAACGCTCCATTTTATTATAGAAATCTTCTAGATATGGGTTTTCCAGAACATCCTCATATTGTGGTTCCCAGTTATAATGTTTGGCTAATAGTTTGGTAAGAGTGGTTTTACCCGAACCTATATTTCCCGCAATAGCTACGTGCATATTCTTAAAATTTACGGCTGGTTAGATTTGAAACTGATCCATTAGAAATCAGCGCCGGTAAATATACAAGTTTTCAAATAAAAATAGGAGTGATGCAGCTCTTTGAAGCACTATAATTGCAAAGATTTTTTTCAGAAATAGGCAGCCTAAAGTTAAATCTTCTTAAATAGAAAATATACTTTTTAATTATCTCTAAATTTGAAAAAGATAATATGCTAACAATGAATAAACTGATTTCTGTTTTTTGTGTCTTCCTTTTCCTAATTTCATGTAGTGGCGATAGCTCGGGAGATGTTCTTTTACCTTCAGAAGTGCTAAATGTGCCCGGTACCCGGTATTCTGCCAGCAAAACCTCCTTTAATACCACCTATTCCAGTTTGAATAATGTTTTAGCGGAAGATGAGAGAATTAACGAGATTATAGAAGTAGACCTTGCTGCAAATGCTCGTAGTTTAGGCCGGGTATTACATCCGTTGAAAGTGGTGTTGTTTCAAAACCCGGAACTGGATTCCAATTTATTACAACGTAATCAATTAGCGGGTTTAGACCTCCCTCATAAAATCCTAGTGTATCAAAATTCTGATGATGTAGTATATGCGCTCTATAATAGTGTAGCCTATTTAGTATCTAGGTATAATTTACAGGAAACAGAAAATTTAGATCAAATATCAGAGACATTAGAAGGTTTAGCCACTTCAGCTACCAGTGCTGAGGTTAAAAGAGCTTCTAATATCACGGTGGAAGCTGAAGAAGGAATTATCACAAAAGTGAGCAATTTGAATTTTGAAGAAACTTATTCCAATTTAGTGAATGCTATTTCCCTGAATGAAAATTTTAAAGTTATAGGTGAAATCGATCACCAGACAAATGCTTCAGATGTAGGTGTTAACTTAAGCCCTACGAAGTTAATTTTACTTGAAAATATTGTTTTAGAAACATCGCTGGTGCAAAGCTCACAAACCTTAGCACTGGATCTTCCGCTAAAAATACTGGTTTGGGAAGATGAAGGAGGAATGGTTAAAATTTCATATAATAATCCTTTTTATCTGGAAGAGCGACACAGTATTACTAATCATCAAACTGAGTTGGAACAACTATTAGTTGCTTTAGATGAATTTTCATCTGTTGCTGCAGCAGCTAACTAAAGTCATAAACAATTCTCGGAAATTTTAATTATTTGACTTTACTAAGTTGCGATACTGGTTTGGAGTGATTTTTTCCAATCGCTTGAACTGACGGTTAAAATAGCTTATATTGTTAAAGCCGGATTTAAAAGCGATGTCTGAAAATTTGTTGGAAGTATTTTGAATAAGTCGTTTCGCAAATTTTATGCGTTCTGCATTAAGATAATCTATTGGAGATTCCCCTAAAGTATTTTTAAAGGTTTTATAGAAGTTGGAAGTGCTCATGCAGGCCTTATTTGCCAGTTTATCGACACTTATATTTTCTGTAAGATGATCCCTCATATACTTCACAATAAATACCATCCGGTTATTATCGAAAAGGGTAGAGTTATCTACAAGCATTAATTTAGCTTTTGTTTGCAGAAGTCTTATAATAAGCTCCTTCACCATAAGGTCTACCAACACATCTTTGGCTTTATTACTGCTTAAAAAAGTCTGGAAAATACGGTCTAGCACAAACTGAACCTGTTCATTATTGTTTAAATGAATGGAAGTAATATCAAAATTATGCGCGTCGTTTTCAAATTCTATTCGGGTGCTATCGTTAAAAAGTGCCACCGTTTCCCTGATCTTGTCCGGATCAATTCCTAAGGCCAGGCATTGTGTGGGGCGATCTATGGAAGCAATTGGAAAATCTATAATCATCTTTTCATTTGCAGGAAGCACTACAGATTCTCCCGGAAAAAACTCGAAAGGACTTTTATTCTTTAAGTGCATGATCTTTTTCCCGGAAAGCATGCTGGCAATTATAGGGAACCCAAACTGAAGATCTACTTTCTCTGTTGCTTTTTGAGTTTCAAAAACATTCAATTCTGCATGCTCGGCGCTATAAATTGTCCTGTTCTCAATAAAAGTATCGAGTTTTCGGGTACTTTGGTATTTTAACAAGTTCCTATTCAAGTGCTGCAAGAATTATGTATTTGATAGAAATGTAATAGTAAAAAGTAGAAAAGTTCAATTTTTTATAGGTTTAAATATAGAGATTTATAATCGAAAAAATCAATAAATCGTATTATGAATTACTCAAAACCAAGGTTTAAAGAAAAATATGGCAATTTTATAAATGGCAAATTTGTAGCTCCAGAAGATGGAGAGTACTTCGAAAATCATTCTCCCATAGATAATAAAGTACTTGCAAAATATCCCCGTTCTAAAGAGAGCGATGTTAAAAAAGCCATTGCAGCTGCCAATAACGCGAAGGATGCATGGGGAAAAACTTCTGCTGGAGAAAGAGCTTCCATTTTAATGAAAATTGCTGATGTTATTGAAGAAAATCTCAATGAATTTGCTCAAATGGAAACGGCTGATAATGGAAAGGCGATTCGTGAAACCGTGAATGCCGATGTGCCTTTGGCTGTAGATCATTTTAGATATTTCGCTTCTGTTATTAGAGCTGAAGAAGGCTCGGCTACAGAGTTGAACGAAAATACGGTCTCCTTAATCATTAGAGAACCATTAGGGGTAGTGGCACAAATTATTCCGTGGAACTTCCCGCTTTTAATGCTCGCCTGGAAAGTTGCCCCGGCCTTAGCTTCCGGAAATTGTATTGTATTAAAACCTGCTGAACAAACACCTGCTTCGGCAACATTTTTAGCAGAGAAAATTGCCGATCTTTTACCTCCGGGAGTTTTTAATGTAATTCATGGGTTCGGACCTGAAGCTGGAAAACCCTTAGCGTCAAGCGGGAATGTAGATAAAGTGGCATTCACAGGGGAAACAACCACAGGGCAGTTAATTATGCAGTATGCTTCCAAAAATTTGAATCCTGTTACCATGGAATTAGGCGGAAAATCCCCTAACATTTTCTTTAATAGTATTATGGATGAGGATGATGACTTTTTAGATAAGTGTATTGAGGGGGCTGTGCTTTTTGCATTCAATCAAGGAGAAGTTTGTACAGCTCCTTCCAGGTTACTTATTCAAGAGGATATCTATGACGCTTTTATTGAAAAAGTGATCGCACGTACAAAAGCTATTAAAATGGGCGATCCTTTTGATATGAGTACTATGATGGGCGCACAGGCATCTAACGATCAGTTTGAGAAGATACTCTCATATATCGATATAGGAAAAGAAGAAGGAGCGGAAGTCCTGGCCGGAGGAGCTGCTCAAAAGCTAGAGGGGGATCTGTCCAATGGTTTCTATGTGCAGCCAACTATCCTGAAAGGGCATAATAAAATGCGGGTATTTCAGGAAGAGATATTTGGCCCGGTAGTAGCAGTTTGTACCTTTAAAGACGAAGCCGAAGCTATCGAAATTGCCAATGATACACTCTATGGTTTGGGAGCCGGAGTCTGGACGCGAGATGCCCATCAGTTATATCAAATTCCACGAGCCATTAAAGCGGGTAGGGTATGGGTAAACTGTTATCATGATTATCCTGCACATGCTCCTTTTGGAGGTTATAAGAAATCTGGTTTCGGCCGTGAAAATCATTTAATGATGTTGAATCACTATCGCCAAACCAAGAACATGCTAATTTCTTACGATAAGAAGAAATTGGGATTCTTTTAAAAACAGCTATGGAATTTAGTAGAGTTGCCATCACCAAAGAAGCGGCAGAAGTAGTAGAAAAATTAAAACAGCAACATGGAGAAGTGATCTTTCACCAAAGCGGTGGTTGTTGTGATGGTTCCTCTCCAATGCTATTGCCTAAAGAAGATTTCTATATTGATGATAATGATATTTATTTAGGGGAAGTTTCCAAGGTGCCTTTTTATATGAGTCATGACCAATTTGAATATTGGAAACATACGCATATTACAGTGGCGCTCACCGATGGAAGAGGAGCGAGTTTTTCACTAGAAATTCCGCTGGGTAAACGCTTCATTATCAAATCCAGATTATTGAACGAGGAGGAAATAGCTTATCTCAAAGAAAATGAATAATTAAAACTCCTGTAAATTCTAGAGGGGTTTTTAATTTTTAAAGAGTGCCATCCATTCGTAGATTTTGGATTGGATATAACAAGTTTCGCATTTAGAAAAAGTCCAGAGACAATCTATTAAATCTGTGAACATATGAAAGAGCAGACCAATAAAAATAAGTTTAATAAGCTTATTTCTAATAACAATTGCCCCTATAATATATCCTAAAATGGCTATTTCTGAATGTAGTGGATGATAACCGATGCCGCAGCGGGTTGGATCAAACAGAGGGGTTGCAAAAATATGATCTATATCTACAGCCATGGTTGCAATTAGAATTAACCATGCCTTTTTCCAGTGTTGCTTATCATAGAAATAGGCAATTAGTCCAATTGCAAGAAAGTGTAAACAGTAATGAACTGCAGTTTGTAACATAATTTTAAGTGCTCTATGTTACATTATTTTTCCTGAAGTTGATCTTCCTCTTTCTCTGGCTGTAAAAGTTGTCTGAGTTTTCTATTCAAATGTACGTACCTATACGTTCCAACAGTGATGAATATGATACAGATGCCTAAAGATAAGTATCCTAACCATTCCACGTGTTCATATTCTTTTATTTGCAATAGTGCCAGACCTCCTAGAAAGGTATATAATGAAGATCTTATATAAGAAAGTAAGGTACGTTCGTTGGCTAGTTTGGTTCTTTCCAAAGCCAAATGCTCCCGGATCAATTTTTCATCGATGATCCTTGATTTGAAAGGGTTTAGGAGTTTTACGCGTCTCATTAACTATAGTTCTTTTTTGTCTGAATGAATTTTAGGAATTTCAAATACTTATAGAGAATTCTTACTGTTACCTTATTTCATTTTCTTTTATAAAGTCCCAAGCACTTGGTAGCTCCAATCTCTTTTCGGAAATCATAGAAATTCATTTATTTGAAAGTTAAAGATAGTATTTCTTTTATTTTTAATGACTTACTTTAAATTTTGAAATCGAGAATTTTATGGAAAATAAAAATCATGAAAAACTACCGGAAGTATGGCTTAGAGGAAGTATTCCGGAAGTTCCGGCATTGTTGCAACCTGCTGCTCACGCTTTGCTACAGGCAAGAGAAGATGTTTACAAATACACCCAGGATTTTCCTGACGTTTTTCTATGGCAAAATCCTGCTGGCAGGGCATCTGTGGGATTTCATCTTCAGCATCTAACGGGTGTTATAGACAGAATGCTCACCTATGCTTCCGCCAAACCCCTTTCTGAAAATCAGTTCAGTGCACTTAGAAGTGAAGGTGAACCAAATGAAAATATTCAAATGAGCCAGTTAGTTGCTGCCTTTAATGCGAAAGTAAACGATGCGATCCGCTATTTAAAAAATACTTCAGAAAGCATACTTACCGAACCTCGAACTGTAGGTAGGAAACAATTGCCTTCCACGGTGATCGGGCTGCTTTTTCATGCAGCAGAGCACAGTCAAAGGCATGTAGGGCAGCTGCTAGTTACAATAAGTGTATTAAAGCAGAAATAAACTCATTATTCAGCAATTGGAATAGCTAATAAAGGAATATTTCCTTTCTTCAGTAGTTCTAAAGAAACACTTTCGTTCAATAAATTATGCAAGAAGCTATGTTTATGTGTACCTACTATTAACAGGTCTGCATTAAGTTTTTCAGCTTCATTTATAACAGTTTGCACTGTAGAACCTTGAATAAGTAAAGCCTCCGATTCAATACTGTCATCAATAAAGGTTTTACAAAAACTTTGAAGTTTACGATGTTCCTCCCGCAATTCACTGGCTTTAAAATCCCGGATGTATTGAGGTCCGGGTTCGTACCCTACAAAGTCGGGATCAGGATCTGCCACGTGTACTACCCATATTTTAGCATCGAATTTTGCAGCTAGGCTTTCAGCATAGCCTAATAGGTCTCCAATAGCATCATTGAAGTCTATTGCTACTAATATGTTTTTTAGATCTTTCATATGTTCTGCATTTAGTTAATTAATAGCCTTTTGCTCTTTCAACTTTATTTAGAAGTGGTTCATCTTCGGTCATTCTTTCATAATTCTGTGCCACCTGTGCCGCTGCCGACTTAGGATTGGTAATGCTGGCTATATGTGGGGTGATCTTTATTTTAGGATGTTTCCAAAAGGCATGTTCCTGAGGAAGAGGTTCTGTTCTAAAAACATCGAGACTCGCTCCCGATAAATGTTCGTTATCTAACATTTCTAGCAAATCATGCTCTACCAAATGTTGACCTCTGGCCACATTTATAACATAAGCTCCCTGAGGTAGTTTTTCGAAAAGCTCTTTATTCAAAATATTCTCCGTTTCTTGTGTAAGAGGTAAAAGACATATCAGGACGGAAGTGTTGTTTAGAAATTGCTCTTGTTGTTTCTTTCCATGATAGGTTGTAATATTATTTACTTCTACAGGGGTTCTGGACCAGCCCGATACTTGAAAATTATTGTTTACAAGAGTTTGAGCTACGGCTTTTCCCAATACACCCATCCCCATAATTCCAACTGAAACTTCTTCTGGTCTTTTGTAATAGAATGGTTCCCAATTAATATTATTAAAGTGCTGAGAAAGATCTCTAATATGATCGAGTACCAAAGCCATAACAAAAGTGCTCATATCTCTGGTAAGTTGTTCGTCAACTATTCTGGTTATTGCAATGTTATCAGGGATTTCGGGATCACTGGTTATATGATCTACCCCTGCACCCATTGAAGCTATAACTTTTAAATTTGGGTAATTCCTGAATATTCCACGGGGATGTTTCCAGCTAACCACATATTCCACTTCTTCCTTATCATGTTCTTCCGGATAAATATAAATGTTCATTCCCGGATGATTGTTTTTTAATTCTTTAACCCATTCTTCCGGATTCTTCCCGGGACATATAACTAAAACTGACATTCTTTAATTTTTAATATTTATTGATTAGTTCACAAAAGCACTGTACCCTGTAATGGCTCTCCCTACTATAAGTGAATTTATTTCTTTTGTTCCTTCATAACTATAAATGGCTTCTGCATCAGCAACAAACCTGGCAACATCATGCTCAAGGAGAATACCATTTCCACCAAGCACCTCTCTTGCTCTGCTTACCACATCTCTGGTGCGCATACTGCAATATACTTTTGCTAATGATGCATGTTCATCGGTTAATAATCCTTGATCTTGTAATTCCGACAGTCTGTACACCATAGTTTGCATAGCTGTTAAATTAGAAAGCATTTCCACCAAATGATTCTGAACTAGCTGGTAAGAAGCAATGGGTCTGCCAAACTGTTCTCGTTTTTTGGTGTATTTCAAAGCGCTTTCATAGGCGCCCCTTGCACATCCCACGGCTTGCCATGCAACTCCGGCTCGCGTCATTTGTAAAACTTTGGCAGTGTCTTTAAAAGAATCGGCATACTTTAACCGGTCGCTCTCGGGAATCTTACAATCCGTTAGTGTTATTAAGGCATTTTGTACAATACGTAACGCCATTTTATCCTCTATTTTTTCGGCTTTAAACCCAGGATTATCTTTTCTAACTATAAATCCTTTCACTTGGTTTGAATCTTCATCTCTTGCCCAGATGATAATGATATCCGCAAAAGTGGCGTTTCCTATCCATTTTTTCTGTCCGTTCAAAACCCAGTTTTCTCCATCAAATTTGCAGGTGGTTTCCATTCCGCCAGCAACTCCGGAACCTACATTCGGCTCGGTAAGTCCGAAGGCTCCAATCTTCTCCAACTTTTGCATTTGTGGCAACCATTCTTCTTTTTGGGCTTCACTTCCACATAAATAAATGGATCCCATTGCCAGCCCACTATGTACGCCAAAAAAAGTGGAGATAGAAACATCTACCCTTGCCATTTCTTGTGCAATAACTCCTTCCATTAAAAAGGGGAGATTAGGGCAGCCGTAGCCTTCGTAAGGAATTCCGGTGATATTCAGGCTTTTGAATTTCTCTATAATCTCAAATGGAAAAGCAGCTCTGTTCCAATGATCGTTTACTAACGGTTTTACCTCATCTTCCATGAAGTTGCGCACCTTTAGTTGTAAGTCTCGTTGTTCTTTGGTAAGTTTTAGATCAAGATTGTAGAAATCTCCGTCTATAGGTGGTAGATCATGTTGCCCTTTTCTTCTCTTAGTCTTTAACATTTTCATCAAACCCTTGAGCTGATGTTCATCTAAATTACCCAATGTTTTCATGGCATCGCCTAAATCAATCTGTTTATTGATCTTGGCAAGTTGATCCATGTCTATCGATTTCAATAGATTAATGGTGTTTTTTACTTTTCCGAAAATAGACATGTGAAGAGGTTTTGATTCAACCTAAAATTAGGTATTTAAAACATGCCCTGTTGTTAAAGCTTTCCGAAGAAAAGACAAAAAAAAGACCGCCTAAGGGCGATCTCTCTATAAACGATATGTATCCAGATATTTAGAGTCCGAACGCTTCTTTTACTTTATCTACATAATCTAGTTTCTCCCAAGTGAAAAGTTCTACTTTTTTGGAGATCTTCCCGGAATACGGACTTTCAAAAATTTTGGTTACCGTTCTTGGCTCTTTTCCCATATGTCCATACGCTGCAGTTTCACGATATATAGGATTGCGTAATTTCAATCTGTCTTCAATAGCCGAAGGACGCATATCAAATATCTCTGCTACTTTCTGAGCGATCTCTCCATTGCTTAGTTTTACGTTCTTACTTCCGTAGGTGTCAACAAAGATAGAAGTAGGTTTAACTACCCCAATGGCATAAGAAACCTGTACCAAAACCTCATCTGCAACTCCTGCTGCAACTAAGTTCTTGGCAATATGTCTCGCCGCATAGGCTGCAGAACGGTCTACTTTACTAGGATCTTTTCCTGAAAAAGCCCCTCCACCATGCGCGCCTTTTCCACCATAGGTATCTACAATAATCTTTCTACCTGTAAGCCCGGCATCTCCATGTGGACCGCCAATTACGAATTTCCCGGTCGGATTTATATGATAAGTGATTTCATCATCAAATAATTCCTGAACATATTCGGGAAGTTGCGCTTTTACACGTGGTATCAAGATCTCGACCATATCTTTCTTGATCTTGTCCAGCATCTTAGTGTCATCCTCATCGAAATCGTCATGCTGTGTAGAAATTACAATGGCAACAATGCGCTGAGGTACATTTTCGTCGCTATACTCTATGGTTACCTGACTTTTAGAATCGGGTCTTAAGTATTCAATATCTTTTAATTCTCTTCTAAGTTTAGCTAGTTCAATAAGGATCTTATGTGAGATATCTAATGCCAGAGGCATGTAATTCTCGGTTTCCTTTGTTGCATAGCCAAACATCATTCCCTGATCCCCGGCGCCTTGCTCTTCCTTATTACCACGGTCTACACCTTGATTAATGTCTTGAGACTGTTCGTGGATTAATGAGATCACTCCGCAGGAATCTCCACTAAATTTATAGGCACCTTTGGTATATCCAATGTCATTTATAACCTCGCGGGCAATATTTTGAACATCCAAATAGGTGTTACTGCGTACTTCCCCAGCAAGAACCACTTGTCCGGTAGTCACTAAAGTTTCACAAGCCACTTTTGAATTTTCATCAAATGCTAAAAAGTTATCTAATAAGGCGTCGCTAATTTGATCTGCAACTTTATCTGGGTGTCCTTCAGAAACACTTTCTGAAGTAAATAAATAAGCCATTTTCGAAATTTAAATTAATAGTACGAGAACTATTTGACGTGAGAGGCTAGAGGAGTTTACACTGCTTTAGCATTTTATAAGGGTTGCAATCAGTCAAATCATTCCCTGTAATAATCAGGGGCAAATGTATGAATTTTGATTAAATTCCATACTTCTTTAACGTCATTTTAAAATCTGTTGGGCACTCCGCATCGCAAAAAGCTCGCGGCAGGCTCTCGCGACTCGCTTTTTAGCTCTAGAAATGTGAGCTAAAAGAGCTTAAACACTCGCTCCATCCTTAGTGCTTTGACAACAAAATAGTAGGCATTTAAACATTTTTTCAATAAAAGTTGTGAAAACATTTGGATACTAAGTTTTTCTGTCGTTAAATTTGTGAAATACAAAACAAGAAAATGAATCAAGTAATGTGCAATATGTGTATGATGATGTGGGGAAAACCTGCAGCGGACGCTATTGCATAACACTTAACTTATAAGATTTGCAAAGCCGCTGCCACCCGCAGCGGCTTTTTGCGTTTTTAGAATTAAAGAATATTAGAATAATAATTATGATCACCAACCCGGCAATACAAAATATGATGTGTGGAATGATGCAAATGTGTATGATGTACGCAACAAACCGCTATTGCCAAAAAATTAGGATATAAATTAGTTTATATAGTTCAATTCTAAAAGATCCCTTTGGCAAGCAAGCTGAAGGGATTTTTTTATTTCTAAAAAACCGAAGAAAATAAAATAATAACACATTAAAACTTTTCAATTATGAGCACTCAACAATTTTCAACAAACGCATTACATGCAGGTCATGACGTAACCACTAATGGAGGAACTCGCGCAGTTCCAATTTACCAAACCACTTCTTACGTATTTAAAGACTCTGATCATGCTGCAAATCTTTTTTCACTAGCTGAGCCGGGATTCATTTATACCCGTATTAATAATCCTACAAACGATATTTTGGAACAACGGCTCGCCGCTCTAGAAGGAGGAATTGCGGCAGTTGTAACAGCGTCGGGAACCGCAGCTATTAATACTACATTGCTTACATTGCTAAAATCTGGTGATCATATAGTAGCTTCTAGTAGTTTATATGGCGGCACTTACAATTTATTGAGTGTTACGCTACCTCGATTTGGAATCACCACCACTTTTGTAGATCCTTCTAATCCCGAAAATTTTGAAAAAGCAGCAAAGGGGAATACTAGGGCCTTCTTTATTGAATCTCTTGGAAATCCTAAATTAGATGTGCTGGATATTGCGGCAATTTCCACACATGCGAAAGCGCATAAAGTACCGCTTATTGTAGATAATACCGTGGCTACTCCGGCATTGCTGAACCCGATTGAACATGGGGCAGATATAGTGATACATTCTCTTACCAAATATATAAATGGAAACGGAACGGCACTAGGTGGTGTTATAATAGATGCCGGAAAATTTGACTGGGCAAATGGGAAATTTCCAGAATTTACAGAGCCTTCAGCAGGATATCACGGCTTGATCTATCATGAGGCGCTTAAAGAAGCAGCGTTTATCGCCAAGGTGAGAATTGAAGGTTTGAGAGATCATGGGGCTGCATTGAGTCCATTTAACGCTTTCCAAATTATCCAGGGCCTGGAAACCTTATCTCTTCGTATTAAGAAACATAGCGAAAATGCACTTGCACTTGCTACTTGGTTACAGCAACAAGAAGAGGTTACTTGGGTGAATTACCCGGGATTAAAAGAAAGCACTTATTACGAATTGTCGCAAAAATATCTACCTAATGGACAAAGCGGGATTGTAACTTTTGGTGTAGAGGGAGGTTTTGATTCGGCAAAAGTTGTAGCCGATGAGACCGCGGTTTTTTCTTTGCTTGCAAATATTGGAGACACAAAATCATTGATCATTCATCCCGCAAGTACAACTCATCAGCAGCTTAACGACGAGCAACAGGAATCTACAGGAGTGACCAAAGATTTAATAAGACTTTCTGTTGGATTAGAAGATCTGGAGGACTTGAAATCTGATCTGAAACAGGCTTTTTCTAAAATAGGTAAGAGAGTACTTCAATAGTAGATGTTAAAAAAAGCGAAGTGGATTTGACTTCTCGTATAAATTCAAAAAACAGAAAACAGTAACATGCTTCAGGAAATTAAGATCTCAAATTTTAAGAATAGCTCGGGGAATTCTCAAGATATCTTTCTCACCTATCAAATTTTTGGCAGGGAATTAGGAAGTGCACCTGTTATTCTTGTAAATCATGCACTTACCGGTAACTCATCGGTTACGGGGCCACATGGGTGGTGGAATGAAATAATTGGAGATGGAAAAAGTATAGATACTCAAAATTTTAGTGTACTCGCTTTTGATATGCCGGGAAACGGCTATAGTGGGAATTCCACTCATCTTATTCATAATTATAAGGAGTTCCAGCTTCGGGATATTGCTAAAATTTATGATGAGGCGCTAAGGATTTTAAATATTTCAGAAATTTTTGCAGGAATTGGAGGTTCTATAGGGGGTGCATTGTTATGGGAATTAGCTGCGTTAAATCCAGAGCTTATTAAAAATGTGATTCCCGTAGCTACAGATTATAAGGTTACCCAATGGGTGAAAGCCCTTTGTAAGGTGCAGGATAGTATTCTTAATAATTCCAATAATCCTATAAGTGATGCCAGAATGCAGGCTATGACTTTTTATCGCAGTCCGGAATCGTTAAAACAAAAGTTTGATCCTACAACTCAAATTCAGCCTAGTGGGAATTGGAATATTGAAGGTTGGTTAGAATATCACGGAAAAAAGTTGGAAGACCGCTTTCAACTTGCTTCCTATAAATTAATGAATCATTTGTTAACCACCATTGATATAAGTAATAACACTCATGATCACATAAGTTCAGCATTAAAAATTAAAGGGAACATTCATATTGTAACGGTAAATTCTGACGGTTTTTTTCTAGCCAATGAGAATTGGGAAAGCTATGTGAATTTATCGTTATCAAAAAAGAATATCAAGATTTCTGAAATTAGATCTATACACGGGCATGATGCTTTTCTAATTGAACACGCTCAAATAAAAACTATTCTAGATCCAATTTTTCACATTAATAAAAATAAACATGAAAAAGATACACATTGTTCTCTTCGGCGTGGGTAACGTAGGAAGCACTCTTATCAATCAAATTTTAGAAACCCGTGCACAATGGAGGGAAAATGGATTGGAGGTTAATATTCCGGTTATCACCAATTCTACTACCGCATTCTTTGCGAAGGAAAACCTGGAAAATTCCTGGGAGACAGATTTTAAGAAATTTGGCTTTCCATATAATTTGGATAGCATTTTAAGTTATGTGAAAAAGCAGGAATATGAAAACCTTATAGCAATTGATGCCACGGCGAGCGAAAATTTTGTGAGACATTATAAACAACTCATAAAGAACGGATTCAATATTATAGCAGCCAATAAGGCAGCAAATACGCTATCTGGTAAATTCTATAAAGATTTAAGAATCGATTTGAAACAGCAAGGAAAGTATTTTCTTTATGAGACAAACGTGGGAGCGGGTTTACCCATTATCCAAACTCTACAAAGTCTACATGCATCAGGTGAAAAAGTGACTAAGATAAGAGGAGTGTTTTCTGGTTCCCTCAGTTATATTTTTAATGAGTTTTCAAAAGAGAATAAGGCTTTCGATGAGGTTCTAACTGATGCCGGGAATAAAGGATTTACAGAGCCCGACCCTCGTATAGATCTTTCTGGGAAAGATGTAGCGCGAAAATTATTGATCCTGGCCAGAGAATTGGAAATTCAAAAGGAACTTTCTGAAATAAGTATTGAAGATCTGGTTCCTTCACATTTAAATGGTAAAAGTTCCCTGTCTCATTTTAAAGAACATCAGTATCAATTAAATGAAGGTTTTAGGGAGCGAAAATCTAAGCTGAAGAATGATGAGGTTTTAAGACATATAGGGGAGTTGGATGTAGCCAGTGGTATTCTAGAAGTGAAACTGATAAATGAAAAGAAATCATCACCTTTTGGAAGCCTTAAAAACGCAGATGCCTCTTTTGAAATATACACATCGTCTTATGGAGATCAACCCATTGTTATTCAGGGGGCAGGAGCCGGCGGGGCCGTTACAGCAAGAGGAGTGGTAGCAGATATTTTGAAATTATCAGAAAGACTAGAAGCAATAAATTAAAAAATAGAGTTCAAATTATGGAATATACCAATATAGAAACCACAGTAATTCGTACTCAGTTAGAACGTTCTCAGTTTCAGGAGCATTCGGTTCCTTTATATTTAACCTCCAGTTATGTTTTTGAAGATTCTGAAGACATGAGAGCTTCATTTGCAGAGGAAAAGGAACGCAATATCTATAGCCGCTTTTCTAATCCCAATACTTCTGAATTTGTAGAAAAAATGATAAAGATGGAAGGTGCGCAGGCAGGATATGCTTTTGCAACGGGTATGTCGGCTGTGTTTTCTACATTGGCGGCTCTTTTAAATAGTGGCGATCATATTATTTCGGCTAGATCAGTATTTGGATCTACTCATAGTTTGTTTTCTAAATATTTTCCGAAATGGAATATTTCTCATAGTTATTTCGATGTGACCAATTTGGATGAAATAGAAAATTTGATCACACCTACTACTAAAGTTCTTTTTGCTGAATCTCCTACAAATCCCGGGGTGGATATTCTTGCTCTTGAAAAACTGGGGAGCATAGCTAAGAAACATCAGTTAATATTAATCATCGACAATTGTTTTGCAACGCCTTATATTCAGAATCCTATAAAATTTGGAGCCGATCTGGTTATTCATTCAGCAACAAAATTGATAGATGGGCAAGGTCGGGTTTTGGGTGGTATTACTGTTGGAAAAGAAGATTTGATCAGGGAGATCTATTTATTTTCAAGAAATACCGGGCCGGCCTTATCACCTTTCAATGCCTGGATACTCTCAAAGAGTTTGGAAACTTTACCAGTACGTTTAGAGAAACATTGTGAGAATGCATTCAAGGTAGCTGAATTCCTGGAAGCACATGTGAAAACTGAAAAAGTGAAATATCCATTCTTAAGATCACATCCTCAATATGAGATAGCCAAAAAACAGATGAGGTTAGGCGGAAATATCATTTCATTTGAGATAAAAGGGGGGATTAAAGCAGGCAGTAAATTCATTGATGCCATTCAGTTATGCTCGCGCTCGGCAAATCTTGGAGATACCCGAAGTATAGTAACGCATCCCGCATCAACAACTCATAGTAAACTTTCTGAGGAGGAGCGATTAGACGCTGGTATTACCTCTGGGCTGGTCAGGATTTCAGTAGGTTTGGAACATATAGATGATATTATTAATGATTTAAAACAGGCTTTAGAGAGGGAATCGAATTGAGGGGCTAAATAAAAATGGGATAAAGTTTTTATTAATTATATTCGCCTTATGCTTTCAAAAAAGACGAAATACGGAATAAAGGCTTTAGCATATCTCGCTAAAAGGACAGATAAAACACCTGTTCAAACCGCAGAGATCGCGAGAAGTGAAAACATCTCTCCTAAATTTTTGGAAAGCATTTTGTTGAATTTGCGTAAGTCTGGTTTTCTAGGTGCCAAAAAAGGTAAGGGAGGAGGTTATTATTTGATAAAGGATCCCAAGGAAATTCAAATGACAAGCGTAATTCGTGTTTTAGAAGGTCCTATAGCAATGCTTCCCTGTGTGAGTTTGAATTATTATGAAAAGTGCGAGGATTGCCCTGATGAGGTAACCTGCTCGGTACATAAATTGATGATTCAGGTAAGGGACAGTACCCTTAAAGTGTTAGGAGAAAATACATTGGCCGATCTGGCTTGATGTTACTCTACAAGAATTGTATAGTAAAGTTTACTGTTAAATTTAAGTTTTAATGCTCTATTAATTGGTGTATATGAATATTGAAGATTACTTTTGCTTAATAACCTACTATTCCGATAGGGTAATAGGTTTAAATAAGAAATAAAATGATCATGCTATTAGATCAAGTAAAAAAAAGCAATTATAAGAAGGACAGGGTTACCGACAAACCTGTACGAAGTATACTGAAAGCTATTAGCTGGAGAGTGGTGGGAACCATTGATACTATTGGTATTTCATGGATTTTAACCGGTGAGGTGAAGACGGCTCTGGCAATTGGTTCGGTAGAGTTAGTAACAAAAATGCTGCTCTATTTCGGGCATGAGCGAATATGGGATAAGATAAATTTTGGGAGACAATAATTATGAAAAAGTATTCAGAAAGTGAGTTAAAGGCACTTAACCAACAATTTAAAGGTATTAGTCCATCAGAAATAATTCAGTGGGCTGTAAAAAGCAGTGATCGGCCGGTGGTAACTACAAACTTCCGTCCTTACGAGGCCGCTATTTTAAATGCATGTACTAGAATCGATCCCAAAATGACGGTAGTGTGGTGCGATACAGGGTATAATACACCTCAAACATATCTACATGCAAATTCTGTAATTGATAAGTTAGATCTAAATGTGAAGCTTTACACACCTCAGCAAACCGCAGCCTATAGAGATGCGTTGTTTGGGGGTATTCCACAAATTGATAATCCCTTACATGATGAGTTTACGAAGCAAGTAAAATTGGAGCCTTTTCAACGTGCCATGGCAGAACAGCAGCCCGATGTTTGGTTTACCAATCTAAGAAAAGGTCAAACAGCTTTTAGGGATAG
Source organism: Gillisia lutea (assembly GCF_021568705.1). Classification (GTDB taxonomy): domain Bacteria; phylum Bacteroidota; class Bacteroidia; order Flavobacteriales; family Flavobacteriaceae; genus Gillisia; species Gillisia lutea. The sequence continues at coordinate 111,148 of NZ_JAKGTH010000009.1, forward strand.
CATTGAAATTCTAAGCTATAGTAAAGATGGAGTTTTAAAGGTTAGTCCATTCTATCACTGGACCGATGAGCAATTAGACAGTTACTTGTTGCAGAATAATTTACCCAATGAATTTAAATATTTTGATCCCACAAAAGTACTAGGGAACAGAGAGTGTGGTTTACATGCATAAAAATAAATACATGAAGAAGATTTTAGAAAATAACGTCTTAGAGAGTGAAGCTATCTATATTTTTCGTGAAGTAGTAGCTCAATTTGAAAATCCGGTACTCCTATTCTCGGGAGGAAAAGATTCTATCACTTTGGTAAGACTGGCACAAAAAGCATTTTTTCCTGCAAAAATTCCTTTTCCATTATTACATATAGACACTGGGCATAATTTTCCTGAAACAATAGCATTTAGAGATAAACTAGTAAAAGAATTAGAGCTAAATCTTATAGTTCGACATGTGCAGGAGAATATCGATAATGGGACAGTAACAGAAGAAACCGGAAAATATTCTAGCAGAAATTCTTTACAAACAGCTACGCTACTAGATGCTATAGAAGAATTCAAATTTGATGCCTGTATTGGTGGAGCTAGAAGAGATGAAGAGAAAGCGAGAGCAAAAGAACGAATTTTTTCTGTGAGAAATGATTTTGGAGAATGGGATGAAAAGAATCAAAGACCAGAAGTTTTCGATATGCTGAATGGAAGAATTGAACTAGGTCAGAACGTAAGGGTTTTTCCAATTTCTAACTGGACAGAACTTGATGTCTGGAATTATATAGATAAAGAAAATATTGAAATACCCTCAATATATTTCTCTCATCTAAGAGAAATCTTTGAACGTGACGGCTTAATATGGTCTGCTTCCCAACATGTATATCGAGATGAAGACGAACTTGTAGAAAAGAGAAAAGTGCGATTTAGAACTGTTGGTGATATTACTTGTACTGCTGCAGTAGAGAGTGAGGCAGATAGTATTGATAGAATCATCGAGGAGATTAGAGCATCTACTTTATCGGAGCGTGGCGCTCGTATAGATGATAAAAGATCGGAAGCTGCTATGGAAACAAGGAAACAACAAGGTTATTTTTAGAACAAATCAATTTAGGTAATTTCTAAAAATGAAAATAAAAAGTAATTAAGAATACAAGAATGGAAGTTTTAAAAATAGCGACAGCAGGAAGTGTAGATGATGGTAAAAGTACCCTAATTGGGCGATTGCTTTATGATACCAAATCTATTACTACCGATAAGCTTGAAGCCATCGAAAAGAGTAGTAAAAAGAAAGGTTACGATTATCTAGATTTTTCTCTTGCAACCGATGGGTTAGTGGCTGAACGCGAACAGGGAATTACAATAGATGTAGCACATATCTATTTTTCTACAAATAAAAAAAGCTATATAGTAGCCGATACTCCCGGTCATATTGAATATACTCGTAATATGGTAACCGGTGCATCTACCGCTCAGGCATCAATTATTTTGATAGATGCTAGAAAAGGGGTGATAGAGCAGACCTATCGTCACTTCTTTATAAATAATCTGTTACGCGTTAAAGAGATCGTAGTAGCTATCAACAAAATGGATCTTGTAAATTATTCACAAAAGATATTTGATGAGATTGTAGGAGATTTTAAAGAGCTTCAGAGAAAAAGTGAGTTTAAGGATCAAACCATAAAATTTATTCCCGTAAGTGCTTTGTGGGGTGAGAATATAGCTAACAAATCTGAGGCAATGCCTTGGTATACAGGAGAGACTATTCTTCAGTATTTAGAAGGTTTAAGATCTGAAGATTTTAATGAAGTTACTCCAGCCAGATTTTCGGTTCAAACAGTTGTTCGTCCTAAAAGTGAATCTCATCACGACTTTAGGGGCTATGCTGGTAGAATTACCGGGTCTTCTTTTAAAGTGGGCGATGAAGTAACTATCCTTCCATCTTTAACATCATCAACAATTGAAAAGATTCATTTTTTCGATGAAGAGTTTGAGGAAGCGCCTGCAGGAAGTTCGGTTACAATTACTTTAACAGATGAAGTAAATGTTACAAGAGGGGATATCATTGTGAAATCTGGAGAAGCCCCTGAAGGAACAAAATCGCTGAATGCAGTGGTTTGCTGGATGGATATGAAGGCTTTGCAACCTGGAACAAAGTATATCCTTCAGCATAATACACAGAATATGGCGGTAAAAATAGATGCAATACACGAAAACATTTCTACCGATTATAGTGGGAATTCAATCGTTTCATCCTTGAAATTGAACGATATAGGAAAAGTTGGACTTAAGCTAAGTAAGCCTTTATTTGCCGATGCATACAAAAATAATAAGGCCAATGGTAAATTCATTTTAATAGATGCACATACTAATAATACCGCCGGTGCAGGGTTTATTATTTAAAAATATGATCAATTTAACTTCTATAAAATCATGTTATATGTGTATGTGCAGTGTGCCTTACACCTAAAAGCTATTTCTATAAATTTATTTATAAAAAGTCCTTTTAAGTGTCTCACTTTAAAAGGACTTTTTTCATTTTAAAAACCAATACCCATGCAAAGTTTTAGAACAGAACTGGAAAATCCCATTGTAGAAAAGGATATTCTGGATTTAGAAAAAAAGATCAGGTTATTTCGTGAAGGGAAGGCCGATGAAGAAAAATTTAGAAGTCTAAGACTGGCGCGTGGTGTATATGGCCAGCGTCAGGCCGGAGTACAGATGGTGAGAATAAAACTGCCATTTGGTAAAGTAACTTCTGAGCAGCTTCATAGAATAGCGGATGTTTCTGATGAATATTCCACCGGAAGGTTACACATTACCACAAGACAGGATATCCAGATTCATTATGTTAGTCTGGATAGAACACCAGAACTTTGGTCGCAACTTGAAAAAGATGACATTACATTGCGAGAAGCCTGTGGAAATACGGTAAGAAATATCACTGCTTCTCCTACTGCGGGAATAGATGTAAATGAGCCTTTTGATGTTTCCCCTTATGCGCATGCTACATTCCAGTTCTTTTTAAGAAATCCTATTTGTCAGGAAATGGGGAGAAAGTTCAAGATCTCCTTTTCATCTTCGGAAGAAGATTCGGCATTGAGCTTTATTCATGATCTGGGTTTCATAGCCAAGATTAAGGATGGAAAACGCGGATTTAAAGTGATGCTTGGCGGCGGATTGGGGTCTCAGCCCAGACATGCCGATGTGCTATACGATTTTATTGAAGCGGAAAATATAATAGAACTAATAGAATCGGTATTACGCGTTTTTGATAGATATGGAGAGCGAGCGAAGCGCCTAAAAGCCAGAATGAAATTCTTGATCAAAGATATTGGAAAAGAAGCTTTTATGGAATTGGTAGCTGCTCAAAAAACAGCTCTTTCAGGAGAAAAAGTGGAATTTAATCTTGCAACCTTTGAAACCCTTCCTCAGTTAAAAGATGTTGAAATTCCTTCAGTAATTATAAAAGATGAGAAGGCGTTTAATTCCTGGAAAGCCACTAATATAATAGCTCAAAAGCAAGAAGGACTTTACGCTATTGGAATTCGGGTGCCTTTAGGCGATTTTTATACTGGAGCAGCACGAAAACTGGCAGATCTTATAAAAAAATATGCGGGAAATGAACTCAGGTTCTCTCTTCGTCAGGATATTTTACTAAGGCATGTGCGAGAAGAATTATTGCCATTCTTTTATAAGGAATTATACGAATTAGGTTTTGCAGAGCCCGGTTACAATAAAACGCTCGATATCACTGCCTGCCCGGGTACCGACACTTGTAATCTGGGGATAGCTAGTAGTACGGGAATTGCCGATGTATTAGAAGATGTAATAAAAGAGGAGTTTCCACAATATATTAACGGAAAAGACATAACCATCAAAATTAGCGGTTGTATGAATGCTTGTGGGCAACACAATATGGCGGAAATCGGTTTTCAGGGAATGTCTATAAAAGTGGGTAAAACGGTTGCTCCGGCATTGCAAATCCTTCTTGGGGGAGGAGTGCTTGGAAATGGAAAGGGACGATTTTCTGATAAAGTGATTAAAATTCCTAGTAAACGCGGGCCGCAGGCTTTACGTGTTCTGTTAAATGATTTCGAAAGATCTTCTTCAGCGAATGAAAAATTCATTGAGTATTATGATAGGCAAGGGAAATCCTATTTCTATGATCTTTTAAAGGAGTTATCAGATACTTCGAATATCACAGAAAACGAGTTTGTAGACTGGGGACATGAAAAACCTTATATACAAGCCGTTGGAGTAGGAGAATGTGCGGGAGTGGTTATAGATCTTATTGCTACGCTTCTTTTTGAAAGTGAGGAGAAAATTGATAATGCCAAAAGTGCATTAGATAGAAAATCCTGGGCAGATAGTATTTACCATTCTTATACTTCTATAGTAAATTCAGCTAAAGCTTTATTGCTAGCCGATAATGTTTCAACCAATACACAAGCCGGCATCATTGCTCAGTTTGATGAACTATTTGTGCAAACTGAAAAGATCTCTCTTTCAACTTCTTTCAAAGAATTTGCATATCAGCTAAATGAAAGAGCGCCTAGTGAGGCATTTGCAATAAAATATTTAGAAGATGCGCATCTGTTCCTTAAAAAGGTAGATGCTTATAGAACAAAGGAGGTGCAAAATGTTTAGTATTCCAAAATTGAGCGTTGTTGGTGCTGGACCGGGAGATCCTGAACTAATAACTATTAAAGCTGTAAAAACTCTACAAGCCGCTCAGGTGGTGTTGTACGATGCACTAATAAATCGAGAATTATTAGAATATGCCCCACAGGCCAAACATATTTTTGTAGGAAAACGTAAAGATAAGCATAGATATAGTCAGGATGAGATTAATAAACTTATAGTGAAATATGCCTTAGAAGAAGGTCATGTAGTAAGATTGAAGGGAGGAGATCCATTCATTTTTGGAAGAGGATCTGAAGAAATTGACTATGCCAGAAGTCAGGGGTTGGAAACTGCAGTGGTTTCGGGTATTACTTCTTCAATAGCCGTTCCTGCCAATGTGGGAATTCCTTTGACAAAACGCGGAATTTCAGAAAGTTTTTGGGTGATCACGGGAACAACATCTCAGCGGAAACTTTCTGCCGACGTAAAACTAGCAGCCCAATCTACAGCTACGGTGGTGATATTAATGGGAATGGCAAAGCTTGCAGAAATCGTAGCGATATTTTCTGAGCTCGGAAAGCAGGATATGCCGGTGGGGATCATTCAAAATGGGACAACCTTAAATGAAACATCCGGTTTTGGCAGTATAAAAGATATCGAGAAAGTGGTAGCACATAAACGATTAACCGCTCCTGCTATTATTGTGATTGGTGATGTAGTTAGAGAAAGTCATCAGCTGCAAGAAGTTGTTCAGAACCTTCAAGCTTTGCCAAAGACTTCTGAAGTTAAAATATCTCAAACCGATGCCGCGTAGTTATGGAAGAACGAAATGAATTATATCCCATATTCCTGAAAGTAAATAAACTCAATGTGCTTATTGTAGGAGGCGGTAACGTAGGGCTTGAAAAATTACATTTTCTGTTGAAATCAAGTCCGAATGCAAATGTAGAAATACTCGCAAAATGGTTTAAACCAGAAACGATAGCATTGGCAAAAAAACATCAGGTAAAACTTACAAAGAAAAGTTATAAACGCAAGTGTCTAAAGGGTCGACATCTGGTAATTGCTACTACCGATAATCCTAAGTTGAACAAGAAAATATACGTACAGGCAAGAAAACGACATCTCTTGGCGAATATAGCAGACACCCCGGAATTATGTGATTTTTATATGGGAGGAATTGTAAATAAAGGTCATGTGAAGATCGCTATTTCAACTAACGGGAAATCGCCTACCACTGCAAAAAGATTACGTCAGTTATTTGAAGAAATCATTCCCGATGATATTAATTTAATGGTAGAAAATTTAAATGAATTCAGAAAGACCATAAAGGGTGATTTTGAAAGTAAAGTGGCACAAATGAATAAGATAACAGAAACATTAATTGAAAAGAAAGTTAAGAATGATTAAAACAGATATTTTAATAATAGGTGCAGGGCCAACCGGGCTCTTTACAGTTTTTGAAGCAGGATTACTAAAGTTGAAAACACATTTGATAGACGCGCTACCCCAACCAGGTGGACAATGCTCAGAGATCTATCCTAAAAAACCAATCTATGATATTCCGGCATTTCCCGAGATTCTAGCGGGTGATCTTGTAAGTAATCTAATGGAACAGATAAAACCCTTTGAGCCTGGGTTTACCTTAGGAGAACGTGCAGAGACCATTGAAAAATTGGAGGATAATACGTTTGTAGTAACCACTAATAAAGGCACTAAGCATCATGCTCCGGTAGTAGCAATTGCCGGAGGTTTAGGCTCTTTTGAACCAAGAAAACCACCCATTTCCAATATAGCAGATTATGAAGATAAAGGGATTAATTATTTTATTAAGGATCCTGAAATCTATCGAGACAAAAAAGTGATTATTGCCGGCGGAGGAGACTCTGCGTTAGACTGGGCAATATTTCTTGCAGATGTGGCATCAGAGGTTTCACTAGTGCACCGCCGAAATGAATTTAGAGGAGCTTTAGATTCAGTTGAAAAAGTTTCAGAATTGGCAGACTTAGGAAAGATCAATCTAATAACTAATGCGGAGATTGTTGGACTTACAGGGGAAGATCAACTTGAAAAAGTAGTAATTCGACATAAAGATGAGGCTAGAGGTGAGGAATTCAAGGATGTAGACGCATTCATACCTTTATTTGGTCTTTCTCCTAAGTTGGGGCCTATGGCAAATTGGGGCTTAGAAATCGAGAAGAACGCTATAAAGGTAGATAATTCATACGATTATCAAACCAACATTCCCGGCATTTATGCCATAGGCGATGTAAACACTTACAAAGGAAAATTAAAATTGATCCTTTCTGGGTTTCATGAAGCAGCAATTATGTGTCAGAGCGCCTACCAAAGGATAAATCCTGGTAAAAAGTACGTCTTGAAGTATACCACCGTGGGCGGTGTGGAAGGATTTGATGGCACCAAAAAAGAAGCTAAGAAGGAAGTGGTGCAAAGTATAGGAGTTTAAATCCTTCAGAATTATTAAAAAAAAGGCTGCATTATATTTCAATTAAAAATTGAATGTATAGTGCAGCTTTTTCAGTTAATGTTTTTCTGTATAAATTGTTTGACTAACTTTGTGGGAAACATATTTATAATGAAGATCAATTTAAAAAGGCTGAACAATAACTATCATTTTGAAACTAAAAATGAACGTGGCGATGTGGTGCATTTGGATAATAAATCTGAGCCAGATCCTCAAGGTGCAAGTCCGATGGAGCTATTGCTTATGGGTATTGCCGGGTGTAGCAGCATTGATATAGTTATGATCCTTAAAAAACAGCAGGTAGAGCTGGAAGATCTTCAGGTGGAAGTAGAAGGAACACGCGTAGATGGAGCTATTCCCAATGTTTTTACAGGCATTCATTTAAACATTTTTCTTAAAGGAGATGTTTCTGCAGCTAAAGCAAAACGCGCAGTAGACTTGTCTTTAGATAAATACTGTTCGGTTGCTAAAATGTTAGAAAAAACAGCTACAATAACCTATGGAATCACTTTAAATGAAGAAGTGATTAACTAATCAAATTTTTTAGGTATTCCTTGCAAATGCGTAAACTAAGCGTATATTTACAAGACTTAAGTTCATTTTTTATTTAAAATCGTTATCAAGAAAGGTTGAGGGATTAGACCCAATGACGCCTTGGCAACCCTCCGTTTGGAGAAGGTGCTACATTCTACTGCACTTTGTTGCAGATAGATAACAAAAGAATTCTTTTCCCGCTTCTTTTTTGATAATTATATAGTATATATCATGTCAAAATTAGAAGATTTACTCTCAAAAAAAATACTAATATTAGATGGTGCCATGGGCACGATGCTTCAGGAATATAAATTCTCAGAAGAAGATTTCCGTGGAAGGAGGTTTGCAGATTGGCATTTATATTTAAAAGGAAATAACGATCTACTGTCTATCACTCAACCACATGCCATTGCCGAAATTCATCGTAAATATTTTTTGGCGGGGGCAGATATTGTAGAAACCAATACTTTCTCTGCTAATACTATTGCCATGGCCGATTATGGCATGGAGGAGCTGGTGTATGAACTCAATTATGAGTCGGCTAAAATAGCCAAACAAGTGGCTCTAGAATTAACATTAGAAACTCCGGAAAAACCCAGATTTGTGGCAGGAGCTATGGGTCCTACCAATAAAACAGCGAGCATGTCGCCAGATGTGAATGATCCTGGCTATAGAGCTATTTCCTTTAAGCAACTTTTTACCGCATACAAGCAACAGGCAAAAGCGCTTATAGACGGAGGAGTTGATATATTACTTGTAGAAACAGTTTTCGACACCTTAAATGCAAAGGCTGCACTTTTTGCCATTGATGAATTGAAGGAGGAACTCAATTCTAATATTCCTGTCATGATAAGTGGAACAATTACCGATGCTTCCGGGAGAACCCTTTCCGGGCAAACGGCTGAGGCATTTCTTATTTCTATATCACATATTCCTTTACTAAGTGTGGGCTTCAATTGTGCGCTGGGAGCAAAACAACTTACTCCGCATCTAGAAGTGCTGGCACGTAAAAGTAATTTTGGAGTTTCGGCTTATCCAAATGCCGGGCTACCTAATGCCTTTGGGGAATATGATGAAACTCCGCAGGAAATGGCAGAACAAATTCGGGAATATCTTGAAAAAAGTTTGGTCAATATTTTAGGGGGCTGTTGCGGCACTACCCCGGCACATATTAAAGCCATTGCCAAAATAGCTGAAGATTACAAGCCTAGAATTCTTAAAGATCAACTTAATCCTGAAACAGTTTAGTAAAATGACAGAATTTAAAGCACTAAAACTTTCGGGCTTAGAACCACTCATTATAACGCCGGAAAGTAATTTCGTGAATGTGGGAGAACGCACAAATATGTCCGGCTCCAAAAAATTTCTCCGACTTATAAAGGAAGAAAAATATGAAGAAGCCTTAGATATCGCCAGAAATCAGGTTGAGGAAGGAGCCCAGATTATCGATGTGAATATGGATGATGGATTGGTAGATGGAAAAGAAGCTATGGTAAAATTTCTAAATCTAATAGTATCTGAGCCTGATATTGCAAGAGTTCCAATAATGATCGATAGTTCTAAATGGGAGATTATCGAGGCCGGATTACAGGTGGTTCAGGGAAAATGCGTTGTGAATTCTATCAGTTTAAAGGAAGGAGAAGAAGAATTTATCAAACATGCCAAAAAAGTAAAGCGCTATGGAGCAGCTGTGATAGTGATGGCTTTTGATGAAATAGGACAAGCCGATTCTTATGATCGAAGAATAGAAATTGCAAAGCGTTCTTACCAGATCCTTGTCGATAAAGTGAAATTTCCACCCGAAGACATAATTTTTGATCTCAATATTTTTCCGGTGGCTACGGGAATGGAAGAGCACCGCAAAAATGCGTTAGATTTCATTGAAGCTACCAAGTGGGTGAAAGCAAATTTACCGCATTGCAGTATAAGCGGTGGGGTGAGTAATGTATCTTTTTCATTTAGAGGAAATAATCCTGTGCGAGAGGCCATGCATTCCGTATTTCTTTATCATGCTATTAAAGCAGGTATGAATATCGGGATTGTAAACCCGGCGATGCTTGAAGTTTACGATAATATTCCAAAGGATTTATTAGAACATGTGGAAGATGTAATCCTGGATAGAAGAGATGATGCTACCGAGCGATTACTAACTTTTGCAGAAACCGTTACCGGTAGTATCAAGGAAAATAAAATAGATCTTTCCTGGCGTGAAAAAAGTTTGCAAGAACGCATAACCCATGCCATGGTGAAAGGTGTTGATGCATATATTATTGAAGATGTTGAAGCAGCTAGATTAGAAGTAGCTAAACCTATTGAAGTGATTGAAGGACCGTTAATGACAGGTATGAATGTGGTAGGCGATCTTTTTGGAAGCGGTAAGATGTTCCTGCCACAGGTGGTAAAATCGGCTAGAGTAATGAAAAAAGCAGTTGCTTATTTACTGCCTTTTATAGAAGCAGCGAAAGATGGAACTACTCAAAGCAGAGCAGCGGGTAAAATTTTAATGGCCACCGTAAAAGGGGATGTTCACGATATTGGAAAAAATATCGTGAGCGTGGTATTGGGCTGTAATAATTATGAGATCATCGATCTTGGAGTAATGGTTCCTCCCGAGAAGATCATCGAGGTTGCCAAAACTGAAAATGTTGATGCAATTGGCTTAAGCGGACTCATAACTCCCTCCTTAGATGAAATGGTGTATCTGGCAAAGGAGATGCAACGACAAAATTTTACGGTTCCTTTATTAATTGGTGGCGCAACAACCTCTAAGGCACATACCGCGGTAAAGATCGATCCTCACTATAAAAATGCCGTAATTCATGTGAATGATGCATCTCGAGCGGTAAATGTGGTGAATGATCTTTTAAAAGAAAGCTCTTCAAAGAAGTACCTGGAAGCTATTAAATTAGACTATGATATTTTTAGAACCAACTTTTTAAAGCGCAGTAAAGTGAAGGATTTTCTTCCCATAGATGTTGCGAGAGAGAATAAATATCAGATCAACTGGAAGACTTCAGAAATTATAAGACCTAATAAATTGGGAATTCAGGTAATTGAAGATTTTGATCTGAAGAAATTGGAAGATTTTATAGATTGGACGCCTTTCTTTAGAAGCTGGGATCTGCATGGGAAATATCCTGCAATACTTTCAGATGAGATAGTGGGCGAACAGGCCAGTATATTATTTGCCGACGGCCGGGAATTATTACATAAAATTTTTGATCAAAAATTGCTCAAAGCTAAGGCTGTCTTCGGATTGTTTGAAGCAAATGCAATAAATAATGATGATATAGAACTTGAGTATTTAAAAGAGGGCAAAGCAAAGAAAGCAGTATTTCGAACGCTTAGACAACAGCTGAAAAAGCATGAAGGCAAACCAAATTTTGCTCTATCAGACTTTATAGCGCCAAAAGAATCGGGAATTCAGGATTATATAGGGTGTTTTTGTGTGAGTGCCGGTTTTGGAACTCAGGAACTGGCTGCTAAATTTGAGGCCGAACATGACGATTACAACTCCATAATGGTAAAAGCACTAGCAGATAGACTTGCAGAGGCTTTTGCCGAATTCCTTCATAAACAAGTAAGAACGGAAGATTGGGGATATGCGGGTGATGAGCATCTTAGTAATGAAGATCTTATAAAAGAAAGTTATAAAGGAATTCGCCCGGCGCCGGGGTATCCGGCATGTCCAGATCATTTAGAAAAATTGACAATTTGGGAAGTTTTAGGAGTGGAAGAAACAATATCAGTAAAACTTACCGACAGTCTGGCCATGTGGCCTGCTGCGAGCGTTAGTGGGTATTATTTCGGAAATCCTGAAGCTAGATATTTCGGCTTAGGAAAGATCAAATCCGATCAGGTGAAGGATTTCGCCAACAGAAAAGAAATAAGTGTAGAAACCGCCGAAAAGTGGTTAAATCCTGCAATTGCAGATCAATAAGAAATAAATGAAAATTACCGAGCATATAAAAGCAGCTAAAGGAAAGACCCTATTTTCCTTTGAAATTTTACCTCCCTTAAAAGGGCAACATATTCAATCTATTTTTGACGGCATAGATCCCCTTATGGAATTTAATCCCCCTTTTATTGATGTTACTTACCATCGGGAAGAATATGTATATATAGAACAACCTAATGGGTTTCTAGAGAAGCGGGTAGTTAGAAAACGGCCGGGAACGGTAGGGATTTGTGCAGCCATTCAAAATAAATATGGAATCGATGCGGTACCACATATTTTATGCGGAGGTTTTACAAAAGAAGATACCGAGAACTTTTTAATAGATCTGGATTTCTTAGGTATTAAAAATGTCATGGCCTTACGAGGGGATGCTGTAAAAAGTGAAACTTATTTTAAGCCTGAGCCGAAGGGGAATAATTTTGCATCTGATTTGGTGATACAAATCTCGCAAATGAATGATGGAAAATACCTCGACACTCCTTTAGAGAAAAACCATACCACCGATTTTTGCGTAGGTGTTGCAGGATATCCTGAAAAACACATGGAAGCACCAAGTTTGGATAATGATATTGAAAAACTAAAAGCGAAGGTTGCAGCCGGAGCAGAATATGTTGTAACCCAAATGTTCTTCGACAATAAGAAGTATTTTGAATTTGTTGAAAAATGCAGGTTAAGCGGGATTACAGTTCCTATTATTCCCGGTTTAAAGCCTTTGGCTACAAAAAGACAGCTTACAAATATTCCGCATAGATTTCATGTGGATATGCCAGAAGCTCTTATTTCAGAAGTTACTAAATGTCACAATAATGAAGAAGTAAGAGAAGTGGGAGTAGAATGGTGTATCGCTCAAAGCAAAGAGCTCATAGCGTCTGGAGTAGATGTATTGCATTATTATTCAATGGGTAAAAGCACAAATATTCATAAAATAGCTTCCTCTGTTTTTTGATTAATAGGTTACATTTGCCCCCGTATGAAAAAAATTACCCTTTGGTTATTGCTTGTTTCCTGCTCTGTGGCTTTTAGTCAGAATGAGGTTAAAAAGTATTTTTCTTTGGAAGCCAATTATTTCTACGGAACGATAGTGGAGCATAATCCGGATATTGCGCATTTAATAACAGGGCATCCCACGGGTTTCATTTTGGGTATAAATAGAAAGACCTATGGTTTAGAAGCCTGGGAGAGAAGATATAACTATCCCGATTTTGGCTATTCATTCTCTTATCAGAATATGAAAAATCAATATCTAGGAGAGAATTATGCGCTATATGCTCATTTTAACTTCTATTTCTTGAAGCGCAATCTCATGTTCAGGATTGGTCAGGGAATTGCGTATGCTACTCAACCATATGATCCTGAGACTAATTACATCAATAATGCTTACGGTTCTAGATTATTAAGTTCCACGTATTTGATGGCCAATTATCAAAAGCAAAATATTTATAAGGGTTTAGGTGTGCAGGGCGGAGTTTCACTCATTCATTATTCTAATGCCGATTTTAAATCTCCCAATAACAGCACAAATACTTTTACATTCAACCTTGGGGTGAACTATCTCTTAGAACATGAAAATATTCCGCAGTATATTCCAAAGGATCCGGCAGAGAAAAGATATACTGAACCGATTCATTACAACTTTGTGCTTAGGAGTGGAGTGAATACCACCGGGGTTATTGGCTCTAAGCAATATCCTTTTTTAACTATATCGACTTATGCTGATAAGGTGATCAATAAAAAGAGCACGTTGCAGGCGGGAGCTGAGGTATTCTTTTCGAAAGCTTTAGAAGAATTCATTTATTATCAGTCGGTAGCCTTTCCACAGGGAAAAACAGAAGGAGATGAAGATGCGAAGCGAGTGGGTGTATTTGTAGGACATAAGCTAACCTTCAATAAAATGTCGCTTATTACTCAACTGGGATATTATGCGTACTATCCTTATGATAATTATGTGGAAAGAGTTTATAACAGATTAGGACTGGAGCGAAAAATATCTGAGCATTTATGGGCATCGGTAACAGTTCGTTCTCATGCTGCCAATGCTGAAGCAGTAGAATTTTCTCTCGGGTATAGATTATAGATCATGAGAAATAGCAAAGATAAAATGAAGCGCTTCAGTAAAATTTATACTATGAAAAAGCTGTACTTTATAATATTTTCTCTTTTATTCATTTGTAGTTGTGATACAGAAGATGCACCGGGTTGTTTTAAAAAAGCTGGCGATATTGTAATAGATGAAGTAGAGGTGGCGCCATTTAACGAAATTATTGTTTACGAAAGAGTGAAGCTTTTTATAGAGCAGGGGCCCGTTCAAAAGATAGTGATAGAGACAGGTAAAAATTTACGCAAGGATGTATCGGTAAGTGTTGAAAATAATCGCTTAAGTATTAGAAATGAAAATTCCTGCAATCTTTTTCGGGAGTATGATCTTACTAAGGTATATGTTACGCTTCCTAATTTAACCTGGCTTCAAAACAGCAGCGGGAGTGCGGTGGAGAGTATAGGACAGTTGAAATTAGATAATCTCTGGCTGCGCTCCGTGAATCAGGAAGACGATCTTTCCATTCATACCGATGGCGATTTTATTCTGGATCTGCATGTACAATCGCTTCGCATTACTAATGATAATGTGTCTAACTATTTTCTTAAAGGAAAGGCAGAGAATTTTAATGCGTTTTTTGCTGCCGGAGATGGCAGATTAGAAGCCACAGATTTAATAGTTCAGAATTATGAGATCTTTCATCGTGGAACCAATAAAATGATCGTGAATCCTCAAAAATCTATAAAAGGAGAAATTAGAAGCAGTGGAGACGTTATTGCTAAAAATCGTCCCCCAATAGTTAATGTGGAAGAATTTTATACTGGAAAACTTATTTTTGAAGTGCCTTGATAATTAGTCTCTTAGGTTGAATAATAAGCTTTTTTAAAAATCTATTGCCCGCTTGTCAATTCGGCGAAAAGCGTTTCCAGATTTTTTGTTTTTCGGTTGAGCTGAAGCGTTTTTAAACCGTTATCATGAGCAAAATCGAATACCGCCGGCCGCATATCTTTTGTAGTGTCAAATTTCAATTCATAATGAAAGCCGCCAATGTTCTTGGCAACTATTAAATGAGGTAAGGCATTTAAAGCAACTTCTTCAATTCGATAATCAAATTCAACTTGAATAATCTGTTCATTCTCATCTCTCAGCTCCTTCATCTTCTTATCGGCAACGATCTTCCCCTTATTAATAATGATCACCCTGTCGCAAATAGCTTCCACCTCCTGCATAATATGTGTAGAGAGAAAGATGGTCTTCTCTTTTCCAATAGTTGAAATTAGGTTTCTTATTTCTGTTAACTGATTTGGATCTAAACCAGTTGTGGGTTCATCTAAAATCAATACTGCAGGGTCATGTAATAATGCCGCAGCAAGTCCTACCCGCTGGCGATAGCCTTTAGAGAGCTGCTCGATCTTTTTATTTGCTTCGGGGAGCAATCCGGTAAGAGCAATTACTTCCTCTATTCTCTTTTTATCGATTTTATATACTGAAGCATTAAAAGACAAATATTCCCTCACATACATCTCGGTGTATAAAGGGTTATGCTCAGGCAAATACCCAATGTTTTGTTGAATAGCCTTTAGATCGTCCTTTAATGAAATATCATTTAGGCTCGCCGATCCTTCTGATGGTGAAATATAGCCTGTAAGTATTTTCATTAGAGTAGATTTTCCGGCACCATTTGGCCCTAGAAACCCAACGATCTCTCCCTTTTGAATACTGAAAGAAATATTGTCCAGCGCTTTTTGTGCTGCGTAGAACTTCGATATATTTTGGACTAAAATAGACATGAATTCACTTTTGTCAAAAGTAAGCAGATAAATATAAATTTCTTTATATGAAATTAAATATGATGAGCTTAAAGCTTTCTTTCTTCAAAATTAGAAAGTTGCCGAAACCGTTTTCGTATAAAAAGTATTTTTTTTGTACGATTATTAAATATAAATTATAAATTAGCTTTATTCAATTAGAACAATGAGCAATTTAATTACTTGGAACGCATTCTATTATTTTTATTTCTTTTATAGAGATAGAATCGGGAGCGCTGTGTAATTAAAATAATGAATTATATATAAAAGGTCCTGATTTTCTAAATCAGGACCTTTTTTTTATTTCAATTTTAAAATGGACAAAATTATAGGAATTCAGGGAGTACAAGGTTCTTTTCATCATTTGGTGGCACAGGAATATTTTGGGCCAGATGTGAACATTCAGGAATGCATGACGTTTCATGAACTGGTAAATAGACTTGTTGCGGGAGAATCTCAGGAAGCAGTTATGGCTATAGAAAATTCTATTGCAGGGTCTATTCTTCCTAATTATGCCTTGATTGATGAGCATAATTTAAAAGTCGTGGGGGAGCATTACATTCCTATTAATATGAATTTGATGGCACTTCCAGGTCAGGACATTGCCGCTATTAAGAAGGTATATTCTCACCCGATGGCATTACTTCAGTGTAAAGAATTCTTTAAAGGTTATCCTCATATTAAATTAATTGAAGATGAAGATACTGCCGAGGTTGCCAGACGAATTTCTCAGAAGCAATCGAAAGGAGTAGCCGCGGTTGCAAGTAAAACCGCCGCAGAGATCTTTGGATTAGAAATACTTGCAGAGAGTATTCATACCAAAAAAAGCAACGCTACCCGATTCCTCATTATAAGCACCAAGCAAAAAGAACCGAATGGCGTTAAAATAGACAAGGCTTCTTTAAAATTTGAACTGGAGAGTAAACGAGGAAGCCTTGTTTCAGTATTAAATATAATTAGAGATTTTAACTTGGATATGACCAAGATCCAATCCATGCCTATTATTGAAACTCCCTGGAAATATTCTTTTTTCGTGGATGTGACCTTTGAAGATTATAAAGAGTTTTTAAAGGCCATGGAAATCTTGGAAGTGATGACAGAACAATTAAAAATATTAGGAACCTACAAAAATAGCTTATAATGATTCAGGCCAATAGATTAAACCAGGTGCAGGAATACTATTTCTCTTCGAAGTTGAGAGAAGTGCGTGCGCTGGAGGCTCAGGGGAAACCCATTATAAATTTAGGAATTGGTAGTCCGGATCTGCCTCCACCACCTCAGGTTGTGGAAGGTTTAAATAAGGCGCTTACAAACTCGGCAGCACACCAGTATCAGCCATATAAGGGCACTACCGATTTTCGAAATGCCATTCAGGAATTTTACAAATCTCATTATAATGTAGCGCTGGATCCTGAAAATGAGATCTTGCCTTTAATGGGAAGCAAAGAAGGAATTCTGCATATTTCTATGGCTTTTTTGAATGAAGGAGATGAGGTATTAATCCCAAATCCCGGATATCCAACTTATTCTTCAGTAACAAAATTGGTAGGTGCCACAGCTGTTAATTACGATCTGGATGAAGCCGGGAATTGGCTGCCTGATCTTGAAAGCTTGGGGAAAAGAGACCTAAGTAAGGTAAAGCTGATGTGGGTTAATTATCCGCATATGCCAACCGGGGCCTCGGCTACAGATAAGGTGTTTAAAGACCTGGTTGCTTTTGCGAAAGAGCATCATATCTTAATTGTTAATGACAACCCTTACAGCTTCATTTTAAATGAACATCCAAAAAGCATTTTAGAAGTAGAAGGAGCTAAAGATGTAGTGTTAGAACTTAATTCACTTAGCAAGAGCTTTAATATGGCGGGTTGGCGTATTGGAATGTTATGCGGAAATGAAAAGTTTTTAAGCAATGTATTGAAAGTGAAATCTAATATGGATAGTGGAATGTTCTATCCTTTACAGGCGGGGGCTGCCATAGCTTTAAGGTTGCCAAAAGAGTGGTTTAATTCTTTAAATGAAGTGTATTCCACAAGAAAAGAATTGGTTTTAGAACTGGCTGCAGCTTTAAATTGCAAGCCTGCACCGGAACAAACAGGATTGTTCGTTTGGGCAAAAGTACCGGTGGGAACAACTTCCGAGGTATTTGTAGATCAATTATTACATACACATGATTTGTTTGCAACTCCGGGATTCATATTTGGAAGTCAGGGGGAAGGATATATTCGCTTTTCACTTTGTACACCCGAAGAAACAATTAAAGAAGCAATAAAAAGAGTTACAAAATGAGAGTTCATATAATTGGAGTAGGATTAATAGGGGGCTCATTTGCTTTGGATATTCGAAATGCATATCCAGATGTACAATTAGTGGGAGTAGATACAGAACCTCTTCATTTGGAAAAAGCCCTTAGTTTGGGGATCATTGATGAAATAGCCGATCTTGATGATGTTTCTACAAGCGATATTGCTATAGTAGCAGTGCCTGTAGATGTGAGTATCCACTTAGTTAAAACGATACTGGATAAAATTGGGGAGCAAACTTTGGTTATAGATACAGGTTCTACAAAAGGAAAGCTTTGCGAAGCGGTTATTCAGCATGAAAAACGAAGAAATTTCCTGGCGGCTCATCCAATTGCCGGTACAGAGTTCTCAGGGCCGGAAGCAGCAATTTCCAATCTTTATAGAAATAAGACCAACATTATTTGTGAGGTGGAGAAAACAGCTTTTAAATTTCAGGAGCGAGCATTAGATATTTTTCAGCGTTTGGGAATGAGAATCTGTTATATGGATGCAAAATCTCATGACAGGCATATTGCCTATGTGTCGCATCTTTCTCACATAAGCTCCTTTATGCTAGGGAAAACTGTGTTGGAAAAGGAAAAGAATGAGCGTAATATCTTTGATCTCGCAGGAAGCGGATTTGCTTCAACAGTACGACTTGCTAAAAGTTCGCCGGCAATGTGGTCACCTATTTTTGAGCAGAATAAAGAAAACGTAGTGGAAATATTAGATGAATACATTCATAATTTAACGAACTTCAAGAAGCTTATAGAAGAGGATGATTTCAAAGAGGTTTATAAGGAGATGGAGAGAACTAACCACATTAAAGCAATATTAAACGGAATTAACTAAAACATTAATTATAGAAATCGATTAAAATGGAAAATAAGAAAGAATTAGGGGATTGGTTAAAGAAATTCAATTTGGACCACCCATTGGTAATTGCCGGTCCGTGTAGTGCGGAGACCGAAGAGCAGGTAGTAAAGATCGCCCATCAGCTAAAAGACAGTGATGTAAGTGTGCTTCGTGCAGGAATTTGGAAACCACGTACAAGACCCGGTAACTTTGAAGGTGTTGGGGCTTTAGGTTTAAAATGGATGCAGACTGCAAAGGAGGAAACGGGGATGTTAACCACTACCGAAGTTGCGAATCCTAATCATGTTGAACTGGCTTTAAAACATGATGTAGATATCTTGTGGATTGGGGCAAGAACTACGGTTTCACCATTTATTGTACAAGAGATCGCAGATGCTCTGAAGGGCACCGATAAAACTGTCTTGGTGAAAAACCCGGTGAATCCAGATCTTTCATTGTGGCTTGGAGCTGTAGAGCGTTTATATACTGCCGATATTAAGAATTTGGGGGTTATTCACAGAGGGTTTTCAGCATATGAGAAAACTAAATACCGTAATAATCCGGAATGGCAGATCGCTATCGATTTACAAAATAAATTCCCAGATCTACCATTAATATTAGATCCTTCGCATATTGCAGGAAGAAGAGACCTTATTTTTGACCTAAGTCAGACAGCACTAGATCTAAATTACGACGGATTAATGATTGAAACTCATTACGATCCTGATAATGCCTGGAGTGATGCTGCACAGCAAATCACCCCAGCTACTCTTATCCAGATCATGAAAGATCTAAAGATTAGAAAAGAAGTAGGGGAGAATGAAGAATTTCAAAATAACCTAAAAAACCTGCGTGCTAAAATTGATATTGCCGATCATCAGCTATTGGAAACGCTTTCAAAAAGAATGAAAATTTCAGATGAAATTGGAAAGATCAAAAAGAACCAGAACGTAGCAATCTTACAGACTTCACGTTGGAATGAGATCTTAGGAAAAATGATTTTAGAGGGAGAACAACAAGGTTTGAGCGAAGAATTCGTTCTAAAGATGTTCAAGGCGATTCATCAGGAATCTATCAATCATCAGAAAAAGATTATAAGCGAATAGTAAAATTATTCATTTAGCAGAAATAAAAAAACCTCAACATATTTATGTGAGGTTTTTTTATTTACAATAATCGAAAACATTATTTGGTGTATGCCAAACGCCTGGAAGCTTTTCTCATTAGAGTGTTTATAAGAGAATCGGTGCTGCTTCCTAGACCTCCAGAAACGCGCTTGTTGTAGTTCCAAAGTAACTCTCCATTTGCTGCGTTATTTACGCTCATATTAATTGTGGCAGAATTGGTACTTCCCCAAAAACCTACAAGCAGTCCTAGCGCGATTGAAGCTCCATCAGACATTGGTTTATCTGTTTCAAACGTCCCCGTAATAATTGCATCAACTTCTAAAAGCTCGGCAAGTTCTTCGGGGGTATATAAAGAAAGCTTTTCCATTTCATTTTTACTTAATAAGGCATTGGTCTTTTTAGGGTCCTGAACACTAATAGTTAGAGATCCTCTTTTTTGTCTTTGTAAAAACCAGGTATACATAGATTGCTGTATAGCTAAACCTTCACTTTTCTCCATATCCAAAAGCTGCTCCGGAGTAATATCTTTCATTTGTTTAGGTCTTAAGGTAACCTTGGCATCAAAAGGAAGGATTGCAATTATTGTATGTTCTTTAGCTAATTCTTCAAAATTAGGATGTTCAAAAAGGTTGGTTTGGGCATACCCCGTAACACTAGAAATAACAAATAATGTTGCAATGAATAATTTAAGTGTAGTTTTGTACATAATTGATGTTTTTTTGATTGTAAAATCAAATATATGTTAAAAAGGATTTAATAAAGAGTTGAATTTTAAGATTTTTTTAAGAACGATATGAAGGGTGTAGTCTACAAATCTACTGGGAGTTGGTACCTAGTAAAAACTGCTGAAGGAAAAGTTTATAATTGCCGGATTAAAGGTAAATTCCGAATGAAGGGAATTAAAAGCACTAACCCTGTGGCAGTTGGAGATAAGGTGGAATTTGATCTTGAAGAAACCGGAGATGATGTTTTTGGAGTAATAAAAACTATAGAAGAACGTGATAATTATATTATTAGAAAGTCGGTAAACCTTTCTAAGCAAACACATATTATTGCTTCCAATATAGATCAGGCTTTTCTATTAGTCACCCTAAATAATCCTCCTACCTTCACTACTTTTATTGATAGATTTCTGGTTACAGCTGAGGCCTATCATATAAAAACCATCTTATTATTCAATAAAATTGATACGTATACGCCTGAAGAAACCGATGAAATAAAATATCTGGCAGCACTCTATAGAAATATTGGCTACGAATGTATTGGGATTTCGGCTAAGACAGGAAAGAATATAGATAAGGTAAAGGAGATGATGATAGGAAAGACGAGTATGTTCTCAGGGCATAGTGGCACGGGAAAGTCTACTTTAATAAATGCCTTAGAGCCTTCTTTAGATCTTAAAACCTCTCAAATTAGTGCGCAACATAAACAAGGTCAACACACAACTACTTTTGCTGAAATGTACGATCTCTCTTTTGATGCACGAATAATTGATACGCCCGGTATTAAAGGATTTGGAGTGGTGGAGATGGAGAAGGAAGAGCTGGGAAATTATTTTCCTGAATTCTTTGCGGTAAAACAGGATTGTAAATTCCATAACTGTCTTCATATTGAAGAGCCAAAATGCGCTGTGAAAGAAGGTTTAGAAAATGGAACAATTGCCTGGTCCAGGTACAAGAGTTACCTGCAAATTATGTCGGGTGAAGATGAGCAGCAATACCGAGTTGATAATTATAGTGAGGAATAGGAATGAGAATAGTTTTGCAAAGAGTATCTCAAGCGTCTGTCACTATTGAAAATAAAATCAATTCAGAAATTGGGACAGGTGTGCTGCTTTTAGTTGGGATTGAAGAAAATGATACTTTAGAAGACATACAATGGCTTTGCGGGAAAGTTGTTAAAATGCGAATTTTTAATGATGAAGCAGGGGTAATGAATCGGTCGCTTCTTGATATAGAAGGAGAAGCTTTGGTAATTAGCCAGTTTACATTGTATGCCAGTACCAAAAAAGGAAATAGACCCAGCTATATTAAAGCTGCGAAACCAGAAGTTGCTATCCCTTTGTACGAGCAGTTTATAAATGAGTTAGAAACGATACTTCAAAAGAAGGTGGGTACTGGAATATTTGGTGCCGATATGAAAATTAGCTTAATAAACGATGGTCCGGTTACTATTTTAATTGATTCTAAAAATCGGGAATAATTTGCAAATTGTTAATTAAAGTCTAATTTTAGGAAAATTTTTTTACTAAAATGAGATTTAAATTCCTTTTTATTCTGCTAATAGCAGGATGCACTACTATTTCCTATAGTCAAGATATTCAATTTCCGATTTCTGAAATTCCATTAAAATTAATACTTAATGCCAACACCGTTTTAAGAGCGGAAGAGGTTGTTGTTGATATCGATGATCTAGACAAAATGACCATCCATAGCAAAAAGGTGATCACAGTTTTAAATTCTTCCGGAGACGATCAAGTTTCAACAGGGGAGTATTACGATGAGAATTCCAGGATTAAAAAGCAAAAAGTTGTAGTTTACAATGCTAAGGGTGAGAAGATTAAGGAGTTTAAGCAAAGAGATTTTAAAGATGTTAGTGGGGTAAGTTCTAACGATCTGTATAGTGATAATAGAATTAGTTACCTAGATTATACTCCTTTAGAATATCCATATACCATAGAGTATAATAGTGAGATACTTACCAATAGTACCGTTTTTATACGTTCATGGACACCAATTGATAATTACTACCAGAGTGTCCAGTTTTCCTCTTACAAAATTAATAATCCCAAAAACATAGCCTTAAGAGTTAAAGAAGAAAATCTGGGCGATACCATAACCAGCTCCACTTCTAATTATAATGTTCATTATGAAGTTAGGAACTTAGCAGCTTATGAGGCTGAAGATTTAAGCCCTTCTTTAAAGAGCATTACTCCAAAAGTGAAAGTCGCCCTTAATCAGTTTTCCTTAGTGGGAGTAACGGGGGAAGCAGAAAATTGGTCAGATTTCGGAAAGTGGCAGTATGAAAATTTATTGAAGCACAGAAATCAACTTTCCGGCAAAACTATTTCAGATATAAATATGCTTACTAAAGGTGTAATAGACACACTTGAAAAAGCAAGGATCATTTATCAGTATGTTCAAAATAAAACCAGATATATCAGCATTCAGTTAGGAATTGGTGGGTGGATGCCAATGCTCGCCATGGAAGTTGACGATCTGGGTTATGGAGATTGCAAAGCACTCACCAATTACACAAAATCTATTCTGGAAAGTCAGGGAATCACTTCGTATTACACAGTGGTATATGCAGGCGAGGAGAAACGCGATATTGATGCAGACTTCGCTTCCATGCAGGGAAACCATGTTATATTGAATATTCCGCAGGAAAATGAAGATGTATGGCTGGAATGTACCAGCCAAACGCACCCTTTTAATTATCTGGGTGATTTTACAGATAACAGGAATGTGCTTCTTGTAAAGCCCACTGGTGGAGAGATTGTTAAAACTAAGAAGTATAATACCGAAGAGAATATTACTAAAACTCTAGCTACTATTACTTTAGAAAAAGATGGGCTTTTTACTGCAGAAGGAAGTAGAAATACTTTCGGGGTGGAATATGGAAATTATTATGGCTTACAGCAAATTACTGAAAAAAGACAGAAAACCTATTATAAGAATTTGCTAGGGCATTTAAAATACCTTGAAATTAAAGCGATCAATTTTAAGAATCATAAAAAAGAAAGGAGTTTTGAAGAAAATTTGAAGCTCTCAGGATCCCATTTTGGAACCAATGCAGGCTCGCGTATTCTGGTTCCTTTAAGCATTTTTAAAGTTGAAACGGAAAATGCACCGAGATATAGCACCAGACAGTACCCCTTGGAAATTTCACGAGGTAAGACGGTAATCGATGAATTTACAATAGAATTACCTGAGAATTACGGAATTGAAACACTTCCACAATCGAAGGAGATTGAAAACCAATTTGGTAGTTATAGTTTTAAGGTAGAACCTCAAGATCTAAATAAAATAAAAGTTTCCAGAAAGTACGTATTAAGAGATGGGGTATGGAAAAAAGAGGAATACGAAGCTTTCCGAGAATTCATGAATCAAGTAAACGTATATAATAATCAAAAAGCAGTTATAACAGTTATCAATAAATAATTCCCCATGAAAAAAATCTACTTAAGTTATTGTTTAATACTAGTTGCTCTTACCAGTAATGCACAGGATTTCCGTTATGGAAAGGTTTCCGAAGAGGAGGTGAAATCCACTTCTTTTGAAGCTGATCCGGAAGCGAATGCAGTTGTACTATATAGAGAACAAAACCTGTCTTATGAATTCTCCAAAGAAAAAGGTTTTGAACTGGTAGAGGAAATATATGAGCGCGTAAAGATTTACAATAAGGAAGGCTTCGATTGGGCTACCAGAGATATTGAAGTCTATGTCTCTGGAAATAGCAAGGAGAAAATAACGGGCTTAAAAGGAGAAACCTATAATATGGTAGACGGAAAACTGCGTTCGGTCAAGCTGGATAAGGATGGTATTTTTGAAGAAGAAGTCAACAAATATCGTAATAAGGTGAAATTTACCATGCCGGCGATACAGGAAGGGAGCGTAATAGAATTTAAATATACCAGAATATCCCCATTTATTACTTCTATAGATGATATACCATTACAATATACCATTCCTATTCAAAAATTGAATTTTGAGGTGTCAATTCCTGAATATTATAAATTCAATACTCATTTCAATGCAAGAAGTACTATTGCTTATAATTTGGATAAAAAATCTGGTAGAGGAAGTTTCACGATTACCGAAGTGAATAGAAGTGGTGGGAAAGTTGTCTCACATTCTACAAGTAGACAAAAAGTAGATTATAAAGAAGAGATCTATGAGATAAATAAAGAAAATATTCCAGCTTTAAAAAGTGAGCCTTTTTTGGATAATCTTAATAATTATGCCGGGTTTCTTAAAATGGAATTAGTATATATAAAGTATCCTAACTCTACCTTAGAAAATTATGCCGAAAGCTGGGAAAATGTAGTTCACAAGATCAATTTAGCTTCTGGTTTTGGAGGTCAATTAGATAAGACAGGCTATTTTGATGATGATCTTAAAACGGTTTTGGCAGGTAAAATAGGAGACAGGGAAAAAACGATTGCAATCCTCGATTTTATCAAGTCTAAAGTTAAATGGAACGATTACTTGGGATATTACGCTGAAAATGGAGTGAAAGACGCCTATAAAGATGGGGTTGGTAATGTTGGAGATATAAATTTGATGTTAACTGCAATGCTACGTTATGCCGGCCTAGATGCCAACCCGGTTTTACTAAGTACCAGGAATAATGGAGTTCCGGTTTATCCAACCAGAAAAGGATTCAATTATGTAGTAGCATCTGTAAAGGTGAATGGCCAAATTCTATTGTTAGATGCTACCGATGAGAATTCAGAACCTAATATTTTGCCTCAACATGCTAGTAATTGGTTGGGTAGAATGGTGAAAAAGGATGGGACTTCCGAGTTAGTCGATCTAATGAATTCAGGTATTTCAGATTCAAAGCAAATATTAAAAATTGAGTTTGAAGATAATTTAGACATTTCGGGAAGTTTTACAAAAATCGACAATGGGCATTTCGCAAAGGAATTTCGAGACACGTATTCAGAAATGAGCTCGGATGATTTTCTTAAAGAACTGGAAGAAGGAAAAGGTGACATTATTATTCAGGATGTTGAGGTAGAAAACAGAGATGCACTTTATGAAGATCTCACACAGAAATATCATTTTACACTTAAAAATGGAATTGAAAAAATCAATGAGAATATTTATATGAAACCCATGTTCTTTCTCGCTCAAAACAATAATCCATTCAAAGCAGAAGAAAGACTTTACCCAATCTTTTTCAAATATCCCTCGATGGAGTCGAAAACAGTTTATATTAAGGTGCCTGATAATTATGAGGTAACATCTTTGCCTGAAAGTAAAATGATTGAGCTAAATGGGGGGCAAGGATTATATAAATTCATAATTTTGCAAAGTGGAAATTATATCAGGATAACTTCAGAATTACACATGAACTCTGTGGTTTTTACAACAAATGATTATGAGTCTTTGAAAACATTTTACAGTGAAATGGTTTTAAAAAATTCAGAGACCATCGTATTAACTAAATTACAAGATGAAAATAAAGAACGCTCAACTGGAAGTAGATAACTGGATTAAGGAGCACGGGGTGCGCTATTTTAATGAGCTTACCAATATGGTCCAATTAACCGAAGAGGTAGGAGAGGTAGCTCGTATCATTGCTCGCCGATATGGGGAGCAAAGCGAAAAGGAAAGCGATAAGAATAAAGACTTGGGAGAAGAACTTGCAGATGTATTGTTTGTAGTGCTTTGTCTTGCCAATCAGACCGGGATAGATCTTCAGGATGCGTTTGATAAGAAATTGGATTTGAAGACCAAACGTGATCATGATAGACACCAAAATAACGAAAAACTGAAGTAGGCAATGTTCAAAGAAATTATCAATAATAAATCCTTCTGGAAATCGGTAGCTGGAATGGGCGTAGCTTTCGTTAGCATATATCTAATTGTGACAATACTTTTTTTCTACGGATTTAATTTTTCTGATTTTTATGATGAAAAACTGGCCGACGGGCAATGGGTGGGATTTGTAATTATATGTTTTTTATCGGCTTTAGTATATGGTTTTATAGTTTCTTTTGGACAGTTCATGTCTAAGATGAAAAAGGAGCAGAGAGACCAATAAAAAATCAGTAGTTTTGAATAAAGGTAACACCTAAGTCAAAATTCATGAACATTCAAATATCACATCCCGGAACTAAGTTATCGGGTGATCTGCAAATAACAGGCTCTAAAAGTGAATCTAATAGAGTACTTATTTTACAGGCAGTATATCCATCCATTAAGATAGAAAACCTGTCTAACAGTGATGATACCAAGGTGCTTAAAAAGGCTTTAAGCCAAGCCAGTGGTACAATAGATATACATCATGCCGGGACAGCAATGCGATTTTTAACCGCATACCTGGCCGTATATGAGGGAGGCAATTTTATTCTTACGGGGAGTGAGAGAATGAAGGAACGCCCAATTAAATTACTAGTGGACGCTCTAAGATCTATGGGTGCAAATATAGAATATGTAGTAAATGAAGGATTTCCTCCTTTGCGTATTCAAGGAAAGAAACTTACCTGTAATGAGGTGAAGTTAAAAGCAAATATTAGTAGTCAATATATCTCGGCTTTAATGCTTATCGCGCCATCCTTGCCAGAAGGTTTAGTTATCGATTTAGAGGGGCCATTAACATCGGCTCCCTACATCTCTATGACTATAGACATTCTTCAGCATTTTGGAATTGAAGCTAGGTTAGAACCACAGCGCATAGTAATAGAGCCAAGGGCAAAAGTTTTGAATAAAACCTTACATGTAGAGTCCGATTGGAGTTCGGCATCATATTTTTACAGCCTGGTAGCTTTAAGCGAAGATGCAGAGATCAAACTTTCCAATTATAGAAACGAAAGTTTGCAGGGAGATTCAAATGTAGCGAATATCTATAAGCAGTTGGGAGTTGAAACAACTTTCCATGAAAATGCTATCAGTTTGAAAAAGGTCTCTCATAAGAAACCGTTGCGGCTAGGGCTGGATCTTAAAAATACGCCAGATCTTGCTCAAACAATTGCCGTTACTTGCTTAGGTTTGGGAATAGAATGCAACTTAAGCGGACTTCATACTTTGAAAATAAAAGAGACTGATAGGCTTCAGGCACTTAAAAATGAAATGGAAAAGTTTGGAGCTACAGTAAATATTACTAACGATAATCTTCAATTACTGTCATGTGCCAGTTTAAAGGAGAATGTGCAGGTAGCTACTTACAATGATCATCGAATGGCCATGGCCTTTGCTCCCCTAGCTTTAAAAACCAGCTTACTGGTTAATGATGCCGAGGTGGTTTCGAAATCGTATCCCGAATTTTGGGAACATTTAAAAGCCTTGAAATTTGAGGTGAAACAGCATGATAACTAATCATTTATTAAATAAATAGGCATTTACTTGACAACCCCTATCTTGAGGTTGTATATTTGCAGCCTTTAAAAATTGAACTATGGGAATGAAACTTTCACAATTTGGTTTTGATCTGCCACCAGAACTTTTAGCCGAGTATCCTGCCGAAAACAGAGATGAAGCGCGCTTAATGGTTCTTAACAGAAAAGACCAGACAATTGAGCATAAATTATTCAAGGATCTTATGGATTATTTTGAACCGCACGATGTTATGGTTTTGAATAATACCAAAGTATTTCCTGCACGATTATACGGAAATAAGGAAAAAACAGGAGCGCGTATTGAAGTGTTTTTGTTAAGAGAACTTAATCCGGAAACAAAATTATGGGATGTACTTGTAGATCCTGCTAGAAAAATTAGAATTGGTAACAAGCTTTATTTTGGAGAAGATGAAAGCTTGGTAGCAGAAGTTATAGATAATACAACCTCTAGAGGTAGAACACTTCGTTTTTTATATGATGGTTCTTATCAGGAATTCAGAAAGAAATTACAGGAATTAGGTGAAACGCCGCTTCCTAAATATATTAAGAGAGAAGTACAGCCGGAAGATCAGGAAAGATATCAAACTATCTACGCCAAAAAGGAAGGTGCTGTAGCTGCTCCAACTGCAGGATTGCACTTTTCTAAACATTTACTGAAACGTTTAGAGATAAAAGGGATAGATTTTGCCGAAGTAACGCTACATGTTGGATTAGGAACTTTTAGCCCTGTTGAGGTTGAAGATCTTTCTAAACATAAAATGGACAGTGAAGAAGCATATATCGATTCTGCTGCAACTACTGTAATTAATAAAGCCATTGAAGAAAAAAGAAGAATTTGTGCCGTAGGAACAACTGTAATGAGAGTTCTTGAAAGTTCTGTTTCTTCTAATCATACTTTAAATGAATTTAGCGGATGGACCAATAAATTTATATTCCCTCCGTACGATTTCAGTATCGCAAATTGTATGATAACGAATTTCCATACTCCTAAGTCTACACTTATGATGATGGTATCTGCTTTTGCAGGTCATGATTTTATGAAGAAAGCGTATGCTGAAGCGATCAAGGAAAAATATAATTTCTATAGCTATGGAGATGCTATGTTAATTATCTAAACATATTCTTAGAATAATTTAAAACCACGAATTACAATTTGTAATTCGTGGTTTTTTTTTGAAACCATGTTGTATAGCCGGTTTTTCCATATTTAATTCTTCATTTTTAGTTTATTCTTTTAATCTTCTAATTCTTCTTACTTTTGCACTGTGAAAGATAAGAAGAAAGATATACGGGCTTTAACCAAACAGCAACTTCAGGACTTTTTTGTCGCTCAGGGCGATAAATCATTTCGTGGTTCTCAGGTTTATGAATGGCTATGGAGTAAGAGTGCGCATAGTTTTGAGGATATGACCAATATCTCTAAGGCTACACGCCAAATGATGGAAGAAAATTTTGTGATCAATCACATTCGCGTAGACCAAATGCAGCGTAGTAGCGATGGTACAATAAAAAATGCAGTTAAACTACATGATAACCTTACTGTAGAATCTGTTCTTATTCCTACACCTAAAAGAACTACCGCCTGCGTCTCTTCTCAGGTTGGATGTAGTTTGGATTGTAAATTTTGCGCTACTGCAACTCTAAAAAGAATGCGAAATCTGAATCCCGACGAGATCTACGATCAGGTAGTGGCTATAGATAATGAAAGTAGGTTGTATTTCGATAAACCTCTTTCAAACATTGTTTTCATGGGGATGGGAGAACCTCTTATGAACTATAATAATGTGATGAAGGCTGTAGAAAAGATCACTTCCAAAGAAGGTTTAGGAATGTCTTCTAAGCGAATTACCATTTCGACTTCCGGAGTTCCTAAAATGATCAAAAAACTGGCAGATGATGAAACCAAGATCAAATTGGCAGTTTCTTTACACTCTGCAATTGATGAAGTGAGAACCACCATCATGCCTTTTAATGAAACTTTCCCTTTAGCCGAACTACGTGAAGCATTAGAATATTGGTATGCTAAAACAAAGAGCCGGATCACGTACGAATATATTATCTGGGAAGGAATTAATGATACTCGTAAAGACGCTGAAGCGCTGGTGAAATTCTGTAAATATGTACCATGTAAAGTAAATATTATAGAGTATAATCCTATAGACGATGGTGTTTTTCAGCAAGCTTCTTCGGCAGCCACTGTTATGTATGAATCTATGCTGGAGCGTAACGGAATTACCGTAACAGTAAGAAGATCGAGAGGGAAAGATATTGATGCAGCTTGTGGGCAATTGGCAAATAAATCATCATAATAAATACAGACCTGTAAATAAGATAATCTTTAGCTATATTTGAAACCCTTATGAAGGTTATCTCACAAATAAAATTGCCGGTAGAGAAGGAAATGGAACTTTTTGAAAAAAAGTTCTTCGAATCCATGTCTTCTAAAGTAGCTTTACTTAACCGCATCACTCATTACATAGTAAATCGAAAAGGGAAGCAAATGCGACCTATGTTCGTGTTCTTGGTGGCTAAAATGGTATCGGAAGGAACTGTGAATGAACGTACTTATCGCGGAGCTTCAGTAATAGAACTTATTCATACAGCAACTTTAGTACATGATGATGTTGTAGACGATTCGAATAGAAGGCGTGGTTTTTTCAGTATTAATGCATTATGGAAAAATAAGATCGCCGTTTTAGTTGGAGATTATCTGCTTTCTAAAGGTTTATTACTTTCTATAGATAATAATGATTTCGATTTATTGAAGATCATTTCTGTGGCTGTTAAAGAAATGAGTGAAGGAGAATTACTTCAAATTGAAAAAGCCCGAAAACTCGATATTACCGAAGATATCTATTATGATATCATTCGCCAAAAAACCGCAACGCTTATTGCGGCTTGTTGTGCTTTAGGTGCAGCGTCTGTAAAACCAGATTCTGAAGAGATCGAAAAGATGAGAAGGTTTGGAGAGCTTATAGGGATGGCTTTCCAAATAAAAGATGACTTATTTGATTATGGTGGCGAAAAGATTGGAAAACCTACCGGCATTGATATTAAAGAGCAGAAAATGACCTTACCGCTTATCTATGCGCTCAATAATTCTGAACCAAAGGAAAAGAAGTGGATCATTAATTCAGTTAAAAACCATAATAAAGATAAAAAGCGTGTAAATGAAGTCATTTCGCTGGTAAAAGCTCGTGGCGGCTTAGATTACGCAGTGACTAAAATGAAGGAATTCCAGCAAGAAGCACTTTCTATATTAGGTAGTTACCCAAACTCTCCCTTTAAAGATTCACTTATTCTCATGGTGAATTACGTTATTGAACGTAAAAAATAATTTTTTAAGTTACCTCTGTTTTTTTTAAATGTCTTAAACCCTTGTAATATTTAGGCTACGAGTGTTTTTTTTGATTTTTATAAAAGAAATAATCAACTTTTTGGATAAAATAAAATACACCTAGGCAACCTTTTGTAACTTCTTTGCGTCTTTATATATAGAAGGCCTTTAATAGAAACTTAGTGAAAGTAATAGCTCTTTTTAAGGAGGAAACTCATTTAATTGACAGTGCTGCCAAGAATAACCGGCAGGCACAGCAGCAATTATATGATACTTATTCTGGAAAGATGCTGTCGGTTTGCAGAATGTATGTTAAAGATATACATCATGCCGAAGAAGTTATGTTGAATGGCTTTTTTAAGGTGTTCACACATCTCAATGATTTTAAGGGAGAAGGAAGCTTTGAAGGTTGGATTAGAAGAATCATGATTCGGGAATCGATCTCATTTCTAAGGAGCAAAAAACAGCTTGAATTTAGTGAAGAGGTCTTTGAAAAGAATGTGATGCACTCTAATAATGTGGTTTCACAACTGGAAGTAGATCACATACAGCAACTCATAGATGCTTTGCCCGAAGGCTATAAAGTGGTTTTTGTAATGTATGCCATTGAAGGTTATAAGCATCAGGAGATCGCTAATATGCTTAATATAACTGAGGGTACTTCAAAATCTCAATTATTTAAAGCTAGAAAGATACTGAAGGAAAAATTGGAATTAGAAAATAGTGCGGGTTATGGAATCAAATAAATTTGAAAATGCAGTGAAGCAGCAGCTTCAAGATCGAGAACTAACTCCTTCTGCCAATAGCTGGAATAAGTTGCAGGGAATGTTAGAAACTGAAGAAAAGAAAAAGCAGCCGAAACAGCGCATTTGGTGGCTTGGAATAGCTGCAACAATTTTAGCGGGAATCGTGGTGTTTAGTTTCTTCTTTAATAAAGTGGAACCAACTCCTCAGGTAGTGGAAACTCCGGTTGAAACTGTGCCCGAAACCCCCGTAAAAAAAGTTTCTGCTAATACCTTGTTAGTGTCTAAAGAAGAAATAGCAGTGGTTGAAGAGGCGAAAGTTTCAAAAGCAAATTCCATTAAGAAGAAGAATGAGGCGAAAACACCAATTACTGAAAGAGAACCTTTGTTGGCCTTGGTTGAAAGTGGTACACATTTAAAAGAAGCTAAGCCTTATCATCAAAATACCGATTCTATATTGCAAAATAGTTTGGAAAAAGCAGATCATGGACTCACAGAGAATGTTATTGAGACCAATAATACCGGAGATATTTCTGACGAAGAATTAGATATGTTACTGGCACAAGCGACTTCAAAAATAAAACAGGAACAAAATTTTAAACATCTGTTGAGTAAGGTTAACGCCAATAGTTTATTGGAAAATGCAGAAATGGAAATGGACGATTCATTTAGAGCAAAAGTCTTTGAAGTGCTTAAAGAACAATATTTAGCTGCTAAAACTGCAGTTACCACAAGAAATTATTAAGTGATAGAAACGCTTAAATCATAAAAAGTTTGAATTAGCCGAATTCATCAATCGTCTTTAAATAGACAAATCATTCATCAATCAAGTCCAAAAACTACCTCTCTTAAGGAGAGGTGGTGAGAGGACGTTAAAAACAATCATCATGAAGACAATTACTATTTATCTTACCCTTTTATTGTTGAGTATTGCAATGTACACCGCTCAAGCTCAAAATGATACTATTGCTAGCAAGGAATCGAGAATTCAAACTTTAAAGCAGAATATTATCGACGAGGAGAAAGCTGCATTAAAAATTAAACTAGAAGGGATCGAATACCGTTTAAAAAGAGAATACATCACCCAGGAAGAGGCAGATAAACTTAAGTCGGAAGCTGCAGAATATCATGCATTGAACATTGAGAATAGAATTGCTATCATGGAAAATGAAGCTGCTTTAAGACAACGAAAAGATGAAGAAGGAGGAGATTACATTGAGATTTTTGGCGATGGTAAGCTTATCCATTATTCACAAAGTAATCGCAAGATGAAGCGTCCTTACGACAGAAGAACTAGTAGTGATCTGGTATTGGCTGTGGGTCTTAATAATGCTATTTCTGATGAAAACTCTTTAGATGACTCCGATTTTAAACTGGCCGGTAGCAGGTTCTTTGAAATTGGTTGGGCGTGGAAAACGAGGGTTTTTGATAATTCGAACTGGCTTCGGGTAAAATATGGGTTTTCATTTCAATTCAATGGGTTGAAACCAACAGATAACAGATATTTTGTAGAGAATGGTGATCTTACTCAGTTAGAAGAATTTCCCCTAGATCTAAACAAGTCGAAATTTAGAATGGATAACTTGGTGATTCCTGTACATTTTGAATTTGGTCCCTCTGATAAGGATGAGCGAGAAGAATATTTCAGGTATTCTACGCACGATAAGTTTAAGATTGGAATTGGGGGATATGCGGGTATCAACATTGGGGAACGTCAAAAATTGAAATATAAAGAAGATGGCGATAAAGTGAAGGATAAATTAAAAGGTGACTATAATACAAATGATGTAGTCTACGGGTTAAGTAGTTACGTAAGTTTAGGGGGAGTGGCCCTATACGCTAAATATGATCTAAGCCCTATCTTTAAAGATCCTAATATTGAGCTAAGAAACATCTCTTTTGGACTAAGATTTGATATAGATTAATAACAATCTGCTAAGTTGTGAGAGAGAATAGTTTTCAGGATTCTGAAAATTGTTCTCTCTTTTTTTATTCTTACATTTGAAGATATCTTTCAATAATACATTTCCACAACACATTGATTTCAAAAAACACTATAGATCAGGTATTTGAGACCGCCCGGGTAGAAGAAGTTCTCGGAGATTTTGTGCAATTAAAAAAATCTGGTTCCAACTTTAAAGGTTTAAGCCCTTTTACCGATGAGCGTTCTCCTAGTTTTATGGTGTCTCCCGTAAAGCAGATATGGAAGGACTTTTCCAGCGGAAAGGGCGGCAATGTTGTTGCATTTTTAATGGAACATGAGCATTTTACTTATCCCGAAGCTATTAAGTATCTTGCCAAAAAGTATAATATTGAAATCGAGGAGACCGAACAATCTGACGAGCAAAAACAGCAGGCAGACGAGCGTGAAAGTATGTATCTCGTCTCTGAATTTGCTAGTAAATATTTTCAGAACACCCTTTTAAAAACTGAGCAAGGAAAAGCTATCGGTTTGAGCTACTTTAAAGAACGTGGCTTCACCGATGATACCATTAAAAAGTTTGAACTAGGATACTGTCTGGACGAGTGGGATGCCTTCACTTCTGAAGCGATAAGAAAAGGATATCAGCTCAACTTTTTGGAAAAAACAGGACTTACTATTGTTAAAGGTGAAAAGCAATTCGACAGATTTAAAGGTCGGGTAATGTTTCCTATTCACTCCATGTCTGGTAGAGTTTTAGGCTTTGGAGGAAGAATTCTTACCAACGATAAAAAGGCTGCTAAATATTTGAATTCTCCCGAAAGTGAACTTTACCACAAAAGTAAAGTTCTTTATGGAATTAATTACGCGAAGCAGGCGATTGCCAAGGAAGACAACTGTTATTTGGTAGAGGGGTATACCGATGTTATTCAGTTTCATCAAACCGGGATTGAAAATGTTGTTTCTTCTTCTGGAACGGCGCTTACCACAGAACAAATCAGGTTAATTAACAGACTTACCAAAAACATCACTGTACTCTTTGATGGCGATGCGGCGGGAATGCGTGCATCTATTCGAGGGATAGACCTTATTCTGGAACAAGGTATGAATGTGAAAGTTTGTATGTTTCCAGATGGTGAAGATCCGGATAGTTTTGCACGTAAGAATTCCTTAACCGAGTTACAAGAGTATTTAGAAGAAAATGCAAAAGATTTTATAGAATTCAAAGCTTCCTTACTATACCAAGATGCTAAGAATGATCCTGTGAAGAGGGCTACTCTAATTCAGGATATGGTGTCTAGCATAGCTAAAATACCTAATCAAATTCAGCAAGAAATATATATTCAGGAGTGTTCCCGAATCATGCATATTTCTGAAGAGGTATTGTTTTCAACACTTTCTCAAATCCTGGTAAAAGAGGGGAAGGCCACTCCTGCTGCTCCTTCTAAGCCTAAAGGTATGGAGGTTGTAAGAGAGCCTGAAATCCCTAAGACAAAAGTAGATGAGCAGTTTTTATTAGAGCGGAAGATAATTAGTCTTTTACTGCTATATGGAACAGTAGAAGAGGAGTTTGAAGATATGGTTTTAAAGGAGAATGAGAAAGGGGAGCTGGTAATGGAACCAGAATTACAGAAAGCTAAGGTATTTCAAAAAATATTTTTAGATCTCCAGGAGGATGAGGTAGCTTTTACCAACGGTCTTTTTCAGGAATTGTATACTATGGTAATTTCTACTTTAAATGAAGAAGGAGGGCTAAGTCTGGATGTTTTTGTAAACCAATTGAACTCAGAGCTTTCAGGAGAGGTTACTACAATTTTGATGGAGGAGGAGCAATATACGCTTCATGATTGGGAAAGAATGGAAATTATGGTAAAGACCAAAGACATGTCTGTTGCCCGATTAGTGGAAGAAACAATTTTAGCGTTGAGAAGATTTTTGATCAATCAGAAAATAGAAGAACTTTCTAATATCATTAAAGAAGCTGAAGAAGAAGATAGAATATCAGCTATTACAGATATTATGGATTATCAATCCTTGAAAATGCTCTTATCAAAAAAGCTGAATAGAGTTATGTAGTTCTAAGCTGTAAGAGTCGGGATTGATGAATTAAATCGGCCAGATTATCTACTTTTAATTTCTTCAGAAGTCGTGTTTTATATGTGCTTACTGTTTTCTCATTAATGTCCAGAGATTCGGCAATGTCTTTGTTTCTTTTTCCTGAGGAAAGTAAATTCAATACTTCGGCTTCTCTGGTAGAAAGTTTTTTAAACTTGGCAATTAACCCACTGTTACTTGATAGTCCGGAGTTTATTTTTTCTGAAATATTCTTATTCAAATAAATTCCTCCTCGCGCCACCTGATTGATGGCTGCTTGCAGTACCTGAGTGGAAGCTGTTTTTGAAAGGTATCCCGAGGCACCGGCTTTAATAGAACTTAAGGCATACATCTCTTCCGGATGACAACTTAAAATCAACATTTTTACTTTAGGAAATTCAGACTTTATATTTCTAAGTGCTAGAATACCGTCAATTTGCGGAAGATCTAATTCCATAATCAATACATCCGGAATTTGATTTCTTAGAAATTTATATAAATCATTTCCGTTGCTTACACTGCCCACAACTTGTAAATTGATGTTGTTATTGAACAATGAAGCTATTCCTTCCCGGGTTACAGGATGGTGATCTGCTAATAATACTGTGCTCATAAATCTTATTTAACACTAAAAAATTACGACAGTAGGGGATTAGGTAATTTAGCTGGTTATGAAAATGTTTATCTAAAATTAATCGATAAAATTTTCAATTTCGGTATAGATAAGATTTATTCGATAAAAAGATTATTTTTTAAGATGAACGGGAATGTTACACACAGGAATTGGAAGCATTTTATGTTGGTTAATAGTGTTTAAGCGCTTGTATATTTTGAAGACTTCCTGCTCTCTTCCTGTGAAGTGCGATGCGGTTTTATTCTGTTCGTCCATTATCATGGCCCACTCAAGCTCGTCGTAGCTAGCGCCTATCTGGTCTTCGTCGCTTCTGCCATCTCCAAAAAGTCCATCTGTAGGAGGAGCATTAAGAATTTCATTATTTACGTTTAAAAATCTTCCCAACTCATACACTTCACTTTTCATCAAATCGGCAATAGGACTAAGGTCTACCCCGCCATCACCATATTTAGAGTAAAATCCTACACCAAAATCTTCCACTTTGTTCCCCGTTCCAGCCACCAAATATCCATGAAGTCCTGCAAAATAATATAAGGTAGTCATTCTAAAGCGAGCCCGGGTATTGGCTAGCGATAAATGAAGGTTAGGATTTTCTTCGCCATCCGGAAGTGCTTTTTTAAAATCTTCAAAAGCGGAAGTAAGATCTACATGAAGGTTGGTAACATTGGCATAGTGTTCTTTAAGATAGTTGATATGTTTAAGACCTCTGCTTACCTGGTTGGGATCTTGGTGTATAGGCATTTCTAAACATAAGGTACGCATTCCGGTTTTGGCACAAAGAGCAGAAGTTACGGCAGAGTCTATTCCTCCACTAATTCCTACAACAAAACCATTTAAATTGGCAGAAGTTGCATATTCCTTTAACCAATTTACTATATGATCTACCACCTTTTCCGTTTGCATAATTTTTGGGTGTTTAAGTTTGTAAGTAATACCTTTGCAAACAAATTTAGCATATAAACTGAGTTATAAAAATTTCACCTCATAAAAGCTTTATAAAAACTCCTATGTTTAGAAAAATATGTTTCTTTCTAATTTTACTTTCTGTTTTCTCTTGTGAGAAAAAGTCGGAAGTTGAACGTGAGATCGAAAAAATTCCAATAGAATTCAATTTGGTGAGGTTTGATAAGGAGTTTGCGGCTGTAAATGCAGAGAAGTTACCTGCTCTAAAAAGCAAATATCCCTTTCTATTTCCTAGTAACTATCCTGATAGTTTATGGTTAGTAAAGATTAATGATAGCATCCAACAGGAATTAAATACGGAAGTTTTATCGGCGTTCCCTAATTTTGATAAGGAAGAAGAGGAGTTGCAATCGCTTTTTCAACATATAGAATATTACTTCCCTTCTTTTGAGAGCCCGGAAGTATTCACCATCACTTCGGAAGTAGATTATAAGAATAAAGTCTTATTAGCAAATAATTACCTGTTCATTTCATTAGATACTTATTTAGGAAAGGAACATCCATTTTATATGGGTATACAGGAATTCTTAAAGAAGAATTTTGAAAAAGATCAAATTTTGCCAGATGTTGCCAATGCATATGCAAAAAAATATGTGCCTCAACCTACCAGTAGAGTGTTTTTAGATCATATGTTATACTATGGGAAGATTCTTTATTTGAAAGATAAATGGCTTACAGAAACTCCCGACTTCAACAAGATTGGTTATACTTCAAAGGAAATGGACTGGGCAGTGGCTAATGAAGATCAAATATGGCGCTATTTTGTAGAGCGCAAGCTTATCTTCGATTCAGATACACAGTTATATACCAGGTTTTTATATCCTGCGCCCTTCTCTAAATTCTATTTAGAGCTGGATAATGAAGCACCGGCAATGCTGGGACAATTTATTGGGTGGCAGATCGTCCGGGCGTATATGGATAAAAATGATGTCGGGCTTCAGGAATTATTGGATACCGATGCGGAAACAATTTTTAATAAAGCAAATTATAAACCAAAGAAATAATGGCAGAATATAAAAAATCTGAAATAAATATAGAAGTGGTTCTAGATGAGAACCGAGTTCCGGAAGAGTTGTATTGGAGTGCAGAGGACGGAGACATTTACAAAGAGGAGGCGAAGGCAATGTTACTTTCTATGTGGGATAGTAAACAACAGGAAACTTTACGCATAGATTTATGGACGAAAGATATGCCTGTAGATGAAATGAAGAAATTCTTTCACCAGACCTTAGTGGCTATGAGCGATACTTTTAATAGAGCCACTCAGGATGAAAAAATGACGGCGACCATGAAGGATTTTTGCGATTATTTTGCAGAAAAGTTAGAATTAAAGAAGTAAGGAGTTTTTTAATAAAAAAAAGCCCGGTAATTTTAAATTACCGGGCTTTTTAATTTATAAAATGAGAGAATTTATCCGTTCATTGAAATTAAAAACTCTTCATTGTTTTTCGTTTGTTTGAATCTTTCGTTAATGAATTCCATAGCTTCTACAGGATTCATGTCTGAAAGATATTTTCTCATTACCCACATGCGTTGTAAAGTGTTATCGTCTAATAATAGATCGTCACGACGCGTGCTTGAAGAAGTAAGATCGATTGCAGGGAATATTCTTCGATTTGCAATTTTTCTATCCAATTGAAGTTCCATGTTACCAGTACCTTTAAATTCTTCAAAGATCACTTCATCCATTTTAGAACCGGTATCAGTTAAGGCTGTTGCGATAATAGACAAGGAACCACCGCCTTCAATATTACGCGCAGCTCCAAAGAAACGCTTAGGCTTATGTAATGCATTTGCATCTACACCACCACTTAATACTTTTCCACTGGCAGGTTGTACAGTGTTATATGCTCTGGCTAAACGAGTTATAGAATCAAGTAAGATAACTACATCATGTCCACATTCCACCATTCTCTTGGCTTTTTCCAAGACGATATTGGCAACTTTCACATGTTCGTGAGCTTCTCTGTCGAAAGTGGAAGCTACAACCTCTCCTTTTACATTACGCTGCATATCGGTCACCTCTTCCGGGCGTTCATCTATTAATAAGATGATCTGGTACACTTCAGGATGATTGGCTGCAATTGCATTGGCAATATCCTTAAGCAACATTGTTTTACCTGTTTTTGGCTGAGAAACAATCATTCCACGCTGTCCTTTCCCAATGGGAGAGAAAAGATCGATAATTCTGGTAGAAATAGTGCTCTGTCTTTCAGCTATATTGAATTTTTCATTCGGAAAAAGTGGAGTTAAATGCTCAAATGAGATTCTATCTCTAACTACCTGAGGATCTAAACCGTTGATTTTGCTGATCTTTATTAATGGAAAATATTTTTCACCTTCTTTAGGTGGTCTAATTTGTCCTAAAACAGTATCCCCGGTTTTAAGTCCGAATAACCTGATCTGAGATTGAGATACGTAAATATCATCAGGAGAAGAAAGGTAGTTGTAATCAGATGATCTCAGGAAACCATAGTTGTCCTGCATGATATCCAGTACTCCTTCGCTCTCAATAATAGCATCAAATTCATAATCCGGTTCACGATACCTGTTGCGGTTATCACGGTTGCCGTTGCTTTTTGAATCCGATTGTTTGCTGCCACGAGATTCTTTACGACTATCTCTAGGATTGCGTGGATTATCTTTATTAGAGTCTTTAGAAGAGTTTCCGTTGGCATCCTCTTTTCTGGAAGTATGAGGAGGTCTTGGGGTTGGACGTTTTTTATCGTCTCCCGATCTGTCACCTTCAGGCCGTTTCTTAGGATCTTCTGTTCTTTTTGAAGGGGGACGCTGTTGGTGTTCTCTTTTATTATCGGTTTTGGATTCTGCTGTTACATCAGGATTTTTCCTATCCTGTCTTGGTTTGTTTTGAGGAGAACCTATTTTTTTTGAAGGAGTTCTCTCTGGAGCAGATTGTTCTTTAGTTTTTTTAGAAGCTTCGTCTTTAGGAGTATTAGGGGGAGTTGTTGCCGCTGGCGCAGCTTTTTCTTCACTTAAAACCTCCTTAACTTTACCTGGGTTTGCAGCTTGATAATCTAATATTTGATATACCAGATCTAGTTTTTTAAGCGTGCGATATTTTGGAACATTTAAAGATTTAGCAATGTCCTGAAGCTCAGGCAGCTTCTTAGCTTTTAATTCTGAAATTTCAAACATGTATGAGTATGAATAAGTTTTGTGTTTGTTAAGTGTAAACTTCTCGAGGAAGAATCGAAAAAAAAAAGGAGACTTAAGTAACCTATATTGAAGTGGTTACGAATTCTTAATGCAATAATACAACTTTATTTTAAATTTTATGATAAGGTTTCTAAAAAGAAACTCTTATTTTTGCCCTCATAATTACCAATTTTACATGTTACAACGAATTCAAACCATTTATTTATTTATTGCTGCTTTACTTAGTGGTGTTTTAATATTTTTTGTTTCTTTGTGGAGTAATGAGGCTGGAGAACCTGTAATTGTACAGGATGTTTTACTGGCTTTCGCAATGTTCCTTGGTTCTGCAGCGTTATCGCTTATAACCATATTTTTATTTAAAAATAGAAAGCTTCAGTTTGTGCTGGGGCGTATCAATATATTATTAAACTTTTTTTTACTAGGAGTTTTCGTGTATTGGTCACTAACTGTACCTGGAGAGATGCAAATCTCTGAGAAAGGTATTGGGATGTTTATTCCTGTTCTTTCTATCGTTTTTTTAGTTTTAGCCAATAAGGCTATAAAAAAGGATGAAGATCTCGTAAAATCTGTAGACCGATTTCGTTAAACCTATTATCTTAGTGTTATTAGTGCGTAAAAAACCCAAAGTGAAAACTTTGGGTTTTTTTATTGTTAACTTTAACTATCAAATAAAAGATACTTATTCCAATTCTATAACTTCAAGGTCGTAGATGTTCTTGTCTTCAATTTTAAACCTTAGCATAGTTCTTTTTTTATGAAAGCCGTGTTTTCCTGCTGCGCCGGGATTCATGTGTAATAGCTTTAACTGTTTATCATTCATCACTTTTAAAATATGGGAATGACCGGAAATGAAAAGCTGTGGCGGATTTTTATAGATATCTTCTTTTACAGCCGGGGAGTATTTGCCGGGATATCCCCCAATATGTGTTATCCATACATCAACACCTTCACAAAAAAAACGGTTATTAAGTGGGAATTCCTTTCGTACTTCATGGTCATCAATATTTCCGAACACCGCTTTTAATGGCTTGATTTTCTTTAATTCATCAGTGACATTTATTTGTCCAATATCTCCGGCATGCCATATTTCATCTGCTTCGCCAGCATAATGTAAGATTCTGTCGTCAATATGGCTATGGGTGTCGCTTAATAATAATATTTTCTTCAAATCGGTATTAAAATTTATTTCATGAAACTTTTTAAATCTAGTTTGCCGCAGCTGTGAGGCTTATTAAGTTTGCCGTATCTTTGCGAACAATCACGTAAAAGTATCAATTTAGATTGAGATATTTTATAGAACTGGCTTATAACGGCAAGGCATATCATGGGTGGCAGAACCAGCCCGACGCTATTAGCGTACAGGAAACTTTGGAAAAAGCCTTGAATATTTCTCTACAGGAACATACTCCTGTAGTAGGAGCTGGAAGGACAGACGCCGGGGTTCATGCTACTAATTATTTGGCACATTTTGATTCTGGAAAACATATAGAAAAAGAGAAGTTTATATTTAAACTGAATTCTATTTTGCCAGATGATATTGCCGTGTATGATTTGTTTGAAGTTAACGACGAAGCTCATGCGCGTTTTGATGCCACAAGCCGAAGTTATGAATATCATGTGGTTCAAAAAAAGGATCCATTTGAATTTGAGACGGCTCATTACGTTAAGAATGAGTTGGATATAGAAAAGATGAATACCGCAGCACAACTTCTACTGCAGTATACAGATTTCAAATGTTTCTCAAAATCTAAGACTGATGTGAAAACCTATAATTGTAATATAGTTTCGGCATATTGGGAAAAGCGTGATAATAAATTGGTATTTCATATTACTGCAGATAGGTTCTTGCGTAATATGGTTCGGGCAATTGTAGGCACGTTACTTCAAATTGGCTTGGGGAAAATGCCGGAAGCCCGATTGCATGAAATTATTGCCAGTAGGGACAGACAAAATGCGGGAACTTCGGTGCCGGCAAAAGGTCTTTTTTTAACAAGAATTGAATATCCAACATCTATTTTAAATAAGTAAATGGCTTCAGCTTCAGGAAATGCTTTTGATTTTAGTCTGTTTAAAAGACTGATTAGATATACGAATCCTTATAAATGGACATTCTATTTTGTTGCCGTTGCAGCAATCTTGTTGTCCTTCTTCGCGGTGCTTAGACCGTATTTATTGCAGGTTACTATAGATGATTCTATCGTGCCTAAGGATAATGACAATCTTATATTTTACATCAGTATGATGTTGATTGCATTGTTCCTGGAAGTCATCTTTCAATTCCTTTTTATCTATTTCGCAAACTGGTTGGGGCAGGAAGTAATTCGGGATCTAAGAGTAAATCTCTTTGAGCATATGCTTCAATTCAAAATGAAGTATTACGATAAATCGGCTGTGGGAAGGTTGGTAACACGAGCGGTTAGCGATATTGAAACCATTGCAAGTATTTTTAGTGAAGGTTTGTTCATGATAGCCAGCGATCTTTTAAAGATGTTGGTAGTGTTAGGATTCATGTTTTATAACAGCTGGCAACTAACGCTGTTGGTGCTAACGGTACTTCCATTCATTCTATATGCAACAAGGGTTTTTCAAAAGAAGATGAAAATAGCTTTTGAAGATGTTCGAAATCAGGTAGCCAACCTCAATACTTTCGTGCAGGAACGTATCACGGGAATGAAGATCGTACAACTTTTTACTCGTGAAAAGGTAGAGTATGAGAATTTTAAGGAAATTAACGATAAACACCGTAAAGCCTGGGTGAAAACAGTGTGGTATAACTCTATCTTCTTTCCTATTGCTGAAATGTCTACTTCTATCACTATCGGTTTAATTGTGTGGTATGGAGGTTTGCGAGTAGTAGATAATGATGCGATTAGTTTAGGGATTATTATCATGTTTATAGAACTCTCACAAATGTTATTTCGCCCATTACGCCAGATTGCCGATAAATTTAATACCCTGCAAATGGGGATGGTAGCCGCAAACAGAGTTTTTGGGATCTTGGATACAGAATCTAGCATTCCTGATACTGGTACTGTAAAAATAGGGAAGCTAAAGGGG
Source organism: Gillisia lutea (assembly GCF_021568705.1). GTDB lineage: Bacteria > Bacteroidota > Bacteroidia > Flavobacteriales > Flavobacteriaceae > Gillisia > Gillisia lutea. Next base: position 154,832 of record NZ_JAKGTH010000009.1, read on the forward strand.
GCTATTGAATTTAAAGATGTTAGGTTTGGATATATTGAAGAGGAAGAGGTTTTAAAGGGCGTTTCTTTTAAAGCGAATACTGGTGAAACCATCGCGATTGTGGGGGCAACAGGAGCCGGAAAATCTACGATAATCAATTTGCTGAATCGTTTCTACGAAATTAACAGCGGCCAAATTCTGGTTGATGGAATAGATATTACAGATATTCCTTTAAAATCTTTACGTTCTGAAATTGCTGTAGTACTTCAAAATGTGTTCTTGTTTGCAGACACCATTGTGAATAATATTACCCTGAACCATCCCGAAATTACTGAGGAAGACGTGGTAAAGGCAGCAAAGGAAATTGGGATTCACGACTTTATAAATTCTCTTCCAAATGGCTATCATTATAATGTAAAAGAGCGTGGAGTGATGCTCTCCTCAGGGCAGCGACAATTGATCTCCTTTTTAAGAGCCTATGTAAGTAACCCTAGTATATTGGTGTTAGATGAAGCAACTTCTTCAGTAGATTCTTACAGCGAGCAGCTAATTCAAGATGCAACCGATAAAATTACTGAGGGGAGGACCTCAATAGTAATTGCTCACAGGCTTGCTACTATTAAAAAAGCAGACAAGATAATTGTAATGGATGCAGGTAGAATAGTAGAAATGGGAACTCATCGTGAATTATTAGCCGTAGAAAATGGATATTACAAGAATTTATACGAAGTTCAGTTTATGGCTGAGGAAAGTATGAGATAACTTTTACGAATTTCTCTTTACAAATTATTAATCGGGCTGCGATAGCTATCAATGCCCGACATCATTTATTTACATAATTTTTTTCTTCCCTGGAATAGTTGAACCTAGCTATTCCTGAATCAGAGTATTGGTTAATATGTTCAGTTTCTCTTTCTAATTAACCAAAATATAACCATCGTCATAATTGTAGAATATTACGGAAACTACCTTTGATAAAGGCTTTTAGCTTTCAATATAGCAGATTGAGAAGTGTATTACCTTCAATTTTTGCATCTAACTATTCTTTAAAATTTTCAATTATGAGAAATTTTTTAATAATCAGCAGTTTATTGCTTTTTTCGACCTTTGCATTTTCACAGGCAGGCCACATTATGCAGGGAGTAGGCGCAGTTAATATGTCTATGGGAGGTGCTTCTACAGCGCAACCACTCGATATTTCGGGGGCATTGCAATGGAATCCGGCAACTATTTCGGTTTTCAATGAAAATACCATCAAATTTGATTTGGGAATGTTTTTTTCTTCTCCAGAACTAAGTTCTACTGCACCCGAATTTGATGAGACCGGCAATCCCACCGGGAATTTCTTTAGTGGTTCCACTAAAGATGATAGAGGGGTTTCCCCGATGCCGGCATTAGCAATGGTTTGGGGTAAAGAAGATAGCAAACATACTTTTGGTGCTTTTTTGTTTGGTATTAGCGGATTTGGGGTTGATTTCCCTGAAAGTATGAGCAACCCAATAAACATGCCTCAAAGCATGGGTGGTTTTGGACATATTGAATCTGATTATATGCTCTTGCAAGGTGGTGTAACCTATGCCTATCAATTAACAGATAATTTAGCGATAGGTATAAATCCAACTATTAACTATGCAGCACTGGAATTATTACCTAATCCTACTGCGAATCCTACCATGGCTGGATATCCAGGAACCGATAGAGCATCGGCTATTGGGTTTGGAGGACAGATTGGATTATTTTATACTACAAAAACAGGATTCAAAGCCGGAGTTTCTTATAAAACCACACAGCATTTTAGTGACTTTGAATTTGATAATACTTATTTGGATAGTTCGACTTCATCAAATAAGTTTAATATGGATTATCCCTCCATACTCTCTTTTGGATTAGGGTATTCCTTGGGTAATATTGACCTAGCTTTAGATTATAGAATTGTAGATTATGAAAATACCGATGGCTTTTCTGAAACAGGTTGGACACAAACAGCCTCCGTAAAAGGATTTGGCTGGGAAAACATCTCTATTCTATCAGCTGGTATTCAATACAAAGGATTTGAAAAATTCCCTATACGATTAGGCTATACGTATAGTTCAAAGCCTATTAATGAAGATGTTGCATTCTTCAACATTCCCGCGACTGCAGTTATAAAACATGCTTTTCAGGCAGGCTTTAGCTATAAAGCTGGAAAGAACCTGTCTTTAGATGCTGTCTATCATCACGGGGCTAGTGATGGAACAACTTCCGGTCCCTTGCTTAATCCTGCCTTTATTCAGAACTACCCTCCTTACGGAGCTATCCCGGGTAGTGAGGTGGCCTATGATATGACTACAGATATGATAATGCTAGGTATTTCCTATACTTTTAATAAGCCATAAAAATTGAAAAGTAACTTTGAGCTATTATCTGCGTTTTCCTACTGATATTGCATAGTAGGGTCTATAAGATTGGTGGGGAGACAAGGGTAGTAAACTAAGAGAAGATTTAACTCAATTTAATTAAGTTAGGTCTTCTCTTAGTTTATTAATAAGCTCATCGGTATCTTCAAAAATCACAAATTCTCCATCTTTTACGTAGGAAATCTGTCCGGTTTCTTCACTTACTACTAAGGCGAGTGCGTCCGTTTTCTCAGTAATTCCAACTGCCGCCCGGTGTCTCAATCCAAATCTTAAAGGGATGGATCTATCATTGGATACTGGTAATATCACTCTGGTAGCTGATATCTTATTATCTGCAATTACAATGGCGCCATCATGTAAAGGAGAGTTCTTGTAAAATATAGACTCGATGATGGGCTGATTAATCTCAATATTCATCGTATCACCTGTATTCTTAACAAAATCTAGGTTGGTGCTCTTTTCAATAATTATAATAGCACCGGTATAATCTCTTCCCATACTCTCACAAGCTTTTACTATAGCATTGATGTTGGTGTTGATCTGGGTTTCATCTTTAACAAATTTGAATTGTCTCAAGAATTTTTTTCGTTGGGTAAAGTTGGTCGAGCCAATCATCAATAGGAATTTCCTGATCTCTTGCTGAAAAACAACTATAAGAGCGAACATCCCTACGCCTATAAACTCACCAAAAATTCCGCTAAGCAGTTCCATTTGAAGAAGGCGGGTAATTTGCCACATAAAATAAACCATTCCCACCCCAATAAAAATATTAACGGCTACAGTACCCTTTACAAGTTTATATAGATAATAAAGTAGAATGGCAACAAATACAATATCTACAATATCGAGTATGCGGAGGTTTAGGAAATCCAAATTTTGAGACTTTATGTAAAAATAGAAAATATAAGTTTAGTTTGTAAGTTGAGATGTTAATTTGACAACTTCCATGGCTTCTTTAACGTCGTGTACCCTTAAAATATGCGCTCCTTTAGAAACAGCAAGGGTATTTAAAACAGAGGTTCCATTTAAAGCATCTTCAGCATTAAAACCAAGCGTTTTATAAATCATAGATTTTCGAGATAGGCCAGCTAATATGGGGAGATCTAACATTTTGAAGAGTTCTAAATGCGATAAAAGCTCAAAATTTTGAGCGATGTTCTTCGAGAATCCAAATCCGGGATCTATAATAATGTCGTTTATTCCCGCAGCTCGGGCAAGTGTAATCTTTTCTGAAAAATAATATAAAATATCCTGCGTAAGGTTGTTGTATTCATTTAAATCTTTCATGGTTTCAGGAGTGCCCCGCATATGCATCATGATATAAGGCACCTGATATTTCGCAACGGTTTCCATCATTTTTTCATCTAAATTTCCTGCTGAAATGTCGTTGATAATCGCAGCGCCTGCTTCTATTGCTTTTGCCGCCACCTCGCTTCTAAAGGTGTCTATTGATATAATGCTTTCCGGAAAATTTTTCTGAATAGCTTCAACTGCAGGTACAACTCTGGATATCTCTTCAGTGATGCTGATGTTATCTGCTCCCGGCCTACTACTATAACCTCCAATATCCAAAAAAGTAGTGCCTTGTTCCAGCATTGTTTCCGCAGATTTTATCAGTTCTTTTAAAGAGCTGCTTCTACTGTTTTCATAAAAAGAATCCGGGGTAATGTTCAAGATTCCCATTACTTTGGGAGTAGAAAGATCTATAAGCGTTCCTTTACAATTAATGGTCATGTGAATGCGATTGATTTCAATAGCCGGTAGGTTATGAAAAATTAACTTTGACTATCTTAATTATTTGCCCGAAATTTACGCAAATTAGAATGTTTTTATGAAGGATACTTCAAAACAATACGATGCGGTCATTAAAACCTGCCGAGACTTGTTTGTCAATAAAATGAAAGATTACGGAAGTGCTTGGAGAATTTTAAGACTTCCTTCCCTTACCGACCAAATTTTTATCAAGGCACAGCGAATTCGCAGTCTTCAGGAAAATGCTGTAAGAAGAGTAGATGAGGGGGAAAAGCCGGAATTTATTGGTATCATTAACTATTCGGTTATGGCGCTCATTCAGTTAGAAAAGGGAATTGCTACTCAGCCGGATCTCTCTCCAGAAGAAGCTTTGGAATTGTATGACCTGAAAATCGCACAAACCAAAGAACTTATGGAAAATAAGAACCATGATTATGGAGAAGCCTGGCGTGACATGCGCGTAAGCTCTCTTACCGATCTTATTATTCAGAAATTACTACGGGTAAAACAAATAGAAGATAACAAAGGAAAGACCTTGGTGAGTGAAGGAATTGATGCTAATTATCAGGATATGATCAATTACGCGATTTTTGCCATGATCTTAATGAATGATTCTCCAGAATAATAAAGTGTATTTATGAAGTTACTTGTTGGGATTGCCAGAATATTTGTCGGGATATTATTTATTATTTCCGGATTTATCAAGTTAAATGATCCCATAGGCTTTTCCTTTAAGTTACAAGAGTATTTTGGAGCAGAGGTACTTAATTTAGAATTTTTAATTCCCTTTGCCTTAGTGATTGCCATTATTTTGGTGGTATTTGAGTTGGTATTAGGAGTGATGCTTATAATAGGGTATCTGCCAAAATTCACTATGTGGAGTTTGCTGCTCATGATTCTCTTCTTCACCTTTCTCACATTTTACTCGGCATATTTTAATAAAGTAACCGATTGCGGCTGTTTTGGAGATGCCATGCCTTTAACGCCTTGGCAATCTTTTACGAAGGACGTGATTTTGCTTGTTTTAATACTGATACTTTTTTTTAATCAAAAAATGATCACTCCCATACTGGTGCCCGCTTCCCATAGATGGGTGATATTCCTGGCATTTATGCTTTCTTTCCTTTTTGGCTACCATGTATTAATGCATTTGCCATTTTTTGACTTTAGAGCATATAAAGTGGGAAACAACATTTTGGAAGAAATGGAACTGCCCCCGGATGCTAAAAAAGCTGAATATGAATACAGGTGGAAGTTCCTTCAAGACGGAGAAGAGATAGTAATTATCAATAAAGGGGCTTATCCACAAGTTAAAGGTGAATATATAGGTGTTGAAACTGTTACCATTTCTGAAGGAGATGTGCCCGCGGTTCATGATTTTATTATTATGCACAATGATCAAGATGTAACCCTAGAACTACTTAATGAACCTAAGCTGCTATTGATAGTTGCCTATAATTTAAGAAGTACTGAGCTGGAAGGATTTAAAGCTGTTAAAAGGCTTGCATCGAAAGCGCAAGCTAAAGGTTATAAAGTTGTGGGATTAACTTCCTCGGGAAAAGAATTACAGCAGGAATTAATAGCGAAATTCAATTTAACATTGGATTTTTATACAAGTGATGAAACCACGCTGAAAACCATTGTAAGGGCAAATCCGGGAATTTTGATTTTGAACAGAGGAACCATTACTCAAAAAGTTCACTGGTTTGATGCAGACGAGATTCAGCTGTAACAGTATTTCTGACGCTTAGATTATTAATGGATGTTAATCCTTGTTACTTTCTTTAAGCGAATCAATATATTTGTGAAACATAAAAAATAAGTTTAGAATTTAATCATTAATTGACTACAAAGCTCAATTTAAAGGAGTTAATAAAATCAACTAAAATAAAAACCATGAGAAAGAATATAGTTGCAGGAAACTGGAAAATGAATAATGATCTTGCTGAAACTCAAGAATTATTATCACATATAAAATTACAGTGGGTGAAAGAACCAAAGGCAGAAGTTATCGTTGCTCCGTCCTACATCAGCCTGTATAACACCTTTCAATCTCTAAAAGATACTCCTATAAAGGTAGCTGCCCAAAACATGCATTTTGCTGAAAATGGTGCCTATACAGGGGAAGTTTCAGGAAAAATGTTGAAGAGCGTTGGTGTGGACACTGTAATAATTGGCCATAGTGAGCGTCGTGCTTATTTTAATGAAACTGATGAAGTTTTAGCTAAAAAAGTAACTTCTGCAATTAGTCAGGAAATGACCGTTATCTTTTGTTTTGGAGAAGAATTAAAAGACAGAAAATCTGATAATCATTTTGAATTGGTAAAAGAGCAGTTAGAAAACGGACTTTTTCATATTTCTAAAGACGACTGGAAAAATGTAGTATTGGCTTATGAGCCGGTTTGGGCCATAGGAACAGGAGAGACGGCTTCTCCAGAACAAGCTCAGGAAATGCATGCTTACGTTAGGAAATTAGTAGCCGATAAATTTGATGAACTTACAGCAAGCCAAGTTTCAATATTATATGGTGGAAGTGTAAAACCGAATAACGCTAAAGAGATATTTGTGAAAGAAGATGTAGATGGCGGCCTTATTGGAGGTGCTAGCTTGAATGCTGTAGATTTTTTAACCATTGTAAATTCATTTGAATAATGCCCTTAAATTATATTGAATTCGACTTTAAGATCAGTCCGCTTCAGCCTGCTAGCGAAATATTGATAGCTGAGCTGGGTTATGCTGGTTTTGAAAGTTTTGTGGAGAATGAAGATGGTGTAACGGCCTATATTCAGGTAGAGGAATTAGATGAAGAGCAATTAGCAGGAATTCATATTTTACATTCCGGGGAATTTGATATTAGCTATACTTCGAAAGAAGTAGAACAAGTTAACTGGAATGAGGCCTGGGAGAAGAATTTCTCTCCTATTGTGGTAGACGATAATTGTTCGGTGCGTGCACCATTTCATGAAAAACCGGCAACGGAATTTGATATTGTTATCGAACCTAAAATGTCGTTTGGAACCGGGCATCATGCTACAACACATATGATGTTACAATTTATCTTAAAGGAAGACTGGGAAGGAAAATCGGTGCTGGATATGGGCTGCGGAACAGGTGTCTTGGCTATTTTAGCTGAAATGCGAGGAGCTACACAAATAGATGCAATAGACATTGATAATTGGTGTTTTTTGAACACTGAAGAAAATGTTGAGCGAAATAATTGTAAGAATATATCTGTGTATGAAGGTGCAGCAGAATTGCTCGAAGGAAAGTATTATGACAGTATTATAGCTAATATCAATAGAAATATTCTTTTAGAGGATATTCGTATTTATAGTAAGTGCTTAAGCACTGGCGGTAAGCTGTTTTTAAGCGGGTTTTATACAGAAGATATTAAATTGATAGAAGCAGAGTGCAACAAACACGGGCTTAGCTTAGAAGCAGAATTGAATCGAGATAATTGGGCGGCAGTAAGCTTTTTAAAGAACTAAATTTTATAAGATTTTGTATCTTTGTAACTGAATTTCAATAGATAACATAGGAAGATGAGCACGAAAGAAGAAGTATTAGAAAAGGTGAAAACCAAATCTGAAAAGCAGCAGAACTACGAAATTGTACTTTTTAATGATGATCACAATACGTTCGATCATGTTATTGACACCCTTATCAATGTCTGTGATCATACTCCAGAACAGGCAGAGCAATGCTCTATTTTGGTGCATTACAAAGGGAAATGCACCGTAAAAACAGGGGCGTATCCAGACCTCAAGCCAAAGTGTTCTAAATTATTAGACGCAGGACTAAGCGCGGAAATTGTTGGATAATCTTCATGTTTTGTAAGAAAATCATTAATTAAACGTAAATAAATTCTTACAATTATAAATATTTTGTTAAGTTTAGGTCAGAATTAGTTCAGATTTTGAAGCACCCAAATTAAAATCAACTATCTATTAAAACCTACTTATGAAATTAAACAAACTATTTTTATTCCTTGCTGGTACAGGAATAATTTTCACCTCTTGTGAAAAGGAAGAATTAACAACTACTGATGAAACCATGGCAGTAGAAACCCAATCAAAAGTACCACAATCTGTATTAGATCAAATAACTGCGCTTCACTTCAACCCCGAGGGTGCTGAAGTAGGAAAGGTATTACTTCCCGATGGCAGTTTTGAAAAGACCTACATAGTGGAAGGTGATATTATTCTAAGTGCTGATCAACTTAATAATTTGAGCCCGAGTAATATTACAGATAAACAATACCGAACCAACAATCTTGTTAGTAATAACCGCACTATCAACATTATTGGCTATACCGGAGGTTCTCAAGCTTTAACATCTAAGCAACGTACGGCACTTCAATATGCCGTGGCAAACTACAATGCCTTAAATATTGGATTGGATTTCACATTGACTTTTGGAACCAATTATACTCCTTATGATATTGTGGTTTATCAAACCAACAACGGTCAGGCTGGAGGAGTGGCAGGTTTTCCAAGTGGAGGAAATCCTTATAAATACGTTCAAATTTTCAACGGAATGGAAAATTACAGCGTAGATACCAATGAGCATGTAATGACTCACGAAATTGGACACACTTTAGGAATGCGTCATACCGACTGGTTTAGCCGTCAGAGCTGTGGACAATCTGGAGAATCTGCTGGATCTGATGGAGCTGTTCATATTCCTGGTACCCCAACCGGATATGATGCTACTTCAGTAATGTTAGCTTGTTTCTCTGCTAGTGAAGATGGAGAATTTGGAGCTAATGATGTCACCGCATTCGAATACTTGTATTAAAATAAATGGGTGTTTCAAAATCATATACAATGGGCGCTTTTGCGCCCATTTCTACTTTTTATAAAAAAAATGAAATTATGCTTTCATATAGTGAAAATATAGCATATATTTGCACCCGCAAAACGGCCTCGTGGCGCAACTGAATAGCGCACTTGATTACGGCTCAAGAGGTTCCAGGTTTGAATCCTGGCGAGGTCACAAAATTAAATCCTAATTACTTAGTAATTAGGATTTTTTTATTTTATAAAAATTACATCTTTATCATTATTCGAAAATGCAACGGATATATTAGTGAGTATCTTTTTCAAGTACCTTCCCATAAACAGGAGTAATAAAATTACCATTTAAAAACTGCTTAGGGTCTATTTGACTTTGGAGTATAATTCCCTTTTTAGAAGATTCCAATAAAAATTGAGCTGCCTGAAGCAAGGGAGTAGCGGTTGTAGTTTGAATTGCCCGTAAGATATGTTTACCAACTTTTTGAGGTAGTATGCGTTTAGAGATTTCCTCTCTTCTCAATATTCCTTGTGAATCCTTACCTTCCACAGCGGCATATAATACAATTTGATCATATTCTATATTAGGAATTAAGATTTGCATTTTTTGCTGTAGGCCTTTAATATTACCATATTTGTTTCCCAAGCTTGCTATTTGTTCTTTTATCCACGAGTAATGGCCTGGCCATCGAAGCGTTTTATAATCGAGTGTTTTTACCTTCCCAGACAAAGCATCAGGAAGATCTGCCGCACCGCCTGAAGTTAGATCTTCTTCATAGGTGATACCATCAATGATAATTTGTGACCTTTCAGATAATGCAGGGAGGCTTGTTTTTTCAGAATTCCTCAGCGCTACTACATCCTTTAAATATTCGGTAGCGACTCCCACGGGGCTCCAGGTAAAACCATAATAATGTGGTGCCACGGCATTCATAGTTAGAGCACCTACTTTCATCTCTAGTTTATCAACTTTTCCTACTTTATAATCATTGCAGAATTGTTGAAAAAGGCCATTGGCCAAAACATCTATATACCCAGGGGCAAGACCGGTTTGAAGAATAAATCCTGTTTCGGCATCTTTTGCCACAGCCATTATTTGATTGGTCTCGTTTACATATTCTGTGAGATTCACATAATGTAAATGATAGTCTTTAGCAAGCTTGGCGATTTTTGGTGCTAAACTACCGGGTAAACAATCAAGAATTATATCTCCTTGGTTGAGTATCGTTTGCATCTCTTCGGTAATGCCTTCCGCGGGAAGATGAAAGGCAGAAATAGAACAAGCTTGGGTAGTACCTCTTTCAATCCACTTTGCCATAGCATAAGCATTCTCAAGAGTTCGATTTCCAATAAAGAGATTGGGAGGAGTAGTACTCCACTCCATAAGAATTAGACCGGCAGCCTGGGCTATTCCCCCGGCGCCGACAATAATAATATTTGCCCGCTTAATCATACCTTAAGTTAGTACTTTTTTGTCTATAATGGATTAGGTTATATTAAAAAACGTAGTAGGAATGTTTCCTTTTTAATTTAAAATTGCTGCTTCTAAATGTTATAACACTTCTATATCTTGTTTTATTATATGTGTAAGATTTTGTGGAGGGGTAAAATGAATTATGAAAATTTTAGAAGATTGGATAAAAACATTTAATCTAAGTAACTTAGCAGGATTGAATATTAAAGAAACTACAAATCTAGATGGAATTCCTCTATCTATAATTTTCACCCTTAGAAATGACTAAAAGATCATTTAACGTCATTGGCCTAATGTCAGGAACTTCTCTTGACGGATTAGACCTCGCTTATTGCAAAATTTTTAAAGAAGAAAATGCTTGGAACTTTAAGCTGTTAAAATCCAGGAGTATAAATTATACCGAAGTTTTTCGGAATACCCTGAAAGCAAGTGTAACTCTTTCTTCCGTTAATTTACTCATTTTGAATAATAGTTTTGGAACATATCTGGGTGAGCAAGTGCGTGATTTTATAAATGAAGAGCAATTGGAAGTCGATTTTATTTCCAGTCATGGACACACTGTTTTTCATCAGCCTGAGAAAGGACTTACTTATCAAATAGGTTCCGGTCAACATATTGCAACTGCCAGTAATCTTAAAGTGATTTCCGACTTCAGGACAAAGGATGTGACATTAGGGGGTCAGGGAGCACCGTTTGTTCCCATAGGGGATCAACTTTTCTTTTCGGACTTTGATTTTTGTCTTAATCTGGGAGGAATTAGCAATATTTCCTATTCCGAAGAGGGCAAGAGGATAGCCTTTGATATCTCTCCGGTGAACATGCTTTTGAATCACCTTACCAATAAAATAGGAAAAGCATATGATGACAATGGAAACCTTGCGAGAAAGGGAACTTTAAATTCAGAACTATTGAAGGAACTGAATGAGCTGGAATTTTATAAACTCCCTTTTCCCAAATCGTTAGGTTATGAATGGTTTCAGGAGAAAGTTATTCCAATTATAGATGCTAGTAGTAATAGTATTGAAGACCTTCTCCATACTTCCGTGCATCATATCGCCTATCAAATAGCCGAATGTGTAAATAGTACTGCTAAAGATGCTTCTTCCAAACTTCTTGCAACGGGAGGGGGCGCTAAAAATGGTTTCTTTATTGAAACCTTACAGCAATACTTACAAACCACTAAATTGATTGTGCCTAATGAAGAGCTCATAGATTTTAAAGAAGCTATCGTATTTGCTTTAATGGGAGCTTTGCGAGAAACAGAAGAAATAAATGTTCTTAGTTCAGTAACAGGTGCGTGTAGGAATTCGTGCTCTGGAGTTATCTATTTACCGTAAGTTTTGACATTTTACACATTATTCACTAAAATTTGTTCACTTAACACCTTTAGCTATATTTGCTTATGACCACACTTGACAGTTTTATTGCCGAATTTGCCTCTTTTGTTTGGGGATTACCACTTTTAATTTTGCTTATCGGCGGCGGATTCTATCTTCTAATAATTTCAAAATTTCTTCCTTTCAGGTATTTAGGACATGCCTTGCAGGTGTTACGAGGAAAGTATGACAATCCGGATGATCCCGGAGAGATAAGTCATTTTCAAGCTTTATCTACTGCCTTGTCTGCTACCGTGGGAATGGGGAATATTGCGGGAGTGGCAGTGGCCATAGCCATTGGAGGTCCCGGAGCGATATTTTGGATGTGGGTGAGTGCAATTATAGGTATGGCGACCAAATTCTTTACCAACAGTTTGGCGGTAATGTACAGAGGAAAAGATAGCGATGGTAAAATCCAGGGAGGTCCTATGTACTTTATAATGGAAGGTTTAGGGAAAAAATGGAAGCCAATGGCTATTATGTTTAGTGTAGCAGGTCTGGTGGGAGCATTACCGGTGTTTAATGTGAATCAATTAACTCAGGCTATCAATTATATTTTGCTTGAGCCTAATGGAGTAGAAGTAGGTTTGACAACTAATTTAATGATTGGGCTCGTACTAGTAATTATAACGTCTATTGTAATTTTTGGCGGGCTTAATAGAATCAGTAAAACTGTATCTAAGTTAGTACCTGGGATGGTTGCTCTTTATTTCTTTTCGGTTTTGATCATACTTTTTATCAATCTAGATCAAGTACCCTATTATTTCTCCTTGATCTTTAAAGAAGCTTTTGCAGCCAAATTTTATACCGGTGAACCGTTTTTAGGTGGGGTTCTGGGTGGTTTGATCATTCTTGGAATTCGACGTGGTGCATTCTCTAATGAAGCGGGGATTGGAACAGCGCCTATGGCTCATGGTGCGGCAAAGACCAATGAACCTATAAGAGAAGGTTTGGTGGCTATGCTAGGACCTGCCATCGATACCATTGTGGTATGTACTCTTACGGCTTTGGCGATATTGGTTACCGGAGTTTGGCAAACTTCTGAGCAGAATGGGGTGAGTTTGACTGCTGCAGCATTCAACGATTCTATCCCTGTTTTTGGAAATTACCTGTTGCTAATTTGTATTGCCATATTTAGTATTTCTTCCTTATTTTCTTATTCATATTACGGAACAAAGTGCTTGTCATTTTTAATAGGTGCCGATAAAAAACACTACTATAACTATTTCTACATCCTTAGTATTTTGATGGGGGCAACTACAACGCTTAGTATGATGATCAACCTAATTGATGGATTCTTCGCCTTGATGGCAATTCCCACCATGGTATCTACATTAATTTTAGCGCCTAGCGTGCTTAGTGCAGCTAAAGATTATTTTAAGAGAATGAAGGCTAATAAACAAAGGGCGTAACCAATATATACAAACAAAAAAGAATCCCGGTATTAGCCGGGATTTTTGATTTTATAACTCTTATTTATTGAGAAGTGTTTCATTAAATAAGTTAAGAATACGTTTGTATTCATCGGTCCAACTGCTGGGTTCTATGAAACCGTGATCTTCTACAGGGTATAAGGCCATTTCCCAGTTTTCTTTTTTAAGTTCTATTAAACGCTGAGAAAGACGAACTACATCCTGAAAGTGTACATTTACGTCGAGCATTCCATGTGCAATTAATAAATTCCCTTTTAGGCCTTCAGCAAAATAGATAGGAGAAGATTGTTTGTAGGCAATAGGGTCTTGTTCAGGAGTATTCAAGATATTCGAGGTGTATCCGTCGTTATAATGAGCCCAATCGGTTACCGAGCGTAAAGCTGCTCCAGATTTGAAGGTTTCTGCTTCATTGAATAAAGCCATTAATGTAATGAAGCCACCATAACTTCCACCATAGATCCCAATGTTGTCTTTGTCTATACCATGTTCTGCAACCAGGTATTCAGCCCCATCCACTTGGTCAGATAAATCTTTACCGCCCATATGTCTATAAATACCTGTTCTCCAATCTCGGCCATACCCGGCGCTTCCCCTGTAATCGATATCCAGAACAGTATAACCCAAGTCGGTTAATAAATTATGGAACATATATTCCCTAAAATAACTGGACCACCATTTATGTGCGTTTTGAAGGTATCCTGCGCCATGAACAAATATTACTGCAGTTCCATTTTTATTAGAAATTTCGGGTTGATAAATTCTAGCAGGTACCATTGTTCCATCTTCAGCTTGAAATTTTATTAAATCGGGATCTCTCCATTTATAAGCTGTAAATTCTTCCGATTGCCCGGAAGTGAGTTGTTTTGCTATAGAATTGGAAGAAGTCTTTTTAATGTATAACTCCCATGGTTTGTTGCTGTATGAATAAAGAATTACCATTTGTTTTTCATCTGGCGATAGGTATACATCGTTATTCCCGATCACTGTGGTAAGTTTCTCCATTTTTCCTCCATACAACGGCATTTTATAAAAATGACGTTCTCCCGGTCCTTCCTGTGAGGTAGTTAGGTACCAGGATTTTTTATCTGAAGAAATAAAAGGTTCAAAAACTTCATACTCACCTGCAGTAAGAGCCTGTTTGTTGGTTGTTTCAATATTCAATAAATATAAATGGGAATAACCACTTTGTTCAGATTGAAAATAGATCGTTTTATTATCTGGCAACCAGCCCAGCGTCCCACTGCTATATGAATAACCTATTCCCGGACCAGCGATCCAGGCTTCATCTCTTTGCCTGTCTAAATTTTTAAGCTTACCAGTATCTAAATCTAATAAAGTGATCCATCTGTCCTTATTATCGGTAGAACGAATATTCACAATAGCATTCTGGCTATCATCCGAAAAAATTGTACTCCATGGAATTACACTTCTATCAGATTTCTCCCAGGTTCTATTCGGATAATATTTAACATAATCTGGCTGGTCTTGTATCCCCGGAAGATTATTTGTTTGAGCAGGATAAACAGTATCTTTTTCAATGTTGTATATCAGCAAATCTATTTTTCCAGGCTCATCTCCCACCTTACTTCTGGTGTTGAGGTCCTGGGTATATCCGGAAGCATCTACATAATTGGGAACTATGGTATTTTTATTGTCGCTTCTGGTAATTAAGTTGAATGTAGCATATTTACCCGAAGGTGAAAGTTGAAGATTGCTAATAACTTTGCTCCCGGTGTAAAAGACGAAAGGATCCTTTTTGACCATTTCCTTATAAGCATCACTTTTTTCCTTCTTCTCTTTTCTTTCTTTTATGATCTGAAGTAAGCTGAGGTTTTCATTTTCAAGCCATTCATCTTTTTTAGTTTTTTTTGTATCATTTTCCTTTTTCTCTGTGTTTTTGATGTTGGTCACCTTTTTAATCGAGCCAGAGGAAAGAGAGTATATATAAATGTTGTCGTTAAAATTAAAGGAAACCAGATCCTCATTTTCCATAAATTGCGGATTGCTTATACGCTCCCCAAGATCTATCAGGGTACTGCTGGAATTTGTTTTAGTGATTAACATTTTTAAGTGACCATCTTGAGTGTATATCCTCTTCGAACGTTTCGAATTATAATCCCCATATACAGACTCTAGTTTTTGTTCTTCAGAAAAAGAAGCTTTTATAATTTCATCAGGATTCTTTAAGTTGATCTTATATAAAGAATCAGCAGGGTCTTTCTGAAGATTATAATTGAAATAAATAGTCTTACTATCGGCGCTCCATTTTATATTAGAAGGAAAAGTCCCCATCCAGCTGGGGTCCTGCATTATTTTATCGACACTTAATTCGCTGGTTTGCGCGAAGATTATTTGAGTGTTTAATACTAGAAATAGTACAATAGAAATTTTTTGTAAAGATGTGTGCATAGATGAAATTAGTTTAATAATCAACAAATTGATTGTAGCAAGATAAATAAAAAATTGTCCTAACAGTCCACTCTCTGGTCGTCCTTGAAAAAGAGAATTAAAAAAAGCCTGTGTTATTTCATAAAGGAAAACCTATGTTTTTTATCTTGCAGATATGATTCACCTAGATAAATTTATTCGTGACATTCCAAATTTCCCAAAAGAAGGAATTCGGTTCAAGGATATCACGCCTTTGCTGAAAGACCCCAGAGCTGTAAAAGAAGCCTTAACACAACTATTGGAACTTTTAGGAAACCATACAATTGATAAAGTTGTGGGAATTGAATCTCGTGGGTTTTTCTTCGGAATGCTTATAGCGCAAGAATTGGGCGCAGGATTTGTACCCATGAGAAAACCCGGAAAACTTCCATATACCACTTTTTCTGAAAAATATGAATTAGAGTATGGTTTCGACGCTTTGGAAATTCATGAAGATGCCATCGCAAATGGAGAGAGGGTTTTACTTCATGATGATGTTCTTGCTACTGGGGGCACGGCTAAAGTTGCCTGTAACTTAATTGAAAAACTGGGTGGGGAGATCGTGCAATGCAACTTTTTAATGGAACTATCTTTTTTGAATGGAATTGAAAAATTGCAGGGTTACGAAGTAAAGTCGGTATTGAAATATTAATCCAATGCGTTTTTGGTAACCCACAATTTCCAGCCAATTATGGCCATTTGAACTTTAGTTGCTTTCTGTAGGTCCAAGCGCTTTTTAGAATAGCTTGGCAGTACAGCTTTGTTAAATTTAGAAAGAAATCGAAAGAAACTCTTCTTCATATAGAAACCAGTTTTTTTCAAAGATATTGAAAATGAGAATATAATGAACTAAAAAGTGGATAGGCACTAATAATAGCGCCTATCCACTTTCGTTAGCTAATAAAGTTTTCTATTATTCTTTCTTTGTCTTTGTTGTGATCTCTATAACTCCATGCATACCTTTTTCTCCGTATTTTTTTGTAGCCGCATCACCTTTTAAAACATCGACTCTTTCGATGTCTTGGGGGCTGGTAGTATTAATAATTAGATCGGATGCTTGTTCCTGTCCATCTATAACTACTAAAGGTTTTTCGTTCTTATTCTGAAAGACGATCTCTGTTTTGGTGTCTTCAGGAGCTTTTCCTTTTTCAGCCTTGTTCAGTTTTATAACTTTTGTAGCTTTATTTGTTTTCCAAGTAAGGGAATCCTTAGAGGTAAATATTACTTTGCTACTGTTATTACTATATGCTCTAATCACCTTAACTGTTCTTTCGTTCTTCGGCTTAAGATCTACTATAACAACGCCATTTTTTCCTTTTGTTCCGTACTTTGTTGTAGCGCTCTTTCCTTTTAATACATCTACCATTTTTATAATGTTAGGATTTAAAGTATCTATTGCAATTGCGTCCACAATCTCATCATCAATAATATAAAGTAAGTCATTGTTTTCATTCTCGTCCTGTTTGTAAAATACAGTAGAAGAATTATTAGTCGTTACTTTTATATGTTTGGTGGCAGATTGGATATTCAGTTTCTCATCTTCATTTAACGTTATGGTGAAAGTTTCTATGCCTTTAGAATCATTTACAGCATAAGCGCCAGATTCTTCGTTCGTCTTGTGTTTGTATTTAACCTTGATACCGGTAAGCTGCCCTTCATTAGAATATTTTACGTTTTTAAATTCAAGCTTAATTCCTGCTTTTTCAAACTCAGACTCATATTCTTTCAGGGTTTTTTCTGAAGTATTTTTATTAACAACTACTGAAATTAGATCGTTACTTTCGTACTCTACCTCTACCACTTCAATATTGCCGGAAGTTTTAACCTGTGCAAGCGTTTTTACATTGAAGCTTAGCATTAATGCGATAATAACTGGAAAAATTAAAGCAGCTTTCCAAGAGTTGTTAGTTTGTTTCGATTTGTTGTTTAACATAACTATTCGTTTTTTGATAAATGATTGATGAAAATTATTAGTAAGGGCAAGATTGAAATTGCCTGTAGAAACTTTAATAAGAGCTTTTTGATATTCTTTAATTGACGCGGGAACTTCGCTGGCGGTTTCATTATCTGCGATATATTCTAAATTTTGTTGAATACCTTTAATATAAAGCCATGCTAAGGGATTAAACCATTGGTATATCAAGTGGAAATTTGCAATTAGAATATCGGCAGTATGCCATTGTCTTACATGTGTTTTTTCATGTTTCAAAATAAAATCTAATTCGGTTTCAGAATGTAAATCAGGATTATAAACCACATAGTTCATAAATGAAAAAGGGGCGATTTCTTTTTCTGTGAGCACAAATTTTATATTTCCATCCTGATGGTAATCTTTCCCCAATATCAAATTTAAGAGTGACGAGGTTTGAAGAAGGAACCTGATTATCATGAAGCCTACTCCTAATAAATAGATCGTTAAAAGGACGTTCTCCCAAGTAAAATAAGAGTTCATGTTAGCAGTGCTTATATCTGTATAATTTACAGATGAAAGCTCTAATGGCTGTATAGGTGTTTCTATTAATACTGTCTTTGTGAAATAGATACCTGGTAGAATTGCAGCAGCAAATATTCCGCTCATCAAAAAACGTCTGTTTAAATTAAAAGTGATATCCTTTTTCAGCAGAAAATGATATATTCCGTAAAACAGGCTAATTAAAAAGCTGCTTTTCGCTAGGTATATTAAAAGATCATTCATTAGAATCTTTATTTTCAATAATATCTAAAATCTCTCTCAGCTCTGCTGCACTTATCTTTTCTTCCTTTGCGAAAAACGATACCATGCTCTTATAGGAGTTGTCAAAAAACTTCTTGCTAGCGGTCTGCATAAATTGCTTTCTATACTCTTCTTTACTAACGGCAGGGTAGTACTGATGCGTTTTACCAAACGCGGTATGAGCTATATACCCTTTTTCTTCTATATTCCTGATAATAGTAGAAACAGTATTATAATGCAGATTCTTCTCTGGAATTTCGGCTAAAACTTCCTTAACGAAAGCTTTTTTGAGCTTCCATAGCACATGCATTATTTCTTCTTCTTTGTTGGTGAGTTTTTCCATATTTAAAGAGTAATATTCTTTGTGATCGGTTCAAATATAACTATAAAAATCGTTTCAAAACTATTTTTATAGTTAAAATTAGAGAAGTGCACATAGTCCTAACTTTCTTTATCTTCGCCAAAAAATAGAATAAATGAGCATTTTATATATTTTACTAGGTTTTGTATTACTGGTTGTTGGGGGAGAATTCTTGGTGAGATCTTCTGTGGCTTTATCCTTTAAATTAAAGCTATCTAAAATGGTGATAGGTTTAACCGTAGTGTCTTTTGCTACTTCGGCGCCAGAATTACTGGTTAGCTTACAAGCTGCTTTAAATGGATTTTCTGATATCTCCCTGGGAAATGTAATAGGATCCAACATAGCTAATATAGGATTGGTATTAGGAATTACTGCTATCATTGCCCCGCTTACGGTAGATAAAGATTTCTATAAATTCAACTGGCCGGTAATGATGGTCTTTTCTATGATGCTCTATTTCTTTTTAAGCAGTGGAGACAATTTATCCAGATTAGAAGGCATTGCATTGCTCTTAGGTATTGGATTATACCTTATAATATTGATTATGCGATCTCGTAAAGCCCATGTAGAGGTAGATGGGGTAGACGATTCTTTGCTGCAAACCTCTAATTTTAAAATGATTGTTTGGTTACTTATTGGAGGAGTTGCCCTGTATGCAGGATCTGAGTTTTTAGTAACAGGAGCGGTAGATCTGGCTGAAATGATGGGGGTGAGTGAGCGCGTAATTTCGGTAACTATGATTGCTGTTGGAACAAGCGTTCCAGAGTTGGCAGCTTCGGTAATAGCCGCTTTAAGAAAGGAAAAAGCAATTTCTCTGGGGAACCTGATAGGTTCCAATATCTTCAACATTGCATCTGTATTGGGAGTGACAGCTCTTATTCAGCCTATAGCTGTTAAATCGGAAGCTATCCTAACCAGCGATATCTTTTGGATGATAGGTTTCGCATTTATATTAATTCCGTTAGTTCTTATTCCAAAGAAATTTGTTTTAAATCGCTATAAAGGCATTTTTTTGTTCGTTAGCTATGCTGTTTTTGTGGGATTAGCATTTTTAGGATAATTTTAAGGGCATATTCTTATTTTAAGTATATTTTAATAATTTTCACCCCTTATTTTTAGGGGGTGTATTGGTAAAACGTGTATTTTTGCGGGAATTAATCTTTAATTTTCAAACAACACAACATGTCTACCTTAAGATTTCAAGCTTTAAAAGAAACCCTGAACCGTAAGCCAGTTCAAATTGATGAAACCCTAAGAAGATCAGAGCTCTTTGGAAAAAACGTTTTTAACGAAACGGTAATGAGACAATTCCTTACTAAGGAAGCTTACCAAAGTGTCGTTGATGCTAATATCAAGGGAACTAAAATTAGCCGTGTAATTGCCGATCATATTTCTACCGGAATGAAAGAATGGGCGATCTCCAAAGGAGTTACTCATTATACTCACTGGTTTCAACCATTAACAGGTTCAACTGCAGAGAAACACGATGCTTTTTTTGAAACCATTGGCGATGGATTAGCTATTGAAAAATTTGCAGGTAGCCAATTAGTACAACAAGAACCCGATGCTTCTAGCTTTCCAAATGGAGGTATAAGAAATACCTTTGAGGCTAGGGGGTACACTGCATGGGATCCAACATCTCCTGCATTTATTTATGGTACAACTTTATGTATTCCTACGGTATTCGTGTCTTATACCGGAGAGGCCTTAGATTATAAAACTCCTCTATTGCGAGCTTTACAAACGATAGATCAGGCAGCAACCGATGTAGCTAAATATTTTGATAAAAATGTTACTAAAGTAACCGCAACCCTTGGTTGGGAGCAGGAATACTTTCTTATAGATTCTGCATTGGCAGCTTCTCGTCCCGATTTACAATTATCGGGTCGTACCCTTTTAGGTCATTCTCCTGCTAAAGGACAACAGTTGGATGATCATTATTTCGGGTCTATTCCTTCTCGTGTTCTTTCTTTTATGAGAGATTTAGAGATCGAATCTATGTTATTAGGAATACCTGTGAAAACCCGTCATAATGAAGTGGCTCCAAACCAGTTCGAGTTGGCACCTATTTTTGAAGAAGCTAACTTGGCTGTAGATCATAACTCCTTATTAATGGATGTGATGGATAAAGTTGCTGAAAGACATAATTTTAAAGTGCTTTTTCATGAAAAACCATTTAAGGGAATTAATGGAAGTGGTAAACATAACAACTGGTCGTTAAGTACAGATACGGGAGTTAATTTATTAGGGCCTGGAAGTACACCAATGAAGAACTTGCAGTTTCTTACGTTCTTTATCAACACTATTAAAGCAGTGCATGATAATGAAGAATTGTTAAGAGCTACTATTGCAAGTGCGTCTAACGATCATAGATTGGGAGCTAATGAAGCACCACCAGCAATTATTTCTGCCTTTATTGGAAGTCAGTTAACAGCGGTTCTGGATGAGCTTGAAAAAGTTACCGATGGAAAACTTTCTCCTCAAGAGAAAACAGACCTTAAACTGAACGTTGTAGGGAAGATTCCTGAAATATTATTAGATAATACAGATAGAAACAGAACTTCTCCTTTCGCATTTACTGGTAATAAATTTGAATTTAGAGCTGTTGGTTCCACGGCTAACTGTGCGAGCCCAATGACTGTTTTAAATACTATAGTAGCGAAACAACTTATAGAATTTAAAAAGAGTGTAGACAGTCTTGTGAAAGACAAAAAAATGAAGAAGGATGATGCCATCTTTAATGTGTTAAGAGAGTATATCAAAAAATCTAAGAAAATTCGTTTTGAAGGAGATGGTTACGGTGATGCATGGCAAGAAGAAGCAGCTAAAAGAGGATTAAGTAATAATAAGACAACTCCGTTGGCTTTACAGGCCCAAGTCTCTAAAAAGGCGATTGCGCTTTTTGAAGAAATGGGAGTAATGAATAAAAGGGAACTTGTAGCAAGACATGAGATCGAGCTGGAAGATTATTCTATGCGCATTCAAATTGAAGGACGTATTTTAGGTGATATTGCTCGAAACCATGTAATTCCAACAGCAATTAGATATCAAAATATCTTAATTGAAAACGTACGTGGACTTAAAGAAATCTTCGAGTCTGATTTTGAAAAACATTCTAAAGAACAGTTGAGCATTATTAAAGAGATATCTAATCATATTGAAAACATTAATGCTGATGTTACCGATATGATTGAACAGCGTAAGAGAGCAAATGTTATTGAAGATGCCGAAAAACGTGCGTTTGCATATTGTGATGATGTGAAACCATTCTTCGAAAAGATAAGATACCACTGTGATAAATTAGAGTTATTGGTAGATGATGAGCTTTGGCCATTAACCAAATATAGAGAGCTATTATTCACAAGATAATGTGGATATTGTAGGAATATTCCTGTTAAAACCCTGATGCTATCAGGGTTTTTTTGTTTAAAATGAGAATATGTTAAAAAGATTAAGGTCTTTTAACAAATATTTCAGTTGTTAGTCGAAAAGAATTTATTGTAAGTACTCTTTTTTATACATTAGCTATGCGATTCAGTGGAACCCTCACTCCAACCCCCTTACAAATGGATCGTACATAAATCACATACACCCCTTTATTGAATACCCGCCCCATAACTACGGATTAATTTCCGAGTTCAAATATGTAATTTTTATTAACCATTTAAATATTTACAATTATGAAAAAAGTTATGTTAAGCGCTCTAGCGCTAATGTGTGGAACTATGGTCTTTGCTCAGTACAATGCAAATGACAGTGACATTAACCAAAACGGGTATTACCATACCGCTACTGTTAGTCAAGTTGGTACGAACATTCATACCTCCGTTATAAATCAGGATGGATTTAGCAGTGATGCAATGGTGACTCAAACCGGAGAATGGCAGAATTCGAACATTGATCAGCAGGATGAACAACAGCATGCTGAAGTGACTCAAAGCGGTCATGGAAATGACTCTCAAATTACTCAGGTTGGTGATAATGATAATTTTTTCTGGTGGTTGGATCCAATTAATAATGAAGCTTACGTAACTCAATCAGGTCGTCATGATACTTCTGAAATCAATCAAGATGGAGATGACAATAAGGCTACTGTTACTCAAAGTGGATTTTTTGATTATTCTGGTGTAGAGCAAGATGGAAGTAACAACGAAGCAACTGTATCTCAAAGTGGAAGATTTAATTATTCTGATGTAACCCAAGATGGAGGTTATAATGATGCCACAGTAACTCAAAGTGGATTCCGTCAACATTCTGAAGTAACTCAAGATGGTTGGAGAAACGACGCTACTGTATTACAATCTGGTGGTATTAACTACTCTTGGGTATTACAAGATGGTAATGATAACATGGCTAACGTAACTCAATCCGGTTATGGAGATGTTAGTAATGTAGATCAAATTGGAAATAACAACGCTTCTACTGTAACTCAGTCAAGTTTCTAAAGATCACTTTAAACATTAAAAATGTAAAGAAATTAAGAGTTGTTTTTAAGATAAAACAGCTCTTAATTTTCTTAATTAAAACTCGTATCATGAAAAAACTAGTTTATTTTAGTTTCGTTCTGATGTTGTTTCTTGTCTCTTACTTCCCCTCAAATGCACAAATAATAACTACAATATCAGCGGAAGGTTATTCAACGACAAATTTACAGGAGTGGACACTTTTTTCTCAAAATAGGCCAGCCGATGCTCTTTTGGCTAACAGGTATCAACAGGGGAATCAAATCTATATCCAACAAATTGGTGATGGAAATATAGTGGAATCAAACATCAATGCTAAAAAAAGTGATGTTGAATTTTCACAAGATGGTAATGATAATTTTATTAACTTAACTGCTAATGTTAAAAGCTTAGTGGCTGATGTGGAACAGAATGGGAATAATAACTACTTCTTAGACAGTGTTAATTCTCCCACCAGTAATATCTCTATTAACTTAACACAAAATGGAGATAATTTGCTTTTTGAAAGATATGGATCAAATTCCATAGGCGATAATATCAGGTTTAATATGACCGGAGATTCAAAATCGATTATTGTAAGAAATTATAAATAAAGAATGGGATTCGTAAAGAAAATATTAAAGTTTAGATGCTTAATTACTGTGTCATTCTTATTTGTTTTTTTTACCGGAGTTTCTCAAAATTTTAATTCAAAAGTGGAGGCTATAATTACAGCTTCCAATGTTAATGATGGAATCTTAGAACTTATTTCATCTGCAAAAAATTTAACTGAGGCTAACTATAGTTTACGTTATGAATTTTCTGTAATAACCTATGATGAAAATAATAACTCTTCTAAAAACGCTCAGTCCGGCCGCTTTACCTTAGAACCATTTGAAGTGAAAAGCCTGTCTACAACCTCAGTTTCTATAGGTTCAGGCCAAAAGACAATCATACTACTGGTAATCTACAATCAGGATGATGAAGTTATAGGAACCGCCAGAGAAGTATATAATGACAAGGAGGCGGAAAGTAAACCTGCTGAAGAAAAATTATCTTATCAAAGGCCTAACGAAGGAATAGAATTAACGGGAATGGTAACCGAGAACACCAAAACTAAACCGGGAAAAGATTTTTATGGTTTTTTCTATCAGAAATATAGTTTAAGCCCGGAACAGGGAAATAAGATTATTTCTATAGATGAGGTAATTAGTTTTGGGAGAACCACCAAAATAATGGTGAAGGTGGAAGATAAAATTGTTTTTCAATTTTATGCAAGACCTAAACTGGATTACCTAGAGGAAAAAGCCGATCAGGCTTTAAGGCAAGTAAATCGGTATTTTGAATATCTCAAAAATAGAAGTGAAAGCATTAATCATTACTAAATACAAGCGCCTATGAAATCTATAACTTTACTTTTCTTTCTTATTATTGCAGGTTGTTTTTATACCCAGGCTCAGGAATTGGTGTATAGACCTGTTAATTCTGCTTTTGGTGGGAATCCCTATAATTATCAGTGGCTTCTAAGCTCTGCACAATCGCAAAATGGATTTAAGGATCCTAACGCCTCGGGTAGTGAGGAGCTCACAGAATTAGAACAATTTACTAAAAGTCTTAATTCCCAACTTTTAGGTCAGGTTACCCGGCAATTATTTACCGATCAATTTGGAAATTCAGGCTTACAACCCGGAAGTTATACTTTTGGGAGTTTGGCGGTAGATATTTACCCGTCAGACCAAGGTCTCGTTATAAATATATTAGACACTAATACAGGCGAACAAACCCAAATTATAATACCAAACTAACCTATCTTATGAACGTTAACAGACTTATTTGCATGGTTGTTTTAGTAACCATGTTCACTTCCTGCGGGGCGGTTTTTAACCAACCTGTAGATGTGAAAGAAGCCAGAATTGGCGAAACCTCCGCCGTCACGGAAAGACTTCAAAATTTACCTCTCCCGGAAGAACCGGTAGTTGTAGGAGTCTATAATTTCCGAGATCTCACCGGGCAATACAAACCTTCGGAAACCGGAAGCACTTTTAGTACAGCTGTAACTCAGGGGGCTACTTCAATTTTAATTAAAGCTTTAGAAGATTCTCGTTGGTTCGTTCCTATAGAAAGAGAGAATATAGGAAACTTACTTAACGAACGTAATATAATTAGATCTACTCGTCAGGAATATAGAGCATCTTCCAATCCTTCTGAACCACAACTGCCACCGTTACTATATGCTGGTGTACTTTTAGAAGGAGGGATCGTTTCTTATGATACCAATATTATAACGGGTGGAATGGGAGCTCGCTATTTTGGTGCGGGAGGAAGTACTCAATACCGTCAAGACAGGGTTACAATTTACTTAAGGGCCATTTCTACCTCAAGCGGTAAAATCTTAAAGAATGTGTATATATCTAAAACCATTCTTTCACAAGCCTTAGATGCAAGTTTGTTCCGGTATGTAAACTTCCAAAGGTTATTGGAGGCTGAGATAGGTTTTACTCGTAACGAACCTGTGCAACTGGCTGTTAAAGAAGCCATAGAAAAGGCTGTAGAATCTCTTATTGTAGAAGGCGTTAAAGATGACCTGTGGAAAGTAAAGGAAGGAGAGGGAATTGAAGCGCAGTTAATAGCCAATTATGATGCAGAGAAGGAAGAGGCTGAATTAACTAAGCTCTATGATAGAAAATTTATTGAAAGGAACTATTCTAACTCCTTTGGGCTTAGTATGGGAACCTCTTTATTAAGTGGAGATTATTCTAAACAAGATGTAGGACCACTAGTAAAGATTGATTATGAGCGCAATGTTATTCCCTCATTTTCTTTAAATATTTCAGCTAGTGCCTTCGAGTTGAAAAGCGGAGAGAATTATTCTCAGAAATTTGTAGGTCTTGAGGCTAATGCAAAATATTTGGTCTTACCTAACGATGATCTTGGTCCATATCTATACGGAGGCCCCGGTGTAATTTTAGGTTTAAATGGAGGAGATGTTCCTGATGGAATGAGCAATTCCCATTTCAAATTACAGTATGGACTGGGTCTGGAATATATGCTTACTGAAAAGTTAGGATTGAAGGCATTTGCCGAGCATAATATCCTTTTTGATGATGAGTTGGATTATGTTATCAATGGAAAGAGGGATGATCACTTCTTCAATTTCGGACTTGGCGTAAACTTCTATCTTGGTAAATCCAATCAGGAGAAAAACAATTAAACTTAAAAGATTCATCCTATGAAAATAGTAAAATATATATTCGTCTTTTTATTTATCTCCCTCCTTGTTGGATGTAGTGAAGATACAATAGATTCATTTGGGGTAGGTAAAATTACAGGTACTGTAGTTTCTCAGGGAGACAACGAACCAATCCAAAATGTGAAAATTTCAACCAATCCTGTTACTTCTACCGTTTTTACCGATGAAAACGGAGATTTTGTAATAGAGAATGTGCCTGCAGCAGAATATTCAATTCAAGCTAAAAAGGACGGCTTGTTAACTAAATTTGAAGGTGCGACAGTGCTCTCAAATGCTGAAATAAATGTTATTTTTGAAATGTTACCTGATACAGGAAACAATCGGGAACCTACTACACCTCAGGCAATTTTTCCTGAAGATAATTCTACAGATCAAGATGTAACAATAGATTTTTCCTGGAGTTCTAGCGATCCCGATGGAGATGAGCTTGTATATGAACTACAATTAAGGAATAACGTAAATAATGATATTTTAAAGTATTCCAGTATAGTAGACACTACCTATACGGTTGAAGGTTTGCAATTTGGTTATAAGTACTTCTGGCAAATTAAGGTTACAGATAGTATAAACGAACCTGTTTTAAGTCCGGTTTACTCATTTCAAACTGCGCAATATCCAAAAAGCAGGTATTTGTATGTGAAAAAGGTGGCTGGGAATAATGTTATATACTCCTCCGATAACGAGGGAAATGAGTATCAACTCACTTCGTCTAATTTAAATAGCTTTAGGCCAGTTAAAAATAACGCATCCAATAAGATTGCATTTCTAAGAACAGTAGGAGGACAAACCCATTTATTCACTATGGATCCTGATGGAGCAAATCAAATTCAGGTCACATCCAATATTCCGGTGAATGGATTTAATCTGGATAAGATAAGTTTCTCTTGGGCTCAGGATGGTGCCACATTAGTCTACCCGAATTACTCTAAATTATATAGCATTAATGCAACAGGGGGCGGAACCGCATTAGTTTATCAAACTCCTAGTGGTAAATTTATTACCAATGTAGCTGTAAGTAAGGATAATAGCATAATAGCATTACTCACTAATAATGCAAATGGTTATGATGCATCCATTTATACCATTGACTTTAGCGGAGCGCAGTTAACAACAATTATAGACAATGTTACCGGTGCACTTGGCGGTTTAGATATATCTGTAGATAAAAAAACACTTTTATATACTAGAGATATATCTGCATATGAAAGTGATGATTATAGACAACTCAATTCTCATATCTTCCTGTATACTTTTGTAACAGGCGCAAGTTTGGATATAAGCACTTCTAAAGAAAATGGAACAAACGATTTTGAGCCGAGATTTTCACCTAATGAAGCCTTAGTTATCTTTACCAATACATCTAATGATGGCTTATCTGCCAGAAATATATTTACCACCGAGATTGGCGGGGAAGATTCTGAACGGACTTTGATATTTGAAAATTCAATGATGCCAGACTGGGAATAAAATTAAAGATTCTATTTAAGCAAAAAGGGGCAGCTATAAATTAGTTGTCCCTTTTGCTTTTGTAATACTTCACTAAGAATTGAAATCTGCTTATATTTGAAATCTCAAAATAAGTCCATGAGCCAGGAAATAAGTAAAAGATATGCCGGTCGCGGTGTCTCAGCAGGAAAAGAAGACGTGCACAACGCTATAAAAAATGTTGATAAAGGATTGTTCCCGAAGGCATTTTGTAAAATAGTGCCAGATTTCCTTACCGGTGATAATGAGCATTGCTTAATTATGCATGCCGATGGAGCAGGAACTAAAACATCTTTGGCTTATATGTATTGGAAAGAGACTGGAGATATTTCTGTATGGAAAGGTGTTGCTCAAGATGCTCTAATCATGAATATCGACGATCTTCTTTGTGTGGGAGCCACAGATAATATTATGCTCTCCTCCACTATTGGGAGAAATAAGAATTTAATTCCGGGAGAAGTTATTTCAGCAATAATTAATGGTACCGAGGAATTGCTTGCCGATTTAAAAAAGTTTGGAGTGGAGATCCATTCTACTGGTGGTGAAACAGCCGATGTTGGAGACTTGGTTAGAACAATTATCGTCGATTCCACAGTTACCGCTCGAATGAAAAGGGAAGATGTTATCGATAATGCCAATATAATTCCCGGTGATGTGATTGTGGGGCTTTCTTCTTATGGTCAGGCCAGCTATGAAAGAGAATATAACGGAGGTATGGGAAGTAATGGTTTAACCTCTGCAAGGCACGATGTTTTCTCCAAGATATTAGCTAAAAAATATCCAGAAAGTTTTGACGCTACTATTCCCGAAGAACTTGTTTATTCAGGGTCGAAATCACTAACAGATAAAGTTGAAAATTCTCCATTAGATGCTGGTAGATTAGTATTATCACCAACAAGAACTTATGCTCCAATTATTAAAGAGGTGCTTTCAAAATATAATAGTAATCAAATCCATGGTATGGTTCATTGTAGTGGAGGAGCGCAAACTAAAATCTTACATTTTATAGATAATTTACATATTATTAAAGATAATATGTTTGAGGTACCACCATTATTCAAGCTTATTCAACAGGAAAGTAAAACCGATTGGAAGGAGATGTACCAGGTTTTCAATATGGGGCATCGTATGGAGTTGTATGTAGACCAGAGTATTGCTCAAGACCTAATTGAAATATCTAATTCTTATAATGTAGAGGCTAAAATTATTGGAAAAGTAGAAGCTTCACAGTCCAAAAAATTAACCATTAATAGTGAATTTGGAACATTTCAATATTAGTGAATATTATTTTCTCGTGCCGACTGGCAGTTCATTTTACGAAGTATTATAAATGAGTATAACTTAGCACGGCCGCTTTATACTTATTTATAATTTCTTTGTACGAAATACAGTAAAATAGAATAGCTAATATTATTAGTACTACAATTGTATTATTTTTTCTTCTATAATATTAAATTTTGTCGTTTTCACCTGTTGAAAACGAAATACCTCAAATTGAAAAGTTGCTTTTTTGTAATCATATTTTCTTATCTAGCTTTCATCATTAGTGTTGGACCAAATAAATGGCCTTACATATTTTATAAATTAGATAAATCGGAAGATAGTTAGAGGATTTTTGCGATTTGCAGGTTTAACGTTCTTTAAACATATGTTAAACTCATATTGTTCTAACTTGAAAGAAAGATACCTAAATGAAGAAGTCAAAGTATTTTTTGTGGTTATTGGCTATCATCTTAATATGTCTGAATGCCTTTGTAATTATTTTTTTAGATGAAATAATAAACAGATGGATTAGAGCTATTACCATGTTACTGTTTTTTGTGCTTTTTCTAAGCTCGAGATTCTACAACAAAAAGGGACTCATTGTATTTGCTCTATTACTTTTGTGTGACTTCTTGCTTATAAAATACGAAAATCCAATTTTCAATAATTTGATCTTTGTAATTAGATTGATTTGCTACCTTTTACTAGGCTTCATGGTAATTGGTTATATAAAGAAGCTTCAACTGAAGCTTTTACCCTCCATCATTTTTATAAGTGCCTTAGTCTTAAATCTATTTTTGCTCAATTACCTAAATGATACAATAAGTATGGGGAATGCCTCACCTATTCTAAATATCTTATTTCTAATTTATGGTATTTCTATAATATTTTGTGTGACTGCGGCGGTAACTTATAATAACAGATACGACAATGATACATCACTGTTTTTTTTAGGAGCAGTTTTAGGTCTGGTCTTATCAGATTTAAGTTTTTTTATAGCATTCTACTTGGAGTTTTTCGAATTCTATTTAGTGGATAGAATAACAAATATTCTTGGGATAATTTTCCTATTAAAGTTCATGCAATTACAAAGAAGCTATAAAAAAGCGCTACTTGATTAATATCGGTTCGGTTAAAAGACTTCAGTGATGCCTTCTTAAATCTAATCTTATAGAGAGCCGCTATCTTTGTTTAAATGCTATTCTAATAATTCGGACAAATTATCGTAAATTCGCCTTGAAAAATCATCCTAAAATTTATGATTGAGAAGTTGAATATAGTGAAGCAGCGCTTTGATGAAGTGAATGATTTAATCATTCAACCAGAAATTATTTCTGATCAAAAGCGTTACATAGAATTAAATAAAGAATATAAAGATTTGAAGGCACTAATGGATGTGCGTGAGAAATATGTTGCATTAACCGATAATATCAAAGAATCTGAAGAGATCATTGCCGACGGTAGTGATGCTGAAATGACCGAGATGGCCAAGATGCAGATGGAAGAAGCTAAAGGAGAACTCCCTGCTTTGGAAGAAAAGATTCGAATGATGTTGGTGCCCAAAGATCCTGAAGATGCCAAGAATGTTGTAATGGAAATTAGAGCTGGAACCGGAGGAGATGAAGCGAGTATTTTTGCAGGAGACCTTTATAAAATGTATACCAAATATGTTGAAAGTAGAGGCTGGAAATCTACTATTGTAGATTTTAACGAAGGTACCAGTGGTGGTTTTAAAGAAATTATCTTTGAAATTGCAGGAGAAGATGTATATGGAACTTTAAAGTTTGAAGCGGGAGTACATCGTGTACAGCGTGTTCCTCAAACCGAAACTCAGGGTAGAGTACACACTTCAGCAGCTACAGTTATGGTATTGCCGGAAGCTGAAGAATTTGATGTTGAGATTAATCCTAAGGATGTAAGAGTAGATTATTTCTGTTCTTCCGGTCCTGGGGGTCAGTCGGTGAATACAACTTATTCTGCGGTTCGTCTTACCCACGTTCCAACAGGACTGGTAGCTCAGTGCCAGGATCAAAAGTCACAACATAAAAATAAGGAGAAAGCTTTTAGAGTTTTACGTTCTAGACTTTATGAAATGGAACTTGCCAAGAAACTTGAAGCAGATTCGGCTAAGAGAAACTCAATGGTTGCAAGTGGCGATAGAAGTGCAAAAATTAGAACATATAATTATTCTCAAGGAAGGGTTACCGATCATAGAATAAACTTAACTTTGTATGATCTTTCCAATATTATAAATGGAGATATACAAAAGATAATTGATGAATTGCAGTTAGTAGAGAATACTGAAAAACTGAAGGAGAACAGTGATGTTTTCTAAATTGATACTATCAAAATCCCGCTTTTGCGGGATTTTTTGTGCCTTTTTACCAAATTAAAATTCTTAAAACCTCATTTTATGACCACCAAGGCCCTTATTGAGCAGATACATAAGAAAAAATCTTTTTTATGCATAGGTCTGGATACCGATATGGATAAAATACCAACCTATTTATTATCTGAGGACGATCCAATTTTCAGCTTCAATAAAGCTATTATAGACGCTACGCACAAATATGCTGTAGCCTACAAACCTAATATAGCATTTTATGAAGCTTATGGCATAAAGGGATGGAAATCTTTGAAGAAAACAATTGAATACATCAATCATAACTATCCTGAGATCTTTACCATTGCCGATGCAAAACGAGGTGATATCGGGAATACCTCTGCCATGTATGCAAAAGCATTTTTTCAGGAGTTGGCTTTTGATTCGGTTACTGTAGCGCCATATATGGGAAAAGATTCTGTTGAACCATTTTTGGAATTTCCAAATAAGCACACTATCATGCTGGCTTTAACTTCTAATGAAGGCGCCTTCGATTTTCAAACCTTGAAAACCAATGAGCAGGAATTGTATAAAACCGTGATAGAGAAATCTAAATCCTGGAAAAATTCTGATCAGCTTATGTATGTAGTTGGAGCTACTAAAGCTGAATATTTAGGCGAAATCAGAAAAATTATACCAGATAGTTTCTTGCTTGTTCCGGGAGTTGGGGCACAGGGCGGCCGCCTGGAAGAAGTTTGTAAATATGGGATGAATAAAGATGTAGGTTTGTTAATAAACTCATCACGAGCTATTATCTACGCTTCAGAAACTTCAAATTTTGCTGAGATCGCTGCTGCAAAAGCTGAAGTGATACAAGGGCAAATGGCTGAACAGTTGGAAAGTCTTTAAATTATGCAATTTTCTGATCAGATAGGAAGATCATTTCATTTAGCAAAAACCCCGGAACGAATAGTTTCCTTGGTTCCTAGTCAAACTGAATTGCTTTCCTATTTGGGGTTAGAAGATAAGATTGTAGGTGTAACTAAATTTTGTGTACATCCTGAAGCCTTAAAGAAAAATAGCACAGTTGTTGGAGGTACTAAAAAAGTAGACTACGAAAAGATAGAAGCCTTAAAACCCGATATTATTCTTTGTAATAAAGAGGAAAATACCGAGGATATGGTTCTGGCATTGGAGAAAATCGCACCCGTTCATGTTTCAGAAGTCATTACTTTTAAAGACGCATTACAACTTATTGGTTGTTATGGAAAGATATTTGGAAAAGAGCAAGAGGCCTCGTTGCTAACATTACAAATACAAAAGGAAAAAGAAGCCCTTTTGAAGGTGTTGCCCCTCAACAAGTTAAAAGTAGCATATCTTATATGGAGGAAACCTTGGATGGGGGCGGGTAAAAATACTTTCATTAATACCCTTTTAAGTATCAATAATTTTGAAAATGTTCTATCGGAAAAACAGGGGCGCTATCCTGAGGTGAATTTAAAAGACCTCAAAAAATCATCAGCAGATATTATTTTTCTTTCTTCCGAACCTTATCCTTTTAAAGAAGAACATATACGGGAAATTCAGGAAGAACTGCAAATTCCTGTTATTTTAGTAGATGGGGAATATTTTAGTTGGTATGGTTCCAGGCTTTTATCCTCAATCAGCTATTTTAAAGAACTTCAAACTAAATTATCTACCTTATTGTAATTTCTTTGCTTGATATAATCAAGTAATTTTTTAGCTCTCGCATTTAATTTATCACTTTTCTCTTTATCGAATAAAGCAACCTTATAGGCTTGATTCATCAACCTTGTATATTTATCGCATAAACCATCTTCTTCGGTTTTAAAAAATATCTTTTCCAGCATCATCTTTATTTTGATGCAAAGATATTCTACATGAGTTTTAAATTATATTAACCTCAGGTTAAAGCTTTTATAAAATTAAGGGTATCATTGGTTTAGGCGCGGGTGTTAATCTTGAAGAGCAAATACTCGTTGTAGTAGTTGTGATGATCTTGCTGCAAAGTTGGTTCTTATTTCCTGTTCCTCAATTCCAATCATCGTAAAAACTCCAGCCAGAGCTTCCTTAGTAACATAATCGGGTAGATCTGGATTCACTTTAGAAGTTAAAGGTAACGTGTTATATTTATCAATAATATTTGCCCAAACCTGTGTGGCTCCAACCTTATTCAACGAATTGGATATTACAGGATTGAATTTGTTATAAAGTTCAGTTTCCGTTTTATTTCTCAAATAGAAAGTTGCAGCTGTGTCATTTCCTAATAAGATATTTCTCGCATCAGTAAAAGTGATTTCTTTAACGGCGTTAACAAAAATAGGAGTCGCTTCTTTCACCGCATCTTCAGCTGCATTGTTTAAGACTTTTAAACCTTCATCAGCCAAAGCGCTTAAGCCAACATTTCTTAATGTCTTGTCTACTTTTTGAAGTTCTGGTGGAAGTGTAATTCTTACTAATTCATTGCTATAGAATCCGCCTTCTTCAGTTAATTTCTTAACCTGCTTATCTATGCCCATGTCTAAGGCCTCTCTAAGACCGGAAGCTATTTCAGTATTGGTAATGCTGTACCCGCTCTCTGGAAACTGAGTTGCTATTTGTTGTAATTCGGCACAACCCGTTAATAAAGGTAGAAGGATGATAGCAAGTAACTTTTTCATAAAATATTTTTTTCAAAAGTAAGTATAAAAGACCAGTTAAATCATCAATAAAAATTATATTAATATTAAAACAATCGATTTTTATTATAGTTCATCTAGCTGTACCTTCACCAATCTAAAAACTATACCAATGAGTGATAAAAAGAAATTAACTACGGCTTCTGGAAGACCTTATGTAGAAAATGAGGATACGCTAAGTGTTGGAAGAAGAGGGCCATTATTATTAGAAGATTATATTCTTCATGAGAAAATGGCACATTTTAATAGAGAAAGAATTCCCGAACGTGTAGTTCATGCTAAGGGTTCTGGAGCCTATGGAACATTTACTGTAACTAACGATATTACCAAATATACCAAAGCAAAAATATTTTCAGAAGTCGGAAAGAAAACAGACCTAATAGCTCGTTTTTCGACAGTAGGAGGAGAAAAAGGTTCGGCAGATACCGAGAGAGACCCTCGTGGTTTTGCAATTAAATTCTATACAGAAGATGGGAATTGGGATTTAGTGGGGAATAATACCCCCGTATTTTTTGTGAAAGACCCTAAAAAATTCAGTGATTTTATACATACCCAGAAAAGAGATCCATACACAAATATGAAGTCTCCAACTATGATGTGGGATTTTTGGTCGCTTCGTCCCGAATCTTTACATCAGGTCACTATTCTTATGAGTGATAGGGGAACTCCTTTTGGAGTGCGCCACATGAACGGATACGGGTCGCACACTTTTTCATTGATCAATAAGGATGATGAGAGAGTATATGTGAAATTCCACTTTAAAACAGCTCAGGGAATTAAGAATTTTACCGATGAAGAGGCGATGGAAATGCGCGGTAAAGATCCGGATTTCTCGCAACGGGATCTCATGAAAAGTATAGAAGAAGGAAATTATCCGAAATGGAATCTGAAAATTCAGGTAATGACCGAGGAACAGGCTCAGAATTATCATATCAATCCTTTTGATCTAACTAAAGTTTGGCCCCATGGAGATTACCCTCTTATTGATGTAGGAGTGATGGAATTAAATAGAAACCCAGACAATTATTTTGCAGAGATAGAACAATTAGCAACTTCTCCTGCCCATATTGTTGATGGAATTGGTTTCTCTCCAGATAAAATGCTACAAGGTAGGTTACTTTCGTATCCTGATGCTCATAGGTATAGATTGGGAGCAAATTACGAGCAGATTCCCGTAAACAGATGTCCGTTTATGACAGAAAGCAATAATTATCAGCGAGATGGTTTGATGCGTATTGATGGGAACCAGGGACGTAAACCTAATTATTATCCGAACAGTTTTGATGATATTGAAATAGATGAAAGCTACAAGCAGGTGCCACCAACAGTGGTAGATGCTGAAGCGGACTGGTTTGATAGAAATGCACCGGGGGAGGATGATCATTACACTCAGCCGGGTAATTTATTCAGAATTATGGATAATCAGGCTAAGACGAATTTGATAAATAATATTGTTGGTGCAATGAGTGGAATTGAAGGACCTAAAAAGGAAGAGATTACAAATAGGCAATTGTGCCATTGGTTTAGAGCCGATCCTCAATTAGGTGCCGGGGTTGCTAAAGGCCTAGATATTGAAATTGATATGAAAATGTTCAATTAAGCTATTTTTAAATGTTTATTTTTGGAACGTCCCTTTTTGAAGGGGCGTTTTTGTTTTACGATATCTTTAAAATAAAAATGATTATCCTATAGTTTGTTGCGAAATTCTTAAATTGCGACTATAAAA
Organism: Gillisia lutea; assembly: GCF_021568705.1. Taxonomy (GTDB): domain Bacteria; phylum Bacteroidota; class Bacteroidia; order Flavobacteriales; family Flavobacteriaceae; genus Gillisia; species Gillisia lutea. The sequence goes on from NZ_JAKGTH010000009.1 coordinate 190,724, forward strand.
TTTAGTATATAAAATGGAAATACAAGCTCCTTATAAACCCAAGAATAAAGTCAGAATTGTAACAGCTGCTTCGCTTTTTGACGGACATGATGCTGCCATAAATATTATGCGCCGAATTATACAATCTACAGGAGTAGAAGTAATTCACTTGGGGCATGATCGTAGTGTAGAAGAAGTTGTGAATTGTGCAATTCAGGAAGATGCCAATGCGATAGCAATGACGTCTTATCAGGGCGGACATAATGAGTATTTCAAATATATGTACGACTTGCTGCAAGAAAAAGGAGCCGGACACATTAAGATATTTGGTGGAGGGGGAGGAGTTATCCTTCCAGAAGAAATCAAAGAATTGATGGATTACGGGATTACGCGTATCTATGCTCCAGATGATGGTAGAGAAATGGGATTGCAGGGAATGATCAACGATTTGGTTAAAACTGCCGATACTCCAACACCTGCGTTGCAAAATGAGAAAGAGGTGCAGAAGCAACTGAAAGAAAAGGATGTAAATACCATTGCCAGGTTAATCTCTCTAGCCGAAAACAGACATGAAGATTTCAAAACGCACTTTTCAGAGGTTTCTCTTGAAAACAACATTACTCCGGTATTAGGAATCACTGGAACAGGTGGCTCAGGGAAATCCTCGTTGGTAGATGAACTGGTTCGTAGATTTTTAATTGACTTCCCAGAAAAAACTATTGGGATTATTTCGGTAGATCCTTCAAAAAGAAAAACCGGAGGGGCACTTCTGGGAGATAGAATTCGGATGAATGCTATTAACAACCCCCGCGTGTATATGCGTTCTCTTGCTACTAGACAATCAAATCTTGCTTTGTCTAAATATGTTGCTGAGGCAGTAGAAGTATTAAAAGCAGCCGAATATGATTTGATTATTCTTGAAACCTCAGGAATTGGGCAATCGGATACCGAAATTCTTGAACATTCTGATGCTTCTCTTTATGTAATGACTCCGGAATTTGGGGCTGCAACTCAGTTGGAAAAAATAGACATGCTGGATTTCGCAGATCTTGTGGCCATCAATAAATTTGATAAGCGTGGTGCTTTAGATGCCTTAAGAGATGTGAAGAAGCAATTTCAGAGAAATCATGGCTTATGGCATGAAGATCCCGAATCACTTCCCGTGTATGGTACCATTGCTTCACAATTTAACGATCCGGGGATGAATACCCTCTATAGAAAATTGATGAACAAGGTGGATGAAAAGACCGATGCCAGGTTGAATTCAGAATTTCATATAAACGATGAGGTGAGTGAGAAGATATATGTTATTCCACCAAGTCGAGTGCGCTACCTCTCTGAGATCTCTGAAAATAACAGAAATTATGACAGTGTAGCAGCAACTCAAGTAGACGTTGCACAGAAGCTCTATGGAATCTACAAAACCTTAGAGACCGTTGTAAATACCACATTAGAACTTTCGAAATTTGGAATAGAAGAAGAACCTTTAGAGAACTCTCAAACTGAAGAGAATAAAGATTTTGTTGATCTTCTTAAAAAAGAGTTCGATAAAGTTAAAATGGACCTTGACCCTTATAACTGGGAAGTTATTACAGGCTGGAGCGAAAAAGTAGATAAATATAAGGAGCCTATTTATAGCTTCAAAGTTAGAGATAAAGAGATAAAGATAGAAACACATACCGAGTCACTTTCTCACACACAAATTCCTAAAATTGCATTACCAAAGTATCAGGCTTGGGGGGATATCCTTCGCTGGTGTCTGCAGGAAAATGTTCCGGGAGAGTTTCCTTATACTGCCGGTTTATATCCTTTTAAACGTTCAGGAGAAGATCCAACCAGAATGTTCGCAGGAGAAGGCGGACCGGAAAGAACGAATAGACGCTTTCATTATGTAAGCGTGGGGCTTCCGGCAAAAAGACTTTCTACTGCTTTTGATTCGGTAACATTATATGGTAACGATCCGGATTTCAGACCAGATATTTATGGAAAGATAGGAAATGCGGGAGTTTCTATTTGCTGTTTGGATGATGCCAAAAAGTTATATTCAGGTTTCGATCTGGCAGATGCATTAACATCGGTAAGTATGACTATTAATGGTCCAGCTCCTATGCTACTCGGGTTCTTTATGAATGCAGCTATCGATCAGCAATGCGAAAAATATATAGTAGAAAACGGTCTAGAAAATGAAGTAGAGACCAAGATCAAGAATATCTATAAAGAAAAAGGAGTAGAAAGATCTGCTTATCAGGGGAAATTACCTGAAGGAAACAATGGTCTTGGATTGATGCTACTGGGAGTGACAGGAGATCAGGTTTTACCTGCCAATGTCTATGCCGATATCAAAAAACATACTTTAAGTGTGGTTAGAGGTACTGTACAGGCCGACATCTTAAAAGAAGACCAGGCACAAAATACCTGTATCTTTTCAACTGAATATGCCCTGCGTTTGATGGGGGATGTTCAAGAATATTTTATAGATGAAAAAGTAAGAAATTTCTATTCGGTATCTATTTCAGGATATCATATTGCTGAAGCAGGGGCCAATCCGGTAACACAATTAGCACTTACCCTTGCTAACGGGTTTACCTATGTAGAATACTACCTAAGTCGAGGTATGGACATCAATAAATTCGGGCCAAACCTTTCATTCTTTTTCTCAAATGGAATAGATCCTGAATATGCTGTAATTGGAAGGGTGGCCCGTAAGATATGGGCGAAAGCTCTAAAACACAAATACGGTGCAAATCCCAGAGCTCAAATGTTGAAATATCATATCCAGACATCTGGGAGATCATTACATGCTCAGGAAATCGATTTTAATGATATTAGAACCACTTTACAAGCATTATATGCGATTTACGATAACTGTAACTCTTTGCATACCAATGCTTATGATGAAGCTATTACCACGCCAACAGAAGCTTCTGTAAGACGCGCAATGGCTATTCAGTTAATTATAAATAAAGAACTAGGCCTTACAAAAAATGAAAATCCTATTCAGGGAGCTTTCATTATTGAGGAGTTAACCGATCTGGTTGAAGAAGCAGTTCTATTAGAATTTGATAGAATTACAGAGCGAGGTGGGGTATTAGGCGCCATGGAAACTATGTATCAGCGAAGTAAGATACAGGAGGAAAGTCTTTATTATGAAACTCTAAAACATAATGGAGAATTCCCAATTATCGGAGTGAATACCTTTCTTAGTTCTACCGGTTCCCCAACGGTTACACCGGGCGAAGTAATTAGAGCCACCGAAGAAGAAAAGAAATATCAGATTACTACCCTGGAAAATCTTCATAATGCCAATAAGGATGAAGCCGAAAAAGCATTGCAAGAAATTAGAGAAGCTGCTATTAAGAACGAAAATCTATTTGCTGTACTCATGGAAGCAACCAAAGTTTGTTCGTTAGGGCAAATTACTTCAGCGATGTTTGAAGTAGGAGGGCAGTATAGAAGAAATATGTAAAGTTAGAATACCATTATAGTTTAATAAAGCCTTCACGACTGTTTGTGAAGGCTTCTTTTTTTACAAAAATCACGATTAGATTAACGACTTCAAAAAAATAAATTAACTTCGCAGCTTATTAAATTAAGATTAGTATGGATCACCTATGGTTATTTGCTATTGCTGTTTTTACGGGGTTCTTTGCTATTAATAGTCCTGCAGGGAATATTCCCATCTTTTTAAGTCTTACCCGGCAAGCCGATCAAAAGACCAAAAAGAAGATATCTAAAAAGGCCACCTTCACAGCTTTTATTATAGTAACCGGATTTATTATTTTAGGAAAATATATTTTTGATCTTTTTGGACTTACCATCCCCGCCTTTAAAATAACCGGGGGAATACTTATATTTTTTGTTGGTTTTGAAATGATCCGTTCACAAGAGTCGAGTATAGATAATCAAAGTGAAGTAAATTTTAATGAAGGGATTTCCATATCCCCTCTGGCAATACCAATTTTGGCAGGTCCTGGTACCATAGTTACGGCTATGAACTACACTACCAATGCAAATTACCTCCAATTAGGCATTATTATTTTAATGTTAGGGCTTATTATGTGGCTTAATTATTTGGCTTTTATTTCTAGCGAATATTTAGTGAAATATATTGGAGCCAATAAAATTGTTGTTATTGAAAAGATCATGGGATTGATAATAGCTATTATAGGTACCAATATGTTCATACAAGGTGTGAAATTGGCATTTTTCGTTACCGAAGAAGTCCAGTAAAATTAATTATCTTTTCTAAATTGAAGATGGTGCACCCATTCAGAAAATAGATGATCAAATTGGTGAATCTCAGCCTTTAATAAGGAAATAAATTCTTTTTCCTTTATTCCACTAAATTCTAGTTTTCTACATTTTAAAGCTATATTGTTTATTGCTCTTCTAATATTTTTAGCTCTTTTTAATCGAATAGTAGGGTTGCTTGCATTTTGAAGAATAGCCAGACTTGGTGCAAGTCTCAGGGTGTCAGACATCAGATCACCCGCGTATTGCTGATGATAATTTCCAGACAGGTTCATTTCCCAAACATTCTTATTGTCACTTATACTACAGGCAATTGCTCTCGAAACTTTAAATAGCTCCAGGGCTTTCTTGTAAACAGGCAAGTTAATAAAATCTGTAGTCTCTAAATGATTCATAAAAATTCATAATTCAATGATCATAAAATTAATCAGATTGTATCGCTCTTATCTTTTGAAATTAATTTGAATATGTATATTAGCTTTTAATTGATAGATTTTTTTAGTTAAAAACTTTAAATATGCAGGTAGATAGATTAAACTGGCAGATTTTAGAATCACTTCAAAGTAATGCGCGTATGTCTTTTGCTGAAATCGGGCGGAAAATTGGATTAACATCTCCTGCAGTAGCCGAGCGTGTTAAGAAAATGGAGGATATGGGAGTGATTAAAGGATATAAGGCACAGGTTTCGTATCACAAAACAGGTCATCAACTTAAAGCGGTAATCACTTTAAGAGCATTTATGGGAAGATTAAAACCCTTCTTAGAAAAAGTAAAGGAGTTTAAAGAAGTGATCAATTGTTATCGCATCACCGGGAATGAAAATATTATCATGGAAGTGGTGCTGTATGATCAATCCCATTTAGAAGAGTTTATAGATAAACTAATTACCTATGGCGAAACTAAAACGCACATCATTTTATCAGATGTAGTAGATCAAGGTCCAATTAAAAGAAGAGGATAAAGAAACCGATGAAACAACAGGTGTTCATCGGTTTATTCTAGAATATATAACCTGTTTATTTCCTACCACTCACCAAGTACATTAAAGAACCACCTCCGGCATGATACTGCTCCCGTTTTAATGCCCCCATTACATGTTCACTTCTATTGGCATATTTTTCCTGATAATCGAAATAAAAAGGCATGTATTCTTCTCCAGCTGCACTAAAGAAATCGATATCCTTTTGTGTGTTGGACTTCCATGAACTACCCTTCATCCACTGTTTAAGCGTTGCCACCTGTTCTTCATTATCATAAGGTGGATACATTGCTATAGCTTTATCTGATAGTCGCACTTCAATATTCTTCAATTCCTCAAGAGCGAACATACCAGGTAAAAGATCGCCTAATGAATTATCCCCCCTCCCCATATTTTTCTTGCCTTTTTCTATAATAAGGCGGTATTTTATATGATCTAGAGTTTCTTCAATAGAGTCATTTTTAGAAAGCGAGGTCTTAGTAAGACTTTGCACGATATTATTAGGTTCTACACACAATAAGATCCCTCCTGGTTTTAGCACTCTTTTCATTTCTGAAATTGCTTTTTGTGGATTTGGAACGTGAATTAGAACTGTCTGGCATGTAACCAAATCAAAACTATCATCTGGAAAAGGAAGATTTTGAGCATCTCCTTTAAGCAAATTGAAATTATGACCGGTAGTTGAGAAATAAGTACTTAGATCTGTGCTTTCAGAAAACCATTGAATATCATTATCCACTGCTGTGATCTCTGATGCCGGCGCAAGATATGGAGCAAGAATACGGGTCCAGTGTCCCTGCCCGCAACCTACATCCAACATAGATGTACATTTTTCTAGATCTAACCTTTGTGCGGTTAGATCTAAAAATGCTTTATTCCACCAGAAATCCCGGTAGTCACCAAAATATTCTTCAGAATGTCCTTTATTTATTTTTTGATCTTTCAACGTTTCTTCTTTTAGAAGTATTTCCTGAGTTGGTTCTCTTTGAAGTGCTAGATCGGTTGTTGTTTCTGGACGGTCTTCTTTGTTGCGGTTTTTTCTCTGGGATCTCGAAGAATTCCATAGGGTAGTCATGATCTTCTACCACAGGAACTTGTTGATCTATCAATTTCTGAATATCCTTCAAATATGCTTTTTCTTCATAATCACAGAAAGAAATAGCAACTCCGCTAGATCCCGCTCTTCCTGTCCTTCCAATTCTATGTACGTAGGTTTCAGCGATATTAGGAATTTCAAAATTAATAACAACCGCAAGTTCGTCTATATCTATACCACGAGCAGCAATATCGGTAGCAACTAATACTCTGGTTGTTTTATCTTTGAAGTTTTTTAAGGCCTTCTGACGAGCATTCTGCGTTTTGTTACCATGTATAGCTTCTGAAGTGATTCCGGTTTTTATGAGATCTTTTACCACCTTGTTTGCACCGTGTTTGGTACGGGTAAAAACAAGAATTCTATCTGCGTCAGACTCTTTAAGGATATCTACAAGAAGTTTTTTCTTATTTGTTTTATCAATAAAATATACTTCTTGGCGAATGCGCTCTGCAGTTGATGATACAGGGGTTACTTCTACTTTAAGAGGATTGTTTAAAATACTGTGTGCAAGATCTAAAATAGCATCAGGCATGGTTGCCGAAAAGAAAAGAGTTTGTCTTTTTGCAGGTATTTTTTTGATCACTTTCTTTACGTCATGAACAAATCCCATATCCAACATTCTGTCGGCCTCATCTAAAGTGAAGATCTCCAGTTTAGATAAAGAGATGTACCCCTGGTCCATAAGATCTAATAGTCTTCCGGGAGTAGCAACTAAAATGTCAACTCCATTTCTAAGCGCTTGAACTTGAGAATGCTGTGATACTCCACCAAAAATAACCAGGTGCTTTAAATTACTGAATTTCCCATAATCGGCTAAACTTTCGCCAATTTGAATGGCAAGTTCTCGAGTAGGGGTAAGGATAAGACTTTTTATAGCAACTTTTCCTCTGCCGGTTTCTTGGCTATTGTTAAGTAATTGAATTGTTGGTATGGAGAAGGCAGCGGTTTTTCCGGTACCGGTTTGAGCGCAACCTAAAATATCTCTTCCGTTTAAAATAGCCGGGATAGACTGGGCTTGTATTGGTGTAGGATTAGTATAACCTACTTTTTCAACTGCCTTTTGTAAAGGTTCAGTCAATGCTAAATCGTTAAATGTCATTTATGAATTATATGTGCTGCTCCTGTAAGAATATCCTTCGGGCAGTCTTAATGTGTAAATTGTTGCCTAGTGGAGAAGTAGCAACCGGCTGCAAATGTAATGAATTATAATTAAATGAATTTAGATGAAGATATGTAAGCTTAATTTTATTTTTAAGGTCCTGGAAATCAGGCTATATATTAACATTACATTACGGTTTTTTATTTTTTTAGTTAAAATGAATCTAATTGTAATTTTTTTAATAAAATAACGACTACAGTCAAGTTATCTTTGATAAAAATAAAACACGATGAAAAATTATACTTTACTTTTCTTGATAATGACTGTGGTAACAGGTTTGATAGGATTTGCCGGATTAAATTTTTATGGAATTGAAGTGGTGAGAGTTTTATTTTTGATTTTTGCTGATCTTTTAGTGATATCAGTAATTTCAAAATTATTTTTTCCTACAACCGATGATATGAGATTGCAAAGAGTTAAAAAATAATCCCCATATACATTTTAGTTAATTTAAAGCCTCTAAGTTTAGAGGCTTTTTTATTTCCGGTAAATTCTTCTACTTTTAGAGAGTAACTAAATGAACTTAGGTGAATCGTATATTATTTATATTCTTAGTTTGTGCCTTTAATGGCATGCTGGGGCAGGAAATGTCTTTAAAGAAAGGAGCCGTGGTTAATGATTTGAAAATTAACGACAGTATTCAGGAAAGCTTTTCCCTATATCTTCCCACCAATTTTGATAAAGATAAAATGTGGCCCGTAATATTTGTATTTGATCCCATGGGCCGGGGCAGAAATACTGCACATTTATTTCTACCGGGAGCAGAGCAACAAGGGTATATTGTAGCTTCTTCAAATAATATAAGCTTTAAAGACTCTCTATCTGCCAATGTGGATGTAGCTTTAAGGTTGATGAATAAAACTTTCAATTATTTTCCCATAGATAATAATAGAGTTTACACAGCTGGTTATAAAGAGGGAGCTGTTGTTGCAAGTGCAATACCAGCTATCTATCCAAATATTCAAGGGGTATTGGCAGTAGATGATTTTTGGAGTACGCAGAATTACTTAGGAAAAGATTCTAATTTTTCTGTGGTAGCACTAATAGGAGAGAAAGATGCTAATATATATAAGCTTCAGCAAGTACAATATTTCTTGAATAAATCGGGGCATACGGCTAGTCTATATAGTTATAATAGTAATAACGAATGGCCCGGGGCCGAAATGATCTCCCAGGCATTGGCAGAATTTAGTTTACAGTCAATGTCTAAAGGATTAAAGCATATAAACAATGAACTGATTAACGATCTCTACAATCAGGATGTGGAAATTTCAGAACGCTTAAGAAGAAGCCTGCAACCTTACAAAGCATATCAGTATTTGGAGAAGATGGAGATGAAATATGCCTTATTTGATAAAAAGGATGACATTAGAAATCTTCAGAAAGAAATCAAAAAAGAACATCTTTTTAAAGAACAGCGCAGGGAATACAATCGGGCAAAAATAAAGGAAAGTCAGCTTAAAGAAGAATATATTTATTATTTTGAGGAAGATGTATATACTGTAAACTTTGAAAATATCGCCTGGTGGAAAAATCAGGTTAAGGAATTAGAAGAAATGCAGAAATCCAAAGTTGAGGCCCAAAGCGAAATGGCTTACAGAATCCAAGGCTTCTTACAAGTAATGTCTTCAGAAAATTTCAGCAAAATAAAGCAGGAAAGGGCAGGAATAGATAGAAAGATTTATAGCGCTGTTTTGCAAACCGTCTTCAAGAAAGATGATCCCGAAGCGTATTTATATATCATCTCACAAAGTGCCAACGATGGCGATTATTATACTGCTCTTTTATATTTAGAGGACCTATTGAAAACCGGTTACAAAGACCTTGAAGAATTGTATAATATTCCCAATACCTTAGATCTTAAACTAAGCCCAGAATATAATACACTCATAAAAAAGTATACCGGTACCTCAAAATATTATAATATAGGCGTAGAAGAATAAGAAACAGCTTCTTTCTTTAGAATTCGAATAAGCCATAAAATTAGGGCGCAGGCAACTACCCCAAGAAATACCATGATGTACCAGGTAAGATTAAATCCAAATTCACCTATTAACTGCATTCCTGAGTTATGACCAAAAATATGGCTGATGGAAAATGCAATACTATACAATGCCATATAAGAACCTTGTTTACCTCTCTCTGCACGTTTTAGAGCGAAGGTATTGGAAAATGGAAAAGCGATCATTTCTCCAATTGTCATAAACAACATTCCAACTAAAAGTGCCCCGATCCATCCGGTTAGATTTAAAACCAGAAAGCTTATAGCTACCAGGAAAGTACCCAATATTACATTTTGGAGGGCAGAACTGTTCTTAGTTTCCATATATTTTATTAACGGCATTTCTAGGAGAAAGATCAAAAACCCGTTTATACCTAAAAGAAGGCCGATATCCGACTCAGGAAGTAAATGAACTTCTGAATAATACAGGGGCATAGTTGAAAAATACTGAATGAAGATAAAGCCAAATAATATCATTGCTCCAATAAAGAGAAGATAGGGTTTATCGTTTAAAACTGCCTGCGGATTTAAATTTACCTCCTTTACATTCTCTTTCGCTTTTTTAGGGTGCAGCAACTTTAATAGAAGCAAACCTGCTAAAAAACAAGTGATTCCATCTACCCAAAACAATCCACTATAACCGCTATTTGCTATTATGAGTCCGCCAACCGCAGGGCCGGCAGAAAACCCTAGGTTTATTGCGAGTCGAATTAGAGTTACCGATCGTGTTCGGTTCTCGGGTTTACTATAAGCGCTAATGGCCACGAAAACGGCAGGTCTAAAGGCATCTGCTACCAACATTACCAAAAATATACCCGCACAAATTGACCAGAAAGATACAGGGAATTGTAAGAGTACAAATAGTACGGCAGATAAAAGTAAGCTTGCAGTCATGGTTTTATAATGCCCTATGGAATCTACCAATTTTCCTCCTACCCATGATCCGGCTACCGAGCCCAGTCCGAAGAATGTTAATATCCAGCCCACTTCCTCAAGTGAAAATCCTCGGCTTTTAGTTAGGTATAAAGAAAGGAACGGGATTACCATGGTTCCCGCTCTATTTATAAAAGTGATGAATGCCAAGAGCCAGACCTCACGTCTTAGATCGCTAAAGGAATTAATATATGAGCGGAATATCTTTTGAAACATATGCATTTATCTACCCATCAAAATTAAATTATATTTAATTAGAAAGGTGTTTCTATGTTTACTTTAGTGTAACTTTTTAATTAAAAGTTTTTACTTCGTGTCGCTTTTGAAGAATTCATCCTGATTATTCCTAAATTGGATCCAATAACATTCAAATTATAGAAATATGGTTAATTCGTTGAAATCACTTTTCACATTTTTAGTACTTATAAATTTCAGTTTAAGTTTTGCTCAGGCATCAAAAGTGGAAAGTATCAAGGAATTCCAGGATAAAATAAATTCGGAATTTAAAGATCCTGAAGAATCTCCTTTAACCGCAGAGGATTTAAAACTTTTCAAAGCTTGGATTTCTTTAAAATAGATACAAATTATGTGGTTGAAGCTCAATTTGTTCGAACCCCGGCCGAAGCTCCTTTTACCATGCCAACTTCTACAGATAGATTGCCATTATATGTAAAATATGGAGAAGCGTATTTTACAATTCACGGTAAGAAGTTGAAGCTTAATATTTATCAAAGTCAGCAACTATCGACTAATCCTGAATATTTCGATTACTTATTTTTACCTTTTACAGATGAAACCAATGGTGAGACCAGTTATGGAGGAGGAAGGTATATAGATTTAAAATTGCCATTGGGTAAAATCATTGAAATAGATTTCAATAAAGCCTATAATCCTTATTGTGCTTATAGTGGGAGGTACTCCTGCCCAATTCCACCCAAGGAAAATGATCTAAAAGTGAAAATACCGGTAGGGGTGAAGAAGTATGGTAATAAACATTAAATAAATTTCGAGAAATACAATCCAACGCTTACAGCTAGAATTCCTACTACAATGCTACCAAATGCATACAATACAAAATTGAGATAATCTCCTGAGCGTAATAAACTTTGATTTTCAACTGCGAATGTGGAGAAGGTGGTAAAGCCGCCACAAAAACCGGTTGCTAAAAAAAGCATAGTGTTGCTGGATAAATAATTATTCTTCAGGCTAATTCCCAGAATTAAGCCTAGAAGTAAACTCCCAATTATATTTACCGTAAAAGTTCCTAACGGCAGCGAATGTTCGTTTTGGATAATAAACTTGGTGATCAGGTAACGAAAAACGCTCCCTAGACCACCACCCAAAAAAACCATAAGAGCTGCCTTCATATTAATTGCTTGCTTCTGGTGCTTGTGTTTCTCTTAATGGAATATAGATCTCGGTAATAAAGTTTGCCGGGTTAGCTACATCATTAGGGTTGGTCTTGTATAATTCGAAAGAAGCTTGTTCTTCTGAAGCAAGTAGGGCATTATCGTTAAGATATTTATAAGCTTCATTCCAGGCATCTTTTAAATACTTATAATCTCCTTTTAGAGTTACTTTTAATACTTTTTGCATTGGCATCATCCCGTTGAGCACATTACTATCTGCCGGAGTAATAACAAGACTTTCTGTGAAAATACCTGTAGAATAGATGGCGGTTCCATTCTCTTCATCCCATTTATTATAAAGAACAAATGGATTTCCAATCTTTGGGATGTTGTTCGATTCCATGTAATTGGATACCTCGGTAAACATTTGCTGCATTTTTACCTGAATTTGTCCAATTTTCGTAGCTGTGGTTGTATACATATAAAAGCCGCCTCCAAATTGAGTTATTCCATCAACGTTTATACTGTGAACATCCATTTTATTAATGGTTACCGTATTCAATTTATCCAAGCCTTCCGTGAACATTGGCCGCATCATCTCTGTAAATGAGCTATCTTTAAAGCTGAAAGCCAGTTTTTCCATGAAACTTTGCTTTCCTTTCATTCCCCAGGTTACTTTTGTGCCTTCTTCTATTTCCTCGAAGTTCCAGTAAACATCGCTTTTAGAGGTCCCGTAAGGAGTGATAAAAGTTATTTTTTGATCTATTGAAGAATTTGGAATTACTTTTTGAGTGCGTATTTTTCCATCGCCCATTTCTTCACTTTTCCAGGAATAGTTGGCACCTTCTCCACTTAAAGTGTCAGAGTAAGTAATAATCATATCATCGCTGTCATCCATCCAAGGACCCCAATTTTCCCAATTCTTGAAGTTATTCACTTCATTAAAAACTACAGAAACAGGAGCAGCGATCACTGCGCTTTCTTCAACCTGATAATTTCCATCTTTGGTAGCTATATATATTGCTCCGGCTATTATGGCAATTAATAATAGAAAAAATAAATACTTTAATATTTTCATCTAAAATGAGGCTTTTGTTATTGAAAGTGCTAAGATAGTTAATTTACAAGATGCTAATTAGTACATTTGTGGTAAAAATAAACATATATGAAACCTAAATTTTTATTGATGCTAGGTTTGGCATCAACCTTATTTTTTTCATGTAACAATGAAAAGAAAGTTGAACCTCAAGCTGAGGTAGCTGTTACTGAAAACGACTTTGATTATACCGTTGAAGAGTTTGCAGATATTAAAGTATTGCGTTATCAAATTCCGGGTTGGGAAAATTTGAGTTTGAAAGAACAAAAATTAGTATATTATTTGGTGCAAGCAGGTTTGAGCGGACGTGACATTATGTGGGATCAAAACTACCGTCATAACTTAGCGATAAGAGCTGCTCTTGAGAATATCTATAAAAATTATAATGGTGATAAGGAAGCTGAAGATTGGCTGGCATTTGAAACTTATTTAAAACGAGTTTGGTTCTCTAACGGAATTCATCATCATTATTCAAATGATAAATTGAAACCGGGCTTCAGTAAAGAATATTTCGACCTTTTATTGGCTGATACTAATACCGACTTAACCGGAGAGGCTTATGAGGTAATCTTTAACGATAAAGATGCTAAAAAAGTAAATCTAGATCCTACAAAAGGTTTATTAGAAGGTTCTGCAATCAATTTCTATGGACCGGATGTGACCGCTGCAGAAGCTGAAGCTTTTTATAAGAAAAAAGTGTCTGTGAATGGAGAAAAACCACTTTCTTTTGGTTTGAACTCTAAACTTGTAAAAGAAAATGGTAAGCTGGTTGAGAAAGTATGGAAAAGCGGTGGCCTATATGGTGCTGCGATAGATGAAATAGTAAAATGGTTAGAAAAAGCTAAAGGTGTTGCAGAAAATGAAAAGCAAGCGAACGCCTTAGGTTTACTAATTGAATATTACAATAGTGGAGATCTTCAAACTTGGGACGACTACAATGTAGCTTGGGTAGAAGCTACCGAAGGAAATATAGATTATATAAACAGCTTTATTGAAGTATATAATGACCCATTAGGATATAGAGGTTCTTATGAGTCTATTATCCAGATTAAAGATTTTGAAATGTCTGAAAAGATGAAGGTTCTTGAAGAGAACGTTCAGTGGTTTGAAGATAATTCTCCACTGATGCCCGAGCATAAAAAAGAATCGGTTGTAGGAGTTACCTATAAAACAGTAATAGTTGCGGGAGAAGCTGGAGATGCCTCACCTAGTACGCCCATTGGAGTGAATTTACCAAATGCTAACTGGATAAGAGTAACGCACGGAAGTAAATCTGTTTCTTTAGGAAATATCATCGATTCTTATAATAACGCCGGAAGTACCGGAGTGTTAAAGGAATTTGCAAATGATGAAGAAGAGATAGCTTTAGAAGAAGCTTACGGGAAACAAGCCGATAAACTCCACACTGCATTACATGAAGTTGTGGGGCATGCTTCAGGAAAGATCAACAAAGGAGTGGGTGAGACTAAGGAAACGCTTAAAAATTATGCTTCTACTTTAGAAGAAGGACGTGCCGATCTAGTAGGTTTATACTATTTAATGGATCCAAAGATTCAGGAATTGGGGTTGACCGATGATTGGAAGAAAACCGGAATGGCAGCGTATGATGGATATATTAGAAATGGTTTGCTTACTCAGTTAAGAAGATTGAATATTGGTGATGATGTAGAAGAAGCTCACATGAGAAATCGTCAGTGGGTGAGTGCCTGGGTATTCGAAAAAGGAGAAGAGGAAGGAGTAATAGAGAAAATTTCCAGAGATGGAAAAACCTATTATGATATCAAGAATTACGATCGTTTACGTGAATTATTCGGCGAACTTTTAAAGGAAACACAACGTATTAAATCTGAAGGAGATTTTGAAGCTGGTAAGAAGTTGGTTGAAACCTACGGTGTTAAAGTAGATCAGGGGGTTCATAAAGAAGTTCTCGATAGAAACAAACAATTTAAGACCCCAGCTTATAGCGGGTTTGTGAATCCGGTTCTTGTTCCCGAAATGGATGAAAATGGAGAAATCGTTTCAATTAAAGTAGAACAGCCAGAAGATTTTGCATCACAAATGCTTAAGTATTCAAACGAGTACAACTTTTTAAAAGAAGAAGAGAAAGAAGCAGCAATTGCAAATTAAAAGCTTATTCAAATATAATGAAGAGCCTCATCTTAAGATGAGGCTTTTTTTGTGAACGGTATTTTGGCCGTTTTAATGCTTTAAATATTGTTTAATAAGGAATAGTAACCCAATGAAGGCAAGAAAACCAATTAGCACAAATAGGCTGCCCTTATAATATTTTTTATGCAAGGCAATATCTTTTCTATAGCTGTATATAATTACAATTACAAAGCAAATAAAAAAGATTGTTCCAAAAATCAATTGGCCGTTACTAAACATTTTCGCTATTTTTATGCAAAGTTAACTTTTTAAAACTCTTTTTTATAATGAAAAAAAGAATAGACGCAGTGAAAGAATTCCATAGCGCCTTTGGATTAGGGATCAATGAAAGGCCGATAGCCAACCTTGGGGAAGCAAAAAATATGCTTCGTTTCAATTTGATGAAAGAAGAGAATGAAGAATATTTGGAAGCTGCGAATAATAATGATCTAACTGAAGTAGCAGATGCATTGGGCGACATGCTATACATTTTATGTGGCACCATTATAGAACATGGTATGCAGCATAAAATAGAAGAAGTGTTTGAAGAGATTCAGCGAAGTAATATGAGTAAGCTAGGAAGTGATGGAAAACCAATTTACAGGGAAGATGGAAAGGTATTGAAAGGCCCAACTTACTTTAAACCAAACATAAAGGAGATTCTTGATAAATAATAAAATGCCTTACTTTGTTAAGTAAGGCATTTTATATTTAATGTGCTATAATAGTTATTCAACCAGATATCTCCAGTCGAATTTGTCTTCGGCTAAATTATATTGAATTTTCATCAAAGCATCTTTTAAGAAGCTAGCATAAGAATCGGTTAGTTTAGGTAATTCATATTTTTTACCCTGATATCCAAAACCTGCAATTGGATTGATAACTGCGGCAGTTCCTGTTCCAAAGATCTCTTTTAAAGTTCCATTGTTGGCAGCTTCAATAATTTCTTTTACTGCAACTTTTCTTACTTCTACATTAATATTGTTTTCTTCAGCCATTTTAATGATACTTTTTCTAGTTACTCCGTCCAAAATTCTATCATTCGTAGGAGCAGTAATAAGAGTGTCATTTATTCTGAAGAAGATATTCATAGTTCCTGCCTCTTCTAAAAACTCATGTGTGCTTGCATCTGTCCAGATAATTTGCTGGAATCCTTCAGCATTTGCTAATCCGGTAGGGTAGAATTGCGCTCCGTAGTTACCTGCTGCTTTTGCAGATCCAACACCACCATCGGCCGCACGACTAAATCTTTCAGAAAACTGTACTCTTACCTCACCTGTGTAATAAGATTTTGCAGGAGAACAAATAATCATGAATTTATAATTTTTACTAGGAGATGCTGAAACTCCGGCTTCTGTAGCAATTACGAAAGGACGTATATAAAGTGAATTTCCAAACCCTTTTTTGATCCAATCTTTCTCCAGCTTGACTAATTCTTCTAAAGCTGGCATGAAATATTCTTCCGGGATTTCCGGAATAGCCATTCTGCTAGAAGATTTGTTTATCCTCTTAAAATTCTCTAGAGGACGGAACATCCAGATTTTATCATCTTTATCCTTATAGGCTTTCATTCCTTCGAATACAGCTTGCCCATAATGGAATACTTTAGCAGCTGGCTCTAAGGTGATTGGCCCGTAAGGAACAATTTTAGGACGTTTCCATGCTCCATTTTCATAATCACAAACCATCATATGATCTGTAAAAATATGCCCAAAACTTAAATTCTCGAAGTCTACTGAGTCAATTTTAGAGGTAGGGGCTTTTACAATTTCTATAGCGACGTTAGCATCGTTTTTCATATGGTTGTGTTTAGATAGCAAATTTACCGAAATATAAATAGAATCAAAATCCAAAGTTTTGATAAATTTGTAGAAATGTTAATTAATTTCTTAAAATTTAAAAAATGAAATATCTATTGATTTTATCGCTATTGCTTACAGTAAGTTTAACTTCGTGTAAAGATAAAGAAACGAAAGAGGAACCTCAAGCCGAAATGGCAGAAGAAATGTATGATTCCTACGGGGAAAATATAAGCTCGGCCACAAGTTTGTCTGCAATAGAAATGGAAGAGAAATATCAAAACCTTAAAGCCGGTGATACTGTTGAAGTAAGTTTTAAAACCGATGTAACCTCGGTATGTAAAAGCAAAGGTTGTTGGATGACCTTGGAGCTTCCCGGAGAAGAAGATGTAATGGTGAAATTCAGGGACTATGGTTTCTTTGTACCTAAAGATATTGAAGAAAAAGAAGCTGTAGTAAGAGGAAAAGCGTATGTTACTGAAGTCTCTGTTGAAGAGCAGCAACATTATGCTGAAGATAAAGGGAAAACCGAAGAGGAAATAGCAGCAATTGTATCACCTAAACGAACATTGTCATTTCTTGCAGATGGTGTTCTAATAAAAAAATAGTGAAAAGGGAAATAATCAAAACTGGCGACGGATCAACAACTATTCATATTCCGGAATGGAATGAGCAATACCATTCCAAGCATGGAGCAATTCAAGAGGCTAGACATGTCTTTATTAACATGGGATTGCTTCCTGTAATTTCCAGTGTTAGAAATGAGGAGCTAAGTATCTTGGAAATAGGTTTTGGCACCGGATTAAATGCACTT
This sequence comes from Gillisia lutea, assembly GCF_021568705.1. GTDB lineage: Bacteria > Bacteroidota > Bacteroidia > Flavobacteriales > Flavobacteriaceae > Gillisia > Gillisia lutea. The sequence goes on from NZ_JAKGTH010000009.1 coordinate 208,329, forward strand.
GTTACTTGGGAAGTTTCACAGCGTGAAAAGGTTTTAATACACTATACCGGAGTAGAAGCCTACCCTGTGGAACACGAAGAAGTGAAGCATCTAAATTTCTCACATGAAGTTAAGGTGCCCGAAGCGGTAGATTTTTTTGAAAATATTCATACTGCTTCCTGGGAGAATACTAATAAGATAGATTCACATTTCACACTCATCAAACAGAAAAAATTCTTTCAGGAAATTAATGATGTAGATCGTTATAACCTTATTTATTTTGATGCATTTGGAGCAAGAGTTCAGCCCGACCTTTGGACGGTAGATATCTTTTTAAAGATGTATAATGCTTTAAAGGTGGATGGCGTTTTGGTTACTTACGCGGCTAAAGGAAGTGTGAGAAGAGCACTACAAGAGGTTGGATTTTTAGTTGAAAGACTACCTGGTCCGCCAGGAAAGAGAGAAATGTTAAGGGCAACAAAAAAATGATATTAAAGGCTGTTAAACCTGTAATAAAGGATGATTGGCTCTGCATTTCTATACTTACCTTGTAAATAAAAAATGAGAGTATTAATCACAGGAGCAACTGGGCTGGTTGGGTCTCATATAGTTAAGGAATGTCAGGAAAAAGGTATTGCTGTTAATTATCTAACTACCAGTAAAGATAAAATAGTAAGTGAGCATAATTATAAAGGTTTTTATTGGAATCCCGATTCTCAGGAAATAGATGTTTCTTGTTTTGAAGAGGTAGATGCTATTATAAATCTCGCCGGAGCTACTATTTCAAAGCGGTGGACAAGCAGTTATAAAAAAGAGATTATTGATAGTAGAGTTGATAGTGCAGCATTACTATTCAATACATTAAAAACTTCGAATTTTAATATTACCCGATTCGTTTCAGCGAGCGCAATTGGCATATACCCGAGTTCACTTGAAAAATTATATTTTGAAGAGGATACTCCAAGCGACGATTCTTTTTTACAAGAAGTTGTTATTAAATGGGAGAAAGCTGCCAATCAATTTGAAGCACTGGGTATAGAAGTAGCCAAGATACGAATAGGTTTGGTACTCGCAGAAGAAGGAGGTGCATTGGAAAAAATGAAGGAGCCTGTTTCTTATAGTGTTGGTGCAGGTTTAGGGAGTGGGAAACAATGGCAGTCTTGGATACATATTAACGATCTCGCCAAAATGTTTCTTTATTTAATTGAAAATGATCTTAGCGGAGTTTATAATGGTGTAGCACCTTCTCCGGTAACAAATAATGAATTAATTAAAGAAATCGCCAAACAGTTGAATAAACCCTTGTGGATGCCAAATGTTCCAAAGTTAGTTTTAAAAGCCGGGTTGGGGGAGATGTCTACAATTGTACTGTCTAGCCAGTTAGTTAGTAGTAATAAAATTGAAAATGCAGGTTTTGAGTTCCAGTACAGGAATTTAACTAAAAGCCTACAGGATTTATTATAATCAAAAAAGGCTGCCATTGGCAGCCTTTTAAATATATTATACTATTCTAATTAAGCCTTCTTAGCTTTCAAATTGATAGTAAGTTCGATCTCATCGTTGATAAACTTATCACCTAAGCCGTCAAATACAGATTTAGAACCGTAGTTCACATTCCATTTTGTGCGGTCTATAGTAAAAGTTTCACTTGTTAGTTCAATCATATCACCATTCATAGAAATTGAAACAGGGAATTCAACATTCTTAGTCTCTTCTTTCAAAGTAAGGTTTCCTTGTAACATAGTTTTTCCTTCTTTTTCAGTAACTCCAGTTACTTCAAATTTAGCTTCAGGAAATTTATTTACGTTAAAGAAGTCACCTTCTTTTCCTTCAACAGTTCCTTTTAAGTGTTTTTCAAGGTTTGTTTTTTCGTCACCTTCAAGATCTGTAACTTCAATAGAGTTCATATCAATTACAAAAGTTCCACTTTCAATAATACTATCATTAGCTTTAAAGGTTCCGTTAGTAACCTTGATAGTTCCGGTGTGGGTTCCTGTAGGTTTAGCTCCTGCCCACTCGATAGTTGATGCGGTAGTATCTACTGTAAATTCTATAGCTTCAGCATTTGCAGCCGCTACTTCTTTAGCATCTTCAGTAGAAGCTTCTTTGTTATCATTTTTACAACCTACAGTAGCTATTGCTAAACCTGCGATCATAAAAACATTTAAAATTGATTTGTTCATGTTTAATAGTTTTTGTTGTTAATGATCGGCGAAATTACTACATCTATCATTTTCTTATCTTAAATATATATTAAAATATTGTTGTGACATTTTGACATTTTTCTATTATTGGCAGAAATTTTGACCATTTAGGAAGAAATCAAATTTCGCGTTAAAATGAACGAAGATAATAAAGACATACACGCTGAAAATAGCGAGAACAATCAGGATAACTCTGTTAAAGATAAAGTGGAGGATTTTTTAGATGAGGTGATAGAGGAAGTAGATGGGCAGGAAAGCAATGGCGATCAGCCTTCTGAAACTGAAATTCTAAAATCGGATCTTGAAAAGGAAAAGGATAAATTCTTGCGACTTTTTGCTGAATTTGAAAATTATAAAAGACGTACCTCTAAAGAGCGTATTGAGCTTTTCAAGACAGCCAATCAGGAAGTTATGACAGCAATGTTACCTGTGTTAGATGATTTTGACAGAGCCTTGAATGAGATCAATAAGGCGAAGGATAAGAATTTATTGAAAGGTGTAGAGCTTATTCACAATAAATTCAAAGAAGCTTTAAAGAGCAAGGGTCTTGAAGCTATGGAAGTGAAGCAAGGAGATGCTTTTGATGCCGATATTCACGAAGCAATAACCCAAATTCCTGCTCCTTCCGACAAACTTAAAGGTAAGATTGTTGATGTGGTGGAGAATGGATATAAATTGGGAGAGAAGATAATTCGATACCCAAAAGTAGTAACAGGTCAATAATAAGGCAGTTACTTTAGAAATTTACAAAAATACGAGATGAAACAGGATTATTACGAAATACTTGGTTTAAGCAAAGGTGCTACTACAGCAGAGATTAAGAAGGCATATCGAAAGAAAGCGATAGAATTCCACCCCGATAAAAACCCGGGAGATACTCAGGCTGAAGAGAATTTTAAAAAAGCAGCTGAAGCTTACGAAGTATTGAGCAATGAAGATAAGAGAGCTAAGTACGACAGATTTGGACATCAGGCATTTGATGGAGGATTTGGCGGCGGTGGCGGCGGAATGAACATGGATGATATTTTCAGTCAGTTCGGTGATATTTTTGGTGGCGGTGGCTTTGGCGGCGGTTTCTCAGGATTTGGCGGCTTTGGCGGCGGCGGTCAGCGTCGTGCTAAAGGAAGTAATTTGAGAATTCGTGTAAGTCTTACCTTGGAGGAAATTGCCAATGGTACTGAGAAGAAAATAAAAGTAAGACGTAAAGTTCAGGCCCCGGGTACTACTTATAAAACATGTACAACCTGTAATGGTTCGGGACAGGTTACCCGAATTACAAATACTATTTTGGGAAGAATGCAAACCGCTTCCCCTTGTACTACTTGTGGTGGAGCAGGGCAGATGATAGATAAAAAACCGGCTGATGCAGATGAACAAGGTTTAACATATCAAGAAGAAACGGTTTCTATTAAAATTCCTGCGGGAGTTGAAGATGGTATGCAGTTAAAGGTTACTGGAAAAGGGAATGATGCTCCCGGTAATGGTGTAGCCGGAGATCTTCTTGTTGCCATCGAGGAGAAGCCTCATGACAGTTTGCAAAGAGAAGGTGACAACCTGCATTATGATCTTTATATAAGTTTTTCGGAAGCCGCTTTAGGTGCGTCTCGAGAGATCGATACCGTTACCGGAAAAGTTAGAATCAAGGTAGAAGAAGGTGTGCAGTCTGGTAAGATTTTGCGCTTAAGAGGTAAAGGTATCAATAACCTGAATGGATATGGAAAAGGAGATTTATTGGTTCATGTAAATGTATGGACTCCTAAAACTCTAAACAGAGAGCAAAAAGAATTTTTCGAGAAAATGGCAACCGATGAGAATTTCCAGCCTGCCCCAGAGAAGAGCGATAAATCGTTTTTTGAGAAAGTAAAAGATATGTTTTCTTAAAAAACAAAGGTTTTAAGATAATTTTTATATATTTGAGTATCACTAAAATCTTTAGTGATACTTTTTCTTTTTCATAGCAATTTTTTTCCCGTCCTTAATTAATTTTAAGGTCGGGTTTTTGTTTTAAAGAAATCAGGAAAGCTATTTTTCTTCCAATCAAAATTAATAGCTTTAATTTATTAGCCTTTAAGTGCTATTTCAATATCTTTACCCAATAAAAATTATGTATGGACAATCTTCTGGTAGCAGAAAATATTCATAAGAAATTTGGAAATTTTACTGCCCTCAATGATGTTTCTATAACCATTCCCCGAGGAAGTATTTTTGGCTTATTGGGGCCGAATGGAGCAGGGAAAACCACTTTTATTAGAATAATCAATCAAATTACAATGCCCGATTCAGGCACTGTGCTTTTTGATGGAAGGCCACTTCATCCAAACGACGTTAGCAATATTGGCTATTTACCTGAAGAAAGAGGCTTATATAAGTCGATGAAAGTTGGAGAACAGGCACTTTATCTGGCGAGATTAAAAGGCTTAAGTAAAGCTGAAGCGAAGGAACGCCTTAACTATTGGTTTGAAAAACTGGAGATCACGCATTGGTGGGATAAAAAAATACAAGAGCTTTCCAAAGGGATGGCTCAAAAGGTACAATTTGTTATAACCGTCTTACATCAACCTAAATTATTAATATTTGATGAGCCGTTTAGTGGCTTTGATCCGGTTAATGCCGAGCTTATTAAAAATGAAATCCTTCAATTGAGAGATGAGGGTGCTACCATTTTATTTTCTACCCATAGAATGGAAAGTGTAGAAGAGCTATGCGATTATATGGCGCTTATTAATGAATCTAATAAACTCTTGGACGGAAAAGTAGATGATATTAAAAGACAGTTTAAATCCAATACTTTCGAGGTTGGTTTGTCTGCTGTTGATGAAGTTGCATTGTTAAAGGAGTTAGAAACTAAATTTACCATTGGGAAAGCCAATTTTAAAAGTCTCACAAAAGATTTAAAACTAAGTATTCAAATTAAGGAGCACGAATCTCCAAACGATTTGTTGCAATATTTAATATCTAAGAGTGTGGTAAATCACTTTGTGGAAGTGGTGCCATCTGTAAACGATATCTTCATTAAAACCGTTACTAAAAATGCGTAATTTAAAACTCATTATCCAACGGGAATACCTGGCGAGAGTTAGAAATAAAACCTTTATTGTCATGACTTTTTTAAGTCCGTTGATATTGGTGGGTATGATCTCTCTTATCGCATATCTAAGCATGCTTAACAATAGCGAGAAACATACTTTTGGAATAAAGGATGATAGCGGAATTTTTTCGAATGAATTTAAGAATACAGAAGAAATAACATTTATCGACCTTACTAGCATTTCTTTAGAAGACGCTAAAGATCTGGTGGTTGAGAAAGAATATTCGGGGGTGTTGTATATCCCTGATATGAATAATAATTTTGAATTGGCCCGCAACGTACAGTTCTTCGGAAAAGAATCTCCGGCCTTAGGTATACTTCAAAAGTTGGAAAATGTTATTACTGAAAAGTTAACAACCAGAGAGCTTGTAGATAGAGGAATAGATATTTCTAAAATAGAATCGGCTGAAACCAAGGTGAATATTCAAATTCAGAATTTTCAGGGAGTACACACCTCGAAGATGTCTAATTATATTAAAATGTTCTTTGGGGGAGCTGCTGGCTATTTGCTAATGATGTTTATTATCATTTATGGAAATATGGTAATGCGAAGTGTTATCGAAGAAAAGACCAATAGAATTATAGAGATTATAGTGTCTTCTGTAAAGCCAATTCAGCTTATGCTTGGTAAAATATTGGGAACTTCTTTAGCGGGGATTACCCAGTTTTCAATTTGGGTGGTACTAGGAAGCATTCTATTATTTGTGATATCTTCATTTACGGGGGTAGATGTAATGACTAGTGCACCCCAAACTCAACAAGGTTTAGAGCAGTTAGGAAACAGCGAAATACAGCAGCTTTTGGTAGATATTAGTAATCTTCCAATGGCCTTATTAATAGTATCATTTTTAGTTTATTTCATTGGAGGTTACTTCTTGTATAGTGCTATATATGCGGCTATTGGTGCTGCTGTCGATTCAGAGACCGATACTCAACAGTTCATGTTTCCTATTATTTTACCTCTAATGTTGGGTATTTATGTTGGCTTCTTTTCTGTAATTGAGAATCCTCATGGTTCGGTTTCCACCATATTTTCCATGATACCTCTAACCTCGCCAATTGTAATGTTAATGCGAATTCCATTTGGGGTGCCGTGGTACGAATTATTAATATCAATTGTTATTTTAATTGTAACTAACATTGCGGTACTTTGGTTAGCCGCCAAGATATATAGGGTAGGTATTTTAATGTATGGTAAAAAGCCTACCTATAAAGAATTATATAAATGGCTTAAATATTAATAGATGCAGGGGAAAGTAGAGCAAGTAAAGGAGGTTATAGAGGAGAATGTATGGGGAACTATTCTCGATTTTTTAAACCTTACAATTATTCCTTTAAGAAGCGGTGAGAAAGAAATTAACATTACTGTAGGTCAGATTTTACTTGTTATAGCTGCATTTGTAATAACAAGTATCGCACTAAGGTTACTTCGCTCCTTCTTTACACGCAAGCTGCAGGAAAATGATAAAATAAAATTTATTAGTGTATTTAAATTTATAAAATACATCGTTTATTTAATTGTTATTATCGTTACCCTGAGCTCTGCTGGAATAGATATCACCATTCTGTTAACGGCGTCGGCAGCACTATTTGTAGGTTTGGGGCTTGCTTTACAAGAACTTTTTCAGGATGTTATTGGGGGACTGTTTATAATTGTAGATAAGTCGTTACTGGTGGGAGATGTTATAGAGATTGAAGGCAGAGTAGGTAGGGTAATTGATATAAAACTTAGAACAACCCGAGTTTTAACCAGGGACGACAAGGTTATGATTATTCCTAATCATAAGTTTATTAGCGATGTAATTTATAATTATACGCAAAACCATAAGACCACCCGAGAATTTGTGAAAGTGGGGGTTGCCTATGGAAGCGATACCGATAAGGTTAAAAAGATACTTCTGGAGTGCGCCAGGGAACAAACAGGAATAATTAAAAAGCCTGAACCATTTGTATTATTTGATGATTTTGCAGATTCGGCTCTTGCGTTCTCATTACATTTTTTTGTAACAGACAGTTTTGTAGATCCAAAAATCAAGAGTCAGTTAAGATTTAATATCGATAAGAAATTCAGGCTTAACAATGTCTCTATTCCTTTTCCTCAAAGAGATGTTCATATTATCGCTCAAAAGAATTTTGAAGATCCTTCTGCCACAAGTTAGGTTATAGGCCTGAAATTTGCTGACTCAAGGAACAGAGAAATTACACGGGATGGATTTTATATAAAATCTATAATATCTGTTAATGTTTGTGTTTGTTTAATTGAGTTGTTTTATTTTAAACAGACCTTAAAATTAAAACTTTATAATGGCAAAAATTTTAGTAATTGAAGATGAAGCGGCAATTCGCCGCGTACTTATAAAAATACTTTCCGAAGAAAATGATACATATATTGTAGAAGAAGCTGAAGACGGCTTGCAGGGAATAGAAAAAGTGAAGGAAGACGATTTTGATCTGGTACTATGCGATATCAAAATGCCTAAAATGGATGGAATAGAGGTGTTGGAAGCTATAAAAGTTTTGAAGCCTGAAGTTCCGGTGGTTATGATATCCGGCCATGGTGATCTTGATACTGCTGTTAACACTATGAGGTTAGGGGCTTTCGATTATATCTCAAAACCACCAGATTTAAACCGCTTGCTTAATACGGTTCGTAACGCTCTGGACAGGAAGGAACTTGTAGTTGAGAATACCAGGCTCAAGAAAAAGGTAGGGAAGAACTATGAAATGATAGGAGAGTCTCCGGCGATCACTAATATTAAAGAGATAATTGAAAAAGTGGCACCTACCGATGCTCGTGTATTAATTACGGGGCCTAATGGCACAGGTAAAGAATTGGTGGCGCATTGGTTACACCAAAAAAGCGAGCGCTCTAACGGTCCTATGATAGAGGTGAATTGTGCGGCTATCCCATCAGAACTTATTGAAAGTGAGTTGTTTGGTCATGTAAAAGGTGCTTTTACTTCGGCAAATAAAGATCGTGCCGGTAAATTTGAAGCAGCCAATGGTGGAACCATATTTTTAGATGAGATAGGAGATATGAGTCTTTCTGCCCAGGCTAAAGTATTACGGGCGTTACAGGAAAACAGAATTTCTCGTGTGGGTAGCGATAAGGATATAAAAGTGGATGTACGCGTGGTAGCAGCTACCAATAAAGATCTTAAAGAAGAAATAGCAAATAACAGATTTAGAGAAGATCTTTTTCACCGTTTGGCAGTTATTTTAGTAAAGGTTCCGGCCTTGAACGACAGGAGGGAGGATATTCCGTTATTGGTGAATTTCTTTGCCGATAAAATAACTGAAGAGCATGGAAGTAACAAAAAGACTTTTACACCAGAAGCCATAGAACTGCTTAAAGAGTACGACTGGACGGGAAATATTCGTGAACTTCGAAATGTCGTAGAGAGACTAATCATTTTAGGAGGCAGCCCGGTCACTGAAGAAGATGTGAAGCTTTTTGCGAGTAAGTCATAAATTAAAAAGGCCTATCTAAATGAAGATAGGCCTTTTTTTATTTTCTTAATTTGTGGGGTATGTACTTAAGGAAGTACATGGTGTCTCCACTGGGGTGTTGCCATTCATTGAATAACTCAAAACCAAAACGTTGATATACCAAGGCATTTTGTCTCATTCTGGTTTCTGCAAAAAGTGGTAGTTCGTATTTTTCAGCACGCCGGTAAAACTCATCTTTCATTTCCTTTCCCACTTGGGTGTCAGCCCCCCTGGCATCTGCCAAAATTCCCCAGAACCAGCAATATAAGTATTCGCCTTCTTGCGGACGCTGCATTTTTATATGCTTCTGTGTTTTTAAAATTTTAATCGCATTCTTAAAGCCGGTCACATTCCATAATAAACCTAACTGAGTAGGTAATTCTTTCCAGAAATTTTCATCTTCTTTGCTGGTCTTAAATAAGATTGCAATTCCTTTTCCATTTTCGGAAATAATTAAAGCATCTTTTTCAATAGCCTTATTTACCATATGAGTAGCGAGATAATGGAATCTCTTATCCCTTTTTGAGTCGTCTTTCACTACTTCCATAGATGAAGGGATCTCCTTAAGTAAAATAGCTACTTTCTGTATAATTTCTTCCTTGTTCAAGCTCGAATATTTAATGGCGAAGATAAAAAAAATATGTGTTTTAAAGATTGTATATTTAGCTTTCAGTAGCTTCATAAATGAAAAAAATCACAGCCTCTCAATTTAAAGTAACAGAAGATATAAATCTCCAAAATATTCCCACTACTATTAATTTAGGTGAAAACGGCGATAGAATTGAAGATGAAATGGTGAATACCCGTGAGAAATTGGGGAAATGGCAGGATAAATTATATGCGCATGGTAAATACTCGGTATTAATTTGTATCCAAGGAATGGATACTGCCGGAAAGGACAGCCTGATTAGGGAAGTATTTAAAGACTTTAATTCTCGCGGGGTGGTAGTACACTCCTTTAAAGTTCCTACCCCGTTAGAATTAAAACACGATTATTTATGGAGACATTATATTGCATTACCTGCCAGAGGAAAATTTGGAGTTTTTAATCGCACTCATTATGAAAACGTGCTTGTAACAAGGGTTCATCCTGAATATATTTTAGGAGAGAATTTACCTGATATTCAAAAAATAGAAGATGTAAATGAGGATTTCTGGGGAAACCGATTTGAGCAAATCCAAAATTTTGAAAAACATATAGCCGCTAACGGAACTATCATCTTTAAATTTTTTATGCATATTTCCAAAGAAGAACAACGAAGCAGATTGTTACGACGGTTGAATAAACAGGAAAAGAATTGGAAGTTTTCTCCAGGCGATCTTGAAGAGCGAAAACTATGGGATAAATATCAGTTTTGCTATGAAGAAGCAATTAATAAAACCTCAAAGGAGCATGCGCCATGGTATATAATTCCTTCAGATGATAAAGATACGGCGCGCTATTTGGTAGCAAAAATATTATATGAGCAATTAACGAAATATACCGATGTACAAGAGCCTGAATTAGCACCTGAAATATTGGCAAACCTAGAACAGTACAAAGAAGAATTATCTAAAGAAAAATAGTTTATCATCAATAAAAGTTAAAAGAATAAAAGTTACACCTCATGAAATATATTGCTTTATTGGCACTCAGCCTTTTTATAAACCAAGCTACCTACGCACAACTTTCCAATACCGAATTAGACTCTCTAGAAATAAGGAAGATATATGATATGTCTTTGTTAAATGGAAAATCGTATAAATGGTTAGATCACCTTTCAAATGAAATTGGAGGTAGATTATCGGGATCGGTCGATGCGCAGCGTGCGGTAGATTACACCAAGAAGGAGTTAGAATCTTTAGGTCTGGATAAGGTGTGGTTACAGCCAGTAATGGTCCCCAAATGGGTGAGAGGTGCAAAAGAATTTTCTTACGTAGAAAGCGCCCCGGGAAGTACCAGAAATATAAATATTACAGCATTAGGTGGGTCTGTTTCAACTCCTGAAGGAGGTACAAAAGCGCAGGTGATCGAAGTGCAGGGAATAGAAGATCTTGCTCATTATGGGGAAGCCCAGATTAAGGGCAAGATCGTATTTTTCAACAGACCCATGAGAGCAGATCTTATCAATACTTTTGAAGCTTATGGCGGATGCGTAGATCAGCGTTATGCCGGTGCGGCAGAGGCAGCCAAATATGGAGCCGTGGGAGTTTTGGTAAGATCTATGAATTTAAGATTAGACGATTTTCCGCATACGGGAAGTATGGGTTATGGAGATACTCCCGTAAATAAAAGGATTCCGGCAGCAGCAGTAAGTACGAATGATGCAGAGTATTTAAGCGGACTCTTGAAAATTGTGAAAACTACAGAAGTTTATATGAAGATTAATAGTTCTCAGTTGGAAGATGTAAAATCCTATAATGTAATTGGAGAGATCACTGGGAGTGAATTTCCAAATGAATATATTATTGTGGGAGGACATCTTGATTCCTGGGATCTGGGTGATGGTGCGCATGATGATGGAGCAGGAGTGGTGCAATCTATGGAAGTGTTACGACTTTTAAAGGAAATTGGATATAAGCCTAAAAGAAGTATTCGAGTGGTTCTCTTCATGAATGAAGAAAATGGATTAAGAGGAGGAAACGAATATGCTGCAGTAGCCAAGAAAAATGGAGAAAATCATATTTTTGCTTTAGAAAGTGATTCCGGTGGATTTACGCCCAGAGGCTTTTCATTTCAAACTGAGAAATCTAAATTTCAGCAATTCCTTGCCTGGAAACCTTTATTTGAACCTTATTTGATACATTCTTTTACCATAGATCACGGAGGGGCTGATATAGGGCCTTTAGAAAATGGAAATATTGTTTTAGCAGGTTTACGCCCAGATTCACAACGTTATTTTGATTATCATCATGCCTCAAACGATACCTTTGAATTTGTAAATAAAAGAGAACTGGAACTCGGCGCAGCATCCATGACATCGTTAATTTACCTAGTAGATAAATATGGACTTGAATAGAGTTCATTAAAAACAATATCGGCTTAAAAATATAATCAATTTCAATTTTGAGCCGTTCAAATCCTGCTATCTTTGCAGCTTAAATTTTAAGAAGTGCAATTATCTGCCTATACCAAAGAATTCCAAACCAATTTAACTATTGCTTTTCCTGTAATGATGGGGCAACTAGGTCACGTACTTGTGGGCTTGGTTGATAATATAATGATTGGTCGATTGGGAGCAGCGCCTCTAGCAGCAGTTTCTTTAGGAAATAGTCTGGTTTTTATAGCACTTTCGTTAGGAATAGGTTTCTCATTTGCAATTACTCCTTTAATTGCTGAGGCAGATGGTTCTGGAAATATAGAACAAGGAAGAAGTTATTTTCACCACGGAATCATTTTATGTGGGGTAAATGGAATATTGCTCTTTTTGTTACTTCTATTGGCTAAACCCATTTTGAATTATATGGATCAACCGCCAGAGGTGGTGGCACTTGCTATTCCTTATTTGGAAATAGTTGCATTTTCAATGATCCCATTAATGATATTTCAGGCCTATAAACAATTTGCAGATGGATTATCGCAAACAAAATATGCCATGTATGCTACTCTTATTGCTAATGTAGTTAATGTAATCTTCAACTTCCTGTTAATATATGGAGTATGGATCTTCCCAAGATTAGAATTGCAGGGAGCAGCGATAGGAACACTGATTTCCCGTTTTTTCATGCTATGGTTTATATGGGAGATCTTAAGACGAAAAAAGAAGTTCAAATCTTATTTTATATGGAGTAAGAAAGAATTGTTTAAATCGGCCATTTTTAAAAGGATTCTGGCATTAGGCTTTCCTACTGCTCTTCAAATGTTATTTGAAGTTGCTATTTTTGCGGGAACAGTCCTTCTCGCCGGAACACTAGGAACCAATCCGCAGGCAGCAAATCAAATTGCATTAAATTTGGCTTCCATGACGTTTATGATAGCTGTAGGATTGGGAGTTACTGCGACTATACGTGTAGGGAACCAAAAGGGATTAAAGAACTATAAGAATCTGAGAAGAGTAGCCCTTTCCACATTCCTTCTCGTTTTTGTGATAGAAGCTGTTTTTGCTGTTGGTTTTATTTTATTGAAAGATATATTGCCAATAATGTATATTGATAATGCAGAGGTTATTGCATTGGCTGCACAATTGCTTATTATTGCGGCATTATTTCAATTAAGCGATGGTTTACAAGTCGTGATTTTAGGAGCGTTACGAGGTTTACAGGATGTAAAAATTCCCACTATAATTTGTTTTATCGCTTACTGGATTATAGGTTTCCCAGTTTCAATTTATTTTGGAAGTGCAGATAATATGGGAAGTATGGGGATATGGATGGGATTGCTGGCAGGTTTAACCGCCTCTGCTGTCATGCTGTATTTCCGCTTCAATTATTTAAGCAGAAAACTAATTGTAGAGCAGCCTTAAATAAAAATCAAGAATTTTAAAAAATATAAAAATATGGAATTTCCGAAATTTCTTTTAGGTGATAACACCGATTTTCCCGATGCTATTTTCGTTGTACATACTGAATACCCTCGATTTATAATCAATTTGCAAAATGATGACGTAGAGTGGTTGGAAGATTTTGATCAAAGTGATGAGAAAGAACTGGCTACTCTGGCTGAAGATCTCATAACTCAGGCAAATGAGTTCTACGATAGAGAAGTTTCGCGCTACGACGATTAAGCATTATGTTGGATAAAATATTAGCATACGATACCGAACTATTCCTTTATCTCAATAATCTGGGAAATTCTACCTGGGATCCGTTTTGGTTATTAATAACTGATAAATGGACAGCTATACCTCTATATGCTTTTCTTTTATTCCTGATTTTTAAACGCTTCGGCGTTAAAGGAACTTTGGTAACTATAGTTCTTATAGCTTTACTCATCACGGCAACAGATCAGCTGGCTAATGTTTTTAAGCATGGTTTTGAAAGACCAAGACCGTGTCGGGCAGAAGGGGTAATGGAATTTGCCAGATATATTGCCGAGCGTTGTGGTCGCTTTGGGTTCTATTCTGCTCACGCCTCAAACTCTACCGCATTGGCCCTATTTATAGGTTTGATGCTTAAAAAGGTGTATCCTAAACTTCTTTGGTTTCTATTAATATGGGCCTTGGTGGTCTCTTACAGTAGAATATATGTTGGAGTACATTATCCATTAGATGTTCTAACGGGAATGACTATGGGAGCGATTATAGGATATTTAATATCCTTATTACACCCCGTTTTAATGAAGAAATTTAAAGTGCCTTTTTAGTTGCAATGTAAAGATCTCTGGTCAATCTTGAATTTGAATCCTTTGCGTTATTCGGATTGAGATCATAATGAGCAACATATTCTAATTTATAATCTTTAAAGAATTCCTTCCAATGCGCTAAGCTTTCTTCTTGAAGTAAAACTCCGAATTTATCTTCTTTCAAAGAGGTGAGATCTTGAGCTGTTTCAAGAAAGGGGATAGGTTCGCCATATGCCCACACCAGTTCGGGTAATACTCCTATCGCCTCATAAATTTGTATTTCATTTTGGGTAGAAAATGATTTTAGTTCATTAATATTTGGTTGATTTCTACTGGGATGAATCAATTTTAACAAAGGGAAACCCAGAGAAATAATAATCAGGATCATTCCCACTTGTAGCATAAAGAGTTGCTTTATCTTCTTTCTGAATAAATAATACGCAAAGCATGATCCTAAAATTATCAGCGCACTGCTAAATATGATATAAGTAACGGGCATTTCCCAAACAACTTCTCCTAATCCTATATATAAACCAATTGGTGTTGCAAAAGCAACTATCGTAAGAATGACGAAGTTTAGATAAACCGGTACAGCTTCAAGTTTAGAGAATTTATGTTGAAATGCTTTTATTACATATTCTACATAAAAAGCTGTTGTCATTGCTAAGGGAACTAAAACAGGAAGCAGGTATCGACTCTTTTTTTCCGGAATTATAGATAATAAGAATAGGGATATAAGAGTCCATAAAAGATAAAACTGGTAGACTTTCAAATTTGAAACTTTCGTCTTCAGGTACCAATAAAAAAGACTTATTAATGCAGGGATCGTCCATATTCCGCTTTGTGTGAAAAAGCTCCAGTAATACCAGAAAGGTCGGACATTATAATTAAACCACCTGCTGCTTTCCTGTGCGGCTATTTCTCTGAAAGCTTCAGCATCATAATAATGTACGAGTAGTGTCCACCAACTTCCACTTACAATTCCAATTAGAATGAAAAGAAGCAAGGCCTTCCATTTAACTTTTAGATCTTTTGGTTTATAAATAACGAGGTAGCTAATTAAAAATGGCAAGAATAAGGTATATAAGGAAACTGGACCTTTACTTAAAAGTGATGCTCCAAATAGGAGTCCGGCTATAAGAGCATTTTTATATATATGATGTTTAGAGTCTATCAGTTTCAGCAAAAAATAGCAGGATCCAAGCATAAAGCTGTGGGTAAAGATATCCCATTGCCCATCTCTCCCTGAAAAGAGAATGTAAAAGGAGGTAATAAGTATAAGGCTACCCATAAAAGCCAAACTCTTATTTAAATGTAATCTCAGCTGTACTTTGTAGAAAACAAACGACAGGAATATTGCTGTTAGTGCCGCAGGCAACCTATATGCAAAAACACTCTTGATGCCAAATACTGCGGCTGATATTGCAGAGAGCCAAGTGGGTAATGGGGGCTTCTCGTATCGCGGTAATTCATTTAAGGTGGTAAATATCCAGTTGTTGTAGGTGATCATTTCTCGGGCACTTACAAAATTTCGTGCCTCCATGATATTCACGAAAAGCGCATCAAGATTTACCTGAAAAATTAGAATACCCAGACCTACCAGTAAATAGATAGCGTTATTCTTATAATTAAGAAATCTAAAAAGAGAGTCTATCACTAGTAAAACAGTTTAAATGAATTTCAGTAGTTAAAAATAAAAAAAGAACTTAGGTTTAAAAATTGTCTTTTTTGGCCACCTGATAATTGATGTAGTTTCTTTTCATCCAAAGATATGCGAAGCAATCTAGAAAAGGCCCTACCAACCTATTCATTAAATGGAATTTTGCTTCCCCTGCAATTCTGGGATAATGTCTTACAGGAATTTGCACGATTTTTCCACCTTGTAGTAATATCATTGCGGGTAAAAATCGGTGTAGTCCTTTAAACATTGGAATGCGCTTGGCATAATCGGTCTTAATCACTTTAAGAGGGCAGCCGGTATCATCCATACCATCATGTGTGAAACTTCTTCTTATGCCGTTGGCAATAAGGGAAGATAGGTTTTTCTTAAAGGAATCTTTTCTATTGGTGCGCATTCCGGTAACCAGATCAAACTCGCCAATATGTTCCAGGAGTAGGTTAAAATCTTCGGGATCGGTTTGCAGGTCGGAATCTATATAGCCAACTAAAGGCGCTTTACAATAATCTATTCCTGCTTTAATAGCTGCACTTAAACCTCGGTTTCGATCGAAGGATATGAAATGAAAGGCTTCATTTCTTTGGCAAATATCTTCAACTAAAGTGAGGCTATTATCCTTAGAACCATCATTCACGAAAAGAACAGATGTTTTTATAG
The DNA here is from genome assembly GCF_021568705.1 of Gillisia lutea. Taxonomy (GTDB): domain Bacteria; phylum Bacteroidota; class Bacteroidia; order Flavobacteriales; family Flavobacteriaceae; genus Gillisia; species Gillisia lutea. Next base: position 224,684 of record NZ_JAKGTH010000009.1, read on the forward strand.
GTGCTTTCTGAATGTAACTTGCTAATTTTTCTTCAACCCGAATCAGGTTTTCTGCTTCATTATATAGCGGAACTATAATGGTAAATTCGTACTCCATGAGGTAGTTTAGTAGTGACTGCAAATGTATTAATTATTATAAATAAAAAATAATGAGCTTAGGCATAAGAAACTCGAAATATTTTCCAGAATCATCGTAATTTGCGACGCATAATATTTCCAGCTCTAAGGCTGTTTATATACTAATTAGTTCAATTGAAAAGAATGAAAGTTTTAATTACCGGTGCAGCGGGTTTTATTGGTTCACATACCGCAGAGAAGTTACATGACAATGGTTACGAGGTAACAGGAGTAGATAACTTTTCAGATTACTACGATGTTTCTCTTAAAAATCTTAATGCAACAGCCTTAGCTAAAAAAGGGATAAGCATTCATAAGCTTGATCTTAGAAATGCACTGGCATTAGAGGCGCTAGATCAGGATTTCGATTTTATTATACATTTTGCTGCGCAGCCCGGAATTTCTGCTACAAGTACATTTGAAGAGTATCTAACAAATAATGTTATAGCTACTCAAAATCTGTTAGAATTTGCACATAAGAATAGTGGGTTAAAACATTTTTTTAATATAGCAACTTCATCTATCTATGGATTGGAAGCTACATTTCCTGAAGATGTTGCTCCGCAGCCCGCCTCACATTATGGGGTGACAAAACTTGCAGCCGAGCAATTGGTGTTGGCTGAAGCTCGAACCAACAAACTAAAAGCTTCTTCTTTGAGATTATATTCTGTATACGGCCCAAGGGAACGCCCGGAAAAATTATATACAAAGCTTATTGCTTGCGCCTTTAAAAATGAAAGTTTCCCTTTGTTTGAAGGTAGCGAAAAACATTTGCGAAGTTTTACCTATGTGGGAGATATTGTAAATGGTATTCTTCAGGCTTTATTGGTACATGAAAAGTTAAACGGAGAGATAATCAACCTTGGAACCGAAGAGGAACATACCACACAGCAGGGGATAGATCTTGTTGAAGAACTACTCGATCAAAAAATAGCAATTGACGTAACTGAAAAACGGTCAGGAGATCAGTGGAGAACCTTGGCTAACATTGATAAAGCTAGACGACTATTAAATTATAACCCCAGCACAACATTAAAAGAGGGTTTAAAGCAGCAAATAGACTGGTATAAGGAAAATTTCTTATAAGCTATTATATTTTTCAATAAGGTATTCAGCTGCTGCAAAAGGGGTGATTTCATTATTATCTAGTGCCTTTAATTGCTCTTTTAAGGCGAGTTTAATTTCAGGGTGTTGGTAGAACTGGTTCTTTAAATGCTCGTTAATGGTTTGAAGCATCCAAAATTTATTCTGTTCGCTTCTGTTATGCTCGAAATGATTGTTTTTTTGTGTGAGGTTAAAATAATCTTTCAGTAAGTCCCATATCTCCTCAATACCAGTGTTATTTAGTGAGCTACAAAGTAGAACCTTTGGTTCCCAAGAACTCTTTTTTGGCGGGTATAGATGAAGCGCGCGTTTAAATTCTAATCGGGCATTTCTGGCTGCCTTCAAATTTTCGCCATCCGCTTTATTAATTATTATAGCATCGGCCATTTCAATGATACCTCGCTTAATTCCCTGTAATTCATCTCCGGCACCAGCCAGTTTCAATAATAGGAAAAAATCTGTCATGCTGTGTACTGTAGTCTCACTTTGCCCTACACCTACTGTTTCAATTAGAATTACATCAAAACCTGCGGCCTCACATAAAATGATGCTCTCCCTAGTTTTTTTTGCAACTCCTCCTAGTGAATCTCCCGACGGGGACGGGCGAATAAAAGCATTTTTCCTGGTGACTAACTTTTCCATTCTGGTTTTATCACCCAATATACTTCCTCGAGATACACTACTGGTGGGATCTACCGCAAGTACGGCAACCTTTTTACCAAGGTCTACCAAATAACTTCCAAAGGCTTCAATGAAAGTGCTTTTTCCAACTCCTGGAACACCTGTTATCCCTATTCTAATAGATTTGGATGCATATGGGAGGCATGTCTCCACTAACTTCTGAGCTTCTTTTTGATGGGTGGCCTGGTTGCTCTCTATTAAGGTGATCCCTAAACTCAGGGCTGTTTTATTACCTTCTAATAATTGTTTTGATAATTCTTCTCCTTTTAACTGCTGTCTTCTATAGGCTTTTATCTTATTGATGGAAACAGGGTTAATGTTAGGAGAAGCTGGGGTGCTTTCCGATTTATTTAATGCCGATTTTTCGGGTTGTTTAGACAAAACGCTTTTAATTTATGACAAATTTATGAATACATTTTTTGAAGCAGTATCCTTAAGGTGGTATCTTCAAATTTCTATAAAATTAATCAAAAATAAATAAGATGAAGACATTGTATAAAGCTAAAGTTACTACTACCGGAGGTCGTGAAGGACACCTGAAAAGTGATGATGGAATTTTAGATTTGAACCTTAGTATGCCAAAAAGTATGGGTGGAAAAGGTGAAAAATACACCAACCCGGAACAGTTATTTGCAGCCGGGTATTCAGCTTGTTATGGAAGTGCTCTGCAATTAATTGCTAAAAAACACAAAGTAGACATTGGCGATTTTAATGTGACTGCTACTGTGAAATTGGGAACAACAGACGATGGAGATCTGCAGCTTTCTGTTATCCTAGATTCATATCTACCGGGAGTAGATGTGGAAACCGGAGAAAAATTAGTGAACGAGGCACATGAAATTTGCCCTTATTCCAGAGCAACAAGAGACAATATTGATGTTACTCTAAATTTAATGTTAGACGAAGAATAAATTTGGTTGATAATAATTGTTAGTTAGTAGGTGAAAGGAGTGTTTTAGACACTTCTTTCATCATTTTTATGGGAAGGCTAACCTTAGTCCTGTCCCAGGCTATATTTAAAAAAACAAAGTCATTTCGCTCTTCAAAATAAATGCTGAATTGCTCTAATTCTTCATTTAAAATCTTCACAGGTACTTCTAATACCAAAACATCAAACTCCGCTTCTCTATAAGCTTTTTTCTCCATATCAATTCCCCAGGGATACATTTTTGAGTTGAAAATAACTTTCCAGGATTCTTCCATAGGGACAGTCCATAAAGTATATTTTCCGGCTTTCAGCAAAGAACCATCCACCATAATGTCATAATTTGTAGTAAAGGTAGTGGCTTCATTAGCCCCGGTTCTCCATACTTCATTATAGGGGACTAAATCTCCAAAAATTCTTCTTCCTTTTTTAGACGGTCGGTTATAAAAAACTTCCATTTTGAGCTCTTCACCTTCATAGAAACTTATATCCTCCGGGCTGTGGGCTTTAGTGGCATAGCGTACCAGAAATATAATAACCAGAATTACAAGCAGGATAAGCCCGGCAATTTTCAGAAGTGTTTTATTTGAAGCTCTCATTTGTAATTAGGTATGTGTTCAGAATTCTAAAATTATGTCAAAGGATTTTAATGGATACAGCAATTTGTGGGTATTTTGATAGTAATCTCTTAAAAAACTTAATTTTATAGAAAATAATGAAAATTTTTGCAACACACCGTTTTTTATGACGTCTTTTAAATAACCAGCTAACTAAAACCAATTTTGTCAGTACATCAACTCATAATAGATTGTCGTGCCAATAATAGGAAAGCACAACTTCAACTTTATAATAATTATTGTGAAGGAATGTTTATAGTGGCAAATAGATTTTTAAAAGATTCTTATGAAGCCGAAGATGCAATGCAGGAGGGTTTTATAAATGCCTTTTCGAAGTTACATCAATTCCAGGGAGAAGTAACTTTTGGAGCCTGGTTGAAGCGAATTGTGATAAATAAATGTCTCGATAAGCTGAAAGCTAAAAAGTTAGAATTTGTGGCTTTAAATGAGCAGATACTTACTAAAGTTGAAGAGGAAGACACTGGAGGTTGGCATGTAGATGAAGGTATTGGGATCGCTGAAATAAAAGGAACGATTGAAAAGCTTCCTGAAAAATACAAATATCCTATAATGCTGTTTTTAATTGAAGGATATGATCATGAAGAAATTTCAGAAATATTAAATATTACACAAGTGGCGTCCCGCACGTTGATACATCGTGGGAAAAAGAAATTATTAGAAGCATTAAAAGTATTAAAAAATGGCACGGGATATTAGAGATATGTTCAGGGAAGACGAGGCGTCATTTTCTCCTCGATTGAAAAAGGGGCATGAAAAGCGCTTTTTAGATAAATTAGATAATAGGAAAGAAGGAACCGTTTTCCTAAAAGATAGAGGAAATAGCTATTTGCTCTTGAAGATTGCCGCTGTTATTGTGGTAGCAGTGGGGATAGGTTTGTTCTTTTTTATGCAACCGGCTATAACAGCTGAACCTTCTGTAGTGGACGCTTCATCAAAAGAAAATGTAGAAAAAGAGACAACTTCTGAAGAAGAATTTCAATTAAGAGATGTTTCTCCTGAATTCAGAAAAATAGAGAATTATTATCTGGCAAACATCAATGTAGAATTGGCGAAACTGGACATTACCAAAGATAATAAGTTACTAATAGATTCTTTTATGGAAGAATTATCAGCTCTAGATAAGGAATATAAAAAATTAAATATTGAAGTAAAGGAGGTTGGGCTTAACGAGCAAACCATAGAGGCTATGGTAGCAAATTTACAGTTAAGAATGGAACTGCTTTATAAATTGAAAAACAAACTTAAAGAAATAAAACAATCTAATAATTCATCACATGAGAACCTTCAAGCTTAATACAATCCTGTTATTGTTGTTGCTGTGCTCAACAGCCCTCTTTTCACAAACCAAAAAATTGGATAAAACCTATAAGGTTAATAGCGATGCAAAAGTAAATATTGATACAAAGTACACTAATGTTATTATTGAAACCTGGAATAAAAATGAAGTGCATATAGAGGCATTCATAGAAGATGCTGCTACTAATGAAGTTTCTAAGAAAGAACAATTGGAGAATTGGAAACTTCAAACTAATGCTGCCAACGGAGATATTTCTATTATATCGGGTGGAGGAACTCCAATTCAACAACAATTTGATATGTCTTCTATGCAGGAGAGTATGGGAAAGATGCAAGAGATGCTTGGTCCCCTTATGAATAATCTGGTTACGCCTTTAGTAGAAAATATTTCTAAAAATCCGTTGCCGCCAGAATTTTATGCTAAAATAGGAGAGCTTGATTTTGATTATGAAGCATATCAAAAAGACGGCGATAAATACATGGAAAAATTCGAAAAGAAAATAGAGAAGAGTTTTGGGAAGGATTTCGAGAAATCTATGGAGAAATGGGCTGAACAGTTCGAGAAGAACTCAGAAGTTTGGGAAAAGGATTTTGAAGTAAAAATGGAAGCCTGGGGTGAAGACTTTGGAGCCAGTATGGAAAAATGGGCAGAGAATTTTGAAATGGAAATGGAAGAATGGGGAACGAAGATGGATGAAAAAATGAAATCAAAATATAAGGATAAGGATAAATCGGTAAAAACGAAGGTGATAAAATTTGAGAGTTCAGGCAAGGCTAATCGAAGTCTCAAAATTAAAGTTCCGGTAAATGCCAAACTTAATTTAAATGTTAGGTATGGAGAGGTGAAATTAAATCAAAAAGTGAGTAATATAAAAGCAAATTTAACACATAGTAAGTTAACAGCTAAAACTATAGATGGAGAGAAAACCGATATAAGTATTGCTTATACGCCTATTAAAATAGACCAATGGAATTATGGTGTGCTAAAGGCTAGTTATGTAGAGGATTGTGTGATAAATAAAGTTAAAAGCATAAAACTTATTTCTAATTCCAGTGACGTGGAAATATCAGAAATTCAGGAAACAGGAATCCTTTCGGGGACTTTCGGGGCACTAAACATTGGGACTCTGGCTACAAATTTCAAAACGCTGGATATTAATTTGGAAAATAGTGACCTGCGCTTATCTCTGCCTCAAACAGCCTTAAATTTTAATTATAATGGTACTCAAAGTACGATTCAGTATCCACAGGCCGCTACGGTAAAATCAACAAAGTCATACGATAATGAATTGCTTACTGGATATTACAAAACCAGGAATGAAAATGGTAGCATTTTCATAAAGGCAAGTTTTAGCGATATTGTGGTAAAATAGATTATTTTTGGCCAAAATTATCGCTATGGCTACCACGAAATTTGCTGATTTTATTGAAGCGTGTACAACTAGGTTCACTCCTGTTATTGATGTAAAATTCAAGAAGCAGGATTTCGTGCATATAGACCTTTCTGAAACCAATAAAGAGGTTCGAGAAATGGAAATTCCTTCTGCTTCTCTCGTTAAAAAGTTTATTGAAGGTTACGTGACCCAAGCCCGTGCGAAAATTGCATATGGCGGTTATAATGAAAAGAGAAATCTTTATAGAAGAAGTGTAATTTTTAATAACAATGAAGAAGCATCCCAAAGGGACATTCATATAGGTCTGGATATTTGGTGCAATGCAGGCACTTCGGTACTTGCCGCTCTAGATGGTACTGTGCATAGTTTTCAGGATAATGAGGGGTTTGGAAATTATGGTCCCACCATTATTTTGGAACATAATATAGATGAAAGAACCTTTTATACTTTATATGGGCATTTAAGTAAACAGTCTATAGCCAATCTCAGTTTTGGGCAGATCGTGGAAGCAGGAGATAAGATTGGTACATTGGGTTCGCCCAAAGTAAATGGCGATTATGCTCCGCATTTACATTTTCAGATAATGGAAGATCTTCAGGGGAATTCTGGGGACTATCCCGGAGTGGCTGCGAAGGCCGATCTTGAGTATTATTTGAATAACTGCCCTGACCCTAATCTTCTATTGAAAATTTAATAGGTGCAAGGGCAGTCTTATAGTTATATTTTTTTCGATTTTACGAAGAACGCCACAATTGCGGAAGTTACTACGCCCATTGCTAGAGCTCCAAAAATAGCCTGTATCACATATGATTTCAAATTAAAATAGGCCTCCGCCTGTTCTTGTGACATGGTACTATTGTCTACGCTATACGCAATCATGTTATTGAAATATTCAGGAGAAATGTAAGTAGCTGTTACATATTGGGAAATTGGAGCAAATAAAGCAACAATGGCGGTTATTACTACACCAGAAATAAATCCCTGCTGCCAGGTCATGCGGCCGTCATAAAAATTCTTCTTTTTATCCTTTAATGCCAATACATAAATAAGGATGGCTACAAAAGCGAACAAGTTGGTATACCATGCATGATCAGCTATTAGCGCATCATGCCATCCCATGCTTTTTTCAAACAGCATCCATAGAAGTCCCGCTAATACAAACAGTAAACCCCATTTAATTTCAATTTTAAAGTTTTTCATATTTAGTCTGGTTTAGTTGGTCTAAAATATAAAAATCTTCTTTAGAAATAAGTTTTAAATAAAAATCCCGGCTAATTGCCGGGATTAAAAATATGTGATGTTGTAAATACTATTCTTCAGTACCGGTTAGCACCCAGTCTCCTTTTTCAATAAGAGGAATGGCTTGCTTATACTTCATAGATTTGCTTTCACCTGTCATTACATTCTTTAATGTAACTCTGTCATTTCTATTTATTTTGGCATGTTCTCTAACTATGGTCTCTGTTACGGCAGGTCTTTGTTGAGCGCTTTGACCCGCTGCACGACTTTGAGCTGCACGTTCATCCAAATTAGGAATTTCTTCTTTAGAAGTCTCTAAATTCTCTTTTTTCCTTACCTGGCGAGCTTCGTGTATGTTAGAGGTGTTACCTTCAGGGATTTCACCTTTAAATAAGAAAGAGATCACATCTTTATTTACATTTTCAAGCATTGCTTTAAACAACTCAAAAGCTTCAAACTTGTAGATAAGTAAAGGATCTTTCTGCTCGTGAACTGCCAACTGAACACTTTGCTTTAACTCATCCATTTTACGCAAATGCGTTTTCCAGGATTCATCAATAATTGCTAAAGTGATGTTCTTCTCAAAATCCTTAGTTAATTGCTTCCCTTCGCTTTCGTAGGCTTTTTGAAGATTTGTAACAACTTGAATACTCTTAGTTCCATCGGTAAAGGGAACAGAGATGCGTTCAAAGTTATTTGCTGGATCTTCATAAACCTGCTTAATTATTGGAAATGCGGTTAACGAGGTACGCTCGATTTTGTTATGATAATGCTCGTAAGCAGCTTTGTACACAATACCTGCAATTTTCTGGGCATCCATCTTTCCAAATTCTTCTTCGGAAATAGGAGAACTCATAGAGAAATATCGAATGAGTTCGAACTCAAAATTCTTATAGTCGGATGCGGCTTTATTTCCTTCTGTAATCACTTCTGAAGTATCGAAGATCATATTGGCGATATCCACTTTCAATCTGTCACCAAAAAGTGCATGGTAACGACGTTTGTAAATTACCTCTCTTTGAGCGTTCATTACATCATCATATTCCAATAGACGCTTACGAACTCCAAAATTGTTCTCTTCTACTTTTTTCTGAGCACGCTCAATAGATTTTGAGATCATGGAATGCTGAATCACTTCACCTTCTTCCAAGCCCATTCTATCCATCAATTTTGCAATACGTTCAGATCCAAATAAACGCATTAGGTTGTCTTCCAGAGATACATAGAACTGTGAACTTCCCGGATCTCCCTGACGACCAGCACGACCACGTAACTGCCTGTCTACACGACGTGAATCATGACGCTCCGTACCAATAATGGCCAAACCACCAGCTTCTTTTACTTCTTTACTCAGTTTAATATCGGTTCCACGACCTGCCATGTTTGTTGCGATCGTAACAATCCCGGCATTACCGGCTTCGGCAACAATGTCAGCCTCTTTTTTGTGAAGCTTCGCATTTAATACGTTGTGAGGTACGTTTCTTAACTTCAACATTCTACTCAGTAATTCTGAGATCTCGACAGAAGTTGTACCTATAAGTACAGGTCGCCCTTCTTGTGAAAGTTTAGTTACCTCATCAATAACCGCATTAAATTTTTCACGTTTGGTTTTATAAACAAGATCTTCTCTGTCGTGTCTGGCAATTGGGCGGTTAGTAGGAATTTCTACCACATCTAATTTATAGATCTCCCATAATTCTCCTGCTTCTGTAACCGCTGTACCTGTCATACCTGAAAGCTTGCGGTACATTCTAAAGTAATTTTGAAGGGTAACCGTGGCAAAGGTTTGTGTAGCATCTTCGATCTTCACATTTTCCTTAGCTTCAATTGCCTGATGAAGTCCGTCGCTGTAACGACGTCCGTCCATAATACGTCCGGTTTGTTCGTCAACAATTTTAACTTTATTCTCCATTACCACATATTCCGTATCTTTTTCAAATAAGGTATATGCTTTTAGTAACTGGCGCATGGTGTGAATACGCTCACTTTTTACGCTATATTCTCTAAATAAATCTTCTTTTTTCTCGGCTTCTTCTTCTTTGGAAAGACCTTCATTCTCGATCTTGGCAATCTCCATTCCAATTTCCGGCATTACAAAGAAATCGGGGTCATCTTTTCCAGAAAGGAATTCAATCCCTTTATCGGTAAGATCTATTTGATTGTTCTTTTCTTCAATAACAAAGTATAATTCCTCATCAACCTTTGGCATCTCACGATTGTTATCTGCCATGTATTGATTTTCGGTCTTTTGAAGTAATTGCTTTATTCCTTCTTCACTTAAATATTTGATAAGTGCCTTGTTTTTAGGTAATCCACGATGAACACGTAGTAATTGCAACCCACCTTCTTTTGTATCTCCTGCGGCTATCAATTTCTTAGCTTCTGCTAATACCTTATTAAGGTGCTGCCTTTGAATATCTACAATGTTGGAAATAGCAGGTTTTAACACCTCAAATTCATGAATGTCTCCTTTTGGAATTGGACCTGAGATAATTAACGGAGTTCTGGCATCATCCACTAAAACAGAATCTACCTCATCAACAATGGCATAGTTATGAGGACGTTGAACTAGATCATCTGGAGAATGAGACATATTGTCTCTTAAATAATCGAAACCAAATTCGTTATTGGTTCCATAAGTAATATCAGCGTTATAAGCTTTACGTCGGGCTGCCGAATTTGGACGGTGGTAATCTATACAATCTACACTTAAGCCGTGAAATTGAAAGATAGGAGCCATCCAGGCGCTATCACGCTTAGCTAAATAATCGTTCACCGTAACTAAGTGAACTCCATTTCCGGTTAATGCATTTAAATAAACAGGAAGCGTTGCAACTAAGGTTTTACCCTCTCCGGTTTGCATCTCTGCAATTTTACCCTGGTGCATGGCAACACCACCTATAAGCTGAACATCGTAATGAATCATGTCCCAAACAATCGGTTTTCCGGCAGCATCCCAGGAGTTGCTCCAAATAGCATAATCATCTTCAAGTTCTACATAGGCTTTTTCGGCAGAGAGCTCTCTGTCAAAAGCAGTAGCTTTTACTTTAAGTTTCGGGTTGTTTACAAAACGTTTTGCGGTTTCCTTTACAGTAGCAAAGGCTTCGGGAAGTATTTCATTTAAAACATCTTCTGTAATACCGTAAATATTATCCTTAAGGGTGTCTATCTCAGCATAGATATCTTCATTTCGAGTGATATCATCGGAAGCATCTGCCTCTTTATTTAACTCTTCAATCTTCGTTCGGAGTTCAGCCGTAGCATCGGCGATCTTCTTTTTAAAAGAGTGGGTCTTTCCTCTAAGATCATCAATAGTTAAGGCTTCAAATTCTTTTTCAAATGCCTTTATCTTGTCTACAATAGGTTGTATTTCTTTGACGTCTTTTTTGGATTTATCGCCTACAAATACTTTCAATACAGAATCTAAAAAACTCATAGTTTTTTGTGGTTTATTATGTTTCAAATGTACGCAAAAAAAAAGCCTCAAGATTGAGACTTTTTACTATTTACGTGTTATGTTTTTCTAATATTCATCCTCATTCCAAAGATAATCTTCGTCGGTAGGATAATCGGGCCAAATTTCTTCGATAGAATCATATGAATCTCCTTCATCTTCAATAGACTGAAGGTTTTCCACTACTTCAAGTGGGGCACCTGTTCGAATAGCGTAGTCAATTAACTCATCTTTTGTTGCCGGCCAGGGAGCATCGCTTAAATAGGATGCTAGTTCTAAAGTCCAATACATTGATTAATCGGGTTTTATTTTTTGCAAAAATAATTTTTTTGTCGTAATGGGCAAGTAAAAAATCTATTATTTCATCAATAATTTTAAGAACATATGCTAATTTCCGGTTTCCTTTAAGAAATTTGAAAGAAACTGTGTGAATCTTACAGATAATTAATCCTCCTTTTTTGGAGTCCATTTTACTTCCTCAGCGTGTAAATCTTTGGACAATTTTCGTGCCAGCACAAATAAGTAATCCGACAACCTGTTTAGGTACATTAAAACCATATCGTCGAAAGCCTCTATTTCGTAAAGTGCTGTAGACATGCGTTCTGCCCTTCTACAAACACATCTTGCTATATGACAGAATGACACAGATTGGTGGCCCCCAGGAAGAATGAAATGCGTCATTTCCGGTAATTGTTCATTCATTTTATCCATCTCACGCTCCAAAAGTGAAATGTCTTCTTTAGAAATCTTGGGGATATTCAAGCGTTGTTTTCCACTCTTTAAAGTAGCCTTTTCAGGATCGGTAGCTAAAATGGCACCTATGGTAAATAAGCGGTCTTGAATGCCGTTTAAAATTTCTTTGGTTGGAGTATCGATATTTTGATCTTTTACTAAGCCAATATGAGCATTGAGCTCGTCTACAGTTCCGTAGCTTTCAATTCTAATATGATGCTTAGGAACACGTGTACCACCAAAAAGTGCAGTAGTACCTTTATCTCCTGTTTTTGTGTATATTTTCATAAGGCCCATTTTCAGAATCAAATGTACAAAAAGATAGAGAGGGGAAAGGAATTTGTAAGTGGGGAATATTTAATTGGTAAGGATTAAAAGCACAACTTAATTATATCTGCTTTGTCATGTTCTTTTTTTCTGATTTTTTCTTACGCTCCATATATCTAATTCGGAAATTCCTGTTTTTACGGGCTTTCCGATTACGTTTATTTCGGTTGGAACTCCAAAGGAAATAGATGATAACTAAGGTAATAATGCCTAAGTAGATCCAGGTTTCCTGGTCAAAATCGATCATTATAAAACGAATTTATTACAAGATAATAAAAAATAAGGCCACGCTCAAGCAGCTTGTTAAAGATTTTAGTAGGCTATTTTAGCTGGAATAAAAATAAAGTCTGTTTTATAAACTTGAATTGGTTACTGTTTTAGGAGCTTTTCGTTCATCACTTTCCACAATACCATCTCGTAATCTTATTATTCGGTGGGCGTGTTCTGCAATTTCTTCTTCGTGTGTTACCAGAATTACGGTATTTCCTGCAGCATGAATGTCATCAAATAAATTCATGATCTCCACCGATGTTTTAGAATCTAAGTTTCCTGTAGGTTCATCGGCAAGAATAATGGAAGGCTTATTTACCAAGGCACGTCCCACAGCAACTCTTTGTCTTTGTCCTCCGGAAAGTTGATTTGGTTTGTGGTCCATTCTATCGGCTAGTCCAACATTGGTAAGCACTTCTTCGGCTCTGGCAATACGTTCAGCTTTGGTAGCTCCGGCGTAGACCATGGGTAAAGCCACATTTTCTAAGGCGGTGGTTCTTGGAAGCAGGTTGAAAGTTTGAAATACAAAGCCAATCTCTTTATTTCTGATTTCAGCTAACTCATCATCTGTCATCTGACTTACATCTTTTCCATTCAAGATATATTGCCCGGAGGTTGGTGTGTCTAAACAGCCTAGCAAATTCATTAAAGTAGATTTTCCGGAACCGGAAGGCCCCATGAAGGCAACATATTCTCCACGCTCAATCTCGAGATCGATACCTCTTAATACTTTTATTATTTCCTGACCCAATGGAAAATCACGGGTGATATTGTGTATTTCTATAACCTTGCTCATAAGATAAACCGGTAATTTAATTCTAGAGGTAAGACGCTTACTTTTAAGGTTTGTTACAGTCGGAGTGCAAAATGCTCTTTTTCTTGTTCTTTTCTGAAAAATATAAGCCCCCAAAAAAAAGCATCAATACTAACCTTAACTTTAGGATTTAATTTAATCTCTTCCCAAGCTTCTTCCATCTCTTTAGACCAATGAATGTCATCAAAGATGAAAACACTATCGTTATGGGCTAGGGGAAGTAATTTATTAAAATAATGCAATGTGGGCTCTTTTTGATGATTTCCATCAAAATAGATGAGATCAAAAGTATTGTTTTGAGAAAGAGATTTTTCTTTAATAATTGCATCTATATTGCTTTCAAATTCGCCTACTTTCAGTCGAATATTACTTAGATCAAATTGCTTAAAACCTTCTTTAGCGGTTCTCGCTGTTTCAGGGCAACCTTCCAAACTTATTAATTGCACGGGGTTATTTGCAGCGATTGCAACAGAGGAAATTCCTACTGAAGTTCCTAATTCTAAAGCTGTTTGAAAATTGAAGTAGGAGGTTATTTTATTTAGAAGAACAGCTCTTTTTTTGCTAATGCCGGCATTTTTTGCAATTTGTGAAACTCTACGCAGAGGCGATTTAAAAACGCGACTTCCTGCGCCAAAATCAATAACAGAGATTGTTCTATTATCACTTAACATAAAATCTCTAAAGTCAAAAAGGAGGTTGTAATCCCTCTTTCTGTACTTCTTGTAAATGCATTTTGTTAAGAGGTTGTACACAAATGGAGAGTGAACACCATGTTGATTGGTAGACCTAAATAAAAATTTTATATAAGCTATTATTTGAAACACTTTCTGGTATACATTAAAAATTCACATATAAAATAGCAGCCGGGCAAAACTTTTGGTTTTCCCGGCGGGCTATAAATTTGTTATTCTATTTTTGCTCCCAGCTCAAACCATCGTTCTGTTTTAGCTTCAATTGCATCCAAGATTTTTTGAAGCTCTACAGAATGTTTTTCAATTTCTTCTACAGAAAGATCGGAGAGGAATTTTTGTTGAATCTTTTCTTTTTCTCTTTCAAGTTGAGCGATATCCTTTTCTAGTCGTTTAAATTCCTTTTGCTCGTTAAAAGTCAAACTACTATTAGCATTGCTAGTACTCTTTTGTTTTTTCTCTGAAGATTGCGAAACCTCTTTCGCTTTTGAATTGGTGTCCTCAATCTGGCTGGCTTCGTATTCTCTATAATCGGTATAGTTTCCGGGGAAATCTTCAATTTCTGCATTTCCTTTGAATACAAAGAGGTGGTCTACGATCTTATCCATGAAATACCTGTCGTGAGAGACCACTACCAGACAACCTGGGAAATCTAACAAAAAATTTTCCAGAACATTTAAAGTAACTATATCAAGGTCGTTAGTAGGCTCATCCAGAATCAGGAAGTTTGGATTTTGAATAAGAACTGTACATAGATAGAGTCTTTTTCGTTCACCACCACTTAATTTCTCTACAAAGTCGTATTGTTTTTTACGGTCGAATAAAAATCTTTCTAATAATTGCGAAGCAGAAATCTGTCTTCCTTTAGCCAGTGGAATGTAATCACCAAATTCTCTAATAACATCAATTACTTTCTGCCCCGGCTTTATCTCGATACCAGCCTGGGTGTAATATCCAAATTTTATCGTATCTCCAATAATAACTTTTCCTGAGTCTGGTTTTATTTTTCCCGCTAAAAGGTTTAGGAATGTAGATTTCCCTGTACCATTCTTTCCAATAATACCTATTCGTTCTCCTTTTTGGAAATTATATTCAAATTTGTCAAGAAGCTGCTTATCTTCAAAACTCTTAGAAACTTTATGGATCTCTACTATCTTACTACCAAGACGTTCCATATTGATCTCTAACTGAACCTGATGATCTTTTCGTCTTTTAGAAGCTCTGTCTTTTATTTCATGGAAATCGTCTATACGAGATTTAGATTTGGTGGTACGCGCTTTTGGCTGGCGACGCATCCAGTCTAATTCCTTTTTGAAAAGTTGCTTTGCCTTATCAGTATTGGTTTGTTCAACTTCAATTCGGGCATCCTTTTTATCAAGATAATAAGAATAATTCCCTTTGTAGGTATAAAGTTGACCGTCTTCTAATTCTACTATTTCATTACATACATTTTCAAGGAAGTACCTATCGTGCGTAACCATGAAAATGGTGAAATTCTCTTTTCTGAAATATTCTTCCAGCCATTCGATCATATCCAGATCTAAGTGGTTGGTAGGCTCATCCAGAATAATGAAATCAGGTTTATTAAGCAGCATCATAGTTAACGCTAAACGCTTCTTTTGCCCTCCGGAAAGTTCACCAACTTTTTTATCCAGTTGATCCAGTTTCATCTTGAAAAGGATCTGTTTGTATTGTGTTTCAAAATCCCAAGCCTGATGCATTTCCATCAATTCAAAAGCTTTTTGATAAGCTTCAGCATCATCGGGATTTTCTAAGGCCTTTTCATAACGAGCAATCACTTTTAATATCTCGTTATCGGCTGCAAAAATGGTTTCTTCAACACTTAATTTTGGATCAAGATCTGGTTCCTGTGCAAGAAAGGCAACGGTAATATCTTTTCTATATACAATTTTACCTTCATCTGGCACCTCTGTACCGGCCAACATATGCAATAATGTAGTTTTTCCTGTACCATTTTTGGCTACAAATCCTACTTTCTGACCTTCATTAATACCGAAGGAAATATTGGAGAATAATTTACGTTCGCCAAAAGATTTGGCTATATTTTCTACTGATAAGTAATTCACTGAGAATTTTTTTGCAAAAATAGATAGAATTTATGGAGTTAAAACAGGATTAGTTTTATTATTAGCATACAACAGTTATATTTGTTTGCAATACTTGTCTCTTGCTTGGTTAATTATAGGATGATTAATGATTGAGATTTCAGGAAGAATCGGTTGCTTTTTTAACTTGGATGGCAAAAGAAAGAAGGTGAGCTTAAAACTACAATGCTCTTTTTTACGTAAGAATTAATAATATTTGGGTCCCTTATGAGATATAAATCTGCGTTATGCATTCTTCTGGTTATTTTGAGCTTTACAGCTTGTATTCCCACGAAGAAAATTACTTATTTGCAGAAGAGTGAAAGCACTACTGACAGTATTATTGCTGTGAAACGTCTTCAAAAACCATATAGAATTCAAATAAACGATCTTTTGAGCATTCGGGTGAAGGCCCTTGATCAGGAATTGGTAGGAATGTTTAATCCCATAGATGAAAACAATTTAAATGCTACAGGAGAGGAAAGGCTTTATTATGATGGCTTCACTGTAGATCTTCACGGTAATATAAGGGTTCCTACTCTGGGAGAGATTAATGTGCTTGGATTTACTGTAGAAGAGGTGAGAGAAAGGATTGAAAAAGAACTTTTAGATAACTATTTTAAAGATGAAGCTAATATATTTGTTACTGTTAAATTAGCCGGAATTAGATATACAACTTTGGGAGAAATAGGATCTGGAAGCCAGGTAATTTATAAGGAACAAGTAACCATTATGGAAGCTGTTGCAAATGCAGGTGGAATTACTGAATTTGGTGATATGACCAATGTGAAGATAATACGTCAATATCCTGCAGGTGAAAAAGTACACAGTATTGATCTTACAACTATTGAAGCTACTCAAAGTCCGTACTATTACATACAACCTAACGATTTGATAATTGTAGATCCGTTACCTCAAAAGGCTCTAGGAGTGGGTACAACAGGGCTGGCTACATTAAGAGATGTGGTGGGCGTGATCACCTTATTAACTTCCATAATCTTAATAGTTACACGATAGCTCTATGGCGCACGAAGAAGATCATATTTCGGATGTAGGATCCACTTTCGACTTTAAGGGTTTTGTACTAAAAGTATTTAGTTACTGGCAGTTAATCCTTATTTCGGTAGCTATAAGTCTAGGTGTAGCTTATTATAATAATGTTAGAAAATTACCGGTATATAGGTTGGGTAATTCTATTTCAATAAAAGACGATCAAAATCCATTTTTTACTTCTACTACAAGTTTAACCTTCAACTGGGGAGGAACTTCAGATAAGGTGAATACCGCCATCACAATTTTGCGTTCAAGATCGCACAATGAAGAGGTGGTAGAGCGGCTGCAATATTACCTTCAGTACCTTTCAGATGGGGAATATCAGCGAATAGACGCTTATGGAAGTACACCTTTTAAAGTACAAGTAGATACATCTCGATTCCAGGTGGTGGGATTGCCAATAACCATAACTTTTAAAGACGAAAATACCTTTAATCTAAAGGCGACTTTAAGAGAAAATATGGGCACTCAAAATTATGCTACCAAAGAAAAATCTTCGGTGAGTTTGGAAGCACAGGATTTTAGCAGAGATTTTAGAGTAGGAGAACGCATCCAGTTACCATTTTTTAGTGGAGTAATCAATAGAACGGAGAATGGTATACAGGCCGGAAAACCATTTTATATTCAATTCCTAAATTTTGATTCGGTAGTCTCCGGTTATAAAGGAGTTTCGGTATCTCCAGAATCTCAGAATTCTTCTGTTTTAAATTTGGGACTCACCGGTGGTAATAAAGCTCGAATTGTAGATTACTTAAATGGTACTATTGCGGTACTTAGTGAGAATATGCTGGAGCGAAAGAATCTTTTTGCCACTAAGACCATTCGATTTATAGACAGCAGTTTGGCGGTGAAATCCAGAGAATTGAAACTGGTAGAAGATGAATTGAATCAATTCAGAAATGAAAATTCGGTTTTAGATATATCGGCAGAAAGTTCAGAGATATCAGGGAAACTTTCAACACTGGATGTGCGAAAAGAAAATCTTAGAAGGCAACAGGCATATTATCAAACTTTAGAATCTTACCTGCAAACCAAAACCGATTATAGCAGTGTTCCAGCGCCATCTGTAGCAGGGATCAATGAGGGAAGTATCGTAAGTGGGGTAGGAAGAATATTGGAACTCTCCCAGGAACGAAGTAAATATCAATATTCCTTAAAAGAGAATTCTCCAGTATTTGCAGATATCGACCGACAAATAAATTCGGTTAAAACCGTTTTGCTGGAAAATATAAGTTCCTCCAAAAGTTTACTTCAAAGAGAATTGGGGGATATTAACAGGCAAATCGCTCAAGCAGAATTAGAGATCAGGAAATTGCCACAGGAAGAACAAGACCTATTAAAAATTCAGCGTAAATACAGCCTAAGTGAGAAAACCTATAATCTATTTTTAGAAAAGCGAAGTGAAGCAGGATTGATAAAAGCTGCCAATGTAAGTGATGTGATGGTAATTGACAGTGCTAAAGATACCGGGGGAGGAAAGATTGGGCCTAACACCCAATTGAACTATGTGATGGCGCTTTTAATAGGGGGGCTTATTCCTTTGGTCTTCGTATTCTTGTTAGTTTTCTTAAATACCAATATTCATAATGCCCAGGAGATTTCTAGATTGTCACCAATTCCAATTTTGGGGCTGATAGGTAAGAATAAATCGGATGATAATTTGGTGGTATTTAGCAATCCAAAATCGGCAATAGCTGAAAGTTTTAGAGGTTTGAGAAGTAGTTTACAGTTCATGTATAGAAAGAAAGGGATTACCGGTTCCAAAACTGTAATGATCACCTCCTCGGTTTCTGGAGAAGGAAAGACGTTCTGCGCTATGAATCTTGCCACGGTATTCGCCTTGAGTGAAAAAAAGACTGTTTTAGTAGGACTCGACTTGCGTAAGCCAAAGATATTTGATGATTTCGATTTGAATAATGAATTTGGGGTTGTAAATTATCTGATTGGTAATAGTACTGCTGATGAGATCATTCAAACCAGTAAAATTCCATATCTGGATGTAATCACCGCCGGACCTATCCCACCAAATCCTTCAGAATTATTGATGTCTGATCAAATGGAGGTATTGATAGAGGAGTTGAAATTAAAATATGATTATATAGTGCTTGATACCCCGCCGGTTGGAATTGTTGCCGATGCAATGAATATGGTAAAACATGCCGATGCTACTTTGTTTTTAGTGCGTCAGGATTACACTAAACGCGGAATGCTGGAAAGTATTAATGAAAAATATAGTAAAGGAGAGATCAAGAATATAAGTTTTGTACTCAATCACTTCATTCATAGAGCAAAATATGGCTATGGTTACGGCTATGGTTACGGATACGGTTATGGCTACGGCTATGGTTATGGTGCAAATAGATATGGACAAGGCTATTATGGTAAAATTACACCGACTTCAAAACTGAAAAAAATTTGGAGAAAAGCTAAAAGGAATTTTGAGTAAGAAAGTTTTAAGAAATAAATATTGGAAGTGAATAACACGAATGAAGAC
Source organism: Gillisia lutea (assembly GCF_021568705.1). Lineage (GTDB taxonomy): Bacteria > Bacteroidota > Bacteroidia > Flavobacteriales > Flavobacteriaceae > Gillisia > Gillisia lutea. The sequence continues at coordinate 244,016 of NZ_JAKGTH010000009.1, forward strand.
TGGCTATACGAGATAACTCCAAAGAGAAAACTGATTGATTTAAATTATAAAGAAATTTGGAGATATAGGGATTTATTAATTCTCTTTGTGAAGAGAGATATTATAACCGCTTATAAACAAACTATACTTGGTCCTCTCTGGTATTTTATTCAGCCTTTATTCACCTCGGTAATTTTTACTTTAGTGTTTAATAATATTGCTAATATTAATACTGGAGGAGTACCACCTTTTTTATTCAATTTAACCGGGATAACTGCCTGGAATTATTTTAGTACATGTCTAACAGGAACCTCAAATACTTTTGTTAGTAACCAAGGTTTATTTGGTAAGGTATATTTTCCAAGAGTAATTATGCCTCTAAGTACCACAATTTCTAATTTATTGAAATTTGGAATTCAGCTCATTATTCTATCTTTTTTTTACGTTTATTATTATATAAAAGGCGCAGAGATTTCACCAAATTTGAATTTATTATTATTCCCGCTATATGTATTAATGATGGCATTAATGGGGTTAGGACTCGGAATGATTATTTCGGCTTTAACTACTAAATACAGAGATTTAACCGTACTTGTAGGTTTTGCAGTGACTTTACTAATGTATATATCTGCAGTTCCATATCCCTTGAAAGAAATAATAAATAACAAGCCTCAATTTGCTTGGGTAGTTCAGTACAATCCGATAACTCATATTATTGAGGGGTTTAGATTTATGATTTTAGATACGGGAATTTTTACTTGGTTTGGATTCACTTATACCCTAGGGTTCTCTATTTCAATTTTTCTATTAGGCTTAATCATTTTTAATAGAACAGAAAAAACTTTCATTGATACCGTTTAGTGATAAATTCCTAAATATTCAAATATTCGGTTTTTATAAATCACCTTATTTGTTCATATAATATAGAAATGCTAGAGTTCATCAATATTCTTATAAATCAATTTGGAGGCAAAAAGGATGTCCTAGTCATCTTATTATTTCTCATTTCCTTTTTTATCATTAATTCATTTATAACGAATAGAATACTAAGACTTTCTTTAAGTATCATATCGACCTGCTTTGTTCTTCTTCAGTTAATTTCTCTGTTTTTCACACAGGCATTTATTGGTTATAGGTTTTATGTGCATCTAAATCTTAGGGATATTAAGGGGTTATTCTCATTATATTTAGCACATACGCCAATTGTAGTTCTTCTGTTCATATTTCTCACACTACTATTTTATAATTCCAATTTGATTTTAGCCAGATGCAATAAATTATTCTTAATGAAGAAAGGAGTTAATATTAGAAGCGTATTCTTAACAAAAGTCATCTTATTATTTTTAAGCATTTCGCTTACTGCTACTATAGGTAACTTTGTTACAGATAGCCTTACTCTCAGTTCAGTTTTTAATCAACCAAACAATGTGAATTTTAAAGAGATATTACGGGAAAATGGAATGTCTAGTTATATTTCTCCATCTCAAATAAAAGCTTCACCCGGTAAGAATATAATTGTTATTTCTCTTGAATCTTTGGAACGTGGATATTTAGAAAATAAATATTCAAGTTTAACTCCAAATTTGAATAAATTAAAGAAAGAGTGGAATTATTCAGAAATGAAGCAAAATTTAGGAAGTAACTGGACTAGTGGATCTATTTATACTTCCTTAACAGGATTTCCCGCCTTTTTTGGTGTAGAAAGAAATAGTGTATTTCAGAAAGCTTATTATTCTCAAATTTCCAGTATTTCACATGCATTGAAGAAGGCTGATTATAATACGGTTTATATGAACGGAAATGCTGATTATGCAGGATTGAAAGAAATGCTTTTCACTCTTCAATTTGATGAAATAATTGATAAAGGCAATGTTGAGAAGAATGGATTTGAAAGTCAATATGGATTAAGAGATAAAGATCTGGTGGAGCAGGCAAAGTCAAAAGTTAAAGAATTAGCTAAAATAAATAAACCTTTTGCCCTATTTATCTCTACTACAGATACACATTTTCCTAACGGAATCTATGATGCTAGAATGGAGAAATTTATCTCTAAAAAAAATTCTGATATAGAATTTACGGTTGCTTCTATAGATTATTTAATGGGAGATTTTATTGAATTTTTAAAATCTGAAGATCTGCTAACAAATACGGTTGTTTATATTTATCCAGATCATCTTAAAATGGGAGACCCTAACATGTTTAAAGATAGTGGTGAAAGGAGCCTCTTTATAATAAGTAATTCAAACAATGAATTAATAAACCAGAATAAATCGACACCTATATACCAGATAGATTTACCTAAGATAATATTACAGGGTGCAGGAGTAGATAATAATTTAAAATTTTTAACCGACTTTATAAAAGGCGACAAAAATAAATTCATAGAAGAGAATATTGGTTTAATTACCACCATAAATACTAATGGTATTTCGCGAATTAACAGTAATCCAATTAATATTTCTTCAGTATCAAAAAATTATTGTGACTATAAAGTAGACACATTAAGATATATTGCACATGCAGGAGGTGAAATAAAAGGTTATACCTATACAAACTCCAAAGAAGCCTTAGATCACTCATATGCTAAAGGTTTTAGGTTGTTTGAACTTGATATCAACAAATCAAGTGATGGGAGTTTTGTAGCTGTTCATGATTGGAAGCATTGGGCAGATATTACAAATAATGTAACTGACGTTGCAATTTCCAAAAATGACTTTTTAAGTCACAAGATCTATGGGGAATTTACCCCCTTAGATATGGAAAGGATTAATAAATGGTTTGCAATACACAAAGACGCTATTTTAGTTACCGATAAGATTAATGACCCTGTAAAATTTGCCAATGAATTTACAGACCCAAGTAGGTTGATGATGGAGTTATTCGATATGAAAGCAGTAAAAGAGGGAATAGGGCAGAATATAAGGTCGTCAATGCCATCACAAAATGTCATTCAAAAAATGCGGGAGAGCGATATTGAGTCATTGCGAAAAATTGGAGTAAAAAATGTTGCTATTTCAAGAAGGTTTATAGCAGACAATAGATCGTTATTGAAACTGTTGAAAGAAAACGATATCAAACCTTATGTATATCATATAAATTTCGATGATGGAATAGACGAAGACTACGTGGTTAAATATGAAATGGATTATATATATGGAATATATGCAGATGATTGGATATTTTCAAATAAAAAGAATTAAGGATAATGTTTGTGTCTAATTTTTTTTGAGTTGCTTAAGTTTCATCATTTAGAGTATTAAAAATATGAGTATTATTTTAAAAGCGGAAAATATATCTAAACAATATCGCCTTGGAAGTGTAGGAACGGGTAGTCTACAGCATGATTTTAATAGATGGTGGCATTATTTAAGAGGTAAGGAAGATCCTTATTTGAAAATTGGTTCTATAAATAATAGAACTGATAAAGCTCAAGGAGATTATGTTTGGGCTTTAAAAGATATTAACTTTGAGGTCAATTCCGGTGAAGTTTTAGGAATAATTGGAAAGAATGGGGCAGGAAAATCAACTTTATTAAAAATACTTTCTAGGGTTACCTCTCCAACTACGGGCAGTATTAAAACGAAAGGAAGGATAGCCTCCTTACTAGAAGTGGGAACCGGATTTCATGGAGAACTTTCCGGTCGAGAAAATATCTATATGAATGGCGCCGTGCTAGGAATGACAAGAAAAGAAATAACCTTAAAATTGGATGCAATAATTGATTTTTCTGGTTGTGAACTTTATATAGATACTCCCGTGAAAAGATATAGTAGTGGAATGACAGTACGTTTAGGCTTTGCGGTAGCCGCTCATTTAGAACCTGAAATTCTAGTAGTTGATGAGGTATTAGCCGTGGGAGATGCCGAGTTTCAAAAAAAAGCTATTGGTAAAATGCAAGATCTATCTCAAGGAGAAGGAAGAACGGTTCTATTTGTAAGTCATAATATGGCGGCGGTTAAGAATTTATGTACCCGAGCTTTATTAATTGATAACGGTTTGTCTAACTTAGAAGGCGATGTGGAGCAGGTTATTGAAAAATATCTGGAAAATAATTATAAAATTGAGGATAGTATCTCTTTAAGTAATCATGAAGATAGAAAAGGAAATGGGGATGTTATTTTGTCTTCTGTATCTGTATATGGGGAAAATCGAAATAAATTCCCTAAGAGTGGAAATCCTATAAATTTTGAATTCTGCTTCGAAAATAAATATAATTATTCTTCGAAAGACATTATAGTTGAATTTAGGATAGATGATAATATAGGTCAAAGAATTTTATGGAATAGTTCTGAAATGTCTACAGAAAATATCGAAGAACCTCTAAGATCAATAAAAGTCTCCATGAATAAATGTATTTTAAATAAAGGTAGTTATCAGGTAACCACACATATTAAAGCAAAAGGAAATGTTACAGATTGGATACAAAATGCCTTTAGTTTTTATGTAGAGGCAGGAATGTTCTATACCACAGGAATTGAAGTCCCTACAAGTCAAAGTAAGATTCTTGCAAATTTTGAATATCAGTTCAATGATTAAAAAAATAAAATTTAAGATTAAAAGATTTATTGATTATCGTGTTCGTCTACTAAGAGATCAACAACATCAAAATCAACAGATAAATTTTGATTATAATCAACTGTCACATCTTTTTAAAGAAGATTCTTTTATTCCTTTTTCAGCTTGGGCAATTTCTCCTAGCACTATTTTACATGTGCTTAACGATATTAGCATCAACAAAAGGAACAGAATTATTGAATTCGGTTCTGGGGCATCTACCTTCTATATAGCTAAATTGATAAAAACTTTGAAATTAAAAGCTTCATTTTATAGTGTAGAATCTGATAAAGAATGGGCCAATGAATTGGAAAGTTTACTTAAATTATATGAAATTTCAGATTTTGTGAGAGTTATTTATGCTCCGCTTTCTACAGTTCCAAATGAATATAAATTGAAAGAGCAATCCGTTTGGTACGATGTAAATAAACTCGATGAAGCATTAAAAGATGATGCTAAATTTGATCTAGTTTTAGTTGATGGTCCTTTTGGAGGAAGTACGCCCTATGCAAGATACTCAGCAATTCCTTATCTTAAATCTCTATTATCTAAAAATGCATCTATTTATTTAGATGATACAAATAGAAAAGACGAAAAGGAAATTATAGTTCAATGGCTAAAAATTTTAGGATTTGATAGGTTTGATTTTGAAAGATATTCCTGCCTAAAACCGAGTCAAAATTTTGACGTTTCCCCATTTCAATTATCCAAACCAGGTATTTAGGTTAAAATTAATTTTAGTTTGATGTCACTTGTCTCCATCATTATACCTACATATAATCGAGCTCATTTAATTGGGGGAACTTTAGATTCCATAATTTCACAAACATATACAAACTGGGAATGTATAGTGGTTGATGATGGGTCGGATGACTATACGACAGAATTATTAGAATTTTACTCCTATAAAGATCCACGAATTCAATATTTTCAAAGGCCTAGCCACCTAAATAAAGGGGCAAATGCCTGCAGAAACTTTGGATTAGAAAAAAGTAAAGGTGAATATATAATGTGGTTCGATAGTGATGATCTTATGTTACCCGATAAAATTGAAGATCAAATATTACCTTTAAAGGGAAAACTTTTTGGTTATTCAGTTTCAAAATTTGATAATCTCATAAATGGAGTTCTGTGTAATGAAAATGCGTATAAGAATAATGAATTCCTTGTTTTAAATGGGGAAAATTATTCTATGATGAATGTGTTTTGGGGTACAATTGATATGTTGGTTTCAAGACATTTAATCAAAGATATTAGATTTAATGAAAAACTTAAGTCTGGTCAAGAGTATAATTTTTTCAGCAAGCTCACCTTATCTTCTAAATTTGAAGGTATTTACATTAATAAAATATTAAGTTATAGAAGAGTACACCCTGATTCTATCCAAACCTATCAAAACAATAATAAGCAGGATTATCTGTTGAATAAATATTCTCTTTTTTATAATACTTATCTAGAGTGTAATTTTTTTGCTCCTAAAAAGGTGAAATTATATATGCTCAAGAATTCTCAATCATTTTCCTTTAGACTGGCATTATCAAGAAATAGAATCCCTTATTTCTTAAATCTGATTCAATTTTTATATAAGGAATTAGGTTTGTTTAAAACCTTACTGTTTTTGAGCAGTATAACAGCTGCTTATAGCACAGGAAAAGGATATCAATTATTGAAATCCAGCTTTCCTATAAAATTATAGAAAAATATGAAATTTTCTATTCTCATTGCAAATTACAATAATGGTCAATTTTTCAGGGATTGTTATAATTCAATTATCCAGCAAACTTATGATGATTGGGAAGTTATTATTGTAGATGATGGTTCTACAGATAACTCTGTAGAGATAATTCATAATCTAATTGAAGAAGACCCAAGATTTAAATTATATCAAAACCCAGTTAATAAAGGGTGTGGGTTTACGAAAAATAAATGTGCATATAAATCTACCGGTGATTTATTAGGATATTTAGATCCTGATGATGCTTTATATCCTGATGCTCTAGAAAGAATGATAAATGCTTTTAGGGAAAATTCTAAAACTGTCGTAATTACCTCTAAGTATAAAATGTTTGATGAGCAACTGAATTATATTGGAAAGGGTGAGCATGGAGAAGGTATTCCTGAAGGTCAATCTTATCTAACCTATGGCAAGGGAGCTCTAACGGCTTTTGCTGTATTTAAAAAAGATGCATTCCTTAATATGGGAGGTTTAGATGTTAAAATGAAAAGAGCTGTTGATCAAGATTTATATTATAAATTAGAGGAACAGGGAGAGCATGTGTTTTTGAACAAATTCTTATATAAATATAGATTACACGCAAATGGTATATCACAAGATATTAATAAATTAAAGGCAAAATATTGGCATTGTTATGCCATAGAACAAGCATTTAAAAGAAGAAAGCTTAATAATGTTAAAATCAGAAGTATATCAAAAAAGGTTAGAGATGACCATTGGAGTAATTATTATTATGAACTGTTAGAAAGCTCTAATATAAATAATAAGATAGCACAAAATCTTTATGCTCTTTATAATCTAATTAAGATTAGACCATTTAACAATATCAAATTTAAATTGAAAAGTTTAATATTTGCAATTTTTCAAAAAAGATGAAAGACCCCACTATATCAATTATTGTTCCCTGCTTTAATCAGGCAGAATATTTGCCAGATGCCTTAGAATCTGTTTTAAATCAGAATTATGACGAATGGGAATGCATAATTGTTAATGATGGGAGTACCGATAATACAGAAGAGATTGCACGAGAATATGAGAAAAAAAATTCAAGATTTAAATATTGCTACCAAGAGAACGCAGGTTTAAGTGTGTCTAGAAATTCTGGAATACAGTTAGCTAAAGGTGATTATATTCTCCCATTAGATGCTGATGATGTTTTGGGTAATAATTATATACTTCACGCCTTAGAAGAATTTAAAAATGATGAATCTTTAAAATTGGTTTATTGTAATGTTTGCAAATTTGGTTTAGTTGATACGTTTTGGAATCTTCCAGATTTTTCACTTTTAGAATTGAGTAAAAAAAATATGATCATTGCCTCAGGCGTGTACAAGAAGGAAGATTGGAAAGAAATAGGAGGATATGATAAAAATATGATATATGGATGGGAAGATTGGGAGTTTTGGATTTCTTTACTGAAGAATGGAGGCAATGTGAAAAAAATTGAAAATGTAGAATTTTACTATAGAATAAAATCTGAATCCATGTTAAATGCTATAACTTCTTATCAACAAAAATATCTCTTTGAATATATAAGTATTAAACATTCAGATTTTTTCGTGGAATTATATGGTTCATTTCATCATTTAAATCGGAGAATATGTGTTGAAAAGCATGAAAAAGAATTGATTTTGAAAAGTAAGAAAATGGCTTTTAAATTATTGATTAATAGTTTGTTTGGTTTGAGAAAAAATGAAGTTCATGGATAAGACTGTTTGTAAAATTGAATTTCTTGCTTACTACTTACCTCAGTACCATCCAATACCTGAAAATGATAAATGGTGGGGTAAAGGTTTTACTGAATGGACAAATGTAACCAAGGCTAAACCATTATTTAAAGATCATAAGCAACCAAAATTACCTGCGGATCTTGGATTTTACGATTTAAGATTACCAGAAGTGAGAAAGCAACAGGCGGAATTGGCTAAAGATTATGGGGTAGACGGATTTATTTATTACCAATATTGGTTTGGAAATGGTAAAAAGTTACTTGAAAAGCCAGCAGAAGCAATGCTAAATGATGATAAAATTAAAACTCCATTTTGTTTTTGTTGGGCAAATGAAACTTGGAAAGGGATATGGCATGGGTTGGACAGTGCAAAAATTTTAATTGAACAGAAATATTTAGGGATTGACGATTATAAAAAATATTTTAAATATTTACTGCCATTTTTTACTGATAACAGGTATATCAAAGTTGACAATAAACCAATGTTTCATATTTATAAAATTCAGGATATTCCTAATTTAAATGAATTTTTAGAATTATTCAATAAGTTGGCTATGGATGCCGGATTTGACGGTATTTATTTTATATCATCTGTAGTTTCCCATCCAGACGTTTTTGTGAAAAATGATAACATATATGGACAGGTTGGTTTAGACATATTTCAAAAGCTCAGATACGAGCAAGATTTTTTATTTTCAAATAATTACTTGAAGAAAGTTGAGAAGAAATTATGGAATTACTTAAAGTTTAAGAAACCAGATATTCAAAATAAACCAATTATATGTGATTATAGAGAAGGAGTGTCCCGTTTAGAAATAAAATTCCCTAATAAAAAATACATACCTTGTGTCTTTCCAAATTGGGATAATTCTGCACGTAGCGGAAAGAAGTCTCTTATTTTTAAAAACTCGAACCCTAATGAATGGAAAAAACATTTAAGAAATAATTTAGATGAACTCTTGGAAAACCCCAACAACCCTCAATATGTTTTTATAAAATCGTGGAATGAATGGGCAGAAGGTAATTATTTAGAACCAGATAGAGAATACGGATTAAAATGGTTAGAAGCCATAAAAGAAATAAAAGTAGAATATGGTCTATCTTAATTTGAAATAATCCAAATAAATAAATGCTTATATCTATAATTGTAACCTGTTATAATCAGGAAAAATATATTAGTAAAGCTTTAGAGTCAATTTTATTACAAACTTATGAGGATTGGGAATGTATCGTGGTAGATGATGGTTCTACAGATAATTCATTTTTAAAAATTCAAGAATTTGTAGATAAGGATTCTCGCTTTAAGTATTTCTTTCATGAAAATTCTGGAGTTTCAACTACTAGAAATAAAGGCATTGAAGCGTCTCAAGGCTCTTATATTCAATTTTTAGATGGTGATGATTTCTTGGAGAAGACCAAATTAGATAAATCAATAGAAGTAATAAAACATAATTCTAAAATTGATGTCGTTTTTTCAAATTTTAAGTTATATGATGATAAGAAAAACAAATATCTGTCTCCTTATTGTGATTTTCAGTTAGATAAGTTTAATTTTAATTATGTACTATATAAGTGGGATGATGGTTTTTCCATACCTATACATACTGGATTAATAAAATCCTCTATCCTTACCGATTTTAACTTTCCTGAAAATATCAGATCTAAAGAGGATTGGCTCATGTGGGTTTATATATTTAATAGAGATCCTATAGTTTTTTTTATAGATAAACCTTTAGCGATATATAGAATACATAAAAGGAGTATAACGATGTCTACTAGTATGTATAATGATCATATGGAAGCTTTAGCATATTTAAAATTTAATTTGACACAAGCCGAGTATGAAAATTTATTGTTGGTTTTTGTTAAGCGATATTACCAAAGAAGCTTAAAGTTTAAAGGTGAATTATTACAATTGCAGAATACGTTATTTTTTAAAGTGTATAGGTATATACATAGAAAGTCTAAAACACTTTTCAAATAATGAAATTAGCGATTGTAATTCCTTATTATAAAATAGCCTTTTTGGAAGAATGTTTAAATTCCTTGGTTGCTCAAACCAATAAAAATTTTCATGTTTATATTGGAAACGATTCTAGTCCCGATGATCCGGGAGAACTAATAAATCAATATAGAAGTTCTTTAAAGCTTATATATACTGGATTCAGTAGTAACTTAGGAAAAACTTCTTTAGTAAAACAATGGGAGCGATGTATTGATCTTGTAAATGATGAAGAATGGATATTATTAATGGGTGATGATGATGTATTGGGAAAAAATTGTGTCAGAGATTTTTATAATAATTTGGAGGAGGTTAATTGCCGAAACATAAACGTTTTTCGTTATTCTTCACAAGTTATAGATGAAAGTGGTATAGCTATTTCAAGTACTTATTATCATCCCGTAATAGAAAATAGCATAGATTTTTTATATAGGCGGTTGGCAGGTTTAACACGTAGTTCTTTAAGCGAGTATATTTTTAGAAAGAAGCAAGTAGCAAAAATAGGGTTTAAAGAATTTCCACTGGCTTGGCACACAGATGATTTAGCAATTTTGGAATTTTCAAATTTTCAGAATATATTCTCTGTAACAACGAGTACGGTTTTCTTTAGGAATAGCGGTCATAATATATCCAGCAAGAATGATAATACAATTCAGAAAAACCTTGCGAACTTTTATTTTTACCATTATTTAATAAAAGAACATTCAAAAATATTCTCTGAACATCAAATTTTGATTTTATGGGATAAGATGGAAAAGGCTTTTTTGGATGATAAGAAACATGTAGGTTTAGCAATAAAATATAGTTCGCTTTCCTTTAAAAATTTTAAATTTATAAGATTTTTAGATTTCAGCAGGAGATATTTGCAAGCCATTTTAAAATAATATACCTAGATGCGTATTTTAATTGTTGCCCAAGATCTAAGAATTTCTGGAACAAGTGAAGGCATTGTGTCTCGTTCTTTTGTAACAAAAATACGTGAAGCTTATCCATTAGCCACAATAGAAGTTCAATATCTAAAAAACCATAATAAGAATATTGAGGCTAATTTACTTCCAATCAACAGCTATAATGAAATTTTTATTAAGCAAAAAATAAATAGGTGGATTATTTTTTTGAATAGAATATACTGGCGATTAACAGGCATATCATTAAAGGAGCTATATATTGAAAAGCAATACGGTAAGGAACTTGAAAAAATTCAAGTTTCAAATTTTGATCTCATATTTTTAAGGAGTTCAGGAACAGGCTATGAATTGTTATTAGGCGCCTTATGTACTCCAGAACTTTTGAGAAAATCGGTTATAAATTTTCACGATCCATTTCCAGTGTATTGGGATACAGGATCTAATTTAGAAATGACTAATTTAGAACTTCAGCGTTTAAAACGTATGAAAAAAGTAGTAGATCTTGCTTATAAATGTATTACACCATCAAGGCTTTTATCTCATGACATGGAGTTCTTATACGGAACAAATAAAGTTTTTCATACCGTTCCCCATCAATTCGATATCACTTCATTTTCTCAACCTAACATGCAACGTATAAGAAAAAAAAGGAAAAATATTTGTATATCATATCATGGAGCAGTGCAGTTTAAAAGAAATATTGATATTTTAATTGATGCTTTTATTGATTTATCTAAAGAAGAGATTTTTATAAATAATAATGTGGAGTTAGTACTAAGAATTAGAGGCAATCATACTGCTAGATTAATTGAAAAATACCATTTGAGTTCTAATGTTTTTATTTTGGATACGCTACCATTTATTGAATCTTATTATGAGCAAAAAGAAGAAGCAGATATATTAGTGTTATTGGAGAACTGCTCGCCTCATAGTAATATTTTACCCGGTAAAACCCCGGTTTTAGCATCGTTAAATAAACCAATTATGGCTATTTCCCCTAAAAGAAGTGAACTTAGACGTATTTTGTTAGATGATAATATTGCAAATTGCAACAATCCTGCAGAGGTGAAATTGAAACTTCTAAGAATGATTAAAAATTTGAGATACCGAGATATTAATACATCATCTTTTACCCATGACTATCTTAAAAGTGACTTTTTGGATTACCTAAAACTTGTAGTAGCTAATAATGAATGGGATAATTAAATTTAAAAGCAAACTTGATTTTTTCAATTTAATTGAGAGTGATAAACGACTGAAAGATAATTTATGCGCAAAGGTCTTAACCCCAATAAGGATGTTAGAAATGAAAATAGTTCTTTTACGCATCAAATAATTTTACCGGTTTATATTCCTTATCATAAAGAGTACTTTCAAGAATCTTTGGATGTTTTAAAATCTTGTATAGGCTCACTCCTTAGCACAGTGCATAATAAAACCTATATTTCCCTTGTCTCAAACGGAAGTTCAAGGACTACAGAGGATTACTTACATCAGCTTTATAATGAGGGAGTAATTCATGAACTAATTCTTACTAATAACATAGGTAAGCTTAATTCCATATATAAGGCAATAGCAGGTAATAATATCCCATTAATTACTATTTCGGATGCTGATGTTTTTTTCTTAGCGGGTTGGCAGGAAGAAACTTACAAGGTGTTTAATAATTTTTCAAAAGCCGGAACAGTTGGCTTAATTCCTCAATTTCTTAGTTATCAAAGTTATTCTCAAAACCTTTTGTTTGATAATTTCTTCTCAAATAAACTTAAGTTTGGTTTAGTCAAAGATCCTGATGGATTGAGAAATTTTTATGAAAGCCTAGGCTGGAAAAATGATTATCCAGAAAGCAGATTGAAATATATTTTATACTTAAAGAAGAATGGAGTGGAGTCTATTGTTGGTTCAGGACATGTAGTTGCCACTTACAGAAGAGAGTTGTTTGGCAATTTGAATTATTTTAATCCATATAAAATGGGGGGGGATAGTGAACGTATATTAGATGAATTAGCTGGGAGATATGACATGTATCGCTTAACAACCCCTATAAATAAAGCTTTCCATATTGGTAATAAATTGCCGAAGGAGAAATTTAAGAAATTGAATTCTGACCATAATTTGGTGGATATCAAAATAGAATTCCCAAGATTTACTAACGAAATAAAGAGAACACCCAAATTTTTATACTCTTTTAAAAAAAATATTATTCGTACAGTTTTAAAATCCTATAAACTCAGAATGCTTTTTTTAAAGCAATTAGGTTTGCCAAAACCTGCAAGAAAATCATTTTAAGGATGGGAGAGAGTTTCAGTATTTTAATAACTACATTTAATCGAATACAAGATTTAAAATTTACATTAAATTCTCTTCAATTTTTTTTAAATGAAGGAGTGAAAATTATAATCTGCGATGATGCTAGTACCGATGGAACTTCAGAAGTTATCAAAAAAGAATACCCTAGCATTAAATTATTGGTTAATTCAGTTAATAAGGGCCTTATATACAGTAGAAACCTTTTAATGAATCAGGTTCAAACTTTGTATGCTATAACTCTAGATGATGATGCCAACTTCTTAAGTTTATATCCATTAGAAAATATTATTGAGCATTTTCAGAAGGAGCCCGAATGTGGTGTAATTGCTTTTCGTATATTTTGGGGGTTAGAAATACCCAAAAATCTAAATTCTGATGATGAGTCAGAAATTGTTAAAAGCTACGTTGGTTGTGGTCATGTATGGCGTATGGAAGCTTGGCATGGCATACCAAATTACCCAGAATGGTTTATGTTCTATGGCGAAGAGGAGTTTGCATCTTATCAGTTATTTAAAAAAAGTTGGCAGGTGCATTATGTTCCCAAAATTCTGGTGCATCATAGGGTAAAGGTTAGTGATAGAAAATCTCAAAATGATTATGGTTTACGTTTAAGAAGATCGTTACGTTCAGGTTGGTACAACTACGTGCTGTTTTTACCTTTGCCCCAAATCCCCAAAAGATTTTTCTATACACTTTATATACAGTTAAAACTTAAAGCTTTTAGAGGTGACTTTAAAGCCGCGATAGCCATTTTTCAAGCTCTGTTGGATCTAATATATCATTTGCCAAAATTGATTTTAAATAGAAACCGTCTTACTAAAGTTGAATATAAAGAATTTGAGAATCTCTCAAATACAAAGATATATTGGAAACCTTAAACTAAAATGAATGCTTAATTATTTGAAAAGGCAAGTCTCAGTTCAAAACCGCCTTAAAATAAAATATAGGCTAAGGCACTTAAAAGCTATGGCTTTTCCTTATAATTTATCCAAAATGGCGTTAATTCATAAGACTGATAAATTTGGATATCATTTTTACACACCTCATTATCAAGAGCATTTTAAAAAGTTTAAATATAAGAAGATTAAAATGTTAGAAATAGGGGTGGGAGGTTATAAAAATCCATATCTGGGAGGAAACTCTTTAAGAATGTGGAAATCATATTTTCCCCTTGCTAAAATTTTTTCTTTTGATATATATGATAAATCCTTTCTTCAAGAAAGAAGAATTAACATTTTTAAAGGGAGTCAAATTGACGAAGCTTTTTTAGATGAATTAATGCAAAATGTAGGAGAGCCCACAATTATCATTGATGATGGTAGCCATATTAATAATCATGTTATAAAAACATTTGAAATCTTATTCCCAAAACTGAAATTGGGCGGAATCTATGTAGTTGAGGATATTCAAACTTCTTATTGGGAAGAAAAGGGAGGTTCCAGCTTAGAACTGAATAGCAGCCAGACGATTATGGGATATTTTAAAGGATTGATCGATGGCTTAAATCATAAGGAATTTAATAATCCTGGATATGATCCCAATTATTTTGATCTTAATATAATTTCCATGCATTTTTATCATAATTTAATTGTAATATATAAAGGCCTGAATAATGAACCTTCAAACTTTATGGTTAATAATGAAAAGCCTCAATAGATTTGAAAATTTCACTAAATAAAATAGCTATACTTACCACTGTAGCTAATTTTGAGCTTTACAATAAAACTTCTAATTTATTTCCTGATGGTATACGGGTATACGTTATAGATGGTAGAAATGGGATGCATGGATTGCATAGTATTCTGTATATGTTTAAGAAGCTTAAAGGAGAGGGAATTGATTGGTTAATTATGGCAGATGAGGATGTTATATTTAAAAAACCTCAATCGGTTTTTAGTTTAATTGAATTTATGAATCATAATAATTATAGTGCCTGTGGGGTTCGTGATGGGGGAGTGATTAAGCATCGTAATAAAAATCCCTTCGCTATAAACACCTTTTTTTCAATACTTGATTTTAAAAAAATTTCTCTTCTCTTTAAAGCAAGAGAAATATTAGGAAATCAGTTTATATACAAGAATGAATTCCCTGATAATTTAAACCATTTGGAATTTGAATTTGACAAATTGAGCCTTTATGAACCTTATTATTGTTTTTATTTTTGGTTAAGAAGGATGGGTGAAAATATATTATTCCTTAATTCCAAAACTTTTGAAAATGAAAGCGACAAAATAAGTAACGAGGTGTTTCATCCAAATGGTACATCCTTGTTGATTCACACTTGGTATGCTCGTTCTTATGGTATAAATAAAAAACATACCTTAAGAATAAATAGAATTTTAAATGAAATCGAGTTTAAATCAAACGTTAAGAAACCTATTATTTATAAAGATTCTTTTTTTTATTTAAAAATGCAAATTTTAAAAACAGCTAAGAAAGTTATAATGAAAATACCTTAGCATTCCGAAATTATGCAAAACAAGTTAAAGCAGAAGACTATCGCCATTATCCCTGCCCGAGGAGGATCTAAAAGATTTCCGGGGAAGAACATCCGTTTATTGAATGGATTGTCTCTAATTGTACATAGTATAAATTATGCCAAAGCAAACAGCGGTTTAATTGACAATATAATTGTGTCTACAGATGATGAGGAGATTAAACAAATAGCATTGGCTGAAAACGTTGATGTAATAGATAGGCCCGCTACTATTTCAGACGATCATTCTACCACACTTTCAGCATTAAAGCATGTAGTTGACAACCTTAAAGAAAGGGTTGAGAATATTGTATTACTACAACCAACAAATCCGTTAAGACCTAAAAATCTTTTAAGAGACGCTTTTCAGGAATTTCAAACCGGAGAATATGAAAGTTTAATGACAGTTAGTTCAAGTCACAAAAAATTGGGTAAAATTGAAGAAAATAGATTTTCACCTTTTAATTATAAAATAGGCCAGAGAAGTCAAGACCTTGAACCTCTCTACTTTGAAAATGGATTGCTTTATATTATTAAAGCCGACATAATAATAGAAGGGAGACTGCTTGGAGATAAAAATTTACCTTTTATTATAAATCATCCTTATGCATCTGTAGATATAGATTATCAACAAGACTTAGAATATGCTGAGTTTTTGATGAAAAAAGGAGAATAGAAATTTAGAATATACAAATGAAATCATATATTGAAATAGCTGGTAGAAAGATTGGGGAAGATTATCCTCCTTTAGTAATTGCAGAAATTGGAATAAATCACGAGGGTTCCCTGGAAACTGCCAAAGAAATGGTAGATGCAGCCCACAGGGCAGGTGTAGAAATGGTAAAGCATCAAACACATATTGTTGAGGATGAAATGAGTTCTGAAGCTAAAAAAGTAATTCCCGGTAATGCCGATATTTCCATTTATGAAATTATGAAACGCTGTGCTTTGAATGAATATGATGAGAAGTGTTTAAAAGAATATGTAGAAAGTAAGGGGATGATATTTATTTCAACTCCATTTTCTAGAGCAGCAGCAAACAGGTTAGAGAATTTTGATGTTCCAGCATTTAAGATAGGTAGTGGTGAGTGCAATAATTATCCGCTATTAGAGCATATAGCAGGTTTTGGAAAGCCTGTAATTTTAAGTACTGGTATGAATACTATTGAAGCTGTAAAAAAAGCAGTTTCAATCTTTGATAGGTATAAAATTCCTATAGCCTTATTACATACCACCAATTTATACCCAACTCCAATTCATTTAGTGAGATTGGGTGCTATGCAGCAATTAAGTGAGGCATTTCCAGATAAAGTTTTTGGGTTGTCAGATCATACTTTAAATAACAACGCCTGCTTAGGTGCAGTGGCATTGGGAGCTTCAATTTTAGAAAGACATTTTACTGATCATATGGCTCGAAATGGTCCGGATATTATTTGCAGTATGAATGAACAGGCCTGTAAAGAACTTATTACTTCTAGTGCTGAGATCGCTTTAATGAGAGGCGGTAAAAAAGAGGCTGCAAGAGAAGAAAAAGTAACCATAGATTTTGCTTTTGCTACTGTATGCAGTATCCGAAGAATAAAAAAAGGTGAAGTTTTTTCCAAAGAAAATATTTGGGTAAAGCGTCCTGGAACCGGGGAGATCATGGCTGAGAATTATGAGGAGATTCTGGGTAAGAAAGCAAAGCTGGATATAGAAAATGATAAGCAATTAAAATGGTCTGATATAGTTAGTTAGAAGTTAAATAGAAATGAATAGAAAAAGAATCCTTTTTTTAACTGGTACCAGAGCAGATTTCGGGAAAATAAAATCTCTTATTCAAGTACTTGAATTCAATAAAGATTTCGAAGTATTCGTTTTTGTGACGGGAATGCATCTTCAACACGAATATGGATATACCGTACTAGAAATCGAGCGCTGTAATTTTTCTCACGTTCACACCTTCGAGAACTTTACTCATGAAACCACCATGGACCTTACTTTGGCTAAAACAATTGAAGGCTTGTCCAGATATATTAAAGAAAGTAAGCCAGATATGATAGTAGTTCATGGAGATCGCGTAGAGACACTAGCTGGAGCAATTGTTGGATCATTAAATAACATTTTAGTTGCTCATATAGAAGGAGGAGAAGTATCCGGGACCGTAGATGAATTAATTAGACATAGCGTTAGTAAGCTTAGTCACATTCATTATGTGTCTAATAAACAAGCAGAAAAAAGATTGATTCAAATGGGGGAGTTAACAAACTCAATTAGAATAATAGGTTCCCCAGATATTGATGTTATGTTCTCTGAAAAATTGCCAAGGCTTGATACGGTTAAAAGTTATTATGATATAAGTTTTGATACTTATGCTATCGCCATGATTCATCCAGTGACAACTGAGTTTTCTCAAATACGTACTTATGCTAAACAGTTCGTAAAGGCAATTTTAGATGATCATCATAATTATATAATTGTTTACCCAAATAATGATTTAGGGAGTAAGGTAATTCTAGAAGAAATTATGTCCCTAAAGTCAATGTCAAGATTTAGACTTATACCTTCCTTAAGATTTGAATACTTTCTTACACTATTAAAAAACACCAAATTTATAATAGGAAATAGTAGCGCCGGAATTAGAGAAGCGCCCTACTATGGAGTTCCTGTAATAAATATAGGTACCCGTCAAAATAATAGATCTAATGGTTCTCAAATAATAAATGTAGATTACAGTTATAGCGCCATAACAGGAGCTCTGCAAAAAACTCATTTTAAAAATAAAGAAAATCTTACTAAAGAATTTGGTGAAGGGAATAGTGCGGATAAGTTTTTAGAATCTTTAGAAAATAGGGATATTTGGACACTTAACAAACAGAAACAGTTTAGAGATTTAGATTGAAAAAAAAAAGATATATACTAGGCCTAGTAATTACAGATGGGGTAGGGTTACGAAATTTTATATTAAGTGATTTTTTAACCGAAGCTGAACAGAATTTTGATGGCATCAGGATATTTTCAGGATTACCTAGTTCTGCCTATACTATTGATGATTTTAAAAAAGTGAAGATTCTTGAGCTGCCGGTATTCAAAGAATCATTCCATACCTGGTTTTGGCGAAAATTTAAAGAAATAGCCCATCTTCAAAATCATAAAGATAATTTTGGAATAGCTGATAATTTAAAGGCTAATCATTCAAAAGTAAGGTCCAATAGGGGATATGCCACCAGATTTATATATAAATTCACTCAATTCTTTCATTCAGAGGGAATCATCCAGTTTTTAGATAGAAAACATATCAATTCACTAAAAAATGATCCTGTAACAAATTTTTGTCTTGAACAATTAAAAAAGGAATCTCCAGATTTGTTATTCTTTACTCACCAGCGCCCACCCTATGTTGTACCTCTTGTCGCTGCGGCAAATAAATTAGGTATTAAAACCGGTTCATTCATATTTAGTTGGGATAACCTTGCCTCTAAAGGGAGAATGGCAGCAAACTTTCAATTCTTCCTTGTATGGAGTGAATTAATGAAAGAGGAATTATTACATTTTTATCCTTCTGTTCAACCTGAAAATATAAAAGTTGTAGGTACTCCACAGTTCGAGCCTTATGTTTTAGAAAGATATCAAAGTGAGAGGAATGATTTTTATGAGAAATTTGGCCTGAACCCTGAGTTCAAAACACTTTGTTTTAGTTGCGGTGATGTTTCTACTAGTAAAAATGATAATTTATATATTGAATACCTTGCGAATGCTATAGAAAAAAATGACTTTGGTGAAAAGCTAAACTTCCTTGTGAGAACTTCTCCGGCAGAAGAACCCTCAAGATTCTCATATTTAAAAGATAAATATTCTTTCATAAAATGGAATTACCCTAAATGGGTATTAGCAAGAGAAAATCACCCAGAGCCATGGTCTCAACGCATTCCTTCAGTTGAAGATATAAAAGATTTGCGAATGATTTTGGAATTTTCTGATGTGGGAATCAATATGTGTTCTACTATGAGTCTTGATTTTATGACTTTTGATAAACCGGTAATTAATCCTGTGTTTGGTAATATGGAAAATGGACTTTATAATGATCAGCGATTCTTAAATTACGCTCATTATAAAAGAGTAATAGAGAGTGATGCTGTGGTTATAGCCACCAATGAAAACACATTAATTCTTGCGGTTAAAGAGAGCCTTTTGTCTCCTGAAAATAGAAGTACAGAACGAGAAAACCTTCTAAAAGTTCAAATATCTTGTGAGCTGGAAGGAACAGGAAAACGCATGGCAAATATCTTACTGAATGAAGCAAAATAAAAATATTGCTGTTATATGTAATTATGAACTTCATGCGAACCGAATTGGAGGAATGGATCGATTTTTTGTTGCTTATGATGAAATATGTAAGAAAGCAGGATTTACTATTGTATGGTTTTTTTCAGGAGGTAAGAAATATGATTTCTATAGAGCTTTAAACCTTCATATTGCTTCTGGGGATTTGGAAAATTATTTTATCGAATTTCAAAAGGAGTACAAATTTGATGTAGTAATTACTCATTTTATGGAATTGTGTACTTCTTTTTATAAGCAGATAAAGACCCATGGAAACCCTCAACTAATTGCTGTAGATCATAATCCTCGACCTATAGAAGGATTTACCTTGAAAAAACAATTAAAAAATAAAATAAAAGGTTTTTTATATTCAAGATATGTCAATCAATTTATTGGAGTATCTCAGTATACAGCGGAAAGTATTATCACCGATTTTGGACACCACCTTAAAAGGAAGACTCGGGTTATTTACAATGGTGTGGAAACAAATGTTTATCTGAAACGAATCGCAGAGAATAGTGCTAAATTTATTGTGGCTTCTCACCTGCGACCTTCAAAAGGAATTCAAGATCTTATTAAAGCAGTAGCTGAAATTCCGCCGGCACTAAGACATGATCTGCAAATCGATATTTATGGGGAAGGCCCTATGAAACAAGAATTGACACAATTAGTGAAATGTTATAAACTTGAAAAGAATATAATATTTAAAGGAAGTGTTTCAAATTTATATGAATTATATAAGCACTATTCTTATTTGCTTCATCCCACGTATATGGAGTGTTTTAGTCTATCAATCCTTGAAAGCTTGGCATCTAACGTACCTGTAGTTACAACCCCGGTTGGTGGGAATGAGGAAATTATAGAAGATGAGGTGAATGGTTATATTTTTCCTACCAAAGACATAAGAGCTTTAACACAGATTCTATCTGAAATCCTATCTAAAAAGCGTGATATTAAAAAAAATGTTTCTTTAAAGATAGAGAAAGATTTTACCTTACAAATAATGGTTGAAAATCATTTCAAAATTTTAGAATGCATATAGGTTTTATAACTACTGAATATCCTCATAATGAGCTACCTAGTTCTGGTGGTTTGGGGACCAGTATAAAGAATTTGGCTGAAGCTTTAGTAGTAGAAGGTGTGAAAGTTTCGGTATTTGTAGTGGGTACAGAAATTAAAAATTCGTTTCAAGAAAACGCTATAAATTTCCATTTTATAAAAAGGTATAAAGTTCCCTTGTTAACATGGTTCGTTACCAGAAAGCATTATCAAAAGGAAATTTCGAAAATTGTTAAAAATGATAAAATAGATATTCTAGAAGCTCCTGATTGGACCGGAATTACAGCATTTATGAATTTTAAAATTCCGCTAATTATTAGATGTAATGGAAGTGATGCCTATTTTTGTCATTTGGAGGGTAGAAAACAAAAATGGAAGAATTATTGGTTCGAGAAAAATGCTTTAAAAAATGCTGATGCTGTTCTGGCGGCCAGTAATTTTACAGGCAAAATTACCAGCCAACTCTTCAGCTTAGATAATGAAATAATTACTATTTATAATGGAATTGATACCAAGGTCTTTAACCCTTTATGTATTGAAGTTAAAGAAAATAGTATTCTGTATTTTGGTACCATTATTCGAAAAAAGGGAGTGTTTGAATTAGCAAAAGCGTTTAATATACTTAAAGTTAGAAATCCCGAGGTTGTTTTAAAGTTAATAGGAAAGGATAGTGAAGATATTTTTCAAGAAGAGTCTAGTTTGGAGTTATTTTACAAGATGATAGATTCAAAATTTTTAAAAGATATATCATATTCTTCTCATTTGCCTTATGAAGAAATTAAAGCTGAGATAAGTAAAGCCGGCGTGGTGGTATTACCAAGTTTTGCTGAGGCATTTCCAATGACATGGCTAGAGGCAATGGCAATGGGGAAAGCTCTGGTAACTTCTAACATTGGATGGGCAAAGGAAATGATGTTAAATGGAGTAACTGGTTTCATGGTAGACCCGAAAGATCATGAAGTGTTTGCTGACAGAATCAATACTTTATTAGTTGATGATAATTTAAATATAAATTTGGGTAAACAGGCTAGAAGCCGGGTTGTTCAGCATTTTTCTTCTGAAATAACTACTAAAAGGAGTATGGATTTTTATAAAAAACTAATTGATAATCAATGATTTTTAAGGAATTTATTACTTCCCAAGGAGAGATACTTATATATACGGGATCCCCAGACTTACCCCTAGTCGACAGCTTATCCCGAGGGCCTGGTGATCTTTGGCATAGCTCATTAGATCAAGGTTATGCGAGGGTATTTCCAGAATTGGTTTATCAAACAGCAGTCTTTTGGTGGTTTTTAAATGATTTTGAAAACTTGGATACATCTATTAACTGGAGAATAAATCCTTCGAGTTTTGTGGTGAGAAAATCGGTTTGGAATGTATTTAATGGCTTTTCGTCTGATTATGAATCTGAAGATATAGCCGCCTTTGAGATGGGATATAGAATGTTGCGCCATGGAGGTGCAATCCCATTATATGTAAAGGAACTTTACCCTCCTCAGAAAAGCAAAATAGAATTTTCAATACGAGATCGTTATAGGTTTTATAAGAAGAATTTCAAAACACAACATTCGGTGTATATGTTTTTAAAGCTATTAAAGGTAAATGCTTTAAAGGAGTTTAAAACGTATTGGGGAGTCGATAAAGAAATACTCGTAAAGAATACTTTTCCGAGTATTCCGGCTAGAACTTTATCGGGAATTAAAGGGAATCCTACTGTAAGTGTGGTTATTCCTACTATGTATAGGCAAAATTACACCTTACAATTATTAAAAGATTATAATTCTCAAACTTATCCAGTAACTCAAATAATTGTCGTGGATGCTACGCCCGAGGACAAAAGGGATGATACTATTTACAGCCGGCAGGATTTTAATTTTAAATTAACTGTAAGATGGCAGAAATCTACCGGAAGCTGTCACGCAAGGAACGAAGCGATTCAACTTTGCCGAGGAGATTATATCATTTTTGCCGATGATGACACCCGTATTTTACCCGACTTTGTAGAAAACCATTTAAAATTCCTTCAAAAGTATAATGTAGAGGCATGTAATGGCTTAGATATTTCTGCTCCCATACATACTGATGGCTTGGATAAACTGAAGGAATTATATAAAAGATCTAAAAAAAACACCCTTATAGCAGGAGCGGCTATGTCTTTTAGTAATGCCAATTCATGTGTAAAAAGAGAATTAGTTGAAAGCATTATCGGTAACGATATTAATTTTGATGGGGGTTATGGTGAGGATACCGATTTTGGATTTAGGTTATTAAAGACAGGTGCAATATTAATGCAAAACCCTTATTCGCCCATTCTCCATTTAAAGCCTCCTTCGGGAGGGTATAGACATTGGGGGCTACAAGCATCATTAATAGGGAAAGCCAGAAAAAAACAAGCTTGGGAATTAGATCATCCTGTTAAATATATAAAACCTGTTCCTAGTCCCACAATTTTATATGGAATCTTAAAACATTACCCTGAGAACCAAGTTAGAGAATATAGATCGAAATACTTTTTTTTGTATTTGTTTAAAGGAAAGAAAGGTAATATCTTTTTAAGATTATTAAAGCTACCATATAAACGACTTCAATTCAATAGGTCACTTTTTTATGCTAAGAACCTCCTGAAACTTGGAGAAAGATTTTAAATAGAATGCTATGAATTTCAGCCTTATTGTTTGTACATACCAACGTTCTGAATCTTTACTAAAGTTACTTATTTCAGTTCAAGAACAAAGTCTTTACCCTGATCAAATTCTTATCATTGATGGATCTGAAGATGATAAAACTTCTAAAATATTAGAAGGTCGAAAGTTCTTAAATCTTGAATATTTTAAAGTAGGAGCAAAGCACCGTGGACTTACAAAGCAGCGTAATTATGGTGTGTGTCAACTAGCGGAAAGTACAGAGATAGTTTGTTTTTTAGATGATGATATAATTCTGGAAAAGGACTATTTCAAAAATCTCATACAAACCTATCAATTATACCCTAATGCGGTAGGTGTAAGTGGATATATCATTAATGAAGCTGAATGGAAAAGAAAGTCAAAATCGGAGGTGAGCTCGAAGGAGTTTTATTTTGCTGGATATAGCAGAATTGAAGGGTCCAGATTTCAATTCAGAAGAAAATTTGGTTTGGCTCCAGATTGTGCTCCGGGATATATGCCTGATTTTTCTCATGGATATTCTGTTGGGTTCTTACCTCCTTCCGGAAAGATCTATGAAGTTGAGATGCTTATGGGAGGGATTGCTTCTTATAAGAAACATCTCTTTAAAACCATTAGGTTTTCCCCCTATTTTGAAGGTTATGGCCTGTATGAGGATGCCGATTTTTCTTTAAGGGCTTCAAAACTTGGTAAATTATACGTGAATACTTCAGCCCAGCTTGAACATCACCATGATTCTTTAGGAAGACCAAATCAATTTAAGTACGGTAAAATGGTGGTGAGAAATGGATATTATGTATGGAAAGTTAAATATCCACAACCTGGCGTAAAAGCAAAATTTAAATGGCATGCCACTTCCTTTTTGTTAACACTCATTAGGTTTAGTAATTTTTTAACCGGCCCTAATAGAAAAGATGCTCTGTTTGAAAGCTTTGGTAGATGTATAGGTTTGTGGAGTTTATGGTGGAATTCTCCAAGCATTAAGTAACGTAATGAGAAAAAGCTGTATTATTTTTGGAAGTATCATTTTGATTATACTTAGTTTAAGTTTCTTCAATTATAACTATCCCTTTATTACACCCAAAGTTGGAAAATGGTCGGTAGGCTTTCAAAAGGTAGGTCATATATTTCCATCCGTTATTGTAGATTCAAAACAATTAATTCCCTACACAAGGCTTGATAGCATTTTAAAATCAGAAGATAATTATATCGCTGATCCTTTTTATATCCAAGAAGCTGGAATTTATTATTTATTCGTTGAACTAAAAGGCAGAGAGAATGCCGATATAGCACTTTTTACCTCTAATAATGGTCAGGAATATTCGTATCAAGGAATTGTTCTAAATGAGTCTTTTCACCTCTCTTATCCGCAAGTATTTAAGTATAAGAAGGAGTATTATATGTTACCCGAAACCAATGAAACAAATCAGGTTCTATTATATAAGGCTCAAAACTTTCCTTATAATTGGATTATAGAGGATACTTTGATAAAAAATACCCGATTAAAGGATCCTACAATCTTATTGAGTAAAGATCGAAATCTTATTATTGGAGTAGACGATAAATTAACCCAGTTTATATATGAAGCCGATTCGTTGAGAGGGAAGTGGAATGAAGTGGAAAACTATAAGCAAGGATGGGGCAATGAAACCAGACCGGCAGGTCGGTTTTTTCGATTGGATGAGAACTGGTATCTTCCGGTACAAGATAGGAGCTTAGGATACGGATCGGGAGTGAGTATCTATAAACTACAGTTAAAAGATAGATTGGAATTGGTAAAGGAAAAATCTCGTTATCTGGAAGCACAGAAAAAGATAAAATGGTTTAATAGAGGGATGCATCACTTAGATATTCAGGCAGATGGAAAATCTTATTATATGGTATACGATGGTGATCATAATATAAACGATGAAGAATATTTTCAAATGAAAAGAACCTTTAAATTCAATCTTATAGATATTTACAACTATTTTAGCAAAAACTAAGTTAAACGAAGTTTTAAACCTCAAATAACTCGTAAAGAAATATAATGCTGAAGGCCTTTAGAACCGACCTTATTAAGTATAAACGTTATAGCGGGAAATCTGCTATGCGATTATTGCTTACACAGCAAGGGTTATGGGCAATTCTTGTATATAGAATTAACAATTCCATATTCAACACCAAACTTCCTAACTTGTTTAAAAATATACTTTTATTTTTTGGTTTAGTTTCTCAAAAATGGATAGAGATATTAACAGGAATTTCACTTCCGTATTCAGCAACTATCGGATCACAATTTTACATTGGGCATTTTGGAGGAATAATTATAAACTCGAAAGCTGTAATTGGTAAGAACTGTAACATTTCGCAAGGAGTTACCATTGGAGTTAGCGGTCGTGGATTAAAAAGAGGTATTCCGGTAATTGGAAATAACGTTTATATTGGAGCAAATGCCGTTATTGCTGGTGAAATACAAATTGGAGATAATGTAGTTGTGGCGGCGAATTCTCTTGTTGTTAATTCAGTGCCAGATAATTGTACCGTAGTTGGAGTTCCGGCAGCTGTGGTAAGTCAAAATAATTCTGAAGCCTATTTGTGATGAAGTTTTTAGTAGTTACCAATGCTCCCTTACTAAAAGCTGAAAATAAATTTTCGGCGTATGCTCCCTATGTAAAGGAGATGGATATTTGGTTTAGAAATGTTGATGAGGTTGGAATAATAGCGCCAAAAAGTTATCCGCAAAAAATTTTCTCTAAGGATTTTCAAAACCAAAACATAAAATTCTTTTCTATTCCCTTTTTTCAATTAAAAGGAATTTTAAATTTTCTAAAGAGCATATTTATTCTTCCTTTAATATTTTTTAAAGGTTTTCGTGCCTTTTTATGGGCCGATCACATACATCTGCGTTGCCCGGGAAATATTGGTTTAATTGGTAGTGTCATTCAGATATTTTTTCCAAATAAACCCAAGACAGTTAAATATGCGGGAAATTGGGATCCACATTCAAAACAACCTTGGAGTTATAAACTTCAGAAATGGATTTTGAATAATACCTTTTTAAGTAGAAATATAAAAGTATTGGTATATGGGAACTGGCCAAAACAATCAAAGAATATAATTCGCTTCTTTACCGCCTCTTTTTCCAAAGATGCGATAGTCGAGAGTGATAAGGATTTCAGAAAGCCGTATAAATTTATTTTTGTAGGTAGTTTGACTGCAGGGAAACGACCATTATTTGCCATTCGGCTTATGGAAATTCTGATGAGAAATAATATACCCGTTACACTCGAACTCTATGGTGATGGAATTCTGAGAGAGGAAATTTTAGAATATATTCAAGTCAATAACTTGGAACCCTTTGTGAAAATGATGGGCAATAAAGACTTGAACGAATTGATAGAAGCTTATAAATCTGCTCATTTTCTAATATTAGCCTCAATTTCTGAAGGTTGGCCTAAGGCCATAGCCGAGGCTATGTTCTATGGGTGCATTCCAATTAGTACTGCAGTTTCCTGTATACCATGGATGTTAGATGAAGGTGAGAGAGGCATTTTAATTGATGCTGATCTTGAGAGTGCATCTAGAAAAATAATGAATGCTCTTGAAGACAAGGCTAACTTAGGTGTTATGAGCCAACGAGCCCAAGAATGGTCTGCTTCATATACGTTAGAAAGATTTGAATCAGAAATTCAGAAATTCTTATGAGGGTTTTACAGCTAATTGATTCTTTACGTCCCGGTGGAGCAGAGAGAATGGCTTTAGCATATGCCAATGCACTAGTTCCCTTTGTAGAGCGATCATTTATTTGTTGTACCAGGATTGAAGGAACCTTAAAAGAGGAGATATCCAGTGACGTTGGATATTATTATCTTAACAAAAGGAATAGCATCGATATACGGGCCTTCTTTAGGTTTTATAAAATTATAAAGGAGAACCATATAGATATCGTTCATGCCCACTCTAGCTCATATTTTATGGCTTCAGTTTTAAAAATGCTGGGAGTAAAATTTAAATTAGTATGGCACGATCATTATGGTGAAAGTGAATTTTTACAACGCAGAAAAACAGCATTTCTTAAACTTTTTTCAAATTATTTTGATGCCATTTTTTCTGTGAACTCGAAACTACAGGAATGGGCTCAATATGAATTGCAATGCAATTTGGTAAAGGTTAAATCTAATTTTGTTATTCCCGAAACTACTATAAATAAAGATGTTACGTTAAAAGGTGGAGACGTAGATTTTAAAATAATATGTGTAGCAAATTTGCGTCCTCAAAAAGATCATCTCAACTTAATTAAGGCGTTCGAGGGACTAAGGTCAGACAGGAGTATTAGTTTGCATTTAATAGGAACCGATTTTAATAATGAATATTCTAAAAGACTTAAAAGCTATATTGCGACTTCACCTTGTAGGAAAAATATATATGTATATGGCGCTCAACAAAACGTTTCATCCCTCTTGCAACAGGCAGAGCTAGGAGTGTTATCATCCAGATCAGAGGGTTTGCCATTAGCCTTGTTAGAATATGGAATGGCAGGTTTACCTGCTGTTGTAACCGATGTAGGAGAGAACAAATATGTTCTCAAAAATATGGGTAGATTGGTTCCTCCTGCAAACACTAATGCTTTAATTTCAGCAATTGAATATTACATGCTTAATGAGGATATAAGAACATCAGATGCTCGAAATTTTAAAAAGCATGTCACAGAAAATTATGCTTCAGATGTCGTTATTTCAGAAGTAATTGAAAATTATAAATATTGTATGTTGAATAAAAATTAATTGTAACGTTAAATCACCCCATATTAAAGAGATAAATTACATAACATACTTACAATTAATTTTGGCCCATGTCCTTTTAGGATATTTAGTTTATTTATATAGACCTCTGGCGCAATTCTTATTACTCGGGACTTTAGTCTTTTTCTTATTTTTTATAATAATAAGAGATAATAAAAAGAATGAAGCGCTTATGGCTGCCGCTTATATCGCAGGAGCAGAAGTTTTTTATAGAATGACCGGTGCTATGATCTTCTATGAAACCGGGAAATACACTGTTATTCTTCTGCTTTTAATTGGGATGTTTTATAAAGGTACTTCTGCTAAAACAGTCCCATATTGGATATATCTCCTCATTTTAGTCCCCGGCATTGTCGTGGCTTCTGTCACTCTAGATTATGATGTAGTTTTCAGAAAGGCGATTGCCTTTAACTTAAGTGGTCCTGTGTGTTTAGGTGTTGCAGCCTTATATTGTTATTACAAGAAAATAACCAAAACAGAGTTTAATTACCTGTTGCTAATGCTACTTTTACCACTGGTCACCAATATGGCCTATTTGTATTTTTACACTCCAAGTATTGGAGAAGCTTTAATGAGCGGAACAAACTCTAATTATGCTGCCTCTGGTGGTTACGGCCCCAATCAAATCTCCACAGTAATGGGCTTGGGGGCATTTCTCGTATGTACCAGGTTATTTGTTATTAAGGATAAAATAATAAATAGTGTAGACCTTCTACTTCTTGCCTTAATGAGCTATCGTGCCATGGTTACATTTTCAAGAGGAGGCGTAATAACAGGGCTCATATGTGTTGTTGCTTTTCTTGTTATTTTTTATGGGAAGCAAAGCTCCAGAGACCAGTCAAAACTATTTAGTAAAATGCTTATTTTATTGATATCTATCGTCGCCATTTGGGGTTATACTGCATTGCAAACCCAAGGTCTTATAACCTATAGATATACCAATAGAAATGCAGCAGGAAAACTGGAAGATGATATTACTACTGGTAGGGCCGAACTGATAACCACAGAACTACAGGGATTTTATTATAATCCGGTAATTGGTGTAGGAGTTGGGAAGGCTAAAGAAGCAAGATCAGCCGAAACCGGTACAGAAACTGCCTCTCATAACGAAATTAGTCGATTATTATCTGAACATGGATTATTAGGTTTGGTTGCATTACTTATTCTTATATTTGTGCCAATTGTTTTTTGGACAAAGTTTAGGAACAACTATTATTTCCTTGCATTCCTGGCATTTTGGTTTTTAACTATCAATCATTCTGCCATGCGAATAGCACTGCCAGCCTTCGTTTATGGGTTGGCTTTATTATATATTGTTGATGAAAAAAAAGATCCTATATATAGGAAACGACTTAAACATTAATAGCTTCACAGCTACCTATATTTCCTTTTTCAGCAAAGTGCTAAAAAAGGAAGGCTATCAGGTACGTACTGCTTCTAACAAGAATAATAAAGCCTTACGCCTAATTGAAATGCTTGGATTAATTGCAAAATACCATAAGACCACCGATATCGTGCTTATTGATACGTACGGTGCTATGAACTTTTATTACGCATATCTGGTAGCAAAGGCTTGTCAGCTATATAATCTGGACTACATCCCAATTCTACATGGGGGTAATTTGCCTACACGATTAGAAGAATCTAAAAGTTTTAGCGATAATTTATTCGGAAATGCTAAAATGAATGTAGCTCCCTCTCAGTTTTTGTATAGCATCTTTAAAAAATCTGGATATAATAATTTACAGATCATTCCTAATGCTATAGAGTTAAATAAATTTCCCTTTAAAGAAAGAACCGGTTTTACCCCAAAACTCTTGTGGGTAAGAAGATTTCAGGAGAGATATAATCCTATGATGGCATTAAAGGTTTTGGAATCTCTTAAAAAGAGCTTTCCAGAAGCCGAATTATGTATGGTGGGTCCGGAAAAGGATGGTTCCCTTCAAAAATGTAAGATATATGCCGAAAAGAATAATCTTAATGTGAAATTTACCGGAAAACTTAAGAAAAAAGAGTGGGCAAAAGTTTCTGAAGACTATGACATTTTCCTGAATACAACCAATATTGACAATACTCCTATTAGCGTTATCGAAGCTATGGCTTTGGGCTTAGTGATTGTTTCAACCGATGTTGGAGGAATGCATCATCTTATCGAAGATAAAAGAGAAGGTTTTCTAGTCCCATCCAGAGATGAAGCGGCTATGACCGCAGCTATAATCAAGATTTTAGAAACACCTGCTTTGGGCGCCCAAATGGCAAGCCAGGCCAGAGCAAAGGTTGAGAATTTTGGTTGGAACGTGGTTAAGGAAGAGTGGAATAAATTATTAGAATAATGGGTATCTCTATATTGTATATAGGCAACCAAACTTCAACGTCTTTAAAAAATCCTACTACTCACGAAGCGCTTACTGAAGCTTTAGATTCGCAGGGATATAATCTTCGAACCGCATCTCATTTTCAAAATAAATTCTACAGGTTACTCCACATGATCTGGATGTTCTTTAGAAACCTAAGAAATTCTAACTACATTTTAATCGATTTTTATAGCACCCAGAATTTCTGGTATGCAGTAATTATTGGATTTCTTTCTAAACTATTCTCGAAAAAGTATATTCTCATTTTGCATGGAGGGAATTTGAATCAACGATTTGTATCTACTCCACGAATCTCGAAATACCTCTTGTTAAATGCTTATCATGTGGTATCTCCTTCCGGATACTTGGCAAGTATTGTTGCTAAAATTGGCGTGCAGAGGGTTACTCATATTCCCAACCCTTTTAGCATAAAAGCATACCATTTTAAGAAACGATGTAATATTCAGCCAAAGATATTATGGGTTCGTGCTTTTCATAGCATTTATAATCCTCTTTTGGCAGTCAAAACCTTAGAGCTTTTAAAAAGGGAATTTCCCAATGCTGAAATGTGCATGGTAGGCCCCGACAAGGATGGAAGTCTAAAGCTGTGCCGGGACTATGCTGACAACTTAGGTTTATCGGTTAAGTTTATGGGAAAGTTGGAAAGAAAAGAGTGGCTACAATTATCTACTAGTTATGATGTTTTTATAAATACTACCAATATAGATAATACCCCAATGAGTGTTATTGAAGGTATGGCACTAGGATTGCCTGTTGTTTCTACCAGGGTGGGAGGGATGCCTAGCCTTATAGAACATAAAAACACAGGTTTACTTGTTCCTTTTAATGACCCTGAGGCGATGTACTTAGCTTTAAAAAGTCTGTTAGAAAATGCGAGCTTGTCAGAAAGGTTATCTTCTGCTGGCCGAAAGAAAGTAGAATCTTTGGATTGGGACCTTATAAAACATAAATGGAGCAGTATTCTCATTTGATTTTTTCTATATTTAAGCTATAAATTATTTTAAAAATGTCCCCTAAGCCCCTAGTACATTTTGATATTTCTGAACGTAAAGTTTTACTGCGTTCTATGGACATATTTATTGTGCTATTTACCTTGAGTATAGTGGGGATAATCTTTCAATTCGATTATTTTCAGATTAATTCAAATAATTGGGTATGGACATTGGTATTGGTTGTTTATCTAAATGTTTTTGCCAGTATCTTCGAATTATATGACCTGCAAAAAGCTGCTAATTTTGAAAAGGTGGTGCAAAATGTGATACTTACTGTGTCAGTAACTATTTTGTTCTTTATGTTAACGCCTTTCTATACGCCTAGTCTTCCTGAAAACCGATTGCAAATACTATTCTTTTTCCTCTCTATGATCGTAGCGCTTTTGGTGTGGCGATATGCTTATATCACCTTGATCTCATCAGCTAGATTTTATAAAAAAGCACTACTTATTTGCGATGTAACCGAGTTAGATATCATGGTGAATGCTCTGCAACAAGCCGATCCCAACTACACGGTGGTGGGATATATCAATACAGGTATTATTGAAGTCAATCCCGATGTGATAAGTATTCAGGAGTTTCAGCCTACAAATCTTACGGAAACCATAAAAGAGAAACATATCAATGAAATTGTAGTTGCTAGTTCAGCCACAAGAAACAACAAATCTGGAGAGTTGCTTTTGGCTCAGTTAAACGCATTGCTTATTGAAGGCTTTTCTATAAGGGATTATACCCAGGTTTATGAAGACATTACGCATAGGGTTCCAGTTCATCATAAGGATAAGGACTTCTATAAATTCTTTCTTTTTAGTAGAAGCAATCAGAATAAATTCTATCTTTTCTTCAATAGGGTCTTTGATATTTTTATGAGTATTCATGGATTGATAGTTTGTGCTTTCCTGATCCCTTTTATGTGGATTGGGAACCTCTTTTTCAATAGAGGTAAATTATTCTATATTCAGGAAAGGGTGGGTAGAAATGCTGAGGTTTTTACACTTTATAAGTTTAGGACCATGGCCGCCAATGCTGAAAAAAATGGTCCACAATGGACGGTTCCAAATGACAGTAGGATAAAAGGATTTGGAAAATTCTTGAGAAGAACCCGTTTAGACGAATTACCTCAGTTTTACAATATTCTAAAAGGAGATATGAGCATTATTGGCCCTAGGCCGGAACGTCCTGTATTTGTAAGGGAACTTTCAGAAATGATTCCTTTTTATAAAACTAGGCATATAGTAAAACCTGGTCTAACCGGCTGGGCTCAGGTGAAAGCTAATTATGGTGGCTCACACACTGCGAGTTTGGAAAAATTACAATACGATCTGTATTACATAAAACATAGAGGCTTATTTTTAGATTTTAATATCCTTCTGAAAACTTTTAGTACTGTTTTATTCTTTCGAGGTCAATAAAAAACATCACATTCTATTACGCTTATATTTTATAATGGCAAAAAGAAAGATGAAAAGAGCTAAAAATTGTGCAATACGGGCTAGATAATCGCCATGTTTCACGTAAAAGGTCTGTGTAGAATTAAGACTTACCGCGTGTTTAATACTTCCCAATTCAGTATAACCTAAACTTTTTATAATATCACCTTTCTCATTAATAAAAGCAGAAACCCCTGTATTTGCGCTCCTCACTATAGATCTTCGGGTTTCAATAGCTCTCAATTTGGCGTAACTTAAATGCTGTTTATGACCTTGAGTATGATCCCACCATGCGTCGTTAGTAATAATGCTAAGTAAATTGGCTCCATTCTTCACATAACCTGTAACATATTCCCCATATACAGATTCGTAACAGATTATAGGCGCGGTGCTGTAACCATTATTCAGTTTAAAAACACCTCTATCCTCCTGGGTTGTTTTCATGGCCACTGTTCCTCCAAGATCAATCATAACATCTCCTAGAAGTGGTTTTAAAAAGCTTTGGTACGGAAAGTTTTCAACTCCCACAACTAGTTTCGATTTGTGATAGAGTTGTGGTGCTTTTTCGTTATTAATTAAAAAAGCCGAATTATAATCATTAAACCAGTCGTTAGGCCCGATATAATTACTCTGCCCACTTACCTTGGTGCTGTCATGAAATCTTTCATAAAAGGAAATACCACTAAGGAAATTAAGCTGAGGAGAGGTGCGTATTAATTGCCTGGAGAAATATGCCGCTTCCGAATGATCGAATCTGGATAAAACAGTTCCGTCTGCAAAAACCGTCTCCGGTGCTACTAATAGTTGTGTATTGGGAGTGACCTTTTCGGCACTTAACTGTAGTAATAATTCCCCAATTCTGGTGTCGTTAGTATTGTACTTTTCGGTGTAAGGGTCTATGTTTGGCTGAAGAATAACCGCCTCAAACTTCTCGTCGCTTTCTTTATAGGTGTTAAAAATTAAATAAGAGATAGCAATTGGCACTACTATTAATAGACCCGTCTTTAAAAACATTCTATATAAAATGTTCTTTTCTTTATGCTGAACATATAAAAGAACTGCTTTAAAAACCGAAATATTAACCATCCATATCCATAATGTTCCTCCAAAGGTTCCTGTGTATTCGTACCACTGTACCCAGCGATGGTATGTGGCAAAACCATTTCCTAAATTTAGCCAGGGCCATGAAAATTCCCAGCTAAGATGTAGCTTTTCAAAGACCATCCATATACATATTAAAAAGACAGAAGCGGCTTTAAAATCGGTTCTTTTGGCTACTATATGATATAGTAAAAATACCAAGGCCATGAGTAGGGAATTCACTAAGATTGCGAAAGCCGCGCCAAATGGGGTAGAGAAGTATAGCCAGTAGGTGGTAATTACATTCCAGATTATAAAACTTAAATAGGAGTAACCTAAAATTTTGGTTTTAATAAATCTTTCTTTTGAGGTCCTTAATTTGAATTCCAAATAGAGAAGAGGAACAAACCCGAAAAATAATAATAGGGGAAAGCCGTAAGTGGGCCAGGCAAATGCAAGAATAATTCCGCTTAGTAAGGCGTAAAATAAGTTCTTCATAGATTTCAATTCTTTTCAAAAATAATAAAACAGAATTCGATAGGGTGGCAATTAATAGGAAATCTTATAATGAATATGAAACCACAACTTTTAAAATATTGAACGAAAAATTGCTTATTTTGGTAAGCTTTTGTTCAACTCTCATTTACTTTATTAATTTTACCGAAAATACTTTATATGCAAGTTAAAAAGCACATTCCTAACTTTATTACTCTATTAAATCTTCTATGCGGCAGTATTGCCGCTATATTCGCAGTACAGGGCAACCTTATAATGGCGGCCTTATTTGTAGGTTTAGGGATCTTCTTCGATTTTTTTGATGGACTTGCAGCCCGGGCTTTAAATGTGAAAAGTGAAGTTGGATTGCAGCTTGACTCCTTGGCAGATATGATTACCAGTGGATTAGTTCCGGGAATTGTAATGTTTCAATTGCTAAGAAAAGCCTTGCCAGGTGAAACTATAATTTCGAGTGGGGAATGGGAGATATCCCAATCTTCTTCGTGGTGGGAATGGAATTTTCCACTATTAGCATTGGTTGGGTTATTTATTGCCGCCGCTTCGGGATATAGGTTAGCTAAATTTAATGTAGACGATAGACAAACAGATTCTTTTATAGGCTTGCCTACCCCTGCAAATGCGCTCTTAATTTTAAGTTTGCCTTTAATTTTGGTATTCCAACCTCACCCAGTGGCTGTAAATTTGATCTTAAATGAATGGTTTTTAATAGGATTGACAATTATAAGCTGTTTTATGCTTAATGCGGAAATTCCTCTTTTCGCGCTTAAATTTTCGAACTGGTCGTTTAACAATAACAAACTGCGTTATCTTTTTCTTGCTTATTGTTTAGTATTAATAGTAATTTTTCAGTTTATAGCTATTCCTATAATTATTGTGAGTTATGTTCTTCTATCGCTAATTTTTAGACAGAAGCCTACTTATTAAAATATTCTTTAATGTAAAATGCCCGCTCGTAATTAATACAGGCGGGCATTTTTGATTTTTATAAGTATCGCTTTTAATCGAAGATCTTTTTCTTTCGAAGTTCAAAGTTCTGACCGAGATAGACTTTCCTTACCATTTCATCTTCCGCAAGCTCTTCAGGCACACCATGCTTTAATATACTTCCTTCAAACATTAAATAAGTTCTATCGGTAATAGCTAAAGTTTCCTGAACGTTATGGTCGGTAATCAATATTCCAATATTCTTGTTTTTAAGCTGCGCTACAATACGTTGAATATCTTCTACCGCCACGGGATCTACTCCTGCAAAAGGCTCGTCTAATAATATAAAATTTGGGTCGGTAGCCAAAGCTCGGGCAATTTCAGTTCTTCGGCGTTCTCCACCACTAAGAAGATCTCCTCTGCTTTTTCTTATATGCCCTAATCCAAATTCTTCAATTAACGACTCCATTTTATCATGACGTTCTTTTTTGGAAAGCTTAGTAAGCTCTAGAACACTCATGATATTATCTTCAATACTCATTTTTCTGAAAACAGAAGCTTCCTGTGCCAAATAGCCAATACCATGCTGGGCACGTTTATACATTGGAAATTTAGTGATCTCCTGATTGTCTAGATAAATATTACCGCCATTAGGTTTTATTAATCCCACAATCATATAGAAAGAGGTCGTTTTTCCTGCGCCATTAGGTCCAAGAAGTCCAACGATCTCTCCCTGATTCACTTCTACAGAAATCCCTTTTACAACCTTTCGGCCTTTGTAAGATTTTATTAAGTTATCGGCAATTAATTTCATGAAAATATTTGAATCTCAAAGATAAGCTTTTTATCAAAACGCATTTATTGCGTACTATTGTTGATATAATTATTCTGCAGTCTCTAAAGCATCCCAGTATTCGTATGCTCTTCGTAAATGAGGTATTACAATAGTTCCTCCAACTAGAGTTGCAATACCTAGAGCTTCTACCACTTCTTCTTTTGAAAGACCTATTTTGTGAGAGGTCTCTAAATGATACTTTACGCAATCATCACACCTTAAAACAGTAGATGCAACCAGGCCTAATAATTCTTTTGTCTTTACATCCAAAGCTCCCGGTGCAAAAGCATTGGTATCTAGATTAAAAATGCGTTTTATAATTTTATTGTTATCCTTTAGGATAACATCATTCATGCGAGCACGATATTCGTTAAACTCTTCTACTTGATTTGACATAGCTTTATACGCTTAAATTTTTCTCTTCTTTTTTGTAAATAATACTTGAAATAATTATACTCACTTCATATAGAATAAGAACAGGTATGGCTACTATAATCTGACTTACAATATCTGGTGGAGTAATAATTGCCGATAGAATTAGCACCCCGATCAGGGCGAATTTTCTGTAGGTTCTTAATATTGTTGGGGTTAGCACTCCTACTTTGGTTAAGAAAAATATGATGATAGGCAGCTCAAAAATAATTCCGCAGGCAAGAACCGAGGCTCGCACCAAACTTATGTAACTGCTTAGATCGAAGTCGTTAAAAACCTCCTTACTAACCTGGTACTTACCTAGAAAGTTAATAGATAGAGGGGTAATTACATAATATCCAAAAAGAACTCCTAAAAAGAATAAGAAAGAGGAAATAAAGATAAATCCTTTGGCATTTCTTTTTTCTTTCTCTTGCATGGCGGGAGCTACAAATTTCCAAAATTCATAAATAACATAAGGGAAAGCAATTACAAAACCGGCTGTTAATGCCACCCAAATGTGAGCTGAAAACTGACCACCCATGGTTCTACTCTGAATTCTGAATGGCATTTCATTATTACAAAAACCACCATCTACACCTACCCAATTAGTAATGCGGCAAAGTATATCATATGTCCAAAAATCAGAATGGCTGGGCCCGAAGAGCAATACATCAAATATAAATCCTTTTGCTAAAAAAGCGATCGATGCAGCAATAACCACAGCAAGTGTGGCTCTTATTAAATGCCATCTTAAATCTTCTAAGTGATCTAAAAACGACATTTCATCGTTTGGTGATTTTAATTTACCCATTATAAGATACCTTCTCTAATTAAATTATGTATATGTACCACTCCGGCATAATGGCCATTTTCCTCAGCAATAAGCTGTGAGATCTTATGTTTCTCTAATAAATCCAACGCATCAACAGCCATAGCGTTTTGAGCGATCGTTTTCGGCTTACTGCTCATAATATCTGCGGCAGTAAGGTCTAAAAACGCATCGTTATTACGTAACATTCGTCTAATATCTCCATCTGTAATTATGCCTACAACCTTTTCATTGTCTATAACAGCCGTAATTCCAAGCATTTTTTCAGAAATCTCTACAATTACATCTTTTACATTTGTAGAAAGTGAGACTTGAGGTTTAGAATTTTGAGCCGTAATATCACTAACTCTTAAATATAATTTTTTTCCTAAAGCACCACCCGGATGATATTTCGCAAAATCTTTACTTGAAAAACCATGTAGGTCGAGTAAACATACCGCTAATGCATCTCCTATTACCAGTTGAGCCGTGGTGCTTGTGGTAGGAGCCAGGTTATTAGGGCAAGCTTCTTTCTCTATATACGTGTTTAATACAAAATCGGATTGCTGCCCCAAGAAAGAATCTATATTTCCTGTAATGGCGATAATTTTATTCTTAAAATTCTTAATAAGAGGAATAAGCACTTTTATCTCTGGCGTATTTCCACTTTTAGAAATGCAAATAACTACGTCATTTTCCTGAATTGTACCAAGATCTCCGTGTATGGCATCAGCGGCATGCATAAAAATAGCAGGAGTTCCAGTAGAATTAAAAGTTGCGACTATTTTATTGGCAATAATGGCACTTTTACCAATTCCTGTAATAATTACCCTTCCTTTTGAGTTATATATACATTGAACAGCATCAGACAGATCTTTATTAACTAATTTAACAAGATTTGAAATGGCGTTTGCTTCAATGGATATGGTTTCTTTTGCTACGGAAAGGATTTTTTCTTCTAGGTTCAAATTAGTAGAATTATGATTGCGAATACTAAAGAAATATGTATCTTTATTAATGCAAATGTATGTAAAATTGTAACACAATTGAATGAGTTCTACGGAAATCGATTTACACCAGCAACTTAAAAAGTACTTTGGATTCAGTCAGTTCAAAGGGCTCCAAGAACAAGTGATTACCAGCATAGTTAATGGACACAATACCTTCGTAGTTATGCCTACTGGAGGAGGGAAATCTTTATGCTATCAATTACCTGCTTTAATTGCAGATGGCACAGCCATCGTGGTGTCCCCGTTAATTGCCCTAATGAAAAATCAGGTGGATGCCATTCGTGGAATTTCTTCTGAGCATGGTGTGGCGCATGTTTTAAATTCTTCTTTAAATAAATCTGAAGTAAAACAGGTGAAGGAGGATATTGTAAATGGAATTACCAAATTATTGTATGTCGCTCCGGAATCCCTAACAAAAGAAGAGAATGTAGAGTTTTTGCGTAGCGTGGAAATTTCATTCATGGCTGTAGATGAAGCTCACTGTATAAGTGAATGGGGGCATGATTTTCGACCGGAATACAGGAATTTAAGACAGATAATTAAAAGGATAGGAGATAATATTCCAATTATTGGCCTTACCGCTACTGCTACCCCAAAAGTACAGGAAGATATTCTTAAAAACCTTGGTATTACCGATGCTAATACATTTAAGGCAAGTTTTAACCGTCCCAATTTGTATTATGAGATTCGTCCAAAAACCAAAAATGTAGATGCCGATATTATTCGTTTTGTTAAGCAAAATGAAGGAAAATCTGGAATCATTTATTGCCTAAGTAGAAAGCGAGTAGAAGAACTGGCCCAAACACTGCAGGTAAATGGAGTTTCCGCTGTTCCTTATCATGCGGGACTAGATGCAAAGACCAGGGTGAAGCATCAGGATATGTTCATCATGGAAGATGTAGATGTGGTTGTGGCGACCATTGCTTTTGGAATGGGGATCGATAAACCTGATGTTCGTTTCGTAATTCATCATGATATTCCAAAAAGTTTAGAAAGCTATTATCAGGAGACCGGCCGAGCAGGAAGAGATGGAGGAGAAGGTCATTGCCTGGCATTCTATTCCTATAAAGATATAGAGAAACTTGAGAAGTTTATGAGTGGTAAACCTGTCGCAGAGCAGGAAATTGGTCATGCCTTGCTGCAGGAAGTGGTTGGATATGCCGAAACTTCCATGTCTCGAAGAAAATTCTTGCTGCACTATTTTGGGGAAGAATTCGATGAGGAGACAGGCGAAGGTGCTTCTATGGATGATAATGTTCAAAATCCGAAGAAAAAGCATGAAGCCCAAGAGGATGTTGAATTGTTACTTAAAGTTGTAAAAGAAACCAAACAAATATATAAAGCCAAGGAATTGGTTAATACTCTTATTGGTAAAGCCAATGCACTTATCTTATCTCATAAGACCGATGAGCATGTGCTGTTTGGGAAAGGGAAGGATAAGGATAATAAATACTGGATGGCTCTAATTCGTCAAGTATTGGTTGCGGGTATGCTTAGGAAAGATATTGAAACCTATGGGGTGGTGAAACTGACAGATAAAGGAAAAGAGTATTTGAAAGCTCCTGTTTCTTTTATGATGACTGAAGATCATATCTTTAATAGTATTACCGAGTCTGAAATTAAAATTCCAAAAGCAGGTAGCTCTGAAGTAGATGCTCAACTTGTGAAAATGCTGAAAGAGCTGCGTAAAAAAGTTGCTAAAAAATCTGGAGTACCGCCATTTGTAGTTTTTCAAGATCCATCTTTAGAAGATATGGCTCTTAAATATCCGGTAAACCTGGAAGAATTAAGTAATATCCACGGAGTAGGAGAAGGAAAGGCTAAAAAATTCGGGAAAGAGTTTGTGGAATTAATTAGTAACTATGTTGAAGAAAATGAAATTATTCGTCCGGATGATTTAGTTGTAAAATCTACCGGAGCCAATAGCGGACTCAAATTATACATCATTCAAAACATTGACAGAAAGTTGCCTTTAACAGATATAGCTTCTGCAAAGGGAATGGAAATGCCCCAATTTATAAAGGAGATGGAAGCTATTGTTTATAGTGGAACTCGTTTGAATATTGATTATTGGCTGGATGATATTCTGGATGAAGATCAGCAAGAGGAGATTCATGAATATTTCCTAGAAGCTGATACCGATAAAATTGAAGATGCTATGGAAGAGTTCGATGGAGAGTATGACGATGAAGAATTACGACTTTATAGGCTCAAATTTATTAGTGAAGTTGCAAATTAGATATAGATTATAATTTATTAAAAAAGCATCCAAATAGGATGCTTTTTAGTTTTAAAAAGTTTTCTGTGAGTGAGTTGTAATATTATTTTTCTTAAAATGAGCTTAAGTGTATTAAGGTTAGCTATTCAAATCGCTATCTTTGCAGCTTTAACTATTAAACAAGCGACATGCAAGACGGATTATATGCAAAATTCCACACTTCTAAAGGTGCAATTTTGGTGGAACTGGAATTTGAAAAAACTCCCGGAACAGTTGGGAACTTTGTAGGATTAGCCGAAGGGAACTTAGAGAATAAGGCAATTCCTCAGGGAAAACCTTATTATAACGGACTGAAATTTCACAGGGTTATCGAAGATTTCATGATACAAGGGGGAGACCCTAAAGGAAATGGAACCGGCGGACCGGGTTACAACTTCGAAGATGAAATTCACCCTTCTTTAAAGCATGATGCTCCAGGAAAATTATCTATGGCCAATGCTGGTCCTGGAACCAATGGAAGTCAGTTTTTTATTACTCATATTGCTACTCCATGGTTAGACGGAAAACATACCGTATTTGGAAGTGTTGTTGAAGGACAAGATGTGGTAAATGCTATTGTACAAGGGGATAAAATTGAAGAACTTGAAATTATTAGAGTGGGGGAGACTGCTGAGAAGTTTAATGCTGTAGAGGAGTTTCGAGTATTTAATGGGTCGAAAGCTGAAAGAGAAGCAGCTGCTAAGAAGCAACAAGAAGAACTTTTAGGAGAACTATCTCAAGGTTTTGAAAAGACTGCTAGTGGGTTACGCTATAAAATTGAGCAAAAAGGGAATGGTGCAAAAGCTGAAAAAGGTAAGACAGTTTCTGTTCATTATAAAGGAATGTTACCTGATGGTAGCGTATTTGATTCTTCTTATACAAGAAATCAACCTATCGATTTTCCATTAGGGAAAGGTCATGTCATCTCAGGATGGGATGAAGGTATTCAATTATTACATGTAGGTGATCAGGCTCGATTCGTGATTCCTTCACACTTAGCCTATGGCGAACGTGGCGCAGGTGGGGCAATACCTCCTAATGCTACACTTATATTCGATGTGGAATTGGTAGCTGTTAGATAATAACTAACATTTATCTTTATATAAAAAAAGGGCTGACAGATATATCTGTCAGCCCTTTTTCCTGTAATACAATCAAATTAATCCAAATTAGGTTGTGGAGTCAATCTCAAATAAGATTTCACCTCTTTAAAACCTTTTGGGAACATTTTAGTAGCATCTTCATTAGAAATAGAAGGGCTTATTACAACTTCTTCTCCATGCTTCCAATTAGCGGGAGTTGCCACTTTATAATTGGCTGTTAACTGTAAGGAATCTATAACTCGTAATAATTC
This sequence comes from Gillisia lutea, assembly GCF_021568705.1. Taxonomy (GTDB): domain Bacteria; phylum Bacteroidota; class Bacteroidia; order Flavobacteriales; family Flavobacteriaceae; genus Gillisia; species Gillisia lutea. The sequence goes on from NZ_JAKGTH010000009.1 coordinate 286,515, forward strand.
TTCAAAATTTCTACCTGTACTTGCTGGATAAGTAATCATTAATTTAATGCTTTTATCTGGTGCAATCACATATACCGATCTTACAGTGAGAGTATCACTCGCATTCGGATGGATCATATCATATAGATTTGATACCTTTTTATCTTCATCTGCTATAATTGGAAAGTTCACTTCCGTATGCTGAGTTTCATTTATATCCTTTATCCAAGCTTTGTGAGATTCTACTCCATCAACACTTAGAGCCATCACTTTTACGTTTCGCTTGGCAAATTCATCTTTATACTTCGCCGCTGCCCCAAGTTCTGTGGTGCAAACTGGAGTATAGTCTGCAGGATGAGAAAATAGAATCCCCCAACTGTCTCCTAAATACTCGTAAAAATTTATTTTACCTTCTGAGGTTTCAGCATCGAAATTTGGCGCTTTATCTCCTAATTTTATAGTACTCATTTTCTGTTTTTTAAAAATTATTAAGTTTAAAATTAAGGAATTAAGAATGCTTCTGTGTTAAATAAATATCAAAAAGGAAACTTGATTTTTTAAGAGAATTATTTTTTCCATTTAATACTGCATCCCATACTTGGCTTTTGATTCTCAGGAATCTTGTCGTTCTTTAAAATAGCATCTAGGGCTTCTCTTAAATCCCTTCCATTTGTGGGAATTCCATTTCCTGGACGGGAATTATCCAGTTGTCCGCGGTATACAAGTTTTAAATCGGTATCAAATAAATAAAAATCAGGAGTGCACGCTGCCTGATAGGCTTTTGCTACTTCTTGGGTAGCATCATATAAATAAGGAAAGGGATAATGATATTTTCTGGCTACATTTTCCATAAAATCAGGATGATCCTGCGGGTAGGCTTCTGTATTATTGCTCATAATTGCAACAAATCCAAAACCAGCTACTCTATAATCATTGGCCAATCGAACTATCTCTTCATTTATATGAATAACATATGGACAATGATTGCATATAAACATAACCACCGTTCCTTTTTCACCTCTTAATTGATCTAGGCTTAAGGGTTTCTTAGAAACCACGTCAGGCAGTAGAAAGTTTGGAGCAATGGTTCCTAAGGCTAGCATATTTGAAGGAGTTTGACCCATAATTAATAGAGGTTATAAAATTGATTCTAATACTACAAATTTAATATCTTTAATACTAAATCTATTATACAAGTTTGAATGATTGGTTATTAGAGTAGGCAGTAAAGCAGCCACATATATCATTTTATAAAAGATAGGTGATTTTTATTAGAAAACAGATTCCACAGAGGAAATACACGAGATTTAAGTAAACATGGAAATTAATTGGAATGATTTTGAAAAGGTTGAAATGCGAATAGGAACCATCTTGGAAGTTGAAGATTTTCCTGAAGCCAGACAACCGGCTTATAAGCTGAAAATAGATTTTGGTAGCGAATTGGGAATTAAAAAGTCTTCAGCTCAAATTACATTAAGATATAATAAAGAAGACCTCCTTAATAAACAGATAGTTGCGGTGGTGAACTTTCCTAGGAAACAAATTGCTAATTTAATGAGTGAATGTTTGGTGCTAGGTGCAGTGGGACAAAAAAATGACATAGTACTGCTAAATCCCGATTTTAAGGTTGAGAATGGATTGAGAATAGGTTAACGGAATGATTTAATATTTTTATATAATGAGTAAAAACATTGTAAAAAAAAACCGCTTCAAAAATTGAAGCGGTGCAAGTTTTAAATTGAATCTATCTCTTAGATATCTTCAAAATTGATGTCTGTAAATTTCTCTGGAGAAGGTGCTGTAGTTGTTTCCAGCTCTCCTTCTTCCTGATATTCTTTCTTGAAATCCTTTTGGTGACGCTCACTTATTACTTCTTCGCCTTTTTCATTAACGATATAATCTGTCATTTCATTTAAGATCTCTGTGAAACCTTCGAAATCTTCTTTGTACAAATAAATTTTATGTTTTTTGTAATGAAAAGATCCATCTGCATTGGTGAATTTCTTACTCTCTGTTATGGTAAGGTAATAATCATCAGCTTTGGTGGCTCTTACATCAAAAAAATAAGTGCGTCTTCCCGCTCGTAATACTTTTGAGAAAATTTCATCTTTCTCCATCATTCCATTTTCACTCATAAAATAAATCTTATATGGTTCGTTTTTATGTACTGCTCAAAAATCCAAAAATTTTTAACATTTCACAACATATTTTCACATTTCTTTTTCACTTAGTTGCTTTGCGTAAAGCTCTTTGTAATAACCTTCTTTTTGTATTAGGTCTTGATGTGAGCCTTGCTGCGCAATATACCCGTCTTCCAGAATAATAATTTTATCGGCATTCTTGGCAGAAGAGATCCTGTGACTTACAATTATCGTGGTTTTATCTTTAGATATTTTAAAGAGGTTACTCAAAATTTCCTCTTCTGTCTCGGTGTCTACAGCGGAAAGACAGTCGTCAAAAAGGAGAATTTGTGGGTCATGAATAATTGCCCTTGCAATAGAAACCCGTTGTTTTTGCCCTCCTGAAAGGGTAATACCACGTTCTCCCAATACGGTGTCGTATCCTTTGTTGAAGCCAATAATGTTTTTATGCACCGATGCATTTTTAGCAGCTTCCATCACCTCTTCATCGCTTGCATTGGTCTTTCCAAACCTGATGTTATTTCTAATTGAATCGCTAAATAGAAAAGCGTCCTGTGGAACATAACCTATACTATTTCTAAGATCGTAAAGATTTAAATCTATAATGTTCTTTCCGTCTATTTGTATTTCACCACCGCTTACATCGTATAATCTTCCAATAAGTTCAAGAATGGTAGATTTTCCAGACCCGGTTTTTCCTATAATTGCAAGTGTTTCTCCCCGATTTACTGTAAAGGAAATGTCTTTTAATGCAGTGATATTGGTGTCTTCATAGGTAAAGCTCACATTTTTAAATGACACATCGCCTAAAATGGGTTCACTTTTAGGTTGTAAATTCTTTATTTGAGGCTCTTGTCTTAAAAATTCGTTGATACGTGCTTGGGACGCTTCAGCTTGCTGAATGATAGAAGTTACCCAACCTACCGTTGCTACAGGCCAGGTAAGCATATTTACATATAATAAGAACTCTACGATAATTCCTATATTCTCAATTTCCCCGCTAATAACCTGTCTTCCGCCAATAAAAATTACAAGGGTATTACTCACTCCTATAAGAAGGACCATAAGAGGAAAGAAGAAGGCCTGTACTTTAACCAGGTCCAAATTCTTTTGTTTGCTGCCGTTTGAAAGTTCAACGAAATTGGTATTGGTTTGTGGTTCTAACCCGTAAGATTTTATAACAGATATCCCACTAAAACTTTCCTGGGTAAAAGTATTTAGTTTAGATAGGTATTGTTGTACAATAGTACTTCGTTTATGAATTGCTACACTTAATTTATAGATAGCAAAAGACAAAATTGGCAATGGCGCCAAGGTATATAAGGTAAGGAGAGGGGCTGTATTTATCATATACCAGATAACAACAACAAATAAGGTAAGAGTAGTAACACTATACATTATTGCCGGACCTAAATACATCCGTACTTTAGATACATCTTCACTAATCCGGTTCATCAAATCCCCGGTTCTGTTTTTCTTATAGAAATTGAGCGAAAGGTTTTGATACTGCTGATAAACCTCATTTTTAAGGTCGAATTCCATATGCCGAGATACCACAATAAAGGTTTGTCTCATTAAAAAGGTTAAAAAGGCAGAAATCAAGGTGGCACCAATTATAAGAGTGATGTTATAGAATAATTCACTTCTAAGGGTGGCAGCACTGCCAATTTCTCCACTTACATATTTTTGAATGATGTTAGTAGAATCTCCAATAAACTGCACAGGATATAAAGCAAATATCCGGGCCACTATGGTTATGAGAAACCCTAAAATAAGTTTCCATTTGTACTTATAAAAATATTTATTAACGTGCTTTAATTCCTTCATATAATTCTGAAACCCTATTAATTATGAAATTCGCATTTTAACAACCAAATTAACCGCAAACTTTAAAATATTAATTATTTTTGCGCATTGATTTTCGTAAAACTGAAAAATCTAAATTTAAATTTAAACGTATGCAAGTTGACGTTCTAAACGCAAACGACCTTAAAAAAAATGCGCCTGTCTTTGGCCAGTTGTCATTTGATAACCACGAACAAGTGGTTTTTTGTAACGACAAAGATACAGGTTTAAGGGCAATAATAGGTATTCATAACACGGTTTTAGGACCTGCTTTGGGTGGTACCAGAATGTGGAATTATAGCACAGAATGGGAAGCTGTTAACGATGTTCTTCGTCTATCACGAGGAATGACATTTAAAAGTGCCATTACAGGTTTAAACCTAGGTGGTGGAAAAGCGGTGATACTTGGAGATGCAAAAACTCAGAAAACACCTGAGTTAATGCGAAGGTTTGGAGAATTTGTTCATTCCCTTAGCGGAAAATATATTACTGCAGAAGATGTAGGAATGGATACAGAAGATATGGACACTGTAAGAGAGGTTACTCCGTATGTTACCGGAATATCTGAATCTAAAGGAGGAGCTGGAAATCCATCTCCTATTACAGCTTATGGGGTTTTTATGGGAATGAAAGCTGCTGCTCAACACAAATACGGAAGTGATCATTTGGATGGGAAGAAAGTTCTTGTTCAGGGAATCGGACATGTTGGTGAATCTTTAGTAGAGCACATTACAAATGAGGGAGCTGAAGTATTTATAAGCGATATCAACCAAAGCAGATTAGAAGAAATAAGTAAAAAATACGGTGCTAAAATATACACAGATGATGTATACGGTGCCGATGTTGATATTTATGCTCCATGTGCTTTAGGTGCTACTATTAACGATGATACTATTGGAAGAATTAGAGCTTCAATTATCGCTGGTGCGGCAAACAATCAGTTAGCCGATGAAATTCGTCATGGACAGATCTTACAGGAAAAAGGAATTGTATATGCTCCAGATTTCTTGATCAATGCCGGTGGTATCATAAATGTATATGCCGAATTAGAAGGATACGGCAAAACAGAGATCATGAGAAAGACGGAAAACATCTTTAATACAACTCTTGAAATCCTCAAAAGCGCCAATGCGAACGGCATCACCACGCATCACGCAGCTCTTAAAATCGCTCAACAACGAATTGACGATAGAAAAAGAGAGAATTTGAACTAACAAGTTTGAAATAAATACTATTTTTGCAGGGCGGAAGAGAATTCTTTCGCCTTGTTAATTTTCTAATGTTCTTTTACACCTATGTTAACCAGAAGACATATTCGCGTTAAGGTAATGCAGTCACTTTATGCATTTCACCAAAGTCAAGACAAAAACTTCAATGTTGAGGAGAAATTCCTGAAAAAAAGTATGCAGGAAATGTACGACCTGTTCTTACTACTTTTGAAGCTGAAAGTCGAAATTAAATCCTACTCAGAGAATTATCTCGAGAAATCACAAAAAAAGTTTCTGGCAACACAGGAAGAGATCGATCCCAATAAAAAATTTATAAATAACAGGGTTTTCCGAATTCTGGAAAACAATATCCAATTACAGGAGGCTTGGGAAGACAGGTCTGTCAATCAATGGAGCAAAGACAGTGAATATGTAGCACTTCTTTGGGAGGAGATCATGAAAAGTGAAGCTTTTCAAACCTACATGAGCAGTGGGGATTCTAGTTTTAAAGAAGACAAGGATTTTGTGATCTTACTTTTAAAGGAATTTATTGCACCTAACGATAAAGTGTACGATTATTTAGAAGACACTAAATTAACCTGGCTGGATGACCTTCCATTGGTTAATACTGCTATCCTGAAATTCTTGAATAAATTAAAGGAAAATACCGCACAAGATTCTAAGCTTCCTAAACTCTATAAAAGTCCGGAAGATGAAGAGTTTGCAATAAATCTCTTTAGAAAAGTACATTTAAATGAAGAAGAACTTTCTAATGAAATGCTAGGTAAAACTCCTAACTGGGATAAAGAACGAATAGCCGACATAGATACGATTCTTATAAAAATGGCATTGTGCGAGTTTTTATACTTCCCGTCCATCCCGGTAAAAGTTACTATTAATGAGTATTTGGAAATTGCTAAAGAGTATAGCACACCAAAAAGTAGCATTTTTATCAACGGGGTTTTAGATAAATTATCTAAAGAATATAAGCAGGATAATCGCCTTAATAAAATAGGTCGTGGGCTTATGTAAGAGTTCAGAAAAATTAGTATTTTTAGCTTTTAATTAAAATCTGTTTTATTATGAAAAAAGGAATTTTGGTGGTAGCAGCCATTGGAGCAATATTTTTTACTTCTTGCAAAGATGATGCTTCCAGTAAAGTGAATGCTGCAAATGTTGAAACTGCTGCAGAACGTGATGCGCAAGCTGTATATTATCCTGAAATGACATTTGAAGAAAGTGAATTCGATTTTGGAACTATTGCAAAAGGTACCAATGTAGAACACGTTTTTAAATTTACCAACACTGGAAAAGCACCACTTGTAATTACAAATGCTAGTAGCAGTTGCGGTTGTACCGTACCTTCTTATCCAAGAAACACTTCAATTGCTCCTGGAGAAACCGGAGAAATGACCGTTAAATTTAATGGATCGGGACAAGGGCAGGTAACTAAAACAGTTACAGTTTCTGCAAATACAGAGGCTGCAACAGAAAAATTAACAATCAAAGCTTTTGTTGAAGCTGATGCTGAACCATCTGTTTAATAAACGCTTTCAAATCAATTTATGGAACAATTAACGCAATTTGCCCCAATTATATTAATGTTTGTAGTGGTGTATTTCTTTATGATACGCCCTCAAATGAAAAAAGCTAAACAAGAAAAAAGTTTTGCCTCTTCTTTAAAAAAAGGAGACCGTATTATCACTAAAAGTGGAATGCATGGTAAAATCGTCGATTTTAGTGAAAAAAACAATTCTGTTATTATTGAAACCGGAGCAGGTAAAATAACTTTTGATCGTTCTTCTATTTCTATGGAGATGAGCAAATCCCTGAACGAACCATTAATAGAGAAAAAATAGTTTTTCTTTTATATAATAAAAAAGGTCTGTTTGAACTATCAAACAGACCTTTTCCTTTTTAATGGTAGATTAAAGTGATTTTTATCTAAATGTAGAGGAGTTGACACCCATCTTGATCGGCCTGATTATAGAAGTCGCCAATGGTTAATATTCCATCAAGATCATCAATAAGCTCTTTTTCTTCTAAGTGAAACATATCTACTGCAAGCTTACATGCCCAAAGTTTCACACCCGAGTCGGATAGTATTTCTAAAAATTCATCAACCGGCGGAATGTCGAGTTTATCCATTTCTTTTTTCATCATTTTAGAAGCTATGGCTTCCATTCCCGGTAGACCACCTACCATGGTTGGAATATGCATTGCCGGATTTCCTACCGTAGCAACATGTAGCTTGTTGAGCTTTTTTTTCTGAACTGCTTCTAATCCAAAGAAAGTAAAGAAAATTTCAGCCTCAATCCCTTCCATTCTGGCACCATTGGCCATTATAAATGCTGCATACACGTTTTCTATAGTTGCCTTAGATAGTACAAAGAGCATTTTTTTAACTTTAGACTTTGTCATGATCTTATAATTTTAATTTTTAAATACAGCTTTTTGGTTTTGGAACTCCCGCAATTTTAGTAGAGAGTTTCAAAGGGCCTCCGGGAAATAGAGCGTAAAATTCTTTAATATCAAGCACTCCGCTTTTCTTAATACCACGAATAGACAAAGCTTCCCCAGCATTTACTCGGTCCTGTATCCATTTTATGATTTCCCAATGACGGTCGGTTAATTCAATTTCCTCATTTTTTGCAAGTTCCTTTGCTATTTCGGGAGTCCATTGCGAGAAATCGGTTAGATACCCATCTTCGGTTACATTGATTTCGGTTCCTGAGATTGTAGTTGTCATAGTTTTAGTTTTTATCTTGTTAATCTAATTTTTTTCCTGCCGTGGTCATGTTTCTGCTAACAAATGGAATGGAAATTCCTTTTAATAACATATTCCAATAGATCCATCTAAAGGCCAGCTTCCCCCAATGGTTAAAGACACTTTCTTTAAGTAATTTTAATGGGCCTATTCCCGGAAATGGAAATGTACCTTCTACTGGTTCTTGCTTGTAATTGAAATCTATTAGAAGGGCTTTATTCTTTCCTGTTTCAATAAAGCAATTAGCATGACCATCAAATTCTTCTTTAAGTGGTTTACCGTCTATATATAATAAGATGTTATCGGTTAATGTCTCTGATTCAAAATGCGCCACTGAGCCTGCCTTAGAAGCGGGCACGTTAGTAGCATCTCCAATTACAAAAACATTCTCATGATCTTTAGACTGCAATGAATTCTCGTGGGTAGGAACAAAATTGAGATCGTCACCCATACCTGATCTGGCAATTACATCGTCACCCATATTAGTTGGAATGGTTACCAATAAATCGAAATCAATTGCTCTTTCGCCATAATCTACTATTTTATTGTTTTCATTATCTACACGCTCAATTGCAAAATCTGTTTCCAACTTAATGTTTTTCTCTTCAAGTAAATATCCTAGAGTAGCCGCGCTTTTTTCTTTAGTGAAGGCTCCGGAAAGTGGAGTTACATAAGAGATCTCTACTTTGTCTCTCATCCCTTTCTTTATAAAAAAAGAATCAGCTAAAAAAGCAAACTCCAAAGGAGCAACTGGACATTTAATAGGCATTTCAGTTAAATGAACTAATAGTTTTCCACCTTCCCATTCTCTAAGCTTGTTTCTAAGCGCTAGAGCTCCTTCATAAGTATAGAAATCGAATACGTTTTTATGCCAGTTTTTACCTTTCATACCTTCAACTTCTTCAGGGGCAATCTTAGACCCGGTGGCAATAATTAAAATGTCGTAGCTCAAGGTTTCATCTTCTAATTGAACTTTATTTTCTTTTGGGAAAATCTGCTCAATTTTTTTCTGAATGTAATTCACTCCTTTCGGAATGAATTTTTTTCCTACTTTCTTAACCTGTTCTTCGGTATATGTATCAAAAGGCAGAAATAAAAATCCGGGCTGGTAGTAGTGGGTTTTATATTGATCTACGATTGATATATTCCATAGATCCTTGCTGAGTTTAGGACGAAGGTGGTTCGCCATCATAGTTCCGGCGGTTCCTGCTCCTAATATGACTAAGTTTTTCATAATGAATGGCATTTTTTATTATGATGTAAAATTATAGTACTCATACAGTGAATTTTATGATAACCATCATAAAACCATCAATATTCACCCTGCGCAGGTGACATCGCGCTTGAAATACTACGTTTTTAAAAGAGGAATAGAAAGGGCCGCCAATTTAAGAGGATTTGAAAAGATCTATTATAAGTATATATTGTATTTAGTACGCTGCTGTACTTATAATGAAAGCGACTTAACTTAAATATTAGATTTACAAGTACTTAGGGTGCACTTTCAATCATATTTTTTACTCTTAGTATGAATTAACATTTATTTCGTATTTAATGTTAATTAGATGATGGTTTTATAGAAGGGTTAAAGAGCTCTTTTTTTGATGATTTTTTAATTGAATTTACTTCAACTTGACGTTTTGTGCATTTTAAAATGTTAATTTCAAGGATGTTGTTACTTATTCCATGTGAGGCAATGTCTGTTAAAAGTTAAAACCAAACCTTTCATCGATGAAAAATCTTAGTAAAATTTTAAGAGTTGTAAAAGCTATAAAATCTCTAAAACAGAGGATGGTTTAAATTGTTAAAAAAAAATCTACTAATACTGGGTAAAATAATTAAATTCTCATTTAAAATCCAAAAATTTTAAAGATAATCTAAAAAAATGAAGTTATATTATATTTTCACTTCTTGATATTTAGGTTTTTTAAAAAATTTTAACATTTCCACATTGTAGAAATTAACCGAAATTCCTAATTTAATCTTAATGAAAGTCATAGTTTTTTAGTAGGCTAATATTTTTTATTGAATATTATCCCTATTTAAAATTTAAGCTTTGTAAGAAACATTTAATGTGACTTACTTGGCGAAGCCATGACCAACAGCCTTCAAAACTCATAAAAATCCTACTTGCACTACCCCCAATTAGTGACGGTTACATTATTAGAACTTAACTATAATGACCCGGAGTTATCAATATTCTTCTAAAGATTGGGGAAGACAATAAAAGGTAGTATTCTTCCCGGCATATTCAAGCCATAATCTTCAGAATTTAATACTCCGCTTCTGTGGGAAATACTCTGGGATTTTTTATCCCAGAGCAAGTTTTAAATTTAAATGTATAAGGTATGTCATGGTATGTGTTATATACGAAGCCTCGAGCGGAAAAAAGGGTGGCAAAAAACCTGGAATCGGCGAAAATAGAGATTTATTGTCCTATTGTCACTGAGGTTAGACAATGGAGCGACCGGAAAAAGAAGGTAGAAGTGCCCTTATTCACGTCGTATGTCTTTGTAAAATTAAAAGACAAGGAGCGACAAAAGGTTTTCGAATTTCCTGATGTTATAAGATATCTTTATTGGTTGGGTAAACCAGCCGTTGTTAGAGATCATGAAATTGAGACTATTAAGAATTGGCTTGATACAGATAATTATGATGATTTTGTTATAAAAAATCTGTCACCGGGAGATAGGGTTAAAATTACCTCAGGTGCTCTTAAAGACCAAGATGGTATCATAAGGCATATAGGTACGAAGAGATTATCACTGGTGCTAACTGAAGCTGGTTGCACGGTTAGTGTAAAACTTAAAGAAGTGGTTTAAAGTAGGCCTTACCGTTACCTTTCATAATATTTTAAAACATTACAATCTTATTGTAAGTATACTATACCCCTAATACACTCCAAAAATGATTTTATGTGCCCCTAAAAGCACCCTGTAAAATCAAATTAAAGTAGTTGCCGACCCCTAATAAGCAACGGATTCATTAAAGATATTTTAAATGACCGGAGTTTTAAAAATTCTTCAAATTAGGGATGGGCAGGTTCTAGCCAATATTACTGGCATTTCGAACCTCAAAAATTTCTAAAATCTTATTGATACTTGATCTTTCGAAAAGGATATTCTATTATATATCTCTTTCCCGGAACGGTTTAAGAATATTCGAAATTTAAATTTCTGAATTTTTCCACTGTGAGCTCCATAGAAAATAATACGTGTTCTATCAATATAATATGCAGGATGAATTATAGTAATAATTAATAATGGCAAATATGAAAGTAGCGCTAATAACAGGAGTAACAGGTCAAGATGGGGCTTATCTAAGCGAATTCTTATTAAGAAAGGGGTATTTAGTTCACGGTTTAAAAAGAAGGACTTCCCAATTCAATACAGATCGTATAGACCATCTTTACCAGGATCCTCATATAGAAAATAGAAATTTCATTCTCCATTATAGTGATATGACAGATGCCGCTTCTGTGATTGGTCTAATAAAGCAAATACAACCAGATGAGATATACAACTTGGCGGCAATGAGTCATGTGCAGGTTTCTTTTGAAATTCCGGAATATACAGCCAATACCGATGGGTTAGGCACATTGCGAATTCTGGATGCTGTAAGATTATTAGGGTTGGAGCATAAAACCAAAATATATCAGGCATCTACCTCCGAGTTGTATGGGAAGGTACGAGAAGTTCCGCAATCGGAGACTACTCCGTTCTACCCTCGAAGTCCCTATGCTGTAGCCAAATTATATGCTTACTGGATGACAGTTAATTACCGGGAAGCTTATAATATGTTTGCTTGTAACGGTATTTTATTTAATCATGAGTCTCCCGTTAGAGGAGAAACCTTTGTGACGCGAAAAATAACAAGAGCAACAGCTCGAATTGTATTGGGTTTACAGGATAAGTTTTACTTAGGAAATCTGGATGCCATGCGGGATTGGGGACATGCCAAAGATTATGTACGTATGATGTGGATGATCCTCCAGGCTGAAGAACCGGAGGATTGGGTAATTGCAACAGGAAAAACCACCAGTGTACGGGACTTTGTAAGAATGGCATTTGCTCAAGTTGGAATAGAATTAGAATTTCAAGGAAATGGAGTAAATGAAAAAGCTGTGGTAATAGAGTGCACACATCCAGATTATCAATTAGAAGAAGGGAAAGAAGTTCTGGCGGTAGATCCACGTTATTTTAGGCCTACAGAAGTTGATGTTTTGGTGGGAGATCCCACAAAAGCAAACACTAAATTAGGATGGATTCCTGAATATGATCTTACTACATTGATTAAGGAAATGATGGAAAGCGACCTGGAAATTATGAGAAAGGACCGGTATCTCAATGAGGTTGGTTTTAAAGTGCTTAATTATTTTGAATAGCATTCATTAAAATGTTTTACTCCTTTAGATAATATACAATGGAAGCGTACAAAGAATATGATTATCTGCTTATTGGCGCAGGAATTATGGGATTAACGATATGTTTTGAGCTTCAGAAAAAATATCCGGATAAAAGAATTGCTATAATTGAAAAGGAAAACGATGTAGCCAAGCATGCCAGTGGTAGAAATAGTGGCGTTTTACATGCAGGCTTTTATTATACTTCTAATTCCTTAAAAGCTAAGTTCACCAAAGATGGTAATATGCTTATGAAAGAATTTTGTGATTCTAACGGAATATATGTGAATCATTGTAAAAAAGTTGTTGTTGCTAGTAATGAAGAGGAGTTAAGGGTGTTGTATGAGCTGTATGATAGAGGTAAGCAAAATGGTGTGGATATTAGTTTAATTGATGAGGAAGAATTATACCAAATCGAACCTAACTCAAAGACCTATAAAAGAGCACTTTTTTCACCAACTACAGCCAGTGTGAATCCGGTAGAAGTATGTAAAAAACTTAAAGAGATCTTGATTGAAAAGAAGGTTGATTTTTTTTTCAATACTAAATACTTAAAAAGGAAGGAAGATATTATAGTAACGAATAAAGTTAATTTTAAGCCTAAACTTTTAATTAATGCTGCTGGACTTTATGCTGATGTTATAGCTAAAGATTATGGGTTTTCCAGAGACCGTATTATCATTCCATTTAAAGGTATTTATTTAAAGTATACCGGTTCAGATCAACTAATAAAAACAAATATTTATCCGGTGCCTAATTTATTAAATCCATTCTTAGGAGTTCATTATACTGTTACTGCCGATAATCATATAAAAATTGGACCTACCTCTATGCCCGCATTTTGGAGAGAGAATTATGGAGGATTGAGAAACTTTAAACTAGCAGAATTTTTACAAATAAGTTATTTTGAAATATTGCTATTTATTACTAATTCCTTCAATTTTAGAAAATTGGCAATTAGCGAGATAAGGAAGTACAATAAAGCTCATTTCGCAGGTTTGGCTAAAAAACTTACAAATAACCTAGAGATCAGGAAATTCAACCAATGGTTAAAGCCCGGGATAAGAGCCCAGTTATTAAATAAAAAAACACTGGAACTTGAAATGGATTTTATTATAGAAGGTGATAGCAAATCAATTCATCTATTAAATGCTGTGTCTCCCGCATTTACATGTAGTTTTTCTATAGCAAAATATTTGATGAACACTGAAAATTTAAGAGAACCAGAACCTAAAAGTGAGACAATTACATATTCATAAAAAGATATACAAAAACACTTAAGCCATAGTAATTAATAGAACCAACAAAAAGATTGAAAGATGCAAAGGGATTCTAAAATTTATGTAGCGGGTCACCGTGGATTAGTTGGCAGTGCCATACTTAACAATTTAAAGATAAAAGGCTATACCAATATTGTAACAAGAACTCATGAAGAATTAGATCTTATTAGTTGTGAAGAGGTGGCCAATTTTTTTATGGAAGAAAGACCCGAATATGTGTTTCTGGCAGCAGCAAAAGTAGGAGGGATAGTGGCTAACAATACCTATAGAGGAGATTTTATCTACCAAAATTTAATGATTCAAACCAATGTAATTCATCACAGTTATCTCAATAAGGTAAAGAAATTACTGTTTTTGGGAAGTACTTGTATCTATCCCAAGAACTGTCCACAGCCCATAAAGGAAGATTATCTTCTTACCGGAAAGCTGGAGTACACCAATGAGCCTTATGCAATAGCCAAGATAGCTGGAATTAGAATGTGTGAAAGCTACAATCTTCAGTATGCAACTAATTTTATTGCTGCTATGCCTACAAATTTATATGGCCCGAAAGATAATTTTGATCTTGAAAAATCCCACGTATTACCGGCCTTATTACGTAAAATGCATTTGGGAAAGGCATTAGAAACGGGAAATTGGGAAGACATAAGATCTAATTTAAGTATAATGCCAATAGAAGGGGTGAATGCTAATTCAGATAAACGCGCTATTCTAGACATTTTTAGGAAATACGGAATAGAAGCTAAAAATGGGAAGGTACAAATTGAAATATGGGGTAGCGGAAGACCAATGAGAGAATTCCTTTGGAGCGAAGAGATGGCTGATGCATGCGTATTCTTAATGAAAGAAATTGATTTTGAAGATATAAAACGCGAAATAAATTCGGCAGAAATTAGAGATACACATATAAATATTGGTACAGGAAAGGATATTTCTATAAAGGATTTGGCGTATTTAATAAAAGAACGGGTTGGTTTTGAAGGTGAGCTTTTTTTCAATACAAATAAGGCCGATGGTACTCTTAAAAAAGTCACTGAAATTTCCAAGTTACAGAAGTTGGGATGGAATAGTTCTATAAGTCTCGAAGAAGGTATTGCAAAATTTTACGTAGAATTTCTCAAAATATCTTCGGCTTCTGAGATATGGAAATAAGTATCCTAATATAAATTTCAAGCACTCTTTTATATAAAACTTCAATAATGTTAAAGATACCATTGTCATTTCATACCTATTTTGACAGGAAATATTGGTGGATATGGTTTGCTGTATGCATTATAGCATTATGTATACAACTGCTAACATTAGATGTCTTACCTCACCTTCAACAAGATGAGGCTCAAATAACGGATTACGGCAGGCTTGCCCTTAACCCTACAAGCGATTGGGCAATCACCTGGTGGATGAGAGAAGGAAAGCCCCTATTACTTTGGTCATACTTAGGGCCATTACTTGCTGAGGTTAGTTATCAGGTTACCGGGGCTTCAGGGCTAGGTCCTAGAATAGCGGGTTTGCTGGGTGGGATGTTTGCCGGAACCATGTGCCTTGGATGGTTGCTTTCAAAACGAGTACAAGGTTTTGCAGCATTTGGTTTAAGCCTGGCATTAATGTTAGACCCCCTTTTTGTGTTATCTCAACGAATAGGAAGAGTAGATAGTTGGGTAATAGGATTATGTCTGGCCTGTTGTTGGCTGTTACAAGTTATTTCAGAAAAGAAAAGTACCTCTATAAATAAGGGGAATATGATGGCAGCTGGAGGTGTCGCTGCTATAGCTACCCTGGTATGGCCGTCGGCATTTTTTCTTTATCCTCTAATAATATTGGAACTGGTTCGAATTGGTAAAGCAAAAAAAGCAATAGCCAGTAAGTCTAAATTTTTAGCGAAAAAGCTTTTCTACTTTGGATTAGGGGGAGGTATAGTGACAGTTTTATTGTTATTACCAATACTCGAAAATGTGCTGATCATCTTTGGCGATATGTCCAGTATGGTAGCACAAAATGTGGACACCACAAAAGGGGGGGGCAGTAGGTTGTTTGCCTTAATAGATATTCAGGTCTGGTTAAAAATGATTAAAGCATTTGTAAAGACCTTTACGCCCATACTTCCAATTTTAGCAATTTTGGGCGTTATGGTACGCCGGGATAAAGGCGGGATTCTGGTTACAATAATAACTATATCCTTAATTTTTACATCTCTAGTATATGAATTCAGAGTTCTATATCTACTCCCATATTTCGTGTTATTAAGCAGTGGATTATTTATTAAAGGTGTAGAGAGCACATCAAAAAAATGGATAAATAAAACAACAAAATTTGGCTTAGGCTTATTGGTTGTTTGGAGCATAGGAATATCACTAGGGGTAAGAACCTTCTTGGGGTGGGAAGCAAAAACTGAGCTTAATAGAAACAGGTTAGCCAAGCTTGCTACTTCCTCCATAGGCGCGGGAAATTACAAAGTGTTTTTAGGATTTACGTACGAACTGTATTTTGTTGGGAGATCGCTAGGATGGAAATTATATACGCCAACTATTCAGTTTTCATATGATGAACAAGGGAATTGGATAAGACATAATGATTATGAACCCAAGGATAAGTTTTTACAACTACTTTCAGAAATGGATTATGCCATATTTCCAGTTGGTTCAGTAAACAGTGAACTGGAAAAGCAATTGAAGATTTCTGGCCTGGGTTTATGTGGTAATATAAGCTCCAGTATAGATAATCAGTTTAAAGGGGATGAAGTTAGTGAAAACAGAGATAATAAGGAGATTTTTCTCTGGTTTCTTCAGGGTAAAACGAGCTATGGCTCTTACGTATTATACAAACGTGATAATTGCCCCGACTAGGATAGATTTTATAAGGAATGCAATCAAAAAGCGAGATTAATCAAATTATCGGTCAGAGCTCAGGTTTTTTCAAAAGAGCCTATAATTTGGGGCCGTGGTTGTTCATTGCAGCTGGAATTATATATGTTGTATTTCATTTGTTAACTCTAAAAATATCTCCTATCCCGTGGTTTGATGAAACATTCTTTGCGAGTTTAACCTCAAGTTACACATCGGTAGGAGAGTTTAATTTGGATATTGCGCCCTACGAACATAATGATGAGTTACTTTTATATGGTCCCATATATTTCTGGATCACCTCTTGGGTAACAAGAATTATAGGCTTTGGCATTTTCTCTTTTCGGCTTACCGGGTTAATCGCTAGTTTTTGCTGCATTTTTATATTCTATAAGATTCTCAGTTTATATTTAACTAAGCGAAATTTAGTTTATTTAATAACGGCAGCATTTGCGTTAGATTCTCTATTTAATTCCAATATGCATACCGGGAGGATGGATAGCCTGGCATTGTTTTTTGCACTTTCGTCTATCTATATTTATTTAAAGACCATTCAACAAAATAATTATAAGAACAAAGTAAAACTCATTGCATTCAGTTTTTCAGGATTGCTATTTTCATTAGCCTTATTAACCACACCCCGAATTGGAATATTATTACTAGCCTTAGCAATAATGCAGTTTATCCAATTAATAAAAGTATTTAGCATTAAAAATGTTACACGGCTCCTGGTTTTTTGGAGTACGATCTTAATCACTTATATTATATGGATATTCTATGCCTTCGGAAGTATTGAAGGTTTATTGAGCTATTATTCAGAATTTACAGAATACGTGAGCAGTGGCCTGTTCTTTCCTAAGCAACAAATACCCCTGGTTATAATAACTTTTCTAGCTTTTATTGCGGGTGCTGTTGTTAATTATAATAAGTATTTATCGAAACCGGTAGTATTATCTACACTTTCAGTTTTATGTTTTTATTTTTTGGTAAGTGACAGAGGTCAGTATTCGGTTATAATTGCACCATTTCAGTACTTACTAATAGGGATGACAGTGGTGTTACTCTTATCCTATTTAAGAAGGGAATCATCTGCGTTTAAAAAGCTATTATATTATTCGCCCTTGGCCCTTATACTTATATATAACCTGGCATTTTTTTCTTTGAAGGGTTTAACGCTATACATTGCTCATGAAACAAGGAACCCCGAATATGTTACAAGTTTTATGAAAAGCCAGCTTACCCCAGACAGTAAAGTGGTAGGTGATGAAGCTTATTATTATGCGGTAAAGCATGCCGGGGGAGATTTTCAGTATATAAGTATTTTCAAAAATGTTACCGAGAGAGAGCATTACCAGAGAATGGTGTACGATTACGATTATATTGCCTGGTCTGATAAGCTCCAAAGAGAGCATCCCTATATCTTAGATACGTATCGTAAGAATTCAAAACTTATTGAAATAGCCAGGTTTAATCATTACCAAAATAAAGATATGCCCCTAGTAACATTATTTCTCACATCGCTTAATGTCCCCGTAAAACGCTCATATAGTGGCACTCTTTACAAGAGAATTAAATAATCCCCCTTCGTACATATACAGAGAATTAAATACTCTAGAACGATCATTCAAGTATATAATCAGAAACATATAAATATATAAGTCATGGTAAATGTAGGTATAATTGGTTATGGGTATTGGGGGCCCAACCTTGTAAGAAATTTTTTTGCGGCTAATGGCTGCACAGTAAAAATGGTAGCCGATGCCCGCCCAGAAAGGCTGCAACAGTTAGCAAAAGTGTTTCCCTCTATAGATGCTGTAAATAGCGCAGAGGATATTATTTATGATCCTAAAATTGATGCGGTAGTAATTGTTACACCTGTATGCACTCATTTTAATTTGGCCAAAAAGGCATTATTAGAGGGAAAACATGTTCTTATAGAGAAACCAATGGCATCTTCTACTGAAGAAGCTGAAATGCTTATAGATCTCGCCGAGCAAAAAGGAGTACTGCTCATGGTAGATCATACTTTTTTATACACCGGGGCCGTACAGAAGATGAAGCAATTGGTGGACAGCAAGGAATTAGGATGTATTAAATATCTGGATTCTACCAGAATAAATTTAGGTCTTTTTCAATCTGATATCAATGTACTATGGGATTTGGCGCCGCATGATTTATCTATTCTGAGTTATATTGTTAACGAACGCCCTTATAGTGTAAATGCCAGGGGAATCACCCATACTCACAATAAAATAGAAAACATTGCTTATCTCACGGTTAATTTTGAATCGGGCCTGATAGCTCATTTTAATTGTTCATGGACCAGTCCCGTAAAGGTTAGAATGATGTTGGTAGGTGGCGATGAGAAAATGATACTTTATAATGACCTAGAGCCTACTGAAAAAATTAAAATATATGATTCTGGCTATAGTTATGAGAATGACGAAGAAAAAAACCAGGTTATGATAGATTACCGGGTGGGGGATATTCACGTTCCTAAACTTGCAACCACAGAAGCACTACTTGGAATGGCCAACGATTTTATTTCCTGTATTCAGGAAAAAAAACAACCTAGATCCTCCTGTTATTTAGGTTTGGAAGTGGTGAAAATTTTGGAGGCTTCAAATAAATCAATTAAGCACGAGGGAAGGGAAGTAGTTTTGGAAAACTCACATATTCCTGTTACTCAAAGTGCTTATTAAGAATTAAAAATCATCTATGGAAACCATTACTATTGATAATAATAAGCAAAGCTTACATAATGTAAGAATAGGTAAGCAGGTAAAGATATACAACTTTGTGAATGCCTATGGCTGTAGCATTGACGATGGTTCTAAAATTGGAACGTTTGTGGAGATACAAAAAGGAGCTAGCATTGGTAAGCACTGTAAAATATCCAGTCACAGTTTTATTTGCGAAGGAGTGCATATCGCCGACAATGTTTTTATCGGGCATAATGTCACTTTTATAAACGATAAATTTCCACGGGCGACTAATGAGGATGGCTCTCAGCAAACAGAAGAAGATTGGAAGTGTATTGAAACCTATGTAGAAGAAGGAGCGTCTATAGGCTCTAGTGCCACAATTCTTTGTGGGGTTCGAATATCTAAAAAAGCGATCATTGGAGCAGGCTCTGTAGTTACAAGGGATGTTCCTGAAAACGCTGTGGTGGCAGGCAATCCTGCCAAAATAATTAAGTACTTGGATCAAAAACTTGTATGATATGTATAATTCAGCAATTCAGGAGAAGATCTCCTGCCTGGACCTAAAAGGTCAACATCAACAAATTAAAGATGAAATATTCGAAGCTTTTGAAAAGGTATATGAAAATACTGCTTTTTCGGGAGGTACTTTTGTTGAAGAATTTGAGAATAACTTCGCTGCTTTTTGCCAGACAAAATATGCGGTAGGGGTTAATAATGGTACTTCGGCATTGCACCTAGCGATGCTTGCTTTAGGTATCGGGAAAGGGGATGAGGTAATAGTTCCTGCAAATACTTTTATAGCTACGGCCTGGGGAGTATCTTATACCGGTGCTACACCCGTATTTGTAGATTGTACATCTGATACCTGGCAATTGGACGCTTCAAAAATTGAAGAAAAAATCACATCCAATACAAAGGCTATTGTAGGAGTTCATTTATATGGTCAGCCCTTTGATGTAGATTCGGTAAAAGCTATTTGCAAAAAACACAACCTCTATATGCTGGAAGATGCGGCCCAAGCACATGGAGCTACCTATAGAAATAAGCCCGTAGGTGGGTTTGGTGAAATGGCATGTTTTAGCTTTTATCCAGGAAAGAATTTAGGTGCTTGTGGAGAAGCTGGAGGGATTGTAACAAATAATCCAACATATCAGGAACATCTATTTAGCTTAAGGAATCACGGCACTAAAGTTCGCTATTATCATGATGAACTTGGCTTTAATATGCGAATGGGAGGACTTGAGGCTGCTTCCCTCGATATAAAGTTGAAATATCTTCCAGAGTGGAATAATCGAAGAAGATCGATAGCACAAAGATATCAGCAGGAAATTAAAAATGTCGATATACAATTGCAAACTCAGCCGCAATGGTCAGATTCTGTTTATCATCTATTTGTGGTTACTACTCAAAATAGGGACAGGTTCATTAAATACCTTAATGAAAATGGAATTTTTCCCGGTTTGCATTATCCTGTTCCCTGTCATTTACAAAAGGCCTATTCTAATTTGGGCTATAGGGAGGGAGATTGCCCAGAGGCAGAATATTTAGCGGCACACTGTGTTTCCCTGCCTATGTATGCTGAACTTACCGATAAGGAAGTAGATTATGTGATCAGCATGGTAAATGCCTATAAAAATGGCTAAGAAGAAGCTTGTTATCTTCCCTTATAATGGCAATGGAATAGAAGCATTAGACTGTATCGATTTTGATGTATATGAGTTGATAGGGTTTATAGACGACGATCCTCACAAAACATCAGGACATTATACCATTTACTCTCGCGATATTCTTCAAAATCATAAGGATCTATTTGTATTGGCGGTTCCAGGTAGTCCCTCTTCCTTCCATAAAAGGGAAGAAATTATAAGTTCATTAGGAATTAATATTAGCAGATATATTACTGCTATTCACAAAAATGCATCTATTGGAAAGAATGTAATAATAGGGCGGAATTGCCTTATTATGGCAGGAGTGGTACTAACTAGCAATGCCAGGATTGGAGATCATATATGTGTACTGCCAAATTCGGTAATTCATCATGATTCTACAGTAGGTAATTATACATTAATTGGTAGTAATGTGGTGGTGGCAGGAAGTAGCTCAATAGGACATAATTGTTATATAGGAAGTGGCACCACCATTATAAATAATATAAATGTGGGAGATTTTAGTTTAGTAGGTTTAGGGAGCAATATTCTTAAAGATGTTCCTACTCATTCCAGAATGGTGGGTAATCCTGCAAGAAATCTCAATTCGTTTAGCCAGCAAAAAATGATATAACTTATGAAAAAGGTCTCCGTAATTATTCCGGCATTTAATGAGGAAGAGAATATCGATCGGCTCGTAGAAGAGTTAAATTTATATTTTAAAGAAGAGGTGCGCTTTTCTACAGAGATCATATTTGTGAATGATGGTTCTTCTGATGCGACCATGGAAAAACTTAAAACGGCACGACATACATACTACTCTTATAAAATAATTGGCTTTTCTAGGAATTTTGGTTCACATGCTGCACTAAGAGCCGGAATATTGCAGGCAAAGGGAGATTATATAACTTTTATGTATGCCGATCTACAGGATCCATTAAGCCTGGTAAGTGAGCTGTTTGAAGAAATAGAGAGCAAGCGCGTAGATATTGCATGGGCATTTAGAAGTAAAACATCAGCAGGAACTACCGAAAAATTGTTCTCTTCAGCATATGCTGCGCTTATGCGTAAATATGCAATTCCTAACTTTCCGAAGAAAGGTTTCGATATAGTGATGTTCAGTAAGAAGGTCAAGAATTGCCTAGATCATAATGTTGAAAATAATTCATCCATTTTTATTCAAATCTTAAGTCTTGGCTTTAAACAATCTGGGATAACCTATGAGAAGCAAGAACGTATTCTTGGAAAATCTAAATGGACCATATCAAAAAAGATCAAATTACTAATAGATTCCTTTGTAGCTTTTTCCTTTGCGCCAATTAGGTTGGTTTCATTTATAGGTATCGCCTTTTTTGTTTTAGGAATTTGCTGGTCGGCCTATATTATTTACAGGAAGTTCATGTATGATGATCTGGCAAGTGGATGGCCGGCATTACTTTCTATTTTGATGGTAGGGTTTGGAGTAACAAATATTTGTTTAGGCATAATTGCCGAATATTTATGGCGTACACTCGATGCCAGCAGGAAAAGGCCCGTCTTTGTGATAGATGAAATTGTAGAAAAAGCTTTTGAACTTGAGCTCGAAGAAAGATTAATTATAAGCGACAAATAAATGACAAGGACGATAGTATATATTTTGTTATACGCAGCCTTTAATGTTACGGGAGCAGCCTTAATAAAATGGCAGTTAAAAGGAAGAAGCCTAGAAACAATGGAGGAATGGTTAAAATTAATTTTAAACATCCCCTTTGTCATGGCATTCCTGTTAATAATTCTTTCTGCACTTGCATTTTTTAAAGCCTTGTCTACAAACAGTTTTTCTTTAATAATACCAATTGCAACCGGGATCAATTTTATTTTAACAATAGGAGTAGGGTACTATTTATTTCATGATAAGTTATCTACACTATCCTATGTGGGTTTTATACTCATAATAGGCGGAATTATTTTATTAAGTCTAAACACTCAAACTCATGCGTAACAAGATTTACAACAGCAAAATATTAGTAACTGGAGGGGCCGGTTTTATAGGGTCTTATGTGGTTGAAGAACTTCTTAAAAGCGACCCTAAAAAGGTTATAATAATTGATAATCTAATACGAGGAAGCTTCGAAAATATGAAATCGTTTATAGACAATCCTTTGGTGCATTTTATAGAGGGAGATGTTAGAGATACCGCTTTAATGGAGAATTATGTATCAGGTACAGATTATGTTTTTCACATGGCGGCATTGCGCATTAATTCTTGTGCTGCCAATCCTGAGGAGGGATTCGAAGTGATGCTGAGATCGACTTTCGATTTGGCTCAACTTTGTGTTAAGTATAAGGTGAAAAAGGTTATTTACAGTTCCAGTGCTTCTGTGTATGGATTAGCTCAGCACTTTCCTACTCCAGAAACCGATACTCCATACGATAATCAAACATTTTATGGTGGTGCAAAACTATGGGGAGAGCAGCTATTTAAAAGTTATAAATTCATGTATGACTTAGACTATGTTGCGCTTCGATATTTTAATGTATATGGAGCAAGAATGGATACCGATGGGAAGTATACCGAAGTAATGATACGCTGGTTGGATTGTATACACGAAGGCAAAGCGCCTCTTATTTATGGAGATGGTAGTACTACTATGGATTTTGTTTATGTAAGAGATGTTGCTAAGGCCAATGTTGCAGCATTGCTTTCTAATGTAACCGATGAGGTTTTTAATGTAGGAAACTGTGAAGAAACCAGTCTTAAACAACTGTTGGACGTTTTACTTAAAGTTAATGATTCCAGGCTAGTTCCCGAATATAGGGAAGAAAATTCGGTAAATCCGGTGAGCAGAAGATTGGCCGATAATACCAAAGCTAAGCAACAACTAAATTTTGAACCCTCAATTAGTTTAAAAGAAGGTCTTAAAGAGCTTAGTGAATGGTACTTTGAAAAGAAAAAATCAATAAACTTACGTGTATGATACCTATAGCAAAACCTTATTTAACAGTCGAGGAAGCACAAGCTGCTTATGACACGATACTTTCTGGATGGATCACTCAGGGACCAAAAGTGCAAAAATTCGAGGAAGATTTTGCAGCTTATACCGGTGCGAAATATGCTGTAGCAGTATCTAATTGCACTACCGCACTTCATCTTTCTATGATTGTTGCTGGGATAAGTGAGGGAGATGAGGTTATCTGCCC
Organism: Gillisia lutea; assembly: GCF_021568705.1. Lineage (GTDB taxonomy): Bacteria > Bacteroidota > Bacteroidia > Flavobacteriales > Flavobacteriaceae > Gillisia > Gillisia lutea. The sequence continues at coordinate 310,508 of NZ_JAKGTH010000009.1, forward strand.
TTCATTGAGCTATATTGCTACAGCGAATTCTATACAATATGTAGGAGCTACACCCATATTTGCTGAAGTTCAGCCAGCTAACTATAATCTAGATCTTGTAGATGTAGAAAGTAAAATCACAAATAAGACTAAAGCCATTCTACTGGTTCATCAAATTGGAATGCCTGCGAATATTGATGATTTTAAAATACTATGTGAAAAATATAATTTAAAATTAATAGAAGATGCAGCCTGTGCGGCAGGAGCGGCTTATAACGAACAAAAAATAGGCTCGCATTCTGAGTTGGTATGTTTTTCTTTTCATCCGCGAAAAGTAATTTCAACCGGAGATGGTGGCATGATTACAACAAATAGAGAAGATTATTACAATAGATTAAAACTTTTGCGCCAACATGGGATGTCGGTAAACGATAGGGTAAGACATGTATCAGATAAAGTGATTTTTGAAGACCATCTAGAAGTAGGTTATAACTATCGTATGACAGATATTCAAGCTTCGGTAGGTATCATGCAATTAGAGAAACTTGATTGGATTGTAAATGAGCGCAGGAAGATAGCCCAAGCATACAATAAAGCTTTTAAAGATTTGGATTATATACGATTACCTCTAGAAGGCAGCGGTGTTTTTAGTAATTATCAGTCATACAGCATTTATTTAAAACCATCCTGTCCAATAGATAGAAACACCATTATGCAAAAGTTATTAGATAAAGGAATTGCTACAAGAAGAGGAATAATGAATACTCATAGAGAAACGGCCTATACACGCAACCACGAAGTTTATAATTTACCGGTCTCAGAAGATCTTCAAGACAGGTCTGTCATCTTACCTTTATTTGTTCCCATGTCAAAAGATGAGGTTGATTATATTATAGATTCTTTCATCGAAATAACCCATCCCACGGCAGTCTCTGTTTGAAATTTATTACATGGAATTTTAATGAATTATTTGCTTATAAAATTTGTGGTTTTGAGGATTATAGGAGAAGAAGGAAACAGCTATTTATGCATATGAGAATAAATTCTAGGCGTTATTTTTGGAAAATTTGGATGATATTCGTTTTTATTATCGCAACCATATTTTTCACAGTTCTTGATTATGCCCCGTTTCTTCATATTGATGAATTTACAATTGTAGATTTAGGGAGAACAATACTTAACCCAAGGTCCGATTGGTCAATAACCTGGATGATATCAGAAAATCACCCGGCCATAAATGTGTTCTATCTGGGTGCTGTATTTCAGGAATTAACATTACAAGCCTTGGGAGAATATGGTCCCAGAATATCAGGAATTATAGGAGCATTAGTAGCAGCAACAGTATTGATGGCCTGGCTTCTTAAAAGAAGAACTCCTCATAAAATAGTTCTAATTTTAGGATTGGTCTTTTTATTAGACCCCATCTTTGTTCAGGCCTATACCGTTGGACGCTTAGATGGATGGGCTATGGCGTTTTGTTTTTTATCCTGTCTAAGTTTACGACAAGATATTTACAGGTCATTTACAGGGTTAAGATCGAAGCTTTTTATAGTATTTGCTGGGATAGCGGCCGCATTAGCTATATTTATTTGGCCGTCGGCTGCTTTGTTATATCCTTTAATTTTAATGGAACTATTTTTAGTGACAAAGAAGTATAGACTGGAGGGTAAAAATATAAAAAACACATTGCGTCCTTCAATACTATTCAGTTTTGGTGCATTGCTAGCGGTTATTTTATTAACTATTCCCATTGCTTCTTTATTGAAAAGTTCTCTTAGTAGTATACTTGACGGCATATTACTGAATTTGCATTATGGAGCGGCCAATGGCGTAGAACAACAATCATTCTTAAGTTCAGATGGTATTATCACCCTTTTAAGAATTTTAAAATTCAGTCCTTTTTTAGTAATACTGGCCCTTACAGCCGCTGTTATTAAAAGGAATAGCGAATTGATCGTTGCAGGAATACTTGCAACTATGGTAATAGTACTCAGCTTAGTATATCTAAATAGAGTATTGTACCTAATTCCTTATATGATTTTATTGGTTGCTGCGTTCTATTCAAATTATTACAAGTTAAGCTGGAAGTCGGGGGCTTCTTCATTTAAAATTATAGGTTTAATTCTTTTATTAATTTGGCCAATCTCAATTTCGATTATTGGAAGAACGACACTTGCGGTTCAAATACGAAATGAAGATAACAGGAAATTAATGCATCTTGCCGCAAAGGAAATGATAGGTCCGGGAAATTATTCGGTATACCTTCCCGGGCCCGAATTCTACTATGCAGGCCGTGCTTTAGGCTGGAAAATGTATAGGCCTTATGCTGCATTTGGAGACACTCTTTCTTCAGCTATGTTAAAGGAAATGATACCGAAATTAGACTATGTAATCATGCCTGAATGGGAAGAAGATAAGGTGTTTGATAGCCTGCTTACTAAAAAAGGGATTGTAGGAAATGGTTGGTATGCATTATACGAGAAACAAGCGCAACCCCAAACTGTTAAAACAACTAATCTTCATAGACTTAGAAATCTTTTTTTTATTCACCCTAAAGCATATGGACCTTATAAATTATACGCAAGAAGAAAAAATACAGGATTACAGATAGGACAAAGAGATTAGAAGGTGGGTTGATATTAAAGGTCTAAAGAATAAAAAAAATATTTCGAGATAAAATTTAAAATGAATTACGCGCTCCTCTCGAAAACATTCTTATGAAATTATTAACCAAGGTACTGGATAGGCCTTTCTATGCAAAGGCATGGGAATGGGGTAGATTGATCACCATAACCGGTGCCGCACAAGGTTTAATTCAAATAATAGGATTTATAAGTGGTATCCTTATAATTAGGCTACTACCTACACAGGAATATGCTTTATATATTTTAGCAAACACCATGTTAGGTACAATGACGATTCTTGCCGATGCTGGAATTTCTACAGGAGTAATGGCACAAGGTGGAAAGGTTTGGCAGGATAAGAAAAAATTAGGCTCTATTTTAGTTACCGGATTTGATTTAAGAAGAAAATTTGCGTTTTATTGCTTACTAATTTCTATTCCCATACTCCTTTATTTATTGAGGCATCATGGAGCAAGCTGGTTAATGTCTATTTTAATAATAGTTTCCATTATACCTGCTTTTTTAACCACTCTTTCGGGAAGCCTATTAGAAATAGCTCCTAAGTTAAAGCAAGATATACATGCCCTTCAAAAAATTCAAATTGGAGGAAATTTTGGACGCTTATTACTTCTTACCCTAACACTTTTTATTTTTCCATGGGCATTTATAGCAATATTTGCTGCGGGATTACCTCAATTCTGGGTAAATATCAAGCAAAGGAAATTAGCTTCAGGCTATGTAGATTGGAAACAGATTGTAAGCCCTGTTGTTAGAAAAGAAATTCTATCATTTGTTAAATTGATATTTCCCGGAGCCGTTTATTACTGTTTATCGGGGCAAATTACCATATGGATACTTTCGTTATTTGGAACAACAACTGATGTAGCCAATATGGGAGCTTTAGGAAGATTAGGAATGGCCCTTAGTGTTTTTAGTATGCTTTTTGGAATATTAGTACTGCCTCGTTTTGCCAGGCTACCTAGTGTTGCGACCGTTTTGTTTAGCCGGTTTGTAATTATCAATACTGTATTTATTATTTTGAGTGTACTTATTATTGGAGTCGTATGGGTGTTCCCTTCTCAAGTATTATGGATTTTGGGAAAAGACTATTCCTATCTGCAATATGAGCTTATTTTAAGTATTATAGGCAGTTGCACTGGTTTACTGGCTGGCGCATTATTTGGATTATTTACTAGTAGAGGCTGGGCTATAAAACCCTATATTTCTATACCCCTAAGTATTTTATCACTAGTCTTGGGAGCTGTGATTTTTGATGTGTCAAATTTACGAGGAGTTCTAATGTTCAATATTTTTATTATAGGATTTCAGGCATTAATGAATGGTTCATATTGTTTACTTAAAATAATGTTTGTAGAAAAAAAGATTAGCATTAATTAGAAACTTTATTAGTAGGTATGAGCTCAGTTATATGCACCCTTTTTGAAGGCCATTACCATTATGGAGTAGCAGCCTTAACAAATTCTTTATTCCATCAGGGCTTTAAAGGGGAAATATTTGCCGGCTATCGTGGTGAGTTGCCACAATGGGCTCATTCAGCTAAAGAGAATAAAACTCTGAGATTTCCTAATGCCAGTACTTTTGCTATAAATAATGTTATTCAGCTTCATTTTATTCCGTTAGAAACAAGTTACCACCTTACTAATTATAAGCCAGATTTTATGTTAAAGCTTATAGAGGGTGTTACCAGGGATGCCGAAAGTATATATTATTTTGATCCAGATATTGTAGTAACAACTTCCTGGACATTTTTTGAAGAATGGATTACATATGGTGTAGCATTGTGTGAAGATGTTAATTCTCCACTATCAAAAAATCATCCTAGAAGAAAAGCCTGGCGTAAATATTTCGGGGAAAAAGGTTTAACGCTTTCCTATAAAGATGTTGGATATGCCAATGGAGGCTTTGTAGGATTATCAATCAATAATAAAAGTTTTCTTGAATCATGGAAACATATTCAGGTAAAAATGGCTCCGGCAGTCGGGGGATTAAGTAGATCCCAATTTAAGGAATATGCAGCTTTACCAAAAGAAGCTCAGGGAGCATTCGCTCCTTTTTCAAGAACCGATCAGGATGCGTTAAATGCCACGATTGAAGCATGGAATGGCGATATAAGTCTGATAGGGCAGGAAGGAATGGCCTTTAAATCGGGCGAACCTCTCATGCCACATGCATTAGGCCCCATGAAACCGTGGTTATTGAAACCTATTTCTCGAGCTTTAAAAGGAAGTCCTCCAAGGTTAGTAGATAAAGAATACTGGAAATATGCCAATAATCCTATTTTTTCACAACCTCCCAAGCTCATTAAAACTAAATTGATGGCTATTAAAATAGCAGCTCTCTTAGGTAGGTTTTATAAACGTAAGGAATTTTGAAATACAGCTATTAGTACTCCAGAGCGATTGGATTATAAGTCTGTGAAAAATCAACCCATATCATATACGCCTAATGAAGCCATTGGTCTCAATAGTTATTCCTGTATTTAATTCGGACGAATATTTAGCTGAAACAATTGAATCGGCCATACATCAATCATACCCGAATACAGAAATTATTATTATCGATGATGGCTCGACAGATAGATCGCTTCAAATTGCTAAAGGATATATAAAACATGGTGTCAATGTTAAATCTCAACCCAATAAAGGTGCTAGTGCAGCAAGAAATCATGGGATTTCACTGGCAAAGGGAAGCTATATTCAGTTTTTAGATGCCGATGATTTGTTGCATCCCGATAAAATAACTCATCAAATACAAACTATTCAGGAGTATTCAAATTTAATTTTAATAGGTAGTACCTGGCAAAGGTTTGATGAAAATATAAACAAAGCATATAAAAAAAGACCTTATACTGAAAATGAAACGAAATTTTTTGAGAAGGAGGAATGGTTAATTGATCGGCCATACATGATTCCCCATACCTGGTTAGTTTCCAGAAAACTTATCTCACTTGCAGGCCTGTGGAATGAAAAGCTATCTTTTAATGATGATGGAGAATTTTTTTACAGAATAGTTGCGGCCTCAAATGGAGTGGTAATAGATCATAGAGCTTCCGCATATTATAGATCAGGCAATTTGAATAGTTTATCTCATAAACGTGATCGGGCAGCTATGATCTCTTGGTTACAATCTGTAAGATCTTATAAATTTATAGTAAAGCAAGTTGTAGGGGAAAGAGGAAATGATGCAGTTGATAAGAGTTTCTTTGAGCTTAGTTACAACTGCATAGATACATTCCCCGATCTTATAGAAATTTGTAAGCGAGAAATGTATAATCCTAATAAACAATATTATCTAAGTGATAAGTTAGTTTACAATCTCACTAAAATTATTGGTTTGAGAAAGGCTAAAAAGGTACGAAGTATTATTAGCGGGATAAGAGATATTGGTGTTGTAAGTAAAGTTATTTATAAAACAAAGAATCTCATTGGCTGGTCATCGTATTGCTTATAAATACAAACAATTAGAGGGTAGAAAACTTAACAATAGACTTGTTAGTATAATATGTAATTCTCACTTCATGAAAATTGTATTTATATGTGGATCTCTTGAACCTGGACGCGATGGGGTAGGCGATTACACAAGAAGGCTTGGAATTGAACTTGTTGGACAAGGCCATGTAGTAGTTCTAATTGCAATCAATGATTTTCATATTAAGAAGGATATAGTCTCAAATATCGATAATGGTGATGGAATTTCAATTCTTCGCTTAGCTCCTGGGAAGAGCTATAAAGAGCGATTTGCAAGAGTAAAGCACCGCATAGACAAATTTGATCCCGACTGGCTAAGTTTACAATATGTTCCTTTTTCCTTTCAAAAAAAGGGAATCCCCTGGAATTTGGATGCACAACTAGAAGAATTAGGCGTTGGAAGAAAATGGCATATCATGTTTCATGAGCTTTGGGTGGGAATGGATGTTGAATCTCCTGTAAAACATAGAATATTAGGAATAGCTCAAGAATATATTGCAGGAAAAATCATAAAGAGGTTAGCACCTAAAGTAATTCATACACAGTCAAATTTATACCGATTATATTTAGAACGGTTTGGATGTAAAATTGAAGTTCTGCCGTTGTTTAGTAATATTCCGGTTTTACATAAGAGTAAAAATTTTAAGAATGATTCTGTATTAACATTGGTGGTTTTTGGAATGATCCAGCCGGGGGCTCCAATAATGCAATTTGTTAATGATCTCTCTATTTATAGGTTAAAATCTAATAAAAAAATTAAAATACAATTTATCGGGCGTTTAGGGAATGAGCTGGGTACTTGGGTAGAAGCCTTTCAAAAGGAGAATTTTAATGTGCATGTTCTGGGAGAGCAAGGTGCTGAAAATATTTCTGAAATTTTAAGTAAGGCAGATTGGGGAATTAGTTCTACCCCCCTATATCAAATAGAAAAGAGTGGTACTGTGGTAGCAATGAGAGAACATCAACTTCCTGTTTACTGTGTTGCAAGATCTTGGAAGCCTAGAAAAATAGCGCAATCAATTGTACAAGATTTAGTTAAAGAATATACCCCGGGAGAGCTGGATTTTTCACTTACAGCTGACTTTAAAGAACAATCTAATAACCTGAAAAAAGTAAGTAAAGTATTTAGTGAAAGCCTGCAATACCAAAAACAATATTTATGAAGATTATTCTTTCTCACCCATCTGGAAATTCTAATGTAAGAGCCATAGCAAAAACTATGGTAGATAAAGGTGTGTTAGGTAAATTTTATACCTCTATAGCTACTTTTCCCAATAGTTTTTGGTATACCTGTGCTGCCAGAGGACCATTAAAAGATTTTAGACGACGCACTTATCATAATGATCTTAAATCGGTTACAAAATGTTATCCCTGGAGAGAACTAGGCCGTTCCTTTTCTTCAAAATTTGGGTTGGAGAACCTAATTAAGCACGAAGAAGGTCCGTTTTGCGTAGATAAAGTATACCAGGAACTGGATAGGTATGTGGCCGCTAGGTTAAAAGATGAACAAGAACAAGGGGCTACTGCAGTATATGCTTATGAAGATGGGGCTTTAGAAACTTTTTATAGAGCTAAAGAACTTGGATTAACGTGTATATATGAACTTCCCATCGCTTATTGGAAAACCGGGCGCAGGTTAATGATGGAAGAAGCAGTTAGATTGCCACAATGGTCGGAAACCTTAGGGGGAGGGATTATTGATAGCAAATCAAAATTACAACGAAAGAAACTAGAACTTCAATTAGCTGATGTGGTAATTGGTCCGGGGTCTTTCGTAATGGACTCTTTACCGGAATGGGCAAAGAATAAAAAGCAAGTTATTTCTCCATTCGGTTCCCCACCTATTACTCAGGAAACTGATTTATACAAACCTTATAAAGTCGATATTAATTCGCCATTAAGAGTACTTTTTGTTGGCTCTATGGGACAGAGAAAGGGATTGGGAGATTTGTTCGCTGCCATGAAATTATTAAAGAATAAGAATATCGAATTAGTGGTTTTAGGCTCTATGTTGTCTTCCATGGAATTTTACAGAAAAGAGTTTCCAGATTTCACATATGAGACCTGTAGAGAACATTCAGAGGTTTTAGCATTGATGCTTAGTTGTGATGTTTTTTGCCTGCCATCGATTGTTGAAGGTCGCGCGTTGGTATTGCAGGAGGCAATGAGTCAAGGACTTCCATTAATAATTACACCTAATACCGGTGGAGCCGATTTAATAAAGGAAGGAAAAACAGGTTTTTTGGTTCCTATTAGATCTCCAGAAAAAATAGCTGAAAAATTGGAATGGTTTCTTAATAACAGGTTGAAAATTCCTGAAATGGGGGAACATTCACGTACTCTGGCAAAAAGCTATAGCTGGGAAAAGTATGGTACTACCATCTACCGGGCATTGCTACAATATTTTGATGCTACATCAGGTACCGAAAAATCTATGAATTTAGGGCTAATTCATGCAAAATGAAAGAGGTAGTTTTAGAAAATTATTATGAAGATTTAGTGATCTCTAAACTCAAAAAAGGAGTTTGGCTTTATTTCTTTCTGTTAATTTTTGAAGGAGCTTTAAGGAAATGGGTTTTACCAGGATTTTCAGAATCCCTATTAATTATACGAGATCCACTTGCTATCTGGCTGCTATATATGAGCTTTAAATATGGTGTATGGAAAATAAATTTATACGTTTTCCTTATTTGGGAGGTAAGTATTTTAGCGCTTATTCTAACACTGATAATAGGTCATGGTAATTTACAAGTTGCCATTTATGGATTACGAATGACAATTATTCACTTCCCGTTAATTTTTGTTATTGGTAATATTTTCAATAAATCGGATGTATTAATCTTAGGAAAAATAATGCTGTGGTTAACAATAGCAATGACGTTATTGGTTGCTGTACAATTCTATAGCCCACAATCAGCATGGGTAAACAGAGGGGTGGGAGGAGATCTTACCGGTTCAGGTTTTAGTGGGGCGGGAGGATTTTTTCGGGTACCGGGAACTTTTTCCTTTACAAATGGCTTATCCCTCTTCTATGGATTAGCTACCGCATATATTTTCTATTTCTGGATAGGCGAGGATAGAAGATATGTTTCTAAAGCCTTATTATTAGTTTCAAGTTTTGCTCTTTTAGCCGCCGTTCCCCTAAGCATTAGTAGAACAGTATTGTTTGAAATTGCATTATCTGTGGTGTTCATGATGGCTATTATAGCTAGAAATCCCAGAATTATTAAAAATATTATTGGGGTTGGACTAATTAGTATTTTTCTATTTCTAATTATGGGCAACTTTTCTTTCATAGAAGAACCAATTATTGCCTTTACCGAGCGGTTTACCAGCGGAAACCGAACAGAAGGCGGATTGGTGGAAGGTGTGTTTATCGATCGATTTTTAGGTGGTATGTATAGTGCTATTGTTAATGATAAGTTTCCATTCTGGGGCATGGGATTGGGCATGGGTACCAGTGTTGGTGCAAATATTTTGGTAGGTAATTCTGGAGCTTATTTAATTGCTGAAGAAGAATGGCCCAGGGTAGTGGGAGAAATGGGAATGGTCTTCGGGATGATGGTCATATTCATCAGGATTGGGGTAGTGCTAGAGTTTTTGCAGAAGGGGTGGAGAGCCATTAACAAAAATAATATTTTACCCTGGATGTTAATGAGTTTTGGCATGTTCAATATCCTTCAGGGACAATGGTCTCAGCCTACAACTTTGGGGTTTAGCATTTTAATTGGTGGCTTGGTAATGGCTTCGCATAATGAAGAGTGAAATTTATGGAAATAGTTATTTTCACACACCCGCCTTTCTCTGCTTCGTATAGTATGCCCAAGTATGCCAATATGCTGGCTGAAGGTTTACGAGCAAAAGGGCACTTGGTCCAGCTGTGGACAGCTCAGCCTTGGCTATATAACTTACCTCTTCCCAAACTATGCAGGAAATGGCTTGGCTATATAGATCAGTTCATAATATTTCCAATTAATGTAAGGAAGAAAATCAAAAAGTCGCCTTTACAAACTTTATTCGTTTTTGCCGATCAGGCATTGGGTGCCTGGGTGCCTTTGGTTGCAAATAGGCCTCATGTTATTCATTGTCATGATTTTTTAGCACAGATGTCTGCTTTAGGAGAGATTCCTCAAAATAAAGTTGGACTGTCTGGAAGATTATATCAAAAGATGATTAGAAAAGGCTATAGAAAAGGTGAGAATTTTATTTCAATTTCAAAAAAAACACAAGTGGATTTACATAGGTTTTTGAACAAAACTCCTCAAATTTCAGAAGTAGTTTACAATGGGCTCAATCAAAATTTTGAACCTATAAAAGATAAACAAGTACTAAAGCGGCTAAATTCGGAATTAAAAATAGATCTCGAAAACGGCTATATACTGCATGTAGGGGGAAATCAATTTTACAAGAATAGAATAGGAGTTATCCAGATATACTTGAAATGGAGAGAAAATTCAAAGATAAACGCTAAGCTGTTAATAGTTGGGTCTTTACCTACGCCTGCACTAAAAAATATTCTCGATACAAGTGATTTTTCTAAGGATATCCATATTTTAAATAACGTTTCTAATGAGGTGCTTATAAAGTTATATCAGGGTGCGTTTGTTATGTTATTTCCTTCGTTGGCCGAGGGATTTGGCTGGCCAATTGCAGAAGCCATGGCGAGTGGCTGCCCGGTAATTACTACTAATAAAGCACCCATGAATGAAGTAGGAGGGCAGAGTTGTTATTACTTAACTCTGCCACCTTCAGAAGATAAAGCCTATGAAAAATGGATAATACAAAGTGCGGCAAGCTTAAATGAATTAATTGAATTGTCTCCTGAGGAAAGACAAAATCTTATTGATGCAGGCATAGAGAATGCAAAAAGGTTTAATACAGGACATTCCTTAGAGCAAATAGAGAAAACTTATAAGGAAGTTTTAAAAATGTATTCACTTCAGGTAGGCATACAAGATATACCACATGCAAAAGCAAAAGCTTTATGAAAGTTATACATTACATAGGTTCTATAGACCAGAATTCTGGAGGAACAGCTTCATATATGCAATTATTGACAGCAGAATTAAAAAAATGGGTTGAAATTGTAGTGGTTACCAACGTTACGGCAAATCCTTTGAAATTAGAGGGTGTAAAAATTCATTTTATCGACTTGGCATTGTTGCGATGGTTTCAAATAAAAAAGGAATTTAAGAATATACTGAAACTTGAAAAACCAGATGTTTTACATATAAATGGAATTTGGAATCCGCAAAACTTCTTAGTTCAAAAAGAAGCACAGCGAATGGGGATTAAGGTGGTCATATCTCCTCACGGTATGCTGGAACCCTATATTGTAAATAGGCATTCTACAAAAAAAAAGATTGCACTTACCCTATATCAGAACAACGCCATAAACACTGCCGATTATTTACATGCCACCGCAGCATCAGAACTTGATAATATTAGGAAGTTAGGATTTAAGAAACCGGGAATGATTATTCCTAATGGTTTAAATGTTTCAGAAATACTTAAAAAGAAGATTGTAGAAAAAAATACACCTTCTAAAAATATCTTATTTCTGTCTCGTATTCACCCCAAAAAGGGAATTGAGCTATTAATAGAGTCTATTAGTGAGCTTAAAAATCAAAATGTGAGGGTGATAATAGCGGGGGAGGGTGAGCGCGAATATATAGAAGAGTTGATACAGCTTACTAAATTAATGGGAGTTGAAAATAAGATCAAATTTTTGGGAGGCGTTTATGGGAGTGATAAGTGGGAGTTGTATGAGCAGGCTGATGTTTTTGTACTGCCAACTTATAGCGAGAATTTTGGTATTGTAGTTATAGAAGCCTTAGCAGCTGGTATTCCTGTAATAACAACGAAAGGTACTCCATGGGAAGAGTTGATCACTTTTAATTGTGGTTGGTGGATAGAATTAAGCGTTGCAAATCTAACACAAGCCTTATTCGAAGCTATTAAAATGTCTACTGTAGAATTGGAAAAAATGGGAGAAAGAGGTAGAAAACTGGTAGAAGAAAAGTATGATAATAAAGCAATAGCTAAAGGTATGTTTCAGCTTTATAAAAATGTTCTAACCAAATAATTCAATGTATAATATGAAAGTATCTGTAATTATTCCTGCCTATAATGCGGAAAAATGGATAGGCAAATGCTTGGATAGTATTATTATCCAATCTTATAAGGATATTGAGATTATCGTGGTTAATGATGGTAGCCGTGATTACACCTTGGAAATACTTAGTTCTTATGAAAAAAGAGACCCTCGAGTAATCATTATCAACAAAAAAAATTCAGGTACTTATTTAACACGTAAACAAGGAGTTGAAAGCGCTAAAGGTGAATTTATTTTTCATTGCGATGCTGATGATTATTTAGAACCTAAGGCGATAGAATTATTGGTTAAGAAACAACTACTAACCGGTGCAGATATAGTGATAGGTAATGGCTATAGAGTTCAAAATGGAAAGCGAAAAATTATTACCAATCATATACCCAAGCAACAGAATAAGATCAGTTTAATTAAAGCTTTATTCAATAATGAAATAAAAGGCTATGTGTGGGGCAAATTGTATCGAAAAGATTTATTTAAAGATATCGATTATAATTTTACAGATATGCTATATGAAGATGTATTGGTTAACCTTCATATCCTCACCCATTATAATGTGAAAATTGAAGTTGAAAATACTCCCATTCACAATTATTTGATTCATGGTAAAAGTGCCAATTCTTCCAAAAATCCGGTGTTTATAGAAAATATTATTGGCTCGGTTGCTATTGCAAAAAAAATGCTGAAGAATACTAATAATTTTGAACAGGTGCAAGATGAGTTTAAATTGATGAACTGCCGAACCTGGATCGTGTATTCGCGGCTTGGTGGAAAGCTTGCAAAAAATAAAGGCTTTAGAACTAATTTTAAAAAAGAAAATTTCACGCCATACAGTAAGACTAATCTTGCCTTATATCATCGTTTAGAAATGATAACCTATAACTATAACTATGTTTTGGGAAAATTATTAACTAATTCGATGAAACAATTGAATAATTTAATAGGATAAAAGCATGTCTACCTATACAAAAGATAAAGATTTTGTAGATCTAACTACTTATAGCTTTAGTTTCAGTTTCTCAAACAAAGCAGGTAGATTAGTGTGGAATTTTTGTTACTGGATTTTCTTCCGACCCTTTTCCTTATCTCTGTTTAAGAAATGGAGAATCTTTGTATTACGCACCTTTGGGGCAAAGATTGGAACCAATTCAGACGTACATTCTAATGTAAAGATTTGGGCTCCATGGAATTTAGAATTGGGAAGTTATTCCAGTATTGGCCCTAAAGTAGATTGTTATAACCAGGGAAAGATACGTATTGGTAATCATAGCATTATATCACAAAAAACCTATCTCTGTGCATCCAGCCATGATTTTACATTACCAAATTTTCCTTTAATCCTGAAGCCTATCAATATTATGAATCAGGTTTGGATTGCGGCAGATGCATTTATAGCTCCTGGAGTGACAATTGGGGAAGGCGCTGTTATTGCCGCGAGAGCAGGGGTATTTAAAGATATTGAAGACTGGACTGTGGCAGGAGGAAATCCCGCCAAAAGAATTAAAGAGCGAATTATAAAGAGATAATGAAAAAGATTCCTGTTACAGTAGTGATTCCGGTAAAGAACGAAGAACGTAATTTGCCACATTGTTTAAGTCTATTATCCGATTTCGATCAGATTATGGTAATAGATTCAAACAGCACAGACCGTACTGTGGAAATATCTGAAAAGCAAGGGGCAGAAGTACATCAGTTTAACTGGAATGGAAAATTTCCAAAGAAAAGAAACTGGGTTCTTCGTAATTTAAATATTCGAAATAACTGGGTATTGTTCCTTGATGCAGATGAATATATTACCGATGTTTTTAAAAAAGAACTTCAGGAAAAAATTAAAGATCCCAATATTTCTGGTTTTTGGATCACTTTTGAAAACTTTTTTATGGGTAAGAAGTTAAAATATGGCGATCCATTTAAGAAACTTCCATTATTCAGAGTTGGAAAAGGCGAATATGAACAAATAAATGAAGATTCCTGGAGTCATTTGGACATGGAAGTGCATGAACACCCCATTTTAGAAGGGAAGGTAGGAAAAATGAAAGCTCCGGTAATACATAATGATTATAAGAATTTAGAATGTTATATAAATAGACATAATGCCTATTCTACTTGGGAGGCAAAACGTTTTCTAACATTGAAATCTAATGGGTTTAAAAATTTGAACTCTCGTCAACTTTTAAAGTATAGGCTTATGGAATTAGGTTTATTACCTATTTTCTATTTTTTAGGAAGCTATTTGATTAAATTTGGGTTTCTGGATGGAAGTAAAGGTTTTTATTTTTCACAATATAAAGCTCATTATTTCCTGCAAATTCAGACTAAAATTAAAGAACTGGAGCAATTATGAAGAGAATATTAGTAACCGGAGGAGCGGGATTTATAGGTTCACACCTTTGTGAGCGTTTATTGAAGGAGGGGAATGAAGTAATATGTTTGGATAATTATTTTACAGGGAGTAAGCAAAATATAGTACACCTGTTTGATAATCCATATTTTGAGATTGTAAGACATGATGTTACCTCTCCATATTTTGCAGAGATCGATGAAATTTATAATCTGGCCTGTCCGGCGTCTCCCGTTCATTACCAGTATAACCCCATTAAAACTATAAAAACTTCGGTAATGGGAGCAATTAATATGTTAGGATTAGCCAAGCGTGTTAAAGCTACTATGTTGCAGGCCAGTACCAGTGAAGTTTATGGAGATCCGGAAGTCCATCCACAACCTGAAGAATATTGGGGAAATGTAAATCCATTAGGTCCTCGGTCGTGTTATGATGAAGGAAAGCGATGTGCGGAAACGTTATGTATGGATTATCACGATCAGAATAATGTAGATGTCAAAATTATTAGAATTTTCAACACCTATGGACCAAACATGAATCTTAATGATGGTAGGGTTGTATCTAATTTTATTGTACAGGCTTTAAATGGTGAAAACATAACTATTTTTGGGAATGGAGAACAAACTAGATCCTTTCAGTATGTAGACGATCTAATTGAGGGGATGATACGAATGATGAAAACTAAAAAAGGCTTTATGGGGCCTATCAATATAGGAAACCAGAATGAATTTACTATGTTAGAGTTAGCGCAGACTATTCTTGACATTACAGGATCTTCTTCTAAATTATCATTTAAACCCCTACCACAGGATGACCCTAAGCAGCGCCAGCCAGATATTACGTTAGCGAAGAAACATCTTGATAATTGGGAGCCAAAAATACAATTAAGAGAAGGGCTTATTAAAACAATTGAATATTTTGAAAGCTCTCTTAATATGGCAAATAATAAAAACTTAATAGATAACTTCTAACTACCAGTAGATTATAAATAAGAAAATAACTAAGTGTTTTTATTTAACTGAAAATTAATAGATTAAGGCAGATGTTTGTTAATTTTTTTACTTAAATTAATTATGTTAAAATTTAGATAATTCAATTTTTGGAACTGTTTTTTATTTAAATTAGTTCTTGTTAAATTTCTTTGTTATTTATAAGAAATTTTGGCTTTCTCTCTACAGTTAAGCAAAAGAAATTACCCCATTAGTGTTTCGCATTCTATAATTAATTACAGCTTTTGTGTTGATTATAGTTTAATTACCCCAATAAAATAGATACCCCAAATTATTTAAACGTTATAACCCCATCGTTATAATGTGCGAAAGTATCTTCGCCGCCCGCGAATCTATTTTGTTGCATCCTATTATGTTCGGTTTATCGTATTCGATAATCCAGTATGGTTTAAAATTTAAGTATTAATAACATTTTAAACAGCATAATATGAAACGGTCAGCTTCACTCATCTCTCTTTCGGCTTTAGTGCATTTATGTATCATCGATGCTCTTTTCTTTTTACTGGCGCCGTATCCTTCATTAAACTCTCTGGTAATAATTAGTTACAATGCCATATGGCTGGTTATAGCTTTTATGATATGGCATCATAGTTATGATGAAAGCAGAGGGTAAAATTACATGCGCACGTTGTTCAGTTTATTTTAAGTATTGTCTATGAAAGTTTCAATTATCACCATAGTTTACAACCGGGAGCGTTGTATTTCAGAATGCATCAAATCGGTGTTATCTCAAACCTATGATAATATCGAATATTTGGTTATAGATGGTGGCTCTACAGATGGTACACAACAAAGAATTGAGTCGTACAGGGATACTATCGATTATTATATCTCAGAAAAAGATGAAGGGATTTTTGATGCTTTGAATAAAGGAATTAAAAATGCAACCGGAGATGTAATAGGTATTCTGAATTCGGATGACTTTTTTTACCAGCCTTCTACCATCTCAAAAGTGGTAGAGGCATTTAATATTTCCGGGGCCGATCTGGTGTATGCAAAAGGGCTTTTTGTAGATCAGGAAAATACTAAAAAAGTAAAAAGGATGTATCCATCCAACCCTTTTAAAAAAAGCTTTCTGAACTTCGGGTGGATCCCGTTACATACTACCATTTTTGTGCGTAAAAAAGTTTTTGAACAATATGGTTTATATAATTCGGGCTATTCTATTGCAAGCGATTATGAAATATCACTAAGATGGTTCACTAATGATAATATCAAAAAATACTTTCTTAACGAGTGGGTGGTTAAAATGAGATTAGGAGGTTTAAGTACCTCCCCTAAATTACAGATTAAGAAATCTAAAGAAGATCTAAGGATAATGAAACTTTACCATCTAAATGGCCTTTTTACACTGGCGTTTAAAATAGGTAGAAAAATACCCCATTACCTTATACCACAGGTTTTAGGATTTAAAGCGATGTCATAGATAGATATAATAAAGAAATAATGAAATGATAGAAAATTATGAAAGGGGCTCATTTTATTATTCCATTTTCGGTAGGTGCGCACTTGCTCACTATTAACGTTACCCTATATCTGTTAACGCCAGATACTTATTTAAATTTTATTACCATTATTGGGTACAATGCGGCGTGGCTTCTTATTGCAGTTGGACTCAATTTTTATAATGTAGACAGAAAGGAACGGTTTATAACTAAGTTTCATAAATTCTTACGGCATTATTTCATTTTTAGTCTTGCGTATTTTGCCCTTTTTTCGATATTAAAAATTCAATTTTCTTTAGGACATCAGTTATTTGTATTAGGGTTTTTACTCTTTCTACTTGTTTTTTATAGATGGTTTTTCTTTTCGGTTAGACGACTGTATAGGTTGGAAGGTGGGAATTTTGTGAACGTAGTAGTAATTGGAAGGGATAAGAATATTAAATCGATTCAAAAAATTTTTGAGGAACCCGATTTTGGGTACCGCTATAAAGGATATTTTCATAGCAATCAATCTAATGACAAAGATTACTTAGGAAAGATCGAGAACAGTTATCAATTTATTCTTAATAATCGTATTGATGAGCTTTACTGCCTGGTTTCGCAAGTATCCGGGGAAGAGCTGCAAAAGCTTATCTCCTTTGCTGATAATAATTTAATCCGGTTAAAATTAGTGCCAGATAATAAGGGCATTTTTACACGAGCTATGCACGTAGAACATTTTGGGAATGTTCCGGTATTAAACCTACGAGATTCACCTTTAGAACGTAATTATGCTAAATATGGTAAACGCGCATTTGATATAATATTTTCCTCTCTGGTAATTATATTTATTCTCTCATGGCTTATTCCAATTTTATTCATAATAACCAGATTAGAATCTAAAGATTCCTTATTCTTTAAACAGTTAAGGCATGGCTATAATAAAAAATCCTTCTGGTGCTACAAATTCAGGTCAATGGCGGTAAATACCAATGCAAATATCCAAATGTGCACAAAAAATGATTCCAGAATTACCAGAGTAGGAAGGGTTCTACGAAAAACCAGTATAGACGAGTTACCTCAATTTTTTAATGTTTTAAAAGGAGAAATGAGTATTGTTGGTCCCAGGCCACATATGGAAATGCATACTTTAGAATATGCAGGCTCTGTAGATAAATATCTTGTACGGCATTTTGCTAAACCGGGAATTACAGGTTTGGCCCAAATTAAAGGATATAGGGGGGAGATTACCAAGCAGGCAGATATTATTAATCGTACAAGATTTGACATTTTTTATCTGGAAAAATGGTCACCCTTGTTGGATGCAAAAATAATATATGATACCATTTTTAACTGTATAAAGGGAGAAGAGAACGCATTTTAGATAGAAACTAACCCCTTAGTTATTGGTTCTAGGAATTAGTAAATACAGAGCCGGGGTTTTTATCGGTGCTTATATAGGTTTTTATAATAAACAAAGCTATGGCGATTTCAAAAAAGCGAAAAAATAACATTACACATAACTTTAGTGTGAGAGAAGAACTGGCCAAATACCTTAAACATTGGCCTTGGTTCCTGTTAAGTATAGTTCTCTCTTTGGTGTTAGGATATTTTTACCTGAGATATACCACACCAATATACAGTGCTACTGCCAGTATAATAGTTAAAGATGCTGGTGATGGTGGTGGAGGTGACGCAGCATCCTATGCCGATCTAGGTGTTTTTAGCGGCATAGCAACACATAGTATAGAGAATGAAATAGCTATTTTACGTTCCCGAAGACTTATGGAGCAAGTAGTAAAAGCACTAAATGTAAATATTCAGTATTTTCAGGAAGGCAGTGTTCGTACTGCAGAAATATATAAAGACCTTCCATTTTCTTTAAAAGTGCTGAAATTGAATGAAAGCAGGTTAAAGGAGCTTGGAGGAGCTCAATTTAAGTTAGAATATGCTGAAGGGAAGTTTAGACTAACCAACCTTCAAACTTTAAGTTACTATACTGTTGAAGGTGGCGCACCATTTAATATTGGATTTGCAGATATAGTGATAGTGCCCAATTTTTCAAATGATACCCATCAATTTGTGCCAATTATAGTCAACTTCTCCCAAGTAGAAAGTGTGGCTTCTCATTATAGAAACACTGTAGTGGTAGGCCTTTCCAGCAATAAATCAAGCGTTATAGAATTGCTGCTAAAAGATCCTGTACAGGATAAGGCAAGAGATATCCTTGATCAGTTAATTTTTGAATATAACAGGGATGCTATTGATGATAGAAACCTTATTGCTGAAAATACCGCTAACTTTATAAACGATCGTTTAGCACTTATTAACGGGGAATTAGATTCGGTTGAAAGCGGAAAAGAGAAATTTAAAGAATATAATCGTCTTACAAATATAGATGCTGAATCTCAGCTTTTTATTCAAAATGCCAGCGATTATAATAAAAGTAGACATGAAGTAGGCATGCAGTTGGAATTAGCAAATGCCATGCTAGATTATATCACATCAAATACACAATCTGATTTACTCCCTTCAAATTTAGGTATTGATGAGAATGGGATAAATCAGTTAATAGGAGATTATAATAATCTGGTTATCCAGAGAAGTAAAATATTAAATAGTTCAACCGATAAAAATCCTGTAAAACTACGATTAGATACTCAAATAGACCAGCTAAAGGGAAACATTTTACAAAGTCTAAGGACCATGCGTTCCAATTTGATTATTACACAATCAAGTTTAGACAGACAGTCATCTAATATCGGGTCTAAAATTCTTGCAGTTCCATCCAAAGAGCGTGAATATAGGGGGATCGAGCGTCAACAAAGTATAAAAGAAGCTCTTTATCTATTCTTATTGCAAAAACGAGAGGAAAATTCTTTATCCATGGCGGTAACGGCACCAAAGGCGAAGATTGTGGATAGGGCATATAGCGCAGGTAATATTGTTTCTCCAAATAGGAGAAGTATTTTATTAGGAACCATGGTTCTGGGGTTTATGCTTCCTTTTACGGTGATATATATGAGTAATATATTAGACAATAAAGTAAGGAATAAAGCGGATGTTGAAAATATTGATCATGAAATACCATTCCTAGGAGAGTTACCAAAAGTGCAGCATAAAAAAGATTTATTTATTTCAGAAAATGATAGGTCCATCTTAGCAGAATCTTTCAGAATTTTAATGGCGAATTTGCAATGCCTATTATCAAATTTTGGAGATAAAAAAAAGGCTACCACTATTTTTGTTACTTCTACCGTAAAAGGGGAAGGAAAGACGTTTACCTCTCTTAATCTAGCTATTACATTAGCAAATACAGGACATAAAGTTTTAATAATAGGTGCAGATTTAAGGAACCCAAAATTACAAAACTTTAAAGTAGAGAATAGTCAGAATCTCGGAGTGAGCGATTTTTTGATGACGGGAGGCATGGATATAAAGAATCTAATTGATAAGTCTAGATTAAATGAAAATTTATCGATTCTCTCTTCCGGTAGTATCCCAACCAACCCAACTTTTTTATTAAATCAAAAGAAAGTGGGTGATATGTTCCAGGAGTTAGAGGGCACCTATGATTACTTAATTGTAGATACTGCGCCTTCTATGGTTGTAGCCGATACATTTTTCATCAGTAAATTTGCTCATCTCATTGTGTATGTAATAAAGGCGGGTTTCACCGAAAAAAAATTGCTCGATTTTGTTAAGGGTGCTAAAAATGAAGGTATGCTTAAAAAAGTAGGTTTTGTATTAAACAATGTCACCTTCACCCATTTCGGTTATGGAAGGAAATATCCTTACGGATACGGACAAGAGAAAAAAACCTTATGGACTAGAATAAAGAGAAAAAGAACTCTTCAAAACGATAAAATTAATTAATTAAACACTATTTGTATAACTCCCCCTCCCAATGTACAATTTGTGCATATTTAAAAAATTTTTAACTACAGTTTAAAATAGCGTATTCCTCACATGCGCGCAATTATATTTAGGTTACAGGTCTTGCTACCCCATAGGCTTTAAATAATAGAAATAATAATTAAAGATTAAAGAAATGGCAAAAGCATTACTTTCCAATTCCCTGGTGGGGGGAGTTGAGACTTATTCCGATGGATTACAAATCAAAAAAAGGACAAGCTCTACTATAAAATTTTTAGGTGTTCCAATTTCGGCTTCAGCACTCATATTTTTTCTGTTAGTTCTAAGTTTTACAAATATGTTTTCTCAAAATGAAATCGTAATAGAGAACGCTAAACCGGGTAATCCTGATTCAGAATGGCAGATAAACGGCTCGGGAGATTCATCTATCCAAGGATTCGCAACCGATATAAGTTATAATAAGGGAGAAACGGCCCGTTTTAAAATAAAAACCAATGCTTCTAATTATAATATTAAAATTTATCGGCTTGGATACTATCAGGGAAATGGTGCTAGGTATCAAGGTGATGGCAACATTACCGCTGCTTTACCACAGTCTCAACCCGCTTGTATAACCGAATCGGCTACTGGTCTAATTGATTGTGGAAATTGGGGAGAATCTGCAAATTGGCAAATTCCAACTACTGCTGTGTCAGGTATATACATTGCGAAATTAACCCGCAATGATACAGGAGACTCAAGTCATATCACCTTTATTGTTAGGGATGACACCAGCAATTCCGATTTATTTTTTCAAACCTCAGATGCCACCTGGCAGGCGTATAATGTCTACGGTGGGAATAGCCTTTACGTAGGCTCTGTTTCCGGTTTTCCTTCCGGTCACGCTCCTAAGGTTAGTTACAATCGTCCTTTTGTTACACGAGATGGTGGAGGAGGTGGGGGAGCTTCTGAAGATTGGATATTCAACGCAGCATATCCTATGATACGTTGGTTGGAATCTAATGGTTATGATGTAACCTATACTACCAATGTAGATAGCGATCGTCGTGGAAATCTTATACAAAATCATAAAGTATTTCTATCGGTAGGACATGATGAATATTGGTCGGGGCCTCATCGTACTAATGTAACCGAGGCCCGGAATGCAGGTACTCACTTAGCCTTTTTTAGTGGTAATGAAGTTTATTGGAAAACACGATGGGAAAACAGCATTGATGAAAACGGAAATCCTTATAGAACTTTGGTTTGTTACAAAGAAGGCAGCATGGGAGAAAACACTTGTGGAGGTAAATGTGATCCAACTATAGAATGGACAGGTACATGGAGAGACGGCTGTGATTTTACTGATGCCGGGGGATGTTCGCCTGAAAACTCATTATCTGGGCAAATTAGCTGGGCAGATTCTGAATCAGCTATTCAGGTTCCTGATGATTATAAGAACCTGCGTTTTTGGAGAAATACCAGTATTGCTTCATTATCGAATGGACAAACCGCGACCTTAGGGGATGGTACCCTTGGCTATGAGTGGAACCCAGAACAGGAAGAGTTTCAATCCTCTTATCCTTCCGGAAGAATTATCCTTTCTAAGACCGTTGTAGATGGCGATGTTCATCATCTTTCTTTATATAAACATGAAAGTGGAGCTTTGGTCTTTGGTGCGGGAACAGTACAGTGGTCTTGGGGTCTTGACGGGGATCACGATCGTGGTATTTCGGCTCCCGATCAAGATATGCAACAGGCTACAGTTAACCTTTTTGCTGATATGGGAGTGCAGCCCGGGAGCTTAGTTCCAGATTTATTACCAGCAAGCATATCTACCGATGTAGATGCTCCTATAGTAATTATTTCATCTCACGCAGATAATGAAATCGTTCCGTCAGGGGCTGCAGTGGTAATTACCGGTACAGCCATAGATGAAAATGTTACCGCTGGTGTAGAAATATCTACTAATGGTGGTGTTTCCTGGGCAATTGCCGAGGGATCTTCTAATTGGACATATAGTTGGGTGCCAAATACAAATGGAACTATAAATTTAAAGGCAAGGGCATTTGATGATTCGGGTAATATGAGTCAGGCAGTTACTATTAATTTAACTGTATCTGGTACAGCACCTCAAAATTGCCCCTGTACAGTATTCAAGACATCTGATGCTCCTTCCAGTCCTCTATGGAGTGATGGACAAGGATTGCAGCTGGGTATGAAATTCCAATCTGTAGAAGATGGTTTTGTAACAGGAATCCGTTTTTATAAACAAAGTGGCAATACAGGAACCCACACGGGTCAACTTTACAGCAGTACAGGTACGTTATTAGCGGAGGTTATTTTCACGAATGAGACTGCTTCAGGCTGGCAGGAAGCATCATTTTCAGCACCGGTGTCAGTTACAGCCAATACCACCTATGTGATATCTTATCATAGTGCTGACGGATATTATTCAGCAGACAATCCATATTTCAATAATGCTGTAGCAAATGGTCCGCTAATGGGCTTAGCAAACGGAACAGATGGTGAAAATGGCGTATATCGTTATTCCAGTAATCCAGTGTTTCCAACTCAGAATTACGACAGTAGTAATTATTACGTAGATGCGATATTTAATACCAGTGCCACTACTAATAGTTCTCCTGCTATTAGTATAACTGCTCCTTTAGAGGGAGCAGAGTTTGAAACTTCTACCAATATTAGTATTGAAGCTACGGCTTCAGATGCTGATGGTAGTATTAGTAAAGTGGAATTCTACCAGGGCATAGAAAAATTAGGAGAAGTTTTAAGTAGTCCCTACACTTTTACTTGGGAAAATGCTACGGTGGGAACTTATATTCTTACTGCCAAAGCAGAAGACGATCAGGGAGCTATCACTACCTCTTCCGTAGTGCATATCAGTATAATTGATCCCAATAATAGTTCACCAACAGTTTCCATTAGTTCTCCTTCAAATAATGCATCATTCACAGCCCCTGCAACCATAAATATAGATGTAACCGCTGCAGATGCTGATGGTAGTATTACTAAAGTGGAGTTTTATGAGGGTACAACAAAGCTGGGGGAAGATCTTGATACGCCATATACTTTCAATTGGGATAATGTTGTAGCAGGTAGTTATTCCTTAACGGCCATAGCTACCGATAATGCAGGAGCTAGTACTACTTCTTCGGCAGTGAATATTACGGTAGATAGTCCGGCATCTATATGTCCTTGTACAGTATTCAAGACATCTGATGTTCCTTCCAGTCCTCTATGGAGTGACGGACAAGGATTGCAGCTGGGTATGAAATTCCAATCTGTAGAAGATGGTTTTGTAACAGGAATCCGTTTTTATAAACAAAGTGGCAATACAGGAACCCACACGGGTCAACTTTACAGCAGTACAGGTACGTTATTAGCGGAGGTTATTTTCACGAATGAGACTGCTTCAGGCTGGCAGGAAGCATCATTTTCAGCACCGGTGTCAGTTACAGCCAATACCACCTATGTGATATCTTATCATAGTGCTGACGGATATTATTCAGCAGACAATCCATATTTCAATAATGCTGTAGCAAATGGTCCGCTAATGGGCTTAGCAAACGGAACAGATGGTGAAAATGGCGTATATCGTTATTCCAGTAATCCAGTGTTTCCAACTCAGAATTACGACAGTAGTAATTATTACGTAGATGCGATATTTAATACCAGTGCCACTACTAATAGTTCTCCTGCTATTAGTATAACTGCTCCTTTAGAGGGAGCAGAGTTTGAAACTTCTACCAATATTAGTATTGAAGCTACGGCTTCAGATGCTGATGGTAGTATTAGTAAAGTGGAATTCTACCAGGGCATAGAAAAATTAGGAGAAGTTTTAAGTAGTCCCTACACTTTTACTTGGGAAAATGCTACGGTGGGAACTTATATTCTTACTGCCAAAGCAGAAGACGATCAGGGAGCTATCACTACCTCTTCCGTAGTGCATATCAGTATAATTGATCCCAATAATAGTTCACCAACAGTTTCCATTAGTTCTCCTTCAAATAATGCATCATTCACAGCCCCTGCAACCATAAATATAGATGTAACCGCTGCAGATGCTGATGGTAGTATTACTAAAGTGGAGTTTTATGAGGGTACAACAAAGCTGGGGGAAGATCTTGATACGCCATATACTTTCAATTGGGATAATGTTGTAGCAGGTAGTTATTCCTTAACGGCCATAGCTACCGATAATGCAGGAGCTAGTACTACTTCTTCGGCAGTGAATATTACGGTAGATAGTCCGGCATCTATATGTCCTTGTACAGTATTCAAGACATCTGATGTTCCTTCCAGTCCTCTATGGAGTGACGGACAAGGATTGCAGCTGGGTATGAAATTCCAATCTGTAGAAGATGGTTTTGTAACAGGAATCCGTTTTTATAAACAAAGTGGCAATACAGGAACCCACACGGGTCAACTTTACAGCAGTACAGGTACGTTATTAGCGGAGGTTATTTTCACGAATGAGACTGCTTCAGGCTGGCAGGAAGCATCATTTTCAGCACCGGTGTCAGTTACAGCCAATACCACCTATGTGATATCTTATCATAGTGCTGACGGATACTATTCAGCAGATGACTCTTTTTTTAATGGAGAAGTTAACAACTCTCCTCTCATAGGTTTAGCAAACGGAACAGATGGTGAAAATGGCGTATATCGCTATTCCAGTAATCCTGTGTTTCCAAATTTGAGTTATGATAGTAGCAACTATTATGTTGATGTAATATTCGAAACGCAGGTTGTCACTTCTATTAAAACTGCCAGCCAGCTGGAGAAAACCACTCCTGAGAATGCTCAGAAAGCACAATTGGGTAACCAAGACAGTATTCAGGTGTATCCCAACCCTTTTTCCAACATAACTACACTAGCGTTTGTGTTACAGGAAGGAGGAGAATATGTTGTTAGTCTGTACGATTCGAAAGGCTCGTTGATATCGGTAATCCAAGAGGGGAAAGCTGAAGCTGGTCGGCAGAAGCTTGTTGAAATCAATGGAGAGCGTTTAACTAACGGTATCTATCTGGTTAGGTTGCAAAGCCGTAATGGCATACAGACTTTTAGGATACTTCATATTAGGTAGGACCGTTTTATTTAAA
Source organism: Gillisia lutea (assembly GCF_021568705.1). Taxonomy (GTDB): domain Bacteria; phylum Bacteroidota; class Bacteroidia; order Flavobacteriales; family Flavobacteriaceae; genus Gillisia; species Gillisia lutea. The sequence goes on from NZ_JAKGTH010000009.1 coordinate 336,464, forward strand.
AAATGGGTTTTATTCATATGAATATCAATTAATAATTTTAAAATTTCATTCTTATGGTACCTTTATTTTTACGCATTTCTTTAATTAGTACCAGCATCTTTTTAGCATGTTCTTTTTCAGTGTTTGGAGAGGGGAAATTGATGGCGTCGACCTTAGAAGGGGTTAATAATTACAGAAATAACAGCAAGAACACTGAAATCTATACAAATTTTACTGAAGGATTTATTGGGAAGCCAAATGAGGTAAAGGTAATTGAAAGTGTAGATGAGGGAATGGACGAGGAAGGTGTGATAAACCTTACTTCAAAAACTGCTTCACCTTCAAATATAGCAGAATTCAGTCCTAAATTAGATTTATATTCAACAAGCGCTTCAGCTTATATAGCAGGGGAACCAATTCTTGTAATAACCTCTGCAACCAATCCTTTCAGCACTTATTTATCTGAGATCTTACTTGCCGAAGGGCTTAATGAGTTTATTACATCTGATATTTCTACTATAACATCGAATATGTTAGACCTGTACGATGTTATATTAATTGGAGAAATACCGGTGACAGATGCGCAAGCACTTCTTTTAGGAAATTGGGTAGATGCAGGGGGAACTATAATAGCTTTTAAACCGGATACCAGGTTAGCACCCTATGTTGGTTTAACTGCGGTTGGAGGTTCTTTATCTGATAAATACCTTTTAATAAACACTACTTCAGGACCTGGGAAAGGTTTGGTGAGTGAGACTATACAATACCACAGCGCGGCCGACCTATATACCTTGAATGGGGCTACCAGCCTGGCAACATTGTATTCTGATGCCAATACAGCAACCATTTATCCTGCAGTAAGTAGCTATGAGGTGGGAACAAATGGTGGAAAAGCTGTTGTTTTTACTTACGATTTAGCTCGCTCGGTTGTATATACACGACAAGGAAATCCATTATGGGCAGGGCAGGAAAGAGATGGGTCCAGTCCTATTCGTTCTAATGATATGTTCTTTCCAGATTGGATAGACTTAGATAAAGTAGCTATACCGCAAGCCGATGAGCAACAACGATTATTAGCTAATATTATAATTCAAAACAATAAAAAGCCTCTACCGCGCTTTTGGTATTTACCAAGAGGCCTGAAAGCAGCTGTTGTAATGACGGGTGATGATCATGCCAGTGGTGGAACAAAAGCCAGGTTCGATCATTATTTAGAATTAAGTGATGATAATAGTGCTGCTGCCGTTGCCGATTGGAGAGCTATTAGAGGGAGTTCTTATATTTATCCTAATTCCCCAATTACTAACCAGGAGGCAAAATATTTTGAAGATCAGGGTTTTGAAATAGCACTGCACTTAAGCTCTAATTGTGCAGATTATACATATCAATCCTTAGAGAATGATTTAACATCACAACTGGCTACGATGCAATCTAATTATCCAAGCCTGTCCGATCCGGTTACCAATCGCACTCACTGTATCGCTTTTAGTGATTGGGCGTCACAACCCAAGTTAGAAGTGGCTAATGGTATTCGTTTGGATGCAAATTATTATTACTGGCCGGAGACATGGGTGCAGGATAGACCAGGATTGTTTACAGGGTCGGGAATGGCTATGAGGTTTGCAGATCTTGATGGTTCTTTAATTGATATTTATCAGTTAAATACTCAAATGACAGATGAGTCCGGTCAAAGTTTTCCAGAAACGATCGATGAATTACTTGATAAGGCATTAGGGGTTGAAGGATATTATGGGGTGTTTTGTGCCAATATGCATACAGATGCAGATACCTCTGAGGGTTCAGAATATATTATAGCCTCAGCAAAATCTCGAGATGTACCTGTTATTTCTTCAAAACAAATCCTTACCTGGCTGGATGGACGAAACGAATCTACGTTTCATACTCTTAGCTGGAATCAAAATATACTAAATTTTTCTATGAGCGTAGCAAATGGAGCTCATAAATTGGAAGGAATGCTTCCTTTTGTAAAAGATAATTTACAGGTTTCAAGCATAACTTCAAATGGTAACCCGGTGACCTTCAGAAAAGAGAATATAAAGGGTATGGAATATGTGTTTTTTCCTGCATCGACAGGTGAATTCAATGCGGTCTATGGCTTAAATGAACAGCCATCTATCGCTATAACTGCCCCTAGTAATAATGCTGATTTTACCGCTCCTGCACAAATTATCATTGAGGCAGATGCCTTAGATACCGATGGCTCTGTAACTAAAGTTGAATTTTATGAAGGTGTAAATAAGCTCGGGGAAGTTTTAACAAGTCCTTTCAGTTTTAACTGGGAGAATGTACCGGAAGGAGCTTACGCTATAACTGCAAAAGTAATTGATGATCAGGGCGGATCCTCGGTATCCTCCATAGTGAATGTAAATGTGAAGGGAGTTTGCCCATGTACCGTATTTGAACAAACAGATATCCCTGACAATGAGCTTTGGAACGATGTTCAAGCACTTCAACTTGGTATGAAATTTCAAACCATGGAAGATGGATATATTACCGGAGTGCGATTTTATAAGCAAAGCGGTAATACCGGTACGCATACGGGACAATTATATAGCATTGGAGGGACTTTACTTGCTGAAGCTGTTTTTACCAATGAAACGGCATCGGGTTGGCAGGAAGTGGCATTTTCAAATCCAGTAGCTGTAACAGCAAATTCATCATATGTTATTTCGTATCATAGTAGCGAAGGGTATTATTCTGCCGATACACCATTTTTTATCAATGATGTATTAAATGAGCCCTTAAGGGGATTGGCAGATGGAGAAAACGGATCTAACGGAGTTTACAGATATTCTAATACTCCTGTTTTTCCCACTCAGAGTTATCAAAGTAGTAATTATTGGGTTGATGCAGTTTTTAATTTCGGTGAAGATATAAGTATCCCGCCGGTAGTTACAATTGATTCTCCTGTAGAAAATACAGAATTTACATCGCCAGCTGACGTTCTTATTGAAGTATCTGCTTCAGATGCTGATGGATTTATTACTAAAGTTGAATTCTTCGAAGGTACAACCAAACTGGGGGAAGTTTTAGATAGTCCATATAGCTTCAACTGGAACAATGTTTCTTCTGGAAATTACTCTTTAACTGCCATAGCTACTGATAATGAAGGTGAAATTACCACCTCAGAAGCAATAAATATAACTGTAGCCGATCCTCCTTCACCAGACTGCCCATGTACAGTATTTCAGTCAACAGATTACCCGACCAACAATTTATTTAGTGAAGGACAGGGGTTGCAATTAGGGATGAAGTTTCGAGCCATAGAAGATGGTTATATTACAGGGGTACGGTTTTATAAACAAATAGGAAATTCTGGAGTACATACGGGGCAATTGTATAGCTTAGGTGGTATTTTACTTGCTGAGGTGGTTTTTGCAAATGAAACATCTTCAGGATGGCAGGAAATGGCATTTTCAACACCGGTTCCCATTCTCGCAAATACCACTTACATTATTTCGTATCATACTAATAATGGTCATTATTCGGCAAGCAATCAATTTTTTAGTAGTGCGGTGGAAAATGTAAAATTGAAAGGACTGGCAAATGGCGAAGATGGACCTAATGGAGTGTACAGGTACGCCACAAATCCAAGTTTCCCAAATCAGAGCTATCAAAGTGGAAATTATTGGGTTGATGCAGTTTTTAATACAAGTACCGCTCTTAATATAGAGCCATCAATTACTCTTTCTTCTCCTATAAATAATACTGATTTAACAACTCCAACAGATATTATTTTTGAAGCTTCAGCTTCTGATGCTGACGGATCAATAACAAAGGTAGAATTCTTTCAAGGATCTACTAAGCTGGGAGAAGATTTAAGTAGTCCATACAGTTTTAATTGGTCAAATGTTGCAACGGGGAATTATATTCTAACTGCTGTTGCTACCGATAATGAGGGAGCCACTACCACCTCGGTTGCGGTAAATGTAAGCGTAGTAGATCCTCAGGTACCCGTGTGTCCGTGCACGGTGTTTGAACCCACGGATATTCCAAGTAATATTCTTTTTAGCGATGGACAGGGACTACAGTTAGGTATGAAGTTTAGATCTACTCAGGATGGAGAAATTACAGGAGTTCGTTTCTACAAACAGAGTGGAAATACGGGAACACATACCGGACAATTATATAGTGGAACAGGTACGCTATTGGCAGAAGCAGTTTTTACTAATGAAACTTCTTCCGGATGGCAAGAGGTGTCTTTTAGCAGTGTGGTACCTATCACTGCTAATACTACTTATGTGGTATCCTATCATAGTAGTAATGGATATTATTCGGCAGATAATCAATATTTCAATTCAGCCGTAGTTAATAATCCACTTAGGGCATTAGCAAATGGAGAAGATGGGGGCAATGGCGTTTATAAGTATTCAGGAACACCCAGCTTTCCAGATCAAACCTATCAAAGTGGTAATTATTGGGTAGATGTGGTGTTTAACACTCCACAGGTAGCCTCCTTACAAGCAACACTATCATTAGACCCTTTAATGAAAACCAGTATTTCTACTCAAAGTACAGAAGAAGCACTAAGCGATGTACTTTCAGTATATCCAAACCCATTCTCGGCGATGGCTACTTTAAATTTTGTAGTACAGGAGGGAGGGGATTATATAGTGAGCCTATACGATTCAAAAGGAGCTTTTATTACTCAAATTAAGCAGGGAAGTGCTGCACCAGGAGATCAATATTTTGTAGAAATCGATGGGGAAGGAATGGCTCCGGGAGTATATCTTCTTCGATTGAAAACACAAAGAGGAACTAAAACATTCCGAATAATATTAAACCGATAAACTATAGGCTTCTTAGAGATATAGCATTTAGTTATTTTTTTAAACTTACTATCTAATAAAAATCCGCCAAGTTCTCTTGAGCGGATTTTTTTATTCTAGTTTTTAAGTATTACTCATTCTTCTCGATTTTGATCAATATTTCGCAATAATAGGAAAGCGCATTCTTTTGTATTGTGTCTACCGGCCAAAGCTATCACGAGTTGCGGGAATTAGTATGCGCATTAGTCGGCTTAATTGTTTAATAGTTGGTCTCTAAAATAGTAATTTTCAGCAAACTACCCGTTATTTTCGATGAGGCGTTGTTTTACACAGTAGCGACACATTCAAAAAAAATTGATCAAATAGTAAAATTGATTGTATATTTTGAGGAGGGATGTTTTATTCATATTTACTATTTAATGAGTTGGACATTTTTTATATAAACCAGAATGTATACAACATTCGAAAATCTGTATAAAGAGTTAAGCTTACTTCCGCCTGACCTTTGTCTTATAATTTTAATCATTTAAAAATAGACAAGATGAAGACACATCAATTTGGTAAAAAAGGTTGGACACCTGATAGAATTGGAGATTTGAAAGGTAAAACATACGTCATAACAGGTGCTACAAGCGGAACGGGATTTGAAGCAGTAAAAATATTGCTATCAAAAGGCGGAAAAGTTGTGATGCTTAATAGAAACCCGAAAAAATCAGAAGGAACTATTACAGCTTTAAAACAAGAACTCGGGAATGACATTGAAGTGTCTTCAATAAAAATGGATTTGGCAGAACAAGCATCAGTGAAAAAAGCAGCTGAAGAAGTTCTTAAAAAAGTTTCTCAAATTGACGCACTAATCTGTAATGCTGCTATTGCTCAAGTACCAAAACAAACTCTTACGATAGATGGATGGGAAAGTCAGATGGATACAAATCACTTTGGAAATTTCACTCTTCAAACTTTATTGTTTCCGCTGATTGAAGAATCCCAAGGACGTATAGTTGTAGTAGGTAGTATGGGTTATAATTTAGGGATTAAAACCATACAATTTGACGATATGAATTGGGATGAAAAATATAGCCCAAATGGTGTATATAGTCAAAGTAAATTAGCGCAAATAATGTGTGTTTATGAATTACAAGACCGCTTAAGAAATGCTGGAAAGTATGATGTTAGGACTTATGCCTGTCATCCAGGTGCTTCCAGAACATCATTAATAAAAACAAGTGGTAATTTAATAACTCGCTTAATTTGGCAAATAATGAAATTAACACCAATGGTACAATCAGCTGACAAAGGCGCTTATCCGCAATTAATGTGTGCAACTGAGCCGGATCTTGACGAAAGTGGTTTTTATGGGCCAACAGGAAGAAACAATTGGACAGGTCCAGTGGGAGACCACAAGATAGAACCACACGCAAAAGATAAGGCTGTGGCTAAAAAACTTTGGGAGCATACAGAAAGAGAAACAGGTTTAAAATGGAATATTTAAATTAGTATTATGCAACACTTTAAAACTCTATCATCTTATTTAGATTACTTACGTCTGCCTCGACCGGAGCATCCTATGTTGAGTGTTTTCAATTCCAGAGGTGATGGTTATCTTCCTTGTCCAAGGGAAAGCTCACCACCAATTACAAATGATTGTTATTCTATTAGTTTTAAAAAATATGTCGAGGGAAATTTAAATTATGGTCGAACTAAATATGATTTCACAAATGGCGCATTGATTTTCATTTCGCCAAGACAAGTCTTAAAATGGGATAATAGCGTGATTTTTGAGCAAAAAGGTTTTTCAATAAACTTTCATCAAGATTTTTTGAAAGGGACAGGGTTAGCCCAACAAATTAAGAAATATGGTTTTTTTTCATATTCAACTAATGAAGCATTGCACCTTTCTCCCAAAGAAGACAAGCAAATGGAATCAATAGTAGAAAATATTGAAATTGAATATCAAAACAACCAAGATGCCTTTAGCAAAGAGATCATTATTTCTCAATTGGAAACGCTGTTAAAATATGCCAACCGTTTCTATGAAAGGCAGTTTTTAAATAGAAAAGAAATATCTAACGATTTATTGGAGCAACTTAATCAGTATTTACTCAAACATTCTGAATCAGGACAACTTCGAGAAAAAGGTATTCCAAGCATAGAACAAATTGCTGATACATTATCAGTCTCGCAACGTTACTTAAGCGATACTCTGAAAAAAGAAACAGGTAAAACTACAACCGAACATGTGCACTTGTATTTAATTGATGAAGCAAAGCATATACTATTGCAACCAAATAAAAGTGTTTCGGAAGTTGCATACGAATTAGGGTTTGAATATCCACCCTATTTTTCGAGATTGTTCAAGAAAAAAGAAGGAATCACTCCAACCGAGTACAGGGAGAAATTTAAACTAAATTAAAAAAATGGAACTACAAAAAATAGCCACAGAATGGGCGAAAGCAGAAGTATTCTCAACACGCTTTTTTATCTTATTTGCAATTTTATTTTTAATTGCAAGCCTTGGATTTTGGCAGTTGGGGAAAACAGATCTAGCGAAAGCCTATATTATTCCAACCATGGTTGCAGGTTTATTACTTCTGACAATAGGTCTCGGGCTTTTCTACACCAACAAATCAAGAATTATCCAATTTGAAAAAGCATATAACGATGACGCACCTGCCTTTTACCAATCTGAGATTGAACGTTCTGAAAGTACATTAAAGGAGTACACCATTGTATTTAAGGTCATTCCCATTTTAATTATTATCGCAGCATTATTAATTCTATTTATTAATACTCCAACTTGGCGCGCAATTGGTATCACAACAATTACAATGCTCATAGTAATTTTATTAATTGATGGAACTGCCCATGCAAGAATAGAAGTCTACCACGAAGAATTGAAATCTATAATGAATCTGGATAAAATTAAGAAAGTTTGAAACTCTTTAAACTTAATTTTATATTCAAGCCTTCACCCCCGCGATAGAACTAGTCTTTTTAATAAAATCGATTATCTTCAGTTGCGAGAGCGAGAGGACGATTTGAGAGAACTTACAGTTTCATTCTGAGTTTTTGAATTCATACAATTTCGATTAATTGAAAATGGAGATGAATCGTAATTGGTAGAAGTTATTTTTGTAATAAAAATCTAAACGGGATATGAATTCGTTTTGACCAGGCATTCTCACTATGCCCTTCTCCTGGAAAATATTCGGTCTTCCAATTACTGGAGTTAAATCCATTTTTAATTAAGATTCTATCTACTCTTCTTTGAATAGCTGGATATAAACTATCCAGAGTTTGATCTCCGGTATCAAAATAAATTTTGTGATTTTTTGGATTCGGCAAATTCTGTTCTAAGTACTTCAGAAATGATTGCGGAACCGGATTGTTATTTGGTGTAAAAGTACCAGTCCAATGAGTAGACAGACAAGCTGCGCCTCCGAAAATGTTTGGATACTCACACATAGCATAAATGGATATGAGGCCTCCCATACTACTTCCAGCAATAAAAGTATTTTTCATATCTGAATGAACTGAAAAATTTTCATCTATATAGGGTTTTAATTCTTTAACAATAAAACTTAAATATTTATCAGATTGAGGTTTAAAAGCATGCTCTATATAAACATGGGAATTTTTTAAATGATTTGAAACCGTATCCTTTTCTACCTTTGAGAGAGTTTCAAAAGGTTTCTGTGGAAAGTAGTCGGCATGTCTTGTACTTCCCCCATTCCAAATCCCAATTATTATAAATTGCTTAACAGAACCTGATTCTAATAATTTTGAAGCTGCTTCCTCAACGTTCCAGGCTTGTTTGTTCCAGGAATTTTCAGCATCATACAACATTTGTCCGTCATGCATATATAGTACCGCATATTTGGTATGAGGGCTGTATGTTTCTGGTAACCAAACATCGATATTTCTTGCTGTGACGTATTCTGACTGAAAATTCTCGATCCTCTCAATTTTGCCCTTGCCGACATGGGGTAAAGAATTTTGTGCAATCAGTGTTGAGTTAAATGCAATAAATAGAAATAAATTAATTTTTAAAATCATAAACTTGATGTTTCATCCATGAATTACAATAATTTAACGACTTGGTATACTAAACATGACTTGTGCATATATGATTGCAGTTATGTCGATTTAAATGTTTTAGTAAGTTCTGAACCTAAATTTAGTGCTTTTATATATAAGTTGTAAGCAGAGATATGTTATTGGCATATGACTATTAAAAAAATCTAATAGTTTAACTTTTAACTCAATTAAACTAGATCAAAATCTTCTATGATTCAGTTGCCCATGTTATTGCTATACTCCAGTTCAAAAACTGGATAAATGCTTATTGCTTTAATTCGATTCCGAAATTATTTCTTGAAGCAAACCTAGCATGATTAATTGTAATTCTTATCGTATTGATCATCTAATTTGTTTTTTGTTGTTGCTAATAAGTTTGTAATCTTTTTCCGGTCATAAGCATCCTTATGTGCCTCATTATAGCCACCCTGATCGTTATCATAATACTTGCCGCTGCTATTTTTGTACTTTTCAGATGAAGCGATTTCATATAGAATAGAAGCTCCCTTATCTGCAGGAGACCAATGATGACCAAAGGTTTCTTTTACCATTTTTGTATTTAATAGGGAACCAGGATTTACTGCAATTGTCGTAATTTCTGGATATGTTTCGGCAAAATTAAAACTCCACATAGTCAAAGCTAATTTACTTTGGGCATAGGCTTCTTGCATAGATATGGTTTCAATTCCTTCAAGTGCTCTTAGAGAAACTGTAGCCTGTGCTGCTGAACTTAAATTGATTATACGTGGGGAATCGCCTCTTTTCAGCAGGGAGATTAAGCCATTAGTTAAAATATAAGGAGCAAAATAATTGACAGCAAAACGTATATCTAAACCGTTCTGATTGTTTTCTACAGGGCTTTTATAGACTCCTGCGTTATTGATTAGTATATCAATTGATGGAATCTCCTTGGAAATTTCAGCGACTAAATTTTTAATACTTCTGAAATTTGAAAAGTCTGCTATTAAACCCCGTATTTTATCATTACCAGAAAGTTCTTTTACTTCAGATACAGACTTTTTTAGCTTTTCTTCATTTCTTCCGTGGAGTAAGACTATATGTCCAGCTTTTGCCAGTTTAATAGCAGCCACTTTACCAATACCGTCCGTGCTTCCTGTAATAAGAATAGTTTTCATTTTAATAAATTTTAATATTTCCGTTGGTTCTTATGTATACAAGCACATCTTGTTGAGTTACATTTGAAATCGTATGAATAGCCGTATCAATCGAGCTGAAATAGCTACCGGCATCAAGAATTTTTTGTTTTTGTTTCGGCATATCATAATTTAACTCTCCTTGAATAATCACCGCATGCAATGCACTTCCGTTACTTTCCAATTTACCAGTGTAAGATGCTGGAAATTTTATAAAAATGCTCCGACTCTGCTTGTTTTCCCATAGAAAACTTAGCTGCACATCACTTTTTGAATCAATCCAGGTTGATTTGTCACTTCCCAGCCAAACAATATTTGAAGCATCTATGTTAACCGGACGTTCGCCATTATCATACGCTTCTTCAATAGGTTGTACTAAATATGGTCCATGATCAATTTCAACAAGTGCTATATTTTCATTCCCTTTTGCAGAAGTAATATGAGATTCACCAATTGGTTGGGTCCAGAAACTTCCCGGTTTCATCCACATAGTTGAAGCATTGGGATCATCATTATGAATGGATCCTTTGATGACTACCGCCCTGTAAGTAACATTATGGATATGTGGAGGTGAGGAGAAACCATCTGCAAACTTTGCTAAAAAACCAGTGGGTTTGGTTCCATTTCTATTACCCCTAATGGTACCTGCCTGTGGACTATCATCTCCTCTCACCGGGTTAAGTTTTTCCCACTTAACTTCTGAACTCAACACTACCTTATTCGTATGGTTTTCTATTTGCTCCAGCCTATCATTTTCAAATTCAATATGTTTCTCTTCATTTTGATTGCATGAAGCTAATATGAATAATAAAAAGATAACGGGGATGGAAGTTATTCTTATATTCATTTCTCAGTATTTAGTTTTCCACCACCACTTTTCCAGTAGCTTTTCCGCTTGCAAGATGTGCATAAGCTTCTCCCACTTCTTTCATTGAAAATTTTTGTTCATCAAGTAAAGGCTTTACAGCTCCTATTTCTATAATTTTAGTTAATTCACTTAAGATTTTACCGTGATCCTCTCTCTTAAAATTATATATCATTGGAATGAGCATAAACACAACATGAAGCGTCAAACCTTTGAAATGAACCGGTGAGAGATCTAGTTCAAGTAATGAAACTGTTGTAGAAATTTGTGCGTTCAAGGCCGCTGCTTCAAATGAATTTTTCAAGTTTTCACCACCAACCGTGTCGAACACAATATCAAAACCATTTCCATTTGTATGTTTATTTACGTAGGATTCAACATCCTCTGTTGTGTAATCAATAGAGGAGGCACCATAGCCTTGAATAATCTTCATTTGCTTTTCTCCACTACCTGTTGCTGAAACGTTAGCTCCAAAATGTCGGGCTAATTGGACTGCTAGGTGACCAACTCCTCCGGCACCGCCATGAACCAATACGTTATTTTCTTTTTGAACATTCGCACGAGTTAGACCTTCATAAGCAGTAATGCCTACTAAAGGTATGGCAGCTGCTTCACGCATTGTTATATTTTTGGGTTTATGAGCAATCAATCTGCTGTCAGCAGCGATATATTCGGCTAATGTTCCTTGAAGATCTCCCAGACCACCTGCACAACCATAAACTTCATCTCCAATGGAAAAGTTTGTTACGTCCTTTCCCACTGCCTCGGCAGTACCGGCAAAGTCCATTCCCAGAATAGCCGGAGTTTTAGGAGAAAAAGGAAGATCTTCTCCCATGTTTTTTATCATGGTATCCACTGTATTAACACTGGAGGCTGATATTTTAATCAAAACCTGATATTCTTTTAAAATTGGTTTTTCAACTTGTTCTGGTTCAAACTTTGAATTCTCACCATACTCTTTTAACAACATTCCTTCCATAATATACTTATTTTAAATACTATACTTTTTATAGTTGCAAACTTATATATAGTTATCTATCTTTGCAATAACGGTCAAAAAGGATAGTATAATTTTATGGAAGCAAAAGAGCCTACAAAATTAAAGTTTAAAGGTAGTGAGTACCCCTGCTGTGCAAGCCTGACTATGGGGATTATAGGAGGAAAATGGAAGACGGTAATTTTATATCATTTAATGAATAAAACGCTTCGCTATAATGAGTTGAGAAAAGAAATGCCCACAGTCACTGAGAGAACTTTGAGTCTACAATTAAAGGCTTTGGAAGAAGATGGATTGATTAATCGGGAAGTATATACTTCGAAGCCTCCCTTAAAGGTAGAATATTCATTAACAGACTTCGGGAAAACTTTGATTCCATTAGTCCAATCTATTGCGGATTGGGGAGATTTTGTGGTTGAAAATTATTCTGACTCACCTTTATAGGCTTGTGGCCAGTTGAAGTAAGGGAGACAGATTTATTGGCTTAATTTTAGTTTGTTGAGGTAATGTTTCTTTTAGTTATTTAAGGGATGATTGCAAAATTTTGTTATCATCTACTGTTTTCTTTTTTATAATTTTTACAATACGACCATATATGATCTCCGCTAGGTTCCATTCATATCCTTCAAAGTTTGTAGTATTGTTGAATTGAATAATTACTGTATCAATACCTGGATAGTATTTCGCAATACTTTGATAGCCAACCATCAGGCCTGTGTGTTCGTATTCATAAACAGTAGAATAAATTTCCTGCTCTCCCTCATTAAATACTGAACCATCGTTTAATGCTCTCAGAAATATACCCACATCTTCTGCTGTGGCTATCATTAAACCTATGTTTTCTGTTTTAAAATCTTTCTCAATTCCCACATAATAGCCGCTCATTACATTATTTAAATTCACCTCATGCAGCGAACCGAAGGTGTTTTTCAACCCTAGTGGTATCAAAATTTCCTCCTTTATATATTGCTGATGTGAATATCCCACCACTTTCTTAATAAGATCTTCAATCAACATATAATTGGTATTTGAGTAACCATAGTCTTCTCCTGGTTCAAAGTTAGCCGGTAAATCCAAGCCGTATTCCAGTGTTTCCTGTCTACTTTCTGGAGGTTCTGTCCAATAGTCAGGGTGATCCACAAAATTGGGGATTCCACTCCTATGCTGTAACATCATCCTTAATGTTATTTTGTCTGAATTTTCAATCCTTGCCCCAAGTTCTGGAAAGTATTCATTGAGTGTTTTATCCAAAGACAAACGTTCTGCTTTGACTAATTTTACGGTAGCAACAGCGACATAAAGCTTGGTAATGCTGGCAATCTTGAATAGGGCTTGCGGGTAGGCGGGTATTTTCTCTTTCCGATCGTGCCAGCCAGCCGCATAAAATTCAGGAGATTTTCCTGCCTGGTCCACATAAACAATCATTCCATCGAATCCGTGATCGATTCCTTCATTTAGCTGCTCTTGAACCGTTTCAGGGAGTGGTAAAATCCAGGCCTTTACCAAGATCCAAGGCACAAACCATAAAGAAGATATACTTGCAATTATAAATATTATTCTGAGTATTCGTTTTATTTCTTTCTTAGTCATAACCTCTTATAATTACTCATTAAATTTCGCCTTTTTATACTCAATAGTTTTTGAAAGCCAGGTAAGAACCTTAATCTTTAGTTTGCACATCAATTTCTTCAATGACTCTCGTGCCTACATATTTTAATTGACTATACTGATAAACCATGGCATCTAATTGAAAGGCTGCTAAGCTAACAACATTTCGATAAGGAGCAGACGCAGTATATTCTGCAAAGACTTGGTAATACTCAGATTGGGGTGTGGCTCTTATTTTTAAGGAATCCTGAGGCAAAAAAGCTGAAGCGAGAATCAAGGAGGTATCGAATTGGGTAGAAAGATAGGTTTCCTGATTTACTACATATTCATTATAACTTTTTTCATTTTCGGCAATGTCTTCTACTATGCTGTAATAGCTTGTCAAAAGAGAATCCAGGGGGGTATTGTTTATTTTTCCAAAATAGGCTGAATTTTTCAGGGCTTCATATCCGCTAGTATTAGGTTTGAAATAGTAATCTGCAAAGGCGACGCCGCAAGACATAAATAATATAAGGTCTTGGTCTTCTGTCTTATCTAATATACGTACTCGGGCTTTTTTACATTGTGTTGCTGTTTGTGTTCTATACTTTGTTAAGGTATCCAGAATGCGCAGATCTTCTAAGGTGTGAACCTTTATTTTTCCCAGGTATTCTTTTAAGGTCTGGTTATCCTTTCTGGCCTGGTTCCAATTGTTGATTTGTAAGGCAATTAAGATCCCGATGACAACCAGTACTATTTCACCAATTGCATAAATAAGATATTTGCTGAACTTGTTTTCTGTAAGTAGTCGCTGGCGAATTTTTCTGAAGATCTTCATTACTAATCAATTGGTTATACTAAAAATAAGGCTTCCAGTAGGTTTGGAATGGGATCTAATCTTTGAATATTCAAATAGTTATAAATTATAATTATAAAGTTGTAAACTTTATTTTTCCTGAGCAGGTTTTGACGGATCTTACGGAAGATTTTAAACATTAGAGATTTGTTTCTCTAAATATATGACTTTTGAGCAATTATCTTTTTAAGGTAATGGATTACAGGGGTTTGTGATATGTTTTTGTGTAGGATTACGAAGCGATCACTATCGATTTACTCCGACTTTTTTACGAGTCACAAACCTTCGAAAACCTTCAAAATTCACATGCGCTATACCATGTGTTATGCTTTTTGTACTTTATCTTTTAAGGATTATCTTATTTTATTCATTTTCACTCTCCATTTTATATGTTAATGGTTTATAATCAAACCAATCAAAAATCACACTGTTTTTAGATTCTTTACCGTTGCTAGTTGCGTACATACCAACTCCTGGGCCATTAAATTGTGTGTTTCCTTGTCCGTCTGCAATTACAATGAGGTTTTGCTTTTCTCCAATAGGTTGGAGTTTGTTTTCTGATCTACCATACCAGAACTGTACCACAAGGTCGTTTCCTTTAACATGGAAGTATACGTCTTTGTGGGTATATGGAATGCGAGCTATTTCAGTTTGTTCTCCAAGGTGAGACTTTAATAATATTAGAGAGTTCTTGTCTTTTAGTAGTTTGAAATGGTTCTGGTTAGTACGGTAAATAGTTAAACCTGCTTGTTCATTATCTTTTTTTGTAGAAAAGCTCATTTTTGTTGAAGCTTCGAACTTGTGGTGTTTTATTCGTTGAATTAAGATAGAAGAGTTTACAAGGCTATCCATAACTTCTTTACGAAGATTAAGTGTTACTTTTCCATCATTTACTGTATAAAAGTCTTCTTTTGGTGTGCGTATTGTATACCATTTCATACCCAGTTTATTACCTTCGAAGTTATCACGTTTTGATTCTTTTGGTACGGGCGTCCATGGTAAATCTGGACGGGTTTGTTTCATAAGTACTTTTCCTTTTCCTGGGTTGAAAACAGGGGTATTATCCTCAAATTCAACTTTAGCTAAGAATGTTTCTCTACCGAGTGTTGTAGTTTTATTAATGCGACGTTTCCCAAGCATAATACACCACCATTCGCCGTTTTGAGTTTGAACTAAGTCTCCGTGTCCGATTGCATGAACAGGAAAGTCTTCTCCGAAGTGACGATGAGTGAGAACAGGGTTAATATAATTTGATATATACGGGCCATTGATTGAATCACTATGATGAACGGTAAGTGCATGGTAGAGGCCTGTTCCTCCTTCAGATACCATTAAAAGATATTTACCATTAATTTTATAAATGTGCGGTCCTTCAGTATATGAAGCATTGTTTGCATGCCCGTAAGTTAGTTCTGTTCTTTCACCTACTAATTTTTTTTGCTCTAAGTTTAATACTTGGTTAAATGCCACAGTTTGTGTAGGCCATTCTTCTTTTTCAACACTTTTCATACCGGTGTATATGCAAGTTCCATCTTCATCCCAAAAGATAGAAGGATCGATGCCAGGAGCATCGAGCCAAATAGGATCAGACCATGGTCCTGCAGGGTCTTTTGCTGTGATATAAAAATTCATTTTACAGCCTACGCAGGTATTAATTATGTAGAATGTTCCTTCGTTATAACGAATAGTAGGAGCAAAGAGACCGAGTTTATCAGGTAAGCCTGAGAAATCAACCATATTAGGACGATCAACTGCGTGCCCAATAAGTTTCCAGTTTACAAGGTCTTTACTGTGGTAAATTGGTAAGCCTGGGTACCATACAAATGTTGAGTTTACTAGGTAATAATCATTACCAACACGGCAGATCGAAGGATCGGGATGGAACCCCGTTAATACAGGATTTGTAAAAGTTTTTGGTACTGTGTTTTTGTCAATAGAGAAAGTATTATCTTGATTTTGTGCAACTGAGATAATGCTTGCCATAACAAGGATTATAGATAAAATATTTTTCATATTACAATGTATGTTACAAATCTTTCTGAGTATGAAACACGATTTTGTTTAAGACTCGTTGAGGAAAGTCAGCTATGATTTTCCGCAGTAACCGAAAGATAGCAAATTGTAATGAATTCCGATTAGGAATTCAGCCGCAATGCGCTATACACGGTGTTGTGGTGCGTTTTTCCAATTCAATCTATCGTAAGCCCAACTTAATTCTGTTTGTTTTTTGTCAGTAATGTTAGTTGGGTTCATTATTGTTCTTTCAATTCGTTCCTTAAAAATTTGTTTGGTGTTTGCATTATTAACCCAATCAAACAAGATTTTATTTGTTTTTTCATCTGCAAATCCTGTCGATAGTTTTTCAGGTTTCTTGTCGTTGAATCCGTAATTAATTAAATCATTAAAATGTAATGTACTTTTAAGATTTTCGAACTTTTCCCAATTGTTTAGTTTATCTGCAATTCCAAAATTTTCCTTGTCCAGCATAACTAAAATCGAACTAATTTGTTCGTTTTCAGGTAACGGATATCTATTTAAGCAATGTTTGAAAAATTCTTTTCCGAAAGAATTCAAAATTTCGGTTTCCTCATCGGTCCACTCATTGATTTCTCCGAATGATCTTAAAACAATTTCAGTCGAATGTGATACGAATTTTAGATTGGCTGTTAAATCTAAATATCTTGGCGCAAAATGCTTGAATTCAGTTATATTCGGTTGCTGTGGTTTTCCTGCTGTATGATATGTGTATAAAAGTTCAAATGGTATTCCTCTTACATCAGTTTTTGCTAATTCCAATTCTTCACTTTTTGTAACGCAACATTCAGTACAGACATCAAGAGTTTGTTCGACTTTATAATCGGCAAAAACTTCATATGATTTATCAATTATTTTCTTTAGCTCGATGTTCATCTTAAATGTCTTGTCCTGAAATATGGCTACAGGTTAAAATTGATTTACGCTGTTAATTTA
>NZ_JAKGTH010000010.1:0-194315 GCF_021568705.1 Gillisia lutea
CGCCGCCTTGTTTTTGAAAACCCCTTCATCATCCGATGAAGGGGTTTTTTGTTTTATATAACTCTGTGTAAAAGAAGTCTTAATCAGCATTAAAAAAGTAGCCACAACCAGCTGCTTTTTTAGGTTGGAAGAACTTGTGAATGAGCTTAAAAGTTAGTTGTGCTAGGCACTTGGTTGGATACTTTTATTCCGGCTAGGGATAGAAGCTAGCTACCCTGTAGCGCGTAAAGCCCAGCCCGAAGGCGATAGCCCAAGGGGGACGCATTAATCAAATACAGATTTATGAATTTACTAAATAAACGAATTTTCCTTAATAAGGTGTAAGCTATTATATAAGGCAGATGGAATAAAGTTTTTCGGAAACAAAAAAGCAGCCTATTGGCTGCTTTTTATAATATAAATGATAACGGATGTTTATTTGTTAAGAATACTTCTCGAAATCACAATTTTTTGAATTTCAGAAGTACCCTCATAGATTTGAGTGATCTTGGCATCTCTCATCAACCTTTCTACATGATATTCTTTCACATAGCCATTTCCACCATGTACCTGTACGGCTTCCACAGAAACATCCATCGCCACTTGTGAGGCATATAATTTAGCCATGGCTCCAGAAAGATCATAATTTTCGTGGTTATCTTTATCGACAGCAGCTTTCATTACTAAATGTCTTGCAGCTTCAATGGAAACGTGCATATCTGCCAATTTAAAGGCAATTGCCTGATGATTGCAAATTTCTGTACCAAATGCTTTTCTCACCTTAGAATATTCAAGAGCGAGCTCGTAAGCTCCTGCTGCGATGCCTAAAGCTTGAGCTGCGATCCCTATTCTTCCACCAGAAAGGGTTTTCATGGCAAATTTAAAACCAAAACCATCTTCTCCAATTCTATTTTCTTTAGGGACTTTTACATCATTAAATATTAAAGAATGTGTATCACTACCTCTAATACCTAGTTTTTGTTCTTTAGGGCCAATTTCAAAACCTGCCCATCCTTTTTCAACTATAAAGGCATTGATCCCTTTATGTTTTTTTTCACGATCGGTCTGCGCTATAACGATATAAAAGTCGGCAGAATTCCCGTTGGTGATCCAATTTTTAGTTCCGTTCAGAATATAGTGGTCACCTTTATCTATTGCAGTTGTTCTTTGAGAAGTAGCATCACTACCAGCTTCTGGTTCTGAAAGACAAAAGGCACCCAAAGATTCCCCGGTGGTAAGCTTAGTTAGGTATTTCTTTTTTTGCTCTTCATTACCATAGGTATCCAAGCCCCAGCATACCAGAGAATTGTTTACAGACATAACAACCGATGCAGAGGCATCGATCTTTGAAATTTCTTCCATAGCCAATACATAGGATACCGTATCCATTCCTCCTCCGCCGTATTCGGGAGAAGCCATCATTCCTAAAAATCCGAGTTCCCCCATTTTTTTTATTTGCTCTGTTGGGAACTGCTGCTTTTCATCTCTTTCAATCACTCCAGCTAATAATTCGCTTTTTGCAAAATCTCTTGCTGCATCACGAATCATTATATGCTCTTCTGTTAGTTTAAAATCCATTAGCTATTTATTTTTTTAGAAAATTCAATTTTTTGTGACCAAAGATAAGATTTTGCTTAGTAATATTCAATGATGAACAGGTGTTTTTACGAATGTGGAAATTAAATTGGAATAGATTGCTATATCTGAATTTTGGAGTGCATCATAAATGAACTTAGGATTTTCTGTAAAAATTTTTATGAATTCACCTTATTTCATGAATACTGCAGAATTTGGCTTAAGCTTTGATAATCCTAAATGCTTTGCTTCGTAATAATTTGAATTTAATAAAATAAGGTCTATATGTTTTCTATATTTGCCTGCAAACATACTGATATGAAAGAATTACTGAATATATACGAAAATAAAGCTCCTGAGATTGTTTTTAATTGGAAAGATCGGGAAACCGAGGCAGAAGGATGGACGGTAATTAATTCTTTAAGAGGTGGAGCTGCCGGGGGAGGGACCAGAATGCGTGAAGGTTTAGACATGAATGAAGTGCTTTCTTTAGCCAAGACGATGGAGGTGAAATTTACCGTTTCAGGCCCTGCTATAGGAGGTGCAAAATCTGGTATTAATTTCGATCCAAAAGATCCTCGTAAAAAAGGAGTTTTACAGCGCTGGTATAAAGCGGTTTCTCCATTGTTGAAGAGTTATTATGGTACCGGGGGAGATTTAAATGTTGATGAAATTCATGAAGTTATTCCAATTACTGAAGATTGCGGTGTTTGGCATCCTCAGGAAGGGGTGTTTAACGGACATTTCCAACCCAGTGAAGCTGATAAGATAAATAGAATTGGCCAGTTACGTCATGGGGTGATAAAAGTGTTGGAAAATAAAAATTACTCTCCTGATATTAGCCGAAAATATACGGTGGCCGATATGATTACCGGCTATGGTGTAGCAGAAGCGGTGAAGCATTATTATGACATTTATGGAGGGGAGGTAAAAGGTAAAACTGCAATTGTCCAGGGTTTTGGAAATGTAGGGTCGGCTGCAGCTTTTTATTTGGCTCAAATGGGAGTTAAAGTGATTGGAATTATTGATAGGGTTGGTGGATTGATAAATGAAGAAGGATTTTCTTTTGAAGAGATTAAAGAACTATTCCTAAACAAAGATGGAAATACACTAAAGCATCCTAATCTTATTCCTTTTGAAGAGTTAAATGAGAAGGTATGGAATTTAAGTGCTGATATTTTTGCGCCTTGTGCTGCATCAAGGTTAGTTACAAAATCGCAAATTGAAGGTCTCATCAACGGTGGGCTGGAAGTTATTAGTTGTGGGGCGAATGTTCCTTTTGCAGATAAAGAGATATTTTTTGGGCCTATTATGGAGTACACCGATTCTAAGGTAAGCGTTATTCCCGACTTTATAGCTAACTGTGGGATGGCGCGTGTATTTGCCTATTTTATGGAAAGACGTGTGCAAATGACAGATGAAGCTATATTTAATGATACTTCTATCACTATTAAAAATGCAATTCAAAATACATTTAATAACAATAGTTCAAAAACAAATATTGGTAGTACAGCCTTTGAAATTGCTTTAAAGCAATTGGTATAATACTATCTTTACAATTAAATATATATTCTCACGTTACATTAAAAAACCTAGATTAACTTATGCTATACTTTTTCGCGCAAGATGAACTGGCACAGACAACTCAAGAGTTGGAGCCGGTTGTAGAAGAGAAAACTCTCTCATTGTTTGATTTACTATTAAGCGGTGGCGTGGGAGGCCAGATTATCATCGCTATATTGTTTATATTGCTTTTTGTAGCGGTATATATTTATTTTGAAAGACTCTTTGCTATTAAATCGGCGACCGAGGTAGACAGTAATTTTATGCTTCAAATTAAAGATAGCGTACTCAATGGAAATATTGAGTCGGCTAAAATTAGATGCGCACAAACCAATACCCCAGTTGCAAGATTAACAGAAAAGGGAATTTCGAGAATTGGTAGCCCATTAGAAGATATCAACACTGCTATTGAAAATGCAGGAAGACTTGAAGTCTATAAGCTAGAAAAAAATGTAAGTATTCTGGCAACTATTGCAGGTGCAGCTCCAATGATTGGTTTTCTTGGTACTGTAATTGGAATGGTATTGGCATTTCACGAGTTGGCAACAAGTAGCGGACAAGCTGAAATGGGGTCTTTAGCAGAAGGGATTTATACTGCAATGACAACCACTGTAGCCGGTCTTATTGTTGGTATCATCGCATATATTGGGTATAACCATTTAGTGGTGAAAACTGATAAGGTGGTGCATCAAATGGAAGCTACAGCGGTAGATTTCTTAGACCTATTAAACGAACCTGCTTAATATGAACTTAAGAAGTAGAAATAAAGTTAGTGCAGACTTTAGCATGAGTTCCATGACAGATATTGTATTCTTGTTGTTGATATTTTTCATGTTAACTTCTCCCGCTATTACTCCTGAAGCGCTAGATCTAATTTTGCCAAAAGCCAAAGGAAAGACCAGTAATGTTTCCAGTCTTTCAGTGAGTATCACGAAGGACTTGCAAATATATATTGATAGTGATCGCGTTAGTGCAAGTGCTTTGGAAAGTACGTTGAAGACGAAATTAACAGGAGTAGAAGATCCTACTATTATATTGAGAGCTGAGGAAGGTGTGCCAATTGAAAAGGCTGTAAATGTTATGGATATTGCTAATAGAAACAAATACAAAATTGTTTTAGCGGTAAAACCAGACGCAGATAAATAAGAATAAATAACAATCTATAAGTGAGTTTACTTAACACAAAACACGAGAGAAAGTCATTTGCCATTACGGTGGTATTGCACGTGTTATTAATATTGGTGCTGCTTTTCTTTGGATTGAAATTTCTGGATCCGCCACCAGAGAATGGTATTGCTATAAATTTTGGAACTTCAGATGAAGGGATGGGGGAAGTACAGCCTACGGAAGCTATAAAATCAGCTCCTCAAAAAACAACTGCTCCAGAGGAGGCTCAACCTAAAGCAGAAGTGGAAGAAGTGGTAACCCAAGAAGTAGAAGAAGCTCCAGTACTGGTTAAAAAACCGGAAAAGAAACCGGTAGTTCAGGAAACTAAAGTTGAACCTAAAAAACTTCCTCCTGCTAAAAAGCCGGATCCTAAGCCAGATAAATCTACTACTGATGCTATGAGTAGTATTCTTAACGGCCCCAAAAGTGAAGGAACTGCTTCTGGAGGAGAAGGAGATAGTAGGGTAGCCGGAGATAAAGGAAGTAGGGACGGCGACCCAAATGCCAGTGCTTATTATGGTAATGGCAGTGGCCTAGATGGGGATGGAAATTACCGATTAGGCGGTAGACGTGCTTTAAATAAGGAACGAATCGTTCAGGATTGTAATGAGTCTGGTTTGGTGGTTGTGCAAATTGAAGTAAATCAAAATGGGCAAGTAACACGAGCTATTCCCGGCGTAAAGGGAACCACGAATAATGCAGCTTGCTTGTTGGATCCTGCAAGACGTGCGGCTCTGGCTACAAAATTCAATAGTGATTCTAATGCGCCTTCTAAACAGGTGGGAACGATTATTTACAACTTCAAATTATCTGAATAATGCTCAATTATTCTCAAACTGTTGAATGGATGTTTCAACAGTTGCCTATGTATCAAAGAATAGGTGCTTCAGCATTCAAAAAAGACCTTACTAATATTATCAAGCTTGAAGCTGTTCTGGGAAATCCTCATAACAGCTTTAAAAGTATACATGTAGGAGGTACTAATGGTAAGGGTTCTACCAGCCATATGTTGGCTTCAGTGTTACAAGAAGCGGGCTATAAAGTGGGTTTATATACTTCTCCCCACTTAAAGGATTTCCGGGAACGCATTAAAATTAATGGTGTAGAAATTCCGGAAAGGAATGTGGTTGAATTCATTTCGAATAACATGAAATTTCTGGAAGAGAATAAATTGTCTTTCTTTGAAATGACAGTAGGAATGGCTTTCAATTATTTTGCAGAAGAGAAAGTAGATATCGCTATAGTTGAAGTAGGGTTGGGAGGTAGACTAGATTCTACTAATATTATTAACCCGGTTCTTTCTATTATAACCAATATAGGCTTAGATCATACTCAAATGCTTGGTGATACTTTAGAAGAGATCGCTTTTGAAAAAGCTGGAATTATAAAAGCCGATATTCCAGTGGTAATCGGGGAGAAACAGATGGAAACCGAAAAGGTGTTTTTAAATAGAGCCTCTCAGATGAATGCTCCAATTGAATTTGCTTCAGAGCTCCCTAATGTATCTTTCACTTCCGACTTAAAAGGTAAATACCAGAAAAAGAACATTCAAACTGTTGTGACTGCACTTCAGCAGCTAATTTCAGAAGGATGGAGAATATCACAGAGCAATATTAAGAATGGACTTTTAAAGGTTCGTGACAATACAGGATTGAGAGGTCGGTGGGACATACTTCATGAAGATCCAAAAGTAATTTGTGATACCGCTCACAATGTTGAAGGTTTAAAATATGTGATACAGCAATTAAAGGAAGAAGATTTCAATCATCTCCATGTAGTTCTTGGTGTTGTTTCAGATAAGGATCTAAAGAAAATACTGCCTTTATTTCCGATAGATGCGGCGTATTACTTTTGTAAACCAGATGTTCCACGGGGGTTAGAAGCAAAAGTATTAAAAGCAGAAGCAGCCAATTGTGGTTTAAATGGATCTGTATTCGGTTCGGTTTCAGATGCCTATAAAGCGGCAGCTGATAACGCCTCTTCGCAGGATATTATCTTTATTGGAGGGAGCACTTTTACTGTTGCAGAAATAATTTAATTATTTTCATTTTTACTTTGTGGAATTGAAAAACTAGCCTATATTTGCATCCGCAATCTAGCGAGAGCGGGCAATTAGCTCAGTTGGTTCAGAGCACCTCGTTTACACCGAGGGGGTCGGGGGTTCGAATCCCTCATTGCCCACTAAAAAGACTTCCAAGTTGAAGTCTTTTTTAATGAAATTTATTGATATCCACCTTTGCGATATAAAGCATTGGGCAATTAGCTCAGTTGGTTCAGAGCACCTCGTTTACACCGAGGGGGTCGGGGGTTCGAATCCCTCATTGCCCACATAATAACATATATAGAAAAACCCGTAAACATTTGTTTGCGGGTTTTTTATTTTTATTAAGTTCCTACTTATTTTTCATTATAATTTCTTCCAATTATCATTTCTATCCGTATCATAAAAGCTTTTTTCCTTATTCTTTGAAACTATATTATGATTTTTTGGTAGAAAATTGTAATATCGTAAGGGTTTTATTGAGACCTGTAGAATTTGCTTATTATATCCATTTTCTAATCTTCTTATTCTGGCCAGCGATCAAAAAACATTAAAGTCTTTTTTCGATAAGCATTATAAACCGTTATGTGCATTATCGTATAGCTATGTTAAAGATTTTGATCAATCTCAAGATATCGTACAGGACGTATTTTTACGAATAATGGAAAAAGGAAATTACGCTGCTATCGACAATTTTGAGGCATATTTAAAAACCTGCGTTTATCATGATAGCTTAAGGTACTTAAAAGAAGCTAAGAAAAAAATTGAGTTATTGGAAGAGGAGCAGGCAGCTTCTTTAGTTTGGGATGCTTCCGATACCGATCAATTTGATGAGAATGATATTTTATTACTGTTCAATGAGATACGTAAATTGCCTCCGGGAGTTCGCAAAGTGTTTGAGCTTTGCGCTATTGAAGGTTTAAAATATTCTCAAGCAGCCAATCAGTTAGAATTATCTGTCAATACAGTTAAAACTCAAATGAAGAAAGCCTACAGTCAATTGAGAAAAAGCTCGCTCAATTCTCGCATTTTACTTCTTTTTATATAGTTAACTCTAAGTAATTTTGATTTTTTAACAAATAATAATCAAAATTTATCACCCTGTTTTTATTTTTATACTCTTACATATATAAGCCTATTCTAAAAGCTTTAAATGATGAAAGAGGAAATTCTGCATATTATATATAAAAAGCTTACCACTTCATTAAATGAAGAAGAGCAAAATCAGTTTCAAGAATGGGTAAATGCCTCTCAAGAAAATGAAGATCTATACAAAAAGATCGAGCTCTATAAAACCTATGGAAAAGATCTGCATAAAATCGACAATTTAGATGTCGATAAGGCGTGGTTAGAAATGTTGGATAAAAGGACTTCGAAACCTTCAGGTCTTTTGTTAAACTTAGTAAGAGAACCTAAATGGGCTGCACTTGCAGCTGTTTTTATAGGTAGTTTAATCTTAATCAATTTTTTATTTAAGAATCAATCTTCCGATATACAAGCCTTACCTACAGAAGTTTCGGTTGAGCTTGGGGATGACCATAAAACAGAAATTTTAACGCAATTAAGAACTGCTGAAATTGTTTCTGAAGAGGGGAAAGTTATAGCCCACCAAAGAGGTGACACCCTTATATATAGGCCGGAATTAGCGGCTTCTTCCGTGGTTGCTTATAATACCTTACAAGTACCATATGGAAAAATATTCAATGTAAAATTATCTGATGGAAGTTTTATAAAACTGAATGCGGGGAGTTCACTGAGATATCCAGTAAATTTCACCGGGCAGGACATTAGAAGAGTTACTCTTACCGGTGAAGCCTACTTTGAGGTAAGTGAAGATAAAAATCACCCTTTCATTGTAGAGACACAAAGTCTATCTATTGAAGTTTTGGGAACTTCTTTCAATGTGAACTCATATGATGAGGATAAAGATATTCAGGTTGCTTTGGCAAGTGGTTCCGTGAAAATGTATACCGAAACTGACATAGATGAATCTATCATTTTAAAACCAAATCAAAAAGGTTCATTCAATAAATCAGATAATTCATTAGCGGTGAGTAGTGCTGAAATTTGGCTGCATTCCGCCTGGATTAATAATAGGCTGATTTTAAAGCAGAAGACTTTCTCTAACATTATTAAAAAGCTAGAGAGAAAGTATGGAGTGAGTATCCAGAATAATTATTCAAAATTAAATAACGAAGTTTTTACCGCCAGTTTTGATATTGAAACTTTAGAAGAAGTATTAGCAACTTTTGCTGCCGATACTCCTTTTAAATATGAAATAAGTGGTAAAAATATAATTATCTCAAAACCCTGATATATAAATGAAAAATCGAGGAATGCTGCAACACTCCCCGATTAATTAAATGTTGCCCAGTAAACTATTCTATTAATTAACTAAACTATGTAAAAGTATGAAAAACAATTTTGTGATGAGGCAGAAAAAGCCTCATTTTAAAAACCATCTTTTAGCGATGAAGCTAACCACATTACTGTTCTTAATTACGTTATTTTCGGTAAATGCGAATTCTTATTCTCAAAAAACCAAAATCTCTTTAGATGTTGCTAACCAGAGCATTGCAGATATTTTAAGAGAAATTGAATCAAAAACAGATTTTAAATTCATTTACAACCTTAATAAGGTAGATGATGAAAGAACTGTTTCTATACATGCTGTCAAGCAACCCGTTTCCCAAATTTTAGATAAGATATTTAAAAATACCAATACAGAGTATCTGCTTCGTAATAAGCTCATCCTGTTAAGACCACGGGAAAATAATATTTTAGAGAAGACATCCCAAGGGGTGAATTTACAGCAGACTGTAAGTGGAACTGTTCGTGATAATAAAGGAATGCCTTTCCCTGGGGTCACAATTATAATTAAAGGAACTAAGGTAGGGACTACCACCAACTTTGATGGCAATTATCGCATCGCCGTAGATGCGCAATCGGTGCTAGAATTTTCTTACGTAGGCTTTGAAACTATAGAAGTGCCGGTAGACGGACGCAGCAACATTGATGTGGAATTGAAGGAATCTTTAGAGGGAATCGATGAAGTGGTTGTTATTGGTTATGGAACGACCAAAAAAGAAAATATCACCGGGTCTGTGGGTATTGTGGATATGAAAAGTTTTCAAAACCAAGCTCCTACAATAAGTGTAGACCAAGGGTTACAAGGCTTGGTAGCAGGTGTAAATGTAAGTTCTCCTAACGGGCAGCCAGGTTCTGCCTCTAAAATTCGTATTAGAGGAACAACTTCTCTATTTGGTAGCAATCAGCCTTTATACGTTATTGATGGAATCCCGGTTGTCTCAGAAAGTAATATTCCAATTGGAGGGACAGAAGGACAGAACCTTGGGCTGGAACTTGACAGCCAGGGTTTAAGTACGCCAATTGGTAATATCAACCCGAGTGATATTAAATCTATTACCGTGCTTAAAGATGCTTCTGCTGCTGCTATTTATGGTTCGCGAGCTGCAAATGGAGTAATAATTATTACAACTAAAACCGGAAGCAAGAACGACCAAACTCAGTTTGAACTTACTACGTCGGCAACGGTTCAAAATACACCTTCTCTAGATGTTCTTAATGCTCAGCAATTTAAAGATGTATGGACAACTGCTGTTAACAATAGCTCCAGTACCGATGCATTTTCTCAAAGTATTCGTGATGGCTCTTATTTTGGAAACGCAGATACCAATTGGGAAGAATTGTTAGACCCGGGGAATCAAATATCAACAAACGTTAATTTGAGCGTTCGAGGAGGAAGTAATAAAACTCAATATTCTACCTCATTATCAACTTTAGATGAACAAGCCGCATTTGAGGGTTCTTATAGAAAAAGATATACAATTAACTTAAATTTGAATACTGAAGCTACCGATAATTGGAATTTTGGTACGAGAATCCAAACCACTTATGCCAATCAATCTTCTACCGACTCAGGATTATATGATCGTCTTTTTATTTTTAGACCCGATCTTCCGGAGTTTGATGAAGATGGAAATTATTCATTTTCCAGTGGTAGTAATTATGAGAGTCCCTCTGCTTTATCTCAAGCCAGAAATGAGAACAACACCTTTTTGTTCTTAGGAACCTTTTTCACTCAGTTAGATCTGGCTAAAGGTTTACAGGCTGAAACTCGACTTTCTGTAAATTATAACACAGGAAATCAAAATAGTTTTTATCCGGAATATACCTCTAGAGGAGGATGGAGCCGTCTTCAGGGAAATGGAGATGGCTATGCTCAAGATAGTAGAAGTCAATCCAGCGTAGTACAGTGGCAATCTACTTTAACATACTCTAAAACTTTTAGTGAGATGCATCATTTGGAAAGTGTGGTTGGAACCACCTTTGAAAAAGTTAGCTCTTCTTATAATAAAGCTTTTGGTGAAGGATTTAGTAACGGCGTATTGAACAATGTTAGTAATGCTACCTCCAGTAACGGGGGGCTTTCCGCTAGCCAGGGTTCAGGGCTGGCCTCTTATTTTGGAAGGGTGTATTATGATTATGATCAACGTTATCTTTTAACCTTAGTAGGGAGAGTTGATGGCTCTTCTAAGTTTGCAGTAGAAAATAAGTACGCTTTCTTTCCTGCGGTAGCCGTAGCCTGGAGAACGTCTCAGGAAAATTTTCTTATAGATAATAAAGTTATAAATAATTTAAAGTTTAAAGCAAGTTTGGGAACAACCGGACAGCAGGATTTTGGCCCGTATCAGTGGAGAACTTTATATGAAACTTATAGCTATGGAGGTACGAGTGCGGTTATTCTTACTCAATTGGGGAATGATAAATTAAGATGGGAAACTACAAGGCAACTGGATTTTGGAACCGAATTCGGATTATTCAATAATAGAATTTCCGGGGAGATAGGTTTTTATCAAAAAGATACCAGAGATGCTATTTTTCCTGTCATACCACCTGGAAACACTGGAATTTCCACAGTACTCGCCAACGTAGGGGAAACTCGTAATACTGGTGTGGAGATGTTATTGAATTTAGGTGTAGTGCAAACTCCAAATTTTTCTTGGGATATTAGAATAAATGCTACTAAGAATAACAATAAACTTACAAAGATAGCTGATGATTATAAGGATGATGATGGATTTGTATCTGGTATACCAGGAAACGGAGGGCGATTACGTGAAGGCAGCCCAATTGGGTTAATCTATGGCTATGAGGCAGATGGGATCTTCCAAAATCAAGAAACTATAGATGCGCTTAATGCGGGGGCTGCAGATGGAGTATATCAGGATGACGAAACTGCTCTTGGAGATTTACGCTTCAAAGATATTTCTGGGCCTGAAGGAGTTCCAGATGGTAAAATCACCACGTTCGATCAAAAAGTAATAGGAGATTCTCAACCAGATCTGTATGGCGGGTTTTCAAGTAGCTTTAGATTTAAACAACTTACCTTATCTGCCCAGTTCAGTTATTCGGTAGGAAACGATTTGTTATGGTTTGCACAAACTAGAAACATAAATTTTCAAAGCTCTTTCTTTGCTGAGAATAAAATAACAGATGTTCTTAATGCATGGACTCCTGAAAATCCCACTAATCAGCCCAGAATGGTTTACAGAGATCCAAATAGCAACGGTAGGCTTTCTAGTTACTATGTTCACGACGCTTCTTACTTAAGGTTGAACACACTTAACTTAAGATATAATTTCCCTAAACAAATTTTAGATAAACTCTCTTTTGTAAAGAGTCTGGCAGTTTATGGTATCGCCCAAAACGTGCTAACCTTTACCAAATATCCGGGAGCTAACCCACAAGGAGGAACTTTATTTAATAATGATATTTCAGGTTCAGGCCGTGATACCAATAGATATCCTTCGCAAAGTGCTTACACACTGGGTGTTAATTTAAGATTCTAATAAAAACATCATGAAAAAATATTTTATATATAGCCTTATCTTATTACTTACGGTATCCTGCGAGCTTACAGATGCCATAGATCAAGATCCGCCAGACAACCTGGTTCCGGGTAACGTTATTAAAAATGAAGAAGATGCTCAGGCATTATTAAATGGAGTATACGGTCAGATAGTTTCCTATACTACCGCTCATTATTATATGTATTCAGAAACTATTCCAAGTGCCATGATTGGTACGATGAGCAGTGCAGGAGGAGGATCGGCGAATTCAGAGTTTGCCGAGAACGATCTCTCTATTGATAATTCTAATGTGAACAGCTTCTGGAAAATTATTTATTCCGTTGTTGATGCAGCTAATAACAGCATAGCACTTACAGCAGAACTTCCCGCCAGTGAGATTTCTGAAACCACCAGAAATGAAATTATTGGGGAAGCTCATTTTTTGAGAGCGATGGGCACCTTCGATTTACTGAGATACTTTGGTCAATTTTATGATGCTTCAAGTAGTTTAGGAATAATTTTACGTACAGAACCGGTGAATTTCATTAGTAGAGACAAAGCTCGAAATACGGTTGCAGAAAGTTATTCGCAAATATTATCCGATTTAGATTTTGCAATTGCAAATGCACCCGATTTTAATGTTAATTACAGGGCCTCAAAAGTTGCTGCACTTGCTTTAAAGGCAAGAGTGCTATTGTATAAAGGTGATTATGCTGAAGCTGCTAGTATTGCAGATCAAGTAATTAACTCCGGTAGCCGAAATCTGGAAGGAACTTTTGAAGATACATTTGATAAAGGTCTTAGTTCTTCTGAAATTATCTTACAAACCTATAGAGATGAGAATTCTGATAGTGATCAAAATAACAGAAAGCGTTTTTATTTGGGAAGAGCAGGAACAACTTGGTTTGCTAATTTAATGAATGAAGACCCCAGACAAGCTTTTACATACTCTGGGACTACTGTTTTAAAAGTGAATAACAGTACCACATATAGACCAACTTATTTTATAAGATTGGCAGAGATGTATCTTATAAAATCTGAAGCACTAGCTCGAAGTGGTGCAACTTTAGAAGAAAGTAAGGCGCCCCTAGATGTTATACGAATGCGTGCCGGACTAGAGATGTCGGCAGCCGAAAGTTTACCAGAACTTATGGATGATATCTTTGAAGAATATATCAAAGAATTGGCCTTCGAAAATGGTAGTGATTGGTTTGCAGCGATTCGCTTTGATAAAGCAATGGAGTTAAAATCTACTATAACTTCAGTAAATCAATATATTCTACCTATTCCTTTAACGGAAATTGAAGGAAATCAGCTGCTTGGGCCGGGCGATCAAAATCCTGGGTATAACTTTTAGATAAAAATTTTTATTAGCCATATTCATTCAACAGGGTTGCCATTATTTGGAGGCAATCCTGTTTCCCTAAAACAGAATTATGAGAATTATGAAGATAGCAATGCGCATCTTTCTATTGTTATTGGTAGGAAGCACGTTTGCACAAGACAAAGATCAATTTTTCACTTTAAATCAAAAGCTACCTTTAGATCCATCGGTAAGAACAGGAAAATTGGAAAATGGATTGACTTATTATATTAAAGAAAATAAACGTCCCGAAGATAAAGCTGAAATGAGATTGGTTATTAATGCCGGTTCCATTTTAGAAGATGAAGATCAGCAAGGTTTAGCACATTTCGTGGAACATATGGCGTTCAACGGGACTAAAAATTTTAAGAAGAATGAATTAATAGATTACTTGCAAAGTATAGGTGTCGAGTTTGGTGCAGATCTAAATGCTCATACTGGATTTGATGAAACAGTTTATAAGCTCTCGGTTCCTACAGATAATGAAGAAATTTTTAATACCAGTTTGCAGGTTTTAAGAGATTGGGCCGATGGACTCACATTTTCTAACGAAGAAATTGATAATGAGCGGGGAGTGGTAGCCGAAGAGTTAAGGGCAAGAAGCGGAGCTGGTACACGTATGTATTATAAAGCAATTCCGGTAATGACAAACAACTCGAGATATGCCGAAAGACTGCCAATTGGAAAATTAGATATTATCCTTAATTCTAAATACGACGCTGTTAAGCGGTTCTATAGGGAGTGGTACCGACCTGATTTAATGGCTTTAATTCTAGTGGGAGATTTTGACGTAGACGAAACTGAACAAAAGATACAGCGTTCTTTTAGTTCGTTAAAAAACCCCACTAAGACCAGAGAGAGGAAGCTGTATGATATTCCGGAGGCCAAAGAGCCTAAAGCTATTGTGATTACAGATGAAGAAGCAAGAGGTTACAGTGCTTCAGTTTATTTCAAGAAGAATGCAGATCCTACTGTTTTCTATAAAGATTATAAAAGAGATTTGTTGAAACTTCTCTATTCAGGAATGTTGAGGGAACGTTTTAATGAAGAAGCTTTAAAAAAAGATGCATCCTTTCTTTCAGCATCGGCTGGAATAGGAATGTTCTTAACGAATGTAGACAGCTATTATCTTAAAGCGAATTTAAAGGAAGATAAAATATTAGAAGGCTATAAAGCAATGGTAGCTGAAAGTGAAAGAGCGAGGCGTTTTGGTTTTACCCAAGGAGAGTTGGAGCGTTATAAGGCTGACCTTCTAACAAATGCAGAATTCTTCAAAAATGAGGCAGATAAAATTCCTTCCAGAATTTTTGTAGAACGACTTATAGATCTCTTTACTTTCAACGATCCGGTGGTAAGTGAACAATTTAAATATGATTTTTATAAGACCATTTTACCCACAATTACTCTTCAGGAAGTAAATAAGATAGGAGGGGAATGGTTAAATACTAGTAATGTAGCCATAGTAATTAATGCTCCTGAAGACGACGCTATTGAGCTTCCATCAGAAGAGCGTTTCCTCCAAATCCTTAAAAGTGCTAAAACAATGGAGCTTTCTCCGTATGTTGATAATCTGAAGAATATGGAATTAATGACCGAAAAACCCGTGGCAGGAGAAATTATTTCTTCCAGATACATTGAAAGTATTAATACTACGGTCTGGAAATTTGCCAATGGGGTTACGGTAATGGCTAAGCCTACAACGTTTCAAAATGATATTATTTCTATGAGCGGATTTCGCCCTGGCGGAAGTTCTAATTCCCCAGATTCTATTTTTGTTTCAGCGCGGGAAGCCGGAAGAATTGTAAGTGAAAGCGGCCTGAATAACATAAGCGCTATAAATTTAGGAAAGTTGAATATGGGGAAGAATGTCAAGGTAACTCCATATATAAATTATTACGACGATTTAATGTCGGGAAGTAGTTCTACAAAAGATTTGGAGCGTATGTTTGAAATGACTCATTTGTATTTTACAGCACCTAATAAGGATGTGAATAGTTTTGAAACCCATAAGGAGCGATTGAAAACTTTGTACAAACGAACCGAAGATAACCCGGGATCGTATTTTGAAGAGATGATAGCCAAAACGATGACTCAAAACGACATGAGAAGCATTCCTCTTAAAGTAGATCAAATTGAAAGCGAACTGAATATCGATGAGGCTTTCCAGTTCTATAAAGAACGTTTTTCTAATGCTAACGGATTTACCTTCATTTTCGCAGGAAATTTCGAACTAGATTCAATTAAAGATTTATCTGCGACTTATTTAGGGAGTTTACCGTCAGACACTTCAATTGAAAGCAATTGGAGGGATTTTGGAATGCGTAGAGTTACCGGTCGGGTGCAGAAGGATGTTTATAAAGGAATAGAAGATAAAAGTCAGGTAGATATGCGTTTTACTGGAACCTTAAAATTTACTCCCGAAAAAGCTAAAGAACTTCAAATATTAGCGAAGGTTTTAAAAATTAAATTAACTGAGGAGTTACGAGAAAAGATGGGAGGCGTATATGGCGTTCGGGTTTCCGGTTTTGCGACAGATAGTCCTTATCAGTGGTATAGACTTGCAGTACAATTCACTTGCTCTCCAGAAAATGTTGAGAAATTAAAAACGAAGGTTCTTGAAGAGATCGATAGCATTAAAAAAGATGGAGTTTCCCCAGAGAATATAAACAAGGTAAAGGAAATGGAACGAGGGAATGTAAAGGAATTTTTGAAATATGATTCATTCTGGATTTCTAAAATTCGTGAATCTTATGAGAATGATCGTGAATTGGATAGCTTTTTAAACTTTGAAGAAGAGATCGAGAGTATAAGCTCTGAAAGTTTACAGGAAGCCGCGAATACTTATTTTGACTCTTCAAATTATGCGGAGTTTATACTATACCCCGAGGAATAAAGGTTTGAAAATATTAATCTATAAAAAAAAGGGCTCCCATTAGGAAGCCCTTTTTTTGAGATTAACTATGCATTTATGCTTCCTTTCGCTTCAATACCTCTACAATCCTTTCTAACGCCATTCCTCGCGAACCCTTTATAAGTATAAATCGATTAGACAAATCTGTATCGATAAGTGTTTGTTCTAACTCGCTAAATTTGGAAAATTTTCGAATTCTGTTATCTGTATTTTTAACTTGATTAAAATTCTCACCCACTAAATAGATCTGTTCAAAATCCATATCTAGTGCAAGATTTGCTATGTTTTGATGTTCTTCGGCAGCTGATGTTCCAAGTTCAAACATATCTCCTAAAATGACTGTCTTATTTACTGCTGCATACTTATTGAAACTGTTTAAGGCTGCTGTCATACTTGTTGGATTTGCATTATAGGCATCCATGAGTAGGGAGGTTTTTCCCAGTTTTATTATTTGCGAGCGATTGTTCTTTGGGGTGTAGCCGGCTATAGCTTTTTTAATTGCTTCTTTAGGAACTTTGAAATAGTGCCCAACACTTATTGCGGCAGCTATATTTATTGCGTTGTAATTCCCTGTAAGCAAACTGGTGTAAAGAGTGTCCTTTACTACTACCTGAGCAGTTTGACTATTGTTGGAATAGTTAACCTGCATGTCTGCATCTGGGGCGCTTCCGAAGGAAAAAGTATTTTTATACGCTAATTGTTTCTTCTGTATAGGATCGTCCAGATTAAGAAAAAGCAGTTTTGAATTATCCTTTAAATAAGTGTATAGTTCGCTTTTCGCTTTTATAACTCCTTCAATACTGCCAAAACCTTCCAGGTGTGCTTTACCGAAATTCGTAATATACCCAAAGTCAGGGTTTGCGATCTTACATAAAGCTTCAATTTCCTTTGGGCGATTAGCTCCCATTTCTACAATTCCAAACTCGGTAGTTTCTTTCATTGAAAACAATGTGAGCGGGACCCCGATATGATTGTTAAGGTTTCCAAGTGTTGCTACAGTCTCAAATTTTCTTCTAAGCACTGCATGAATAAGTTCTTTGGTGGTGGTTTTACCGTTGCTTCCTGTTATAGCTAAGATAGGAATACCGAGTTGATTCCTGTGATAATTTGCTAGCGTAGCTAAGGTTTCTAATGTATTACTTACAAGAATATATCGATCATCTTTTGCTAATTCTTCATCATCGACTACAGCATAATACTGACTTTTAGCTACAGCCTGTTCAGCAAAAAGATTTCCGTTAAAATTATCACCTTTAAGTGCGAAGAAAAGTTGTTTGGTTTGAATGCTTCTAGTATCAGTAGCAACTCCCTTACTTTGAAGGAATATTTGATATAGCTGATTTATTTCCATAGAACCTATTTTTGGGTATTAAAAAACGGTTCAAAAAGTACCTATTCATTTAAAAGTTTTGAAGATAAACCAAAAACTATAATTCTTATAACTGGAAACCCTTATTATAAGAAGCTGAATAAATCAGCTAAATGAATGTTGTACTTTTTAAACCGTTCTCTATTGGTTTAAGAAAGATTAATTTCTTGCTGTCTTGTTATTGTCTTTAGATTTCGAACCTACTCTGGACATTGCATTTCTGAACCCGATATAGTCTGTTGCCATATCTTGTGGGAAATATCTTCTTTGTGCAGGATCTAACCAGTAAGCGCGATCTCTCCATGAACCTCCTTTATATACTCTAACTTCATCACTTACTAAAGTAGTTCGTTTAGAGGCGTCATACTTAGGTTTAACATTCCCAATACTGTCAGTATCGGTTACGAATTGTGGAGAGTTATACATTCTTTTAGAGTCGCTTGAAATTTCAGCGAAAGGCTCGTAATATCTTGAAGAGCTTTTATCACCATCTCTGTAATTACGGTTATCACTTTCATTAAAATTAGTTCTAAGATAAGTATCCATTTCACTAATTGGCTCCTGAGCAATTTCTCCTGGTAGGGCACGCGCTACAATTCTACCGCTGCTTAGCGTGTCATACTGTACATTTTCTGGGGTTACTACCTTAATTGTTCCGTCTTCATTTATAGCGTTCTTTGTGTAAACATTCCCGCGATAGTAGTTGAAATCATTAAATTCATCATCAACTATAGGTCTGTAAACGTCTGCTACCCATTCTGATACATTTCCAGCCATGTCATATAGACCATAATCGTTCGGCTCGTAAGATTTAACCTCGGCAGTAATATCGGCCCCATCGTCGCTCCATCCTGCTATTCCTCCGTAATCACCTTCACCTTGCTTAAAGTTGGCTAACTGATCACCTTGTTTTTTCACGTCGCCAGAACGAGTGTATTGACCATCCCATGGATATTTCTTTCTTCCACGATATGCATTATAATTTCTAATTCCTACCAAGCCTAACGCAGCATATTCCCATTCGGCTTCTGTAGGTAAACGGTATTCAGGTAAAAGTACTCCATCTTTACGTTGAATGTAAATGTTTTTGGCATCGGTGCTATCAGAAGAAGTTCCTAGTTTATCAGCATTCTTACCTCCTCGGGTAATTTCATCATTACCTCCGTAAGCTTGCGTTGGAGCATTTAAGTAAGTCTCCGTATCGAATGTTGAACCTGCACTAACATCCGAATAACGAGCTCCTTCTTTAGTATAACCTTCTTCTTCTAATCTTAGCTCATTAACTCGATTTGTTCTCCATTTACTAAATTCTACAGCCTGTATCCAGTTAACTCCAACCACCGGGTAGTCTGCATAAGCTGGGTGACGCAAGTAGTTGTTCACCATAGTTTCATTAAAACCTAAACGGTTTCTCCAAACCAAGGTATCAGGAACTGCACCTGCATATATATTCTTATAATTTGGTTCGCTAGGAGGGAAGATGTTTTTTAACCAATCTAAATATTCCATGTACATAACATTGGTAACTTCTGTCTCATCCATATAGAATGACTGCACATGTTGTTGCGTTGGAGAATTGTTCCAATCGTGCATTACATCATCTTGTACGCGTCCCATAGTAAAGGTTCCGCCTTCAATAAAAACAAGCCCGGGTCCGGTTTCCTGTTCCTTATAGTCGGTTTTGTATTGGAAACCTCCATCTTTGGAGTTAATGTCCCAACCCGTTGCACGAGAGTTGTTTTTGTAATTTTTGGAATTGTTACAGCTTACAATACTAAGCCCTAAGGCAATAGTAAATAGCGTTTTAAAGGCAACATTGGTCCTCATATTATTGATCTCTTTTTGTAGTCATTTAGGCCTTGCAATATAGTAATTAACGCCAAAAATACAAGATTATTTTATTAGATTCAAAATACTATAAATGTCTAATATTCTTGATGCTGCAAGCCTCGTCCTAATGAGCGTATTTGTCGCAAAAATATCAAATTCTTAATTTTTGGAAGGCGATTTTTATAAATACTTATTACATTAAAGTTATGTCGAGCAATAATATAAATGAAAAACAGTTATAAATACGCCTGTAAAATTAGATGAGCTCCGGTGGAATTAGTTGAAATTTGCTGATAGGGTGTGTCTTAACAAGAATAAAAATATATATTTGTTTAATATAAATCGTGTGATGAGAAAAATTACAATTCTACTTCTTGGTTTTGCATTGCTATCTAAATCTCAGATTTT
Source organism: Gillisia lutea (assembly GCF_021568705.1). Lineage (GTDB taxonomy): Bacteria > Bacteroidota > Bacteroidia > Flavobacteriales > Flavobacteriaceae > Gillisia > Gillisia lutea. The sequence goes on from NZ_JAKGTH010000010.1 coordinate 20,080, forward strand.
TGCTCAGGATGAACGGGATAGGGTAATTACTACCGCAGTTCCTTTTTTATTGATTGCCGCTGATGCAAGGGCGGCCGGAATGGGTGATCTGGGTGTTGCTACTTCTGCAGATGCCTTCTCTCAACAATGGAATGCTGCCAAATATGCTTTTATAACTAGTGAGCAGGGAATAGGTGTTTCCTATACCCCTTACTTAAGTAATATAGTGAATGATATATTCTTAGGAAATCTTACCTATTTCAATAAAGTGAATGAAAAGAGTGCAATTGCAGCTAGTTTGAGATATTTTAGTTTAGGTTCTATAGAAACTCAGGGTAGTTTTGGAGAAAATCCATTGTTGCTTAGTCCTAATGAGCTCACTTTGGATTTTTCTTATGCTTTAAAATTAAGTGAGGAATTTTCTATGGCTGTCGTTGGACGCTATCTTAGATCAGACTTAAAACTAGCGGTGAATAATGAAGACTCCGATGCGGCTTCAACCTTTGGAGTGGACGTTGCGGCTTTTTACCAGAGCCCCAATATCGTTTTTGCTAATTTTGATGGTAGAGTGCGTGCAGGAGCAAATATATCTAATATCGGACCCAAAATTAAATACGATGAAGTTGGTCAGGAAAATTTTATTCCGACAAACTTTAAAGCTGGTGCGGGTTTCGACTTTATATTTGATCCTTCTAACCGATTGGGGACGTATTTTGAGTTGAATAAATTATTAGTGCCTACTCCTCAGGATTTTAATAACGATGGTGTTATTGATAGAAGTGATGAAGAGGAATATAACAATATTGGAGCTATTGAAGGAATTTTTAAGTCCTTTGGAGATGCTCCCGATGGTTTTGGTGAAGAGATGAGAGAAGTGACCTGGGCCGTAGGTGCTGAATATGTGTTTCAGGAAACATTTACCTTAAGATCTGGCTATTTTAATGAAAGTGATACGAAAGGTTCCAGGAAGTTTGTAGCTATTGGGGCTGGTTTCAAATATGCTCCTGTAATAATTGACGTGTCTTATTTATTCTCAACATCCAAAGTTGTAAGCCCTTTAGAAGGTACGCTTAGATTTGGACTAACATTTAATTTTGGCGAGGAATATGAAAGTAACTAATAAGATGATTTAATCTATCTTCTTAGTTGTATCGATATTCATATTTTATATACTTGATATATAGCCAGGCAAACACCTGATTAATTAATGAAATCAATTACTATAACTTCTACTTTGGAAGTTTTTGATACGTTTGAAGATCTTTCAAAAGATGTTCAGGCTCTAATGAAGGAGGCGTTTCATGCCAGAGATACGGCATATGCGCCTTACTCACAGTTTTATGTAGGAGCAGCAATTCTATTAGATAACGGAGAGGTTGTTCCTGGAAGTAATCAGGAAAATGCTTCTTACCCATCTGGATTGTGCGCAGAAAGAACTGCAATTTATTTTGCTGGGGCTAAATACCCTACAGCTAAGATTCAGAAGATCGCTATTTCGGCCAAGTCTATCAAGCATCCAGTCGAGTCACCTATTGCGCCTTGCGGTGCATGTAGACAGGCAATTGCAGAGTATGAGGTTAAGCAGGAATCTCCAATTGAGATCTATTTTATGGGTGAAACCGGAAAGGTGGTAAGGTCTAATTCTTTAAAAGAATTATTGCCTCTTATGTTCGATAATTCCTATCTATAACGTTTTCGCATTTTTTTAGTTATAAAACTGTTTTCCATTCTTATTGAAAATAGTATTTTTGTTTTCCGCTAGACAAAATCCTAAATGTTTGGCCTTAAATTATATTGCAAATGAAGAAAATTACCAAAGCTACTTATTTGAAGTGGTACGAGGATATGCTTTTTTGGCGAAAGTTTGAAGACAAACTCGCTCAGGTTTATATTCAGCAAAAAGTTCGAGGTTTCTTGCACTTATATAACGGTCAGGAAGCTATTTTGGCAGGATCTCTACACGCTATGGATCTGGAAAAAGATAGAATGATTACTGCTTATAGAAATCATGTCCAGCCAATTGGAATGGGGGTAGACCCTCGAAGAGTAATGGCTGAGCTTTATGGTAAAAAGACTGGAACATCTCAAGGTTTAGGAGGTTCTATGCATATTTTTTCCAAAGAGCACCGTTTTTATGGTGGTCATGGAATTGTTGGAGGTCAAATTCCATTAGGAGCGGGTCTTGCATTTGCCGATAAATATTTTAAAAGAGATGCTGTAACTCTTACTTATATGGGAGATGGAGCAGTGCGTCAAGGTTCGCTTCACGAAACTTTGAATATGGCTGTAAATTGGAATTTACCAGTAGTATTCTGTGTAGAGAATAATGGGTATGCTATGGGAACTTCTGTAGCGCGTACATCTAAAAGCACCGATATCTATAAATTAGGTCTTGGGTACGATATGCCATGTTCTGCAGTAGATGCCATGAATCCTGTAAAAGTTGCGGAAGCAATGGATGAAGCTATTAGCAGAGCCAGACGAGGAGAAGGACCAACTTTCTTAGAATTGAAAACATATCGATATAGAGGGCATTCTATGAGTGATGCTCAGAAATATCGTACAAAAGATGAAGTTGCTGAATATCAAAAGATAGATCCAATTACTCAGGTTTTGGATATTATAAAAGATAAGAAATACGCAACCGAGAAGGAAATCAAAGCTATAGATGAGCGCGTAAAAGATTTAGTGAGTGAATGTGAAAAGTTTGCTGATGAATCAGATTATCCGGATAAGAACGTGATGTACGACGTTGTATACGAACAAAAAGATTACCCATTCACATCACATAAAGTAGAGTAGATATGGCCGAAGTAATAAACATGCCACGCTTAAGCGACACCATGGAAGAAGGGGTTGTTGCGAAGTGGTTGAAAAAAGAAGGAGATAAAGTAGAGGAAGGTGATATTCTTGCTGAAATTGAAACAGATAAGGCAACAATGGAGTTTGAATCCTTTTATGAAGGAACACTTCTGCATGTTGGTATTCCTGAAGGGGAAACTGCTCCGGTAGATACGTTGCTTGCAATTATTGGTGAAGAAGGGGAAGATATTTCCGCTTTAATTGGAGGCGGTGCAAAAGCTGAAGATAAGGCTGCTGCTCCTAAGAAGGATTCAGAAGATAAGAAAGAGAAAGCTGAAAGTGCTGAAACTAATGAATCTTCGGAAGAAACTTCGTCTGGGGATGTCCCAGAAGGAGTGGAAGTAATCACAATGCCTAGGCTGAGTGATACTATGGAAGAAGGAACTGTTGCTAAGTGGTTAAAACAAGAAGGAGATAAAGTAGAAGAAGGAGATATTTTAGCTGAAATTGAAACCGATAAAGCAACCATGGAATTTGAATCCTTTTATGAAGGAACAATTCTTAAAATTGGTATTGCTGAAGGGGAAACGGCTAAAGTTGATAGCTTATTAGCTATAATAGGGCCTGCAGGGACTGATGTTTCAAACATAGGAAAAGCTGGTGCATCTTCTGCTAAAAAGAGAGAAACAAAACAGGACGATTCGACGAAAGAAGAAGCTGTTTCTGATAGTAAGGAGGAGACTACTAAGGAAAAATCTTCAACTAAAGATGGTGGAAGAATTTTTATCTCTCCTTTAGCTAAGAAGATGGCTGAAGATAAAGGAATCGATCTTTCTGAAGTAACCGGATCTGGAGAGAACGGTCGCATCGTTAAAAAAGATATCGAAGCTTTTACTCCGTCTAAAAAATCGGCTCCTGCAACGGCTGACGCTCCAAAAACAGCAGCACCTGCTGTTCAGGTGTACACTCCTGCCGGAGAAGAAGAGTTTGAGGAGATTAAGAATTCTCAAATGCGTAAAACCATTGCGAAGCGTTTAGGAGAATCTAAATTTACTGCGCCTCACTACTATTTAACAGTAGAGATAAACATGGAAACTGCCATGGCTTCTAGAAAGCAAATTAATGAACTTCCTGATGTGAAGGTTTCATTTAACGATATGGTGATTAAAGCTTCTGCTATGGCGCTTAGAAAGCACCCGAAGGTGAATTCACAATGGACGGGCGAAGCTACAAGAATAGCGAAGCATATTCATATGGGGGTTGCTGTTGCTGTAGATGAAGGGTTAGTGGTGCCAGTTCTTAAGTTCGCCGATCAAATGAGTTATACTCAAATAGGAGCGCAGGTTAGGGATCTTGCCGGTAAGGCCAGAAACAAAAAATTACAACCTGCAGAAATGGAAGGAAGTACTTTTACGGTTTCCAACCTCGGAATGTTCGGTATCTCCGAATTTACAAGTATCATCAATCAGCCAAATTCAGCCATTCTTTCTGTTGGAGCTATAGTTGAAAAACCGGTTGTTAAAAATGGCCAAATTGTAGTTGGGAACACTATGAAAGTGACCTTAGCTTGTGATCATAGAACTGTAGATGGAGCCACTGGTGCTGCATTTTTACAGACTTTAAAAAGTTATCTTGAAAATCCTGTTACTATGCTTGCATAGACAGCGTTTCAAAACAATATTGTTGATAAAATCCCGCTCTCTTGCGGGATTTTTTTATCTTTAACTTTATGAGCAAATTTCTATTTAAAATTAGTGTATTAGCCTCTTTGGCTATTTTTATTTCCTGCAATAGCAGTCAGACTGCTGTTAGTGAAAAGGTAATTATTTCCGAATCTTATAATAGTGTTCCTGAGATTCAAACTTCTGTAGCTTCTATTAAAAGGAATATGGAATATCTTGCGTCAGACGACCTGAGAGGAAGGGAAACGGGTACAGATGGGATCGATAAAGCAGCCTCGTATATCGAAAAATTTTTCACAGATAATAATATCCAACCTTATTTTGAAACCTATCGAGACAGTTTTGAGGTGAAAAATGTTGTGGGATATAACGTGGTTGGAATGCTGGAAGGGAACGATCCAGTTCTTAAGAAGGAATTTGTGATTATTGGTGCGCACTACGATCATATTGGAATAGGAAAAGTAGTTGATAATGATTCGATTGCTAATGGAGCTAATGATGATGCTGCCGGAACCGTTGCGGTTTTAGAGTTAGCAAAGGAGCTTTCCAGGCTTAAATCAAATAGGCGCAGTGTATTATTTACACTTTTTTCTGCTGAAGAAATGGGCCTAATGGGTTCTAAACATTTGTCTAAAAGACTTAAGGAAGCAGGATTGGATCTCTATGCGATGTTCAATATTGAAATGATTGGTGTTCCTATGGTTAACAAGGATTATCAGGTGTATATAACCGGGTACGAGGAATCTAATCTGGCGGATAAATTTAATGAATATTCTAAAGAAAAAGTTCTGGGATTTTTACCTCAGGCCAAAGAATATAATTTATTCATGCGTAGTGATAATTATCCTTTTTACCAGGAATTTAAGGTACCTGCCCAAACAATAAGTAGTTTCGATTTCACTAATTTTGATTATTATCATCATGTGGGTGACGAAGCGAGTAAAATGAATATGGAGCATATGGCTACCACCGTTAATAAAGTTTTCCCCGGTATTTATGCTATGTTGAACACTTCAGAAAAGGAAATAAAATTAAACGATTAATGAAAAATATAATAGTAACAGGCGCTAGTCGTGGGATAGGTTTAGAGATGATCCGTCTGTTTTCTAAGGCAGGGCATAATGTGCTTGCGCTTTCCAGAAATATAAACGGTATTGAATCGCTTAAATTACCCAAGGTTAAAGCTGTTTCTTTTGATATAACTTCAGATGAAGATCTTGAGAATATCTCGATAATTTTAAAGGATTGGGGGAAAGTGGATATTTTAGTTAATAATGCTGGTGCCATAGTCAATAAACCTTTCATGGAGTTAAGTGTGGATGATTTTAAAAAGGTATATAATACTAATGTTTTTGGAGTAGCAGCTTTAATTCAAAAGGTCGTTCCATGTATGGACGCTACCGGGCATGTTGTAAACATTAGCAGTATGGGTGGGGTTGTTGGAAGTATGAAGTTTCCTGGTCTTGCTGCTTATAGCTCAAGTAAAGGAGCTCTTATAACCTTAACAGAGATGTTAGCAGAAGAATTTAAAGAGAAAGGGCCTTCGTTTAATGTATTGGCATTAGGAGCCGTGCAAACCGAAATGCTCGAGGAAGCATTTCCTGGTTATAAAGCCCCTCTTTCAGCTTTTGAAATGGCCGAGTATATAGTTGAATTTAGCTTAACCGGAAATAAATATTATAACGGAAAACTTTTACAGGTCTCCAACAGTACTCCCTAGATTAATTGCTGATGATTCATATTTTAGAAAAATATCTTCCCAGTCATTCTGTTCCGGCTATTTATGAAATGATACAAGCTCATAATGTGCATCTAAAAATTGTAAATGAGCGAGTTACCAGACATGGAGATTATAGAAGAATGCCCGATGGGAATCATCAAATCACTATAAACGCCAGTCTCAATAAATTCCGATTCTTAATAACAACGGTTCATGAAATAGCACATTTAATAGCTTTTAAAAAATTTGGAAGAACCATTAAGCCACATGGAAAGGAGTGGAAATTCACTTTTCAGCAATTGATGTTACCTTTTATTCGGCCAGAGATTTTCCCAAGTCATCTTTTGCCTTTAATAGCAAATCATTTTAAAAATCCTACAGCGAGTAGTGATACCGACGCAAGACTATCTATTGCCCTAAAGAATTTTGATCCGGAGACCGATAAAAATTATATTTTTGAAGTTCCTTCAGGAAGCCTTTTCCGAATTTATAATGGAAAGGTTTTTAAAAAAGGGCCGGTGCGTAGGAAACGTTATGAATGTCTAGATGTGGAGTCTGGTAAGATCTATCTTTTTCAGCCCAATGCCCAGGTGGAATTAATACTGGGCTAAATTTTAAAAATTATCATTTTAATGAATAATTACAACAAGAATTATTACGCTGTTATAATGGCTGGGGGAGTTGGTTCCAGATTCTGGCCTGTAAGCACCTCAAAATTCCCAAAGCAATTTCATGATATGCTTGGTGTAGGGGAAACCTTGTTACAACGCACATTTAACAGGCTAACCAACACCGTGCCTTATGAGAATATACTTATTCTTACCAATGATGAATATCTTGATTTGGTCCAGCAACAACTACCTGAAATAACCAAGGATCAGATCATTCTTGAGCCAGCTATGCGAAATACTGCACCGTGTATCTTATTAGCTGCATTGAAGATTAAAAAGAAAAATCCTGATGCCATTATGTTAGTGGCCCCAAGCGACCATTGGATACAGGATGATGAGGCTTTTGCAAATGATATAAAAACCTCGTTTGAAGCTGTTGCTGAAAATGATATGCTTATCACTCTCGGTATTAAACCTACTTTTGCCAATACTGGTTACGGGTATATCCAATTTAAAGAAGAAGCAGATAAATGCCTTCAGAAGGTGGTGAAATTTACTGAAAAGCCAACCTTAAGAAATGCACGAAAGTTTTTAGAGGAAGGAAACTATTTATGGAATGCCGGAATATTTATATGGAAAGCCTCTTTTATTAGTGATTCCTTTTTAAGCTATCTTCCTGAAATGTTCCATCTTTTTAATGAGGGTTATGAGGAACTTAACTCTAAAAGGGAGCGCGCGTTTATAAATGAAACCTATCCTAAGGCGCAAAACATTTCAATAGATTATGCTATCATGGAGAAATCAGATAGCGTATATTTAATTCCTGCCTCTTTTGATTGGAATGACTTAGGAACATGGGGTGCCCTGCATTCAGAATTGGCCAAAGATGATTATGATAATGCCGTGGTGAATTCATCTTTGATTCCGATGGAGTCTAAAGGAAATATGGTTTATACTCATAAGCACAAAGTTGTGGTTCTTGATGGACTTGAGGATTATATTGTAGTTGATGATGAAGAGGTGCTCTTAATAGTGCCTAAAGAAAAAGAACAGGATATTAAGAATATCCGGGAATCCGTCATTAAAAAGCATGGTGAAAATTTAGGTTAATTATGGAGAATAAAGATAATATTGGTAGTAACCCACCTCCTGAGAAAACGGATCAAAGCGATTTTTCACAAGCTGGTGGTATTTGGGAGAGCATTAAAGCTTTTATTTCCGAACTACTAGATATTCGTAACGATACCGATAGAGAGTCTACTGTAGAGGCTATTAAAAAAGATATTTCTTTTAAAGGTCATAATGCCTGGATTCTCATATTTTCAATCTTTGTTGCTTCTATTGGCTTAAATGTTAGTAGTGCAGCGGTTGTAATTGGTGCCATGTTAATTTCGCCACTTATGGGTCCAATTGTAGGTGTTGGGCTATCTGTTGCAATAAATGATATAGATACGCTTAAAAAGTCCTTTATTAACTTGGGGGTAATGGTTGGCTTAAGTGTTATTACTGCTTACATCTACTTTCTTATTTCCCCGGTAAAGGAGGAAACCCCAGAGTTAATTGCAAGGACGTATCCCACCATATTAGACGTACTGGTTGCTATTTTTGGAGGCTTGGCCTTAATTGTTGCAAAGACCAAAAGAGGAACCATTGCAAGTGTAATTTTTGGAGTTGCTATTGCTACTGCTTTAATGCCACCGTTATGTACCGTGGGTTATGGGCTGGCTATAGGGAATATTCGCTATGCTACTGGAGCGCTTTACCTATTCTCTATTAATGCTGTGTTTATTGCACTTACAACATTTGTAGTGTCAAAACTCTTAGGCTTCCCTTTGGTTAGATATGCAAATAGTAAACGAAGAAGACTCATAGCACAAATAGCTTCGAGCATTGCAGTAGTGGTTATGATACCCAGTGTGATTTTATTTTTGAACTTATTGAATAAACAGGTATTTGAAAGTAAAACTCGTGAATTTTTAAATGATGTAGTACATTATAGTGGAACGGAAATCATTAAGTCTAATCAGGATTTTAATTCTAAGGAGATTGAAGTATATCTTATTGGAAACAATGTTCCCGAGCCTACAATTATATCATGGAATGAACAATTGAGTAAAGTTGATAAGCTAAAGGATGCTAAACTCATAGTGCACCAAGGAGCCGCTCAAACTGAAGATATATCGGCCCTGTCATCTCAAGTAAGAAGTGGTATTTTGGAAGATCTCTATGTAAAGAATCAGGAGCTGGTGGAAAATAAAGATGCTCGAATCTCATTCTTGGAAAATGAACTTTTAAAATATAAAGTTGAGGCTTTTTCTTTTAACGATATTAGTAAGGAAATCAAGGTGAATTACGATAGAGTAGAAGGCTTGGGTTTTGCTAATTTGATTAGTACAAATTTCACTAAAATTGATACGATACCAACATTTTCCATTACTTGGAAAGAAAATACAGCTAGCCGAATAAAAACTGCGGAAGCCAAAAAGATTCAACAATGGTTAAGTATGAGATTGAAAATGGATACGGTAGCCGTTCGCTCCATGAACTAATTACATTCCCTGCTGCTGGGCTTTTCTAACTTTTTGAAAGAGATTAGAGGAGTATACAAAATCGGTTACGGTTTTGTCATCTGTCTTAAATATCTGAGATTTATCCCCTTTCCAGGCTAGAATACCATCTTTCAGGAAAGCAATGCGCTCACCAATCTCCAATACCGAGTTCATATCATGCGTTATGATAACGGTAGTAATATCGTTTTCTTTAGTAATCTCCTGAATGAGATTATCAATTACAGTGGCAGTTTTAGGGTCCAATCCTGAGTTAGGTTCGTCACAAAATAAGTATTTTGGTTTGTTTACAATAGCTCTGGCTATTGAGACTCTTTTTTGCATACCACCACTTATCTCTGCAGGAAATTTATTTTCTGAACCCGTTAAATTCACTCTTTCTAAAACCTCGGCTACCCGATTTTTTAAATCTTTTTTACGCTGTTTGGTAAACATTCGTAGGGGAAACATAACATTTTCTTCTACCGTCATAGAATCAAACAGCGCTCCTCCTTGAAACACCATTCCAATCTCTTTACGAAGTTCTCTTTGCTCTTCATCTGTAAAGTTGGAATATGCTTTTCCATTATACTCAATTACTCCCTGGTCGGGCTTAAATAGTCCCAGCATACATTTTAGCAGTACACTTTTACCAGATCCCGACTGACCAATGATAAGATTAGTTTTACCGCTTTCAAAAACAAAGTCTATTCCTTTCAGAATTTCTTCGCCATTAAAACTTTTATGTAGGTCTTTAACTTCTATCATTAGCTTAATAATAATTGGGTAACTATGTAATTTACTATAATAATAACCACACTGGTCCATACAAAAGAAGTAGTACTTGCATGTCCCACTTCAAGAGCACCACCTTTCATATAATAACCATGATATGCGGGTATAGTAGCAAGTATCATAGCAAATAAAAATGTTTTAAAGAATGCGTATACTACATGGAAACCAATAAATCCATCTTGTAAACCGGTTACAAAAGCATCCGATCCTACAAAACCCCCAAAAACTGCAGCTGCATAAGCGCCCATAATTCCTAAAAACATTGAAATTGCTATTACAAATGGATAGGTGAGCATTGCAACAATTTTTGGAAAAATAAGATAGTTTAATGAGTTAATTCCCATTACTTCCAGAGCATCTATCTGTTCGGTTACTCGCATAGATCCTATACTCGATGTGATAAAGGAGCCTACTTTTCCTGCCATGATAATAGAAATGAAGGTAGGTGCAAATTCCAATATAATAGACTGTCTTGCCGCAAAAGCAATAAGTGTTTTCGGTATAAGTGGATTATTTAAATTCAGTGCAGTTTGAATGGCTACAACACCTCCTATAAAAAAGGAGATAAAGGAAACAATCCCCAAAGAGCCCATAATCAATTCGTTGATTTCTTTGAAAATCAACTCTTTTAATACAGAACGTTTGGTCATTCTTCCAAACACTCCTTTTATCATTAAAAAATATTCACCAATTGAATATAGATAGCTCATCCATGAATTTTTGTAAAGCTAAAATACTATTTTTTAGCCGGAAAGTATTTAACGAAGAATTAATCTTTAACCCGTCATTGTTTAGTATTTTTGAAGACAAATTATTTTGAATAGTACACATGAAAAATTTCTTCCTAGTTTTATTTATCTCATTAAGTATCTTTTCTTTAAAGGCTCAAGTTAAAAGTGATTCTTCTTTAAATCCTAACAAACCAAAGTTGGTGGTTGGAGTGGTGGTGGACCAGATGAGGTATGATTATCTCTCAAGGTTTTGGAATAAATATGGAGAAGATGGCTTTAAAAGACTCATAAAAGAAGGATATAATTTCAAGAATAATCATTTCAATTATATTCCAACTTATACTGCTCCTGGGCATACATCTATTTATACAGGAACTTCTCCCGAAAATCATGGGATAATTGGAAATGCATGGTATGATAAAAACGAATCTCAATTCGTGTATTGTACAAGTGATGATAGTGTGGAATCGGTAGGAACAAAAAACGCCGCTGGAAAAATGTCTCCTCGAAGAATGATGTCAACAACCGTGAGCGATGAGAACAGATTATTCACTGAAATGCGCGGTAAGACCATTGGAATTGCATTGAAGGATCGCGGAGCGATATTGCCGGCCGGGCACACTGCTAATGCAGCGTATTGGTTTCATGGTAAAGATGAGGGGAAGTTTATAACCAGTTCTTACTATATGAAGGATCTTCCAAAGTGGGTGAAAGATTTTAATAAATCAGGAATTGTTACTTCTTATATGAAGCCTTGGAATACACTATTAAATATTGAAGAATATACCGAAAGCGGAGCCGATAAAAATGTGTTTGAAACCGGTTATGTAGGTCAGGAATTCGCAACCTTTCCTTATGATCTTCCAAAGCTGCAGGCTGAAAATGGACAATTCGACCTTTTAAAAGAAACCCCATATGGTAACTCTATAACTACCGATTTTGCTATTGCTGCATTAAATGGTGAGAACCTTGGAAAAGATGATTACACCGATTTTTTAACGGTAAGCTTTTCAAGTACTGATTATATTGGACATAATTTTGGGGTAAACTCTAAAGAAATTGAAGACGCATATTTACGATTAGACCTTGATCTGGCTCGTTTGCTAAAGGCTTTAGATGAAAAAGTAGGTGAGGGGAATTATACGCTTTTTCTTACTGCCGATCATGGGGGAGGAGATGTACCTTCTTACCTGGCATCTGTAAATATACCCTCAGGTTATTTTGATGATGCTGTTTTTGACGAGCGTTTAAAAGAATTTGTGAAAGAAAGATTCAAGGAAGATGATCTTATAGAAATGGTTTCAAATTCTCAGATCTTCTTCAATTATGAGGCTATTGAAAACGCTAAGCTGGATGTGGAGAAATTGGAAAAGGTGATAGCTCGTTTTATTTTGCAATATCCGCAGGTTAACAATGTGTTCACCAGAACTCAGATGCAGGATAGCGATTTCAATAACGGCGCTGCGGCGTTAGTTCAAAATGGATTTAATCAAAAACGAAGCGGAGATGTGATTTTGATTCTAGAGCCTGCTACTATTACCTATTCTAAAACAGGTTCTACGCACGGGAGCGGGTTCTCTTATGATACTCATGCGCCTTTGTTATTCTTCGGAAAAGGAATTCCTCATGGAGCTACTACAAAACGATCGGAAGTGATTGACATCGCACCCACGATCTCAGCATTGTTAGGGATAGAATTTCCTAATTCAACTACCGGTATCCCTTTATCGACACTTTTAGATAACTAGTTACAAAAGTTTGCTGCGCATTTTTTGCCAACGAAGTTTTCTTATAAAACGACCTTCTTCTTCTGAAACAAGAAAGGGTCGTTTTTCTTTTTTAGCTTTATAGTAACCGCTAATATAATCTTTGAAAAGCGACAGGTCTTTCTTTAAAAAGGCAAGCTTAGCCGATGCAATTAGGCTTATTGCTAACCCGTAGCGCAATCTGTAAAAAGCTTCTCCTTGCTTATATTTGGAAGCCTTATTATAGGTCGATGCGGTGGGTTTTAAATGCTTCACTATCAAAGTGGGATCAACCTTTATTCTCCATCCATGGTATAGCGCAAGGAGTTCATCGGCAGTATCCCAGCCCATGGCAGGTTTTAATTTTCCTATTTGCAGAAAACAAGTTTTTCTGTATGCCTTCAAAGCTCCACGAATGTGATCTTTTCCTGTTAGCTTCTCTATCTCCCAGTTGTCATCTTTCAAAATAGAACAATATCCACCACACATTCCTACTTTTAAATCATTTTTGAAATGTGAAACTAGGGTCTCTAAATAATTTTCCGGAAAAATAAGATCGGCATCAAACTTACAAATGATATCATAATGCTCATCCAGCTGCTCATAACCTTTGTAGAAAGCATTAATTACTTTACTTCCTGGTAAGTGCGCCTCAGAAGAAGAGCTGTTTACTAAGGAGATAAAGTTGAATTTTTCGGCAAATTTTAAAACAATCTCAGCTGTTTTATCGGTAGATTGATCATTTACTACAATTATTTTTTTAGGTAGTAAAGTTTGAACGATCAGAGATTCCAAAGTTCTGGAGATGTTCTCTGCTTCATTATGAGCGGGAATAACAATATAGATTTTCAAAGCCTGATCTGGAGTTTATTGAATCAAACTGAAAAAGAAGGATTCGTTTTAAGTTTATCTTTCAGCGTATACAGCGTAATATCTAGGCGTAAAAGTTCTAAGTAAAGGACGGAAACCAAGTTGCTTTACAGGATTTGTCCATTTTTCAGTTTTTTTGATCTTCCATCCGGCCTTTTCCAACAACCAGTCAAATTGCCAATCTTCAAATTCATGATAATGCCTATCCCTCATATCGGTTTTACTTCTATAGGCATTGGCGAACCATAAATTTAAAGGAACTGTTGCAACCAATTTAGAAGCTTTAATGTCTTTTAGCACATTGTAGGGGGCAATAAGATGCTCAAATATTTCGAAAGCAGTCACGAGATCATATTCATTGGATTTTACTGCATTAGTGTCCACGTCTAGATCTTCACCTAAAGTATTAGTTACATCATAGTTATGATCTTTCATGATCTTTGAAAATGGGTTGGCTACTCCTAAATCCAGTACTTTGGCTGGAGGAGCAACGGCATTTTCTAAGAATTCTAATGTTTTTTTAAACCTCTTGTTGGGAAAACTTTGTTCGTACATATTAATACTCGTAAACAATGGCGTTTATATTCATACCCGCCCCAACACTGGCAAGAATGATAATATCACCTTTATTGAGTTCCTGGTTTTCAATATGACCATTCACAACAAGATCTAACAAGGTAGGCACGGTTGCGACACTGCTATTACCCAATTCCTGAATGCTCATTGGCATTACATTTTCAGGAGCTTTAAGCTTATGTAATTTGTAAAAACGGGAAATAATAGCATCATCCATTTTTTCATTGGCCTGATGGATAAATATCTTTTTCACATCCTCGATGCTCTTACCGCTTTTTAGAAGGCAGGAAGCCATTGCTTTCGGTACTTCTTTTAATGCGAATTCATAGATCTTTCGTCCGTTCATCTTTATGAAACGAGTACTGTCCTGCTGGTCTCCCTTATTGGAACCGCCAAAATAAATATGATGAGCCTCTTCATAAGCGAAGGTAGCAGATTCATGAGATAAGATCCCTCCAGGTTCATTAGTAATTTCAAGAACAGCAGCACCGGCACCATCTGAAAATATCATGGAGTCTCTATCGTGAATATCTACAACTCTGGAAAGGGCTTCAGCTCCTATAACTAAGCATTTTTTTGCCATTCCACATTGCATGAAGGCTTGAGCCTGAATTACGGCTTCTATCCAACCCGGACACCCAAAAAGTACATCATACCCCACACAGCTCGGGTTCTTGATTTTTAAATTATGTTTAACGCGGGTGGCAATGCTAGGTACGGCATCACTTTGTATACTTCCATGTTTAACATCTCCATAATTGTGGGCAATAATTATGTAGTCTAAAGTTTCAGGATCGATACCAGAAGTTTCAATAGCTCTCTTAGCGGCTAAAGTTGCCATGTCTGAGGTGCATAAGTCTTCTTCCAAATATCTGCGTTCTTCTATACCTGTGATTGCCTTAAACTTGGAAATAGTGGTGGCATTATCATGAGGAAATTTGGACCCATCTGCATTTAAGAACTCATGTTGTAGAAAATCGGAATTCTTCCTTTTCAAATTAGGAATATAACTTCCCAGTCCTGTAATTTTTATGCTCATTGAAACAAAATTATTTTAGATAATATAAACTAAATTACTAAAAGCAATTTAAGTAAACTCCCGCAAAATGCAATTTTTGAATCCTTTTGCCAATTCAATAGTATAAATGAATCAAATTGCTAATTCAATATTTTAAATGCGGTTAAATTAGTAATAAATCAAAAAACCCTGATAAACAGGGTTTTTTGACGATTTTATGGAAATTAGGCATCCATATATTCTTCAATTGGTGCACAGGTACAAATTAAATTTCTGTCTCCATATGCATCGTCTACCCTTCTTACTGTTGGCCAAAACTTATTATCGGCTACGTAATCTAATGGATATGCCGCCTGTTCTCTGGAATATGAAAATTCCCAAGTGTCTGCTGTTAGCATCGCCATTGTGTGAGGTGCATTCTTTAGAATATTGCTCGTGTCTTCTGTCGTAGACAAAGAAATTTCCTTTCTAATTGAGATCAAGGCATCGCAAAATCGGTCTAACTCAGCTTTGCTTTCACTTTCAGTAGGCTCTATCATAAGAGTTCCTGCTACGGGGAATGAAACAGTAGGAGCATGGAATCCGTAATCCATTAAACGTTTCGCAATATCCACTACTTCAATACCATTATTCTTAAAAGGTCGACAATCCAGGATCATTTCATGTGCAGCTCTTCCACGTTCTCCGGAATATAGTGTTTGATAATGATCGGTTAAACGTGCTTTGATGTAATTAGCGTTCAGAATAGCATATTCTGTAGATTTTTGCAAACCTTTACTTCCTAACATAGTAATATACCCGTAAGAGATTAGACAAACCAATGCCGATCCCCATGGGGCTGATGAAATTGCTGTAATGGCATTCTCACCTCCAGTTTCAATAACAGGATTTCCAGGTAAAAATGGAAGCAACTGTTTAGCAACGCAAATTGGTCCTACACCCGGACCGCCACCTCCGTGAGGAATAGCAAAGGTTTTGTGCAGGTTGAGGTGACAAACATCAGCTCCAATAGCTCCCGGATTTGTTAAACCAACCTGAGCATTCATATTAGCACCATCCATATAAACTTGCCCGCCATTGTCGTGAATAAGTTTTGTAATCTCCTTAATGGCCGATTCAAAAACTCCATGAGTAGAAGGGTAAGTAACCATTAAAGCAGCAAGATTATCTTTATGCTGTAATGCTTTTTCTTTTAGGTCTTCCAGATCGATATTTCCTTCTTTGGTAGCTTTGGTAACTACCACTTTCATTCCCGCCATTACTGCTGATGCAGGATTAGTACCGTGGGCAGAAGATGGGATCAAACAAATGTTTCTATGAGCTTCTCCTCTAGATTCATGGTAAGCTCTAATTACCATCAAACCTGCATATTCTCCCTGTGCACCGGAATTTGGTTGGAGTGAAGTTCCTGAAAACCCGGTAATCTCTGTTAGTTGATCTTCTAACCTCTTAAGCACTATTTGATAGCCTTCAGCTTGGTCTACAGGTACAAATGGGTGAATATTCCCCCAGTTAGGGTTGCTTAAAGGAAGCATTTCAGAAGCCGCGTTCAACTTCATGGTACAAGAGCCTAAAGCGATCATAGAATGATTCAATGAAAGATCCTTACGTTCCAGCTTTTTGATGTAGCGCATCAATTCGGTTTCAGAATGATACGAGTTGAAAACTTCATTGGTTAAAAACTCCTTCTTGCGGTTGATCTCTTCGGGAATAGCATTTCCAACAAGTAAGTTCTCAATTTTTGCAATTTCTTTATCAGCAACTTCCGAAAAGATAGAAACGATCTTATTTAGGTCGGCAACAGTTGTTGTTTCATTTAATGCAATTACAACCGTTTCAGCATCTGGATAATAGAAGTTGATGTTATTTTCTTCTGCTAGATTTTTTACTGCAGAAGCATTGGCTTTTACTTGCAGGGTGTCAAAATAAGAAGCATTTTTTTGCTCAAAGCCTAGCTCTTTTAATTTGCTATTTAAACTTAATGCAGATTTATGGACTGTATCAGCGATATATTCCAGTCCTTTAGGTCCGTGATACACAGCATACATTCCAGCCATTACCGCTAAAAGTACTTGTGCAGTACAAATGTTGGAAGTAGCTTTATCTCTTTTTATATGTTGTTCTCGGGTTTGTAGTGCCATTCTAAGGGCGCGATTCCCGTTGGTGTCTTTTGTTACCCCAATAATTCTTCCCGGAATATTTCTTTTGTATTCTTCTCTGGTAGCAAAGTAGGCTGCGTGAGGGCCGCCATATCCTAAAGGAATACCAAAACGTTGAGTGGTTCCTACTACTACATCTACACCAAGTTCACCTGGAGCCTGTAATTTCACCAAACTTAAAATATCAGCCGCAACGACTGTTTTGATATTGGCATCCTTACATTTTGAAACGAAAGAGGTGTAATTGAAAATCTGGCCTAATTTTCCTGGATATTGAAGGATTGCTCCAAAAAATTCGGAAGAAAAATCAAATTGGGTGTGATCTCCAATTACTAGCTCAATCCCTAATGGGATTGCTCTTGTTTCCAATAAGGAAATTGTTTGAGGTAGTACTTCTTCTGAAACAAAGAACTTTACTACGTCATTTTTTTTCTGATCACGATCTCTTACTGCCAGTAATAATGCCATAGCTTCTGCTGCGGCTGTAGACTCATCTAAAAGAGATGCGTTGGCAAGTTCCATTCCCGTTAGGTCGCTTACCATAGTTTGGAAATTCAACAAGGCTTCCAATCTTCCCTGAGCGATTTCTGCCTGATAAGGAGTGTAAGCGGTATACCATCCCGGATTTTCCAGTATATTGCGTTGAATAACCGCAGGTAAAATTGCTTGGTGGTAACCTAGGCCAATATAAGTTTTGTAAACTTTATTTTTTTTGGAAAGTTCGCCAATGTGTTCGGCATATTCATTTTCGCTTAAAGCCGGGGGAAGGTTTAATGGTGATTTTAACCTAATATCATCCGGAAGTGTTTCATAAATTAATTGGTCCAAAGAGGTGACACCTGCGGTAGATAACATTTCTGAAAGGTCACTTTCTTTAGGTCCTATATGTCTTAAGGCAAAAGAATCTGTTCTCATTAAAAGTATGTTGTGTTTTGTGCTGCGAAATTACATATTTTAAACGTAAATTTTTACAATTTAAAGACTTAGGCATGTTAAGATTTTATAGGAAGTTGAGAGGATGTTTTGCTCACTATAATTCTATTTTATGCAAAGCTTAGCAAAGTGGTTCAATCTCTATATAAATAGCAGTGTTCATGTTGCTCTAGCTGTGGTTTCATTGGCTGTTATTAGCTTAAAAAGATTTGAACTGGCGATAGATTGGCATATCCTATTGTACATATTTTTGGCATCGATAACCGGGTATAATTTTGTGAAGTATGCCGGCATAGCCAAACTGCATCATGCTAGCCTGGCAAAGAACCTAAGAATTATTCAGGTGTTTTCTTTTTTGGCTTTTTTAGGCTTAATATTTTTTACCTTCCATCAACCTTATGCGGTTTTAACCGTTTCAGCATTGTTAGGTTTGTTTACTATGTTATATGCTTTACCTGTTTTCTCGGGAAACACCAATTTACGGGGTTTAACGGGGGTTAAAATATTTGTTATTGCTTTCGTATGGGCAGGAGCCACGGTGTTACTTCCTTTAGTGGCGTATATAGATCTATGGCAAAAGGATGTGCTTTTACTATTTGTACAAAATTTCTGCTTGATTTTTGCCATAACTCTACCCTTTGAGATTAGAGACTTGAGGTTTGATATGGCTCAATTAGGAACTATTCCTCAGCAATTTGGAGTGAAAGGAACTAGAATAATTGGGATAATAGTGATTGGAGGTTTTGTGTTGCTGGAATTTTTGAAGAATAATTCCGGCTTTCCTGAACTAATTAGCATCAATATTATGGCTGGATTGGTTATCCTGTTACTTAAATATGCCTCAATAACACAGTCGAAATATTATTCTTCTTTCTGGGTCGAGGCAATACCTATTTTTTATTTATTGCTATTGGTTATACTAACCTCTATCCTTTAAAGCGATTTCCTGTTTAATTTTTTCTTTCCAAGCCTGTTTCTCTTCTTCTGTACACGTTTTTAAATCGCAGTCTTTTATCAATTTAGTAAGTTTGGTATTCTTATTTGAATATTTTCTACAGGGTTTGCAAAGTGCCAAATGCACGAGCATTTTAACTTTCTCAGGAAGAGAAGCTTCGTTGTACTGTGCTTTATCACAGCAGTTTCCAGCCTTCGAGCAGTCAACAAATATAGATTTAAATTTACTCATATTAAAACCAGTTTTTTTCCAAACATTGCGCTAAAGTAGTTCGCGCTCTGTGAATTATAACCCAGAGATTAGACGGTGTGATATTAAACTCATTACAAATTGCCTCGGTATCAAAACCTTCAATGGTTTTCATTTTAAATATTTTAGCCTGTTTTTCAGGAAGGTTTTCCATACATCTAATAATGGCTAAGCCTAATTCTTCATTCTCCATAATGTCTTCCGCAGTCATGTCTAATCTGTCGGGGGCTTGCTCTTCCAGCCAGTCTCCTTCATTAGAATCATCAGAATATTTAATTCTAACCTCTGCTTGCCCTTTCTTAGAATTTATTCTTCTATAATGATCTATAATCTTTCTTTTAAGAATGGAGATAAGCCAGGTGCGTTCACTCGCCTCTCCTTTAAAATTCTTCATAGACTTAAGTCCGGCAAGAAAGGTTTCTGAGATAAGGTCATTCGCTATTTCCCTGTCATTAACTCTAACTATTGTATAGTTGAAGAGATAATCAGAGTATTTATCTACCCATTTGGTTGGGTCGATTTTATTTGTAGACATAAGCGTTTAGCATAAGATTCTCAAAAATAATAAAAAGAAAACTTGGAATGTGGATATAGCTTATAAGAAATTAGGTTGAACAGTACCTAGAAGGGACTTATTTTTTAATAAGTCCCGCTCTTTTTAATAATGCATCCGGCTGAGGTTCTTTTCCACGGAAAAGTTTGTATAAATCCATAGGGTGTTTGGTTCCTCCTTGAGAGAGCACGTGATCTTTGAATTTTTGCGCCACTTCCTTACTGAAAATCCCTTTTTCTTGAAAATATTCAAAAGCATCTGCATCCAGTACTTCCGCCCATTTATATGAATAGTAACCGGCAGAATATCCTCCCTGAAATATATGAGAGAAGGAGGTGCTCATGCAATTTTCCTGAACGTTCGGGTAAAGTTTTGTGGGCGCAAAGGCTTCATCTTCATGCGCTTTAACATCAGTAACAAATTGAGGGTTGATGGCGTGCCAGCTCATATCCAATTTTCCAAAGCTTATTTGTCTTAAAGTGGCCATCCCTTCATGAAAACTTGCAGCTTTCTTGATTTTATCAACGAGTTCCTGTGGGATAACTTCTCCGGTTTTGTAATGCTTGGCAAATAATTTAAGAGCCTCCGGTTCGTAACACCAATTTTCTAAAATCTGACTTGGAAGCTCTACAAAATCCCAGTAAACACTTGTGCCAGAAAGGCTGGGATATGTTGTATTTGCTAGCATTCCGTGCAAAGCATGTCCAAATTCATGGAATAATGTAGTAACTTCATTAAACGTTAGTAAAGAAGGGGAGGTTTTAGATGGCTTTGAAAAGTTGCATACTATGGAAATGTGCGGACGCTCATTCTTATTGTTGCTCACTTCTTGCGACTTGTAAACCGTCATCCATGCCCCGTCTCTTTTTCCTGCTCTGGGATGAAAATCGGCATAAAATAATGCCACTTCTTCTTCATCTTTGTTGGAAACGCGATAGGTTTTTACGTCAGGGTGATACTTATCTATATCAAAAACCTCGGTAAAATGAAGTTCATATAATTTATTTGCAACCGTAAACACACCATCTATGACCTTTTCTAATTGGAAGTATGGTTTTAATACTTCATCGTCAAGATCAAAAAGTTTCTGCTTTAATTTTTCCTGATAATAGGCTGCATCCCATTTTTCTAAATGATCTATGTGGTCGAGTTCCTTAGCGAAAGATTCTAATTCTTTAAATTCCTTTTGAGCTGCAGGTTTAGCTTTTTCTAGTAATTCCTCTAAAAATGTATCCACTTTTTCGGGGGTCTCAGCCATTCTTTCTTCTAAAACAAAGGCTGCATGGGAGTTAAAACCTAGCAGTTTTGCTCTTTTAAATCTAAGATTGGCGATTTCCAGAACATTCTTTTGATTATCAAGCTCATCATTATGGAAACCTTTAGCGCCAAATGCAAGAGCCATTTTCTTTCTTAATTCTCTATTTTGAGAATATTTCATAAAAGGGATGTAGCTTGGGTATTCGAGTGTAAATATCCATCCTTCTTTATTTTTTTGATTAGCTACCGCAGCTGCTTCTTCAATTAAGTGATCTGGTAGTCCGGCGAGGTCAGCTTCATTAGTTACCTGTAGCTCAAATCTATTTGTTTCGGCTAAAACATTTTCACCGAATTTTAGTGTGAGGGCCGATAATTTCTTGTCGATATCTCGTAACTCATTTTTTTTATCCTCAGGGAGGTTCGCTCCGTTTCTTGTAAAGGCTTTATACTTATTGTCTAAAAGCATTTCCTGTTCTGCGTTAAGGCCGAGTTTTTCCTTGTTGGTATAAACTTGTTTAACTTTAGTGAAAAGAGCTTTGTTGAGTATAACATCATTTTTGAACTCAGACAGTAATGGAGAAACTTCATGCGCAATTCGCTGAATTTCTTCGTTGGTTTCAGCAGAATTTAAATTGAAGAATATACTGGTAATTCTATCCAACTGTTTTCCTGAAAACTCGAGCGCTTCAATAGTGTTCTCAAAATTTGATTCTTCCTCCAGTTTTACTATGCTGTCAATTTCCTTATTTGCTAATTTGATACCTTCCAAAATGGCCGGCTTGAAATGCTCAGTTTTTATTTTCGAAAAAGGAGCAGTATCAAACTTATCTAAAAGTGGATTTATGTTGTTCATTATGATGAAAATTTAAATTGGGGATAATTTGTATGTTATTCGTCGGATTTTTTATTAATGTTAACGATTTATACAGATTATTTGTAGTATATTTCCGAAACATTAAAAGTCTTAGTAGTCTCTCAATAGTTTATAGTAATATATTTAGAATGGTTAATAAATGATATTATCAAGACGAGTTACTACTTTGCGAGCCACGTTATACGTGGCTTTTTTTATTTTTTT
Organism: Gillisia lutea; assembly: GCF_021568705.1. Lineage (GTDB taxonomy): Bacteria > Bacteroidota > Bacteroidia > Flavobacteriales > Flavobacteriaceae > Gillisia > Gillisia lutea. Next base: position 42,339 of record NZ_JAKGTH010000010.1, read on the forward strand.
ATTTCTTCTGCACCTGCGATAACTTTCTGTTTCAAGCCTTCTTTATATACCAATATCTTATCTAAGGTACAGGGATCTGTAGTTCCAATTATTTGTGCGGCTAAAATTCCGGCGTTTTTCGCTCCATTGAGGGCAACCGTTGCTACCGGTACCCCTCCCGGCATTTGTAAAATGGAAAGAATAGAATCCCATCCATCAATAGAATTGCTCGATTTTACAGGTACTCCAATCACGGGAAGTGGAGAAAGGGAAGCGATCATGCCCGGTAAATGGGCTGCTCCTCCGGCTCCTGCAATTATTACTTTAATCCCACGAGTATGAGCGTTTTTTCCATAATCAAATAATTTCTCGGGAGTTCGATGGGCAGATACAATATCTACTTCTACTTCAATATCAAATCCTTTTAATATATCAATTGCTTCCTGCATAACCGGCATATCGCTGGTGCTACCCATTATTACTGCTACTTTGCTCATTTTCTATTTTTTATAAATTCTATAGGCTTAAAGTTACTCACTTATTACCTGAATGGTGTTTTTTACTTCTTGTGCTATTTTCCTAGCTTCTGCTAAATCTTCATTCACAATGGTAACATGTCCCATTTTCCTGAAGGGACGAGTGATCTTCTTTCCGTAGATATGGGGAGTCACCCCTTTCATTTTCATGATTTTTTCAATGTTACTGTACTTAACAGGTCCGCTATGATTTTCTGCTCCTGAAAGATTTACCATGATCCCACCAACTTTACTCGAAGTATCACCTAAAGGAAGGTCTAGAATAGCTCTGAGGTGTTGTTCAAATTGATTGGTGTAACTTGCCTCAATACTGTAATGTCCACTGTTATGGGGTCTTGGTGCCACTTCATTCACTATAATTTCATCGTCCTTTGTTTGGAACATTTCCACTGCCAATAAGCCAACATGTTTGTATGCTTTGGAAACCTCTTCAGCTACTTTTCTTGCTTTATCAGCAACAGTACTTTCTATACGAGCTGGGCAAACCACATATTCCACTTGGTTTGCAGTAGGGTGAAATTCCATTTCTACTACAGGATAAGTTGCTACTTCTCCAGATGGATTTCTAGCAACAATCACTGCAAGTTCATTTTTAAAGGGCACCAATTCTTCAGCAATACATTCTCCTTCAAGAATTTCGTTAATATCGGCCTTAGTTTTAAGCACCATAACTCCTCTTCCGTCATATCCGCCCGTAGCACTTTTCCAGACGGTGGGTAAATTCACTTCTCCGGAATTAACAGCATTCATGAATTCAGTTTTAGAGGCAAAACTTTTAAAGGGAGCTGTGGGTATATTTTGATCTGTATAGAATTGCTTTTGAATGGCCTTATTATGTATTTTATCTAAGGTTTTAGAAGAGGGGAAAACTTTAATGCCTTCGCTTTCCAATTGCTTTAAAGCTGAAATATTTACTGCTTCAATTTCAAAAGTAAGTACATCTACCTTTCTCCCAAACTCAAGCACAGTCTGGTAATCCATAAGATCACCGGTCTGGAAATAGTTTGCTGCTATTTTACAGGGAGCTTCTTCACTTGGGTCTATTACATAGGTTTGTACATCATATTTTCGTGTTTCGTAAAGAAGCATTTTCCCCAGCTGTCCGCCGCCAAGAATGCCTAATTTAAAATCTGAAGAAAAATAGTTAACCATAGCTTTTTAGAAGTTTACACAAAAATAATTTTTTAAGATGGATTGAGAGAGGGAATCTATAAGAAATGCATTAATTTAATGGGAGTGGGAATAGTTTAGAATCCGTATCTTTGCTCCTTAAAATTTTATTGCATTGATCCAGTTACACGATTTAAAATTCGAGCCCTTTATATCGGAAGATAGAATTACCAAAGCCATAGTTGAAATCTCGGAACGTCTAAACCGAGATTATAAAGATAAAACTCCGGTATTTCTTGGAGTATTAAATGGTGCTTTTATGGTTGCTTCTGAAATTATAAAGCGATTTAAAGGAGACTGTGAAGTGGTTTTTGCAAAACTCGATTCTTATGAAGGAACTGTAAGTACGGGTGAAGTAAAAACGTTGCTGGGCCTAAATATGCCTTTAGAAGGGAGACATGTTATTGTGGTAGAAGATATTGTAGATACCGGAAATACATTATGTGCCCTCGATGAGATCTTAAAAAATAAATTAGTTGCAGATTATAAAGTTGTCACTTTATTTTTTAAACCTGAAGCATACCTTCAAAAATATCCTTTAGAGTATGTAGGTATGGAAATTCCTAACGATTTTATAGTAGGATATGGTTTAGATTATAATGGCCTAGGTAGAAATCTTTCTCAAATATATAAACTTAAAAAAGAGAACATGACGAATTTAGTATTGTTTGGCCCTCCCGGAGCAGGAAAAGGAACTCAGGCAAGCTTTTTAAAAGATAAATATGAACTTGTCCATATTTCAACTGGAGATGTTTTTAGATATAATATTAAAAATGAAACGGAATTAGGTCTACACGCTAAATCTTTCATAGATAAAGGTCAGTTAGTGCCCGATGATGTTACTATTAGCATGCTTAGTGCTGAGGTAGATAAGAACCCGGGTGTTAAAGGTTTTATTTTTGATGGTTTTCCACGTACTGCTGCACAAGCTGAAGCTTTAGCGAAGTTATTGGAAGAGAAGAACACTGAAGTTTCTGCCATGATTGCTTTAGAAGTTGATGATGAGGTGTTGGTTCAAAGGTTACTGGAACGTGGGAAAACTTCGGGTAGGAAGGATGATGCCGATGAAGCTATTATTCGAAATAGAATAAGAGTATATTACGAAGAAACTGCTATTTTAAAACAATATTATCTTAAAGAAGATAAGTATTTTGGTGTGAATGGAGTTGGTTCGATCTCTGAGATTACCCAAAGAATAAGCAAAGTGATCGATTCTATTCAAGCAAAAGCATAGTTTTTAAGAATTTGGTATAAGAGTTAAACTATCATCCGGTAGTTTGTAAGTTGGCGTATAGAAATAAATAAAATATTATGACTGAAGGGAATTTTGTGGATTATGTAAAGATTCATGTAACCTCCGGAAAAGGAGGACAGGGGTCTGCGCATTTGCGACGTGAAAAATATATAGCCAAAGGTGGTCCCGATGGAGGAGATGGTGGTCGTGGAGGACACGTGATCTTGAAGGGGAATAAGAATTTGTGGACGTTGTTCCATTTAAAGTTTAAGCGTCATATTCGGGCAGAACATGGTGAGCATGGGTCTAAGCAACGAAGCACAGGAGCCGATGGTGGCGATCAATACATTGAAGTGCCACTGGGAACAGCTGTGCGTGATACAGAAACTCAAAAGATCCTATTTGAAGTTACCGAAGACGGAGAGGAAATTATAGTTGCTGAGGGTGGAAAAGGTGGTCAGGGAAACTGGCACTTTAAATCATCCACCAATCAAACTCCCAGATATGCACAGCCGGGTATAGACGGGCAGGAAGTAGATATAACTCTCGAGCTAAAAATTTTGGCAGATGTTGGTTTAGTAGGGTTTCCTAATGCCGGTAAATCTACACTATTATCGGTTATTACTGCTGCAAAACCTAAAATTGCCGATTACGAATTTACTACTCTAAAGCCTAACTTAGGAATTGTAGAATATCGTGAATTTAAAACCTTTGTGGTTGCAGATATTCCGGGAATAATTGAAGGTGCTGCAGAAGGTAAGGGAATAGGTCACCGTTTTCTTAGACATATTGAGCGTAATTCTACTTTATTGTTTTTAATTCCTGCCGATGCGCCCGATATTGTAAAGCAATATGAGATTCTATTAGATGAATTGCGACGTTATAATCCTGAGATGCTGGATAAGGACAGATTGGTTGCAATTTCTAAAAGCGATATGCTGGATGCCGAATTGAAAGCCGAAATGAAAGCAATTTTAGATAAGAATTTGGAAGCTCCTTATTTGTTTATCTCTTCAGTAGCACAACAGGGATTAATGGAACTTAAAGATAAGCTCTGGGAAATGCTCAATAAGCCAGAAAAATAAAATACGGGTTAATTATTGTTAATCTGAATATGCATGGGATGACTTTTTCTTAACTTTAAGAAAAAGTCATCCCATGAAATTTTTAAGAACAGGCCTTTTATTGTTGCTAATAGCTTCCTGCAATGCTCCAAAAGCGACATATGATTATGATCAGAATTATAATTTTACTGAGCTTACGACTTATCAATTCTATCCTGACCTGATCACTAGGCTAAGTCAGTTAGATGAACAGCGCTTGCTTCGAATTCTGGAATCGGAGTTGAATTTAAAAGGTTTTCATTCAGCACAAAATCCTAATGTCTACGTTAATTTTTATGCAGAAGAATATGAAACAGCAAGCCGTAATAACCTGGGGATAGGTGTAGGCGGTGGTGGAGGAAATGTTGGGGTAGGAGTGTCTGGCGGAATCCCCATCGGTGGACCTGAAACTTATCTTAGAATCACTTTTGACTTTATAGATGCAAGTAATGATTCCTTGGTGTGGCAAGCAATTGTAGATAGCCAATTCAATAAAAATGCTTCTCCCAGAGAAAGAGAACTTCAATTAAAATCCATTGTTCAGAAGGCCTTAAAAGGCTATCCTCCTAAGAATGATTGATCAGTAAGACAAAGGTAGCTCACTAGTTATTGATTAATGAAAAAAGTAAATGAAAAAAGCCCCGAAATTTCGGGGCTTTTTTGGATTGGTTAGTTAGCAATCTTAGTTCATTATTGTGAACTCACTACGTCTGTTCTTAGCATATTGTGCGTTAGTACATCCAGTAGGTTTTGTACAATCATTTAATGGCATAGACTCTCCGTAACCTTTAGAGGTTAAACGTTCTTTTTCAATTCCATGAGATATTAAATATTCCATAGTTGAAGCAGCACGTCTTTCTGAAAGTTCCATGTTGTATTTATCACTTCCTCTTGCATCAGCATGAGAACCTACTTCTATTTCTAGTGTTGGGTATTTTTTCATGATAGCCACTACTTTGTCTAGAGTAACTTCTGATTCAGCTTTAATGGTAGCTTTATCAAAGTCGAAATAGATATTTCCAACATCTTTAAGTTGTTGTCTACCTGTTTCAGTATTGGTTTCTCTTTCGTCGATCTCAACAACCGGAGGAGTGTAGTCTTCTCTTGAGAAACTGTAAAGGTTGTCTGTTCCTCTTCTGTTAGAAGCTATCCATCCACTGCTTTCGCCTTCTTTAATTACGAATGCGAAATCATCTCTTGAGCTGTTAACAGACGATCCAAGGTTCTTCACTTCAGAGAAATCTCCTTCAGACTTGTACACATCCAGGTTTCCAAATCCTTGGTGACCGTCAGATGAAAAGTATAAAACATTCTCTTCGCTGATAAAAGGGAATTGATCTCTTTTAGCAGTGTTAACACCAGCTCCTAGATTTTGTGGAGTTCCGTATGTACCATCTTCATTAACATCTACAACGTAGATATCAAAAGATCCGGTAGTTCCAGGCATGTCGCTAGAGAAGTATAATTTCTTACCATCGGCACTCAAGCTTGGGTGCTCCGTAGAATAATCTTCACTTGTAAAAGGTAAGGCTTCAATATTAGACCATTTACCATCCACTTTTTCAGCACGGTATATTCTAATGTTTGCTACTCTTACACCTTCTTCATTTTTAACCCTTTTCTCATTAGTTCTATCAAAGAACATTGTCATTCCATCCTTGCTGAATGTAGCTGAACTCTCGTGAGAATCGGTGTTGATATCTCCAGGAAAAAGAACGATAGCACTAAGTTTTCCTTCATCATCAACATCGGCAGTATAAAGATCTAATGTTGGTTTTTTGTCCCATGGATAAATAGGTCTTTCTTGGTTTCTTGTTGAAGCGAAAACAACTTGATCTCCATAATAAGCAATTCCAAAATCTGCAGATGCAGCATTGTTCATTACCTGATTAGTAGTATAAACATGAGATATTGTGGTGTCGATATCTTTTCTGAATTCTTCAAAATTGAAATCTTTACCATAATATTCAGTGAAGTAAGTGTCAGCTTCTTTGTATTTGTTCACTCCCATTAAAGCGTGTGCAAATCTGAATTTATATTCTGCATCCACTTCGGCAGCGTGTCTCAGGAAAAGTGTTTTATACACTTCTGCAGCATTCTCCATTTGATTGGTGTAGAAGTAAGAATCTCCTAAGTTTTGAAGAACTTCCTGGTCTTTATCATTTACTCTCTCGTAAGCATCAGCAGCATCGATAAATGCTCTTTGAGCAAAGAATCGATCGCCTTTTTTTATCTCAGCAGTTTGTGCAACTGCTGAGAAACTTAAAAGAATGATTAAAATTGAACTATATAGTTTTTTCATGTGTCGTAGGTTTTTAGAAGAATCTAGGTGATTTGTCATATCCTTTAGATAATCCGAATAAGTCTAGATTATATAATAATAAGAATTCGTGGGTTCCGTCGTTGTAATTTCCGAGATTAGAAGTAGTACGATCGTAAGCGTATCCAATTCTTAATTGTGGAGTAATTGCAAAGTTGATTAAACCTGTAATAGACTCATCAAAACGGTATCCAATTCCAGCTTCCAATCTGTCAAACATCAAAACGTTTGCAGTAATATCTACAGATAATGGAGCTCCTTCAACACCTCTCGCCATAAAAGCTGGCTTAAGTTTGAAATCTTCGTTCAAATCAAAGACATATCCACCTGTTAAAAAGTAGTGAATGTTCTCTTCACCCAACCTTTTAAGGCCTTGTTCATTCTCAAGGTGTTTAGCAGTAAATAAGTTAGGGGCAGATGCTCCTAAATAGTATTTATCACCAAACCAGAATGCTCCAACTCCAAATACTGGAAATACTTCATTCATGTCTTGAAAAGCAGGATCGTTCAATTGATTCAGAGTAAGACCTGATACATTAGCGTCGAAAGTGGTAATACCTCCTTTTACACCTAATGAAAGTTTACTGCTTTCGTTTAGAGGAAGAACATATGCGAAATCTGCAGTGATGTTATTCTCTTTTACCCAATCTCCAATTTCATCGTGAACTATAGAGAGTCCTAATTCGACTCTTTCACTTACAGGAGTGTGAGCGAAGAAACTGGCGGTGCTTGGAGCACCGTCAATTCCTACCCATTGAGATCTATATATACCGCCTAGGTTTAGCATTCCCGGATCATCGGTAGCGTAACCTGGGTTAATAACACTCATATTGTACATGTACTGAGTGAATAGCGGATCTTGTTGAGACATACCCTTAAATGAGATAAGGATAATACCTGTAAAGATTAAATAATTGATTATAGTGTTTTTCATTTCTTTCTAGTGTTTATCCTTTAGTTATCTACTTAAGTATAATTTTCCTTGTACCGGTTCGGTTTGTCCGTCGTTGTATTTCAGGATATAGAAGTAAACTCCTACAGGAAGTACTTTGTCTCCCAAAGTTCCATTTTGATTAGAAATACCATCCCAGTCTGGTGTACCCGCATTTCCTTTGAATACCATTTTACCCCATCTGTTATATACTTCAAATGTGAAGTTTGGATAGTCATCTCGTATTGCTGGAATTACAAATTCATCATTGATTTCATCGCCGTTCGGAGAGAAACCTTCTGGAATTCCACAGAATGCTACTGATACAGTAACTGGTAGCCTCTCAGTGCTTTCACATCCTACTGTACTATCAGTTGAAGAAGCATAATATGTTACTCCGTTTTGAAGGGAGATATTAGTTCCTAAAGCAGTTCCTCCTGATGATGCAGCATAAATTTGAATAGCATCTCCGTTAAGATTAGTAATTAAATCCTGAACCGTTGGGTTATCGCCTCTACAGAACTCATCACCTTCAAAAGATAAGGTTGGAGCAACTGAATCATTGATAGTAACAGTAATTACTGTTGCTGAAGATCCACACGTGTTTCCTGAGGTAGAAACAGCATAATACATTTGCCCGTTAATTAAAGCATCTGTGGCATTTGCAACCGTTGATAAATCTTCGTTAGTATAGAAAACAATGTTATCTCCACTAGCTACCAAATCAGCAACAGTAGGAGTGTTTCCGAAACAGAAGGATTGGTTTGCATCAGCAACCGGTGCTTCAGGCTTGTCTGTAACTGTGATCGTGATATTAGCTGAAGCAGAACCTTCAACACACGGTAGATCTTCTCCTACAGTATAAGTGAATTCAAATACTCCACTACCTGCAACCGTTGGGTTAAACGTAGGTCCATTAGAGTATCCAGTAAAGCTTCCTCCAGGAGTTACATCCTCAGCTAAAAGATCGGCTAAGTTAATCTCAGCATCAGAAGTACAATAACTAACTGAGAAGTTTTCTCCTGCATTAGCATCAACGTTCTGGAGAATGTTGATAGTAATTTGTGTAGAATCGTCAGGGCAAGAATTAGCGCTTAACACGTTGTAAGTGTATACTCGTGCTTGATCTACCGCTGGATTGAATATAGTTCCATTTGCTAATGCAGGAGTAAAGAAACCTCCGGCATCAGCTGCACCTAGTAAAGACTCGTTGATTAAAGGAACAACATCAAACGGCTCGTCATCTGCACAAACGTTGATAATCGTAGTAGCACCTGCGTTCGCCGATTCATCTATTGTAACCACAACACGGCCTCTAGTTGGACAGGTTGCGTCGCTATTTCCTGCGTAATAGTCTTCATCATTTACTAAAATAGTTGTTGCAGCCAACGGTGTAGTGGCATCGGCAGTTGCATACCAAGTTGCACCAGTCGGTAACAAATCGGATACTCTTGGACGTCTAGGATTGTTTCCATTGATATCCGAAATACTCTCACAAAATTCTTGAGTTGTGTCGTCTACCACTGGGCAAACTGGATCATTTACAATTGTTACAGTCACCGTTGAAGTGCTAGTACAGCCCCCTTGGCTAATAGTGTAGGTGTAAATTCCAGCGTCATCTGTTGCAGGGTTAAAGCTGCCGTCTGTGTTTCCTGGAGACCATGTTCCTCCCGTTGTAGGAGTTCCATTTAATTCAGAAAATAAATTAAAAGGAGCGTCTGATCTTGAAACTGTTACAGATCCATTTTGTCCTGCATTAGGAGATGGTGTAATGCTTAATTGTAGCTCTGCTGAGTCAGTACAATTTCCATTACTCACAGTGTAAGTAGTACTGTAAGTACCTAATGGGTTGTTTTGAAATTGAACTAATAGAACCTCTAGAGAAGGACTGAATGTACCATTTGTATCAACTCCTTCTGGTAAAAGATCCATAAATTGACTAGGATTGGCAATAATTCCCGGAATAGCTGCAGAACAGATATTTAAATTAGTATCGGGTCCTGCATTAGGGGATTCTTGAATAGTAACTGTTATAAAAGCTTCGTCATTCGGACAAGAAGTTGTACTACCTGTAATATATCTGAACCTGTACTGACCTGGAGCATAATCTTCAGGGTTAAAGATCTGAGTTCCTGTTGATAAAGCAGGAGAGAATACTCCGTCTCTATCTGCTGCACCTAGTATTGATGGATTCAATCTGTCAACTAGATTAAAAGCTTCACCGTTCTCACAAGCAGTCGTAAAAGTTGTAGCTCCAGAGTTAGGAGTATCTGAAATTGTAACTGTTACTGCTGTTCTATCTGGACAGGTAGAACTTGAGTTTCCAGCATAATAAATATCACCATCCTGTAAAGGAGTATTCGGATCAACTGGTGTTGTGCTAGTAGCATCTATATACCAAGTAGCTCCTGAAGGAGATAGATTTTCTACTCTAGGAAGGTTAAAGTTATTTCCTGTTCCAATTGATTCGCAGAATTCCTGTGAAGTTTCTAATACTATAGGGCATTCTTGCTCATCTAATATGGTTACAAAAACAGAAGCCGATGATGAACAATTGGCGTTACTTACTGTGTATACATATTCTCCTCCTGATTGAGTTGAAGGATCAAAAGAACCATTAGCATTTCCTGGAGCAAAAGTACCTCCAGCCGTAGGTGTTCCTTCTAAATAGTCAAATAAATTAACTGGTGCATCCGTAATGTTTAATGTTACACTACCGTCCTCTCCTGCATTAGGAGCCTCTTGAACTGTCACGGTTATGAATGCTGAGTCATTAGGGCAAGAAGTTGTGCTTCCAGTAACGTAACTAAATCTATATTCACCAGGAGCATAATCTGCAGGGTTGAAGATTTGAGTTCCTGTTGATAAAGCCGGAGAAAACACTCCGTCTCTATCTGCTGCGCCTAGTATTGATGGATTCAATCTGTCAACCAAATTAAAAGCTCCATCGTTCTCACAAGCAGTCGTAAAAGTTGTAGCTCCAGAGTTAGGAGCATCTGAAATTGTAACTGTTACCGCTGTTCTATCTGGACAGGTAGAACTTGAGTTTCCAGCATAATAAATATCACCATCCTGTAAAGGAGTATTCGGATCAACTGGTGTTGTGCTAGTAGCATCTATATACCAAGTAGCTCCTGAAGGAGATAGATTTTCTACTCTAGGAAGGTTAAAGTTATTTCCTGTTCCAATTGATTCGCAGAATTCCTGTGAAGTTTCTAATACTATAGGGCATTCTTGCTCATCTAATATGGTTACAAAAACAGAAGCCGATGATGAACAATTGGCGTTACTTACTGTGTATACATATTCTCCTCCTGATTGAGTTGAAGGATCAAAAGAACCATTAGCATTTCCTGGAGCAAAAGTACCTCCAGCCGTAGGTGTTCCTTCTAAATAGTCAAATAAATTAACTGGTGCATCCGTAATGTTTAATGTTACACTACCGTCCTCTCCTGCATTAGGAGCCTCTTGAACTGTCACGGTTATGAATGCTGAGTCATTAGGGCAAGAAGTTGTGCTTCCAGTAACGTAACTAAATCTATATTCACCAGGAGCATAATCTGCAGGGTTGAAGATTTGAGTTCCTGTTGATAAAGCTGGAGAAAATATACCATCACTATCGGCTGGTCCTAAAATAGAAGGCTCTAATCTATCTGCTAAATTAAAAGCTTCATCATTCTCACAGGTAGTTGTAAAAGTTGTGCTTCCAGAATTAGGTGCATCTGAAATTGTTACTGTTATTCTGTTTTGAGCACATGTATTATCATCTCTCAAAAAGTAATCTTCGCCATCAACTAATAATGTCGATGGGTCAAGCGGAGTGGTTGAATCTTCTTCATCGTAGAAAATTCCACCTTCTGGAGCTAAATCAGCTACACTAGGTCTTCTAAAGTTGTTTCCTTCACCAATAGATTCACAGAATTCTTGTGAGCTTTCAGTAGGAGTTGTAGGATTCAAGCTAACAGTTACCGCAAATCTTGCAGTACTCTCACATGGAGGTAATGTACTATTAGTCCTGTTTACTATCTGGCTAGCAAAATAGGTTTCTCCATCTATTAAAGGGGTGGAGCCGTTTAAAGCAGGGTATGAATCAGAAGTGCTATACCATCTATTTATTCCGGTAGCTTCTAAATCTGATACTGTGGCGCCATCACAAAACGTTTGAGCAGCATCTCCTGTTGGAGCTGTAGCTAAAATTGGATCATAACGAATTGCAATTCTGCTACTTGGGCATCCTGTAGAAGGGTTTATTTGTCCTGCAAAGTAACTGGTGCCTTCAACAAGTGGCGTTAGTGGAAATAGAGGTGAATTACCAAATTCTTCATCAAATATTTGCACCTCAGCACCAACAACAGTGCTGTTAATGTTGTCAATCAAATCTTGAACAATACTTACATCGGTTGTACTATATTCACAAGGTTCGTAGAAGTTACCAAATTGTGATACCGGTGCTCCTATATCATCGACAGTAACATTTACTAAAGTTCTACTAGTACATGTTCCGTCAGAATTTCCAGCGTAGTAGTTACCAGTTCTTAGAAGCTCAGTGTTTGGAATTGCATTAGCAGAAGTTTCAGTTCTATACCAGGCAACTTCACCACTAGTAGTAGTGGCTCCTGTCTCAGCAGTTAAATCTTGAACAGTTTGCAGATAACAAAAATCATCTGGTGTTGGATCTGTCAAAGAAGGGCAGTTTTGCCCATATGAGGGCAAGGTTCCAATTAATAAAATAAAGGTAAAAAGGAGCATAGCTATCCCCTTCTTTCCTAAAGTAAAATTTTGCATAGGCTAGGTGTTAAATTTAACATTGTATATTTATTGAGAAAACGCCATTATAGGCCACGCAAATATTGCAATAATTTTCAACATTTCCGCTGTATTTAGGCAATTTTTTAACGATTAGAGTGTTGAGAGTTAATGTTGTGTTAACAAAATTGATTATATCAATTTTAGTTCACTACTTATAATTTAAAGTAATACATAAAGCATGAGACATTATAGATGTGCCATATTTTTTTTATTTGTAAATTTTTGTTACTCACAAGTACAAGTCGTTGATATTCAAAAGAATTTGGATGAGGGTAATTATAATAAAGCGCAACTTTTACTTGAGCAAAAATTAACTAATTCGCCGGAGAATGAATTTGTAATTAGTGCCTTGGGTGATTTATATAGTTATAAAAAAGATTGGAATCAAGCAATAAGGCAATATGAAGTGCTGGTTAGAATCAATCCCGGAAAGGCCGATTATAATTTTAAATTAGGTGGAGCCCTTGGAATGAAGGCGTTATCAGTCTCCAAGTTTCAGGCGCTTGCATATATTTCTGACATCAAAAAATATCTGGAAAGAGCTGCAGAGATAAATCCGACTCATATTGAATCTAGAAGAGCTTTAGTAGAACTTTATATGCAGTTACCTGGGTTTATTGGAGGGAGTGAGGAAAAGGCTCAGAAATATAGATCAGAATTATTTAAATTAAATAAGGTTGATGGCTATTTATCTGAGGCTTTTATGTTTAAGGAGACAAACAAAGTCCAGAAAGCATTGGTTGCATATCGCATGGCCATGAAAATTCATTCAGTCCAAACCATAAAAGAGAAAAGAAATTCCCTGAATTATGAATTAGGTAAAATCTCTGCTGAGTTTAATTTAGAACCGGCTTACGGACTCAGGTTGTTGAACTCTTATATTGATAACTATAATTATAAAGATATTTATTCGTTGGAATGGGCTTACTATAGAAAAGCGCAGATAGAGGTAATATTACAGAATAAAAATGCCGCCAGAACATCTATAGAAAAAGCTCTAACGCTTAAGCATGACTTCAAGGAAGCTAAAGAGGAAAAACAAAGAATTCTTCGTTTATAATTAGTCCCGGTTTGTAGTGGTTTCCTACTAAAATCTACCCATTAATATTATATTTGCCTTAAAAAGTATTTCTATGAATCTTCATTTTATTGCCATCGGTGGAAGTGCTATGCACAATTTAGCTTTGGCGCTACGTCATAAAGGATATCAGATTTCCGGAAGCGATGATGCGATTTTTGAACCATCAAAATCTAGATTGGCAAAACACGATTTACTTCCTGATAAATTTGGTTGGTTTCCTGAAAAGATAACCTCTAATTTGGATGCAGTTATATTGGGAATGCATGCTAAATCGGATAATCCGGAATTAATTAAAGCTCAGGAACTGGGTATTAAAATATATTCTTATCCGGAGTTTTTATTTGAGCAATCAAAAAATAAAACCAGAGTAGTTATTGGAGGTTCTCATGGGAAAACCACAATAACATCCATTATTCTTCATGTTTTGCATTATCATGACAAAGAGATAGATTACATGGTGGGCGCACAGTTGGAGGGTTTTAATACCATGGTTCATTTAACTGAAGAGAATGATTTCATTCTTTTAGAAGGAGACGAATACCTTTCATCTCCAATAGATAGACGTCCAAAATTTCACCTTTACAAGCCTAATATTGCCTTGCTGAGTGGGATTGCGTGGGATCATATTAATGTTTTTCCTACTTATGAGAATTATGTAGAACAATTCGAAATCTTTGTAGATTCCATAGTAAGTGGTGGTATACTGGTTTATAATGAAGAAGATGAGGAATTAGTTAAAATTGCCGAAAACACTACCAATCAAATTAGAAAGCACCCTTATAAAACTCCTTCTTACCGAGTGGAAAATGGAAAGACTATCCTGGATACTCCTGAGGGTGACATGCCTATTGAGTTATTTGGTGCGCATAATTTGAATAATCTTTCCGGTGCTAAATGGATTTGTCAGCACATGGGCATAGATGAAGATGACTTTTATGAGGCTGTAGCCACTTTTAAAGGAGCTTCAAAAAGATTAGAGAGAATTGTTGAAACCCCTGATACATTGGTTTTTAAAGATTTTGCTCATAGTCCTTCTAAGGTTAATGCAACTACAAAAGCTGTAAAAGAGCAATTTCCTGATAAAATAACTGTTGCTTGTTTAGAATTGCATACCTATAGCAGTCTTTCTCCTGAATTTCTAACACAATATAAGTCCAGTTTAGATGCTGCTGATCAAGCTGTAGTTTTTTATTCTCCCGAAGCACTTAAAATGAAAAAGCTGGAGCCTATCTCCAAACAACAAATTTCCGAAGCCTTTGATAGAAAGGGATTAACCGTGTATACCGATCCTGCAGAATTCAAAGAGTTTTTAAAGAGCTTAAACTATTCTAATAAAGCTGTATTGTTAATGAGTAGCGGTAGTTACGGCGGTTTGGATTTTGAAGAAATAAAGCAATGGGTTTCCTGAGAAAATTTTTGAGGCCCCTTCAAAATAATCGATGAAATATCCTGGTCGTTTTTTATATTTATAAAAAGCTAAACTATGGGTGAAGAACATGTTTCCTTAACAATTAAAAATTGGGCCCTTGAGGACCGACCTAGGGAGAAACTTTTAGAGAAAGGGCGCATGGCTTTAACCGATGCCGAATTAATAGCTATATTAATAGGTTCTGGTAATACTAAGGAGAGCGCAGTCGAACTTAGCAAGCGCATACTTACAAGTACGCAAAACAATTTAAACTCCTTAGGCAAACTTAGCGTTTCTCAATTAACCTCCTTTAAAGGAATTGGTGAGGCAAAAGCGATTACTATAATTGCTGCTATGGAACTTGGTAGAAGGAGACGTAGGGAGGAAGCACTAGAGTTAGTAAAAATAACTTCCAGTAATACCGTTTTTGAATTGTTGCAGCCTACCATTGGTGAATTATTGCATGAAGAATTTTGGATATTGTATCTTAATAATTCCAATAAGATAATTGAGCAATTCCAAATTAGCAAGGGAGGTATTACTGGAACATTGGTGGATGTTAGAATTACCTTGCGCAAGGCTTTAGAATTGGGTGCTACGGCTTTAATTTTAGCTCATAATCACCCTTCCGGGAATTTGAACCCGAGTGAGGCCGATAAACAACTTACTCAAAAATTGAAGATCGCTGCTGAAAGTTTAGACATTAAAATTCTGGATCATCTTATTGTTACTGAAAAGTCCTATTTTAGCTTTGCCGACGAAGGATTGCTGTAATTAAAACTAAAATGCTTTTAATATATACTCAAAAAATTACTCCCAGAATAATCTATATTTTTAAGCACATTTGTACACATACACTTGGATTAGAAATTAGATTTACTACCAAAATTGAGGAGTTTATAGCTCATCAGGGAATGAAATTCTCTTATGGAAAAAAACGACTGGGAAATGAACTCTTTATTCAAAATGTTGAAGTTTTATTAGAACAGGGCTTGAGTGATGTAGAGGTAAAAGTGCAGCCCTGGGAAGAAACTAAATGCTTCTTTGCTGTTTCCGAAAATAGTGATCTCCCATTCGATGTATTTGCGGCTTCTTTCTATTTACTCTCCAGGTATGAAGAATATTTACCTCATGTAAAAGATGCTTTTGGGAGGTTTCCAGCCGGGGAAAGCCTTGCTTTTCAAGAAGACTTTTTAACCTCTCCGGTAGTTGATATTTGGGCCTATAAATTCAAGCAGCTTTTAATATATAAATTTACCGATATAGAATTTACTCCAAGGGAATTTCAAAAAATATCTGTTATATCGGTGAGTCAGGTTTTTAGCTTCAAGAACAAAGGGATGTTAAGGTCGGTTGCAGGATTGTTTATAGATCTGTTTCATTTAAGAATTTCTAGAGTTACAGATAGAATCAAAGTCTTGCTTAGGCTTAAAAAAGATCCCTATAATATTTTTGATGATCTAATTCTCTTTATAAAAAAGTATAAGGCGAATATGGTGTTCATGTTCCAGTTAAGCGATTTTAATATCTACGATAGAAACATTAATCATAACCGACTTAATTATCGTTCTATCATAAAGTATGTGGCCGATTATTCAAAAGTTGGATTGCGTCTCGGTTTTTTTGCTGTAAAGGAGATGGAAGCTCTAAAAATAGAGAAGAAACGTTTTGAAAGTATCATTCATGGTCCGCTTCAAAGTGTTATAAACAGTAAATACAATCTTATGCTGCCAGAACATTATAGCTATCTTAATGAACTGGAAATTCCCAATGATTATTCTATGGGGTATCCAGAGCATATTGGATTTAGAGCTGGGACAGGGACCTCTTACTTTTTCTATGATATCAATATGGAGATTACTACTCCTTTAACAATACACCCTTACGTGTTCAATTCGCAAGTTTGCCATGCCACAGCTTATCAGACTGTAAAAACAGAGATCACAACGGTTCTAAGCCAACTTAAATCTATAGATGGCACTTTTAGAGGAATCTTCCGCAACAGGGATTTTTCTGAATATGAAGATAGAGATTTTTACTATGCGTTATTAAATCAGATTCATGAAGTTCAATAATATTCAACATATCTATTTTGATCTGGATCACACTTTATGGGATTTTGATAAAAATTCAGCCCTTACTTTCCAGTCTATTTTTAGATCAGAGAATCTAGAGATTGGTTTGGAGGAATTTTTAAAGGTATATGTGCCTATAAACAGTAAGTATTGGGAATTGTATAGAAATGATCAAATTTCAAAAGAATCATTAAGAACAGGTAGATTGGTAGATAGTTTTTCTAGTCGCAAAGTAGAAGTACCTCAACCTGTTATAGAGAACTTATCTAATAAGTACATTCAATTTTTACCAGGTTTTAATCACTTGTTGGAGGGAACAATTGAGCTTTTAGATTATTTGCAGCCAAAATATAAGCTTCATATTATTACCAATGGGTTTGAAGAGGTGCAGCAAACAAAACTTCAAAATTGTAATATTGCCTCATACTTTACAACTATAACCACTTCGGAAGAAACAGGAGTGAAAAAACCGCACCTTAGGATATTTGAGCATGCCTTACAAAAGAGTAATGCGCTTCCTCATAATAGCTTGATGATTGGCGACAATTATGAGGCCGATATATTAGGAGCTAAAAGTTATGGTATGCATGCTGTTTATTTCGATTATTACGCTAAAAATGATGCTTTTGAAATACATCAGGTTCAAAAGTTAAAAGACTTAGAGAAATATTTATAGCAATAAAGAATCCCTATCTTCGTTGTGGTAGTTCAAATGATTTCTAAATGTTTTCTACAAAAAAATCATTGCGGCTGGTCTTTTTGCTCTTATTGCTAATGGGAGTAACCTCCTGTGTAAAAGACGTGGATTTAAGTAAGGCCGAAGAGATTTCTCTTCAGCCTGATATGCAAGTAGATCTGCTGATATTTGAGGTTACAGAGCAAGACTTTATCGATTTTGGAACCAATCAAGCGCGGACTGTTATTAGGGATACCGTAAGGCTGGAATTTCTTGATGATGATTATATACAAAACGATCTTGAGGAAGTTGAACTTAGCTTCAAATACATCAACTCATTTCCTCAACAATTTAAAAGCAGCATTTCTTTTTTGTCGGAAAGTGATAGAAAGCAGTATCAAGTCGATTTTGATGTAGATCCTGGAAATAAAAATAACCCTGTACCCACCGAATGGATTGAGTATATAGATAACTCCAATATTGGAGCTATAAAGAGATCTATAAAAATGGTAGTGGAGCTAGAAGTTCTACCCAACGCACAAGAATTTAGCGGAACGTTAAATTTTCAATCTAAGGGGCTTTTCTCTTTTCAATTTTAGAATATGAGAGAACTCTTTATTCTAGCCTTTTTTTTTATTATCATTTCCTGTCAAGGGCAAAATAAGCAGTTACTGTATAATGTAAGTTGGCTGCCACAAACCTTAATGAGTAATCCAGGAGCGAACATTACTTTCGACCGCCATTTTGGAGTTCCTTTTTTATCTCAGGTTCACGTTTCTGCCGGTTCTACCACTGCCAATCTTCATGATATTTTTGAAGATTCAGATGCCGACATTAATGAGAGGGTTACAGCAACAATTAGGAGGCTAACCAATAAAGATCATTTTATGGTGAATGAGCAATTGGAAATTGTATCGTTAGGTTGGCGCCTGAATAAGGAACATTATCTTTCTATGGGGGTGTATCAGGAGATGGATATGTTTGCTTATTTCCCTAAAGATCCAGCCGTGTTAGTTAACGAAGGTAATAATGATTATATCAACCTGCCCTTCGATTTTTCTGATCTTGCTTTTACCGGAGAGATATTAACTGTGTATCATTTAGGGCTCAATAAAAAAATCAACCCATGGTTAACAGTAGGAGCAAGAGGTAAGTTGTATTCTGGGATTTTCAATGTAGAAAGTACTAATAATTCCGGGGTATTTATAACTAGAGATACTCCTGAAGGTCCTAATTATTATCGTCATTTCGCTGAGAATATTGATATTAGAGTAAACACTTCTGGTTATGCTTCATTAAAAGGGGATGGTCAATCGGTACAAGAGTCTACAAAAGATTTACTGAAGCGTTCCTTCTTTGGGGGTAATTTTGGGGCGGGTATAGACTTGGGGGCTACCTATGCCTATAGAGAAAATCTGATATTTACTGCCTCGGTTCAGGATATTGGAATAATGTTGCAAAGAAGCGATGTGGAAAATTATACTTATCGTGGAAGTTACCAAACCGATGGAATTGAACCGTTGTTTCCAGATGTAGATGAAAATGGGAAAACTATTCCATATTGGGATATTTTCGAAGATGAAGTGGATAAGAATTTAAAAGACAAGACCCTGAATGAATCTTATGTTACATGGAGACCTAGGAAAATAAACGCTTCTGTGGAATATGGCTATGGAAAAATATTTAGTCCTTGCGATTATAGACGACCGGATAATAGAAGGCATAAAAGTAGAGTGGGTCTTCAAATGTTTGGTATTCACCGACCAAAAACTTTCAATATGGCTATGAGTGTCTATTACGATAGTAAGGTGACAAAAACCTTGCGATTAAAGGTGGCTTATACCGTAGACGATTATTCCTTTACGAATCTAGGGTTTTTAATATCTAAGAACTTTAAAAATTTTAATGCATACCTTGCAGCAGATAATATATTTGGATATCTTAATCTCGCTAAATCCCAAAGTGCATCCATACAATTAGGAATGCAATTTATAGTTACTAAATAATGAAAAAAACACTTTTTATTTGCGCCGTATTTTTTATGACAGCGGCATCAACTTTCGCACAAAATCTTAATTCATATAAATATGTTGTGGTTCCTAATCGATTCGAATTCTTAAAGGAATCGAACCAGTATCAACTTAATGAATTAACAAAGTTCCTTTTTGAAAAGTATAATTTCAAGGCGTTCTTTAATGATGAGGAAATTTCTGAAGAATTTGGGAGCAATAGGTGTTCTATGTTGTACGCCGATGTAATAGATAATTCCGGTTTATTTTCAACAAAACTTCAGTTGATTTTAAGGGATTGTAATAATAAGCAAGTGTTTGTTTCAGAAGAAGGGACTAGTAAAATTAAGGAATTCAAAAAAGCTTATCATGAGGCTTTGCGTGAAGTTTTTGAATCTGTAGAAGCGTTAAATTACGCTTATGTAAAAGAGACTATTCCTGAGGTAGTAGAGCAATTACCTGAAAAAAATGAAGTTGCTGTAGCTGTTGCTAATGAAGAAAAGATGCAAGTGGTTGACTCCGAAAAACCAGCAGCTAAAGAGGTACCATCCAAGAAGGAGACCGCTCCTTTAAATAGTGGTAAAAAAGTAGCGTCAGCAGGAAAAACCAATTTTGAATATGAAGGGAATTCCTTCTATCTTTTGAAATCTAATGAGGGTTTCAAGTTTTATCAAGAGGGAATGGCAGAGCCGTTTGCTGCGTTAATTGCATCCGGTAGAGAAGGGAATTTTATTTATTCTTCAATTGGTTCTCAAGGTACAGCCTACTTTGGAAAGGAAGGTAATCTGGTGGTTGAGTTTTTAAATTCCGATAAAACTTCTGTTGTTTCTAAGAAATATGTTTTAAAAGACTAGTAATCGTATCTGGTTTTCCAACGCTTCTTTAAAAATTCTCTTTGAGCAGCCTCTCTTTGATTGTTGCCGGGATTATAAAGAGTAGTGTTCTTGATCTCTTCCGGTAGAAAGTCGGCCTCTACAAAGTTATTAGCATAGTTATGCGCGTACTGGTAATTATCTCCATAGCCTATATCTTTCATCAGTTTAGTGGGAGCATTTCTTAATGGGAGTGGAACCGAGAGATTTCCGGTTTTCTTTACTAAGCTTATTGCCTGGTTAATTGCCATATACGAAGCATTACTTTTTGCAGAGGTTGCTAAATAAATAACGCATTGACTTAGAATTATGCGAGATTCGGGAAAACCTATAGTACTTACCGCCTGAAAGGTGTTATTAGCCATAATTAAGGCTGTTGGATTGGCATTTCCTATATCTTCACTCGCAAGGATCAATAATCTTCTGGCGATAAATTTAACATCTTCTCCGCCTTCGATCATTCTTGCCAGCCAATATACTGCGGCATTAGGGTCACTCCCGCGAATAGATTTTATAAAAGCTGAAACTATATCGTAATGCTGCTCTCCCGTCTTATCATACAGTACCGTGTTTTGTTGTACTTTATCCAGTACAAGTTGATTCGTGATTTCAACAGGTCCCGCGGTAGAAGTAACCAAGAGTTCAAAGATGTTAAGTAATTTTCTTGCATCACCTCCGCTTAGACGTAAGAGTGCCTCCGTTTCGGTTAATTTAATGTCTTTTTGTTTTAAAACGGTATCCTCTTTCATTGCTCTATGTAGAAGAGCAATCAATTCTTCTTTTCCAAAAGGTTTCAAGATATAAACCTGACATCGGCTTAACAATGCAGAAATTACCTCAAAACTTGGGTTTTCGGTAGTAGCTCCTATCAAAGTGACCCACCCCTTTTCTACCGCTCCTAATAGTGAATCCTGTTGTGATTTACTGAATCTATGAATTTCATCAATAAATAAAATAGGATTTTTGGTGGTGAATAAACCGTCACCTTTCTTAGCCTTCTCAATTATTTCTCTAACGTCTTTAACACCGCTGCTTATAGCGCTAAGAGTATAGAAAGGTCGCTGACTTTCTTTGGCTATAATATTGGCTAAGGTAGTTTTCCCAACTCCCGGTGGGCCCCATAATATTAGAGAGCCTATACTACCTTGCTTTATTTGTTGGGCAATAGCGCCATTAGGTCCAATAAGATGTTGCTGACTTAAATAGTCGCTAAGTTTTTCTGGTCGTAAGCGTTCTGCAAGAGGTTTATTCATTTTACAAAGGTAGTAATTAGGAAGTCAATTTTGGAAAACTTAGCATTTTTGCCAATTTGTCAAAGCTATTATTTCAGCATAAGATTTGATTAATATATTTTGATTTAAGCTAAGAGGTCATCTAATAATTATGATAGTATATGTGTAAAGTTGAGCGGGTCTTTTCTAGTTAATATGTAATTTTAAGTATGTCCAAACAAAACTTTTCAATAAACCAGGATTCACCTTTCCAATTTACTTTGGGGGTAATAGGTTATCCGCTAATGTTTGTTATTTTAATCTGGTTGGTATTCTGGTTTGAAATAAGATTTGGATACGATTTTAATTATTTAGGCGTTCGCCCCAGAACATTTTCCGGTCTTAGGGGAGTGTTATTCTCTCCCTTCATACATTCTGATATCAAGCATTTATTCCATAATACAATTCCACTGTTGGTTCTCTCCACGGCGCTATTTTATTTTTATAGAAAGATTAGCTGGCAGATTTTGTTTTTGGGAATGTTGCTTACAGGTCTTTTAACCTGGAGCATTGGAAGGGAGGCAACTCATATTGGTGCCAGTGGCATGATCTATTTACTGGCTTCCTTTTTATTTTTTAAAGGGATATTTTCAAAATATTACCGGTTAATGGCGTTGTCTTTTATCGTAGTGTTTATGTATGGAGGAATGTTATGGTTTATTGCTCCTGTAGACCCTCAGATTTCCTGGGAAGGGCATTTATCTGGTCTCGTTGTAGGTTTGCTTTTCGCATTTATGTACAAAGAAAAGATTGAAAAATCCCCTAAGTATGAATGGCAGCGCCAAGATTATGAAGAAGAACAAGATGCTTTTATGAAGCATTTTGATGCTGAAGGAAATTTTATTGAAAATTTGCCAGATGAAGATTCAGAAGATGTAACCTATAATTATATCTATAAAGAAAGAACCGAAGATTAATCAATCTATAATCGTTGTCTAACGATTTCATATAAAAATGCGCCACATGCTACTGAAACGTTTAGTGAACCAATAGTCCCAAACATTGGTAATTTAGCTTTGTCATTAACAATTTTAAGAACAGAGGGATTAATTCCTCTTCCTTCACTACCCATAATTAAAGCTGTTGGTTGATTAAAGTTAGTGTCATACAAAGTAGTATCACTTTTCTCGGTAGCAGCCACAACATTCACTCCAGAGCCTTGTAAATAATATATGGCATCTTTAATGTGATTCACTTTACAAATAGGAATATTGAATACAGCTCCTGCTGAAGTTTTTACGGTGTCTGCATTCACCGGTGCACCACCCTTATTTTGAACAATTATAGCATGTACTCCACAGCATTCGGCTGTTCTAATGATAGCACCAAAATTCCGGGCATCGGTTACTTGATCCAATAGTAGGAAAAGGGGAGTGGTGGAAGTGTCTTCTAGTACTTTTTGTACTATTTCCTCCATTTCCGGAAATTCAATTGGTGAGATCTTTGCTACAACCCCTTGGTGATTTCCCTGTGTTAACTTTTGAAGTTTTTCTACCGGAACATACGAAATATTATATCCTTTTTTACCAATTACTGATAATAACTCTTGAAACAATGGGTTGTTCAGGCCTTTTTGAATATAGATCTTATCGATGTTCTTCTCACTTTGAATAGCTTCAATAACAGTGCGTATTCCAAAAATAGTAGTAGTGTCTTCCATAGCGCAAAGATAGGTTTTTCTTAAATCTAGCAAATAAAAAAAGCTGCCCAATTTGGGCAGCTTTTAGAATATGAAGAGTGTTAAAATTAATCTTCAGCAGGTCCTCCTGGGTATGTTGATTGATCTGGAGTTGTTACATCCCAGAACAATGCGGTATAAAGGTCATCCCCACCTATGGCTGCTGATGCAGCTTCATAGTTAGTTAAGTTAAGGTTTTGTTCACCTATAGGATAAGTATATCTTAAAGGAACAAAATTACCACTATCTTCAGGTAAGTTTAACACTGGAGTATCAAATTTTCTCCAAACGTTCCATCCCATGATTGAATTATCATACATGGCGATCCAGAACTGAGTTCCTAATTGTTCTCTCCAATTTTCTGCGTCGTAAGCAACATCTGCTTTTGCTAAATAAGTTGCAGCAGCGGCATCAGATCCACCCCAGTAATTAATTGAAGCAGTAATTGCAGCATTATAATGTTCTTCTGCAGTTCCGGTAACACCGTAACCTCTTTGAGCAGCTTCAGCTAAATGAAATTCAACTTCTGAATAGTCTAAAAGGATTCCCGGTAAAGTAGGATCTAAGAACGCTTCACCTACATGAGTATAAGAAGGGTAAGAGTTACTACCTCCATAAATACCTCCAGTGTAAGTTGCCAAGTTGTCATCGAAATAAGCAGATCTTCTTGGGTCTTCAAGATCATTCATGATATCCACTAGAGTATTAGCGGGAACATAATCAGATCTTCCACTCTCCACAAGGTCACTCCATAATGGGTTCGTGTTTGGATTTGTGCTTTGGTATACGATGGTTGCATTGTCGTCGTTAGACATAAATACACCATTGCTTGCAGCAGTTTCTGTTGCAGATTGAGCAAGACCAGGGTTTACATCAGATAATCTCATTCCTATTCTCAAAAGAAGAGAGTTAGAGAATTTTGCCCAGCTGTCCATGTCGCCACCGTAAATTACATCAGAGCTACCGAAACCATTTCCAGCTTGGAAATCAGAATTAATAGCGGTTAACCTTGAAATCAGGTCAGCGTAAATTGTTGCTGCGTCGTCATACTTTGGTTGTGGGAAATCTGCTGCATTTAATGCTTCAGAGTAAGGAACATCCCCAAAAGTATCAACAAGAACCTGCCATGTGTATACTTCTAATACTTCTAATTGAGCCAATCTTGCAGTTTTTTCACCTTCAGTTAATTCCACATCAGCTTGAACTAAACTTTTAGAGTCGCTAATATCAAAAAGAACATCTCTATATAGTTCATTCCATTGGTTATCTGTAATTCCTCGGTTATTTAAATCATAATTTGGTTCATCTAAATATGTTGTAGATGTCCAGTATTGTGATATAAACCTGAAGATATTTCGGTTAACATTGGCACTTGCCATTTGATCCCCTAAGCTTACAGTAGCAGCAGTAAATAAGAAGTCTGCTTTTACTTCAGTAGGGTTTTTAGGATCCCGGTTATAATCTTCATATTGCTCATCTGTCTGGCAGGACCATAGTGATGCGAGAGCAATAATTGTTAAAATGTATTTTTTCATTTTTTTCTATTATTAAAAGTTAAATTTCACACTAGCTCCAATTTCTCTCGCAGTTGGATAGGCTCCTGATTGGTATCCTTGAACATTCCCCGAACTTAATCCTGCTTCAGGATCAGAGTAAGGTATGTTTTTATGGATAATCCATAGGTTTCTACCTATTAAAGAGATAGATGCATTAGTAAAAGGTAGAGCGTCAAGAACGTTATCTCCAAAATTGTAAGTAAGTCCTGCCTCTCTTAATTTAACGAAAGATGCGTCATAAACGTGACCTTTATTTGCATCTCTGGCATATCCGTAAGGGTTAGCGTAATAATCGGTTCTTGCTCTTACAGTGTTAGGTTGCCCATCTGCAGTTACACCAGGAAGAATTACCCCACCACCATTAGCGATAGAATTTCTTATTGGGTTTCCTAATTCATTAGTACCAACGCTACGATCATACATACCAGTAGCGAAACCGTACCATGTATCAAGTGAGAAGATATCACCACCTTGCTGAACATCGATTAAGAAATTTAAGCTAACATTCTTGTATTGGAAGTTGTTAGAAATACCACCTGTCCAATCTGGTTGGATGTTTCCGATTATTTCGTTACTAGTTGAAGATTTTAAGTAATATCCGTTAGATCCAACTATTTTATTTCCATTGTCATCATATATGTAATCTGTTCCTCTAATTGCACCATAAGGTTGACCAGGTGCAGCATTAATAGAGATACCACCTTGAAGCGATGCTAATTCTAGGTTGTCAATTCCATCAGTTAACTCAATAACTTCATTCTCATTTTTAGACCAGTTAATAGTCATGTTCCAGTTGAAGTCTTCAGTTCTAATAGGGTTGATGTTCAATAATACTTCTAAACCTTTATTTTGAACAGTTCCTGCATTTAAAAGTTTCGTGTCGAATCCAGTTGCATTTGATACTGGTACCGGTGTAATTTGATCGTATGTTCTGGTTCTGTAGTAAGATACATCAAAACCAAATCTTTTATCAAAGAAATTCGCTTCTAATCCAACTTCGTAAGATTTTGAAGTTTCCGCCGTTAAGTTTAAATTTTTAAGGCTACTACCGTTACTTGCACTACCTGAACCTGCAAAACCAGGGTTAACAACATAAGTATTGAATACGTTGTAAGGATTCGTGTCATTACCAACTTCTGCATAGTTAGCTCTTAATTTAGCAAAGTTTAGCCAATCTGCTTCGAATACGTTAGATAATAAGATACTAGTAGATACAGATGGATAGTAGAAAGTATTGTTGTCCATTGGTAAAGTAGAAGATCTATCTCTTCTAATTGTACCCTCTACAAAATATGTGTTTTTGAAACCTAAACCAGCACGTGCGTAAACACCGTCAACCATAGAAGTATATTCAACTTCGGTTGGAGCTAATAATGGACCAGCGCTATTGCTTAATGCATAGAAACCTGGCTTATTCAATCCACCATTAGTAGCGGCCTGAATGTAGTTACGTTGGTTTCTTCTAAGGTTTCCTCCAATATTTCCATCTAGATTCAAATCTTCTGTAAGGTCTTTATTGAAGTTTAATATTAAATCGTAGTTATATTCTGCAACTCTGTTATTAAATCTTGAGTAGCTAGCTACATCTGCACTTCCAACATTGATACGTTCTTCTTGTAATTCATCGTAGGTATCAAAAGAGAATCTACCAACAACACTAAAAATGTCATTAATCTCATAGTTAAGATTTAGATTTCCGAAATAACGGTTTCTAGTATCAGTTTCATAATTCTCGTATCTAGTCCAATATGGGTTGTCTGAATAGATAGGTGATAAATCAGATGGGCTATTTGGGTTCCAAGTTATGTTTTCTCCAGTAGCGAAGTAAGCATCTCTTTGCTCGTATAAATCAACATTGGTTTGAAACCATTGTCTAAACTGTTGCATTGGGTTTCCAGAAGAATATCCTGTTCCATATCTACCTTTACCATCTGTTTTGGTATAAGTAATATTAGCAGAAGCACCAAACTTATCAGTTAAATCTTGGGTAGCACTAAAAGTAATAGTGTTTCTTTTGATTTCACTATTTGGCAAGTTACCTTCCTGTAACATGTTATTTGCAGATAATCTAAAAGATCCCGTATCTGATCCACCATCTAAGGCTACAGAATTGATTGCAGTATAACCGGTTTCCCAGATATCATTTGGTGTGTGCTCAGCGGCTACCCAAGGTGTTGCAACTTGATAAGTATCTGTTAATTGCGGGTAGATTGAATTCCACTGGTAGATCAATCTGTTAGGGTCAAACTTTCCTCCAAAAGAAGCATCCTCTGTGAATGGAGTAGTCTCATCTAATGTACCGTCTCCATCAACATCATATAAATTAAAATAGCCATCTTCAGACTCGTAGTAAGCACCGTACCCAGCACCATACTCATTTTGATAAACTGGTAAAGTTTCTTTATCGACGTTAGAAATCATTATAGAAGAGTTTACAGATACTCCTATACCTTTCCCTTTATTCCCTTTTTTAGTTTCGATAATTACAACTCCATTCGCAGCTCTTGCACCGTATAATGCTGTTGCTGCCGCACCTTTTAATACGTTAATAGATGCAATGTTGTTTGGATTGATGTCTGCAGCAGCATTCCCGTAGTCATATCCTCCTCTACCTGCTTGCTGATTGCTTCCGTTTGTGTTCGCGTTGCTAATTGGTGTTCCGTCAACGACAAACAACGCTTGGTTATTACCGGTAATAGAAGCGTTACCTCTAATTACAACGTTGGAAGAACCTCCAATTGTACCAGAGGATTTAATGTTTAAACCAGCTACTTTTCCTGAAAGTGAGTTCATAAAGTTTGAAGTTGGAACGTCAGAAACTTCTGAACCGTCTACTTCTTGGGTAGCATATCCAAGAGATTTTTTCTCTCTTTTAATACCTAAAGCAGTAACAACTACTTCGTCTAGTTGGGCAGCGTCTGCTTTAAGAGTTACATTTAAAGTTTTTGAAGCCCCCACTGGGTATTCAGCTTTCTGTAGCCCGATGAAAGAAAATACTAAAACATCTCCTTGAGAAGCCTGAATTGAGTAATTCCCGTCAAAATCGGATTGTACTCCAGTTGATGTACCCTTAACAAGAATATTTACCCCGGGGAGCGGTAAACCATCTTCATCGGTAACGGTTCCCGTTACCGGCTGTCCTTGTGCAAAGGTTAGTTGCACGACAAACGCTAATATTAGCGTTAAAATTCCACTAAATTTTGTTTTCATTGTTTAATTTGTTTGAATTAGCCAGCGCCAAAAATCATAATTAAAGGTTAACAATCCAAATGTTTAATGCTAAAATGTTGAATCTATTTTAAATTAATGTTAACAATTTCAGTTAATCGGTTGATAAACAGATTAAATTTTATGATTTGCTATTCTTGAAAATGTGCATTTTTTATTTTTTTAAATGCCAGATTTTTTATAATTGGGCTATTTTTTCTTTTTAATTAGGCAAATGTGCTTTGTGATTAATTAAAGCTTGAGTCAAATTCGCAAACTCCATTGAAAATTAATGAATTATCATTTGAATCTTTCGTTTTTTATTCTACCTTTGCAGACCCTAAAAAATAGGGAGGTAATTTTTAACAATAATTAGTGTAAGAGAAATTATGCCAACAATTTCACAATTAGTACGAAAAGGAAGAGCCAAAATAACCAAGAAGAGTAAATCGGCTGCTTTGGAATCGTGCCCTCAAAGAAGAGGTGTTTGTACGCGTGTTTACACAACTACTCCTAAGAAACCTAACTCTGCAATGCGTAAAGTTGCAAGGGTAAGGTTGACTAATGGAAAAGAAGTGAACGCCTACATCCCTGGAGAAGGTCACAATCTACAAGAGCACTCGATAGTATTGGTTAGAGGCGGAAGGGTAAAAGATTTGCCAGGAGTTAGATACCACATCGTTCGTGGTGCCTTAGATACCGCAGGTGTTGAAGGGAGAACTCAGCGTAGATCTAAATACGGAGCAAAACGCCCTAAGAAGTAATTAAAAACTTTTAATGTAAAGACATGAGAAAAAGACAGCCAAAAAGGCGGCCTATTTTACCAGATCCAAAATTCAATGATCAGTTAGTAACTCGTTTTGTTAACATGATGATGTGGGATGGTAAGAAATCAGTTTCCTTTAAAGTGTTTTACGATGCGATTGCAATCGTAGAAGAGAAAAAACAAGATGATGAGAAATCAGCCTTGGAAATTTGGAAAGATGCCCTTTCTAATGTAATGCCACACGTTGAAGTAAGAAGTAGACGAGTTGGTGGTGCTACATTTCAAATTCCAATGCAAATTAGACCAGACAGAAAAGTTTCAACTGCAATGAAGTGGTTGATCTCTTATTCTAGAAAGCGTAATGAGAAATCAATGGCTCAGAAATTAGCCGGAGAAATCATATCTGCTGCCAAAGAAGAAGGGGCTGCCGTTAAAAAACGTGTAGATACTCATAAAATGGCTGAAGCTAACAAAGCATTCTCTCACTTTAGATTCTAAAAAAATGGCACAAAGAGATTTAAAATTCACAAGAAATATAGGTATTGCTGCGCATATTGATGCTGGTAAAACCACTACTACAGAGCGTATCTTGTTTTATACAGGTGTAAGCCACAAGATTGGAGAAGTTCATGACGGTGCTGCTACTATGGACTGGATGGAGCAAGAGCAGGAAAGAGGTATTACAATTACTTCTGCTGCTACTCATTGTAAGTGGAATTATAGAAATCAAGAGTTTACAGTAAATATTATTGATACTCCTGGTCACGTAGATTTTACCGTAGAGGTAGAGCGTTCTTTACGTGTATTAGATGGTATGGTTGCTTTATTCAGTGCGGTTGATGGTGTTGAGCCTCAGTCTGAAACTGTTTGGAGACAAGCTGATAAATATAGAGTTCCTCGTTTAGGATTTGTAAACAAAATGGACCGTCAGGGATCTGACTTCTTTAATGTTTGTAACCAGGTAAGAGAGATGCTAGGTGGAAACCCAGTGCCTTTGCAAATACCAATTGGTGAGGAAAATGATTTTAAAGGTGTTGTAGATTTAATATCTAAAACAGCTATCGTTTGGAATGAAGAAGATTTTGGAATGACCTATGAAACCATAGATATTCCAGCTGAATTGATGGACGATGTAAATAAGTATAGAACTTTATTAGTTGAAGCGGTTGCTGAATACGATGAAGCTTTGATGGAGAAATTCTTTGAAGATGAAGCTTCTATTACTGAAGATGAGATTATTGCTGCGCTTAGAGCTGCAACTATCGATATGTCTATCATTCCAATGATGTGTGGTTCTGCCTTCAAA
Organism: Gillisia lutea; assembly: GCF_021568705.1. Lineage (GTDB taxonomy): Bacteria > Bacteroidota > Bacteroidia > Flavobacteriales > Flavobacteriaceae > Gillisia > Gillisia lutea. The sequence continues at coordinate 72,326 of NZ_JAKGTH010000010.1, forward strand.
AATAAAGGTGTTCAAATGATGTTGGATGCAGTTATGCGTTATTTACCATCTCCTGTGGATGTTGATGCTATTATTGGTATGAACCCAGATACAGAAGAAGAAGAATCTCGTAAGCCTAATGTGGACTCTCCGTTTTCTGCTTTAGCATTTAAAATTGCTACCGATCCTTTCGTTGGTCGTTTAGCATTCTTTAGAGTTTACTCTGGAGCTTTGGATGCTGGTTCTTATGTATTGAATAACCGTTCCGGTAAAAAAGAACGTATCTCACGTATCTATCAAATGCACTCTAACAAGCAGGAGCCTATTGATAGAATTGAAGCTGGAGATATTGGAGCTGCTGTTGGTTTTAAAGATATTAAAACCGGAGATACGCTTACCGATGAAAAACATCCAATTATATTAGAATCTATGTCTTTCCCTGCGCCGGTAATTGGTATCGCTGTAGAGCCTAAGACAAAAGCTGATGTTGATAAAATGGGTATGGCTTTAGCTAAATTAGCTGAAGAAGATCCAACTTTCCAAGTTAAGACTGATGAAGCTTCAGGACAGACTATTATTTCAGGAATGGGTGAATTACACCTTGAGATTCTTGTAGATCGTTTGAAAAGAGAATTCAAAGTTGAAGTTAACGAAGGTCAACCTCAGGTAGAGTACAAAGAGACTATTACTAGAACTGCAGATCATAGAGAAGTTTATAAGAAGCAATCTGGTGGTCGTGGTAAATTTGGTGATATCGTATTTGAGATGTCTCCTGCAGATGAGGACTTTAAAGGTCCGGGTCTACAATTTATCGACTCTGTAAAAGGTGGACGTATTCCTAAAGAATTCATCCCATCTGTTGAAAAAGGTTTTAAAGAAGCTATGAAAAACGGTCCTTTGGCTGGTTTTAAAATGGACTCTTTAAAAGTTGAATTGAAAGATGGATCTTTCCACCCTGTGGATTCTGATCAACTTTCATTCGAATTGGCTGCAAAAATGGGGTACAAAGTAGCTGCTAAGAAAGCAGGAGCTGTAATCCTTGAGCCAATAATGAAGGTTGAAGTAGTTACTCCAGAGGAGAACATGGGAGATATCGTAGGAGATTTGAACAGAAGAAGAGGACAGGTTAATGACATGTCTGACAGATCTGGAGCTAAAGTTATTAAAGCTGAAGTTCCGCTTTCTGAAATGTTTGGATATGTAACAACATTAAGAACATTGTCTTCTGGTAGAGCAACTTCTACAATGGAATTTTCTCACTATGCTGAAACACCTTCTAACATTTCAGAGTCGGTTATTAAAGCAGCTAAGGGAACAAACGAATAATATTAGGGATATGAGTCAGAAAATCAGAATAAAATTAAAATCCTACGATCATAACTTAGTAGATAAATCTGCTGAGAAGATTGTAAAGACCGTAAAAACTACGGGCGCTGTGGTAACAGGACCAATCCCGTTGCCTACACATAAAAAAATCTTTACTGTATTGCGTTCTCCACACGTGAACAAAAAAGCTAGAGAACAATTTCAATTAAGCTCTTACAAAAGATTGTTGGACATCTATAGTTCTTCATCTAAAACTATCGATGCTTTAATGAAGTTAGAATTACCTAGCGGAGTAGAGGTGGAAATTAAAGTGTGATAATTTAGTCTTCTTGTTTAATTATTAATAAGTAGGAGAACAAAGTTATTAACGCCTTTAGAAAGTTAAGTCTTTCAAATACATGTCCTGCGCAGTAGTCAAGGGAAAAACGGAAAAATACATTCAGGATTGGAAGTATTTTCAATCCTGAATATTTTTAATAAATAATTTAATAATAATAATTATGTCTGGGTTAATAGGAAAGAAAATAGGCATGACCAGCATTTTCGATGAGAATGGAAAGAACATTCCATGTACCGTTGTACAAGCAGGTCCTTGCGTAATTACCCAAGTCAGAACCAAAGAGGTTGACGGGTACGAAGCACTTCAACTTGGTTTCGATGACAAAAAGACTGCTAATAAAGCTGCCACTGGGCACGCTAAAAAAGCCGGAGCCGTAGCAATGCGCAAAGTCGTTGAATTCAAGGGATTTGAAGGAGAGCACAAATTAGGTGATAGCATTACTGTTGAACATTTCATTGAAGGCGAGTTTGTTGACGTTTCAGGAATAAGTAAAGGTAAAGGTTTCCAAGGTGTTGTAAAAAGACACGGTTTTGGTGGAGTTGGACAAGCAACCCACGGACAGCACAACCGATTAAGAGCTCCAGGTTCTATTGGTGCAGCGTCATATCCTGCGAGAGTATTCAAAGGAATGCGTATGGCTGGCCGTATGGGAGGTGAAAAAGTGAAATTAGAAAACTTGAGAGTTTTAAAAGTGGTAGCTGATAAAAATCTACTAGTGATCAAAGGAAGTATTCCAGGTCATAACAACTCTTATGTAATCATTGAGAAGTAATGGAAATAGCAGTAGTAGATATTAAAGGAAAAGAAACAGGTAGAAAGGCGAGTCTTTCTGATGCTGTTTTTGCAATAGAGCCTAATAATCACGCGGTTTATCTTGATGTAAAACAATACTTGGCTAACCAACGTCAAGGAACGCACAAAGCTAAAGAGCGTGCGGAAATTACAGGTAGTACCCGTAAGATTAAGAAGCAAAAAGGAACTGGTACAGCTCGTGCTGGTAGTATTAAATCTCCTGTTTTTAGAGGTGGAGGTCGTGTATTCGGTCCGCGTCCTAGAAACTACGGATTTAAATTGAACAAAAATTTAAAAAGATTGGCTAGAAAATCTGCTTTATCTCTTAAAGCAAATGACAAGGCAATCATCGTTGTTGAAGATTTTCAATTCGATACTCCAAAGACCAAAAACTTTATCGATGTTTTGAAAGGTCTTGGTATTCAGGATAAAAAGTCTTTAATAGTGTTGGGTGAGTCAAATAAAAATGTATATTTGTCGTCACGCAATTTAAAGGGCTCTGAAGTTGTAAGTGCTTCGGAATTAAGTACTTACAAAATACTAAATGCAAATAATATTGTGTTTGTAGAGGGGTCTTTAGAAGGAATTGAGTCGAATTTAAGTAAATAAGCACTATGAGTATCTTAATAAAACCTATTATTACTGAAAAAGCGACAGCAGATAGCGAGTTGAATAACCGCTTTTCTTTTGTTGTAAATAACAGGGCGAATAAGATTGAAATTAAAGAAGCGGTTGAGTCTGCTTATGGTGTTTCAGTTACTAAAGTTCGCACAGTTAATGTCCGTCCAGATCGTAAATCTCGTTATACAAAAACGGGAGTGATCACTGGTAAAACAAGTGCTTTTAAAAAAGCATATGTACAGGTGGCGGAAGGTGAAACTATTGATTTGTATAGTAATCTCTAAGATTAAAAAATGTCAGTTAGAAAATTAAAACCAATCACCCCTGGTCAGCGATTTAGAGTAGTTAATGGATTTGACGCCATTACTACTGATAAGCCGGAGAAAAGTTTATTGGCTCCGATTAAAAAGTCAGGTGGTAGAAACAGTCAAGGAAAAATGACCATGCGCTATAAAGGTGGTGGTCATAAAAAACGTTACAGAGTTATAGACTTTAAGCGTGACAAGCATGGAGTTCCTGCTACAGTTGCGACTATAGAATATGATCCAAATAGAACGGCTTTTATCGCTTTATTGAATTATCAAGATGGTGAAAAAAGATATGTTGTTGCTCAAAATGGGTTGCAAGTAGGTCAGAACATCATTTCAGACGCAGAAGCTGCGGCTCCTGAAATTGGTAACTGTATGCCGCTTTCAAGTATTCCATTGGGTACTATTATTTCTTGTATCGAATTACGTCCTGGACAAGGAGCTGTTATGGCTCGTAGTGCAGGTGCTTTTGCTCAGTTAGTTGCTAGAGAAGGTAGATATGCTACCATCAAGCTTCCTTCAGGAGAGATTAGAAGAGTGCTTGTAACATGTATGGCAACTATTGGTGCTATATCCAACAGTGATCATCAGCTTATCGTTTCTGGTAAAGCTGGTAGAAGCAGATGGTTGGGTAGAAGACCGCGTACAAGACCGGTTGTGATGAACCCAGTAGATCACCCAATGGGTGGTGGTGAAGGTAAATCTTCAGGAGGTCATCCACGTTCTAGAAAAGGTTTACCTGCTAAAGGTTACAGAACCAGATCTAAAACGAAGGCGAGTAATAAGTATATTGTAGAACGTAGAAAGAAATAATAAGATATGGCACGTTCATTAAAAAAAGGACCTTTCGTTCATTATAAATTAGATAAAAAGATTTCTCTAAATGTAGAATCTGGTAAAAAAGCAGTTATCAAGACTTGGTCTAGAGCTTCTATGATTACGCCAGATTTCGTAGGGCAAACTATCGCTGTGCACAACGGGAAACAATTTGTTCCGGTTTATGTAACAGAAAACATGGTAGGTCATAAATTAGGAGAATTCTCACCGACTAGATCTTTTAGAGGTCACGCTGGTGCGAAAAACAAAGGTAAAAGATAATTGAAGCTATGGGAGTTCGTAAAAGAGAAAAAGCAGAGCAAACAAAAGAAGCTAAGAAATCAATAGCTTTTGCAAAACTGAATAACTGCCCTACCTCGCCAAGAAAGATGCGTTTGGTCGCAGATTTAGTACGTGGTGTAAGAGTAGAAAAAGCGCTTCAAATTTTGAAATTCAGTTCTAAGGATGCATCTCGCAAATTAGAGAAGTTATTGCTTTCTGCAATAGCTAACTGGCAAGCGAAAAATGAAGATGCAAGTATCGAAGATGCTGAATTGTTTGTAAAAGAGATTCGCGTTGATGGAGGAAGTATGTTGAAAAGACTACGTCCTGCTCCACAAGGTCGCGCACATAGAATTAGAAAACGTTCCAACCACGTTACATTAGTGCTTGGGGCTATCAATAATACACAAAGCTAAGAAGAGTATGGGACAGAAAACAAATCCAATCGGGAATCGCCTTGGTATCATTAGAGGATGGGAATCCAACTGGTACGGAGGAAATGACTACGGCGATAAATTAGCCGAAGACGATAAGATTAGAAAATACATCCATGCTCGTTTATCTAAAGCGAGTGTATCTAGGGTAATTATCGAGCGTACCCTTAAACTTGTAACCGTTACTATCACTACTGCTAGACCTGGTATTATTATTGGGAAAGGTGGACAAGAGGTAGACAAGTTGAAAGAAGAGCTTAAGAAAATTACCGATAAGGAAGTTCAAATAAACATCTTTGAAATTAAGAGACCTGAATTAGATGCTCACTTAGTTGGTTCAAGCATTGCAAGACAAATAGAGAATCGTATCTCTTACCGTCGTGCAATTAAGATGGCCATCGCAGCTGCAATGAGAATGAATGCTGAGGGTATTAAAGTACAGATTTCTGGTAGATTGAACGGTGCTGAAATGGCACGTTCTGAAGCTTACAAAGATGGAAGAATTCCATTATCAACTTTTAGAGCCGATATTGACTATGCTTTAGTTGAGGCACATACTACTTACGGTAGATTAGGTGTTAAAGTGTGGATCATGAAAGGTGAGGTTTACGGTAAAAGAGAACTTTCTCCGCTAGTTGGAATGTCCAAGAAGCAAGGAGGAAAAACCGGAGGAGCCGCACGAGGTGGTAACAACAAATCACGTCGTAGAAAGTAATTTTTTAAAGTAAAGAAAAATGTTACAGCCTAAAAGAACAAAATATCGCAAGATGCAGAAAGGCCGTATGAAAGGAAACTCTCAAAGAGGGCACAGACTTTCAAACGGTACATTCGGAATCAAGTCACTAGATTCTAATTTCCTTACTGCGCGTCAAATAGAAGCAGCTCGTATCGCCGCTACTCGTTTTATGAAAAGAGAAGGTTCATTATGGATTAAAATATTTCCAGATAAGCCTATTACAAAAAAGCCTCTTGAAGTACGTATGGGTAAAGGTAAAGGTGCTGTAGAATATTGGGCAGCAGTTGTGAAGCCAGGAAGAATACTATTTGAAATAGGTGGTGTTCCTTATGATGTTGCAAAAGAGGCATTGCGTCTAGCAGCTCAAAAGCTTCCAGTTAAAACTAAGTTTATTGTGGCTAGAGATTATCAAGCTTAATTAAGAGACGTTATGAAACAATCAGAAGTAAGAGAATTATCTCCAGCAGAACTACAAGAAGAACTAGCTAAAACTAGGAAAGCATATTCAGATTTAAAAATGGCTCACGCAGTTTCGCCATTAGAGAACCCAATACAGTTACGTGCTGTAAGAAGATCTATAGCGAGGATTGCTACAGAGTTAACAAAAAGAGAACAACAATAATTAGTGTTATTCTGCTGAAAGATGGAAAAAAGAAATTTAAGAAAAGAACGTATAGGTGTAGTTACCAGTAACAAAATGACGAAATCAATCGTGGTTGCTGAAGTAAAAAAGGTAAAACACCCCATGTATGGAAAGTTCGTTTTAAAAACGAAGAAGTATGTGGCACACGACGAGACAAATGACTGCAACATTGGAGATACTGTAAAAATAATGGAAACACGTCCATTGAGTAAATCTAAATGTTGGAGACTAGTAGAAATAATTGAAAGAGCTAAGTAAAAATGGTACAACAAGAGTCTAGATTAAGAGTAGCAGACAATACCGGGGCAAAAGAAGTTTTGACCATTAGAGTATTAGGGGGTACAAAAAGAAGATACGCTTCTGTTGGAGACAAGATAGTTGTCAGTGTTAAAGAAGCTACACCTAATGGAAACATTAAGAAAGGTGCGGTTTCAACAGCAGTTGTTGTTCGTACCAAGAAAGAAGTACGCAGACCAGACGGATCTTACATTCGTTTTGATGATAATGCATGTGTTCTTTTAAACCCAGCCGGTGAAATGCGCGGAACACGTGTATTCGGACCTGTAGCCCGTGAGCTTCGTGATAAGCAATTCATGAAGATTGTATCATTAGCACCAGAGGTGCTTTAATACATTATAAAATGACAAAGCTTAAAATAAAATCAGGAGATACAGTAAGAATTATCGCTGGAGATCATAAAGGTCAAGAGGGAAAAGTTCAACGCATTATCCGCGAGAAGAACAAGGCAATTGTGGAAGGTTTGAACATGGTTTCTAAACATGAGAAGCCAAGTGCAGCGAACCCACAAGGAGGAATAGTGAAAAAGGAAGCACCTATCCATATTTCCAACTTATCTTTAATCGATAAAAAGGGTGATACTACCCGTGTTGGTTACAAGATGGAAGATGGTAAGAAAGTGAGATTTTCCAAAAAATCAAATGAAGTAATTTAGTTATGGCATACGTACCAAGACTTAAACAAGAGTATAAAGACAAAATAGTGTCGGCTCTTACAGAGGAATTCAGTTACTCAAACATCATGCAGGTTCCAAAACTACAAAAGATAGTTTTGAGCCGTGGAGTTGGAGCAGCTGTAGCAGATAAAAAATTGATCGATCATGCAGTTGATGAGTTAACTATGATCACAGGTCAAAAAGCGGTATCAACCATTTCTAAAAAAGATGTTGCTTCATTTAAACTACGTAAAGGAATGCCAATTGGGGCAAAAGTTACTTTACGTGGAGAGAGAATGTACGAATTTTTAGATCGTCTAATAACTTCAGCACTACCAAGAGTACGTGATTTTGGAGGGATAAAAGCAACTGGTTTCGATGGTAGAGGAAATTATAACCTTGGTATTACCGAGCAAATTATTTTCCCTGAAATCGATATCGATAAGGTGAATAAGATCTCTGGAATGGATATTACGTTTGTAACATCTGCACCAACAGATAAAGAAGCGAAATCATTGTTAACGGAACTAGGTTTACCTTTTAAAAAGAATTAATTATGGCTAAAGAATCAATGAAAGCCCGTGAGGTGAAGAGACAAGAAACGGTAAAAAAATATGCTGAGAAACGTCAGGCTTTGAAAGAAGCTGGTGACTTTGAAGCTTTGCAAAAATTACCAAAGAATGCCTCTCCTGTACGTTTACACAATCGTTGTAAATTAACTGGAAGACCTAAAGGGTATATGAGACAATTTGGTGTTTCTCGTGTAATGTTTAGAGAGATGGCCAATAAGGGGTTAATCCCAGGTGTAAGAAAAGCTAGTTGGTAATTAAGATTTAAAAGGACAAAAAATGACTACAGATCCTATTGCAGATTATTTAACAAGAATTAGAAATGCCGTACTCGCTAACCACCGTGTTGTTGAGATACCTGCATCTAATCTTAAAAAGGAGATCACTAAAATATTATTCGATCAGGGATATATTCTTAGTTACAAGTTTGAAGATAATGCCACTCAAGGAATTATCAAGATAGCTCTTAAGTATGATAAGCTTACTAAAGAGCCTGTAATTAAAGCTATCCAACGAATAAGTAAACCCGGTTTACGTAAATACGCCGGAGCAAATGAATTGCCACGTATATTAAACGGACTTGGAATTGCTATTGTTTCTACTTCTCATGGAGTGATGACAGGAAGACAAGCTCAAGCTGAAAAAGTTGGTGGTGAAGTTTTATGCTACGTTTACTAATACTTAAAGACTTAAGAAATGTCAAGAATAGGTAAAAACCCAGTCAGCATTCCGGAAGGAGTTCAAGTGAACTTTCAAGACGGCGTTATGACGGTAAAAGGGAAATTAGGAGAATTAACTCAAAAAATTGAGGACATCCAGGTTGTTATTGAGGATGGAATGATTACTTTTGAGCGCTCTTCAGATAAGAAGGACCAAAAAGCAAAGCATGGGTTATACCGTGCCTTGGTAAATAACATGATTGAAGGTGTAGCTAATGGTTATACAAAACAATTAGAACTTGTAGGGGTAGGTTATCGTGCGTCTAATCAAGGACAAAAATTGGATTTGGCCATTGGGTTCTCTCATAACATTGTTATTGAAGTGGCACCAGAGGTTAAAGTGGAAACAGTTTCAGATAAAGGTAAGAACCCTATCGTGAAACTTACTTCTCATGATAAACAACTGGTAGGTCAAGTGGCAGCTAAAATTCGTTCCTTCCGTGCTCCAGAGCCATACAAAGGAAAAGGAATTAAATTTGTAGGTGAGCAATTAAGAAGAAAAGCAGGTAAATCAGCTTAATAGATTTTAGATATGGCATTTTCAAAACAAGATAGAAGAAATAAGATAAAGAAGAGGATTCGTAAGGATATTACTGGAACTTCAAGTCGCCCAAGGTTGGCAGTTTATAGAAGTAATAAAGAAATTTATGCTCAAATAGTAGACGATGTAGCCGGGAAGACTTTAGTTGCAGCTTCTTCTAGAGACAAGGATCTTTCAGTAGATGGTAATAAGGTTGAAAAATCTACCGCTGTAGGAAAGGCTCTTGCCGAAAAAGCGCTAAAAGCCGGAATTGATACCATTTCTTTTGATAGAGGTGGATATTTGTATCACGGTAGAGTTAAATCATTAGCAGAAGGTGCTCGTGAAGGAGGACTTAAATTCTAAAAAGATATGTATCAAGATTATAAAAATGTAGAACTTGTAAAACCAGCAGGTCTTGAATTAAAAGATCGTTTGGTTGGTGTGCAACGTGTTACAAAAGTTACTAAAGGTGGTAGAGCATTTGGTTTCTCTGCTATTGTAGTAGTAGGTGACGAGAATGGTGTTGTTGGACAAGGTTTGGGTAAATCCAAAGAAGTTGCAGACGCTATCGCTAAAGGTGTTGAGGATGCTAAGAAAAACTTAGTTAGAATTCCTTTGAATAAAGGAACTCTTCCTCATGAGCAAAAAGGGAAATACGGTGGAGCAAGAGTTTTATTACTTCCTGCTGCAACTGGTACCGGTATTATTGCTGGTGGTGCCATTCGTGCCGTATTAGAATCAGTTGGAGTACATGACGTACTTTCTAAAAATCAAGGTTCTTCAAATCCTCATAACGTAGTAAAAGCTACTTTTGATGCGTTATTGCAATTACGTAGTGCTCAAACCGTTGCTAAGCAACGTGGTATTACGTTAGATAAAGTATTTAAAGGTTAATTCAAGGATAAAATGGGAAAGATAAAAGTTACACAGGTAAAAAGTGCGATTAGACGTACTCAGAACCAGAAACGTACTTTAGAAGCACTTGGTCTAAGAAAATTAAATCAAGTTGTAGAGCACGAGAACACACCAAATATCCTTGGTATGGTAAATAAAGTTCAACACTTAGTTTCTGTAGAGGAAACAAAATAATAAACTCACATGAATTTAAGTAACTTAAAACCTGCAAAAGGTTCAGTTCAAAGTAACAGCAAGCGTGTTGGTAGAGGAGAAGGTTCCGGTAAAGGTGGAACTGCGACCCGTGGACACAAAGGGGCGAAGTCCCGTTCTGGTTACTCAAGAAAAATTGGTTTTGAAGGAGGGCAGATGCCACTTCAACGTCGAGTGCCTAAGTTTGGTTTTACTAACATTAATCGTAAAGATTACCAAGGTGTTAATTTAGATACGCTTCAAGCTCTTGTAGATGAAGGTAAAATTACTGACACTGTGGACATGCAAGTGTTGGTAGAAAACAGATTAGCGCGCAAAAACGAACTAGTTAAGATATTAGGTAGAGGAGAATTAAAAGCAAAGTTGAAAATATCTGTTCATAAATTTACTGCCTCAGCAAAGGAAGCTATCGAAGCTGCCGGAGGTGAAGTTGTTACTTTATAATAGATAAGAAGATGAAATTTATCAATACTATTAAGAATATTTGGAAAATAGAGGAGCTAAAAAATAGAATTTTAGTTACCCTAGGTTTATTATTAGTGTATCGTTTTGGTGCACAGGTAGTATTGCCTGGAATTGATGCTTCACAGCTTGCGAATCTTGCCAATCAAACAGATAGCGGTCTTTTAGGGCTGTTAAACGCTTTTACAGGCGGAGCATTTTCGAATGCTTCCGTTTTTGCGTTGGGTATTATGCCTTATATCTCTGCCTCTATTGTAGTGCAGTTAATGGGGATTGCAGTGCCTTATTTGCAAAAACTTCAAAAAGAAGGTGAAAGTGGAAGAAGAAGGATCAATCAAATTACAAGATGGCTAACTATAGCTATTACTTTGGTTCAAGGACCTGGTTATATTTATAATTTGTTTGCTACTTTACCTCAAAGTGCCTTCCTTTTGGGAGATACAGTAACTTTCGTTGCATCATCAGTAATTATTTTAGCTACTGGAACTATTTTTGCAATGTGGTTAGGTGAGAAAATAACTGACAAAGGAATTGGTAATGGAATATCCCTATTAATTATGGTAGGTATTATTGCAAGAATGCCACAGTCCTTTATACAGGAATTTGCTTCCAGAGTATTCGAATCTAATGGAGGTTTGATTATGATCTTAATTGAATTGGTAATTTGGTTTGCTATTATTCTTGGATCTATTATGTTGGTGATGGCGGTTCGCCAAATACCAGTGCAATATGCAAGAAGAACAGCCTCTGGAGGATATGAGAAGAATGTATTTGGATCAAGACAATACATTCCTCTTAAATTAAATGCTTCCGGTGTAATGCCAATAATTTTCGCTCAGGCAATTATGTTTATTCCAGCTGCCGTTGCAGGTCTTTCTGATGGAGAGACTTCTCAGGGGATTGCAGCTGCATTTAGTAATATATTTGGCTTTTGGTACAATGTTGTATTTGCTTTATTGATTATAGTGTTTACTTATTTCTATACCGCAATTACAGTACCTACTAACAAAATGGCAGATGATCTTAAAAGAAGTGGAGGGTTTATTCCCGGGGTTCGTCCTGGTGGTGAAACTGCAGATTTCTTAGATAGAATCATGTCTCAAATAACCCTTCCGGGTTCAATTTTCTTAGCGCTTATAGCAGTGTTCCCTGCTATTGTAGTGCAGCTGTTGGGTGTGCAACAGGGATGGGCATTGTTCTTTGGAGGTACTTCACTATTAATTTTAGTGGGGGTTGCGATTGACACTATGCAGCAAGTAAATTCATATTTGCTAAATAGGCATTACGACGGGTTGATGAAAACCGGTAAAAATAGAAAAGCAGTAGCATAAACTATGGCAAAACAATCAGCAATTGAACAGGACGGAACGATCATTGAGGCATTATCAAATGCCATGTTTCGGGTAGAACTGGAAAACGGTCACGTAGTGACTGCACATATTTCGGGTAAGATGAGAATGCATTACATTAAATTGTTACCTGGAGATAAAGTGAAATTAGAAATGAGCCCTTACGATTTAACAAAGGCTCGCATAACGTATAGATATTAATTAAGATGAAAGTTAGAGCATCAGTTAAAAAAAGAAGTGCCGAGTGCAAAATTGTACGAAGAAAAGGCAGACTTTACGTGATTAACAAAAAGAATCCTAAATTCAAACAAAGACAAGGTTAAGTTATGGCTAGAATTGCAGGGGTAGATATACCAAAACAAAAAAGAGGAGTTATAGCATTAACCTATATCTTCGGAATTGGAAAGAGCCGCGCTCAGGATATCCTGAAAGAAGCTAATGTAGATGAGAGCACTAAAGTTTCAGATTGGACCGATGATGAGATTGGAAGAATTCGTGACGCAGTAGGAGTTTTCAAAATTGAAGGTGAATTACGTTCAGAAGTACAAATGAGCATCAAACGTCTTATGGATATTGGATGTTACAGAGGGATCCGTCATAGATCTGGTCTTCCATTAAGAGGACAACGTACCAAGAACAATTCAAGAACCAGAAAAGGTAGAAGAAAAACAGTTGCTAACAAGAAGAAAGCAACTAAATAATAAGTAAGATGGCAAAAACTCAAAAAGCAGCTCAAAAGAAACGTAAAGTAATCGTTGAGTCTAATGGAGAAGCTCATGTTACGGCTTCCTTTAACAACATTATTATATCTTTGACTAACAAAAAAGGAGATCTTATCTCTTGGTCGTCTGCCGGTAAAATGGGCTTCAGAGGATCAAAGAAAAATACTCCTTACGCGGCACAATTAGCTGCTGAAGATGCATCGAAAGTTGCTCATGAAGCTGGTTTGCGTAAAGTGAAAGTATATGTAAAGGGACCAGGAAATGGTAGAGAATCTGCTATTCGTTCTATCCATAATGCAGGAATTGAAGTAACTGAAATTATCGATGTTACTCCATTACCTCACAATGGATGTCGACCTCCTAAAAGACGTAGAGTTTAATTAATTATCAAGTATAAACAAAGCAAGCACTAAGATTATCGAAGGACAGTGACCTTAATTCATAATCGCTTACTTTTTAAAAACAATTTTCAATGGCAAGATATACTGGTCCAAAGACTAAAATAGCTCGTAAATTTGGCGAAGCTATCTTCGGAGATGACAAATCTTTCGAAAAAAGAAATTACCCTCCGGGACAACACGGTAACAACCGTAGGAGAGGTAAAAAATCTGAATATGCTATCCAGTTAATGGAAAAGCAAAAAGCAAAATACACTTATGGTGTATTAGAGCGCCAATTCAGAAACATGTTTGAAAAAGCTACCCGTGCGAATGGTATTACTGGGGAGGTACTTTTACAATTATGTGAATCTCGTTTAGATAATGTAGTTTATAGAATGGGAATTTCTCCTTCTAGAAGTGGAGCTAGACAATTAGTTTCTCACAGACACATTACTGTTAATGGCGAGATCTTGAACATTCCATCATATCAATTAAAACCTGGAGATGTAGTTGGGGTTAGAGAAAAGTCTAAATCTTTGGTAGCTATCCAAGATTCTCTTTCCAACTCAAGTGCTACTTACGAGTGGATTACTTGGAACAATGACACCAAACAAGGAACTTTCGTTTCTGTACCTGGTAGAGTTCAAATCCCGGAAAACATAAATGAACAATTCATCGTCGAATTATATTCGAAATAATAATTCACAGAAGTCGTAATATGGCAATACTAAATTTTCAGAAGCCCGATAAAGTTATAATGATTGATTCAACCGATTTCGAAGGGAAATTTGAATTTCGCCCTTTGGAACCTGGATATGGATTAACCGTTGGTAACGCTTTAAGAAGAGTACTGTTATCATCACTAGAAGGATTCGCTATAACTTCAGTTCGCATTGAAGGAGTAGATCACGAATTCTCTACAATCCCTGGCGTGGTAGAAGATGTAACAGAAATTATATTGAACCTGAAACAAGTAAGGTTTAAAAGGCAAATTGATGAAATAGACAATGAAGCCGTTACAATTTCTGTCTCTGGTCAAGAGCAATTAACTGCTGGTCATTTTCAAAAGTTTATCTCAGGTTTCCAAATCCTAAATCCAGATTTAGTGATTTGTAACTTAGATAAAAAGGTGAGCTTCAATATGGAGCTTACTGTTGAAAAGGGTAGAGGTTATGTTCCTGCTGAGGAAAACAAAAAAGCGAACGCACCATTAGGTACTATTTTTACTGATTCGGTATACACTCCAATCAAAAACGTAAAATATAGTATTGAAAACTATCGTGTAGAACAAAAAACCGATTATGAAAAATTGGTATTTGAGATCATTAGCGATGGCTCTATTCACCCTAAAGATGCATTGACCGAGGCTGCTAAAACCTTGATCCATCACTTTATGTTGTTCTCTGATGAGCGTATTACTTTAGAGGCTGATGAAATAGCACAAACTGAAACTTATGATGAAGAATCTCTTCACATGAGACAGTTGCTAAAAACCAAATTAGTAGACATGGATCTTTCGGTAAGAGCACTTAACTGCTTGAAGGCTGCTGAAGTTGATACTCTTGGTGATTTAGTATCCTATAACAAAAATGACTTGATGAAGTTCCGTAACTTCGGTAAGAAATCTTTAACCGAGCTTGAAGAGCTTGTGAACAATAAAGGTTTAAACTTTGGAATGGATCTTTCAAAATATAAATTGGATAAAGACTAGTTCTTCTGAAAAGAAAGACTAGATCTAAAAGAGAATAGTAATGAGACACGGAAAAAAAATAAATCACTTAGGTAGAAAAACGGCTCACCGTAAGTCTATGTTAGCAAACATGGCTTGTTCCCTAATTGAACATAAACGCATAAATACTACTGTGGCTAAAGCAAAAGCTTTGAAGCAGTTTGTTGAGCCTTTGATCACAAAATCTAAGGAAGATACAACTCATAACAGAAGATTGGTTTTCGCTAAATTACGTCAAAAGGATTCAGTTGCTGAATTGTTTAGAGATGTAGCAGCAAAAGTTGGAGATCGTCCAGGTGGATATACAAGAATTATTAAATTAGGTAATCGTCTTGGAGATAACGCCGATATGGCAATGATAGAACTAGTTGATTACAACGAGATCTACAATCTTACTAAGCCTGAGAAGAAAAAATCTACTCGTAGAGCTGGTAAAAAGAAAGCTGAGGATACTGCAACTGCAGAGAAAGCTACTTCTGAGAGTAAAGCAGAAAAGAAGGAAGATAAAAAAGAGGACTAACAATGAATCTTTTTCTATAACAATTCAAAAAAGGATAAGCCATTATGGTTTATCCTTTTTTTTTAATCAAAAAAATTGAAGTTAGGTAATTGTATATGTTCAATTAACTAATTTTGTCACCTCAAAAGATATTATCAAATAGCCTGCAATTAATTATGAAGTACCAGACTAGAAAAAAAGCGATTATCTTATTAGCCGACGGAACCATTTTTCATGGGAAATCTGTTGGAGACAAAGATGGAAGTGCCGTAGGAGAAGTATGTTTCAATACGGGGATGACCGGCTACCAGGAGATCTTTACTGATCCTTCCTATTACGGGCAATTAATGGTTACCACCAATGCACATATTGGGAACTATGGTGTTAAAGAAGAAGAAAATGAATCTGATAAAGCCAAGATATCGGGGCTTATATGTAAGAACTTTAGCTATAATCATTCTCGGCCTTCTGCAGATGGTTCCCTGCTCGAGTTTTTAGATGATAGTAATCTGTTCGCTATCTCTGATGTTGATACTCGTGCGCTGGTTGCTTATATTCGCGAGAATGGGGCTATGAATGCTATAATTTCAACTCGTGTTGATGAAATAGATGCTTTAAAGAAGGAATTGGCAGCAGTTCCAGACATGAATGGCTTAGAATTAGCTTCTAAGGTTTCAACCAAAGAATCTTATTACTTTGGGAATGAAAATGCCACTTTTAAGATAGCTGCTTTGGATATTGGTATAAAGAAGAATATCCTTCGTAACTTGGCCGAGCGCGATGCTTATATAAAGGTTTTCCCATATAATGCAACTTATGAAGATTTAAGTGCATGGAATCCTGACGGGTATTTCTTATCGAATGGCCCTGGAGATCCACAGCCGCTATCAAGTGCAATCGAACTTACTAAAGCTATTTTAGAAAAAGATCATCCTTTATTTGGTATTTGCTTGGGACATCAGGTTATTGCTCTTGCAAATGGTATATCTACCTATAAAATGCACCACGGACATAGGGGGATCAATCATCCCGTAAAGAACTTAAAAACAGGAAAAGGAGAAATTACATCCCAAAACCATGGTTTTTCAGTAGATAGGGCAGAGACGGAAGCGCATCCCAATGTAGAGATTACTCACGTGTGTTTAAATGATAATACCATAGGTGGTATTGAGATGAATAATAAGAACTGTTTCTCAGTGCAATATCATCCGGAAGCAAGTCCGGGTCCTCACGATGCCAGCTATTTGTTTGATGAATTTATAGAGAGAATTAAAGAAGGTAAAAAATAGAATTAATAGATATATTAATCTTAACCCTAGATTTTTAATAAATCTGGGGTTTTTTCTTTATTAAATTTTGTGATTAATAAAAATTTGTAGATTTTTCATGTCTAAAAATATTATATGAGAAAATATAGATTGCTTGTTTATGCCTTATTAATTTCTTTTTCTGGATATAGTCAGATTAGTTTCGTTACAGGATATTATTTAAATAATTCAGGAAAAAAGGTTTCTGGACTCATTCAAAATCAAGACTGGAATGATAATCCTGAAAGTTTTAATTTTAAGTTGAACTCAGGTTCGTTAGAGCAAAAAATGAAAATCGAAGATGTAATAGAATTCGGTTTCGAAAATATCCGCTTTAAAAGGGCGGAAGTAAAAGTTGACTTAACCGGCGATCAAGTCAGAGACTTAACTGGGCAGCGCGCTCCGGTCTACTCGGAAAGAAGAGTTTTTCTTAAATATCTTCAAGATGGTGAAGCAGATCTTTTTCTGTATAGAAATAATAGTGTTCTAAGATATTTTTATAGCATTAAGGATGAAGATCCTCAACAATTAATATATAAGAGATATCTCCAAGGTGGTAAAATTTTGGTTAATAATAGGTATAAGCAACAATTAATTACAAGTGTAAACTGTGGTAATAAGTCTACAAAAGATATTCAATCTGTAAGTTATAGACAAAGTGAACTGGATCGCTACTTTACGGATTACAATAGATGTCAAAATGCCTCTATTATTAAGTATAAAACTAATACCGAAAATGGTAAATTATTTGTGAAAGCCCTGGTTGGAACAGACTTTACAGGGATGGAAGTTGAAAAAGGCTTAAATGCCGGTGGAGTTTCTTTTGATAAGAATTTTTTTGTTCGTGCAGGTGTAGAGATAGAGTACGTAATGCCATTTAATCGCAATAAATGGTCATTGTTCATTCAGCCTGTCTATCGAAGTTTTAAGGAAGAACAGCATCTTACTAAGAGTTACGATGCTGATTTTTCTGTCAAGTATAATTCAATAGAGCTCGCTATTGGGGTTAGGCATTATTTTTTCTTGAATAACACTACAAAGTTATTTCTCAATGCCATATTAAGTGGTGACCTTCCTCTGAAGTCTGAAGTTTCTTTTGAGAACACCTATATGAATGAAGACCCCTATTTAGATGAATTCAAATCTGGTACGAGTTTCGGGATTGGTGGAGGAGTTAATTTACATAATTGCTTTTCTCTAGAGCTTCGGTATAATACTTCAAGAGATTTAACTGGATTAAAATTTGTTGATAGAACCTACAATTTAGATTTTGTCTCCAAATTTAATACAGCTTCCGTAATTTTTACTTATACCTTACTTTAAGTAATAAATAAACAGTAATATATCAATTTAGGCAGGCTTCTTCTCGAAAACGATATCGTAAAAAATCGCTCTAAATCTCGTTCAATTCCTCTAAAAATAAGCCCTGTATTTGTATCTTGCTGAATAGAAAATAAATCAATATAATATTATGAGTATAATAATCAATATTCACGCTCGTCAAATTTTTGACTCTAGAGGAAATCCAACAATTGAAGTAGATGTAGAAACCGATAGTGGTTTTGTTGGAAGAGCCGCTGTGCCTTCAGGTGCTTCGACCGGAGAACATGAAGCTGTAGAACTTCGCGATGGAGGAAAAGACTTCATGGGAAAAGGAGTTAAAAAAGCCGTTGAGAATGTTAATCGAACTATAGCTGAAGAATTATTAGGATATTCTGTATTCGATCAAAATTTGATCGATCAGGTAATGATCGAGCTTGATGGTACTCCAAATAAAGCAAAATTAGGGGCTAATGCAATTTTAGGTGTTTCTATGGCTGTAGCCAAAGCCGCAGCTAACGAATTGAATATGCCTTTATATAGATACATTGGTGGGGTGAGCGCTAATACCTTGCCTGTTCCAATGATGAATATTATCAACGGAGGTTCGCATAGTGATGCTCCTATAGCATTTCAGGAATTTATGGTAATGCCTGTACAGGCAAAGAACTTTTCTCAAGCTTTGCAAATGGGAACTGAGATCTTTCATCATTTAAAGAAAGTTTTACATGATAGAGGGTTGAGTACTGCAGTTGGAGATGAAGGTGGTTTTGCGCCAACTTTAGACGGAACTGAAGATGCACTTGATACTATTTTACTAGCAATTAAGAATGCTGGTTACAAAGGTGGAGAGGAAGTAATGATCGCTTTAGATTGTGCTGCTGCTGAGTTCTATGTAAATGGTAAGTATGATTACACCAAATTTGAAGGTGATAAAGGAATTGTTAGAAGCAGCGAAGAGCAAGCCGATTATCTTGCTGAATTGGCTTCTAAATACCCGATTATCTCTATTGAAGATGGAATGGATGAGAATGACTGGGAAGGTTGGAAATATCTTACCGATAAGATTGGAGATAAAGTTCAACTTGTAGGAGATGATTTATTTGTTACAAATGTTGAACGTCTTTCAAGAGGGGTTCAAGAAGGTATTGCAAATTCTATTCTAATTAAAGTGAACCAAATTGGAACGTTAACAGAAACTATTGCAGCGGTGAATATGGCTAAAAATGCCGGATTTACCTGTGTGATGTCTCACCGTTCTGGAGAAACTGAAGACAATACTATTGCCGATCTTGCTGTGGCACTTAATACCGGGCAAATAAAAACCGGGTCGGCATCAAGAAGTGATAGAATGGCTAAATATAATCAGTTATTACGCATTGAAGAAGAGTTGGAAAGCGTTGCATATTATCCGCAACGTAAGGCTTTTAAAATATAATAAATAGTAAAAATTATTAAAAACCCTCTTCAAAAGCTGAAGAGGGTTTTTTGTTTTATATGATTTTCTTAAAAACCTCCCAAAGTTATTGGTATAACCTGAAAATAGACTATGGTTGTAGCCACTTTTATTAACATATTTTGTATTTTAGCACTCCTAAAAAAATAATCAGAAAAAGATATCAGTATATGTCAAAAGTTGCTACGTTAGAGATTGATGGGAAGAAATACGAATTCCCGGTAACCATTGGAAGTGAAAATGAAGTTGCCATTGATATTAAAAGCTTAAGAGGGCAATCTGGAGTGATTACTTTAGATCCAGGATATAAGAATACAGGTAGCTGTGAAAGTGCCATCACTTTTCTTGATGGAGAAAAGGGGGTCTTAAGATACCGAGGATACTCAATTGAAGAATTGGCTGAAAAAGCTGACTTTTTAGAAGTGGTTTTCTTATTGATTTTTGGTGAGTTGCCAAATAAAGAACAACTAGATAAATTTAAAGCAGATATCATCGAGCAAAGTGAGGTGAATGACGATATGAAAACTGTAATTAATGGTTTTCCTTCTTCAGCTCATCCAATGGGGATGTTATCTTCTTTAACCAGCGCGCTAATAGCCTTCAATCCGAAATCTGTAAATGTAGATTCAGAAGAGGATATGTACAAAGCTATAGTGAAGCTTCTTGCTAAATTCCCAACACTTGCTGCTTGGACTTTAAGAAGAAGAAATGACCTTCCTCTTGAGAACCGTGATAAAGATCTTGGGTTTATTGAAAGTCTTTTAAAGATGATGTTCGCAAAACCAGGAGAAGATTATGTTGCTGATAAAACGGTAGTAGATGCCTTAGATAAATTATTAATCCTTCATGCCGATCATGAGCAAAACTGTTCAACTTCTACAGTTAGAATAGTTGGTTCTTCTCATGCCGGATTATTTGCTTCTATTTCAGCAGGAGTTTCCGCATTATGGGGGCCACTTCATGGTGGAGCAAATCAGGCGGTAATTGAAATGCTTGAAGAGATCAAAAACGATGGTGGAGACACTTCTAAATTCATTGCTAAAGCAAAAGATAAAGAAGACCCATTTAGATTGATGGGCTTCGGACACAGAGTGTACAAGAATTTTGATCCACGTGCTAAAATCATTAAAAAAGCAGCTGATGAAGTATTGGCAGCATTAGGAGTTGATGATCCAATTTTAGAAATCGCTAAAGGATTAGAAAAAGCAGCATTGGAAGATGAATACTTCGTTGAACGTAAATTATATCCAAACGTAGATTTCTACTCAGGAATTATTTACCGTGCAATGGGAATTCCAACAGAGATGTTCACTGTTATGTTTGCTGTAGGAAGACTTCCGGGATGGATCGCACAATGGAGAGAAATGAGATTAGGGAAAGAGCCTATTGGAAGACCTCGTCAAGTATACATAGGAGAAACTCTTCGTTCATTCAAAGAATTGGATAACCGATAATAGTTCTTTATATCAATAATTTAAAAGCTTCATTGTACAATGAAGCTTTTTTTATATTTGCACTAAAATAAACCAGCTATGCTAAAACTTAATATAACAAGTGAAACTGCACCTTTAAAAGCCGTTGTTTTGGGAACAGCTGAAAGTAATGGAGGGACACCTGCTTATGAAGATGCCTACGATCCTAAATCTGCCGAATATATCAAAGCAGGGACGTATCCTGTGGAAGAAGATATGGTAAAGGAGATGGAGGCAGTTGCAGCTGTTTTTAAGAAATATGATGTGCAGGTTTTTAGGCCCAAAGTAATAGAAGATTACAATCAAATATTTACTAGGGATATCGCTTTTGTTATTGATGATAAGTTTATTAAGGCCAATATTTTACCCGATAGAGACGAGGAGATTGAAGCTATAAATCATGTCCTCGAGCAAATAGACCCTGCTAAGATTCTCACGATGCCTGAAGATGCGCATATTGAAGGAGGGGACGTAATGCCTTATCAGAATTATATCCTAGTAGGAACTTATAAGGGAGATGATTATCCTAATTATATTACGGCAAGAACTAACATGAAAGCTGTAAAAGCTCTGCAAGAATTATTTCCACAGAGAGAAGTGGTTTCTTTTAGCTTGCGAAAGTCGAATACTGTCGCGAGAGATAATGCTCTGCACTTGGATTGTTGTTTTCAGCCGGTAGGAAAAGATAAAGCGATCATCTACAAAGGGGGCTTTTTAATAGAAGAGGAATATAACTGGCTTGTGGATCTCTTTGGAAAAGAAAACATTTTCGAGATAACCAGAGATGAAATGTATGATATGAACTCTAACATCTTTTCAATTTCTGAAGATGTGGTTATTTCAGAAAAGAATTTTACAAGATTAAATGCCTGGTTAAGAGCTCAGGGAATAACTGTAGAAGAAGTGCCTTATGCAGAAATATCTAAGCAGGAGGGGTTGCTTAGATGCTCCACCTTACCTTTAATAAGAGAATAAGTTTATGAGACAAATTACAAATACCGTGTTAATGGTGCGTCCTGTGGCGTTTAGAATGAATGAAGAAACAGCGGTAAACAATTACTTTCAGGCAGATCTTCAACTCAAAAATGAGGAGGTCAATAAAAAGGCTCAGACCGAATTTGATGCTTTTGTGCATAAACTACAAAATGTAGGAGTGGACGTAATAGTGGTAAATGACAAGAAAGAACTGGATACGCCGGATTCTATCTTTCCTAATAACTGGATCTCCCTTCATGAAGATGGAAGTTTAGCACTTTACCCTATGTTCGCCGAAAATAGGAGAAGAGAGCGCAGAGAAGAATTTTTAGACGTCTTAGAGGAAAAAGGCTTTAAGATAGGAGACATTACCGATTATACATCAGCTGAAGAAGAGGGTGTTTTTCTGGAAGGTACAGGAAGTTTAATCTTAGATAGGGTAAATAGAAAGGCATATTGTGCATTATCGGCTCGAGCCGATGAAGAATTACTTATAGAATTTTGTGAGGATTTTGAGTATACTCCTATAATTTTTACAGCCTATCAGGATGTGGACGGTAAAAGAAAGCCTATTTATCATACCAACGTAATGATGTGTGTTGCAGAGAATTTTGCTGTAATTTGTCTGGATTGTATAGACGATAAAAAGGAGCGTAAAAATGTAGCTCGCCACTTAAAACAAGATGGAAAGCAAATTATTGAAATTACCCAAGCCCAGATACATGAGTTTGCTGGAAATATGTTGCAGGTTCAGGGAAAAGATAAGAAGTATTTGGTGATGAGTGCCACCGCTCATAAAAGTCTGACTCCTTTACAAACAAAAGCTATAGAAAAGTATTGTGAGATATTAAGTGCCGATCTAACTACAATTGAAACCTGTGGTGGCGGAAGTGCACGTTGTATGATGGCAGAAGTTTTCTTGCCAAGATCCTAAGTCAGCTCATTGTCCTTTTTGTGAGAACTCTTGTAAAAAGGACAATAGCTATGAAGGTAAAAATTGCAAAAGGCAATGAGCCTATTATCAGGAATTTTTGCATTGCTGTCAAAACATTGCTGTCTGGCTTTAAATTCCCTAAAACGATAATTGCTTCTGAAAAAATAAAGATCACAAAGGCCCATATCAATCGGTGCTTTTTTGAAGGTTCTTCCATTCCTTTCGTGGTAAAAATACTTAGAACATAAATGGCAGAATCTACCGATGTTACTAAAAAACTGATGAGTAGAAATACTACTAATGTATTTGATAGGATGCTTAAAGGGTAGTTTTCAAAGAAAACGAAAAGTGATGTGAACACATTTCCAAATTCATTTTGATATTCACCCCATTCAGTTATTAGATTAAAGGAGGCAGTTCCAAATACGCTGAACCAGAAGAAGGTTCCAAGAGAAGGAATGAGTAGTACGCCAAGGAGCATTTCTCTAATGCTTCTTCCTTTCGAAATTCTGGCAATGAAAATTCCGGTAAAGGGAGCCCATGCTAACCAAAAAGCCCAATAATAGTATGTCCAATCGGTAAGGAACTGTTTTCCGGGATTGAAATTGCTGTATGCAATACTAAGGGGGATAAAATCTACCACATAGCTATATAAGGCTTGAAAAAAATTGCCGAAAATTCGTAAAACATCACTTTGAATCAATACGAATATCAATAACATAAGGGTTAAATAGATGTTCCAGTTGGAAATGCGTTTGATGCCTTTTTCCATGCCGGCCCAGGCAGAGAGGAAGGCTATAAAACAAATAATGAACACTAGACCCAGCGTTAACTGGAGGTTTCCGGTATTCTGAGAAAATAAACTGCTTATACCTCCTTCTATTTGAGAAGTTCCTAAGCCTATTGCCGCTACAAGTCCCATTACCGTAGTTAGTATTGTTAATAGGTCTACTCCTGCCGGAAGGTATCTCAATCTTTTAAAATGCGGTAAACTATTACCTAGTCTTAAATCTTCAGTTTTTACAAAAATAGTATAGCCCACAATAAGGCCAAAAACCGCATAAAAGGCCCACGCCGTAAATCCCCACTGGTAGAATGTGTACTCTAAGGCAATTATTTCTTCGTTAGCTCCTGTATTTATAGGGTTGTTCAAATACATATATACAGGTTCCTGTACTCCGCGTAACAAGATACCCGCACCCATTCCGGCGCTATAGAGCATAGCTATCCACGACCACCGGTTAAATTCAGGTGCTTCCTTTCCTAGTTTTATCTTTCCTGCAGGAGATATTGCTACGATAATTAGAAACAGCACGCATAATAAACCTAACCATAAATAGAAAGTGCCAAACCATTCTCTTACCCAGATAGATCCATCTTCTATGAGCGTGTAAAATTCTTCAGTAAAAATAAATATATAAAAAGCTATAATGAGTAAAACAACCGCGGAAATTGTAAGTAGCGGATTCAGCTGAAGTTTTGGTGGTAACTTTTCAAAGTTTGACATTCTTAATTAGAACCATTAGCAATTTTGTTAAGCATTCCTTCAAAGATGAAATAATGAAATGGCAACATGGTGTACCAATACAATCTGCCCCAAATTCCCCTTGGTCTAAAGGTGGCGGTTTGGTGAAGAACATTATCTGCATCTATTTCAAACTCTAACCAGGCCTCTCCCGGAACTTTCATTTCTGCAAACAGCAAAAGCCGTCTTTCTTGCTTATCGGCAAGCAACACTCGCCAAAAGTCTAAAGAGTCGCCCGCATTTATTTCTGAGATATGTGTTCGGCCGCGCCTTAGCCCCACGCCCCCAAAGAGTTTGTCCAGATATCCTCTAAACTTCCATAGCCAATTTCCATAATACCATCCATTTAGGCCTCCAATCGCCCAAATGCGTTCCAGTACCTGCTCGGGATTATTAATTTTGACAGACTGTTCATCCTTCAAACATCCAAAACTTGGTACCTGAATATATTTGTTAAGGTCTTTTCTGAATCTTCCGCTGCTCATGGAATCTTTCCAGCTGGAAATTACCTGATTTTGTTCTATTTTGTAAAATGCCAATTCAATAGCTTCTTTGTAGCTAATAGGTTCTATATTCAATATCTCCTGTAACCTTTTGTCCTGTGAAATTACTTCAATGCGCATACTGTCCACCAGGTTCAAAGCTAATTTATAAGAAGTAGAAGTAACGAAATATAGCCAGTAAGAAGATAGTTTAGGCGACATTACCGGAACATCTATAATATATAATTGCAATTCCCTTATTTCTGCATACTGCAGCATCATTTGCTTATAGGTAAGAATGTCCGGGCCGCCTACATCAAAAGATTCATTATAACACTCTTCCCTGCCAATAACCCCGGTTAAAAAAGATAATACATCTCTAATGGAAATGGGCTGGCATTTTGTTTTCACCCATTTAGGAGTGATCATTATAGGTAATTTTTCACATAGATCACGAATGATTTCAAAAGAAGAACTTCCGGAACCTACTATAATTGCTGCACGTAACACGGTGAGTTTAAAATTTCCCTCGTAGAGAATATCTTCTACTTGTTTTCGCGACTTTAAGTGTTTGGAAAGATTGGAGTCATTCACTATTCCGCTTAGATAAATCACCTGCTGCACCATGGTTGCCTCCATGATCTTGTTGAAATTCTTCGCAGCTTCCGCTTCCTGACTGTCAAAGTCTTTGGTTGAGGCCGACATGGAATGAATCAGATAATAAGCAATATCTATATCCTTTATTGCAGAAGGAATCTCATTTTCTTCCAGAAAATCCAGCTCTACAATCTCTACTTTATCTAAGAGTTCTTTGTTTAGGGATAATCTATTTTTATTTCTAACAGCACATACTACATGGTGTCCTAATTCCAGTAATTGAGGTAAAAGACGTAAGCCAATATAACCATTCGCACCCGTAAGCAGAATCTTCATTTCAAATGTTTTATAGGATAATTTAGGGATAAAATGTTTACTTTCACCTCTATTAATAAAACTTTATAAAATGAATAATACCTTGAAGATTGTACTGCTTATAGTGGGTGTGGTTCTAGTTGGTTATGGATTATACACTCTTATTACTCCGGAGGTCTCTATAGATGCCGGGCCGCTACAGGTGCAAGCTCAAGGTGATAACACACAGTCTTATGCCATGATAGGTTTAGGGATCCTTGCTTTGATTGGTGGTATCGCCTTTAATAAAAGGTAGTTATTTATTTGAGTACAGTTTCAATTACGTTCATTACCGAAGAACTTATGTATTCTACTCCTATGGCAATTACAATAAATCCAATAATTCGTGAAATTGCATTAATGCCAGATGCCCCTAAAATTTTTACAATGTAATGGGAACTTCTTAGTACTGTAAAAGTAGCTAGGCATACACCTAAAATAGCTATTACGGTAATAAGTCTTTCAGAAAACACGCTGTATTCTTCATACATTCCTATCAATAAAGAAATCGACCCAGGGCCTGCAAGCATTGGTATTGCAAGTGGGGTTAATGAAACTCCCTCTCTCTGGTAAGCATCATCTTTAACGCGTTGCTTCTCCATACCTTTATGTTTAGCGAAGGAACCGGTAAGTAAGGCAAACCCGGAAGTTACAATGATCATTCCGCCTGCAATACGAAGAGAGTCTATACTTATTCCAAAGAATTGGAGAATGAATCTCCCGGTAAAAAAGGAGATTAGTAAAATGACAAAAATATTAATAGCTGTTAGCAAGGAGGTGCGGGATCTCTCGGCAGGGCTGTCGTCTTTAGTTAATCCTACAAAAATAGGAACCGTTCCCAGGGGGTTAATTACCGAGAATAATGCGGCAAAAACATAAATAAATAATTCCATTAGTTTTTGCGGCAAAGTTGCAATTGCAGCATAGGAAAATGTTTATCAGAAACTTAAGCTTATATTACCAAATATAATGTCTTTTTAATGCTTTGTAAAGTTAAGGTTAGAGCATGTCTTCAACTGTGGTAAAGGCGTTATCTACTTTATAATCTAAGAGCTTTCTCATAAATTTATGAATGGCAGATGTATTGGCCTTCACCTTTATAAAATAATGATCTTTATAAATGGAATATTCTTCAGCCTTCCCTTTATATAAGTTCAGTTTATAATAAGGGATTATTAGGGCATAGGTTTCCAAAAGAGATCTAAACATTACGATAATTCCCTTGGGTCGCATTTCAATATTGCAGGTATTGGCATTATTATCTAATACTAATAAATTGTGAATGTCTATGCTGGTACTGGTTATATGAAGTTTGGGTGAACCTGTGCCATTCAGCTTAAATCTTTGCACTAACGTAAAAGGTGCGCCAACTTCATTTATGATACTTTCTTTAATTTTAGGTTGATTGTAGCTAATATTCAATAACATAACTCATTTTTTATAAAGATAAGTATTTGAAGCTCAAGCGCTATAGCTTGCGGCTAATTTCTGTTATCTTTGCGCTTTAAAAATCGCATAAAAAGATTAAAAAAAGCAATAAATGAGTATTCAAGAAACCATTGAGCAGCACGTAAAAAATGCAGTATTAGAATTACATGGAGTTAGCTTAGAGCAAGTAGAATTTCAACCTACCCGTAAAGATTTTGAAGGAGATATTACGTTGGTAACATTTCCTATGTTACGCCAAATAAAAACCAACCCCGTACAATTGGGAGAGGCTATTGGTAAATATTTGGTAGATAATGTGGCTGAGGTAGTGCGATACAATGTAATTCAAGGCTTCTTAAATATTGTTCTTGCCGATGCTTTCTACTTGAACAGTTTTAAAGCGATCAAGAAGACGAAGGAATACGGGCGAGTAGCCTTGACAGAAGACTCAAAAAAGCTTTTAGTGGAGTATTCTTCCCCCAATACCAATAAACCTCTTCACCTAGGGCATGTACGTAATAACCTTTTGGGATATTCTGTTTCGGAAATCTTGGAGGCTGCGGGGTCTAAAGTTTATAAAACCCAAATCATCAACGATCGCGGAATACATATTTGTAAATCCATGTTGGCATGGGAGCGATTTGGGAATGGAGAAACCCCAGAATCAACTGGCTTGAAAGGTGATAAACTGGTAGGAAACTATTATGTGCGATTTGATCAGGAATATAAAAAAGAAATAGCTGCTTTAATGGCACAAGGTAAAACTGAAGAAGAAGCTAAGGCTGAAGCTCCTATTTTATTAGATGCCCAAAAAATGCTTATTAAATGGGAGGCGGGAGATGAAGAAACCGTTGATTTATGGAAGAAGATGAATCAATGGGTGTATGATGGGTTTGAGAAGACCTATGATGCATTAGGAGTAGATTTCGATAAGAACTATTATGAAAGTCAGACGTATCTTTTAGGGAAATACGTAGTGGCCGATGGTCTTGAGAAAGGTATTTTTTATAAGAAGGAAGACGGAAGTGTATGGATAGATCTTACTGATGAAGGTCTGGACGAAAAGATAGTATTGCGTAGTGATGGAACTGCGGTATATATGACTCAAGATATTGGAACAGCTATTCAGAGGATGAAAGATTTCAATATGGACGGAATGGTTTACACCGTTGGAAATGAACAGGATTACCACTTTAAAGTATTGTTTCTTATTCTGAAAAAACTCGGATTTGAATGGAGTAATTATCTTTATCATTTAAGTTATGGAATGGTGGATCTTCCTTCAGGAAAAATGAAAAGTAGAGAAGGAACTGTTGTAGATGCAGATGATTTGATCCAGCAGATGGCAGATACGGCGAAAGCTATTTCTGAAGAACTGGGGAAACTCGATGAGTATTCAGAAGAGGAAAAAGAAGAATTATATAAGATTATTGGGCTGGGAGCGCTTAAATATTACATCTTAAAGGTAGATCCTAAAAAGCGTATTTTGTTCAACCCAGAAGAGTCAGTAGATTTTCAAGGGAATACGGGGCCATTTATTCAATATACGTATGCAAGAATCCAGTCCATTTTAAGAAAAGCAGATTTTGATCTTTCAGAAGAACTTCAGTTAAATGAAAATTATACACTTCACGAGAAGGAAAAGGAACTAATTAAGCAAATTCAACTTTATCCTGAAACCATTCAATTGGCAGCAGAAAATCATAGTCCGGCATTAATTGCTAACTATACATACGATCTAGTGAAAAGTTTTAATTCCTTCTATCAAAATGTTACCATTTTAGGGACGGAAGATATAAATGAGAAGAAATTTAGAGTGCAATTATCACACTCAGTGGGAGAGGTAATAAAATCGGCATTCCAACTCTTGGGGATTCAAGTGCCAGAACGCATGTAATATAGGGTTGGAGTAAAAAAAGTTCTATTTGAAATAGCTTACGATTGTTTCAAAATAAAACTTTTCACTTCAGCATCAAATCATTAAATTTGCAATCCGCTGTTTAAAAGCGGGATTTATAAAATACAGGAAGAATTATGTTTGATAATTTAAGTGATAAGTTAGATAGTGCTTTACACATCTTAAAAGGTCATGGACAAATTACTGAGGTAAATGTTGCCGAGACCTTAAAAGAAGTGAGAAGAGCGTTGGTGGATGCCGATGTAAATTATAAAATAGCTAAAGAATTTACTACTACCGTTAAGGAAAAAGCTTTAGGGCAAGACGTGTTAACAGCGTTAAAACCCGGGCAATTGATGGTGAAGTTGGTAAAGGATGAACTTACGCAATTAATGGGTGGGGAAGCAGAAGGATTAAATCTTTCTGGTACGCCATCTGTTATCCTGATGTCTGGTTTGCAAGGTAGTGGTAAAACCACTTTCTCTGGAAAGCTTGCAAATTACTTAAAAACAAAGAAAACAAAGAAGCCACTTTTAGTTGCTTGTGATGTTTATAGACCTGCTGCGGTAAATCAGTTACAGGTGGTTGGAGAGCAAATTGACGTTGAAGTATATTCGGAAGAGGGAAATCTTGATCCGGTAAAAATCTCTCAAAATGCTCTTGCTTACGCTAAACAGAACGGACATAATGTAGTGATTATTGATACCGCTGGTCGTTTAGCAGTAGATGAAGCTATGATGACCGAGATAGCTAATATTCATAGTGCTATCCAGCCGCAGGAAACTTTATTCGTGGTAGACTCCATGACAGGGCAAGATGCGGTTAATACTGCAAAAGCTTTTAATGACCGTCTTAATTTTGATGGTGTTATCCTTACAAAATTAGATGGGGATACTCGTGGGGGAGCTGCTATTTCTATTAAATCGGTAGTCAATAAGCCTATCAAATTTATTGGTACAGGAGAAAAGATGGATGCTATTGATGTATTCTACCCTTCTCGTATGGCCGATAGAATCTTGGGGATGGGAGATGTGGTATCTTTAGTAGAACGTGCTCAGGAACAATATGATGAAGAGGAAGCACGTAAACTTCAAAAGAAAATTGCAAAGAACCAGTTTGGGTTTGATGATTTCTTGACCCAATTGCACCAGATCAAGAAAATGGGATCTATGAAAGATCTTATGGGGATGATCCCGGGAGCAGGGAAGATGTTGAAAGATATAGATATCGACGACGATGCTTTCAAACATGTTGAAGCAATTATATATTCTATGACAAAAGAGGAGCGAAGCACTCCGACTGTTATAAATGCCAGCAGAAAGAAAAGAATTGCAAAAGGGTCGGGTACTTCTGTACAGCAGGTGAACCAATTATTGAAGCAGTTCAACCAAATGGGAAAAATGATGAAAATGATGCAAGGCGGTGGCGGAAAGAAGATGATGCAGATGATGAAAGGCATGAAATAGATTTTACTGCCAGTAGCAATATACTTTATTATCAAATAATTTGTTTAAACCTGTTAGCCATTAAAAAAAGGGTTAACTGAAAACACATAACATAATGACAATTCTTGACGGGAAAAAAGTAAGTAATGATATTAAAGATGAAATTGCTGAGGAAGTAAAACAAATGAAAGCCCGCGGGGAGAAAGTGCCGCATCTCGCAGCGGTGATTGTGGGAAATGACGGTGCAAGTTTAACTTATGTAAACAGTAAGGTAAAGGCTTGTGAGCGAGTTGGATTTGAATCTACTTTAGTGAAGATGTCTAGTACAGCAAGCGAAACCGAACTTTTAAAGAAGATAAAAGAGCTGAATGAAGACCCTGATATCGATGGATTTATCGTGCAGTTACCTTTACCTACACAAATTGATACTCAAAAAGTATTGCTTACCGTAAATCCTGATAAGGATGTAGATGGTTTTCACCCTATGAACTTCGGGAAGATGGCACTAGACATGAGTAGCTTTATCCCTGCTACTCCTTATGGTATCTTAGAGTTGTTAGAGCGTTATAATGTTGAGACAAAAGGAAAGCATACTGTGGTTATTGGAAGAAGTCATATTGTTGGAAGACCAATGAGTATTCTTATGGGAAGAAAAGGCTTTCCTGGAAATTCTACAGTAACGCTTACGCATAGTTATACTAAGAATATTACTCAAATTACATCTCAGGCAGACATCATTATAACAGCCTTAGGAAATCCTGAATTTTTAAAGGCGGAAATGGTGAAAGATGGTGCAGTAGTTATAGATGTTGGAATAACTCGTGTTCCTGATGAAACCAGAGAACGTGGCTATAGAATTACAGGAGATGTAGATTATAAGAATGTAAGTAAGAAAACATCTTTTATAACACCTGTTCCCGGGGGAGTGGGACCTATGACAATTGCCATGCTTCTTAAAAACACTTTATTAGCAAGGGAGAACCATAGATTAGCACAAGGTCTATAAAATATGATATATTTAAAATAATAAAAGGCTGCCCTAGGGCAGCCTTTTATGTTAGTAGCAACTAATTTTATTCTTCAGATTCCAGTTTCCAATCTAAATAATTGTGGAGATCAGATTCAATAAAGCGTAAACCAAAAGTTAATACGGCAAGATCATCTATATAACCCAGGCCAGGAATAAAATCGGGAATAATATCAAATGGATTCAGGATATATAAGAAGCCGAATGCAATTCCGGCAATTGTAAACCAAGGCACATTGGTGTAAATCCCTTTTCGGTAATCTTTAAGCATTCCAAACATCACTTTTCCCAGTTCAGAATACTTTTGCAAAACATTCGAATTTAAAATCTTATCTGCAATTTCTTCCTGACTGTTCATTACCACGTCTACGTCGTCACCCTTAATTTTAGTGATTTCTCCGCTTACGTAATCTTCATCTATTATTTTTCTCTTCTTGTTGAACATAATTGTCTTTATTAAAATGTTGCGTTATAAATTATCATTTTCATTTCCGTATTCCTTCTTGTATATTTTTAATATAAGCAAAAACAAGGATATAAGCAGTGGGCCAAATATTAGGCCAATAAAACCGAATAAAGGTACTCCTACTACCACGCCAAAAAGTGTGATTAAAGGGTGTACACTGGATAGACGTTCAAGGATGTAGAGCCTAACTAAATTATCGGAAGCTCCTACTATCGTTAGTCCATATATTAAAATGGCAAAAGCCTGAAAAGTATTCCCTTGTGAAAGCAATAACAGTGTTACAGGTACGATCCCTAAAGTGGTTCCTATAAACGGAATCATGGAACCTATTACTGTAATAACGAACCAGAAGAAAGGCTCGGGCACACCAAATATTAAGTACCCAATTAATGCAATTATACCTTGTATTAAGGCTACTAGGGGTATGCCTAAGGCATTGGAGGTTACAGAAGTAGTGCTTTCCTCTCCTATAAGCTTTATATTTTCTTCATTTAAAGGGATATAGCTACTTAAGAGCTCCTTCATTTTTTCCTTTTCAATGAGCATATAGTATAGCATAAAATACATAATACCAATTGCTATAAAAGCATTAAAAGTACCACCAGCCAAACTTTGAAGGTTTGTTGAAATCCAATTAGTGACCGATTCGCTATCTATAGAACGGCTAACACTGTAACCTATATGTTCTTCCAGAATATTGGCTTGTTCCTGAATAGCGCTTAGTACTTTTTCCGAATTGGTCACAGCTTTTCCAATTTTTGAGGAAAGCATAATAATAATTAACGTCACAGGAATTAGAATTCCTACAAAGGAGACCAGCATTAAAAAACCCGCTGCTAAAGATTTTCTCCAACCCTTTTCCACCAGTCTTGTCATCCATTTTCTGAGAATAACATAAAGTGTTATAGCTCCCAGAACTCCGGAAAGATAGGGGACTATCTCCTTAAAAATTAAAATCCCCAAAAAGATAATAAGCATAAGTACAAACAACTGCCTTACAAGAGCGGGACTTAATTTTTTCATAAATGAAGTTCTATTTAGCAAAAAGCTGATCTATGTTCTTAAATGATTTAAACTCTAAAGCATTACCAGATGGATCTTTAAAAAACATGGTGGCCTGCTCTCCGGTTTTTCCTTTAAACCTAATATAAGGCTCTATTACGAATTGAATATTCTGGTTTTTTAGGTTTTCTGCAAATTGCTGAAATACGTCCCATTCTAAAACTACTCCAAAGTGAGGGATTGGTACATCTTTTCCATCTACAGGGTTGCCTTTAGGCTCTTTTGTAGAGGGGGTTTCCTGCTCATGAATAACCAATTGATGTCCAAAAAAATTAAAATCTACCCAATGCTCGCTGCTTCTCCCTTCCTCACAACCTAAAACATCTCTGTAAAAGTTGCGATTCTCCTCAACGTTGGAAACCGGAATGGCTAAATGGAAAGGCTGTAAGTTGCTCATAAAGATTAAAAATGTTAGTTCTTGTTAGTATGTTGAATTTAAGAAAAAATACCTTATGCGCTTAACTTCTATAAACACGTAATATTAGCTGAATATGGGGTGCTGTATTAAACCTCATATAATTAATAAAATTAATAAGATAAGCTTGAAATTAGAGTAGAGATACCGCTAATAATGTGTTAAGATTTCTATTTTGAAGAATCTCGCCTGTTTTTACCTTTAAATGAAGGACTTTCTGATCTTTTCTTAGAAGGAGTCGCTTTCTCTTCTCGTGGGTATGGCTTTACAGGTTTTTTTCTGAATTCCGGTTCATGGGTTTTTGTAGAGTCGGCTACCATTGAATTAATTGTAGCTAATTCTTCTTTGGTAAGATCTCGCCATTCTCCAACAGGTATATCTAATGAAACATTCATAATACGAACTCTCTTTAAAGCCGTAACCTCATATTCAAGATATTCGCACATTCTTCTAATTTGCCTGTTTAAACCCTGTGTAAGAACAATTCTGAAATCGAATTTACCCAATCTTTCCACTTCGCATTTTTTAGTAACAGTTTCAAGAATTGGAACTCCCATACTCATACGTTCAATAAATGTTGAGGTAATTGGGCGATTAACAGTAACTACATATTCTTTTTCGTGGTTATTACGAGCGCGGAGTATTTTATTTACAATATCTCCATCGTTAGTGAGGAAAATAAGACCTTCACTGGCTTTATCGAGCCGACCTATAGGGAAAATTCTTTTCGGATAATTGATATAGTCTATGATATTATCTTTTTCTACACCGGTATCGGTAGTGCAAACAATGCCTACTGGTTTATTGAAGGCTATATAAACGGAATTCTCTTCAGTATTGGATATGGGCTTTCCGTCTACTCTAACAATATCGCCTTCAGCGATTTTAGTTCCCATTTCAGGAACTTCACCATTTACAGTTACTCGCCCTTGGTCTATTAATTTGTCGGCTTCCCGTCTGGAACAGAATCCGGCTTCACTTAAATATTTATTAATTCGGGTAAGTTGCATAATGATATAATTAAGGCTGCAAATATACGTCCATCAATTAATAATCTAATCGATAATAGACGAATATGTTTACAGCCTTAATTTGAATTTATTGATTTTTTCTGTTCTCCACAGCTACCTCATCAGTATCTTTTCGATATTTAAGCATGGAAATTCCCGCGATAAAAAACACAAAGCCTAGAATTGCTAATGCCCAAGGGCTCATCATTAAAGCAACGCTTCCGAAAATTCCTAGTACTCCCATGATAAGTGCAATAGCACCTCCAATTAACATAATTACTGCTATAATCTTAATCATACTATTAATTATTGGTTAGAGAGTAAAGTTAATCAAAGAATTTTAACACCCCACAGGATTAACATTTCGTAAAGAGAAGTCCTTTTAAAATCATACCAATTTTAGCGATTAGAATAATGTACGTAACTAAGAAATTTTACCAGCTAATCATGAAATATTTTATTTTAGCATTATCCGGAATTTGGGATGCTGTAATTCTGGAATCCGTATCATAGCGAAGACTGGAAGGTAATTCTTTCTTATCTATTGTGAGGTAAAGGTTTAATTCATCTATAAATACAACTGCAGAATTTAGGGTGTTCTCAATTCTGGAAATTGTATATTTTTCCACCACATCGCCAAACGTGCTTTTTATGCTCAGCCCTTTGTCGGTTTGGTACCTAGAATCTAAAATTTGGATGT
This sequence comes from Gillisia lutea, assembly GCF_021568705.1. Classification (GTDB taxonomy): domain Bacteria; phylum Bacteroidota; class Bacteroidia; order Flavobacteriales; family Flavobacteriaceae; genus Gillisia; species Gillisia lutea. Next base: position 107,486 of record NZ_JAKGTH010000010.1, read on the forward strand.
ATCCAACCGTGCTGGTAGAGTCAAATTGTTGTACAGGTTCAAGGATTAAGAGAGGAGCACCTTCTTTATCGTATATTTCAATATCACTGGTAGCACTTAAAAATTTAGTACTGGAAGTGTTTCGAACTATAGAATCTCCTTTAAAGATAGAATCCAGTTGATTGATCTTTATTTCTTTGGTAAGTTGTCCTACGCGGTTATTAATAATTAAAAATGGGTCGGAATCACGACCACAAGACATTGCTAAAACTGCTAGTACTATGGTGAAACTTAATTTTTTCATTCTTTGAATTCTTGTTACTTAAATGCTTTGTTTAAAATGCTCATCACTCCTCTAATAAAGGTAGCGCTGGTAAGCACTTTTATTACTGCACCCTGAGTTTTGCTGGAGCTATTCCTGCTTCTTCTCGTGGTGGTGCGTTCTAGTTTTGCTCTTTCTTTCTTCGCTAATTCCTGAGCTTCTTCTTTTTCTGCTAATTCAATTTTTTTATTCAGGATCTCATAGGCACTTTCTCTATCTATCTCCTTGTTGTATTTAGGGATAAGTTCAGAAATTTCAAAAAGTTCATCTAATTCCCGTTGAGTTAAAATGTCCATTCGGCTCATAGGAGCTCTCATCATAGTGGCTGCCAGCGGGGTAGGCCTTCCTTTTTCATCTAAAGCTGAAATTAGCGCTTCTCCTATACCTAACGATGTTAACACTTCTTTGGTATCATAATATTCTGAAATAGGATAATTCTCTGCAGTAAGCTTTATGGCTTTTCTATCGTTTGCAGTAAAAGCTCTAAGAGAATGCTGAATCTTTAATCCTAACTGACTTAGTATTTCCTTGGGAACATCGGTCGGGTTTTGTGTAACAAAATAGATGCCAATTCCTTTCGATCTAATCAATTTTATAATGCTTTCAATCTGGTCCATCAATGCTCCTGAAGCTTCTTTAAAAATAAGATGAGCCTCGTCAATAAACATTACGAGCTCCGGCTTTTCCATGTCGCCTTTTTCAGGAAAGATAGAATAGATTTCTGCTAAGAGACTTAGCATAAATGTGGAGAATAATTTAGGCTTATCCTGAATATCGTTTAATCGAAGAATATTTATATATCCTTTGCCATCGGGGGTTTTTCTTACTAGATCTTTTACATCAAAAGAAGGTTCTCCAAAGAAGCGTTCCGCCCCTTGCTGTTCCAAAGAAACTATTTTGCGCAAAATAGCACCGGTAGACATTTTTGATATTCTGCCATAATTCTCTTCAAATTCTTCCCGACCTCCATCAGTAGCAAACTGGATGATCTTTTTCAGGTCTTTTAGATCGAGTAAGGGTAAATGGTTATCATCACAATATTTGAAAATGATAGCCAATATTCCGGTTTGAGTTTCGGTGAGATCTAAAATCCTGGACAGTAACACAGGTCCAAATTCGCTGACGGTAGCTTTAAGTCGGACTCCTTCTTGCTCAGACAGGCTTAATATTTCTACTGGGAACGCTTGTGGCTCAAAGTCGAAACCAATGCTTTGATGTCTCGCAGTTATTTTTTCATGTCCGGGAGAAGGTTGTGCTATTCCGCTCAAATCACCTTTTATATCCATTAAAAGTACAGGAACTCCTTTGTTTGATAAGTTCTCTGCTAAGATTTGAAGTGTTTTTGTTTTTCCTGTTCCTGTAGCCCCGGCAATTAGCCCATGCCTGTTCATGGTTTTTAAAGGAATTCGAACTTGCGCTTCAGCCAATGGCTCTGAACCGAGCATTGCTGCTCCCATAAGGATATAATCTCCTTTTGTTTTAAAGCCGGTTTGTATATGCTCTATAAAGCTATCTTTTTTTTCCATGTGTTAATTGTTGTAATACTAGATCAGAAAAGATATGCCAATAGATATCGATACTGAAGGATGAAAAGTATATTTATGTTAAAGTACTTTTTGTTGAGTGTATTTTATTTTACAGCGGCAGAAAGCATTTGTATCGTTCCTTTGTCTGCATCAATTTCTACCTCAATTCCATTCGCTAAAGTTGAATTATCAGAGATATGACCAAACATTGCGCCTGAGAATGCAGGTATATTTAAGGGAGTAATATAATGGTCCAGTACTTCTTCTAAGGTAAGAGAACCGTATCCACCGCCTGGGTCACATTCAGTGCATTTGCCAAAGACCACTCCGCTAATTTTGTCTAGAATACCTCCCAGCTGTAATTGCGACATCATTCTGTCTACTGCATAGATCTTCTCACCTACATCTTCTAAAAAGAGGATTTTATTTTCCCAATTTGGTAAGTACTTTGAGCCCATGATACCGGTTAATACAGAAAGGTTCCCTCCAACTAGCACTCCGCTGCTTTTCCCTGAAGTAATAGTTCTAACTCTATTTTTTACCTGAACCAAGTTGTCACCTTTTTCGGTAGGATTTGTCAACTGAATCGCCTCTGCATTAAAAATGATCTTTCTGAAGATGCTGTAACTAAATTCATTCCATGTAGAGACAGCTAATGGTCCGTGAAAGGTAATCAATCCGGTTTGGGAATAAATAGCCATATGGAGCGCGGTAATATCGCTATAGCCGATGAATATTTTTGGGTTTTTCTTTATAGCTTCGTAATCTATTTTATCTAAGATCCTTGCTGCTCCAGAACCTCCTCGCAAGGCAATAATGGCATTTACTTCCGGATCTTTGAACATATTATTTAATTCTTGAGCTCTTTCTTCATCAGTACCTGCCAAATGCCCATATCTTGTATTTACGAATTTCCCGAGTTTTACTTTCAGTCCCATTGCCTTAAAGGTTTCTACAGCTATTTCATATGGTTCAGATTCGAAAATGGCGGAAGACGGACTAATAATTCCAATGGTATCACCTTCGGAAAGGTGTTGAGGTAATAATAATGAGTTTTTCTTAAATTCAGTAGCATAAGAAGATTGAAAAGGGGAAATGAAAGTTGTTAATGATAAGGCGATACTTCCCGTTCCTATGTTCCTTAAAAAATTTCTTCTTTGCATTGCTGTGTAGATTAAATGAGTTTATTGTTGCCTCTAATTTAAAAGAATTAATTTTTATATGCCGGCTCCGGTCTTAAATGTTAATAATTTAAATAGATACTTCTTAGAATTCGCTGCATTTCGGTTTTAATAACCGAAGAACTAACTGTGTAATTATTATTCATAAAGCTAAATAGTAAAATCTTTCCGCTTTTGGTTTTAATATATCCGCTTAAATTATGGTTGTTACTGAGAGTTCCGGTTTTGGCAAAGATATATGGGACATCTGCTTTGTACCAATTTTTGAGGGTACCGGTCTCACCGCCGCTAGGCAAATAATCAAAAAGTTTGTCTTGTGGGATTTCTTCAGAAATTTTCTTTAGTAGTCCTACCATACTTCTGGGAGTTACAAGATTATATCGAGAAAGTCCCGATCCATCAACCCATATGGGTTCGTCAGGAAGATCGTTCAAATAGTTTGTTTTTATATATTTTATGGCATTATCTGTTTTTAAAGTATCTGAAACTTTATTGGCTACCATCAAAAGAAGTTGTTCTGCAATAAAATTATCACTGTTTCTAAGCATCGTTTTATATAGACTATCGGCAGGAAGACTATATAATGTTTTTTCTGTGCCCGTTGTTCTTAATTCTGAATTAACCAGTTTCACAGGTTTTTGAAGTGTGTCGGACAGCAGTTTTGTAAAAAGCTCTGGAGTGTATTTAAAAGGTACTATTTGGGAAGTTTTTTTTCCTGATTGAGATGGGTGATATCTAAAAGTGTTTTTATCAAGATCTCTCTTGATTTCAGTTATATTTTTACTTAATAACAGACTGTCATTAAATTGCTTGATATAAGTAGAAGGTTTTTCTTGTCCTGAATTCCATTTGAATTCTACATAATTTCCATAAATAGGAAATGCTGCTCTCTCTACCGAGTAGTAATAATTATAATCATCCCACGACCAGCCAGGTCCAAAGGATTCTTCTGTAAATGCCGAAGGTTGATAGTATAACTCCTCTGTGCGATTCTTTAAAAAATCGTAAACCTTAGATTCTGGAGCATCAGTATATAGAAAAGAAGGATCTCCGGTTCCTCTAAATATAAGGGAATCATTCTGTACTATATATTTTAGAGCGGGTAAAGAATCGCCTAAAACCTTTAAACCTGCATAAAATGTAAGCAGTTTTACATTGGAGGCCGGAGTGAAATATTTTTGGGAGTTATATTCATACAACATTTTATTGTTGTCAGGATCCATTAAAGCAAAACCGGAGAAACTCTGATTGAAGGTGTCTGAATGCCTGAAATCGCTTTCCAGTGTTCTGTTGAATCTTTTAGTAGAAGAACAGGATGCCAGGATGAATAGGGAGATTATTAATGATAAAGGCTGAATGTGTCTGCTTAATAATGAGCGTATGTTTTTCAAAATATAGTTTTTTAAAAGAGATATGTAAGTTATAATAATTATAAAAATTTTCACTTAACTAAATCATTAATGCTAATAATATTATGATAGTCGAAGGGAATTCTCTATCTTCATATGTAATTCACACAATTTTAACACGGTAAAATATGAAAAACAAAATTACACTTTTGGCCTTTATGGTCATTTTTCAATTTACTAGTTTGTTTGCTCAGGAAAAGACCGTTACTGGTAAGGTTACCGACCTTAAAGAGGGGATGACACTACCAGGAGTGAACGTAATAGTAAAAGGAACAAATCAAGGGACGGTTACCGATATGGATGGGGTCTATTCTATCGATGTAAATGAAAGCCAAGTTCTGGTGTTTTCTTCTCTGGGTTTTGAGACGCAGGAGATAAGAGTTGGATCTCAAACTGCAATTAATGTTGTGATGGTAGCAAATCTAGAAGGTTTAGATGAGGTGGTAGTTACTGCTCTTGGTATATCAAGAGACAAGAAATCCTTGGGTTATGCAACTCAGGAAGTGGGAGGTGAAGATCTAAATCTTACCAACGAGCAAAATGTTATTGGTTCATTATCAGGAAGGGTAGCAGGAGTTCAGGTTACCGGTGCTTCCGGAGCCAGTATGGGGGGTACTCAAAAAATAAAGATACGCGGTGTAAATTCTATAGGAGGTGGAGATCAACCTCTTATTGTAGTAGATGGAACTCCAATTTCCAATGCTAACTTTGCAGGGAGTGACGAATCTGATTATGGGAATCTAGGTCAGGATATCAATCCTAGTGATATAGAATCTGTGAATGTTCTAAAAGGTCCTGCTGCCTCAGCTTTATATGGAATTAGAGGTCAATATGGAGTCATTATGATTACTACTAAAAAAGGAGCTAAGGGAGTAAAAGATGTGCAGGTACAAGTGAACTCGTCTTTCACCGTAGAAAGGGCAGGAAATTTTATGCCACTTCAAAATATGTATGGCGGGGGGTCAAGTCAGCAATTTAGAACTCTTGCAAATGGAGACCCTTATGTAGATCTAAGCGTTGATGAAAGTTGGGGGCCAAAAATGGATGGAACACCAGTTCGCCAGGTTTTTAGTTTTTATCCGCAGGATACCGAATATCAACAATTAACCCCTTTTGTTGCGCATCCCGATAATATAAAGGATTATTATGAAACGGGTTATAACTTCAACAATGGTGTTACGATTTCGGGAGGAAACGAGAATACTACGTATCGACTTAGCTTTAATGATACGAGAATAGAAGGTGTAGAGCCCAATACGTATCTTGATAGAAATAACTTAGGTTTAAATGCCAGCTTAGATCTTACCGAAAAGCTTACGGTTTCTACTAATATTAACTATGCTAGGAATGATGCGCAGCGTCCTAAGCAAGGGTCAGAATATGGAACAGGGTACTTTACCCAATGGTTTCAAAGAAATATTGATATGAATCGTTTAAAAGATTATAAGTACGACGATGGAACTTTTTTGCATTGGAATTTAAGAAGGCCAGATTCAAATACAGGCGAGATATCCAATCTGAGTCCGCTGTATTGGGATAATCCATATTTCGATGCTTACGAGAATACTAATATGGATAGTAGAGATCGATTTTTTGGAAATGTAGGATTAACGTATAAGGTGTTGCCGGAGCTTGAATTAAGCGCAGCTGTTAGAGGGGATATTTATACTCAGAATATTGAAACTAGAACTGCTTTTGGCGGAAAAAGAACTCCTGAATATACCATAGGTAAATATGAGAATAAGGAAATGAACTATGAGTTCCTCGCACTCTATAAAAAGAAATGGGACGATTTTTCAGTAAATGGTACCTTGGGAGGAAATATATTTAACAGAAGGTATTCTTACCTTTATCAGGGAACAGTGGGAGGGCTTTCCTCCCCGGGATTCTATAATATTGATGCCTCCATAGATAGACCTAATGTGTCTAATTATTTACTAAGAAAACAAATTCGAAGTATGTTTGGAATGCTTTCATTAGGCTATAAAGACACTTATTTTGTTGATGCTTCTATAAGAAATGATATTTCTTCGGCACTACCCGAAAATAATAATTCCTATTGGTATCCCTCAATTTCCGGTAGTATGGTTTTTAGTGAATTGATAGATTGGGATACTTTATCCTTCGGGAAATTTAGAGCTAGTTATGCTCAGGCAGGATCAGATCTGGACGCTTATCAAACAAGTCTTCCTTATGGGGTGGGAACGGTATATAACGGAACAAATACTTTATATGTGCCTGATAACCTTAATAATCCAAACATCAAACCTTCATTTGCACATTCCTATGAAGCTGGTGTCGATTTAAGATTCTTCAAAAGTAGATTGGGAATAGACTTCACTTACTATGTGCAGAAGAATAAAAATCAAATTATTAGTCTGGATGTTTCAGGCGCTAGTGGTTATAGTTCCAGTACTATAAATGCCGGGTTAATACAAAATAAGGGTTTTGAGATTGCTATTACTGCCAAGCCTATAGAGACAGATAATTTTAATTGGAATTTAAACTTCAATATAAACAGCAATAAAAGTGAAGTCGTAGAACTTGCTCCGGGTATAGATGTTTATACGTATGGATCTACTACCTATTCTAGTGTGAACAGCTACTTGAATTCGTACGTTGGAGAAGCCTTTGGAAGTTTGGTGGGGCAGGCCTATCAAAGAGATGAGGCTACAGGAAAGATTCTTTTAGGGTCAGATAATATGCCGCTCTATACTGATGCCACTCATAACTTCGGAAGTGTTCTTCCTGATTTTAATGGAGGTTTGCAAAATACGTTGCGCATAGGAAATTTCAATGTAGCTGCGATGATAGATTTTCAGGGAGGGGGACAGTTCTTTAGTAGATCTAAAATGTTGGCTGTGAGAACCGGGCAAGATCCGCTTACGGTAGCAACTAACGATAACGGCATGAATGTGAGAGATCCGTTAGAAGACGGAGGAGGAGTAAAGGTAACAGGTATTTCTGCTGAAACAGGAGAAGATGTTACTGCATATGTAGATGCCCGTTCTTATTATCGTAATGTTCTTGGAAGAAGAATCTATGAAGAATGGCTGTATGATGCTTCTTATATAAAACTGAGTGAAGTTAGATTGGGTTATACGTTTGGAGAAGAATTACTTCAAAAACTTCCTTTCAAAAGCGTGGCAGTAGCTTTAATTGCAAGAAACCCCGCTATGATATGGCAAGAAGCCCCAGACGGAATAGATCCTTCGGCTATTTCAACAGGAAGCCAATCTATAAGTTGGTATGAATCGGGACAGCTGGTGTCGGTAAGGTCTTATGGTTTGAATCTTAATATCACATTTTAAAAAGTACAATTATGAAACAGACTTATATAATAATATTGGTGTTAAGCTTTGTGATGGGAGGCTGCAGCAATTTTGATGACGATATAAATACAAACCCTAACCTGCCTAGTCAGGCTTCAGGAACTCAGCTTATTGCGAATGCTGCACTGTACCTGCCAGGTTTAGCTTCTTCACCAAAAGGAGAGTTTATGGCGCAATATTTAGCAGAAACTCAGTATGTGGGTGCTTCTCTCTATCCTGAGGAGAGCACTAGTTTTTACGGCTTGTATCAGGGGCCATTAGCAAATCTGCAGGCGGTTATCGATTCTGAAGAGTTAAGCGCTTCTCAAGGGCCCGTTCCAAATCAAGTGGCGGTAGCAAAGATCTTACGAGCTTATTTTTATTGGAATATTACCGACAGATGGGGAGATGTGCCATATTCGGAAGCGTTAAAGGGTGCAGAAGATTTCACTCCGGCATACGATACCCAGGAGTCTATTTATAACAGTCTTTTTCAGGAGCTGAAAGATGCAAATGCCATGATGGTTGCAGGAAGTATTTCAGATGATATTATCTATGGTGGCGACATGTCTAAGTGGCAAAAGCTGGGGAATACAATTCGACTTTTAATGGCATTGCGATTATCGGAAGTAGACCCTTCTAAAGGAATGCAGGAATTTAACGATGCGCTGAGTGCAGGAGTTTTTGCTTCTAATAGTGATAATCTTGTGTTTAGACATTTGGCCGATGCTAATAGCCAGAACTACTGGTATGGACAAGTGGTAGATCAAAATCGTGAATGGTGGGCTGTTACCGAAACCTTAGTTGAAGAAATGAAACCTGTAAGTGATCCAAGGTTACCTGTTTATGCAGATCCTGCTAGAGCCAACGGGGAGTATGTTGGCTTGCAATTTGGAGAAGAAGATAATATTGGTACTGAAGAATTCTCGCTTTTAGGTTCAGATATTTATGCTCAGGATGCACCAGTCTATTTAGTGACCTACGCACAGGTGTTATTTGCTATGGCAGAGGCGGCTGAACGTGGTTGGATATCTGAAGATACAGAGTCCTTATATAATATGGCAATCGAACAATCTATTGTACAATGGACTGGTAGTTCAGATGGAGTTGAGGAATTTTTGAATAATCCTGAAATTGCTTTTGATGATACCAGAGCTATGGAGCAAATTGGTAACCAACGCTGGGTGCATTTATATATGTTTGGCTATGAAGCATGGTCAGAATGGAGAAGAACTGGGTATCCTAACGATTTAGTTTCGCCAAATGGGGCAGATGTTCCTAACAGACTTTCTTATCCAGATAATGAAGCCTTTAATAACGAGGTTAATTATGATGCTGCGGTGCAACGACAGTTCAATGGGCAGGAAAGTATTTATGGTAAGGTATGGTGGGATTTGTAACCTGCTCTTATCAATATCAAAAAAGCCGGTGTTTACCGGCTTTTTTGATGTAATTATATTACTGCAGGTAACGATAAGTTGTTTTTATAGTGAATGCAGATAATCCCACGATAAAGAAAGTATTAAAACTGTAAGATTGTTTATCTTTGCAGGCTATGATTACAGAAGATACAAAAGTGCTGGTGGACAAGGGTATAATGCTTCCATTAATGGAGGAGTTCTATACTATACAGGGAGAAGGGTTTTTCAAAGGAACTGCTGCTTATTTCATTAGAATAGGTGGTTGCGATGTTGGTTGTCATTGGTGTGATGTTAAGGAAAGCTGGGATGCTACCATACATCCGCCAACTCATATAGGGAAGATTGTTGAAAATGCTGTGTCTCACAGTGATACCGTTGTAGTGACGGGTGGAGAGCCCTTAACATGGGACATGACAATACTTACAGAGACTTTAAAAGCTCAGGGATGCAAGGTTCATATAGAGACTTCTGGAGCTTATAAGCTTACGGGAGTTTGGGATTGGATATGTTTATCTCCAAAAAAGATGAAATTGCCAACCGATGAGGTTTGTGCGGTTGCCGATGAATTAAAAGTGATAGTTTATAATGCGCATGACTTGGTTTTTGCTGAAGAACAAGCTGCGCGCGTAAATGAAGATTGTATTCTCTATCTTCAGCCAGAATGGAGTAAACGAGATAAAGTGGTACCAATGATTGTGGATTATGTGATGAAAAATCCTAAATGGAAGGTGTCGCTTCAAACTCATAAATACCTTAATATACCTTAAAATAAAACGGCCTCAAATGTAAATTTGAGGCCGTTTTATTTTAAGTGATTGTAAGTTTTATTTAATTACTGTCTTAAAGGGTACTTCAACATATCTGTCGTCCCATCCCATTAAAAGATCAGCTCCATCCTCTTTAGCTACAAAAGCTATCGAGAAAGATTCGATACTGGTAGGAGATTTTTTCACAGGAACTTTAATTCTAACAATATCCTGTTTATCTGTATACTCGTATGCACCCCAGGTAAATGTACTGTTATTTAAAATTACTGTCCATTCGTTTTCTTCTGGAATAGAGTACATGGTGTAAGTTCCTGCATTTACTTTAACACCGGCCACCATCATGTCCTTATATAAGGTAAGTTCAGTAGATTCATTAGCTCCGGTTCTCCATACTTCGCCATAAGGAACGAGTTTTCCAAAGATCTCACGATTTCTTTTTTGAGGTCGGCTATAAATTACTCGGGCTACTACCTTGTTGTCTGCGTTTTTATAAATAGCAAGATCCATTGGGCTTGCATCTAATTTCGCGAAATTTAATCCTTCAGTAGTCTGCGCTTTTAGAGTATTGTGTTGAATTGATGCTCCAACAATAAGCGCTATTAAAAGTATGCGTTTCATAATTTTTTATTTTTATTTCGTTTAAATGTTAAAAGTACTATTTCACCCTCAGTATAAGCGTTAATCAAAAGCTTATTAATTGTTAAAAATATTCAACTTTATAAATGAAAGAAAATCATAGCAATGATTGAAATATAGGTTTCTGTTTAAATTTAATTTTTATATTTTACATTCCAGATGTAAGTAATTTTATATTTAATGTTTTTATTTGTAAATAAACACCGCACATTTGAACTGTAATTAAAACTCAAAGTTATGTGCGGAATATTAGCAGTTATAGGAGCAAAAAAAGATGATGCGGAAAAGATCAAATCGCTTTCTAAGAGAATGACACACCGTGGACCGGATGAAAGTGATTTTCATATTACTGAATCTGGAGCGGTTCTATGTCATGAACGTCTTTCAATAATGGATGTTACAACCGGTATCCAGCCAATTCAAGGTACTTCTACCGCTTGGATGATACATAATGGTGAGATATACAATTACAAAGAATTAAAGGAAACTGTTTTAAAAGATCATACGTTTAGAACAAAAGGTGATTCAGAGGTAATCGTTCATTTATATGAAAAATACGGCTATAGTTTTGTTGATAAACTAGACGGGGATTTTGCTTTCGTTGTAGTAGACGGGAAAGACTTTATTGCTGGGAGAGATCCAATTGGAGTAAAACCTTTGTATTACGGAGAAGATGAATCTGGTGCCTTGTGGTTTGCAAGTGAAATGAAAGTATTGGCAGATCAATGTGTTAAATTTGAAGCATTTCCTCCTGGATATTATTATACGCCTGAAACAGGATTTGTGCAATATTATAAACCAGATTGGTATAACACCGAGCTATGTGAGGAAAAAGCTGATCTTACAAGATTAAGAGAAGCTTTAATTGCAGCAACTAAAAAACGTTTAATGTCGGATGTGCCGTTGGGTGTATTATTAAGCGGAGGATTAGACTCTTCATTAACATCTTCTATTGCAGCAAGATTATTAAAAGAACAGGGTAAAAAATTACATTCTTTCTCTATTGGTTTGGATGAAAAAGCACCCGATTTAATTGCTGCTAAAAAAGTAGCCGATTTTCTGGGAACAGAGCATCATGAAATTCATTTTACTGTTGCTGAAGGAATCGAGATCATCAAAAAATTGATCTGGCATCTGGAAACTTATGATGTAACCTCTATTCGCGCAAGTACACCTATGTATTTTTTATCTGAAGCAATTACCGATAAAGGCATTAAAGTGGTGCTTTCAGGGGAAGGAGCTGATGAGATATTTGGAGGATACCTGTATTTTAAAAACGCACCTTCAGCAGAAGAATTTAAAAAAGAAACCATTAGAAGGGTTAAAAGGTTGTCTACTGCAGATTGTTTAAGAGCCGATAAATCGACGATGGCCCATGGGTTAGAAGCGAGAGTCCCTTTCTTAGATAAAGCATTTCTGCAAACAGCTATGGAAATAGCGCCACGAGATAAAATGCCGTCTACGCATGGTGGGGTTGAAAAATATATATTGAGAAAAGCATTTGATACCACCGAAGAGCCATTTTTGCCTCAAGAGGTGCTTTGGAGACAAAAAGAACAGTTTAGCGACGGAGTTGGATATAGCTGGATAGATAGTCTTATTGAATTTGCTTCATCTCAGGTGACCGATGTGCAAATGGAAACAGCGCATATTAAATATCCGGTAAACACACCTGCCACGAAAGAGGCTTACTATTATCGTGAAATATTCAGTGGGTATTTCCCTCAGGAAAGCGCTGCGAAATCTGTTAAGAAATGGATTCCAAAATGGCAGGATGATCTTGATCCAAGTGGAAGAGCAAGTTCTACTCATATTGCGCAAACGAGCTTTTCAAAGACAGCAAAAGTGAGTTAATTTAAGATTGGCTTAAAATAGACGTTTTTCACAAAAATTGTTAATAACTTAAACGTATTGATGTGCGCTTCAAGCTAATAGGAATAAGGGTTTTGTTATATTTGTCTGTTGCAATAATTGACAAAATTTAACAGAATTATATATGAGCGAAGAAGCGGAAAAAAAGAATTATTCGGCAGATAGTATTCAGGCGCTGGAAGGAATGGAGCATGTACGCATGCGGCCTTCCATGTATATTGGAGACACGGGAGTAAGAGGTTTACACCACTTGGTTTACGAGGTAGTTGATAATTCTATAGATGAGGCCATGGCTGGCCACTGTGATACCATTAAAGTAACTATCAATGCAGATGGTTCTGTAACCACAATTGATAACGGAAGGGGTATTCCAGTAGATCATCATAAAAAAGAAGGAGTTTCTGCGCTGCAGGTTGTAATGACCAAGATCGGGGCAGGAGGAAAATTTGATAAAGATTCTTATAAGGTTTCCGGAGGGTTACACGGGGTAGGGGTGAGTTGTGTGAATGCACTCTCTGTTGCTCTAAAAGCTACTGTATATCGCGATGGGACTATCTGGCAACAGGAATATGAGCTAGGGAAGCCTTTGTATCCTGTAAAATCCATTGGAGAGACTACAGAAAGAGGGACGATGGTTACATTTAAACCAGATCCTAGTATATTTCAGCAAACTGTTGAGTATAATTATGATACGTTAGCGGCAAGAATGCGTGAGCTTTCCTTTTTAAATAAAGGGATTACAATTATTCTTACCGATGAGCGTCAAATTAATGAAGATGGGAGTTTTTTTTCTGAAACTTTTCATTCTGAAGAGGGGTTAAAGGAATTTATAAAATTCCTTGATGAGAACAGGGATCCTGTTATTGCGCATGTAATCTCGATGGAGGGAGAGAAAAATGATATTCCTGTTGAGGTTGCTATGATTTATAATACTTCTTTCAACGAGAATTTACATTCGTATGTAAATAATATCAATACCCATGAAGGGGGGACGCATTTATCGGGTTTCAGAAGAGGTCTTACAACTACATTGAAGAAGTATGCCGATGCTTCCGGAATGTTGGATAAATTGAAATTTGAAATCGCAGGAGACGACTTTAGAGAAGGTTTGACTGCAATTATCTCAGTAAAAGTTGCAGAACCGCAATTTGAAGGTCAGACCAAGACTAAATTAGGAAACAGAGAAGTTACTTCAGCAGTATCTCAGGCAGTATCCGAAATGTTGGAGAATTACCTGGAAGAAAATCCGAGTGATGCTAAGATCATTGTTGAAAAAGTAATTCTTGCAGCTCAGGCACGTCATGCGGCTAAGAAGGCGCGTGAAATGGTTCAGCGTAAAACAGTAATGAGTATAGGTGGTTTGCCTGGAAAATTATCTGATTGTTCTGAGCAAGATCCAACAAAATGCGAAGTGTACCTGGTAGAGGGAGATTCTGCAGGGGGTACAGCCAAACAAGGTAGAGATAGAAATTTCCAAGCAATTTTACCACTGCGTGGTAAGATATTGAATGTTGAAAAAGCGATGAGGCATCGTGTTTTCGACAATGAGGAGATTAAAAATATCTATACTGCTCTTGGTGTTACAATTGGTACTGAAGAAGATAGTAAGGCTTTGAACTTATCGAAGCTAAGATATCATAAAGTGGTAATTATGTGTGATGCCGATGTGGATGGTAGTCATATTGAAACCTTAATTTTAACTTTCTTCTATCGTTATATGAAAGAGTTGATCGAGAACGGTCATATTTATATAGCAACTCCACCTTTGTATTTAGTGAAGAAAGGTCAGAAAAAGCAATATGCTTGGAATGATAAGGAGCGAGATGAAATTGCAAATAGCTTTAGCGGCGGAGTGCAAATTCAACGATATAAAGGTCTTGGAGAAATGAATGCCGAGCAGTTATGGGATACTACCATGGATCCGGCTCATAGAAAATTGAGACAGGTAAATATTGAAAACAGCGGAGAGGCCGATAGAATTTTCTCTATGCTTATGGGTGATGAAGTTCCGCCAAGAAGAGAGTTTATCGAGAAAAATGCTGTTTACGCAAATATCGATGTGTAAATAACTTTTTAATATAAGAATAGAATTGAAAGCTCACGTTAAACCGTGGGCTTTTTTTTGGTGCCTGCATAATTCCCTCTTCATCTTATTTTTTACTATTTTTACCCCAAACTAAATTTACTAGATCTTGAAAAAAACTGCTAAATACCTACTTGCAATTGCTTCTCTCTGTGCATTCAATTCATTAAAGGCTCAAAGTGATAAGGAGCAAATTATTAGTGATATGCTAATTATTGCAGATAATTTTGTGGCCCCGGGAGCTGAGGGTGCTGCGGTTCAGTCGAGTGCCGGCTGGTTCTCTTCGGGCAAAGCAATGGATAAATGGCAAATTAACTTCTCGGTACATGGAAACGCTCTATTTGTGCCAAGCAGTAAGCAGACTAAATTATTGCAGGATCAAGATCTTCAGATAATAAAAATTAAAGATTCTGATCGTGAACTTTTACCTACAGTATTTGGCCCGGATACAGATATAATATTTGAGGGGCAGGTTACTAATCCTTTATCTGACGATGGAGAAAAGATTGATTTTGAGTTTGATGCTATAGATGGTTTAGATAAAAAAGTATTGGCACATCCATTTGCTCAGTTAACGGTAGGCTTGCCTTATGGAACTGAAGTAACAGTGCGTTACCTTCCTAACGTTACAGTAGATGATGTAGGGTATTCTACCTACGGGGTTGGGTTAAAACATAATTTTAACCAATACATTAAATATTCTAAAGAAGAGGATTTTCAATTTGCTGCTGCTATTGGGTATAGTAATATCAAATTAGATTATGCTTTTGCTCCTGTAAGTATCCCTTCTTTATTGGAATTAAAAGAAATTGAAGTAGATGCGAACCTATGGCTGGCTCAGGTTATCGGGTCTAAGTTATATGAGAACTTTGAAGTTTTTGGGGCGGCCGGAATCACTAATTCTAACTTCGATTATGCGTTTGGAGGTTCAGGCGGATCTCTTACGCAGTTAAATTCAGAATTGGGAACATTGGGAGATTCAGAAATTAAATTCAAGGCAGATCTTGGCTTCAACCTATACTTTGGTAAATTCAAAGTAAGCAGCATGCTTACTGCCGGTAGCTTTTTCAATGCAAATTTAGGAGTGCATTACCGTATACAATAGGTTGATTTTTAACCATTACTTATAATAATACTGAAAGAGAATTTGTATTTTCGCTACAACTAATAATAATTCATAAAAAACATATATAATGAAAGTTACTATCGTAGGAGCAGGTGCCGTGGGTGCCAGCTGTGCTGAATATATTGCAATTAAAGATTTCGCTTCAGAAATAGTATTGTTGGATATCAAAGAAGGGGTTGCTGAAGGAAAGGCAATGGACCTTATGCAAACAGCCACTTTAAATGGTTTTGATTCAAAAATAGTTGGTTCTACAAACGACTATTCTAAAACTGCCGGGAGTGATGTGGTGGTAATTACAAGTGGAATCCCAAGAAAACCTGGGATGACAAGAGAAGAGCTAATAGGTATTAATGCAAATATCGTTAAAGAGGTTTCTTCAAACCTTATAAAACATTCTCCAGATACCATTGTGATTGTGGTGAGTAATCCTATGGATACTATGACCTATTTAGTTCATAAAACCACCGGTTTGCCTAAAAATAGAATTATTGGGATGGGCGGAGCTTTAGACAGCGCACGTTTTAAGTACCGTTTAAGCGAAGCATTAGAATGCCCTCCATCTGATGTTGATGGAATGGTTATAGGTGGGCATAGTGACACTGGAATGGTGCCATTAACACGATTGGCTACCAGAAACAGTGTGCCGGTAAAAGCTTTCTTATCTGAAGATAGATTGAATCAGGTTGCTGAAGATACTAAAGTAGGTGGTGCAACTCTTACTAAATTATTAGGTACAAGTGCGTGGTATGCGCCAGGAGCTGCAGTTTCTGCTATGGTTCAGGCTATTGCGTGTGACCAAAAGAAAATGTTCCCATGTTCAGCTTTATTGGAAGGTGAGTTTGGATTGAACGATCTTTGTATAGGTGTTCCTTCTATTCTTGGAAAAGATGGATTAGAAAAGATTGTTGAAATTCAATTGGATGAAGCTGAAACAGCAAAAATCAAAGAAAGTGCTGAAGGTGTTAAAAAAACCAATGCATTATTAGAGCTATAATTCTATAGAAATAGATATCGACCTAAGAGTCAGACAAAAAAGGCCGCAAAATTAGCGGTCTTTTTTTTGTTTAAAAGTTAAATTATTCAAAAAAAAATAATTGGGATTTGAATTATGAAATCCTATATTTGTCCGTTTTAAAAAATTACCTAAATATAAGGAAGAATGCAGAATAAAGGACTGATCAGGGTTTTTGCAATTTTATTTGGATTGGTATGTATATACCAATTATCATTTACATTCATTGCCAACAGTGTAGAAAGTGACGCAGATGCTTACGCCAAGCAAAAAATTAGTGCCGATGTAGAGGACTACTCGGTAAAACGTGACCAGGTTCAGGGTAGATACCTTGATTCTATTGGGGAAAACGAAATTTTTGCGGGAATAACTTATAACAATGCTAAAGATAAGGAGCTTAACAAAGGTCTGGATCTAAAGGGAGGAATCAATGTGATTCTTCAAATTTCTGTTAAAGATATTTTAAGAGGTCTTGCAAATAATAGCAACGATCCAGCTTTCAATAAAGCATTGGCTGAAGCCGATGCCGCTCAAAAAGATAGCCAAGAAAGTTATGTTGATCTTTTCTTTGAGTCTTTTGATAACATATCTGATGCAAAACTTGCATCTCCAGATATTTTTGCGAATAAGACTTTAAGTGATCAGGTTACTTTTGAAATGACCAATTCTGAAGTTCAGCCTGTAATTAGAGAAAAAGTTAACGAATCTATTACTTCAGCTTTTGAGGTATTGCGTAAGCGTATCGATAAATTTGGTGTTACTCAACCCAATATTCAGCGTTTAGGAAATACGGGAAGAATTCTTGTAGAACTTCCTGGTGCAAAAGATATCAGCAGGGTAAAAAATCTTTTACAAAGTACTGCTCAGTTAGAATTCTGGTATGTTTATAAAAATACTGAGTTTGCTAACTTCTTATATTCTGCCAACGCTGTTCTAGCTGATATGGTTAAGAAAGATAACGCCACTCAAACTAATGAAGCTTCACAAGATACTACTGCTGTTGAAGGAGATGATGAGTTGGATGCGTTATTAGCTAGTGCAGAAGATTCTACAGAAGTTGAAACAGGAAATAATCCTTTATTAGATCTTATGGTGTCTCCTGGGTATCAGGGTGGGCCGGTATTGGCTGTTTTTGCAGCTAAAGATACTGCGCAGGTAAGGGAATATTTGAACATGCCACAGGTGCGCTCTTTGCTTTCAAGCGATTTGAGATATGCTGAATTTGCATGGGGTGTTGAAAAGGATAATAATGTAGAGTTATATGCGCTTCAGGGAAATCGCGAAAATACTCCTTCTTTAACGGGTGATGTTATTACCGATGCGCAACAAACTTACGATCAAGTTGGGCGTGTTGCAGTTTCAATGCAAATGAACGGGAAAGGTGCTAAAGCCTGGGAAGAAATGACCGGAATAGCTTATAACGAAAAAAGCAATATTGCTATCGTTTTAGATCATATTGTATATTCTGCTCCAGGAGTTTCTACCGGCCCAATTAGCGGTGGTAGAAGTGAGATTTCTGGAGATTTCAGTATCACTGAAGGGCAGGATTTAGCGAATGTGCTTAGAGCGGGTAAATTACCAGCTTCAGCAGACATCATTCAAAGTGAGATTGTAGGACCATCTTTAGGTCAGGAGGCAATTGACAGCGGAGTTATGTCATTTCTAATTGCTTTAGGTTTCGTATTGTTATGGATGATTTTCTATTATGGTAAAGCAGGTCTTTTTGCAGATGTAGCTTTAGCAGTAAACATATTATTCATCTTCGGAATACTTGCAGGACTTGGTGCTGTACTAACCTTGCCTGGAATAGCAGGTATCGTGCTTACTATTGGTATGTCGGTAGATGCAAACGTGCTTATCTTTGAGCGTATTCGCGAAGAGTTGGCTAAAGGAAAAATACAGCGTGATGCCATTAAAGATGGATTTAGCAATGCATTGTCTTCTATTTTAGATGCAAACATTACAACTGGTTTAACAGGTCTTATTTTACTTGTTTTAGGAACCGGGCCTATTAAAGGTTTTGCTACTACTTTATTAATAGGTATTGCAACTTCACTTTTCACTGCGATATTTATTACGAGACTGTTTATTGATGGATATGGTAAGAATGGTAAATCATTAGATTTCTCTACTTCGGTAACCAAGAAGTTGTTCACTAATATGAATTTTGATTTTCTTGCAAAAAGAAAAATCGCTTATGTTATCTCTGGAATTTTAATCTTAATAAGTCTTGTTTCATTCTTTACAAATGGCCTTAACCAAGGTGTGGATTTTGTTGGAGGAAGAACTTATACAGTAAGATTTGCAGATGATGTAAATGCTTCAAGTGTTGAGAAAGATCTTGTCGCTGTATTTGGAAGTGCTGAAGCAAAAACTTTTGGAGCTAACAACCAGTTGAAGATTACAACTAAATATAAAGTTGATGACGAAGGTGAAGCTGTAGATGCTGAGATCCAGCAAAAGATGTTTGATGGATTGAAATCATACTTGCCTGCAGATGTGACTTTTGATGATTTCACAGTTGGTTCTGGAGACAGAAGTATTGGAATTATGCAATCTATGAAGGTAGGGCCTACTATTGCCGATGATATCAAAAATGATTCATTCTGGGCAGTTCTTGGATCTCTAATAGTTGTATTCCTGTATATCTTATTGAGATTTAGAAAGTGGCAATATTCATTAGGAGCTGTAGCAGCCGTATTTCATGATGTATTAATCGTGTTGGGTATTTTCTCTTTGGCATACAACATTATGCCATTCAATATGGAGATCAACCAGGCGTTTATTGCGGCGATACTTACTGTTATTGGATACTCGCTGAATGATACAGTGGTTGTATTCGATAGAATTAGAGAATTTGTAAATGAGCATACAACCTGGCCGTTGGGGAGAACTGTGAATAGTGCATTAAACAGCACATTGAGCAGAACTTTAAACACCTCTTTAACTACTTTAATCGTATTGTTGGCTATCTTCATCTTTGGAGGAGAAAGCTTAAGAGGGTTTATGTTTGCAATGATCGTTGGTATTATTGTAGGTACTTATTCATCTTTATTCATTGCAACACCTGTAATGTTTGATAGTGTTAAGAAAAAATCGGCTCTAAATAAAGCTAAGACTGAAGAGTAATAAGATGCTCTTATAATATTAAAACCCTCTCAATTTATTGAGAGGGTTTTTTATTTGTGTGAAAATTGTATGCAAGGTATGATCTCTTCAAAATTTAGATTAGAGTAGACAAGACAAAAGGTGTTAGAGCACAAATGAGGCTCGTTTAGATGACAATGGTAAAGATGTCTTCCCTGTTTTGTTCGAGGCTTCAGAAGTCTAAAATAGTCGGTTATATGAAATGTTATAGAGGGGTTAAGTTTGGTAGAAAACAAACGAATACCGGACTTTGGAAAAGTCTCCTATTATTAATCTAATCTTTTAAAATCTATTTTATCGCCTACTTCAATATTCCATTCGGCTATTTTCCCTGCGTTGAGTTCGAGAACAAACTTAGCCGGGGCATTAGAAGGTAAAGATGTTTCATCTAATGGTGTGGTGTTCTTATAGAAACTTACTACAGTACTGTCCTGGCTGTAATAAATAATATCTAAGGGTATATAAGTGTTTTTCATATAAAAGCTACGTGGGCTGCTAGTATTGAATATGAATAACATTCCTTCTTCCTCTAGCATGGACTCCCGATACATCAAACCTGTTTGCTGTTCATAATCGTTATCAGCAATTTCTATATCTATTTTTTTGATGGTATCCTTAGCTTTTAATAGATATAATTCTCCCTCTTTTTTAAAGGTGATTTCAGCTGTTTCCACTTCCCGATTATCCTTAGAGTCTTCCCCGCAAGAAGTAAGAATTCCTACAAGTAATCCGCAAAAAAGTATGTTGATTTTAAGCTTCATTCTGTTATTTTTTTGAGGGACGATACATGAAATAAAATCCTGCAATTATAAAAGGGATGCTCAACCATTGGCCCGTGTTGAATAACCACGTACCGCGTTCTTCTACCTGAGGTTCTTTGATAAACTCCACGAAAAAACGAACCGTCCATAGCATCACTAGGAATAGGCCAAAAATAAATCCTTCCTTCTGTTTTTTATCGGTTTTCCAGTAGATAAACCATAAGATAAGGAAGATAACCAAATAGCAAAATGATTCGTATAACTGAGCAGGATGCCTTGGGAAGGTCTCTCCTAAATTTTGAAAGATGACCCCGAAATCACTATTTGTTGGTTTTCCAATGATCTCAGAGTTCATGAAGTTTCCAATTCTAATGAAGACACCACCACTTGCTACAGGAATTACTATTCTGTCTAATATCCAAAGCACAGGTTTGTCGAGAACTCTTTTTCTGTATAGGTACATTGCCACTATTATTCCAATGGCAGCTCCGTGACTTGCTAACCCTCTAAACCCAGTGAATTCGAATTCTGGTTGAAATCTTACCGGTAGAAAAATTTCCAATAAATGATGCTGAAAGTAATCCCAATCATAAAAAATTACATGCCCTAATCGCGCACCAATTAAAGTTGCGAGTACGGTGTATATGAAAAGAGAATCCAGTTTTTCAATTGGAATACCTTCTTTTGTATAGATACTTTTCATAATGTACCATCCAAGTCCAAATGCTATCAAAAACATTAAACTGTAATAATGAAGGGTTAAAATTCCTAGGTCTAATCCTTCAGAAGGACTCCAAGTGATAGCATTAAAAAGCATGTAGAATAATTTAAATTTATGGGTAAATATACGTTTTTGCTTTATTCCGCATTAATCTTCGATGAAAATATTCCGGGTTTTATGGAACTGGATCGTAGCCGGAACCTCCCCAGGGATTGCAGCTAAAAATTCGTTTTATAGCCAGCCATCCGCCCTTAAAAATTCCATATTTCTTAAGAGCAATTAGCGTGTATTGTGAACAGGTTGGGGTGTATCTACAGGTAGCCGGGGTAAGGGGAGAAATTGCTTTTTGATAGAATTTCACCAGAGCTATAAAGGGATAGGCTAACCATGTTTTTAGCATTGAATAAAAGTTAGGTTTTAGTCTATTGAAAAAGTAGTGCCCTCTTTTCCATCCTTTAGTTGAATTCCTATTTCTAAGAGTTCATCTCTAATCTTATCGCTAGTTGCAAAATCCTTGTTGTTTCTTGCTTCCGCTCTAAGGTTAATAAGTAGTTCAACGGCACCCGATAATTTTTCTAGGTTATTTTCATTAACAGCGGCCACATCTACTAACCCCAACACATCAAAAATAAAGTCATGCATAGTTGTTTTTAGCACTTCTATATCGTCTTTGGTAATTTGTATCTCACCTTCTTTAATGGCATTAATAGCTTTTACCGCTTCAAACAAAGTAGCAATGAGAACAGGACTGTTAAAATCATCATTCATCGCATCATAACAGCGTTGTCTCCATTCTCTTACGGGAAATGACGAATTAGAAGGATGGGAAGGTAACTTGTCTATACTGTTGTAAGCGTCTATAAGTCTATTAAAGCCTTTTTCGCTTGCTAGCAGCGCTTCATTAGAAAAGTCCAAAATACTGCGATAATTGGCCTGTAGCATGAAGAATCTAGTAACCGATGGACTAAAAGCTTTACTTAAAATATCATTGTTCCCTGAAAATATCTCTGTAGGCAGAATGTTATTTCCGGTGCTCTTTGCCATTTTCTTACCATTAAGAGTAAGCATATTGGCATGCATCCAATAATTTACGGGATTTTTTCCGGTGCTGGCTTCTCCTTGTGCAATCTCACATTCATGGTGTGGAAATTTTAGATCCATTCCTCCTCCATGAATATCAAAAGATTCTCCTAGATACTTGGTGCTCATTACGGTACACTCCAAATGCCATCCTGGAAAACCATCGCTCCAAGGTGAAGGCCATCTCATTATATGTTGGGGTTCAGCTTTTTTCCAAAGTGCAAAATCCTGCGGATTCCTTTTGTCGCTTTGTGCTGAAAGTTCACGGGTATTAGCGATCATATCTTCCAAAGCTCTTCCGCTTAATTTTCCGTAATCATGATCTTTGTTGAATTTAAAAACATCAAAATAAACCGATCCGTTTACTTCATAAGCAAAACCTTTATCGATAATTGTTTTGATAGTTTCAATTTGCTCTACAATATGACCTGTAGCAGTAGGTTCAATACTTGGAGGAAGGTTATTGAATTTTTCTAAAATATTATGAAAATCTACCGTGTAGCGCTGTACTACTTCCATTGGCTCAATTTGTTCTAATCGAGCCTTTTTGGTAATCCGATCTTCTCCGGTTTCTCCATCATTTTCCAAATGGCCAGCGTCGGTAATATTTCGTACATAACGTACTTTATAGCCTAAGTGCTTTAAATATCTAAAAACGAGATCAAAAGAAATAAAAGTTCGGCAGTTACCTAAGTGTACATTGCTGTATACGGTTGGGCCACACACATACATTCCTACATTTCCTTCGCTTATGGGGGTGAAAAGCTCTTTTTTCCCCGTCATTGAATTATATATTTTCAAGCCTTGTTCTTTGTAAAGCGCCATAAAGTAATTCTGTCTTAATTTTTAATTTAAAATAGCTGGATTAAAATGAAGTGTCTAATTTAATGTAATCAAGAAATTCTCTTCTAACGGCAGCTTCTTTAAAAGCTCCGCCAAATTCACTGGTCACTGTACTGCTTTCAATATCTTTAATCCCTCGGCTATTTACGCATAGGTGTTTAGCGTCTATCACACAGGCAACGTCCGGTGTACCCAGGGCCTGTTGCAATTCCTGCACTATTTGCATTGTCATTCTTTCCTGAACTTGAGGCCTTCTTGCAAAATAGTCTACTATTCTATTCATTTTGGAAAGTCCGATTACTTTTCCCTTAGAGATATAGGCCACGTGAGCTCTTCCCACTATAGGTAATAAGTGATGTTCACAAGTAGAATAGATGGTGATGTTTTTCTCCACCAACATTTCCCCATATTTGTATTTGTTTTCGAAGGTGGAAGCTTTGGGTTTTAATTTTGGATCCAATCCAGCAAAAATCTCATTAACAAACATTTTAGCTACCCTTTGTGGTGTGCCTTTTATACTGTCGTCGGTAAGATCCATTCCCAAAGTTTCTAATATGCGCTTTACATCCTCATTGATAAGTGCTACTTTTTCAGCGTTTGTCAACTCAAAAGCATCACTTCTTAGCGGATTATCAGTGCTGGTAAATACATGAGCATCACCCATTTCATCTATTTCTTTTTCAATATTGTCTATCTTCATAGCAATTTTTTTCTTAGGTAGTCGAATTCTTTTTAATTGACTTGCAAAGATACATATTTTAAAGCTGTTTGCAGCAAAGTTTACAAATTCCCCGGATAGCGGGTAACGCTATTTTTCTTAATTTGCAGAAGATTCCCTTATGTATTGGTAATGTATGTAAAACATTTCTTTTTAAGTATTTTTTTTATTGTGGCAACCGGCACATTTCTATTTGCACAAGGGGATCGCTGTGCTACAATTCAGCCGTTTTGCGCAGGAAACACTCAATACATATTTCCTAATTCTAATCAGTCAAACAGTAGTATAAGCAATGGAGAAGCTGGACCTGATTATGATTGCCTGGAAACTCAGCCGTATCCTGCATGGTTTTTTCTTAAAGTAGGAGACTCTGGGACCATGGATTTCGGTATTAGACAAACCGTGAATCCGGATGGTACCGGGGGAACATTGGATGTGGACTTTATTACCTATGGCCCCTTTACTGAAGGACAGGATTTTTGCACGAATTCAGCTCTATCTGCCAGAAATGTCATTGCTTGTAGTTATGGGCCTGAAGCAATAGAGAATTTTAGCATTGTAGATGCTAGGGCAGGGGAGATCTATGTTGTTCTAATAACTAATTACTCAGAAGCTGCAGGTTATATCAGTTTGAATCAAACCAATACCTCTTCGAGTTCTGCTGGTTCTACAGATTGTTCTATCGTTAATATTTTAGGAGATGATCAAAAGATTTGTGGTGTACAACCAGTAGAGTTAGTTGCTGAAAATATTTATGCCACCCGTTTTGAATGGTATAGTTATAAAGAGGATCAAGGGAATTTTGTATTGATACCTAATGAAGATTCCGGGAGTTTAAATGTTAGCGAGGGCGGACTCTATAAGGTTATTGCTGTTAATGATGTTACAGGGACTGAGGTGGAAGATCAGGTGCGAATTGAATATTTTGAAATTCCGCTCGCGGTTTCCCCGGGGAATGTATACGTGTGTGCTACGTCTGGTACTGCTGAAATCGATCTCACTGCTCTAAACACGGGGCTTGCTCAAAATTATCCCGATCCCGATGTGTATAAGGCCGATTTCTTCCAATCATTATCTGATGTGGAAAACGAAAAATCTATTATTAACCCCCACTCATTCGAGGGTACAGAAGGACAGACTTTATATGCTACTATAACAAATTTAAGCACTGGCTGTACTTCTCTCCCGATACAATTTACTCTTAATATCTCCGAGTTTCCAGATGTGGATATTCCCGAGGAAGTGTTGCTTTGTATCGATTCAAATGAAGATTTAGTAACACCTGTCACTATTGGAACTCAGCTACAAGGAGGATTTACTTATGAGTGGAGTATTTTTAATGATCCTGATGGGGATGGAGAAGAAAACGCATTATTCGTTATTTCTGAAAACCTTGAAGTGGAAACTCTTTCTGTAACCATCACTAATATAAATTTTGGATGCTCAAACACCTACACTACAGCTCTGCATTATTATGGTCCACCTGATGGTGTAGAGGTGAAAATTACTGGTAATGATTTTGATGGAGGTTATCAGGTTACTGCGTCATCTTTATCGAGTGTGGGAGAGGAGTCTATTTATCAATATAGTTTAGATAACACTGGGGTATGGCGTAATGATCCTGTATTTAAGAATGTTCCTGCGGGAAAACATGTTATATTTTCTAGGGAGATTAACGGTTGTGGTAGCGCGGTATCTGATCAATTTATTTTAATAGGTTATCCAAGATATTTTACACCGAATGCCGACGGGTATAATGATGTGTGGAATGTAGTGAATGATCCGAATTTCTCCATTCAAAAGGTTTACATTTTTGATAGATATGGAAACCTATTAAAACAATTAAATCCCAGCCTTGGGGGCTGGGATGGAACCTTTAATGGGAAATCAATGCCTTCTAATGAGTATTGGTTTCTGGTAGAGGTAAAAGATTTTGAAACAGGGAGTATTTCAAAATATAAAGGTCATTTTACGCTAACAAAATAAAATTTTATATTTAGATTCCAAAACTCAATGTAAGAACAAAGCTTGAAATATCTTGTTGAATATTAGCCGTGTTTGTCAGGCCTGTTTGAAATAGTTGAGGATTATTAGTTCTGGTAGCGTTATCATAGGCAAGATCTAACTTCACCTTACCAAAATTGTAGCCAGCGCCAATAGAATAGCCGGAAAGATTACCGATAGTGCTCTCATTTTCATATGGGCTTTCCTCATATCGATATCCTCCTCGTAAACGCCAGTCCATTATTCTGTATTCTCCTCCAATTCTATAAGTAGATGCGGCCTTTAGTTCATTTTTAATTTTTGCGTTTTGTATAGCAAAATCAGGATCGTTACTTGGTCGTAATTCTGTTTTGGAAAAATCTTTATAAGAATAGTCAAAGCTTATCAAGCCTTGATCGCCAAACAAAATTGCCATACTCCCGGTTAATTTTCCGGGTGTTTTAAGTTTGTAATCGGGGAATACGTTTACAATATTCGGACTTATATCTAACGGTTGGCTGAATTGATTATTACTTGCTAATACGCGTTGCGAAGTTTCTTCTGATATGGTAAACCAAGTGGGAGAATCGTATGATAGTCCTAATCTCACATAATCATTGACCTTTGCGATAGCTCCTAATTGAAGAGAAAATCCATTTCCGGTAGTGCTTAGATTATTCACAAAAAGCACTTCTGAAGTCTCGCTTCCCTGATTGCTGTTAGATTCGTAAAATTGTGTGGATCTGTCATAATTCCAAAAGTGAGGATTTAGATTCAGGCCTAGATAAAGAAAATCTTGATACTGGGTAGCAAAATTAAAGGATAGTTTTCCATTTAACCCTGTAGCATTATAAGATGATTGCTGATCGAAGCTTCCAGCAGCAATATTAGAATTATAAATGGTGTTATTGGTATCATTGGATTGAGGGTCAATAATATAAGCCTGGTATCCTAACAATGCCTGCTGAGCTCCAAACCCCTCAGTTTCTCCTAAATATCTATAAAGGTCTGAAATAGTTTCATCTTCTATAGTTTCCAATAACTCCAGAGGTACACCATCAGCATAAGAAAGAAAATATTGATCTATAGAAGTATTACTAGCCCCTCGCAGTAAATAGTCATTTTCAAAATTATTCTGCTGAGAATAATTTGCGGCCAGAGTGAACTTATTCCAGTTGTTTTCAGAGTTAATGCTGTTAAAAACCAGAACAGCACCAGCTTGATCCAAATTTAAATTGGAATCGTTACTACTGTTAAAACCGTTAAAATATCTTGCGTCAGTTTCTGTGTCCCTGTAATTTAATGTAAATGATGCCGAACTATTAAGATAAACTGCCGAGCTGGCGGGATTAATAGCGATAGCTGAAAGGTCGCCACCCAAGGCTCCAAAGGCACCACTCATTGCTCTAAATCTTGCAGTTCCATTTAATTCATTTTGAGAATATCTTACGGCGTCCGTAATATCTTGAGCTTGCGAAACAGCCATAGCTAAAAGGGCTATGGCTGTAGTATATATTTTTTTCATAAAGCGTTTTTTTTAATGAAATCTAATTTCCTCTACCTCTTGAACTTGATCTGCCCGATGAGTTAGAGCTGCTATTAGAAGAGCTTCTTGTGGAAGAAGAACTTCGTGTGGAAGAAGATGAACTTCTTACCGAGCTGGAGCTTCTTGTTGAGGTAGAATTGCTTCTTGATCTGCTGGGTCTGGAGTACGTGTTGTTGCTACTTCTTGAATTGCTATATACTCTCGAATTTGTGTTATAAGGAGAATTAGTATTAGAGCGTGTGTTATAAGAAGAAGATCGTCTGGTAAGTCCATAATTATCATTAGAGCTTCTTAAGTTTCTAATACTTCTTGAGTAACTGGAGCTTCTACCACGAGTGCTTAAGCTTGTTGCATTTCGCAAATTGTATGCCCTATTATATGAGGAAGTAGTATTTCTTCTTCCGGCGTTATAAGCCACATTGTGTCGATAGTTGTAATATCTGGGTCCGTAATAGTTGTATGGATTGTACCATCCGCCAGCGCCATAGATAAATGGATGGATCGCGATGCTGAAGCCATATCCATAATGATAGGGGTAGTATTGGTGGCCTCGCCAGTAGTTATAAGGGTAGTAGCCTGGGTAATAAGGTCCCCAATATGGATCATAGGCATAAATTCCTCCTCCCCAATAAGGGTTATAGAAACCGTCATAAAAACTATTATTATATATATTAATGGTGTATTGATCTGGATCTTCTCCCCAAGGAGCATTTCCTCCTTGGTAATTTGTTCGAGTGTCATCGTAAGCATATTCCCCGGTAGATGAATAACTCTCAATGTCGGTGAAGATGGCGCCTTCTTCGAGAACCTCTCCGTAAAGAGCAGCTTCTTCTTCAAATAATTTTTTATAGTAATTGTTGTTCTCTTCTCTTGCTTCCTGTTCCGTTTCCTGAGTTTGGGTTTCACTATAGATCCCGTCGCGATCGTAGCCTGAATATTGATATGAACCACAAGATGTCAACAAAAGCAATGAGACAGGAAGTATAAATATCAGTAAGTATCTTGATATGGAGTAATAAAGTTTCATTAGCTGTGTATTTAATTGTTGAACATTACAAAAATAGTTAGTTTTGCGCTAACTAGTTGTACCTTTAACACAAGCCACAACACTTTGAAAAGGCGCAACATTTATGCCAAATAACAAGAATGAGTAAGAAATTAATAACGCGCCAAGAGGATTACTCCAAATGGTATAATGAATTGGTAGTCAAGGCAGATCTAGCTGAGAACTCGGCAGTACGAGGATGTATGGTAATAAAGCCTTATGGGTATGCAATTTGGGAAAAAATGCAGGCTGAACTAGATAGAAAGTTCAAAGAAACGGGACATGAAAATGCATATTTCCCATTGTTTGTTCCTAAATCGCTGTTTGAGGCTGAAGAAAAGAATGCTGAAGGATTTGCTAAAGAATGTGCTGTTGTTACGCACTATAGGTTGAAGACAGATCCAGCAGATAGTTCTAAGCTAATTGTAGATCCCGATGCTAAGCTGGAAGAAGAATTAATTGTTAGACCAACGTCTGAGGCTATAATTTGGAACACCTACAAGGGCTGGATTCAATCTTATAGAGATTTGCCTATTTTAATAAATCAGTGGGCAAATGTAGTGCGATGGGAAATGCGTACTAGGCTTTTCCTGAGAACTGCTGAGTTTTTATGGCAGGAGGGTCATACGGCGCATGCTACAAAAGCGGAGGCAATTGCAGAAACTGAGCAAATGAATAATATTTATGCAGAGTTTGCTGAGAATTTTATGGCAATACCTGTTATAAAGGGAACCAAAACTGCCAATGAGCGTTTCGCGGGAGCAGAAGAAACTTATTGTATAGAGGCTTTGATGCAAGATGGCAAAGCCTTACAGGCTGGGACTTCTCATTTTCTTGGACAAAATTTCGCTAAAGCTTTTGATGTGAAATTTGCTACAAAGGAAGGTAGGTTGGAGTATGTTTGGGCTACTTCATGGGGGGTTTCAACAAGGTTGATGGGAGCTCTTGTCATGACGCATAGCGATGATCAGGGCTTGGTATTACCTCCAAACTTAGCACCGATACAGGTTGTAATTGTTCCTATATATAAAGGAGAGGAGCAATTAGCTCAAATATCTGAAGTTGCTAATAAATTAGCCTCTGAGCTTCGAAGTAATGGGGTGTCTGTAAAGTATGATGATAGAGATACACATAAGCCGGGTTGGAAATTCGCTCAATATGAAATGAAAGGGGTGCCGGTACGAATTGCTATTGGTCCTAAAGACCTTGAAAAAGGAAGTGTAGAGCTTGCAAGAAGGGATATTCTAAGTAAAGAGATAGTTCCTCAAACTGAAGTAGTGGAAAAAGTGAAGGGCTTAATGGTAGAGATTCAGGATAATCTATTTAATAGAGCTGCTAACTATAGAGATTCTCATATTACTGAGGTAGATAGTTATGCTGAATTTAAGGAGGTGCTAAAAAACAAAGGAGGATTTATATCGGCGCACTGGGATGGTACTTCTGAGACTGAGCTTAAAATAAAGGAGCAAACCAAGGCAACTATTAGATGTATTCCTATAAATGCGGAAAAGGAAGAAGGAGTATGTGTTTTAACAGGTAAACCTTCCTCCCAAAGGGTTTTATTTGCTAAAGCCTATTAATTATAAATTGAAGAGAAGTAAATAGAAAAAAATATTAATTTATTTCTCTTTTAGTTTATAAGTTTGCAATTGAAATTAGTTTTTTGACATGGTGCTGGTTATCAATGTTTTTTGATGCTGGAAATGATAAGAGAATGAATCTTTCGAGCGTGGATTTTGCAAGGATTTTCTGAAAATTGATTTTTTTTTAGAAAAAGTGACTTCTACATTTGCAGCATTTAAAAATAGTTGTATTTTTGCATCCGCAATTAAGCAAATAATGGTCCGTTCGTCTAGGGGTTAGGACGCCAGGTTTTCATCCTGGTAACAGGGGTTCGATTCCCCTACGGACTACGAAGCAATTTTACATTGCATCAACTTGTAAAAGGACAAGTTTGGCTGTGAAAACACAGTTTCCTTTTTGAAATAATGGTCCGTTCGTCTAGGGGTTAGGACGCCAGGTTTTCATCCTGGTAACAGGGGTTCGATTCCCCTACGGACTACTTTAAAAAATTAATTAAATAGTATTTGTAATGGCAAATCATAAGTCAGCGTTAAAAAGAATCCGTAGCAATGAGACCAAGCGTCTTAGAAATCGCTACCAACATAAAACTACCAGAAACGCCATCAAAAAATTGCGTGAAGCTGATAAGAAAGAAGCTGAAACTTTATTTCCTTCTGTAGTTTCTATGATTGACAAATTAGCAAAGAATAACATTATTCACGATAATAAAGCATCGAACTTGAAGTCAAAATTGGCTAAGCACGTTTCGGCACTTTAATATAATTAGTGTTCAATTTATTTAAAAGCTGTTAGGAATTGTAATAATTCCTAACGGTTTTTTTTGTTGCTCTCATTTGAGTTTTAAAATAGCATATAAAAAAAAGAAGCAATTGCTTCTTTTTTTATTCCCTTATAAATTGTTGGTTGATACTGTCTATAAATTCCAAAACCTCTTCCTGGCCTAGATTGTTGGCAGAGGAGGTTATAAAATACTGGGGAATTTCTGTCCAGGTTTCCAGTAATTTATCTTTATAAGCTTCAATATTTCTTTCTAATGCCTTTGGTTTTAGCTTGTCGGCCTTAGTGAAGATAATACAGAAAGGTATCCCGTGTTCTCCCATCCATTGCATGAATTCTAAGTCTATAGGTTGTGGTTCGTGTCTACAATCTACTAGAACAAATGCGCATATCATTTGTTTGCGCTGTTCAAAATATGCAGTAATAAATTTTTGAAAGGTTTTCTTTATGGATTTTGATACTCTAGCATATCCATATCCCGGTAAATCAACCAAATGCCACTCATTATTGATTAGAAAATGATTTATTAACTGTGTTTTTCCCGGGCGTCCTGAAATTTTGGCCAGGCTTTTGCGTCCCGTAAGCATGTTAATAAGGGATGATTTTCCAACATTGCTTCGTCCTATAAAGGCGTACTCTGGTAAGGAGCTGTCGGGGCACCTGGAAACATCACTATTGCTGATTATAAATTCAGCAGTTTTAATTTTCATTTGTTTGGGAATTAAAATTCTCGCTTTTGCAGCCAGCTATTAAAAAGATCATTAAAAAGATCTGGGTGTTCCATCATAGCGGCGTGCCCGCATTCATCTATCCAATACAGGTCGGAATCGGGAAGTAGTCTATTGAAATCTTCAGCTACCTCCGGAGGGGTTACTGTATCGTTCTTTCCCCAAATGATGCAAGTGGGTGTGGTCATCTTAGGAAGATCCTTAGCCATATTATGTCTAATGGCGCTTTTTGCAATGGCTAATGTTTTTATAAGTTTGTTGCGATCACTTACAGTAACGTACACTTCGTCTACAATTTCTTTGGTTGCTACGGCAGGATCGTAAAAAACATTTTGAGCCTTCTTCTTTATGAATTCATAGTCTCCGCGTCGCGGGTAGCTTTCGCCCATTGCGTTTTCATACAATCCAGAACTGCCTGTGATAACAAGTCCTTTTACAAGTTCAGGAAACATTTTTGTGAATAGAAGGGCGATATGTCCTCCTAAGGAATTTCCTAATAATATAACTTCTTTGTATTCTTTAAATTCAATAAACTCTTTAAGATATTTTGCAAAAGTTCCTAC
This sequence comes from Gillisia lutea, assembly GCF_021568705.1. Lineage (GTDB taxonomy): Bacteria > Bacteroidota > Bacteroidia > Flavobacteriales > Flavobacteriaceae > Gillisia > Gillisia lutea. The sequence continues at coordinate 139,627 of NZ_JAKGTH010000010.1, forward strand.
GCTGGTTTTAAGAAGAGACATGGTGTAAAGTGGAAGTTCTGGGATAACAACCTTGTAGCCTTTTTCCGGGAAAAAGTTTACTACACCATCAAAATTACTTAATCCGCCCATAAGCCCATGCAAAATTACGATTGGTGTACCTTCTCCTTTTTCCAGGTAGGTAAACTTTCCTTCTTGCTGTAAATAATGTTCCATTGATGCCCTTTGCGGTTAGCAATCGCAAATATAGCGATTTCAGTACAAGTATAATCATTTTTACTAAATACAGTGTTCATTTAGTTAAAGCTTTTGGCTTCAAAAAAACAGTTTTTTCAATCCCAATAAGTGTAAAAATTAATGCTATTTATCAACCTGCTGAAACCTAATGAAGTAGCTCTATTCAGAAGTGTTTCAGCATAATAGGTGGAAAAACTTATCAACAAAGTGGAGTAAAGTGGTAAAATGTGGTAATAAATTCAATATATTTGAAACTATAAAGAATTGGAGTGGTAAACTTGATTGGAACATACGAATGCAAAGTAGATACAAAGGGCCGCCTTATGGTGCCTTCTGCATTTAAAAAGCAATTGGCTCCTATGTTGCAAGAAGGTTTTGTGTTGAAACGTGCTGTATTTCAATCATGTCTGGAGTTGTATCCGATGGATGAATGGAATAAGTTGATGTTAAAAATGAATGGTTTGAACCGCTTCAAAAAACGAAACAATGATTTTATTAGAAGGTTTACTGCTGGTGTTAAAACGGTGGAGGTGGATTCTAATGGAAGATTGTTGATCCCGAAAGATCTTATTGGTTTTGCTCAAATAGAAAAAGAGATCGTTTTGTCTTCAGCAATTAATATTATTGAAATCTGGGATAAAGAGAAATACGAAAATACCATTGAAGCTTCGGCGGATGATTTTGCAGATCTGGCGGAAGAAGTAATGGGTAACGATGAATTTGATGGAATATCATAATCCTGTATTGCTAAAAGAATCTGTTGATGGCTTAAATATTAAGCCGGATGGGGTGTATGTAGATGTTACTTTTGGAGGTGGTGGGCATTCGAGAGAGATCTTATCGCGTTTGGGAGAAAAAGGAAAATTATATGCTTTCGATCAGGATCAGGACGCGTTGAGAAATGCGATAGATGATCCTAGATTTACTTTGATAAACGAGAACTTCAGATATATAAAGAGGTTTTTGAGATTTCATGGTGTAAAGCAGGTGGATGGAATACTTGGAGATTTTGGAGTCTCCTCGCATCAGTTCAATGAAGCAGAAAGAGGATTTTCTACTCGTTTTGAAGCAAAGCTCGACATGAGAATGAGTCAGAAGAGTAGCTTAAGTGCTTATGATGTTATTAATGAATACGACCATGAGCAGCTTAAAAAAATGTTCTATGAGTATGCTGATTTAAGAAACGCTCCAAAAATTGCTGCTGCCATTGTAAGTGCAAGAGAGGAAGCGCCTCTAGAAAGTAGCGATCAGTTAAAGGAAGTGTTGAAGCCTTTTCTGTTTAAAGAGAAAGAGCATAAGATCTTGGCGCAAATATATCAGGCTATACGAATTGAAGTGAATCAGGAAATTGAAGCTTTAAAGGAGTTTTTGCTTCAAACTCAAGATTTGCTTAAAAAAGGTGGAAGGCTCAGTTTGATCTCTTACCATTCCCTAGAAGATCGATTGGTAAAGCGTTATATACGAAGTGGTCTTTTTGAGGGTGAGCCTGAAAAGGACTTTTTTGGAAATATAGACGTTCCTTTTAAAAAGGTTGGAGGTCTAATTGTTCCTTCTGCTCAGGAGATATATGAAAATAACCGGGCTCGAAGTGCGAAATTGAGAATAGCTAAGAAATTGTAGCATCTTTTGCTCAAGAGGGGGTAGGTGAAATTAGAAGTAATTAATAATGAGTATTAGCAACATCTTAAAAGCAAATTTTCTTATTAGCAGCGATGCTGTAAAGAACTGGAGGTTTATTGTTTTTTGTACTCTTTTAGCAATTGTAATGATTGCATGCTCTCACAGTGCAGAGCGAAAAGTACACGGCATTGCCCGTTTAAATGATGAAGTTAGAGAGCTAAGAAGTGAATTTGTAGATGTGCGTTCAGCATTAATGAAGTTGAAGATGGAATCTACCATTACCAATAAAATGGCAGCAAGAGGAGTGAAACCTTCGGAAACCCCTCCTTTCAAGATAAAAATTAAGATAAAAGAATAATAGTAGCGTGGCGACAACTGAAAAGCACATATTGAACCGATTATATATTATAGCGGGTTGTATGTTTCTCTTTGCGGGGGCGGTAGCTGTGCAGCTATTGAATATTCAATTTGTAGAGGGTGATAAGTACAATCAGTTAGCTGAAGAGCGCGCTTTCAAAAACTTTACTATTCCGGCAAATCGAGGGAATCTATATGATACCAATGGGAATTTGCTGGCAACCTCTGTGCCTAAATATGATATTCGCTTCGATGCGGTAACGGTTTCAGATAAGAACTTTGAAGATAATATTCAGGGGCTTTCCAAAGAGCTTGCAGCCATGTTTGGGAAAAGTGCCTCTCATTGGTCTCAAAGAATTCGAGCTGCAAGGATAAATAAGCACCGTTACTTCCTTATAGCTCGTAATTTAGGGTATTCTGAATATTTAAAAGTTAAGAGCTTTCCTATGTTCAGACTCGGGGCCTATAAGGGTGGGATGATCGTGGAGCAGCGAACGGTTAGAGAACATCCCCTTGGAGCTATGGCTGCGAGAACGGTTGGCTATGAAAGAAAAGATGACCAGGGTTATTATACCCGCGTGGGATTGGAAGGGGCTTTTGGGCCTTTTTTAGATGGAAAGGACGGACATAGATTAAAGCAGAAGATAGCAAAAGGGCAATGGAAGCCAATAAGCGATAATAATGAGGTAGAGCCCAAAGATGGATACGACGTAATATCTACTATAGATGTAAATATTCAGGATATAGCCCATCATGCACTTTTAGCTCAATTAGAAAAATACAAGGCTGATCATGGGACAGTGGTAGTCATGGAAACAAAAACCGGTGAAATAAAAGCTATTTCTAATTTGGGTCGTACTGCCGATGGAACTTATTATGAAAAATTGAACTATGCAGTAGGTGAAACTCACGAGCCTGGTTCTACTTTCAAACTGATGGCGCTAGTAGTCGCTTTAGAAGATAAGGTAGTAGATACCAGTACCGTGGTAGATACCGAAAATGGAATTTTTAAGGTTAAAGGATACCGAGTTCGTGATTCCCACCGCGGAGGTTATGGGAAAATATCTGCCGCTCGTGCCTTTGAAGTTTCCTCAAATGTTGGTTTGGTTAAACTGATCTACGAGAATTATAAGGATAAACCACAAAAATTCATTGACGGGCTAAACCGTATGAACTTGAACGAACCTCTTGGACTTTCCCTAAAAGGTGAGGGAATACCTTATATTCCAAGCCCCGGAGATAAAAAATGGTCTGGACTTTCCTTGCCCTGGATGGCTTACGGATATGGAAGTATTCAAATTACTCCTTTGCAAACACTGTCATTTTACAATGCCATCGCAAATAATGGAGTAATGGTGAAGCCTAGATTTATTAAAGAGATCAAGGAGTGGGATAAAACCATTGAGAAAAATGACATGAAGGTTCTCAACCCTTCTATTTGTTCTCAGGAAACTGTAAATAAAGTGAAAGCTTTAATGGAGAATGTGGTTGTTCGTGGAACGGCTAAGAGTTTATACTCACCTAATTTTTCTATGGCAGGTAAAACAGGAACTGCTCAAACAGAGTATTGGATGAAGGACTGGAATTCAAACCCGAGGTATATATCCTCCTTTGTGGGATATTTTCCTGCAGATGAGCCAAAGTATACCAGTATTGTTGTAATTCATAAGCCGGACAATAGAGTTGGGTATTATGGTGCTGATGTGAGTGGTCCGGTATTTAAAAGAATCGCTCAAAAGATATATACCGATACTCCTGTGGAGGACGAGATAGAATCATTAGAAATTGAAAATGATAAGATCTCAAAGGATTTTGAGAAATATTATGCCACCGCGCAAAAGAATTTAAAAGTAATGCCCGATGTTACCGGAATGCCGGTGATGGATGCCATTGCTATCCTGGAAAATTTAGGATTGAAAGTACAGATCTCCGGGAGGGGAAATGTGAAAAATCAGTCAATTGCCCCAGGTAAGAAAATAGAAAATAACCAAAAAGTAGCCCTAAGTTTAAGTTGAAAATTTTAAAAGACATATTATATAGAGTACCCATGGAGGCTGTTGTGGGCAGTACTTCAGTAACTATAAATGCAGTAGAATTCGATTCGCGAAAAGTAGAATTGAATGATGCTTTTGTAGCTATTAGAGGAACAATTTCTGATGGTCATGAATTTATTGATAAGGCGGTAAATCAGGGTGCCATTGCGGTAATTTGTGAAGCCATGCCTGAAAGAATTGTAAATGGGGTTACCTATATTCAGGTAGAAAATTCAAAGAAGGCTTTAGCTTTCATGGCAGCAAACTTCTACGAAAATCCTTCAGAGAATTTAAAACTGGTGGGTGTTACGGGAACTAATGGTAAAACTACGATTGCAACTCTATTATATCACTTATTTACTAAGGCTGGGTTTAAAGTTGGTTTACTATCTACTGTAAATATCAGGATTGCCGATCAGGTATTTCCGGCTACTCACACTACACCAGATTCTTTAATGATCAATTCATATTTGAAGAAAATGAATGAGGAAGGTGTGGAATATTGCTTTATGGAGGTGAGCTCTCATGGAATTGCTCAGGAAAGAACTACTGCTTTAAAGTTTGCAGGAGGGATATTTACAAATCTTTCTCACGATCATTTAGACTACCACAACACCTTTGCTGAATATAGAGATGTAAAAAAGTCGTTTTTCGACCATCTCCCTGCTTCAGCATTTGCTTTGGTCAATGTAGATGATAAAAATGGAGCAGTGATGCTTCAAAATACAAAGGCTAAAAAATATACCTACGCACTTAAATCCTATGCTGATTATAGCGCGCAGATATTGGAAAATCAGTTTGGCGGATTATTATTGAAGCTGAATGGAAACGAAGTATGGTCTAAACTAATTGGAAATTTCAACGCATATAATATTGTAGCAATCTATGCTGCTGCCGAATTATTGGGATTAGAAACTCAGGAAAGCTTAAGGTTAATTAGTGAATTGAATTCAGTAAGCGGGCGTTTTCAATACGTGGTTTCTAAGAAAAAGATAACGGCCATAGTAGATTATGCTCATACACCCGATGCACTCAAAAATGTTCTTGAAACCATCAATGAGATAAGAACCAAAAACGAAGAGCTAATTACAGTTGTTGGTTGTGGGGGAGATCGGGACAAAACAAAACGACCTATTATGGGGAAGATCGCAGCCGCCCTTAGTACTAAGGTTGTCTTTACCAGCGATAATCCTAGAACCGAAGATCCTGAAATGATATTAAAAGATGTGGAGGCAGGTGTGGAGCCACAGGATTTTAAAAAAACAATGACGGTTGTAAATAGAATGCAGGCCATTAAGACGGCTTGCCAATTGGCAGAGGATAATGATATTATTCTGATTGCCGGAAAAGGTCATGAAACCTATCAGGAAGTAAATGGGAAAAGATCAGATTTCGATGATTTTAAAATTGTAACCGATTTTTTGAATCAGTTAGATAAATAATTAACCTGCTCTCTAAAAAGAGTTCGTAAAAGAAGATATGTTATACTATCTATTTAATTTTTTAGATGAAAATTACCAGGTTCCCGGAGCGGGATTGTTTGAGTTTATCTCATTTCGCTCGGCTATGGCTATTATTTTATCTTTAGCTATTTCTACAATTTATGGTAAGAAGATCATCAATTATCTTCAAAAAAAGCAAGTAGGAGAAAGTGTAAGAGATCTTGGATTGGTTGGGCAAAGTGAAAAGGCTGGAACTCCTACTATGGGTGGGATTATTATTATAATAGCCACCCTTATTCCCGTTTTATTATTCGCAAAACTGGAAAATATTTACGTTTTGTTACTTATAATTACCACTTTATGGATGGGAACCATTGGCTTTATTGATGACTATATAAAAACCTTTAAAAAAGATAAGGAAGGCTTACAAGGGAAGTTTAAGGTAATTGGGCAAATTGGTCTGGGGCTTATTGTTGGGTGTACTATGTATTTTCATCCGGGGATTACTGTAAAGGAAGAAACCAATCAGGCTTCATTTAAAAATGAACTTGTAGCACAAAACGAACAAGTAAGTGTAGGGGAAGAAGAAAAAAGTACCACTACTACAATTCCATTCGTTAAAAATAATGAATTCGATTACTCGAGTCTAATCACCTGGATCAACCCTTCTTTAGCTAATTATGCATGGCTTATATTCATTCCAATAGTAATCTTTATAGTTACCGCAGTTTCTAATGGTGCTAATCTTACAGATGGAATTGATGGGTTAGCAGCCGGCTCTTCGGCCATAATAGTGCTAACGCTTGGGATTTTTGCCTGGGTATCGGGAAATATCATTTTTTCAGACTATCTCAATATTATGTACATCCCAAGATCTGGAGAGATGACCATCTTTATTACGGCATTCGCCGGGGCATTAGTTGGCTTTCTTTGGTATAATACCTATCCCGCACAAGTATTCATGGGAGATACCGGAAGTTTGACAATAGGGGGTATTATAGCTGTAATTGCAATTGCGGCAAGAAAGGAATTACTGATCCCCATACTCTGTGGAATTTTCTTAGTAGAGAATTTATCGGTGGTATTGCAGGTGTCCTGGTTTAAAATTACCAAACGCCGATTTGGAGAAGGCCGCCGAATATTTTTAATGTCGCCATTACATCATCATTATCAAAAGAAAGGATTGCACGAGAGTAAGATTGTTGTTCGATTTTGGGTAGTGGGAATATTTCTGGCAATTGTAACGGTAGTGACTTTAAAACTTAGATAATATATAATGACTGAAACTAAAAAAATAGCAATTCTTGGAGCCGGCGAAAGCGGGGTGGGAACGGCTATTTTGGCTAAAAAGCAAGGGTTTGAGGTCTTTGTTTCAGATTTCGGAGTAATAAAAGATAAATACAAGAAAGCGCTGGAAGAACTTGCTGTGGCTTGGGAAGAATCCGGTCACGATGAAACAAGAATTCTGGCTTCAGATCTAGTGATGAAAAGTCCTGGAATTCCTGATAAAGCACCTTTGGTGAAAAAATTACATGAAAAGGGAATACCTGTAATCTCGGAAATTGAATTCACTTCAAAATATACCGATGCAAAAATTATTGGTATTACCGGTAGTAATGGAAAAACTACCACTACTAAATGGGTCTATCACCTTTTAAAGAATGGTGGGCTTTCGGTAGGAATGGCCGGGAACATAGGAGATAGTTTTGCTAAACAGGTGGCAGAAGAGAATTTTGATTGGTATGTTTTGGAGCTTAGTAGTTTTCAGCTGGACGGAATAGTAGATTTTAAACCTCATATCGCGGTGCTTACTAATATCACTCCAGATCATTTAGATAGGTACAATTACAATCTGAATGAATATGTAGCTTCAAAATTTAGAATTACTGAAAATCAATCAGCAGATGATTTTTTTATATATGATGCAGATGACGAAATTATATCAAAATGGATTAAAGAGAATCCTGTAAAATCTCAAAAATTGCCTTTTTCTCTTCAGGATAGAATGGAACAGGGCGCCTATATAGAGGACAACAATATCAAAATTAATATAAATAACACCCAGTTTATTATGCCAACATCATCTTTGAAATTAGAAGGCAAACACAATTCAAAAAACGCAATGGCTGCTTCTACAGTAGCGCAATTACTTAGAATAAGAAAGGAAACTATACGTGCAAGTATGGAAGATTTTCAAGGCGTGGAGCATCGCCTGGAAAAAGTGCTAAAAATTAATAATGTGCTTTATGTGAACGATTCAAAAGCTACAAATATTAATGCTACATATTATGCTTTAGATAGTATGTCCGCAGAAACTGTATGGATAGTTGGGGGTGTAGATAAGGGGAATAATTACGCCGAATTGTTGCCACTGGTAAATGAAAAAGTAAAGGCAATTATTTGTTTGGGGGTAGATAATGCAAAGATTTTCGAAGCCTTTGGAAACTGTGTAGATATGATGGCAGAAACTCAATCTATGCAGGAGGCAGTGCAAATGGCATATAAGATTGCCGATAAAGGAAATACGGTCTTACTTTCACCGGCTTGTGCAAGTTTTGATCTATTTGAGAATTATGAAGATCGTGGTCGACAATTTAAAGACGCGGTTAGAAAACTTTAAGCAGAATAGTATTTATATAAAATAGAAAAGGAATATTAATTAGCATGAGCAGTATCTTTTCAAATCTTAAAGGAGATAAAGTTATTTGGGCTACCACCGCATTGTTGGCGATATTTTCATTTTTACCGGTGTATAGTGCAAGTAGTAATATCGCCTATTTGTATGGAGATGGAAGTACCTTCAATTATTTGGTGGTGCACTTCTTCCATTTGCTGTTAGGCTTTTGTTTGCTTTTTGCCATACATAAAATTCCTTATAATTATTTTAAAGGACTTTCCATTTTAATGTTGCCGGTGGTAATATTACTGTTAGTTTATACTATTGTACAGGGTACAACCATAGATGGGGCTAACGCCAGTAGGTGGATACAAATTCCCGTAGTGGGTGTTACTTTTCAATCTTCAACATTGGCAGCAGTGGTGTTAATGATCTATGTAGCCCGGTATCTTACCAGGATCGTTGATAAGGAAGTAACTTTTAAAGAAACGATATTACCATTATGGTTGCCGGTAGGACTGGTTCTAATGTTGATTTTACCTGCTAACTTCTCTACAACAGCAATCATTTTTACCATGGTTACCATTCTGGTATTTTTAGGGGGCTATCCTATAAAATATATTGGAATTATTCTTGGTGCGGGAGCACTTATACTTACACTATTCATTCTTACGGCAAAGGCTTTTCCAGGTTTGCTGCCCAACAGAGTAGACACATGGACAAGCAGGATCGAGAACTTTGCAAATGATGAAGATACGGACGCCGATTATCAAATAGAAAAAGCAAAAATCGCTATTGCTCGTGGTGGAATAGTAGGCGTGGGAGTAGGTAAGAGTGTGCAGAGAAATTTTTTACCACAGTCATCTTCCGATTTTATTTATGCCATTATTGTTGAAGAAATGGGACTTGTTGGTGCTTTTGGAGTTATGGCCGCATATTTATTGATATTGTTCAGAATTGTAATTGTAGCTACTAAGTCAAATACTGTATTTGGGAAGTTGCTGGTAATAGGAGTTGGATTGCCAATAGTTTTTCAAGCCCTGGTAAACATGGCGGTAGCGGTAGAGTTGTTTCCTGTAACGGGACAAACTTTACCATTGGTAAGCAGTGGGGGGACTTCCATTTGGATGACTTGCCTGGCTCTGGGAGTTATATTAAGTGTGAGCGCAGAGCGAGAAGAAATTAAGCTTTCTGAAGAAATGGAAAATGAAGAGGAAAATCCGTTGGATATTTTAAGCGAAGCAATATGATGAAGCAGATGAGAGTGATAATTTCAGGCGGAGGTACAGGAGGACATATCTATCCTGCAATCTCTATTGCTGATGAAATTAAAAGAAGACATCCAGATGCCGAAATCCTTTTTGTTGGTGCTAAGGATAGAATGGAAATGACCAAGGTTCCGGAAGCGGGATATCATATAGAAGGCCTTTGGATTACTGGCTTGGAGAGAAAATTAAGTCTGAAGAATTTGAGTTTTCCATTTAAGCTGATAGATAGTTTATGGAACTCTAGAAAGATAATTAAAAAGTTTAGGCCAGATGTTGTTATTGGAACTGGTGGATTTGCGAGCGGACCATTATTAAAGGTGGCAAATTCCAGAAAGATACCAACGCTTATACAGGAGCAGAATTCTTATCCCGGCATCACAAATAAGTTATTGGGGAAAGAAGCGAATGTAATATGCACCGCTTATGACGATCTGGAAAAATTTTTCCCTGCAGATAAAATAAAAAAAACAGGGAATCCGGTACGACAGGACATTATAGATATTTCCAGTAAAAGAGAAGAGGCTCTTACGTTATTCAAACTAGATTCGAAGAAAAAGACCTTACTGGTTTTGGGAGGAAGTTTAGGAGCTCGTAGGATTAATCAGTTAATGGAAGCATTCAAAAATCTTTTTGAAGAAAGGAATATCCAGGTAATCTGGCAAACAGGTTCCTTGTATTATGAGCAATATAAGAATCATGATAGTAAGCTTATTCAAACTACCGCTTTTTTAAAAAGAATGGATCTTGCCTATGCCGCCGCAGATATGATTATTTCCCGAGCGGGAGCCAGTAGTGTTTCAGAATTATGTGTAGTGGGTAAGCCAGTTTTGTTTATTCCTTCGCCTAATGTAGCTGAAAATCATCAGGCTAAGAATGCACTGGCAGTAGCAAATGAAAATGCTGCTTTTGTGCTTGACGAAAAGGATCTGGTTGAAAAATTTGAAGAAACGATGTTGCTGATACTTGATTCGGAAAAAGTAAGAGAAGATCTTTCAGAAAATATTAAAAAATTGGCGTTGCCTAAAGCTACTTCAGCAATTGTTGATGAAATAGAAAAAATAATAAAGCCTACTATATAAGTTAGATGAATCAATTCAAAAACATACAAAACTTTTACTTCATTGGAATTGGAGGAATTGGAATGAGTGCTCTTGCGCGGTATTTCAAGTCTCTAGGGAAGAATGTTTCTGGGTATGATAAAACCAGAAGTAGCCTTACGCAAAAACTGGAAGAAGAGGGTATAATTGTGTTGTATGAAGATAAGATTGAACAGATTCCATCTTCATTTATGAATAGCGCTGATACATTGGTTGTTTACACCCCTGCGGTTCCCAATAACCATCTGCAGTTCTCTTATTTTATTAAGAATAATTATGATATAAAGAAAAGAGCAGAGGTGCTTGGCATGATCACTCAGGGAGTGTTTACATTGGCTGTTGCAGGAACTCATGGAAAAACTACTACCACTGCTATCTTAGGTCATTTATTAAAAGAAGTTGGAGTTAAAGTAACTGCCTTTTTGGGAGGGATAAGTGAGGATATACAGAGTAACCTGATTTTAAATGGAAATGAGGCTATGGTGGTGGAGGCAGATGAATTTGACAGGTCTTTTTTAAGGCTTTCTCCAAACATAGCAGCAATAACCTCTATGGATGCCGATCATTTAGATATTTACGGTGCTCCCGAAAAGTTGATGGAGTCTTTTAATGATTTCGCGGCTTTAATACCAGAAGGTGGAATGTTATTTGTGAAGAATGGTTTACCTCTTGCAGGAACAACAATTGGTATAGAAGATACTGCAGATTATGCAGCGATAAATGTGCGTGTGGTTAATGGAACATATTTGTTCGATCTGCAAACACCTACAGAAATAATAAGAGATTTAAAATGTACTCTACCCGGCAAACACAATTTGCTAAATGCTATAACTGCCTTGGCAATGGCTCTTCATTTTGGGGCCCCACCCCTTGAGCTTTCCAAGGCATTATATAGTTTTAAAGGAGTTAAAAGAAGATTTTCTTACAAAATTAAAACGGATGAACTGGTTGTAATAGACGACTATGCACATCATCCTACAGAGATTTCGGCTGTGCATCAAGCGGTTAGAGAAATGCATCCGGGTAAAAAAGTGATTGCTTTTTTTCAACCACATTTATTCAGTAGAACGCGCGATTTTGCTGATGATTTTGGTGAAAGTCTGAGTAAATTTGACGAAATTCGCGTGCTTGATATCTATCCTGCTAGGGAGTTACCAATTGAAGGAATCACTTCTAAATGGCTGCTTTCAAAGGTTGAAAATTCTCACAAAAAATTAGTGAATAAAGCTGCGTTAGTGCAGGAAATACAACAATCAGATTGTGAGGTAGTTGTAATTATGGGTGCAGGAGATATTGGAGAAGAGGTGAGTAAAATTGTAAAAGCATTAGGTGGTGAAAATTAATTTTAACTACATAAAAGCAATTATTATAATTGGTCTCGTTATGTTCTTATACGGGTTTGCCGAAAGGAGAAATAATGACCGAAAATTGAATAAAATTGAAGTGCAATTTATCCAATTTGAAAACCTGTATGTTACTGAGGAAGCGGTTAATAAATTGTTAATACAAAATAAAGTAGGTGCCACGAGTGTAGGTAAAGAAGCTTTAGATTTGAATAGGGTAGAATCTATCTTGAACAATCATGATATGATTGAAAATGCAGAGGTGTTTTTAACGCTGGATGGAACTTTAAAAACAAAGATCAGTCAGCGTAAGCCCATTGGAAGAGTTTTGGGGAATGAAATATATTATATAGACAGGTTAGGCAATAAAATGCCTCGTTCCCAATTTTATTCAGCTAGAGTGCCAATTTTAAAGGGTGTTGAAGAAAAGGACTTAAAAAATGTTTATCCTTTACTGGATTATATAAGCAGGGATAAGTTCTTAACCGAGCATATTACTTCGATTTCTAAAGGAAGAAGCGGAGCTTATAAGTTAGAGTTAAGAAAAATGGATTTTGAGCTTTTCTTCGGAAAGGCAGAACGGATAGGAGATAAATTCAACAATTTCAAGGCATTTTATAAAAAAGCTTTGAAAGATGATATTTTAAATACTTACAATATGGTGGATTTACAATTTGGAAATCAGGTTGTTTGCACTAAAAAATAAGTTATGGAACACAACGAAATTGCAGTAGGGCTTGATATAGGAACCACGAAGATCGTGGCTATGATTGGGCGAAAGAATGAATACGGGAAAATGGAGATTATCGGAATAGGTAAATCCAAAAGTCTTGGTGTTCATCGTGGTGTTGTGAATAATATTACACAAACAATTCAATCCATCCAACAGGCAATTCAAGAGGCTGAAGCCGATTCCGGCTTGAAGATTCAAGATGTTGTGGTGGGAATTGCAGGGCAACATATTAGAAGTTTACAGCATAGTGATTATATCACCAGACCTAACCCAGATGAAGTAATAGATGCAGATGATATCTATACCCTTTGCAACCAAGTTCATAAATTGGTAATGCTTCCTGGAGAGGAAATCATTCATGTATTACCTCAGGAATTCAAAGTTGATGGGCAGGCGGAGATAAAAGAACCTATTGGAATGTACGGTGGACGTTTGGAGGCAAATTTCCATGTTGTGGTAGGACAGGTTTCTTCTATCAGAAACATAGGGCGATGTGTTAAAAGCGCAGGTTTAGAACTTTCAGCAGTGACTTTGGAGCCTTTAGCTTCGGCGAATGCGGTGCTAAGTCAGGAAGAAAAAGAGGCGGGAGTAGCACTTATCGATATAGGGGGTGGTACCACAGATCTTGCAATCTTCAAAGATGGTATTATTCGTCATACGGCTGTAATTCCTTTTGGAGGAAACGTGATTACTGAAGATATTAAAGAAGGTTGTTCTATTATTGAAAAGCAGGCAGAGTTGTTGAAGATAAAATTCGGATCGGCTTGGCCTGGAGAAAATAAAGATAACGAGATCGTTTCTATTCCCGGACTTCGTGGAAGAGAGCCAAAAGAGATCACCTTAAAGAATCTTTCAAAAATAATCCACGCCAGAGTAGTGGAGATTATTGAACAGGTTTATTTGGAGATCAAGAATTACGGTCACGAGGAACAAAAGAAAAAATTGATCGCCGGGATGGTAATAACCGGAGGAGGAGCTCAGTTGAAACATTTAAAGCAACTGGCCGAATATATTACCGGAATGGATACCAGAATTGGATATCCTAACGAGCATTTAGCCGGCAATAGCGATGCTGAAACTACCAGTCCGTTATATGCAACAGCGGTAGGGTTAGTGTTAAACAGCTTAGAGCAAAAGAATGCACGTTTCCAGGAGCAGGTAACTTTAATTCAGCCTGAAAAGGTAGAGAATGAAAGTGAGGAGCAAACTAATGAGGAGGAAAATGATGTGGAAGAGACCTTACAGGAAGGTATGAGAAAATCTCCCAAAAAGAGCATATTCGATAAGTGGGCAGAGAAGTTTAAAGATTTTTTAGATAACGCAGAGTAAAATATATAGAACCAGTAAATCAGGATTTATGAGCAGTACAGAATTCGAAAATATCTCATTCGATTTACCTAAAAACCAATCAAATGTCATTAAGGTGATTGGTGTAGGTGGAGGTGGTAGCAACGCTATTAATCACATGTATCAACAAGGAATAAAGGGAGTGGACTTTGTTATTTGCAATACCGACTCGCAAGCCTTGGAAAACAGCACGGTTCCCAATAAAATTCAGTTAGGGGTTAGCCTTACAGAAGGATTGGGAGCAGGAGCAAATCCAGAAGTGGGTGAGCAGGCTGCTGTAGAGAGTTTTGAGGAGATCAAACGAATGCTGGATACCAATACAAAAATGGTATTTATCACTGCCGGAATGGGTGGTGGTACAGGTACTGGTGCTGCGCCAATTATTGCCAAGCAAGCCAAGGAGATGGATATACTTACCGTAGGTATAGTAACAATCCCTTTTCAGTTTGAAGGTAAGATGAGAAATGAGCAGGCACAACGGGGGGTTGAAAAACTTCGAAGCCATGTAGATTCTTTGATCGTTATAAATAATAATAAACTGCGTGAAGTTTATGGAAACCTTGGTTTTAAGGCTGGTTTCTCAAAAGCTGATGAGGTCTTGGCTACAGCATCTAGAGGTATAGCCGAGGTGATTACACATCACTACACACAAAACATCGATTTACGTGATGCGAAAACAGTTTTAAGTAATAGCGGAACGGCTATAATGGGATCGGCTTCTGCGTCTGGTGCCAGTCGTGCAAGTGATGCTATTATGAAGGCTTTGGATTCCCCTTTACTTAATGACAATAAAATTAAAGGAGCTAAGAACGTATTACTGCTAATCGTTTCTGGTTCAGAAGAAATTACTATTGATGAAATAGGTGAAATTAACGATCATATCCAATCAGAAGCTGGACATAGTGCCAACATCATTATGGGGGTTGGTGAAGATGAGAGCTTAGATGATGCTATTGCTGTAACTATTATTGCTACAGGTTTTAATGTAGAGCAACAAAACGAGATTGTTAATACCGAAACCAAGAAGATCATCCACACACTGGAAGATGAGCAAAGAGCGGTACATAATTTTTCATCTAATAAATACCAGGCTGCAAATTCACCTTTAGACGAAAAGAAAGTTGAAGAACCGAAAATAGTACATAGTCTTGATGAGGAAGAGCCTGCGGTAGCTCCTAAACCAAAATCAGATTATAATTTAAGCACTCCTCCCAGTGCCAGAAATATGGAAGTGATTTACGAAGAAGTAAATTATATGGAAGAGGATTTCATTATCACAGATGCTTCTGATGATGTTCGCGGAATTGAGGTGGAGGAACCTAAGGAAGTAGATTCTGAAGGTGAAGATCAATTTATGTTCACTTTTGATTTTCCTATTAACAAAAAAGAAGAAGATAAGCCAAGAGCTTCACATAAAGAAGAGGTGAGTTCCAAACCTGTTTCTAAAAAGGAGGAAGCTCAGCCAAAAAGGATAGTTCATAATTTCAATGAGGCAACCATGGATATGGAAGTGAATGAACCAATTGAGATTATTCCTGTTACTGAAAGTTCTAATACTGGAATTAAGCGTTATAGCTTAGACGATTATATGGAAGTAGAGCAAATGCTTAAAAAATCGAAGCCTGCTCCGGCAAAAGCGAAGGAAGAAGAGGAAATTGTTTTTGAAAAGAAAACCATAGCCCCACAAGAGCCTTCTGCTCCTTCAACTGATGAAGATATGGATCCTTTCAACAATCCAATTTCTGATGGACTAATAGAGCGTGCGGCTGAGAGAAGAGCCAAGATGAAAGAGTTTAATTATAAATTTAGAAGTAACGCTTCTCAAATAGATGAAATTGAAAAACAGCCAGCCTACAAACGTGCGGGAATAGATCTTGATAATTCTAAGGCCGGGGAGGAAAAACTCTCTAGAACTACTTTGGGTAGCGGAGACAACGAAGAACTTAAATTTAGAAGTAATAATTCATATTTACATGATAATGTAGATTAATTGTATTTCTACACCCTTTATAAACCCGAAATTCATTGCAGAATTTCGGGTTTTATTTTATATTCGCACACCTTAAAAATTAAAGATCATGAGTTTACAAGAGCAGGTGATGACAGAGATGAAAGCTGCAATGCGAGCGAAAGATGCTACGAAATTGGAAGCTTTAAGAGCTATAAAAAGCGGTATTTTATTAGCTGCTACCGAAAACTCTTCAAAAGAAGATCTTAGCCAGGAAGAAGAATTAAAGTTGCTTCAAAAGCTAGTGAAACAACGTAAAGATAGTGCTGCCATCTATGTAGAGCAGGGGCGCGAAGATCTTGCTCAACCTGAATTAGATCAAGCCGCAGTTATAGAGCAGTTCTTACCTGCCCAGTTAAGTGAGGAAGAGGTAGAGAAGGTAGTAGAGGGGATAATCGCTCAATCTGGTGCTGAAGGTATGAAAGATATGGGGAAAGTAATGGGCTTAGCCTCTGCAGAGTTAGCAGGAAAAGCTGATGGTAAGACTATCTCAATGCTTGTAAAGAAAAAATTAAGTAACTAGGTTACTACTTGCTTGTTAGAGCACAATATTAATGGCTCCGTGGCGCAACTGAATAGCGCATCAGATTTCGGCTCTGAGGGTTGCAGGTTTGAATCCTGCCGGGGTCACAAATAAACCCGTGAATCGCACATAAAGCGTTCTAAGGTTGGTGTATGAGCCATATCCAACAGGGTATGGCTTATATGCTTTATTAGTCTTTCATTATTTATACCTCCTTCTGAATAAAATTATTCCCTTACACTCCATATTTCATTAATAGGATCTCCCTTACTAGACAATCCTGTGTGATGCCATTTGCCATCAATTAGACTATAGTTAAATTTTAAGCTAAGCCCAACTTTGGAATCATCCCGGGAAAAGAATTCGATATTCTCTGTATATTCACCATTTATGGTAGTGTAGGTGCCTCCACCTGTTCCCATAAATTGCTTTGTTTCGGTGTTGTAAGCTATCCATTGAAATCGAGTTCCAGATAAAATTTTCATCGTTTTTCTCGGCCCACTTGTTTCTCGC
Source organism: Gillisia lutea (assembly GCF_021568705.1). Taxonomy (GTDB): domain Bacteria; phylum Bacteroidota; class Bacteroidia; order Flavobacteriales; family Flavobacteriaceae; genus Gillisia; species Gillisia lutea. Next base: position 156,744 of record NZ_JAKGTH010000010.1, read on the forward strand.
AGTTGAGTTTTACCTTCTATTGTTCTACCAGACATTAACCAGGCGCCTTGTAATTTCCCTGGTTCACCATTATCTATTCTTATGAATTTCATGTTTTTATCAACCATTTCAAATATATCATCAGTAATAATCACTTTAAAACTTCCCTCAGTGCCAACAAGTTCAGAATTCTCTGTGTGAAATTCTACTTTTTGTGTTATCACATCTCCATCCAAGGACCACGTACCTCCAACGGAACGAATAAATTTTCCAGTATTTGCATTATATGTTGTTAACACTTGATAACCATCCGCATAAATAATCACCTTTCTTAATTTTTCTCCATTTTCAGAAGTTACATAGTTTTCCCAGGCACCAATAACATTTTGGGCATTAATTCCAATCGATATTAAAGTACAAATAAGCACTACAACTGTTTTTTTCATATGTATAGATTTTATAAATTCTATTTAATTCTTAATCCCTTTAAATATTCAGCCCTTAAGTTTAATGGCGATGTAATCTTACAATAACAATAGGGGAGCGATAAAGCCAACTCTTACTTCATTTTTATTATAGTTGGACGCATCCAGTTTTTCTATGGTGTAACTGGAATGTTCGAAATATCTGCCAATATAAGCTATGTAAAATCTTACATCAATATTCTTAAATGGGGTGTAATAAACGCTTGGGATCATTCCATAGCTTGTTCTCATATGATTTCGGTTGCTTTTCACGTCATCATAGGCGCTACTGGTCATGAGGGTTAATAAACCTTTAAATTTTGGGCTGAATTGATATTCTGCTCTTAACCAATTTTCGATATACATCACATCCTCTGCAACCTGCCCGTTAGCCAAAATATTAGTGATAATACCCTTGGTATCTACCTGTTCAAAACTATAATTAAAATCATACATTACAGTTAGATTATGGTTTTGGTATTTGTGGCCTAAAGTAAAAAAAGAGGTGCCTTTACTTTTTACTTGATTGGAATAACTCATGCTATAAATGGTTTGGAATTTTCCATCAAAAAAGCTTCCGCGCCAGTTTCCCACAACTGCCACCGGCCAGGTAGGTTCCTGGATATCTTGTGCAACTATATCGCCGTAAAGGTCATCATAGTGCATTGTTCGGGAGTTTAAAACCTGAAACCCAAATTTGTGATTTTCTAAGGCTTGATAAGTAATTCCTGCCCCGGTAACATAGGCTAGGGCATTGCTTTGAATGTCATTGTATTCCAGAACATCCATGGCACTAAACTCATATTCAAAACCACCATAAAACGCACTCATTTTCCCCATTAATAGATTAAGGGCAGGACTGGCTTTAACGTCTATATAGGCCAATTCGATATTGCTTCCCAGTTGATCCAGGGTTTGTACATCGCTCCCTTTATTAAAGCGGTTTCTAAAATGAAAGTTGACCTTCTCATGTAATTTTCCGGAAATTCCCAGGGCTGTATGGCCATTTTGAAATTGCATCCCATTGTAATAGTGGTCACCACCCCTAAAGGTATATGCCTGAAACTCCATGCGCATATCGAACGTGATATTAATATTTTTTAAGAGCTTCCCCTTTTCAATCGAGATAATAGGTTCAGTCAGACTGTCGTTTTTCTGTGAGAATCCCACTATAGGGATTAATACAAGTATGGTAAATAAAAATGACTTGATCATAAATTGATAGAAATTTGCAATTTAATTTTAGCTGGATAGTGGCCAGAAGCATCATCAATCCGAGCCTTAAGTTCAGTAAGAAAACTATATTCTAGAAGTCTATTTAGAAATTTACTGAAAATTAATTGGAATGAGAGCATAGACCAATAATAAAGAACTGTAAATTTTAGCAGGTCTCATTATATGCTTGAAAAGCTGATATTAAATCGAATATGTCAATTTCAGATCTTATACAAATTTAATTAAGTTGACAATCAATTTTTTAATGACATTTTTCATATTTAAAATACGCGCTCTGATTTCATTTATCATTATTAAATGGAATTACGCTCCTATTTAGATTATTCCAAACTATTTGCTTATACATTTATTATTATTTATGATTGTTGATTTTTCTTAAAGAATCGCCTAAGTTGACATCGAGGTTTTACATGAGATTAGAATGAATATATTTAAGTGTATTTATTTAGACTTATTATAAATAAGATTATATATTTGCCCGGAATAAATCTAGGCATGAGAATATCTATCATTTTTATCTTTTTCAGTTATACTGTTTTTAGTCAGGTTCCGGTAGATGGAGTGATCTTTTCTGAAGATGGCGTAGAGCCTCTTGAAGGTGTTACTGTAATCAATTTAAAAGGAAATGAGTGGACTGTAAGTAATGAAAAGGGAGAGTTCAACTTTCTGGTTGAGAACAGTGATTTTGAAATTCAATTTAAAATTTTAGGAAGAGCGCCCTTTCTTTTATCTGATGAAGATTTTTTAAAAAGAACCTCCGATTCAATTTTTCTTCACCCGGATAATTTGAGACTTGATGAGGTTAGAGTAACTGCTGTTCCTAAAAGAAGCAAAATTGGATCGGCAATTAGCTTGGGAGAATATGCTCTTAGTCAGGTGCAATCTTACAGTCTTTCTGATATTTTAAAACAATTGCCCGGCCAGGAAATCACACCTCCTTCGCTTAATGCTTCCAATAGTATTTCTTTACGTACCGCTCAGCCAAACTCTATCAATTCTTTTGGAGTATCCTATCTTCTGGATGGAGTGAAACTTTCTAACGATGAGAATATGCAAAGCTATAATAGCTCGAGCGGACTTACATCTTATGATAATTTAAATTCTGGTATCGACCTTAGAACTATTCCAGCATCTAATATTGAAGAAGTTGAGGTAATTAGTGGGATACCTGATGCAAAATATGGAGATCTTACCAGTGGGCTAATAAAGATAAACAGGAAAGCTGGTGTTACACCATTTACTATTAATTCAAGCATTCGCCAGGGGAATACAGCCGTGAGCTTAAGTAAAGGGGTGAGGCTAACTAATTTTGGTAACCTTAGCTTATCTTTAGATTATCTGAATGCTAATTCAGATCCAAGAAATAGTTTAGAACAATATAATAGAATTACTGCTTCGGTAATTTGGTCGGTTTATAATGCATCTAAAACGCTAAGAAATACACTCTCTTTAACTCTTCATAATAATTTAGACGACACGAATTATGACAAGGATAATGATGATGGAGGTAAAGATGCTAAATTTAGAAAGGACCGAGGAATACATTTAAGCAATCGTTTTAATTGGAAGCCTAATAGTAACTTCATAGATAATTTCAACTTCACGCTTGGTTATTCTTATTCCTATCAGCACTCGTTTGCGCAGTCTTTCAAAAATGATGGTGGTAGAGTAGTGCCGCAAAGCATGGAGACAGGGCTATTTACGGCGGGTTATACGCCAGTAGCCTATTTGCAAGTTAAAGAGGTTTATGGGCAGCCCATCAATTTAAGTGCAACCACATCCATCGATAAGGAATTTTCTTCAAATAAGTTAAGGCAGAATGTATCGTTTGGACTTAATACATCTTATAGTGACAATAGAGGAAAGGGGAAATCATATGATCCTAAAAATGCACATACACAGGTTACTCTTAGCGGAGGTGGAAGTTCGTTAAGCTCGGGCGAGGGAATACGTGCCCTCGATTATGATGGCTATGTTAAACCTCGCGTAAATATTGGATTGTATGCTCAAGATAATATTACATGGAAGTTTGAAAGTGGGAAGGAATTATACGCAAATCTTGGTTTACGCTACGATATTCAAAATGCATATTCAAGTTACAGTCCGCGTATAAATTTAGGGTATGAACTAACAAAGAAAATAAGTATTAGAGGAGGCTTAGGTTTTGCTTCCAAAGCACCATCTCTTGCTCAAATTTACCCGGGAGACAAATACTTTGATATTCTTATAAGAGACTTTAGAACTTCAAGTTATTCCTTTAACCTAGTTCAGACCTATAAGAAGGAGTTGGACAAAATCCAATTGGAACCTTCAAAAAGTTGGAAATATGAAGTTGGTTTTAATTATAACCCTTCCTTTGGAAATTTTGCTTTTACTGCATATTATAATCATACGTTCGATGGAATAACGGGCTATAATGAACTTGAAAAAGTGGCTTTTCCTATAGTGGAGTTTGATTTTTCTATACCTAACATGCCACCTAATTATGTGGTCTCCGGATACTCCCCATACATTTTAAGTTATTCGCTTAGCAAGAATGCACAGCAAATTGTAGATAAGGGAATTGAATTCTATTTGAATTTTCGAAAAATTGAAGCTATTAATACATCTCTTAGCTTAAATGGCTCGTATACCTATACACGTTCGGTTTCGGAGTTAGAAAAAATGAAGAAAAATAATAATGTGCTTGAAGAGGATATTCTATATGGATTTTATAATGGGCTCCCTTCAAAGTCAGATAGACTAAGGTTAAGAGCTACAATAACTCATCACTTATCAGAATTAGGACTTTTGCTTTCCCTTACTGCCGAGCAATTTACACAGGAAAACATATATGCAAGTACCTCTAATATCTATCCCACGGCATACCTTAATGCTAATGCCGAGCGAATAGAAATAGCAGAAGAGGAAAAAGGAGATTCTAAATATGATGGTTTATTGCTTAGCCCATCAGAAGCAAAAGATAAAAAGACCCCGGCGTATCATAATTTTCACCTTAGAGCAACGAAAGAACTTCTTAATGGATTAAGTATGTCGGTATATGCAAATAACTTTTTGAATTATCATCCGGTCGTTACGGTTGATGAAACAAGTAGTAAGAGAAATAGCCTAATCAGTTTTGGCGCACAAATTAAATATCAATTCTAATCAATTTTTAATTAACTCAGTTTTATATCATGAAAAAAATTCTACTATTCGGTTTAAGTGCACTGCTATTTGCCTGCAGTAAAGATGACGATGTTAATTTTATAGCTCCCGTCGCTCATAATTTCGAAATAAGTTATAACGAGAATTACGATCATCAGTTTGCAGCCAATGCCGAGGTTAAATTGGTTAATAATGATGACGGAAAAAATTATTCAGTGGTAACCGATATATCAGGAATAGCGAGCCTGGAAGTGGTTCCCGGAATATATAAAGTAAATGTATCAAGAACTTTTACTCCAGAGCAGTATCAGGAATTTTCGGGACAGGAAGTACAGGAAAATGTGACATTTAATGCATCTCTGGAAAACCTGGTAATTAATGAGACTTCTAATACTTCTACAAGTCTGGAACTGGTAACCGGGAGAATAGGAAACCTTATAATTAAACAGATCTACCACGCGGGATCTGATATTAGGCTGGGCGCATCTTTTAGAGACCTGTTCATAGAAATACATAATAATTCAAATGAAACCATATATCTTGATGGCTTGCATATTGCACAAATAAAAGGGACTTCTTCGGTATCATCCACTCCAAAAGATTATTATTTGCCCAATGGACAATACGACTGGAGTATGTCTATAGGTCAGGCCGACATTGAAAATGCAAACTCAAAATATGTATACTCCGATGAGGTGATCAAAATTCCCGGAAATGGAACGGAATACCCATTAGGCTCAGGTAAAAGCGTAATTATTGCGGCCACCGCGGTAAACCATAAAGCTCCTTTGGTGGTACAAGATGAGGAGGGAGAAACGGTAACCTTTGAAGTGCCGGAGCCAGAGAGAACCATCGATCTTAGCCAGGCGCCTTTTGAAGCTTATTATAGACCTTACCAGGAATCGCAAGGAAAAACATGGTTAGATTCCGACATCGATAATCCTAACGCGGTGAATATGGAAGTTGAATTTAAAAGCTACGGCGGTAAAGACCTAATATTAGATCCTTTTGGTAGGGAGGCATTGGTGATATTCTTCACCTCCGAAACCGAGTTTAGCGAATGGAATGCTGTGCCCTTGCCAAGTGTTGGTATAGATGGCTATGATGATGAGGTAGCTACTTTCAAACAAATTCCAAATTCTGCACTACTGGATGGCGTGGAACTGCAAAATATCGATCCTTCTAAAGCGAAGCCTAAACGATTGGCAGATGAGATTGATGCAGGTGAAATAGCAACCATTTCCGGGAAGTATTCATCAGAATCTGTAATAAGAAAAGTGAAAAGAGAGCTGGATGGGAAGGTATTCTATCAAGACACTAACAATTCTTCAAACGATTTTGAAGTATTAGCTCATCCACAGGTAATTATAGAATAATAAAACATGAAGCGGTATTTTTTTATTATTATAATGGTGTCTGTAAATATTAATTTAAGGGCTCAAGATTCTGCAAATAGTAATGCGGTAGATAATTATTTCTATGCTGATCTTTTAAAAGGAATACGAACCAATCCCAATAATTACTTATATGCTCCCATAGCCGATTATACCGCTTCGTCTTTATTTTATAATTATGCATCAGGCGAGCTTAAACAAGGGGCAGAACCTGAAGGAATTCATGAATTTGGACTTTCCTCCACCGGGATCTATCATAATAAAAAGGGTATTACATTCTTCGGAAATCTTTCCATTCAAAAATCATATTATGATAATTTGAAATGGAATCTTTCTTATCAACTTCCTGATGAAGGGGTGATGCCAGATCCACATTATTTTGGTGTTTCAAAAGGAGCAAAATGGAGTAATCAGGAATACAATTTACAGGGAGGCTTATTTATCCCCATACTAACAGATAGACTTCATTTTTTGTTGAATATTGAATATGGTCTTGCTAACAAATACAGAACAGACTTAGATCCACGACCTGAAATAACTTATAATGATCTTGGAGTTACAGGGGGAGCCAATTATAAGATATCTGAGCAACATAGTTTAAAAATTGCGGGAGAATATGGTTTTACACATGTGCAAAATGATATAAAATTTTCTAATAATGATCAGAATATCCCCGTGAATTACGACATATACGTGAAGTGGATTGCGGGATACGGTTCTTTATCTAATACTTTCCAAAACTCGACACTGCGGCGTTATAAACGAAAAGGCTTGAATCTTGGTTACACTTATACCTCGACAAAAAATTTAATTTTGGCAGATTTATCATTTCTCAAAAAAGAACAAATTACGTATAGAAGTAAGGAGGTTGAAGATGAGGATGATCACTCTAATTATTTTGCAACTTTTAAACCAAGTTCTATTGAATTTAAATTAACTGCTGTTCACAAAATAACTCCCTTAAAAAGTTTAAAGGTTGAAGTGTTAGCTAAAAATACCACAGGAAATAACTTTTGGTTTTCTAAAGGTGGAAAGAGCTATGCCCTAAATAAGAATAGTGCACTGTTCAACTTGGGTTATATAAGGCAAAATAATACACAGACCTTATTTGATGTAGGTACAAAAATCTCGTATTCAAATGTAAGCCAGAAAGATGCATTGGCAGCTACTCAATCTAATCTGCACAACGTGAATCTTGCGTTCTACGGGTTAAAATCTTTTCAATTAAACGAACATATCGCCCTAGCTCCTTTTGCTGAAATTGGATTGAAATATAATTTGAGTTCAGAATTCATTAATGGTAATCAAATATATTTACAGAATATAGCTGAAAATGATTATGCAGGTTTGGCCTTGAAAGATTATTACAATGATGTAATATATCCAGATGTAGAAATGCTTAGTAGCGATTTGTTAGATTTAACTGTGGGAGTAAATTTAAAGCTGGCTTCAACAAATAAATTTAATACCCTCTTGCATATTAAAGCCGGGAATTTATGGGCCTTAAATGATCTCAAATATTTTAGCAACACTGCACCCAATCGATTTCAGACTTCAATGGGGTTAACTGTATATTATTAATATGAAAAAAGTTCAAACCCTCTTTCTAATAACGGTCATTACTGCGTTTACAGGTTTCAAAGTATATCAGGAGTATGACATTGATGATCTTAGAATGAGATATAGTAGCGGAGATTACACTACCTGGCCAAAACCAGAACTTGATTCTCTGGTATTACAGGATTTTGAAGATATAGGTCATTTATCTGATCTAGAATATCCTGAAAATAATTCCTATTCCGATGCCAAAAGGAAATTAGGTAAGACCTTATTTTTTGACCCAAGGTTATCAAGTAGTGCGCAAATTGCCTGTGCCAGTTGCCATGATTCAGAATTGGGTTGGGGCGATAGCCGAAGAGTTAGTTATGGACATAACAGGCAGCTAGGAAGAAGGAATGCAATGACTTTATTAAATGTTGGATATGCCACTAGCTTCTTCTGGGATGGTCGTGCAAATACTTTGGAAGAGCAGGTTGCATTTCCAGTTAGCGATAGTCTGGAAATGAATTTCCATATTAATTTAGCCGTAGAGGAAATAGCACAAATTGAAGGTTATGAACCTCTATTTTTAGAAGCTTTTAATGAGCCGGGAGTAGATGAAAGTAAAATACGAAAGGCGATTGCCACGTTTGAACGTAGCCTGGTGAGTGAAAGTACAAAATTTGATCGCTTCATAAATGGCGATTCTTCTGTTTATTCAAATACGGAAGTGTTGGGATTGCATTTGTTTAGAACCAAAGCCCGATGTATTAACTGCCATAACACCGGATACTTTTCAGATAATAAATTTCATAATACCGGTTTAACATATTACGGAAGGAAATTTGAAGATCTAGGGCTTTATGAAGTAACGGGAAGAAAAGAAGATATTGGTAAATTTCGGACTTCCAGTTTAAGGGAGGTGTCAAGAACGGGTCCGTATATGCATAATGGCTTATTCCCGCATTTAGAAGGGGTAATTAATATGTATAATGCCGGCATGCCCCAACCAAAAAGGAAAGGGAGTCAGTTAAAAGATACATTATTCCCTGTAACTTCATCAATCTTGCAAAAACTTCAGCTTTCAAATTATGAAAAGCTAGCTTTAATCGATTTTATTAAAACATTGGAATCAAGATCAAAAAGAGAATCCCCTCCAGTTCTACCCAATTAATTTTTTTGGAGTTTTTTAAGCTTAAGCGTTAAACATTTTACAAATAAAATTGATAGGGGAATGCTTATTATAAATTTATGCTCGTAACCAATGATTTTTAGATTATGACCATGTATTATAATAAGCCAGAAATAGAAAATGAAATGCAAAGCTTAGTTGATGAGTATTTAAGTGAATGTACCAACTGTAAATCTTTACCGGAAGATTTCGTTTCCTTATTGAAGCATAACTTTCTTGCAAAGTTCGTAGCATATAACGAAGAGAATCATTCCATTGAAATTGGAGTGGAACAGTATGATAGTAATTCTCAATATCCCGAAATTAAGATCATGAGTTATTCTATATCGGACAAGAAAAAATGGTTAAAAAAGTCGTTTAAATCGAATGAAACAGATTTAGAATTTTATGGACAATTATTAAGCAGAAAAAAGACAGGTATTTATAATAATGAAGTAATTGTTATGTGATAAAATAATGGAGTTTAATTTTTAAGGCGATTCAACACTTGTTAAATCGCCTTTTTTTATTTACCACTTCCTTAACTGCAATTATCACAGGTTTTGTATAATTTCAAAAATAAAAAATGACAAAGTACAAAGATCTAAACAAACAATATATTGCAGGAAAATGGGTTGATGGGAGTGATGATTCGGTCATCGAAAATATTAACCCTTTTGATGAGTCGCCTATTAATTCTTACAAAGGTGCGAGCAAAAAGGATGTAGACGATGCTTATAACTCAGCGAAAAAGTCGGCCGAAACTTGGGGGAATTCACTTCCCAAAGAACGAATAGAAATAATTAATAAAGCTATTTCTATTATAGAAGCCAGGAAAGAAGAAATTATCGCTTGGCTGGTTAAGGAAGCGGGAAGTAGTATCGTAAAAGCTGAGGTTGAAGTACAAATCACTCTTGGGATAATGAGAGAGTCCGCATCGTTTCCAACCAGGACTCACGGGTTTATATTTGACTCTTTAACACCTGGTAAGGAGAGTAGAGCTTATAGAAAACCATTAGGGGTAATAGGAATAATAAGCCCTTGGAACTTCCCACTAAACCTCTCCATGCGTTCCATAGCACCTGCTTTGGCCACAGGAAATACAATTGTACTTAAACCTTCCTCACAAACGCCTGTAACTGGAGCGGTACTAGCTGCAAAAATATTTGAAGAAGCAGGGTTGCCAAAAGGAGTTTTTAATGTGGTTGTAGGTAGAGGTTCAGAAATTGGCGATTATTTCGTGCAGAATTCTATTCCTAAACTGATCTCCTTCACAGGTTCAACACCGGTTGGACGTAATATTGGTAAAATTGCCGGAGAAGCTATTAAAAAAGTTGCGTTAGAGCTTGGTGGTAACAACGTCTTCATTGTTATGGAGGATGCCGATATTGATCAGGCGGTGAATGCTGCTGTCTTCGGGAAATTCATGCATCAAGGTCAAATTTGTATGTCCATTAATAGAGTGTTGGTACATGAGAAAATTGGTGATGAGTTCGTTGAAAAATTTGTGTCTAAAGTTAAAGAATTGAAATTTGGTGATCCAGCCGATAAGAAAAATTTGATAGGACCATTAATTGATCATGACCAGGTAGAACGAATTCTGAAGGATATAAAGGAAAGTACAGCTGCTGGAGCTGTAATAAAAGTAGGGGGTAAGAATAAAGGAAATGTTTTGGAGCCAACGGTGCTCGATAATGTAAGCAACGATATGGCTATTGCAAAAAATGAGATCTTTGGTCCTGTTGCACCGATTATAAGATTTAGTGATGAAGAGGAAGCCTTGGAAATCGCAAATTCTGTGGATTTTGGACTGAGCGGGGCGCTATTTACCAGAAATGTTGAAAAAGGTCTTGCCTTTGCTAAAAAGGTTGAGACAGGTATGATACATATAAACGATCAAACTGTAAACGACGAACCGAATGCTCCCTTTGGAGGAGAAAAAGGATCGGGATTAGGTCGTTTTAATGGAGATTTTATTCTTGAAGAATTTACTCGTTTGCAGTGGGTAACCGTTCAGCATGAGCCTCGTAATTATGAGCCTTTCGCTTAAATGATTTGCCTTCTAAACAAAAAAAGACTGTGATTTTACACGGTCTTTTTTTGTTTTTTCAGTATACTGGAAACAATCATATTGGCATGGACTCGGGAATTTTCTATAAACCATTTATGGGTTTCCATACCGCCGCATACTACCCCGGCTAAATAAATGCCGCTAATATTGGTTTCCATAGTTTCATCATTATAACTAGGAATTTGCTTGCCGTCTATAGATAACCTGATACCTATTTTTTTAAGGAAATCAAAATTAGGACGATAGCCGGTTAATAGTAATACAAAATCGTTTTCTATACTTTTATTCCCTTCAGGAGTAGCAATAACAACTTCTTTTTCCTTTATTTCTATTAGGCTGGCATTAAAATAAGCATTAATGCTACCTTCTTTAATTCTGTTATCTATATCCGGACGTACCCAGTATTTTACTCTCTCTCCAATTTCCGGTTTGCGAACTATCATAGTAACATCACCTCCTTTTCTGTAAATTTCCAGAGCAGCATCAACTGCTGAATTGCTCGCTCCAACAACTATAGTTTTTTGAGTGGCATAGTAATGAGGGTCATTGTAGTAATGTGCTACTTTAGGTAACTGCTCGCCGGGAATATTTAGGTAATTGGGTATGTCATAGAAACCGGTTGCTATTACTATATTATTAGCGGTATAGGTGGTTTTATTCGTGCTCACCACATGTTTCTCTTCATCTTCCGAATTTACACCGGTAACCATTTCAAATAAATTGATATTAAGGTTATTTGAGGTGGCTATTCTTCTATAATACTCAAGAGCCTCGGCTTTTTTTGGCTTCGGATTGGTGCTTATAAATGGAATATTATCCAGCTCCAGCTTTTCTGAGGTTGAAAAGAACGACATATTACTGGGGTAATTATATATGGAATTAACAAGACATCCTTTCTCTATAATAAGATAAGAGAGATTGTTTTTTTGAGCTTCCAGGCCAACGGCAATACCAATTGGCCCGCCCCCAATAATAATAAGATCGTACTGAGAATTATGAATTTGCAATTTCTTTAAGTCCTTTTATAGTTTTTAATGGGTCTTCAGATTTAAAGACATAGCTACCTGCTACCAGTACATCTGCTCCAGCATTTATCAATTGAGAAGCATTCTTATCTGTAACTCCTCCATCAATTTCAATGAGGGTAGGAGCATTATGGGTTACTATCATTTCTTTTAATCTCTGAACTTTTGAATAAGTATTTTCTATAAAGCTTTGTCCGCCAAAACCAGGGTTAACACTCATTACACATACTAGGTCGATATCCTGAATGATATCTTTCAATAATTCTACATTTGTATGCGGATTAATTGCTACCCCGGCTTTCATACCTTCCGCTTTAATTGCCTGCAGGGTACGGTGTAAATGAGGGCAGGCCTCGTAATGTACGGTTAAGATGTTCGCGCCTAAAGTTGCAAATTCCTTGATATATCTATCAGGATCCACGATCATTAAATGTACATCTATGGTTTTTTTTGCATGTTCATTTATAGCTTTTAATACCGGCATTCCAAATGAAATGTTAGGTACAAATACTCCGTCCATAATATCTATATGAAACCAATCGGCTTCACTGGAGTTAATCATTTCAAGATCTCTTTGAAGATTGGCAAAATCGGCGGCTAAAACCGAGGGGGCAATAAGTTTAGGTGTCATAAATGTTGTGTCGTGATTGTGAAGTGCAAAAATAGAAAGAATAAACTTAGCAGTTGTTATCTATAAAATGCCCCAGGATATTAATGACCGCTTTTTGAGTGCTTTCGTCCAATACTTTGATATGATTTATGTAATTTTCAACAGTTTTCCTTTTGTATTGAGTGTTTTCTGATATGAAATCAGAAATATACCCGTCGAAAGCCTCTTTATGTATTTCTCTTTCAAATATTTTGATAATGTTATGGTGTCTTGAATCTTGTTTTATTCTTTCAAATAATGACTTAATATCTTCTTTTTCTCCTTCAATCACCTGAAAGAAGTTTCCTTCTGAATAAAGTAATAGACCGGTAATATTATGACTGTTGTTCCAATTTTTGCTCCAATCCAATACTTCAATGATTTCTTTTTCATTAAGCTCCCTATCTACGGTGCTTACATAACTAATGGCAAAACGCATATAAAATTTAATGTTAGGTTAAGTAAACTTAAAAATAGATAAATTATAATGGTTAAGAGCCCTTATTCATCGATGAGAGTATTATAATTTTCTTAAAATAGTGGTTTATAGAAATGAAAAAACCCCGGTCATCACTCCGGGGTCATTCATCAATCAAAAAACGAACAGTTATTCTTCAATAAAAATTATTGAAGATGTACTGTTGTCATCTTTACCTGGTAATTTATCCCAGGTATGTTTTCAATATTTTACTTCTAGAAGTATGTTTCAATCTTCTAATAGCTTTTTCTTTTATCTGGCGAACACGCTCTCTGGTAAGATCGAAGGTTTCTCCTATTTCTTCCAAAGTCATTGGATGTTGATCTCCCAATCCAAAATACAATCTTATAACATCTGCTTCTCGTGGAGTTAATGTTTCTAGGGCTCTTTCTATTTCGGTTCTTAAAGATTCATGTAATAATTCTCTGTCAGGATTTGGAGATTCTCCAGAACGTAATACGTCATAAAGATTAGAATCTTCTCCTTCTACCAACGGCGCATCCATAGATACGTGACGCCCGGAGTTCTTCATAGACTCTTTAACGTCGTTAATAGTCATATCTAATTCTTTGGCGATCTCTTCAGCACTTGGTGGGCGCTCATGAGATTGCTCAAGAAAAGCAAATGTTTTATTAATCTTGTTAATAGATCCAATCTTGTTCAATGGCAAACGCACAATACGAGATTGCTCAGCTAATGCCTGAAGTATAGACTGACGAATCCACCATACCGCATAGGAAATAAATTTAAAACCACGTGTTTCATCAAAACGTTTCGCTGCTTTAATCAATCCTAAGTTTCCTTCGTTAATAAGATCAGGAAGTGTTAACCCCTGATTTTGATATTGTTTAGCCACAGATACTACAAAACGTAAATTGGCCTTTGTTAATTTTTCCAATGCACGGTCATCACCGGCTTTAATTCGTTGTGCCAATTCCACCTCTTCATCGGCAGTAATCAGGTCAACTTTTCCTATTTCTTGCAAATACTTATCTAGCGATGCAGTTTCACGATTTGTAACCTGCTTCGTAATCTTAAGTTGTCTCATCTATCTTCTCCTTGGAATTTTATTGTGAATAGCTCTTGTAGTTATTATACGTAGAGAGTTCGCAAAATGTTACAAACTTGTTGATAATTTTTTTTAGGGCTTTTCCCTTCGGGTCGGGCTATTCGCTAGAAGTCCTCGCTCCTTCCAGTCGCTGTGGGCTTTTCGCTACTATCCCTAAAGCAAAATAATGCTTATGATATAAAAAAAAGAGGCAAACTATTAAGTTTGCCTCTTTTAAATAAATTAAAGATTGAAATGAAACTTTAGTTTCTGTTCTCTCTTGGTTTTCTGTCATCACGACCTCTATTATCACGAGATCCTCTATTATCACGACCTTTATCGTCACGTGGTGGTCTTGCCACATAACCTTCCGGTTTTTCTAATAAAGCTTTTCTTGAAACTTTTTCTTTTCTGGTTTTTGGATCTACTCCAAAATATTTAACATCTATCACATCTCCAATATTAACTATATCAGTTACATTATCGGTACGTTCCCATGCCAATTCAGAAATGTGTAACAGAACTTCGTTACCTGGAGCATCAACATACTCTACAACAGCTCCAAAGTCAAGAACTTTAATCACTTTTACTTCGTAAACGCTTCCTTTTTCAGGTTTAAAGGTAATAGAGTCAATTTTTCTAAGTACTGCATCAATTCCCTCCTGATCGGTTCCAAGAATTTCTACCACACCTTGCTCATCAACTTCATTAATAACAATTTCAGTTCCTGTAGTTTTTTGAAGTTCCTGAATCACTTTTCCTCCCGGTCCAATCAAGGCTCCAATAAAGTCTTGAGGAATAGTTACTGTTACCATTTTAGGAGCATGTGCTTTTACAGCTGCTTTTGGCTCTGCAATAGCTTCATGAATTTTTCCTAAAATATGTAGACGCCCTTCACGAGCTTGTTTAAGTGCATTAACAAGAATCTCGTAAGAAAGACCTTTTACTTTAATATCCATCTGGCAAGCTGTAATTCCATCAGCAGTACCTGTTACTTTAAAGTCCATGTCTCCTAAAGCATCTTCATCACCTAAAATATCAGAAAGAACAGCATAGTCTTCACCTTGAGAAATCAATCCCATTGCAATTCCAGAAACTGGCTTTTTCAACTTAACTCCTGCATCCATAAGTGCCATTGTTCCTGCACATACTGTAGCCATAGAAGAAGAACCGTTAGATTCTAACACTTCCGATACCACACGTACTGTATAAGGACAGTCTGTAGGAATCATATTCTTTAAAGCACGTTGTGCTAAGTTTCCATGTCCAATCTCACGTCTTGATGTTCCTCTTAAAGGGTAAGCATCTCCTGTAGAGAAAGGTGGGAAGTTATAATGCAAGTAAAAAGTTTCTTCACCTTGGTAGGTTGGAAGATCTACTTGATTTGCCTGTCTTGATGTTCCTAAGGTAACTGTAGCTAAAGCTTGAGTTTCCCCACGAGTAAAGATAGCCGAACCATGTGTAGATGGTAGGTAATCAATTTCACTCCAAATAGGTCGAATTTCATCAGTTTTTCTACCATCCAAACGAATTCCTTCTTTAAGGGTAAGGTCTCTAACAGCAGTTTTATGAACTTCTTTAAAATACTTAGAGATTAAGCCACCATGTTCTTCTAATTCTTCTTCTGAAAAGAGAGTTTTAACTTCTTCTTTAAGAGATGAGAATGCATCTGCACGGTCATGCTTTGGAAGTGCCTGTTTTGCAATGTCGTATATCTTTTGATATACCGCTTCATTTATACGGTCTTTAATAGACTCGTCTTTTTTCTCAGGCTCGTAGTCACGTGGGGTTTTCTTACCAAAAGCCTCAGCTAAGCGAACTTGTGCATCAATTTGAACTTTAATTGCTTCGTGTGCAAATTTAATAGCTTCAGCCATTTCCTCCTCGCTACACTCGTGCATTTCACCTTCTACCATCATTACTGAATCTGCAGAAGCACCTACAATCATGTCGATATCGGCTTTTGCTAAATCGGTACGGCTAGGGTTAATAACGAATTCTCCATCAATTCTAGCTACACGTGCTTCTGAAATTGGAGTTTCAAAAGGGATGTCTGAAAGTTGTATAGCGGCCGAGGCTGCCAATCCTGCTAATGCATCTGGCATTACGTCATCATCGTGAGACATAAGCTGGATCATTACCTGGGTTTCAAATTTATAATCTGAAGGGAAAAGTGGTCTTAATACGCGGTCAACTAAACGCATTACCAAAATTTCTTCATTGCTAGGTCTGGCTTCTCTCTTAAAGAAACCACCTGGATATCGACCTGCAGCGGCAAATTTTTCACGATAATCTAATGTTAACGGGAAAAAATCCATTGTGGTTGGAGTGTGAGAAGATACTACGGTACAAAGTAACATTGCGTTACCCATTTTTACTACTACCGAACCGTGTGCTTGTTTTGCTAATTTTCCGGTCTCGATAGAGATCTCTCTTCCATCTCCAAGATCGATTACCTCTTTAAAAACTTTTGGTATCATACTGTGTGTTTTGATTCTTATTCGCGGCTATGCGAATTGTGTTATACAATGGTCTTCGTCTTATGACGAACAAGTTGTGTTGTTGTGTAGTTGTTGCGTGACCAATGAAAAATTATTCTGGAATTCCGTGTAGTTATATGTACCCAGAATGTTGCTCTAATTTAATGATAATGAATGAAATAATTCACTAAAAACAAAATGACAAAAAACTAAAAAAGGGGCGAATAAACGCCCCTTGAAATTATTTTCTTAATTGTAATTCTTTAACGATAGCACGATATCTCATAATATCCTTTTTCATCAAATAATCAAGAAGACTTCTTCTTTTACCTACCAATAATACTAAAGATCTTTCAGTATTATAATCTTTACGGTTCTTTTTCAAGTGCTCCGAAAGGTGTGAGATACGGTGAGTAAATAATGCTATTTGCCCTTCAGCTGATCCGGTATCATTCTTACCTTTCCCATGCTTTGCAAATAACTCTTGTTTTTCTTCAATAGATAAATACATTCCAATATTAATTTTAATGATTTTTATGTATTGACAGCTTTTCTGTCAAGCCGCAAATATACTATATTTTTGATAAATGTATATTGAATATTTACTTTTATTGCTATAACTCTCTAAGCGACCGAATTTTATCTAACCGGCTGATTAAGAATAAGGTCTAAGTAAAGGTTGATCTTGTCTTTTAATTCTGATCTTGGGG
Source organism: Gillisia lutea (assembly GCF_021568705.1). GTDB lineage: Bacteria > Bacteroidota > Bacteroidia > Flavobacteriales > Flavobacteriaceae > Gillisia > Gillisia lutea. The sequence continues at coordinate 174,135 of NZ_JAKGTH010000010.1, forward strand.
TAATAAAATCCAGAAAACCATGCTCCTTTAAAAATTCAGCTGTCTGGAAATCTTTAGGGAGATCTTGCCCTGTAGTATCTTTAACCACTCTTGGTCCCGCAAACCCGATTAGTGCTCCCGGTTCAGAAATGTTTATATCTCCAAGCATTGCGAAAGATGCTGTTGTTCCACCTGTGGTAGGATCGGTGCAAAGTGAAATATATGGTATTTTGGCATCTGCGAGTTGAGCTAACTTTGCAGAGGTCTTGGCTAGTTGCATTAAAGAAAGCGCAGCTTCCATCATTCTTGCTCCTCCAGACTTTGAAATTATTACTAAAGGAATATTGTGCTTTAGTGAATAATCTGCAGCGCGGGCAATTTTTTCACCAACAACAGATCCCATAGAGCCACCAATAAATTTGAAATCCATACAGGCAATAACCAGATCTTTTCCTTTAGACTTTCCTACCGCTGTACGAACAGCGTCGGTAAGACCTGTTTTTTCCTGAGCAGCTTTCAGCCTGTCGGTATATTTCTTGGTGTCTTCAAAATTCAAAGGATCTTTAGATGAGATGTTCTTATCCAGTTCTTTGAATTTATTGTCGTCAAAAAGAATTTTAAAATACTCTACACTTCCTATACGTACATGGTATCCATCTTCCGGGCTTACATAAAAATTGTTCTCCAGCTGTTCTGCGTCTATAATCTTCCCTGTTGGAGATTTGTACCATAATCCTTTAGGTACATCTTTTTTCTGTTCAGTAGGAGTTTGAATACCTTTTTGTGTTCTTTTAAACCAAGCCATAAATAATAGTTGTAATTAAAGAAGATAGCCATTAGAGGCTATCTTCTTAAGATATTTTTTAAAGAGTATTTACGTTGTTTAAGTCTTCAAAAGCCTTTTTTAATCTGGCTTTAAAAGTTAACTCTCCTTCGCGCAACCATACTCTTGGATCGTAATATTTCTTATTTGGAGAATCGGCTCCTTCAGGATTTCCTATTTGAGCTTTTAGATAATCTACTTTACTGCCCATGTAATCACGAATTCCTTCAGTAAATGCATACTGAAGATCGGTGTCTATGTTCATTTTGATAACCCCGTATCCAATTGCTTCTCTAATTTCTTCAACAGTAGACCCACTACCACCATGAAATACAAAGTCGATGTGATTTTCCTCTACGTTATATTTTTTAGTGATGTATTCTTGTGAATTTTTAAGGATTTTGGGAGTAAGTTTTACGTTTCCGGGTTTGTAAACACCGTGTACATTCCCAAATGCAGCAGCAATTGTGAATTGATCACTTACTTTGCTCAATTCTTCATATGCGTAGGCAACTTCTTCTGGCTGCGTGTAAAGTTTAGAATCGTCAACATCAGTATTATCTACACCGTCTTCTTCACCACCGGTAATTCCCAGCTCTATTTCTAATGTCATTCCCATTTTGCTCATACGCTCTAAATAGGTCTTGCATATTTCAATATTCTCTTCTAAAGGTTCTTCAGAAAGATCAATCATATGAGAACTATATAGGGGTTTTCCAAATTGCTCGAAATGTTTTTCACTGGCGTCTAATAATCCATCTATCCAAGGCAACAATTTCTTCGCGCAGTGGTCTGTATGAAGAATAACTGCAACGCCATAAGCTTTTGCTAATTCGTGAATATGTTTAGCTCCGGCTACACCTCCTGCAATAGCAGCTCTCTGGTTTTCATTAGAAAGCCCTTTTCCGGCATTAAACTGTGCACCTCCGTTTGAGAATTGAATAATTACCGGAGAATTAAGTTCGGCAGCGGTTTCTAAAACGGCATTTATAGTGCTAGACCCTATAACATTAACCGCAGGCAAAGCAAAACCTTTGCTTTTAGCATATTTAAAAATTTCTTGAACTTCTTTTCCTGTGGCTACGCCTGGTTTAATATTATGACTCATCGTTTTATAATTGGAATTAAGGTTTACAAAAGTATAAAATTTGTTTGTTTAAAAAGGGTAATTGATCCCTACATTATAGACAGCATTTGAAAAATTATAGTTTTTGAACCATCTTTCGCCTAAAGGTAGCGAGGGATCATAGGTTTTAAACCCTACATCTAATCTAAGTACAAAGAAATTGAAATCGTATCTCAAGCCTGCTCCAGAGCCAATCGCGATATCTTTAAGATCGGCCAAACTTGTAAAAGTAGAAGCTTCATCTTCTACAATATCCAGAACGTTCCAGATATTTCCAATATCTATAAAAAATGCACTGTTCAAAGCACCGAATAAATTATAGCGGTATTCGGCATTGAAAGCCAATTTTAAATTGGCTTCATTAAATTCATTGCGCCCCCCACTGCTTCCAGGACCGAGATCGTAAGCCTGCCAGGCTCTATTATCGTTTGGTCCTCCTGCAAAGAAACTTCTAATGAATGGGATGCTGTTGGCATTGCCATAAGGGATTGCAATTCCGCCAAAACCTCTTATAGCCAGAATGTTTTTATGTCCCCAGTCCCAATGTTTTATGTAATCTATTTCAGTTTTGACATATTGAGAGAAGTTAACTCCAACCACATCATAGGAACCTTGTTCGTTTTTGCTGGCGCCCGTTAAACTGGATACAGCAGAGAGTAGATTACCTGCTGTTTCTACTTTGAATCGGAAGCGAGAAAAATCCTCGTCGTATAAATTTTCCTTATTGTTTGAGGTGTAGGTGAAATTGGAAGCAAAAATAAGGTTGTTTTCGGTAAGCCTGTTTTTACGTTCGCTAATACCGTTAATTTCATTCTTTTGATCGGCTGTAAGTCCTGAAGTTTGGGTGTTTCCTGAAACTACATCTTGGATGAAGTTTTCAGCCCCTTCAGGTATTATTAAAGTGCCATCGGCATCTAAATAGTTAGGATTGGTCACCACTTCTCCTGATTGTACTATATTATTTAGGGTGTTATATGAGTTTTTATAAACATTAAAATAATTACCGGTATTTAAATTTCTTACATACTGAATGTTTAAAAGATCCAGCTTATTAGCTACAATGCGGGAAGGTGACCATCTATAGTTAAGAATTCCGTTTAAGTTTTGTTTATCCAATCCAATATTATTTTGAGTACTTATTCCCAAACTAAGGGAGGTGAAAGGGGACATGAACTTAGGTATGAATTTTTCGGTATCGAAAGGAAGAAATATCCTTGGAAAGGTTAGTTTTATGTCTGCTCCAATCTCTGAAATATTAAAGAAATTATCTTTAGAGCTTCCTTTGGCGGCATCAGATGAAGATCCAACACTTCCTCTTCCTGAAATTTCAAAGTTTTCCGCTCCTTTAAAAACATTTCGAATAAGAAGCGATCCTCCAAAACCAATTCCGAAGTCTTGAATATTGCTCTGGGAAATATCGAAATCAAAACCTAAGGAATATTTGGGTTGAGGGGTTAAGAAAATATTAGCGACAAGATCGGTATTTGTAGTATCGGTAGGGTCAAGAGTGTATTCTATGTTAGGATATTTAAATACTCTCAAAGAACTCATTCTATTGTATGTTCGTGTTCTGTCGGTGTCTTTAAAAATCTTTCCGGGCCTTATAAATATGGCGTCTGTAATAGCCCTTGGTTTATACTCCAATTCATCAAAGCTATAGATAGTATATCCATTGTATTCAATACTATCCTGTACTGGTTGATACCTATTTGCAAAAGTGTAATCTGTAAAAACATTCACTTTGCTAATCTTGTGAATCTTGAAAGGAACTCTTACACTTACATCATTTTCAGATACTTGCCTGTTATTTATAATTACGGTAGTGTTCACTTTATGATTGGTATCTACAGTATCTGCTTCGAAGCTTATATACTCCTGATCGAAAAAGTAAACTCCGTTATTTCTAAATAGCCGGGTCAATCGATCTCTTTCGGCATTAATATCAAGCGTTTTATACTGAACACCGGGTTTAATTATAGACTCGGAGGCATTTACTTGATATAAGCTGTCAATAACTTTTGAATCTATTCTCTGAAAAATAGAATCCATGATATAAGGCTTATGAGAAATAACAGAATATTCAATTTCTCCCCTCTTTTTTTTATTTTCCAAAACTTTTATCTCATAATCGGTCTCCACATTAAACCAACCATTATTGAAATACCATGCTTTTAGTCGATTGACAGATTTTTTTGTGAGCTCCTCATCGATAATTACAGGTGCTTCTCCTGTTTTCTTGATCCAATTGTTGAAATCAACATAGGCCTCGTTAAGTTTAACCACCTGCTTTTTTGAATAGATATTATTTAATCGATCTTCGCGATTTGGCTTTTTAATAAGCCATTTCTGAAAGCTGGAATCAGGATATTTTTTAGCAAGATTGTAAAAGTGTAATCTTAAAGGAGTTCCTAAAAGGCGAGCGTTAGGTTCCTGGTAGAGCTGGTTGTAAATTCGTGGCTCACTTATCTTTTCGTTATTTAGAAAAATAGTGTTCTCTGTAAGAAGTAATTGATCATTTTCTACCCTTTTTACCGCATTACAGGAAATTAAAAAGCTTAGGGTTAAAATAAATAACGATATTTTTGCGAGTGGGCGTTTCAATAAAGCTAAATTAAGAGTTCAAAAATACATTATTCACATGGTTAGTAAAAGCCAAATTAAGTTAATAACAAGTCTTGAGCAAAAAAAAGTCAGGGCAAAAACTGGTCTTTTCGTTGTTGAGGGAATAAAGGGGATATCGGAAGTTTTAGATTCAAAATTTGAATTGGATAGTCTTTTTACCACGGAGGATATATTTAATTCAAACAAATCACGAACGTCTGTTATTAACCAAGCAGAACTTAAAAAAATAAGTCGATTAAAAACACCGCAAACTGCAGTAGCTCTTTTTAAAATACCAGAAGAAGAAAAGCTTGAGATTGAAAACCTGGTTGTGGCGTTGGATGGAGTAAGGGATCCCGGGAATTTAGGTACTATAATAAGGCTTTGCGACTGGTTTGGGATTAAAACCTTAATTTGCTCTAAAGATACCGTAGATTGTTATAACCCCAAAGTGGTTCAGGCAACAATGGGCAGTATTACTAGGGTGAAAATAGTATATAAAGACCTGTCTGCAGTGCTTGAAATGCAGGAGAAGGTTCCTGTGATGGGTGCATATTTGGAAGGAGAGAATATTTATACCGCTACACTGCCAGAGAAGGGAATTCTAATTATGGGAAATGAAGCTAATGGCATTTCAACGTCTGTAGGTAAATACGTCTCGCAAAAAATCAACATACCTCAATACGGCGACTCAAATACTACTGAAAGCTTAAATGTAGCAACCGCTACTGCAATATTGTTAGGAGAATTTAAGCGCCAGGAAAATTATTGAAATGTAAAGTTGATAAAAACTCCCCTGGTTTTCATAGTATCTACATTTCCGGTATATATACTGGAAGGACTGTCATCTGGTACCAATTCATCATTAATAGCAAATACGCCTCTTATTGAAGGTGAAAGTTTGAAGTAGTATAGATAGAGGTCTATTCCAAATCCAACTTCATAATAATAGGTATTGGTTTTCATCCTGAATTGTCCCACACTATTATCATCTGGATTGTTCTCATTGCTTGATAAGTTTAGAGAGGTTGAAACTCCTCCAACCACAAAAGGTCTGAAATTATTTAATCTATCAGTTGAGAACTTTAGCAAAAGTGGAATGTGGACGTAAGTGGAATTTATTTCCCTAAAGGTATTCTGATCAGCCTTCAGTAATTGAAAATTTCTTTTATTGAAACTAACACCAGGTTCTAAGCGTAAATCCAGATTGTTATTAAGCTTTAAGCTTCCTACCAATCCAACGTTAAAACCAATTGTTTTTTCAACATTGTAGTTTTTGTCCTGGAAGGGCCCGGTAGGCTTAAAGTCTTTTAAATTGAAGTCAAGATCATAGGTGTTAAATCCTAAATAGTAACCCCAAGACCATCTTTTTTTATCAAAATTTTCTTGGTTGATGATGGATTCCCCTGAAAATAATTGGGCATTTCCCTGAAAAAAGCAAAATAATAACCCGAATGTGGCAATAATTTTTTTCATATTATCTTTTAGAAGCAGTATAAATGGTAGCTACACCAAAAGTTTGAGGTTTATCTTCTACGTTTATAAACCCAATTTTTCGTAAAATATTGTTGAACTTCTCTCCAAATGGAAATGCAGCAGCACTTTCGCTTAAATAGGAATAAGCTACTTTATCTTTAGAAAAGGCTTTTCCTATTAATGGTAGTAAGGCATTTGAATAAAACTTATAACCTTGTTTGTAGGGAAATTTAGTAGGTACCGATGTTTCCAAAATAACAAAAATTCCTCCGGGTTTCAAAACTCTGAAAATTTCAGTTAATCCCTTTTCTAAGGTCTCAAAATTTCTAACGCCAAAGGCTACAGTTATTGCATCAAAAGAATTTTCTTCAAAAGGAAGTGCTTCAGAATCTGCTTGTACCATTTTAATCTTTCCTGATAAGTGTTTGTCGGCAATTTTTTTTCGCCCAACCGATAGCATACCTTCAGATATATCCAGACCAATTATCTCCTTAGCGCCGGTACGTGCCAAATTTATTGCCAGATCGCCTGTTCCCGTGGCAATATCTAATATGGTCTCAGGATTAGTGTGCTCTACAAGTTTTACCACTTTGTTCCTCCACTTAATATCTATTCCAAAAGAAATTACTCGGTTAAGTCCGTCATAATTGCCTGAAATAGTATCAAACATCTGTTCTACCTGCTTCTTTTTATTAAGCTCAGAATCCTTATAAGGAGTGATTTTCTTTTCCATTTGTAAAATTTGTCCAAAGATAAGTGATAATGAATAATTGCGTTGATAAGATTGCACTTTTATTGAAGAATGAGAAGATTTCAATTGTATAAAATACCGTACATTTGATTTTTCATACAATTGGACGCTTAATATGAAGATAATAATTGCCGGCGCCGGTGAAGTTGGCTTTCATTTGGCAAAATTACTTTCCTATGAATCCCAAGATATTACTCTTATAGACAATAATCGGGATAATTTGATTTATGCCGATACCCATTTGGATATCAGAACGATCAAAGGTGATGCCACATCAATATCAATACTCAAGGATGCACAGGTTAAAAACGTTGACCTCGTTATTGGAGTAACCTCCAGTGAAGCTACTAACATTACTGTATGCGTATTGGCTAAACAACTGGGTGCGAAGCGTACGATAGCTCGTATTTCTAACACCGAATTTTTAGAGAATAAAGAGGAAATTGGGTTTGTGCAATTTGGAATAGATGAATTGATCTCTCCCGAAGCTCTCGCTGCAAGGGAAATTTCTCTATTACTTACCCAATCGGCCTTTAATGATACGTACGAATTTGAAGATGGCGCCTTAACTATGATAGGACTCAATCTTTCGCGTACAGCCACTTTTGTGGGGAAAACGGTGAAAGATGCCGCGAAGATATTTCCCGAACTTCACTTTGTGCCAATTGCTATCCAACGTTTTGGAACTCAGTATACCTTAATTCCCAGAGGTGATACCCAATTTAAAGAGGGGGATCAGGTGTATTTCATTACCGCCAATCGTGGTGTGGAAGAGTTGTACAAATTAACGGGTAAGGTTAAGCAAACTATAAAAAATGTCATGATTCTTGGCGGGAGTAAAATAGGTAAAAAGACCGCTCAGGATCTTTGTTCCAATCACTTTAATGTTAAGTTAATAGAGAGTGATAGAGAGAAGGCTTTTGATCTAGCCGATGAGCTGCCAAAAACGCTTGTTATTAATAGTGATGGTAGAAATGTAGAACTTCTGGAAGAAGAGAATATCCATGATATGGATGCATTTATTGCGGTTACCGGAAATTCTGAAACCAATATCATGTCTTGCCTTGTAGCAAAATCTAAAAGCGTGAAAAAGACCATAGCTTTGGTAGAAAATATGGATTATTTTCAATTAAGTCACTCTATTGGAATAGATACATTGATCAATAAGAAGTTACTGGCTGCCAATAATATTTTTAGATATATAAGAAAAGGAGAAGTGGTTGCAATGACCAAGCTTAACAATATGAATGCTGAGCTGTTAGAGTTTATTGTGAAACCTTCATCACAGGTTTGCAATAAAAGAATAAAGGATCTTGATTTTCCCCGTTCTGCTATTATAGGTGGGATTATAAGAGATGGTGAAGGGCTTATTGCATTAGGAGATTTTATGATAAAATCTGGAGACAGAATAGTGGTATGTTGCTTGCCAAGATCTATTAATAAGGTTGAAAAACTGTTTTTGTAATGCCAAGATTGAATTATAAAATAATTCTGCATATTATGGGGCTGCTTCTTCTATGTAATGGAGGCTTCATGCTTTTTGCAGTAATTATAAGCTGGTATTACAATGATGGGGTGGCAATGCAAATTTCTACTGCTTCACTTCTTACCATGTTTGTGGGAACACTCCTCATGTTTGCCACACGAGGACACCGAAAAGAGATTAAAAAGAGGGAAGGCTATATTGTAGTGACCTTTGGTTGGATTTTTATGGCTTTAAGCGGAACATTGCCATATATTTTAAGTGAAGCTATTCCCAGTTTTACCAATGCCTTTTTTGAAACAATGTCCGGATATACAACCACCGGGGCATCCATTTTAAATGATATTGAATCAATACCAAAAGGTATCTTATTCTGGAGAAGTTTGACACATTGGATAGGGGGAATGGGAATTATTGTACTGGCAATCGCAATTTTACCTTTACTGGGAATAGGAGGGATGCAGCTTTTTGCAGCCGAAGCCCCAGGGCCTAGTGCCGATAAGCTGAAACCAAGAATTACCGATACAGCCAAAAGATTATGGTTAATATATGTTTTATATACCATAGCTGAGACCATCTTATTAAAAGTGGCGGGTATGAGCATGTTCGATGCTATAAATCATTCATTGAGCACCCTTTCTACGGGAGGTTTTTCTACCAAAAATGCAAGTGTCGCCTATTGGAATGACCAGCCCTTAATTCAATACATTATTATCGTTTTCATGTTCCTTGCCGGATCGAACTTTGTGTTAAGCTACTTTAGTTTTAAAGGCAGAATTCAAAAAGTGATACATGACGACGAGTTTAAATGGTATTCCATTTTTATAATATCATTTACAGTTATATCGGCATTAATTATCTATTATCAGGCCGATATTACAATTTCTTCCATTACACACCCCATGGTTTGGGGCCGGGCAGAAAGCGCTTTCCGCCATTCTTTGTTTCAGGTGTTAACCGTAGTAACTACCACGGGATTCGTAAGTGCCGATTATACGCTGTGGACACCTTTTTTAACAGTATTTTTCTTCGGGATAATGTTTCTAGGAGGATCGGCTGGTTCTACATCAGGAGGAGTGAAAGTTATGAGGCATCTAATATTAATTAGAAACGGGATAACCGAATTTAAAAGAAGCTTACACCCTAATGCTATTTTACCGGTTCGCTATAATGGAAAATCTATTAATAAAGAGATCGTATTTAATATCCTTGGCTTCTTTATTTTATATATGCTTTCTTTTATCATTGGAGCCTTAGTATTTGCATTTATGGGATTGGATTTTGAAACCGCAATTGGGGGTTCTGCATCTTCCTTAGGTAACATTGGACCTGCGCTAGGAGCTTTAGGGCCGGTGAATAATTATGATGTATTGCCTGCAGCCGGAAAATGGTGGTCTTCATTTTTAATGCTTATCGGTAGATTAGAACTTTTTACCGTACTAATACTATTAACTCCATTCTTCTGGAGGAATAGATAATGGAATTGATTTATTAGAAATAAAAAAAGCTCCATTTGTATAATTCAAACGGAGCTTTTATATTTTGAAGAAAGAAGTTCTTTCTAAGAAACTGCAGCCTTAATTCTTTTAAGCGCTTCTTTAATTTGATCTTCACTTGCAGCATAAGATAGCCTAATACAATTAGGGTTTCCAAAAGCATCTCCCGTTACTGTAGCTACTAGAGCCTCTTCTAATAAGAACATAGAAAAATCTGTAGCATTATTAATTTTATGCCCTTTTAATGTTTTTCCAAAGAAATGTGAAACATCAGGAAATACATAAAAAGCTCCTTCAGGTTCTGTTGTTTTAAAACCTTCGATTTCATCTAATAAAGAAATAACTAATTTTCTACGCTCCTTGAACTTGTCAATCATGAATTTGATACTACTTACCGGAGCTTCTAATGCAGTAATAACAGCGCGCTGTGCAATACAATTGGCACCACTGGTAATTTGACCTTGCATTTTATTACAGGCACGAGCGATCCAATCTGGAGCACCTATATATCCAATTCTCCAACCCGTCATTGCGAAAGCTTTCGAAACTCCATTTACTGTGATGGTCCTATCATACATGTCATCAAATTCAGCCATAGAGGCATGACCTCCAACAAAATTGATATGCTCGTAGATCTCATCGCTCACTACAATGATATTAGGGTATTTCACCAGTACATCAGCAAGTGCTCGTAGTTCTTCTTTACTGTAAACCATGCCACTTGGGTTACAAGGAGAACTATACCAGATCATTTTCGTTTTTGGAGTTATAGCAGCTTCCAATTGAGCCGGTGTGATCTTGAAATTGCTTTCAACCGATGTTGGAACTTCTACCGGAACACCTTCTGCAAGTTTTACGATTTCAGCATAACTTACCCAGTAAGGACAAGGTAGTAATACTTCGTCTCCCGGATTTAACAAGACCATAGCGGCATTAGCTAAAGATTGTTTTGCTCCGGTTGAAACAACTATTTGAGATCTATTATAATCTAGGTGGTTATCTCTTTTAAATTTTTTAATGATGGCATCCTTTAACTCAACATATCCATCTACTGGAGAATAGGAATTATAATTATCATTAATGGCCTGAATGGCGGCGTCTTTAATGAAATCTGGGGTGTTAAAATCTGGCTCTCCCAAACTTAATCCAATAATGTCTTTTCCTTCTTCTTTTAACTCACGTGTTTTAGCTGCCATAGCTAAAGTTTGTGAAGTTGCCATACTGTTAATTCTGTCAGATAGTTGTTGATGCATGAAATAATTGTTGGTTAGATTAAACTTAAGATGAGATAGCTGGTTTTGCTCCCATTGCTTTTAAATGACTAAAGTGAGCGATAATTGCTTCACGAGTGGTTTTGAATTCGTTGTAAGGTAAGTTACATTCCTGTGCTGTTTGCTTAACAATTTCAGCAATCTTACTGTAATGAATGTGACTGATATTTGGGAAGATGTGGTGTTCTACCTGATGGTTCAAGCCACCAGTAAACCAATTCACTAATTTGTTTTTAGTTGCAAAATTTACCGTGGTAAAAAGTTGGTGAATTGCCCAGGTATTTTTCATAGATCCGGTATCATCAGGTAAAGGCATTTCTGTTTCCTTTACCACATGAGCAAGTTGAAATACGATACTTAGTATTAAGCCGGCCGTATAGTGCATTACAAAAAAACCTATTAGTATCTTCCACCATGATATCGATAAGATAAGCATAGGAATAACAATCCATATACTTATATAAATAAGCTTAGTAATGGCTATGATGCTCCATTGCTTTACAGGACTTGGTAATTTTCCATAAGACAACTTTCGTGACAAATAGCGTTTTGTTTGTTTGAAATCTGTGGTTAAAGCCCAGTTAAAAGTGAGCAACCCGTAAAGAAATACAGAATAATAATGCTGAAACTTGTGGAATCTAGACCATTCAGCATGTTCTGAGAATCTTATAATTCTACCCGCATCCAAATCTTCATCGTGACCGTGAATATTGGTGTAAGTGTGGTGCAGCACGTTATGTTGTACCTGCCAATTATAAACATTTCCTGCAAGCACATATATGGTTCCTCCCATAAATTTATTGATCCATTTCTTAGAAGAATAAGAACCATGATTACCATCATGCATGATATTCATTCCTACACCGGCCATTCCTGCACCCATAACGATGGTTAATAGCAACATCCACCATTGTGAAATATTCAAGCTCAGAATTAAAAAATATGGAGCAAGGAAAAGGGAGAACATCACTATTGTTTTAAGATGTAATTTCCAATTACCAGTCTTGGCCAGGTTGTTATCCTTGAAGTATTCGTTTACTCGCTTATTTAAGGTTCTAAAAAATTTTCCGGAATCTATTCGGGAAAAGCGAATTGTATCTTGATTTGTTAACATTTTTATTTTTCTTATTTCCAAAGGTAAAACTTTATATATTTTACATAAGCAAATTCGGTAAAATTAACGTGTCAATTTTAATTACTTTAGCAAAAAAAATAAACGCTTTGGAATTAATTAGAAAATACTTCCCGGAAATTTCAGCAGAACAAGCTCAGCAATTTGAATTAATGCAGGAATTGTACCATGATTGGAATCTTAAAATTAATGTAGTGTCGCGAAAGGATATTGATGAACTCTACCTGAGACATGTACTCCATTCTTTAGGAATTGCAAAAGTGCAGAAGTTTAGGCCTGGTTCTAAAATCCTTGATGTTGGTACGGGTGGAGGTTTTCCCGGCATACCTTTGGCAATTATGTTTCCAGAATCTCAATTCCATTTGGTAGATTCTATTGGGAAAAAGATAAAAGTAGTAGATGAAGTTGTGGCCGGACTCGGACTTAAAAATGTTACCACTACCAATTCTAGGGTAGAAGAAGTAGAAGGGACTTATGATTTTATTGTTAGTAGAGCAGTAGCAGCAATGCCAACTTTTGTGCATTGGGTGAAAGGTAAGATTGCGAAGGCAAATAATCACGAACTGAAAAATGGGATTTTATATTTGAAAGGCGGTGATCTTACCGAAGAACTAGAAAATTATAGAACTGCCAAAATTTATGATCTAGCCGATTTCTTTGACGAAGAATTTTATGAAACCAAAAAAGTGGTTCATCTTCCCATAAAATATAGAGGATAATTTTATCCAACCTGATATAACTGAAAATTAAGAAAGCCTGCTTATTAAACTATAAGCAGGCTTTTTTATGCTGAAAATAATCTATTTACCTCATAATAATTATAGGTTTCGACAGTGTGCCTGCTTCCGAAAAAACCTTGATTATATATACTGCAGAAGAATATGCCGGAACGGGTATGCGTTTTTTGTCTTCACTTGTCACTTCTTCAAATCTTTGGATTTCCTGACCTAATAGGTTGTATAAAATAACTTTTCTAATCTCATATTCATGAGGATTAAGTAACATGATCTCACTGTCATTATTTAAATAGATAACATCCATATCTCCTTCCGATAATTCTTCCCCATCTTCTTCCTCTTCTTCTGTAGGATCTGGTTCTCCTTTTGGGTCTTTAGGATTGAAGAATACTAAATGAAAACGCTTGTGTGTTCCTGTTCCACCGGTAAATTTAAAGTCGGCTCCTTTCAAGTCATGATACGTGTCTAAAATTGTATCTCTTATATAAAGGTTGGTTTCATCCGGTACATTTTCGAGTTCACTTATCTTGATGACGAATTCTCCTTCTTCCGCTAAAATAGCTCCAAGAGGTAAAACCTGCTCTTTTTCAAAATTAGATACTCCTTGAATTACGAATTCTTTGCCATCGATAACCCAATACATGTCTTCTTTGTTCAGATCATTTATAGGAGCATCGTAACCCAGGTCGAAGCCGTTGCTGGCATTTGGGTCGACTCCCACTAAAATTTCTCGGTTGTAACCCTGAGGAGATTTGAATTCAAGACGAATTTTAGGGAATTCCGTTGTTGCTTGCTTAATATTTTCTTTGGTTACTGTAGGATTCTGAATTAAGAAAATAGATTTAGCAGCAGATTCCCTTACAAAAGCTCTCTGACTATTTTTGAAAATGACATCTCCGCCTTCAACCGTGTAATTTCCTGAGAGATCTTGATCTAGTACTGTATTGACAAAGAATCCCTGAGCAACAGGAATATATTGCTGTGGTACTTTCGTTCCTTTACTGTCATTAGCATTTATTCTGGCATCGTTAGCAATAGCTTTTACCCCGCCAATAAGGTTGTAGGTAGCATAACCTCCAACATATTCAGCAAGGTTATGGGTTTTACCTGAGAAATGATCCCAAAAATAAAGAGCTCCATTGAAAATATTTTTAGTGTTATTTCCACCACTGTCTTTCAAATTATCTAAGATGAATTTTTTAGCGTCTATGGCAGAAGGGTATGGATTGCCTAGTAGATAATTTTGGTCTTTTGCAATTGTTAAAGTTATGTCTCCATTATTTGGTTTACCCCGATAAACATAATTCTGTCTATCGGCAATCGCTGCGATTCCTGATGAACCTTTCATAGTGTATCCTTCTCCTATGTTTAAGGTGCCGGTGCTTCCAACATGTTTCCATTCGCTATATTGGTTAGCATCCCCTCTAAATTTATATACCCAGTAATTACTTATTTTAATAGGAGTTGTCCGTTCGCCGTCGGCATATGTATGAGCACCACCAAATTTGATAGCCTCTGGTGTGGAAGAATTGGTACCATCTAACATAACGTCAGAAACGGTATAAGTATTACTAGAGGTGTTTTGGGTTACAACAGGAGACGACCAGTAGTTATAATTGAAGCTACTTTGTGTTCCTTGTTGGTCGCGCTCTATATAGCCAGAGCTTGTAGGCTCTAAAATACTTCCTTGAGTTTGCACTAATTGTGACTCTCCGGTAAGATCTATATTTCCATCTAGTTGTAAGTAGTGAGTTACCGTAAGTGCTTGCCCGGAATTTTCCTCATCTAAGCTTTCATTAGGATTTGCGATACTCAATTCTTTAGATTGAGATACTAAGCCTAGTAAGGTTATATCCCTTCCTCCAGAAGTAATATTATTTGAGATGCGCGCAATATTCCAATCTATATTTTCTGAATTCACTCCTTTAGCATTTGGATAATCCCAGACATTAGGATGAGCCCAAATATTACTATCACTCCAAGTTCCATCTTTAACTGAGAAGTAAGGTAATGGAGCAGTATTCTCTTGTACACTTTGAATATTTTTTAATTGACCGTTAACAGAATTAGAAGCAAGATCTACGGTATATCCGTTCTGAATCTCTGAAGGGATAAGTCTATAATAACCCTCCAAAGTATTCCATGTAATATCTCCAGGCACATCTAAAGGAATTTCTTCTCCTCTTATTTTGGACGCGTTTGCTTTTATGCGTTGATTCATCATGAAATGAATTTGCTCTTCTGTAAGTGCAGTGCTCCATAAGCGTACTTCTTCCATCCAACCGTGGAAATAATTTTTAGGAACCAGAACATTTGATGGATCATACATTGCACCTATAAGCATTGGAGCCGAAATATTTCCTGGTTTCACAGAAAGGTTATCCGACTTTACCTTGATACCATCTATATATATATTTATAAGACTTCCTTCTTGTACAGCAGCAATATGGTACCATCTGTTGGTTGTAATAGTTTGTGTTGTAAGTACAGTTCTATTATTCAATCTTAGAGCAGGTTTCCCATTGTTTAGAATAAGATCATATCCACCGGAAGGCAGGTCATTGAGATTTCTCTTAGATACAATGGTATTTATACCATTTAAGCTATGCGGTTTAACCCATGCTTCAATAGAAAATGTGTTATCACTATTGCGGAGGTTGTAGGTGTCTCCAAAATCGATATAGTCGTCTACTCCATCAAAATCTAATGTGCTACAATTGTCTGGAAGCTTTACTGTTAGTTCGTCTATAACGTCATCACATCCGGTAGCAGGGCTAACTGTCCAGCGAAGTGTATAAATAGTGTTTGCGACACCTTGAAAAGAACTGTTGTAATTACCTGCATCAGTAAAGGAGCCACCACCGCCACCTGTAGGTTCAATGATAGTCCAACTACCAGTGCCTAAAGCAGCATTAACCTGTTGGGCATTTAGAGAGGTGATAAATTTTCCGCACTCCGTTATTGTGATGTCATCCCCAGCATTGGCAATTATTTCTTCTGGTTGTGTGATGGTTAACGAGGTAGTTGTTGCTGTACAGGCGTTGCTATTAGTTACCACAAATGTGTAATTTCCGGCTGATATATCACTTACAGTGAGTACTCCTGTTGTATTGCTACTTTCATTAAATACTTCATCGCCTGTATTATTTAGCAAGCTAACCACATATTGCGGAGTTTCACCCTCGAGATGTCCACCCTCTATCTCAATACTAGCTGTTCCATCTTCACCTTCAAAACAGGTAGGTTGAGTAAAATTTGTGGAAATTATAGCTATAGGAGAAGGCTCTTCAATGCTTACGGTGGAAGAGGTAGTTGCACAACCTTTTGAGTCGGTCACGCTTACCGAATAGGTACCGGCAATTAGGTTAATTGCGGTCTCTGTGGTTTGTCCATCACTCCAAAGATAGTTGTATGGCCCAGTACCACTAGATACAATTACCTTAGCGCTTCCATTATTTCCTGAATTACATAAAGGTTCTGTTATTTCAATTCTATCTATTACCGGAGTGGGATTAATAGTGAAAACAACATCATCGGAAACAGGTGTACAGGGAGCATCAGGTTGTGAAGAAGTAAGCGTTAAACTTACTGTACCAGCGGTAATTTCCTGACTGCTTGGAGTGTATACTGCATCAAGGGTATTTCTATTAGGAGTAAAGGTTCCTGTGCCTCCAGTCCAGCTACCGGTGGTAATTGAACCGGATACGCTTCCTTGTAGCTGGATGTTTGCTGTTTCAGCACAAATAGTCTGATCGTCTCCTGCACTTACTATTGTTTCAGGAATAATTGTTACTTGAGTAGTTCCAGTCGTTGGAGTACATCCATATGCGTCACTAACACTAAGTGTATAGGTTCCGGAATTAGAAGCGGTAACATTTTCAAGAATTGGATTTTCTTCTGTCGAGACGATGGCCCCGGTATTATCTTTCCATTGGTAAGTGATGGGGGCTCGTCCTCCTTCGATATTAGCATATAATTCTAAGGTTCCACCAGAACATATAGCAGAGTTGTTTTGTGGGTCTATACTAAATACTATAGGTTCTAAAGTACCAAAAGATATATCATCCAAACCAAAATCATTACCACTTCTTATAGTTTCTAGATTGATGATTTCCAGCACAGCAGTAGTAGCATTACCTGAGTTCCAGAATGGGTTACTGTAAAACTGAATCCAGTTGTTTGTGTTCACTTGACTATCACTAGTTGGTTTAGGGGCATTTTTTAAATCGGCAATAGTACCAGTGGGTACTCCGTTCACTTGAAATTGTAATCTCGCCGGGCTGCCGGGGTTTAAGTTCATTCCCCATGCGCTAAAATAATAGTTGGTATTAGGTTGGATATTGTTGATGGTTTGTCTCCAAATAACTTTTCCAGATCCTGGATGCCCATTTACCATTAAAAACTTACCATTTCCAGTAGTATGGTCTTTACCATAAAAGTTATTATGGTAATTACGAGCATTAAAATCTACAGCATAATCTCCTTCGGGATAAAGGTCATTTCCAGGTCCGGTACGATTTCTATAATCTGTATAGAAACCTGTTGCACCTTGAGAGAAATCACCATTTGTTATTCTTTCATCAGATACGTTTATCGATCCTGTTCCGCTACAACCAAAACTATCTGTAACTGTAAGAGTATAAGTTTGAGCGATTTCAACGTCTATGCTACGAGAAGTTCCAATAGTTTTACCGGCAGATTGCCATACATATGTGGCATATTCATTATCAGAAATTAACTCAATAAATCTTGAGTCTCCACAATAATTGGCGGTAATAGAAACTACAGGAGGTTGACGAACAACAACTTCTACTGAAGCACTTCCCGGACATCCGGTTTTGGAATCGGTATAGGTTGCAGTATAAATTGTTGTTTCTAATGGCGTAACATTTGTAGGATTCTGAACTGTAGATGTAAAGCCTCCAACATCAGAGGTCCATACTACATCTGTACCCTTTGAACCTTCTCCTGTAACTTTTACATTATCTATAGCCATTAAATAACTGCCTGCAGGGGCATTATGTCTAAACCGTATGTAAAGATTTGGTTTTTCAACATAAGCGCTTAAATTTAATGTTACTGGTCTTAAAATGTAAGTGTTTGTGTTATTATCATAATAACCAAAACTGTAATTAACGGGCTGAATTAAGGCGGTCCAATTACTGCCATCAGTAGAAACCTCGAAATGTGCCGAATCTCCGTAAGATTCTCCTTTATCTAAATAGAGTATTGAAAATGCTAATTCTAGTGAGGTATATCCAAGGGTATTGATACTTGGGCTGCGTAAGCTTCTATTGACATTGTTCGATCCAGATCCATTATCAGACATGTAAAATCTGGAATTATCATCAGAGGTTACCATAAATCCTGATGAACTTGTGTATGTACTATTTCTTTGGGACCAGGCTGTTGTCCAGTTATTAGACGAGTTAAAATTTTGTGTTAATAGTGTACTTGGTAAGTTTGTTTGAAGTTCAGATGACGAAAAAAGATTAATACTGCTCCCCGGACAGATTTCAGCTTTTGAAGCGCTTACAGTAACATCGATAGAGGGTTGGACTGTCGCAACAACCGAATAAGTTTCGGTATTAGTACAGTTGTTTGATTTTAAGGTGTATACATATTCAATCCCAACATTCTGTGAGGTATTATTAATAAGGGTTTCATTAATAGCTCCTGTCCCAGAGGCAGCAGCATTACCTGCAATAGCAGCTCTTGTCCATGAAAAGACCGTTCCTGAAACATCACTTGTAGGAGTGAAATTAAAAGTTGCTCCTCCGCAAATTGTTGAGGAAGTATTGGTGTTCGTAAGCGTAGGAGTAGGGGTTACTTGTACAGTTACTGTTTGAATATTCTCGCATCCTTCCGGACTAACAAGTTTAAACTGGTAATTAACATTAACCGCGCTTTGTGTTGAAGCGTTTAAACGTAAAGTCTCATCTGGATTTCCTGAGCCCGAGCTAGGTGGATTACTAAGTCCAGTGATAGCTTCCCTACTCCAGGTAATAATAGTTCCTGGAACACTAGAGGTTGGACTGTAAGAAAATACTGAATTTCCGCAAATCCCCGCAGGATTTAAAGTGCTCGTAAGGTTGGGAGTTGGATTCTCTAAAACCGTAACAGGTTTTACTATTGTACAACCACTACCTGATGAGGCTTTAATATAATAGGTGCCGGGACCAACCGTTTTTGGATTAGGCAGACTTACAGAAGCATTTGCATCTTTCCAATAGGTGAGAGTTAAATTGCTACCAGAACCAGCAGTAATTGTTGGAGAAGTTAAATCTACACTTGCGGGAGAACATACCGTTGCGGGATTTGTTATCGTTAAAACGGGGGTAGGATTTACAGTAACAGTCACTTTAATAGGAGTTCCAGCACAATTATTAGCCATTGGAATTACCTGATATTTGATAGTGGCTGCTGAAGATGTAGTATTGGTTAGACTTTGTTCAATTTTATTTCCGCTACCATCAGATGCGCCGGTAATGCTGCCAGCAGGACTAATTTCAGAAACACTCCAAGAAAATGTAGTTCCAGACACCGATCCCGACAAACTAATATTCGTTTTTCCCTCAGAACAAATTGCTTGACTGGAAGGCGAGATTGTTACATTAGGGGTAGGGTTTACCGTGATTTTATATGTTACAGGAGTACCTATACAACCATTCGCCTTCGGAGTTATTTCTACCGTAGCACTTCCTGTTAATGCTGTAAAAGATGGAATCTGTGCTACGCCACTTTTATTGGAAAGTCCAATGGATGATCCTCCTTTTATATCATAGACCACTCCTGATGGAGAGCCTGTAAGAGCAATTGGTGCAGTTGTTTCTCCATTACAGTAGATCTGATTAGCTGGAGCGGTCAACTTAGGGTTTGGTTTAACCTCTATTTTAAAAGTTTCCTCTACCCCTGTACATCCATTTGCGGTAGGGGATATGGTAATGGTGGCGAAAATACTTTGAGTGCTTGTGTTGGTGGCAGTAAAGGAATCTACTCTATTTCTCCCACTAGCACCCAAACCAATACTGGTGTTATCATTTACCCAATCTCTTCTAGTGCCTGAAACTGAGGAGCCTCTTAATACTATCTCTGGCACGGTTTCCCCGGCACATACAACTATATCTGCTGGCTTAGTAATAGTAGGAGTTGGGTTAACAGTGATAGTGAAATCTATTACATCCCCCTCGCAAGCATTAGCTGCAGGTGTGATACTTACAGTTGTTATTACTGGATCGGTAGTGTTGTTAATGGCAGTGAAAGAACTAATATTTCCTGTACTGCTTGCTGCAAGTCCAATAGAAGT
>NZ_JAKGTH010000010.1:194415-324671 GCF_021568705.1 Gillisia lutea
TTAGTCCAGCTATAAGTGGTTCCTGCTACTGCACTTCCCGAAAGATTGATTTGTGAAATAGTTTCTCCATTACAAACCACAATATCGTCAGGCTTGGTAACTGTAGGAGTTGGATTTACGGTAATTTTAAATGTCTTTACATCCCCATTACAGCTAGTTGCTGAAGGAGTTACACTAATGGTTGCTGTTACAGGGCTGCTGGAGGTGTTCGTGGCAGTGAAAGAACTAATATTTCCTGTACTGCTTGCTGCAAGTCCAATAGAAGTTTTGTCGTTAGTCCAGCTATAAGTGGTTCCTGCTACTGCACTTCCCGAAAGATTGATTTGTGGAATTGATTCTCCATTACAAACTATGATATCAGTAGGTTGGTTGACTGACGGTTTTGGGTTAACTACAATATTGAAACTTTTAGCAGTTCCTGTACAATTATTTGCTGTAGGGGTAACAGTTATTTTAGCAGTAATAGGGGTATTGGTGTTATTTACAGGGCTAAAGCCTGCAATGTTCCCAGTTCCATTTGCGGCTAGACCTATAGAGGTTCTATTATTGGTCCAGGCATATGTCGTTCCCGTGGTGCTCGAGCTAAAATTTATTTGGGCTATAGGATTATTGGTACAAGTGGTAATATTGCTAATTGCACTTAATCCAGGCAGAGGTTTAACTTTTACTGAAATTGTGTAATTAGAACTGGTTTCACTAGCTGTTGAAACTGTAAGGGTGGCTGAATAGGTTCCTGTTGCAGCGCCGGCCGGAACTGTAAGCTGTATCGGACTAGATGGTAAATTTATATTGTTTACATCTGCAAAACCTTGACCCTCTGCTGAGGAATTATAGTTTATACTGTATTTAGTTGGGTTGCCGGTAGTATTGCTATAGGTTAAATCCGCAGTTGTCACGCCTTTACAAACTTCAGGATTGGTGCCTAAAGTTATGGTGGGTGGTGCTACCGCTTTCGAAGTTGATATTACTGATTCAGAAATAACCAAGGATAAGTTTTTTCCTTCATGGTTTCTTTCCTCAAAATTATTCGGATCGATATTAGCCGCTGAAAAAATCTCATGTAAACCCTCACTATTTGAAAGTTCTTCAAAGTGGCTGTTAGATTTTAAAAAAGGGTAAACAATAAAACCTAATATAGTAAAAATGAAAATAATAGATTTTATCGTAGGAGTAGTTTTCCCCATACGGTAAATTTTAAAACAAAATTAAGGATATAATCTGACAAGCAGCAGTTTATGTACGGTTTTTTTCGATGTACGGTTTTCCTATTCTTGTAATTAAAAGTGCAAAACTGTTATTTTGAAAAAAAAATAGCCGCTTTAAGAATGCTTAAAACGGCTTATTATAAAATATTGTAAATTTTCTTATTCTCCCATGAATGGGTATCTGTAATCTGTTGGGGTAACAAAAGTCTCTTTAATAAGTCTCGGTGAGATCCATCTTAACAAATTAAGTTTTGAACCTGCCTTATCATTCGTTCCACTGGCTCTAGCACCTCCAAAAGGTTGCTGTCCAACAACAGCTCCTGTTGGTTTATCGTTAATGTAGAAGTTTCCGGCTGCATTTTGTAGTGCTTTGGTCGCTTGAGCAGCCGCATATCTATCTCCGGAAAGTACAGCGCCTGTTAGTGCGTAGATACTTGTTTCGTCAACTAGCTTAAGAGTTTCTTCCCAATTTTCATCTTCATAGACAAAAATGGTAATTACCGGTCCAAACAATTCGGTGTGCATGGTAGTGTAATTAGGGTCGGTAGTTACAATAACAGTTGGTTCAATGAAATAACCTTTAGATTTATCGTAGTTTCCACCTGCTATAATTTCCGTGCTTTTATCTTTCTTAGCTGCATCTATATATTTAGCTAATTTATCGAAAGAACCTTCATGAATAACTGCTGTAATAAAGTTGGTCATATCCTCTGGAGAGCCCATTTTGAAGGAGTTGATATCTTCTAGTAAGCTGTCTTTCACACTTGGCCATAAACTTGAAGGGATGTAAGCTCTAGAAGCAGCACTACATTTTTGACCTTGAAATTCAAAAGCGCCTCGAGCTATTGCTGTAGCTACCTGTTTTGGGTTTGCCGTAGCATGGGCTAATATGAAATCTTTTCCTCCTGTTTCTCCAACAATGCGAGGGTAGGTTTTGTAGTTGTGAATATTATTTCCAATTTTTGCCCAGATGTCTTTAAATACTGTGGTGCTTCCTGTAAAATGGATTCCAGCAAAATCCGGACTTGCTAAAATAGTATCGGTAATCATTACCGGGTCTCCCATCACCATATTAATTACTCCGTCTGGCACACCAGCTTCTTTAAATACCTCCATAATAACCTGTGCAGAGAAAACCTGACTGTCACTTGGTTTCCAGATAACAGTATTTCCCATTAAAGCAGCACTTGCAGGCAAGTTTCCTGCAATAGCAGTAAAGTTGAAAGGAGTAATAGCATATACAAAACCTTCTAAAGGGCGGTATTCTACTCTATTCCATGCAGCTGAAGTAGAATTAGGTTGCTCGTTATAAATTTGAGACATGTACTCAACATTGAATCTCAAAAAATCGATCAATTCACATGCTGAGTCAATCTCAGCCTGATAAATGGTTTTAGATTGTGCTATCATAGTAGCAGCATTAATTCTGGCTCTGTATGGCCCGGCAATAAGATCGGCAGCTTTTAAAAATACTGCAGCTCTTTGTTCCCATTCCATGTCAGCCCATTTTGTACGTGCCTCAAGAGCAGTAGCTATCGCCTTTTCAACATGTTGCTTTTCGGCTTTATGATAGTTCCCTAAATTGTGTTGATGATCGTGAGGAGGATGCATACTTGCAGTGTCTCCGGTCTTGATCTCTTCAGATCCAATATATAATGGCACCTCCATTTTGGAGTTGAATAAATCTTTGTAAGTAAGTAATACTTCTTCTCTTTCTGGTGTTCCAGGAGCATATGATTTAATTGGTTCATTCTCAGCTTTCGGAACGTGAAAAAATCCTTTTCCCATAATTATTTCGATGTTTTTTACTAATTCTTTATAATGAGGTAAAGGTAAAAAAAATTAACCGATTCTCTCTTAGGTTTGAGGTTGCTTCTGGAGATGATAAAATTATTTGTAAGTTGCATTTATACTAATTTATCAGGTCGATATGTGTACAGTAACACTTAGTTTTGATACAACTTCAAAAAAGGCTTTTGTTCTGACTTCTAACCGAGATGAAGCACGAGGCAGGATTTCATCTCCTCCCGAATTTCATCTACAAGAAGGGGTGAAACTTCTCTATCCAAAAGATATAGCTGCAGGAGGAACCTGGATTGGTGTAAGTGAGCTTAACAGAATGGTGTGCCTGTTAAATGGTGGTTTTCATGCTCATAAACGGGAAAAGGAATATAGGAAGAGTAGGGGTGTTGTGGTGAAGGATTTTTTAACAGCCCTTAATATGGAAACAGTTGTTGAAAAATATGATCTAAATAATATAGAACCTTTTACTATGATCACCGGGGACTGGAAAAATGAACTTCAGTGCATGGAGTTGGTTTGGGATGGAAGGAGCAGACACGTAAAACACTTAGATCTAACAACACACCTGTGGTCTTCATCACCTCTTTATGATGCCAAAATGAAAGAGCAACGTGAGGCTTGGTTTGTTGATTTTCAAAGAAAATATTCTTTAAAGGCAGATAAACTGTGGGAATTTCATCATTCTGCAGGGATAGGTGACCCAGCTATCGATCTTATAATGGATAGAGGATTTGTAAAAACTCAAAGTATTACCCAAATAATAAATACCGAAACTTATACAAAAATGAGGTATGAAGATCTTCGAGATATGAAGATAACAGAAACGCGATTTGCGCTATAATTATAAATTGTTCAGTTTTTAATTCAATGCGAATGGAGCGCTTAGTTTAAAAGTAGGAATTGAGACTTTAAATTTTTTAGTAGATGTGAAATTGATCATATTGAAGTAGCCGCTCATCGAGCCAAAAGGTGCGGTTAGTAGGCATCCACTATTGTAGGTGTGTGATTCTCCGGGTTTTAAAACGGGTTTTTTTCCAATAACGCCTTCGCCTTGAACAATTTCAGTATTATTGAGCGCATCTTTTATTCTCCAAAATCTTGAGGTTAGTTGCACAGAGTCTTTACTCTGGTTTTCAATTGTAATTCGGTAACCAAAAGCAAAATGGATCTTGTAGTTCTTATAGAACGTGCCCTCGAAGTTGGTTTCGACTGAAATTTTAATCCCGCTTGTTACCTGTTGTACCATGTTTTTAAAAAATTGCGAATGACGCAAAAAGAGAAATTATTATTGCTATTCCAGCTAAAATAATAAATAATCCATTTATAATCACAAATTTAACAATGGTTTTAGATCTTCCCTGCTCATAAAAATTCCGCATCGCCTTATATAGATAGAAGAGAAATATTAGAAAAATGATGATCGGTGAAATAATATCCACAATAATTAAATTGATAAGTAAGCTAATTACCAAAAAAATAAAGAAAACACTTTGTATATGAAATGTGAATACCAAGTGTTCCATATAGCTGAATGGTTTTCTGAAATAAAGCAGCCAGAGGAAAAGTGTGAAAAACGGTAGGTAAAAAAAGATGATTAAGGGCATTTTACCTAAAATGTAGTTGATGAATAAACCGGGGTTTTTCAAGAAATTGTTACCGTCTACAGTTTTTTTGTACATCCATAAATTCATCTTTGTAGAGGGATGTTTTAACTGCTCGAGTGCTCTTTTTGAATTATATATTTCGGTCTCTTTATGGAATTGATTATAAAGTTTTATTCTTTTCAAATTACCGTCCCAGTAAGGCATGCTGTCTAAAGCTTTCGCTGAAAAATAGATGTCATGATAACTTGTTTTCTTTTCCTCGATATTTGCTAAGGAGTCTAACTTGATTGTATTGATACCCGGAATCGATACTAATTCCTGATTAACTTGTTCAATTTCGCTTTCTGAAAGACTTTCTAATTTCGTAGAGGTGTCAGTTTCGTCAAAACCATCAAGGTCATTGTAGTTATTGGAAAAACTGAAGAGAATGAAATAGATGATAGAAATGCTTAAATAGAACCGGAAAGGGTTAACGTATTGCGTTCGTTTTCCCTGGATGTAATCTTTAGAGATCTTCCCGGGGCGGAAAAGTATGGTGGAAAGGGATTTTCTAATCCTTGAATCGTAAGCGAAGAACCCGGAGAGGAATTCATTTAAAAAATCTTTGAAAGATAATTGTTTAGTACTATTAAGCTGTCCGCAGTAAGCACAGTATCTGTCGCTAATATCCAAAGGATGCTTGCAATTAAGGCATTCTACCCCTCTGTATTTAGTAAGGGATCTTGTTTTTTCTTGTCGATTAAAGATGTTTATTTTCAATTGGTAATATTAATAGAGGAAGCCTCTCCAAAACCTATTATTTGGTCGTATCTGGCTCCCAGGTCTCTGTAATATATTAAAACTTGATATTTATTCTCGGTCTTATCAAAATTGCCACTAATAAAGCCTTCATTCAACGTCCCGTCTTTTTTTACCAGTACATAACTATAGTTGTAAAAACCTTGTTTTAATAGCATTGCGTTTTCATACAATCCTGTATGCGTGTTATAGGTCATTAGGGTGGTATCGTTAATTTCAAAATTATTGAAAGCCCCGTATAAATGAAGTTGCCCTCCATTTAACGGATCGAAATTTTGAAGAGTGAAATGTGTCCAAATATACTCGGATTCTATAGCTGAATTTTCTCCTTGTAAGGTTCTTACAATAAATTGGCCGTTAATATCTGGATTGTATCTGTAGGGTTCAGTATCTCGAGAAGTGTCTGTAAATAGGTAGTGATGATATAGGTCTAGTAATTCAATTCGACTTATATTAATGGTAGGAGCGCGTACATCTTTACTGTCAAATTGTAAATATTCATTCCCGGCCCAAAAGGAAGTTTCCTTGTCATATTTGAATATCAGTTCATTTCCAATGGTATATTGAGGTGGGACTTGGGAAATGGCCGTTTTGAGATTGTTGTTTTTCAGAATAAGAGTCTTAACCGTAGTGGCAGGATTCTTTAAAAGGAGCTCAGGGGAGTTTACGGTAAAGTTCACTACCTGTTTTTTGTTTATAAATGATAAATCTCTGGATCTTTTAATTGTAACGGCTACTTGAGCTATTGGCTGGTAGACCATGAATTTTCGAGAAAAAATGATTTCTTTAGCAGTGTTGAATACTTTGAGTAAATAATTTCCACTTACTTTAAATCCTTTTGTATCCTTATTTGGAAAGCTTAATTTATAATGGGTATACGCCTGAAGCGTGTTGTAAGAATTCTCAAAATCAGTAATACGCACTTCATCAAATCCGTCCAGGTATTCCGATTTATTTAATTGGGAAGGAGTCCAGTCAAAATTAAAATGCTCAATTGTGTAATAATAATCGGCTTCATCTCCAATAATATCATCAAATTCCAGTAGTAAGCTTTCTTCAATGCGAATAATAGGATTTCCTGATACTTTAGCGTCCCCCTGAAAAGTGATGCTGCGTATAAAGTTTGGGGGAGGAGTTTCTTGTTGTTGCTGACTAAATACACTAGTGGAACAGAGCACAACAGCCAAAATAGTAAGGATTCTCATTTAATTAAAAATTATTTTACAAAGGTTTACAAAATCCATTCCCATAATTTTAATTGTTACCTGAATAAGAGTGCAGCCTAAAAATATGCGAAAACTTTGGGAGTTGTAGGGTTAAAATTAGTAAATTTGCACACTTAAAAAAATAATTTTAATATACACTCCATCCTATGTCAAAAGACATTCGAATTAAAAGAGGATTAACTCTACGATTAAAAGGGGAGGCCGAAAAACAAGTTGTTGAAGCCCCGAGGTCTAAGACCTATGCGATCAAACCCCCTGATTTTCACTCTGTGGTTCCTAAAATGGTTGTTAAAGAAGGCGCAAGAATACTGGCCGGAGACGAACTGTTCTTTTCAAAATACACTGAAGAGATAAGATTTACTTCTCCTGTTAGTGGAACGCTTCTAGAGATTAAACGCGGTGATAAGCGTAGAATCTTGGAGGTTATTATTGAAGCCGACCCAACAATTTCATATAAGGATTTTGGAAAAATGAATGCTGCTACTTCGAGCGCAGAAGCTGTTAAAAACAGGGTTCTGGAAAGTGGTTGTGGAGCATTTATTATGCAAAGGCCATACGATATAGTAGCAGATCCAAAAGATACTCCTAAGTCAATTTTTGTTTCAGTGGTAAGTACGGCTCCTTTGGCTGCAGATCTTGGATTTGCATTAAAAGATAAGGTAGCGGCTTTTCAGGAAGGTATTTATGCACTTCAAAAATTAACTCCAGGAAAAGTTCATGTTTCTTTAGATGAAAGTTCTTCTTATTTGAAGGATGTTAAAGGAGCGGAAATTCATATGGTAAGCGGTCCGCATCCTGCAGGAAATGTGGGGGTTCAAATTCACAAGATCGATCCCGTTAATATGGGGGAGCGTGTTTGGACAGTTGGCGCTGAAGATGTAGCAATAATTGGAAATGTATTTTTAACCGGGCAGTTTCATGCAGAGCGAACCATTGCGGTAGCTGGAAGCGAAGCTAAAGAGCAGAAATATTACCGAATTCAAATTGGTGCGAATTCATCTGATTTAGTTGGTCAGGTATCTGATGAGGTAAGACTTATTTCCGGAGATGTATTAACTGGAGATAAACTTTCAAATAACCAATATATCGGTTTCTACCATAATACATTAACCTTGATCCCTGAAGGGAATAAGTACAGGATGTTTGGTTGGTTGCCTTTTACTTATAATAACATTCATTCAAATTCTAAAACTTCTCTTTCTTGGTTGTTTCCAAAGAAAAAGTATGAGCTTAACACCAATTTAAATGGGGAAGAACGTGCTTTGGTGGTAACTGGGGAGATGGAAGAGGTTTTGCCTATGGATATTTACCCAATGCAGCTTATTAAAGCCTGTATTTCAGGAGATATCGAAAAAATGGAAAATTTAGGGATCTACGAAGTTGCTCCTGAAGATTTTGCGTTGATAGATTACGTGAACACCTCTAAAATAGAAGCTCAGGAGATTATACGTCTTGGATTGGATTTAATGATTACTGAAGTAGGTTAAAAAGTTTAATTATGGAATGGATAAGACAAAAATTAGATAAATTCAAAGAGCCCTTTAATAAGGGTAATAAACTTGAAAAGTACGCTCCTGCTATCAATGCATTAGATACTTTTCTTTATACTCCAAATCATACAACTCAAAAAGGTGCCCACGTTAGAGATGCGGTAGATTTAAAGAGAACGATGATTACTGTGGTATTGGCATTAGTTCCAGCTCTTATTTTCGGGATGTGGAATGGAGGATATCAATACCTTTCTCAAATTCAAACCGAAGTAACGTTTTGGGAAGCTTTTGGGCATGGAGCACTAAAAATACTTCCTATGATTGCCGTTTCTTACGGAGTTGGATTAGGAATTGAATTTGCCTTTGCAATTTTTAGAGGGCACGAGGTAAATGAAGGATACTTGGTAACAGGACTTTTAATTCCTATGATCATGCCAATCGATATTCCTTTATGGATGGTTGCACTTTCGGTAGTATTTGCTGTAGTTATTGGGAAAGAAGCATTTGGAGGTACAGGAATGAATATTCTGAACCCCGCCTTAACGGCAAGAGCTTTTGCATTCTTCGCATACCCTACTTACATGTCTGGAAACCAGGTGTGGGTTAGTGAAGCGAGTAAAGTTGATGGTGTGTCTGGAGAGACTATTTTAGGTTCGTTAGCTGCTGGAAATCCTGTAGACTATAGCGCTATGGATATGTTCTCAGGTATAATTCCAGGTTCATTTGCTGAAACTTCCACCATATGTATTTTAGCTGGGGCCTTGTTATTGGTGCTCACTAAAGTTGGTAGCTGGAGAATTATTCTAAGTGCATTTATAGGAGCTTCCATAATGGCATTAATATTCAATGCGCTTCCATCTATGGGTATTGAAGGGAATGAGCTTACCAATTTCCCCTGGTACCAGCATCTAATTATTGGTGGACTTTCTTTTGGAATCGTATTTATGGCTACCGATCCTGTTTCTGCGGCTCAAACTATGAAAGGGAAATGGATCTACGGGTTTTTAATAGGTTTCTTTGCCGTGATGATTCGGGTGTTCAACCCGGCATATCCTGAAGGGATCATGTTGGCTATCTTATTGATGAACGTGTTTGCCCCGGTAATTGACCACTATGTAATTGATGGGAACATCAAAAGAAGAAAGAAAAGAGTATCCAGTGCAACCGCTCAAATTAAAACAGCAGTATAGTTATGGAAGAGAAATCAGTAAATAAAACTAACAGTAACGGGTATACCTTTATGTTTGCTGTTATTTTAGTAGTAGTTGTGGCTAGTGTTCTGGCTTTTACAGCAACTTCTTTACAGCCTTTGCAAAATGAGAATGTGCGTCAGGAAAAGATGCAAAATATTCTTGCAACCATTGGTGTGGAATCCGACAGAGAAGGAGCTGAGGCTCTTTACAACAAATATATCACCGAAACTATTGCTTTGAAAGAAGATGGTAGTGTAGACGAAAATACAGATGCTTTTAAAGTAGATCTTGCAAAAGAACTTAAGAAGGATGTGAACGAACAAATTTATCCTTTATATATAGCAGATGTAGATGGTGAAAAATACTACATTATACCGCTTCAAGGAAAAGGGCTTTGGGACGCGATCTGGGGGTATATATCTCTTAAAGATGATGTAAATACTATTAAAGGTGCCGTGTTTGATCACAAAGGTGAAACTCCTGGACTAGGAGCAGAGATCACTCAAACTTGGTTTAGAGAGCGCTTTGGAGATGAAAAGATCTTTGACGGTAATGGAAACCTTATTGGGGTATCTGTAGTAAAAGGAAATGTTGGCCCAAGCAATAAAGACGATAATAAAGTAGATGCTATTTCTGGAGCAACAATTACCGGGAATGGGGTTTCTGATATGATCTCTGAAAGGTTGCAACATTACCTTCCGTATTTTAAAAAGCAACAAGATATTAAAGTAGCAATTCAGTAATTATGGCTAAAGATAAAAATCTTACTTCCGAAGAAAAGGAAGCAAAAAAGAAAGAGATGATCTTGTTCTTGTCTAATTCAGAAGAGAAAGAGCATTTTTTATCAAAGAATAACAGAAAGTTATTGTCTGACCCGTTAAACGATAATAACCCTATTACCGTTCAGGTATTAGGTATATGTTCGGCGCTTGCAATTACAGTTCAATTAGAACCGGCAATTGTAATGGCATTGGCAGTAACTGCAGTACTTGCATTTTCAAACATGATAGTTTCTTTAATTAGGAATTTAATTCCTAACAGGATTCGTATTATCGTGCAGCTTGTAATTGTTGCTTCTTTGGTAATTTTAGTAGACCAGATTTTAAAGGCTTACGCATATGATGTGAGTAAGCAACTTTCAGTATTTGTTGGTCTTATTATTACTAACTGTATTGTGATGGGGCGTTTAGAAGCTTTTGCCTTGGGTAACGGGGTTTATAAATCTTTTCTTGATGGAATTGGTAATGCGGCAGGATACGGTGTGATATTAGTAATAGTAGCTTTCTTTAGAGAGCTATTAGGTTCAGGTAAACTGTTCGGATTTGAAGTGTTAGGTCACAAAGCTGCAGTAGCTGCAGAATCTACCGGATTATATGCTTACGGATATGAGAATAATGGTTTAATGCTATTATCTCCTATGGCTCTTATTGTAGTGGGAATTATCATCTGGGTTCAAAGAGCTAGAAACCGTAAATTAATTGAACAAAACTAACAGCATTAAAACACTATAAAATGGATTATATAAATTTATTTGTTAGAAGTATTTTCATAGAAAATATGATTTTTGCCTACTTCTTAGGGATGTGTTCCTATTTAGCGGTGTCAAAAACAGTAAAGACAGCTGTTGGTTTAGGAGCTGCGGTAATTTTCGTACTTGCCATTACAGTACCAATCAACTTTTTGTTAGACCAGTATTTATTAAAACCCGGAGCTTTACAATGGTTAAGCCCAGAATATGTAGATATAGATCTTAGTTTCTTGAGCTTTATCATGTTTATTGCAGTTATTGCATCTATGGTACAGTTGGTAGAAATGGTAGTGGAGAAGTTTGCTCCTGCGCTTTACGGTGCTTTAGGGATTTTCTTGCCACTTATCGCTGTAAACTGTGCTATTCTTGGAGGATCATTGTTCATGCAACAAAAGAGCTTTAGTGCAGTTTCTGAAGCTGTAACTTATGGTCTTGGAAGTGGTATTGGTTGGTTTTTAGCAATTATAGCTATAGCAGCAATTAGAGAGAAGATTACCTATTCAAACGTGCCTGCTCCTTTAAAAGGATTAGGTATTACCTTTATTATTACCGGGTTAATGGCGATAGGATTCATGAGTTTTATGGGAATTAAATTATAATAAAAACAGAAAATAATGGCAGTTATTATAGCGAGTGTAATTGTATTCTTAGTATTAATCTTATTGCTGGTTTCCATATTATTAGGAGCCAAATCTAAATTAGTTCCTTCGGGTCCTGTTACCATAAATGTGAACGGAGAGAAAGATCTTGAAGTTGGTTCAGGTGGAACATTACTTTCAACTTTAGGTGAAAATAAATTATTCCTGCCTTCTGCCTGTGGTGGAGGTGGAACTTGTATTCAGTGTAAGTGTATTGTAGCTGAAGGGGGAGGAACTATTCTTCCTACTGAAGAGCCACATTTCACTAGAAAGGAGATCGCTCAGGGTTGGAGATTAGGATGTCAGGTTAAGGTAAAACAGGACATGAAGATCCAAATTCCTGAAGAAGTGTTCGGAATTAAAAAATGGGAAGCAACCGTTGTTAGAAATTATAACGTAGCATCTTTCATTAAGGAATTTGTTGTTGAAATTCCTGAAGATATGGATTACAAAGCAGGGGGGTATATTCAAATTGAAATCCCTCCGTGTGAAGTGAAATTCAGTGATATGGATATCACAGCTCACCCAGATGAACACCCTGGAGAGCCAGATAAATTCAAAGAAGAATGGGATAAGTTCAAACTTTGGCCATTACAAATGAAAAATTCTGAAACCGTAGAACGTGCATACTCTATGGCTTCCTACCCAGCTGAGGGACGTGAAATCATGTTGAATGTACGTGTTGCAACACCACCTTTTGATAGAGCTAAAAATGGTTGGATGGATGTAAACCCTGGAATTGCTTCTTCTTATATCTTCTCAAGAAAGAAAGGTGATAAAGTAGTTATTTCCGGACCTTATGGTGAATTCTTTATCAACGAAAGTGAAGCAGAAATGCTTTATGTTGGTGGGGGAGCAGGGATGGCACCAATGCGTTCTCACTTGTACCACTTATTCAGAACACTTAAAACCGGTAGAAAAGTTAGCTATTGGTATGGAGGTAGATCTAAAAGAGAATTATTCTATACTGAGCACTTTAGAGCTTTAGAAAGAGATTTCCCTAACTTCAAGTTTTACCTAGCACTTTCAGAACCTATGGATGTAGATAACTGGAAAGTTAAAGATGGAATTGAAGGAGAAGGTGACGGATTTGTAGGATTTATTCACCAGGTTGTAATTGATAACTATTTACAGTATCATGATAGTCCTGAAGATATAGAATTCTACTTCTGTGGACCACCGCTAATGAATAAGGCTGTGGAAAAAATGACAGATGATTTTGGAGTTCCACCAGAAAATGTACGTTTCGACGACTTTGGAGGATAATAATTCCGGATAACTATATCAAAAAAGGTCAGCTTTATAGCTGACCTTTTTTATTTTTTATTAGATTCTAGCAGCAACGTATTTTTTCGTGTTTTAATTCTTAATCAGTTTAGTAATCCGTAATTTTGTATAGCTATGAAAAAGGAACTTACAGAACAGGAATTGCATAATCTTGCCATGAATATTGTCGGTAAAGATTTAGAAGATAAAGGCTTTGAGTTTTTAGGTGTGAATAGTCAATTAAAGAGAAACCCACAATTTGTGGCTCTAAAAGAAAAGAAGCTTCATTTCGTGATTGTAAGGGCGGTAACTTACCCTAATAACCCCAAACTGTTCAATAAAACATTTATGGAGAGCATGAAAGATCATGCGTTGAAACATGATGCAAGAACTTATTACGCGGGGGTTGGGCTTGCAAATTCTACAAATTATGAAGATCCTGTATTAGAGCAGGAAGATTATATTGTCAATTATGATGGCTTACAAGAAATTTAAAAAATACGCTGCACTAGTTTTAGTGGTATTAGGGTTTATTAGTTGCAAAGAGCGAGGCTTTCTTGAGCAGGTGTATGTTGGGAGCGCTTTAGGTACAAGTTATCAGGTGAAATTATTTAGTAATAAAGAATTGGAGATTGATAAAGGCTTAGATTCTATTTTTACCGTAATAAATAACTCTATGAGCACATATCAGGAAGATTCTGATATTTCAAGGATCAATAAGGGCGATACTACTGTTGTGATTGATGATAATTTCAAAGAGGTTTTCATTGCCTCAAGGAAAATTTATGATGAAAGTAAGGGTTATTTTGACCCTACAGTTGGTAGTTTGGTAAATGCCTATGGTTTTGGGCCCGATCATACTAAAGATAGCTTAAATGCTGTTGAAATTGATTCTATGTTACAGTATGTTGGTCTTAATAAACTCACACTTACCTCCCAAAACAGAATAAAAAAGCAAGCCCCCGAGATTTATCTTGATTTCAATGCTATTGCCAAAGGGTACACGATAGATGTGATAGCTAAGTATCTGGACAAGAATAAAATTGATAATTATCTAATTGAATTAGGTGGAGAGCTGGTTGCTAAAGGAGAAAATATAGGGAATCAGCAAGCATGGATAGTGGCTATTGATGACCCCTTGCAAGAAGAAGGTAGTCGTACCTTTCAGGCAACGTTAAAGTTGGAGAATAGAGCTATGGCGACTTCAGGAAACTATAGAAAATTTAGAATAGAACCAAAGTCTGGTCAACGTTTTGTGCACACTATTAGTCCAATAACGGGCCGTTCGCAAAAGAGTAATCTGTTAAGTGCTTCAGTACTTGCCAAAAATTGTGCATTAGCTGATGGCTATGCAACTGCTTTTATGGCAATGGGGATGGAGAAATCTTTAGAAATGCTTAAAGATTTAAAGGATGTAGATGTTTATTTTATTTATTCTGAAGGAAGTGATGATGTGAAAATTTATACTTCTGATGGATTTCAAAAGGTATTGGTCGAATAATACCTCTACTTGGTACAAACCGGAATGATTTCATCGCTAGATATGCGGTATCGGTCTATCTCAGTTGATGAAAGTACTGAAGCATAATTTATCTCTTGTACCTTAAATCCTATACCTCTTAATGTTTCAAAGTAATCCCTTCCATACACCCGTACATGATCGTACTGACCAAATATTCTTGCCCTCTCTTCTTTGGAGGTGATAGAATTATCCTCAAAGGTCTTTTCTCGATTAAGGTCTTGGGGTATTTGTAAAATTGCCGTTCCTCCAGGTCTTAAAACCCTGTATAATTCCTTCATGGCTTTAATGTCATCAGGGATATGTTCGAGCACATGATTACAAAGAATGAAATCATATGTATTATCTTCAAATGGTAAATTGCAGATATCCGCTTTTACATCAGCTAAAGGTGAATTTAGATCAGTAGTCGTGTAGTCAAGATTTTTTAGCTTTCTGAAGCGCTTATAAAAGGCCTGTTCAGGTGCGAAATGTAATACTTTAAGCTTGTTAGTGAAGAAAGTGGTTTCATTCTTCAGATAAAGCCATAGTAGTCGATGGCGTTCCAGGGAAAGAGTAGAAGGTGAGAGTACATTTTCCCGCTGTACCACATACCCATATGGTAAAAATTTTCGAAAACTTTTACCATCAATAGGGTCCTGGTAGTTGTTTCCTCTTAAGGCAATACTTAAAAAAGGTCTTGCCAAATAACTCAATTTTATTAGAAGCGGTCTTGGAATCGAATTTAAGACAATTTTAAATGCTCGTTGGATCATACTTCTATATCACCCCAGTTCTCACCAGACTTAATACGGTATAGTTGCATTTCAGAAACACCAAATTGCTTTGCGAGTACTCGAATTCGGGTTTTTCGGTTCGGGTCTAAAAGTTTCTTCTTTAAGATCACCGCCTGAGCATAGCTTAGCTTCGAATAGGAGGTAACCTTTCTTAATTTGCGCTTCAGCTTATTCTCTTTAACATTGGGGTTGTCGAATTGATGAGCTGTCCACTCTTCTTTTGTTACCCATGCTAGGTTCGAAACCTCATTATCGTGCTTCTTATAATTTTTGTGAATAACGTATTTATCCCCCTCTTTCTTTTCCAAGAAAATTTCGGCAATAACCCTGTGAAAATAGTAATTCTTCTTTTTCCCGTTCTTTAGGTTCACTACAAAGGATAAATAACCAGCTGTTCTTCCTCCGTTAAGCAGTTCGCCTTCCGGATTTTTCACAAAGCTAATTACTCTTCCATAATTGGATATTTTATAGACAAATCGGTCTTGCCAAATATCCTTATGGTAGGTTTCCCATCGCTCTTGTCTGAAATTTTTAATCATATGCTTTAGACCTGAATTTATCTTCTTCGGTACTGGTTACTCCTAACGCATCATAAATATATTTGAAGGTTGATAGTAGTTCCGGTTTACCGTCTATAATTGCAACATCATGCTCAAAATGTGCACTGGGTTTATTATCTGCGGTTAGAATTGTCCAACCGTCTTTTAATTGTTTTATACGTTTTGTTCCTTGATTGATCATTGGCTCAATGGCTACAACCATTCCTTCAACAAACTTTTTACCTCTTCCTCGTTGGCCGTAATTAGGCATTTCGGGGTCTTCATGCATGGTTTTTCCTAATCCATGCCCCACCAATTCACGTACTACACCATATCCATGGTCTTCACAATATTTTTGAATAGCATAGCCTACGTCACCAACGCGATTTCCTACTCTTAATTGCTCAATTCCTACATAAAGAGATTCTTTGGTAACCTTTAAAAGTTTACTGGTCTCTTCAGAAATTTCTCCAATTGGAAAGGTGTATGCATGATCGCCATAAAAACCTTCTTTAATTGCGCCGCAATCTATCGATATAATATCGCCTTCTTGCAACGGGGTGCTATTTGGTATTCCATGAACAACTTGAGCATTCGGGCTCATACAAAGGGTATTAGGGAAATCATATAATCCCAGGAATCCAGGTATAGCACCTTGTTCCCTTATGTATTCTTCTGCTAATTTATCAAGTTGTAAGGTTGTAACTCCGGGTTTGATTTCTGATGCTAACATTCCTAATGTTCTGGAAACAACCAGAGCGCTTTCACGCATTAGCTCAATTTCTTCCCTGGATTTTGTTATAATCATATTTTGGATTTAAAAAAGCTCAATAAGCCTTTTCGTGATTTCTTATTTTTATATTTAATAGATTTTGATTTATTTCCTGAAATTCGACTTAAATGCTGGTAAATTTCTCCCCAGCCCATAAGTCCTCCAATATTCCTGTCATCTATAAAAAAATCTGCCTGTATTTTCCTGCTTATGGATTCATCGAAATTTTCCTCAGGGTAACTTTTATTCACCGAATAGAAAAAAACCCCATTTTTATTACAAAATTTGACCGCTTCCTGTAGCTGACTACCCGATCGATAGGTCCATAAAATTAGCAAATGCCCTTCTTTTTGTAATTGTTGAAGGGTTTCTAATGCAAACAGAATTGGTTTTCCTATTTCTGGATATCTATTTTCTACGATAGTTCCATCAAAATCTACAGCAATAGTCAATACATTCAGCATAGCTGCAAAATTAAGAAGAAAATTTCTTAGAAACTACTATGTTAAATAGATTGATGTTTCTGTTACGTAATTACTTAGCGTAAGAATTACTGTATTCTTCTCCCGAAACAATTTTAGCAATATCTGCCTCAATACTTTCTTGCGGATATTCTACAAATCGGTTCACTTCTTTGCCATTCTTCAAAAATATAAAGGTAGGAACTCTATTTAACGCATATTCTGTTTCTATTTTCTCAGGGGTGCTCTTTCTTCTGTCAACCCCATAAATAATTAAATTTGAAAGATCATAACCTGCATCATCCAATATTTTGAAAAGTTTAGGCGTTTCTCTTCTACTATCCGGGCACCAGGTTCCCATAAAAGCAACTATTTTGTAATCTCCAATATTTTTTTTAATGGTTTTCATGGCTTCTGCGGAAGGCGTAAAACCTTCATAACCGCTATTGAACCATGAAGCAAAAGGTTCCTGTTGCAGGTCTTCCTTTTTGAATTCTCCTACAAGCATTCCCTGTTGTAGTGTTGTAGTACTAACAACTTCTTCTTTCACAACCTGAGCGGTGTCTTGAGAGGTTCCATTAGTATTTCCGCAAGATGTTATTAATGCAAGTAAAAGTATATATAAACTCATTTTCATAAATTAATTAAATTAAAGGTTCTTGGGTCATTAGTTCTGGTTTCGTAATACCCATAAGTTTTAAGATAGTCGGAGCAACGTCTCCCAGCTTACCATCTTTTATAGATTTTATATCTTTATCTACCAAGATTAATGGAACCGGATTGGTAGTATGAGAAGTATTAGGAGAGCCGTCTGGATTTATCATCACCTCGCTATTTCCGTGATCGGCTATAACAAGAACACTGTAATCATTGTCAATTGCTGCGTTCACTACATCTTTCATACAGTCATCTACTACCTCACAGGCTTTAATAGCTGCTTCCATTACTCCAGTGTGCCCGACCATATCCGGATTTGCGAAATTTAAACAGATGAAATCAGGCTTTCCCGAGTTGATCTCAGGAATAATTTTATCTCTAATTTCGTAAGCGCTCATCTCCGGTTTAAGATCGTAGGTTGCCACCTTCGGGGAATTACACATAATTCTCTTTTCCCCTTTAAAAGGTTTTTCCCTTCCGCCTGAAAAGAAAAAGGTTACGTGAGGGTATTTTTCGGTCTCAGCAATTCTAATCTGGGTCTTCCCCATATATTCCAGGACTTCTCCCAGGGTGGTTTTTATATTCTCCTTCTTGAAAACCACATTTATATTGGTGAATTCATCATCATACTTTGTAAGAGTAACAAAATATAAAGGCATCTTTTTCATTCCGTATTCCGGCATGTCTTCCTGAGAAAGTACTCTTGTAAGTTGTCTTCCCCGATCTGTTCTAAAATTGAAGAAAATTACAACTTCATCATCTTTTAATGTGGCAACAGGTTTTCCTGCAGCATCGGTAAGTACAATAGGTTCTAAGAATTCATCAGTAACATTATTGTTGTAGCTATCTTGAATACTTTGTGCAGCATTTTGAGAAGGTTTCCCTTTTCCAGACACTATAAGGTCATAAGCTTTTTGAACTCGTTCCCATCGATTATCTCTGTCCATTGCAAAATATCGGCCTATAACTGAGGCTAATTTCCCCCCGGTTTCGGCTAAATGAGCTTCAATTTCTTCAATAAAACCTTTTCCCGATTTAGGGTCGACATCCCGGCCATCTGTAAAAGCGTGTACATATTTTTCTTTCACACCAAATTCCTCGGCTGCATTCAAAAGTCCTTTTAAGTGATTAATATGGGAGTGAACTCCACCATCACTTAAAAGCCCCATAAAGTGTATGGGTTTATTATGAAGTTTCGCATAATCGAAAGCCTGTTCTAAAGCAGGTTCTTTAATAAGGCTATTATTTTCTACTGCCAGGTTAATCTTGGCAAGATCTTGATAGACTACTCTTCCTGCTCCCAAATTCATGTGTCCAACCTCACTATTTCCCATTTGTCCTTCAGGTAACCCAACATTCATTCCATGCGTAAGCAATTGTGCATGAGGATAAGTATGTATTAAGGAATCAAAATATGGTGTTTTGGCTTTGGCTACCGCAGATATATTTTCATCTAAAGTAATACCCCAGCCATCTAATATCATTAGAATAACTTTTTTATTCATTACAATAATTTAAGTGTGGTGTAAATATATAAACTAATTTTTGTAGGGATTAATGCCACCTACTAATGTTTTACTAAAATTCAAAATAATTGGTTTTTCCCTTCTATAATTTTGAAGTTGAGACTTAAAATGATTCAAGAGAGGGTTTTAGAATTATAGAAAACATTCATCAAGAACAATTGAAACTGAACAACCTTAATATAAAGGATTTTAAATTTATAAGTTTCAAATGTTAAAATTTAATGCTACTAATTTACAACAGTATCTTAAAATAATATTCGAAATGTGAAGAAATAAAATAAAATTATTTGCGTTGTCTTAATGGAAGTGCCAGTTTGTTACCATTGTAAGTGCTTGATTTTTAATTATAATATTAATTGAATTCATTTAAAAGTGAAAAGTTGTTCAAGTTTTTTTATTATAATTTAAAATTTGTAAGTTGGCACGTTGTTTGGAATATTTTAACAAATAGTAATTTATTATCCCCAATTTTATGACGCATAAAATCTTGACTGTAATAGCTTTTTTAACCGGATCAATAGCGTTTACAACCACAGAAGGCCATAACATATCAGAAATAACCTCTACGCCAGAGGTTGAAATCTCAAAAAAACTAAATACAAAACTTACACTTGAAGAGGAAATTACTCAGTTGTACGATGTTTTTGTGGAAAAAAATACCAATGTTCCCGATTTACAGAGTTTTAAAAATGGGATGATTGGATATTATAAACTCTCAGAAGAGAATCTGGTAAATAAAAAGATTCTTACCATAATTGATTTTAGCCTTTCCTCAACTAAAAAGAGAATGTGGGTTATGGATATGACAACTAACAAAGTATTATATAATACAGTAGTTGCTCATGGTAAGAATACCGGAGGAGAATTTGCTACTAAGTTTTCTAATAAAGTGAATTCTTTACAAAGCTCTTTAGGTTTTTATGTAACTGGTGAAACTTATTATGGTAAAAACGGACTTTCCATGTTTATTGACGGTATGGAAAAAGAGTTTAATTCTAAAGCAAGAGAAAGATATGTGGTTGTACACGGCGCAAATTACGCAAATCCATCATTTATTAATAAAATTGGTCGATTAGGCAGGAGTTATGGGTGTCCTGCAGTACCAACTGCTCTTACAGCTGAAATTATTGATTTAATAAAAGATAAATCGGTATTATATATACATTCTGCCGATAAAAGTTATGCTGAAAACTCGAAGATGATTAGAGTTTAAGACGCTTTCCGTAATTCTTCAAATATTTTAGTGTCGTAACCATAGATGTCATTTGCAAATACGGTAACCCCGGATTCTTGCCATGCTGTCCAATAAAGTTGATATATAGATACTTTTTGACGCATTTCTATTTGTTGAGTTCTCCCTTTTTTTAGAATTTCGTTTATTCTATCAGGGGTCATGTCGTCTTGATCACTAAGCAGATGTTGCGCCAAAACCAAAGCATTTTCAACCCTTATACACCCTGAACTTAAAGCACGAGAATTTCTGTTGAACAGGTCTTTTGAAGGAGTATCATGCAAATATGTATAATGTTTATTTGGGTAAATGATTTTTACTACTCCTAAAGGGTTTGTAGGTCCTGGGCCTTGTCTATAGGTATATGTTCTTATTGCGCTGTGAGTCCAGTCAATTTTAAAAGGATCTAATTTTTCTCCACTAGAGTTATAAACATCTATTTTCTTATTTAATAAATAAGACGCATTTCTTCTCGCCTGAGGAATCACATCATTATTTTTAATGGTAGGAGGGATATGCCAACTAGGATTAAAGACAATATATTCAATCTCATCTTTATAAATAGGCGTTTTTCTACTTGGTTTCCCAACTATAGTTTTATTGGTGGATATAACCTTGCCATTTTGAATTACTTGAAGTTGAAAATTAGCAATATTTAAAAGAAGGTAATGGTCTCCCAAATACCTCGGGTACCATCTCCATCGCTCTAAATTAGCTTGAATTTGCTGAAATCTTTTATCTGGCCCGGTGTTTAGCATCGCAATGGTGCTGTTACCAATAATACCATCTACCAATAGCTTCTTGTCGTGCTGAAACTTTTTAATTGCGGCTAATATTTCTTCTGAATACTTATTGCTCATAGGATCGATGTTTTTCAGATATCCTAAATACATCAATCGAAACTGTATACTAGGAATGCGTGTATCATTCATTTCCGGTCGAATGATTTTCCCCTCTATAATATCTTTAAACCCTTTAAATTCTTCACTTAGCTTTTTATACTCTTTTGAAGCTTTTATTAACTGATTATAGATGGGATGATTTGGTCTAAGTGATCTTAGGGCTATTTCAATATTCTGATCTTCAGCTGCGCTTTCTAGTAGTTTGGTTAGGTTAGCAGTGTTTCGAGGTAAGTCCCAGATTTCATGAGATTTAAGAGGGTTTGTTTTACCGTTTAACAGATGTTTCCCAAATTTGAAATAAGCATCGGTCAAAAGAACATCGAGCTTATTGATGCTTTCAGTATCTGGTTTTTCTAAAGTTGAGAGGGTATTCAATTGATCGCCATGATAATCCTTGAAATTAAGCCCTTGGGCCTCTGCTTGTTTTAAAGTATCTATAAATGAGTTTTTGAACTCAATATTATTCCACACCGGTTTATTTTTCCTGTTGATGTAAAAGGCAGTTACCGAATCGTTCTCAAATAGTTTTAATGTGTCGGAAGTAGATAGTATTTCAGATATCTTTTTAGAGGAAGCAATTGCTTTTTGATACGTTGCCAGTGCCGGAGAATTAGTAGTTTTTCCAGAGTGTTCTTGGCAACTATAAAAAAGCAATAGTAAGCCTAAAAGAATTAGATTCTTTTTTATGGAAGTATTATGTAGCGGTATGAATAAAAAGGTATTCATAATACATGTATGAGTGGGCATTTAAAGCCTTTTATACATGACTATGTGCGGGCATACACCGGGGATATCGAATTTTTCCCCTATCGTAATATAGCCATGTTTTTCATAAAATGCGGTGGCGTGTTCTCTCGCATTAAACCATAACAATAAGTTGGTATCAGCATTATTAGATTTTAATACCAACTCTCCATGTTTTAAGAGGGCAGACCCATCACCTTTTCCCTGATATCCCGGAAGAATGGCCATTCCCCTTAATTGATATTGGGTATTGTGAGAAAACAAAGGGTTGCAAATTTTCATAAAACTAGCAACCCCTATTAGTTCATCACTTTCATACAGTCCTAAATGAAATGTATCCTCATCTTTGTCACCCCTAAAGATGCACTCGTT
This sequence comes from Gillisia lutea, assembly GCF_021568705.1. Lineage (GTDB taxonomy): Bacteria > Bacteroidota > Bacteroidia > Flavobacteriales > Flavobacteriaceae > Gillisia > Gillisia lutea. The sequence goes on from NZ_JAKGTH010000010.1 coordinate 216,666, forward strand.
TATCGGTTTACCGGGCCTTAGTACTTCTTGCCTAATCTTGTAAGTTTGAGTTTCGCTTACTAATTTAATAGTACGAGTGCTTGCCATAATAAGGTTATTTGGATAACACGTCGTGATAGTCCTTGTTCTCGTCAAACTTTACCTCAGCAAACGGGCATAGTGGGTCGATCTTTAAATTGTTTTCCCGTGCAAACTCCACGCTTTTTTTTAATAGCCTAGATGCTAGTCCTTTGCCTTCAAGTTCTGTTCGGGTTTGTGTATGGTCTATTATAATAATGTCATTACTTTGCCTGCTATAGGTAAGTTCTGAAATAATTCCGGAATCATCTTCCATATAGAACATGCCACGAGTATTACTTTCCTTGTGTTTTATTTCCATACTCATTTCCAGTATTTTTTTAGGGTTGATAAATCCCGTCAACAATTCCGTATTCTATGGATTCTTGAGCGTTCATCCAGTAATCTCTATTGAAATCCTTCAATACTTTTTCTACTTCCTGCCCGCAATTTTCAGCTAAAATTTGAGCACTGATTTCCTTTATCTTTAAAATTTCAGCAGCCTGAATTTCAATATTTGATGCCTGACCTCTTGCTCCTCCACTCGGTTGGTGAATCATCACTTTAGCTAAAGGTTGAATAAATCTTCGCCCTTTTGCTCCTCCAGATAACAGGATGGACCCCATAGATGCTGCCAGCCCTGAACATATGGTAGAAACCGGACTTTTTAAAGATTTCATGGTATCGTAAATAGCAAAGCCGTCGGTTACATAACCTCCCGGACTATTTATGAAAAACTGTATTTCTTTATCGGATACCGAATCTAAATATAAAAGGTGTTCAATTACATGTTTTGCACTTTTTCCATCTACTTCACCCCAAAGAAAGATCTTGCGCTGCTCTAAAAAGTTGTTATCAATAAGGTCTTGAATCTTTCCTGATTTATTTTTCATGAGATTTAATTCTGATTAATATTTGTAGCTAAAATTATGACTATTTTCGCACAAAACCGCAGGATGGAATTGGCATTTAACAAGATTTTAAAAAAAGACATTGAATTGGTGTTGCCCTTTGTGGAGGAATTAGGTGAGTATAAGGTAGATAATGAGGTGCTTCGAGTTCGTTTTGAAGAAATGTTCGATCAAAATTATGAGTGCTTTGGGGTTTATGCAGATAAAGAGCTAATAGGGGTTTTTGGCTTGTGGTTCATGACTAGGCACTATGCGGGAAAGTCATGTGAGCCAGATCATGTATTTGTTAAAAAGGAATTTCAGAATAAAGGAATAGGAAAAGATATTTTTGAGTTCATTTTTAAATATGCTATCTCAAAGGGCTGTGAGACAAGTGAATTGAATTCGTATGTTAGTAATTTCCGGTCTCATAAATTTTATATGAATCATGATTATGTGATAAAAGGCTATCATTTTTTAAAAAAGCTGTAATTTTTCTTGGTAGATAATTACTTTAAACTTTATATTTGCATCGTCTTGCGAAAGTAGCTCAGTTGGTAGAGCGTCAGCCTTCCAAGCTGAATGTCGCCGGTTCGAACCCGGTCTTTCGCTCAAAAAAACCTCATCATTTATTTGATGAGGTTTTTTATTTTTAATCAATTTATGTAATTGGTTTATATAGAATTATTTATGCTAAAAAATTGAAAATCCGGTTAAGGTAGTAAGTCTTTCCAATGCTGCCATTCCAAGTTCCGAATTTCCTTTTTTATTTAGGAGAGGGCTCCAAACTGCAACCGAATATTTTGAGGGATGTATAGCTACAATACCCCCACCAACACCACTCTTTCCTGGTAAACCTACTTCAAAACTAAATTCACCAGCTTCATCATAGAAGCCGCAAGTTTGCATAAGGGCATTAATACGTTTGGTTTTTGTTTTGGAAATTATTTTTTCTTCTGTTTCTAATAATTTTCCTCTGTTAGCAAACAACATGAATGCCTGTGCTAGTTCTTTGCATGACATGGCTAACGAACATTGATGAAAATAAAAATCAACGATTGGTTCTACATCGTTTTTAATATTGCCTAAAGCCTTCATGTAATTGACCAATGCATAATTCCTGTACCCTGTAGATTTTTCAGAATTAGCGACATCCAGATCGTAGTCGATCGTATTGTTACCGGTAAGTTTTCTTACAAACTCTAATAGCTCTCTTTTCGGATCTTGAAGATTGGAGACAAGGATGTCAGCTATTACTAAAGCTCCTGAGTTGATAAAGGGATTTCTGGGTACTCCGTTCTCATATTCCAACTGGGTAAGTGAATTAAAAGGATCCCCTGAAGGTTCTACATCTACACGTTCCCATAGATCTTCTCCTAAAAGTTGCATGGCCATTGTAAGTGTAAAAACCTTTGAAATACTTTGGATGGAGAATCTTTCTTCACTATCGCCAAAAGAAAAATGACTGGCATCATCACAATACAAATGCATTCCGAATTTTCTAGGGTCGACTTTTGCCAGTTCTGGAATATAGGAAGCAACCTTGCCTAAAGCGTCTTTATAGGTTAATTCTTCGTGGATTTGATCTAAAATTTTTTGATAATCCATATTAATTAAGCTGGCTAAGGTCACTATTCGATTCTAGTTCGTAAGGGGTATTTCCGGCAGTAAATATTCGTGCACTAAGATCTCCTCTTAAAGTGATCTTGTTATTTTTTAATTCCAGCCAGCTTCCTTCTCTTAGTCCTACTACAGGTTGAGTATTTATGCTGTGAAATTCTTTAATTCGAGTTTCTCTTGTTTCGCCTTTGTGTGTGGAATTAACATCAGGATCTAAGTAGTGTGGATTCAGGTTAAAAGGAATAATTCCTAAGGTTTTAAAACTAGGGGGGTAAATAATTGGCATGTCATTGGTAGTTTGCATAGTAAGCCCCGCGATATTAGTGCCAGCACTTGTTCCTAAATAGGGAAGACCTTCTGTTATTCTTTTTGAAAGTATGTCGATAATTCCTTCTTTGTAAAGCTTGGTAACTAATAAAAACGTATTGCCACCACCGGTAAAAATCCCGTCACACTTTTCTATGGCCTCTTTTGGATTATCATATTCGTGAATCCCTTTTATCTGAAACGACATCTCTTGAAATGCGGCTTTTGCAAGGTTGGTGTATTCATCGTGGCTAATACCTCCCGGTCTGGCATAAGGTATGAAGATGATTTCTTTACAATTATTAAACAGGCTTGAGATTTCCGGCAGCAGGTACTCTAAATATTTTTGCCCGTGTAGGGTGGATGTGCTGGCTAATAGTGCATTTTTCATGAGTAATTTTTGTAAATTTAAGTATTGTATTGGTTTAACAAAAATTTTACTTGTGGACTTGTTATATTTACCCGAAAATGTAATTCTTCCCATAACTTAATTGAATATGAAAAAGGTTTCTTTCCTTCTGCTTTTAATTTTCCTTGGCGCTTATTGCTATGGGCAAACTGCTGGTAGAACTCAAATTTCAGGAACTATACAAGTTCCCGTAGGTGAGAACCCTGGAGGAGTAAGTGTCTATAATTTAAATTCTCTTATGGGGGCAATTTCAGATGCACAAGGTAGCTTTACTTTAGCTATGGCAGTAAATGACAGTATTGAAGTTTCTGCTATTCAGTTTGAAAAGTTCACTGTAATAATAGATGAAAGCGTTATAGATTCGGGAGAGATCAATATTTATGTGAAGGAGATTATCAATAAATTGCCTGAAGTGGTGGTTTCTCCTTATGACCTGAGTGGTAATATAAATACCGATATTTCACGCTTGCAGGTGGTTAGAGAAACTGTAAGTATGACTGGAGCAGAGGCCCAGAATATTTATTTTGAATCTGAAACAAATGTCGATACACAGTCTCCACCAAAAAATAAAGCTTTGGAATTTAGTCAGACCAGACTGGTTAATGGATTAAATTTCGTAAATATCTTTAAAGCCTTATTATTAACAAGTAAACAGGAGCAGGTTAAGGAGCCCTATGCTTCTGGTAGGAATCTTAACACCGATACAGCATTGCGGGAACTTTATAAGGATGAATTTTTTCAAGAAAATCTTGGATTGCCCGTAAATGAAATAAATGATTTTATTTTTTATGCCGATAACAATGGTTTAAGCGAGCAAATGCTTAGAAAAGGAAATGAGCTAGACCTCATAGAGTTTCTAATAGATCAGGCCAAAAGATATAAAAAGCAACGCTCTAAGAAATAAATAGATTAATTTAAGCGTTTTAACATATTAATCTACATAAAGTATGAAGTTAAGTTTGAGTCTCATGTTTTTATTGATTTCCTTATCAATATGGGCACAGGAAAACATCCCTTTTCAAGGGAAAATAAAAGCAGAAAATCTCGACGGAACTTCAATTAATGTTATTAATGTTACGCAACAAACAGGAACTATAAGTGGCAAGCAGGGCAACTTTAAAATCATGGTAAAGGAAAATGATGTATTGTTGTTTTCCTCTATTCAATATGATAATAAGGAAATTAGCGTTACTAAAAAGATGCTCGAGTCAGGAAATCTAGTGGTAGAACTTCAGGAAAGTTTAAATTTCTTAGATGAGGTTACACTAAAAAATACCACTCTTACTGGAAATTTAAATACAGATATCGCTGCTATTAAAGTTTACAAACTTCCTGTAGAGTTAAATGGATTGAATGTAAAAAACAGGTACTTTGAATCTGATGTGAACGACCATCAATCTGCTCCGGTAAATATTGCACTCGGACAGAGGGCGGGACCGCCAGCCGGAGTAGATGTTCTGGGGTTACTGGTTAAAGGAGTTAGTACTCTTGTTGGATCCGGTAATAGCGTGGGTAAATCTGCAATTTCAAGTGATATACCTAAAGATCAAATAGATGATGAATTAAGAAAGATCTTTGATGATGCGTTCTTTATTAATGGTTTAGGAATTAAAGAGGAGCGGATAAATGATTTTATATTTTTTGCTGATGACAATGGTTTAAATAGGCAGCTTCTTAATGATGAAAATAAACTGGATCTGGTTGCTTTTTTAATGCAACAAAGTGAAAAATATAAAGAATTAAGTGAGGCCTATTAATTTGAAGTATTGGCTCTTTCTATTTCTAAACTTCCTTTTAATTTCTTTTGCATTTGCACAAGAAAATATTCAACTTCAAGGCCTAATCATGCAAGATTCTCTCGAGAATTCTACTATTCATATTATAAATAAGACTCAGTCAAAAGGAACTGTAAACAATGAGTTAGGAGAATTTACTCTCTTGGTTCAAAAAGGAGATACTCTTTTGTTTTCTTCTGTCCAATATGAACTTCTTCAAGTTGTAATTACTACAAAAATCATGGAGTCCAAGCTTCTTAAGGTAAATCTTAGGGAAATCGTAAATGAACTTGAAGAAGTGAAAATCAGCAATATTACATTGTCTGGTAATATGGCTCAAGATATTAACGGTATGAAGGTGTATGCAGCTTCAAAGTTCGGAATTCCTATCCCGTATAAAGAAGGGCCTACCTCCTTAGAGAGAGAAATTAATCAAGATGTAGCACGGTTTGGAATCACTAATATGTCGGTAAGCCTCGAGCCTTTGATAAATCGACTGTCTGGCAGGCATAAAAAGTTAAAACAGCGACAAGCTCTTGTAACAAATAAAGGCCAGGTTAAAACAGCAATCAATCTTTTTCCCGAAAAGACGTTTATAAACGATTTAGGAATAGCATCTAATTTAATAGAAGGCTATGTGTATTATTGCGCAAAGGATGCAGGGTTTAACGACTTATTAGAGGAGGATAAAGTCCTGAAGCTATATGAGTTCTTTAAGCGAATGGCTGAAGAGTATCAAAGTTTTCAAAGGATGTCGACGCCTTAACCCCTTTTTAAAATGATTTGTTTGATAAGAATGGAATATTTTTTGAAGTGATATGATAGATCCTCATATTTAAATAACACCTTAACGATTATGAAAATTAAAATATTAGTACTTCTACTAATGCTTAGTTTATCTTCATTTACAACTAAGCATACAAATGATTATCACAAATTCTATATAAGTGTTACCGAAGTTGAATACAATCAGAAAAATAAAAGTCTTCAAATAATTTCCAGAGTATTTATAGACGATCTTGAAAAATTACTTCAGAAGAGATATGATAAATCCCTTATGCTCTCGTCAAAAGATGAGAAGGAGGCGGTGACAACATATTTAAAAAAATACTTAGATCAAAAACTTCAAATTGAAGTAAATGGAGTTCCTGTTGCGGTAAAGTATATAGGAAAGGAATATGAAGATGACATGGCGCTTATCTATTTAGAAGTGACCGATGTTTCTGAGCTAAAATCAATTAAGGTTAAAAATGCCATTTTAACCGATATGTTCGAGGAGCAAAAAAATCTAGTCCATATAGAATATAGAGGAGAAACTAAAAGTATGATACTTACATCCGGGAGACTGGAAGAGGTGTTAAATTTTTAGGATAAAATTGTGTGACAGCATTAAATACTTATTTTTAACAAATTAAATCAAGAAAAACCATAATGAGAAAAATTAAATCTGCAATGTTGGTGTTTTTCTTAATCTTTTCAGCAGGGCTTTACGCTCAAGATAATGAAACCAAAGCTGAAGAAGTTAAGCAAATGGGCCATCTTAATGAAAACAAGTTTAGACAACTTTATCAGGAATTCTCTACGCCCAATCAGTATCGTACTGGTGCAGGTGCTCCGGGAGCGGCTTATTATCAAAATCAGGCCGATTACAAAATGGATGTCGAGTTAGATGATAAAACTCAAAAACTTACTGGTGTAGAAACCATTACCTATCATAATAATTCTCCAGATGCATTAGAATACCTTTGGGTGCAATTGGATCAAAATATTCGTTCGAAAAACTCTCCTGCCATAGAGAAAAATGGTAGCGGGATCAATCCGGTAAATCAACAAAGTACTTTCGTGAACCAGTTCATGGACGAGCCGTTCGATGGTGGATTCAATATCACAGAAGTTTCTAAAGATGGGAAAGCTTTACCTCATACTATAAACTTTACTATGATGAGAGTGGATCTTCCACAACCATTAAAGGCTGGTGAGAGTTTCTCTTTTAAAATTAAGTGGTGGTATAATATAAACAACCATGTAACCGATCGTGCAAGATCTGGTTACGAGCATTTCCCTAAAGATGGAAATAATGCTTATGTTATAGCTCAGTTCTTTCCTAGAATGGCTGTTTATAATGATGTAGAAGGTTGGCAAAATATGCAATTCTGGGGTAATGGAGAATTCGCTTTGCCTTTTGGTAATTATGAAGTGAACATTACCGTACCTGCAGATCATGTTCTGGATGGTACCGGAGAAATTCAAAATAGAAAAGAAGTTTATAGCAAGGAAATGATGAAGCGATATGAGCAGGCTAAGAAGTCTTACGACAAGCCAGTTCTTATTGTTACGCAAGCTGAAGCTGAAGCTGCAGAAAAGCAATTTTCAGATAAAAAGAAAACCTGGAAGTTAAAAGCTGAAATGGTGCGTGATTTTGCTTTTTCTACGTCAAGAAAGTTCATTGTAGATATGATGAATGTTGATGTAATGGGAAAAGATGTTATGGCGGTTTCTATGTACCCAAAAGAAGGAAATCCGCTTTGGGAGCAGTATTCTACTCGTGCGGTAGCTACTACCTTAACTTCATATTCAAAACACACCTTCCAGTATCCTTACCATAAGGCAATTTCTATTCATGCTAAAAATCAAGGTATGGAATATCCTATGATTTGCTGGAATTACGGGCGTCCGGAAGAGGATGGTACTTATAGTGATCGGGTGAAATTTGGAATGATCAGTGTAATTATTCATGAAGTTGGACACAATTTCTTCCCGATGATCGTAAACAGTGATGAGCGTCAGTGGGGATGGATGGACGAAGGTCTTGATACCTTTATGCAATATTTGGCTGAGCAGGATTTTGGAAAGCAATATCCGGAAGCTATTAGCCCTGAAGCGTCTTATCCTTCAAGAAGAGGAGAGCCAACTAAAATTGTTCCTTATATGAAAGGTGATCAGAAATTCATTTCTCCAATAATGTCTAATCCTGAAAACGTTTTTCAATTAGGAAACAATGCCTACGGAAAACCTGCAACTGCCTTAAATATTTTGAGAGAAACAGTAATGGGGAATGATCTTTTTGATTACTCTTTTAAAACCTATGCGCAAAGATGGATGTTTAAGCACCCAACTCCCGAGGATTTCTTTAGAACAATGGAAGATGCTTCTGGTGTAGATCTAGACTGGTTCTGGAGAGGTTGGTTCTATTCTACCGATTATGTAGATATAGGAGTGAAAGAAGTTAAAAAGTACTTTGTAACCGATAATGTTACTAAGGAAGGAGCTGCTTTCTTGGAGCGATATGGAATAACCGATCCCTCAAGTATAGATGCAGTTTACGTTGTAGAAGAAGGTAGCGAAGATTTTACCGAATCTATGAAAGAAGGGAACCCACTAGACAATGCTCCAAAGTTGAATGAATTCATTATGGATAACTTCTCAACCGAGGAACGTGCTAAGATGAAATCTCCAAAGTATTTCTATCAAATCACCTTCGAAAAGCCGGGTGGACTTGTTATGCCGTTAATTGTTGAATATACCTATGCTGATGGGACTACAGAAAATGTAACCTACCCGGTGCAGGTATGGCGTAAGAATGATTCAGAGGTAAGCAAAGCAGTTGCCAGCAACAAGGAAATTACTAAAGTAGTAGTAGATCCTAATCTTGAAACTGCCGATGTTAATTTGGATAATAACAGCTGGCCTCAAGAGGTTAAAGAAGATAAGTTCCAGCAGTTTAAAGCAAATACAGCTGATTAATTATAGCTAAATAAAAATTAAGCCGACTTTAACGAGTCGGCTTCTTTTTTAATACAATTTGTCGTTATATTTGCCAACTATGATGACACTTCCTTTATTTATTAGTGGTGCTGAAATTGCCTTTATAGTCTTTATACTGGTAATGGTTTTTGGAGCAGATAAAATTCCGGAAATAGCCCGAGGTTTGGGGAAAGGCATGCGCACTTTGCGAAATGCTTCCAATGATATTAAAAGCGAGATCCAAAAAAGCGCCGAGAAGCAAGGTATTGATACCGATATTTCTGCTGATGTTAGAAATGAGATCAGTAAGGTAAAAGAAGATATTGATCAAATAACAGGTTCGGTTAAACGTAGATTCTAATGATCGAACAGCTGTATAAGTGGGACAGAGAGTTATTTGTTTTTCTTAATGGCCTCGGTATAGAGCAGTACGATGATTTCTGGATATTTGTAACAAATATTAAACACTGGATTCCTCTCTATATATTGTTCTTTGTTCTTTTTTTTAGTGCCTTTCATTGGAAAAAGGCCCTTCTTCATTCTCTATTTTTATTCGCATCCTTTTTTACCACCCTTGCCTTTACTAACTTGGTTAAAGGCTTTGCTGTTCGTCTACGGCCCAATAATAATCCCGATCTCATTGATGTAATTCGGGTATTACAAAATCCAACCAATTATAGTTTTTTTTCGGGGCACGCTTCCGCTTCCTTTGTGGTGAGCACCTTTGTAATCCTTAGCTTAAAAGAAAAATACCCGTGGATATATGTAGTATATATCTGGCCTGCAACTTTTGTAATAAGCAGGGTATACGTGGGAGTTCATTATCCGCTAGATCTATTTGTAGGCATGCTTGTAGGAATTATGTTTGGATTTGTTTTTCACAAGCTCTATTTAAACGTTCAAAACAAGATGTTAAGGACTAAGGCCTAGCATCCTTTAAACGGCTAAGGCTAAGTCCATCTCTTATCGGTAATAGAATACTCTCTAATCGAGGATCCTCTGCAACCATTTTATTATATCTTAATAAAGCTTGAGTTGAAATATCATCTTTCTTAACGTTCTCTACAACCTTTCCGCTCCATAGAACATTGTCGGTTAGAATAACTCCACCCGGATTTAATTTTTCCACAAGCATGTTGAAATAAGCTGGATAATTCGGCTTATCGGCATCAACAAAAATAATATCGAATTTGCCTTCTAGACTAGGTACTATTTCTAATGCATTTCCTAAGTGTTGATGGATCTGATTTTTATATGGCGAGAGATCAAAATATTTTCTTTGAAAATCGTAGAGTTCTTCATTAATGTCAATTGTATGTAACACCCCGTCTTTTTGTAAACCTTCCGCTAAGCACAAAGCAGAGTAGCCGGTATAAGTACCAAGTTCCAGTATACTCTTGGGCTTTATTAATTTAGAGATAATGCTTAATAACCTGCCTTGATAATGCCCGCTAAGCATCCGGGGTTGTAGCACTTTTTGATAGGTTTCTCTAGTCAGCTTTTTTAAAAGTTCCGGCTCTTCTTGCGTATGTTTTACAGAATAGTGGTCTAAAGCTTCCGGTATAAAATGCATCTATATATTATTTTTTTTCAAATTTACGCATTCGCATATTTTTATACTGAATTAAATTAAATAAAAGCATTCTCGGTGTTTTTGGGACGCAGAATTAAATGTTATTTTTACGGAAAACTTGCTTCTATGGAATTCAAAAATACAAGGGAATTTGCACAAAATCTAGATGCGAACGATCCCTTGGCTAAATATAAAGAAGAATTTATTTTTCCTAAGGTCAACAATAAAGAGGTCATCTATTTTACAGGAAATTCATTAGGATTGCAGCCCAAATTGGCTAAAAAATATGTAGATGAGGTGATGACAGACTGGGCCAATCTTGCCGTAGAAGGACATTTTTACGCCGATAAACCTTGGTGGGATTATCATGAGCGTTTTTCTGAAAAGCTGGCAAAAGTTGTGGGAGCAAAGTCACACGAAATAGCCGTAATGAACACTCTTACTGTAAATCTTCATTTGTTGATGGTTTCCTTCTACAGACCCACTAAAAAGAGATTTAAAATAATTTGTGAGGAGAAGGCATTTCCCAGTGATCAGTATATGATAGCTTCTCAAGTAAAATTTCATGGTCTGGATCCTAAAAAGGCTATAGTTGAGGTTAAAAAAAGAGAGGGAGAAAACTGCTTTAGAACCGAAGATATCCTTGCTGTAATTAAGGAAGTTGGTGAGGAATGTGCTTTAGTACTTATAGGTGGAGTGAATTATTACTCTGGGCAAGTTCTGGATATGAAAACTATTACTCATGCCGGGCACGAAGCAGGAGCTATTGTGGGGTGGGATCTAGCACATGCTGCAGGAAATATTGAATTGAAATTGCATGAGTGGGATGTAGACTTTGCTGCCTGGTGCAGCTATAAATACATGAATTCAGGACCTGGTAATGCTTCTGGTTGTTATATAAACGAAAAATATCACGGACTCAATAATATCCCACGGTTTGAAGGATGGTGGGGGCATAATAAAGAAAGGCGGTTTTTAATGGAGCCGGAGTTCCAGCCAGAACCGGATGCCAATGCTTGGCAAATTAGTAATGCTCCTATTTTAGCGATGGCTCCCTATTTAGCGTCTTTGGAAATGTTTGACGAGGTTGGAATGCCTGCCCTTATAGAGAAAAGGAATAGAATTGTTGCGTATTTAGAGTTTATACTTGAGGATATTGATAAAGGAGTAGAGGGAACAACTTTTGAGATTATTACCCCGGCTAATCAGGATGAACGTGGTACACAGTTATCTGTATTTCTTCATGGAGAAGGAAAAGAACTGTTTAATTATTTAATGAAAAACGGGGTGATAACAGATTGGCGAGAGCCTAACGTTATTCGTCTTGCTCCCGCTCCTTTTTATTGTTCTTATGAAGATATGTACGACTTTGGCCAGATACTAAAGAAAGGGCTTCGTTCTCACTGATTTATTTTACTGATATATCGGTAAAATATAGTTGGAAACTGCCATCTTCAGATTTGTGCATTTGTGCAATTGGGATACCTTTAAATAAAGTATAGTCTTCCCAGGTGGTGGATAAACTTCTGCCACCGGAAGATTGATATGTCCATTCCTTAACCATAAGATCGTCGCTATAATATATATAATAGGTGTCGCCGGGAGTGTAGCCTCCATTATTAGTGTATTTAATAGCTAGGCTCTTCATTTCTGCCTTGCTTATAGGAGATGTAACACTTCCACTTTCTTCCATTTCGAAATTACTCCAAACAAGTTGAAAAGGGAATAGAAGCCAGTAACTGTCGTTTATAAATTTTTGATCGACAGCCAGTGCTTTTTCATTTAATTCTTCAGATTTGATATAGCTTATGGTATCCTGCCCTTCAATAAGACGTATTTTATTTTCCTTTGGCAGCCATTTCCATGAGCGATTGGCTCTTAAAGTGTCATTCACCTTTACATTAAATGTGAAGTTTAATTCACTAATATCTTTGAAGTTTTCGTAGCCATTTGCATTCGCAATTTGCTGTGTAATAGCTAAGGGGGTGGTAATGTTTTCTTTAACTGTTTCCTGTTGCGCATTATTATCTTTACAGCTTGTAAGCACTAGAAGTACGATGAGTGCCGATATTATTTTTTTCATATCATGAGGTTTAAAGTAAAAATAAGTATTTATTCGCTTTGATAAATACCGGTATTCGAGTTTCTCACATATCAGGAACAGAAGTGGAGCAGATAAAATGAAGCAAAAAAAAGGCCCTTTGAATTACAAAGGGCCTTTTTTATCAGTTAAAATTACAATCTCCTTCCGGTTAGTAATTTGTATAATACAAGTATAACAGCTACCACAATTAGGATGTGAATTATGCTACCTAAATCTGGGAAGGCGAAATATCCTACAAGCCATCCAATAATCAATAATACTACGATAAGCCAAATTAAGTCTCTCATGTTTGGTTGTTTTAAAGCAATTTTAAAATTGCTAGTTGGTTAATGATTCTAAATAAATTACTTAAACCCTTCAGGAATAAGCGTAAATTTTCTTAAAATCACATTATTTGGTTAGTGATTCTATGCGAATTTATAGAATTCACAAGTTGAAAAAAGACTATTTAACTATGGTTTAACTTAATTATAAGTATTTATCTAAATTTTTAATATTTTATGAGGTCTTGGGTTTTAAGAAGGGAAGAGATGTCTTTTTCTGGGCGAGCATAACCAAATCTATCTAGTAAGCTTGGTAATGCATATCCATCTAAGCCATTTATCGCTACTGTTTGGGCTTTATCCAGTTGAAGCCATCCATCTGTCATTTCAATATCTTCCATAAAGTATAAATGTTGAATTTCAGCAATTATCATGATAGTATTATTTTCCTTTATAAGATATTCGTTTATATATCGACAGCCCAATTTTATGAAGGATTCCTTTAAATAAGGAGCGAAGAAATCATCTAAATATTCTTCGGTCAACCCGGTTTTGGTAAATTCTGAAATTTCTGAATCATATTTAGCTGAGGTTTGATGAGCCTGAGCTATAATATTGCTGTTAATATGATTAATGCTGAAATAATTGGTTTCTGAAATGTTTTTATAGGTGTTTCGAGCTACAGTTGTTGGTCTTAAAATAAAACTGAGTAAAGGGGGATTACTTCCCAAATGAGTTACAGAGTTAAAAACTGCAAGATTGGTATTACCATTTCTTGATTGCGTAGCTAAAAGATTTGCAGATTTATAGCCTGTGGCACTATTTATAAGATTGTTTCTAAATATCCTGTCTAACGCATCAAGATCATGTAGGGTATAGTGTTTCATAAAAAAAGGTCAGTTAAAAACTGACCTAATTTACTGGATGTGCTTAAAAGGGAAACTATAACAATGTTTAAAAAAGCCTTAATTTCTTGTGGTTTAGTCTTCTAATGTTGGGTAATCGGTATAACCTTTTTCACCGGTGGTATAGAAGGTGTTTTCATCCCATTCTGCTAAAGTTGCATTTTGCGCAAAGCGGATAGGAAGATCGGGGTTAGATATAAAGAGTTTTCCGAATGAAACCAGATCAGCCTCGCCTTCAGCAATCACTTTATTTCCCTTTTCCTTGTCAAATTGATTGTTAATCATTAATGTTCCTTTATAGAGTGGGCGATAGTGCTTGGCGATGTTGCTTTCTAAATAATCAATATTGCTTACATCTGTAAATGGTTCTGATAAATGAAGGTATGCCAAGTCATATGCATTCAATTTATTCACTATATAATCGAAGGTAGGAATAGTTTCTTCAGAAGCTTTTATTCCAAAGGCATCGTGAAGGGAAGGGTTTAAACGTACTCCAATACGGTTTTCATCCCAAACCTCTGCCACGGCCTCAATAACCTCAAAGAAGAATCTAGCCCGGTTCTCTATGCTTCCACCATAATCATCAGTTCTAACGTTTGCTTTTTTATTAAAGAACTGATGTATGAGATATCCGTTAGAAGAATGTATTTCCACCCCGTCAAACCCGGCTTCCAGTGCAAATTGGGCCGCTTTTTTAAATTCCTGAACGGTTTCTTTTATCTCTGCCAATGTCATTGCCCGTGGTTCCACGGTATCTTCAAAACCATCCTTTGTATAGGCTTGGGTGTTTGGGTTTACCGCACTTGGTGCAAGGGGTTTTTCTCCGTCATGAAATTTTGGATGTGAAATTGCTCCGCAATGCCATAACTGTATAAAAATCTTTCCATCTGCCTCGTGTACGGCTGTTGTAACATTTCTCCAAGCCTCCGATTGGGTTTCGGTATGTATTCCAGGAGTGTTAATATAGCCTCTTGCTCGTTCAGAGATCTGTGATCCTTCGGTAATTATAAGTCCTGCTTCACTACGCTGTTTGTAGTATTTTATATGCAAATCGATGGGTGAATTGTTTGCATTATCAGCGCGGTTCCTTGTCATGGGGGCCATTACAACTCGATTCTTTAAATTTAAATTCCCAAGTTGATATGATTGTAGTAGTGGTTGTTCTTGTTCCATAGGTCTTATTTTTAATAATTAATTAAAGTTACAAGATGCTAGTGCTACGCTTTGTTAAACAAATTATAATTACTTCCAATTTAACGTTCCAGTTTAATAAAAGCGTGTTTATTGTATTTGCAATGAAAGAACTTTGACAATATCTGCGATATTCCTCTAAAGAGTATGTTATATAATTTCATTATTTTTACGCGGCAAAGCCACTTCTAATACTAGTATACATTAAAAGGTGTAAGCAAGCAGTTTAAGGTGTGCTATTCTAAAAAAACGAATGCAAAAAGAAAAAAATATCGCCATAATTGGCTCTGGATTGGTAGGATCTCTTCTGGCAATATATTTAAAGAAACGCGGACATTCTGTAACTGTTTTTGACAGGAGGCAGGACGTTAGAACGGTTGAATTTTCCGGGCGATCTATTAATCTAGCAATGTCTAATAGAGGATGGAGTAGCTTAAGAAAAGTGGGGATTGAAGAGGAGATAAGAAAACTAGCGCTACCTTTAGATAAGAGAGCTCTTCATGTAAATAATACACCGCTTTATTTTCAAAAATACGGAAAAGAAGGAGAGGCTATTTATTCTATTTCCCGTGGAATCTTAAATAGAAAAATGATCGACCTAGCTGAAGAAGCAGGTGTCGTTTTTAAGTTTGAAGAAAAGGTCTGGGATATCAAGCTTCCCGAAGCGAAGATTTATACAGGTGAAAGTGAAAAAGGCGTTTGGCAAGAGTATCAATTTGATATAGTTTTTGGGGCAGATGGAGCCTTCTCTAGGGTGCGACATAAAATGCAACGTCAAAGCAGATTCAATTATTCTCAAAATTTTATCGATGTTGGCTACAAGGAGCTCACAATCCCGGCAAATGAAGATGGGAGTCATAAGTTGGATCCTACATCATTTCATATTTGGCCTCGTGGTGAGTTTATGTTAATAGCTATGCCAAATTTAAATGGGAGTTTTACATGTACTCTTTTCTTGCCGTTTGAAGGTGAGGTTTCTTTTGAAAGTATTAAGTCTGAGGAGCAGGCAGAGCAATTTTTCAGTACTTATTTCCCTGATATTATGCAGGATATTTCCAATTTAATGCGGGATTTTTTTAAGAACCCAACAAGTGCAATGGTTACTATGAAATGTTTTCCTTGGACCTATTGGGATAAAGTAGCGCTGGTTGGAGATTCTGCTCACGCTATTGTACCATTTTATGGACAGGGGATGAACGCAGGCTTTGAAGATATTTTAGTGCTGGATAATCTGATTGAAGAATATGAGGATGACTGGGAACGTATTTTTAAGGAATATCAAAGTAGTAGAAAACCTAATGCCGACGCTATTGCCGAGCTGAGTTACAGAAATTTTATTGAAATGAGCAGCAAAACGGCGAATCCTGCTTTTATTTTAAGAAAGAAAATAGAAAAACACTTCGCTGAAAAACATCCTGATATTTGGGTGCCACTTTATTCCCGCGTAACTTTTTCAGACAAGCCTTATGCAGAAGCATTAGCTATTGGCGATAGGCAACGCGCAATTATGGATGAAGTAATGAAACTTCAAAATGTCGATAAAATTTGGGATAGCTTAGAGGTTGAGAATTACATATTGGAGGCTTTAAATAAGACTGCCAAGGTGTAGTATTACAAATTTCAAAAAAAGAAAAAAGGCTTTTTAGGAAGCCTTTTTGTATTTCCCAGAATTAATGTTCTTTCAATAATTCTGGAAATTTCTTTTTGAATTTATTTAGTCGTGGAATGGATACATTTTGAATATATGGATTCTCGGGATGCATGCGTTCATAATTTTGATGATAATCTTCTGCTTTCCAGAATTTTTGAAATGGAACGATCTCTGCAGCAATTGGCTGCTTGTAATTCTTTGCGATTTCTGATTTTACCTTTTCAATGATATTTTTTTGCTCTTCGTTTTGATAGAAAATAATAGACCTGTATTGTGAACCCATATCGGAACCCTGCCCATTTGCTTGGGTTGGATTTTGAGAGCCAAAATAAACTCTTACCAAGGTTTCGAAGTCGACCACTTGGGGATCGTAAATAACTTCTACCGCTTCGGCGTGACCGGTTCTGCCTGTATTACTTGATTCATAGGTAGGGTTTGTAGTATGGCCTCCAGAGTATCCTGAAATAGCCTCATCTACTCCCTTAACACTTTCATAAACTGCTTCCACACACCAAAAGCAACCGCTGGCAAAATAGGCGCGCGCTTTATTATTTTGCAAGGGGACTTCAACCGGATCAAGTTTTGTATGATTTTGTGTGGTATTTTGAGTATTTCCATTCCCACAGGAGAATAAAAATATTGAAAAGCTTAATAGGTATAACATTTTCATTTTATTGAATTTTATATTTTCCTTCAAGTGTTTTTTTTCCATAGAGGGCATAGTCAATAACTAAGTCGCCATTAACAGAGAATCCTAACCAATCTACTTCCAATTCGTTATTAGGAAGGCTTGTAATGGTTGCAATTGGTGTAGTTTTATCGAACGTATTCCAGGGGATGTCTTTACCTCCAGTATTGGTCTCAGCTGCTTCTGTGAAATATACGTTGTAATTCAGGTCATCGATTTTTTGAAATCTTACAAATACATATATTTTATCAGGCAAAAGGCACATCTTTGAGGATGCTTCAGGCTCAAAATTGATACAATAACAGCTACAATCCGTAGCTGGCTCTTTTTCTAACTTTATATATTGCCCTGAGGTTATTTTAGAAGTAACGGTTGTTGTATTTACCGGGTAATCTTCTGTATTCTTTAGTATGGTATCGGTGTCTTCTGGTAAAACTTTTTGAGTACTTAGGGTAGACTCATTTGATGGCTCAGAAGATGATTGATCTTTACAAGAAATAATTATCAATAATAGTATAGGAAGCATCCATTTTAATTTCATTACTAATCTGTTTAGGTGTTAGTGATTAAAGTTAGGATAATAATCAAGCTAATTTGTAAAACAGATGTTAATGCTAAAACAAAAAAAAGGACCTTAGTAGGTCCTTTGTATTATTGAAGTGTGCAAAAACTATATTTTAGAAAAGAATTTTTGCATTTTTTCTTGTTCTTCTTTAGCTAGATCCTCATCAACAAGGATTCTACCACTATGCTCATCGGTAATAATCTTTCTTCTGCTAGCTATCTCTACAATTACCTGTGGAGGAATAGTGAAGTAAGAACCACCTGAAGCGCCACGTTCAATGGGAACAACAGCCAAACCATTTTTTACATTATTTCTAATGCGTTTATAGGCACTAATAAGTCTTTGCTCGATTTGATTTTCGTACTCATCAGATTTTTTAGCTAAAGCTTCTTCTTCTTTTTGAGTTTCAGAAAGAATAGCATCTAATTCGCCTTTTTTGTGAGCGAGGTGTTTTTCTCTATCTTCCAAACGTTCTTGTGTTTGAACGATCACTTCTTTCTTTTGCTCAATTTGAGCTTTATATTCTTTGATGTGTTTTTCGGCAAGTTCAATTTCCAATTCCTGGAATTCAACTTCTTTACTCAACGCGTTAAATTCACGGTTGTTACGAACATTTTTTTGTTGCTCGCTGTATTTTTTAATCGCCGTTTTAGCATCTTCAATAAGATTCTTTTTGCTCTTAATGTCGTTGTCGTAAACCTCAAGATCGGCATTTAATTTTTGTATACGTGTATTTAATCCGGCTACTTCATCTTCTAAGTCTTCTACCTCCAACGGAAGTTCACCTCGTACATTTCTAATTTCGTCTATTCTAGAGTCAATTAGTTGAAGATCGTACAACGCTCTTAACTTCTCTTCTACAGTAACATCGGTTTTTTTTGCCATAGTTAATAATACTTGATAGGATTGGTTTGTGTATTCGCTAAAATAAGCGCAAAATTACTAATTTTTTTACTAAGATACGAATGTAATAAGTTTTTTGTGTATCTCTCACTTTCATAATGCCCAATATCGGCAACTACCAGCTTTTGCTCGGCTTTGTAGAAGTCATGATATTTAAGATCTGCTGTAATATAGAAATCGGCTTTAGCTCTAGTTGCATTTTCAATGGCAAAGCCGCCACTTCCACCAAGAACTGCCACTCTTTTAACTGCTTTTCCTAATAGGGCAGAATGGCGAATTCCTCCTGTTTTAAAAGTTTGCTTAACCAATTCTAAAAAAGCTTTCTCATCCATTTCCTGCTCTAAATCGCCTATCATTCCCAGCCCCATTTCCTGATGCTCATTCTCTAAATTGACGATCTCATAAGCAACTTCTTCATATGGATGATTGCTAAACAGCGCTTTCGTTACATTTTTTTGTGCATGCTTAGGGAATATAACTCCAATTTGGGTTTCATTCTCATAATGCAATTTTCCTTTTTCGCCAATAGAGGGGGTCGCGTTGGAAGTAGGTTTAAAGCTTCCGAGACCTTCAATATTAAAGCTACATTGTTCATAGTTTCCTATGTTACCGGCGCCCGCCTCAAATAATTTAGCTCTAAGCATATCTGCTTGAGCATTGGGAACATATGTGGTTAGTTTTTGAATACTGTTTTTTTTAGGAATAAGTATTTCAATGTTTTTCAGGCTAAGTTTATCGCACATAGCGCGGTTAACTCCTTGAAAATGATTGTCTAATGCGGTGTGAATTGCATAAATTGCAATATTGTTTTTGATAGCTTTAATTACAGTTCTTTCAACATAGGTATTCCCATTAAATTTTTTCAAACCTGAAAAGATAATAGGGTGAAAGCTCACAATTAAATTACAGTTCTTTTCAATGGCTTCATCTACTACTTCTTCAAGAGTATCGTGAGTAATTAAAATTCCGGTAAGTGTTGTGTTAGGGCTACCTACTAATAAGCCAACATTGTCAAAATCTTCTGCGGTGGCGATGGGAGCGAAATCTTCTAGGTGATTAATAACCTCTGCAATTAACATGTGATAGTATTTTAATTCAAATATAAATATTATACTTTCGTTACAATGAGTATACTTCGAAAAATCCTTTTTCCCTTAGCCTTGGTTTATGGCATTATTATTCTGATTCGTAATTTTTTATACGATTCAGGAGTATTTAAATCTACTTCCTTTTCTATACCTGTTATTTGTGTGGGAAATCTGAGTGTTGGGGGAACGGGGAAAACCCCCATGATAGAATACCTACTGGTGCTTTTGGGGCCGAATTACAAAACAGCTACATTAAGCAGGGGCTATGGGAGAGCAACCAAAGGATTTCATTTATTGAAGGAAACCGATGATGCTACTGAAGTAGGGGATGAGCCGCTTCAGTTTAAAACGAAATTCAAGGATAGTATAGTTGCGGTAGATGAAAAAAGAGTTCGTGGTATTAGTGTTCTTCAGGAAAAATGTGCCCCAGAGGTTGTACTGCTGGATGATGCTTTTCAACACAGGAAAGTGAGAGCGGGTTTATATATTCTTTTAACCACCTACGGGCAGTTATACTCTAAAGATTACATATTACCTATGGGTGATCTTAGGGAGCCTAGAGCTGGTGCCAAGCGAGCAAATATAGTAGTGGTAACCAAATGCCCTAGAGATCTCAATAGTAGAGCTCAGGCAAAGATCAGGGAAAGTTTGAAGTTAGAGGCTTATCAAAAACTTTTCTTTAGCTATATAGCTTATAGCAAGCATCTATATAAAGAAAATAAAATGGGATTAATCACTTCACTGGCTGATCAAAAAGTGACTTTAGTGACAGGTATTGCTAAGCCCAAACC
This sequence comes from Gillisia lutea, assembly GCF_021568705.1. Lineage (GTDB taxonomy): Bacteria > Bacteroidota > Bacteroidia > Flavobacteriales > Flavobacteriaceae > Gillisia > Gillisia lutea. The sequence continues at coordinate 237,189 of NZ_JAKGTH010000010.1, forward strand.
TTTATGTGATTATCTGGATGGCCTGCAGATAAATTATGATCATCTCGATTTTCCCGATCACCACAATTTCACTAGTTCCGATTTAGAAAAAATTGCTGCGGCTCCTATAGTGCTGACAACGGAAAAGGATTATATGCGATTAAAAGGGGTTTTGAACCATCCTAATTTATATAAGATTCCAATTAAAATGAAATTCATTAACTCCGGTTTAGAATTTGATTCCCAAATTGAACGCTATATCTTAAATGAAAAATGAGGTGCACGATGCACCTCATTTTATTTTGGCTAATTCAAACTATATAAAACTCTTCTATATAATTCAATTTGCCTAATGGTTTGCAAGCAGTATGCCAAAAAAGCTAGGCATGTATATTTGCTGCAATGTGCATATTTATCTTGTAGAAAAATTCCTCTGTTTTATAGGGTTTTGGGATAATGTCGGTAAATCCATTTAAATAAAACTCATCCAGATTCTCATCTAAGGTAACCGCAGTTAAAGCCACAATGGGAATTTGTGCATCAAATTTTCTAATTTCAACAGTGGCTTCTATTCCGCTTATTCCCGGCATGTGGATATCCATTAAAATAAGATCGAATTTAGTGCCTTTGGCCTTTTCAATGGCAAGAGTTCCATTATCGGCAACATCGCAAATTACCTGGTGTTTCTCAAGTATTTTTCGCGTTATCATTTGGTTTATTTTATTGTCTTCTACAATAAGAATATTCTTATTACGTAAAATTTCATTAGAAACAGGAATGTTCTCGGCCCCAGCAGGTATTGTAGAACTTAATGGTTGTTCAAATGCTTCAAACCTAAGATCGAAACTAAATGTTGAACCTTTCCCCAAATCACTGTCCAAGTGTATCTCACTATTCATTAGGTTAAGTAAATTCTTAACAATAGATAAGCCCAATCCTGTGCCTCCAAACTTTCTGTTTATTTGAAGAGACCCTTGAGTGAAATTCTCAAATATAGCAGTTTGCTTTTCTTTGGTAATACCTTCGCCATTATCCTTTATTTCAAAATGTAAAAATAACTGCTGGCCAATTTGATTAATTCTTCTTACGGTTATCCATATGTCCCCGTTTTCGGTGAATTTAATGGAGTTGCCAATTAAGTTGATCAATATCTGTGATATTTTTAAAGGGTCTCCTTTTAGTTTTTTAGGGATGTCCTGATCAAAATTAAAATGGAGCTTTGTATTCTTATCATCAGCTGAATTCTTTAATGCTACCAGCACATCAGAAATTCGTTTTTCCAAATTGAACGAAGTGTCTAAAATCTCCACCTTTTTTGCTTCAAGCTTATTGAGATCCAGAATGTTATTAATAAGAGATAACAGGTATTCCCCTGAAAATTTAAGGGAGTTTAAATGCTCTTTTTGATTGGGAGTTGGACTTTCTTCAAGCAATAAATGTGTTAATCCCGTTACAGCATATAATGGAGTTCTTAACTCATGAGTTATAGTAGAAAGAAACTGTGCTTTGGCTAATGAAGCTTTTTCAGCATTTTCCTTTGCTAAGGTAAGTTCGTCGTTTTTCTTTTGAAGCAAGTCATTGGCTCTCGCTCTAAGGTTATTGTTTTTATAAAGTGATAAAGTTAAAAGGGATAAGATGGTAATTAAAGCAACGCTCAAAATAGTAGTGAGTTTCTTTATTTTAATTTCACGTACCTGTTCTGCATTTTCTTCGGTAAGTTCGTTTAAGTTGGCGCGCATGGCATCTACATTAAATCTGGTATTGGCTTCAATTGCCAGTGCTTCTTTGTTCATGTCAAAAATAGAATCCCGTACGTGGTTGCTATTTTTTAAGTATGTAAGAGATTTGTCATATTTTTTCTCCGATTCGTAGATCTCGCTAAGTAATCTATTGGTATTTAATAAGACTCCCCCAAAAGATTTTTTTTCACCAATTCCAAGAGCTGTAAATGCCGCTTTTTCAGCTTCTGGAAAATTATTCAGATACTGATATGCTCTGGCTTTATAATAATAAAGCCTAGTTTTTTCATATAAATTATCACTGTTTTTTAGATGTTTTTCAGCATATTTCAGTTGTTCAAGAGCATGTTCAAGATTGCTTTTTGACTGATCGAGATTAATGGTTACTATGGCTCGATTCAGGCTTACCAGGCCTAAATATTCCTGATTGTTTTCTTTTCTATAAATGTCTTCGGCAAGATTCAAATAATTGTTGGCACGAGGGAAATCTCGTTTATAATTAAAGATTTTGGCGTAACTGAGATAGCTGTAAGCCAAACCATTATCATCATTTATCTCTCGCTGAATGGAGATGGCGCGTTGAATTTGATCTATCGCTCTATCTGGGTCATGCCTTACATAATATAACTGTGCTAAAATTCCACTGGAAAGCGCAATGTATTTCTGGTTATTTATTTGTTTAGAAAGTTCGAGAGCGGTGGTAAGTTGATTAAGTGCTTTCTCAAAATCTAGAATATTGATAGATAATTCTGCCTCATTTAAGAGTCTTTCAATATTGCTATTTGCATCCGAAATTTCACTGTCGTTCTTTGGTTGAAAAGCCACCATAGTGTAACCACTCAAGAGAAGAAGTAACAAGAAGTATAAGTTTTTCATGGGGGCTTCCTACTGATGCAAATGATTGTTAAATGTTGTTAAATATAGGTATTATCTTGAAATGAAAGAAATTAAATCAATAAGGCGGCTAGAATATCCTATTTCATTATCATACCAGCCAATCAGTTTTATTAAATTCCCCCCTATAACCGAGGTCATTTTAGAATCGTATATACAGGAATGAGTATCTCCATTTATATCAATAGAAACAATGGGTTCGTCGGTGTAGCTCAGGTAATTCTTGAGATAGGTTTCTGATGCTTCTTTAAAAACAGCATTTACTTCTTCTATGCTAGTTTCTTTAAGCACATTTAGTGTCATATCGGTAAGCGATCCGTTGGGAACTGGTACTCTAATCCCGCAGCCTCCAATAACATCGCTAAGCTCGGGGAAAATTTTAGTCAGTGCTTTTGCGGCTCCCGTAGTCGTGGGAATTATAGATTGGGCCGCAGCACGAGATCTTCTCAGGTCGCGATGAGGTTGGTCGTGTAAGCTTTGATCAGAAGTATAAGAGTGTATGGTTGAAATATATGCATGTTTTACCCCAAAATTCTTATTGATAACATCTAGCATTGGGGCTGCATTATTGGTGGTACAGGAGGCATTGGAAATTATTTTTTCTGATCCATCCAGAATATTTTCGTTTACCCCTAAAACAACCATTTTTATAGTGTCATCTTCTGGAGGGGCTGATAAAATTACTTTTTTTACTCCTTCTTGAAGATGGTGTTTTAGATCTTCGGTTGTTTTGAATTTGCCGGTACTCTCAATAACATAATCAACTTTGTGCTTACTCCACTCAATTTCCTGTGGGTGTTTTTTGTTTAGAACAGGAATAGACCTGCCCTTTATTAAAATAGTAGAATTTTCTGAAGTAACCTTGCACCCAAGTTTTCCATGGATACTATCGTATTTTAATAAGTGGGTAAGGGTTACAGCATCAGCAAGATCATTAATGGCAACAACTTCTATAGTTTCATTGTCAATTACTAATCGAAATAGATTACGACCAATGCGACCAAATCCATTGATCGCAATTCTTATTTTCTTTGCCATTTAAACTCTCTTGTGGAAATTACGTTAGATGCTTTTGTGCTTTATAGGAAGATCTCACTAAGGCTCCGCTTTCTACATGTCGGAAACCTAATTCCAAACCTATAGTTTCGTATTTTTTGAATTGATCGGGAGTAATAAACTGTTTTACGGGTAAATGCCTTTTACTTGGTTGTAGATATTGTCCAATTGTTACAATATCAAGATTCACACTTCTAAGATCTTTTAGAGTTTGAATTACCTCTTCTTCAGTTTCGCCTAAACCTAGCATAATTCCCGACTTTGTTCTGGCAATACCCTGATCCTTTAAATATCTTAAAACTTCAAGGCTACGCTCGTATTTTGCCTGTATTCTTACCTCTCGGGTAAGACGCTTAACAGTTTCCATATTATGAGAAACAACTTCCGGGTTTACCTCGATAATACGATCTATATTTCTTTCATTGCCTTGAAAATCAGGGATAAGTGTTTCCAAAGTGGTTTCTGGATTCATTCTTCTAATGGCCTTCACTGTTTCTGCCCAAAGAATGGAACCCATATCTTTTAAGTCGTCTCTATCTACACTTGTAATTACAGCATGCTTAATTTTCATAAGCTTAATGGAGCGAGCAACTTTTTCAGGTTCATCCCAATCTACGGTATCAGGTCGACCGGTTTTTACGCCACAAAATCCGCAGGAACGCGTACATACATTTCCTAATATCATGAAGGTGGCAGTTCCCTCGCTCCAGCATTCTCCCATATTTGGGCAGCTTCCCGAAGTGCAAATGGTATGAAGATCATATTTATCGACCAGTCCTCTAAGTTCTGTGTATTTTTTTCCGGTAGGAAGTTTTACACGTAACCACTTAGGTTTTGGAGCTGATTTTGGGGTAGTTATAGTATCTGTTATCATATCAAAATTCTATGGCGCAAAGATACAATAATAAGGTGAAATCAGTTAATAAGGAGGGGAGACTTTAAGCAGTGCATATTACTTTCTTGACTCGATAATTTGAGCTAATAATTTTTTAGCTCGTAGCAAACGAACTTTCACATTGCTCATTGGTTCGTCCAAGTATGCTGCGATCTCTTTATAAGATTTTTCCTGGAAATATCTCAAATTGATGATCTCCTGGTAGGGAGGTTTTAACTGCTTAATGTCACTAAGCAATTGAGCCAAATGCTGTTCATTAATCAAAGTGTCTTCAATAGATGGGGTTTCATCGGCTACTGTATAGACTTTTTCGGTTTCATCTTCCGAAGTGTGGGCTCGAATGGAGCTTTTCTGTTTCCTTATAAGATCGATATGAATGTTTTTGGAAATGGTAATTAGCCAAGTTTTAAAGGAGTAATTGATGTCGAAAGTTTCCAGCTTATCAAAAGCTTTAGAGAAAGTTTGAATAGTAATCTCTTCGGCATCATATTCATTCCTGGTTCTTTTTAGCTGAAACATGTACACATCTGCCCAGAAAGTGTCCAGTAAAAATTTAAAGGCGGCTTGGTTCCCTTCCTGAGCCAGCTTAATTTGGCTAATTAAATTCCCCGGATTTATTTCCAATTGGTTGGTTTTGAAAAGAGATTGGAGCTAAAGATACCTATTTGTATTAATATTAAAAAGAATTCCAACACCGGGATAGCCCAAAGCAAATCCAATTCATCTAATTTTTTCGCCGATTTCCAAAAGACGATATACTGTATAATAAGTCTTAAAATAAACACTCCCAAAACTATTGGCCAGTAAAATTGGAGGGCTAAGAGTCCAATAAATAAAATCCAAAATACTAATTGCGATAGAAAAAAGGTTCCTAATAATAATTTATGATTGAATTTATAGTATTTGGCAGTTGTTATATGTCTTCTCTTCTGTTGGATCCAGCTTTTATAATCCGATTTGGGAACACTTCTGGTGATGGCGTCTTTGTCGAAACAAATCGCTGTGTTGAATTTAGTAGCGGCTTGGTTCACAAAAAGATCGTCATCTCCCGATTTTAAATGTAAATGAGTTGCAAATCCATTTTGATTGTAAAATTCGGCTGATGTATATGCGAGGTTTCTTCCCACTCCCATGTATGGAATCCCTAGTTTGGAGTATGAGAAATATTGAATTGCCGTTAGCATTGTCTCGAAACGAATAAGCTTATTTAAAAACGATAATTTTTGTTTGAAGTAACCGCCATAGCCCAACACTATAGATTTTTCGTCTATAAAATTGATTACCATTTTCTGGATCCAGAGATTAGATTCAGGAACACAATCGGCGTCAGTGAATAATAAATAAGGATTGCTAGCTTTTTTTATCCCCAAGGTAAGTGCATATTTCTTCTTGCCCCAAAAAGCTTCATTGTTTTCAACATTTACCAGCTTAACTCTAGGGTCAATATCACGGAAATTTTCCATAACTTCAAAGGTGTCATCAGAAGAAGCATCGTTGATAAGTATTACCTCGAAATTGGAATATTCCTGGTTTAATATATTGGGTATGAATTGCTTTAAATTCTCAGCTTCATTTTTAGCGCAAATAATTACAGAAACGGGAATATTTGTAGCAGTTGTGTTCTGACTCTTTGCTGCTGAAAAACTAAAATATCCTATGTAAAATAGGATATTTATAATCGAAAAGATTAAGAATGCGACTAGTAAAGTTATTGCCATACAGGTTAGTTTCCTTTTTCGGTATTAGCGCAATCTCCCATTTCTTCCGGTAATTTTCCGCAAAAACTGCAAGATTCTCCTTCTTTATTCAGAAAAGGACTTTGGCTGGCACATGTACCGGCAAATTTACCATCTTTCTTTCCCCATATTTTAATAGCGATTCCTGCGAATGCTAAACCTAGTAAGATAACTGTTATAAGTAGTAATTTCATAACTAAATTTTAGATTGCAAAAATAAGAATAAAATACACGCCTTAAAAACTAATTCTATTATTAGTATAACCTTTACAATATTTAACTAAACTTTAGTTGAAAAAAAAACAATAATATGGGCATCGGTGGTAACTTGCATCAATTAATTAACAAAAAACTTAAATTATGAAAATCAAAAATTTAATAATAGTTGCTGCATTATCAGCAATTGCTTTTACGTCTTGTGAAGATAACAAGAAGAAGGAGCAAGAAGAGAAAGACAAGATTGAAATGGAACGCGTTGAAGCCGAAAGAGAGGCTGAAATGAAAGCCAATGAAGCAAAAATGGAAATGGAATCTAACAGTATTGCAGCTAAAGCCATGGCAACTGCCGAGCTTAGTACTTTAGTTTCAGCATTACAATCTGCTGAACTTGCCACAATGATGAAAGAGGATGAAGGGCCATATACAGTTTTTGCTCCTACTAATGATGCCTTTGCGAAAGTGCCAAAGGCAACTCTAGATAAATTAATGACCGAAGAAGGTAAAGGTGATCTTAAAGATGTTTTACAATATCATGTAGTTAAAGATAAAATCACTGCTGAAGACTTGAAAAACAAAATCAAGGAAAATGATGGTTCTTATAAATTCAGTACCGTTGGAGGTGGAGAATTAACTGCGATGATGAGTGGTGAGAATGTTGTGTTAAAGGATGGAAATGGTAAAACTGCTACTATTGTAAAAGCTGATATTGAAGCTTCAAACGGTGTAGTTCATGAGATTGATGCTGTTGTGATGAAAAAGTCTTAATTAAAAGCACAATAAAACTAAAAATCCCGCATTTGCGGGATTTTTTATTTAAAAAATATTGACTTCAGGTTCTAATTTCACCCTGAATTTATCAAAGACTTTATGTTGAACTTCTTGGGCTAAAGTAAGAATGTCTTCCCCACTGGCATTTCCATAATTAACTAATACTAAGGCTTGATTTTTATGCACTCCCGCATCCCCGATGCGATAGCCTTTAAGGCCCGCCTTATCTATTAACCATCCCGCCGGAATCTTATACTCATGTTCAGAAACTTCATAAGAGGGGATTTCAGGATATTCCAATTTTAAACTTTTCAAGTCTTCGGTTGGAATAACCGGGTTTTTAAAAAAACTTCCACTATTTCCCAGTTCTGCCGGGTTGGGTAGTTTTTGCTGTCGTATTTTAATAACGGCCTTTGAAATATCTTGAATAGTGGGCTTAACTACTTCCGCCTCTTCCAGTGATGCATTTATGTCGCCATAATTGGTGCGAATGTTATGCGCATGTGTACTTAGCTTAAACCTTACACTTGTAATAATATACTTGCCTTTAACTTTGCTCTTAAAAATGGAATTTCGGTATCCAAATTCACAGTCAGCATTAATGAAAGTGACTTTTTCTAAGGTCTGTATATTTATAGCTTCACAGGAAATAAAGCTATCTTTTAGCTCTACCCCATAGGCGCCAATATTTTGGATTGGAGAGGTGCCAACATTCCCGGGAATGAGAGATAAATTCTCCAGGCCACCCCAGTTATTACTGAGAGTCCATAGCACAAATTCATGCCAATTCTCTCCCGCAGCGGCTTCCACAATAATGTAATCTTCTAAGTCTTCTACTACGCGCTTCCCTTTTATATCTATATGTAATACCGTCTTCTCGATATCTCTGGTTAATAGCATATTGCTACCACCACCTAAAATGAAAAGTTCTTCAGCATAGATTTTTTGAAGTACTTTTTCAAGTTCCGCAACATTAGTTACAGATATGAAGTTTTGTGCCTTCACATCTATCCCAAATGTGTTATAGTCTTTTAAAGATACATTATGCAAAACCTTCATTATTTGTTATATGCTATTAATGCTTCTTTCAATATGTTTATTGCTTTTTCAAGATCTTCCTTTTTTAATACGTATGCTATCCTTACCTGGTTGAGTCCTGTATTTGGAGTAGAATAGAACCCGGCAGCCGGGGCTACCATAATAGTCTCATTATTTAATTGGTAATCTTCCAAAAGCCATTTTGCAAAATCATCGGCATTGGTAACCGGTAGTTCCGCAATACAGTAAAAAGCTCCCTTTGGAACCGCAACTTTTACACCTTCTATTTCTTCTAGACCGGATATTAAAAGATTTCTTCTTGAAGTATATTCTTTAATAACATCATCAAAATAACTTTGTGGGGTGTCTAATGCTGCTTCGCTGGCTATTTGCTCAAAAGTTGGCGGACTTAATCTGGCCTGTGCAAACTTCATAGCAGTATTAATTACTTCTTTATTTTTGGAAACTAAGCATCCAATTCTGGCTCCGCACATGCTGTATCTTTTAGAAACAGAATCTATCATAATTGCATGTTGTTCCATTCCAGGAATGCTCATTATTGAGTAATGCTTGGCGCCATCGTATGCAAATTCGCGGTATACCTCATCGGCAACCACAAAAATATCATGCTTTATAGCGATTTCTGCCAATTGCTGAATTTCTTCTTTTGTATACAGATACCCGGTTGGATTTCCGGGGTTACATATAAGAATTGCCTTTGTTTTTGGCGTGATTAACTTTTCGAATTCACTAATAGGAGGTAAGGCGAAATTGGTTTCTATTTTAGATTCAACCGGAACAATTTTAACTCCGGAAGCGGTTGCAAATCCATTATAATTGGCATAAAATGGTTCAGGAATAATAATTTCATCTCCTGTATCGGCAATGCTACCCATTGCAAAAAGCAGCGCTTCCGAACCACCGGTAGTAATAATTATTTCTTCACTGGTTACTGGTATAGCTGTTTTATTATAGTAGTCAGCCAATTTTTTTCTATATCCTTCAAATCCTGCGGAATGACTGTAGGATAATACTTCAATATCATGGTTTCTTACCGCATCCATGGCAGCTGCAGGCGATTTTATGTCTGGCTGACCAATATTAAGTAAGTATATCTTTTTTCCGTTTTTTACTGCTTTTTCCGCAAATGGAACTAATTTTCTTATTGGTGATTCCGGCATGGAATTCCCTTTAACTGAAATTTTAGGCATAGCTTTAATTATTTTTTCCATGCAAAAATGCAAAATTAAAAGCAGATAGACTGATTAAGAATTATCAATTATCTCAGGATTTTTTGTATTTTAAAGAAAAAATTGAGATATTTTTTCTGGTCCTTCTTTTTTTGTGCCCTTCTGCCTTTTTCTTTGGCTGCTCAAGATGATTTTAATATTAGTGACAATAAAGATTACTTCGATCTCAAGTTTGAACTTGTAAATGATCTGGTAGTTATTCCGGTTGGTATTAACGGGGTGGAGTTGTCCTTTCTACTGGATACTGGAGTAGATTCTACTGTGCTGTTCAGCTTGCAGGAAAAAGATTCTTTGGAAATTAAAAATGCTACTGTAATCTATTTGAGAGGGCTCGGCGAAGGAGAGCCGGTGCGAGCGTTAAAATCTACGGGCAATGTGGCAGAAATTGGTTCTGCCTTTCATAGCAATTTAACTTTCTATGTCGTTTATGAACATGAGATCAGCCTTTCTAATAGAATAGGAGTTCCAATACATGGAATTTTAGGGTATGATTTTTTTAAGGATTTTGTAGTTGAATTCAATTACACAAAGAAAAGACTAAGAGCTTATAAGAATGATAAGTATAACTATAAATCCTGTGCCAGATGTGAAGATTTCAAACTTACCTTTCATAAAAACAAACCTTATATTGATGTAATCGCCGGACTTGACGGTACAAATGAGTTTATAGTAAGTTTATTAATTGATAGTGGTTCAGGAGATGCGCTTTGGTTATTTCAAGATCCGAAAAGTGGAGTGGTGGTGCCGGAAACTTATTTTGAAGATTTTTTGGGTTACGGAATGGGTGGAAGTGTTTATGGCTTAAGAAGTCGAATCCCGAGTTTTAAATTAGGGAAATTTAAGTTCAAAGAAGTTACTGCCAGCTTTCCAGATACCTTATATTTTTCAGGAATTGATACTTACAATAAACGCAACGGAACTATAGGAGCTCAAATTTTAAAAAGATTTCATTCAACTTTCGATTATAAAAATGAGCGCCTTCGGCTAAAGCCTAATAAATATTTTAAAGATCCTTTTGAATATGATATGAGCGGGATCGTACTTGCGCATGATGGCTATACGGTAGTGAAGGATATTGAAAACTATATCCCTCAAGGTGATCCAAATGAAACTCATGGAGGAGTAATTGCTTTTAAAAGCGAGGTGGATATTAAATATGTTCTGGAGCCAGAATATAAAATTGTAGAAATTCGACCCGGTTCGCCTGCGGAAATAGAAGGGTTAATGATTGATGATGTTGTACTGGAAATTAATGGCAGACCCACCTATAAATTTAGTTTAGAGCAAATTAATAAAATATTTAGTGCTGCTCAAGGCAAAAGAGTTAAACTGCGTATTAGAAGGAAAGGAGTGGAAAAGGTGGTTAGCTTTAAACTCGAAAAAATACTATAAAAAAACTCCCAATTTGGGAGTTTTATATTTTAGATCTCTTCTTCCGGGTCTAGAACTTTTCCTTTAATCTTGATAGCTTTCGTGGGTTCATCGGCATTTGAATAAATCGTAATGGTTCTTCTTATGGGACCTGTTCGGCTGGTGTCATATTTAACCTGGATTTCTCCACTGCCGCCAGGCGAAATTGCCGTTTTTGTCCATGTGGGTACTGTACATCCACAGCTGGAATATACATTTTCAATAACCAAGGGGGCATTTCCTATATTTTTAAAAGTGAAAACCCGCACTCCATTACTTCTTTTCTCGATCTCTCCATAATCGATAACTTCCGATTTAAACTCGAATTTGGCAACATTTTGGGCTGCCATACTGGTGTAACCGGCAATGATCAATATTAAAACTGAAAGAAATTTTTTCATAATTTTTCTTTTTAATTATAGTAAAGATAAGTCATTTTGATTCAGACCCAAAGGTATTAGCAAAACAACTCCTTTTATTATCCTTAACTAATGAGTACTTTTGCCCTTATTTTTCAAAAATTAGACCAAAGATGGCGATATCCCAAAATTACGAATCTCAAAAGGTAGAAGATAAATGGTATAACTACTGGATGGAACACAATTTCTTCCATTCTGAAGTTGATGAAAGAACTCCATATACTATTGTGATACCTCCTCCAAACGTAACAGGGGTACTGCATATGGGACATATGCTTAATAATACTATTCAGGATGTATTAATTAGAAGAGCGCGATTTAAAGGTTTTAACGCCTGTTGGGTACCGGGTACAGATCATGCTTCTATTGCCACTGAGGCAAAAGTTGTAGCCAAGCTTAAAGCAGAGGGTATTAATAAAAATGACCTCACTCGTGAGGAATTTTTGGAACATGCCTGGGATTGGACGCATAAGCATGGCGGAATAATTTTAGAACAGCTAAAGAAATTAGGAGCTTCTTGTGATTGGGAGCGCACTAAATTTACTATGGACGATACTATGTCGGCTTCTGTAATTAAGGTTTTCGTAGATCTATATGAAAAAGGATTGATCTATCGTGGTTATAGAATGGTGAATTGGGATCCTGAGGCGAAAACCACACTTTCTGATGAAGAGGTTATCTATCAGGAAAAACAGGGTAATTTATATTATTTAAATTATAAAATCGAGAATAGCGATGAAACTGTAACAATTGCTACTACTCGTCCCGAAACTATTTTAGGAGATACAGCAATATGTATCAATCCCAACGATGAGCGTTTTGCCCATTTACGAGGTAAAAAAGCTATAGTGCCATTAGCCAACCGTACAATTCCAATTATTGAAGATGATTATGTAGATGTGGAATTTGGGACAGGATGTTTAAAAGTAACTCCGGCTCATGATGAAAATGATAAAGCTATTGGTGAGCACCATAACCTTGAAGTGATAGATATCTTTAATGATGATGCTACTTTGAATTCCTTTGGGCTTCATTATAAAGGAATGGATCGATTTGATGCCAGAAAGAAAATAGTAAACGAATTAGAAGAACTTGGAATTTTAGTTAAAACTGAAACCCATATAAATAAAGTGGGAACTAGTGAGCGTACTGGTGCTGTTATTGAGCCAAAGTTAAGCGACCAGTGGTTCTTGAAAATGAAAGATCTTGCTCAGCCTGCCTTAGATGCTGTGCTGGATAAGGATGTGAATTTAGTGCCAGATAAGTTTGTAAATACGTACAAGCACTGGATGGAAAATGTTAGAGATTGGAATATCTCAAGACAACTGTGGTGGGGACAGCAAATACCTGCATATTTCTATGGAGATGGAAAAGAAGATTTTGTAGTTGCTGAAAATGCTGAAAAAGCATTGGAAAAGGCAATTGAAAGAACAGGAAAGAGCTCGTTAACCATAACGGATCTTACTCAGGATGCTGATGCTTTGGATACTTGGTTTTCTTCTTGGTTATGGCCAATGAGTGTTTTTAATGGAATTCTCGAACCGGACAATAAGGAAATAAATTATTATTATCCTACTAATGACCTAGTAACTGCGCCGGAGATTCTTTTCTTTTGGGTAGCAAGAATGATTATTGCGGGATATGAATATAGAGGTGAGAAACCTTTTACGAATGTGTATTTAACCGGGATTGTTAGAGATAAACAACGCCGTAAGATGTCGAAATCTTTAGGAAACTCTCCAGACCCATTAGCATTAATAAATCAATACGGGGCAGACGGGGTAAGAGTGGGGATGTTACTAAGTTCGCCTGCAGGGAATGACCTTATGTTTGATGAAGACCTATGTAAACAAGGGAGCGGATTTATAAATAAAATATGGAATTCCTTTAAACTGGTTAATAGCTGGGAAGTTGATGAGAATAAGCAACAAAATGAAGCAGCCAAGTTAGCCGTAAAATGGTATAAAGCAAAATTCCAAAAAACCTTGTTGGAAATTGAAGATCATTATTCTAAATATAGAATGAGTGATGCTCTAATGGCAACCTACAAATTGGTGTGGGATGACTATTGTTCTTGGTTCTTAGAAATGGTGAAGCCGGCTTTCGGTGAAGCAATTGATAAAAAGACTTATGATGAGGTAATAAGCATATTGGAAGATAATTTAAAGATCCTTCATCCTTTTGTGCCTTTTGTTTCTGAAGAGATCTGGCAGCAGTTGAAAAGTAGAACTCCGGAAGAGGCATTAATTATTTCAAGATGGCCTGAATTTGTTGAGGTCGACCAGAACATAATTAATGAATTCTCATTTGCATCTGAAGTGATTTCGGGAGTAAGAACTATTAGAAAATCTAAAAACATTTCGTTTAAAGATGAAATAAACCTGGCAGTTCTTAATGCTGAGAATGCTTCTGAAAATTTTAATCCTGTAATTAAGAAGATGTGTAATATTGCTGATATCAATTATGTAACGCAACAGGTAGACGGGGCTTTATCTTTTAGAGTTAAAGCAAATGAGTACTTTATTCCTATGGAAGGTGCTATAGACGTCGAGGAGGAAATAAAGAAACTTACTGAAGAACTTAATTATACGGAAGGTTTCTTGAAATCGGTTCAAAAGAAACTATCAAATGAGCGTTTTGTAAATAATGCACCTGAAAGCGTTGTGGCTGTCGAAAAAGCAAAACAGGCCGATGCAGAAGCAAAAATCGAGGTGCTGAAGAAGAGTTTAGCTGCCTTGAAATAAGTTTTTTATTTCGCCAGAGCGATAAAATTGAATAGGGGAAGTAATTATACTTCCCCTATATATTTTTGTACCATTTCAATATATTTGATCTTGGCTTCTTCCGGACTTATACTCTCTACCTGAAGCAGCGCATTAGCTTTAAAGCCACTTCTCACATCTTCCTCATCTCTTGGACTGTAGAACCCGTTTTTTTCAGTTGCTCGCTTATAGTACGCATAGAAATGCAATAAAATATCGGGAGGGAATTTTAAAGTAGTTGTATTGGCCATTTCATAGGCCTTTTTAAATTGTTCTTCTGTAAAGTTTGCCATTTGTTCTTTTCTTAAATATTGGCAATTACACTCAGGCCGCCTTTTACCTTATCATTTAACTTTACATTGATCTTGGTGTTTAAAGGGAAGAAAATATCTACTCTGGAACCAAATTTAATGAAGCCACTATCACTTCCTTGTGCTACTTCTTCTCCTTCAACCGCATAATTCACAATACGTTTGGCCAGAGCTCCAGCCACCTGTCTATAAAGAATTTCTCCAAATTCGCTATTTTCAACCACAACGGTAGTTCGCTCATTTTCTTCACTGGACTTAGGGTGCCAAGCAACAAGAAACTTTCCGGGATGATATTTACTGTATTTTACAATTCCTCCAACAGGGTGACGCGTTACGTGTACATTTATGGGGGACATGAAAACAGAAACCTGTAATCTTTTATCTTTAAAGTATTCTTTTTCAAATACCTCTTCAACAACAACCACTTTTCCATCAACTGGAGATACCGCATATGAGCTGTCGAGTTGGGTTAAGCGTTTAGGATTTCTAAAAAACTGAAGTATCATTATTAAAATAACGATACTAACCGCTAGAATAGAGAATTTTATCCAATAAGTATTAATGGATAAATAAGAGATAATATTTACCGCAAGCAACAATAGCACGGTAGAAGTAATTATTTTGTAGCCTTCTTTATGAAACATAATTAACTATTAATAAGTAAGCATATACAAACGGACTAGAAAAAATGATACTGTCTAATCTGTCAAAGAGTCCTCCGTGACCAGGCATTAATTTACCACTATCTTTTACTCCTGCCTGCCTTTTGAATTTAGACTGAATAAGATCTCCGAGGGTGCCAAAAATACTCAATATTATTGCCATTCCCAACCAGAACTGAAAATTGAGGTAATGAGTGAAATAAAATATGAAGTAACCCGCGATGCAATTAAACACCAATCCGCCTAAAAATCCTTCTACAGTTTTATTAGGAGAGATCTTTTCATATAGCTTATTTTTTCCAAAATTCTTACCTACTATATAAGCAAACGTATCATTGGTCCAAATTAGTACAAATACTCCAACGATCAATTCAGGATTGAAAACCCCGGTATATGTTGGTATAAGAGTAAGGAAGATGATAGATGATATAAGATAGAAAATGAGGATGATATATTTCTTCTTTTCAAATACAGGTATCTTTCTAATGAATAATAGATCCTTAACTAGAAAAAGATTTACAAATATCGTTATGCACAATAACAGGATTGTGGCATTGGTGCTGAATTTCATGTAGCTGAAAAGCAGAAAGAACAGTGCATGTACAAAGTACAATGCATAACTTTTTAAGCGCAATAATTTTTCCAATTCCAATAAGCAAACAAAGCCAATTAGAAAAAACAGGGATATGAATATTGATTCTGAGGAGATTATGGAAACCACCAAAATAGCGATATACAATAAACCCGAAATTGCCCTAATAATAGATTCCTTCATATGTTATAGATCTTCCAGCAGCAGCAAATATAGGTTTTTTGTACTACTTCCATAACTCATAAAATCACCTTCTTTTTTAGTTTCGAAACTTTTAATGGTGGTGATATTTGAAGGTATTCTTTCTTTATTGTTGAATTTGATTCCTCTTAGGCCTTCGCCAATTGTATCAACTAACTGACTTGTAGATGCCAGGATAATGAAGTTGTCTGGCAACTCATTTAATTTTTTCTCTTTAATCTGGTTAGAGGAGATAAGGATTGAGCCGTCGTTGGCAATTAAATATTCACATGTGGAAAGGAAGAAGGAAGAACTTCCGGATTTATTGAATTCAAGATTGAATTTATCGAATTTACTCCTCAAATTTGGGTCAAAACAACAGGTCTCATTTTCATACCAATCATTTTCTAACAAGATGTTATCAAAAGCATCTTGTACTTCCTGATCGTTCTCGCAGTATAAGAATTTCCCGCCATTATTTTTGAAATTGAGCATAAATCGCTCATCAGTAGGAAGCTTAACATCAGGCATATATTTACCACGGTCGGTTTGCTCTGGAGCATCTTGACCTTTGTCTGATTTAGATTTGGGGTTCAAAAATTTTCTAAATAGACTCATAATGAGATAAGGGGTTATATATCGCCTATTACCAAAGGTAAAAAATCTTAATTTAACGCTACGTCAAATTAAGATTTTTTCCAATAGTTCGGTAAAATTAATTATTTATAGAAGAACCTTCGTTTAATTTAGTATCATCATTAGAAATTTCAGCAGCATTTCCTGCTGTATTCTTTGTCACTAATGGCACTTCCTCTTTGGGTGCAAACGGACGATCTCCAAATATTTTTTGCAAATCATCTTTGAAAATAACTTCTTTATCAAGAAGAATTTCTGCCAACTGAGTAAGTTTATCTTTATTGGCCTCTAGTAATTCTATTGCTCTTTGATATTGTGACTCTATTAGGTTAGATATCTCTTTATCTATGAGTTCCGAAGTTTTTTCGCTGTATGGTTTTGTGAAGTTATATTCACTTTGTCCTGTTGAATCGTAGAAAGTTAAGTTTCCAACTTTGTCATTAAGACCATAGATAGTTACCATGGCACGAGCTTGTTTGGTTACTTTCTCAAGATCGCTAAGAGCTCCGGTTGATATTTTGTTGAAAATAACTTTCTCTGCAGCTCTACCTCCTAATGCAGCACACATTTCGTCCAGCATTTGTTCCGGTCTAACAATTAGACGTTCTTCCGGCAAATACCAGGCGGCACCAAGAGATTGTCCTCTAGGTACAATAGTAACCTTTACTAAAGGAGCAGCGTGTTCCAGCATCCAGCTGGCAGTTGCGTGCCCTGCTTCATGAAAAGCGATTGCTTTTTTCTCGTCTGGGGTGATAATCTTGTTTTTCTTTTCCAGTCCGCCAACAATTCTATCTACGGCATCTAAGAAATCCTGTTTTCCTACAGCTTTGTTTCCTTTTCTAGCAGCGATTAGTGCGGCTTCATTACACACATTGGCAATATCGGCTCCTGAGAATCCCGGAGTTTGCTTCGCTAAAAATTCAATATCAAGTTCTTCAGCAACCTTTTTGATAGGGCGTAAGTGTACTTCAAATATCTCCTTACGTTCTCTAACATCTGGAAGGTCTACATAAATTTGTCTATCAAATCGCCCTGCTCTCATTAATGCCTTATCTAAAACATCGGCACGGTTGGTTGCAGCTATAACAATAACATTAGTATTGGTTCCAAAACCGTCCATCTCTGTAAGAAGCTGGTTAAGAGTGTTTTCTCTTTCATCATTAGAACCTGAGAAGTTGCTTTTTCCCCTTGCTCTACCTATAGCATCAATTTCATCTATAAAAATGATAGACGGAGATTTTTCTTTTGCTTGTTTGAATAAGTCTCTAACTCTGGAAGCTCCAACTCCTACAAACATCTCTACGAAGTCTGAACCCGATAAGGAAAAGAAAGGAACTTTAGCCTCTCCTGCAACTGCTTTAGCAAGTAAGGTTTTACCTGTTCCCGGAGGTCCTACTAGTAAAGCACCTTTTGGTATTTTACCACCAAGAGCAGTGTATTTTTCCGGTGTTTTTAGGAAGTCTACGATTTCCTGAATTTCTTCTTTTGCACCTTCCAATCCTGCAACATCTTTAAAGGATGTTTTAACATCTGTATTCTGGTCAAAAAGCTTTGCCTTGGATTTTCCAATATTGAAAATTTGACCCCCGGGGCCACCGCCACCGCCAGAACTCATTTTACGCATTATAAAGATCCAAATCCCTATAATTAATACAAATGGTAAAATTCCTATAATTAGATCACCCCAAAGGTTGGTTTGAGTGTTATAGGTTACAATAGTATCGAGATTGTATTCGGTTTTTATAGTCTGAATTTTGTTCTCAAAATTCTGTAGATCTCCAAATTCAAAAGAATAAGCCGGACTGTCGCCCCCTGTAAAAAGCTCTGGCTCTTTAGATTTCTTATGAAGATCTTTTGCCTTTGCCTCTTCGGTTAAATATACCTTTGCCTGATTTCGGTTAACTATAACCACCTTATCTACATCGCCCGCCTTCAAAAAATTTTCAAATTCTGCCGGATTTGTTTTTGCAGGTTCGTTGAATCCTGAACCCCCAAAGAAATTGATTCCTATAAAAATTATAATGATAGCCGCATAAATCCAATATGCGCTAAACTTAGGTTTTTTAGGTTCTAATTTTTTATTTACTTGCTTATTAGCCATTCTAATTTACTTGTTTCTTAATAATTAGTTTCAATGGAAGTGATCTTTGCATCCCCCCACAAACTTTCAATATCATAGTACTCTCTAATATGTTTTTGAAAAACATGTACCACTACATTCACATAATCCATTAACACCCATTCAGCATTATCGGTTCCTTCAATATGCCAAGGCTTATCTTTTAGAGATTTACTAACTGTCTTTTGGATAGAGTTTACTATGGCGTTTACCTGCGTATTTGAAGTCCCACTGCAGATAACGAAATAATCACAAACGGTATTTTCAATTTCTCTTAGGTCAAGAATATCGATTTCATTTCCTTTTACTTCTTCAATTCCTTTTATAATGTGAGCTATAAGTTGATCGTTGTTAATTTCTTTATTTGCCATTAAATTATTTTCTTTACGCAAAGTTATTACTTTTTAGTCTTTTTTACTGTCGTTAACAAAATAATTAACGCCTAGGTAAGTCCTTTTCATATATGCGTATAATCAAAGTTAGTGCCACCCAATCTACCAATTCTTTTGCAAGGGAGTGGTATCAATCTAATAGAAGTTCTTTGCCGGTTTGCATTATTGCGGCAAATCAAACTTCGGGACGCGGTCAGAGGGGTGCGACGTGGGTTTCAAAAGCTGGTGAAAACCTCACTTTTAGCGTGGTATACCCAAATCCCGAATTGGCTATTCAGGATCAATTTTTGTTAAGTGCAAGTGTGGGGTTGGCAATTTTAGATGCCATGAAAGAACTAAATATTTATAATTTAAATTTAAAATGGCCTAACGACATATTGGCAGCTAATTTTAAAATTGGAGGTATTTTAATAGAGAATATTCTAAACTCCGGAAAAATTGATAGTTGTATTATAGGAATTGGCCTGAATGTGAACCAGCTTTCATTTCCCGGTCTACCCAAAGCTTCCTCTTTGAAGAGCTTAAATGGAAGGCAATTTGAATTAGAAGAGGTGTTAAGCGTGCTCTTGCAAAAACTAAATGATAGATTGGACTCCTTGCCGGTAACATTAGCAGAAGAAGTATTAAAGGAGTATGAAGATGTCTTATTTAGAAAAGGAAAGGTTTCTACGTTTCAATTAAAAGACTCTTCTATGTTAACAGGGATAATTGTAGGAATAACCTCCACCGGACTACTAAAAGTACAAGTGGAGGATAATAAGATCTTACAATTTGATTTAAAGGAGCTTAAGTTGCTCTTTTAAAGCTTTGATACGTTTTCGCTAAGCGTATTAATGAACTTTTGTAATGGGCCTTTTACCATCATAGCCATCATGGCATTAAATTTACCGTCGAAGGTGAGTTGTACTTCACTTTTATCTTCTGCAGCAGCATTAATAGCGATGCTTAATGAGAAATCGAATTTAGGAGAGGTAGATCCTAATACTACCAATTCTGGTTCACGGGTCTCCTTAATTTGAAGCTCTATTTGTGGCATTCCTTTTAAAGCAAATAAAAAGGTATCGGGTGCAGTAACTTCAAACTTCTCAATACTGCTAGGCATTAATTGCTTGTAGTTCTCTATGTTGGTTAGGAAATTATACATTTCCTGTTGGTTCTTTGGTGCGGTTACGCGTGGACTTTCTAAATTCATTTTATGGTTTCCAGTTACTTGGGTCTTTACGCCAGGATTTTAAGGTCTCGGCTTCAGATGTTTTAATATAATTTGTTTTTAACGCAGTATCTATAAGATGTTCATAATTGCTTAAGCTGTAAAAGTCTACTCCTGCCTTTTTGAAATTCTCTTCTGAAATTGAGAAGCCATAAGTGAAAATAGAGAGTAAGCCTTTAATATGTGCATTGGCTTCCTGCAGCGCTTTTACGGCATTTAAGCTACTGTTTCCAGTGCTAATAAGGTCTTCAATCACCACTACGGTTTGTCCGCTTTCAAGATTTCCTTCAATTTGGTTTTTCCTGCCATGACCTTTTGCTTCAGGGCGAACATATATAAATGGGAGATTCATATATTCAGCAACCAGCATTCCAATACCAATGGCACCCGTGGCAACCCCGGCAATAACGTCGGGTTTCCCGTATAATTCTTCTATCTGGCGAGCAAAGTTCTCTCTTACGAAGTTTCTTATTGGAGGATAAGACAAAATGATCCTGTTATCGCAGTAGATAGGTGATTTCCATCCGCTGGCCCATGTAAAGGGTTGTTGTGGTTCTAATTTAATTGCTTTAATTTGCAAAAGCAATTCAGCAGTTTTTATCGCTGTTTCTTTATTTAAAATCATACTGCAAATGTATAAAGTTTTTGTAAATGATATTCCAATAATTCTTTCAACAAATAAGGATATTGGCGAGAACTATTCCTCTTACCCTATTAAAACCGCAAAGTTAAAGCGGATTATTAATAAAATAAACGCCGGAGAACTTTTATATGTTAATCTTTATCATGAAGATGAAGAGAAACTTTTTAAGCATTTGCTTAAAAAATTACCGGTTGTAACAGCTGCCGGAGGAATGGTGTTTAACGATAATGAAGAAATACTATTTATTTACAGAAATAAACGTTGGGACCTTCCTAAAGGAAAGACTGAAAAAGGTGAGTCTTTAGAAGAAAGTGCTATCAGGGAGGTAGAAGAGGAGACGGGAGTGAAGGATCTTGAGATTAGACGTTTCCTTAGAAAGACCTATCATATTTTTAAGCGTAAGGATAAATTTAAGCTGAAGGTCACTCACTGGTATGAAATGTATTCTCCCTATACAGGAGAGCTGATACCCGAACATTCGGAAGGGATTAAGAAAGTGAAGTGGAAGAACTTTGCAAAGTCTCAAAAAGCCCTCACAAAATCTTATGCTAACATAAAATTACTTTTTCCAAAAGAATATTTAACGACCCACCCGGAAGATAGGGTAGCGTAAGTGTGCTTTTTCGTAATATTTAGATTTTTTGTGAAGCCATTCTAATTGTGAATACCAATTTTTGGAAAATTCAGCGTCACTTTTTTTCTTATCCTGAAACTCTTCATTCAATGCTTGATCTTTATCGAGCATTTTTTTTGCAATATCTTCAAACACATAGGGGGAGAACCCTTCTTTCTGCTGAAGGATACTGTCGAAGAAATTCCAGTTGAAAAACGAATCGTGAGCAATAGGTTCCAGTGTTTCTAATAAATATCGTACCGCAGGCTGAAAGCTTTTTATGTACATATCGCCTTTTCTGAACTTAACACTGTCTTTGGTGGTGAGCACCGAAGTATTGGAATGAGGATAATGACCTTCATAAGGCGTGTTGGAAGTATCGTATTTGTCGACATGATATACCTCAACCAGAAGCGTAGTATCTCTTTCAAAAGCGGTCATTTCCACCTTATTAGATTTTAGAATTTCTAATACATTCCACCAGCCTTGGGGAATTATATAAGCTCGCGGAATTTCTATCTGGTTTGTGGCCTTAAAATTATTATAGTAGTCGGTTTCCTTAGTAAAAGGCTTAGTTGTATCGTACTTTAACCTGTTTTCACCGGTTATCTCACTGGTAATGGTCTCTGCTTCAAAACCTTTAAAATTTAGTTTTGTCACTTTGCTGCTATCTACTTTAAAATTAGTTGGGTAGTAGCGTTCTGTGAGGTATTTTCGTTGCGCCCGTGCTCGAAGGTCTTTTATGGTTTCAACATCTCTTTCAGCGATATCTATAATAGAGGAAAGAGCTTTGTAGGTACCGCGTACTCGTTTGTTATATGGTTTCAGCATGTGCGTTTCAATCATCAACCCAAGCGTATTCCAAAGGCTGGTATAGCCGGTAGAATAACGAGGGTGATCCATAAATTGGGTGAAACCCTTTTCTGGCACCGCGTTAAAAACATTCACATAAGGGGTGATATCCCATTCATGTTCCCATAATATTTTTTCTAAAGAGGGCATCATTTTTTTGTGAAGATAATTACCCAGTTCTCCTCCTAGTTTATTGTGTTGAGTGAATAAATGAGTTAGGGTATATTGATAATCGGCACCATTACTAACGTGAGTATCAATAAAAATATCAGGTTTCACCTTATGGAAAATTTCGGCAAAGCTTTTTGTGTTCTTGGTGTCACTTTTAATAAAATCTCGGTTTAGATCGTAATTTCTGGCATTTCCGCGAAATCCGTATTCCTTTGGTCCGTTTTGATTGGTTCTTGACGTAGAATTTCTGTTTAATGCTCCTCCAATATTATAAACCGGGATAGCAGCAAGAATAGTGTTTTTTGGCACATTGATAGAATCCTGAGCAAGGTCTCTAAAAAGAAGCATGGTTGCATCAATTCCATCACTTTCTCCGGGATGAATTCCATTGTTGATAAGGACAATATTGTGGTCTTCTCTTAAATTGTCAAAATCGAACTCCTCATCGGGGCTAAAAATTGCTAAATGTAGAGGCTCTCCACTATCTGTAGTACCATACTCTTCAAAGCTTACAGTAGGATAGGTTTCGGCTAATTCCTGATAAAAATCGATAATCTGCTTATAAGTAGCTGTTTTTTTGCCTTCAGATTTCTCAAATACGGTTTCAAAATCGTATTTTTTTTCCAACTTATACTTAGATAGATCGCAAGATATCAGGCAAATAAGGGAAATTGCCGCTATAGCTATTTTTTTCATAGAGCTGAACCAATTAATAATATAAACTTACTCAAATCTACCAAGGCTGCCAAACCTAAATATATAAGTAGATATTCCTTATCTATTGTTAAATTAAACCCAATGAGACTTCAAAATTTCACCTCATTTAATTTAAAGATTATTTTTAAGCTCAAATTAAAAAAAAATATGAAAAAGATTACCTTAGGCTTCTTATTGCTGACTGTTGGATTTAGTGCTAATGCACAGATGAAGGAGCTTGATGACAAACGAAAAGAGGAATTATCTCAAAGAGCCCCCGACACCGTTCAAACTACAATTGGGGAATTAATTTTGCCGGCACCCTTTCATTCGGCTTCTATTCAAAAAGTTAGTAAAGTAATAGGCTGGCCGGAAAATAAAACCCCTAAAGCTCCTCAGGGTTTTAAAGTTGAGAGATATGCCGATGGCTTTAAACATCCACGATGGACCTATATAGCTCCTAATAAAGATATTTTTGTCGTAGAGGCAAATACCCGAAATAGTGCCGATAGAATTACAATTTTAAGAGATACTGATACAGATGGTGTTTTTGAGCATCGAGGTGTTTTTATGGAGGGTTTAAATCAGCCCTTCGGTATGCTGGTTTTAAACGGCTACTTCTATGTGGCCAATACTGATGGTTTATATAGGTATCCCTATTCTGAAGGTGATTTGAAAATTGAATCTAAAGGTGAGAAAATAGTAGAGCTTCCGGCCGGTGGATATAATAATCATTGGACACGTAATCTACTGGCTAATGCCGATGGATCCAAGATCTATATTTCTGTAGGTTCTGCCAGTAATGTAGGAGAGTATGGAATGGACAAAGAAGTGAAACGTGCAGGGATTTTGGAGATTAATCCTGATGGAAGTGGTGAACGTATCTTTGCTTCCGGAATTAGAAACCCGGTAGGTATGGACTGGAATCCTGTTACGGGCGAACTCTGGACAGCAGTAAATGAGAGGGATAAGATTGGAAATAACTTAGTGCCAGATTATATAACAAGTGTAAAGGAAAACGGATGGTATGGCTGGCCTTATTCTTATTTCGGGCAAATTGAAGATCCGAGATGGGAAGACGACCCTCATACAGCTCTTGTAGAAAAAACTATCGTTCCAGATGTAGCAGTTGGCGCGCATACTGCTTCCTTAGGATTCTCTTTCTATACAGCAAATCAATTTCCGAATAAATATAAAAACGGAGCTTTTGTTGGACAGCACGGATCTTGGAACCGCGCAAATTTATCGGGTTATAAGGTAGTATTTGTGCCTTTTATTAACGGAGTTCCACAGCAGCCGGAGGATTTTTTAACCGGATTTTTAGCAAATGAAAAGGAAAGTGAAGTGTATGGAAGACCAGTTGGAGTAACCACTTTACCTGATGGGTCTTTGTTAGTTAACGATGACGATTCAAATATCCTTTGGAGAGTTATAGCCGAATAATATCAAAAAATTGAAAAGATACTTTCTCTCACTCTTCTTATTTGCTGTGGCTTCCATTGTGAATGCTCAGCAAATTAAGGGTAGAATAATAAATTCTACTACTTCGGGAGTAGTCGAGAATGCTCGCATTCTTGATGTCACGACCGGAGTTATTGTTTTTTCGGATGCTAGGGGAGAGTTTGAGATAACTTCCAACCAAAAGACCTTGCGATTGGAGATTACAGCGAAATCATATTATATTAAAAAAGTAGAGATACCTGTTGCTGATCTTTTAGAAATAGCCCTTCTTCCATTGCCGGAAATGCTTTCCGAAGTAATAGTCAAAGGAAGTGTTTTTTCAAACGAACTACGTCAAGTTCCTGCCTCGGTAGGAATGCTTACTAAGAAAGATCTAGAAAGAATTGATGCCGGAAACATGGTTCAGGTTTTC
This sequence comes from Gillisia lutea, assembly GCF_021568705.1. Lineage (GTDB taxonomy): Bacteria > Bacteroidota > Bacteroidia > Flavobacteriales > Flavobacteriaceae > Gillisia > Gillisia lutea. Next base: position 262,304 of record NZ_JAKGTH010000010.1, read on the forward strand.
AATAACATTCCTGGGATATATGTTAATCAGGGGGCTTTAAATACTACTAAGTTAAGCATTCGCGGAATTGGCGCAAGATCACAATATAACACCAATAGAATTCAGGCTTATTTAAATGAAATTCCGCTTACAACGGGTGAGGGGGAACTAACTTTAGATGATCTTGATGTAGAATCCCTTTCTTCGATAGAAATAATAAAAGGCCCTACTTCCAGTCTCTACGGTGCAGGCTTGGGCGGAGTAATAAACCTATATGCGAAAAGTGAGAATGCCGAGAAAACTCAAACTTCAGCTGCTACACAAGTTGGGAGTTATGGGTTTTTGAAAAATACTATTGTAGCCTCCCATGCAACTGCAGATATAAATGTGTATGCTAATTATAACGATTTGCAAAGTAATGGATATAGGGATAACGGTTCTTACAAGCGCCAGTCGGGTTTAGTAAATATTGAATTTCCTTCCACTAACGGAAATAGCCTGAATGTAGTGGCAAATTATACTCATTTAAAAGCATTTATTCCCAGCTCACTAAACGAAGACGATTTTATAAATTCCCCGGAGAAAGCTGCATTTACATGGGGGAAATCGAAGGGTTACGAATCTTATAATTGCGGATTGCTGGGAGTTGCGTATACTACTAACATAGCTCCTAAACTAAAAAATACTACTGCCACTTATATTAATTTTAAAAATGCCTTTGAGCCGCGACCTTTTGATATACTAAAGGAAGAGCGAATTTCTACAGGAATGCGTACAAAGTTTAGGTACCTCACTGAATTTTTTGAGTTGCCTTCAGATCTTGTTTTTGGTGGGGAATATTACAGGGAGTGGTATGAAATGGCGACTTTTCAAAATTTATACGAAGAAAATGAAGGTCAGGGAAGCCTGCGAGGAAGTCAGTTAAGCAATAATGAACAGGATAGGAGTTACGTCAATTTCTTTGGACAATTTAAAGTTGAAGCTACAAAATCTCTTGATCTGGAAATGGGACTAAATTTTAACACAACGCAGTATCAGCTTAATGATATCTTTGAGAATGATGATTTAGACCAAAGCGGAAATTATAAATTTAAAACAGTTCTTTCTCCCAGGTTAGCTGCAAGTTATGAAGTAGCTTCCCAAAAGAATATATACGCATCTATAAGCCACGGTTTTTCCACTCCTAGTGTTTCAGAAACACTCACTCCCGAAGGGGAAATAAATACTTCGCTTAAACCTGAAACGGGAATTAATTATGAAATTGGTTTTAAAGGGAATTGGTTTAATAATGCTCTTTATACAGAACTCGCATTATATTCTATTCAGGTTAAAAATTTATTAGTCGCGCAACGAATAGCTGAAGACCGCTATGTGGGGGTAAATGCAGGAAAAACCAATCATAATGGAATAGAACTATTTACAACCTATAATTTACTGGTTTCAGACAATATCGCAATAAACCCCTATTTTAATTCAGCTATAAACTTCTTTGAATTTGAAGATTTTACGAATAATGAAATAGATTATTCAGGGAAACAACTTCCGGGAGTTCCGGAATATACTTTTAATTTAGGTATGGATATTACCTTTTTTAATTCTCTTAGGGTATATAGCAGTTTAATGAACGTTGGGCAAATTGCTTTAAATGATGCAAATTCTCTTTTTAGTGACGCTTATCAATTGCTTAATGTGAAAGCCTCTTACCAGCTACCGCTTTTTAAGGTGATGAATTTAAATTTGTCGGCAGGAATAAATAATTTATTAAATGAAAAATATGCTTCTAGCATTTTACCAAATGCTGTAGGTTTTGGAGGTGCGTCTCCCAGATATTATTATCCCGGAAATCCGCGAAATTACTTTGCAGGTATAGGATTGAATTATATCTTTTGATCTTTACAAGCTTATCTTGGTTCCTAATAACTTTAAGAATTCCCTAATTAAGGTGGCATGTCCCGGCCAGGCTGGAGAAGTGGCAAGATTACCATCTACTACGGTCTTTGTAACATCAACATCCTGAAAGTTTCCTCCTGCCAGGATAACTTCGGGTTTTACTGCCGGATAAGCAGTCAACTTTCTGCCTTTTACAACGTTCGCAGCGGTGAGAATTTGAATGCCATGGCACACGGCGGCCACGGGTTTATTTTCTTTAAAGAAGTGTTGTGTGAGTTCTATAACCCGTTTATTAAGTCGTAAATATTCGGGAGCACGCCCTCCCACTAAAAAAAGTCCATCATATTCCTTTTCATTCACCTCGTCAAACGTATAATTGAGCTGAAAGAGATGACCCGGTTTTTCGCTGTAAGTTTGATCTCCTTCAAAATCATGAATAGCGGTCTTTATCTTGTCACCTTTCTTTTTATCTGGGCAAACAGCGTGTACGCGATGTCCTATCATTTCCAGCATTTGAAAAGGGACCATGGTTTCATAATCTTCAGCAAAGTCACCGGTAATGAATAATATATTTTTCATGATATTAATTTTAAGTCACTTAAAATTAAGTATTTATAAATCAATATCAAATAGAAAATGAAAAGCATTTATGCTTTGGAAACAACGGCTTTGGGAACCAGAAAAGAAATGTCTCCACCATTCTTTTTAATATCTCGTACAACGGTTGAAGAAAGGTGGCCTTTCCCGGAAGAAGAGATCAAAAATATGGTTTCTATGTCTGCCATTTTTAGGTTGGTCTGGCCAATGGTTCTTTCAAATTCAAAATCAATTGTATTTCTAAGTCCGCGAAGGATAAACTTTGCTTCAGCTCTTTTACAAAAATCGACAGTAAGCCCTTTGTAGGTGTCAACCTTTACTTTGGGTTCGTCCTTGAAAGTTTCATTCAAGAACCGAAGACGTTCCTCCAGGGAGAACATATATTTTTTATCAGAATTTACACCAATCGCAAGGATGATCTCATCGAACAGGGGTAATGCACGTTCAATAATATCGACGTGTCCAAGGGTAATAGGGTCAAAAGATCCTGGAAAAACAGCTCTTCTCATAATTTATAATTAAACCAATATCAATAGGTAAATATAATTAAATATAGATGTTATCTTACTAATGCCGCTTCTATAGCACTTCCAAAAAGTTCTTTTAAACTGATCCCTGCTTTTTCCGCTTGTTGAGGTAGAATGCTGGCTTCACTTAATCCGGGGGTGGTATTCATTTCTATAAAATGAGGTTCCCCGTTATGAAAGATGAACTCAGATCGGGTTAAGCCTTTCATCTTTAACTTTGAATAGATCATCTTTGAAATGTTCTGAACCTTCAGGGTTTGCTCTTCGGTAAGTCTGGCAGGTGTTATTTCTTGCGACTTCCCCAAATACTTTGCTTCATAGTCGAAGAATTCATTCTCTGAAACTATTTCGGTAACGGGTAATGCAAGTACCTCTCCTTTATAGGTAATAACACCTACAGAAACTTCAGTACCATCTAAAAAAGATTCAATAATAACCTCATCATCTTCTTTTAAGGCAACCAAAGTAGCGCGTTCTAAATTCTCAGCCTCCTTTACTTTTGTCACTCCAAAACTACTCCCCGCTTTATTGGCTTTAACAAAACAAGGTAGACCCACTCTCTCAATTATTTCATCTACCGGTACTTCATCGCCCTTATCTAAGAAGTAATTGGTCGCCGTTTTGATGCCATAAGGTCTTAGAACACTTATTAGGTCACGTTTATTAAAGGTGAGGGCAGCCTGATAGAATCCGCAGCTGGTTTGAGGGATTCCAATAAGTTCTAAGTATGCTTGCAATAATCCATTCTCGCCAGGGGTTCCATGAATAGTATTGAAAACGCAATCAAAAACAATGGTCTTGTCGTTTATCTTTACCGTAAAATTGCTTTTGTTAATAGGGTAGGGAGTGTCATTATCGGTTACCACAAACCATTCGTTTCGCATAATGTGAACTCTGTAAGGCTCGTAAAGTGAGCGGTCAAGATTTTTGTAAACCACATTCCCACTGTTAATAGAGATGCGGAATTCACTGGAATACCCGCCCATGGCGATGGCAATATTTTTCTTCATATTAAATAATAACACTTGATTTGCGTTAACAAAAATATGACTATTCAAGGGTGCTACCAAAACCCGCCTGTTTTTATATCTTTGCTTTTTATTATTTAACTATGAGCCTACTTAAATTTATCTTTAGCAAGACCTTTGTAATTCAATTGGTTTTAGCTGCAATTGCCTTGGTGGTTATTGCCTTTTTGGCCATGCAGTGGCTGGAATTCACTACGAATCAGGATGAACGCATTGAGGTTCCTAATCTGGCCAGCTTGTCTTTAGATGATGTGGAAGATAAATTGAGCGAAATGGATTTACGATATGAAATTCTCGACTCAGCGAATTTCAATCCCGATTATCCAAGATATGCGGTTATAGACCAAGTGCCATTACCGGGAAAGTACGTAAAGGAGAATAGAAAAATCTATCTTACTCTAAATCCTTCCGGATATAGAAAAGTGGTAGTGCCAGATCTTATTAGAAGAACACGAAGACAGGCAGAACCTACTTTGCGTTCTCTTGGGTTTGTAATTGGAACCATAAGCTACAAACCAGATATAGCAAAAGATGCTGTACTGGAATTAAGACATAAAGGGAAATTGATCGAACCGGGAGATGAACTGATGAAAACTTCAGTAATCGATCTTGTGTTAGGTGATGATTCCGGACAATCCTTCGGAAATGAAATGGATGAAGATACGTTGGAGATAAATGAACCCGAAACAGAAACAACTAATGACGAATTCTAATATTGATCCGGAGTTGGAAGCTCAGGATGACGAACTCTATGAACATCATAAATTTACTGCAGATAAAGGCCAACAACCTTTACGCGTAGATAAATACCTGATGAACTATATTGAGAATGCCACTCGAAATAAAATTCAAAAGGCAGCAAAAGATGGAAATATCCATGTTAATAATGTCGCTGTAAAATCGAACTATAAGGTTAAGCCCGGAGATGTAGTGCAGGTACTTTTTGAACATCCGCCTTACGAATTCTTACTTACCCCAGAAGATATTCCTCTGGATATCGTGTATGAAGATGATGCCTTGATGGTAGTAAATAAACCGGCAGGAATGGTAGTACATCCCGGTCATGGTAATTACAGTGGCACTTTAATCAATGCCCTGGTTTATCATATCGATAATCTACCGAATAATAGCAGCGAGCGCCCCGGATTAGTTCACCGTATAGATAAGGATACCAGCGGACTACTAGTAATTGCCAAGACAGAACAGACCATGACGCACCTCTCTAAGCAGTTCTTTAAGAAGACCAGTTCCAGAGAATATGTTGCTTTAGTTTGGGGAAATGTGGTAGAAGAAGAAGGTATAATAGAAGGTAATATTGGAAGACACCCTAAGAACCGACTTCAAAACACCGTGTATATTGGAGATGACGAAGAAATGGGAAAACCAGCTGTAACCCACTATAAAGTGCTTGAGCGCTTTGGTTATGTAACGCTGGTTTCCTGTAAATTGGAAACCGGGAGAACTCACCAAATACGTGTTCATATGAAGCATATAGGGCATACGTTGTTCAACGATGAGCGTTATGGCGGAGAGCGTATTTTAAAGGGTACTACCTTTACTAAATATAAACAATTTGTAGATAACTGTTTCAAGATCCTTCCGCGTCAAGCGTTGCACGCAAAAACTCTTGGATTTGTACACCCTGTAACTAAAGAATGGATGAGTTTCGACTCAGAACTGCCACAGGATATGCAGGATTGTATCGAAAAATGGCGTGCATATTCCAAAAATCAAAAGGAATTTATAGAAGAAGAATAAGGGCGTGACCCCATAAAGGGGTCGGGCTTTCGGCAGTCGCTTCCCGGTTTAACACCGGGAGAGCTCCAACAATGCCTCTATCCCTCACGCACATTATAAACACATTCAATAGTTGCATTTAAAACATCTTAGGTAAGGAGTTTATATCTTACTTTAAGAATGTTATTTTTGTGAAAGATTGGAAATTCCGCAAAGCATTTCCATCAGAAAAAAAAATATGCAATAATATGAAGATAGTTATATCCCCCGCTAAAAGTTTAGATTTTGAAAGTAAGTTGCCTACCACTAGGGGTACGCAACCGTCATTTTTAGATACTACAGAAAAGATCAACAAGAAACTGTCCAGATTAAGCAAATCTGAAATTTCCGATTTAATGCATATCAGCGATAAATTGGCCGATCTTAATTACGGGAGATATAAGTCTTTTGAACCAGAACATACCAAAACCAATTCCCGCCCGGCAGTTTATGCTTTTAATGGCGATGTATACTCAGGATTGGATGCCTATACGATCCCTACAGAAAAACTTGATAAATTGCAGGATAGCCTACGCATTCTATCTGGTCTATATGGAGTTTTAAGACCTCTGGATCTTATCCAGCCTTATCGATTGGAAATGGGAACTTCCATAGGTATAGGGAAAGCTGATACACTTTATGAGGTGTGGCGTAAAAAGATTACCGATCATCTTAACAAAGGAATGTCAGAAGATGAACTTTTCATTAATTTAGCCAGTAACGAATATTTCAAGGCTGTAGATACCAAAAAGCTGAAAACACCTGTAATAACTCCTGTATTTAAAGATTTTAAGAATGGTAAATTGAAGATCATCAGTTTCTTTGCGAAGAAAGCCAGAGGTTCTATGGTACGTTATATCTTAGATAAGAATGTTGAAACCCTAGAGCAATTAAAGGGTTTTGATTACGATGGTTATAAATACAGTGAAGCTGAATCTACAAAAGCCAACGAGCTGGTGTTTACAAGATAGCGGAGTGTAATCTCTAAAACGAAGCTTATGCAACAAATAAGATGGTTTGAAAGAACGTTCGACTTTACATTCGAACAAAATATTTTTCCTTCAATTGTTGAAAGGCTTGACGGAACTTCCGTAAGATTAAAAGCAAAACTTGAGAATATACCAGAGAGTGTGTTGATATTAAAACCAAGAGGGGGGTGGTCTATTAAAGAAAATGTTGGTCATCTCATAGATTTGGAATCTTTATGGCAAAGAAGGTTACACGATATATTAGATAATAAAGAATATCTGTCTTCTACCGATTTAAATAATACACAAACTGATATAGCACAACATAATAATACTGATATAGCCCAATTGCTGAAGCAGTTTCGAGAAATTCGGGAGATAACTTTAAAAAATCTAGCGAGCTTGGAAGAAGAAGATGTATATAAAACAGCGCTACATCCAAGACTTAAAACGCCAATGAGAACGATGGATCTATTTCTTTTTGTAGCTGAACATGATGATCATCATTTAGCCAAGATCACAGAAATTATAAGAATCAAAGAATAGAGTGTAGTCCTAAAAATATAGCGTATTCAACTATCTAGAAATTAAATTTCACAGCATTATTTAAATTGCTCTCGGTTGTTGCTAATATCAACAGGCATTATATTCAAAAAATTATTTTCACGCTTAATAATTTGCGCAACACCTTTTTATCTCCAAAGCAGTCGTTAGGCTGTCAATTTTTTTACATTATTAAAGTGTATCGCCATATATCATTTGACTGATATACAGATCATTTTTATGATATTCTCATATTTCGAACAGATATTTTAAATTAAATGTTATTCAAAAGTCATAAAATTCAGCACTTTTTCGAAATTGATAAATAGATCAAAAGCCGGTCAAAGCTTCTTCTTTCAGTAAATTATTTAATAACTTTCAAATTCATATGTTTTAATTAAAAAAGCGTTGATATAATGAAAATTAAAAAGGTTTTAGTTGCTAATAGAGGAGAAATCGCAATCAGGATATTTCGTGCCTGTACCGAAATTGGTATAAAAACAGTTGGGATCTATACATTTGAAGATAGGTATTCCCTGCACAGATATAAAGCAGATGAATCTTATCAAATTGGAGAAGACACCGATCCGTTAAAGCCTTATTTGAATATCAACGCCATTATTCAGGTAGCAAAGAAAAATGATGTGGATGCCATCCATCCGGGCTATGGTTTTCTTTCTGAAAATGCAGAATTTGCGAAACAATGTGAAGAGAATGGAATAATTTTTATTGGTCCAAAAGTCTCTGTTTTAAAATCTTTAGGCGATAAGGTGAAGGCTAAAGAGGTGGCGGTTGCCAATAATGTGCCTATTATTGAAAGCAATAATAAAGAGCTGGATTCCATAGAAACTGCTTTGGAAGAAGCCAAGAGAATAGGATACCCCCTCATGCTTAAAGCAGCGTCCGGAGGTGGTGGCCGAGGGATGCGGGTAATAAGAGATGAAAACCAGTTAAAATCGGCTTTTCCAGAGTCGAAACGTGAAGCAGGAAATGCTTTTGGAGATGATACAGTTTTTCTCGAAAAATTCGTAGAAAATCCTAAACATATAGAAATTCAGATAGTTGCCGATGTTCATGGAAACATGGTTCATCTTTTTGAGCGAGACTGTTCTGTGCAGCGTCGTTATCAAAAGGTGATAGAATTTGCACCATCGCTTGGCTTAGCCCAGGAAACAAAAGATAAATTATATAAGTACGCAATTGATATTTGTAAGGCGGTAGATTATAACAACATTGGTACAGTAGAGTTCTTAGTAGAAGATAATGAGATCTACTTCATAGAAGTAAATCCGCGTATTCAGGTAGAACACACTGTTACTGAAGTTATTACCAATATCGATCTGGTTAAAACCCAACTTTTCATTGCAGGAGGTTATAAGCTAAGCGACCAGCAAATTAAAATTGATGGGCAGGAAAGCATAGAGATTAACGGTTATGCGCTTCAATGCAGAATTACCACGGAAGATCCTCAAAACGATTTTAAACCGGATTACGGAACCATAACAACATATAGAAGTGCTTCAGGATTTGGTATTCGTTTAGATGCGGGAAGTGTTTATCAGGGCGTTACAATTTCACCTTTCTTCGATTCTATGCTGGTAAAGGTTTCTGCCAGCAGTAGAACCTTAGATGGGGCATGCCGTAAGATGAGAAGAGCTCTTGCTGAATTTAGAGTGCGAGGTGTGAAGACCAATATGGCATTCTTAGATAATATTTTAGCCAACTCAACCTTTAGAGAAGGAAAAGTAACTGTAAATTTCATAAAGGATAATCCTGAGCTCTTTAAGATAAAAGAACCTCGAAATCGAGCTACCAAAATGGTGCAGTTTTTAGGGGATATCACAGTGAATGGAAATGCCGATGTGAAATTCAAAGATCCTTCTAAGAAACTGATCCTTCCTAAGGTTCCAAAATTTGATGAGTATGCAGCTTATCCACAAGGAACTAAAGATCTTTTAACCGAATACGGTCCGGAGAAATTTTCCAGATGGTTAAGACATCAAAATAAGGTCCATTTTACCGATACTACCATGAGGGATGCGCACCAGAGCTTACTGGCCACTCGAATGCGTACTTACGATATGATGAAGGTTGCAGAAGGATTCGCTAAAAATCATCCCAATATCTTTAGTTTAGAGGTTTGGGGAGGTGCGACTTTTGATGTATGTCTGCGCTTTTTAAAAGAAAATCCATGGGAGCGATTACGGCTTTTACGAGCTGCTATGCCCAATGTGCTCTTACAAATGCTAATTCGAGGTTCCAATGGCGTTGGATATACCGCTTATCCCGACAATCTTATAGAGAAATTTGTGAGCGAGGCCTGGGAGAATGGGGTAGATGTATTCAGGATCTTCGATTCCCTTAACTGGATGCAATCTATAGAGCCTTGTATTAAATATGTAAGAAATAACACACAGGGACTGGCCGAAGCCTCCATTTGCTATACAGGAGATATTCTCGACCCTAAAAGGACCAAATATACTTTGGAGTATTATGTGCAATTGGCAAAACAAATGGAAGATGCCGGAGCACATATTCTTGGAATAAAAGATATGGCCGGACTTTTAAAACCATATGCGGCTGAAGAACTGGTTTCAGCATTAAAATCGTATATAAATATACCTATTCATTTACATACTCACGATACCTCTTCCATACAAGCCGCTACGTACTTAAAGGCTATAGAAGCTGGAGTAGACGTGGTAGATGTTGCTTTGGGAGGTCTTTCCGGTCTTACCTCTCAACCCAATTTCAACTCTATAGTGGAAATGCTGAAGTTTGAGAGTAGAGCGCATGATTTTAATATGGATAAATTAAATGAATATTCTCAATACTGGGAAAGTGTTAGAAATTATTATTATCCTTTTGAAAGCGGACTAAAGGCTGGGACAGCTGAAGTATATAAGCATGAAATTCCCGGAGGGCAATATTCTAATTTAAAACCACAGGCAGAGTCTTTAGGTTTAAGTAGCAGGTTTCATGAGATCACTAAAATGTATGATGAGGTAAACGACCTTTTTGGAGATGTGGTTAAGGTCACGCCAAGTTCTAAAGTAGTGGGCGATATGGCGCAATATCTGGTGAGTAATAATTTAACAATAGAAGATGTTCTGGAACGCGGAGAAACTCTTTCGTTCCCGGAATCGGTTAAGAGTTTCTTTAGGGGGGATCTTGGTCAGCCCGTGGGTGGTTTCCCGGAGAAAATCCAGAAGATCATTCTTAGAGATGAAGAAGCTTACACCAATAGGCCAAATATGCATCTCGAGCCTATAGATTTTGAATCGGAATTTTCAGAATTTAAGGAAGCTTTTAAAGAGGGAATGGGAAGACCTTTGGATATTACCGATTTCTTATCGTATAAGTTATACCCTAAAGTCTTTACAGATGCCTATAATCATCATAAAAAATACGGAAATGTAATCACCATCCCTACCAAGAATTTCTTCTACGGAATGGAACAAGGGGAAGAGATTATTGTAGAAATGGATAGAGGAAAGACTTTATTGATACAACTTATCTCTGTAGGGGAAGCGAACAGTGATGGTTTTGTGGATGTATTCTTTAAAGTGAACGGTCAAACTCGCGCAGTGCAAGTGCAGGATACTTCCATAAAAGTAGAACGAGTGGTACACCAAAAAGCAGATAAAGATAACTCCAAGGAAATAGGAGCTCCGTTACAAGGCTCTCTGGCTTCAGTACTTGTGAAACAAGGACAAAAAGTGAAGAAAAATCAGCCCTTGTTTATTATAGAAGCCATGAAAATGGAAACTACCATTACTTCTAATGAAGAAGGGGTAATCGATAAAGTTATATTACCTCAAGGCAGAATGGTATTTGCAGATGATCTTGTAGTAATTATAAAGTAAACTACTTTAATATTGGTTTTCAAAAAGACTGAAATGAATCGCGGGAAGTGGAGGGATGATAAAGGAATGTTCCATCATCAACATCCTTATCGCCCTTTTATACCCGAAAATGCTACTAAGCTCATTGTTGGTACCTTGCCACCTCCGCGATTTACTACAGGGCAATTAAAAGAGGGAGATGTCGATTTTTGCTATGGAAGCAGAGATGGTTTACTATGGGTAGTACTGGATAGGTTATTCCATTTAAGTTTGAAATTTGAGAATACCTCAGAAGCTGTTATTCAACGTGCCGATTTTCTTAAGAGCAGAGGAATAGGGATTTGTGACATGGTGGAAAGCAGTCGTCGTGGAAAAGTGGATGCCTCAGATTTAGGAATGCAGGAGGTAGAACTTCGTGATATGATTACTATACTTAGAAATCATCCAAAAGTGGACACTCTTATTTTTACAGGTGGGAACAGCAAGAATGGTCCCGAATATTTTTTCCGAAGACATTTAAGAACGCTTGATGAAAAGATCAACTTAAAAGTAGTGTCTAATGAAATTCCAAGAATACATCAATTTCTCTTAGATGGAAGATTGATAAATACAGTTTCTCTAACAGCTCCTTCAGGTTCTGCGAATAGAGCCATAGGTGGAATGGATTTGTATAAGTCTATAAAAATGAAAAACCCTGAATTCAATACAATTGATTTCAGAGTTCTTCAATATAGGGGGTATTTTTAGGGGTAGATGTAACTTACTGTAATTCTTTTTTATCCTGATCGGCTAGGGTAGAAGGTTTGATCTTGAATTTTTTCCTCTTCGGCCTTAATTTACCGTGAGTTCCAATTGCAATTTTTCCTCTTTTAGTCTTTTTATCTCCTCTTCCCATTATTTTTTGTTTTGTTGATCTTTAATGGTTTTTTCATCTATATCAACCTTATTGGTCTTTTGGTTTCTATCTCCAGTAAGATTAGTAGGATTCTTTTGTTCCTCTTTTCTTTCAAATTTCTTTTCCATGATATAAAGATTTTTAATTTGTTTAAAGATAAAGGTTTGGAATCATAAAAAGTATTAACAGCCTGTTACAGGAAGGTTAAAGCTACCTAATGTTCTTTACAAACTCTGCAATTTTAGAAGTCCCTTTATTAGTTAGGTGTTTAATAAAGGCGCTTCCTATAATAGCACCTTTGGCAAATTTTGTGGCCTGTTGGAAACTCTCACTATCACTAATTCCAAAACCGATAACCTGGGGATTCTTTAATTTCATTTCTGAAATTCTTTTGAAATACTCCCTAGTATCATTACTAAAGCCAGTACTGCTTCCTGTTACACTCGCACTGCTCACCATATAAATAAAGCCGTTGGAAACAGAATCTATAAAGTTGATACGCTCCACTGATGTTTGGGGAGTGATTAGAAATACATTGTTGAGACCATGAGCTTCGAAAATAGTTTTGTATTTTTCGTTGTATACATCCACGGGAAGGTCGGGAATGATCAGGCCGTCAATTCCTATTTCCTGACACTTTTCACAAAATTCTTGCACACCATATTGAAGAATTGGATTGAAATATCCCATAATAAGAAGTGGTATAGAAACTGTATCACGAATTCCCTGCAATTGCTCAAATAATTTATGAGTGGTCATTCCATTTCTGATTGCCTTCGTGCTACTTTCCTGAATGGTGGGCCCATCGGCTAAAGGATCGCTAAATGGAAGGCCTATCTCTATCATATCCACACCGTTCTTTTCCAGATCTTGAATAATGGAAACGGTATCACCCAAATTAGGATAGCCAGCCGTGAAATAAATAGAGAGCAATTTTTTATCCTCTTGTAATTTTTGATTTATTCTGTTCATGAAATATATTTTTGAAGGATGAATTCATTAGTATGAAACACTCCTTTATGTCTATTCTTTTTTAAATGAAATTATAGATTGAAGTACTCTATATAAGTATTCAAATCTTTATCTCCTCTACCGGAAAGATTTATAACTACCACATCATCTTCATTGAATTTACGGGTTTCAAAGATCGCCAAGGCATGGGAGGTTTCAATAGCTGGAATAATTCCTTCGAGGTTCGACAGCTCTAAACCTGCTTTCATGGCATCATCATCGGTAATAGAAATGAATTCGGCACGTCCAGTTCTAAATAAATTGGCATGCATTGGGCCAATTCCTGGGTAATCTAATCCTGCAGAAATAGAGTAAGGCTCGGTTATCTGGCCATCTTCGGTTTGCATCAATAAAGTTTTGCTCCCATGGATAATACCTTCTTTTCCTAATGCTGAGGTGGCAGCGCTTTCACCGGTAAATACTCCTTTTCCGGCAGCTTCTACTGCGATAATACCAACCTCGGGTTTGTCTAGATAGTGATAATAAATACCTGCAGCATTACTCCCGCCACCTACACATGCTACCACGTAATCTGGATTTTCACGTCCCTCTTTTTCCAAAAGCTGAGTTTTGATCTCTTCAGAAATCACACTCTGAAATTTGGCCACCATATCGGGGTAAGGGTGAGGTCCTACCACAGATCCTATAATATAATGTGTGTCTACCGGGTTATTTATCCAATCTCTTATAGCTTCATTGGTAGCATCTTTCAACGTTCTACTTCCCGATAAAGCGGGAATTACAGTAGCTCCCAACATTTTCATTCTGGCAACATTCGGTGCTTGACGTTCTATATCTATTGCGCCCATATATACAATGCACTCCATTCCCATCAAGGCACATACGGTAGCTGTAGCCACTCCATGCTGACCTGCGCCGGTTTCAGCAATGATTCTGGTTTTCCCCAAACGCCTCGCCATCAGAATCTGGCCGATTGTGTTATTTACCTTATGAGCTCCGGTATGACAAAGATCTTCGCGCTTTAAATAAACCTTGGTATTATATTTCTTACTGAAACGTTCTGCAAAATAAAGTGGGGTGGGTCTACCTACATAATCTTTTAGCAGTTGTTTGAATTCTTCTTGAAAGGATTCCTCTTTCATGATTTCGAGATACTGACTTCGTAGTTCTTCTACATTTGGATAAAGCATTTCAGGAATATATGCTCCTCCAAACTCTCCATAATATCCTTTTTCATTAACTTGATAGCTCATTTTATTATTTTTTCTGCCTCAAGGGCGATTCGTATCTATTATAGTTGAAAGTTTAATTTAGTCTGAAATTGTTTAAGTTCTTCAATATTCTTTAGTCCCGGCCTCAATTCAAATTTACTATTTACATCCAAAGCATGAAGCAATTCTAGTTTGCCATTATCGTTTAAATGCTTGCTAAATTCCTTCAGTTTATTGGTTTCCTCTAATCCAATTCCACCACTTAAAAAGAATGGAGTTTTTGAGGGATAATCTTTTAATACTTCCCAATTGAAAGTAAAACCGTTTCCGCCTTTGTTCTTTCCTTTGGTGTCAAATAAAAAGTAATCTACTTTACCTTCAAAGGCTTCCAGCTCTTCAAAATTGAAGTGATCCTTAATAGAAAACACTTTTATCAATTCTATAGGCTTATCAGGCCAAGCCGCTTTTAATTTTTCGCAAAATGCTGCAGATTCCTCCCCGTGAAGCTGAATAGCATTCAATTGATATTGATCCACTTTTTTCAGGATGAATTCTAAAGAAGCATTTACGAAAACTCCTGTTTTCTTAATTGATGGATCTATCTTTGGGATTACTCCATCAAAATTGCGTGGAGATGCTTCAAAAAATATAAATCCTAAATAATCTGGTTGTAAAGCCGCCACAGCAAGAATATTCTCTGCGGTGCCCATTCCACATATTTTGAGTTTTAATTGCTCCATGATTTAAGATAATTGCTGGATGAATTCCTTAGCATATTTTCCGGGATCGTCTGTCTTCATAAAATTTTCTCCTATCAAAAAACCCTGATAGCCATACTGCTTGAGATCTTTGATGGCAGCAATACTGCTTATCCCACTTTCAGAAACCTTCACAAAATCCTGTGGAATTTTAGCAGAGAGCTCTTTGCTGATATTGGTGCTGACTTCAAAAGTTTTCAAATTCCTGTTATTCACTCCCAGCATATCCAAACTGGGCATGATCGATTTTTCTAATTCTTCCAGATTATGCACTTCCAGCAGAACATCTAAACCAAGACTTTTGGCTAATTCAGAAAATGTTTTGATTTCATCTCGCGTTAGAATAGCAGCAATTAATAAGATGACATCTGTTCCATGGGCTTTTGCTTCCAAGATCTGGTATTCGCTGATTATAAATTCTTTTCTGAGCAATGGCATTTTTACACTTGCTCTTGCTAAAAGTAGATCCTCCAAAGAACCCCCAAAATATTTGGAATCGGTAAGCACAGACATTCCGCATACACCTGCATCCTCATATCCGCTAGCAACATCCTGTACATTTAAACTTTGGTTGATCATAGATTTTGAAGGTGATCTCCGTTTATGCTCAGCTATAATTCCGCTCTTACTGTTTTTTAATGCTGAAGCTAATGAAGTAGTCTCTCTTTGAAAAATAGGAGATTTTTCCAGTTGAGCTGATGGGATCAAGGCTTGTTTTAATTGGATTTCCTTGAATTTATCGGCTACTATTTTATCTAAAATGTTCATTTGATTTTTAGTTTATGCATTGGTTCTGCTCAACTCCTGTAATTTTTTTAATGCGGCCAAGGCCTTTCCTGATTGAAGAGATTCTTTTGCTGTTTCAAAACCTTCTTTCGGAGATATTCCTGAAGCGGTCGCAATGGCCATTCCTGCATTGGCACATACAACATTGTTTTGTGCAGTGCTTCCTTTTCCTTCCAGAACATCAGTAAATATCTTAGCTGAATTTTCTATAGAATTACCGCCTGAGATCTGTGAAGCTAGCAATGGTTCTACACCAAAATCTGATGCTTCCAGCATGCTTTCTGCCGTATTAGAAATGGTTTTAGTGGCACCCGTTAGTGAGATTTCATCATAACCATCTAAAGCATGAAGTATGGTAAAGTTCTTATTGGTGTTCTGGTAAAGATATCCATACATTCTAGCGAGTTCTAAGCTGAAAACCCCTACCAGCTGATTCTTGGGAAATGCCGGATTCACCATAGGACCTAACATATTGAAAAAGGTTTTTACTGCTAAAGATTTTCTAATGGGTGCCACATTCTTCATAGCCGGGTGAAAAAGAGGTGCATGCAGCACACAAATTCCTGCTTCAGAAATACATTTTTCAAGAAAGGAAGCGTCATTACTGAATTTGATGCCTAAATATTCCATCACATTTGAGCTTCCGCTAATAGAAGATACTCCGTAATTTCCATGTTTGGAAACCTTAATTCCCGCACCGGCTGTAACAAAGGATGATAGGGTAGAAATATTGAACGTGTCTTTTCCATCACCACCTGTTCCGCAGAGATCTATAGGATTATAAGCACTTAGATCAACCGCGATACAAAGATCCAGTAATGCATCTCTAAATCCCTCCAGCTCTTCAATAGTAATGCTTCTCATCATATAAACTGTTAGAAAAGCTGCTATCTGACTTTCATTGTACTCACCTTGGGAGATTTTTACAAGTACTTCTCTTGCCTCTTCCTTAGAAATGGTCTCGTGATTTATAAGTCTGTTTAAAATTAATTTCATTTTATATTCATGTTCTCACACTATTAGAGAGCGAGCGTTTTACATTCCTTTGACTAATCTAATATTTAAAATCAAATTTATTTGGAGTTCGGTTGGTTGATCCAATTGGCTATCATTTGCTTTCCGTTTGGAGTAAGTACCGATTCCGGATGAAATTGAACACCTCTTACATCATATTCCCGATGTCTTAAAGACATGATCTGGCCATTCTCATCGTAAGAGGTTGCTTGCAAACAATCTGGTAAGTTCTTATCTACCACCCAAGAATGGTATCTACCTATTTCCTGCTCTTTATCCAAGCCATTAAATAAAGCTTCATCATCTACAAAAATCTTCATTTTAGTAGCTACCCCGTGATATACGGAATCAAGATTAATCAAGTTTCCTCCGAAGACCTGCCCAATAGATTGCACTCCTAAGCATACACCAAGAATGCTTTTGGTAGGGGCGTATTTTTCTACTATTGCGTTTAGCAGTCCTGCTTCTTCGGGAATACCAGGCCCTGGGGAGAGCAATATTTTGTCATATTTCTCGATCTCCTCTAAAGCAATTTCGTTATTACGCACCACGGTAACTTTACAGTCCATTTCTTCCAGATAATGAACTAGGTTGTAAACAAAAGAATCGTAGTTATCTATCACTAGCACGGAGATCTCTTTCGAATTGCTATTTATATTATTGTCTGACATTTTGATCAATTTTCTTATTAATTGTGCTTTTGAGATTTCTTCTACTACATTTCCTCTGCTAGCTCCAATGCTTTGGTTAAAGCACCTAATTTATTATATACTTCTTGTAATTCATTCTCTTCTTTAGATTCTGAAACGATACCGGCCCCCGCCTGATAATGCAACTTATGATTCTTACTCACAAAGGAGCGAATGATAATGGCGTGATTAAAATTTCCATGGAAATCCATAAAGCCAATGGCACCACCATATGCGCTTCGATTCACATTTTCGTATTTCTCAATAAGCGTCATGGCACTGTGTTTGGGAGCCCCACTTAGGGTTCCTGCCGGAAAGGTGTCTGCCACAATTTGCATGGTAGGAGTATTAGGACTTTTATTTCCAACTACTTTACTTACCAAGTGTATAACATGGGAAAAGAATTGGGTTTCCCGGTAGGTTACTACCTTTACATCTTTACTGTGTCGGCTCAAATCATTTCTGGCAAGATCTACTAACATTACATGCTCTGCATTTTCTTTTTCATCGGCAGCTAATTTTTTAGCTAATTCGGCATCCTGTTCATCATTTCCTGTTCTTTTGAATGTTCCTGCTATAGGATGGATTTCCGCTTGTCCGTTCGATACCACTAGTTGAGCTTCGGGTGAACTTCCGAAGATCTTGAAATTTCCATAATCGAAATAGAATAGATACGGAGAAGGGTTTACACTTCTTAATGCACGATATACATTGAACTCATCTCCTTTAAAAGCTTGGGAAAATCGTCTGGAAAGAACTAACTGAAACACATCGCCACGCTGACAATGTTTTTTACCAAGTCTCACATTTTCTCTGAACTCCTCATCGGTTAAGTTTGAAATAGGAATTTGTTCACGAGTAAAATTATAGGTAGCGAAATTCTTTACCTGTAATAATTGTGCAATTTCGCCAATCTTACTCTCAGTATTAAAGGAATGATCAAAAATATAAGCTTCATTGTTGAAATGGTTTATGGCAATAATATTTTGATATACTGCGTAGTAAATGTCTGGAATTTCAAGATCTCCACTTTTTTTAGTGATGTTGATATTCTCGAAATATTTTACACCATCGTAAGCAATATATCCGAATAGACCATTATTAATGAATTTGAAATCGGAGTTTGCTGATTCAAATTGCTTTGAGAATTCCTGAATCTTTTCTGTGACATTTGTAGAGGCTGAAATCTCATCTTTTTTAGAGGTGTCATCAGGGAAATGTTGAGAGATCTCATTATTAGCAACTTTGATGGACGCAATGGGATTACAACAGATATACGAAAAACTATTATTATTAGCGTGATAATCGCTACTCTCCAGTAAAAGACTATTAGGGTATTTGTCTCTTATTTTTAAATATACACTTACCGGGGTAATGGTATCTGCAAGTATTTTTTTATAAGTGGTTTCTAATTTAAACATAATGCTTGTTTCAAAATTAACGGCTTTAAATCAATATCTATACTTGATATAATGATGAACAAAAAAAGGCTTGTCGTGAGACAAGCCTTTTTGTATATAAATAATACTATAGGAGTGTTAGTTCACGACGTTTTGACGTAAATTATTCCACCACCAAGTATGTACTGTATTCATTTTCATTGCTTCAAATATACTTATGTATTTTTAAATGACAAAAGCATTCTGGTTTTATTTAAACTACACCTAAAAATAAAAGAGCACTCTGGTTATAACCGGAATGCTCTCTAGTTTAGCGTTTTATTGAAATATTAGAATTTCAAGTTCACCTCCAGGTCAAAATTATCATAAATAGTATTGTCTCCAAGGTTATCGAAGAAACTACCGGAACCATATCTTACATTGTATTTCGAGCGGTCTATAGTTAATGAAGTGCTAGCCGAATTCTCATTCCATTTCAAATCGAAGGTAATTGGGTGTGTTTCTTCTTTTATAGTAAGATTAGCAACTACACCGTATGTACTATTTGATTTTTTTGAAACATTAGTGATTACTAATTTTGAAGTTGGATGATTCTCTATTCCGAAGAAGTCATCAGATTTTAAATGCCCTTCTAATTTTAATTTATTGTCACCAGTAAGGTCGGTTACATTAATCGAGGTCATGTCCATAACAAATTCACCTCCTAAAAGTTTTCCATCTTCCACATTAAAGTGACCAGATTTCAATTTGATGGTTCCAGTGTGCGAACCAGTTACTTTTTTTCCTGTCCAGGTTACAGAACTTTCTTTGATGTTGACTTCTTTTTTCATAGTTGTAAAAGCTAAAGTTGTTAAAATAATTGCAGAGGCAGCGACGCCTTTTAAAATATTCTTTTTCATAATTCTTGTTTTGTTGGTTTATAATCTATTAATTAAATCTGTTGAACTTTTTCTTACTTTGGTAGCATGTTGCATTTTATCATCAGCACTTCTATATCCAATTGGTGCTATGACAGCTGTGGTTAATCCTTTTTCTTTTAAATTCAAGATATCATCAAATTTTTGAGGATCAAAACCTTCCATGGGACACACGTCTATTCGAAGATCGGCTGCTGCGGAAAGCATGTTTCCTAATGCAAGGTAAGTTTGCTTTGCAGCCCAGTCGTTTTGTTCCTGTGCCGGGAACTTTAATACCGTATTATGCAACATATCTTCAAAACCTTGAAGATCTTCTCTTTTTAATTCTCTTATGTTAGCAATATTGTCTAAATATGAATCGATATAATTTGCATTGATATGTGTAAGATTTGCTAAAACTATTAGGTGAGAAGCTTCAGAAACCTGAGATTGATCCCAGGCAGCAGCTCTTAATTTTTCGCGTAGCTCAGGGTTTTCTACAACTATTATTTCGTAGGGCTGTAATCCGTAAGCAGAAGCAGAAAGTTGAACAGCTTTTAATAACTTTTCAAGATCCTCTTCAGCGATTTTCTTAGTACTGTCAAATTTTTTGGTGGCATAGCGCCAGTTTAAACTTTCTATATATGTATTCATAGCATTTATTATTTTCTTAGGGTTTCTAATAATTGGGTTAACTGTTCAATTTCTTCCGACTTTAAATTCTTCAATAGCTCTATTTCTAAGGCTGCTATAACTGGATCTACTTTGTCTAAAAGAGCTAAGCCATTGGAGGTGATAGAGATTTCCACTTTTCTTCTGTTTTGCTCACAGGTTACGCGCTGTGCGAGCTCCTTTACAATTAGCTTGTCTACCAGGCGAGTCGTGTTGCTCATTTTGCTTAACATTCGGTCTTGAACGGTGCTAAGATTTGCCGGTTTTCCTTTTTGACCTCTTAAAATTCTAAGCACATTGAATTGCGGTATGCTGATGTCAAATGCTTTTAAACTGTCAGAGATGCGATCATTCATCCAGTTGGCTGTATATATCAAACTAAGTATCAACCTTCTTTCAGAAGGAAGTTGAGCATCGGTTTTAATTATCTTTTCAATATTCATTTGTATATACAATTGTTGTACATACAAATGTAATTAAATTTTAGAGCTGTAGTTTAAAAATTATGTTAAAATTTATATTCACTTATTTTAATCACAGGTATAAGCAGAAACCGACTTCATAAATTACAATTACAGATTTTCTAAGTTGATTAGGTTTCACGTATATTTACCTTCAGAAAATTAAAATAATAGTAAAAAGATATTATGAAAAATCTCACACAAGATCAGTGGAAAGAAGCTGTAGAAAATACAGAAGATGCAGTAATTCTAGATGTTCGAACTGAAGAGGAATTTATAGAAGGTTATATTCCCGAGGCAAAAAACATCGATATATATAAGGGGCAAGAGTTTTTAGACGAAGTGAACAAGCTGGATAAATCCAAGACTTATTACGTTTATTGCCGTTCTGGCGCAAGAAGTGCTCAGGCTTGTGCTTTAATGCACCAAGAAGGTTTTGAGAATGCCTATAATTTAATGGGAGGTATCACTGAATGGGATGGTGATATTGCTAAATAAAATCACTTCTATGAAATGGAAGATTTGGTTAATAGCAACAGTTACTCTTATTATATATGGTTGTAAAGATGCGGAAGCTCATGAAATAGAAACCGTATCGGTAGAAGAGATGAAAAATCATCTAAAATATGGCGAGGTACAACTTGTAGATGTTCGCTCTAAAGAGGATTTTAGTAAATCTCACCTTTTTAATGCTACAAATATTATTTATGATGAAGCATTCAGAAATAATCTTGAAAAATTAGATAAGTTGAAGCCGGTGGCTGTGTATTGTACTGCAGGAAATAGAAGTGAAAAAGCAGCAAAAATTTTACAGGAAGCTGGTTTTATTCATATCTATATATTGGATGGAGGTATAAAAAAATGGGTGAATCATAAAGAGAAAGTCGAACAATAGGAATTCTTTTCCCTTTTTTCGGTTATCTATGAAATTTAATAATATTTCAAACGTTAAAAGGAAAAGAAAAGTTAGTTGATTATATTTACCCCCGATTTAATAAATAAAATAAGTCCCTATTTATGAATAAAATACGTGTAGCCTTCTTTTTATGTCTTTGTTTCCTGCAATTTCAAGCCGTAAGTGCTCAGGAATTTAAAGTTGGGTTGAAAGGTGGTATAAATAAAACTTTTGGCGGATCTATAACAGGAATAAAATCGGCAGACATCTATACAGATGATACTTTTGATGCAGAAGGAGAAATTGGTTTTCATGGGGGAGCATGGGGGCAAGTAAATTTCGGGAAATTTTTTGTTCGTCCGGAAGTGGTATATTCTGCTTTAGAGTCACGATTCGATTTTCCTAACCGACCATCTCTTTACCAAGTTAAGGAATTAAGTATTCCTGTGTTAGTTGGTTATAACATTTACGGTCCTTTGGATATTTATGGAGGTGTGGCTTATAAGAATATTATAGATGCTACTCTGGAAGGTGACGAATTAAATGATCAAATCGTAGTGCAAAATACTCCTGCTTCAGTACAGTTTGGAGCTAAAGTAGAATTCGGTAGTTTTGGGCTGGATGTGAGGTACGATTATGCATTATCCTCTGCAGAAAACCAGGAAGTAGATATTATAAATAGTACGTACGGAATTAACCGTGGTAATTTCACAGATGCTCGGCTAAATCAATTGATAGTGAGTCTTACTCTAAAATTATGGGATTCAAAAGAATCTGGTAATAAAAGAAGACGAGGCGGAAGTTGCTATTTTTAAATTGAAATAAGAAATATAAAAAAGGGATGTTTTCTATCATCCCCTTTTTTATTTAGCAATTTTTATACTTGTCATGAAGGCCTATGCTCAAACGTATCATAGGGCTTATTTTTTCTAAGCGCCTTTGTTTTGTTTCTGGTCTTTTCGCTTCCATTATATAATCGGCATACTCGCGTTGCTTACCTGGAGTTAAACTGAAAAAAGCGTCTTTCAGTTCAACTTCTTTGACAAAAAGATCTTTCATTTCTATTGGAAGATTCAATTTCTTCTTCAAATTGGGTTTTATAATTTTTCCTTGCTCCTGAAGTTGTATGGCTTCCTCGATGTATTTTATTACTTCTTCAGCCTCAATCTTATCATCCAGTTCAAACCTTATTTGCCTCAAGGCCTTCGTTTTCCCCTCCTGGGCATTTACCAGAAGTTTAGTATGTTTCTTTAAAAGAACTCCTTGAAAAAACCACAGCGCACAATGATTTTTGAAAGCTCCCATCCCGATAACATTTTTTCCTTTCAAGGTGTAGACAGGCGCTCCCCATTTAATATTTTCAGTTAGTTTAGTAGTTTCTAACAGTTGTTTCAGGGATGTGAGGTGATTTTCCCATTTAGAATGCAATTCTATATACTCATCAACTGTAGATACCTTAGCCATCTTTATTTAATCTTTATATTTTTCAGATGTAATTTCCGCTATTTTCACAATTACCTCTACTGCTTTAATCATGCTTTCTACCGGTACATATTCATATCTGCCGTGAAAGTTGTGACCGCCAGCAAAAATATTAGGGCAGGGTAACCCCATATAGCTTAGTTGTGAACCATCAGTTCCACCTCGAATAGGTTTTATAATAGGAGTAACTTTAACTGCTTTCATAGCTTCTTCTGCAATATCAACTATATGCATAACTGGTTCTACCTTCTCCTTCATGTTGAAATATTGATCTTTGATCTCAATTTTAACGGCTTCTCTCGCATGTTGCGAATTAATTTCTGCAGCCAGATCTTCTATCATTTCTTTCCTTGCAGCAAAGTGATTCTTATCATGGTCACGAATAATATATTGTAAGACTGTTTCATCAACTTTTCCGTTTATTTGGGTTAAATGAAAAAAACCTTGTCTATCTTCTGTATGCTCGGGCGTTTCCATACGTGGGAGTGAATTGATGAAATCCTGAGCAATGTACATGCTGTTAATCATTTTATCTTTGGCATAGCCTGGGTGAACAATTTTTCCTGAAATGGTAATTTTAGCTGAGGCAGCATTAAAATTTTCATATTCCAGCTCACCTATCTGGCTACCGTCCATAGTATATGCCCAGTCAGCTCCAAACTTTTCAACATCAAATTTATGTGCACCTCTTCCAATTTCTTCATCGGGGGTAAAGCACACTCTTATTTTTCCATGAGGAATCTCCGGGTTGTTTATAAGATATTCCATAGCAGTCATGATTTCTGTAATTCCCGCTTTATCATCGGCCCCAAGCAGGGTCGTTCCATCGGTAGTTATTAAAGTCTGACCTTTATACTGAAGAAGATCTTCGAAATAATCAGGTGATAGTACTATGTCTAAATCCTCATTAAGAATTATATCTTTCCCATCGTAGTCTTCAACTATTTGTGGTTTTACGCCTTTTCCTGTAAAATCTGGTGAAGTATCGAAATGTGAAACAAAGCCAATTACCGGGACTTTATGCGCTACATTCGTGGGAAGGCTTGCCATTACATATGCGTTTTCATCAATTTCAACTTCAGCCATTCCCATAACTTTAAGCTCATCAGCCAATTTAGTGGCAAGATCCCATTGTTTTTTGGTGCTGGGAGTTGTTTCGCTTTCCGGATTACTTTCGGTATCTATGGTTACGTAACTGGTAAATCTATCAATTATATTACTTTTTGAAATCATTTTTGAAGGTCGATAAATAGTTAATTTTTTTCTGCTTAAAAGCGCTTTAAATATTCTTTATAAAGGGTTGCCAAGGTACAAAGTTGTGGCGTGGGACCTTGTTATAGAAATCAAAAATATAAAACAAACCAGAAATTCGTTATAGTCTTCTTGCTGTTTTTCAAATTAAACTATTTTTGTGCAAACCAGCCGAATATGTATAAAACACTTATTAGACCCATACTCTTTAAGTTTGACCCTGAAAAGGTTCATTATTTTACTTTTAAAATTTTAAAGAACGCATTTAAAATTCCAGGTTTAGCCGGAGTTTTAAAAGGCGCATACCAAGTAAATGATCGCCGTTTGCATACAAAGGTATTTGGTCTTAAATTTAAGAACCCCGTGGGATTGGCAGCTGGTTTCGATAAAAATGCAAAGTTGTATAAAGAACTGGATGGTCTTGGATTTGGTTTCATAGAAATAGGAACGGTTACTCCTAAATCTCAGCCAGGAAATGAAAAAAAACGTTTATTTCGTTTGAAGGAAGATCAGGCTATTATCAACAGAATGGGATTCAATAATGAAGGTGTAGAAGCTTCTGTGAAACGCCTAAGACGAAATAAAAATGTACTTATAGGGGGGAATATAGGTAAGAATAAAACCACTCCTAATGAAGATGCTGTTCAGGATTATATAATTTGTTTTGATGCCTTGTTTAATTATGTAGATTATTTCGTAGTGAATGTAAGCTCGCCTAATACACCTAATCTAAGAGCACTTCAGGATAAAGAGCCGCTAACAAAATTGCTAAATACTTTGCAGGAAAGAAATAATGGGATGCCTTCTGCAAAGCCAATTCTTCTTAAAATAGCTCCAGATCTTACCGACCAGCAGTTATTAGATATAATAGATATTGTTACTGAAACGAAAATTGCTGGAGTAATTGCTACGAATACAACTATTTCAAGAGAGGGATTGAAGTCTGAAAATAAAAATGAAATGGGGGGGCTGAGTGGAAAGCCACTAAAGGAAAGGTCTACAGAGGTTATTAGATTTTTATCTGAAAAAAGTGGAAAGGCTTTCCCTATTATAGGTGTTGGCGGAATTAGCACAGCACAAGATGCATTAGACAAGTTAGAGGCAGGAGCAAGTTTGGTTCAAATATATACAGGTTTTATTTACGAAGGCCCAGGGTTAATTAAAAGAATTAATAAAGCAATTCTTGCAAAAAAATAAAGATCTTATCCTGTGATAGCTCAGCTCATTCCTTTTTTAGCAGCATCAATATTGCTAACCTTGTCTCCGGGGCCGGATATAGTTTATGTTTTGTTGCAAAGTATTACCAATGGTAAGAAATCGGGGATAGTTACTGCTTTAGGGCTTGTCTCCGGTATTCTTGTTCATACAAGCCTGGTGGCTTTCGGAGTTTCAGCAATAATCAAGGAATCGGAAAATCTTTTTTTTCTGATCAAATTATTTGGAACTCTGTATTTATTTTATTTAGCATATAAAGTTTATAAAAGTGATGCGAATATTAGTTTGACTCAAGAAAACGTTCCGGTAAAGTCCTCATTAAGATTATTTAAGCAGGGGTTTATAATGAATGTTTTAAACCCAAAGGTTACCATCTTTTTTTTAGCTTTCTTTCCAGGTTTTTTGTGGTCTGATAACAATACGGTTTTTCAATTTTACATGCTAGGTTTTTTATTTATGTTACAGGCTCTTTTTATTTTTGGAACGATAGCTTTACTTGCAGGTAAGATCTCAAATTACCTTAAAGGTCATTCTCATTTCGGGTTAATATTGAAATGGGTACAAATATTTGTTTTCATTGGAATTGCAATTTTTATTCTGATATAATTAAATATAATTATTTGCTTTTCGGTATGGTGAAGACTGCCTTCATAAATTACTTTTCTGGAATTTTTAATGAAAACACGAAATTTTTATATGATGTGTAAAATAGTATCTTTGATTTATGGATAAAATCAAACTTATTGAATGTCCCAGAGATGCTATGCAGGGCATAAAAACCTTTATCCCTACTCAAAAAAAGATCCAGTATATTCAATCCTTATTACGCTGCGGATTTGATACTATAGATTTTGGCAGTTTTGTATCGCCCAAAGCCATTCCTCAAATGGCAGATACTGCCGAAGTGCTGGCTGGTCTTGATCTTTCCAGCACTCAGAGTAAACTTTTAGCAATAATTGCAAATACCAGAGGAGCAGAAGATGCTTCCAAACATTCCAATATTCAGTATCTGGGGTATCCATTTTCTATTTCTGAAAATTTTCAGATGCGAAACACCCATAAAACAATTGCTCAATCTGTAGAGACGTTAAGTGAAATATTAGCGATTGCTAAAATTTCCAATAAGGAAGTGGTGGCATATCTTTCTATGGGTTTTGGAAACCCCTATGGAGATCCATGGAGTATTGATATTGTAGGGGAGTGGACAGAGAGACTTTCTAATATGGGAGTGAAGATATTGTCTCTTTCCGATACCGTAGGGAGTTCTACACCCGAGGTAATTGAATACTTATTTGCTAACCTTATTCCTAAATATCCCGATATAGAATTTGGGGCTCATCTCCATACCACACCATCAACCTGGTATGAAAAAATAAATGCAGCCTATAAAGGGGGGTGCTTAAGATTTGATGGAGCCATTCAGGGTTTTGGGGGTTGTCCTATGGCGAAGGATGAACTTACCGGGAATATGCCTACCGAAAAATTAGTGTCTTATTTTACTTCAAAAAAAGCAGAAACCAATATTAAAATGACCAGCTTCGAATCTGCATACAATGAGGCTAGCAAGATTTTCTCAGAGTTTCATTAGGTTAGAATAAAGTTATTTATTTAAACAGGATCTAAATAAAATTTGTGTAACCCATTTTCATAGCTATCTTTGCGCCCGAAATTATTATTTATTTTAAACAAGTCTAAATAAAGAATTAAATGAAAAAGGCGATACTTTCATTGGTATTAGTAGCAAGTTCGGTACTTGGTTTTTCTCAAACAGCACAAGATTCCATCACTTTTGATCCGCAGAAACAACAAAATGCAGCGCAAAGAATTTTATCTGCAAATAATGGGAATGCAGTTACAATTGGGGCTTATGGAGAAGTGGTATATAATCAGCCGGAAGGAGATAATGGAAAATTAGACGTGCATCGTCTTGTAATGTTATTGGGATATCAATTCAGTGATAAAGTTCAGTTTGTATCTGAAATTGAATTCGAGCATGTAAAAGAAGTATATGTAGAGCAAGCTTTTGTTAACTATAATGTGGCTAATAACTTGAACTTGAGAGCAGGTTTAATGTTAGTACCAATGGGGATTGTTAATGAATATCATGAACCTACAACTTTCAACGGTGTGGAGCGGCCAATGGTAGATAAATCTATAGTTCCAAGTACATGGAGGGAAATTGGAGTAGGGGTTTCTGGAAGAGTGAACAGCGCTTCTTTATCTTATCAGGCTTATCTATTTAACGGATTTAAATCTACAAATGCTGATGGTACAGGTTTATTAGGGGGAAGCAATGGACTAAGAGGAGGACGTCAAAAAGGTATCGAATCTACAGTTAATAAACCAAATCTTTCAGCAAAGGTTGATTATTACGGGATTCCAGGTTTAAGAATGGGGCTTTCTGGATACTTCGGTAGAACGCAAGCAGATGACGAAATTGATCATATTGATGGGGCTGATGTTGGATTGGCTATGCTAGGGCTTGATGCTCGTTATGTATATAATAAATTCTCCGCTAGAGGTCAGTATATCTATGCTTCTATTGAAGATAGCGAAGCTTACAACGCCTTAACAGGTAAAGATCTTGGAAGCGCATTATCTGGCTGGTATCTTGAAGCTGCATATAATTTATTGCCTCAAACCAATGCTCAAAGATTGTATGCGTTTACTCGTTATGAAATGTATGATACTCATGCCGATACTGATGGCGCTTTGGTTGAAAATGCTGCTTATAATAGAGATGATTTAACAATGGGACTTAGCTATCACGTAGCTCCGGGGGTTGTCTTTAAAGGAGATTATCAAATAAAGAATAATGAATTGAATAATAATTCTAAAAATCAATTCAATCTTGGAATTGGTGTTTGGTTCTAATTTTCATTCAATTTAAAGATGTTAAAAGTTGAGACGGCTATGGTGGTTTCAACTTTTGGTATTTTAATTGACCAATAGGTTACAAAGTAATATTTTTGCATTATGAAACTGAAAGGGATATTTATAATTGTACTAACCAGCTTCTTCTTGATGGCTTTCGCATTTCCGAAAAATTTGGAAAAGAGAATTGATAAAGAGGTGAAAAGTACTTTTGAAGTTAGTGGCTATACATTTTCAGAAGTAAAAGTAGATAAAGCTACAATGTTAAAACTGCCTGCTAAAATAAGTAAAGATAATTTTTCAAAGATCTCGGCAAAGGGGAAGGTGTTAGGTTACGTATACGTAGATAAAGCTCCTAGTAAAACAGCACAGTTTGATTATTTGGTTATTTTTGATAATAATTTGAAGATAGCAAAAACCAAAGTTCTTATTTATAGGGAAGAATATGGAGGGGAAATAGGTAGTAAAAGATGGCTAAAACAATTTATAGGGAAGTCTTCAAAAGATAATCTAAATGATATAGCGGCTATTTCCGGTGCAACCATTTCGGTAAGGTCTATGATAACCGCAGTGAATGATATTCTCGACACTGTGGGCTTACTTCAGCAAAAGAATTACTTTAATGAGATATAACGGACTACTTCTTAATCTTCCAAAGGAGATCAAAACATTTTTGGCTGTATTTGTTATGGTTTTAAGTGTGGGGTATTTTACCGGTCTGTTATTTGTGAATCAAACCGATACCACTACACCGGATGGAATAGAGGAAAACTATATGGGTAATGAAGATGTGGAGGATGTGGCTGTGATGAAATTTGAGAAAGGCGAACGAGAGATGCTTACCATCGTGCACACTCATATTCTTTCCATGTCTTTTATCTTCTTTCTTTTAGGTGGAATAATGGTTTTTACACAACTTCCTAAAAAGCTTAAATTCTTTCTAATTATAGAACCTTTCTTTTCAATATTAATAACCTTTGGAGGGATATATTTGATGTGGAAAGGGGTAAGCTGGATGAAATATTTGGTAATGATCTCCGGGGTTTTGATGACTCTAATCTTCTGTATTTCGGTGCTAATTATCTTATATCAGCTATTATTTAAAAAATATAAATTAAGCTAAGTATCACAAGGTTACATTCCTTAAAAAGTGGTATATTTGCACGCAATTAAATCTTTAATTGCTATGATTGCACACGATTCTAAAATTGTTGGCGAAGGACTTACTTACGATGACGTACTTTTAGTTCCTGCTTATTCTGATGTTCTACCAAGAGATGTAAGCATTCGCTCAAAATTCACAAAAAATATTCCAATTAACGTTCCTATTGTATCGGCCGCAATGGATACCGTGACCGAAAGTAAAATGGCAATTGCTATAGCCAGAGAAGGTGGTATAGGCGTGCTTCATAAAAACATGACCATCGAGGAACAGGCGTTAAAAGTTAGAAGGGTGAAGCGGGCAGAGAGCGGAATGATCATAGATCCCGTAACACTTCCAATAACTGCTGTAGTTGGAGATGCAAAGAACAACATGAAGGAGCATAGCATAGGAGGAATTCCAATTGTGGACGATCATGGAAAATTATTAGGGATAGTTACCAATAGAGACCTTCGTTTTGAGAAGAACGACAGTCGCCCTATTTCTGAAGTAATGACATCACAAAATCTGGTAACGGTTTCAGAAGGAACTTCTTTGCAAGAAGCTGAGGTAATATTGCAGCAAAATAAGATTGAAAAACTACCTGTAGTCAATGCAGAAGAAGTGTTGGTTGGACTAATTACTTTTAGAGATATTACAAAACTCACCCAAAAACCTCTTGCTAATAAAGATAGTTACGGAAGATTACGTGTGGCAGCAGCTCTGGGAATTACACCTGATGTAGTAAAGCGTGCAGAGGCTTTGGTAAACGCCGGAGTTGATGCTTTGATTATTGATACGGCTCACGGGCATACTAAGGGTGTAGTTGGAGTTTTAAAAGAAATAAAAGCAAAATTTCCGAAGATGGAAGTCATCGTTGGAAATATAGCAACTGCTGAAGCTGCAAAATATTTAGTTGAAGCGGGGGCAGATGGCGTTAAAGTGGGAATTGGACCAGGATCTATATGTACCACAAGAGTAGTAGCCGGAGTTGGATTTCCTCAATTTTCTGCCGTTCTTGAAGTGGCTAACGCCTTAAAAGGAACAGGAATTCCTGTTATTGCTGATGGTGGAATTCGCTATACCGGTGATATTCCAAAAGCTATTGCTGCAGGAGCCGATTGTGTGATGTTAGGATCATTATTGGCAGGTACAAAGGAATCTCCTGGAGAAACTATTATATATGAAGGTAGAAAATTCAAATCTTATAGAGGAATGGGGTCTGTTGAAGCTATGAAGCAAGGTTCTAAAGACAGATACTTCCAGGATGTTGAAGATGATATTAAAAAATTAGTGCCTGAAGGTATTGTGGGAAGAGTTCCTTATAAGGGAGATCTCGAAGAAAGTATTTATCAGTTTGTAGGTGGTTTACGCGCCGGAATGGGTTATTGTGGTGCTAAGGATATTGAAACTTTAAAAGAGAAAGGTAGATTTGTAAAAATTACCTCTTCAGGAATCAATGAGAGTCACCCTCACAATGTTTCTATTACAAAAGAATCTCCTAATTATAGTAGATAATAAACATCGATTATCAATAAAAAGGGCTCTGAAAATTGAATTTTCAGAGCCCTTTTTTCGTTTTGATTATAGCTATTATTTAGCGCTTAATCCTAATTTTTGCAGAACCGTATCGGTAATATCAAATTTTGGATCGGCATAAGCTAATCCGTTAGTGGTAACGTTCAATATCTGCGTGTACCCTTCAGATGAGATAACTGCCTTCATGGCCTCATCAATTTTTTTATAAAGAGGCGATGTGAGTTCGTTTCTTTTCATTTGAAGTAGCAAAGAAGCTTTTTGTCTAAAGTTTTTGATCTCATTCTCCATTCCTATAATCTCACCTTCTTTAGTCTTTTTTATCTCTTCGGTGTAGGTGGTGTTATTGGCCTGGTAATCGGCTACCGCGGTTTCATATTTTTTTATGGTAGCTTGTAAATCTTCCTGCAGAGTAAGGTTGTATGCTTTTAGGCTATCTTCTACTTTGGAATTTTCAGGCATTTGAGCCAAGATATATTCCGCATCTATTGTCCCTAATTTGGTTTGGGCCTGGGTACCTAATGCCGATAAAATTAATACTAAGGTTAAAATTAAATTCTTCATGTTTTATTTGATTTTCAACAAATATAAATGAGTCAATTTAATAATGTAGAATAAAAATGGCTAAATTTCTGGGGAAGTATATACTACAGCCCGATTTGGCTTAAGGATATCTCGATATTTTAATATTTGAGATTCTGGTACTACCCAAAACGCGATGGAATGCATTTCTGTGATTTGCTCGAACCCGGTAATATCCCAATCGGTTAAGTTCTCTGCCAAAATAAAATCTTTCAAATGTATTTCATGATGCTTTGCTGTGGGTAAAGATTGCGGACCACGAAAGTCCCATATCAGTTTAATTTGTCTTTCCATTTATTATAATTACTTGTTCAATATGCTCGTTCCGTTTTCAACAAAGGCTTTAAAATCCTGCATATATTTCAAGGATTGTTTTTTAAAAATACCGGGCATTAGTGTTCCCAAGATTTTCATGAAGCCGGAGAATTCAAAATCGTTGTAAGATATCCAAAGTGTAGCATTTTCCGATTCTACTTCAAAATAATTTTTTTGAATGTTAAAAACCCCCTGGGCATCATAGGAAAGATGTAATTCGTTAGGTGAGTTTTCCTTAATTATAGTTTCTATCATTTCAATTTTACGATTCCCCATCTTATACTTCAGTCTGGAGCGGGCGTCCGGCTTTCCCTGTATCCCGGTAATATGTTTGTATGAAATAAACCCCTTCTGCCAGTGCTTAAAATTTTTAGGATTTTTCAATTTAGCAACAACTTCTTCGCGGGGGGCATGAATAATGATCTCCTTTGAGTAGTTCATAATACAGCCTTTTTAGGATTCTCTAAGTTAAATAGAATTTTGATTTTTATTGTATAATTTCCTGATTATGGAAACGTTTAGGTATTAGCTTGTACATGCAAGAGGATTTCTTATTTTTGTCGGGATATTTTTTATTTATTTGATTGTCTTTCAACCTAATTCTTATTTGTAGGAGAATCAATATTAATTTTATGAAATTGATGCGGAAACACATCTTGAAATTTACTGTGATATTAGTTCTGATGTTTCTTCAGGCATGCAATTATTTTGAAAAGGCCGAGGAGCGAGAACCTATTGCCAGGGTGAATGACAGCTATCTTTATAAGGAAGATGTTGAAGCCTTGGTAGGAGAAGGTATTTCTTCAGAAGACAGTACGTTAATAGTGTCTAATTTTATAAATAGATGGGCCACCCAACAGCTGCTAATTGACGGAGCTAAATTCAATTTAAGTAGCGAGCAGCAAAACGAATTTGATGAATTGGTGCGAAACTATAAGAATGAACTGTATACTAAGGCTTATGCCGATGCTTTGGTTGCTAAGCGATTAGATACCTCTTTTAATGGAAATGAGATCAAAAAATACTATCAGGAACATCTGGATAATTTTAGATTGAATGAAGATCTTGTAAAATTGAGATATATCAACCTTGATAAGAATAGCATTGATTTTTCTGATATAAAGAAGAAATTCATACGTTTCAACGATCAGGATAAAAGCGAACTGGATAAGATCTCCCTTCAGTTTAAAGCCTATTCGTTTAATGATTCTGTTTGGGTAAGCACCAAATCTGTATACGACAGAATTAGGCCGCTTAACGACGGGAATAAATCACAATTATTAAAAAAAGCGAATTTTCTTCAGCTTGAAGATTCATTAGAAGTATATTTGGTGTATGTAAATGATTTACTGTTAAGAAATGACCAGGCACCGCTGGAATATGCAACTTCCACAATAAAACAGATTATTTTAAATAAGCGAAAAGCAAATCTGGTTAAAGAATTAGAAAAAGACATAACAAAAGATGCAATTGAAAACGAACAATTTGAAATTTATAATCAATAACTGCGCAGCTTTACTTTTAATAGTAGGGATTGGCAAACAAGCCAAAGCACAAGAAGTAATAGTAACCGATAGTACTTCAATACAACCTAAGGAAGAACTGGTTAAAGAAGAGACTAAAACACAAGAATTTAAGCGAACCAAAGTAGACGGAATAGCAGCTGTGGTTGGTGGATATGTGGTATTAGACAGCGATGTTGATATGATGTATGCCGATCTTAAAAGTCAGGGAGTTTCTACTGCCGATGTTACCGATTGCCAGTTAGCAGGAAGCATCTTAGAGAATAAACTATATGCTCATCATGCCATCCAGGATAGTATCTTGGTGTCCGATGCAGAGATAAGAAGTTTTGTAGATCAGCAAATAACCGGGATGGTGGGGCAATTAGGTTCTATAGATAAGGTCTTGAAATTCTATAAAAGAGATTCTGAACAGGAGTTTAGAAATGAAATGTTCGAATTGAATAAGCAACGTGAACTTGCAAGTAAAATGCAACGAAATATTGTAGAGAATGTAGAAATAACTCCTGACGAGGTAAGAGCTTATTTTGAGGGGATAAAAGAGGAAGAACGTCCTATTTTTGGCGATGAGGTTGAAATATCGCAAATTATAATAAAACCAGAAATCCCTGAAAGTGAAAAACACAAGGTAATTGAAAGACTTAATCAATTTAGAGAAGATATCATAGATAACGATGCCAGCTTTGCAACCAAAGCAGTATTATACTCTCAGGATCCGGGATCAAGTAGTGATGGTGGTAGAATGATAATTACCAGAAAAGATGGTCTGGATAAGGATTTTAAAGATACTGCCTTCAGTTTACAAGAGGGAGAAGTAAGTGAGCCATTTGAATCTCAGTTTGGATACCATATCATTAAAGTAGAAAAGGTAATAGGGCAAAACCTAGAGATAAGACATATTTTACTAATCCCAGATGTTACCAACGCTACTGTTGAAAAAGCGAAGAAGCAAATAGATAGTATTAGAACTGCCGTAGTTTCAAAAGATTTAAGTTTTGGAGAGGCTGCGAAAAAGTTTTCAGACGAAGAAGAAACGGCAGCGAACAAAGGAAAACTTATTAATCCTACTAATGGTGATACGAGGTTTCAATTAACTAAAATAGATCCAGATCTGTATGGTCAGGTTGTAAATTTGGAAGAAGGAGAAGTGTCTCTTGTGTTAACCGATCAGGATCGTACAGGAAGAGTTTTTTATAAGATTATTACTTTAGATAAAAGATACCCTGAGCATAAAGCAAATTTTGCTCAGGATTATTTGAAGATAAAAGAACTGGCTTTACGTGACAAGCAATTAAAAGCTATTGATAAATGGCAACAGGAAAAAATTGCGGAAACCTATATTAAACTAAACGGGAAATATCGTAACTGCGATTATAACAGTAATTGGTTAAAAAATTAAATAATTACGAATGTCTGATGTTGCTGCCGTTAAAGATTTAGTTGAAAAACATAAACGCCTGAAGCAGGAAATTGCTAAGGTAATTATCGGTCAGGAGCAGGTGGTAGATCAAATTCTACTTGCTATATTTTCTGGAGGACATGCTTTATTGATAGGCGTGCCCGGCTTAGCTAAAACTTTAATGGTTAATACAATTGCTGAAGCCTTAGGTTTGAATTTTAAAAGAATTCAATTTACACCAGACTTAATGCCCAGCGACATTTTAGGTTCAGAAATTTTAGATGAAAACCGGCACTTTAAATTTATTAAAGGGCCGGTTTTTTCAAATATCATCTTGGCTGATGAGATTAATAGAACCCCGCCAAAAACTCAGGCTGCTCTTTTAGAGGCGATGCAAGAACGTGCGGTAACAGTAGCAGGTAATCATTATAAATTGAGTTTGCCTTATTTTGTTCTGGCGACTCAAAATCCTATCGAGCAGGAAGGGACATATCCTTTACCAGAAGCTCAGTTAGATAGGTTCATGTTTGCCATTCATCTGAACTACCCCACTTTTCAGGAAGAAGTCGACGTGGTTAAATCTACCACCGGCTTTAATACAGCTAATATCAATCCGTTGTTTACTCTAGAGGAGATCATTAATATTCAAGAACTTGTGAGACGAGTTCCTGTGGCTGATAATGTGGTAGAATATGCGGTGAGACTGGTTGGGAAAACCCGACCTCAAAGTGAACTAGCACCAGAGATAGTTAATAACTTCTTAGATTGGGGAGCAGGACCAAGAGCTTCACAAAATTTAGTATTGGCTGCAAAAACTCATGCGTTGTTAAATGGTAAATTCTCTCCGGATATTGAAAATATTCAAGCTGTGGCAATTGGCATTCTTCGCCATAGAATTATTAGAAATTATAAAGCGGAGGCAGAGGGGTTAACCGAAGAAGATATTATAAGGCAGTTATTCTAAATTCCTAAGTCGCTTTATATTCAACTTTCCGGTTAATGGCCTAATAGTAAGGTGTTGCTGCTTTTACATTTTTTAATACAGCAATTAAGTGCTACAAGAGAATACTATGAGTAATAGAAAGTCGTCTTAATTTGTCAAATTCCTAATTTTTATCTCTTTAAATTCGATTTGCTTAAATTTGATATTCATATTTTAAGAATTATTAAATTATTGTTAGCGAATTGCTAAATAAGCCTATGATTTTTAAAATCCAGCGATAATTCGTAATTTCGCAAGACTTTTTAGAACATTAAATCAAACAAGAAATGGCGTACGATATTGATATGATCAAGAAGGTTTATAGCCAAATGACCGAGCGTGTAGAAAAAGCACGTGAAGTGGTTGGTAAGCCTTTAACACTTTCAGAAAAAATACTTTATTCTCATTTATGGGATGGTAATGCAACACGAGGTTTTACCAGAGGGAAGGACTATGTAGATTTTGCTCCAGACCGTATTGCTTGTCAAGATGCAACTGCGCAAATGGCGTTGTTACAATTTATGCAGGCAGGGAAGAAGAATGTTGCAGTACCAACTACGGTACACTGCGATCACTTGATCCAGGCAAAAATGGGAGCTGCTATCGATCTTCAAACCGCCAATAAAAGCAGTCACGAAGTATTTGAATTTTTGGAATCTGTTTCTAATAAATATGGAATTGGATTCTGGAAACCGGGTGCAGGTATTATTCACCAGGTTGTATTGGAGAACTACGCATTCCCAGGTGGAATGATGATTGGAACCGATTCTCACACGGTAAATGCCGGTGGACTTGGAATGATTGCCATTGGTGTTGGTGGAGCCGATGCTGTAGACGTTATGGCTGGAATGGCTTGGGAACTTAAATTCCCTAAACTTATTGGAGTAAAATTAACCGGAAAATTATCTGGTTGGACAGCTCCAAAAGATGTTATACTTAAAGTTGCAGGGATATTAACCGTAAAAGGTGGTACCGGAGCAATTATTGAATATTTTGGAGAAGGAGCTCGCTCTATGTCTTGTACCGGTAAAGGTACTATTTGTAATATGGGAGCTGAAGTTGGAGCAACGACTTCTACTTTCGGATACGATGATTCTATGGAGCGTTATTTAAGAGCTACCAATAGAGCTGATGTAGCCGATGCTGCAAATGAAGTGAGAGAACACCTTACTGGAGATGCAGAAGTATATGCTAACCCTGAGCAATATTTTGATGAAGTAATTGAGATCAACCTTTCTGAACTTCGTCCCCATTTAAACGGACCATTTACGCCAGATTTAGCTACTCCTATTTCTGAAATGGCTGAGAAAGCTAAAAAACACGACTGGCCTATTAAAGTGGACTGGGGACTAATTGGTTCTTGTACCAACTCATCTTATGAAGATTTAACCCGTGCCGCTTCAATTGCTAAGCAGGCGGTAGATAAAAAGGTTAAGGCGAAATCTGATTTTGGTATTAACCCGGGGTCTGAGACTATCCGTTTTACAGCAGAGCGCGACGGATTACTTCAGATTTTTGAAGATCTTGATGCTACTATTTTTACCAATGCATGTGGACCATGTATCGGGCAATGGGATAGAAGTGATAGAAAAGGGGAAGAGAAGAACACTATTGTGCACTCTTTTAACCGTAACTTCTCTAAAAGAGCTGATGGAAACCCAAACACCCATGCTTTTGTAGGTTCTCCTGAAATGGTAGCGGCAATTGCAATTTCCGGAAGATTGGATTTTGATCCTACCAGAGATAAATTATTAAATGAAGATGGAGAAGAAGTGATGTTGGATGAACCAACAGGAATTGAACTTCCTCCAAAGGGATTTGATGTTGAAGATCCCGGATATGTAGCTCCATCACCAGATGGTAGTGAAATTGAAGTTAAGGTTGCTTCAGATAGCGAGCGTTTACAATTATTAGAGCCGTTTAAGCCTTGGGATGGTAAAAACCTTACAGGAGCTAAATTGCTTATTAAGGCCTTTGGAAAATGTACTACCGACCATATTTCTATGGCCGGGCCATGGTTGCGTTACAGAGGTCATTTAGATAACATTTCTAATAACATGCTTATTGGTGCTATCAATGCCTTTAATAAGAAGACCAACTTTGTGAAAAATCAGATCACAGGAGAGTATGACGGAGTGCCAGCAGTGGCTCGTGCCTATAAAGCAGCCGGAATTCCAACTGTAGTTGTGGGAGATCATAACTATGGAGAAGGTTCTTCACGTGAGCATGCAGCTATGGAACCTCGCCATTTAGGGGTGAAGGTTGTATTGGTAAAATCGTTTGCGCGTATACATGAGACCAACCTGAAAAAGCAGGGAATG
Organism: Gillisia lutea; assembly: GCF_021568705.1. GTDB lineage: Bacteria > Bacteroidota > Bacteroidia > Flavobacteriales > Flavobacteriaceae > Gillisia > Gillisia lutea. The sequence goes on from NZ_JAKGTH010000010.1 coordinate 300,727, forward strand.
TTAGGTCTTACATTTGCTAATGAAAGTGATTACGATCTTATTCAGGAAGATGATACGTTTAACATTATCGACCTTGAAAACTTTGCGCCAGACAAGCAACTTACTATAGAAGTTGTACATGCCGATGGAAGTAAAGATATAGTTATGGTTAACCATACTTACAACGATTCTCAAATCGAGTGGTTCAGAAAAGGATCTGCTTTAAATTTGATTAAATTGCAAAATGCTGGTTAAACATTTGTATAATTTGAACGAAAAACTCCCGCTTTTGTGGGAGTTTTTTTTTGTTCACTTCTATGAAATTTAGAATTTCAGGATTATTTTTATTCCCTGAAAGAGATCAGCAATATTTCGACTAAACCTGAAATTTTAAAGCATGAAATTATTCAAAAATCAATGGTCTAATATTATTACCGCTCTAATAGTATTGGTTCTTATTATTCCCGGAACACGTAAGCCTATCCAAATATTTGTAAATAAGTTGCTTTCTTTCAGTCCGTCTGTTACTTCTGAAGAGGATAGAGAACGTCTGGTAGATTATAACTGGGTCTTGGAGAAAAATAACAAGGATAGAGTGGAGTTCTCTCAGTATGAGGATAAAGTGGTGCTAATAAATTTCTGGGCTACCTGGTGTCCTCCCTGTATTGCTGAAATGCCAAGTTATGAGTTGTTATATCAGGATTATAAAGATAAAGTGGTTTTTCTTTTTGTTTCTTCAGAAGACAGAGATGCTGTTAAAGGATTTTTGGACAGAAAGAACTATAGCCTTCCAGCATACAGGCCCTTAAGTGAAGCCCCAAAACCTTTAAATGGTTCTACCTTGCCTACCAGTTATTTAATAGATAAGACCGGTAAAATAGTAATTGAAAAAGTGGGTTCAGCAAATTGGAATAGCGCAAGTGTAAGGGAGACTATAGATAAATTATTGGAGGAGTAATATCTCAATTAGAATGTTTTTCTGAAGAAAGATCTAATAAATTCAGGGTGGTATAAGGACCACATTATTTTTAATTCTTCTCTTAATGAAGTTTCTTCATCTAAGTATTCAAAGATGTGTTCGATAGAGTTTTTTCTATAGAATTTGGCGAATAATTCTTCTCCCATTTCATTATTGTTAAAAAGAACATCAAGGAAAATAGCATCATACCATCTTGATCTTTTTTTAAGCAATTTATAAGAAGGGCGTTTCCCCAGTTTAATATTCTGTAGCATCAAACTTATCTTTTTTTCTGTATGCTTAAAGGAATATCCCGTTGAAGCCTTTACCCAAGACCCCGCAGTTCCTATTTTAGTAACTTTGGAATTACTGTGCTTATGGAAAGGAAAATCAGTCATTGGGATAATTCCCTTTTCAGTTTCCAATATTTTGTATTCTGAAAGCTGTAAATTTTTCTCCAAATATTTTTTCAGCATTTCATCATATATTTTATCCTCCGTCAGGAAAGGGGTGAAAAAAGTAGATTCTACCAGCGCTTTTGTTTCAGAAATAGGAAGTACATATATAAAACTTGTTGTGTCTTTATACTTCCCTCTGTAATCCATCATTGTGAATTCTGAAGGATTGAATTGCGATGAAGGGGTTTCAATCATCCATCCCTTGAAATGTTGAAAGATCTTAGTAGAAGCATTGTCTTCGAGGTACTCGTTGGAAACACGGCTGTCGAAAAAGTGGGTTACAAAATAGGTGTCCTTTTCTCCTATTGCAATAGAATTTTTTTCGTCAATATCTATAATGAGATCTTCTATGAATTCAAACTGTGTTGTTTTTCGCAATTCAGCCTGAGCAAAATCATAGAAATCAATAGATCTCAACATTTTGTAGGTGTAGGGTAGGAGTGCTAATTCAAGTTTTCCTTCAGAAGAAAAAAAGTTTGCTTTTGTCCATCGTTTGGTAATAAGTGAATCCCATTTTCCCGGACCCTTTTCCCAAAAACACCAGGTTTTATCATTGCTCTTTTTTGAAGAGGGTTCAATGATGGCTATACGCTTATTACTGAAAAAATCATCTTTATGAAATGCTAACGCAAGCTGCAGTCCTGCCAGTCCTCCGCCAATTATGATGTAATCAAACTCTTTAGACATAGAAGATTATTTTAAGAATCTATTTCTTAAAATATTTAATTGGTACCCAAAGCATTCCGAAACACTCCCCGTGATCTTTCCCTAAATGTTTATGGTGCATTTTATGGGCACGACGCACACCTTTAGCATACCGGTTATTGGCATTTCTGAATATCTTAAAGCGTTGATGAATAAAAATATCATGCACGGTAAAATAGGCAATTCCGTAAGCTAGAATTCCAGCGCCAATAGGTAAGCCAATCCACAGGTCGTTGTATTTCCATGACAGGAAGAAACTGATACTTACAATTGCATAAAAAACAAAGAACAAATCGTTGCGTTCCCACCAACTGCTATGGTCCTTCCTGTGATGATCTGCATGGAGTTTCCATAAAAACCCGTGCATTACATATTTGTGAGTAAACCAAGCCATTCCCTCCATTATTAAGAAGGTTCCTAAAAATACCAAGATCCAAAGTAAAATATCCATTATATTAAATTTAATCTATATGATATGTATGATTTTGCTAATAGTCCCGCTTTTTGATAGTTGGGCACACTTATTCTTTTATTCTTAATTTCTAAAGATGGAGTTTTTTTCAATTTATGCAGTAATTTATAATAATAGATATAAGCTGTGTAAACTCCGAATTTGGCTTCTACAGGTAGTTTGGAAATTCCTTTTAGTCCCTCATGGAAATCGGCCTCGATTTCTTTAATAATTCGCTGTTTGCTTGTTTCATCTAAAGCATTCAAATTAGTATTAGGAAAATAACTCCTACTAAGATCTTCAAAATCGGCTTTTAGATCTCTTAAGAAATTGACTTTTTGAAATGCCGAACCTAAGTGCATTGCCGATTCTTTTAGATCATCATACCTGTTCTGATCGCCATTTACAAATACCTTTAAACACATCAAGCCAACCACATCGGCACTGCCATAAATATACTCTTTATATTCCTGTTGTGTAAGATAAACTGATTTATGCAGATCTAACTTCATGCTTTTTAAAAAGGCATCATATAATGATTTTTCAATCCCGTAATTATGAACGGTCTCCTGAAAGGAATTGAGAATTGGATTTAAACTAATTTTATTATCAATAGCTTTGTATAGGTCATTACTGAAGTCCTCTAAAAGTTCCTCTTTATTGTATCCATGAAAGGAATCCACGATTTCATCGGCAAATCGAACAAAACCATAAATATTGTATATATCCTGGCGAATGCTCGGGGCCAGCATTTTGGTTGCCAGGGAGAAGGACGTGCTATAAGCCTGGGTTACAGTTTTACTGCAGGCTTTTGAAACTGTATCAAAAATTGATTTCATAATTTATGTTCTTTTTGAATGAGTCCGGAAACTAATTTTCCTGAAATAAGGGAAGGAGGTACTCCCGGCCCCGGCACTGTTAATTGTCCGGTAAAAAATAAACCTTCTACTTTGCTGCTTTTTAGCTTAGGGCGCAAAAAAGCGGTTTGTAAAAGGGTATTTGCCATGCCATATGCATTTCCTTTGTAACTATTATAGTCTTTAATAAAATCGTTTACACAAAAGGATTCTTTAAAAAGTACGTTATTTCTAATACTTTGGTTTGTTATTTCTTCAAACCGACTTAGTATTTTATTGAAATATTCTTCTCTAAGGGCTGGAGTATCTTTTAGTCCCGGAGCTAACGGGATTAAGAAAAAGCCATTTTCACAACCTTCTGGTGCTGTTTCAGGATCTGTTATCGAAGTGAAATTTGCGTAAAATAGTGGTTCTGATGGCCATTTTGGTTCATCATAAATATCTTTGGCGTGGGCATCAAAATCTACATCAAAGAACAGATTATGATGATGCACATTCTTTAATTTTTTATCAAATCCTACAAAGAAGAGCAGGGAGGAAGGCGCAAAGGTCTTTTTCTCCCAGTAATTTTCTGAATACTGTCGGTGTTCTGGCTCTAGCAAGGTTTCACTATGATGGTAATCGGCACCGCTTACAACGATATCAGTATCTATAACTTCTCCATTAATTTTGATGGACGTTACCTTTTTATTTAAAATATGTATTTTTTCTATGTTTGCATTCGTCTGTATTTTCACACCAAGGGAAAGCGCCAGTTGTTCCATCCCTTTTATAACTTGAAACATACCGCCCCTTGGTTGCCATGTTCCTAATCCGAAATCGGCGTAATTCATGAAGCTATAGAAAGATGGTGTATCACTAGGTTTAGCACCTAGAAATAGCACTGGAAACTCTAATATCTGGATAAGCTTTTCATTCTTAAATTCCTTGCGCACATCTCTGGAGATCGTACTAAAGAATTGCCCTATCTTTTTAATAGTCTTTGCTGTTACCAGCTCTAAAGGAGAAACTCCAGGGCGGTAAACCAAGTCTTTAATAGCAATGTTGTAATTGTCTTGTGCGTGATCAATAAACTTTTTTAGTTTTACCGAGCTTCCTGATTCTTCTATTTCAAAAGCAGCATATATTTTTTCTAAAGTATCTTCTATTGTTATGCTTTCATCTTTGTTGAAGAAAACTTTGTAGGCGGGATTGAGTTTGTTCAGCTGGTAGTAATCTGAAGTTTTTTTATTAAAATCTGTGAAAAAGCTATCGAATACATCTGGCATCCAATACCATGAAGGTCCCATATCGAAAGTGAAACCATCTTTTTTGAATTGTCTCGCACGTCCACCTATACCATCGTTTTTTTCAAAAATAGTTACCTGGTATCCGTTTTTAGCCAGATAGCAAGAAGCTGCCAAGGAGGCAAATCCCGAACCAATTATGCTTACTTTTTTAGTCATTATAAATTAGTTCGTTTGAAAATTCTGGAATAGACTTATAAATCTTGATATTTTGTTGAAAATCTTCTGGTTCTAAATTTTGTATTCTTCCTCCTAATAAATAGAGATCTCGAGCCTTGTCAGTACATAATTCCTTGGTAAATTCATCAATAAAGTCAGGTAACTCAGTTGGAACTATAGTTAGATAGCTAATAAATTTTATATTAGGATGTATTTCCAGTAGGTATTTCATATCTCGTAAAGGCATGCTGGGTCCTAGGTAGATGGTTTTTTTATTATGTAGGTTGAGCTCGTAATTAAGATAGAGAATGCCTAGATCATGTATCTCATTCTCCGGTAGAAAGAGTACATATAGTTCGTCTTTATCGAAATTTTCAATTTCTTCGAGTTGTGCAATATTCAAATAAAGTTTTTGTTTAATCATTCCTGTTAAAAAATGTTCATGTACCGGATTTATAGTATCCGTTTGCCAAAGCAGTCCAATCTCATTTAACAAGGGAATAAAAACTTCTTGAAATATTTCTCTGAAGGATTTAGTTTGAAGCAGAAGATTGTAGGTTCCATTGAATAAGGCCTGATCGAAATTAATCATGGCGATTTTAAAGGAATTTACCGCACGATTTTCCTCACTGGCACTGGCAGCAACCTCTTTTACCATTTTATTGATCTCTGGATCACTTAGTTTGGCTATTCGGGATATTTTATAGCCATGTTCATTTAGAAAGGTTACATTCAAGATCTTTTGAAGATTACTGAGATCGTAGGTTCTAATATTGGTTTCTGTGCGATCCGGGTTTAAAATATTGTATCGCTTCTCCCAAATACGTATGGTATGAGCTTTTATACCGCTAAGGTGCTCTAGATCTTTGATGCTAAAATTTTGTTTCAGATGCTCCATTTCTAAATCTAATGAAAATAATATGTTTTAGACTGATGAAACAAAATGTTTAATCATTTATTTAAAACATTAAACAAAATTACTTAAAATATTCGATTATCAAATTTTTTAAATATATTTTATGAATATAATATTATTTATTAGTCTTTAGTAGCTTACTATTTTTAAACCTGAATCATCAAATTGTTGAATCTAAGAGCAGACTCTCTATAATATTGTCAATATGAAAAAGATTATTATACTTCTAATGCTGTGCAGTATTTTTATGCTTGTGAAAGCGAAGGACGCTCTTTGTGTTGCGTTAATATTGATACAGCAGTTTCTATCAAATTTGTAAATGCAGAAGGTCGCAATTTATTTGATCCTGAGGAGGGAATTTATACGGCAGCTGATGTGAATATCTTTTATAAGAAAGCAGGAGAATGGAAAGCATATTATAATGGCAACATGGATGCATCAAAGGGATTTTCTATTATTGAAATTGAAGATGAGAGTTATTTACAAATATTTCCCAGCGACAATATTATAGATAATAGTTATTCAGAAACGAAACTAGAGTTTTCTAATGGCGATCAAGACATCTTAAAAGTAGCGTTTAACTTAAGTGATAATAATACTCTGGCTAAAAAAGTTTGGTACAATGAAATATTGAAATATGAGGTTCCTGATGGAACACGCTATTTTACAATATTGAAAGAATAGAAGGGGAAGTGAAGTGTTACGACAATTAAAAAGAAAGTGGTTAACATCTAATGAGATTGAGTGCCCGGAGCGGGACTTGAACCCGCACGCCCTAATGGACACATGGCCCTCAACCATGCCTGTCTACCAATTCCAGCACCCGGGCTAATGAGCGATTAGAAAAGATCTTTCTAAGGGCTGCTATTATAACTTCAAAGAAAAGTTATAGAATTTAAAAAGTGATCTGGCTGGGGCTCGAACCCAGGACCCTCTCCTTAAAAGGGAGATGCTCTACCAACTGAGCTACCAGATCTAAATTTTCAATATAAATAAGAACTAACTTAAAAAAGTGATCTGGCTGGGGCTCGAACCCAGGACCCTCTCCTTAAAAGGGAGATGCTCTACCAACTGAGCTACCAGATCATGATGTGCATTGTTTTCTGTAATGCGGGTGCAAATATACTATCATTAATTTATTTTTCAAGAAGAAATTGATATAAATTTGCAAATGTTTTAAATTAATTTGTAAACCTCTCTTTTTCAGTATGAAAATATTTCTCTCCGGCTACATGGGTGTCGGTAAATCGGTAGTTTCAAGACAGCTTGCAGCAAAATTAGATTATCCTCTTATAGATTTGGATGATCAAATTAGTTTAATAGAGCAAAAATCCATTTCTCAAATTTTCAAGGAGAAAGGAGAACTCTATTTTAGAAAGTTGGAATCTCGTGTCCTCACTGATATTTTAGAAGATCCATCAAATATGATTGTAGCACTAGGGGGAGGAACTCCTTGTTATGGAATGAATATGGACCTTATTAAAAATAATACTTCCTCTAAAACTATCTACCTGAAAGCCTCTGTAGAGTTTTTAACTGAGCGCTTAAGTAAAGAGCAAGACTCTAGGCCCATGATAAGCCATCTTGTTAATAAGGCAGATCTTGAAAACTTTGTTAGAAAACATATGTTTGAACGGGCCTTCTACTACCATCAGGCAGATGTGTTGATTGATGTTGAAGGAAAAACTCCCCAAGAAATTGTAACAGAGATAGAAGCAAAGCTATAGTAATTCTACTTTATCTTTTCCTTTTGCAAAGCTTACCTGCACCGTTTCATTTAAAGAAGTAGAAAGAGATATCCCTTTAAAGTCTGCTTTAACGGGATATTTTTTATGACTTCTATCTACTAGCACTGCAGTTCTAAATTGCTTTAAAGGAACTTCCAGAAAATGTTTTACACCATAGATAAGGGTTGCTCCCGAGTTCAAAACATCGTCTGTTAGAACGATGGACTTATTTTGATAGGCAGAGGCAGGGATAGAGGTCTTAACCTCATCTAAAGGGTTTTTCTTGTTTACCTTTACCTCACAAAGCTCTATTTTTAGATCGGAGATTTCTTCCAATTCAGCTTTTAAGCGTTTAGCAAAAGTAAACCCGCTCTTTGAGATACCAGCGAGTATAATATAGGTTTCATTAACATTGCTTTCATAAATTTGATACGCTATACGCTTGATCTTATGTTTAATTTGCTCGTTATTTAAAATAATATTTGATGTAGGCATGGCGCAGTTATTTTTTCTTAAATATAAAAAACAATTCATTTCCGCTTCGGGGAGCAATAGAATTGTAGCAGGGTTCAAAGACTAAAGTTTCAAAATACGGACTAAAATAGTTTAAATATTCTTCTTTGCTACCACCAAACGGAGGACCATTTTCTGTAAGCTCAAAGTTGAATAATAAACCTGCAAACTTTCCTTCATCTTTTAACAATGAATGCATTTTCTGGGCATATGATTTTCGTTTGTTAACCGGGAGAGCACAAAAAAAGGTTTGTTCGAGAATGATATCGAACTTATCATTTAATGTGAAGAAATCGGCATTCAATAAATGTTCATCTGGAAATTCTGGAATTCGCTGTTTTAAGTTTAACAAAGGTTCTTTTGCGAAATCGAGTACATACACATTTGTAAACCCATTTTCAACTAAGTATTCAGCCTCGTGGGAGTTGCCAGCACCCGGAATTAAAATTTTTATGGATTTATCTTCTATTTGATCGATATATTCCTTTAGGGGTGTAGAAATAGCTCCTACATCCCATCCTGTATTATTTTCCTGGTATCTATTAGACCAGTATTCTGAATTTAACTCCATTTCTAATCCTTTTCTTTTTCAGGTTTTTCCGGTTCATCAAACCAGTCGTCTATATCCCTTCTGTCTTTCTTTGTAGGCCTTCCACTTCCTTTTTTTCTGTAATAATCTTTCGAGTATTTCAAAAGTTCCATTTTTTCAAAAGCTTCTTTCGGGGTAATGTCATTAATATATAACCCCACTAATTTAGCGCCTACTCTACTGGGAGGGAAATCTAAAACCTCAATCTGGTAATCTATTGGATTCTTTCTAACGGTGATCACATCTGTAGGGTAGATCTCCTTAGAGGGCTTTACATTCTCGCCTTTAATTTTCACCTTTCCCTGTTTACACGCTGTTGTGGCCAAACTTCTGGTTTTATAATAACGAACAGACCATAAAAACTTATCAACTCTCATAATTAGGTTCTTAAATCTATGTGATTTCTTAAGCAAAAATACAAGAATATTGTATCTTGCCGCCTTAAATTTACCTAATGATGAAATTGAATAAGTTGTTTATTATTGGAGTGTTGACAAGCACTTTTTTTATTTCCTGTAAAAATGATGATGATACTACTGAAGAAGTGGAAGTTCGCGATCCTGCAGAACAAGCAATTGAGGATGACGAGGCACTAATAGCTTATATGCAGACTCATTTTTATAACTATGAAGAATTTGAGAATCCACCTGCAAATTTTGACTATACCATAAAGTTTGATACGATCGCCGGGGCAAATTCTGGGAAAACACCTATTATTGATTCAGATCTATTGATGACAAAAACTGTAAATGTAGAGGACATAGATTACAATGTTTATATTTTAAAGATTAGAGAAGGAGCAGGAGATCATCCCACCTTTGCAGATTCTACCTTCCAAAATTATAAAGGTGAACTTTTAAATGGAACTACTTTCGACAATACGACAAACCCAGTTTGGTTTGATCTTCAAGGTTATGTTGGTACTGTTTATAATAACAACGGACAAGCAAGTCTAGCTAAAAAAGGCGGAGTGATTAGCGGATTTTCACAAGCTATGACTGAATTTGGTGAAGCTTCAGGCTTTACAGTGAATCCTGATAATACTGTGGAATGGAAAAATGATTATGGGGTAGGTGCTACTTTCTTTCCTTCCGGTTTAGGTTATTATGCTAATGGTACGGGGAGCATTCCTTCTTATAGCCCTTTAGTTTTTACATTTAAACTGTATGGTGTAAAGCAGGCAGATCATGACCAGGATGGTATCCCATCTTATATGGAGGATCTCGATGGTGATGAAAATGTGTTTAATGATGATACTGATGAAGATGGTTTGCCGAATAATTCTGATGCAGATGACGATAATGATGGAACGCCGACTAGAGATGAAATAACTATCAATGAAGATGGAAGTATTGAATTCCAAGATAAAAACAATAATGGAGTACCCGATCACTTAGATCCTGATGTGTTTGAGTAATTTCCAAAAAGTTTTTAAATAAAAAAAGCCACGAGTTATCGTGGCTTTTTTTATTTATGAGAAGAACTTTATTTCAAGTTATAGGATAAACTAAGTATCCATTGTGAGGGTCTAGAATCAATTTTAAAATTATTGTCCGAAGCCATTTCACCAAAAGCATTATTCTCTTTAAAGGCTCCTTCATATCTCAAATCCAATCCCAGACGTCCAAGATTTAAACCGGCTCCTAATTGGTAACCAAGAGTAATTTCATTGTCTACTTTGGAAACTTTTAAAGCAGAGTTTTCAAAATCGTTATTTAAAATATATTGAAAGGATGGTCCTGCTTTGATGTTAAGAGGACCAAGAACGTTAAGTCCTACTAATAAGGGAGCATCAATTTTGTCTATTTTGTAATCGAAGGTGTTATATTCGGTATTTAGGCGAGTATAAACTAATTCCGGTTGAATAAAAATTCCTACTACTTCAAATTTCCCAAAAACACCTAGGTGATATCCTGTTTTTTCTTTTCCATTTTCAATGGTGGTAACATCATCTGCTACTTGAGAGTAATTTTCGTAATCTCCGGTGGCTCCGTAGTTCAAACCTCCTTTTATTCCAAATGAAGATTGAGCCATGGCAGTTCCGCTAATAAAAACAATGGCTATAACAAGTAATTTTTTCATAAGTTCTGTTTTAATGTTAGGTGAGTATAACGCAGTAAATGTGCCAATTATTTCTAACTAAAAATATAAAAACCCTTCAAATATATAATTTGAAGGGTTAATTTATTGAGTGAATGAAGCTTATTTTCTTTTTATAACTTTTTCAGAAGCAGCAAAAATAGCTTCTGCATTTAAACCATATTTTTCCATCAACTGCTCGGGAGTACCACTTTCTCCAAAGGTGTCATTGGTACCAATAAATTCTTGAGGTGCTGGATTGTTCAAGCTAAGGGTGCGGGCAACACTTTCACCTAAACCGCCAATTATATTATGTTCTTCAGCAGTTACTACACATCCGGTTTTTTTAACCGATGCTAAAATAGCAGCCTCATCTAAAGGTTTTATACTGTGTATGTTAATTACTTCAGCGCTAATTCCTTTTTCTTCTAATTTTTCAGCAGCTATTAAAGCTTCCCAAACTAAATGCCCGGTAGCAATAATTGTTACATCGTTTCCTTCATTTAAAAGAACTGCTTTTCCTATTTCAAATTTTTGATCTTCAGGAGTAAAGTTTGCTACTTTTGGTCTCCCAAATCGTAGGTAAATAGGACCTTCATACTCGGCAATTGCAATAGTGGCTGCTTTGGTCTGATTATAGTCACAAGTATTAATCACCGTCATTCCTGGTAACATTTTCATCAATCCGAGGTCTTCCAGTATTTGGTGCGTGGCCCCATCTTCTCCCAAAGTCAGACCTGCGTGAGAAGCACATATTTTAACATTTTTCCCTGCATAGGCAACACTTTGGCGAATTTGATCGTAAACCCTTCCGGTAGAGAAGTTGGCAAAAGTTCCTGTAAAAGGAATTTTTCCTCCAATGGTCATCCCAGAAGCAATTCCTATCATATTAGCTTCGGCAATTCCTATCTGGAAAAATCTTTCAGGGTGATTGTTCTTGAAATCATCCATTTTTAACGAACCTGTAAGGTCGGCACAAAGCGCCACAACATTTTCGTTAGCTTTCCCTAACTCTGCCAATCCTGCTCCAAAGCCCGATCTTGTATCTTTATTTCCTGTATTTGTATATTTTTTCATCTTAAACTTTCTGGTTTTAAAATTTCAAAATCAAAGCATAGCTATAAAATTATCCATGCTTTGATTTTGAAATTTATTTAATAGTCTCCTAAGGTTTCTGGGTTTTGCCCAAGTGCATTTTCTAACTGCTCATCATTAGGAGCAACACCGTGCCACTTGTGTGAATGCATCATGAAATCTACCCCATTCCCCATCATAGTTGTCATTAAGATACATACAGGTTTTCCTTTTCCTGTTAGACTCTTCGCTTTATTTAAACCTTCTATGACCTTGGTAATATTGTTACCTTCTTTAACTTCTAATACAGTCCATCCAAAAGCTTCAAACTTTGCTTTAATGCTACCCATAGGTAAAACATCATCTGTAGAACCATCAATTTGCTGTCCGTTAAGGTCTACTGTAGAAATTAGATTGTCAACTTTTTTAGCTGAAGCATACATAATAGCTTCCCAGTTCTGACCTTCCTGTAGTTCTCCATCTCCATGAAGTGTGTATACTAAATGAGAATCGTTATTCAATTTTTTAGCTTGGGCTGCACCAATAGCAACCGACATTCCTTGACCTAAAGATCCTGAAGCAGTTCTCACTCCTGGTAAACCTTCATGAGTAGTTGGGTGTCCTTGCAGGCGAGAATCTATTAGTCGGAAGGTATTTAATTCCTCTACCGGAAAATATCCACTTCTGGCCAGTACGCTGTAAAAAACAGGTGAAATATGACCGTTAGATAAGAAGAAGAGATCTTCTCCTATTCCATCCATGTTGAAATCGCTATTATGCTCCATCACTTCCTGATACAGCGCTGTAAAAAATTCGGCGCAACCAAGGGAACCTCCAGGATGACCTGAATTTACCTTATGTACCTGCCTTAAAATGTCCCTGCGTACTTGGGATACAAAATCTTCTAGTTGTTGTGTGTTTGGCATTGTTGTGTTGTTAATTTAATTATGGCAAAAATAACCTTTAATATATTGAACTCAAAGCCCGAATTTACCAGTTATCAACGATTTGAACTAATTAACTAACAATTTTTAAATTTTGCTTCCTGTGAATTGAAATTTACTTGAGTATCTTTGCACTGATTTAAACGAAACTATGAAATTTGATCTTTTAACTACAGACCCCGGTAGTCAGGCAAGAGCAGGGAAAATTACCACAGATCACGGTGTTATTGAAACTCCTATCTTCATGCCGGTGGGTACAGTAGGCTCGGTAAAAGGGGTGCACCAGCGTGAATTGAAAGAAGAAATTAATCCAGATATTATATTAGGGAATACCTATCACCTTTATTTAAGACCACAAACGGAGATCTTAAGGAAAGCTGGAGGACTGCATAAGTTTATTAACTGGGATAGAAATATCCTTACCGATAGTGGTGGGTATCAGGTGTATTCGCTTTCAAGCAGAAGAAAGATCAAGGAAGAAGGGGTGAAATTTAAGTCTCATATAGATGGTTCTTATCACACTTTTACTCCCGAGAGAGTGATGGAAATACAGAGAACCATTGGAGCCGATATTATTATGGCTTTCGATGAGTGTACTCCTTATCCATGCGACTATAAATATGCAAAACGTTCTATGCATATGACGCATAGATGGTTGGATAGATGTATAAACCATTTAGAAAAGACTCCTTATTTATACGATTATACTCAGGCTTTTTTTCCTATAGTGCAAGGGAGCACTTATAAAGATTTACGTCAGCAATCTGCTGAATATATCGCATCGGTTGGGGCTGAAGGAAATGCTATTGGAGGTCTTTCGGTTGGAGAACCTGCCGAAGAAATGTATGCGATGACTGAAGTGGTTACAGCAATTCTTCCAAAGGAAAAACCTCGTTATCTAATGGGTGTAGGAACACCTATTAATATTTTAGAGAATATAGCGCTGGGTATAGATATGTTCGACTGTGTAATGCCAACGCGAAATGCCAGAAATGGAATGTTGTTTACAGCCCATGGTACTATCAATATAAAGAATAAGAAGTGGCAGGAAGATTTTTCTCCTATAGACGATATGGCCATTACATGGGTGGATACCGAATATAGTAAGGCTTATTTAAGACACTTATTCACAGTAAATGAAATGCTAGGAAAACAAATTGCGACCATACATAACCTCGGATTTTACCTATGGTTGGTTCGTGAAGCCAGAAAACATATCTTAGCCGGTGATTTTGCCACATGGAAAAATATGATGGTGAAGCAAATGGATAAGCGCTTGTAAATTGAAGATTCTCGACTGGTACATATTAAAACGGTATTTAGGAACTTTCATCCTGATGCTTTTGCTATTTATTCCTATTGGAATCACTGTAAATCTTGCTGAAAAAATTGGTAAGATTTTAGAGAATGAGGTTCCTTTTGTTGAGGTAGCTGCGTATTATTTAGATTTTACCATCTATTTTGCGAATCTTTTATTCCCGTTATTTTTATTTCTTTCGGTGATCTGGTTCACCTCAAAACTTGCTAATAATACGGAGATCATCGCTTTTTTAAGTAGTGGGGTTTCTTATTGGCGATTTTTAAGACCTTATTTAATAGGGGCTACCATTGTTTGTATTGGAGCCTTAGTTCTAAGCATGTATTTGGCACCCAAAGCCAGCAAAGGTTTTAATGAATTTAAATATGAATATCTAAAGAAGGGTAAAGAGGTTCAGGAAACAAATGATGTGTACCGTCAAATAAATGAGTCGGAATATATTTATGCCAGTAACTTTCAACCTTTAACAAAGGCAGCAAGAAATTTCACATTAGAGCACTTTGAAGGAAATAAGCTAAAATTTAAAATAAGCGCTTCCCGCTTGCAATATGATGATAGTTTGGGTACATATAAACTTACCAATTATGATAAAAGGATCGTAGGGGAAGAAGGAGATGTTATCCTGCATGAAAGTACTTTAGATACAGTTTTGCCATTTGAATTCGATCAACTTACTCCTGTGAATTATATCGCAGAGACTTTGAATTATAATGAGTTGAATGATTTTATAGCACAGGAGAAAAAAAGAGGTTCAGCTAATATGAACAGATACATGGTGGTAGCTTATAAAAGGTGGAGCTTACCGGTTTCAGCCTTTATATTAACCATTATTGCTGTGGCAGTTTCGTCGGTTAAGCGACGTGGAGGAATGGGGGTAAATCTCGCTTTAGGCATTTCGCTAGCGTTTATATTTATTTTCTTTGATAAAGTTTTTGGTACCATTGCCGAGCAATCTACATTTTCACCTTTGCTTGCAGTATGGTTTCCTAACATCACATTTGGAGTTCTGGCCATTTATCTTCTCATAAATGCAAAACGATAAACTTAAGAGCTATCTCCATTTTCATGTTATAGTTTTTATTTGGGGTTTTACCGCGGTGTTGGGGGCTCTTATTTCCCTAAATGCCGTGCCACTTGTTTGGTACAGAATGCTTCTTGCAAGTGTCTTTATTCTACTATGGATAAGATTCAAAAAGAAAAGTTTAAAAGTAGCTCCTAAAAAACTGCTTATTTTAATTGTCGCAGGTCTTGTAATAGCGGCTCATTGGTTAACATTTTTTGGAGCGATCAAAGTTTCTAATGTGTCTATCACTTTGGCTATGTTATCTACGGGAGCATTTTTCACATCAATTCTTGAACCTATTTTTTATAAACGGAAATTCGTTGGCTACGAGGTGCTTTTTGGTCTGGTAGTCATCGCAGGTCTCTACATTATCTTTAACGTTGAAACCGATTATTTCTGGGGAATCTTATTAGGCTTACTTTCAGCATTTTTGTCGGCGGTATTTACTATGATTAATGGGAAATTGGTACATCATGCCGCTCCTTCGGTGATTTCTTTTTATGAATTGTTAACCGGAGCTTTAGGAATAAGTGTCTATTTACTAATTGTTACTTTTTTGGGAGATGGTAGCAAAGGTTTTAATGCTGCATTCTTTTCAATCTCATTATCAGACTGGGGGTACCTATTTATTCTTGCTTCGGTATGTACTGCTTACGCTTTTATAGCCTCGGTAGCAGTGATGAAGCATTTAAGCCCTTATACCGTAATGCTAACTATTAATTTGGAACCTGTTTATGGAATTCTTCTGGCGTTTCTTGTTTTTGGAAGCGATGAAAAAATGTCTCCACAATTCTACTACGGGGCAGCCATAATCCTTGCTACTGTTATCCTTAACGGCTACTTGAAAACAAAACGTAAAATTAATAAGATATCTTAGGAAATCTTCCTTTCAAAGTTTGTTATATTTGTAGGCTAATAAAAAAACACCATAACTTCATATGGAATATTTGGATTTTGAATTACCCATTAAAGAGTTAGAAGAGCAGTACCAAAAAGCTTGTAACATAGGGTCGGAAAGCAATGTTGATGTTACAGCAACCTGCAAGCAGATCGAGAAAAAGTTGATAGAAACCAAAAAGGATATCTACAAAAATCTTACAGCTTGGCAACGTGTTCAACTTTCAAGGCACCCTAATAGACCTTATACATTAGATTATTTTAATGCATTATGTGGTGATACATTTTTGGAACTTCATGGAGACCGAAATGTAAAGGATGATAAAGCAATGATTGGTGGGTTGGGAAAAATTGGAGATCAAAGCTTTATGCTTATTGGTCAACAAAAAGGATACAACACTAAAACAAGACAATACAGAAATTTTGGGATGGCAAATCCTGAAGGATACAGAAAAGCTCTTCGCCTTATGAAATCGGCAGAGAAGTTTGGAGTGCCTGTGGTTTGTTTTGTGGATACACCGGGTGCATACCCAGGACTGGAAGCTGAAGAGCGAGGTCAGGGAGAGGCAATTGCTCGTAATATTATGGAAATGACACGCCTTAAAGTGCCAATTATAGTTGTAATAATTGGAGAAGGAGCGAGTGGTGGAGCCTTAGGAATTGGAGTAGGAGATAAAGTAATGATGTTAGAGAATACCTGGTATTCTGTGATCTCTCCGGAATCCTGTTCTTCAATTTTATGGAGAAGCTGGGAATACAAGGAAATTGCTGCCGATGCTTTAAAGCTAACAGCTAAGGATATGAAGAAGCAGAAATTAATAGATGAGATAATAAAAGAGCCGTTAGGCGGAGCACACAGTAATAGGAAGGAAACTTTTAGTACTGTAAAAGATGCCATATTATCGTCATACGATGAGTTTAAAAACTTATCACCATCTGATTTGGTGAATAAACGTATGGATAAATATTCCGCAATGGGAGTATTTAAAGCTTAAACGTACTATTTACACTTCTCAAAAAAATCCGAGGCTATAACTTCGGATTTTTTTGGCGCTATTAACAATTATTTTTAGTTATCAACAGGCAAATTGTTGATTACCGGTTAATTAACTTAACTGTATTTTATTAAGATTGTCTTAACAATTTTTTTACTTTCGTATTTATGGAAAAAGCCGCATCCCCCAAAAGCCAAAGATATAATTCTGGTAATGTAATTAGTTTGGAGAAAGGAAAGATACCGCCGCAAGCGGTTGATTTAGAGGAAGTTGTTCTTGGAGCGATGATGATTGACAAGAAGGGAGTTGATGAGATTATTGATATCCTTCATGCTGATGTATTCTATAAAACGGCTCACCAATATATTTTTGAAGCCATATACAAGCTATTTGAAAATACAGAGGCAATCGACTTATTAACAGTTTCTAACCAGCTTCGTAAAGACGGTAAATTGGAACAGGTAGGAGGAGAGTATTATTTAGTCCAACTTACTCAAAAAGTATCTTCTTCGGCTCATATTGAGTTTCATGCCAGGATTATTTTACAGAAATATATTCAACGAAGTCTTATTAAGATCTCAAACGAGATCATTGAAGAATCTTACGATGAAGCCACGGATGTATTTGATCTTTTAGATACAGCCGAATCTAAACTCTATGAAGTTACTCAGGGGAATATTAAAAGATCTTCTGAAACTGCACATAGTTTGGTAATTCAGGCAAAAAACAGAATTCAGGAAATATCTAATAAAGAAGGTTTGAGTGGAGTGCCTTCTGGATTTGACAAGTTAGATAAATTAACCTCCGGATGGCAGCCCAGTGATTTGGTAATAATTGCAGCTCGTCCCGGTATGGGTAAAACAGCATTGACTTTATCAATGGCTCGTAATATGGCTGTTGGGCATAATATTCCCGTGGCATTCTTTTCTTTGGAGATGTCGGCCGTACAGCTTATAACTCGTTTAATTTCTTCTGAAACTGGTTTGTCTTCAGAGAAATTGAGAACCGGTAATTTGGAAACTCATGAGTGGGAGCAACTTAATGTTAAAGTAAAGGACCTTGAAAAAGCACCTTTATTCATAGATGATACTCCCTCCCTTTCTATTTTTGACTTAAGAGCCAAGGCAAGAAGGCTTTCTTCGCAGCATGGCATCAAAATGGTTGTGATAGATTATTTGCAATTAATGACGGCAGGTAGTGCTGTAAAAGGAGGGAACAGGGAACAAGAAATATCTACTATTTCCCGAAATTTAAAAGCCTTGGCAAAAGAACTTTCTATTCCGGTAATTGCGCTTTCTCAGCTTTCACGAGCAGTGGAAACTCGTGGTGGTAGTAAAAGACCTTTATTAAGTGATTTGAGGGAATCTGGAGCAATCGAGCAGGATGCCGATATTGTATCTTTCATTTACAGACCGGAATATTATAAGATAGATGAATGGGATGATGAAGAAAGATCTCCTACGGCAGGGCAAGGAGAGTTTATTGTGGCTAAACACCGTAATGGTGGTTTGGAAAATATTAGACTTAAATTTGTTGGACATTTAGGTAAATTCGATAACTTAGATGACTTTGATTCTCCGTTTGAATTTCATTCAAAGATGAATGACGGTGATGGAGAAGATAATTTTAAAACTCCTAATCTTCCGCATCCAAGCGCTAATGAAGCATTTGGAAGCTCGATGAATGAGGATTTCAATGATGATGACGTACCCTTCTAAAAAAAAGCTATTTGAGATAGGAATAATTTTCTTATCGCTTACAGTATTTTTAAAGAAGATTATTTCAAATAATAGAACAATCAAAAGGAATAGTATAGGCGCTGCAGCTACCATACTATTCCTTTTTTTGTTATCACCTACTTTGCAGGCATCAAAGATCCTTATTCCTATGGATGCTAAAGCCCAGTCTAATCATTTAAAAGCATACGGAATTACCTATTATTCTCTTCAAAATGAACAAAAGGTTGAATGGCTACTTAACTATCGTGGTGGATCTTTTCTTATATATGATTCTGATGACCTTAGAAAGGAATGCAAAATTCGCGGGGTATCGTTTGAAGTAATTAGCGATTCAAAGGTTAGTCTAATTTTGGAAGAAATAGAGAGTCCATCCAAAAATATGGAAGTAGTGCTTTTGGAAAAAGCCCCTAAAATTGCCGTCTATGCTCCTCAGGGAAATAAACCATGGGATGACGCTGTTACTATGGTGCTTAGCTATGCGGAAATTCCTTATGTGACTATTTATGATGAGGATGTACTTAATGATACTTTGCTGTTATATGACTGGTTGCATTTACATCATGAAGATTTCACCGGACAGTATGGTAAATTCTATGTGAATTATCGTACCACACCATGGTACATTGAAGAAAAAGCAGCTGCAGAGGCATTGGCGGTCAAACTGGGCTATTCAAAAGTTGCAGAAGAAAAACTCGCTGTTGCATTAAAAATACGAGATTATGTAATTGGTGGCGGATTTATGTTCGCTATGTGTAGTGCTACAGATAGTTTCGACATTGCTTTAGCCGCCCAGGGGGTTGATATAGTAGAAGCTATGTTTGACGGAGATCCATCAGAGGCTGCTTATCAAAGTAAGATCGAATTTGAGAACACTTTTGCTTTTCAGGATTTTATTTTAGAGCGTAGCCCACTTGTATATGAGTTTTCCTCTATAGACATGACAAACAAGAGAAGAATTTCTGTAGAGGTAGATTATTTTACGTTAAATGAGTTTTCTGCGAAATGGGATCCGGTTCCCACCATGCTCAATCAAAATCATACGAGTTTAGTGAAGGGTTTTATGGGGCAAACCACTGCCTTCGATCCTTCATCCCTAAAAGCTTCAGTCTTGGTACTTGGTGAGAATAAAATAAATGCTGAGGCTAGGTATATACACGGAGTAAAAGGGAAAGGTTTTTTTACATTTTATGGAGGGCATGACCCTGAAGATTATCAGCATAGAGTAGGGGATCCAAAGACAGAGTTAGAGCTGCATCCTACCTCACCCGGCTACAGGCTAATCTTAAATAATGTGCTTTTTCCTGCTGCTAAAAAGAAAAAGCAAAAAACATAGTTAACTACTCTCAACTCTAATTATATAAAAAAATCCGGCTCTTTTCAGAACCGGATTACATATATAAGGACGTTAACCCGTATTTAATTTATTTTACTTTGTTTACAATAGCTGCAAATGCTTCTGGGTGATTCATCGCTAAGTCAGCTAAAACCTTACGGTTTAAGTCGATACTATTAGCTTTTAATCCTCCCATGAACTGAGAATAAGACATTCCGTGTAATCTTGCACCTGCGTTAATACGTGTGATCCAAAGGGCACGGAAATTTCTTTTCTTGGTTTTACGGTCTCTATAAGCATATAACATTGCTTTGTCAACCGCATTTTTTGCTACTGTCCAAACGTTCTTACGACGTCCAAAGTAACCTTTTGCTTGCTTTAAAACCTTTTTTCTTCTGGCTCTTTTAGCAACTGAATTTACTGATCTTGGCATATTTTAATTGTTTTTGTAGTAGGCGGTCTATTAAACTCTTTTTGAAAATTTGAATTTTCGGCCTAACTCCAGGGTTTTTAAATTGTTTAAACCATCAAACTGGTTTCTACTACTTTAAACGTAGTTGAAGTTTGATACTCTGCTCATCTGCATCATGTACCAAAGTACTGTGCGTTAAAGCTAGCTTACGTTTTTTAGACTTCTTGGTTAAGATGTGGCTTTTAAACGCGTGCTTTCTTTTAATTTTACCGGTACCTGTAAGCTTAAAACGCTTTTTAGCACTGGATTTAGTTTTCATTTTAGGCATGCTCTTCTTGATTTTATAATTAACGTCCTTATTTTGTTTTCTTAGGAGCCATAAACATAGTCATACGCTTACCTTCTAATTTCGGCATTTGTTCTACTTTTCCAACTTCCTCTAAATCTTGTGCAAGTCTAAGAAGTAGGATCTGACCTTGATCTTTAAATACAATAGATCTTCCTTTAAAAAACACAAAAGCTTTTAGCTTTGCACCATCTTTCAAGAATTTCTCTGCATTCTTCTTTTTAAATTCGTAATCGTGGTCATCGGTTTGAGGACCAAATCTAATTTCCTTTACAACCACTTTACTGGCCTTAGCTTTTAAAACTTTTTCTCGTTTCTTTTGCTCGTAAAGAAATTTCTTATAATCCATCACCTTCGCTACCGGTGGTTTGGCATTTGGAGAAATTTCAACTAAGTCCAATCCCTGTTCTTCCGCGATCTCTAAAGCTCGTTTGGTAGGATAAACTCCCATTTCTATGTTGTCACCAACAAGGCGAACTTCTTCCGAACGGATTTTACCGTTAATGCGGTGTTGATCTTCTTTAATCTCTCTCAGCGGTCGCTTCGATCTTTTTCTACGTATTGCTATGGCTATATAATTTTAATTAAACTTCAAACGCTTTTAGCGTCTTCTTGATTTCGTTATTTATTAATTCGGCGAATTCTTCAATTGGCATGGTGCCTATGTCGCCTTCCCCGTGTTTACGTACAGAAACTGTACCATCTTTCTCTTCTTGTTCCCCAACTATCAACATATAAGGGATCTTGCTCATTTCGGCTTCACGAATCTTTTTACCAATGGTATCATTTCGGTGATTAGCCAAGGCGCGAATTTCGTTATTTTCCAGCAAACTTAAAACTTTTTGTGAGTATTTTTCATATTTCTCACTGAGAGAGAGTATAATAGCCTGCTCTGGCATCAACCAAAGCGGAAAATTACCTCCGGTATTTTCAAGAAGTACTGCAATAAATCGTTCCATACTTCCAAAAGGTGCTCTGTGTATCATCACAGGGCGGTGAGTTTCATTGTCACTTCCTTTATATGTCAGGTCAAAACGTTCAGGTAAATTATAATCTACTTGAATTGTGCCAAGTTGCCAGCTTCTTCCCAAAGCATCTTTTACCATGAAGTCTAACTTCGGACCGTAAAATGCGGCTTCACCTGTTTCTACTACATATTTCAAACCTTTTTCTTTAGCGGCTGAAAGAATGGCATTTTCTGCTTTTTCCCATACTTCATCACTTCCTATATATTTCTCTTTGTTGTCTGGATCTCTTAACGATACCTGAGCGGTAAAATCGGTAAATCCTAAAGAATCGAATACATATAAAGTAAGATCGATTACTTTTTTAAATTCTGAATCCAACTGATCTGGAGTACAGAAGATATGGGCATCATCTTGAGTAAATCCTCTAACTCTCGTTAATCCGTGCAATTCTCCACTTTGTTCATACCTGTAAACGGTTCCGAATTCAGCAAAACGTTTGGGTAAATCACGGTAACTCCAAGGAGCCGAGTTGTATATTTCGCAATGGTGAGGGCAGTTCATTGGTTTCAATAAGAATTCCTCTCCTTCATGCGGGGTCAGAATTGGCTGAAAGCTATCTGCCCCATATTTTTCATAATGCCCCGAAGTTTCGTAAAGTTCTTTCTGGCCGATATGTGGTGTTACCACCATTTCGTAACCTGCAGTCTT
The DNA here is from genome assembly GCF_021568705.1 of Gillisia lutea. Lineage (GTDB taxonomy): Bacteria > Bacteroidota > Bacteroidia > Flavobacteriales > Flavobacteriaceae > Gillisia > Gillisia lutea. The sequence goes on from NZ_JAKGTH010000010.1 coordinate 323,201, forward strand.
TTGCGCCTTTTTTAGGAAATTCTCCAATCGCTCTCTTAATGCAGCTCCCTTAGGTAGCCATAAAGGTAAACCTTGGCCTACTCTTTTCGAGAATGTGAAAAGTTCAAGTTCTTTTCCTAATTTTCTATGGTCTCTTTTCTTTGCCTCTTCCAAGAGCTCTAAATATTCTTTTAGATCTTTCTGTTTTGGAAATGAAGTTCCATATACGCGAGTTAATTGTGGGTTATTTTCATTTCCTCTCCAATAAGCTCCTGCGGCACTCATTAATTTAACGGCTTTAATGATTCCGGTATTTGGAATATGACCTCCTCTACATAAATCAGTAAAAGTATCATGATCGCAAAAAGTGATAGTTCCATCTTCAAGGTTTTCTATCAACTCAACTTTAAAAGGATTGTTTTGCTCTTTATAGTAGTTTAAAGCCTCCTCTTTAGAAACAGCTCTCATTTTAAAGTCATGCTTCCCGCGAGCTATCTCCAGCATTTTATTCTCAATCTCTTTAAAGTCATTTTCAGAGATCTTTCGCTCTCCAAAATCTACATCATAATAAAATCCATTTTCAATAGCTGGTCCAATAGTAAGTTTGGAACCCGGATACAAAGCTTCAATAGCTTGTGCCATAACATGTGAAGTGGAATGCCAGAAAGCTTTTTTACCTTCCTTATCATTCCAGGTATATAGAATAAGACTACCATCTGTAGTAAGAGGGGTAGAAGTTTCAATGATGGTGTCATTGAATTTAGCCGATATCACATTTCGAGCAAAGCCTTCACTTATACTCTTGGCAACCTCCATTGCAGTGGCACCACTTTCAAATTCTTTAATACTGCCATCTGGCAAACTAATCTTTATCATATTCCTTTAATTGTGAAGCAAAGATAATAGGTTAAATGCGCCTGCGCAATATCTCCTATATATTATAGTAATTTCTTTTTGGCTGTTCCCGTATAAAAATACGGGTCGGGCTATACGTTCTATCTTTTAGCAAGTGTATTACTTATATAATTAGGTGCGCTTTTTAAAAGTATTCAGGTGTTTAAACAAAAGCTTATATATAATTTGCTAAAAGGATATCTCTGCTATCCCTAACAGAACTTATTATGCGTGGACAATTGCAGCAATAAAGAAATCAGTTTGGTTTGGAGGCTAATTATATTCACTTATAAATTGTGGGATGTATTTATTAGAAAGCATTTCAACTTAAAACATTTAAGAGTCAGGCAGTTGTCTTTTATTGAAAATAAAATCCGTTTTAAATTGAAAATTAGCCTTGCAGGTTTCAATATCATGAGTATATTTGCACCCGCTTAGGAAGAAAAATACTAAGCGAATGTTCTTTAATTTTTTTTGATCTAAATAGTTTTGTGTTTAGAAAAAAGATTGTAATTTAGTTGCCCGCTTTTTTTTAAAGGCAATAAAAAAACTAAAAAAAGTTTTGCTGATTAAAAAAGAAAGGTGGTATATTTGCAGC
>NZ_JAKGTH010000011.1 GCF_021568705.1 Gillisia lutea
TTTTTATACATAACTATTTAAAATTATGTAGCCTTTATTCAGGACGAGTCAAAATGCACTACAACGGTCGTGGTTAAGGCAAGTTGCGGGAGTAGGGACGCGTTCTTGTCGGTTTAGTTGTTTGTTTCTTGATGACTAAAATATAACTTTTACATGAAAACCCGTTATTTGCGATTAACCGATGTTGGTGGCAGTTTTAGAACTTAATACTTATAAGAATTCATGAATAATTCAATTTATCTATATTTTGTCTATTCATTTTAAGTAATATATTTCATAGATTAAAATGTTTTATTTAATTCTAATATTTTGAGGCCTAATTTTTTTAAAAGTTTTCCTGATAGATTTAAGTTTTATCATATTTTTTTAGCAATCATTATTATGATATTACTTTCATATATGTATGTCAATTTGATAAGTGAACCAATTTCTCCGGAAATTTTAGAGCAAATCAAAAAGAAAAATAATAGTGATTTTTATCAGATCGAAAAAAATAGGATGCAAATCTTATTTATGAAAGAGAGGGGATGGAATTTCATTGTACTGGCCTGTTTGGCTTTATCTCTTGGTATTTGGATCACCCTATCAAATCAAGGGAAAAGAAGGATTAATTTTATGGGCTATAAATATCGAATTGAGAAAAGATTTGCCAATTCAGACATGGAAGTTCTTAATTTTCAAAATAGACTTAAGGAGAAATTTGATTCTTTAACCTCAAATGATCTATTGATAGCCGAGATGCTTTTTGATGGACTGTCTACAAAGGAAATATCTTCTGAATTGAATATTTCTTCCGCTAGTGCCAATACGGCCCGGTACAGATTAAGAAAAAAAATGAAGTTGTCTTCCAAAACAGATTTGATAGAATTTTTACAAAGATTTTAAACCTGTCTATTTGAAATCTATACCCAATTCTTTTAGGATTAAATGTAAAATACCAATTTTGATTTAAATCATTCTTAAACTATGCGTGTTTACATTTATACGCTGATATATATTCTAAGCTCTTTAAGTTTATATAGTCAGGATTGGGCAATTACGATGGATTCATTACTAACTACCGTATCAAGAGATAATTTATTTGATGGGCAGGTTTTGATAGCTGAAGGAAATAAAATACTATTTTCAAAGGCTTATGGTGATAAAAGTGATGGTACTATTATTCAAAAAGACACTCCTTTAGCTATAACATCGGTGAGTAAAGCATTTACCGCAGCAGCTATATTAATCTTGGAAGATCGAAAGAAATTAAGTTTAGATGACGAATTAACCAAATACTATCCAGACTTACCTTATAATGGTGTGACACTTAGAAGTCTTCTAAATATGACTAGTGGGTTGCCGCGATTTCAACCCACGATTGTTAAATATGGTGATACCTCGCAAGTTTATACTACGAATAAAACAATAGAATTAATTGCTGAATACAAACCTGAGGGAATAGAACCAGGGACCCAATTCGGTTATAACGGGGACAACTATATTTTATTAGCTGGCATAGTGGAAAAAGTTTCAGGTGTTTCTTATCCACAGTTTCTTAAGGAAAAAATATTTACACCTTTAGAAATGGACCATAGTTATATATTTCAAAAGGATATAACTTCAAAAGATTTACCGGCTTTGGGTGCCGGCTATATTTTTTCTACTGCGGAAGACTTATATAAATTTGATCAAGGTTTATATAGAGATAAATTACTCTCTCCTGATTTAATAAAAGAATCTTACAAGTATACACGCCTGAAAAATGATAGTTTGAGTAATTATGGTTATGGATGGCGAATCTATGATAACGACTCCATAAAGGAAGTATATGTAGTAGGAGACGGCACAGATACTAGATCGAGTATTCAAAGATATTTGAATAGTAGAAAAACTTTAATATATATTCATAATAATTCCGGTTCTAATTGGAAAGGAGTCTATGGAGCAGTTAGAAAGATATGGGAGGGCAAATCTTTTGAAGTTCCTAAAAAACGTACTGTTTACTCTATTGATAAAGATTTATACTCTAGGTATATTGGAAAATACCTTTCGAACCAATTTGGATTAATTCACATTACACAGGAGGATGGAAAATTGTACCTCCGTCCAAATCCCATTCCTGGTAAAGAAGAATTAATCCCTTCTTCAAACACTACCTTTTATTTTTCTGATCAGGCAATGGAATGGGAATTTTTCTTAGATAAAGAGGGAAATGTTTTGGGATTAGGATTAAATGGAAAACCCGAAACTATGGGTTTAAAACAATAATATTATCCGTACCGGGATAAACGCAGTTTAAAGTATCGGAAGTAATTTTATAAGATTCAAAAATTTGATGTCTTTATACCAAAGCTAATTTGTCACCTAAAAATAAAAAGCCCCGAAATCATTGCCGATTCGGGGCTATAGAGTGGAGTCGGAGGGTTTCGAACCCTCGTCCAAACAAGCAATTCAGCTGCTTTCTTCACGTTTAGTTTTCACTTGGTTGTCGATGCAAGACCGGCCGAAAACCACCAATCTTACACGTATTCTCAATTAAGTTTCAAAACCGCATCAAGACCCTGCGATTCCTATATTTACTTTATCGATACCTCGGGTGTGAACGCCGTAAATCAAGGCTTTCACGAGGCATCTCGGCTCCCTACCTTGTAGGGATAAAGATAATCTTACTGTAATTCAGATTATGCAGCCAAGGCGTAGTTATTCTCGCCGTTTAAAAAAGTGTGAAATATGAGATTAACGAGCTATATCCCAGCGCTCGACGTGCTTACAACCCAATTAGACTCGCTGTCAAATCCAAGTCGACCCCATAAAATTATGAACTTCTGTGCGTTTCCCGCTTAAAAAAGCGGGGCGGGCTATTCGCTGCAATCTTTTTGATCATACTTCACAAAAAGGATTTTCGCTGCTATCCCTAACGCGGCTGCAAAGATACTCATTTAAATTTATATCTTTACGATGCTTCATACATTAAACAAAAGCTATACCATTATATGATAAAATTCGCCTTAATTACAGAGCGTAAGACTCCACCAGACCGGAGAGTGGTTTTTTCTCCCAAAAAACTTAACCAGATCGTTCAAAAATATCCCGATGTAAGCTTCAAGGTGGAAAGTTCACAAATAAGGATATTTACCGATCAGGAATATAGCAATGCGGGTTTTGAAGTTACCAATGATGTTTCAGATTGTGATGTTTTTCTAGGGGTGAAAGAAGTTCCAATCCCTAATCTTATTCCAAACAAAAAATATTTTTTCTTCTCACATACTATTAAAAAACAACCATATAATCGCGATTTATTGCGTGCGGTTTTAGACAAGAATATTGAGCTTTACGATCATGAGGTAATTGTAAAGGAAAATGGCGCCAGGCTAATAGGATTTGGCAGGTATGCTGGTTTAGTAGGTGCTTATAATTGTTTTAGGGCTTTAGGATTAAGAGATGGGCTTTTTGTGTTGCCAAAGGCAGAAAATTTGTCAGATCTCGATGAGCTTTTGGCAGAGTTGGATAAAATTAAAGTTCCTAATTTAAAGATAGTTCTTACGGGAAGCGGGAAAGTTGCTCATGGTGCAAAAGAAATTTTAGATCATCTACAAGTAAAAGAAGTTGCTGTTCAAGAATATCTTTCCGAAGAATTTAGCGTGCCTGTATACACGATTATCGATGTCTTGGATTATAACAAAAAAAAGGATGGGGGAGAAGCTAAAAATGAAGATTTCTATCAACACCCTGAACAGTTTGAGTCAGATTTCATGAAATTCGCAAAGGTCAGCGATGTCTTTATAGCAGGACATTTTTATGGAGATGGAGCTCCAAAATTCTTTACTCAGCAACAAGCTGCTGCTTCAGATTTCAAAATAAATTTAGTAGCAGATATTTCATGCGATATCAATGGACCAATAGCCAGTACTATTCGACCTTCTACTATCGCAGCGCCAATTTATGGATATAATCCAAAAAATGGGTCAGAAGTAGATTTTAAAGAACCGGGCGCAATTACGGTAATGGCAGTAGATAATTTGCCTTGTGAACTGCCTAAAGATGCCAGTGAGGGATTTGGTGAAATGTTCATGGAGCACGTTATTCCTGCATTTTTTAATGGTGACAAGGATGGAGCTCTGAAACGGGCAAAAATGTCAGAAAATGGCAAGTTGACAGAAAGGTTCAAGTATCTCCAGTCTTATATAGACGGCACCAATCGGTAATAAAGAACATTAAAAAAGCTTGCAACTACTAATTGCAAGCTTTTCTTAATAATGGTTATATTTTTACTATTTAGTTATCCATAATGGTACCTCAAGATCCTGATTGAAAAGTTCTTCGGTAACACTACCCACCAGCAGTGAAGAAAAGGTATTTCCACCTTTATCTCCCACCACCATTAGATCTACCTTCGAGTTATTCGCTTTTGTTCTTAATTTTTCAGCGACACCGGTATCTCTACCAGGAATAATCTCAAGATCTAATTCTTTTTGTAAATGGAGTTTTTTAACGAACTTATTATAACGTTCTTTTAAGTGCTTTTCAATTTTAAGATCTAGATTTTCTTTGGGCACATAAGGAGAGAATTGCACCGGGACATTATATACATGCACAGCTTTTGCGTTCGCATTGGTACTGTTTTGTAATATTTCAGTAAGCTCAAAGACTTTTTTAGAAGCGTTTGAGAAATCGGCTCCCGCCCAAATATTGGTTATTTCTGGTTTTGCATTTTGTGGCACCGATAAAATATTGCATTTAAGCATACGCAGCAACTTCCCACTTACGACACCAGTTCCTCCAGCCTTATTCTTATTCCCAATAATGGCTAATTGTATCTCGTATTTATTAACGATATAATTTATGAGGGATTCTGAGTAAGGATCTTCTGAAATAAGTACTTCCCATTCAGCCGGAGCCTTAAAATTTTGCTCTACTTTTTCATTCAGTTCATCACCAATTATCTCGTCTAGGTTAAGATCTTTCAATTGCTCTTCAAACAATTCTGAGATCTCATATTTCTTTATATTATGCACGAAATAAACCTTTTCCGCTTTCAAACTTTCAGCGATGAAAGAAGCATAGTTTATTAAAGTATCATCAATATCAGATAAGTCGAGGGCAACTAGAATATTTTTAATGTTGTACATAGCAGACTATTTTAAAGTGTTTTGCTGATTTGTATTTCTTTTCTTAACGATGTTGGAAACAATTTCTTCGTAATTTTCCAATTCTTTCTGGGATTCACGTTTTTGTAATTTTTGATGATCTTCACTTAGACCTTTGTAGAGCGAATAACACATTACTATTAAAATTAAAGCAAAGGGGAGTCCTGTAACTATTGAAGCGGTTTGTAAGGCCTGCAAGCCTCCACCCACTAATAATACAGCGGCAACAGTTCCTTCAGCAATAGCCCAAAAAATACGCTGCCCAACCGGAGCATCAATTTTCCCTCCGGAAGTTAAACTGTCTACCACTAAAGATCCTGAATCAGAAGAAGTTACAAAGAAACCAGCAATTAAAATGATGGCTATAATATTTAAAATAAATGCAAAAGGATAATCTTCAAGGAATACGAATAAGGCAGTAGCAACATTGTCGTTTACTGCATTTATGATAGAATCGTCCCCCAGAAGTGCCATATGTAATGAGGAGCTTCCAAATGCAGAGATCCAAAAGAACGTTACTAATGATGGTACCAAAAGTACTCCCAAAATAAACTCTCTTACAGTACGACCTTTAGAGATTCGCGCGATAAACATTCCCACGAAAGGAGACCAGGCTATCCACCATCCCCAGTAAAATACCGTCCAGCTATTTTGCCATTTGGTACCAGTGTAGCTTTCTGTCCAGCTGGCAATATCAAGGAAACTGGAGAAGTAACTCCCCGTATTCTGTACAAAGGATTTGAAAATGAAAATGGTTGGGCCCAGTACTACCACTAGTAGTAGGAATAGGACAGCTACTCTCATATTCCATTCGCTTAGAAATTTCACTCCTTTATCTACACCCAGCACAACAGAAACTGTAGCAACTAAGGTTATCCCTGCAATTAGTAGGATTTGTGTTTGAACGCCACTGTCTATTCCAAATAAATGATCTAAGCCTGCGGCAATTTGCTGTACTCCCATTCCTAATGAAGTAGCTAATCCAAAAAGCGTAGCCAATACTGCAAAAATATCAATAGCATCACCAATCTTTCCATAAATTTTATCTCCTAAGAACGGATAAAAAACAGATCGTATGGTTAATGGTAGTCCGCGTGAATAGGTGAAATATGCCAAGGATAATCCTACCAGCGCATAGACGGCCCAGGCATGGAAACCCCAGTGTAAAAAAGTGAATTTCATGGCTTCTTTCGCGGCTTCGGCTGTTTGACCTTCAGCCATTGGCGGACTTAAAAAATGGTAGATAGGTTCAGAGATACTCCAGAATAATAAACCTATTCCCATCCCTGCACTAAATAGCATAGCGAACCAGGAGAGAGTTTTAAATTCCGGTTTGGCAGATTGACCACCAATTTTTAGATTCCCGAACTTACTAAGTGCCAGATATACCATAAATATCAAAAAGATATTTACACTCAGCACAAAAAACCATCCAGCCTTATTTGCTACAAAATCCTGAGTTGCGGTAAAATATTGTTCTGCTCTGTCTTTAAATAACAGGGTTAAGGTTATTATCAAAATAATGATAATGGATGAAGTGAAGAACACGGGGCCATTTACTTCTAATCCAAAAATGGATTTTCTTTCATCACTTCTTATAATTTTCTTAGCCATAAATTAGATTTTTAAATTGGTGGTGAATTAATTTTTTAGGAATTTAACTTCCTATCTTATTAGGGGAGTTACTAAAAATAGTAACCAATATTGATATTGAATCTCGCTTCCCATTTAGCATCTGGATTTCCGGTAGAAAAATCGTCTACAAAATTCCCACCTAACCAAGAGTGATTATAACCGGCGGCATAGTCTATATACGTATAAACATTTCCGGCACTAACAAGAACTCCGGTAACGTTCATGTAGGAATCTTCAAAGCCTTGGGTTTTCTTTTGCATATAACCAAAGTCGTTATAGATTTGTAAGTTGGATATTGGACCCCATTTTACCGGAACATTTCTGGAAATCGCTAAAGAATACATATTGAAATCGGCAGCAACCTCATAAGGTGCACCATAGGCAGCCATGGTGACCACATCACGGGATTCTCCTTCGGCATTTGCAGGATCATGAGAAGCTGTAATAAATTGTGCTTTGGCGTTCCACTTTCCTTGGGTGATCTCATAATGAGCAGCAAGAGCAGAATGATCTCCCAGCTCTTCAGTATCTAAATTGTATAACTTTCCATATTCAGCAGAAAGGCCGAACCTATGTGCGGCTTCTTTTCCGAATTTATAAATGAATTTTCCATTGAATTGGTTCACCTCTTTATTTCTTCCGGTAATATCATAAGAATATCTATTGGGAGAAGTTTCGGTGTTGTTTCCAAATTTGAGCTCTTCCGCATTTTTGAAAAAAGCGAATTGATATTCAAATTTTTCTCCGGTATGCATGTATTTAACACCCATATCGTGATCATCTTCCATTCCTACATAATAAGTAAGGTTAAAGAACCAGTTATGGGAATTGTATTGCTGAATTCCGAAGGGAACTTGAGTAAGTCCAATATGAATTTGATCCAGTTCATTGAATTTATAGCCTACCCAACCTTGCTTTAAAAATCCTCCCCCAAATCCATCAGAGTATAATCGGTATTCTGCGTTAAGAAATATTCCTTTGTAGGCAGCTTCAGCATTCACTCTAAACATATCGTAACCAAAATCGCCGCCACGCTTTTTCTGTCCGTCCTTCCAGGAAGATAGATTGTAATTGAACCGTAGCGCGCCTCCCAGTTTTAATTGAGGGGTATCCTGTGCTGCTGCAGGTAATGCAAAGCATATTGCCAAGAGCAACAAATAAAGTTTTTGTGAAAAAATTAAATGAGTAGTCTTGTCTATCATGTAGGGTGTTTTGAAGTTAGTTGAATTTTTGCGGATTGTAAGGGGGAAATCCCAGAACCGGCAATTTATGGCTTCTATAAAGGTTTTTAGGCCTATTTATGAAAGCTATAACATAATTAAGCTCAAAAAGCATAAGAAATATGAGTGCTCTTTTAAAGGAGAATGACCTTAATAAAACATAAAACCCCTACTTAGAGTAAGGGTTTTTATATGTGAAGATGTGTGTGATTACAGCGAGTTAACTGTTTTTCTTATTGCCACCAAATTAGATAGTAGTTTTTCTAGATATTGAAGGTCCAGCATATTAGCACCATCGCTTTTTGCATTTGCAGGGTCGAAATGTGTTTCAATGAAAAGTCCGTCGACATTATTAACAATACCTGCGCGTGCTATTGTCTCGATCATATCTGGTCTTCCGCCGGTTACACCACTACTTTGGTTAGGTTGCTGTAAAGAGTGAGTTACATCAAGTACTGTGGTAGCAAACTCGCGCATGGTTGGAATCCCTCTAAAATCGACTATCATATCCTGATACCCAAACATGGTACCGCGATCGGTCACCATAACATTGTCGTTTTTACAATCAATTACTTTGGTAACCGCATGTTTCATGCTTTCAGGACTCATAAATTGTCCTTTTTTCAAATTGACCGTTTTTCCAGTTTCAGCAGCTGCCATTACAAGATCAGTTTGTCTAACAAGGAAAGCAGGTATTTGCAAGATGTCTACATATTCTGCAGCCATGGCAGCATCGCTTATTTCATGAATGTCTGTAACTGTAGGAATTTGAAAAGTTTCAGAAACCTTTCTCAATATCTTTAAGGCTTTTTCATCTCCAATTCCGGTAAAGCTGTCAATTCTACTGCGATTGGCTTTTTTGAAAGAACCTTTAAAAACGTAAGGAATTTCCAGTTTGTTGGTAATTTCTACAACTTTCTCTGCAATTCTTAGAGCCATTTCCTCCCCTTCGATGGCGCATGGCCCGGAAAGAAGAAAGAAATTATTAGAATCAATATGTTTTATTTGAGGAATATTATTCAGCTTCATAGTTACGAATTTAAGATTGCAAAGATAATTCAATTATCTGTGTACAGCAATATAGGCGTTGGGAATTACAAACTACTTCATTTAACATTGAGGTGAGCTTTCATGCGGAAAATATTGTAAATTAATAGCTGTAAATCAATTCTTTGGAAAAATGAAAATAGAAGAAATTTTAGTGCCAGAGCTAAAACATGAGGCAGCTATTACTCAGAAATTCTTAAAAAGAATTCCTAATGATAAAATGGATTGGCGACCTCACCCTAAATCGATGACCATGGGAGAGTTGGGAAATCACTTAGCCGAAATTCCTGGTTGGATAACCGGTACTATGGAAACCGACGAGATGGACATGGAAGGGTATGAACCTACAAGATTTAAATCGGCCACAGATCTTGAACAGGCCTTTCAAAAGAATGTAACTGAAGCTACAAAGGCTCTTAATAAACCGGATGAAGATTTTCAGAAAAATTGGAAAATGACTCAAAAAGGGCAAATTTTGATGGAAATGCCAAAACTCAGTGTGTTACGAACTATGGTGATGAATCAAATTCCGCATCATAGGGCGCAATTAGGAGTGTATTTCAGATTATTGGATATCCCCGTACCGGCTAGTTACGGCCCGTCTGCCGATGAAAGTTAAGAGAACATTAAACAAATTTTTATAGATATACTAACATAGTGTATTTCATAAAATAAAACGTACCTTTGCAGCCTTAAAAATGAGGCGCTTATATGACAGCTATTAAAAACATCGCAATTATTGCACACGTTGACCACGGTAAAACTACCTTGGTTGATAAAATTATGTACCATTGCCAACTTTTTCGTGAGAACGAAAATACGGGTGATCTTATTCTAGATAACAACGATTTAGAAAGAGAAAGAGGTATTACAATTACTTCTAAGAATGTTTCTGTAGTTTATAAAGGGACAAAGATCAATATTATTGATACTCCTGGTCACGCCGATTTTGGAGGAGAGGTTGAACGAGTATTGAACATGGCCGATGGAGTACTACTTTTAGTAGATGCTTTTGAAGGACCAATGCCACAAACGCGTTTTGTACTTCAAAAAGCAATCGATCTTGGATTGAAGCCATGTGTGGTTATCAATAAAGTTGATAAAGAAAACTGTACTCCTGATGAAGTTCATGAGAAAGTTTTCGACTTGATGTTTGAATTGGGTGCTGAAGAGTGGCAACTTGATTTCCCATCTGTTTACGGTTCAGCTAAAAATAACTGGATGAGTGACGATTGGAAAAATCAAACTGAAAATATCGAACCATTACTAGATATGGTTATCGAACATATTCCATCTCCAAAAATTGAAGAAGGAACTCCGCAAATGCTTATTACTTCTCTTGACTTTTCATCTTTTACAGGACGAATTGCAATTGGACGTTTACAACGCGGAACATTAAAAGAAGGAATGCAGGTTTCTTTGGTGAAGCGTGATGGAAGCATCAAAAAGACCAAAATTAAAGAATTGCACACTTTTGAAGGTTTAGGAAGAAGAAAGATCGAAGAGGTTCAGGCTGGTGATATTTGTGCGATCGTAGGTTTGGAAGGTTTTGAAATTGGTGATACTGTTGCCGATATAGAAAACCCTGAAGGCTTAAAAACTATTGCTATCGATGAGCCTACTATGAGTATGCTTTTCACTATTAACGATTCTCCTTTCTTTGGTCAAGATGGTAAATTTGTTACCTCTAGACACATTAGAGAACGTTTAGCAAAAGAACTTGAAAAGAACTTGGCTCTTAGAGTTGAAGCTACAGATAGTGCTGATAAATTCATGGTCTTTGGTCGTGGGGTACTTCACTTATCTGTTCTTATTGAAACGATGAGAAGAGAAGGATATGAAGTTCAAATTGGTCAGCCACAGGTTATCATCAAGGAAATTGATGGTGTTAAATGTGAACCGATTGAAGAATTGACTATAGATTTACCGGAAGATGTTTCTGGAAAAGCTGTAGAAATGGTATCTATGAGAAAAGGGGAAATGGTAAGTATGGAATCTAAAGGAGACCGTATGAACATACAATTTATGATCCCTTCTCGAGGAATTATTGGTTTGCGTAACCAGTTGCTTACTGCTACTGCAGGTGAGGCGATTATGGCGCACCGTTTTAAAGAATACCAGCCCTTAAAAGGAGGAATTCCTGAGCGTCAAAATGGTTCTTTAGTTTCTATGGAAAAAGGAAAAGCTATTCCTTATTCTATCGATAAACTACAGGACAGAGGAAAGTTCTTCGTTGACCCGGGAGAAGATATTTATGAAGGTCAGGTAATTGGAGAAAATTCTCGTCAGGATGATATGGCAGTAAACATTACCAAAACTAAAAAATTATCGAACGTACGTTCTTCTGGAGCAGATGATAAAGCGAAGATTGTTCCGGCAATAAAATTCTCTTTGGAAGAAGCTTTGGAATACATTCAAAAAGATGAGTATGTTGAGGTTACTCCTGCACATATCCGTTTGCGTAAGATCTATCTTACCGAAAATGAACGTAAAAGAAATAAGATTGTTTAATCTTATTTTTTAAACATATAGAAAAGCCCGATCGTTTAGATCGGGCTTTTTATTTTTATAAACTGAAAAGTTTGAAACGTATTGGCGAAAATTTAGATCGATTTTTGTACTACCTCAAATACACGTTCTCCGTCGCACTTCAAGGTTTTGGAAGGATACTTTAGTAACAAGGCATAATCGTGTGTAGCCATTAAAATGGTGTTTCCATTTTTACTTATTTCCTGCAGAACTTCCATTACTTCCACAGAGGTTTGAGGGTCTAAATTTCCTGTAGGTTCATCGGCTAGGATAAGCTCAGGATCATTTAATAATGCTCTTGCTATAGCGATTCGCTGTTGCTCTCCACCGGAGAGTTGATAGGGAAATTTAAAACCTTTGGTTTTCATTCCCACCTTGTCTAAAACTTCATCTATCCTTCTTTCAATTGCAGGTTTGTCCTTCCACCCGGTAGCTTTAAGAACAAATAATAAATTGTCTCTAACATTTCTGTCATTTAGTAATTTAAAATCCTGAAATACCACGCCCAGTTTCCTTCTTAAAAATGGGATATCTTTTTCCTTTAAAGTTCTAAGATTATAATCAACTATAGTTCCTTCCCCTTCAGTTAAGGGAAGATCCCCATATAGGGTTTTCATAAAACTACTTTTACCGGTTCCTGTTTTACCAATTAAATAAACAAAATCACCTTTATTTATGGTAAGATCAACTTCTGAAAGAATAAGACTTTCTCTTTGATAGATCGCAGCATTTTTAAGTTCTAGAACGGGTTGAGACATAAAATGATATTTCTGATTTTAGAGTATGAAAATAACGGTAAATATACATCTTTCATGTACTGCCCGATTACTTTTTTTCATATTAACATAATTATCACAACTTACTTGCGTTATGAAATAAGCGTTTAATTATCTTTGATTGATCAATCTAATAAAAAAATTAATGACACGAAATAAAGCCTTATTCCTCGTTGCTTTTTTACTTCTTTCTACTTCATTATTTGCCCAGCAAACTGCGGTTTATACTAATGATCTCGTAAAATTCAACCGAGCACTGGAATTGTATAACAATGGACAGTTCCTTGCAGCCCAAACTATTTTTGATGATGTTAAGGATGAAACCAATGATGAGAAAATAACATCCGACTGTGCGTATTACATTGCTAATGCGGCGGTAAGACTTGGACAACCCGGAGCAGATCAGCTCATGCAGGATTTTGTGGAACGCTATCCTACCAGTACCAAGCGGAATACTGCCTTTATTGATGTAGCCGATTATTACTTTGAAAATGGTAAATATTCATTAGCCAGAAGATGGTATGACAGGGTAGATGAAAAGGGGATGAGTCGCAAAGAAAAGGATCGCTACTATTTTAATAATGGGTATGCTTATTTTGCTTCAAAACAGTATGATGATGCTGCCAAATATCTAAACAGAGTAAGAGATTCAAAAGAATACGGGTCGCAAGCCAAATATTACCTAGGTTATATGGCCTATGAAGGAGATGATTATGAGGAGGCTAATACCTTATTTGAGGAAGTAAAGGAGAATGATAGATATTCTGAAAATCTATCTTATTTCCAAAGTGATATGAATTTTAAATTAGGGAATTTTCAAAAGGCGATAGACCTGGGCTTAGAACAATTACCAACTGCCGATAGAAATGAAATTTCTCAATTAAATAAGATTATAGGTGAAAGTTATTTCAACCTTGGGCAGTATGAGAAAGCTATTCCTTATTTAAAGGAATATAAAGGACTGCGTGGAAAATGGACGAATACCGATTATTATCAGTTAGGATATGCTTATTTCAAACAGGGAGATAATGAAAGTGCTATAGCAGAATTCAACAAGATTATAGATGGTAATAACGCCATTGCTCAAAATGCATACTATCATCTTGCACAAGCTTATTTAAACTTAGATCAGAAACAACAAGCTTTAAATGCTTTTAAGAATGCAAGTGAAATGAATTTTGACGCTAAAATTCAGGAAGATGCATTTTTAAATTATGCAAAACTAGGTTATCAAATAGGGAATAGCTATTCCAGTCCTTCAAAGGTGTTAATAGAGTATTTGGAAAAATACCCTAACTCACCGGTGAAATCGGAGATGGAAAGCCTTCTTATCGATTCTTATATTACTTCTAAGAATTATGAAGAGGCCATGAACTTATTAGAGAACAATAGAAATTTCAGCGATAAGGTGGCTTATCAAAAAGTGGCTTATCTGTATGGATTAGAATTATATAATAGAGGAGATTATAGAAATGCATCGGTGAATTTCGATAAATCCTTAACCGAACGAAGAGATGCGGTTATTACTGCAAAAGCAACTTTCTGGAAAGCAGAAAGCGATTTCAATCTTAACAGAATGAACGAAGCTTTGGTTGGTTATAAAGAATTTGCCGGAATGAGTGGGGCACAGGGGACTCCTGAAATGGAAAACCTGGATTATAATATTGCCTATTCTTATTTCAAACAAAAGGAATACAACAGAGCGATCGATTATTTCAATCGTTATGCGAAGAATTCGGCTAAAGATAAAGCCAGAAGAAATGATGCTTATACCAGGTTAGGAGATACTTATTTTGTGACCAGTAAATATTGGCCGGCTATGGATGCCTATAATGCGGCTATAGATATGAATATTGGAAATCAGGATTATGCTGCTTATCAAAAAGCTATAAGCTATGGTTTTGTAAATAGAAACGACAGTAAGATCGAAGACCTTAGTAGCTTCATGAATAAATATCCAAGGTCTTCTTACAGGGATGATGCTCTTTATGAGTTAGGAAATACCTACGTTGCGATGGAAAACACGCAAAAGGGTATAGAAACTTATAACCGATTGATTAGAGATGTTCCCGGTAGTGCATTTGTACCCCAGGCAATGTTAAAACAGGGTCTTATCTATTATAATAGTGATCAATCAAACAAAGCCCTGGAACGTTTTAAAAAGGTAGTTTCCGATTATCCTAATACTCCAGAATCTATGCAGGCGGTAAGTACGGCAAGACTTATTTATATTGATCTTGGAAGAACCGATGAATATGCAGCCTGGGTGAAGAATGTAGATTTTGTAGAAGTTACAGATGCCGATCTTGATAATACCACTTTTGAAGCAGCAGAAAAACAATACCTGAACAACAATACCAGCGCTGCCAAAACCGGATTTGAAAAGTATTTACAAAGCTTTCCAAATGGTTTGAATTCACTTAAGAGTAACTTCTATTTAGCACAGCTGTACTTTAGAGATGATCAAAAAGATAAGTCGGTACCTCATTATAAATTTGTGATCGCCAAACCAAGAGGTGAATTCTCTGAACAAGCTTTGGCTAGATTATCTCAAATTTACTTAGAAAAGAGGAATTATAAAGATGCTTTACCACTATTGAAACGATTGGAAAATGAAGCCGATTTTGCTCAAAATACCATCTACGCACAATCTAACCTCATGAAGTCTTATTATGAACTAAAAGATTTTAATATGGCGGTTTCATATGCAGAAAAAGTATTGGCAACACCAAGTATTGAAAATAATGTGAAGAGTGATGCGCAGGTGATTATTGCCCGTGCTGCTTTTGAAACAGGAAATGAGAGCAGAGCGAAAACAGCATATGCAGAAGTTTTGAAAATAGCTACCGGAGAGTTGGCAGCAGAAGCACTTTACTATGATGCTTACTTCAAAAATAAGGCTGGGAATTTTAAGGCATCGAACGAATCTGTTCAAAAACTAGCTAAAGATTATTCAGGATACAAATTATACGGAGCTAAAGGTTTAGTGATCATGGCTAAGAATTTCTATGCCTTAAAGGATGCTTACCAGGCTACTTATATTCTGGACAATGTTATAAAGAACTTTAAGGAATATCCGGAAGTGGTAAAGGAAGCACAGGCAGAACTTAGCAAAATAAAAGCTATGGAAGCAAAGACGAACGCTTCTGTTGAAACCAACTAATAATCAATCAATATAACTTTTAAGAAATTCTATATGCAAATTCTTTCAATAAAAAGAAACCTGTTTTTACTATCATTTCTTTGTGGCGGATTTCTCTTTGCTCAAGATAAACCTCTGGGAGGAGAAACCGTTATCGTGGTAAAACCATACACTCCATCGGTGAATGATGCATTCAAGATCAAGGAAACTCCTGTGGTCACAGATTCTATAAGCTTAGAGAAAAAACCTGTGAAATACAGTATTTTTTCAGTACCTGTAGCTTCTACATTTACTCCTTCAAAAGGTCAGGCTACCAAGGTAGAAAGAGCTAAAAGAGTTAAATTGTTTAATAACTACGCCACCTTAGGCTTTGGGAATTATTCAAATATCCTGGCAGAATTCTATAGCAATTTAGAGGTAAACAGAAGTGATAATTTTGGAGTGTTCCTTACTCATAATTCTTCTCAGGGAGGGATAGATGGAGTAGAATTAGCCGATAAGTTCTATAATACCGCACTAAATTTAAATTATAACTCTCGTAATAGGAACAGTTCATGGACCACAGAGCTTGGGTTACAACATCAATTATTTAACTGGTACGGTCTTCCGGAAAATTCAATATTTACGCGTCCGGATATTGCCGATATCGATCCGCAACAAAATTATTATTCAGCGATCGTGGGTGGAGAAATAGAGTTATATGATTCTTTCTTCGATAAAGCTTCTGCTCATTACCGCTATTTTGGAGATTCTTATAAGTCTTCAGAAAATAACTTTACGGCAGATGCCGAATTTGAGGTGAACATTGCAGATGAACTAATTACTACCAAGCTTAGTGCAGATGTATTAAATGGTAAATTCGACAGGGGGTATCAAACTCCGGAAGAGTTGAAATATTCTCAAATGAATTTCGCTCTTACTCCAAGTCTGTTAATCTTAAGAGACGACCTCACCGTAAATTTAGGAGCCTCGTTCGTGTATGGTCTGGACACCGAAAACAGCGACAGTAATTTTTATATCTATCCTCAAGTTACAGCGAGCTATCGCGTGGCGGGCGATTATTTTATTGCTTATGCCGGTTTAGAGGGTGGTTTAAATCAGAACACTTATTATAAGTTAGCACAGCAAAACCCATACGTTTCGCCTACCCTTACTATTACTCCAACCGATAAGCAGTATGACGCCTCATTAGGAGCTAAAGGAAAATTGTCTAATAGCATTTCTTATAACCTGAAAGGGAGCTATGTAGCAGAAACAAATAGATCTTTATTCGTTAATAATTTAGAAGAGCCTGCAAATACGGAAGATTACACTTATGGAAATTCTTTTGACGTAGTCTATGATGATTTAAAAACGCTTTCCTTCTTTGGAGAAATTAATGTAGATGTGAATAGAGATTTCAAATTAGGGATGAATGCCACTTACTTCAGTTATTCTTCAGACTTCCAGCCGGAAGCATGGAATCTACCCGATTTTAAAGCATCTGTATTGGCCGATTATCAGATTACCGATAAATGGTTTGCCGGAGCTAATTTATTCTTTACAGGAGAGCGTAAGGACAGAAAGAGATTCATGAATCCTGCTGATGGTACCGAGATAAGAACTATAACTTTAGATGGTTATGCCGATCTTAATGCAAACGTGGGTTACCGCTTTAATGAGCAGCTTTCCATTTTTGTAAAAGGAAATAATTTGATAGGAGACAATTACCAACGTTGGTCAGATTATCCTGTACAGGGACTTCAGGTTATGGCAGGTGCCACCTATAAATTTGATTGGTAATTTTAGAAATACCCATAATTAAAAAAGCAGCCCTTATCAAGGCTGCTTTTTTAATTTAATAGTTGACTATTGCTTCTCTAAAACCTCTTTAAGGTTATTTAAACCGGTTTGCAAATCATTTCCTATTACCTCTTCCATATCCATCGTTAAGATGAGCAGGTTCATTGGATAATTCATATGTCCGTTAAAACCCCATTTTATATTGGTTGAGTTCTCATCGATACTGGTAGTAGTCATATATGCAGGTGATGTAGCCTTAAAGGGTTCAAAAAAACGCAACTCAAAATCTATTCGGTCTCCTTCAGTTATTTTTTTAATTTCCTGTTCTCCAACTCCCACTTCCTTATTCTCACTTTCCCATTTCGCTACAAATCCCTCGGTGCCATCTACACCCGTATAGTTTTTTTTGGTGCTTGGATCCATCTGGGCCCACTTGCTATAGTTGTCCTGATTCTTTAAATATTTCACATAATCAAAAACCTCCTGTTTCGGTTTATTAATCACAATTTCCCTTTCTACAGCATAATCTTTATTTACAAATAGTGCTACAATTAAAGGAACGGCTATTAGAACAACGGCTACAATTAGAATATTCTTTAAAATTTTCATCTCAAGTTAGGTTTAAGGGTTTAACACTAATTTAAGAAATTATAGATTACCAAGTATATAGGTAAATATCCGTAATTTGGTTTAAGTTAAATGGCTTCAGCGTTTTATAGTAGCTTCATAATTTTCAATCCACTGTGGCATACTTATTTTCCTTACTAATGCGCCTATCAACTTGTAGGGAATAGCATCCAGGTTTTTAAATCTTATACAACTCTTTCCCATATCGAGTTTTCTTGAAGAATATTTTGGATATTGTTCTACAAACCAGTTATAGAGTGCTGGATCGTTATAAATACCGAAATGATAAAGTGCGATAAAATTCTTTTGAGAAGCTATATTTATAAAGGGGAGTGGTAGTTTTGAATTGCAATGATATCCTGGGGAATAAGCAGTATGGGGAACCACATACCCGATCATACCGTAACTTATAGTTTCTTCAAAACCAACAGGAAGGTTTTCCAGAATAATCTGTCTTAACTTTGTAATTGCTAGCTTACGATCTTCCGGTAATTGTGCTATATATTCTTCGGGGGTATTCGCTTCTATCTTCATTATTCAGCTTATTTCTGAAGGATATTTACCTGACCTTAAATTTATACCGGTGTATAAAAATGCCTTTAAAGAGCAAATAAAGTCTGTCCAACCCTGAGTTTGTTGCAAAGCTTTTTTAACATCACTTTCTATAAGACTGAAAGGAGATTCGGTAATAGTTATTTGGGTAAGCTGTTCCTCTTTCTTATCTATTGAAATTTGGACACTGCTTCGTTTCCCACTTGCTTCCCATTCAAAAGAAATGTGTTTGTCTTTTATAACCTCTAATACATCAACATCTAAAGAGACACAATAATCTTTGAACTCCCAGTGAAGTTTTGCATTAGGTATAATAGGGCCACTGGTATTAGAAACAAAATAACGTATTATTTTCTCGGGATTAACAATGGCATCAAATACCTCCTCTGGTGAGCTGGCAATTTGATTAGAAACTTTTACATTTATTTCCATCTTATAAAGATAGAAAATTATGAATTTCTATTAGATCTTCTCTTTCATTTAATCTAAAATGAATTTAAATCCTCCTGCTATCATATTTGCCTTTAACCCAGTGTTTCTTTTATACTGATGAAATTTTAGATCGATGCTTTTTAGCCCGAAATTCCAAATATGGAATTTGGTAAAAATATCGGTATAACTCACTCCAAAACCATACTGATTAGCGTTGAACTTAGAAAGGTCATAATCGGAAGTGTAATATTCTTCCGTGGAAAGATGCTCCTCATAGGGCGCAAAATAATCGGCTGCTGTTTGAGTATAATACCTATAAGAGGGATATAATGTGAATTTATCGGTGATCTTAATAGGTAGTTCTATACTGGCAGTATGCGATTTTATACCCCAATCATCATTGTAATATCTGTAATAGGTTCTAACAACGAAAATTTCATTGATAAAGTAATTCAACCTACTACCAAGAGCAACTTTAAATCGAGTTTCTGGAAGCTGTTCAATAGCATCGGCCAATTGAAAGTTTTCAATAAAAGAATCTTCTACATCTTTAAAATACACTCTTTGGAAAGGGGTGGATAATAAGCCTTCCTGCTGAACAACATCTAATGCTAAAGAAGCTTGGAGATTCTTGGATAGAATTTGAGAGAAACCTAGTCCTACCGAATATGAATTCCTGGTTTTACTTTCAAATTCCTGAAAAATTGGGTCATAATTGGTATCCCCTGTAATATCGTTGAATAAACTATTGCTCAAGCCATTTCCATTTTTACCGAAAGGTCTCAGTTCATATGGGTAGATCGTTTTCCAGGTATCCAGATATACGTTCGCATTAATGCTTAGTTCGGTATTTTTCTCATTAAATAATCTGGTATAACTTCCACCCAAACCGATAGAGAAATAATCAAACTCTGACGATAAAGAGGCTTTAGCCGACCAAATTTTATTCCTGTCATCTGAGCTATGACTATAGGATGCATTCATATTCGCCCAAAGGTCGCTGCTAGATGCACCGGAAGATGCTACAAAAGGATCTGCAGGTTTGCCCCCATCAAATGGATTTACATTGCTTGATGATGCCGACGTGTATGCAGATACTCCCGCGTCAATACTCAATACGTCATCGGCATTCAATGGTATTGACACCACAAAAGTAGGAGTGAAGTCGGTTAATTCTTCCGTACCAATTCCTCCACTTACCGCGGCATTATCTCCATCCTGCGAATAATAGCTCGTTAGAAAATCGACTTCTGTACTTTCCAGCACCCGTTTCTTATATATAAGTGTGGAATCTTGATCGGCCTCTTGTGCAGGTGAAATTACTGTTGCAAACAATAATCCTGTGATTATAAATATTTTTCTCATCTTAACTTTTTAATTACACCCACAGCCACCGCCGGTCTTTCCTCCATTAGCTCCCGATGCTGCCTCACGATAAGCCTGGAAATTGGTCTCAAATCTGTCCACTTTCTTCGAGGCCAACTCCATATCCGGGTCACTCAAATTAACTTTTTCGTATTCTTTAACTGCTACACAGGAATGCAGCGCAACCATCACGAAACCTCCTAATAATATTTTCTTGATCATTGAGTATCAATTTTTATGTTTTGAGAAGTATGGATATCACCTTTCTCATCGATAATAATACATTCTACTTTGGGAAGTTGATTAATTCTGTTTAAGCCTACCTCTATTCCCATCACAAAAACAGAAGTTGCCAGTGCATCGGCTAATTCTGCCTTTGGAGCAAATACAGTCACACTAATAATTCCCGTTGCGGGATATCCCGTTTTAGGATTAATGATATGGGCATATCTTTTCCCGTTGAAATTAACATACTTCTCGTAATCGCCAGAGGTAACTACGGCAGCTTCATTCAAAGGCAATAATGCAAAAGCTTTGTCTTTATTGAAAGGGTTGGTAAGAGCAACTTTCCAATCGGAGCCATCCGGTTGTTTTCCCCAGGTGTTCATATCGCCAGAAGCATTAATTATACCTGCAGCCACATTATTCTCTATTAAAAGTTGTTTTGCCTTATCGGCTGCGTATCCTTTTCCTATTGCCCCAAAACCGATCTTCATACCCGGTAATTTTAAATAGACACTATGGTTATTATTATCTAAAATAATGTTCTGATAGCCCACTTTATCAACCGATCGGGAAATCTCGCTAGGTGAAGGCATTTCAGTCATACTACCATCAAACTTCCAGATCTTATCCATAGAGGCATAACTAATATCAAAGGCACCATCGGTGAGTTTTGCAATTCCCATTGCGCACTGTATCAATTCAAATAATTCCTTATCTACCTTTACCGCTTTAATGCCCGCATTTCTATTAATTTCTGAAGTTTGTGAGTTGGAATCCCATGAGGAGATGAGCTTTTCGATTCTTGTAATCTCAGCTATTGCCAAATCGATATCTTTTTCAGCCTGAAGAGTATCATCAGCAACCACAGTAATATCAAAACGGCTACCCATTAACTTAATAGTGCGCTTATGAATCTCTTGAGAAAAGATTTGTCCCGAGAGGAATATAAGGAAGAAAGAAATTAAAAATCTTTTCAAAATTTAGCCTTTAAGAGCATTAAGATGTTTTATATATTCTTCCGGAGTCATTTTTTTATAACCTGTTTTACCAAGAACTTTTCCCGATTTATCTAATATAACCACGAATGGAAAATAACCTTGTTTATTATATATTTCAGCTAACTTATTATTCTTCGCCTGCTGTTCGGGGTCTAATGCATTTTTTTGTCTTCTGGGAAAATCAGCTTTTAAAAGTACATAATGCTCGTTAGCATAAGTTTTAAAAGTTTTACTACTCCATATTTCATGATCTAATTTAATGCATGGGGCGCACCAGTCAGACCCTTGGAAGACTAAAATGATATCTCTATTTTCCTGAGCTGCAATTTTTTTTGCCTGCTCAAGGTCGGTTTCCCATTCTTGAGCGTTTACCAGAAATACAGAGAACAAAAGGCAGATATTAAGCAAAAAAATCTTTTTCATAATTATTTCATATAATATTTTAAACGCTCTTTCGTGGTATAAGTTATGTTGAAAAGAGGTTTATTTTGAACAAACCGTAATACAGGATTAAATATAAGTTGACTCATTTTGGATATCATGAAACCCTTGTTAAAAAAACATCAAATTAGTAATATCTAATTATTTGAAAATCAAATAATTAGATATGATTTAGGGGGAAATTCCCCGTAATTAAGCACATGAGTATTCGTAAATTTGTAGTATTAATAACTTCTAATATATAATATGATGAAAAGGTTTAAAGAAACATTTTTGTATTCATTATTATTTATAGGAATAGCCTTTATGGGCTGTAGTACTAATGATGATGGAAGTGGTAGCTATGCAGGTGAAGAATTTCTGACAGCTAAAGTTGACGGCGCTAATTTTGATGCAAATCAAATGGAGGGAAACATTAAGGCCAGTAAATTTACCAATAGTGATGGTACTATTAGTTTAAAGGTAGAATGTACAAATAATACCAATAAGGCTATAGAGCTTATAATTGCTAACTACACGGGCGTGAAAACCTACTTAGTGGGGGCAGATCTTTGGAAAATGAGTTCTATACATTATATGGATCTTGAATCTGGTAGAGATTGGGGTACAGATTTTACCGAATTTCTAAACCAAAGCTATAATACACTTGAAATTATAAGTGATGATGGCAATGTAATTCAAGGTAATTTTATATTTAAAGGTTATAATCTCGAAGATAAAAGTATTAAAACCGTTACAGAAGGAAAATTTAAGGTCTATCTTCAATAGTATGCACAAAAAATCCCGGATTGCTCCAGGATTTAATATCAATTAATTAGCTGACTAATTTCCAGCTTTTACTTCTCCACTAAGACCACTAAGATCCGGTCTAAAAATCCATAATTCCGATTGTTGTCCTTGGGATACTTCCCCCCATTCTTTTAAGAAGCTCTCAAAACTTCCAGCACCGTGAACTTCATTATATTTTTCAGGAAATTTTCCATCCTCACCCATCCATGCAGATTTTTCGAAAAAGGAAACATAGGCGAGATCTCTTCCATCTTTGGTACTAGGTAGAATATTGGTGTACATACCATAAGTTTCCTCCGGGAATTTTTCAACCATAACCTTTTTAATTTTCTCCATCATCTTCATTACTTTTTCCTTTTGAAACCTTTTAATATCATACATGTCTACCAATAAGTTTTTGATGGTAAAACCCTGGGAGAAGTTAGAGAGACCACTTTCAAATTTCCAGTAGGTTTGGTCCGATTCCGGAAGTATATATGGTAGTACGTTCATGTTCCAATCGGCATCATGCCCATTTTCTGCGGCAGGTCTGGAATCAAATGCACTCCACGTTAGAGGTCCCATGACCCAAATATATTTCCCCACGTTTGGTCCGTTGGATATCCAATAAACTCTTGCTCCGTATGGACCTGATGCATGAAATTTTTTATTGTGTGCAGCAATTCCAGATTCAAATTGCTGGATCTTGGCAGGTGCTGCTGTTAGCATGGCATTTTCCAATACACCATACTCTTGGTTTTCTTGAGATATTACTAATAAAGGTACGAGTAACATCCAGTAAAATAAGGATTTCATAAATTATATATTTAAATGGTTATTATTCAATTTAAATAATCTATAAATTCCGGGGAAAGAACTACAAAATTACAACAGGGGAGAAATGTCTTTTAAATAAGGAGGAAGTTTTATTATAAAAGATTAGAATTAAATATACTACTATTTTTTTAAATAGCTCATTATTAAACAAATATGGGACTTTATTAAAGCCCCATATTGAAATTATATTGGTGGAAAACATTAGACGCTTACGATTTACCGGTAGGTTTTATAAGTATTTCATTTACATTCACCTCATTTGGTTGCTCAACCGCATATAGTACTGCATTAGCAATATGCTTAGCTTCCAATTTTGGCTCGTCACCCCCGTAATCTTTATCTTCTAAGAGTTCTTCGTCTGTTATATCTTCCCGTAGATCGGTATCTACCGTTCCTGGTTCTATTGCTGTAACCCGTATATTGAATTCAGGAGAAAGCTCCATACGCATAGCCTGGGAAAGTGCAATGACTGCCGCTTTTGATGCGCCGTAGACAGCACCACCTTCAAACAATTCTTTTCCATCTACCGATGCAATATTTATTATATGCCCTTCTTTTTGAGCTTTCATAGCTGGAAGAACTTCATATATACACCTTAAACAACCTTTCACATTAACCTCAATGGTTTGAAGCCATTCATCAAGATGTCTATTTTTTAAATAACTAAGAGGCATTACTCCGGCCGAATTAACCAGAATATCAATTCTTCCCATTTTATCAAGAATTTCTTCAAATGCTTTATTAACGCTGGCAGTTTGGCTAACATCCATTTTAACAACCAAGGTTTTGGTGTCTATCTCTTTCGCAAGTTCTTCAAGTTTATCGGTGCTTCGGCTTGCAAGGGCCACATTACAACCCTCAGAGGCAAGTTGTTTTGCAATTGCTTTCCCAATTCCGCTACTTGCTCCGGTTACCACAGCAACTTTATTTTTTAATTTCATCTTTTTCTTTTTTGGATTAAATTTTAGCAAGCTCTAAAAAATGAAAAAATAAAGGTTAAAGAAAATTTTTAGGGTTAATTGTATCTTATAGTTTTATTAATGAAATTATAAACAACCTATTGATATTTATAGTATTACTCTTCCATAAGTACTTTTTTAAGTCGTTCTATAGTAATGGGTTTCACAATATAGTTGTTCACCCTGTCGTACGTTTTAGCACGAATAACATCGGCTGGATCTATGGAAGAACTAACAATGTAAATTGTGATTTCTGTATCGCAAGGAATTTGTATAAACTCATCTAGAAACTGCCAGCCATCCATTATGGGCATATTAAGATCTAATAATATAATATCGGGTAGTTGTTCTTTTGCAGTAATCACCGCCTTCAAATTATTTAAAGCATCTTCGCCATTATGAAAAACCATAAAACTGTTACAGAAATCTGACAGTTGCATGATTTTCTTGGCGCTAAACACAAAAATTGGATCATCATCGATGATACAAGCGACATCAATTTTTTTCATAATTCATATTTATTTTAAAGGTTGTTCCTTTATTTACAGTACTTTCAACTTCAATTTTTCCACCTATAGCTTCAATTTGATTTTTGGTGATAAACAAGCCCACACCACGGGCATCTTTATTTAAATGGAATGTTTTGTACATTCCAAATAATTTGGTTCCATATTTTTTTAGATCTATACCCAACCCATTATCTTCTACCTTTAGAAGGATATTCTGATCATTTACTTCTGAAGAGAATTTTATGAAGCTTTTTCTTTCAGGAGACCTGTATTTAATACCATTGGTTAGTAAATTTAGTATGATGCTGTCTATATAAGCGTGAAGCCCTTCAATATTAATTTTAGGATCTACAGAATTCTGGATATTTACATTTGCATCTTCAGCTAAGGCAGAAACGTTTTTAATGGCCTTATCGATGGCATCTTTTAAATTGAGATAGACCATATTTTCTTTAAGCGAAGAGTTCATTAAAACCACTTCATTAAGGTGTGCTATTGTTTCTTTAAGGTTTGTAGAAGCAGTACCAAGCAATTTTATCATTTCATTTTCAGCAGCCTCAGGATTCTCCCTTTTATATAGATCTAACAGCATCGCAAAGTTTCCGGAATGTGATCGTAGATTATGAGATACTATGTGTGCAAAATTCTTTAAGCGTAGATTTTGATCTTTTGTAACCTCTAAAAGCGACTTAATTTCATTCTCAGCTTTTTTGATTTCTGAAATTTCAGCTGCTACTCCCAAATAGCCTATTATTTCGTTGTTATCTTTAATGGAAGTTATGGTTAACTGAACCGGGAAATGTGTATCGTCTTTTTTTACATAGGTCCATTCTCGGGTATCATACGTTCCATTGTTAGGAAGAGCCGTAAACACACTAAAACCTCTAATATTTTTACCTAAAAGATCGGAGAGATCTTTACTTCTTTGGGTTATTTCACTTTTTAAATGTATGCTTTCCATGGTTTTATGAGAGATCATCTCCTCTCGAGAATAGCCCAATAGATTTTCAGCACCTTTATTAAATGTAGTAATTAGACCGGAAGCATTAGTTCCAATAATACTTACATATGCACTTGCATCCAGCAGACCTTCAAGTTTCGCCAGGGTTTCCCGTAATTTTTCCTCGGTTGCTTTTCTTTTTGTAATATCATGCATGGCCACTACAGCACCAAACAGCTCTCCTTCTTCCCCAATTAATTTAGATCCATTTACCGTTACAGTACGTGGAATTCCTTTTTCAGGGATTATTACCAATTCTTCATTTTTAACCGATCCGGTCTGTAGTGCTTTTATTAAAGGAATTTCTTCCTCACTAAGAGGAGTAACTCCGTCGGGTTTGAAAAGTCCATAATATTGAGATAAATTAGAAGATGGAATAGATTGAACAGGTAAGCCATGCCAGTCTCGGGTAGCATTGTTAAATAAGGTCAAATTTCCATTTTTATCGCAAGACACTATTCCAACATCAATGCTGTCTAGAATTGTCTCTAATAAGGTTTGCCTTTCTTGATTTAATTTTTCAATATTTTTTCTTTCTGTTATATCATTTTCAATAGCAATATATTTATAAACTTCTCCCACTTTATTGAACACCGGAGTTATATTTAAATGAAGCCATATAATACTGCCGTCCTTTTTATAATTTAGAATTTCCTGGCTAACATGTAGCTTATCATTTAAAGCTTTTCTAATGCATTCAACGTGTTTAGGATTAGTATCTTTTCCCTGAAGTATTTCTCCCGGTTTTTTATTTAACATGTCATCCAGATTATAACCGGTACTTCTGGTAAAACTCTCGTTTACCCAGGTGGTGTAACCCGCTGCATTTGTAATTATTACGGCATTATTAGTTTTACTGGCAACAAGAGATAGTTTTTCAATTTCTAAAGAAGTGGTTTTTCGTTCATCAATGTCCTGAAAAAGTCCATATAGTCTAACACAGCTTCCATTTTCAAATTCGCTTATCCCTATTGCTCTAACCCATTTTAGATGACCTTTAAAAGTGAATATCTGTAATTCTACATCGTAATTTATGCCCTTTTCAATAGCCTCGTCAATTACATGTAAAATAGTGTCCCTGTGCTCACCTTCTGGATAAAAATTTAATGCTTGCGCCATTTCAGGAGAATAATTTGGGGGTACCTCATGTATTTGTTTTGTAACCTTACTCCATTCAACTATATTCTGAACTAAATCTACTTCCCAGGTTCCAATAACAGCGGCTTCATTACTTCTCTCTAAAAGGTCTTTGTATTTTGTAAGTAATATTTCATGTTCTTTACGTTTAGTGATTTCTAAGTGGGATCCCGTCATCCATCTTGGCTCCCCGTCTTTAGTCCAGTTTACAATTTTTCCTTTATCAGCTATCCAAACCCATTTTCCGGATTTATGTTTCATTCGTAGCTCACATTCATAAAATGGTATCTTACCATTAAGATGATCCCGAACGAGCTGTTTTGATTTTATAAGATCATCGGGATGTAAGAATTTATCCCGAGTGTTTATAGTGGTAGGTTCCAATTCTTCCAGAGTATAGCCAATAATTTCTGCCCATCTTCTATTAATAATAGTTTCTCCTGTTTGTATATTCCATTCCCATGTTCCTAAGTTGGTTCCCTCTATAATGTGTTTGAAACGTACAGTTTCCCTTTGTAGATTTATTTCTGAGATTTTTAAGTTAGATATATCAGTATGCGCTCCAAGCATTCTAATTGGCTTTCCTTCATGGTTGCGAATAGCCATCCCCCGACACTGGATCCAGACTGTATCTCCTGATTTATGTTTGTATCTAACGGTTTGATTATATGGTATTGATGGATTCTCACAATGAGCCTTAACCTGGGTCACCGCTGCTTCCAAATCATCTTTATTGATAATGTTTTGCCATGAAGCAGTTTTATGTGGCATATCATTGGGGTCATAGCCTAATGTGATCCAGAATTTAGGATTCATCCATTCATTTTCCGGATTTTCCAGATCCCAAAACCACATTCCATCTAAAGCAGAATCTTGAATGAAATCAAAAATTGATTCATCTTCTTTAATTAGTTCATAAAGCTCTTTTCTAAGGTAATTCATTATAGGTAACGGTAAATATATCTTAATTAAGATTTTACAAAGTAGGGGATTATTCTAAAAATGTAGGTTTGTTATAAAAATAGGAATTAATTTCTAGTATTGTTAACAATCTTTTTAATTCTTACGATTAATATAAACAATTACAATTAATTTTAGATATAGAGTGAGTATAATTTTTGAAGATGGGTTGATGAAAGCAGTGTATTAGGATGTGAAAGAAGTAATTACTACCTGCTTTTTTTAAAAGAATAGTTATATAAAAAATTATAGAATCGCCCACCTTAAGCTTTGCCAGATTAGAGCTTCCCCTATTTCTCCAATGCATAATAGGCAGTTGTCCAAGCTAAGGTGAGCGATTTTATAAACCAATTAGCAGTTTTAATATTAAACGTTAAACTGATTTATGCCTCTAAGTAATGTCTTTAAACTGTTATTATAAAGTAGTTTGTGGTGAGTGATAGCTAAAATTGTCCGTGCTACTTCTTTTATTACCCGAATGAGCATTGCATAGAATAATTGTATATTTAAGACCCTCCATTTTTAAGCTTAAACTAATACTTGTAAAATGAGGGTGCCTGCTTTGAAAATTTGTTTCCTAACAACTTTTATGATGCTAATTGGCAATGTGATAATTGCTCAAATTATATCTCATAAACAAAATCCTTTCTACAACAAAGTATTTGTAACAACCGATAATTTCGACTCCTCGTATTTAGATATTTTGGAAACGAATCTCAACAATGCTCCTGCCGATACTACCCGTTTTTCTATGCTAAACGATCTAGCTTATTACTGGCATACCCGAAATCTTAATAAGGCAATGACTTTTACCAATCTCGGCTTGCAGCAAACAGCCACTCAGAAAGATGAATTATGGAACGGTAGGTTTAAAATTACGCAAGGAGCTATTTTGCTAAGAATGGAAAAGTTAGATTCGGCGCTTCTTGTACTTACTCAGGCGCGTCCCTTAGTTCATAAGGAGGATATTCCTTTTCTTAATACGCAAATAGGTTATGTCTTCGAACGAAAAGGAGATCTATCGAAAGCTGCAGATTATGCTCTTAAATCCCTTGATTTAGGTGAAGAACTTGATGATAAGAAAGCAATTGCGTTGGCTTATAGCGACCTGAGTAACATTTTTTGGAAACAATCGAAATTTGATGAAGGTTTACAATACGGACTCAAATCGGTTAAGATCTTCGAAGAAAGAGGGATTCAGGATCTGGATTACGATTTTACACTATATGTGGTAGGCAATAATTACCTGGCCCTAGGGAATACCAGAAATGCATTAAAATTTTACAACAATGCTATTAGAATAGGAGAACGCTACGGTTTCTATAATAATTTGAGTGATGTATATATTTCCCTGGCCGAATTGTACACTTACTTAAATGATTTTGATAAAGCTTCATTTGCGGGAATGCAGGCGGTTAAATATGCCCGGTTCCTGGATAACAATTTCATGTTGATGCGATCATGGCTTGCCATTGGGAAACTTCAGTTTCTGGAAGGAAAATATTTGCAGGCCATCGAGAATTTAACTAAAAGCATTGTGATTGCTACTGCTGATTTTGGTGATGAATATTATTTAAGTCAGGCTTATGAATATCTGGCGAAAGCACACGCCGAAATGGAAAATTATGAAAAAGCTTATATCGCTTACCTTGAATATGACAAACTGGTAAAAATGATATTTACAGCAGAAGCCGATGAGAGAATTGCACTTCTACAAACAGAATTTGATGTTGCGCAGAAAGAGAATACCATTCAACTACAGCAAGATCTACTTAAAAAGCAACAAATTCGGCAAGTCCTCATCAGTATTATCTCCGGCTTGCTTTTGTTCATCTTATTGGGGTTATACAAGATCACACGCGATAATAGAAAGAAGAATAAACTACTTCAACGTCAAAATCAAGAAAAAGAGTTTTTATTGAAAGAGATTCATCATCGTGTAAAAAATAATCTGGAAATAGTTTCCAGTTTACTTGCGCTGCAATCTTCACAAATTTCCGACCCCAATGTTGTAGATGTAATGAAAGAGAGTCAGCACAGAGTACAAAGTATGAGCATGATTCATAAGAAATTATATAAAGGAAAAAATCTTGCAGCTATTGAAATGAAAGATTACTTCATGAATTTGGGCAATTATATTCTACATTCTTTCGGCCTGGAAAACCGAGTAAATGTGAATTATGATATGAGTGTTTTAGAACTTGATGTAGAAAAGGCACTTCCAATCGGGTTAATTGTAAATGAGCTTTTAACCAATTCCCTTAAATATGCATTTCCTGAAAACCGAGAGGGTTCAATAATCATCAGTTTAAAGGAATATAAATCCAGACTTCAACTACTTGTTAGCGACAATGGAGTAGGGAGTGAAAATATAAATCGAAAGAAAACGGGATTTGGAACACAGTTAATCGATTTGCTTACCAAGCAGTTGGATGGTAGAATGACGAAGAACATGACTTCTGGAACAACGCTTTATTTTGAATTTTTGTTACATAAAACAACATGATATGACCGATAAAACCAAAATATTGATTGTTGAAGATGATATGATTATTGCAGCTAATATTTCTTTACAACTTACCAATTTAGGGTATGAGATTACCGGAATTGTATGCAGGGGGGAAGATGCCATTTTACACGTACAGGAGAATAAACCTGATATTTTGCTATTGGATATTCATTTAAAAGGGAAATTAGATGGTATTGAAACGGCAAAGTTGATCCAGTCCAAAAATGAGCTTTCCCTTATCTATCTTACTGCCAACAGTGATGACGCAACATTTTCTATTGCACGCGAAACGCATCCTATGGCATTTATATCCAAACCTCTCAATTTGTTAGAGCTTAAACGGGCTATTGAACTTGTTGAAGCCCAAGTGAGGAAGCATAAACAGGAAAAAGAGCATAGGGATCCTGAGATTGAATTTATGGATGACAGGATTTTTGTACGGCAAAATGGAAAAAGGATAAAACTTCTTCTAAAATTTATTCTCTATATCGAGGCTGAAAGAAATTATTGCAATGTGGTAACAGAAGAAAAGAGTTATTTGCTAAGTAGTACTTTAAAGTCTATATCAGAACAATTACCTACGTCTTTATTTATTAGAGTGCATAGATCGTATGTAATCAATATCTCCCGGTTGGATGTCGTGGCAGAAAGTCATATAGAGATCAAGAGGAAAGTTATTCCGGTTAGTAAGACTTATAGGGAGGTTTTATTAAAACGAATAAAGACTATTTAAACCACTATTAGTGCTCAGGATTTAGAATGGCATATTCATAATTGTCGCTCCAGCCACATTTTAAAGGCAGTGCTTTTTTTCTTCTTCCTTCCCTGTGCATTCCAACTCGTTCCATAATTTTTAGCGAACCTATATTTTGAACTGCACAACCCGCTTCAATACGGTGAAGCTTTAAAATTTTAAAGCCAAAATCGACTAAGGCCTTTACAGCCTCTGTTCCATAGCCGTTATTCCAGTAAGATGGATGGAGTTTAAACCAAAGCTCGGCAGCATTATATTTCTCACTACCAAGATTTATTGCCACCATTCCAATAAATTGTTTATTGCTTTTTAATTCAACAGCAAAGGTGAACCTTTTAATAGGAGTGTTATCCAGGTCTGCAAGATGGTCTTGAAGTATAGATCGGGTTTCTTCAATATTTTTTGGTATTCCCAAGGTGTTAAACTCATCTACCTCGGGTCTTGAAAGCAGTGTATGCACACTCTCCAGATCAGAAAGTGCAACTAATCTTAATTCTAACCGAGAAGTATTTAGATTAGTTGCTACCACCTTTTCTGTTTCAAATTCAAAAATATAGAGTTAACTAGCTTTTAGAGACACTTACTTTTTTCTTGTCATTAACATCTAAACTTACATCAACTTGATTTCTAAGAAGATCTTCAAAAACTTCCCTTTTTCTAATTAAATGAGCTTCCCCTTTATAAAATAATACTTCAGCTGGTCTATATCTTGAATTGTAATTGCTCGCCATTGTAAAGCAATACGCACCTGCATTGCTAAAGCTTAGCAAATCTCCTTCACTAATTTCTGAGATACGCTTGTTACTGGCAAAAGTGTCGGTCTCACAAATATAACCCACCACCGAGTAGAAACGGATTTTACCGCCTGGATTGGAAATATTTCTAATACTGTGATTTGCACCATACAGCATTGGTCTTATAAGGTGATTGAAACCGGTGTCAATTCCTGCAAATACAGTAGAGGTAGTTTGTTTTATCACATTTACTTTTGCTACAAACTGGCCGGCTTCACTAACCAAGAATTTTCCAGGCTCAAAAGCAAGTGTCAATTCCTTTCCATATTCCTCGCAGAATTCGTGGAATCTTAAAGTCAGTTTTTCGCCCAATTCTTCAATATTGGTTTCAATGTCTCCTTCTTTATATGGAACTTTAAAACCACTACCAAAATCAAGAAATTCAAGATCCTTAAATTGTTTAGCGGTGTTAAATAATATTTCTGATGCATATAAGAAGACCTCTATGTCTAGAATATCGCTTCCTGTGTGCATATGGATTCCATTAATATTCATTCCTGTATTTTCTACTATGCGGAGTAAATGCGGAATTTGATGAATAGAAATTCCAAATTTGGAATCTATATGTCCTACTGAAATATTGGTGTTTCCACCAGCCATCACGTGAGGGTTAATTCTTATACAAACCGGAACTTTTGGATGTCGTGTTCCAAATTGCTCGAGGATAGAGAGGTTATCAATATTTATTTGTGCACCTAGCTGTGCAACTTCTTCTATTTCTTCCAGAGAAACTCCATTTGGAGTATAGATAATTTGTGACGGTTCAAAACCCGCTTTTAGCCCAAGCTTTACCTCCTGAATGGAAACAGTATCCAGTCCGGCACCTAAGCTTTTCATCAGTTTTAAAATAGAGATATTTGAAAGTGCTTTGGCTGCATAATTAACTTTTAGTTGTTTTATTCCGGAAAACGCATTGGTTAATCGTTTGTACTGTCCAATGATTTTTTCAGCATCATATACATATACAGGGCTTCCAAATTCTTTAGCTATTTTAATTAGGTCTTGATCATTCATTCTTTGATGATTTTAAAATGCAAAAATAATTGAGATTTTTAATTAGTTACAAGTAATATAAAAATATAACACATTAGTGGAATGTGTTATATGTTCATAAAAAGTTAGGAAGATAGAAAATTAACCTGAATTACGCTTCGGCTGTCACCGTTTCATTTTGTCTTTTTCGAATGATGATAACCGCGAGGGCTATAAACACACCACATCCGGCCATAGCTGCTCCTACTAAAGTAGCAGAAGTAAATCCAAACCCCATGGCTATTGGTAATCCTGCTAAATATGCTCCAGAGGCATTTCCCATATTAAATGCACTTTGATTAAGAGAAGAGCCTAACATTTCCGAGCCTTTTGATGAATTAATTACCGCCATTTGTATTGGTGTGGCAATGCAAAAGGCTACCATTCCAATTAAAAATGTCATTATTAGAATAAATACCGGGTCGGTGGCTAAATAGGTATTTACAACTAGAAGGGTAACCATGGTAAGCAACGTTATTATAACCGCAGAGATAGGTGGAAACAGCTCGGCTAATTTTGCGCCTAACAGGTTTCCTATAACCATGCCCACTCCCGCAATTATCATAGCATAACTTACTACACTTTCAGGATGTCCTGCTACGTTGGTTATTAGCGGAGCAATATAACTATACCATGCAAAGAACCCGCCTGTTCCTATAGTTGTAAGTAGGATGACCATCCATAGTTCCAGCTTTTTTAATACCTTAAAATCTTTTCTAAGTCCTTCAGGTGATGATTTATCCAGTTGCGGCATCCAAAATTTGATACTCAGCATTGCCAAGATTCCAATAATTCCTACCATAAGAAAGGATACTTTCCAGCTATAGGTATGTCCTAAGTAAGTTCCAAGTGGCACCCCCAGTACATTTGCCAATGTTAAACCGGTAAACATAGTGGCAATGGCTTTTGCAGCTTTTCCCGGTTTTGCGAGTTTCCCGGCTACTACAGCTCCAATCCCAAAGAAAGCTCCGTGAGGAAGACCAGAGAGAAACCGGTATGCCAGCAAAGTTTCATAACTATTAGCAAAGGCAGAGAGTGTATTGAAAAAAGTAAACCACAGCATTAACAACAGGAGGACTTTATGGGCAGGCCATTTCCCTCCAATCCCTGTAAGTAGGGGGGCACCCACAACAACACCCAGGGCGTAGGCCGAGATAAAATGTCCCGCCTTCGGAATACTAATATTTAAGGCTTCAGCAACATCAGGTAAAATTCCCATGATCACAAATTCTGTCATCCCTATACCAAATCCGCCTATAGCCAGTGCAATTAATGCTTTATTCATTTCGAAAAAATTAAGGGGCAAAAGTAAAGGAGAATTCTCGTTTTAAAGGTGAAAATTAGGTTAAAACCACTATTTCGTTTTAGTGTTGTAAGGCCTGAAAAGCAATGAGAAAAAGGCTTTATTTGCAGCGATTACGTCTTCTGAAGTTATTCCCCAAAAAAGATTGGTACAATACTATTACATTTGCTACTTTTGTCAACCGTAATTAATACTGAAGAAAAGCAGATATGAACATACACGAGTATCAAGGAAAAGAAATTTTGAACAGCTTTGGCGTGCGCATTCAGCGTGGTATTGTTGCTCATAATGCAAAAGAAGCAGTAGATGCTGCCAAAGAACTTACCGAGCAAACAGGAACCGGCTGGCACGTAATAAAGGCCCAAGTTCATGCTGGTGGCCGTGGAAAAGGTGGGGGAGTGAAGCTTGCCAAGAACCTTAAAGAAGTTGAAGAAATTGCAGGACAAATTATTGGGATGAACCTGGTAACTCCGCAAACTTCTGCTGAAGGAAAAAAAGTTCACCAAGTATTAGTTGCTGAAGATGTTTACTATCCTGGAGATAGCGAGCCGGAAGAATATTATATGTCTGTTCTTTTAAATAGAGCAACAGGGCGTAATATGGTAATGTATTCTACCGAAGGTGGTATGGATATAGAAACTGTAGCTGAAAATACTCCACACTTAATCTTTACTGAAGAAATTGATCCTGCTGTTGGTATTATGCCATTCCAAGCAAGAAGAATTGCTTTCAACCTTGGTTTGAGTGGAGCAGCTTTTAAAGAGATGACTAAATTTGTAATAGCTCTTTACACAGCTTACGAAAAGTCTGACTCTTCTTTATTTGAGATCAACCCTGTTTTAAAAACAAGTGATGATAAAATATTAGCGGTAGATGCAAAAGTATCTTTAGATGATAATGGATTATACCGCCATAAGGATTATGCAGAAATGCGTGATATTCGTGAGGAAAATCCTGTTGAAGTAGAAGCTAAAAAAGTGGGACTTAACTACGTAGATCTTGACGGTAACGTTGGATGTATGGTTAATGGTGCGGGTCTTGCTATGGCAACTATGGATCTTATTAAACAAGCAGGTGGAGAACCAGCTAACTTCTTGGATGTTGGTGGTACTGCAGATGCTAAAAGAGTAGAAGAAGCTTTCCGTTTGATCTTGAAAGATGAGAATGTAAAAGCTATCCTTATCAACATCTTTGGAGGTATAGTACGTTGTGACCGTGTGGCACAAGGGGTTGTAGATGCTTACAAGAATATGGGTAATATCAATGTGCCAATTATTGTACGTTTACAAGGTACCAATGCAGATATTGCAAAAGAATTAATAGATAACAGTGGGTTGGATGTACAGAGTGCTGTAGAATTTCAGGAAGCTGCAGATAAAGTTCAGGCAGTACTTGCTTAAGCTTTTGATCTTATATATAAAAAATCCCGGGTATTGCCCGGGATTTTTTGTTTTATATAATTTATAACTGGGTAGCTTTTTTAGAAAGAATTGATCTTACTATTTTTCTTTGTGAAAATGTTATTCTTTTGAAGAAGTATCCTTCTTTTCTTTCTTAGGCATGGGGCCACGCATGTGTATAACCAGACCGTTTAAAAAATTCCGAAGAAACTGATCTCCACATTCTACATATTTAGGATGGTCTTCATTTCTGAAGATTGCTCCCAATTCGCTTCTTGTTACTTTAAAATCTACTAATGCGCAGATGTTTACAATTTCGTCATCACGCAATTTAAGCGCAACTCGTAATTTTTTGAAAATGTCGTTGTTTGTTAATGCCATAGCTGCAAAAATAGGGATTAATTCACTTTAGCTAAAATATTCTTTGTGGAAATAAAAAAGCCCGCTCATCGAGCAGGCTTTTTTCAGATACTTATTAATAATTAATGCTCGTTAGATCTAAAATCTGGATAAGCATCCATTCCGTGTTCATGGCGGTCTAATCCTTCTAATTCCTCTATTTCAGAAACTCTTAGCCCTGCAGTAGATTTGATGATTATAAGGATGATAAATGCAGTTATCACGCAAAATGCTCCAACAATTCCAACACCTGCCAATTGAATAAAGAATTGGTCTAAGCCTGCCATAGTTCCAAATATTCCAACGGCAAGTGTACCCCAAATTCCGCAAATTAAGTGTACAGCAACGGCACCTACAGGATCATCTAATTTTAATTTATCGATTAGAGCAACTCCAAGAACAATAATAGCACCGGCTATTAAGCCAATAATTACGGCTTCGTTAGGCGACATTAAATCGGCACCGGCTGTAATACCTACTAATCCTCCTAAAATTCCATTCAAGAACATGGTAAGATCATAATTTTTATACATCAAGGTAGAAACTAAAAACGCTGCAATTCCACCGGCTGCAGCCGCCAAAGAGGTTGTTACTAATACTAAAGAGGTAATGGCAGGGTCGGCAGAGAGCACAGAGCCTCCATTAAACCCAAACCATCCTAACCATAATATTAAAACTCCTGCTGCTGCAAATGGAATATTGTGTCCTGGGATGGGTTGAGGTTTATTGAATTCATTAAATTTTCCAATACGTGGCCCTAATAGAAAGACTGCTACCAACGCGGCCCAACCGCCCACAGAGTGTACCAAGGTAGATCCGGCAAAGTCATAGAACCCCATAGAGTCAAGAAATCCACCACCCCATTTCCATGAACCTACTATTGGGTAGATAAGCCCTACATAAATAACAACAAAAATCATAAAGCCTCCAATCTTGATACGCTCGGCAACAGCTCCAGAGACAATGGTGGCTGCAGTAGCAGCAAACATTCCCTGGAAAAGGAAATCTGTCCACCAGGTATAACCTCCGCTGGCATATTCGGGTAGCATTCCATTTTCGGGAGCTGCTATACCAAAACCGGCAAATTTTAAGATTCCTGCAGATCCTTCTTCAAATCCCGGATACATCAAATTGAAACCTCCTATATAATACATAAGTAAACCGGCACAAATGATAAATAGATTTTTGAAAAGTATGTTTATAGTGTTCTTTTGTCTAGTAAGTCCAATTTCCAGAAATGAAAATCCGAGGTGCATAAAAAATACCAGCCCCGTACATATCATCATCCATACATTGTTTGCTGTAAATAATCCTGAGTCCATATAATTAATATTTTTTCTTTAGTAATTAGTTTAGAGTTTCTTTTCCTTTCGCACCGGTACGAATTCTATAAGCTTCCACGATATCGGAAACGAATATTTTTCCGTCACCAACTTCTCCAGTGCGTCCTGCCGAAAGAATAGCATCAATAGTAGCCTGTTCAAACGAATCATCCACAACTATCGATAAGTACCTGCGTTGAATATCACTCGTACTATAAGACACTCCCCGGTAGACACTTCCTTGTTTCTCATTTCCTAAACCGGTAACATCCCAATAGGAGAAGAAGTTGATACCTTTTTGATGCAAAGCTTTTTTAACTGCAGAAAACTTAGACTTTCTGATGATAGCTTCTATTTTTTTCATGATTTATATGTTTAGATTAAAATTTATACACTGCTGCAAGAAGAAGAGACGCTAGACTTTCTTGAGTTCCATCTATGTCTGTATTTGTGAATATATCCTGATCGGCTGAATCCAGGCGAACCTCCGGGATAAGCATAAGGTCACCTAAGACAATATTTCCTGAAAGCGTAACGGCAAAAACGCCGGCATCGCCATCACTATCATAAACACCTAAAGCTCCAGCACCGCCGTTAAATTCTTTGAAATATTCAGCTCTGGTTCCTAGCGCAAAGGTTTCACTTAAGCTATACTGTAGATATACCGCTGCTCCGTAAAATCCATAATCGTCTCCATCAACATCTTGTATACCGGTATCTGTAAAGGTTTCGCCTGTAGAGGTGGTGTTGTAAGTAGTGTTGAAGCCTAAATAAAATTCATCTGACACATCTAGACCTGCGGTAAGATCTACCTGAAATGTAGAACCTGCAGAAACATCTCCACCGTTATTACCTTTTCCGTCAAGTTTTCCGTCTTGATCTCCATAAAGAAAATTTAAATACGCACTTCCCGCATCTTTAGCATATCCAAGCTGCGCTCCAAGTGTATAAGTGCCTGCAGGGTTGAATTCGGTATAATCTGTAGGATTCATAACTGCTACCATGGCACTAAACTCATTACTTAAAGCAAAATCTGCTTTTATCCCCGTATGAGAAAATGGCCCATAAGAGAACATATAGGAAGTGGAATAATTAAAGTTAGCTGTGGGTGATATCACCTCATACCCCAAATATGTGTTCCAGTTACCTAGGCTTAATGTTACTTTATCACTTACATTCCAGTATACATAAAGCTGATTTATAATATTGGAACTCCCTATAGAATTAAAAACCGCATCTTCCCCTCGAGGACCATATGCCAGATCTACAACTGCTCCTACCTTCCCTGTTTCATAACTCATAATAACATTGGCCATGCCAAGCGCAAAGCCGGGGTGGTTAGCAAAAGATGTTGCGGGAGCCGGTGCATCTATATCATCATAATTTCTATTGAAGGAATTTAAATTGAAACGCGCATAGACATCTGCTGAACCAGATATGTTGAATTTTTTTGTCGGAGCATCTTCTTCTTGTGCATAAGAATTGAGTGCAAAAAGTAAAACGAAGGGTAGATAGATTTTTTTCATATTGATATACAGATAATTAGTTGAGTACTAATCTATGTATATTTTGAACACCCCTATTAAAAAATAGGGGGTATTGATAAATATTTATACATTTAATAATTAATACCCCCTAAATTTTAGGGGTGTTAATTTTTTGTTATAAAAAAAAGCTTGAAATTATTGTTTTAATGATAAAATTTGATCCGTTTTTGTGAAAATGACGGATAAAACGCCTTCAAAAATTGTCAAAAACGTCAGATTCTGATTTTTAATCTTTTGAACAGGAGTAGAAAAAGTTAATTATTTAGAAAAACTGACTAAAAACTTGTTGCTAATTTGGTAAAAAAGGAGCTTATTATTGTGAATTTAATATCTTAAAATCTATTTTTTGAGAAATTATTAAATGTAAAAAACAATTTATTGAATATTATGCAATTGATTTTTTATTATATAGATTTAGGAATATTAAGTCGAAAAAATTGACGTGCCATGAAGGAAAAACAAGGATTATATTCACCCGAATTTGAACATGAAAATTGCGGTGCAGGGTTTATTTGTAGTCTAAAAGGAAAGAAGTCTAATGACATTATACATAAGGCTCT
Source organism: Gillisia lutea (assembly GCF_021568705.1). GTDB lineage: Bacteria > Bacteroidota > Bacteroidia > Flavobacteriales > Flavobacteriaceae > Gillisia > Gillisia lutea. Next base: position 39,691 of record NZ_JAKGTH010000011.1, read on the forward strand.
TGAAATATTACAAAAATTAGAACATAGGGGTGCGGTAAGTAGTGATGGAAAGACCGGCGATGGTGCCGGTATATTAATAGATATTCCGCATGATTTTTTTGTGGAGAACTGTGACTTTGATCTTCCTGCGGAAAGAGAGTATGCAATGGGAAATGTTTTTCTTCCCAGAAAGGAGAATCAACGAGAGTATTGTAAGGCGATCTTTGAGCAACAAATCAGAGAAAAAGGCTTGAAAGTATTAGGATGGCGCAAGGTCCCAGTAGACGCTAGCCACCTTGGAGCTATAGCCGCAGATGTAGAGCCTGTAATTGAACAGATTTTTATTGGGAAACCGGAGGAAGGTTTAGAAGAGCGGCTGTTCCAAATTAAATTATATACTGCTAGAAAAATTACCGAACATACTATTCTTAAATCTAAATTATCTGAGCGCGTATTTTTCTATCTTCCCAGCTTGTCTACTAAAACCTTAATATTTAAAGGACTTCTAATGCCTGAGGATATTAAATTCTACTATAGAGATCTTTTAGACCCGAAAGTTGTTACACGTTTGGCACTGGTACATCAGCGGTTTTCAACTAATACATTTCCTACTTGGGATCTGGCGCAGCCTTTTCGTTATATGTGTCATAATGGTGAGATAAATACCTTAAGAGGGAATATCGCCAGAATGCGCAGTAGAGAAGAATTGCTGAAAAGCGAACTTTTTGATAACGATCTAATAGAGTTATTTCCAATTATATTAAGCGGAAAATCAGATTCTGCTTCTATGGATATGGTAGTAGAACTCTTATTAATGTCGGGCAGATCTTTGCCGGAAATAATGATGATGCTAGTGCCTGAGGCATGGGAGAAGCATCAGGAAATGAGTGAGGCTAAAAAAGCGTTTTATGAATTCAACAGCTGTATCATGGAGCCTTGGGACGGTCCGGCATCGGTACCTTTCACTGATGGAGATTATATAGGCGCTGTATTGGATAGAAATGGTCTTCGGCCTTCACGATATTCAGTTACTAAAGATGATTACGTGATCATGTCTTCAGAAACTGGGGTGTTAGATCTAAAACCAGAGAATATTGCATTTCACGGGAGGTTACAGCCCGGAAGAATGTTTCTGGTAGATATGAATGAAGGTAGAATAATTAATGATGAAGAGATTAAAGAAAGAATAGCTACTCGTAAACCCTATGAGAAATGGCTGGATCAAAATAGAGTTCATCTAAGGGATATTCCGTATAGAAATGAACCTTTAGAAGTAGATCTAACACCAATAGAGTACCGTAAAAATGCTTTTGGATATACTCAGGAGGATGTAAATACCATTATCCTTCCCATGGCTGGTAGTGCTAAAGAACCTATTGGCTCGATGGGGACAGATACTCCGCTCGCAGTGCTTTCTGAAAGACCACAACTTATATATAATTACTTCAAACAATTATTTGCGCAGGTTACCAATCCGCCACTAGATGGTATTCGGGAGGAGCTTATTACAGATCTAAGTTTAACTTTAGGAGGAGATACCAATTTAATGGAGATTACTCCAGATTTTTGTAAGAAGATTAGAATTCAGAATCCGGTGATTTCAAAAGAAGATCTGGACAAGATTAAGAATTTTGACCATCCCGATTTTAAATCTACCAGCATTCCTATTTTATACAAAATAGATCAAGGACTAAATGGAATGGAAGCAGCCTTGGAAGAGATGTTGAAAACGGCAGCCAAGGTTATAGAGCAGGGTAAGACGATACTTATTTTATCAGATAGAGGTGTAGATGAAACTATGGCGCCAATTCCCGCATTATTAGCTTGTTCGTATTTAAATAGTGGCTTATTCAAACTAGGGAAACGTTCTAAAATGAGCTTTATAATAGAATCTGCCGAACCTCGGGAAGTGCATCATTTCGCCCTCTTGTTTGGGTATGGAGCAAGTGCTATCAATCCTTATATGGTGAATGAGATCATTAAAGAACAAATAGACGAAGGGAATTTAAATGGTGTAGATTTTAAGGAAGCAGTTGGAAATTATAATAAAGCTGTTGGAAAAGGGGTAGTAAAAGTAATGAATAAAATAGGGATATCTACTCTCAACTCCTATCGCGGATCTCAGTTATTTGAAGCCTTAGGACTCAATTCTCAACTTATAAATAAATATTTCCCGAGTACTCCCAGCAGAATTGAGGGAATTGGCCTTTATGAAGTTGAAAAGGAAGTTGCAAAAAGACATAAGCGGACATTTAAAACCAAGCATATTCCTGGTGATCTGGATATGGAAATTGGGGGAGAGTACCGATGGAGGCGTAACGGTGAAAAGCATATGTTTAACCCTTTAACCATTGCTAAGCTTCAGGAATCGGTTAGAACTAATAACCCGGCTACTTATAAGGAATATGCTGCCTTAGTGAATGAGCAATCCAAACAATTAATGACCATTCGTGGTTTATTTGAATTCTCAAATTACGATCCAATTCCTTTAGATGAAGTGGAACCCTGGACAGAAATTGTAAAGCGTTTTAAAACTGGAGCAATGTCCTATGGTTCTATTAGCAAGGAAGCACATGAGAATTTGGCGATTGCCATGAACCGGATTGGAGGAAAAAGCAATAGTGGAGAAGGAGGTGAAGACGCTGATAGATTTTATAAAAATGCCAATGGCGATTGGCGAAATAGTGCCATAAAGCAAGTGGCTTCAGGTCGTTTTGGAGTAACGAGTAACTATCTTACCAATGCTTCAGAGATCCAAATAAAAATGGCGCAAGGTGCTAAGCCCGGAGAAGGAGGACATTTACCCGGGCCAAAAGTAAATAAGCAAATTGCTAAGACGAGAAACAGCACCCCGTATGTTGGACTTATTTCTCCACCCCCGCATCACGACATTTATTCTATAGAAGATTTAGCTCAGTTGATATACGATCTTAAATCGGCCAACCGACAGGCTCTAATTAACGTGAAACTTGTTTCTGAAGTTGGAGTAGGAACTATTGCTGCGGGAGTGGCAAAAGCCAAGGCAGATGTCATTCTTATTTCTGGTTATGATGGCGGGACGGGAGCATCACCTCTTACTTCGCTTCGTCATGCTGGTTTACCTTGGGAATTGGGAATTGCCGAAGCTCAGCAAACGTTGGTGCTTAACGATCTTAGAAGCAGGATAAAATTGGAATGTGACGGGCAGTTGAAAACCGGTCGGGATGTTGCGGTTGCCTGTCTTCTTGGTGCAGAAGAGTTCGGATTTGCAACAGCGCCATTGGTGGCCTCAGGTTGCGTAATGATGAGAGTTTGCCATTTAAATACCTGCCCGGTTGGAATAGCAACTCAAAATCCGGAGCTACGGCAAAAGTTTGAAGGAAAACCCGAGCATGTGGTAAATTACATGTATTTCATTGCAGAAGAGCTGCGTGAGATCATGGCGCAGTTAGGATTTAGAACGGTAGATGAAATGGTAGGACAGGTTCATAAATTAGACAGACAAAAAGCTATTGAGCATTTTAAAGCTGCCGGCGTAGATCTTAGTCCAATCCTTCATAAAATTAAGGTTCCTAAAAATGTTTCGGTATATAATACCGGAGGACAGGATCATCATTTAGAGCGATCAATAGATTTTGAAATTATAGAATTGGCCCATCCAGCTTTATTCAGAAAGGAAAAAACTGTACTGGATCTTGAAATCCATAATACCGATAGAGCGGTAGGAGCTATTTTAAGTAATGAAATTTCTAAGATATACGGGGAGCAAGGCTTGCCAGATAATACTTTGAAGATCAATTTTAAGGGATCGGCAGGTCAAAGTTTTGGAGCTTTTGCTACTAAAGGACTCAGTTTAAAAATTGATGGAAATGCAAATGATTATGTAGGAAAAGGTTTATCCGGGGCCCGACTTATTGTAAAGATTCCCGAGGAATCTACTCTAAAAGCAGAAGACAATATCATTATTGGAAACGTTGCTTTATATGGAGCTGTTAGTGGAGAAGCTTATTTCAATGGTGTTGCAGGGGAACGTTTTTGTGTAAGAAATAGTGGTGCTCTGGCCGTAGCCGAAGGTATTGGAGACCATGGATGTGAATACATGACAGGAGGAGTAGCAGTAATTTTAGGAGAGACAGGTAGAAATTTTGGGGCAGGAATGAGTGGAGGTTTGGCATTTGTTTTTGATGAGAAGAATTCATTCAAAAAGAATTGTCTTGCTAAAGATCTCAACCTTGAAGAAGTAAAGGAGGAGGAAGATAAGTTACTTCTTAAAAAGTTGATTACCAATCATTATAATTACACACAGAGTAGATTAGCTCAAAGGATCTTGGAAAACTGGGAGCAATGTTTACCAAACTTTATAAAGGTCCTACCAGAAGAGTATAGACTGGCATTGATAAGGTTAGAAGAAGAAAAATTAATCGATTTAACGGAATAGAGAAAATGGGAAAGCCAACCGGATTTTTAGAATATGAAAGAAAGGTAGAAGCCTATGCTCCTGTCCAGGAGCGATTGAAAGAATATAAGGAATTCACCATTCCACTTGAAGAAAAAGAAATAAAGGATCAGGGCGCACGCTGTATGGACTGCGGAGTTCCGTTTTGCCATAGTGGATGCCCCTTAGGGAATTTGATACCAGATTTTAACGATGCTGTTTACAAAGGTAAGTGGGAGAGAGCTGCTAAAATATTGCATAGCACTAACAATTTTCCTGAGTTTACGGGTAGATTGTGCCCAGCTCCTTGCGAAGAAGCCTGTGTGTTGAATATTAATGAAGACCCCGTAACTATAGAGAATATTGAAAAGAATATTGCAGAGCAGGCTTTTTTAAATGGGTGGGTACAAGCACAACTTCCGGAGAGCCGCACAGGTAAAAAAGTGGCAGTAATAGGATCGGGCCCTGCGGGTCTTGCCGCAGCACAACAACTTAATCGAGCAGGGCATTTTGTTACCGTATATGAAAGAGATGAAAAGGTAGGAGGGCTGCTAAGATATGGTATTCCCGATTTTAAGATGGAAAAATCGGTAATTGATAGGCGTCTAGAAGTATTGGAAGAAGAAGGTATAAAATTTGTTACCGGCGCCCATGTAGGTGAAAATATATCTGTAGAAGAAATAAAGGCGGATCATGATGCAATAATGTTATGTGGCGGAGCAACCGTAAGCCGAACATTACCCATTAAAGGCGCGCATTTAAAGGGAGTGCATCAGGCGATGGATTTTTTACCTCAAAACAATAGGAGAGTGGATAATTTACCATTTTCGGGAAAAGAAATTTCAGCAAAAAACAAGAACGTAATTGTAATTGGGGGAGGGGATACCGGGAGTGATTGTATAGGAACTTCCTTTAGGCAGGGAGCGCTTAGCGTTACTAATTTTGAAATAATGGGTAAAGCAACTCTGGACCGACCCCAAAATCAGCCATGGCCGTATTGGCCAATGAGGCTTCGTACTACTTCTTCACATAAAGAGGGAGCAGAAAGGCATTGGAGTATTTCTACAAAAGAGTTTTTGGGAGATGAAGATGGTAATTTAGTAGGTTTAATTACAACTCAGGTGGAATGGACACATAAATTAGGCGAGCGCCCTCAGTTATCGGAAGTGCCCGGAACCGAGAAAAGATGGGATTGCGATATGGCTTTACTGGCATTAGGGTTTACGGGAAGTGAAACCAGTTTGCCCGAGCAACTAGGTTTAGAAATTGATGCGAGAACTAATATAAAAGCTTCAATAGAAAATTATATGAGCAATGTTCCCGGAATCTTTGTGGCAGGTGATATGAGAAGAGGTCAATCCCTAATAGTCTGGGCAATTTCTGAAGGAAGACAAGCTGCTCACTATGTAGATAAATACCTAATGGGAGTTTCCAACTTGCCGCTTAAAGGCGAAGGTGATCTTCCAAGAGTATAGTTTTGTGAATTTTTAATTTTGGTTAAACAAAAGTCCGGAACGATTAGTATCTCCCGGACTTTTTATTTGTTTTATGTTAATTACGAGAATAGCAACTTTTTTATAATTCTCCATTTGTGCATTTTAATTTTTAATTTTCTTAAAAATCCTTTTCTTTGAAAACATCAAAAGGGAATTCATACTGAAATTTCCATTATTCAATAATTTATTATGAATTCCGAGAACTTAGAAGTTTATTTTTTAACTAACTCCAACGGCACCCGATTGGGAATCCTAAATTTTGGAGCCAGTATCTTCAGCTTATTTATGAAAGATAAAAATGGAGATGAGGTAAATGTGATTGTTGGCCCAAAGGATAAAAACGAATATATATCAAAAGCCTATACCGATGAAAATAAATGTTTTGGAGCTTCCATAGGGAGATATGCCGGGAGAATATCGGAAGGTAAGTTCTTTCTTGATGGTAACTTGTACAAGCTTTATGAAAAAGATGGAGTTCATTTACATGGAGGGTTTAGAGGAATTCATCATAAAATATGGAAAGTAGAATCTATAGATTTGGGTAAAAATCCATCGATAGTGTTGAGTTGTGTTTCCGAAGATGGAGAAGAAGGATATCCGGGTAATTTAACAATACAGGTAACATACACACTTACCGAGGAAAATGAGGTTGTTATTCAATATGAAGCGGAAACGGACAAGCGCACTCCGGTAAATCTTACGAATCACGCTTATTATAATTTAAATGGAAAAGGAAGCGTTAGCAATCATGATCTTTTCATTGCATCTGAAGCAATTCTGGAAGTAGATGAAAAACTACGACCAACGGGAAAATTTCAATTACTAAAAGAAGATGAAAAAGATTTTTCTGCAGTAAAAAAAATCAATTCAATTTTGCTGGATGATACTTTTATCTTTAAAACGGGGGTAAAGGACGAAGTGGTACGCTTATATTCTACTGAAACAGGAATTGAGCTAAAAATCTTTACCAATCAAGCGGCTGCAGTAGTGTTTGTACCGCCTCATTTATCTCAAGCTTGGGAATATCAAACCGAAATAGGAGATAGTTTTCCTTCATTATGTGTTGAAACTCAAAATTTTCCTGATGCTCCTAATCATGATAATTTTCCAAATTCAATACTGGCACCCAATGAGAGGTATAGAAATAAAAGCATTTTTCAATTTAACCTACGTTGAAAAAAATTATAAATGTAAAAGCTACGCTTATATTAGATAAAATTCTATATTTAACGCAAAATTAGTAATAGCATTTTATGATTGGTATTTTATCATTTGTTGGGTTTACTGCTTTAGTAGCAATTATTTCATATTTAGCAACGCGTAAAACCGATGAAACCACCAGCGATGGGTATTTTTTAGGGGGCAGAAGCCTTACTGCAGGAGTAATTGCAGGATCAATACTTCTCACTAATCTTTCTACTGAACAAATTGTAGGTTTAAATGGGCAGGCTTTTACTGAAGGGATTTTGGTAATGGCATGGGAGACTCTGGCAGCTATTGCTATTGTTATTACTGCACTCTTCTTATTACCCCGATACTTAAAAGGAGGGCTTACTACCGTACCACAATTTTTAGAACGACGATTCGATAAAACTACCAAGACCATTGTATCTGCTTTATTCCTATCGGGATATATGGTCATTCTGCTGCCAATTGTATTGTATTCGGGAGGTTTGGCATTAAGTACAATGTTCGATATTCCTAATCTATTAGGAATTGGTGATACTGAGGCATTATGGTTATGTATTTGGGCCATAGGAATAATAGGCTCTATTTATGCGATATTTGGAGGTTTAAAAGCCGTTGCAGTTTCTGATACCATTAATGCTATAGGTTTGTTGGTTGGTGGACTTTTTATACCTGTATTCGGACTAATGGCTATTGGCGATGGTGGGATCTTAAACGGACTCGAAACTCTAGTTGCTTCACACCCAGAAAAATTCAATTCCTTAGGTGGTCCTAGCGCTTCGGTTCCATTTACTACTATTTTTACCGGAATGATGCTGGTAAATCTCTTTTACTGGGGTACCAATCAAGCTATCATTCAACGTGCGTTGGGTGCTAAAAATTTAAAAGAAGGGCAAAAAGGTTTAATGCTGGCTGCTTTTATAAAGATTTTAGGACCAATAATAGTGGTGCTTCCCGGAGTAATTGCTTTTCATATGTTTCAGGGACAATTAGATAATCCAGATCAGGCATATCCAACTTTAGTAAATGCTGTCTTACCTAAACCTTTAGTAGGTTTCTTCGCAGCAGTTTTATTTGGTGCTATTCTTAGTTCTTTCAACAGTGCTTTAAATAGCTCTGTAACTTTATTCGGTATAGATATTTACAAACAGTATTTCAATAAAGATGCTTCTGAAGCTACCGTAGTAAAGTATGGAAAACGCTTTGGTGTACTATTAGCTGTACTTTCTATGTTTATTGCGCCATTTATTGCTAACGCGCCTCATGGTCTTTTCGGATATTTACAAGAAGTTAATGGATGCTACAGTATTCCAATTCTAACCATTGTAGTGATGGGGTATCTTAATAAGCGTATTCCAGCCTTAGGAGCTAAAGTTGCAATTTTTAGTGGGGTAGGTTTGTATATCTTCTATTTATTACTGAAATATTTTGTGGTTGGACCAGAATCGCTTCCTCATTTCCTTCATGTAATGGCAATTATCTTTGTGCTAAATGTTGGAATAATGATGGCTATTGGAAAATGGAAACCAAGACCTGAATTCTATATTCAGAACTATACAAAACAAGTTGATATTACTTCTTGGAAATATGCCAAACCTGTGGGAGTTGGAATATGTTTATTGGTGGTAGCTATTTATATTTACTTCGCGTAAAATAAAGGAAGGGTAGATTCTCGTTCTATAATTGAAGTTTTCAAGACTTTGTGTACGGGTTCAACGGGAATCTTCTTTTCTAGTCTTTTAATTAATGTTTCTGCAGCCAAAGAACCTTGCATAGTAGCATGCTGGTCTACCACTGTTAAAGATGGTACAAAATTCTCTCCCAGAACACCATTGGTAAAACCAATTACAGAAATGTCTTCAGGGATCTTGTACGAATGTTTAATCGAATATTTAATTGTAGAAATAGCTGAAAGTTCGTCTGCAGCAACTATCCCATCTATTTTTCCCTGTTTCAATGCCTCAATTAGAATGCATTCAAATTGAGCATAGTCTTTAATATTGATAATCGTATCTTCAACTCCGGTATTTTCTATGGCTTGCAAGTAGCCGAGTCTTCTTTTTTCACCTACACTGGTTCCGTAGATAGTGGTTAGAAAAATTATATTTCTACAGCCTATTTTTAATAAATGTTCGGTTGCTTCTTTTGCAGCAAGAGTGTCATCTATTTTTATTTTATCGCAAATAAGTAAATCGGAAGTTCTGTCGAATAAAACGATAGGAGTGTTATACCTAATTGCTTCTTCAAAATGAGCATAATCATTAGTGCTCTGAGTTTCCTTCGATAAGGACATAATTAGCCCATCTACACTGCCATTTACCAAAGTGTTGATGCTCTCTGCTTCTTTCTCTAATGATTCATTCGATAAACAGATGATGACCTTATAACCATAGGAATTTGCAGTTTGCTCTATCCCGTGAATAGCCATGGCAAAAAAAGTCATGAGCACATCTGGAATGATAACTCCTATGGTTTTAGTTCTCTGCGACTTTAAGCTTTGCGCTAACTTGTTGGGAGAGTAATTATTTAAAAGGGCAATACTGCGTACCTTATCTTTGGTAACATCGCTAATCTCCGGACTATTATTTATAGCCTTTGAAACGGTTGAAACCGAAAGGTTAAGGATCTTGGCGAGATCTTTTAATGTGCTTTTGCCCCCCATTGTTATTGTTTAGTATAATGAACTTCTGAAAGACTCTTCAAGGTATCTGCTGCTTGCTCGGCAGTGATATCTCGTTGCGGACTCGCAAATAACTCGTACCCCACCATAAATTTCTTTATGTTCTTCGATCTTAGCAAAGGTGGATAAAAAGACATATGAAAATGCCATTCCGGGTACTCCTTGCCATCTGTTGGTTGTTGATGAATTCCAGAGGAATAGGGGAAGGAGGTCTCAAAAAGATTATCGTAGGTAATGCATAACTTCTTTATGATTTCGGCAAAAGCTTTCTCTTCGTCTTGGTTTAATTGCCCAATGTGCTGATAATTTTTTCGTGGAATGATCATCGCTTCGTAAGGCCATACCGCCCAATAGGGGATTAGCGCTACAAAATGCTCATTCTTATGGAGGATTCGCTCATCTAATTCTAGTTCCTGTTCTAAATAGGCTTGCAATAAACTTTTTTTGTTAGCTTCCCAGTATTCTTTTAAATGCTGTGATTTTTTAAGTATCTCGGTAGGAATAGATCTTTGTGACCAAATTTGGCCATGAGGATGAGGGTTACTACATCCCATCATCGAGCCTTTATTTTCGAATATCTGTACGTAATTTATATCTTGTTTGGCTCCTAATTCCAAATATTCCGATTTCCAGGCCTGTACTACTTCAACTATATTTTCAATTTCCATTAAAGGTAAGGTGAGCGAATGGTCTGGTGAGAAGCAAACTACTTTACATATCCCCGATTCCGATTCAGCTCTTAGTAAATTATCATTTACCTGGGCATGAGGTCCATCGGGCAGTAAGGCTGGGAAATCATTTTCAAAAATGAAAGGTTTCTTATATTCGGGATTTACCGCACCTCCGGTTCTTGTATTCCCCGGGCACAAATAGCAATCCTCCATATAAGAAGGTTTCTTTTCTTCAATGGTTTTTTCGGTCTTTCCTTGCCAGGGGCGTTTAGTGCGTTGTGGTGATACTAACACCCATTCTCCGGTCAAAATGTTATATCTTCTATGTGGATTGGAATAGATTTCCTTATTCATTTCTTTAATTTTAAAGTACGATTATTTTTATTTAACTCACTACAGTGCCTTCACTTGGCACTACCGTAATGGTTTCCGGGGTAATATTGTATTCTTTCTCATATGCATTGGTAACTTCTTCAATAAAACCTTCAATAGCAGCTTCTTCAATTAGGTTGATGGTACAACCTCCAAATCCGCCGCCCATCATCCTGGAACCATAGATGTAGTCTTTTTCCTCGGTGAATTTTACTAGAAAATCCAATTCATTACAACTTACCTCGTAGAGGTCTTTTAAGCCATAATGAGACTGATACATTAAGGCTCCAAAATTTTGCAGTTCTCCACTTTTAATAAGCTGGGATGCATTAAGTACACGATTGTTCTCTTCCAGCACATAGCGTACTCTATTGTATTCTGTTTTGGTTAAAGCAGATTTACAATCTTGAAGTAAATCTATGGTAACATCGCGCAGGGTCTTAACTTCCGTATACCTCGATTGAATTATTGATAGCGCATGTTCACATTCTTTCCGACGGTTATTATATTCACCTTCAGCTAGATTATGTGAAACTTTAGTATTGACAAGTAATATTTTGCAGGTCTTAAAGTCTGCAGGAATAAATTCGGCATCAAGGCTTAAACAGTCTAAAAGAATGAGATGATCTTTCTTGCTCATTACCGAGGCGTATTGATCCATGATACCACATTGCGAGCCTACAAAATTATTTTCAGCAGCCTGACATAATTCAGCAATTTCTTGTTTCGATAAATCGAGATTGAAAAGTTCATTCAGCCCCGCGGCTAGTCCACATTCTAATGCTGCTGAAGAGCTAATTCCAGCTCCAATAGGTAGTTCGCTTCTAATTTTACAATCAAAGCCATCCAGTTCTTTACCGCTTTTTAACAGTTCATTTACTACTCCCAAAATATAATTCTCCCAACTTTCATTGCTTTTGCTGAAGTCGTTTAAATCAAATTGAACCCAGGAATTGTAGGTTTCACTAAAAATATTGCATTGACTCACACAACTATTCTTACTAAGTTCAAAGTAAATCTTCTTATCTATAGCGGTTGGCATTACAAACCCATTATTATAATCGGTATGTTCACCAATAAGATTTATTCTTCCCGGGGACGCAACTTTTATAATATGCTTTTGTTTTTCTGGAGTTGTTTCCTTGTTGGTATTTGATTTAGATGTGCTCAATGGAATCAGATTTTGGAATTAAATGTCTTCAAAGATAATAAATGTAATTTATACGTTAATTTTATTATACCGAAAAAAGTAGTTTTTTTGTAGAACAAATCAGTATCCCGAAAAATGAAAGCCGAAACTAAAGATTTTTATATAGAGCAAGATAAGATGTATGTTGCTACAGATTGTATCATCTTTGGTTTTGATGCAGGTAAGCTTAAACTTCTCATTTTTAAAAGGAGGGTCGAACCGCAAAAAGGAGCATGGTCTCTAATTGGTAGTTTTGTAAAACTGGAGGAAAATGTAAGTGAGGCCGCACAACGAGTACTTACAGAGATAACCGGTCTTAAAAATGTCTTTATGGAAGAGCTCAAATCCTATGGAGTGGCAGATAGGGATCCCGGGTACCGCTGTATTTCAATCGCCCAATATGCGTTAATTAGAGTAGAAGATTACGATAGGGAGCTGGTAGAAAAACATGGGGCTCACTGGTACGATATGAAAGAAGTCCCAAACCTAGTTTTGGATCACAATCAAATGGTAGCTGATGCTTTAGAACGCTTAAAGCGAAAAGCCAGATATCAACCAATAGGTTTTGAGTTGTTACCTGAAAAGTTTACAATTCCACAGTTACAGCAACTTTATGAGGCTATCTATCAAAAGGAATTGGATGCTCGTAACTTCAGGAAGAAAGTGCTTTCACATAATGTACTCATCAAATTAGAGGAGAAGGATAAAAGTAGTTCGAGAAGAGGTGCTTTTCTTTATAAATTTGATCATGATACCTATCAGCAATTGCTGCAATCTGGATATAACTTCGAAATATCTTAAAGTTAATTATCTCATAACCAGTTATTTTTATAATCTTAAATTAATAATTTGTCAAAATTATTAGGAAAAAAGTTTGTTCTTAAAAAAATAATTGTAAAATTTACGCTTATAATATTTTTGTTATGAAAAGAACTTGTGCCTTTTTATTTTCCAGCTTTCTAATAGTGGCAATAGGATGCTCTTCCAGTGATCCTGAAAATGAACCTGTACCACCCAATCCTGATCCTGAAAGTCCGAATAATCCGGAACCTGAACCTGAACCCGCTGCAACTTTATATTTAGGAGCCGATCTTTCTTATGTGAACGAAATGCAGGACTGCGGTGGAGTGTATAAAAATGAAAATGACCAAGAGGTAGATCCTTATGAGTTTTTTACCGATAAAGGGGCTAACTTAGTAAGAATTCGACTCTGGCACAGCCCTGAGTGGACCAATTATTCAAACTTTCAAGATGTTAGCAAATCTATAGCACGAGCCAAGAATGAAGGTTTAAAAGTGCTTTTAGACTTTCATTATTCCGATACCTGGGCAGATCCCAGTCATCAAACCATTCCAAAAGCATGGAAGGACATTACAGATATTGAGATTTTAAAGGATTCTTTATACAATTATACTTACTCAACATTAAAAAAACTTTCTGATGCAAGTCTCCTACCGGAGATAGTACAAATTGGAAATGAGATCAATAGAGAGATCTTACAACCTGCTGAAAATCCTTCAGATAACATAAACTGGGATAGAAATATCAAATTGCTGAATACGGGGATCAAGGCGGTAAAAGATTTTTCTACTGCTGAAAATAAAGAAGTGGGAATTATGCTGCATATCGCACAACCGGAGCATGCGCTATGGTGGTTCAACGAAGCAAATGACAGAGGAATTTCCGACTTTGATTGGATAGGACTTTCTTATTATCCAAAATATTCTACTTATGGCTTAAACCGAATTCCGGAAGCAATTCAAAAGTTAAAAACCGATTTTGGAAAGCGCGTGATGATCGTTGAAACCGCTTATCCTCATACTTTAGAGAATGCAGATGCTGCCAATAATAACTTGGGAGAAGCTGCTTTGATTAATGGATATGCTGCAACTCCTGAAGGGCAGAAAAATTATATGGTAGATCTTGTTAAGAAAACCATCGCCGGTGGCGGAGAAGGCGTTGTTTACTGGGAGCCAGCCTGGATATCTACCAACTGTTCTACCCCGTGGGGGCAGGGTTCGCACTGGGATAATGCTACTTTCTTTGATGCTAATACTGATAAGGCACTACCAGCTTTCGATTTTTATGATACAAGTAATTACTAAAATATAAAGAATGCTAAATCTTAGAATTTTTGGGATAGTTATTACAATGCTCACTTTAGTGCTATCCTGTGGCAAATCTCCTAAAACATTAAGGGAGGTAAGCTCCTTTGGTGATAACTGGCAATTTAAATTGGATAATGCGCCTAATTCCCCGTGGGATACGGTTAGTTTACCCCACACCGCCAAAATTGAGCCTCTTGTAGTAAACGATCAATGGCAGGGTACCGCTACTTATAAAAAGGATTATGAGGTTAAGTCTTTGAAAGGGAAGAAGCGTTTCTTCTATTTTGAGGGGGTGATGCAAGAAGCTAAAGTCTATATTAATGATTCTTTAGTGGCAGATCATAAAGGGGGATATCTGCCTTTTACAGTAGATGCAACTAACTATTTAATGCAGAATGCTAAGAATACTATTACTGTGAAGGTTATTAACGTAGATGATGCTACAATTCCGCCCGGAAAGGCACTTTCTGTTTTAGATTTTAACCTTTTTGGCGGGATATACAGAAATGTGTATAGTATTGAAACCAATGAAATCTATATTACTGATGCAGTTGCGGCTAATAAAGTGAATGGAGGCGGATTGCTGGTAAAATTTGATACTATTAATAAGGAACTCGCTTCAGGCTTTGTGAAAACGCATCTTAGAAATGATTCTGATAAAGAGCGTGCTATTAAACTTCAAGTATCCTTAAAGGATGCTGAAAAGAATGAAGTTCACACCTCTATTACCGATCTTAAAATAGCTGCAAACTCCGATATCTCGCATGTAGAAGAAATACAGGTTGCTAATCCAAAATTATGGTCGCCAAATGCACCTAATTTGTATAAAGTTGAAGTCAGTATTCTAGAAGGGGAAACTCCTATAGATTTTAAAATAGAGAGCATAGGTATCAGAAATATAAAACTGACTGATACCGCATTCTACTTAAATGGGGAAAAGTTGTTTTTGAACGGCACCAACCGTCATCAGGAATATCCTTATGTTGGATATGCGCTTTCTGATGAAGCTCAATATCGAGACGCCTATAAAATTAAGGAAGCCGGATTCAATTTTGTAAGACTTTCCCATTATCCCCATGCGGAAGCTTTTATGAAAGCCTGTGATGAATTAGGTTTGTTGGTTATGAATTGTATTCCGGGATGGCAGTTTATTGGGGGAGAAGAATTTGTAAAGAATTCTGTTCAAGATGTAAAAGATCTGGCGAGAAGAGATAGAAACCATCCATCGGTAATATTTTGGGAAAATTCTTTGAATGAATCGGGAATGACCAACGAATATATGCAGTTGGTAAATGAAGTTTTGGAAGCCGAACTACCTTATGAAGACACCTATAGCGCGGGTTGGATAAACGATAGTTCTTACGATTTGTTCATTCCTGCCAGGCAACATGCCAAGCCACCATTCTACTGGAATAATTTTGAAGAGAAAGGGAGACCAATTGTGATTGCAGAATATGGCGACTGGGAATATTATGCGCAAAATGCCGGTTTTAATCAAAAGGAGTTCAGTGATCTTAAAGAATCTGAGCGCAGTAGTCGGCAGGCTAGAAACTCAGGTGAAAAAGGATTGTTACAACAGGCTTTAAATTATCAGGAAGCCTTCAATTCAAACTTAAAAGGTGCACAGAGTATTGGTCACGCTAATTGGTTGATGTTCGATTATAATAGAGGTTATAGCGACGATCTGGAAACTTCGGGAATTTCCGATATCTTCAGAATCCCAAAATTCAGTTATTACTTTTATAAGAGCCAGAAGGATATTGGGATGAAAGAGTTCGGTGAGCCCATGGTATTTATAGCAAGTTATTGGACAGAAGAATCAACTCCTAAAATAAAGGTGTTCAGCAATGCGGAAGAAGTAGCCCTTTACCTGAATGATAGTTTAATCGCCCGAAAGAAACCAACGATTAATAGCATTTCTGAAAAATTACCACATCCACCTTTCGAATTTGATCTTTCTGAATTTAAGTCAGGTCAGTTAAAAGCAATTGGATATGTAGGCGGAAAAGAGGTTACAACACATAAAATTATTACTCCAGAAGAAGCCGTGAAGTTGGAACTAAGCGCAGATGTTAAAAATATCGCGATTTCAGAAAATCATCCAGATGTTGTTTTTGTGTATGCAAAAATAACAGACAAGAATGGAACATTGGTGCCGGGTGCAACAAACCGGGTGTTGTTCAAAGTAAAAGGAAATTCAGCTGAACTTATAGGAGAGAATCCTGTAAAAGCAGAGGCGGGGATTGCCACGATCTTGCTTAGAACAACCTCAAAAACAGGAAGCATCGAAATAAATGCTGAAAGTGAAAATTTAGAATCGACACATTTAAAAATATAAATCCAGTATATGAGATACGCGAATAAAAACACCTTAATTAATACCTGTATTATAGCATCATTTCTATTATTGCAGACATTCACTGCCAGTGCTCAAAAAAATAAGCATACAGGGGATGTATTTGTAGATAATCAAGGCATAATGCGTTGGGGAGATACTAAGGAAGAGGTACAGGGGTTTGGAGTGAATTATACAGCTCCTTTTGCTCATGCTTATAGAAATGCAGGTAAACTGGGAATAGACCTGAAAGAAGCTATTGATAACGACGTGTATCACTTCTCCAGATTAGGTTTCGACCTTTATAGAATTCATGTTTGGGATACCGAAATTAGTGATGCCGAAGGAAATTTATTGGAAAATGAACATTTAGAAATGTTCGATTATTTATTGATGAAGTTGAAAGAAAGAGGGATTAATTATGTGATCACTCCTATTGCATTTTGGGGAAATGGATGGCCTGAACCAGACGAAGAAACACCGGGATTTTCGCATAAATATGGAAAAGATGCCAGCTTGACCAATACTGAAGCTATTAAAGCTCAGCAAAATTACTTGAAACAATTCTTGAATCATGTAAATCCGTTAACAGGAGTGGCATATAAAAATGATCCTAGCCTAATTGCTTTTGAAGTGAGTAATGAGCCACATCATAGAGGAACACCTAAGGAGGTGACTTCATTTATAAAAAAAATGGTGAAGGCCATGAGAAGTACGGGTACTAAAAAGCCTATTTTTTATAATATTAGTCATAGCGTACAACTGGCTGATGCTTATTTTGATGCAGGAATACAGGGAGGGACTTTTCAGTGGTATCCAACCGGCTTAGGATTTAGAAAGGAACTCGCGGGTAATTTACTTCCTAATGTGAATGATTATAACATCCCTTTTGATGATAAGATCAAAAAAGCAAAAGGAGCAAAACTCGTATACGAATTTGATGCAGCCGATGTGAATAAGTCGTATATGTATCCTGCAATGGCAAGAAGTTTTAGAGAAGCTGGAATTCAAATAGCCACCCATTTTGCGTACGATCCTACATTTTTAGCAGCCCATAATACCGAATATAATACCCATTATATGAATTTGTCCTATACTCCGCAAAAAGCCATAGCACTAATGATTAGCGGAAAGGTGTTTCATGAATTACCAATGAATAAAGATTACGGTACCTATCCTGAAAATTTAAAATTCGAAGATTTCACTATAGATTACACCAAGGATCTGGCAATTTATAATACCGAGAATTCTTTTTTCTATACCAACTCGAATAATATTGTTCCAAAGGAGTTAGAAAAGCTAACACAGATTGCAGGTTTCGGAAATTCAGAGCTGGTAACATATCAAGGAAAAGGAGCATATTTTCTTGATAAAATAGAAAATGGGGTTTGGAGACTGGAAGTAATGCCTGATGTTATTTTAGTGGATAACCCTTTTGGAACCAATAGCTTAAAAAAGATTATTAGTGTTATAAATTATAAGGAATGGAATATGAAACTTTCATTACCCGATCTTGCACAAGAATTTACCGTTGAAGCAATTAATGAAGGTAATTCTTATTCTATAACTGCTAAAAATAAAGGCTTTTCTATCACGCCCGGGACATATCTTTTGAAAAATGCAGAAATTACAAAAGCTTTTTCAGGGAAGGAAACTTTGGGAAATATAAAACTAGCAGAGTTTACTGCGCCACCATCAAATTTAGATAAGACCTATTTGGTACACACACCTTCCACTCAAATTACACAAGGTAATAAATATGAGGTGATGGCGACAGTTGTTTCCCCTGCAACTATTGAAAGCGTGATGCTATACGCCAATATTAACGGTAAATATAAGGCCTTGGAAATGGCAAAAGGTGAGGGGTATAACTATAGTTCGACAGCGTTAGATTCTATCATTACACCGGGATATTTAAATTATAGGGTAGTGGTTAAAACTTCTGAAGGATCAATCGCCTATCCGGGAGCGGTGAGCGGAGATCCTTTCGCGTGGGATAATTTTAATAGAGAAGAATATACTGTTCCAGTTTTTGCAAAGGATAGTGCATTAGAGATTTTTAATGCTTCTCAGGATTCAGAAGACATGGTCGCAGTATGGAAACCAGGAAATAAGCTAGTTCCATTAAGTAATGGGGAAGTGGCTTATCAGGTTAATATTGAAAATCTATTTGAAGAGGATGTTGAAAATAAAGGTGCTGCTCCTATATATGATTATTCATTTAGATATAATTTTTCTGAGAAAATTAAAAATGCAAGGGAAAAGCTTTCGGAAGTTTCTGTACTTGTACTGAAGGCAGGTAGCACCTCAGAAAAGAATGAAAAATTACAGGTAGCATTTGTAGATAGAAATGGAGCGTCCTTTGGAAAGATTATAGTGCTTAAGCCTGGTGTTCAGGAATATCAAATTAACTTTAATGAGCTACAACCGGTAAGAACGGTAACTTTACCAAGACCGTATCCATCTTTTCTTCCTTATTATTTTCAACATGATAATAAGGGCGATTTTAATTTACAGAATGTTGAGAGTATTCAATTTTCCATAGGACCTGGATTAAATGAAAACGAACAGAAGGAGAGCCATCACTTACAGATAATAAGTTTAAGCTTGCAGTAGTTTATTTATTTGAGATGAAAAAAGCCACCTATTGTAGGTGGCTTTTTTTATTTTAATTAATTACAGATATTAGAATTGATAGTTAAATCCAACGCTGAAATTAGTTCCTAACTGTCCCAGTTGTTGTACTTCTGAAGAATAAAGGAATCTTCCTCCAGCTCCCGCTGTGTTGGTAGAAGCCTTTGTAACATCAGGATATACATCAAAAAGATTATTTACGTTCACATTTAAAGAAAGCTTATCGGTGAACTTATAATTAGCAACAATGTCTGTAGCTATTTTGGCTGCAAGATCCTGATCTTCACCACCAGATTCTGGAGCTGTTACCGTCACTTTCCCAAACATTGTATTATTCAGGGCAAAATACCACTTATCTAATTCTTGAGATAATCCAAGAATTAATTTTGATTTAGGTCTGGAATTAGTGATCAAACCTTTCTCTTCACGAGCAAAAATATTATAACCGTTTTGAGCTAACGCAGCTGGTGTGGTAATAGCATCAATTGTAGTTTTATTGAAGTTGGCTGCAAAACTGGCTCCAAAACCTCCATAGCTCTTATAATTTAAAACGATATCGGCTCCTTGTGTTTTGGTGTCACCGGCATTTATAAAGAACTGTACAGCAACCACATTATTATCTTCTAAGATCTGCTCTACCGGATTCATGGAAGAATCATCATCATCTGCTCCAATTTGAGAAGAAAACAATACCCTGTCATCTACGTTAATTTGATAGAAATCTACCGATCCATAGAAATTTGGAGTAAACTGGTAAGTTATACCGGCAGAGATATTTTTGGAGGTTTCAGCAAATAAAGTTGGTACGCCCAATGCCTGTACAGCTGGATTGTCATTTGCTAAAGTACCTTGCAATAATGGTTCGCTAGACCCTGAAACAATAATGTATTGGCTGTTGGTTAAATGCCTTTGGTGTAGGGTAGGAGCTCTAAATCCAGTTGAGTACGATCCACGAATTGCACCTTTTACACCTAATTTATAGCGACCATTTACTTTCCAGGAGAAGTTATCTCCAAAATCGGAGAAATCTTCATATCTCCCTGCAACTCCTAATAACAAAGCATCTGTAATATCATAATCCAGTTGGGCATAAGCAGCAAAGTTATTTCTGGTCCATTCTCCGGCCTCAGCTGGTTTGATTCCTGCAAAAGAATCAGATCCTCCTTTGTAATAAGATAATGGATCTCCTTCATATGCATTGAAATATTCCTTTTTAACCTCTAAGCCGGTCGCTAAGCTAAGTTGATCTGTTAGTCGACCACTGACATCAAGATTCCCAATTAAGTTCTGTAAACGGTATCCTCCTGGGTGAAATGTTCTTGGCGACGTGTTATTATCGGCCAAGTAATCTCTGTTCACTGAATTATTTACTGTGTAATCTACAGAGTTCGCTCCGTAAGTAGCACTAAGATCTGCTCTCCAGTTTTCACCTAAATCATATTTGAGTCCGATGGCATTAATATGATCGTCGATCTGTGTTTCAAAAGTAGGTTGATACCCTAAGAAATCTTCCGGTCTGGTTAAAAATCCTGAATCGGCAACTCCTCTTCTCCAGTAAGGAGCACGGTAGTACGCATAACTTTTACCGGTTCGAGTAGTAAAACCATGAAAGGTGTAAAATTCGCCATTTTCACCTACGGGATGAGCCATATTCACAAAAAGATCTGTTTTTTCCATTTCTGGTTGACCTACATGCATACCTAAAGTAGGGTTGTCTTTTTGCCATTGTATTTCATTGGGTCGTTCTGCTCCTGGATCGTTCACACCTGGAGATCCGGGTCTATTTGTTTCATTTTGTTTATAGTAGCCTAATGTGATGTTTGCATACCCCTCATCACCAATGGTGAAAGCAGTATTAAAATCAGACGAAAAGTTAAAGCCGTCTCCTTCTGATGTAATTCCGGTTTTAGCCGAGAACGTTGAGAATTCTACATTTTTCTTTAACACCATATTGATAACCCCTGCAATAGCATCAGACCCATATTGAGCTGAAGCACCGTCTCTAAGCACTTCTACTCGTTCTATGGCTGCAGTAGGAATACTTTTTAGGTCTACTCCAACCTCTCCTTTTCCGGGAGTACGGTTTAGATAGACCTGTGCGCTTTGGTTTTTACGTTTTCCATTTACCAGGACTAGAGTTCTGCTAGGGCCTAATCCACGCAGATCTGCCGGATCGTAATGCGCCGTTGCATCTGAAATTGCTTGGTTTTGAGAATTGAACGATGGAACCTTGAAAGTAAGCATTCTATCTATTGTAGGTTGCCCGCTATTAGCCAATTCTTTTACTCCAAAATTATCAATTGGGACAGGAGAATCTAAAATTGTTCTAGGCTTGGTTCTGTTACCGGTAACAACGATCTCGGCAAGACCAAAACTATCTTCTACTAACATAATCATTATGTTCGCTGCTGAAGTGATCTCCTGAGATTTAGTTTTAAAACCAATGTAGGAAACGACAATGGTGGTAGGAAGTTTTGATACATTGAATTCAAAATTTCCGTCTTCATCGGTAGTAGAGCCGTTGGAAGTACCTTGTTCAAAAATTGTAGCAAAAGGAATTCCTTCTCCGCTTTCGTCCAAAACTCTACCTGTAATTGGGGTCTGTGCCCACCCTATCAAGGGAAAAACCATTAATAGGCTTAAAATTTTAAGGTGTTTAAAAGTTGTTTTCATAAGTGTTTTATTTTCTGGTTATCTCAAATATTAAAAAAATGTTAATTATATGCAATAAAAATATTAAGACATGTAATTATAAATTAATTGAAATCATAATAAAATGGGGGTTATTTTGTATTTATTGTAGTTTTTGATATGTATTGATGGTGTTTATAATAGAGTTATCTCCAATATAATGGGTTGTTTGTTGTTTTAGTCAAACTGAGTTTTGTATATTTTTTTTACTTTATTTTTAAATTATCCGTGAAATTTTGCTCTGACTCTTATAGAATCAAAAATGGCTGTCAAAATTAATTCTGACAGCCATTTTAAAAAAAAAGGTAAACTTAAATGCTATTTCATGATAGTCCAGATGCTGTAGGAATTAGCCGGAGCTTCAATACTCACACTGCCGTCGGTTGCTACTGTTGGAGAGTAGGAAGACTGATTACTGTAATCTTTTATCTTTTTACTTGCCCAATTACTAACCACTTCTCGGCGTTTATTATTACCACTTGTATTGATGTATAGTATCAAGCCCGGATTGGTTCCCTCGCCAGAACGCTTCATGATATATTCATCATTATCGTTATAAAGCACTTCCACACTTCCACTAGCAATACTATTATGAATTAAGATCAAGTTTTTGATCTCTTCCTGAAAATTTTCGTTTTCATAATCGGAATAGAAGATAGTTGGATAACCATCATGCGTTAAAATATATGCATACGCCTTCATTTTATTTTCAGAAGAAATATTATTATCCTCATTGCTATCCTTTTCAGTATCGTGATTAGCTACAAATGTTACGGCTTTATCGGGATAGGTTTTTCGTAGCATGTCTTTTGATAGATAGTTAAGATCGTTATGGCGGTCGAATGCTTCTTCCATTTTATAGAAACATGCAAAATCGAAAGCTGCCGATCCCGATTCTTCTACCCATTTTTTCAGAACATCTCCATTTCCATCATAGTTTTCACCTACAGAAAAACCGCCTACTTCATCTAACCAGGCCTTCACAACCCACGGCTCGAATCCTTTAACGTAGTCGAATCTCCAGCCATCAAATCCCATTACATTTTTGTAATACTTAGCTACAGAATTCTCATCCTTCCATAGCCACTTTTGCACACGCTCTTGATCATGACAAACGTCTTGCTCATCATAGAATAAGTTCCCTGAATCACTCTCGTGGATATCGTTGGGGTGATAATCTTTGTAGCTCCTGTTAAACATTCCGGATGCATTTCCATGAGTTTCATCAAAGAGTGTATAAGTTTGTTTATCTCTATATGGGTTGTATTCACTACCTCCACCTGAATTATGATTTAACACGATATCAGCTATCACTTCCAAATCTTTAGCATGTGCCGAAGCGATTAATGTTTCTAGTTGTTCTCGGGTACCAAATCGGGTAGGGAGTGTTCCCTGTTGGAAATATTCTCCAAAGTCGAAATAATCAGAAGGATCATATCCCATTGAATATCCACCGGACTGTCCTTTGGTAGCTACTGGAAGCCATAAACGGTCTATACCCGCTTCTGCCCATCCATCTACTTTAGTATTTAGAATGTTCCACCATTCTCCTCGGGGCTCTACATCCCAGTAAAAAGTTTGCATCATAACTCCAGATCCATTTTTGTAGTCTGAAAGGTTTATTGCAATCGGCTCAGCTGGCGTAGGAGTCTCCCCGCTAGGAGTATCATCGGTTGTATCTACCGCAGGGTCGCTATCACTAGAACACGAATTGAGGCTGAACACAGCTAAGAATGCAGCACATAAGATTATATTTTTTTTCATAATTGTTGAGGTTTTAAAAATCAAAAAGCTGTCTAATTTGGAACAATGACAACCAGTGATTACCGTTATCTCTGAACCTATTAGACAGCTTTTGAAAGGTTTAGGTTTTGATTACTCTGTTACCGGTACAGGGATAAAAATATATCTACCAGTTATATCATTAAACCATACGTTGTAAACTCCTTCTTCGGTTACAATATCTCCACCAGAAACTCCTTGACCGCTAGGGAAAGGACCTGCCCATCCCATATCCCATGCAAGGTTGGCTCTAAATTTAGCATTAGCTCCATTTAGCTCCACGTTTTGTGCATTCCAGATATGAGCATCTATAGAAGATGGAGTCATTTGAATATCCGGAGTAGGATTGTCATCTCCAGGCCATCCTACAGTTGTTCCGTCCCCAACTATACCAATCACATCATAAGTAGCTGCTCCACTGGCATCATAAGGTTCGAAAGTATAAGTTAATTCGTCAATATTTACAGTTAAACTGTAGTAACCTGCAGTTGCTACATCAAAATTAGCTGGATCAGGGTCATCTTCAGTTTCTCTGTATTGTAAAGAGTTACCATCTTTACCATAGCTTGGTGCCCATGCTTGTCCAGCAACTAATTTGAATGAACCTACCTTGAATTTACCTGTGAAATAGTACACATTAGGATCTTCAGAATCTCTGAACATAGGTGTGTTATTATTATTCGGGTTCCATCCAGCTGCAGTAGCATCTCCAACAAGGTATAATTGTTTTGGAGCTGCTTCAACTTCTCCTTCAGGTAAAACTAAAGTAAGAGATTTAACTTCAGAAGTTTCATTTAAACCATTACCTCCATCACTACCGGCATAAGCATATACTCTAAAGTATACCATGCCAGTATTAGGAAGATCAGTTTCCGCATCAGCATCTAAGCCTGCATCCTCTGCAAGGGTCATCATCTGACTAACTTTAACTGCGAAGTTATTCTCTCCCGTTGCGCCAAGCACATCGAAACTTGTAAAATCTGCATCAGCAGAACCTTGTAGTTCATAAGTAATGTTGGTAGGAACATCAAAATCTACAGTGTTCCATACAAATCGTTCGGCGATATTTCCTGATGTAGCAGGAGTAAGAACGTAAGAATCGTTAAAACTGTTTACAAAACTGATTCCTTCGGGGTCAGGTTGCGCTATAAATACCACATCATCGTCGCTGGTACATGAATTTAAGCTAAGCATTGCTACAAAGGCAAATAATAAAATTGATAGTTTCTTCATTTTATTTTTTTTAGTATTAGTATCCTGTATTTTGAGTTAAATTGGTATTCACTCCTAGATCTGAAGAAGGAATAGGGAATATATTTCTATAAGACTGGGTTGTGCTTCCTTGTGGTACACCACCTTTAAAAGCCCAGATTCCATTCTCTGTAAATTGATTAAAACGAATTAGATCTGTTCTTCTGTGAGCTTCCCAATATAATTCTCGAGCTCTTTCTTTAAGAATGAAATCTAATGTAAGTGCAGAGGAAGAAATATTTCCACTGGTACCGTCATACGCACGTTCACGTAATTCATTTACATATGTTAAGGCCTGGCTTGTGCTTCCGCCTCCACCTCTTAGAACAGCTTCAGCATACATAAGATAAGCATCGGCAAGTCTGAACATTGGGAAATCGGTATCAGGGAAATCTCCTGTTGGATCTTTTCCTGCAGTTCCGTTTACATCTACGTTCTTGTACTTTGCAACGGCATAACCATCAGTAAAGGTAGAAATGTTATTGATCACTTTATTCTGTCCGTCTGAGTGCAACAGTGCACGTGAATCTTCAGAATCCTCAGGATTAGGGAAGTTATCTACAAATTGTTGAGTAGTTCTTAAACCAGCCCATCCACTGCTCACTCCAAAATCTTCAGGAACCATAGTTCCACCAATTGCAGCATGAATAATAAATGTCATACCACCATAAGATTGAGTTTCTAATCCGTCGAAAGTAATAGGGAAGATCACTTCATCCTGAGCTCCATTTACATCATTATCGGCTAAAAATAGTTTTTGATAGTCTGGTGTAATAGTATATCCAGCATCAATTACTTTAGAGGTATAAGTAATTACATCGCTATAGCGAGGAGTACCGGTATAAACTTCAGCATTAATATAAAGTTTAGAAAGTAACATCCACACTGCTGCCTGATCGGCACGACCGTATTGGTTGCTTCTAGCTGCAGCTATTTCGCCTTCGATAGAAAGCAATTCACTTTCTATATAAGAGAATAGATCGCTTCTCTGAATTTGCTCTGGAAGAAAAGCTCCAATTGGATCTTCTTCAGTTACAAAAGGAGGGTTTCCGAACATATCTAATGCATGGTAGTAACTTAATGCTCTTAAGAACTTCGCTTCAGCACGGTATTCTGTAATAGTAGCTTTTAGTTCCGAATCTACACCACGGGCATCTAAAGCAGCTTCTTCTGTTTGACGTAAAAATTCATTTGTTAAAGCTACCTCATACATAATTCTACTGTAAATGGTTCTAATGAACTCATTTCCAGAGGTCCAGTTTTGTGAGTGAAGATCTTTTATCGTACCGTCGTTCCATCCAATTACGGCTTCATCGGTAGTTAATTCCTGCATCATGAAGTATAACCTCATATAGCTTGAAAATCCTTCATCTAAACCGGCAAGATCTGGTTGCCCGGCAGGTCCTTGCTGTCCGCTTAAGGAGAATCCTGCATACAGTTTTGCTAAAAATAATTGGTACGACTCTGGATTATCAAAAACAGAAGCAGAGGTCTGTCTACTGTCTTCCGGAGATAATTCTAGATCGTCCTGACATGACACAAATAATAGTGTACAAAAGAAGACAACTAAGAATGGTCTGAATTTATTATACATAATTTTATTTTTTAAATTTTCTTTATTTCTAAAATGCGAAGTTTAAACCTAAAACTACATTTTTGATTCTAGGGTAGAAATTGTTATCAATTCCACTGCTTATTTCCGGGTCTAATCCATCATAATCAGTAATCGTAAATAGGTTAGTACCAGTCAAGCTAGCTCTAAAATCTACTTTTTCTCCCGGAATTAAATATCCAATAGAAACGTTATCTAATCTTACAAAATCAGCTCTTTGCACATAATAGTCTGAGAACAACTGGTTTTCCTGAAAATTCGTTTCTAATACATTAGCATTCAGATTTGAGTAGTAATCTTGAGGAGTAACTGTTCCTGCTCCTACAAACCCGTTACCAGATTGAGTGTTGTTATAAACGTAATTTCCAAAGTTTCCTCTGAAGGTAAAACTTAGATCTAAGTTCTTGTAATTAAGCGTGTTTGTAAGTCCCATATAGAAATCAGGAGTTCCTTTTTTGTAAGCCTGCTTGTCAGCTTCAGTAATTTGGTTATCTCCATTCACATCAACATAAGCACCTTCTATAGGTTGTCCTGCTTCGTTATAAACCTGACGGTATACAAAGAAAGTTGAAGGGTCAAATCCTTTTTTCCAAAGTTGAATGTTATTACCTACACCTCCAGAAATCCCTCCTTGTGGAATAAAGTAGTTAGGATCATTTCCTAAAGAAAGCTTAGTTACTTCTAAATCTTGAAAAGTAATGTTGTAATTCACATTCCAGTTAAAATCTTCTTTTTCAATAATAGCAGCATCTAATCCAACTTCAATACCACGGCTTACAGTTTCTCCTACGTTCGTAGTAAGTAAATCTGAAAGGTTTGCTCCTGCTGGAACAGGTACTGTAGCCAAAAGATCTTGAGTTTGACGGTAATAAGCATCTACGCTACCAGTAAGTCTATTTTGAAAGAATCCAAAATCTAAACCTGCGTTGTAAGTTTGAAGTTCTTCCCATTTCAGGTTTTCATCAAATTCTTCAGGTCTAAGAGTTCCAATAAAGTTGTTTCCAAATTGAACGTTGGCTCCATTTAAACTAGGTGAGTAAACACCTAAATAGCCATAATTGCTCGCTATTTCCTGGTTTCCGGTTACCCCGTAGCCTGCACGTAGTTTTAAGTTAGAAAAAACTCCGGAATTTTCCATGAAAGATTCATTCATTATTTTCCAACCAATGGAAACTGAAGGAAATCCACTCCATCTATTATCTTTATTGAATCTTGAAGAACCATCATAACGGTAACTTGCTGAGATCAAATATTTATCGGCAATATCAAAGCTTGCTCTGGCAAAATACGATTCCAAAGAGTTCCTATCCTTCACGGGAAAAGGGAATACCAGTTCATTACTTTGTGTGTAATTACTGTTGCTAGAAATAAAGTATTCCTGAAAAGAGTGCCCAGCTGTTAAATCTACATTTGTATTTATAGCCTCTACATCTTTCTTGTAATTAAAGAAGAAATCCAACAACGTGTTACGGTTCAATCCGTAATAGTTATTTTCGAAATCAACATCCTGATTGTTAGCTGCAGAAGTTACCGGTCTAGTTTCATGACCTTCCAATTCAGCATAATCGATACCTGCATTTAAGTTGAATTTTAATTCAGGTAAGAAAGAAAATCGGTAGTCGAAATTAATGTTGCTGATATTTCTTTTGCTTGTTGAATTATTTTTGCGTTGAAGCAATAAAGCTACAGGGTTTCTGGTAGCTTGTTGTTGTTGCTGAGTTGGAGAAGTCTTGAATTCAAAGAATCCATCGAAATAACTTCCCGGTTCATAAACGTTTTGAGTTGGATCGAAGGCTACAGCAGCTCCAATTGCACCTTGATCGGCATAATGATTTTTATCTAAAATCCCTTTAGAGTTTAAAGTGATCTTTAAATTATTGTCGAAAAGGTTTTGAGTTAAGGTAAGATTTAACGCATTACGCTCATAAAGGTCAGTTTTTAAAACTCCTTGCTGATCGGTATGGTTTAAGTTTACTCTATATGTAAAATTTTCAAATCCTTGTTGTGCAGTTATATTGTGAATTGCACCTACTGCAGTCTGGTAAATTTTATCCTGCCAGTCGGTATCTGCATCTCCTAATAAAGAAGGATCAGTTCCAGGTGTGTTTTCTACAATATTTCTAAATTCGGCAGCATTTAACACATCTACCTTTCCTGCCACTTCACCTACTGAAGCTTTAAGATCATAGGTCATAGCGAAGTCCGATCCTAAATTACCTTTTTTGGTGGTAATAAGAATAACTCCATTAGATGCTCTTGAACCGTAAATAGATGTTGCAGCTGCATCCTTAAGAATTACAAAATCTTCAATTTCGTTAGGGTTAATAGCATTTAACTGACTTCTCACCCCTTGAACACCACGTTGATCTAATGGAATTCCATCTACCACAATAAGAGGAGAGTTATTAGCAGATAAAGACGATCCTCCACGAATACGTATTTCAGATCCTCCACCTGGTTCGCTACCGGCAGTAATTCTAACTCCTGCAGATTTACCAGATATAAGTTGTTCAGGAGAAATTACTGCTCCCTGATTAAATTTTTCCTGATCGATTTTTTCCACCGCTCCTGTTGCGTCTTGCTTCGAGGTAGAACCATATCCTATAAGAACGACTTCTTCAAGAGCTGCTTGGCTCTCATCCATTTGAATATTCAAAGTATTCTGACCTTGATATGCGATCTCTTTAGTAGTGAACCCTAAGAAAGAAAAAACCAGTACATCAGAATTAGAAACGTTGTTAAGCGTATAGTTACCATCAAAATCGGTAGTAGTTCCGTTCGTAGTTCCCTTGATAATGATATTTACCCCGGGAATTGGTAGACCGGTCGCACTTTCGGTGACACTACCGCTGACACTTTGTTGGGCAAAAAAGCTCATTGGCAGCATAAAGAGCAAGATCAACGAACTTTTAAATAATGTTTTCATAAATTTTTCAATTAGTTAGACTAAATTTTAACTTTATATTCTCACTTCCAGTTGTTAAAAGTATGTAAAATCTTAGTTAACTTTTTGGGAGATTGCATGAATACTGGTACGAAAACGTTTTCGTGTTGAAAACTTTTTTAAAATGCCATGTGTGCAGTAATTTTGTGATATTTTTACCAAATACTTAAAAATTGCCTTCGAATTTGAATTATATCCATGAAGAAAAAATTAACATTAAAACAAATAGCCCGAGAATTAGACGTTTCTGTATCGACCGTTTCAAAGGCTTTACGTGATAGTGCAGAGATAAGTGAAGATACAAGGCAGAAGATAAAGGCTTTTGCTAAACTTTATAATTATAAGCCTAATAATATAGCTTTAAGCCTTAAAAATAGGAAGACTAAAACTATTGGAGTTATCATACCTGAAATCGTACATCACTTTTTTACTACTGTAATTAGTGGAATAGAGCAGGTAGCTAACGAGCGTGGTTACCATGTAATTATATGTATGTCAAACAATTCATTTGACAAGGAAGTTATTAATATGGAGTTGTTGGCAAATGGTAGTACCGATGGATTTATTATCTCGGTAGCTAAGGAAACGCAGCAAAAACAGGATTATCACCATTTAAATGAAGTCGTAAATCAAGGGATGCCATTAGTGATGTTCGACAGGGTTATAGATGAAATAAATTGCGATAAGGTAATAATAGACGATACTATTGGTGCTAAAAAAGCGGTGCAGAAACTTATAGATCTGGGTAGTAAGAATATTGGAATTATTACCACGGTAGATTACGTTAGTGTAGGTAAATTGCGTACCGAAGGATACTATAAAGCCTTGAGAGAAAATAATATAGAAGTAAACGAAGACCTTATTTTAAGAGTAGAAGATTTTGATAGGAGTGAAGAGGAAATTAAAGCATTTCTATCTCAAAGAAAAGTAGATGGTTTATTTGCTGTAAATGAACATTTTGCCATTTATGCTATAAAAGCAGTTCAGGAACAGGGATTAAAAGTACCTGAGGATGTTTCCGTGATAGGTTTTACTGATGGAGAACTCTCTAAACAGTTTATGCCAAGTCTAACAACGGTTAGTCAGCATGGAGCGGAAATGGGTGCCCAGGCTGCCAGACTTCTTATCAGAAAATTGGAGAATACAGAAATGGAGGAGGGGCCTCACCAAACTATAATAATTGAAACCGGATTGGTAGAACGAAATTCTACAAAACATTAATTTAACTTTGCGCTTTTAAAAAAATACATATCTTTACCGCCTTATAATACCTGTCAAAACTGATATTTTCACTTCCGTTAATACGTTTTGACAAGACATCGTGCTTGTCGTAGTAGTAAAAAAATTATACGATATGCAAAAACGCACCCTTAGTTTTTGGGAGATTTGGAACATGAGTTTCGGTTTCCTGGGTATTCAATTTGGGTTTGCTTTACAAAATGCAAATACTTCCCGAATTTTTGAAACATTAGGCGCCAGTGTAGAGGACATTCCAATTTTATGGATTGCTGCTCCGGTTACCGGGTTAGTGGTTCAGCCAATTATTGGATATTTTAGCGATAGAACCTGGACAAGGCTAGGTAGAAGAAGGCCTTATTTTCTTATAGGTGCCATCTTATCTTCTTTAGCGCTATTTGTGATGCCTAACTCACCCAGTTTATGGGTGGCAGCTGGAACCCTTTGGATCATGGATGCCTCTATAAATATTTCTATGGAACCTTTTCGTGCCTTTGTAGGAGATAATCTTCCAGAGCGCCAACGCACATTAGGGTTTTCCATGCAAAGTTTTTTTATAGGAATTGGAGCTGTAGTGGGTTCATTACTACCTTACATGTTTACAAATTGGTTTGGGGTGAGTAACACTGCTCCTGAAGGTATTATACCAGATTCTGTAAAATGGTCATTTTATGTTGGAGGAGTAGTTTTCCTATTAGCTGTATTATGGACCGTCATTAAATCTAGAGAATATTCCCCAGCAGAACTTGCTGCCTTCGATAAGGCCGATAAAGATCTGCAAACAGCACGTGTAGAAATAGTTGATAAGACAAAAAATATAAAGCTCCAGTTCACTGTGGGGCTTTCCATGGCAATTATAGGGGCATTGGTTTCAGCCTATATTTATCTAAATAATTACACCAAAGAACTTTATATCTTATTTGTAGGCCTTATTGTAGCAGGAATCCTGTTCGTGATAGTGTCCCAACTAAGAAAACGTGAAATCAGAAATGGCTTTACTATTATAGTTACAGATATGCTTAACATGCCAAGAGCTATGAAACAACTGGCCTGGGTTCAATTCTTCTCCTGGTTTGCCTTATTTTCTATGTGGATTTATACTACGCAAGCTGTTACTGGACACGTATTTGGAACGCATGATACAACCAGCGAGGTGTATAATGATGCGGCCGATTGGGTAACAGTGATGTTTACCGTTTATAATGGAGTGGCTGCTGCAGTTGCCTTTTTATTACCAGTTCTCGCTAGAAGAACCAGTAATAAGTTCACTCATATGCTGGCACTTACTGCCGGTGGACTGGGACTGATCTCTATTTATTTCCTATCTGATAAAATAGGACTGCTTATGGCAATGGTAGGAGTGGGTATTGCCTGGGCAAGCATTCTATCAATCCCATATGCTATGTTATCTGGTTCGTTGCCTTCTTCTAAAATGGGATATTATATGGGAGTTTTCAACTTCTTTATTGTGATTCCTCAAATAGTAGCGGCAACAATATTAGGTTTTCTGGTAAAAGAATTTTTTAATAATGAACCTGTGTATGCACTAATAATAGGCGGATGTGCCATGATACTGTCTGGCATTCTTACTCTTAGAGTACAAACACAACGTAAAATTAATATAAGTGAACAATAGTAAAGGAGTAATATTCGATTTAGATGGAGTAATTGTAGATACTGCAAGGTACCACTATCTGGCCTGGCGAAAGCTGGCAAACGATCTAGGTTTCGATATTACAGAGACCCAAAATGAAGAATTGAAGGGCGTTAGTAGAGTCGCATCGTTGGAGAAGATCCTGGGATGGGGAAATGTAAGCCTTTCTCAAGACGAATTTATGGAGCAGATGGCGATCAAAAATGACAATTATCTCTCTTATATATCGACAATGACAGCGAAAGATATTCTTCCTGGAGTATCTAAGGTCTTAGATTTTTTAACTGAAAATGAGATTCCATTCGCATTGGGTTCTGCCAGTAAAAATGCGCGAGGTATTTTAGAAAAGATCAACTTGTATCATAGGTTTTCGGCTATTGTAGATGGAAATAATGTGAGCAAGGCAAAACCAAATCCGGAGGTATTCCTGATAGCTGCGAAGGAATTAGAGATGGCGCCCTCAAATTGCATTGTGTTTGAAGATTCTGTAGCAGGAGTTCAGGCCGCGAATGCTGCCAATATGGTAAGTATAGGGATTGGAGAAAAATCTGTATTAAATGAAGCAGATCATGTTTTTTCCGATTTTACGAAAATTGAAATAGAGTTTATTAAAAATTTAGTGACACGTTAGAAATGAATCAAGATTATATAAAACCGGATAATTGGTCCATCATTGAAGAAGGTTTTGAAAAAGGCCGAGTAGAATCTTCCGAAAGCTTATTTAGTATAGGAAATGGTACAATGGGGCAGCGAGCAAATTTTGAAGAAAATTACACCGGGGAGACCTTTCAGGGGAGTTATATTGCCGGTGTATATTATCCCGATAAAACCAAAGTAGGATGGTGGAAGAACGGTTATCCTGAGTATTTTGCCAAAGTTCTTAATGCGCCAAACTGGATAGGAATAAATGTCTACGTAAATGGCGAGCCATTAGATTTAAACACCTGTAAAGCGATTGAGGATTTTTCTCGCGAACTTAATATGAAGGAAGGTTGGTATAAGAGAAGTTTTCTTGCAACTCTTCCAAACGATATTCAGGTAAATGTGATAGCTACTCGTTTCTTATCTATGGAATTAGATGAACTTGGAGCTATTAATTATGAGATAAGCCCGGTAAATTCTGATGCCACTATCATTTTTAAACCATATCTGGATAGTGCTATTACCAATACCGATGCGAACTGGGAAGAGCGCTTCTGGAAAACCCTGGAAGTTACCACAGATAATGAGCAAGGTTTTATAGTTTCTAAAACTTTAAAGACCGAATTTCATGCTTGTACGTTCATGCAGTCTCAGGTTTTAAAAAATGGCAAAAAAATCACCTCTTCTTTTCAGGAAGAAGTGCTGGAAGATCAAATCAATTTTAGCTACACAGTCGATGCTGCAAAAGGTGATAAGGTGAGTTTGCAGAAGTTTGCCGGATATGTAACCGATATGAACCATGACAGAAATGGACTTATTGCTGCATCAAAAGAAGTACTGATAAAAGGTTTGGAACTTGGTTTTGAACAGTTACTAAAAATGCAGAAGGATTCTTGGGCAAGGATATGGGAGATGGCAGATATCTCAATAGAAGGGGATGTAAAAGCTCAACAAGGAATACGCTTTAATATCTTTCAATTGAATCAAACATATTCAGGGAAAGACGAACGTTTAAATATCGGTCCTAAAGGTTTCACAGGAGAGAAATATGGAGGAAGCACATATTGGGATACCGAGGCGTATTGTATTCCATTCTATATGGCTACAAAAGACCAGCAGGTAGCACGTAATTTACTTTCATATAGATACAATCATTTAGAGAAAGCTATTGAAAATGCCGAAAAATTAGGTTTTTCTAATGGTGCAGCGCTTTATCCTATGGTTACTATGAATGGGGAAGAAAGCCATAACGAATGGGAGATCACTTTTGAGGAGATCCACCGTAACGGGGCTATGGTCTTCGCTATTTATAATTATGTGAGATATACTGGAGATTTCGATTATATCCCTGAAAAAGGACTGGAAGTGATGATCGCAATAGCTAGATTCTGGCACCAGCGCGCTAACTTCAGTAATGATAAAAACAAATATGTGATCTTAGGAGTTACAGGCCCTAATGAATACGAGAATAACGTACATAACAACTGGTACACCAATTATTTAGCAAAATGGTGTATTGAGTATTGTATGGAAATGATCGAGAAAGTGAAAGATGGTCACAACGAAGATTATGATAGAGTAATGGGACTGACTAATCTTACCGAGGCCGAATTGTTGAAATGGAAGGAAGTGGCTGAAGAGATGTATTTTCCATATTCTGAAGAGCATGAAGTTTTCCTTCAGCAGGATGGCTTCTTAGATAAGGAATTGATTCCGGTATCTAAATTAGATAAAATACACAGACCAATCAATCAAAAATGGAGCTGGGACAGGATCTTAAGGTCATGTTACATTAAGCAGGCTGATGTATTGCAAGGATTCTACTTTTTCGAAGATCAATTCAGCAAAGAAAGTTTGGAAAAGCATTTCGATTTTTACGAGCCGCTTACCGTACATGAATCTTCACTTTCACCTTGTGTGCATAGTATTCAGGCTGCAAAATTAGACAGAATGGAGCAGGCGTATGAGTTTTATGTGCGTACCTCAAGGTTGGATCTTGATGATTATAATCATGAAGTGAAAGAAGGTTGTCATATAACCAGTATGGCCGGTACATGGATGAGTATTGTTGAAGGTTTTGGAGGAATGCGTATTGCAGAGGATACTTTGTCGTTCTACCCAAGAATTCCTGAGCAGTGGGATGCTTATTCATTTAAAGTGAATTTTAGAAACCAGATCCTTAAAGTAGATGTTACTAAAGATAAGAGTAGCTTCTCGTTAGAAGGAACCGAGCCCATTTGTATTTTGGTAAAGGGGAAAAAGTTAGAGGTTAGTCCTAACGCGGCGGTAAGCATATAATAATTAATTCAATCTACACTTAGATGTTTTCGCTAATGAACTATTTAGGTGAAATAACCCAGCAGAGTTTATAAAGGCTTTATAAACTCTGCTTCATATCTTAATTTATGAAAAAGATCATCGTTTTTTTAGTCTTATTTATTTCATTTTCAGCATTTTCACAAGTTGAAAAAGTGGAACCTCCATTTTGGTGGAAAGACATGCAGCAATCAAGTCTTCAAATTATGCTTTATGGAAAAGATATTGCAAAATATGATGTTTCTGTTAGTGATAATATTGTAATAGAGGGAATTACTAAAACCGAGAACCCTAACTACATATTTTTGAATGTAGATCTTACAGGAGTTCACACTTCTAACTTTAAGATCAATTTCTCTAACAAAGGTAAAGTAGCTTTCAGCCAGAATTATGAATTGAAGAGCCGCAGAGCAAATTCGGCGCTTCGTAAAGGTTTTGATTCCAGCGATGTAATGTACCTTATTATGCCCGACAGGTTTGCGAATGGAAATTCTGAAAATGATTCCAATTCAACCTTACAGGAAAAGGCCGATAGAAGTATTGCTGGAGGAAGACATGGAGGGGATATTCAAGGGATTATCGATCATTTAGATTATATAGAAGATCTTGGAGCCACAGCTTTATGGAGTACACCTTTATTAGAGGATAACGACAAGACCTACTCATATCACACCTATGCGCAAAGTGATGTGTATAAAATTGACCCTAGATACGGTTCTAATGAAGATTATAAGCGACTTGCCGCCGAGATGCATAAAAAAGATATGAAGCTTATAATGGATTATGTAACCAATCACTGGGGTGCAGAACACTGGATGATCAAAGATCTGCCTACTTACGATTGGATTCATCAATTTCCGGGTTATGCTAACTCTAACTACCGAATGACCACGCAGTATGATACCAATAAATCGGATATCGATTGGAAATATTGTGTAGATGGCTGGTTTGTTAGCTCAATGCCAGATCTTAATCAGAGCAATCCTTTGGTGTTAAAATACCTGACACAAAATGCTATCTGGTGGATAGAATACGCCGACCTGGATGGGTTTAGAGTAGATACCTATTCGTATAATGATAAAGATGGGATCTCAAAATGGACAAAAGCCATCATGGACGAGTATCCTAATTTCAATATTGTAGGAGAGGTCTGGATGCACGATCAGGCTCAAATTTCTTACTGGCAAAAGGATAGTCCTATTGGTGCAATTCAGAGTTACAACTCCTATTTGCCTTCTGTAATGGATTTTACATTGCATGATGCTATAACAGCTATGTTTAATGAGGAAGATGCTTCTTGGGATAGAGGTATGATTAAAGCTTATGAGAATTTCGTGAACGATTTTCTATATGCCGATATTGATAATATTCTCGTCTTTGCAGGGAACCATGATACTAATAGAATTAACGAAATTTACGATGGTGATGTCAATAAATACAAACTGGCCACTACTTTGGTAGCTACTACTCGTGGAATTCCTCAGTTGTATTATGGAGATGAAATTGGAATGCGTGGAAATAAAGATAAGTTTGGCGATGGTGCTATTCGTCAGGATTTTCCTGGAGGTTGGAACAATGATGAACAATCGGCTTTCACTGAAGAGGGTAGAACCGATTTTCAAAATGAATACCATTCCTTCACTAAAAAAATATTAAACTATCGTAAGGAAAATGAAGTTTTACATAAGGGGAAATTGCTCCAGTATTTGCCGGAAGATAACATCTATGTTTATTTCAGAAGAAATGAGTCTAGCACTGTGATGGTGATATTAAACAATAATCCTGAAGAAAAGGATTTGGAATTAACTCGTTTTTCTCAGGGAATTGGCTCTTTTAAAGCAGCTAAAAATATTATAACCGGCTCTGAAATCAATTTGGACGGAAAACTGAAACTTGAAGCCAAGTCACCTTTGATTTTAGAACTGAACTAAAAGCAATCGCTTAAATGATAGAAACTTTATTCAATATAACAACTAGGCAGTTTATCACCTTGATTTTAGGTTTAGTGATCTTTCAGACTGCCCATTCCCAAAATCTTGATAGAACTTTTAAGAGTGCTGAAATAGAGGGGGAGTTTGTTGTGGTTAATACCAATGATGGTCAATATCGTTTCAAGGCGTACACACCAGAGATTATTGAAACTTCCTTTCTTCCTACAGGAGAAACTTTCAATGCCGAATCTCATGCGGTGGTTCTTAAATCTGAATCAGCCTTGGAGCTTATAGAGAATGAAGCTTCGGTGATTATAGATTCTAAAGGGATCGATGTCATAATTACCAAGAACCCTTTTCAAGTAAATTACTTCTTTCATGATGAAAAGATCATAGCTGAAGATTTGGGATATTCTAAAGGAGAAGAGCATGAAAAGATCAGTTTAAAAATAAAAGAATACGAGCTTTTATTTGGGGGTGGTGCCCGTGCACTGGGAATGAATAGAAGAGGACATAAGCTTGAACTTTACAATCGTGCAGATTATGGGTATACTACCAATTCGAAGCTTCTAAACTATACCTTGCCAATTGTTCTTTCTTCTGAAAAGTACATGTTGCATTTTGATAATGCTCCAATTGGAAGTCTGGATCTGGATAGTGAACATTCTAATACACTCACTTATGAAACTATAAGTGGTAGAAAGACCTATCAGCTAATTGTAGGAGATACGTGGGAAGAAATGATGAGCAATTATACACTTCTTACTGGAAGGCAACCTTTACCACCGCGATGGACTTTAGGGAATTTTTCTAGCAGGTTTGGATATCACTCTCAACAAGAAGTATTAGAAACTATTAATAAGTTCAAGGAAGACAGTATTCCTGTTGATGCGGTTATTTTAGATTTGTATTGGTTTGGGCACGAGCTAAAAGGCACTATGGGAAATCTTGAATTTGTGAAAGATTCTTTTCCTACACCAAAAAAAATGATCTCGAGTCTTGAAAAACAAGGAGTGAAAACGGTACTTATTACAGAACCTTTTATTTTAACCACTTCAAAAAAATGGCAGGAAGCGGTATCTAAGAATGTGTTGGCTACAGATTCTTTAGGCAATCCTTTTAAATATGATTTCTATTTTGGAAACACCGGCTTGGTAGATGTTTTTAAAGAAGCTTCAAAACAATGGTTTTGGAATATTTATAAAGAATTTATTGATATGGGTGTTGCCGGATGGTGGGGAGATCTGGGCGAGCCTGAAGTTCATCCTGAAGCACTTCAACATGTAACAGGAACCGCCAATGAAACGCATAATATTTATGGGCATACTTGGGCTAAGATAATATCAGAGGGCTATAAAAGAGATTTCGCTGAGGTTCGTCCGTTTATTTTAATGCGTGCCGGAGCTGCCGGATCACAAAGATTTGGACTCATCCCTTGGTCGGGCGATGTAAGTAGAAGTTGGGGTGGTTTAAAATCACAATCGGCTATCTCTCTTCAAATGGGAATGCAGGGTTTGGCTTATATGCATTCAGACCTGGGAGGTTTTGCGGGAGACTTGGAAGATGATGAATTGTATGTGCGTTGGCTACAATATGGTGTATTTCAACCGGTATTCCGTCCGCATGCCCAGGAAGCTGTGGCATCTGAACCAGTTTTTAAGAAAGCTGAAACCAAAGCATTGGCAAAGAAAGCAGTAGAATTACGCTATGCCTTGCTACCTTATAATTACACCCTGAGTTTTAAAAATCATACTACTGGAATTCCATTAATGCGTCCGTTGTTTTTTGAAGAAAATCAAAATTACAAGTTGTATAATATTTCCGATACTTATTTATGGGGGAGAGATATCTTGGTTTCTACAGTTACCGATTCGGGTCTTGAAGAGAAAGAAGTGTACTTTCCTATCACTTCAAATTGGTATGATTTCTATACCGGAAAAAAATATGCAAAGGGACAAACCAGGACCATTCAGCTAGAAAAAGATCATATACCTACCTTTATTAGGGGTGGGGCATTTATTCCTCTGGCGAAAGCTATGCAAAATACGGAGGAATATAAGGTATCAGCTTTAAATGTGCATTTCTATTTTGATGAAGAGGTAAATGCTAGTAAAGGCGAAATCTACAATGATGATGGCGCAAGTCCTAAAGCGTTTGAAAAGGGGGAATATGAACTTTTACATATGACTTCTAAATACAACAAAGAACAACTAAGTTTCAGTTTTGAGAAAGAAGAGGGAGCTAATTTCAAATCGGAAATCAAGAAGTTAGATGTAATAATACATAATATAGAAGATGAGCCTAAAGTAATAAATGTTGATGGTAAGGATATAAAATTCACTTATAATCAGGTGAAAAAAACCATTCAATATCAAATAGAATTAAAGAAAGATTTAACCACAGTAACAATTAAATTAGATAAAAAATAAACTGAATATTATGAATAAAATAGCATTAACCTTTGCAGCAGTAGCCCTTATGGCGTCCTGTAAAGAAAATAAGCAGGAAGAAAAGACAGAAGAAGTCCAGGAAGTGGAAGTTCTGGGACCGATGTCGGAAGATAATATGGAGAATGCCGTGATCTACGAAGCCAATATCCGTC
The DNA here is from genome assembly GCF_021568705.1 of Gillisia lutea. Classification (GTDB taxonomy): domain Bacteria; phylum Bacteroidota; class Bacteroidia; order Flavobacteriales; family Flavobacteriaceae; genus Gillisia; species Gillisia lutea. The sequence continues at coordinate 79,418 of NZ_JAKGTH010000011.1, forward strand.
AGTATTCTCCAGAAGGAACCTTTAATGCCTTTACCAAAGATATACCGCAATTGAAGGATCTTGGTGTAAAGGTGATCTGGCTAATGCCTGTGTATCCAATTTCTGTAAAGAATAGGAAAGCTACCGGGGGTGGTTTTGTTTCTGATATTAAAGATGAAAAGGAACGGGAAAAGTATTTAGGAAGCTACTACGCAATTTCCGATTATACCGATGTGAATCCTAATTTTGGGACGAAAGAGGATTTCCAAAATCTAGTAGACACTGCACATGAGAATGGAATGTTCGTAATCTTGGATTGGGTAGCAAACCATACGGGTTGGGATCATAACTGGATAAAGGAACATCCTGAGTATTACACTCAAAATGAAAAGGGTGAAATAATCGATCCTATAGATCCTACTACAGGGAAATCTTGGGGTTGGACAGATACTGCCGATCTAAATTATGACAATAAAGAACTTTGGGAAGCTATGACTGCCGATATGAAATATTGGGTAGAGAATCATAATATCGACGGGTTTAGAAGTGATGTAGCCGGGGAAGTACCTACAGAATTCTGGGAACAAGCAGTTACCAAAATCGAAGAAGTAAAACCAATATTTATGCTTGCTGAATCAGAAAAGAAAGATCTATTTCATAAAGCCTTCGACATGGGATATAACTGGGAAGGTCACCACATTATGAACAAGATCGCGCAGGGTGAAGAAACAGCAGAAGACTGGAATAAATATATGACTAAGATCGATTCTGTTTACCAAGAGGACGATATGTTAATGAATTTTATTACCAATCACGATGAAAATTCATGGAGTGGAACTGTACAAGAACGCATGGGAGATGCTTCTGAGGCAATGCTTGCACTTAGCTTCACAGTACCGGGAATGCCACTTATCTATAGTGGTCAGGAATATGATATGGATCATAGGTTGTTATTTTTTGAAAAGGACAGTATTCCAAAGACCAAAGGAAAAGTTTGGCCTGTATTGGTTAAATTAGGAAAACTGAAAAATGAGAATCCTGCATTGAATGGCGGGAAAGAAGCTGCAGCTTATAAACCTTTGGAGACTTCAGCGAGTAAAAAGGTTTTGGCTTTTGAAAGAGAAAAGGCTGGAAATAAAGTGGTTTATATTGCGAATATGAGCAAGGAGCCAGTAAAATTCAGTGTTAATGCCGAAGGATCTTTTGAGGATTATATGAGTGCTGAAAAAGTAGAATTACAGGCAGGAAAAGAAATGGAATTAAATGCCTGGGAATATAAAATATTGATTAATAGATAATAGTTTTCATAATTAGTTAAAAAAAGCCTCAGAAATGGGGCTTTTTTTATGAGTTATCAACCGAAAACGATTGAGTATTCGTTTCGATTAGGTTTTAATCCACAAATCAAATAGCTTTACGTTAATGCAAGCAAAAATTAATAAAATAGGAGTACTTACCTCAGGGGGAGATGCTCCGGGAATGAATGCCGCAATTAGAGCGGTAGTAAGAAGTTGTGCTTTTCATGGAGTAGAATGCGCAGGGATTTTTAGAGGATATCAAGGTCTTATAGAAGGAGATATCGAAGAGCTGAATGCGCGTTCTGTGAAAAATGTTATAAGCAGAGGTGGAACTTTCTTGAAATCTGCACGTTCTAAGGAGTTCATGACTAAAGAAGGACGACAAAAAGCCTACGACCATATTAAGAAATCGGGATTAGACGCTCTGGTTGTTATTGGTGGAGACGGAACCTTTACCGGTGGACTCATATTTAATTCAGAATTCAACTTTCCTATTATTGGAATACCCGCTACTATAGATAACGATATTAAAGGTACCGATTATACAATTGGGTACGATACCGCCTTGAATACAGTAGTAGAAGCGATCGATAAAATTAGGGATACGGCCAGTTCTCATAACCGACTGTTTTTAGTAGAAGTAATGGGAAGAGATGCTGGGGATATTGCTCTTAACAGTGGAATTGGTGCCGGGGCTGAAGAAATTTTAATTCCGGAGGAAAATACAGGAGTAGATCGTTTAATAGATTCACTTAAGAAAAGTAAGAAATCGGGAAAAACTTCAAGTATCATAGTGGTAGCTGAGGGAGATAAAAGTGGAAAGAATATCTTTGAACTTGCCGAATTTATTGAAGAGAATTTAGACGATTACGAAATAAGAGTTTCCGTTTTAGGTCATATCCAAAGAGGAGGTTCTCCAAGTTGTTACGACCGAGTATTGGCTAGTAAGCTTGGTGTAGGGGCTGTAGATGCGCTTCTAAACGGAGAAAGTAATATAATGGTTGGTATTCACCATCAACAAGTAGTATCAGTGCCTTTGAAAACTGCTATACAAGGAGGCGCGAAATTTGATAAAAATTTGAGAAGGGTGGCAGACATCACTTCTATTTAAGAACATTAATTATTAAAAAATGAGTACAAAAATTGGAATTAACGGCTTTGGTCGTATTGGAAGAATAGCCTTTAGAAATGCTGTTAAAAATGATAAAGTAGATGTGGTTGCAATCAATGATCTATTAGACGTAGATCACTTGGCGTACCTTTTAAAATATGACTCTGTTCATGGTTCTTTTGATGGAAGCATTGAAGTGAAAGACGGGCATTTAGTTGTAAATGGTAAAACCATCAGAATTACTGCCGAGAGAAATCCTGAAGATTTAAAATGGGATGAAGCCGGAGTAGAAATTGTTGTAGACTGTACAGGTATCTTCACCAGCAAAGAAGCAGCAGGAAAGCATATTACTGCCGGAGCTAAGAAAGTTGTAATTTCAGCACCATCTGCAGATGCTCCTATGTTCGTAATGGGCGTGAACCATATGGACGTTACAGCAGAAGATACAATTGTTTCTAATGCATCTTGTACTACTAACTGTCTTGCTCCACTTGCAAAGGTTGTAGATGACGAATTTGGTATTGTTGAAGGTTTAATGACAACTGTTCATGCTGCTACAGCAACACAATTTACTGTAGATGCGCCTGCAAAGAAAAATTACCGATTAGGAAGAAGTTCATTAAATAATATTATTCCAGCATCTACCGGTGCTGCAGTAGCGGTAACTAAAGTAATTCCTGCACTTAAAGGAAAACTTACCGGAATGGCATTTCGTGTTCCTACTGCCGATGTTTCTGTAGTAGATTTAACTGTAAGAACAGAAAAAGCTGCAACATTGGAACAAATTAAAGCCGCATTCAAAAAAGCATCCGAAGGTGCATATAAAGGTGTTATATCTTATACAGAAGAGATGGTTGTGTCTCAAGATTTTGTTTCTGATGAACATACTTGTAACTTTGATGCGGAAGCAGGTATTGCATTAAACGATAATTTCTTTAAATTAATCGCGTGGTACGATAATGAATATGCATATTCTGCTAAGCTAATTGAACTTGCTGCACACATTTCTGCCGTATAGTGTATATTTGAAATAAATTTAGTTGAAAGACCGGTTTAGTAACATGTCTAACTTTGTGATTAAACCGGTTTTTTATATTCTTTAAAGAAATAACAATGATATTAATTGCTGATGGTGGTTCCACCAAATGTGACTGGATACTACTGGATAAGAGTGGAGAACAAATATTTAAAACTCGAACAAATGGTCTTAATCCCGCTGTCTTTCCTGAATTAATGCTGGAACAGCGAATTGAAGAAAATTCAGATTTACAAGACGTAAAGGATAAAGTAGAAAAAGTTCATTTCTACGGTGCAGGATGTGGTACCGAAACCCCAAGAGCATTGCTTGAAGGGATTATTGCTAATTTTTTCACCAATGCTTCAGAGGTTATGGTGAAGGAAGATATGGTAGCTGCAGTATATGCCGCTACTACAGAGCCGGGAATTGTATGTATTTTAGGAACAGGTTCTAATAGTTGCTATTTTGATGGCAAAGAAATTCACATGGCAGTAGAGTCTTTAGGATATATCTTAATGGATGAAGCGAGTGGGAACTATTTTGGCAAGCGATTAATTAGAGATTACTACTACAAAAGAATGCCACCAGATATCGCTAAGAAATTTGAAACAGATTTCAACTTGAATAGCGATGAGATCAAAAAGAATCTTTACAAAAAGGAGAATCCCAATACCTATTTAGCATCGTTTGCAGAATTTATTTTCAGTAATGAAAGAAATGGATATTTCTATAAGTTGGTTCATGAAGGCTTGAAAGAATTTATGCATAGTAGAGTGCTGTCTTTTAAACAAGCGCAAAACGTTCCAATTCATTTTATTGGTACTATAGCTTTCTTTAGTGAAGATATCATTAGAGCTGTAGCTCAACCTTATAACCTTGAAATTGGTAATATAATAAGACGACCAATAGATGCATTATTGGAGCACTACAGAAAAAATGTGCTAAACGTTAAATAAATAATTAGCTCTTTAAAATTTTGCTACATTTAATAAAATCAAATTAAATGCTGGTAAAAGTTTACGGGAGTGCCGTATTTGGGGTGGAAGCCACCACTATTACGGTAGAGGTAAATGTGGCATCCGGTATTGGCTATCATCTTGTTGGTCTGCCGGATAACGCAATTAAAGAAAGCAGTTTTAGGATAGTTGCTGCACTACAAAATAATTCTTATAAATTTCCGGGGAAGAAGATCACGGTAAATATGGCGCCGGCAGATCTCAGAAAAGAAGGATCGGCCTACGATCTTACTTTAGCTTTGGGAATTCTTGCAGCTTCTCAGCAAATAAAATCTTCAAAAATTTCTGACTATATAATTATGGGCGAGCTATCCTTGGATGGAGGTTTACAGCCTATAAAAGGAGCACTTCCAATTGCTATAAAAGCCAAAGAAGAGGGGTTTAAAGGGATTATACTGCCAATTCAAAATGTTAAAGAAGCTGCTATTGTTACTGGTTTGGAAGTATATGGGGTTAGTAGTATTCAACAGGTTATCCGGTTCTTCGACAAGGATATTCCTTTAGAACGAACAGAAATCAATACCAGAGAGGAGTTTTATAATAACTTAGAGCATCTGGAGCATGACTTTTCAGATGTAAAGGGGCAGGAGTCTATCAAGAGATGTATGGAAATTGCAGCAGCAGGTGGACATAATATAATTCTTATAGGTCCCCCCGGTGCAGGGAAGACAATGCTGGCTAAGCGACTGCCCAGTATTCTGCCTCCCATGACATTAAGAGAGGCTCTGGAAACAACTAAAATTCATAGTGTAGTTGGAAAAATTAAGGAGAATGTTGGATTAATGTCTCAGCGCCCGTTCAGAAGTCCACATCACACTATTTCGGATGTTGCTCTTGTTGGTGGTGGTGCATACCCGCAACCGGGAGAGATTTCCCTATCCCACAATGGAGTGCTTTTTCTGGATGAATTGCCAGAATTTAAAAGAGGAGTGCTGGAAGTAATGAGGCAACCTTTGGAAGATAGGGAGGTGACTATTTCCCGAGCAAAATTTACAGTTACATATCCTTCGAGTTTTATGCTAGTGGCAAGTATGAACCCTAGTCCGAGTGGGTTTTTTAATGATCCGGATTCTCCGCACTCATCTACTCCAGTAGAAATGCAACGCTATTTGAGTAAAATTAGCGGACCATTATTGGATAGAATAGATATTCATATTGAAGTTACACCTGTTCCCTTTGATAAACTAAGTGAGGAAAGAAAAGGCGAAAGTAGCGTAGATATAAGAACGCGTGTAACCGCTGCTCGGCATCTCCAAACCTCTCGATTTCAAAATAACGAGAAAGTGCATTATAATGCACAGATGAATGTGAAACAGATTAGGGAGTTTTGTAAGCTAGACGAAGCATCAAAAAACCTATTAAAAATAGCTATGGAGCGTTTGAATCTCTCAGCTAGAGCTTATGATAGAATTTTGAAAGTCGCAAGAACTATAGCCGATCTGGAAGCTAGTGAACACATCCAAGGTGCTCATATTAGTGAAGCAATTCAATATAGAAGTTTGGATCGTGAAGGTTGGTTAGGTTAAAAATTGGGAAGTTTGGAAATGCTTACATAAGATTTTAATACATTTGAGTAAATAACAATGAATATAGATTCAATACAGTTAACATGAAAAAACCCATAATTGGAATTCTGATTTTACTAATAATTGGTTGTAAAGGTGAGAACCGGACTGATATTGAAAACAAGGCTTCAAACGATTCAGATAGCATCATGGGGAAGGAAATTTCTCTTGATGAATTGCTAGATGCAGAAACTGTAGAGCTTAATTTACAGGAAGCTAATAAACTGGCTAAATTGCCTCTTGCGTGTATAAACGTAGAATATCCTAATAAATTAGGGCAAACCCTAGGGAGTGAAAAGGATTTAAAATCACCTCAGGCGCTTCATCCGGCTTTTTATGGTTGTTTTGACTGGCATTCATCAGTTCATGCTCATTGGTCTCTTGTGAAACTTTTAAAACAATTTCCTAAGCTGGAGAATGCACAGGAAATAAAAGATAAGTTGGAGGCTTCATTATCTAAAGAAAATATACAAGCAGAAATTGCATACTTCAATACCGAACATAATGAAGATTATGAGCGAACCTATGGCTGGGCATGGTTGCTTAAATTAGCTGAAGAATTAGAAACTTGGGATACCGATATGGGTTCCGAGCTTTCTGAAAATATTAAACCTCTTACCAATCTTATTGTGGCTAGATTTACCGAATTTCTGCCTAAGCTGAATTATCCAATACGGGTTGGAGAGCATACCAATACTGCATTTGCTTTGAGCTTTGCATATGACTATGCGATAGTAAGTAAGAATGATGATTTTAGAGTATTAATAGAGAAAAGAGCTAAAGATTTTTACTTAAAGGATGATAATTGCCCTTTAACGTGGGAGCCTAGTGGTTTCGATTTTCTTTCTCCATGTCTGGAAGAAGTAGATCTTATGAGCAAAACTTTACCTAAAGCAGCTTTTGCTCTTTGGATGGAGGATTTCATGCCAGAATTAAAAAATATAAATTTCGATTTATCACCCGGTGTTGTGTCCGATAGAAAAGATGGAAAATTAGTACATCTTGATGGATTAAATTTTAGTAGAGGATGGGTTTTCTATGGACTAGCAACCAGATATCCTGAAAAGTATGGTCATTTAAGAAAGCTTGCAGACAAGCATGTAGCTTATTCTTTTCCCAATTTAGTAGGGGATGGATATGAAGGAGGACATTGGCTGGGAAGTTTTGCTTTGTACGCTTTAAAAGAATCAAAGATCAGGAATTGAAGTCTTGGCTTAAAAACATAGGTCCGGGATTTTTAATTTCTGCCGCTTTTATTGGTCCGGGTACCGTAACCGTTTGCACCGTGGCAGGGGTGAACTTTGGATACGGATTGCTGTGGGCGTTACTTCTTTCCATAATAGCATGTATAAGTCTTCAGGAAATGGCGGCTCGTTTGGGTATAATCTCACAAAAAGGCTTAAGCGAAAGTATTCGAGAACAAATACATCATCCTGCTTTAAGAATAATGGCTATAATGCTTATTCTCTCAGCTATTGTAATAGGTAATGCAGCTTATGAAGCGGGGAATATCTCAGGAGCAGTCCTTGGGATAACAGCGATTACAAAGCCGCTATCAATAGATTTTCCAGGGTTTTCTTTGAATGTATGGTCAGTAATTATAGGAGGAATTGCATTCTTATTACTCTCTATAAATAGCTACAAGTTACTGGAAAGAGTTTTTATAACGCTGGTAATGTTAATGAGTATATCCTTCTTAATAACAGCAATTATAACAAAACCAGATTTTTTAGGAATACTTAAGGGAATTTTCATTCCCGCAACTACCAGCAGTGGTATTTTTACAGTAATAGGGCTTGTAGGAACTACGGTGGTGCCTTATAATCTATTTTTACACGCTGCTTTGGTGAGTGAAAAATGGAAATATGCTTCTGAACTCACATTTGCTCGAAAAGAGCTTGTCGCAGCTATAGTTCTTGGAGGCGTAGTATCTATGTCTATTGTTATTTGTGGTGCTGCTCCCCATCTTACAAATGTAAGTACAGGAGCCGATCTTGCATTAGGCTTGAAACCGTTGTATGGACAATTTGCCACATGGTTTATGGCTTTGGGATTATTCTCTGCCGGAATTACCTCGGCAGTAACAGCCCCTTTGGCTGCAGCATATGTGGTAAAAGGATGTTTCGGATGGACCTGTGGTTTAAAGTCTGCAAAATTTAGAACTGTTTGGGCAAGTATTTTATTTATAGGTGTCTTTGTGTCTACCCTCAAATTAAAACCTGTCGATATTATAAAATTCGCTCAAATAGCTAATGGTTTATTATTGCCTATAGTTGCAATTTTCCTATTTTGGATTGTAAATAGAACTTCTGTAATGGGAAAACGTAAAAATACTTTGTGGCAAAATATATGGGGAGTTCTTATAATTGGAATAACAATCTTTCTTGGTGCTAAAACCATCTACAGCGTGTTTAGCGCTATTTAAAAATTAAAATTATGAATATTCATATAAATTGCGACCTTGGAGAAGGTGGCGATTTTGATGCACAACTAATGCCTTTTATATCTGCATGTAATATCGCGTGTGGAGGACATGCCGGAACAAGTAAAAGTATGTACGAAACCGTATGCCTGGCAAATTTGAATAAGGTTGAAATAGGTGCGCATCCTTCTTATCCTGACAAGGAGAATTTTGGAAGGCTATCTCTGCAAATTTCAAAAAAAGATTTGAAGGATTCTCTACAACATCAAATTTTTAATCTGCAAAATATCGTCCAATCTCAAGGAGCTAAAATAAGTCATTTTAAGGCTCATGGAGCTTTATATAACGATGCTGCAAAAGATGAAAAAATCGCCGATTTATTAATTGATTTCTTGTTGGAATTTGATGATAATTTACCACTTTTTGTGCCTCAAAATTCAGTGATTTATGAGCGTGGGAAAAACAAGATTCCAATGATTTTTGAAGCCTTTGCAGATCGAAATTATAATGATGATTATAGCCTGGTTTCAAGGTCGGAATCTCACGCACTTATTACTCAAAAAGAGGAGGTTTTTAAACATGTTTATTCCATGATTTATCAGCATAAAATTATCTGCGAAAACGAGCGTGAAATAGATTGTTATGCAGGCACTTTTTGTATACATAGTGATACCCCAAATTCTGTGGAAATACTTCAGTATTTAACGTGTAAACTTCAGGAAAATAATCTAAAAATAAAGAAGGGGTGAAGCAGGAATTACCACATATTCGACCCTTGAGTGAGCGAGCTATTTTAATAGAATTCGAAGAAAATATTAAGGAAGATATATTGAAAATTGTTCTTTATCATAAAAATAGAATTGAAAATTTTTATATTAAAGAAAAAGTTGAAGTAACTAACACATATAATTCATTATTAATTATTTACATATACAATATAGAGGATGTCTATAGTGAAATATTTGCTCTTAAAGCGCTAATTAGTGAGGCTAATATAACTAATAAATTACATAATAAGCTCTTTAATATTCCTGTGTGTTATGATCCTGAATTTGGGTTAGATCTTGTGCTCATTTCTAAGTCGAAGAACCTTTCAGTAGAGGAGATAATCTCGATTCATACCACGCCGGTTTATACAGTTTATTTTATAGGGTTTTTACCTGGGTTTCCTTACTTGGGAGGGCTGGATGAAAGGCTATATATATCACGTAAAAATGAACCTCGCTTAGAAGTAAAAAAAGGAGCTGTTGGTATAGGTGAAAAACAAACTGGAATTTATCCTATTTCAAGTCCTGGTGGATGGCAAATAATAGGAAATTCACCAGTAGATTTATTCGATAAAAAAGTGGTTCCACCTTGTCAAATTATGCCGGGAGATAAAGTGAAATTCTATGCTGTGTCGAAAGCGAAATATTTGGAAATATTAGAGCAGAAAAAGCGCGGAAAATTTCAACTTAAAACATTTTTTTATGGAAGCTGAAATTGAGGTTATTCAAGCTGGATTATTATCCACTATTCAGGATAATGGAAGGTATGGGTTTATGAAATTTGGAGTACCAATTAGTGGGGTAATGGATACCTATGCGGCAACGATGTGTAATCTCATTTTGGGTAATTCTCCTTCTGCAGCAATTTTGGAAATTACACAAATGGGGCCAAAATTAAAATTTTCAAAGCCTTCTGTAATTGCAATTTGTGGAGGATACCTAGAACCAAAATTAAATGGTGTTAATATAGAGAACTGTAAACCTTATGATATTAATTCAGAAGATATCGTGAGTTTTGGAAGGAGAAAAAAAGGGTGCAGGGCATATCTTTCCATCTTGGGAGGTTTTCAAACTTCAGAAATTCTGGGAAGTAAAAGTTGGTATAAAGGCCTTACCCAAAATTCTAAGCTGGAAAAGGGCATTAAACTCTTTTATAATAGTAACTCAACTAAATTTGGAAATATCAATGCCGCGCTTAAATTTTCTTCAGAATATATTCATTCAAATGAGGTAGAGGTATATCCCGGTCCAGAGTACCACCTTTTAAATACTCAAGAGAAGCAAAATATTATGAATACTGAATACGAAATATCAGAAAAAAATAACCGAATGGCCTTCCAGCTTAAAGAAACAATGTGTAACAGCTTAAAGCCAATAATAACTGGACCTGTTATGCCGGGAACTGTGCAGCTCACCTCGGGAGGCCGGTTACTGGTTTTAATGAAAGATTGCCAAACTACAGGAGGTTATCCCAGAATTTTGCAGCTAAATGAATATGGAATGAATACAATAGCTCAAAAGGTTGCCAGGGAGAAAATACGGTTTAAGATGCTTGATTATAGATTGCCTTAATATAATTATATAAATAAAAAAGTGCCGTTTGGTGCAAACGAAATATTAAAAGCCCTACCTAATAATATTTCACACTCAACGACACTTTTTAGCCCCAAAACACTTTAGATAACTAAAATGACAAGTCAAATGTAGGAGATACTTCCATGCTCTACAAGGGGAAAAATCCCCTTTTTTTTATATTTTAAAATTAAAAGTAATTAGATAATTACTTTTATATTAACAAAAAATTAAGAACTGAGTATTATGAAAATTTTGGTTCTGCAAAAGATGGTGTAAGTGTTAGATTATATTATAGAAAATAAGATTTATGTAGTGTATATATTTGAATTTCTGGCAGCGGTAAGTGGAGCATATTACCTTAAAGTCAGTAAATCAACAAACAAAGGAATAGTTTACTTTATTTATGGCTTATGGTTAACTATATTTATTGAACTTATAGCATTGTATTCCCCTTGGAGCTATTTTGAAGGATACAAAACCTTTCCTTACATAGAGTATTCGGTTTTTAAGCACAATTACTGGCTGTATAATTCGTTTAAAATTATTTCATTTTCTATATTTTTTAATCTTTTTATATATCAGTTAAGCTCTCCCAAAACAAGAAGAGTACTCTATGGGCTAATGGGATTCTTTGTAATTAGTAGTTTACTGAATCTTATTCTGACGGATGCCTTTTTTAAGGCAATATCTTCTTATACAACTATTTCCGGAAGTATACTTTTATTAATATGTGTTGGTGCATATTATTACGACATCTTAAAAAGCGATAAAATTTTATTGTTCTATCGAAATATTCCCTTTTATAGTTCCATTGCCTTTCTTGTGTGGCATTTAAGTACAACTCCTATTTATATTTATAATCGTTATTTTTCTTTAAAGAATCCGCATTTTGTAGATTTTCACTTTGATTTATTCAGATATTCCAATGTATTTATGTATTCCTGCTTTATAATTGGTTTTTTAGTTTGTTCTAAATGGGAAAGGTCTCAAAGTGGAAAATCTAAATCTTCTCGAGACACGTAATAATTTAAAATTTTAATTTAAATTTAACATTTACTAACTAATAACTAATCAGTTAATTATGAAAAAACCAAGTAAATGTATTTCTATTAAACAGGCTAAAGAACTTCAAGATGAATGGTGGAAAACTCGAAGTGAAGTTACAACTAACGGTAAAAAGCATGAAGATTCTTGTAAGATCCATTATACTTTAGATGAACTTCAGGAATATCTGGATTATGTTAGAGATAAATCTACAGAACAAAATATTAAAGATCCAGGAATAAATATTTGGTTTGGGGCATATCCCAAAGAAGATGGAAAGCCAAGTCTGGCAACGGTGTTTCTCGCCGCCTCTAAGAAGAAAAAGTTTGAAAGTTGTGATGAAGATGATGATGATCAAGGAAATGATGATAATTACGAGGACAACGATGAAATAGATCCATTTAATGATGGCTCTGTAGGTTGGCCACCGTCCAAATATTAATTGAAATTTATAAGTATTGGAATATTTACAATACGCCACTTTTTTACAGCTACTGGAATTATTAGCTGCAATGGCTGGAAGTTTTTATTTATTTAGGGTGAAGCCACGAAATAAGTATACTAAATATTTAGTGTATTTTTTGTGGCTTACTTTTGTAGTAGAGATAGTTGGAATATATTCTTCATATGCCTATTTTTCTGATTACAAGAAGTTAAGTTTCCTAAAAGATAGTGTTTTTCAGCGTAATTTTTGGTTATATAATATTAAAGGTATTATAGAATTTAGTGTGTTGGCTTACTTTTTCCGCTCTTTTATTAAAACTGTGTCCTGGAAAAAAACCTTAAAATACCTTGCCTTATTTTTTATACTCTCCACTATTCTTAATTTAATTTTTTCAGGGTCTTATTTCATGGCTTATGCTGCATACACAGCAATTGCAGGAACAATTCTAGTTTTAATAAGTGTTGGATTCTACTTTTGTGAAATGCTTAAAAGTGAGGCGATTTTAAAATTCAAATCTTCTCTTACTTTTTATATAGCTATTGGGGTTTTATTTTTTCAAATTGTTCTTACTCCTTTAAAAATATATAGTCGGTTTTTCATTGAGAGCAGTAACCCGGAATTTGTAGCTTTATGGAAGCCGTTATTAGTAATAGCCAATGTATTTATGTATACTTGTTTTATAATTGGATTCTTGATATGCTCGCAAAAGAAGAGATCTTATTAATTGTATATTTTATAGTGGTCATTTTATTATTGACGGCTTTTGCAATTGTGTTTTTTGTCACTTTTCAGAAACGTAAGAATAAACTGCTCTATGAGAAAATGGAAGCAGAAAAGAGATTTCAGCGTGAATTGGTGCAATCAAAATTAGAGATCCAGGAACAAACATTAAAAAATGTAAGCTGGGAACTTCACGATAATATTGGTCAATTATTATCAGTAGCAAATATGCAGTTAAATATGCTCACTAGCTCAGTAGATGAAGCTTTACAAAGTAACATCAAAGATGTGCAAGAGGTTGTGTCTAGTTCATTACAAGAGGTTAGAGCACTTTCAAAATCTTTAAATAATGAAGTGGTTGAATATGCTGGTTTGGAAGCTTCCGTAAAAAGTGAACTCGCAAGATTTGAACGTTTAAATATTTTGAATACCTCCTTTGTTCCCTTAAAGGATAGTCTAGAAATTCCGCAGGAAGACGAAATAATACTCTTCAGGATACTTCAAGAGTTCTTTTCGAATGTTATAAAACATTCAAAAGCAGGAAATTTAAAAGTTGAATTCAACATTACAGAGGACCGGCTTCACATTTCTGCTGCAGATGATGGGCTGGGCTTTAATCCTGAAGAAGTAGAAAAAAGCTCTGGGATGTTCAATATGTCCAGTCGGGCCAAACTTATTAATGCCGACTTTAATCTAAATTCTTCCATTGGTAAGGGAACTTCTGTATCTTTACGTTATCCAATCAAGACCCATCAAAATGAGTAAAACCATCATTATAGTTGATGATCATATATTATTTGCCCAATCACTTCAAGGCCTGGTAAATTCCTTTGAAGATTTTTCAGTTTTGGCAGTGATGAAGAACGGACAAGAACTTGTAGATTACCTTCAGTCTGGTAAAACAAAACCAGACGTCATCTTGCTGGATATTAGAATGCCGGTGTTAAATGGTATGGAAACCATGGCCTGGTTAAAGGAAAGCGAGCCTGACCAACCGGTGTTAGCCCTTAGTATGGAGCACGATGAGCATATAATTCTGAAAATGATTCGTTTGGGTTGTCGAGGCTATTTACTTAAAGATATAGATCCCAACGAATTTTCTAAGGCCTTGAATGCGGTGGTGAATAGTGGATATTATTTTAATTCTGAAGTTTCCGAAGCTTTAAATAATGAACACGAACAAAGAGAGGTGGAATCTCTTACTAAACGGGAGATGGAATTCCTGCAGCATGCCTGTTCTGAGCTTACATATAAAGAGGTTGCAAATGAAATGAATTTAAGCCCTAAAACCATAGACGGATACAGAGAAAGTATCTTCCATAAACTGGAAGTAAAGAGTAGGGTAGGACTGGTTCTTTTTGCAATCAAAAATCAGATGGTAGATATATAGGACTGTAGTTCTATAATACCTTGATTTTATTGATACCGTCATTTTTATCTTCAGTTTATCGCTTCCTGCTAAATCAGTATTATTTTTTTAAAGTGATTGATTTCCTGAGTATCTTCGCATTCAATAAACTCAAAGAATTGTGTTAGATTCAGCTACAATAGAATTACGAAACCTACGCGTTAAAGATTATGAAGAGTTAAAGCTTTCCATGATAGAGGTGTATTCCAGCATGGAAAATGCTTACTGGAGCAAGGCCGATATAAAAACACTCGTAAATAAATTTCCTGATGGACAGTTTTGTATCATTATAGATGGAAAGATAGCGGGTTGTGCGCTTTCTATCATCGTAGATTATGATAAGATTGACGACGATCATAAGTATACCGATATCGTGGGAGGAGAAAATTTCTCCACTCACAATAAGAATGGAAATGTTCTCTATGGAATAGATGTCTTTATTCATCCCGAATATAGGGGAATGCGATTGGGTAGAAGACTTTATGAAGCTCGTAAGGAACTCTGTGAGCAGCTAAATTTGAAAGCCATCATCTTTGGAGGCAGGATTCCTAATTACGGACCTTACGCTCAAGAGTTGACTCCCAAAAAATATATTGAAAAAGTAAAGCTTAAAGAGATTCACGATCCTGTGCTTTCTTTTCAGCTTTCTAATGATTTTCACGTTAAAAAAGTGATCAAGGGGTATTTGCCCGGCGATCATGAAAGCAAGGAGTTTGCTACTCTTATGGAGTGGAATAATATCTATTATACCAAACCGGAAAAATTGATCGATACTAAGAAAAAGGTCGTTCGGTTAGGGTTGGTACAGTGGCAAATGCGTCTTTTTAAGGATTACGATGCGCTTGTTTCTCAAATCGAATTCTTTGTAGATGCGGTGAGCGATTATCAAAGTGATTTTATCTTATTTCCCGAACTTTTCAACGCTCCATTAATGGCGCAGTTCAATCATTTGAACGAAGCTGAGGCAATTCGTGGCTTGTCTTCTTATACCGATAGATTATTGGAGACTTTCCGAAATTTCGCCATTACCTACAATATCAATATCATTACGGGAAGTATGCCACAGGCGGTGGGTGAACATATGTATAACGTCGGATTTTTATGCCGAAGAGACGGTAGTGTAGAGCGTTATGAAAAGCTGCACATTACTCCTGCTGAAGAATCGGCCTGGGGGATGAAAGGCGGTAACAGTTTACAAACTTTTGACACCGATTGCGGCAAGATTGGAGTATTGATTTGCTATGATGTAGAATTCCCGGAACTACCTCGACTATTGGCCGAAGAAGGAATGAATATTCTTTTTGTTCCTTTTATGACAGACACCCAGAATGGATATTCCAGAGTGAAAATATGTGCTCAGGCGAGAGCAGTAGAAAATGAATGCTATGTTGCAGTAGCCGGATCAGTGGGAAATTTACCAAAGGTTAATAACATGGATATTCAATATTCTCAAAGTGCTGTTTTTACACCTTCAGATTTTGCTTTTCCTGTAAACGGAATTAAAGCAGAAGCAACACCTAATACCGAAAGCACGCTTTTAGTTGATGTAGATCTGGACTTGCTAAAGGAACTACATAACTTTGGAAGTGTTCGTAATATGAAAGATAGACGTAAAGATTTATATTCTCTTAAGCGTAAAAAATAATTACAATTAGCTTAGCAACTTTTTAATAAGAGGCAACTTATTCTTATAGGGGGCGTATCTTAAAGGTACGTCCAACCAGGTTGCGCGCCGACAAATGCTTTTCTTGTGAGAAAAGATATCGAAGCTATATTTGTGATGATATGCTCCCATTCCACTGTTCCCCACGCCTCCAAAGGGTAAATTCTTATTAGCAACCTGTACGACTACATCATTTATGGCTCCTCCGCCAAAGCTGAATTTTTTCAATATTTTTTCAGTAAAAGCTTTTTTTTCACTGAATATATACAAAGCGAGGGGTTTTTCATAAGAATTAATAATGGTCTCAATCTCAGTTTCTGAAGTGTACGAGATCACAGGTAATAAAGGTCCGAATATCTCATCTTCCATGATTTTACTTTCCCGAGTTGGTTCATCAATAATCGTGGGAGCTATATAGCGATCAAGCACATCTGTTGTTCCGCCAGCGATGCAAGTCTCATTCTTAATCAAATCTTCCAAACGCTGAAAATTTTTATCATTTATAATCCGTGCGTAATCAGAGGAAGATCGTGGATCTGTTCCGTAGGCTGCTGTAATCTCTTTTTTTAGTGCTTCAATAAGAGGAGTTTTAATGGAGGCATCTACCAAAATATAATCTGGAGCAATACAGGTTTGACCTGCATTAATATATTTTCCCCATACAATTCTCTTAGCTGCGAGTCCAATTTTAGCTGAACTATGAATTATACAAGGATTTTTTCCTCCTAATTCCAATGTAGTCGGAGTTAAATGAGGAGCCGCTGCCTTGGCTACAATTTTACCAACTCCCACGCTCCCTGTAAAGAAAATATAGTCCCATTTCTGTGCTAACAGCTTTTCGGAAATGGAGACTCCTCCTAGAATTACCTGTACCCATGCTGGTTCAAATACTTCCTTCAAAATTTCCGATAAAACTTGAGAAGTGTTAGAAGAAAGTTCGCTGGGTTTTAATATTACGGTATTTCCTGCTGCAATTGCTCCAATAATAGGGGATATAGCTAATTGAAATGGGTAATTCCAGGGAGCTATTATCAAACAGTTGCCATAAGGCTCTGAGTAAATATAATCGGAAGAGGGAAAATTAAGGAAGCTGCTTGTTACCTTTTGCGGTTTAGTCCAGGTTTTAAGACTTTTTAAAATACTTTTTAGCTCCAGAAGAATAAAAGAAGTTTCAGTGAGTACACTTTCAAATGTAGGTTTCTTGAAATCCTTGTATAGCGCATCACAAATAGCTGTTTCCCTTTTTTCTATAACCTGTTTTAATAATTTTAATTTTTCAATTCTCTTTCCCACATCAAGGGTGTGGCCTTGGTTAAAAAAGCTTTTTTGAGATCTTAAAATTTCCGGGATATCGTATTCCATGTTTTGTTAGGTTGTCTTCTAATCTTATAAGGTTAAGATACATTATCATCTTCATTAAATCCAATTGAAACATGGATTTTTAAAAAAGCTGATTTTTACGATATTCTCAAAAAAGCTTCCCATAAAAGGGATATTAAAAATCGAACAGAATATAATTTCGGAATATCCTAAAATGGAATAATTCGGTACTTAAAAGGTGTACGAACACTGCTTTATTCGAGATATAGATGTTTTACTTTTTAAAAATTTCAGCTATCGTAAAGAATTGTGTTTTATTTTATTGATAATCAATGTTTTATATTTTAAAAACCTTTATTGAAATTAATTTTCTCTCACGGCCATTTTCTCAGTGATATTCTTAAGAAACTAATTTTAATCAATATTTAGACTGAAAAACAAATATGGAGAATAAATATAGTCAGATTTTAACTCAAAACGATTCAAATCCCGCAGCTCAGGCAATGCTGCATGCTATAGGATTAACCAAAGAAGATTTTAAGAAGCCATTTGTAGGAATTGCAAGCACAGGTTATGAAGGCAACCCTTGTAATATGCATTTAAATGACTTAGCTAAACTGGTCAAAGAAGGAAGTAATTCTAATGAATTAGTTGGTTTAATCTTTAATACTATTGGAGTTAGCGATGGTATTTCAATGGGAACGCCGGGAATGAGATATTCCTTACCCTCTAGAGATCTTATTGCAGATTCTATTGAAACTGTTATTCATGCTATGTCTTATGATGCGCTTATAACAGTAGTAGGGTGTGATAAAAATATGCCTGGCGCTTTAATGGCGATGTTACGAATTAATCGCCCCGCCATTTTAGTATATGGGGGTACAATTGCTTCAGGATGCCATAAGGGTGAAAAATTGGATGTAGTATCAGCTTTTGAAGCATGGGGAGCGAGGGTTGCCGGAGATATTAGCGATGAGGATTATGATCAGGTTATTGAAAAAGCCTGCCCGGGAGCAGGGGCATGTGGCGGAATGTATACGGCCAACACCATGGCCTCCACTATCGAAGCTCTAGGAATGGCTCTACCGTATAATTCATCTAATCCGGCTATAAGTGATGCGAAGAAAGATGAAAGTATTGCTGCAGGAAAAGCAGTGCGATTATTAATAGAAAAAGATATTAAACCAAGGGATATCGTAACCAAAAAGTCGCTTGAAAATGCAATTCGCTTACTAACGGTACTTGGAGGTTCTACCAACGCAGTACTTCATTTTCTAGCGATTGCAAAAGCTGCAGAGGTAGAATTTACTATGGCCGATTTTGAAGAGATATGTGAGAGTACTCCATTTTTAGCCGATTTAAAGCCTAGTGGAAAATACTTAATGGAAGATGTTCATAGAATTGGAGGCATTCCTGCAGTTCTAAAATATATGTTGAAAGAAGGGATGTTACATGGGGATTGCCTTACAGTTACCGGGAAAACCTTAGCCGAGAATCTAAAGGATGTTCCAAATCTGGAGGAAGGACAAGATGTTATTCATCCGTTAAGTGATCCCATTAAAAAATCGGGGCATATAAGAATTCTATATGGAAATCTGGCTGAACAGGGTTCAGTAGCAAAAATTACCGGAAAGGAAGGCTTAATGTTCACAGGAAGAGCTAAGGTGTTCAATAGTGAATATGAAGCAAATGATGGTATTTCCAGTGGTAAAGTAAAAAAGGGTGACGTAGTGGTAATTAGGTTTGAAGGTCCAAAAGGAGGGCCAGGTATGCCTGAAATGCTAAAACCTACAGCGGCCATTATGGGAGCAAAGCTCGGTAAAGATGTAGCTCTTATTACCGATGGTAGATTTTCTGGGGGAACTCACGGTTTCGTAGTGGGCCATATTACTCCTGAAGCGCAGGAAGGTGGTTTGATAGCTTTTTTAAAAGACGGAGATGAAATTACAATTAATGCAGAAACTAATACAATAAATGTAGCTCTCAGCGATCAGGAAGTTGAAGATAGAAGAAGAAATTGGAATGCCCCTGCTTTAAAGTTTGAAAAAGGGGTGCTTTATAAATATGCAAGAACGGTTTCATCGGCATCCCAGGGGTGCGTAACCGATGAATTTTAATAAGGTGAATTATGGAAGTAAAAACAGCTAGCTTCGAAAAAATTACCACTCATGCCACCACAGTATCGGGGGCAGAGGCAGTCATAAAATGTCTGTTGGAAGAAGGGGTAAAAACTATTTACGGGTATCCCGGTGGGGCCATTATGCCTGTATACGACGAATTGTATAAGTACCAGGATAAAATTCACCACGTCCTTACCAGACATGAGCAAGGAGCAACTCATGCCGCGCAAGGATTTGCAAGAGTTACCGGAAAAGTAGGAGTTGCTATTGCTACTTCAGGTCCCGGAGCGACGAATTTAGTAACTGGTATTGCCGATGCTCAAATAGATTCCACTCCTATGGTGTGTATCACCGGGCAGGTAGGTTCGCATTTATTAGGAAGTGATGCCTTTCAGGAGACCGATATTGTGGGAATTTCTACCCCCATTACAAAATGGAACTATCAGGTGACAAAAGCTTCAGAAATTCCTGAAGTCTTAGCTAAAGCCTTTTATATAGCGAGGTCTGGTCGCCCTGGTCCTGTTTTAATAGATATTACTAAAGATGCGCAGTTCGATTCTTTAGAATTCAGTTACAAAAAGTGCTCAGGGATTCGCAGTTATAACCCATTTCCGGAAGTGAACCTGCTTCAGGTGGAAAGAGCTGCTGACCTGATAAATTCAGCTAAAAAACCCTTAGTGGTATTTGGACAAGGCGTTATTTTAGGTAATGCTGAAGAGTTATTAAAACAAGTTATTGAAAAAGCCGGATTACCTGCTGCCTGGACCATCTTGGGTTTATCGGCTTTAGATACAGATCACCCGTTGAATGTAGGTATGGTTGGAATGCATGGAAATTATGCACCTAATATGCTTACCAATGAATGTGATGTACTTATTGCCATAGGAATGCGCTTTGACGATAGGGTTACCGGAAATTTGAAACATTATGCTAAACAGGCAAAAGTGATTCATTTCGAAATTGATCCGGCAGAAATTGATAAAAATGTAAAAGCTGATGTTCCTGTACTGGGAGATGTGAAGGAAACCCTGAAAGCCTTATTAGAGTTATTAAAACCAAATGCTCATGCTTCGTGGCAACAAAAGTTCAAAGAACTTTATGATATTGAATTTGAAAAGATCATCAAAAATGATCTAAATGCTGAAAAAGGCATGTTAGGAATGGCTGAGGTTATAGATGAGATTAATCATTGCTCGAAAGGTGATGCGGTAATTGTATCTGATGTAGGTCAGCACCAAATGATCGCTTGTCGCTATTCAAAATTCAATCAGTCCAGAAGCAATGTTACTTCGGGAGGATTGGGAACTATGGGATTTGCCTTACCGGCCGCTATTGGAGCAAAGATGGGGGTTCCAAATAGAGAAGTAGTTGCAATAATTGGCGATGGGGGGTATCAAATGACCATTCAGGAATTAGGAACCATTTTTCAAACAAAGGTGCCAGTTAAAATTGTGGTGTTGAATAATGGTTTTTTAGGAATGGTACGCCAGTGGCAGCAAATGTTTTTTGATAAACGTTACGCCAGCACCGAGATGGTAAACCCAGATTTTATAGCCATTGTTAAAGGATATCATATAAAAGCCAAACAGGTTACCGAGCGTTCTCAATTAGAGCACGCAGTTAAAGAAATGATGGAATCTAAGGAGGCTTATTTTTTGGAGGTAAAAGTTGAACAGGAAGAAAACGTATTCCCAATGATCCCAACAGGGGCTTCGGTTTCAGAAATATTATTAGAGTAATGGAAAAGAAGAATTATACCGTTTCAATTTACACGGAAAACAATATAGGCTTGCTAAGCAGAATTGCAGCAATATTTCTTAAACGGCATATCAATATAGAAAGTATTACGGCTTCTAAAAGTGAGGTTAACGAAGTGATGCGATTTATAATTGTGGTAGAAGTTGCTGAAGAGCAGATCAAGAAAATTGTTGGTCAGATAGAGAAGCAGATCGAAGTTATAAAAGCATTTTATCATACTGATGATGAAATGATCTTTCAGGAAACTGCACTTTACAAGGTGAAATCCTCTGAATTTGTAGAGGATCTAAACATACAAGACTTTATAAAAGATACAAATGCCAGAATAGTAACCGTTACTCAAAACTTCTTTGTGATTGAGAAGACCGGAAAACGCCACGAAATAGAAAATTTATATGAAAAACTTAAACCCTACGGACTAATGCAATTTGTACGTTCCGGAACAATAGCCGTATCCAAAAATGAAATGCCAATTTCAAGTATTCTTGAAAATTTTAATACAACAAATTCAATATCATGACAAACTACTTTAATAGCCTATCATTAAGAGATCAACTAGCACAACTTGGTACTTGTAGCTTTATGCAAAGTGAAGAATTTAGTGATGGAATTAATGCTTTAAAAGATAAAAAAATAGTAATTGTAGGCTGCGGTGCGCAAGGACTTAATCAGGGCTTAAACATGCGCGACAGTGGGTTGGATGTTTCCTATGCCTTACGCGAAGAAGCCATTAAGCAGGAGCGACAATCTTATAAAAATGCTTCATCAAATAACTTTAAGGTGGGCACTTATCAAGAACTTATCCCTTCAGCCGATCTGGTTATAAACCTAACGCCCGATAAGCAACATACCCCTGTAATCAACAATATATTACCACATATAAAAGAGGGAGGAGTGCTTTCTTATTCTCATGGTTTCAATATCGTAGAAGAGGGAATGAAGATACGTGAAGATATCACGGTTATAATGGTGGCACCTAAATGTCCGGGGACTGAGGTTAGAGAGGAGTATAAAAGAGGTTTTGGGGTGCCTACCCTTATTGCCGTGCATCCTGAAAATGATCCGCAAAATATTGGTTTTGAATGGGCAAAGGCATATGCTTTCGCAACGGGAGGACATAGAGCAGGAGTGTTGCATTCTTCATTTGTGGCTGAGGTAAAATCGGATCTTATGGGAGAACAAACCATTTTATGTGGAGTGTTACAAACCGGGTCTATTTTAAGTTTCGATAAAATGGTAGCTGAAGGTGTGGAACCGGCATATGCAGCCAAACTTATTCAGTATGGTTGGGAAACAATTACTGAAGCTTTAAAACACGGGGGAATTACCAACATGATGGATAGACTTTCTAACCCGGCAAAAATAAAAGCGAATGAAATTTCAGAAGAATTAAAAGAACTAATGCGTCCTCTTTTTCAAAAGCATATGGATGATATTATCTCTGGAGCTTTCAGTTCTCGAATGATGCAGGATTGGGCGAACGACGATAAGGAACTACTGGAATGGCGTGCCGCTACAGAGAATACTGCTTTTGAAAAAACTGAAGCTACCTCTGAAGCTATTAGCGAACAGGAATATTTTGATAAAGGAGTGCTTTTGGTAGCTTTTGTGAAATCTGGGGTAGAACTGGCATTCGAAACTATGGTAGAGGCGGGAATAATTGAAGAATCTGCTTACTATGAATCTCTACATGAAGCACCACTAATAGCCAATACCATTGCAAGAAAGAAATTATATGAAATGAATAGAATTATTTCTGACACTGCCGAATATGGCTGCTACCTTTTCGACCATTCTTGTAAACCCTTAATTCAGGATTACATTACCAATCTGGAATCCGGTCTTATAGGTAAAGCCTACGGCACCAAGGATACTGGGGTAGACAATAAAACTTTAATAGCGGTGAATTCTTCTATTAGAAAACATCCCGTAGAAGTTGTTGGAAAAAGGTTGCGAGAAGCAATGACAGAAATGAAAAAAATCCATGCGTAATGAGCTATCTGGTAAAGAAAGAAGTATATACACCGCAGCTACAAGCTGTAGAGCAAGCAGCAGCGAGAATTTCAAAGGTAGTTGTAAAAACACCTTTAGCACCTTCATTTACCTATAGTAAGAAGTTTGAAGCTAATGTGCTTTTAAAAAGAGAAGATCTTCAACAGGTAAGATCTTATAAAATTAGAGGTGCGTATAATAAAATATCAAGTTTATCGCAAAGTCAGCTCGATAAAGGGGTTATTTGCGCCAGTGCCGGAAATCATGCCCAGGGAGTGGCATTTGCGTGTAATAATCTTAAGGTTAAAGGCGTGATCTATATGCCTATAACTACTCCCAAGCAAAAGGTAGAGCAAACCAATATGTTTGGGGGGGAGTGGGTAAAAGTTGTCCTTAAAGGAGACACTTTTGACGACTCATATAAGAATGCCATTAAATATGGTGATGAACATGGACTCGTATTTATTCATCCTTTTGATGATGAAAAAGTAATTGAAGGACAGGCGACCATCGCTTTAGAAATATTAGAGCAAACCAATGTTCCTATAGACTATATCTTTGCTCCCCTTGGTGGTGGTGGGCTATTAGCAGGATTATCGTCTATTTTCAAAAATCTTTCACCTAACACTAAAATAATAGGAATTGAGCCGGAAGGAGCGCCCTCTATGAGTCTATCACTTAAAGAAGGTAAACTGGTAGAGCTTGCCGAAATAGACAGATTTGTAGATGGTGCTGCAGTTCAAAAGGTGGGACAGCGCAATTTTGATATTTGTATCAATTCACTGGATGAAATGATCACTGTTCCGGAAGGAAAGATATGCCAGACCATTTTAGATCTTTATAATCAAGATGCTATAGTGGTGGAACCCGCAGGTGCCATGTCTATTAGCGCTCTGGATATGTTTTCTGAAGAGATAAAAGGAAAGAATGTTGTATGCATTATTAGTGGAAGCAATAATGATATTACCCGTACTGCCGAGATAAAAGAAAAGGCTTTGCTCTACGCGGGGCTTAAACATTATTTTATTGTGCGTTTTCCTCAAAGAGCCGGGGCATTAAAGCAATTTGTGGCAAAAGTACTGGGACCAGACGATGATATTACCCATTTTGAATATTCTAAAAAACATCATCGGGAAAATGGCCCGGCCGTAGTAGGTATTGAATTGAAGGATCCAAACGATTTCGAACCTTTGGTACAACGAATGAAAGATCAAAAGTTCTTTGGGCAATATTTGAATAACAGTCCAGATTTATTTCAATTTTTGATCTAAACTGTTTTGTTGGTAAAAAAAATAATGTACATTTATCCCGTGATTTCAATGAAAGAAATAATATTACCCATATTGCGCTTCCGGCTACGCTAGTAGTGACGGTAAGCAATGCATTTTTTTCTTTTTTTAATAGTTTTTGAATTTCACATCTTGAAAAATTTTATCCCAGTATATTTAGCGAATGATTTCAGAATAACTTCTGAACGTTTCCCCTTACGCCGTTTTCCGCGCCGCCTTGTGCGTGTATAATTTTATGGAACTTAGGTGAGTCCGGTTCTTTTCCCCAGATAACAATACAAAATATTTTTTTTCATACTAAATTTCTTAGCAGATGAAAATACTCATTGCTAACAAGGCTCATGCAAAATATGCAGAGACCATTTGTGACACTATAGCTGAATCGGCAAAGGTTCGGGGTACGGGAATTGCCCGCAGAACTCCTGAATATATCATCACCAAGATGGAGAATGGCAATGCCATTATCGCCTTGGATGGAGATAATTTTGCGGGATTTTGCTATATAGAAGTTTGGGGGCACGACAAATTCGTAGCCAACTCAGGTTTAATTGTTAGCCCCGATTATAGAAATCAAGGTCTTGCAAAAGATATCAAAAAAGCCATTTTTGAACATTCCCAAAATAAATATCCCGGTGCAAAGATCTTTGGAATTACCACAGGTTTGGCGGTAATGAAAATTAACTACGAGTTAGGATATCAACCCGTTACTTTTTCAGAATTAACTGATGATGAGAGCTTTTGGAAAGGTTGTCAAACTTGCAAGAATTATGATATTCTTACCCGTACCGAACGTAAGATGTGCTTATGCACAGGCATGCTATACGATCCGAATAAGAAGAAAGAAGAAAAGCCAAGGCACGAGAGTTTTAATGAAAAAACCTATAGAAGATTAAAAAGCATTAAACAGACCTTGTTCTACAAAAAAGATAAAGAATCAAATTGATCAAAAAATATACAGGAATGAAAAAAATAGTAATAGCATATAGCGGAGGATTAGATACTTCTTACTGCGCAAAATATTTATCACATGAGAAAGATACTGAAGTTCATGCGGTAAGTGTAAATACAGGCGGATTTTCAGATGAAGAAATAAAGGAAATAGGCTATAAGGCAACTAAGATGGGTGCTAAAACCTATAAGAATATTAACGCCATTTCTACATTTTATGATAAGGTGGTAAAATATCTGATTTTTGGAAATGTGCTTAAAAATAATACCTATCCCTTATCGGTAAGTGCCGAACGTATTATTCAGGCAATAGAGATTGTGAATTATGCCAAAGAAATTGGTGCTGAATATATAGCACATGGAAGCACGGGTGCAGGGAACGACCAGGTGAGATTTGATATGATCTTTCAAACTCTGGCGCCAGGAATAAAGATTATTACTCCAATTAGAGATAAACAACTAACCAGGCAGGAAGAGATCGAATATCTTAAAAGTCATGGTGTGGATATGAACTGGGAAAAGGCCAAATATTCTGTAAATAAAGGCCTGTGGGGAACAAGTGTAGGAGGAGCCGAAACGCTAACATCGCATAAATCTCTACCGGAATCTGCTTATCCTTCTCAATTATCAGAAAATGAACCTAAACATATAAGTCTTGGTTTTAATAAGGGAGAATTAACAGCCATTAATGGAGAGGAGAATACTCCTGAGGCTATCATTGAAATGTTAGAACAGATCGCTTCAAAATATGCGATAGGAAGAGATATACATGTAGGGGATACTATTATCGGAATAAAAGGGAGAGTTGGTTTTGAAGCTGCTGCAGCTACCATCATCATTAAATCTCATCATTTATTAGAGAAGCATACCTTGAGCAAATGGCAACTTCAGCATAAAGATTACATCGCCAACTGGTATGGAACTCATTTACATGAAGGCCAATATCTTGACCCCGTAATGCGTGATTTTGAAGCTTTCTTGCAAAGCTCGCAGGAGCAGGTGACAGGGGCGGTGTTTATTACATTGCACCCATATAGATTTGCTTTAGATGGAATTGAATCTGAATTCGATCTTATGAATAATGGTTTTGGAAAATATGGCGAAGAGAATACGGCTTGGACTGCAGATGATGCCAAAGGTTTTATTAAGATACTCTCTAACTCTGGGAAGATTTATCAACATGTAAAAAATAAAGGATGATCACAGCAGGAATTATTGGAGGAGCAGGTTACACTGCTGGAGAATTACTCAGAATCTTGTTGAGGCATCCTGAAGTAAAAATAGACTTTATATTTAGCACTTCCCAGGCAGGATCCCCAATTTCAAGCATCCATCAGGATCTATTGGGAGAAACCGATATACACTTCAGTGGAAATATCAATCGAGATGTGGAAGTGGTTTTTTTATGCTTGGGGCACGGGAATTCTATTGAATTCTTGAATAAAAATCCATTTTCAGCCACTACAAAAGTGATCGATCTCAGTACCGATTATAGAATGAATTCTGAAGATCACAGTTTTGTGTACGGTTTGCCGGAATTCAGAAAAGAGGAAATAAAGAAAGCACAGTTTATAGCGAATCCAGGATGTTTTGCCACAGCTATTAGTTTGGCTATTTTACCTCTAGCCGGTGAAAAATTACTTCAGGATGAATTGCATATTAATGCAGTTACGGGAGCTACGGGAGCAGGAACTTCTTTATCGGCTACTACTCATTTCACTTGGCGGGATAATAATTTTTCAGCTTATAAAGAATTTGAGCATCAGCATTTAAATGAAATAGGGCAAAGTGTAAAAGTGCTTCAGCCTGAACATACATCGGAAATCAATTTTATTCCGAATAGAGGAAATTTTTCACGAGGCATTTTTGCAACTTCTTATACCAGGTTTAGTGGAACTATAGAAGATGCCAAAAAGATCTATAAAGAATATTACAAAGATGCGGCTTTCACATTTGTGGTAGATGAGGAGATTCATTTAAAACAGGTGGTGAATACCAATAAGTGTTTGATAAATCTGAAAAAACTAAATAACAATTTATTGATTACCAGTGCTATTGATAACTTGCTAAAAGGCGCTTCCGGTCAGGCGGTGCAAAACATGAATTTGATGTTTGGATTAGCAGAAGATACAGGTCTTCGTTTAAAAGCTAATTATTTCTAGGAGTTCGAAATCACTCACTTGAATAGTGATAAAAAATTAAAATTATGAAAGTAGCCATTATAGGAACCGGAAACCTGGGGAAGTCGATTGCAAAAGGACTTATTGTTAAAAATGCGATCACCAGCCTGTACCTTTCTAAACGTAAGTTGGAAGATATTAATGATTTGGAAGAGTATTCAGGAGTAAAATTAACTTCCGACAATAAAGAAGCGGTACAAAATTCAGATGTACTGATTTTTGCTGTGCAACCGTTGCAATTAGAGAATATTCTCCATGAAATTAAAGATCTTTTAACCGAAAAGCATATTATAATTTCTACTGTAACAGGTTTTAAAATTCCTAGAATTGAGCAAATAGTAGGAGAAGATCAATTCATCATTAGGGCGATGCCAAATACAGCTATTGCGGTTGGGAAATCTATGACTTGTTTATGCAGCAATACAAAAGGGGAAAAACGTATTTCTGTGGCCGAAGCTATTTTTAATAGGCTGGGTACAAGTATTATTATTCCTGAAAGTAAAATGCAGGCAGCAACAGTTATTTGCGCAAGTGGTATCGCATTTTGGATGAGGTTGATACGTGCTACTACTCAGGGAGCGGTACAACTTGGTTTCGATGCTAAAGAAGCACAGGAGCTTTCTATGCAAACCTGTCTGGGTGCAGCCAGTTTATTGATCGATTCCGGCAATCACCCTGAAGAAGAGATTGATAAGGTAACTACGCCTAGAGGATGTACTATTGAAGGCCTAAATGAAATGGAACATGAAGGCTTAAGCTCATCATTAATTAAAGGAATACAAGCTTCTTTCAAAAAGATCAATTCAATCTCAACTACGTAACTATGAAATTATTTGATGTATACCCTCTGTATGATATCACTCCTGTGAAAGGAAAAGGGGCATTTGTTTATGATGATAAAGGAACCGCTTATCTTGATCTTTATGGAGGTCATGCTGTAATTTCTATAGGTCATGCGCATTCACATTATGTAGAAAAACTCAGATCACAATTACAGGATCTAGGATTCTATTCCAATTCGATTAAAAATCCTTTACAAGAGGAATTGGCGGAGAAATTAGAAAACGCAGCGGATATCAAAGATTACAGTCTTTTTTTGTGTAATTCAGGGGCTGAAGCGAATGAAAATGCTTTGAAGCTGGCTTCTTTTCATACAGGAAAAAGCGATGTTATTTACTTCGATAAAGCTTTCCACGGAAGGACTTCTGCGGCTGTAGCAGTAACAGATAATGAAGGGATAAAAGCTCCTTTAAATCAATTGCATAAGGTTACAAAACTTGCTTTTGAAGATATTGCAGGTTTGGAATCTGAACTGAAAAAAGGAGAAACCGCTGCAGTAATCCTGGAAGTGATCCAGGGTGTTGGAGGGTTGGATGAAGCCAGTACATCTTTTTATCAGAAAACGGCTGAGTTGTGTGAAAAATATGGAGCGGTGCTCATTGCCGATGAGGTTCAGTCTGGTTACGGAAGAACAGGAGATTTCTTTGCATACCAAAAACACGGTATTCGGCCAGGAATAATTTCTATAGCCAAAGGAATGGGGAACGGATTTCCAATTGGAGGAATCCTGATTGACAGCAGCATTCCGGCAAAGCATGGCATGTTAGGAACTACGTTTGGTGGGAATCATTTGGCCTGTGCTGCGGGAATTGCCGTATTGGAGGTACTTGAAAATGAAGAATTATTAAAGAATGCAAAACAGCTTTTTGAATTTGTACAGGAAGAGGTTAAAAGAATTCCACAAATAAAACAATTGAAAGGAAGAGGTTTAATGCTCGGTTTGGAATTCGATTTTGAGATTGCAGCTCTTCGAAAAACACTGTTATTTGAACATCACATTTTTACCGGAGCTTCTTCTAATAAAAAACTACTTCGAATTTTACCCCCATTAAATATAGAGAAGAAACATTTCGAAATGTTTTTCGAAGCTTTAAAAGCTGAATTAAACAAATAGTAACTGCCAATTTTTCTGAAAAACAGAAAGAGAAAAAAATAAGAATGAAGAATTACATCAATTTATCAGATATAGAAGATCTCCCGGAATTATTGGAAGATGCGTTGAAACTTAAAGAACATAACTCAGATCCAGAGTTAGGAAAAGGAAAGACCTTGGGAATGCTTTTTTTCAATCCAAGTCTAAGAACCCGTCTTAGTACTGAAAAGGCTGCGAAATTACTTGGAATGGAAGTTATGGTAATGAATGTGAATAGCGATGGATGGGCACTGGAATTTGAAGATGGTGTAGTGATGGATTCCAACAAAGCCGAACATATTAAAGAAGGGGCTGCGGTGCTGTCTCAGTACTGTGATATTATTGCCGTGCGTGCTTTCCCAGAATTGAAGGATAAAGATAAGGATAACGCTGAAATGGTGATGAATGGTTTTAAGGAATATGCGTCTGTCCCAATTTTGAATTTGGAAAGTGCAACCGGGCATCCTTTACAAGCACTCACCGATGCTTTGACCATTTTAGAATTGAAGCAGGTAAAGCGTCCGAAAGTAGTGCTCACCTGGGCGCCTCATCCTCGTGCCTTACCACATGCGGTGCCAAATTCTTTCGTGGAAATGATGCAGAAAATGGATGTAGATTTTACTATTACACATCCGGTTGGATATGAGTTAAATTCTGATGTCACCAAAGATACTCCCATTATTCACGATCAGGAAGAAGCATTAAAAGATGCCGACTTTGTATATGTGAAGAACTGGAGTAGTTATGAGCATTATGGAGATGTATTACGCGCAGATAATGCCTGGACCTTTAATTTGGAAAAATTGCAGCATACTAATAATGCGAGAGTAATGCATTGTTTACCGGTAAGAAGAAATATTGTAATTGCAGATGAGGTATTGGACAGCGACAATTCTGTAGTGATACATCAGGCAAATAACCGAACTTTTGCGGCACAAGCAGTCTTAAAAAAGTTGTTGAAAAACTAAGAAGTAAATCAAAAGTTACTTGACCAACACGTGAATAGAAGATTTGAATTTATTGAGTAATAAAGATAGCATGAAAAAACATCAGCTTAAAGTTGTTAAAATAGGAGGGAAACTCATTGAGAATGAACATGACTTAAATTTGTTTCTTGAGGATTTTACTTCTCTGGAAGGACCAAAGATTTTAGTTCATGGCGGTGGAAAAATGGCGACGGAATTAGCAGATAAATTAGGCTATAAAACTACCATGGTGGATGGAAGAAGGATAACCGATGCCAATACCATGGATGTAATAACAATGACCTATGCAGGTTTAATCAATAAGAAGATAGTGGCGAAGTTACAAGCTTTACAAAGTAATACCGTAGGTTTATGTGGTGCAGATGGTAAAAGCATTATCTCTAAAAAACGACCTGTTAAGGAGATCGACTTTGGCTTTGTGGGAGATGTAGAAGAAATTAATACTCATTTCATTTCTTCACTTTTAGTGCAAGACATCACCCCTGTATTTTCGGCTATTTCATGTAGTAAGGAGGGGCAGCTTTTTAATACCAATGCAGATTCGGTAGCGGCCGAGATCGCGATTGCTTTTTCTTCGGAATATGAAACTGAACTTTTTTTCTGTTTTGAAAAGAATGGAGTTTTACAGGATCCTTCAGATGATACTTCGGTAGTTGAAAAATTAGACACAGTCCGCTATCAAAAGCTTCTAAAAGATGGAATTATTAGTGAGGGAATGTTACCAAAACTTCATAACTGTTTTTATGCCTTAGAAGAAGGAGTTTCTAAAGTGAGTTTAGGCGGACCCAACTTACTTCAAGAAGATTCAATACACACAAAAATTTTAAAATAATGGATATTTCACAGCTGCAAGCGCAAGCCTTAAAATTGCTGCAACAACTTATTGAAACTCAATCTTTCTCTTCCGAAGAAGAAGGTACTGCAAGTTTATTAGAAAACTGGTTTTCTGACAGAGAGATTCCTTTTTTTAGAAGCGGGAACAATGTGTGGGCTGTAAATAAGTCCTTTAATAAAGAGAAACCTACACTGCTGTTAAACTCTCATCATGATACTGTAAAGCCAAACTCGGCTTATACCCGTAATCCTTTTAAAGCTTCTGTGGAAGATGGAAAGTTATTCGGACTTGGCAGCAATGATGCCGGAGGATGTTTAGTTTCCTTATTGGCAACCTTCACCTGGTTCTTCAAGGAAGAAGGTTTGAAATATAATTTGTTATTTGCTGGAACTGCAGAAGAGGAAACAAATGGAAAGAATGGAATTGCTAGTTTACTTCCCTTAATTCCAAAAATTGATGTGGCTATTGTTGGCGAGCCTACGCTTATGCAAATGGCTGTGGCAGAGAAAGGTTTAGTAGTGTTTGATGCTAAGGTAAAAGGAACGGCTTCACACGCTGCACATCCTAATAATGATAGTGCAATTTATAAATGTATTGAGGTGTTGGACTGGTTCAAGAATTATAAATTTGATAAAGTTTCAGAGGCTTTAGGGGAAGTGAAACTTACGGTCACTCAAATAAATGCGGGGAGCCAGCATAATGTAGTACCAGCATCAGTCGACTTGGTTTTGGATGTTAGGGTAAATGACAAATATACGAATGCCGAAGTGGCTGAAATCCTTGAAAAGGAAGCACCCGTAGATGAACTTAAACCAAGATCGTTAAGATTGAATTCCTCTTCAATTCCAAAGAATCATCCCTTAGTTATGGCGGGCAGTGCTTTGGGAATGAAAAGTTATGGTTCTCCAACGCTTTCTGATCAGGCAATGTTATCCTGTCCTTCTTTAAAGTTGGGGCCCGGTGATTCTACCAGATCACATTCTGCTGATGAATTCATTTATGTAAAAGAGATAGAGGAAGGCATTGAAAAATATATAAATCTGCTTAACAAAGCATTGAAATAATTATTGCCTGCTATGTAGGTAGAACTAAAAAATAAGATATGAAACTTTGGGATAAAGGTATTTCTATAGATAAAAAGATTGAAAAATTCACTGTTGGTAACGATAGGGAATTGGATCTATTTCTGGCCGAATATGATATAACCGCTTCAAAAGCTCACGCAAAAATGCTGGGGAAAATTGGAATCTTGACTGCGGAAGAAGTAGATGCTATTTTAACTGAATTAGATAAACTTCAGGAAAAAGTTGAAGAAGGAAGCTTTATTATTGAAGAAGATTTTGAAGATGTACATTCTAAAATTGAATTTGAACTTACCCAAAGCCTTGGTGATACAGGAAAGAAGATTCATACGGCTCGTTCCAGGAACGATCAGGTTTTGGTGGCTATGCAACTTTACTTTAAAGCTAATTTACAGGAAATAACTTCCAAAACAGAAGATCTTATCGATGTATTACTAGGTTTGGCAAAAGAACATCAGGAAAAATTATTGCCCGGGTACACTCATTTGCAAGTTGCTATGCCTTCTTCCTTCGGACTCTGGTTCTCGGCTTATGCCGAATTAATGATAGACGATTTATATCTCTTACAGGCAGGCTTAAAAATTGTAGATCAAAACCCGTTAGGCTCTGCCGCGGGCTATGGATCATCATTTCCTATAGATAGGGAGTTCACTACAAAAGAACTCGGTTTTGCAAGCTTAAAATATAATGTAGTGGCTGCTCAAATGAGCAGAGGGAAATGCGAACGTACCGTAACTTCCAATATAGCATCTTTGGCTAATACCCTTTCCCGATTTGCTATGGATATATGCTTGTATATGAGTCAGAATTTTGACTTTATAACCTTTCCAGATGCACTTACAACAGGCTCGAGCATTATGCCCCACAAGAAGAATCCCGATGTCTTTGAACTGATACGTGGGAAATGTAATAAGTTACAGGCCATTTCAAATGAGATGATCCTTATAACCAATAACCTTCCTAGTGGCTACCATAGAGATTTTCAACTTATAAAGGAAAACAGCATTTATGCCGTAGAAAATATTAAAGAAATACTGGAAGTTTTTATACATTCTATTGCCCAGATAAAAGTGAAGGAAATTAACATGCAGGACGATAAGTATAAATACCTTTTCACCGTAGATAGTATTAATGATCTGGTAATGAAAGGAGCATCATTTAGAGATGCTTATAAAGAAATAGGTGGGCAGGTTGAAAATGATACTTATAAACCCGCTCTTTCAAAAAAACATACGCATTTGGGTAGTAAGGATAATTTGGCTTTAGAGGAAATTGCCAATAAGAAGAATTTAAAATAGGTTTTATAAAAATTCATATAATCAAAAACCTCCCAAGACTCGAAAGATCAAAGGAGGTTTTCTTCATTCAAACTAAATACAAATTATCAAATAATGGTCATTTGGCCTAAATTGAGATTTTCATTATTAATGCTGATGTTGTCATTATCACTTATAAGTCCATCTAAAAAATCGCCTATTTTTTCAGTTGAATAGTGATTGTCCTTATTGATATCTTGTGTGCAAACATTCAGCTCTATGCTTAAGTTAACTGCGCTTCTAATTGCATTTGCTTCTTCAGTTAAATTGAAATGATCTAACAACATCGCTGCTGAAAGTATTGCTGCTACGGGATTGGCAATACCTTTTCCTGCGGCTTCGGGATATGAACCATGAATAGGTTCAAATAAAGCGGCTTTTAAACCAATAGAGGCCGAAGCTAATAAACCGATACTTCCGGCTATTACACTGGCTTCATCCGATAAGATATCGCCAAACATATTCTCGGTTAGTATAACATCAAATTGCTTAGGGTTTACAATCATTTGCATGGCTGCGTTATCTACAAATAAGAATTCGAGCTTTACATCTGGATAGTCTTTTGCCAGCTCAGTAACTGTTTTACGCCATAATCTGGAAGTTTCAAGCACATTTGCCTTGTCTACTAAGGTTAGTTTTTTTCTGCGTTTCTGAGCTGCCTGAAATGCAAGATGAGCAACTCTTTCAATTTCCGAAACGGAATAGGTACAAATATCTGTGGCACTATTACCATCTTCACTAATGAATTTTTCTCCAAAATAGATACCTCCTGTAAGTTCGCGATAAATAACCATATCGGCACCATTTATACGCTCAGGGCGAAGAGGAGACTGTTCTATTAATTTTGAATAGGTAGTAATAGGACGCACGTTGGCGAATAAGCCTAACTCTTTTCTCAGTTTCAATAAACCTTGCTCCGGGCGAATCTTTGCACTTGGATCATTATCGTATTTTGGATGCCCAATGGCACCAAATAATACGGCATCTGCTTCTTTACAGAGGTCTAAAGTTGCATCCGGTAAAGGATTATTTAACTGATCTATCGCTGTTGCGCCTACTAAGGCTTCTTCAAAATGGAAATCGTGATCAAATCTATCTGCAACAGATTTCAATACTTTTACTGCCTGTTGTGTGATCTCAGGTCCAATTCCATCTCCGGGTAATACTGCTATTTTAAGTTTCATTTTGATCGAATTTTTGGGCAAATACTTTTCTTTTTTAGTTCTTTTCCAAATCCTTAGGATTTCTAGAACTGTAATTTTGTGTCTTCAAATTTTTGAATGGCTTCTTTTCGACTTACTAAAAAGTCGATATCATCATATCCATTTAACATGCAATTCTTTTTATAGGGGTCGATATCAAATTTTTCTGATTCTCCGGTACTGGTAATCTTTATAAGCTGATTTTCCAGATCTATATGAATTTTTTCTGAAGCATCTGAATTGATAGCAATGAATAATTTTTCAAGAAATTCAGGACTTACCTGTAAAGGAAGCAGACCATTGTTTAAGGAATTTCCTTTAAAGATATCGGCAAAGTAGCTGGAAACAATTACCTTAAAACCATAAGCTTTTAGTGCCCATGCGGCATGTTCTCTACTTGAACCACAACCAAAATTATCTCCTGCTACTAAAATTGAACCGGCATACTTTTTATTATTCAAATTGAAATCGGGATTAGGGTTTCCCTCTTTATTAAATCGCCAATCTCTGAATAAATTCTCACCGAATCCCGCTTTATCTGTGGCTTTTAAAAATCTTGCAGGTATTATCTGGTCGGTGTCTATGTTCTCAATTTCTAATGGAACTGCAGTGTCTGTGAGACTAATAAATTTTTCCATTTAGTTTAAATTATGAGTGAAATTTGTGATTTTTCCCGCAATTGCTGTCGCAGCTGCAGTAAGCGGACTTGCTAATAACGTTCTAGAGCCTTGTCCTTGTCTGCCTTCAAAATTTCTATTACTGGTAGAAACACAATATTCCCCTGCTGGTATTTTGTCATCGTTCATTGCTAAACAGGCGGAACATCCAGGTTGACGTAGGGAGAATCCGGCTTCCTCAAAAATACTTTGAAGTCCTTCGGCTTTAATTTGTTCGGCTACCTGCCTGGATCCTGGTACAATAAGAGCGTTTACATTGGCGGCTTTTTGTTTTCCTTTTATATAGGAAGCGGCAGTACGAAAATCTTCAATTCTCGAATTGGTACAACTGCCAATGAAGATATAATTAATGGGTTTATCTATGAGCGATTCTCCCTCGGTAAAGCCCATATATTCCAAGGCCTTTTTATCACTATTTCCCTGGTTTAGTGGGATAGCTTCAGTTAGCTTAATTCCCATTCCGGGATTAGTACCGTAAGTGATCATGGGTTCTATATCTTCAGCGCTAAAAGAATATTCTTTATCAAATTCAGCACCTTCATCGGTTTTTAGGTTTTTCCAATAAGCCTTCATTTTTTCGAATTCTACACCTTTTGGTGCGAACTCTCTCCCTTCAACATAACTGAAAGTAGTTTCATCTGGGGCTATTAAACCTCCTCTGGCTCCCATTTCAATGCTCATGTTGCAAACGGTCATTCTACCTTCCATAGACATTTCTTCGAATACATTTCCGGCATATTCACAAAAATAGCCCGTACCTGAATTTGTGCCTAATTTGCTGATTAGGTATAAAATTACATCTTTAGGAAGTACTCCATTTTTAAGTTTCCCGTTTACATTTACACGAAGTTTTTTAGGTTTTTCCACAAGCAAACACTGACTTGCAAATACCTGTGCTACCTGACTCGTTCCAATTCCAAATGCAATTGTACCAAATGCCCCATGTGTAGAGGTGTGGCTATCTCCACATACTATGGTCATTCCTGGTTGGGTAATTCCCAGTTCGGGCGCCATAACATGTACAATTCCATTATATGGATGGCCCAAACCATAGAGTGTTATATTATTTTCCTCACAATTCGTACTGAGTTGTTTTAATTGATTGCGAGACAAAAGATCTTTTATAGGTAGATGTTGATTTTCTGTAGGTGTATTATGATCGGCCGTAGCAACTATTTTGTCCGGCCTTAAAATGGGGATGTTACGTTCTCTTAATTCATTGAAGGCTTGAGGACTTGTAACTTCATGTATTAGATGTTTATCAATATATAAAATATCAGGTCCGGCCGTAATAGTTTCTACTACATGCGCATCCCAGATTTTATCAAAAAGTGTTCTTTTCATTAGGCAATAGCTATATTTCGTTTTCTTGACAATTCCATGATAACATGAATGTCGTTATCGACGACTTCTTTTCGAAGATCGGCGTAGTTTAAAAATTCTCTGTAAACAGTATCTAGTTGAAGTTTGGTTAATTCGTACCCCATTTTTTTAGCTTTATATGCCAAAGCGGCTCTTCCACTTCTTGCGGTAAGAATTATTGCTGATTCGGTTACTCCCACATCAGCCGGGTCGATAATCTCATAGGTTTGTTTGTTTTTAATCATTCCATCCTGATGGATACCTGAGCTATGCGCAAAGGCATTAGCTCCAACAATGGCCTTATTTGGCTGAACGTACATTCCCATTTCTCTGGAGACCATCTGACTGGTATCAAATAATAATTTTGGGTTAATGTCTGTCATTAAATTTAAATGAGGGTGTTGTCTCAAGATCATGACGACCTCCTCTAAGGCCGTATTTCCCGCGCGCTCTCCAATTCCGTTGATGGTGCATTCAATTTGGCGAGCACCATTAGCGACACCGGCAATAGCATTTGCAGTAGCCATTCCCAAGTCGTTATGGCAATGACAGGATAGCCTCGCATTCTCTATGCCTTTTACATTTTCCTTTAAATATTTGATCTTTTGCCCATACTCTTCAGGAAGACAGTATCCTGTTGTGTCTGGAATATTCAATACCGTAGCTCCGGCTTTTACTGCTGCAGTGCAAACTCTTGCTAGGAATTCGTTATCGGTTCTTCCGGCATCTTCAGCATAGAATTCAACATCTTCTACGAAGCTTTTCGCATAAGAGACCGCCATAATAGCTCGCTCAATTATTTCCTCACGCGTGGAGTTGAATTTGTATTTTATATGGGTGTCGGAGGTACCTATTCCCGTATGAATTCTTGGGTATTTAGCATATTTTAAAGCTTCCGCAGCAACTTCGATATCATTCTTCACAGCCCGGGTGAGTGCACAAACAGTAGCATTTTTAACGAGTTTAGAGATTTCGGTAACCGATTTAAAATCTCCGGGACTGGAAACAGGAAAACCGGCTTCAATAACATTTACGCCAATTTCATCGAGGCGCGATGCTATCTTTAATTTTTGGGCTGTATTTAGTTTACAACCAGGTACTTGCTCTCCGTCTCTTAATGTTGTGTCAAAAATTTCTACCTTTTCTGTGCTCATAACAGATCTATTTTACTTTATCTTTAACTAAAGTATTAGAATCATCTTCACTTGTTTTAGTATAACACACTGTAATTACGACAATTGATTAAAAATAAAACCGCTAATTATACTGATTATCAGTAAGTTGAAAACATAATCGTTACAATGACCAACGACTTAACCGACAACCTTTTTACGCTTATAAAGTCCCTTTCTCCCTCCGAAAAACGACAATTCTCACTTTACGTGGGTAGAATAGGGGTGAATACCGATAGTAAATTCCTTAATTTATTTAAGGTAATGGCTAAACAAGCCCGGTATAATGAAAAGCTGATTCTTGAAAATACCAACATCAGCAAGCAGCAGCTTTCTAATGTCAAGGCACACCTTTATAAACAGATACTTATAAGTTTAAGATTGAATCCTGCGCATCAAAGTGTTCCTATTCAAATTAGGGAACAATTAGATTTTGCTCTTATTTTATATAGAAAGGGTCTCTATAAACAAAGTTTGAAATTGCTGGATAAGGTGAAGATTACAGCATTACATTATGAAGAAAAAAATGTGGCATATGAGATCCTGGAGTGGGAGAAAATAATAGAATCACAATACATTACCCGAAGTATTCATAATCGTGCAGATACCTTGATCAAAGAATCGGAGCGGCTTAGTAAACTGAATGTTATTGCGAGTAAACTTTCCAACTTATCACTCGAAATTTATGGTATTTTTCTAAAGATGGGATATGCCAGAACCGAAGAGGAAACCATAAGTATTAGAGAGAATTTTTACAGGAATTTACCGCAGTATAACTTTAGTGAATTGGGCTTTAGGGAGAAATTATTACTATATAAGGCCTTTTTATGGTATAGTTTTCTTACTCAAGATTTCCTTTCCAGCTATAAATATTCCCTGAAATGGATAAATCTTTTTAATGAGAATCCACATATGGTATCGCTTCATCCCGTTTCCTATTTAAAAGGGAATCATTACTTATTGGAGTCGTTATTTTATTTGAATCATGTAAAACTTTTCGAAAAAGTACTTTCTGATTTGGAAGCCACGATCAAGGATTCTAAAATTCCGGATGATGACAATACTGCGGCACTGTCATTTTTATATATCTATTCGAATAAACTGAATTTGCGATTTATGAAAGGGGAGTTTAGTGGGGGAGAAATGCTGGTTGATAAGATTCAGAAGAGAATAAAAAAATATGAAGACCGATTGGATGGACATCATATCATGGTGATTTATTATAAAATAGCTAGTTTATACTTTGGAGATGGACAAAACAAAAAATGCATTGAATTTTTAAAGAAAATAATTAATAATACCTCTTTAGAAATGAGAGAAGATTTGATGTGTTTTTCAAGAATATTGAATCTTGTAGCTCATTATGAAGCAGGCTTAGATTATCATTTGGAAAGGTTGATCCGATCTACGTATAAATTTTTGATCCGTATGAATGATATGCATGAGGTGCAAAAGGAGATGATCAAATTCCTAAGAAATTTACCAGATGTTTCGCCTCTAAATATTAAAGATGAATTCAAAAAATTGCACACCACGCTGAAACAATATGAAAATCACCCTTACGAAAGAAGAGCTTTCCTATATTTGGATATTCTTTCCTGGCTGGAGAGTAAAATTGAAAACAGACCAGTAGCCGAGATCATAAAAGATAAAATCTTGCTTGTTAGCAGATAAATACAAAGATTTGACTGATAAAAATCAACACTTAGTAAAAATACTAGAGCTTAACTTAGCGGTTTTCCTAATTAGCACTTCCGGAGTTTTAGGAAGATACATAACTCTCAATCCAACGGTTACCATATTTTATCGCACTTTGCTGGCTGCAGTTTTATTCTATATATTTTGTAAATGGAAGAAATTCGATCTTAGAATAGACAACAAGAAGGACGTATTAAAAGTGGTAATAAGTGGGGGTTTGATGGCTGGACACTGGGTATTCTATTTTTTTGCACTTCAATATTCTAATGTGGCAATTGGTATTTTATCGCTATTTACTTATCCGGTTATCACCGCTTTCCTAGAACCTATAATCTTGAAACTGAAGTTTAGCAAAAGTCATCTTGCGCTGGGGTGTCTCGTGCTATTTGGGATTTATTTTTTGGTGCCGGAAATAAGCTTTGAGAATAAGTACTTCATTGCCGTTTTATTCGGAATTTTATCAGGGGTATTCTATGCCTTACGCAATATTTTAATGAAGAAAGAGATCGAAAAATATAACGGTTCGGTATTAATGATGTACCAAATAGTAGTGGTGGCAGTTGTGCTGATGCCGGTAGTATTCTTTAGCAATTTTACTGAAGTAGTAGGGCAGTGGGCCCCCATATTAACATTGGCAATAGTGACCACTTGTATGGGGCACACACTGTTTTTAATAAGTCTACGTAACTTTTCGACCACTGCAGCCAGCATTATGAGTAGTGCTCAACCCTTATATGCTATACTATTGGGTATGCTTTTTTTAGAAGAATACCCCTCTTTAAAAACGATTATTGGAGGCGCACTAATTATGAGTGCTGTTATAGTGGAAAGTATTAGAAGTATTAGAAAAAAGTCTATTTCCGACATCAACTAAGTTATAGGTTTCCTGATTCTTAGTTTAATACCGCGCTAAAAGTATCTCCTTGAGAAATGTCTCCCGAGTTATAGCCTTTCATGAACCAATCCATACGTTGTTTAGAAGTTCCATGTGTAAAAGCATCTGGAACCACTCTTCCAGTAGTACGTTTTTGAATGGCATCATCTCCTACAGCTTTTGCTGCACTCATGGCTTCCTGAATGTCTCCGGCTTCCAAATACTGCTTATTATAATGTGCCCATAATCCTGCATAAAAATCGGCTTGTAATTCTAAGGCAACAGAAAGTTCGTTAGCATCTGCCTGGCTTCTTCCTTGTTGTAGTTGTCTCACTTTACCTGAAGTTCCTAAAATCGTTTGAACATGATGGCCTACTTCATGAGCAATTACATAGGCAATTGCAAAATCTCC
This sequence comes from Gillisia lutea, assembly GCF_021568705.1. Lineage (GTDB taxonomy): Bacteria > Bacteroidota > Bacteroidia > Flavobacteriales > Flavobacteriaceae > Gillisia > Gillisia lutea. The sequence continues at coordinate 120,644 of NZ_JAKGTH010000011.1, forward strand.
ACCTTCAGCTCCGAAGCGTGTGCGTAATTCTTCAAAAAACACGAGATCCATATACACTTTTTGATCTGCTGGGCAATAGAAAGGTCCGGAGGCTGCTGAAGCCCCACCACAAGCAGTTTGTACCGAGTTTGAAAACAGGACCATTCCCGGTTCTTTATAATTCATATTATTTTCCTGAAAGATCTCATTCCAAACGTCTTCTGTATCTGCCAGAACTGTAGCTGAAAAATCTCCAAGTTGTCTTTCTTCTGATGTCAGTTCTCTTTGCTCTGTACTGGCAGGAACCGATTGATTTTCTAATTGCTGAATTATCTCAGCTGGATCACCTCCAGAAAATAATTGTATGGCAAGAAAAATTAGACCAATTATTCCGCCACCTACGGCTACCTTACCACCTGTTGAAGAGCCTCTACGATCCTCGACATTGGAGCTTTTTCTTCTACCTTGCCATTTCATAATTATAGCTTTTAATTGATAATAATATTTTTAAATATACTAATTATATCGTCTGTTATATACAAGCATCCCAAATAGGATCTTTTGGAAGAGGGGCAATAATACTCACATCCTCCTTCTTTACCGGATGGGTAAATGAGAGTTTTCTAGCATGTAAACTTATACTAGCATCTTTATTGCTTCTGTCGAAACCATATTTAAGATCGCCTTTAATGGGGCAGCCTATAAATGACAACTGACTTCTAATTTGGTGATGTCTACCGGTATGAAGATCAATTTCTAAAAGATAGTAATTGTCTAGTTTTTTTAGAATTCTATAATCTAAAATAGCTTTTTTACTTTCCGGGATTTCCTTGATATAGGCAAAAGACTTATTTTGTTTAGGATTTCTCTTTAAGTAATGAATTAAAGTATCCTCCTGTTTTGGAGGAGCATTTTTTACCAGCGCCCAATAGGTTTTTTTAGCCTCCTTTTCCTTGAAGAGTTTATTCATTCTAGGCAGCGCTTTTGATGTTTTTGCAAAAAGAATAATTCCACTTGTGGGTCTGTCTAATCTATGTACCACACCTAAATAGACCTTCCCCGGTTTGTTATATTTTTCCTTGATATATTCTTTTACTACCTCACTTAGTGGTATGTCTCCGGTGATATCGCCTTGAACGATATCTCCCGGGCGCTTATTAACTACGATTAGATGATTATCTTCGTAAAGCACCTGTAAGTTCTCCTTGGTGGATATTATTTTGTTTACACTCAAAATGTTGGGTATGAAATTGTAAGTAGAGGTAGATCAAAAAAATAATTAATATTGCTCTTCATCTGATGGGAAATCCAGACTTTTTACATCTTGCATGTAGCTTTTGAAAGCATTGGTCATTTCTTCATGAAGATCAAGATATCGCCTTAAAAACCTAGGATTGAATTCGTGGGTCATCCCCAGCATGTCGTGTGTTACAAGTACCTGTCCGTCTACTCCATTTCCTGCACCAATTCCAATTACCGGAATACTTACACTTTCAGAAACCTCTTTTGCCAATTTAGCAGGGACCTTTTCTAAAACCATAGCAAAACATCCCAGTTTTTCAAGAAGTAGGGCATCGCTTTTTAATTTCTCAGCTTCCTCTTCCTCTTTAGCTCTAACTGTATAAGTTCCGAATTTATATATAGACTGTGGTGTCAATCCTAAATGGCCCATCACAGGAATCCCTGCATTCAGAATACGCTTTATAGATTCTTTTATTTCTTTTCCACCTTCAAGTTTAACAGCATGGCCACCACTTTCTTTCATAATTCGAATAGCAGATCGCAAGGCCTCTTTTGGATCACTTTGGTAACTTCCGAAGGGAAGATCGACAACAACTAAAGAGCGCTCTATTCCACGCACTACACTGGCAGCATGATAGATCATCTGGTCTAAAGTTATTGGAAGTGTAGTTTCATGACCCGCCATTACATTACTTGCAGAATCTCCTACCAGAATTACATCTATACCCGCTCCATCTACTATTTTTGCCATGGTATAATCGTATGCGGTAAGCATAGCGATCTTTTCGCCATTAGACTTCATATCTACCAAAGACTTCGTGGTGATACGTTTATATTGTTTTTTAGCAACTGACATTCGCTGTGTTTTTTGTGGAGTAAAAGTAGTAAATTAGTCCACTACATTCAAACTTAAGGATAATGAAGATTTTACTATGTATTTTGATGTTATTTATAGGAATGACAGGATTTTCTCAGGAAAAATTGGGAGATTCGGAAGTTCAGGTAACCATTCAAGAATTTTTTGAGGCTTTTCATAAGCAGGATTCTATAGGATTAAAGAAGGTGGCGCACCCAACCATAAGCATGCAATCTATAATGACCGACTCTACTGGAACTTCCACTATTAAAAACGAAAGCTACGCCGAATTTTTAAAGGCGATTGTATCTATACCTACATCTACAAAATTCGAAGAACGCTTACATGGCTTTGATATTCGAGTGAATGGAGCGCTGGCCAGCGCTATTACTCCTTATTCATTTTATGTGAACGGGAAATTGAGTCATTGCGGAGTGAATTCTTTTGAGCTGTTCAAGTCTGCTGAAGGCTGGAAGATCATCTATATAGTAGATACGCGTGTAAAAGAAAACTGCGATAATCCGTAAAAATTACTTTTACCAGATTACCGCAGTTTCAGTAGGGTTAAAAATAAGATTATGGGCGTAATACTACTCTAAATCTTGCTTTGTTATTGATCATTTTATCATAGGCCTTAGCAACATCTTTCAACGGGAATTCTTCAATCATAGGTTCAGTCCCTGAAAGAACACTAAAATTAAGAGTATCTTCCGAATCAATAGCAGTACCGCTTGGCCATCCTGCCACAGATTTTCTACCCATCAATAATTGTAAGGGAGAAACTTCAATAGGCTCTCCGGTAGCAGCAACCATAAGAAGCTTTCCGTCTATCCCTAGTCCATTTACAACTTTTGTGATAGCATCACTATGTGGTGCGGTTGCTAAAATAAGATTTGCTCCTCCCAGTTTTTGCAATTCTTCAGCAGGGTCTTGTTTAGAAATATCGATGTAATGATGAGCTCCCAGCTCTTTAGCTAATTCTTTTTTAGAATCGTTGGTTGAAATTGCGACGGTGCGCATTCCCATTTTTGATGCATATTGAACAGCTAAGTGACCAAGTCCGCCAATTCCCTGTACGGCCACTACATCTCCGGCACGTATCCCGGAATTTCTTAGTGCATTATACACGGTAATTCCGGCACATAGAAGTGGAGCCGCAGCTGCTGAAGAAAGTTCTTCAGGAATAGCAGCAATAGCTTCGTTTGGAGCACACATATATTCGGCATAACCACCATCATAAGAAATTCCACAAACTTTGGCATTTTCGCAATTCACGAAATCGCCTTTTCTGCAAGGGGTACATTCAAAACAGTGTCCGCCATGCCAACCAACGCCTACACGTTGACCAACTTTCCATTTGGAGACATTCTTGCCTACTTCTTCAACAATTCCAACAACTTCATGGCCCGGAACTCGTGGGTATTCGATTCCTGGAAAGAGTCCTTGTTTTAAAAGATCGTCGCTATGGCAAATTCCACAAGCTTCAACTTTAATTAAAATTTCATTTTCTTTAGGAGAAGGTTTGTCCATATCTACTAGAACAAAATCTCCACCTTTTTCCTGTATTTGTGCAGCTTTCATAAATTATTTTTTTCAGCTTCAAATTACAAAGAATAGAAGGAACGTTTTATAAGGCTTTGTTAAAGCTTAAAGGAATCTTGGAATTAGAAAGATAACCACCGCTGCGTTGTTCATAGCATGCATTCCCATAGACCAGAGAAGATTGTTGTTCTCAATTTTAATTTTTCCGAAGAAATAGCCAGCAATAATCCTTGGAATAATAAGAAGAATGAGCATCGTGTTTATTTGAAAAGTATCTACATAATTAAATATGTGAACCAATCCAAATACTACCGAAGTGATTAACCAAACCGGCAGATAATGTTTGGTAAGGAATTGACATGTTTTTTTCTGGAAATTATCTGGCAGGAATTCCCTGAAAAATAGAAATAGTAGGAGTGAGATAAGTATTACAACTGTGAGCTTTAATGGCCAGTAGACATCAGTTGGAATAAATTCACTTAGAAAGAAGACTATCCAACAGCATAGAAAGAAAGAAAGGTTATTTCTAGTGGGTTTAATAATGCTTCTAAACATTCCTTCCTCTAAGATGGGGGCAAATAGCACTGCCATAAAAACGAATTTCCACGGGTGCCCTTCTAAGAGGAGATCCATTTCCAACTGCTTATAGCGTTCAAAATCTAATTCGGGAAAGGCCGCAGATAACATTCCTAAAAGCATGAAGAAAATAAAATAAACCCCGAGCATCTTCCCATAGTTTCTAAGAAGATTTTTTATTTTATCGTTCATTTAATGATTTTCAATGTAAGATGAAGAAAAAGTAGACATTTAATTAAGATTTAGCAATCGCTTAAGCTCACTTTTACTGCTAATCCTCCTTCTGAGGTTTCCTTATATTTAGAATTCATATCCCGTGCTGTTTCCCACATAGTCTCAATTACTTTATCTAGTGGCACTTTTGCTTTTGTAGCATCGCTTTCTATAGCAATTTCAGCAGCATTTATGGCTTTTATAGCTCCCATAGCATTTCTTTCTATGCATGGTATTTGCACCAATCCGGCAATAGGATCACATGTTAGCCCAAGATGGTGTTCCATTGCAATCTCACTGGCCATGAGTACTTGTTCTGGGGTTCCTCCCATCACTTCTGTTAATGCTCCGGCAGCCATAGCAGAGGAGACTCCAATTTCAGCCTGACATCCCCCCATTGCAGCTGAGATAGTAGCACCTTTTTTGAAGAGACTTCCAATTTCTCCTGCCACCAGCATGAAACGTTTTACATCTTCAAAGGTAGCATCATGATTTTCTATAACCATATAATACATGAGTACAGCTGGGACAGTACCTGCGCTTCCATTGGTTGGGGCGGTAACAACTCGACCCAAAGAAGCATTCACTTCGTTTACACTAATAGCAAAGCAGCTAACCCATTTCAGAATTTGTCTGAACTTTACTTCTGTCTTTCTTATAGTTTCAAGCCATTCCTGAGGAGAATTATAGGTATTCTCACCGATTAATCGCTTATGCATGTCAAAAGCTCTTCTGTGTACATTTAAACCACCCGGCAAGGTACCTTCAGTATGGCATCCGGTATACATAGATTCTAACATCACTTGCCAGACATGTTTTAACCCGGTATCAATTTCCTGGTCAGTTCTCAACGAGCGCTCATTTGCAAGTACGATCTCTGAGATCATTTTTCCTTCTTTATGACAATATGTAAGTAGCTCTGTAGCTTTTTCAATAGGAAAAGGAAATTCCTGAAAGTTCTTTATTTTTTTCGAAGCATTCTTTCTTTCTTCTTTCACTACAAAACCACCACCTATTGAATAAAAGGAAGAGGAAGATTTTTTGCCATTTCGCAAAGTTGCACGAAAGGTGATACCATTCGGATGAAAAGGAAGAAACTTCTTATTAAATTTTATATCCGTTTCAGGATCAAAATGAATGGCGTTCTCGCCATCTAAAAGGATGGATTTTGTGGCACGAATATTAAATATTTCAGGATCTATTTTTTCAATCTCCATCAATACAGGATCGAAGCCACATAAGCCAAGCATTACGGCTATATCTGTTGCATGTCCTTTTCCGGTAAGGGAAAGTGAGCCATAAAGATCAATATGAATGCGTTCTACTTCATTGAATAGCTGTTTTTGTTGTAATTCTGCAATCCATCGTTGGGCAGCTCTCCAGGGACCTAAAGTATGGGAACTGGAAGGACCAACACCTACTTTAAGCATATCAAAAACACTGATACATTCTATTTCTCGCATTCTTTCATTCAATTTGATAGGCAAAAATAAGGATTTGTTATTTCAAGCCTATATATTTTCAAGCTTTGTTGCAAAGAATTAAATCCTAATGAAAAAAGAAGAATAAATACCGTTGAAAACTATTATGACAACCTGTCATAATGTGTTGGCTGGCATAATGATTGACTATTTGAGGATGTTAAACAAGAACAATAATATAAATTAACGTATAAAGTTATGAGCAAAATAATTGGAATTGACTTAGGTACTACCAACTCATGCGTTGCCGTAATGGAAGGTAACGAGCCAACGGTAATTCCTAATGCCGAAGGTAAAAGAACTACGCCATCTGTAATCGCATTTGTAGAAGGTGGTGAAATCAAGGTAGGTGACCCGGCTAAAAGACAAGCGGTAACTAACCCAACAAAAACCATTTCTTCTATTAAGCGTTTTATGGGGAATAAATATTCTGAATCTACTAAAGAAGCAGGAAGAGTTCCTTATACAGTTAAAAAAGGAGATAATGATACAGCACGAGTTGAAGTAGACGGAAGATTATATACTCCACAAGAATTATCTGCAATGATCTTGCAGAAAATGAAGAAAACAGCTGAGGATTATTTAGGACATGATGTAAATGAAGCAGTAATTACTGTTCCTGCATATTTTAATGACTCTCAACGACAAGCTACTAAAGAAGCCGGTGAAATTGCAGGTTTAAAAGTTAGCAGAATTATCAACGAGCCTACTGCAGCAGCATTGGCTTACGGGATGGATAAAAAATCTACCGACCAAAAGATTGCGGTTTATGACCTTGGTGGTGGTACCTTTGATATCTCTATCCTTGAATTAGGAGATGGTGTTTTTGAAGTACTTTCTACAAATGGGGATACTCACCTTGGTGGGGATGATTTCGATGAGGTAATTATCGATTTCCTTGCAGATACTTTCCAAAAAGCTGAAGACATCGATCTAAGAAAAGATCCTATGGCTTTGCAACGTTTGAAAGAAGCAGCTGAAAAAGCGAAGATTGAATTATCTTCTTCTTCTCAAACAGAAATCAACTTGCCATATGTTACAGCAACTGCAAGCGGACCAAAACACTTGGTGGAAACTTTAACAAGATCTAAATTCGAGCAGTTGGCAGACGAACTTGTAAAACGTTCTATGGCTCCTGTGAAAAAAGCTTTAGAAGATGCAGGTCTTTCTAAAAGTGATATAGATGAAGTAATCTTAGTAGGTGGTTCTACACGTATTCCTAAAATTCAGGAAGAAGTAGAAGCATTCTTTGGTAAGAAGCCTTCAAAAGGAGTGAACCCAGATGAGGTAGTTGCAATTGGAGCTGCTATTCAAGGGGGAGTTCTAACCGGAGATGTTAAAGATGTATTATTACTTGATGTTACTCCACTTTCTTTAGGTATTGAAACTATGGGAGGAGTATTAACAAAGTTAATCGAGTCTAACACTACTATTCCAACTAAGAAATCTCAGGTGTTCTCTACTGCAGCAGATAACCAACCATCGGTTGAGATCCATGTATTGCAAGGAGAGCGTCCAATGGCAACAGATAATAAGACCATAGGTAGATTCCATTTAGATGGTATTCCACCAGCACAAAGAGGAACACCTCAAATTGAAGTGACTTTTGATATTGATGCTAATGGTATTATTAAAGTAAGTGCTACTGATAAAGCAACCGGTAAATCTCAGGATATTAGAATTGAAGCTTCTTCAGGATTGACAGAAGAAGAAATTCAAAAAATGAAGCAGGAAGCTGAAGCGAATGCTGAAACTGATAAAAAAGCGAAAGAGAAAGTAGAAAAGCTTAACGAAGCTGATGCTATGATCTTCCAAACTGAGAAGCAATTGAAAGAATTTGGTGAAAAATTATCTGATGATAAGAAAAAACCAATTGAAGATGCTTTAGAGGAATTGAAGAAAGCTTACGAAACTAAAGAGATCGACACAATTCAACCTGCTTTAGATAAAATCAACGAAGCATGGAAAGTTGCTTCTGAAGAGATGTATAAAGCGCAAGCAGAAGCTCAAGGTGGAGCAGCGGGAGCACAACCAGGTGCTAACGGTGAGCCCGGAGCTGGAGATGCTTCTCAAGGAGACGACGTTGAAGACGTAGATTTTGAAGAAGTGAAGTAAGAAAAAAGTTAGTTTTTTCTAATTACATAGATTACATATAATGAAAAGGCACAACTTAGGTTGTGCCTTTTTTTATATATCAAATGGTGAAAAGATTTAATAGCATCTATAATTAGAAGCTAACAAAGCTGAAATTACGCTAATTTTTAATCGGCATAAGTTATCTTATATCTCTATTTTAGAAGTTGCCCAATTAAAGATTTATTCACTTCATGCCCACCTTCAAAAGGAATAATTTGTAGATTTTCAGGAAACAGCTTATGTAGTCTGATTTCCTCCACTTTGATAAGCCCATCTTTCAAATATTCGTCTTTCGTGCCGTAAATAAAAGTAAAAAGGGTAGCCTTCAAAAATTCAAAGTCCTCGGGTAGTAATTCGGAGGGAATCCTGCCGGAATGTAATATAAGTTGGGAGCATTCAATTTTGTTTCTTGCTACCCATCTGGCGGCAACGCTTACTCCCTGAGAATACCCAAATATAATTAGGTTAGGAGCATCTTGTAGCTGTTCTTCCTCATAAACCTGTTCCAAATAATTAAGTACATTATCAATTTCAGCTTCTGTGTTTTCTTTAGTTAGCCAGGAAGCGCCAACATGTGTGTATTTTCCATTTAAATAGTATTTCGATTGTGCTTGTGGTGCAATAATGTAATTCTCATCTGGATCCAGTTCATTAAAATACTTCAGGAAATACCTACTTAGATACCCAATACCGTGGCACACTATCCAAACATTCTTGGTTTTTGATGTAAAATCATTTAAGGTGCTATAAGTGTTCGATATTTTATAAGATACCTTTTTTTCTTTAGGGCTCATCGTTATGGGTTTTGTATTTTTACAAAGTAAACAATCTTATAGAATGGATAAGGAACTAATTCTGGCAAAATGCAGAGAAATGTGTAAAAGCACATTAATGGAAACTTTGGATATTGAATTTATAGATGTTTCCGAAAATTATTTAGTGGCTAAAATGCCTGTCACGCCCAGAGTGCATCAGCCCGATGGAGTTCTACATGGAGGAGCTACTGTTGCGCTAGCCGAAAGTGTGGGGAGTGCGGCCTCTTATATTTTTTTGAATACTTCTGAATTTTATATAAGAGGAATAGAGATCTCAGCCAATCATTTAAAAAGCATTAAAGAAGGCGACGTTTTTGCAAAAGCTACTTTTATTCATAAGGGCAGAACTACCCAGCTTTGGGAGATAAGAATCACCGATATTGAGGATAATTTAATTTCTCTTGTTAAACTTACCACTATAGCGCTTCCCAAAACCAAGTAAATGATTATTTCTGACGATTTTTTTGATCAACTACATATTCAGTTGCAAAAGGGATTACCTTTTGTAGCATATCGTAAACCGGAATCTAAGCCCTCAAGACATCAGGCGGAACCTCGGGTTAAAGCATTTTTGCAAAGTGATTCTCAATTATATCAGGTTGATGATTATACCGAAAGCGGATTTGTCTTTGCTCCATTCGATCAAGAAGAGTCAGCCATTTTAATTCCTTTAGAGAAATCCACTTGTATAGAAACTGTTTTAAATAGTTCTTCAGAAAACAGCGATAGTTCTAAAGATATAGCAGTTGAAGCTGAAGCGGCAAAGAATTCTCATATTGAATTAGTAGAAAAAGGCATTGCCACCATTCGCTCCGGAAAACTTCAAAAAGTAGTGTTGTCACGCCAGGAAATTTTTGATTTTGCTGACTCTTTAGAAGATGCAGTTAAGTTGTTCCATAAATTATTAGCTACTTATAGTTCAGCCTTTGTGTATATCTGGTTTCATCCTGAAATAGGCTTATGGCTGGGCGCTACCCCAGAAGCGTTGTTGGAGGTTGAAAGGTCACGATTCAAGACCATGGCACTGGCGGGGACTCAAAAATATCAGGGAACGGAAGATGTAACTTGGGGGGAGAAAGAAAAGGTAGAACAGCAACTTGTTACCGATTCTGTTTTAAATGATTTGGAGCAACTTCAAAGCATGGATAAAATAGAACATTCTGAACCTTATACTACTAGAGCAGGTAGTTTGCTTCATCTAAGAACAGATATTCAAGGTGTTTTAAAAGTGAATGTAGAAAATGCCTTAAAGAAGCTGATCTTTACCTTGCATCCAACTCCAGCCATATGCGGACTTCCGAAAGAGGCTGCTAAAGACTTTATTTTAAAAAATGAAGCTTATCACAGATCTTATTATTCCGGGTTTCTGGGGGAATTGAATGTTCCTGTAACTCACCACCGTAGTAGCAACAGAAATAATAGGGAAAATCAGGCATATGCTAGCATAGTTAAGACCACCCGATTATTTGTAAACTTACGTTGTATGCAGCTAGTTGGAAATAAAGCTGTTTTATATATTGGGGGAGGGATTACAAAGGATTCAAATGCAGAGAAGGAGTGGGAGGAAACTCAAAATAAAGCTCAGACCATGAAAGCAGTTCTTGTTAAATAAGCTTAAATCCCATTACATAATTTCTTTTGAAATTGTAATTTTGAAGGTGTATGAAATATTCTAAAATTCCTGTTGCCCAGTCTATTGTAGAACTTTGCGTAGCAAAAAATATAAAACAGGTGGTAATTTCCCCCGGTTCGAGAAATGCACCTTTAACCATTGGGTTCACTCATCATCCTAAAATAACTGCATATAGTATTGTAGATGAGCGTAGTGCCGCTTTCTTTGCGTTGGGTATTGCCCAACAATTACAACAGCCTGTGGCTTTGGTATGTTCATCAGGCTCGGCATTATTAAATTATTATCCGGCTATTGCTGAAGCTTTTTACAGCGACATACCTTTGGTAGTTATCTCTGCAGACAGGCCGATAGAGCGAATTGATATTGGTGACGGACAAACCATTCGTCAAAAGAATGTCTTTGAGAACCACATTTTATACTCAGCTAATCTGTATTCGGAAGTGGTGCTGGAAAAAGCTGTTACCGATAAAAAGCTCCAGCAAAAACAATTTGAAGCTCAAAAGCACAATGAACGAGAGATCAATCTTGGCTTAAATAAGTCTTTAGAAGAAATGGGACCTGTACATATTAATGTTCCTTTTTATGAACCATTATATGAAATGACGGAGGAACTTTCTGTGAAGCCATTGCAGATACTTCCCGAAATAAAAAATAGAATTTATACTGGGGAAGAACTTTCTCCATTTGCGCATCTATGGAATAATGCAAAACAAAAAATGGTGATCGTGGGTGTGGCACAACCAAACTCTATAGAACAGCAATTCATAGAGCTTTTGGCGAAAGACGAATCGGTGATTGTACTTACTGAAACTACCTCGAATCTCCATCATCCTGAATTCTTTACTAGAATAGATACTTTAATAGGACCTATTGAAAAAGCTGAGAATTCAGTAGAACAATTTGAAGCATTACAGCCTGAGATCCTCCTTACGTTTGGAGGAATGATCGTATCAAAAAAAATAAAGGCTTTTTTAAGGAATTATCAGCCGCAACAACACTGGCATATAGATTCTAAAAAGGCTTACAACACCTTTTTTTGTTTAAACAAACATTTTGAAACTTCGGTAAATTCATTTTTTAAATCATTTTCACCCTTACTTCAAAATTGTAATAGTGAATACGGGCCATCCTGGAAAGAGGTTAAAAGATCGCGCCAAGCAAGACATGACGAATATGTTGCCGAAATTCCTTATTCCGATTTTAAGGCGATCCAGTATCTTGTGCCGGCAATACCTGAAAATTATAATATTCAGTTAGGTAATAGCTCGACTGTGCGATATGCCCAATTATTTAAATGGAAGAGTACTCAAAAAATGTACTGTAATAGAGGAACCAGCGGTATCGATGGGAGTGTTTCTACGGCTGTAGGTAATGCGGTGATATCAGAAGATCCCACGATTTTAATATGTGGTGATCTAAGTTTCTTGTATGATAGTAATGGCTTATGGAATAACTATATTCCTTCTACTTTCAGAATAATCGTTATAAATAATTCGGGAGGTGGAATTTTCAGGATCTTACCAGGAAATAAGAATTCAGAGAATTTTGACACTTATTTTGAAACTATCCATGATCACAATGCCAAGGCTCTTTGCGAGATGTATAAAATAAGTTATTCTTCTGCTAGTAATTCAGAAGAAATCAAGAGCCAATTAAATGATTTTTTCTCGTCTTCTAACCAGCCAAAACTTTTAGAAATTTTCACACCTCGTAAACTCAATGATGAAATCTTATTGGAATACTTCAATTTTATGAAATCTTAGAATTACTTGTTGCGTTTTTTGTTAAAAAAACCGTAAATTAATCCCAACAAAAACTTAAAAAACAAAGTGATGAGTAAAACTGATGAAAAGGTTGAAAAGTACCTTAAAGACTTAAAGGATAAAGTTGGAGTAAGTGCCGATGTAGAGCTGTTGAGAAAAGTTACTAAAGCGTGTGGGCCAAGCATTTTTAATAAAGATGCTGAAACTGTTTCAGGTTCTAGTGAGAGTGAATTACTTACAGTTAGAAATAACTTCCTAATTAAAAAACTTGGTCTTGCTGATAATGCTAAACTTGATGAAGGCTTGAATTCAGTTATGGAAAAATATGGAAAATCTAATAGAAGTAAATACCGCGCAGTAGTATATTACTTGCTTACAAAGCATTTTAAGAAAGAAAGTGTATTTGCATAAATATAAATTCACATTTATAAAAGCCGTTTTCTAAACTAATTAGAAAACGGTTTTTTGTTGTTTCACAAACCCGTTTATATAAAGTATCTTTGCATTTTAAATTTGATATATGCTTAATCTTGGTGAATACCACACGTTAATAATTGATCGCGATACCGAACCCGGTTTGTTTCTAAGAAATGAAGAAGGAGATGAGGTATTGTTACCTAATAAATATGTTCCGGCTAATTTTCAATTGGAAGATGAGATCGAGGTTTTTATCTATTTAGATCATTCCGAGCGTCCTGTGGCCACCACTTTAAAGCCATATGTGAAATTAGATGAGTTCGCTTATTTAAAATGTGTGGAAGTATCAGAATATGGAGCATTTTTAGATTGGGGCTTAGAAAAGCATTTGTTCGTTCCTTTTAAGGAGATGGCAACTAAAATGCGTAAGAATAGCTGGTACCTTATTTTTTGTTATTTAGATGAAGCTACAAACAGGCTGGTAGGTTCAAGTAAAACCAATGCATTTTTAGATAATACAGAATTAACGGTTGCGCCTTTTGAAGAGGTAGACCTAATTGTTGCGAATCCTACCGATCTTGGTGTGAATGTAATTGTTAATGAGCTACATCAGGGATTAATTTTTAAGGATGATATTTTTCAAGATATGCAGCCCGGTGATCGACTTAAGGGTTGGATCAAGAAAACGAGACCTGATGGAAAGTTGGATATCACTTTACAGCGTCCCGGGTATAGAAGTATAGAGCCTAACGCCCAGGATATTTTAAATGAAATTTCCCTTAAAGGTGGTTGTTTGAAACTAACTGATAAATCTTCGCCTGAAGAAATTCAAAGGGTTTTACAAATGAGTAAGAAAAGTTTCAAGAAAGCTGTTGGAACCTTATATAAGCAGCGATTAATTGAAATTAAAGAAGACGGAATCTACTTACAGAAAGAGAATTAATAATACCGTCTATAAAATGGTGAATATCGGGTTAAATAACTCGAACCCGTACTCTCCGAAGCATCGCGATATACCGTATTTCTTGTTCCGCTAGAAGGGAGTTGTGGACTAAATGACTGATTAAAGAAATGTGGTTTAGCACTCCAGTTATCATTGCTACCAGTAATTGAAAAGGATTTTTTCTCTTCTATAACCATAACAGGGGGAGCTAATTCTACGGTTCTGGATTTCATTCTTTCATCTTGCTCCATCATTTCGGTAATGTTGATTTCACGCAACTTATTATCGGTATCAAAGTTAACTTCTCGAATTCTGAATTTACCTGTAACTGGAATTTCAGGGCTTAAATTAGAAAGTGAAGGAGTTATGTCTAAGCGTTTAATGATAAAATCGGGAGATGAAGTTCTTGTAACAGGAAATTCCTGAGCAACCATTAAACAAGAGAAAAGAAAAAAAAGAAAAAAAAGTCCGGTTTTCATTATCATCAATTTGCTCAAATATATCAAGAATTTTGCAATTTGCATCAATATCAAAAAGGTATCCCCGAAAAATCTAAACGACCATCATATTACAGGTAATTATTTCAATTAAAAATGTTTTTTTCTGAAAATAGTTCTATTTTAGATTTAAACAATCATCAAAAAATTAATATGAAAAAAGTAATTTTTGCCGCTGCCTTTTTATTTATTGGATTCACCGGATTCTCTCAGGAAGCTTCTTCAGCTTATAAAGCTAAAACCATAGAGTTAATTGAACTTAATTCTGGTCCTCAATTTGATGTTATGATCAAACCTATAGTAAATATGGTGCCAGAAGGAAATAGAGAGGCTTTTAAAGCAGAGGTTAAATCTAGCATGGGCGATCTATATGAACAACTTGCAGCCGTATATATGGAAAGTTATACAGAGGAAGATGTAGATGCAATACTGGCATTTTACAACACTCCGGTAGGGAAGAAAATGATCTCTGAGATTCCAACAATTTCTGAAAAATCTATGGCAATTGGACAAGCCTGGGGAATGAAATTACAACCTCTTATGGCCAAATACGCTCAATAGATAAAAATAGAATTCTACTAGATTACAATAAAAGGCCTGAGTAAATATATGCTCGGGCCTTTTTGATGTATGTTTTTAGAGAGTAGAATACATTTGTGTAACGTGATTTTAAACAATATTTTTACGTAAAATAAAGCATATGAGTAAAATTGAATGGAAGACCGCAAAGGAATACGAAGATATTACCTATAAAAAAGCAAACGGTGTTGCCAGAATAGCCTTTAATAGGCCAGATGTTAGAAACGCATTTCGACCCAAAACCACCAGTGAATTATATGATGCATTTTATGATGCTCAGGAAGATACATCTATTGGAGTTGTTCTATTATCGGCAGAAGGACCTTCTTCTAAGGATGGAGTTTATTCTTTTTGTAGTGGTGGCGACCAAAAGGCGAGAGGCCATCAGGGTTATGTAGGAGATGATGGAATGCACCGATTAAATATTCTTGAAGTGCAACGTCTTATTCGATTTATGCCTAAAGTTGTAATTGCTGTAGTTCCTGGATGGGCAGTAGGAGGAGGGCATAGTCTTCATGTAGTTTGTGATATGACATTAGCCAGTAAAGAGCATGCTATTTTCAAACAAACTGATGCCGATGTGACCAGTTTTGATGGAGGATATGGCTCGGCATATTTAGCAAAGATGGTTGGCCAGAAAAAAGCGAGAGAGATCTTTTTCTTAGGAAGGAATTATTCAGCTCAGGAGGCTTTTGAAATGGGAATGGTGAATGCGGTAGTGCCACATGCCGAACTGGAAGATACAGCTTATGAATGGGCTCAGGAAGTGTTAGGTAAATCTCCAATGTCTATTAGAATGCTGAAATTTGCAATGAATCTTACCGATGATGGAATGGTGGGACAACAGGTTTTTGCAGGTGAAGCTACTAGATTAGCGTATATGACTGAGGAAGCGCAAGAAGGAAGAAATGCTTTCTTAGAAAAACGCAAACCTAATTTTGAGAAAAAATGGATTCCATAGTCTGAATCTATTTTTAAGATAATAAATAAAGAAAGCCCGCATGTAATGAGGGCTTTCTTTATTTAATGTTCTATGAAAAATCTATTTAAAACTTGGAAACTTTGATGGATTTGATTCATTCATAATACTATAAATCTTTTCAAAGATATCTTCTGTTGAAGGTTTAGAGAAATAATCTCCGTCAGTTCCGTAAGCAGGTCGGTGTGCCTTGGCGGTTAACGTCTGAGGTTTGCTATCAAGATATACATATGCATTCTGTTCCTCTACTATTTGTTGTAAGATATAGGCTGAGGCACCTCCCGGTACATCTTCATCTATCACTAACAGTCTATTTGTTTTAGCAACGCTTTTTACAATATCATGGTTAATATCGAAAGGTAGTAAAGATTGTACATCAATCACTTCGGCACTTATTCCCACTTCCTGTAACTCATCTGCCGCTTCTTCTACCAATCGTAAGGTAGAACCATAAGACACCAAGGTAATATCTGTTCCTTCTCTTAGGGTTTCAACAACCCCGATTTCGGTTTTAAATTCCCCAAGGTTATTAGGTAATTTTTCTTTCAATCTATATCCGTTAAGACATTCTACTACCAACGCAGGCTCATCAGACTCTAATAATAAATTATAGAACCCTGCGGCTTTGGTCATATTTCTTGGTACTAAAATATGTATCCCTCTAAGCAGATGTACTAAAGCACCCATTGGAGATCCGCTGTGCCAGATTCCTTCCAAACGGTGACCTCTTGTTCTAATTATAAGTGGAGCTTTTTGCTTTCCTTTTGAACGATATTGCAGGGTTGCAAGATCATCACTCATTATTTGAAGAGCATAAAGAACATAATCTAAATATTGTATTTCGGCTATTGGTCTCAACCCTCTCATTGCCATTCCCAGACCTTGTCCTAAGATAGTAGCTTCTCTAATTCCAACATCGGCTACTCTTAATTCACCATATTTTTGCTGAAGTCCTTCCAGCCCTTGATTTACATCGCCAATCTCTCCACTATCTTCACCAAATATCAAGGTTTCAGGACGTGTTTCAAAAATCTTATCGAAGTTATCTCTAAGAATAATTCTTGCATCTACCTCCGGGGCGTCATCAGCATAGGTAGGAGCAATTCCCTCTACTAATAAAGCGCTTTCTGAAGATTCACTATACAAGTGGCTGCTATACTCCGGTTGAGATTTATCTGTATAATCATTTATCCAATCAATTAGATTGGCTTTGGCAGCACTCTCATTACCAATGAGATAGCGAAGGGATTTTCTAGCGGCTACCAGAAGATCTTTCTTCAACGGATCTTTTAACTCAAGTAATTCTTTCTTGAATTTTAGAATGTTAGCTTTATTATTGCTATCGTTAGCTGCAGCTTCTAAGAGCGGAGAAAGTTCTTTTAATTTAGCTTTCATTGGGTTCGCATACGCTGCCCAAGCCTCTTTCTTACCGTCTCTTACTTGTTTTTTTATATCCTTGTCTAATTCATCTAACTCCTTAGAGGTAGCAAAATTGTTCTCGATGATCCACTCTCTGAATTTCACATTACAATCATGTGCTCTTTCCCAAGTAAGTCTGTCTTCATCTTTATAACGTTCATGCGAACCTGAGGTAGAGTGACCTTGAGGTTGCGTAAGTTCTTTAACATGTATAAGAACAGGGGAATGTGTTTTACGTGCTATTTTCGATGCTTTTTCGTAAGCTTCAACAAGTGCGACGTAATCCCAGCCATTCACGCGAATAATTTCGTAACCTTTGGTATCTTCATTTCTTTGAAATCCTTTTAAGATCTCCGAGATATTTTCTTTGGTAGTTTGGTGTTTTGCATGTACAGAAATTCCATATTCATCATCCCATACGCTCATTACCATGGGTACTTGCAATACTCCGGCTGCATTTATGGTTTCCCAAAAATGACCTTCACTCGTACTGGCATTTCCAATAGTTCCCCAGGCAATTTCATTTCCGTTATCAGAGAATTTTTCGGCATCAATGCCGTCGACATTTCTATATATTTTGGACGCCTGGGCTAAACCTAATAATCGTGGCATTTGCCCTGCAGTAGGGGAAATATCGGCACTGGAATTCTTTTGTTGCATTAAGTTCTTCCAGCTTCCATCTTCATTTAAACTATGGGTTGCAAAATGCCCTCCCATTTGTCTCCCGGCCGACATAGGTTCGTTTTCAATAGAGGTATCTGCATACAATCCTGCGAAGAACTGTTGAATATTCAAAGCTCCAATAGCCATCATGAAGGTTTGATCACGATAGTAACCCGACCTGAAGTCGCCATTCTTGAAAACCTTAGCCATTGCTAATTGTGGAATCTCTTTCCCGTCACCAAAAATTCCGAATTTAGCTTTTCCGGTAAGAACCTCTCTTCTTCCCAGTAAACTACATTCACGGCTGGTAACCGCTATCTTGTAGTCTTCTAAAACCTGAATTTTAAAATCGTCAAAAGAAATCGCTTTTTTAGATAATGTCTCGCTTTGCATGAAATTATTTTTGAATGTTACAAATATAGAGAAAACTAAGGTTAAATACAATTCAAAAATTAGCAGTATAAATTTTAATATTACTATTAAAAAGAGGTTTAATTAAAATATTATTAATAAATATTAAATATAGGAATATATATTGCGAATTATGCAAATACTTTTTACGAAGATATTATTTGATAAACAGGGATTTAATATATCTTAAGCTGCTTAATACCATTCTCTGGTAAATAGTTTAATTAGTGTATTAATATCTAGGGTTACTATGAATCTTATTTTCTGATCGTAATCTGGCTGGGCTATCTCCCAACCTAAATTAGAGTAGACCGGAAGATAAATTTCAAAATAATCGGCTACCATATTAACTCTTATTCCCGAGTCGAATACAATTTTAGCATCACTATGCTTGTTCTTCACCAAACCTGCATCACCATAGGCGAAGATCCATTTCCAAATATTCGTGCTTCCGTTAATGGTGGTCATCCACTGGTTTGCAAATGCCGGTTCTAACTTCGATTTAAAACCTCCTTCTGCCAGGATAATTTGCTGACTAAACAATCCGCTGTTCTGACTTCTACCGTAGTAATTATAATCAAAAAGGTAATCTGTAGGCCTGTCTAAAGCAAAGCTGAAATAGTCGTTATCTGTTTCATCATTATAAAGGAAGGTACCCGCGAAAAATCGAAGATTTAACTGACGGTTATTTCTGAAAAGCTTTCGATATTCCAGATTCACCGCAATTTTGCTGAAATTTTTTGCAAGTTGATAATCTATACCTCCAGAAAAATAATCTACCAAATTCGTATCTCGATATCGGTATCCCACGTTAAACACATTGTAGTCGGGTTGGTCTATTGGGTTTAAAGGATCGATATCTCTTCCTACGTTCACATTTCTTAGTAGCAAACTTTGGCGTTCATTATCTCGCAAATAAGAATTTCTAAAGTAGAAGCCCAGATAAGGAGTATATTTCTCATAAAAGAGGTTGTAACCGTATGAAAATCTGGTTCCGCTAATTCCATATCTAATGGCGAAGAGATTTTGATCTTCATAATAGTGAGTATTAGATAGAGATGCAGAACCTACAAGGGTTTTACTGGTAAACCCGAATTTAGGAGAGATCTTAAAATCGAAGTTTCTATTAAGGAAGGTTTTATTGTACAATTTAGGACCAATCGAAATACCATCATATAGGTTATACTCAAATTCGGGCATAAAGAATAGCTGATTGTACTTAGGGTCTTCTATATCTTGCAATAACCTGAATTGAATTGGTTTATTAAAAAGAGTAGTAACAGCTTTATAATTATTTCGCTGATTGATCTCCGGAATCTTGGCTTCATAATTTAAAGCTAAGCGCTCAATACTGTCTTTTGGGATACTAATCTTCTTAGTCTTAGTAATATCTAAAACCCAAGTCTTATAAACCACTTTACCATCATTAAGGCCATAAAGTGAAACCGGCATATTATTGTGTCGCTTATTTCTAATTGTTACTTCAAGCGAATCTTTATTTTTGTGAACTGAAGAAATGGTAAAGTCAATTTTCTCGTTGCTGCCTACGTAATCCTCAAAGAACCAATTGAGATCTTTGCTCGAATTCTTCTGAAGGATCTTTCTAAAATTATTGGCATTGGTTGGCTTCAGGACATTAGCCTGATAAAATTCGGAGATGGATTTTTTTACACTGTTATCACCTAAATAATCTTCTATATACTTAATTCCGGTTCCGGCCTTGTAAGCATTCGCTATGTTCTTATTGAATTTGACAAGAGAATCTTGCGCAGTAGTTAGTGGCTGGTCCATGTTCATTCTAGCCATATGCAGAAAAAGAAAGGGATACTGCTGGTTAAATTCCATATCGGCAGCATGAAACCATTTAATACCAAAGACATCGCTCAAATTTCCTAACAATTTCATTTTTGGATAGTAGGTATCTACATAATCCATCATTATGGAAATTTGAATAGCATCGTATAACCACTGTTCTTCTCTGGGGTTAATTAGTATGGTATTCTTTAGGTAATCGCCTGTAATAGTTTTCAATTGCTTGATATCATACTGAAATCCATCAGGAAAAGGTCTAATAAAATGAGGCAATTGATTTAAGCCATACACCGGATTATTCAAATAATCGTCTCGGGTGATCATGATTTTATCATGCGGGTAACTTCCCAATCTATTTTGAAGGAATTTAAGAATCCTGTCTAAAATGATTTCTTTCATTTTACTATTTAGTCCGTCATCTTCAATGTTTGTAATTATATCTGTTGAATTAACCAGATGAGATTCAAAAGGGATGATTTTATTAAGATATAATTGAGATGAAACCCTGTCTTTTCCAGAAAGATAGGTGGTTTTATAAGCTTCCTCGGTAGTTAATTTATCGATACTTAAGGCTGAAGCCACATGAAAATATGGTCTGGTAGACAATTTGATATTTACTGAAATAGGGGGAGTGTATTGATTACCAAGGTTCTTATCGCTGTAAATATGCCATTGCCCGTCGAAGACAGCAGGAGTGATATACCAGTATTTCAATTTATAGTTGCCATCATCGTCGTAGCCATATCTGGTAAATTTATCAGAAGGAATTTTAACGGTGTACAGGAAGTTGATGGTAATCTTTGCGCCAGGTGCAAGAGGTTTTTTTAATTCAACACGAACAATATCGGGGTTAGCTGCTGGTCTATCCCAAGAGTAGGCTTGGGCATTCTCATTATTTATGCTGTAAATTTTCGTGTATCCACGTTCGCTGGATTTGGCAAAATGAAAACGCCTTAGGTAATCTTCTGCAAATCTTTCGGCAAGGGGAGTAGTCTTATCTTTAAAGCTATTCGCCCAATCGTTAAAGTATATTTCAGAAAGGCTAACATCACCTGTATTTTGATATGTTATTTCCTGCTGGATATTAACTGTATGAAGCGAATCATTTAAAACGGCACTTATATTGGTATGGGATTGCCCAAAACAAAGCGAGCTTCCCAAATATCCCATAATAATGATAAAAACTAGTTTAACGTTCACTCTTGGGTACAGGTTATTGAATTAATAATTCGAGAAAAAGGAATATTAAATACTGAAAGAACTACACTTATAATTAGCCTAATTCTTAGAAATTAGGACTAAGATTATATTCATCATAGAATTGGTCTAATATTTCAATAACTTCATCTTCTGTGTCTACTAAATGAAGTAAATCCATATCTCCGGCACTAATGTTTTGAAAGCTATCCAGAAGTGTGCTCTTTACCCAATCAAACAATCCACCCCAGAAATCGGTTCCCACTAAGATAATTGGGAATTTATCGATTTTGTTGGTTTGTATAAGGGTGATCGCCTCAAAAAGTTCGTCTAAAGTTCCAAAACCTCCGGGCATCACTACAAAACCCTGTGAATATTTAACGAACATTACCTTTCTTACAAAGAAATAATCGAAGTCTACGCTCTTATTATTATCGATATAAGGATTGTCATGTTGCTCGAATGGCAGGTCGATGTTTAATCCAACTGAAGTTCCTCCTGCTAAGTGCGCTCCTTTATTACCTGCTTCCATAATTCCTGGTCCACCACCGGTTATTACTCCGTAGCCGTGATCTACAATTTTCTGCGCTATTTTCTCTGTAAGCTTATAATATTTTTGATCTGGTTTAGTTCTGGCCGATCCAAAAATAGAAACACATGGGCCTATTTGACTAAGTTTTTCATAGCCTTTTACAAATTCGCCCATTATTTTAAATATTGCCCAAGAATCATTTGTCTTTATCTCATTCCAGGCTTTGTTTCCTTGTTTTGCTCTCATTATATTATTTTCAAACTCTTAATTAATTCAATTCTTTCTTTAGAAATTTGGCGGTGTAGCTTTTCTTATGCTTAGCCACCTGTTCGGGGGTACCGCATACAATAACCTCTCCGCCGCCTTTTCCACCTTCATAACCTATATCGATTATATGGTCTGCCATTTTAATTACATCCAAATTATGCTCGATAATTAGAACTGTATTTCCCTTATTTGCCAATTTATTCAAGACGTCCATTAATACTCTAATATCTTCAAAATGAAGACCTGTGGTTGGTTCATCTAATATATAAAAAGTATTTCCGGTGTCTCTTTTTGATAATTCTGTGGCAAGTTTAATACGTTGTGCTTCGCCTCCGGAAAGGGTTGTGCTTTGCTGGCCCAAGGTAATATATCCAAGGCCAACATCCTTAATAGTTTTTACTTTTCTGTATATTTTTGGAATTAGCTCAAAAAATTCGGCTGCCTCATTAATGGTCATTTCCAAAACATCTGAGATAGATTTGCCTTTATAACGTATTTCCAGAGTCTCTCTGTTAAAACGTTTTCCTTGGCAGGTTTCGCATTCCACGTAAACATCTGGCAGGAAGTTCATTTCTATTACTCGTAATCCGCCACCTTTACAGGTTTCACATCTTCCACCTTTTACGTTAAAGCTAAATCTTCCAGGTTTGTATCCTCTTATTAAAGCTTCCGGAGTCTTAGCAAAAAGGGAACGTATTTCTGAAAACACACCAGAATAGGTTGCAGGATTGGATCTTGGAGTTCTACCAATAGGAGTTTGATTGATATCGATTACCTTATCAATATGTTCTAAACCTTTAATGCTCTTATAAGGTTTTGGTTCTTTTACCCCGTTGAAATAGTGAGCGTTCATAATAGGGTAAAGGGTCTCATTGATAAGAGTAGATTTACCACTTCCCGAAACTCCTGTTACAGCAATCATTTTCCCTAATGGAAATGTTACCGACACATCTTTAAGATTATTACCAGAAGCACCTTTTAGTATTATTTTCTTACCATTACCTTTTCGTCTTTTTTCAGGAACCTCAATTTCCATAGTTCCATTTAAATAAGAAGCGGTAATGGTTTTATGTTTTTTTATTTGAGCGGGTGTACCTTCACTTATAATTTCTCCTCCGTGTTTCCCGGCGAGCGGACCGATATCGATAACGTGGTCGGCGCGCTCTATCATATCCTTATCATGTTCCACCACAATAACCGAATTTCCCAGATCGCGTAATGCAATAAGAGAATTAATCAATTTTTCGTTATCACGCTGGTGAAGTCCTATACTAGGTTCATCCAAAATATAAAGAACTCCTACCAGTTGCGACCCAATTTGTGTGGCAAGTCGTATTCGTTGCGCTTCCCCACCGGAAAGAGATTTAGAACTTCTGTTAAGAGATAAATATGTTAAACCAACGTCTACTAAAAACTGTAGCCGCGTCCTTATTTCCTTTATAATCTCTGAAGCTATTAAGAGCTGTTTTTGAGATAGGTTTTCACTTAGAGTGGAGAACCAATCAGCCAGATCGGTAATATCTTTATTGGCAAGTTGAGCTATATTTTCACCGTTAACCCTGAAATATAAAGATTCTTTACGTAAACGCGCTCCCTCACAGGTAGGACACACCACTTCATCCATATATTCTTTAGCCCATCTTCTAAGAGATGTAGAATCGTTGTTGTTGAAGGTAGTTTCTATAAAAGTTGCCACTCCTTCAAAATCTATTTTGAAATCGCGGGTAATGCCTAGTGCTTTAGAAGGTTTAGAGAATTTTTCTTTTCCTCCGTGCAAGATCATATCTAAAGCTTCCTGAGGAATTTTCTCAACGGGATCACTTAATTTAAAATCAAAACGTTCAGCAATAAGTTCCAACTGAGAAAACACCCAGTTCTTTTTCTGAGGACCGTGAGGAATTATTGCTCCACTTTTTATGGATTTCGATCTATCCGGAATAAGCTTATCGTTATTCACCTGATAAAGAGTTCCAATGCCATTGCAAGTAGGACATGCACCTTTTGGAGAATTAAAAGAGAAATTATTGGGCTCAGGATTAGGGTATGAAACTCCGGAAGAAGGACACATAAGATTACGACTAAAATACCTTACCTCTCCGCTATCTTGTTCTAGTACCATTAAAACATCATCTCCATGATACATGGCAGTTTTAATGCTCTCTTCAAGACGTTTGTTATTCGCCTCAATATCTTCTTCTATCTTTAATCGGTCTACTACAATTTCTATATCGTGCATTTTGTAGCGATCCAACTTCATGCCTTTCACCAAATCTCTTACCTCACCGTCGGTTCGCACTTTTAAAAAGCCTTGTTTAGCAGTTTGCTCAAAAAGTTCTCTATAATGCCCTTTTCTAGACCGTACTATAGGAGCTAGAATATTAATTCTTTTCCCTTTAAAATTTTCAATAATAAGCTCTTTTATTTGCTCATCACTATAGCTTACCATTTTATCTCCAGTCTCATAGCTATAAGCATCGGCAGATCTTGCGTAGAGCAATCGTAAGAAATCATATATTTCGGTGATAGTACCAACCGTACTTCTGGGGTTCTTACTGGTTGTTTTCTGTTCTATAGCAATCACAGGGGAAAGCCCTTCAATTTTATCTACATCTGGCCGCTCTAAACCTCCTAAAAACTGACGCGCGTAGGCAGAGAAAGTTTCAATATATCGGCGTTGCCCCTCAGCATAAATAGTATCAAAAGCAAGCGAAGATTTCCCTGAACCGGAAAGTCCAGTAATTACAACTAATTTTTCACGAGGAATAGTTACATCTATGTTCTTTAAATTATGGACGCGAGCCCCTAATACCTCTATGTTTTCTTCTGATTTTGCCATATTTTTAATCAAGGTGGCAAAGGTACTTAAACTGTTGCTAACTAAAAAGTAAGGTGAAATTGCAGTGTGTTAATAATAGGATAAAGTTATATGGCTTTCATATAAAGTATCTTAAAAATGAGTGAAGTTAGAATGACGTTTTCCAAGATGAATAAAATAGAAAACGGGAGAATGTTTCTATTTTATGCATCTTTGAACACTTAATCTACTGAAAATGAGTGATTGTATTTGGAAAATGATCATTTATGTAAGGAAAATATTACCTGTTTTTTTTTGAGGTATGGGTATTTTCCCTTAATTTCAATGTTTAATATTCCCCATGAATATTAACAAGATCACTTCCCTTCAAATTCAAAGTGATATTTTTCCCCAATAGCATCGTATATTTTTAGTTTGTTTATCGCTATCCCTACATTTTTATTCTTCCCCGTGCCCTGCATTTTATTGGCCCCTTTACCTACATGTTTTAGTTGATTTAATATTAATATGCTTGTTTAATTTTAAGGTTAAAGGGATGAATCTAGATAAGAAACAATTATTAGTTATAAGTAAATGCTCAGATTTTATTGGTTTTCTTTCGGAAAGGCTGAGTTTAAAGTTTGATATTGCAATAGCACCTTCACTTCACACGGGATATATGAATGCAATGCACTTACTCCCCGATGTAATTCTAATTGATGAGATTTCTCTTGAAATAAAGGATCTTAAAAATTTATCCAATTTTAAATCTACACATTTCTTAAATAAAAGCTGGCTTATTATGTATACAACCGCTAGTAAGAAAGTACAGCAGGATTCTTTACTGAAGGTTGTGGATGAAGTTGTTTATTCTACTTCATCTGTTTCAAAATTATGCGCGAGGATTGTTGATCACGCTGGTACAGCCTTCTCCTTTTCCAATTATTGGAAAGAAGCGTTTTTAGGTTTGTTCAACCTATTGTCAAACCCTGTGGTGTTACTTGAAAAGGAGACAATTGTATCTATGAATGATGCTTTTAGAGAAACCTTTAAAATAAATAAACAGGAGGAAGGTAAGCTTATAGACTTTGTGAACTGTGAGAATAAGACGAAAGTAAAGGCCAGTTTGTTAAATTTTGCAAGAGGAAAACATATGAAAGCGGTGGCAAAGACCGCGTTTTGCCTAAAAGATGATAAAATTAGGAATGCAACCATTAGTTTATCTAAACTGGATAAAATGACGGACGGCCAATTTATTATGATGATTAATTTTAGTGATGATGAACATATATTAAAGGAGGAGATTGGTACTAATTCTACTTTAATGGAGAATTGTTTTAAAGAGAATAGCAAACTTGCAGAATTTCATTTCACCAGACGGGAAAAGGAAATTATTCAACTGCTTTGCAAGGGCTATAAGACCAAGGAGATTTCTGAAGCTTTATTTATTTCAACTAAAACTATAGAAAAGCACCGAGCAAATATTATTAAACGTACCCATTCCGAAACAATAATTGAAAGTATTATTTATGCCATAAATCATCAACTTGTCGATGTGAGTTATGCTTGATGTGTATTGAACTATAGTTAAATATACTTGAATTCCCCCATAGGTATAAAGCAATTATGAATATAAATTTACATAGGTGAAATTTCGAAACCAAGTTTTCGAAGTAAGCTCAAGCTTGAATAACTCTTTTAAAGTATAAATGAATTAAAAGGTTTAAAGTTAACTTACAGGGCATATTAACCGGGGGGATAATTGCCTTGCTGAGTTAGTTTTATTAATGATCTCTATTTAGTAAATATTTAGAGGTGTTAATAGAAGAGGCTGTCTAGAGCTTTTCTGGACAGCTTTTTCTTTTTTGCTGGCTATATCTAAATTCTGAACTTAGAAACCTATGGCTGTATCGTCCCCACGTTTATCGGCACCACCTTCTAGTTTTCCATTTGGCAGTTTTAAAATTGCATCTACCTTCCCAATTATTTGAGAATCTCTTTCATTTATATGATATCCCTTATCTTGAAGTTCATTTAGAATATGTGTACTAAAGGCATTAGGCTCGAACATGATTTCATCTGGCAGCCATTGATGATGAAATCTCGCAGCATTCACAGCTTCCTGCATACCCATATCAAATTCGGCTACATTTAATATGGTTTGTAGTACGGAGGTGATAATGGTAGAACCGCCGGGAGTTCCCACGGTCATCCAAAACTCTCCGTTCTTTTCAATTATTGTTGGAGTCATAGAGCTCAGCATCCGCTTTCCCGGTTCAATGGAATTAGCTTCAGCGCCAATTAATCCGAACATGTTCGGAACTCCTGGTTTAGAGCTAAAATCGTCCATTTCATTATTTAGAAAAAAACCTAATTCTTCTACATAGAGTTTAGAACCATAGGCGCCATTTAAGGTAGAGGTAACGGCAATAGCATTCCCAAACGAATCAACTATAGAATAATGTGTAGTTTCATTGCTCTCATATCCTGGAATTTGCCCATGCTTTAAAGTAGAAGAAGCAGTAGCCTTTTCAAAACTGAAATTTTCCATTCTATTTAAAAGATAGTCTTTACTGGTAAGAATATCGGTAGGAACGTCATAAAAATCGGGATCACCCAAATAGTAACTCCTATCAGCATAAGCCCGTCTTTCAGCCTCGGTAATTACCTGTATGGTCTTTAGCTGGTTATGCCCATATTCTTTAAGAGAATAATCTTCTATCATCTTCATAATTTGAGATAAGGCAACCCCACCGCTAGAGGGAGGTGCCATAGATATTACCTTTAGATTCTTATAATAAAATGTGACAGGATCTCTCCATACGGTTTGATATGCTTTAAGATCGTCTAAAGTGATAATTCCGTTATTGTCCTGAATAAATTTCACTAGCTTTTGCCCAGTCTCACCACCATAATACTCTTCTCGACCATTGGTAGCCAGTTTTTTTAAAGTATTTGCAAGCGCTATGTTCTTAACAGTGTCTCCAGCGCTAAATGTTTTTGCATACAAGATTTGAGATTTATTGACTTCATTGAAAGTAGAGCGATAATGATTATAGCTGGCTGCCTGTTTTTCAGTTACCACGTATCCGTTTCGGGCTAATGCAATTACCGGTGCCAAAATAGTTGCCATTGGAAGACTTCCAAATTTTTCGTGAGCAGAAAATATTCCCGCCACCGTGCCTGGAACTCCAATTGCTAAACCTCCAACCTGGCTCTTATCAGGCATAGTATCTCCCTCTTCATTCAGGTACATGTTTTTAGTGGCAGCAAGCGGTGCTTTTTCTCTGAAATCTAAACTTCCTGTCTCCCCATTCGCTTTCCTATAAACCATAAAACCACCTCCCCCTAAACTTCCTGCAAAAGGGTAAGTAACTGCCAGCGCCATTTCTGTGGCCACCATAGCATCAAAGGCATTCCCCCCCTGTTTCATTATATCGGCTGCTATTTTTGAAGCTTCTGCTCTTGCAGAAACTACCATGGCTTTTTCGGTAATAAGCCCTGTTTCTTTTTTGCTGGGAGGAGATGTTTTAGTATCAGGAGTCGTTTTACAGGAATAGGATAAAATAAGTAATGATAGAAATAAGATCTTTTTCATGGGTGGTGAAAATTATAATTGAGTAATTTTTTTATTAGTATAGGTTTCCAACTCTTCAAAGAACATAGTAAATTCTCTTTTGAAATCGGAATAATAAAGTTCCAGTTCGTGTACGGCAAGATGCATTTGCGACCTGTTCTTGGTTCGCTGATTCATTTGAAATAAAATCTTTTCAATTCCTTCAATAGTTTTATAGCTCAACAACCAATTTTTGTCAATCATAATGGGCAAGAATTGTTGCACTCTTTTTGGAAGATGCTGAAAGTTATCCTTTAATAATTGGTAGAAAGCAGATGTATATTGGGGTAAAGGGATTTTTGAATATTCATGCCAATTAGCCGCCAGAAAATGATCGTATAAAATATCGACAATTACAGTGCTATAATGACCGTAAATGGGAAATAGCCTGTGCACACTTTTTTTTACGGTGTCATGAGAATCGGTAAAACTATCTATGGATCGGTGTAGAATAATACCCTTTTGAATTTTTTCAGGGTAGTTGAGATATTTTTTCCCTTTTACAGAATCGGCTATAAAATTCCCAATCTTCAATTGTTCGTCTTCAGCCGAGAGATAAATGTGTGCTAGATAGTTCATCAGGACAAGTTAGTAATTTACTGCACTTTTTGTATAAATTATGTTAAGTTTTGGGGCGTAGCTATCGAGGCTTGTATATTTGCCAAGCCTAAATAGGGTAGAGCTCTAAATTAGGTTTGGAAAAAAATATAAAATATAACAATATGAGTTTAATAAAATCTATTTCAGGAATACGCGGTACTATAGGAGGGAAGCCGGCAGAGAATTTAACCCCCATTGATGCTGTTAAATTTGCGGCTGCTTATGGAACCTGGCTGAAAGATGAATATGGAGATCAAAAACTTAAAGTTGTTATAGGTCGAGATGCACGAATTTCAGGGGAAATGATTCAACAATTGGTGATGAACACTTTGGTTGGTCTTGGAATAGATGTAATAGATGTAGGTCTGTCTACAACCCCAACGGTAGAAATTGCAGTTCCCTTGGAAAAAGCAAATGGAGGTATCATTTTAACCGCCAGCCATAATCCTAAACAATGGAATGCTCTTAAATTATTGAATAAGAAAGGGGAATTTCTAAATGGTGCAGATGGTGTTAAGATCTTGGAGCATGCAGAAAATGAAAATTTTGATTTTGCTGATGTGGACGAGTTGGGCACGGTTACAGTCATAACCGATTATATAGACAGGCATATAGAGGAAGTGCTTAAGCTGAAATTGGTAGATGCCGATGCAGTAGCGAAGGCAAATTTCAAAGTAGTGGTAGATGCTGTTAACTCTACCGGAGGAATTGCCATTCCGGCACTTTTAAAAAGAATGGGGGTTGAGGTGGTAGAACTGTATTGTGAACCGAATGGTCATTTTCCGCATAATCCCGAGCCATTGAAAGAACATTTGGGAGATATATGTAAACTGGTAGTAGAAGAAAAAGCCGATCTTGGAGTGGTAGTAGATCCCGATGTAGACAGATTGGCAATTATTGATGAGAAAGGACAGATGTTTGGGGAAGAGTATACCTTGGTAGCCTGTGCCGATTATGTGTTAGGGAAGACTCCCGGAAGTACGGTAAGTAATCTCTCTTCCTCTCGAGCATTAAGAGACCTTACGAATGGTTATAAGCAAGAATATAAAGCAAGTGCTGTTGGGGAAGTAAATGTGGTAGAATTAATGAAAGCTTCTAATGCTGTAATAGGTGGAGAAGGAAATGGAGGAATTATCTATCCTGAAAGTCATTACGGGCGTGATAGTTTAGTGGGTGTAGCTTTATTTTTAACATATCTTGCCGAGAAGAAACAAACTGTTTCTGCAATAAAAGAGAGTTATCCGCAGTATTTTATGAGCAAGAATAAAATTGAATTAACCCCCGATCTTGATGTGGATGCTATTCTTGTAGCTGTTCAGGAAAATCATAAGAAAGAAGAAATATCTACTATCGATGGTGTTAAGATAGATTTCCCAGAGAATTGGGTGCATCTAAGAAAATCTAATACAGAGCCTATTATCAGAATTTATACCGAAGCTAAATCTCAACAGGAAGCAGAGGAGCTGGCTCAAAAAATGATTAAGGAAATCAAAGCCATAGTGGCTTCTTAAAAATTTTTAGAAATTATTGTAGCATCCGCTGGAAGTATAGCATCTTTATGCTTCCAGCGCTTATGTGTCCATAAATAGTATTCTGGATCTTTCTTTATTTGTGTTTCAAGCAAATCAAGATAGGTTCGGGTTATTTTAAATGTGGGTTCTTCCTTTGGGGAATCAGAGATAGGGAAGAAAGTTGCGCTATAGTATCCTCGTTTAATTTTTTCGACATGCAAATAAACCACAGCCATATCGAGGTTCTTTGCAAGTTTTTCAGAGCCGAAAAATACAGGCACATTAGCTCCCAGAAAATTACTCCAATACTTCGATCGACTTAATTTAGGAGATTGATCGGCTATCATGGCATAGACTCCTCGTTTGCCTTCACTTTCATTATGAGTGATAGTTAGTGTGGCTTTGGATGAAGAAATAAGCTCCCCATCAAATCGTCCCCGAATGTCCCTAGCCATCTTATCGAAATACTTATTCTTCACTTTTTTGTAGATGCCATAACCTTTATAATCCAGGCCATAAAGTTGCAAGGCATTTAACCATTCATAGCTGGCGTAGTGGCCACACATCAAAATAATGCTCTTATCCAGTTTTCTAATTCTTACAATCTCATCTAAATTAGTAAAAGTGAAACGCTCTTTTAATTGATCATTGCTAATAGAAAGACTTTTTACCATTTCTAAGAACATATCACACATATGCTGATAAAACTTCCTGCGTATGCTTTTAATTTCTTCAGAAGATTTTTCGGGGAAAACAAGAGTTAAGTTCTCGGTAACTGTTTTCTTCCGGTAACCTATAATACGATATACTATAAAATATACCACATCAGATATTTTGTAAAAAAGCCAAAAAGGGAGTTTTGAAATTAGCCACACAAGTGGATAAATCAACCAGAAAACTAATAGTTGCATCAACAAAAAATTTCAACAAATATATGGTATATTTGGCACTAAACGTAAGTATCTATGGGAGATTTAAGCTTGATAACCATCATCATTATTGCCGCAAATGTTATAATTTCATTTAAAGGATTTAATGATGTAAGTTTTTTTGAAAAGTATAAATTCAATGTTGCCGATATTAAAAGAGGGTCGAAATTTCAATTTTTCACCTCAGGATTTCTTCATGTAGACACATCCCATCTTCTAGTGAATATGCTTACACTTTACTTTTTTGCGAATGTGGTAATTTATGACCTCGGCTCTTTCGGGTTTGTAATAGTGTACTTGGCAAGTTTGATTCTTGGAAATGTATTAAGTTATTATTTTCATAAAGACGAATATAGTTATAGTGCAGTAGGGGCCAGTGGTGCTGTGATGGGAATTCTATATTCAGCAATCTTACTTCGCCCAGATATGATGCTTGGCTTATTTTTCATAATTCCAATTCCCGCGTATGTATTTGGAATAGGATATTTATTGTATACCATATACGGGATGAAAAAGCGTTTAGGAAACATTGGGCATGACGCACATTTTGGTGGAGCAGTTGGTGGTTATATACTAACACTACTACTTGCTCCCTGGATCTTTCAACAACATTTACTCATGGTTATTTTGTTGGCCATTCCAATTGTAATTCTATTTGTATTGCAAAAACAAGGAAAATTATAAGCTTGGTATCTTATTTGTATAAGTTGATTGAATCAATTAAAAAATAACTTATGAAATCAATTTTATTATTATTTGCAGCTTTAGGGACTTTTGCTGTACAAGCACAACAAATACCTACACCTCCACCAACTGTAAATGTTACAGGAGAGGGAATTGTAAAGGTAGCGCCAGATCAGGTCACAATTAAATCTAGAATTGAACATGAGGGAAAAGATGTGCAGGAAGTTAAACGCAAGAATGACAATACTGTTAACTCAATTATTAAATATCTGAAATCTCAGGGTATAGCTGAGAAGAACATTCAAACAGATTATTTGAATTTGAATAAAAATTACAACTATAATGATAAGACCTATAGTTATGTAGCAAACCAGGCTATTTCTATTAAATTGGAAGATCTTAAGAACTATGAAAAGATCATGAGCGGATTATTAGAAGCAGGTCTTAATAGAATTGATGGTATTCAGTTCAAATCTTCTGAAATGGAGAAGCATAAAACCGAAGCACGAAGAAAAGCAGTGCTAAATGCCAAACGTAAAGCTTTAGAATATGTTAATCCGCTTGGGCAGAATATAGGAAAAGCGGTAAGTATCAGTGAAATTGAAACAAGCAATTATCAGCCTGTTTATAGAATGGAAATGATGAAAGCCAGCGATGCCGGTGGAAGTCAGGAAACCATTGCTCCAGGAGAACTGGAAGTGAGTGTTAAAGTAAATATTGGTTTCCTTTTGGAATAAACCCAGTTTACTCATAAAATACAAAAGCCTCGAAATTAATCTATTTCGAGGCTTTTTGCTTATTTAATAAAAACTACTGTTCTAGCAGTTCCTTGATCTTTGCATCTAAATCGTCTCCTCTTAAGTTCTTGGCTACAATTACCCCATTCTCATCAAGAATAAATTGTGCAGGAATCGCTTGTACTCCATATAATTGCGCTACAGGCTCTTGCCAGAATTTAAGGTTAGAAACCTGAGTCCAGGTTAAGTTATCATCAGCAATAGCTTGTAGCCATTTGTCTTTCTGATTTTCCTTATCTAAAGACACCCCAATAATATTGAAACCTTTATCATGGTACTTATTGTAAGTAGCCACTACATTTGGATTTTCCATTCTACACGGTTTACACCAGGCAGCCCAAAAATCTATTAATGTAACTTTTCCCATAGCATCTTTCAAGGCAACCGGTTTTCCTTCAGTATCTGGTGCGGTAAAGTTTGGTGCAACACTTCCTATTTCCACCGCAGTTCTTTTATCCAAGTTTTCTTTTAAAGAAACGGCTAAAGGAGCTTGTTTTAGCTTTTCATCTAAGGTTTCAAAAAGCGTTTTTATCTCATTTGCAGGAGTTCCCATATTTATCATATCTGTAAGAACAAGTACAGAGGTGAAAGCTTTCGGGTTTTCTTTGATTATCTTTTTCTTAAAAGTGATATCGTTATCTTTCAATTCAGATTCTGTTTTTTGTAAAGAGGCTATCTCAGCAGAGTCGCGGGAAGTAGTCATCACTTTACGCATATCTGTTCTTACCCCCATAACTTTTTTGTTGACATCTTTTAAATGATGCAAATAGGTATAGAAGGTTTTATTTTCCTTTCCTCCTTTAACATCAGATGTTGGGAGACTGTCTTTATAAATTTCAAATTCAATAGGTTCGTTCTCAGAAATAAAAACAATACTTCCATTCACGCCTTCAACAGCAAGGAAGTTCAGGTTAGATTGTGTAACTTCAGGTAAATCCAATGAGAATTTTTCATCTTTTACTACTGTCGAATCAATCTTTGTGGGTTGAAGGTTCTTATCTAATTCAGATAGATACACCATTTTTCCATTTTCAATACCTTTCAGCTCTCCTGAAATTGAATAACCATCAGATGATTTGTTACATCCAATAAGGCTTAATATAAAAATTGCAGCTATAAACTGTTTCATAAATAAATAATTTTGCGGCAAAAATACATAACTGGAAATTGAATAGGAGATTAAGTTTATAAAAAATTGTTAATTTCAATGAGTTGTGAGCAACGGCTTTAAAGAAACGCTAATTTTATGCTATATTTCAAAATATGAAAAATCAGCTACAGGACTTTCCTTTACATATAAAAATTAGTTTCCATAAAATTATAGAGCAGTATAAGCAGCAGGTTGAAAAAGAACAGAGCAGCATTGCTAAAAACTATCTTCAGGAAGTATTAAAATATGTGACTTCCTTTCCTAAATTGGAGGAGGGGATAGAAGATCCAGATGATCTTTATAAATATAAAGATGCAATTCGCATTTTATTGGATGATCTTTTTCCGAGTATTTTAAGTAATAACGAGATAAAGGCCGCCACAGTCCCTTTTCATAGTATAATTTTTAATTCTTCTAATAGATTTAGGAAGATCCTTGCCAATGCCGGAGACGATTTTGAGCTGATAATAAGGAACATAGACGAGGATATGTTCTATATCTATGGCTGTATTCTTATTTTGAATCAACATTATGGTTATGATATAGATTTTTCAAGGCCTTTATATTATGATATTCCAGATGAAAATGGCATCTTAAAACATTATAGAATTGCTTTAAATGCAGATTTTATTGAGATTGAACCGGGTGAGAACGCCATTGATATTACCGAAGAGGATGTAGACCTTCTTATTCAGAATATTGAAGATGCAGAACTTTGGAAAAAGAAATTCCCACCACATAGCTGGAATTTTAAAGGTTTTACAATTGTTAATTTAATAGATGTAACTATAGATGACGCCATCTCCGAACTAAAAACCACTCTGCTACATAAAGAGACGTCAAATCAGGATGAACTTTTAAAGTTTCAGGAGATATTTCAGTCAATTTTCAGGATCCCCGATATAAGAGTTGGTTTTACTGTGTTCAATAAAAGGGATATGGTATTTGAGAGAATGGATAATAAGGCGGCCAACAGCTTTATACTGAATAAGGAATTGGTAAATGACTGTAAAACGGGAATTTGTGAAGCTTCTTTTCGTAAGCTTATAGAAGAACAAAATTATTTTAGTATTGCCAATATTGATGAATATGCAAAAAAAACCTCTAATAACCTCCTTTCGCAAAACCTTATTAAAAATGGAGTGAAGAGTTGTATTTTGGCCCCAATTGCCAATGATACCAGCTTGCTTGGGGTTTTAGAGATAGTTTCTCCCAGAAAGAATGAACTTAATAGTATTAATGCTATTAAATTAGATGACATCCTTCCATATATTGTTACCTCTGTAGAAAGAAATAGAAGTGAGTTTGAAAATAGGGTGAAGGCTGTAATTCAAAGTGAGTGTACTTCTATACATCCTAGTGTATTATGGATCTTTGAAAAAGAAGCAAAGCGCTTTATCAAGGATTTAGATGAAGATGGGCTGGCTTCTTTTAAAGATATCGCCTTTAAGGACATCTACCCGCTTTACGGGCAAATTGATATCGTGGGGTCATCGGAAGCACGGAACTGTGCCATTCAAAAGGATCTTATGCATCAGTTAGACCTTATTGAAACTATTATAGACAAGGCATATCAAATAGAGGAATTGCCAATATATGATCAGGTAAGATTTAGAATTACTGAATTCAAAGAAGATCTGGACGATAATTTAAACGCCTCGAGTGAGCAGAAGGTTTTCAACTTGTTGCAGCGCGAAGTGAATCCGTTGATGGATCATTTAAGTAACCAGTCGGGAGAGCTGCATGAACTGGTGGTGGAATATCAAAAACAACTCAATCCTGAAACCGGAGTAGTATATAATCACAGAAAGCATTATGATGAGACTGTACAGCGCATAAACCGTACGATGGCTCGTTTTCTGGATAAAAAACAAGTAGCTGCTCAAAAGATCTATCCTCATTATTTTGAAAGGTATAAAACCGATGGGGTAGACCATAATATGTATATAGGTGCTTCGCTTACCAATAATAAACCTTTTAATAGTGTTTACCTTTATAATTTAAGATTGTGGCAATTGGGTACCATGTGTGAGATGGAAAATAAATTCTATCAGCTTCAAAGGTCAACGCCAATCCAGTTAGATGCAGCTTCATTGATCCTGGTTTTCAACAGTACTTTATCTATAAGATATAGAATGGATGAGAAAAAGTTTGATGTGGATGGCACTTATAATGCTCGTTATGAGATTATTAAGAAGAGAATAGATAAAGCTTTTATAAAAAATACCGAAGAGCGTATTACTCAAAAAGGGAAAATAGCTATAATTTACTCTCAAAGCAGCGATGAAAGAGAGTATTTACGTTATATAAAGTATCTGCAAACCAAGAAATATTTAGGGGAAGAGGTAGAATTATTAGAATTGGAAGATGTGCAGGGAGTAATTGGGTTAAGAGCTATCCGGGTAAATATTTTATATCACCCGGATGAAAACTCTACTGATAAAACTATAACCTATGATGGTTTAGTAGATTATTTAACCAAGTAAAAAGCTAATACAAAACTTATTACCGATATGATAATACCTACCATAAATACTGTGTAGGTTAATCTCAGCAATTTATATTTTCGGTTAAGCACCTGGCCCAACAAATGCAGGTCGAGCATTAGCGATTCGTAAACCCGATCTTTATCCTTAATAATCTCATTCATACCCCATTTAAACTGCTCGAAAGGCATCTTATGAAAATTACCGAAGAATAAAAGGTTAACCTCTCTGTTTTCCACCTGTTCCTTTGTGAATTCGCCTGCAGTTACATTAGGCCTTGTAGACATTATGGAAAGTATAATCGATGCAACGCTAAATACTACCAAAATTAGGGTTGGTATTAAAAGATGTTTATTAGAAGCGGCATCAAGTTTTGGGATTATATTGGCCAGCGCTAACGATATGATGATGGCATTAACAGAAAGCAGGATGTTTGCCTTAGCATCGGCAATATCACTAAGCTTGATGTGATTTCTTAGGGTAACCCTAAATAACGTTTGAATACTTCTTTCCGGGTTATTGTTTTTATATTCTGCTTTTAGTTTCGCTTTAACTTCTTCTTTCTTTAATTTTTTAACCTCTTTATTTTGTTTTTCCAATAAATTGGATAGGTTCTGGTCTTTTAAAGGTTTCCAGTTTTTTAAAGCATAATCGGTATAATAATTATGTCTATCGGTAAACATTTTAATATTTTCATCTATCCATTCTGCCGAAGTATAATTACGAATGTTTAGCAGCTGCAATTCCTGTCTTAAGAATTCGCTTGTTTCATCAAAATAATCTTTAGCGAAATGTGAACTATCGGCATCGCGAATAATCTCCTCTAATTTGCCGTTTGGAGTAGAATCAAATTTTGTTGCAAGAATACATTTTTCTACCTCGCTTATTATCTCCGGATTCACATTATTTTCTGTTAAAAACTTCTTAGCAATCTTAGCACTTTCATGCTCGTGATCTACAAATTTCACAGTGTATCCCGTGTCATGAAGCCAGGCAGAGAGCAGCAAGATCTGTTCTTCTTTAACATTAATTTCGGAATTCTCAATTAATTCTTTAGTACTTTTAACCACACGCTGAGTGTGATTATAGTTATGGTAGATGTAGGTATTTGGTAATTTTTCC
Organism: Gillisia lutea; assembly: GCF_021568705.1. Classification (GTDB taxonomy): domain Bacteria; phylum Bacteroidota; class Bacteroidia; order Flavobacteriales; family Flavobacteriaceae; genus Gillisia; species Gillisia lutea. The sequence goes on from NZ_JAKGTH010000011.1 coordinate 158,285, forward strand.
TTGAATAAATCAAGTACGAAAGCATCCGTTTTACTAATCAATTCAGTCATTAAAATGTAGATTAAATATAATGCCAAATTACAAAAAAAAAGCTCCAGCAAAATTCTATGAAAAAAAATAACATATTTTTATCTTTTCTTATTTCAGTACTCCTTTTTGGATGTTCTACCTACGATGCGAAATATAGAGATAAAGACCTGCCTAAAGATTTTGGCTACCCTACCAATAAAAAAATTGAAAAATCTTTTTACCTGCTTGGAGATGGTGGATACTCTCCTACGGGTGGAATTTCAGAGGGCCTGATAGCTTTTAAAGATTTTATAGATTCAGTTAAAGTTACTAATAATTATACCCTGTTTTTAGGAGATAATGTATACCCTGTAGGCTTGCCTCCTAAGGATAGTCCGGAAAGAGAAACTGCTGAATATAGACTGGATGCTCAGTTGGATGCCATTGAAAAATATGAAGGTAACGTTATTGTTATTCCTGGAAATCATGATTGGTATAATGAAGGTATAGCCGGGTTGGAGCGAGAGGAAAGTTATTTAAAGGAGCAGTTTGGTGAGAAACTCAAGTTTTCCCCAAAATCTGGTTGTGGTCTTGATATTGTTGAAATATCTGACAATATTCAGATGATAATTATTGATTCACAATGGTATCTTGAAGATTGGGATAAACACCCAACAATTAATGATAACTGCCCGAACATAAAAACCAGAGAAGCTTTATTCCTGGAACTGGAATCGGAGCTGGGTAAGAATCAAAATAAAACTATTATTGTAGCATTACACCATCCACTTTATACAAATGGAGTACATGGTGGGCAATACAATTTCACCAGACATATTTATCCTTCGCAAAAGAAAATTCCAATTCCTGTGTTAGGCTCCCTAGCAGCACTTATTAGAACCAGTGGAGGAGTTTCTATTCAAGACGCGCAAAATGAGCGTTATAAGTCGCTGGTAGATAGATTGGAAACGATTGCTCAGGATTCTGATAGGCTGATATTCGTTTCTGGGCATGAGCATTCTTTACAATATATTGAACATGGTAAAATCAAGCAAATTGTGTCGGGTTCAGGTTCGAAAGGCTCTTATGCAGTATTGAGCAATGATGGCCTTTTTGCATATCCAGATCAGGGGTTTGCAGTTTATGATGTTTTTGAAGATGGATCTTCATGGGCAAGTTTTTATGGTAATGAGAATAATAAGGCCAAACTTTTATTTAGACATGAGGTGTTTGCTGCACCCCAGGAATATGACACTTCGAAATTGCCGAAAAAATTCCCTTCTAAGATCTCAGCTTCGGTTTATAATAAAGAGGAAACCGAGAAAAGTGCGTTGTATGAAAGTGTTTGGGGGCAGCGGTACAGAGAGCTATATGGGAAAGAAGTAGAGGTAAAGGTAGCAGATCTTGACACTTTATACGGAGGGCTTACCCCGGTATTAAAGGGAGGTGGGCATCAAACACTTTCTGTTAGATTAAAAGATACTACCGGAAGAGAATATAACATGCGTAGAATTAAGAAAAGCGCAGTTCAATTCTTACAAACTGTTGCTTTTAAAAATGTCCCAATTCAGGAACAATTGGAAAATACTATTGCCGAAAATGTGCTAAACGATTTTTATACAGCTGCACATCCATACGCTTTTCTAACGATACCCACACTGTCTAATGCAGCAGGAATTTATCATACAAATCCGCAATTATACTATGTTCCTAAGCAAAAAGCATTGGGAAAATACAATGCCGAATATGGTGATGAGCTTTATATGATTGTTGAAAGGCCTGAAGATGGTTGGTTAGGGCTGAACTCATTTGGAGAGCCAAATCATGATATACAGAGTACTTCAGGAATGTTTGAGCGATTAAGGAGAGATGAAAAATATCATTTAGATGAAAAGGCCTATATAAGAGCTCGTATATTTGATATGCTAATAGGAGATTGGGACAGGCACCAAGACCAATGGAGATGGGCTGAATTTGAAGATGCAGACGGGAATTTTCAATTTGAACCTATTCCAAGAGATAGGGACCAGGCTTTTGCTAATTTTGATGGAGCTTTTCTAGGAACACTGCGGGGGCTCGCAGGTTTTGCTAATCAGTTTGCGGTATATAGTGATGATATAAAAGATGTTAAATGGTTTAATACTGCTGCTACAGGATTGGATAGAACACTCTTGCAAAATCTTGGCAAAGAAGCCTGGGTTGAACAGGCTAAACATATTCAGGAACATCTTACTGATGAGATTATAGAACAAGCCTTTCTCAAACTTCCGGAGGCTACTCGTGGAGAAAGTACCGACTATCTTATAAAAAGCTTAAAAGGTAGAAGAGATAATATAGTTGATATCGCCCAAAGATATTATGGGTATGTAAGTAAACTTGCAATTGTTACTGGAACCGATAAGGATGATTATATTGAAATAACTAGACTTGAAAATAACCAAACCAGAGTAAAAATCTCAAGAATCAAAGATGGAGAGAAAGCCGAAGTTATTAGTGAGAAAATTTATAAGAAGTCAGAAACAAAAGAAATATGGGTTTACGGTCTTGATGATGATGATGTTTTTGAAGTTTCAGGAAAGCCTACTAAAGACCTTATTTTTGTACGAGTAATAGGAGGGCAAAATAACGATGTTTATAAAGTTGCCGAAGATAGCGGTAAGAAGATTAAAATATACGATCACAAATCTAAACCTAATACGGTTGAATCTATAGGTAAGGCAAAACTCAGATTTCGAGATAATTATGAGATAAATACCTTTGATAAGGATAAGAAAACCTTTAAATCGAATTCTATTTTACCAGGTTTGGGATATAATCCGGATGATGGCTTTAAGTTAGGGGTTCAAAGCATTCTTACCATTAATGGATTCAAGAGGAATCCTTTTACTGCAAGACATACTTTTTCTGCAGGGTATTATTTTGGAACCAATGGTTTCAATATCGATTATCAAGGTGAGTTTGCCAGTATTATTAAGAAATTTAATTTGGCAATAGGAGGATATTACGAGAGCCCTAATTCTACCAATAATTTCTTTGGCTTTGGAAATGAAACTCCAAATTTTGACGATGAAGTGGATTTTGATTATAACCGCGCTAAAATTGAGAAACTTGGAGTTGAATTCGGATTTGTAAGAAAATCACCCTTCGGAAGTTATTTTGGTTATATGGCCTCCATAGAAGGTATTAAGGTAGATGAAACTGCAAACCGTTTTATTACTGAAGATTTTACAAGTGATGATACCGATCTATTCAAAAGGAAATATTTTGCAGGATTGGATGCTACCTATAGATATGAGAGCTACGATAATAATTTAAACCCAACTCGAGGTATGAAATTCGAAATGAATCTTGGAGGTAAATTAGATGTAACCGATACGGATAGTCATTTTGGATACTTCAAACCTTATTTAGGTTTTTATAATGCTTTAATTCCAAATAGAAAACTGGTGCTTAAGTCGAATGTCCAAGCTCAGTTTAATATGGAAGATGATTATGAATTCTATCAGGCAGCTACCCTAGGAGGAGATAATGGATTAAGAGGATATAGATTAGACAGATTTGCAGGGAAGACTTCATTTGCCGCAGGAGCTGATCTTAGATATAGTTTCAACCAGTTTAAAACTTCTTTTCTACCCTTTCAAATTGGAATTTTTGGAGGATACGATGTAGGTAGAGTTTGGGAACAATCGGACAATAGTAAAATTTGGCATGACAGTTATGGTGGAGGAGTTTGGATAAATAGTGCTGAAGCGATTAATGGGACCTTCAGTATTTTTGGTGGGGGAGAAGGCACACGATTTACCTTCGGCTTCGGTTTCAAATTTTAAACTTGCTTATAACAGATTAAGAGATCCACTACTGTGGATCTTTTTTTTATAAACAAGTGAAATTTCTAATCTCATACATGATGTTAATTTTTTCTTAAATAAAATCAACTATTTCTATAGTTATAGCATTATTTCGGTTCTTAGTGGCTTAAGAAAATCTAAATTCATATGTTTAACCGTTTCTTCCTATCAGTTGTTTTTACAGCAATTTCCTTTTTTAGTTATTCTCAAGAGTTTTCTATTTCGGGTAGATTAATAGATTTTAACAGTAAAGCTCCAGTGGAGGCTGCCACCGTTTTTGTGGAAACCTTAAAGGATAGTTCTTTAATAACCTATACAATTACCGATAAAGGCGGGAATTTTAACTTGAAAGGTCAGACTCAATCTCCTTCAGTAAACCTACTAATTTCCTTCGTGGGATATCAGCCAGTAGAGAGGAAGATCAGTTTTTCTGAAAATCGGGATATGGTTTTACCGGAAATTACTTTGGAAGAACAGATAGAATCTCTAGGCGATGTTGTAGTTCAAGCTAGACGTCCCCCAATCACTATTAAAAAGGATACCCTAGAATTTAATGTAGATTCTTTTAAGACGAAAAAAGATGCAAATGTTGAAGATCTATTGAAGGAGCTACCGGGAGTAGAGGTAGATGAGCAAGGGAATATTACCGTAAATGGAAAATCTGTGAATAAAATATTGGTTAATGGAAAACCTTTTTTTGGAAACGATCCAACAATTGCCACTAGAAATCTTACCAAAGAGATCGTTGAAAAAATACAGGTTACCGATACCAAATCGGATTCTGAGGCATTTAATGGAGAGGCTGGAGACGACCAGAATAAAACTATTAATATTACCATCGATGAAGAGAAGAACAAAGGGATTTTTGGAAGGGTAGCTGCAGGTGGAGGAACCGATGAACGCTTTGAATATGCTGGTTTAATAAACTATTTCGATAATGACTTGAGAATTAGTGTGCTGGCAGGGGGGAATAACATCAACTCTCCCGGGTTTAGTTTTGGAGAAATTCAGAAGATGTTTGGTTCAGCCAGATATATAAGCATTAATAATGGGACTTTGAACTTTGGAGGGAAAGTATTTGGAGGCGGACAGGGAATTACGAATTCCAGAACTGCAGGTGCTAATTATGCCGATAATTTAGGGAAAAAGACAGAGTTGAGTTCCGACTATTTTTATTCAGCTTCCAATTCATATGAAGATAGGATAAGAAGCAGAGAGAATATTTTACCGGATGGCCGTTATTTTTCAAATTCTACATCCAACACGGTGAGTAGCAGTGATAATCATGCTGTTAATTTAAATTTTAAAACTAAGATTGATACTACCTTTTTGATAGAAGCAAGACCAAAATTCAATTACAGCAAATCTGATTCCAAGTACTCTAATCTCGAAGAAACTTTAAATGAAGATCGGGTACTTACCAATTCTTCTAATAATGATAATAGTAATTTTAGGGAAGGAAGAGATTTTAGTAATGACCTAAGTGTGAATAAGAAATATGGATCTAATGGCGGATTTGTACGTCTCAGCATGGAAAATAAGATTAATGATACCGATTCTGATAGTTATTTAAATTCGGAAACCCTCATATTTGGTGAGGATCCTGAGCAAATATTAAGAAATCAGTATACCGATGGAAATCAGAAAACAAATGATCTGGAACTTAGTACTAATTGGAGGGTCCCTCTTTATTCAAACAAGATGTTTATGGAGGCAGAATATAGATTCAGCAATAGTAAAAAAGATGATCGACAATTAGTGTATGATTTTAACGAGGAAAGTGACTCATATTCTTTATTTAACTTAGAACAAAGTACAGATTTTACAAATAGGGACCGAAGTTCCAGACCCGAGTTAGGTTTGATATATGATGTAGATAAATTTAGAATTAGGTTCACCACCGCTTATGTATTTCGAACACTGGAAAGTGAAGATGCTTTAAGAGACATCAACTTTGAAAATGATTTTAATGCATTTGAATTTGGCGGGAATTTAAGATATAAATTTAGTCAGAAGACAAGTTTATATGGCGGCTATAATTATTATAATAGTGTTCCTGATATTAGAGAATTATCTCCGTACGTAGATGTTTCTAATCCTTTACATACCATTCAAGGTAATCCCGATTTAAAACCTGCAAAAACTCATAGATTATATCTCAATTTCAATAATTACGATTTTCAATCCAGAACAGGTATTTATAGCTATGTTAATTTAAATTTTGCTGATGATAGAGTAGTTCAGAAGTCGTTTATAGATCCTTCATTTGTTAGAACAACTACTTATGAGAATGTGAATGGCTATTATCAGCTTTATGCAAATATCAACTACAGTAAAAAGATAGAATTAGATAGTATTAGATCTCTTAATTATGAGATAGGAACAAGTGTAAATGCAAACAGAAATATTAATTTCAATAATAACATCAAATATGCCAGCAAAACTTTTACATACAGCCCTAATTTAGGGCTTCGTTTTATTTGGAAAGATCTTTTTGAAATTAGACCGAGCTATGAACTGAATATTACTAAAAACACCTTCGATTTAGATGCTTTCGAAGATCAGAATTTTTTGAGACATGAGCTAAGGTTGAGAACTACAACATCGTATCCTGAAAAATTGGAGTGGAGTAATGATATAAGGTATGTTCATAATCCTAATGTACAATCAGGGTTTGAGCAAAATTCAGTGTTTTGGAATAGTTCATTAGCTTATTCCATTTTAAAAGACAAGGGTACGCTAAGCTTTAAAGTGTATGATTTACTTAATCAAAACACCAACACCAGGAGAACCGCGAGTGAAGATTATATAGAGGACGTTGAGAGTACTGTATTACAACAATACTTCATGCTAAGCTTCAGCTATAAATTCAATACCTTAGGAAAAAAAGGGGAGACAAGAAATAGCTCTTTTTGGTTCGATTAATTTTGAATTTATGGAATGAAAAAAGCCTCCAGAGTTGGTTAACAACGTGGAGGCTTTGTGTTTTAAATAATAGATTTTAATCTTGTTTGCTAGGATTATTTATTGATAATTGATTTGTAAAATCGATCGTTCTAATTGGGAACGGAATATTGATGTTGTTCTTATCAAATGCTTTTTTAACTGCTATTATAGCCTTATTGTTTGCTATTAAAATATCTCTATTTTTAGAAACATCTGTCCAGAAACGGGCGACAAAGTTAATGGAGCTATCCCCAAATTCGGTATACATAAATTCCACTTCTTCATTTCCTCTAGGCGGGAATAATTCAGATAGCGTATCTATGGTAAGCTTTTGAACAAACTCAAGATCACTGCTATAACCAACTCCGCAATTAAGCATAACCCTAGAGCGTTTGGTAGAAGTAAAGTTTTTGAAAGGTTCATCTACAATTTTGGAATTAGGTATCACTACGTAATTATTGTCAGACCCTCTAATGACGATATTTCTTAAAGTAATTTCAGTGACCTCTCCACTATAACCATTGGTTTCCACCCAATCTCCAATTTGTATTTCAGGTAAGAAACTAAGTATAACTCCAGAAAAGGTGTTGTTTAATGTGCCTTGTAGTGCTAAACCAATGGCCAAACCTACTACTCCGGCACCGGCTAAAATGGATGTTAATACCTTATCTAAATTCAGGAGGCCTAAGGCGAAGAAGAAGCCTATCAAAATCACTACAACTTTTACAACCTTAGTAGTGATTTGCCTGATGGAATCTTGGGATCCTTTTTTACGAAGGATGCGATCAATAATTTTAGCAGTGTATTTGGCAACTACTATAAATAGTACAAATACCAAAGCAGCCAAAACAAAGTTTGGTAAATTAAGAATAAGGGCATCGAGCCAACCCAAGAGTTTGCTCCATATGCCCTTTATAGATTCATTTAAATTAAAACCCTTCAAAAAGTACAGTGAGATCATACAGTCTTATGATTTTCACTCGTCTTCATTTTCCATGCATCTAGCATCCAGCTTGTTTTCTCTAATTCTCTAATATAAGCCCCAATAAGATCAATAGTACCTTCATCACCGCCTTTTTCAGCGATCTCTACTACTTTTCGCATCTGACTTAGAATAATGCCGTGGTCATTAAGCAGAGTAGATATCATTTTTGAGTCGGATATATCTGAAGGAGATTCTTTTAAGTTAGAAGCCTTTAAGTACTCACTCATATTACTAGTGGGTTGAAATCTTAGAGTTAATATCCGCTCTGCAATTTCATCTACTTTTAACTTAGCATCATCATATAATTCTTCAAATTTTTCATGAAGATCAAAAAAGTTCTTTCCAATAACATTCCAGTGGAAGTTTCTCAATTTTTGATAGTACATATGATAATCTGCAAGCAACACATTAAGTTCCTCAACGGTTTTAGCAGTTTTTTTCTCGTCTAATCCTAAATAGTTCATAGATTTAATTTATTAGTTTTTTAAATTCGATATAAATTTACAATAGCGCACAGGTTCTTGCAATTTTCACGTTTAGTTTAGTACAATTTTAACGGTCTGAAATAGGTCGATCCTCTTTCAGATCAAGTTTATCTAACATGGCTTTAGAAATCTGCCCACTTGAGATACCATAACCATCTACTAAAACTCCTTTCTTGCCATTATTAGTGGTTACAGCATAAAGAATGGCATTATCATCCGGATTACTCATTCCTTCAAATCGAAGTACTTTATCCACTTCAAATTCGTCATGATGGAAGAATTCTTTTTCTGACTTTAATTCTATTTTTTCATCTAGAAGATTGAAATCATATTCGTATCCTTCCTCTAATTTCAGTTTATTTATTGCTTGTGACAATGTTCCGTAATCTTTCATAATCAATTTTTTTGGTTGAATTCACATAAAATTACTCTGCTATTCGGGCAAATACAAATTCGGAAGAGTGTTTAGTATAAGTTTAACTTGAATATTGAAAGTTATAGGGGAAAGATTTCAAACCTTTTTTAAAGAAGATGTTTGTTGCTATTAGATTAGTCTAAACTTAGATTTAATATATTTGACTTTCCATTCAAATACGGAGATCTTATACTCGATTTAAAAGAATAGTTCTTAATTTGAATTAAGTCTAGGTGTAGTAGAATAAAATGGATTCCATAAGAGAAAAGGTAAATCAATCATGAAAAAAGTTCTAATTACAGGAGGTGCCGGTTTCATAGGGTCTCATGTAGTGCGTCTATTCGTTAATAAATATCCAGAGTATCAAATTTATAATTTAGATGCTCTCACCTACGCCGGAAACTTAGAAAGTTTGAAGGATATTGAAAAGGCTGCTAATTATACTTTTTTAAAGGCCGATATCAATAATTCCCAAGCGATAGAAGATCTCTTCATGGAATTTGCATTTGATAATATAATTCATTTAGCAGCAGAATCTCATGTAGACCGGTCTATAAATGACCCTATGATTTTTGTAAAGACGAATGTTATTGGAACAGTTAATTTGTTAAATGCTGTAAGGAAATTCTGGGGACCTAATTTTGATAATAATAAAAGGTTCTATCATATTAGTACAGATGAAGTTTATGGGAGTTTAGGAACAGAAGGTTTATTTACAGAAAAAACACCCTATTCTCCCAATTCCCCTTATGCAGCATCAAAAGCAAGTTCAGATCATTTTGTGAGATCCTATGGGGAAACCTACAATTTACCTTATGTTATAAGTAATTGCTCTAATAATTACGGGCCAAACCAATTTCCCGAAAAACTGATACCGCTTTTTATATCTAATATTATAGAGAATAAATCTTTACCTCTGTATGGGGATGGTAATTACACCCGAGACTGGTTATTCGTAATAGACCATGCAAAGGCTATAGATTTAATCTTTCATAAAGGTCTAAATAAGTCTACTTATAATATTGGGGGTTTCAATGAATGGAAAAATTTAGATTTGGTTAAGGTGTTGTGTGAAATAATGGATGTAAAATTAAATAGGCAGAAAGGGGCTTCAGCTAAATTAATAACGCATATTGAGGATCGCCCTGGACATGATAAGAGGTATGCTATAGATGCCACAAAGATAAATAAGGAACTAGGGTGGGAGCCATCAGTTACATTTCGAGAAGGTTTAGAGAAAACTGTAGACTGGTATCTTGAAAATTCAGAGTGGATGCAGAATATAGTATCCGGAAAATATCAGAAGTATCATATGGATTAAGCTCCAATTTAATAAATTATATGAAGGGAATAATATTAGCAGGTGGAACCGGAACGAGGCTTTATCCAATTACAAGAGGAATATCAAAACAATTATTGGCAATCTATGACAAGCCAATGATATATTATCCTTTATCCGTTTTAATGTTATCGGGAATAAAAGAAATTTTAATCATTTCTACTCCAGAAGATCTTCCAAATTTCAGAAAGTTGTTGGGGACAGGAGAGGAATTAGGATTACGTTTTTATTATGAAGAGCAGGCTTCTCCTGATGGTTTAGCCCAAGCTTTTATTATAGGGGAAGAATTTATAGGGAAAGACGATGTCTGTCTGATATTAGGAGATAATATTTTTTACGGCCAAGGTTTAACAGGGCTCTTGTCTGAAGCTGTTAATAATGTTAGTAAGAACGGGAGGGCAACTATATTTGGATATTACGTGAAGGATCCTGAAAGATATGGTGTGGTAGAATTTGATAGTAAAGGAAAAGCTTTAAGTATTGAAGAAAAACCAAATACACCAAAAAGCAATTATGCTGTAACCGGGCTTTATTTTTATCCGAATTCAGTAATAGAAATGGCTAAAAAATGCAAACCCAGTTCAAGAGGGGAATTAGAAATAACGACTATAAATCAAGACTTCCTTGGGCAAAATTTATTAGATGTTCAATTAATGGGGCGAGGCTTTGCATGGTTAGACACGGGAACTCATGAATCTCTACTCGAAGCTTCAAACTTTATTCATACAATCGAAAAACGTCAAGGTCTTAAAATAGCATGTTTAGAGGAAATTGCATTCGATAAAAAATATATCTCTAAGGAACAACTTTTGAAACTAGCTGAGCTCTTAGGTAAAAATGAATATAGTGAGTATCTGTTAAGAATATCAGTAAAGGTAAGAAGCACTAGTCACAACTAGGGTTGTGCCTTTTGGCGGACAGTATTGACAGCTATTCATGAATTGTTTTACATTTCTTTAAGATATACAAACGCATGGCTTAAATTAGAAATACTATCTTTGCAAATTCTAAAATTAATTTAAATAGTTATAAATGAATAAGGAGCAGTTTTCTTCATTAAATAATTCAAAGGTTCTGGTAACAGGGGGTGCCGGTTTTATTGGTTCTAATCTCTGTGAAAAGCTTTTGGAGTTAGGTGCTCAAGTTATTTGTTTGGATAATTTTGCAACGGGAAAACGGGAAAACTTAAGTGTATTTTTTGATAATCCTAATTTCACACTTATAGAAGGGGATATTCGTAATCTAGAAACTTGTCAGAAAGCGGCGAATGGGGTTGATTTTGTCCTACATGAAGCCGCGTTAGGGTCTGTTCCACGTTCTTTAAAAGATCCAATTACCAGTAATGAAGTAAATGTTTCTGGATTCTTGAATATGTTGGTTGCAGCCAGAGATGCTAAGGTTAGAAGATTTGTGTATGCTGCAAGTTCTTCTACATATGGAGATTCTCAGAATCTTCCTAAAGTAGAAGATGTTATAGGTAAACCGCTTTCTCCCTATGCTATTACGAAATATGTTAATGAATTATATGCAGATATTTTTAAAAACGCATATGATCTTGACACCATAGGCTTGCGATATTTTAACGTATTTGGTAGAAAACAGGATCCAAATGGCGCTTATGCGGCAGTAATTCCAAAATTTGTTATTCAGCTAATGAATCATGAATCTCCAGTAATAAATGGGGATGGTACCTATTCCCGTGATTTTACATATATAGATAATGTTGTTCAAATGAATTTATTGGCCTTAACAACAGATAATAAAGAAGCTTTGAATCAGGTATATAATACCGCTTTTGGAGATCGAACCAATTTACTTGAGTTAACTACACTGTTGAAGGAATATCTTTCTGAGTATGATTCTAAAATAGGAGATATTGAAATTAAGCATGGTCCAGAAAGAGCAGGAGATATTCCCCATTCTTTAGCTTCCATAGATAAAGCGAAAACAATATTAAATTATGATCCAAAGTATAATATACAGTCTGGTCTTAAAGAGGCTGTTAAATGGTACTGGGAAAATTTATAATAAACAAACACTTTGGTTCTCATCTCAGATTTGATTATGTGAGAATTTATAAATAATAAAAAAAAAATGAACAACGATACAAAAATAGCAGTCATTGGTCTAGGATATGTAGGATTGCCTTTAGCAAGATTGTTTGCGTCCAAGTACCCTGTAATTGGTTTTGATATTAATCAGGACCGAGTTAATGAGTTAATGGGAGGGCATGATAGTACTTTAGAGGTTGAAGATGAACTGTTGGCATCTGCATTGGTAGAATTTCCTTCAGAAAAAAATGGTTTATACTGTTCGACCAATTTAGATGATATTACAAACTGTAACTATTATATAATCACGGTTCCTACCCCTGTAGACAAGAATAACAGGCCTGATCTAACACCATTATATAAAAGTAGCGAAAGTGTCGGGAAGGTTTTGAAAAAAGGAGATATCGTTATTTATGAATCTACTGTATACCCGGGAGTTACAGAAGATGAATGTGTGCCAGTACTTGAAAAAATAAGTGGACTTAGATTTAATGAAGACTTTTATGCTGGATATTCTCCAGAAAGAATTAATCCTGGCGATAAAGAGCACACTGTAGAGAAAATATTAAAGGTTACAGCGGGTTCTACTCCAGAAGTTGGGAAGAGGGTAAATGAACTCTATTCTAACGTAATTACTGCCGGAACGCATTTGGCGCCAACCATTAAAGTTGCTGAGGCCGCCAAAGTAATTGAAAATTCCCAAAGAGATATTAATATTGCTTTTGTTAATGAGCTCGCAAAGATTTTCAACATGATGGGTATTGATACACAAGATGTATTGGAAGCAGCAGGAACAAAATGGAACTTCTTGCCTTTTAAACCGGGTCTAGTTGGCGGGCACTGTATTGGGGTAGATCCATATTATTTAGCTCAGAAGGCTCAGGAGTTAGGTTACCATCCAGAAATTATATTGGCGGGTAGAAGAATGAATGACTCTATGGGGCAGTATGTTGCTTCTGAAGTTGTTAAATTAATGCTTCAGAATGATCTTAAGGTAAAAGGTGCAAATGTTCTAGTTCTAGGTATTACTTTTAAAGAAAATTGTCCTGATGTGAGAAATACGAAAGTGGTTGATGTTATTCGCAATATGAAGGAATATGGAATGAATGTTATTATTTTTGATCCTTTGGCTAATCCGGAGGAAGTGGCGCATGAATATTCATTACCAACTACTAGAACTTTACCAAACGAAAAATTTGATACAATTGTTTTAGCAGTTTCACATAAGGAATTTTTGGACATGGATTTGAATGGTCTAAAAAAAGCTAATGCTGTAGTTTACGATGTTAAAGGAGTTTTAGGGAATAAATGTGATAAAAAATTATAGAATGAAGATTGAAAATATATGTTGTATTGGGGCTGGATATGTAGGCGGACCTACTATGGCAATAATTGCGCAAAAATGTCCACATATTAATGTGACAGTGGTAGATATTAATGAAAAAAGGATCGCTGCTTGGAATGATGAAGATGTAAATAATATTCCAATCTATGAGCCTGGATTATCGGATATAGTAAAAGAGGCAAGAGGAAGGAATTTGTTCTTTTCTACTGAAGTTGATAATGCAATAGACAAGGCTGACATGATCTTTATTTCCGTTAATACTCCAACCAAAACCTACGGGATGGGTAAGGGTATGGCTGCAGATCTTAAATTTATCGAATTATGTGCTAGACAAATCGCGCGTGTCTCAACATCGGATAAAATTGTAGTGGAAAAATCGACATTACCTGTTCGAACAGCAGAAGCCTTAAAAAATATATTGGAGAACACTGGAAATGGTGTGAAATTTCAAATTCTTTCCAATCCAGAATTCTTAGCAGAAGGAACTGCGGTTGATGATTTATTAACTCCAGATAGGGTTTTGATAGGTGGAGATATTGATTCAGAAAAAGGTAAAGAAGCTGTGAACGCTTTGGTAGATGTTTACGCAAACTGGGTATCAAAAGAACATATTTTAACTACAAATGTATGGTCTTCAGAATTGTCTAAGTTAACAGCAAATGCATTTTTGGCTCAAAGGGTTTCAAGTATTAATGCAATGAGCGAATTGTGTGAAAAAACTGGTGCAGATGTAAATGAAGTTGCCAAAGCGGTTGGAATGGATTCTAGAATAGGTTCCAGGTTTTTGCAATCTTCCGTTGGATTTGGAGGGTCATGTTTTCAAAAGGATATTTTAAATCTTGTTTATATAGCTAAATCTTATGGATTAGGAGAAGTTGCAGATTATTGGGAGCAAGTTATTATACTTAATGATCATCAAAAAAGACGGTTTGCGGAAAAAATAGTAAAGACTTTATTCAATACTGTTTCTGGAAAAAAAATAGCAATTTTAGGTTGGGCTTTTAAAAAAGACACGAATGATACAAGAGAATCTGCCGCTATTTATGTTGCAGATTATTTAATGAATGAGCAAGCGGAAATTATAGTCTATGATCCTAAAGTGACTGAAGAGCAAATATATGCAGATTTAGATTATCTAGGTACAAGAAGTGAAAATGAAAATAGATCTTTATTAAAGGTTGTTAATACAGCGAAAGATGCATGTAGAGATTCGCATGCAGTTGCTGTATTAACTGAATGGGATGAATATAAAAAATTAGATTGGAAAGAAATTTACTCTAACATGTTGAAGCCAGCGTTTTTATTCGATGGAAGAAGATTATTAGAGCGTAAAGCAATGGAAGATATAGGTTTCGAGTTTTATGCAATCGGTAATTAGTTGATTTTGATTTATGCTATTTAATTCTCTAGATTTTGCAATATTTTTACCTATTGTATTTATATTGTATTGGTTTGTATTTAATAACAACTTAAAATGGCAAAATGCTCTTATTGCTGTATCTAGTTATATATTTTATGGTTGGTGGGATTGGAGATTTTTAAGTCTAATATTATTTAGCACGATAATCGATTATTTAATAGGTATTGCGTTATCAAAAGAATATTCTTTGTCAAAAAAGAAAATTTTATTGTGGGTCAGTATTTCGATAAACTTGGGTTTTTTAGGGTTTTTTAAGTACTATAATTTTTTCTTAGACAATTTCAAGTCTGCATTTAGCTTTTTTGGTAATGAAATAAATTCTAATTCTTTAGATATTATATTACCAGTAGGCATAAGTTTTTATACTTTTCAAACACTAAGTTATACAATAGACATCTATAGAGGGAAATTAAAACCCACTACAAATTTTATTTCATTCGCAGCTTTCGTTAGTTTTTTTCCTCAATTAGTAGCTGGACCTATCGAAAGGGCAACGAACCTATTACCTCAGTTTTATAGAAAGAGAAAATTTGAATATTCCCAAGCTGTGGATGGATTAAGGCAAATTTTATGGGGGCTATTTAAAAAGATAGTTATTGCAGATAATTGTGCAGAGTATGCAAATATGATATTCAATCATTCTGATGACTATTCAGGGAGTACCCTTTTTATTGGAGCCATATTTTTCGCATTTCAAATTTATGGGGATTTTTCTGGTTATTCAGATATTGCTATTGGAACATCTCGTTTATTTGGTTTTAATCTTATGAGAAATTTTGCATTTCCCTACTTCTCCAGAGATATTGCTGAGTTTTGGAGACGATGGCATATTTCGCTTTCTACTTGGTTTAGGGATTATTTATATATTCCACTTGGTGGTAGCAGGGGAGGAACGTGGATGAAGGTTAGAAATACATTTATAATTTTTATAGTAAGTGGTTTTTGGCATGGAGCCAATTGGACTTTTCTAATTTGGGGTTTCCTAAATGCACTTTATTTTCTTCCAGTGCTTTTAGCAAAAAGAAATAGAATGAATTTAGAGGTGGTTGCATATAATTCGAGTCTTCCAAGTTTAAAAGAGTTTTTTAATATAGTTTTAACTTTCGCGCTGACCACCTTTGCATGGATATTTTTTAGGGCAGAAAATGTTGGGCATGCATTTAATATTCTAAAAGAAATATTTTCTAATTCTTTTTTAAAGATTCCGACCGTGCTTCCATTTATGATTATTCTATTAACGATTTTCTTCATAATTGTTGAGTGGTTAGGAAGGAGAGATGAATACGCTATCGAGAAATTAGGGTTTAAAACTTCACGATATGCTAGATGGGGCTTCTATATGTTCATTGCAACATTGATCTTTCTTTTTGATGGAAAGGAACAGGCATTTATTTATTTCCAATTTTAATATGAAAAGTTTTTTAATTAAAATATCGATGTTTTTGATGTTTCTAAGCTTAATAGCTATAGGAATATTTCTATTAGCTGATGGGAATTCTGATTCATACTATACAAACTTCACCTCTTCTAAACAGAGTTCGCTTATATTAGGTACTTCAAAGGCTGCTCAAGGACTCCAACCAGCGGTAATAAATGGAGTTCTAAATAGATCAGATGTGAATAATTTTGCATTTACCGTAGCCCACAGTCCTTATGGTCCAGTTTATTTGAAGGCAATTAAGAAGAAAATTGACACAAATACTAAGGATGGAATTTTTATCGTTACAGTAGACCCTTATAGTGTTTCTGGTAGACATAAAGATGCCAATGATGTAGGATTATTCAGAGAAAATGATAAATTTTTAGCAACGGTTAGCAGTGTTACATCTAATCCTAATTTTGAATATCTATATCAAGAATATTCTTATCCGTACATTTATATACTTACTAAAAAGTGTGATTATATAGATGATGATTTTCTACATCCTGATGGTTGGAATGAGGTTAATATATCTATGAAACAAAAGGATTTTGAGGTAAGAAACAAATCAAAAATAAAATCTTACAAAAAACTATTAAAAGTTTACAAATTTTCAGACAAACGTTATGAATATTTTGAAAAAACAATTTCCTTTTTAAAAGATTACGGTGATGTTTATATAGTTCGTCTTCCTGTTTCAACTCCTTTTTTAGAAATGGAAAATAGTGTCTATAAGGAATTTGATAATAAAATTACCTCTACTTCTTCTAAGTTTAATGTTCCATACTTGGATATGACTAAAGATGATAAAGAGTATGAATATACTGATGGTAATCACTTGTATAAAACATCAGGAGTCGAAGTTAGTACCCTAATTGCAAAATGGATTTTTAATCATAAAAATTTTAAATAAGAGATTTTCATTATGTTCTAATTGATGGCTTATGCTAATATTCGATCATAAAGAAGATTTTATCACTTTTACTCTCATAATAAATGTTATTTAATTCTCTAGATTTTGCTATATTTTTGCCAGTGGTGTTTATTCTTTATTGGTTTGTTTTTAATAGAAATTTAAAGCATCAGAACTTATTAGTAGCTGTTTCTAGTTATGTATTTTATGGTTGGTGGGATTATAGGTTTCTATCGTTAATTATATTTAGTACGATATTAGACTACTGGATTGGTAGAGGAATTGTTCATACATCTCTCCCAAAACAGAAGAAAATATTACTCTGGATTAGTATAATAATTAATCTTGGTTTTCTTGGAATTTTTAAATATTATAATTTTTTTATAGATAATTTCAGAAGTGCCTTTTCTTTTCTTGGGTATGAAATAAATACCAATTCACTCAATATTATATTACCGGTTGGAATTAGTTTTTACACTTTTCAAACTTTAAGTTACAGTATTGATGTATATAAAGGTAACCTGAAGCCCACTAATGATTTTATTAAGTTTGCTGCTTTTGTAAGCTTCTTTCCTCAATTAGTCGCCGGGCCTATTGAAAGAGCAACTAATCTACTGCCCCAATTTTATAAGAGACGAAGATTTTCTTATGAAAATTCAGTCAATGGTCTTAGACAAATTTTATGGGGCTTGTTTAAAAAGGTAGTAATAGCAGATAATTGTGCGGTGTATGCTAATTATATTTTTGAGAATTCTTTAGAATTACCTGGAAGCACACTTTTTATTGGGGCACTTCTTTTTACAATACAGATATATTGTGATTTTAGTGGATACTCTGATATAGCAATTGGTACCTCTAGATTATTTGGATTTAATCTTATGAAGAATTTCGCGTTCCCCTATTTTTCTAGGGATATCGCTGAATTCTGGAGGAGATGGCATATTTCACTATCTACATGGTTTAGAGATTACCTTTATATCCCCTTAGGAGGAAGTAAAGGTGGTGTACTAATAAAAATAAGAAATACTTTTATAATTTTTATTGTTAGTGGTTTTTGGCATGGTGCAAATTGGACCTTTATTGTTTGGGGAACCTTAAACGCTATTTACTTTCTCCCTCTACTGCTGTCTAATAAAAATCGAAATAATCTTGGTATAGTTGCTGAAAATAACAACATGCCAAGTTTAAAGGAATTATTTCAAATGCTAGGGACATTCCTTTTGACAATTTTTGCTTGGATCTTTTTTCGAGCTGAGAGTTTAAATCATGCAATAAGTTATATTGGTGAAATTTTATCTTGGTCTTTGTTTAATCCCCCATCTTCTTTAGACGTTATAGGGTTGAAAAAGATTTTAATATTTTTAATTGTACTATTTTTTATGATAGAATGGTTTGGAAGAAAAGGAGATTATGCGTTGGATAATATAATTTTCTTAAAATCAAAATTGGTGAGATGGGGCTTTTATAGTTTTATTGTTTTTTTGATAGGTATGTTTATGTATACAGAAAAAACCAATTTTATATATTTTCAATTTTAATATTATGAGGTCTTTTCTATTAAATTTATTACTATTTATTGTCTTCGTTGTCATAACCTATTTCATAGGTATATTAATGGTAGGCGATATTTTGATGAGAAGAACTAATGCAAATATTATGTACGAGCCAGAGAGTGGTTTTAATGCTATTAGATTTTCTGAAGCAAATGAAATTGAAGAATTAGACGTGCTCTTTATAGGTTCTTCTCATTCTTATCGAAGTTTTGATCCAAGAATTTTAAATCAGTACAAACTTAGAACTTTTAATTTAGGAACTAGCTCTCAAACTCATGTTCAGACCAATTATATTTTAAATGAATATCTAAATGAGTTAAACCCTAAATTAATAGTTTACGAAGTATATCCTAATACTTTCATGAGCGACGGAGTGGAGTCCACTCTGAATTTGTTATCTTCGCACGATATGGATTTTTCTCTAGCTAAGATGTCAATAGCTACTGGTGACCTTACAGTATATAATTCATTTATCAATATTATTTCTTATAAAATAACTGGCAGAAAAGTAAAAGAAAATTATCCTACAGAAGAAAAATATATTAATGGAGGTTATGTAGAAACCGTGGGCATTACCAATTTCAGTAAAGTTAAAGATAAGTATTGGAAGCCTAGGCAAGAACAATTAAATGCTTTCGAAGAGAATTTGGAGCTTATTAAGGCTAGAAATATTCCTTATATTTTAGTAGAAGCACCTTACACTTATAATTATCTTAATCGAGATGAAATAGATAAATATTTAAATGATAAGGGTGAGTTTTATAATTATAATAAATTAATAAAATTGGATGAAAATATATATTTTAAAGATTATCATCATTTAAACCATGCTGGAGCAGCTATCTTAACAACTACTATTGCGCCGGTTTTGGTGAAAAAAATGACACAGACAAATTATTAATTTTTAATTAATAATTACTTGTATAATATTTGAGGTCGAACTAGAGTTTTATTATAACTCTAATCATTATTTATATTTTGATTAGGAATATCTGTATTACAAATTAAAATTGTTATAATGTATATCATCAAAATATCAAATAAAAAAAAAGACTTTTGTTTTCCAGAACTGGAGAATGAAAAAATCATCTACTTTGAAAACTTTATAATAAATATTAATTATGATGATTTTTTAAATAATTATAAAGAAAGTACGACTGAAGTAAGTTTTGTAGAAACTCCAACTGGGAAATCTTCCCTAAGAGCACAAGACAATTCTGAATTGGATTTTGTAAAGATGTTATTGAATAAGGTTACAGGAAACTTAGAGATTGAAAAGAAAATATTATCTGGAAGAAAAGTTTATTATCATTACTCGGAAAATCAAATCATTTTTTCCAGTCATATCAATTTGTTAAGAAAAGCTGGAGTGGAACTTATTGAAAATTCGGAAATCTTACCAGAGTTTTTTGTACATCGGTTTGTTACGGCACCTAATACATTTTATAAAAATATTTATCAGTTAAAACCAAGTGAAACAATAGTTATTAAATTTTCAAACCGTACACTTGATTTAGTGAAGGATGTAGATTATTCACCTTTTAAAAAAAGCAGCAACAAGGAATTGGTTTATTCTCATGGTGATAACTATCAAGAGAAAATTAAAAAATTATTAGAAAAGAGTTTAACTAATTTAAGTCCTGTAAAAGATAGAGTGACGAGTATGTTAAGTGGAGGTTTAGATTCTTCTATACTTTATAAAATATTATATCACAAATTTAATATTTCTACATCTTTTTCTACATGCTATCCATTTGACAATAAAAAAATTGGCGAAGCTCAGTATGCTAAAACTGCTGCAGATTATTTTAAAGCAGATCACCAACACAAAGACTTCTCCAATAACGACTATGTTCGGGGAGTTATAGAATCTATATATTTGGCAGAAGAACCGCTGTTCCATTTACAAACCGTAATGTTCAATCTACTGTTTAAAAATATGCCAAATAATAAAATTGTTATTTCTGGACAGGGGGCCGATGGATTTTTCGGCTCACCTAGTCACAACCGTTTATATAATTCAAACAAATTAAAATATAGATTATTATCTTTTTCTCCATTGCCCAAAATAATATGGAAATTTGGTAACTATAATCTTTCAAAAGAGTTAAATATTGCTAAACGTTACAGGAATACCAGATATCTTCCTTTGAAGGACAAGAACCATTTTATTTGGTCTATAGGAAATCAAGGGGATAAGAAATGGGTTGCTAAATATTTCAAAGTATCAGAGGAGGAGATTAATTCTAATAGACTTCAACTCGTTGAAAGTCTATCGGATAAATCTATGTATGAAATAATGACAAGTTTAGATTTTATAGGCGATAAATCGGCAACAGAGGGTATTTGGTCAAAAATTGCTGAAGCACATAAAAATATTATATATTATCCTTTTAATAATGAAGAGTTGATAAAATACAATATGTCTCTTCCGTGGAACTTGAAATTAAAAACTATGAAAGGGTTATTACATTACGTTGCAAGACAAAATGATGTGCCAGATTTCATAATTAATAGAAAAAAGAAAGGTTTTTTTGTTTCACCAACAGATTGGCTTAGTCATGGTATAATGAACTCTCTAATACCATTAGCTGGAAAAGTAATAGATATTGAGGTTTTAAAAGAATTACAAGAGACTTCTAAAGGTTTTTTATTTTGGAATTTTTTGAATTATGCTATTTGGAAAAGGCTATTTATCAACAATGAATCTGTTGACAGTCTTATAAATGAATTAGATTTGAAATAATTAGATATCAATGTAATTATTTCTAATGAAACTAAAGAAAAATGAGAAATGAATATTAAACAGGCAAGTATAACTGGGGGTCAAATTCCTACAGGACAGGTTAGAGTAAGTGGAGCAAAAAATTCAGCAACTAAGTTGTTAGCTGCTTCTTTAATTTGTGATAAGGAAGTGATATTAAATAACTTCCCTACAGAATTAGTAGATGCTAATTATAAATTTGAATATATTCAAGACATAGGTGGTATTCTGCAGATTGATAGAGATAAAGATCAGGTTTGTATAGACTCTTCTAAATTATCAAGTGAAAATCTAACTCATTTTAATTATGCTTTTAGAACAACTTATTTGCTAGTACCTGGTTTAATTAAAAAGGATGGAAAAGCTAAAATACCTTATCCTGGGGGGTGTAAAATAGGTCAGCGAGGTTATGATCTGCACATGATGGTATGGGAGAAATTAGGAGCTAGTGTAAAAGAATATGAAGATCATATTGAGGTGATTTCTGAAAACGGATTTGTAGGAACAGAAATTAATTTTCCAATTTCTACTATTGGTGGTACAGAATCTGCACTTATTTGCGGTGCTATAGCTAAAGGCAAAACCACAATTAGAAATGCCTACATTTCTCCAGAAGTTGAAGATCTAATAATTTTTTTAAGAGCCTCAGGAGTGAATATCAAAGTTGTAGGAAATAGCTTTATTGAAATAGAAGGTCAGGAGTACATTCAAGGCTCAATTTATTCTATTATGCCAGATAGAATAGAAGCGTTAACCTGGATTGTTTACGGAATTCTTTCAAAAGGAGATATTACTATTTTAGATGTTCCTTTCAACACAATGGATATACCTTTAAAACATTTAGAGGAAGCTGGTATAGATTTTTACCATAATAGTAAAAATATAAGGATTTCTAATGATTGTTTAGTCAATGGTATTATTCAACCATTTGAACTCGCAACAGGGACACATCCTGGAATTATTTCTGATATGCAGCCATTTTACACTTTGTTGGGTTTACATGCGGATGGATTTAGTAGGATATTCGATTATAGATATCCAGAAAGAATAAAATATTGTGAAGAACTTTCAAAATTCTATGCTGGAAGATTGATTTTTGAAAGTGGAAAGATCACAACGGAAGGAAATAATAATCTTGTCCCATCTGCAGCAGAGGTAACTTCTACTGATCTAAGAGGAAGTATGGCTTTAGTTATTGCTGCATTAATTGGGGATGGCGTATCTATAATTAATAATGTAGACATGGCTTTGAGAGGATATAATAACCTTCAGAAAAAGCTTTCTGAATTAGGGGTAGAAATTGAAATTAGTGACCAAAAATGATATTAAAATTAAACCAAGATCTAACGCTTTATAATAATTATAGAGTGAAATCTGTATGTAAGAGAGCATTTTTTCCCCAAAATGAAGAGGATTTTATTGATTTGTACAAAGAAAATATAAATACCAAAAAAATAATTTTAGGTGGTGGTTATAATGTTATTCTCTCTAAACAAACATACAATGAAGATTTCTTACTCATAGGAGAAACTTTTTCTAAATACAATGTTGTTGATAATATTATTGAAGCTCAAGCAGGAATAGAAATGAAAAAAATGAGTGAAATAGCTTTAGCTCATAATCTTTCTGGTTTAGAGGTTTTTTACGACATTCCAAGCTCACTGGGTGGTGCTATTGTTATGAATGCAGGGGCTAGCGGTTCCGAGATCAAAGATCATTTTTTAAAAGCCAGATACTTAGATCTAGATGATTTAAAAATTAAGGAAATATCTAAAGAGGAAGCTAGTTTTGAATATAGAAATTCTTTTTTTCAAAAAAACACGAACAAAATTGTATTAAAAGTATGGTTAAAATTAGCTGCTGGTGATCCTGTTTTAATTAAAAGTAAAATGGATGAAATAAAAACTTCAAGATGGGCTAAACAACCAAAAGATTATCCAAATGCAGGAAGTGTTTTTAAACGCCCTGATGGGTTTTATGTAGGGACTATGATTGAAGAATTAGGTTTAAAGGGTTTTTCTGTAGGAGGAGCACAGGTCTCTAGAAAGCATGCAGGTTTCATTATTAACTATAATAATGCTACAGGAGACGATATTTTAAATCTTATTGAAGAGATACAGAATAGAGTTTATAAGGCATATAATGTTAACCTAGAAGTTGAACAGCGTATTATATAGTATAAAAAATGACCATATTTTATATAATAGCGAATCTAAAAAAACGTAATACGGGTAAGGGAGGGAGTTTTCATAGTGCTGCGACTATTGCCAAAGCAATGTCTAATAAACATGAGGTTTTTTTCTTTGTAATTGGTGATTTTGACTCTGAAGCGGTAGCTCATATTTTAAATAACAATTATATTTACTTAGACACTTCAGGATTTTTAGGAAAAATCGAAGCTTTATACTTATATATTAAGTATTTATTTAAATACAAACCTTCTATAACCCATGTCTTTGGAAACAATGTACTCTTTCTTACTTATTTAGCACAGGTAATAACAAAAAGTAGAACTATTTTTACGAAATGCGGAAAAGGGAACTCAGGTTTTAGTGCAAATCACTTTCATAATATAATAACGATATCTTATGAGAATTTTGATTATTTAGATCAGAATAAATCAAAGTTTTCCTATCCTATTAAGAACTTAGGATATTTTCCCAACCGAATCTTGCCTTTCGATCAAGATAAATATTTAATTCACTCATTGAAGACTTTAATAAATTATCATCCGAATGACTTTATTATTTTAAGAATTGGCCGGCTTAACTCCTATTATCAAGAAGGTATTATCGCTAGCATTAATTTTTTTAAAAATAATTATGACAATAATAGCAATGTTAAATTATTGCTCGTGGGCCACAGAGATGAAAGTTTAGATTTAACTAAATACGAAGGCATCAAAAATGTTTTTATTATAGACACACCAGAGTTTACTAAAAATCCTAAAACTATTTTATCAATTGCTGATATTAAAATAACCAATGGAAGAACTACCATGGAGGCTTGTTACACTGGAGGTAATATTGCTATACCTACAAAGAAACACGGCTTGGTACGATTGTCTAAAGATAACTGGCAGGAGATGCTTCACTATAACTTCTCAGAAAGAGTAGAATTGTCTGAAAAATTATTAATTTCAGAAGTGTATGATGAAAATTTCCCTATGGAAATATTTCATGACAACTTCAACGCAAATTCAATTGTAGACGGAGTTACTATGTTTTACCAAAATAGTTCTTATGACAAAATGAGCATTAAAAATTGGATAATTTGGGGACGAATTTTCTTTAATAAATTTTAGAGTTTGAAAAAAATAATTGAAAAATATTTTGAGAGTCTTGTTTATTTTTATAGAGCTCTAAAATATAAGGTCTTTATAATACTATTACTAAGTGTTTTAATTGGTTTTCTTGATGGATTAGGTTTAACTATGTTTTTACCGTTGTTAACCATGGTTAGTGATACAGGAAGTGGACAAAATGGCGACACAGAAAATCTAAATTTTTTGTTGAAGTTTATAACCGATTTAAACATAGATCTTACTCTAATTAGAATACTTATTCTAATGGCATGTTTTTTTATAGCTAAGAGTATTGTAGTTTATTTATATGAGGTATATAAAGTTAATGTGCAACAGCAATTTATAACTAAAATAAGATTTAAGAATCTTAACAGGTTAAATAATCTAGCTTTTAAATACTTTATAAGCTCAGACCCGGGTAGAATTCAGAATACAATGACTGGGGAAGTAGATCGTGTGGCACGAGCATTTTTGACTTATTTTACGGCTTTTCAAGCTGGAATTATGGTTGTAGTCTATATGTATTTTGCTTTTACTATAGATACTAAATTTGCAATATTAGTTTCTATTGGAGGCGTTATAACAAATTTTATATATAAAAAGATTTACAAAAACACAAAGGGAGCATCAAGGAAATTGACTGGTGAAAATAATATATTTCAAAGCTTGGTTATTCAGCATGTTTCCAACTTTAAATACTTAAAAGCCACTGGAAGTATTTCCAAATATTCTAATAAATTAAAAAGTTCTATTGATAAGATTGAGATAAGCAATGTTAAAATAGGAAAATTGGCAGCGTTCTTAACAGCGTCGAGGGAACCTATAGTAGTGTTAGTTGTAGTCTCAGTAATTTATATTCAAACTTCTCTTTTAGGATCTTCCTTAGGCCCTATTTTGATAAGTCTGTTGTTTTTTTATAGAGCATTGAATTTTTTAATGCAAATGCAAAATCAATGGAATAAGTTTCTAGCAGTTTCTGGCTCTATGGAAAATATGACTCGTTTTAGTGATGAATTGAAACTTAATAAAGAAGAGAATGGATCAGTAGCAATCAAAGATAGAGTAACCAAAATAGAATTAAATGAAGTATACTTTAATTACGGCTCCAATGTAATTATTAATGGGGTCAGCTTAGATATTCCTCGTCATAAAACAATTGCCTTTGTTGGAGAGAGTGGTAGTGGAAAGACAACATTAGTAAATCTTATAGCAGGACTTTTGCCTATAGACCGAGGAGAATTATTAATAAATAACAATAATATAGCCGATATAAATTTAAATACATATCAATCTAAAATTGGGTATATTACTCAGGACCCTGTAATATTTAACGACACTATTTTTAATAATATTACATTTTGGGATGAAAAGTCTGATTCTAATATCAAAAAATTTAACTCTGCAATTCAGAAAGCGGCTATTTTTGATTTTGTTCTTGAGCAATCCGAGCGTGAAGATACGTTGTTGGGAAGTTTTGGAAGTAATTTGAGTGGAGGCCAAAAACAGAGAATTTCTATTGCAAGAGAATTATATAAGGATGTTGAAATACTTATACTTGATGAAGCTACTAGTGCATTAGATTCTGAAACAGAGAAAGAGATACAGAAGAACATGGATAGTCTTCAAGGGGATTATACGATATTAATTGTTGCTCATCGTATTTCTACAATTAAAAATGCCGATAAAATTGTCATAATGAATAAAGGAAAAATTGAAGATGACGGAAGTTTTCAAAAGCTTTATGAGAATTCACCATATTTTAAGAAACTTGTATCACTACAGGAGCTTTCATAAATATTTTAAAGTTTATCTTTTTTACTAATTATAATATATATGTCTAAAATTTCCATTACTATACCTACACACAATAGAGCTCATTTAATATCGCGTGCTATAAATAGTGTGAAAAAGCAGACATTTGAAAATTGGCAGTTAATAATTGTAGATGATGGATCGACAGATAATACTGAGGATGTAATTTTACCATTTTTAGAAGATGAACGGATTAATTATCTTAAAAAGGAAAATTCTGGTGCAGCCCATTCACGCAATGTTGGAGTGGAATATTCAACAGGAGATTTCATTACATTTCTAGATAGTGATGATGAAGCTAAACCGGATTGGTTAGATAAAATTTATAATGAAATAACTTCAAAAATGGCATCCGTTATTTGTTGTGGTTGTGAAACTATTGACGAGAATGGAGATCTAATTAAAATAAATCTACCTTCCAAAACAAAAATTTTTCCTGATACTATCTATAAGATGACTAATGGTGGTGTTTTTACACTTACCAAAACCATTTTCAATGAAATAGGTGGATTTGATAATTGTTTGAAATCTGGACAACATACTGAATTATCTTTTAGGTTAATTCCATACTTGAAAGAGAATAAAATTGAAATTCATAATCTACAAGAATCGCTTATAAAGATACATATTCATAAGGGGGAGAGAATTAGAGGTAATCCGGAAATGAAGTTTCAGGGAACCACTTATTGTTTAAAAAAGCACTCATCTTTTTTTGAAAACAGAAATCTATTAAGAGCAGATTATGAAGGAACAGTTGGGATGAATGCTTATTTAACCAACAGGAAGCTAGAATCGATTAAATATTTCACTAAATCATTCCTAAGTAAGCCTTCTATAAAGAGGTTAGTCCGAATTCCTGTGTACTTCCTTAAAAATATAATAAAAAATTAAATATTTAATGAAGGATCTTTTTTACAATTTATTAATACCTTTTTCTAATAGAGTAGCTGCTTTTTCTTCTTCTAAGTTAAGAGTTTTAGCTTATCACACGATAGATGATCCATATTTATTTGAAAAGCAACTAAAATATTTAAAATCTTCATATAAGGTAATAGGAATTTTTGAATTGGAACAGTTTCTATTTGATGGGGCAGATCTACCTAAGAATGCTGTATTAATAACTTTCGACGATGGGGATCTTTCGGTATTAGATTTTGGTTTGCCTCTACTAAAAAAATATAATATGCCTTCTGTAATGTTCGTAATTACTGGTTTGATAGATTCTAAGAAAACCTTTTGGTGCAGGTGGGTTGAATTAGCAATACAGAATCAGGGAAAATCTTACGCTGAAGCAAGAGTAGTTGTTAATAGATTGAAAAAAATGGACAATGAAGAGCGTGTTGCCTATTTAAATAAATTGGAACCTATAGTTTCTAAACAACTTACTAGAAATGATATTTTAAAAATGCACTCTGAAAAGATGTTTGTAGGTAATCATACTCATACGCATCCAATGGTAGACAAATGCACAAGTGAAGAATTGCAGGGTGAACTTAAAACTTCAAAAGACTCTTTTAAAAATTGGGGTCTTCCAGGTTATCAAATTTTTGCTTATCCCAATGGAAATTGGGATGCTAAATCTGAAAAAATTCTTATTGATAATGAAATAAAAATGGCATTTTTGTTTGACCATCAATTAAATAAAAAAGATGTTAACCCTATGAGGATTTCAAGAATTAGAGTGAATTCTGATACTAAATTACATGAATTTAAAGTAAAAGTTTCCGGTTTACATTCTAAGTTAATGAAATTCAAAGAAAATATTACATGATCCTAATTAGAGAAATAGATTATGCAGAAGATGTTTCCGAGATCATTGATTTAATTCATTTGGGTCTTAGTGAAAAAAACACAGAAGCTTCGTTTTTATGGAAACACTTTGAGAATCCCTTTGGGAAATCTTTGGGGCTATTGGCATGTGATAAAACAAAAATAGTTGGTGTTAGAATGTTTATGTTTTGGGAATTCAAAAAAGGAGATAAAGTTGTTAAAGCAGTTCGTCCTGTAGATACCATCATACACCCGGATTATAGGGGCCAAGGTTTATTTAAGGATCTTACTTTGGCAGGATTAAAAAAGTTTATCTCTAAGTATAGTTTGGTCTTCAATACTCCTAACAATAATAGCTTACCTGGTTACATTAAAATGGGGTGGCAACATTATTCTAAAGAACTATATTTTAACTTAGGAATCGTATTGCCTTCATTAAATAGAAATATTTCTATTCGGAAAATTGAAAATAATTCTTTCAATTTAAGAGATGTAAATTTAGAATATGACTCTTTTAGAACTCATATTTCTAAAGACTTTTTGAACTGGCGTTATAGAGATTCAAATTATAAGATAGTATTGATTAATATTAATGAGATATCAGTTATAGTTATCTATAGAATTGAACTGCTAAAAGGTTTAAAGACTTTAATTTTAATTGATTATATAGGAGACAATAGCGTAATTACTCCTTCTCTTAGAAAATTGGCTAAAATGGAGAAAGTGTTTTTGTTTCATTATTTAGATAATCAAAATATAAAGTTAATGCTTTTTAAACGGAGAGGAAAATCTGTTGTAGTTTATCGTGATGATAATTTTAAAATAATGGAAGATATACAATTTTCTTCCGGTGACCTAGAAGGTCGCCTTTAATTTTTTCCCAAGTACTTATGAAAATAATTATCTTAATAAATTCTCTTGGAGCTGGTGGAGCTGAACGTTCTATGGTGGAATTTGCAAAATTTTTATATTTAAGGAATGATGTTAAGTTAAATATCGTTTGTTTAAAACATAAAAAAATAGGACTTGAAGAAGAAGTTGAGAATTTTGGAATAAACACTATTTACTATGAAGGAAGTAGTAATTTAAAATCCAAAATAAATTTCGTTGTAGATATAATCAAAAAAGAAAAACCGGATATTATACATTCTGTTTTAGCTGAATCTAATCTTGTTTTAAGATTATCAAGATTATTAACTCACCATGGTAAGGTCATCCAAAGTTTAGTAAACACTCCTTATTCATTAGAAAGGAAAAAAGATAGTCAATTATCTTGGCAAAAATTTCAACTTGCCAAAAAGATTGATCAATGGTCTGCAAGATTAACTTCGAATATTTTTTATCATGCCATTACACAAGAGGTGTATCAACACTATTTACCTTTATTTAAAATAAGAGATAATTATCGAATTATCTATAGAGGTCGAAAAGAAAATTTAAATAAAAAATCTTCTTCTATATCCAAAGATTTTTTACTGATAAATACTGGGAGACAGGAATTTGCAAAGGGGCAGATTGATATTTTATTTGCCTTAAATTTTATTAAACAGGAATATAATATTACAGATATTAATTTACAAATTTTAGGAAGAGAAGGTCAATATACCAAAAAAATAGTGGATTACATTGCTGCTAATAATCTTCAAGATCAAGTAAAAATTCATGGTTTTGTAAGTGATGTGGAAAAAAGATTGGCAAATGCGGATGCTTTTATATTTCCTTCTTATTATGAAGGATTAGGGGGTGCTTTATTAGAGGCATTCTCAGCTAAGCTTCCTTGTATTTGTTCGAATATTCCAGTGTTGAAGGAGGTAGTTGGATCAGAGAAAGGAGCCCTGTTTTCTCACCCAGGGGATTATAAAAGTTTAGCAATGAATATCTTAACACTATATAATGATAAAATGCTAAGAAAAAAATTAGGGGATTATTCGTATAAAAGATTTAGGGATACTTTTAATTTAGATACCATTAACTTGGAAATGCTTCAAATGTATAGAGACGTTTATCAATCTAAAGTTTAAAATGAAAATTCTTCAATTAGTTACTAAGCGTCAATATCGTGGAGCAGAGGTGTTTGCTGCAAACCTCAGTTCCGAATTAATTAAGCTTGGGCATGAAATAATATTTGTAGGTCTTTATAAGAATTCTGAGAATATCTTAAGTGTTGAGAACGCAGCTCATTATGATCTTATAAATTCTAAGACGGGAAGTTTTTCTGTAGAATTAGTAAGGAAATTAATAAAATTAGTAAAGCAAACCAAACCAGATGTAATACAATGTAATGGATCTGACACGTTAAAATATATGGTGGCAGCCTCTTTTATTCTTCCTAAAACCCCAATAGTTTATAGAAATATTAGTATGATTAGTGAATGGGTGTCTGTAGGATTTAAGAAAAAAATTTATAAACAAATTTTCAGAAAAGTTGATCATGTTACATCTGTAGGTGAAGAAGCAATTAGCGATTTTATCAAAACGTTTAATTACCCTAAAGATAAAACTACTGTTATTCGAAGGGGAATCCCTATAAAGGAAGTAAATAAACAACAAGAGTCTCATAAACTAAAAAAGCAATTACATTTATCTACAAAAGATAATATTGTGATTCATATTGGGAATTTCAGTCCTGAAAAGAACCATGAATTCCTTCTGGATATTTTTGAAGATCTAAAAATTTTAGATTCCACAATAAAATTAGTATGTGTTGGTGATGGTGTTTTGTTCGATCACATTAATAATGAAATTACAAAACGTAAATTACGTGATACTGTTTTTCTACTAGGCTTCAGAAAAGATATACCAGAGCTTTTAGCCTCTTCTGATTGTTTTGTTTTGGTAAGTAAAGTAGAAGGGGTTCCAGGAGTGATCTTAGAGGCGGGAAGTCAATATGTCCCTTCAGTGGCAACTAATGTAGGTGGAGTTTGCGAAGTTCTTATGAACGGTAAAACAGGTTATATTATAGATAATTTTAATAAGAAAGATTTCAAGCATACCTTATTAAAAATAATAAATGATAAAGAATTAAAAACTGAATTGGGCTCTAATGCATATAAATTGGTAGTGGAGGAATTCAATCCATTAAGCAATGCTCAAAAATTTGAAAAATTATATTTATCCTTAATTTAAGGTAGCTATAGTATTCAGAGTTATATAAATGAGGATATTACAAATCATTCAAAAGAAACAATATAGGGGCGCAGAAATCTTTGCAAGCCAATTGTCTAATCACTTGATAAATCAAGGACATATTGTTGAAATGGTTAGTATATATGATGGGGATGCTATCTTACCTTTTAAAGAAAGGATAATGAGCTTGTCTACGGAAGAATCTAATAGGTACTTAGATTTCGAAGGTTGGAAAAAATTGAATAATATAATTGTAGATTTTTCTCCGGATGTTATTCAAGCGAATGCCGCAGATACTTTAAAATATGCGGTTATATCAAAAAAAATCCACAGATGGAAACAACCCATCTTTTATAGAAATGCAAGTACTTCTAGCTATTATATTAAATCCTTTTTCTCCAAATTAATTAATTCATTTTTTCTTAATAATGTAGATAAAATAATTTCAGTCTCTCATTCATCGAAAGCAGATCTTAATTCATTATTTCCATCTACAAAAGAAAAGACTATTGTAATTCCAATAGGAATTGAAGCTAATACAGAGCGGCCTGTAGTTTTAGGGAAAGCTAGAAAGAATATTATTCATGTTGGATCTTTTACGCGTGAAAAAAATCATCAGGGATTGCTGAAAATTTTTAAGCAATTAAGTGCTAAGGATACGGATGCTCATTTACATTTATTCGGAGAAGGGCCTCTAAGAGAAGAAATAGAAAAAAGGGTTCAAGAATTTAAGCTTGGAAAAAATGTTAGTTTTTATGAAGGAGTAAGAAATCCATTACCATATATATCAGGAGCAGATGTTTTAGTGCTCCCAAGTAAAATAGAAGGTTTACCTGCGGTACTTTTAGAGGCGATGTATTGTAAAACTCCTGTTGTTGCTTATAATGTTGGTGGTATTTCAGAAATAATATCTAATTCAACTGGATGTTTAGTAGAAAAAGATAATATTAATAGCTTTTGTATTGAGATACTGGATGTATTAAATAATCCAGATTTAAATAGGATTAAAAATGCAGAAAGAATGGTGAAATTAGAGTTCATGAATTACAATATTGCTCAAAAATTCGCAATAGCTTATAAAAGCATATAGATCAAGTTTAAGTTGCTTTTTTGAATATTAAAATCAAAGAAAAGCTTGTCCTCTTTTTTTAATCCCTTAAATTTGTCGCTTGACTTTTTAATTAGATGCAAAAGATAAAAATTCTACACATCATAAAATCCTTAGGAAGAGGGGGGGCAGAAATGTTGTTGCCTGAAACCCTAAAGATTCATGACACCTCAAAATTTGAATTTCATTATATTTACTTTTTACCCTGGAAAGATCAAATGGTCTCAAGCATAGAGCATGCTGGGGGTAAGGTAACATGTTTATCTGCCAAAAATAATATCAAATTATTACAGCAATACTCTAAAGTCATAGAATATTGTAATATCAATAACATTGATTTAATTCATAGTCATTTACCATGGGCTGGTTTTTTAAGTAGACTTGTTTTTAAAAAAACAAAGATTCCTACCGTGTATACGGAGCATAATATGCAGGAAAGGTACCATGTTATAACAAAGAAGATCAACCATTATACTTTTAATTCTCAAAGCTTAGGACTTGGAGTTTCAGAAGATGTTACAAATTCTATAAACCACAATATAAATCCAAAAATACCAGTAAGAACTCTGTTAAATGGAGCTAATACGGAAACATTTAGAAGAGATTTAGAATTAGGGAATACTATTAAGAGGGATTTAGGCATTCCGAAAGATGCCTTTGTGATTGGTAATGTTGCAGTTTTTAGATTTCAAAAAAGAATTGTTGAATGGCTGCAAGTTCTGAAGAAAATTATCGATGTAAATTCTAACGTATATGGAATAATTGTGGGGGCTGGCCCATTGGAAGAAGAGATTAAAGAGGAAAGCAGAAAATTAAACTTAGAAGGAAGAGTTAAGTTTGCAGGACTGCAGACTAATGTAAAACCTTATTTTTCTGCTATGGATATTTTCATGATGAGTAGCTCTTTTGAAGGTTTACCAATAGCTCTTCTGGAAGCAATGAGTATGGAATGTGCTATAGTTTCCACAAACGCTGGTGGAATTAAGGAAGTAATAAGTCAAGACAAGGATGGTCTAATTTGTGATATTAATGAATGGGAAAAATTGTCTGATTTGTGCTTATTGCTAATTGAAAATCCAATGAAGCTAAAAAAGTTTAAGATAGCGGCTAGAAAAAGGGTTGTAGAAGGATTTAGTTTGAATCAAATGGTAAAATCCTTAGAATCTTTATACGAAGAATTGTTACTGGACTCTAAATAAAATCTTGTTTTAAAAATTTGGTTCTTTCAATTTAAATAATATATATGATTATTAGAGAAGGCACATATAAAGATACGGGTGCAATTATATCTGTATTAAAAGCAAGTCTTGGAGAAGCTAAACTTCCTAAATCGGAGGAAATTTGGAACTTTAAACATTATCAAAATCCATTTGGGAAATCTCTAATTCTCTTAGCAGAAGAGGATAATAAGATAATAGGAGTAAGAGCATTTATGAAATGGAAATGGAAGTTGGGTGAGAAGGTGTATTCAGCCTATAGAGCAGTAGATACTGCTACTCATCCAGATCATCAAGGTAAAGGGGTTTTTAAAAAATTGACGCTTGAAGCTATTAATATTTCCACGAAAGTAGGCGATCATTTTATTTTTAATACTCCTAATTCACAGAGTCTTCCGGGGTATATGAAGATGGATTGGAAAAAGGTTAGCAAATTAAAAATTCACCTCAATTTAATTAGCCCCTTGAAAATGTTCATTTCAGATACGAACTATAAATATTCTATTCAAAAAATGGGAGATGAAAACGTATTGGAAAATTTAATAGAAACTCATAATATTGGAAATAGCAGAACGTCTAACTTATTCACTATAAAATCGATAGAATATTTAAAATGGAGATATGAAAATAATCCATTGCAAAAATATGATGTGAAATGTGATCACGATTTTTATTTAGCTACTTATATAAAGCAGCATAAGTATTTTAATGAACTTAGGGTAGTTGAACAAATATACAAGGGAGATAAAGGTTTGAAAAAGTTAAATAGGGCCTTAGAAAACCTCACTAAGTATATGAAAGTTCATATAATCTCATGCTCTGAAAATTTAGGAGGTTTAATTGGGTTTTCTGGGGCGATGGGTCCGATGCTAACAGTACGAAATTTAAATTTGGATATTGATAATCAGCTATTAAATATTGATAATTGGAATTATACCTTAGGAGATTTAGAACTTTTTTAATATGCTAGGAGCCTTATTCTTTATTATTGTTTTATTTTTTATTAATCAAGGAATTTTTAACTCTTTTCAGAATAAGCATAAGTTCTTTTCTAAAAAAGTAATGAATATTTTGTTTCTATATCATTTCTTTTTTTGGATGGTATATTATCTATATGCTTTTTTCAACCCATCTGACTCTCGAGCATATTATGATAGACCGCAGAATCCTTTTTTAAGTTGGTTTGACTTTTTAGGTACTAGTACTACATTTATAGATTTTCTTTCCTGGCCGTTTATTAATATTCTAAATTTCAATTATGAAATGATGATGGTGTTTTATGCTTGGTTAGGCTATCTTGGATTTTTATACGCTTATCTTTTTTTTCGAGAAAATATTCCGATTAAGATTAAGGTCTTTAAAAGAGTTGATCTCTTAATGTTAATTTTATTCTTTCCTAATATGCATTTTTGGACGGCTTCTTTAGGAAAAGGAGCCCCTATTTTTTTAGGGTTAATGATGTTTGCTTATGCGATTAATAGCCCGAAGTCCCGTATTTATTTACTTATTTTATCATCTTTATTAATATATTATATAAGACCACATGTATTTCTATTTGTTGCAGTAGGAACTGTTTTAGGTTATATGAGCGGTAAAGAAAAAATATCATTTAGTAAGAAATTATTGATATACATAGTTCTAGTAGGAGGTCTTTATTTCGCACAAGATCAAATTTTAGGTATAGTTGGACTGGAAGGGGGAGATGATCTCGTGGAAGGCTTCGAAGATTTTTCAGACGACAGATCGCAATCTCTTAGTAAATCAGGTTCCGGTGTGGATATGTCTTCCTATCCTTTACCTTTGAAGCTATTTACCTTTTGGTTTAGACCATTATTTTTTGATGCACCCGGTATATTGGGATTAATTACCTCAGTAGAGAATCTTTTGTATCTACTTTTATTTATTAAAATTCTGAAGAGAGATTTTATAACCTTTATTAAGAATTCTAAGGTGGTAGTGAAAATGAGCTTAGTGGTGTTTTTACTTTCCTCATTTGCTATGACCTTCATTATGTCTAACCTTGGAATTATTATGCGACAAAAATCAATGGTTATGTACTTTTTGTTTTTTGTTATTTACTACTATTTAGCTCAAAAGAAATACGATAAAATTATTAAAATGAAAAAAAATAAAAATTCAATCAACAATAATAATCAAAAACAATCTGAGTTGAATTTAAGTACTATAAGAAACACGACAATTCATTCCATTTAGAAACAAAATATATGAATAAAGGCGGCAATTTTATTATTTCTTTGGATTTTGAATTATTATGGGGTGTATTTGATAAAGTTTCGATCGATGAAAAAATAATTTATTTTAGGAATACAAGAAAATTAATTCCAGAGATATTAGCTATTTTTAAACAATACGAAATTCATGCAACTTGGGCTATAGTTGGCATGCTATTTAATACTGATTGGAAGGAATGGCAAATAAATACTCCCAATGTTTTGCCTAATTACAGTAATGACTCTCTCTCTGCATATAAGTTTGGAAATAAAATTTCCATCAAGGGTTTTGAAGAATTATGTTTTGCGAAAGAACTAATTCTAAAAATTAAAGACCAACCTAATCAAGAAATAGCTACACATACATATTCACATTATTATTGTTTAGAGGAGGGTCAAACTATAAATTCATTTAAGGCTGATTTGGAGCAATGTATAAAATTGGCAAAAAGTTTAAATATTGAATTAAAATCCTTGGTTTTCCCTCGGAATCAATTTAACAAAGAATATTTAAAGATATGTTCAGAAATGGGAATTCAGAATGTTAGGGCAAACCCATCAAACTGGTATTGGAAGGAAGTTGATAAAAGTTCATTTAGGAATAAACTATATAGGACAGGTGATGCGTATTTTGGATTAAATGATAAATCTTATAATATTGAGAAAAAGGATAGGGAGGAAGATACCCCTTTGTCTCAAAAGGCAAGTAGGTTATTAAGACCCTATTCTAAATATAAGATATTAAACAGTTTAAAATTATCTCGAATTAAAAGAGAAATGAAAAAGGCTGCTATCAACGGAGAAATTTATCATCTCTGGTGGCATCCTCATAACTTCGGAAATAATCCTGAAAAAAATTTAATGGAATTAATAGAGATATTAGAATATTATAAATACTGTCAGATGAAGTATGACTTTAAATCTTCTACGATGACAGAAATAAATGAATTATACGGTAGTTAGAAGATAAAATATTAATTTTATTATGTAGAAAATCCACACTTGAGTGTGGATTTTCTATTTTATTAAGCTTAGGTATTGGTTGATTTTATTTTACTTTATTATTAAAACCCTTTTTTATAGGCTTAACTAATTGATTTTCAGTCAATTGATTCTATTTTAATTAAGATAACGTTCACTAATTTTATTTGGCTTTTAAGTTGCATGTCTATTAGCAGAAATAATAATTATGCAATTAGAAACCGGACTCGTATTAGATATAATTGGCGCTATATTCATGCTGCCCTTTCTTTATTTGGTGACTCAATTTATATTCAAAAGCTTACAAAAAAAACATTCTTTTTTTAATAGAACCCTTATGAATAGGTTGTTTATTTATCATATGGGGTTTGGAATGGTGTATTATATTTATGCCTTTTTCAATGCATCTGATTCCCATAAATACTTTATTTGGCCACAGAATATCCATAAAGGTTGGCTTGATTTTTTCGGAACAGAAACTACGTTTGTAAATTTTATTTCATATCCTTTTATCAATGGACTCGGGTTTAGCTATGAGATGATGATGCTATTATTCACCTGGTTTGGATTTTTAGGTTTCGTGTATGCGTATTTATTTTTTAAAGAGAATATATCTTTAGAAGTTAAAGTGTTTAAACATATAGATCTACTTACTTTAATACTCTTTTTACCGAACATGCACTTTTGGACGGCTTCTCTAGGAAAAGGATCAATCATTTTTCTTGGTCTGATGCTTTTTGCTTACTCTATCAAAAAGCCTAAAGTTA
This sequence comes from Gillisia lutea, assembly GCF_021568705.1. Classification (GTDB taxonomy): domain Bacteria; phylum Bacteroidota; class Bacteroidia; order Flavobacteriales; family Flavobacteriaceae; genus Gillisia; species Gillisia lutea. The sequence goes on from NZ_JAKGTH010000011.1 coordinate 196,094, forward strand.
GAGTGGTGGGTTTATTAATAGGTGCTCTTCTCGTTTTTTATATAAGACCTCATGTTTTTCTCTTATTAACTGTTGGTGGCTTAGGTGGATTCTTCTTAGGTAAGGATGCCATTTCATGGAAGAAGAAATTAATAATAGGGTTAAGTATGTTATTAGGCCTGTTTCTTATTCATGAAAAAATTTTGGCAGTAGTTCATCTTAATAATTCTAAAGATCTAATATCCGATTTTATAGCTTTCACAGCGCAAAGATCTCAAGATCTTAATACAGCAAGCTCTGGTGTTAATATGGCCGGGTACTCACTGCCAGAAAAATTCTTTACATTCTGGTTCCGTCCTTTATTTTTTGATGCTCCGGGTATACTAGGTATAATAGTGTCTTTAGAGAATTTTATTTACTTGCTGCTATTTTTGAAAATATTGAAATTAGATTTCCTGAAGTTTTTAAAGAATGCACCGGTTAATGTGAGAATGAGTTTAGTGCTGTTTATGCTTACATCTTTTGCCATGACTTTTGTTATGTCTAATCTTGGGATAATTATTAGACAGAAGTCTATGGTCATGTACTTCTTGTTTTTTGTAATCTATTATTATCTTGCTCATCAGAAAGGTCTCATTTCGCAAATTAAAGACAAAGAACTATCTTTGACTGCTGCGTAATATGCAGTTAAACTAATAGTGAATGAATCAAACTACTTATCTAATTGGGGAAATTGGTCAGAATCATAATGGATCGCCCGAATTAGCTAAATTAATTGTTGATGTAGCCGCCAGGTCTATAATAGACCCTCTCTTTCAGCATAAATTGAAAGGGATGGATGCTGTTAAACTTACCAAGAGGGATTTAAACTATGAGTTATCGGTTACTTCGGCAAATCGTATTTATAATTCACCACATTCGTTTGGACATACTTATGGGGAACATAGGGCTGCTTTAGAGCTTAGTGATATTGAACATTATGAGATTTATCTTTACGCTAAAGAGAAAGGTCTTGATTTCATTGAGACACTTTGCGCCCCTTCATGCTTGTCGGTATTAAAACATTTTACACCAGACAAATTAAAGATAGCCTCTCGAGATCTTACTAACATTCCCCTTTTAAGTGCATTAGCTGAAACTGGTCTTCCTATTATTTTGTCTACAGGAATGGCAGGAAAGGAGGAATTGGATAACGCTTTAAATGAAATAAATAGGTATCACAATGATATTTCCATTTTGCATTGCGTATCAGAGTATCCTACTAACCCCTTAAATGTTAATTTAAATACTATCCTCTATTTAAAAGAAAACTACCCTCAATATACTGTTGGATATTCCGATCATACCATTGGAATAGCTACGCCGTTAGCTGCTGTATCCATGGGAGCAAATATTATTGAGAAACATCTTACCCTAGATAGAAAAATGAAAGGAACAGACCAAGCCGGATCTTTAGGAATAGATGGAGCTCAACGGATGGTAAGAGATATACGATTATTAGAATTATCTTTTGGTAAGAAAGATCTTTTTATAGATCCCTCAGTGGAATTAGGAAAGATTAAATTGGAGCGATCTTTAGCTACTAATAAAATATTGTTGGCTGGGTCGATAATTAAAGACGAAGATTTGCATTTATTATCGCCTGGAGACGGCTTTAAATATACAGAAAAGTCAAAAATTATAGGAAAAAAGTTAGTGATTGATATAGTAGCTAATGAAATTATTTATTCTAATTACTTGGAGTAAACGGTATTTGTAATTATAGCATTAAAAACCTATGAGAATTAAGTTATTGGTTTCTGATATAGATGGGGTATGGACTGATGGTTCTTTCTATTATAGTGAAAAGGGAGATGCGCTTCGCAAATTTTCTACCAAGGATAGTTTTGGTGTAAGTCTTGCTAATATCATGGATTTACCCATCTTGATACTTTCTGGAGAACAAAATGAAATGGTTATTTCCCGACTTAAAAAATTGAATATAACAAATTATCAGCTAGGTGTTAAAAACAAACTTAATGCCCTTCTTGATTTTTGTACTTTATATGCCATCTCTCTTTCTGAAGTAGCTTATATAGGAGATGATATGAATGATCATGCCCTATTGAATAAGGTAGGTTTGTTTGTGTGTCCTGTAGATGCAAATTTAAGGATTAAACAGAACGCTCATGTAACTCTGGAAAAAAAGGGAGGAGAAGGTGCTTTCCGTGAGTTTGTGGAATACGTTTTGGAAAAGGAAGGGGTATTAGAAGTTGCTTATGACAGGTATATAAAAATAAATGACTGATATTAAAACAGCTGTAATAATTCAAGCTCGAATGTCAAGCACTCGTTTACCGGGTAAAAGTCTTCAATTAATAGGTGAAAAACCTCTCATATATTATGTAATTCAAAGGTTAAAATCACTGAATATACCTATAATTATATGTACCAGTACTCATGATAGTGATAATGATTTAGTTGAGTATTTACAAGCTCAAGAAATTTTGGTATATCGAGGATCTCTCTTTAATGTTTTAGAAAGATATATCTCCGCAGCTGAATATTATAATATTAAGAATATCATTAGAATTACAGGAGATAATCCTTTAGTCGACATTAAAGCTTTAGAAATGGCTCTCCCAATGTTAAAGGATTATTCTTATATAGATGCTATTTACCCGAATGGCTGGATTAAAGGTACTGGTTTTGAACTTGTGAAATTATCAGAATTGAAAAATATCAATTCCCATGAACCTTTGCATAAGGAACATGTAACTTTAGCTTTACGAGAGGATATTTCGAAAAAGCCATACTATAAAAAATTAGCCATTCCTTCTTATCAAAGATCTTATAATAATATTGTATTGACTTGTGATTATCCTCAAGATTTACAAACCTTACAATATGTTTTTGAACATTTTAATTATAATACAAACATAAGAATCGAGGAAATTATTGATTTGTTTAGAAGGCATCCAGCACCTTTTCTTAAAAATCTGCATTATCATCAATAAATCCGCAAACCCCGTTAATCTCTCTTTTATAACAATAATATTAGTAGTTTTGGGTAATTCTATAAAACTTGTATGAATTATAAAGATTTTTTGAAAAAATACTTTCACTTCTTTACATACTTCCATAACTATTTAGGTTATAGGATTTTCATAGCATTGATCAGTAGCGTATTAGTTGGTATTCTGGATGGAGTTGGTTTAGCATTGTTTATACCTTTAATAAGAATGATAACTGGTTCCCCAATGGGTGCATCATTAAGTGGTAAGGAAAATTTTATCAGTGAATTGGTATTAGATACTTTTAACATTACCCCTAATTTATTAAATGTATTTATGCTGATATTTATATTCTTTTGTTTTAAAGGAATAGCTAAATTCTTCGAGTCTTATTTAAGAGTGGTATTTCAGCAAGTTTTTATGAGAAAAGTACGTCTTGCAAATATAGATTTACTAAATAGTTATGATTTTCAGAAATTCCTTAAGTCAGACGCAGGTAGAATTCAAAATACTCTTAGCGGAGAGATAAATAGGCTAAACTCAGCTTACATTCATTATTTTAAATCTTTTCAATTAGGAGTCCTAGTTCTTACCTATATTATATTTGCCTTAGGAGTAGACTGGAAATTTACATTATTAACAGTCTTTGGAGGTGTAGCTGTAAACTTCATCTTTAAATATCTCTATAAACGAACAGTTTACTTTTCTAGGATGTTCACCTTAAAAACCCATTTCTTTCAAAATTTATTGGTTCAAAAAGTATATCTATTTAAATATTTAAAAGCCACAGGATTAAATGCCGTATATGGAGAAAAACTGAAAAGTAGTATTCATGATATGGAAGGCATACAGAAAAAAGTAGGATTAGTGGATGCTTTATTAGGAGCATTACGGGAGCCATTGAGTATAGTAATCGTATTTTTAGCAGTATTTTTAAATATTCAGTTTTTTGATGAAAGTTTAGCAAATGTAATGTTGAGTTTGCTATTACTATATAGGGCTATTACATTCTTTATGACCATGCAGGAACAATGGAATAGTTTTCTGGGTGTTTCGGGAAGCTTGGAAAATATGCGTGATTTTACCAAAGAATTGGAAAGGGGAAAAGAAAAAAACGGTAAAATTATATTTGATACGTTTAAGGAAAAATTAGTGTTTAAGGATGTAACATTTAGCTTTACTTCAAAAAAGAATATTTTAAGTCATATAAGTTTTACAGTTCATAAAAATGAAACTCTTGCTATAGTTGGGGAAAGTGGGGCAGGTAAATCTACAATGCTCAATGTTCTTTCCGGGTTACTCCTTCCTACTTCCGGGATGTATTACGTAGACAACATTCCTATTCATGAGTTTGAAGCTCAAAGTTTTAAAAAGCGTATTGGGTATATAGTGCAGGATGCCACAATTTTTAATGATACAATATATAATAATATAAGTTTTTGGGCACCAAAAACCCCTGAGAATTATAAGCGATTCTTGTATGCAATTAAAAAATCTGCTATCGATGATTTTATTTTGAACTTGCCTAATAAGGAGGACACCTTGTTAGGTAGTAATGGTATTAATATTAGCGGCGGGCAAAAGCAAAGGCTTTCTATAGCAAGGGAGTTATTTAAAGAAGTAGATTTTTTACTGTTGGATGAAGCAACCTCCGCTTTAGATACTGAAACCGAAGCTATAATACGAAATAATATTTATAAACTTAAAGGTGAGTACACTATAATTATAATAGCGCATAGACTAGCAACTATAAAAAATGCCGATCGAATAATATTAATGGATAAGGGGGTGATTAGTGCAATTGGTTCATTCGAAGAATTATTGCAATGCTCATCCAAATTCAGAAAAATGGTGAGTATTCAAAACTTGTAATTCCATTAAACAATTTTCATGAAGATATTTATAGCGTCCATATATAATATTGATAGTTATTCTCGCGGAATAATGCCCGATGTTTTGCAAGACAGCATTAACAAATATTCTAATGCAACTATTTATTACTTAAGTTGTTACAATTCGTTTGATGTTTGTTACTTTAATCCTGATAAAAAACCTGATATCTGTTATAGGTGTAAAACTGGCGCTAAAAATACTTTAAGATTGGTTAATGGAGAATTTACAGATCTAAGTATTAATGATATAGTTACGAATGAAGACAAAAATACAGCCATTAACTTTTACAGAGATAAAAGTAGGGTAAGTTTTAATGATGTTTATGACGAGTTTGAAGTTGGGGCATCTACGTTATCCACCTATATTTCTATAACTCGTGACCGAGATTTATTTAATGCTGACGCATCCTTTGTTAAAGAACTGGCCATTAACGCTTTAAGTTTATACTTGGGTTTATATCGTTTTTTTAAAAGTAATGAAATTGATGTAGTCTATAACTTTAACGCTAGGCAAGAATATGTTAGAGCTGTTTTAAATGCCTCCTTAAAAGCAAATATTGATTGTTATAATGTAGAGCGGGCGAGAATGGGAGGTTTTATTGAGACTTATAAAAATGTTTTACCTCATAATATATCAACAAAATGGAAACTTGTTCAAGATTGTTGGAGTGAGAGCCGCTTAAGTGTAAAGGAGAAAGAAATAATTGGATCGAGTTTTTATGATAGACAGGGAAAGGGGGAAAGTATAATTTTCCAATCGTACACCTCCAATATGGAAAAGGGAAGCTTGCCACCGTATATTTTAGGTAATAAAAAAAACCTAGTGCTTTTTAATAGTTCAGATGATGAGTTTGCAGCAATGGGTGAAGAATTTCAGAACCCATTTTTTAAAAATCAGAATGAAGGTCTAGATTATTTGGTTCATTTGGTGGGCTCGAAATTACAGGGATATAATCTTATAATTAGGATGCATCCCAATTTATCTGGGGTTACTCATAAATTTGTTGAACAAATAAAAGAATTGCATCAACTGTATCCAAATATTTATGTAGTTCCTCCAGAAAGCAAAATAGATACATATGCATTAATGGATACTGCAGATAAGGTTATCAGTTTTGGATCGACCACTGGCTTGGAGGCCAATTATAGAAATATACCTGTAATTTTATTAGGTAAAAGTTTTTATTTCTATGCAAACGTGGCCTATATTCCCACTAAGAAGGAAGACCTAGAGGACTTACTTTCACAAGATCTTCAGTTAAAACCAAGAATAGATGCGTTAAAATTTGGTTTTTATTACTTACGAGGGGGGAGTAAGACACAATATTACTTTGAAGATAATAAAGGAAAAGGAGTGTTTTTTAAAACTAAAAGAATTCATTTTTTTACTTTAAAACAGCGAATTAAGAATCAGTTCATTAAATTAATGTATCAATTTTTTAAGATGCGCATTAGACTATAATGTATGTTAAAAACTAGATTTGCTGCTTTTGTAATGACATTTGAACGACCCGATGTTCTTGTTGAGACAATTAAAAAAATTCAATCTCAAAGTTTTCCTCCAGCAGTAGTTTTAATAGTAGATAATAGTAACAATTACACTACACAGGAACGTTTACAGAAAGAAAATTTAATCGGTATAGAGTACTTAAGAGTAGGATATAATAGTGGCCCGGCAGGAGCAGCTTACTTAGCGTTAAAGCATTTAACCAACCTCGGATTCGAATGGATATATTGGGGAGACGATGATAATCCACCTAGAGATACAACAGTTTTTGCAAATTTAATGGGTGCAATGGAGAAGCTAACTTCTCAAGGGATAAAGCTCGGTCTCTTAGGGGAAAAGGGTGGGAAATTTAATAGTTTTTCGGGTCGGATTAAATCACTTTCAAATTTTGAATTGAAACAAGGGGAATATTTAGAAGTTGATTCTATACCGGGAGGACATAGTATGATTGTGAATACCGAAGTTATTAAAAATAAAATTTTTCCTAATTCTGATCTTTTTTTTGGTTTCGAAGAGTTTGACTTTTGTTTGAACATAAAAAAATCTTCTTTTAAGTTAATGATCACGACTGCACCTTGGCTTAAGGTAAGAGAGGAAAATAATCTTAGCAATAAAGAATATAGATGGAGGGGAAATTCTTTTGGTAAATCCGATCAGTTACAACGAGAATATTACAGCACAAGAAATTTACTTGATATTTTTTATAAACATCATTATTATATACCTTTTGTAATTCTTTTAATCAAAAGTTTTGGGAAAATGCTTTTAGGCTTCAAATATGGAACACATTATGGTAGAAACATGTTTTTAATTCAGTCTCATGCAATAACTGATTTTTTTAAGGGTAATTTTGGCATGAAAAAGCATATTAATAGACTTTAAATGAAAGATAAGGATCAAAATAGATTAATGATTTTGGATTGTACTCTTAGGGATGGTGGGTACTATACGAATTGGGATTTTAAACAGGAAATTGTTGATACATATTTTGCAACCCTTAATAATTTGCCTATTGATTATATAGAAATTGGTTATCGTTCCTTACCCTCAAAAAAATATGCTGGAGCTTATTATTATTTGCCCGAATTCTTATTAAAGGAATGTAGAGGAAAATCCTCTAAAAAATTAGCTATTATTCTAAATGAAAAAGAAATTTCATCTAGGGATGTAGCAAATTTACTTCAACCATGCGTTGGAATTATTGATTTAGTGCGTATAGCAGTTGATCCCAAAAACTTTAATAGAGCAGTACATTTGGCAAAGACCATTAAGGATTTAGGATTTAAAACTGCTTTCAATTTAATGTATGCAAGTAATTGGAAGAATTTATTTGAAATTGATGCAGATATTGAGATTCTAAACGAGGTGGTCGATTATTTTTATGTAGTAGATTCTTTTGGAGGGATGTTGCCCGAAGAAGTAGAAACTTTATTTATAAAGCTTCAGCAGTATTTAATAATACCTCTTGGATTTCATGGACATAATAACTTAGAATTGGCTTTCGCTAATACCTTGGCTTCAATTTCTGCTGGAGCCAGTATAGTAGATGCAACAGTATTTGGCATGGGGAGGGGAGCTGGTAATTTAAAAATGGAACTGTTATTAACCATTCTACATAAAAAATATGAATATAATATTAATTTCGATGAGTTGCATCATCTTAGTAATTTGTTTATAAAATTGAATAACACCTATAATTGGGGAAGCAATCTTCCATATATGATTTCCGGGGCGCATTCATTAGCACAAAATAATGTAAACTCTCAGGTGAAAAAACGGTTCTTTTCATTAAATGATATAGTTCCAAAAACTAATCAAAATTTGGATGTATTTAATCCATTACCTTATATTAACAAGGTGGATGTTCCTTCTATAAGTAAAATAATTCTTGTAGGTGGTGGAGGGAGTACACAAAGTCATAAAAAGGTACTGCAGCAATTCATCCAGGGAGATAAAGACATGGGGGTTGTCTATGTGAGTTCTAGAAATGTAAATATATTTCAGCACTTTTCGAATCCGCAGTTTCATTGTTTGCCAGGAAGAGAGGTTGGGCGATTGCACAGTATTTTTAATAGCCAATTAGAGAATAGATTTTTTATTATACCTCATTTAAACTTAATAAATAAATCGTATCCTAATAAGTTTATTTCACGTACTCAAGTTTTGGAGAGTGTAACTAATGAAATATCTGCAACAGAAATGGCTTTTAAATTGATTAACATGATGAACCCTTTAGAGGTTTATATCACCGGTTACGATGGTTATGGTGCAAGGGCTAATAGTTTACAAAGAGAACTTTTTGAAGAAAATCAACTTCTTTTTAACAAAGAGCTCAAAATGGGGAGAAATTTAAAAATGATTACCCCCAGTGAGTATGATGTACCGGTTGAATCTATTTACCAATTATTATAGAATGTCTGTATCTGTTTTTATACCTGTAAGAAAAGGAAGCGAAAGAGTAAAACGAAAGAATACCCGAATCTTTGCTGGTATAAAAGGAGGTTTACTATATATTAAACTAAAACAATTGGAGTCAATAAAAGGTGTAGATGAAATTATAGTCTCGACCAACGATGAAGAATGTCTAAGTATAGCTCAGAATTTTACCTCATCCATACCAATTCTTAAGGTAATTGAAAGGCCTACTGAATTGGGATCATCCAAAACCTTGTTAACCGATCTTATATCCTATGTTCCCACATTAACTAGTTCCGACTATATTTTATGGACTCATGTTACTTCCCCCTTCTGCAATACTTTACACTATGAAAATGCGATAACAATTTTTGAAAATAAACTTAGGGAAGGATATGACTCGTTAATAACAGGACGAAATTATAGTGACTTTTTACTGAATCCAGCATCAAACAAAATAATAAATAATAGAACCGATCTTGAATGGCCTAGAACACAAGATCTTATGGAATTATTTGAGATTAATAATGCCATTTTTGTAGCTCATCGTAAAGCATACCTTAAATCCAACAGGGTTGGTATTAAACCATATTTAATGACAATGGATAAAATAACATCTTTAGATATAGATGATATGAGTGATTTTAAAATGGCAGAGATTCTTTATGGTAAACTTTAAAAATAAGACGGTAATACTATGGGATTTTGATGGAGTAATTTTAGACTCTATGGAGGTTCGAACTAAAGGCTTTAAAACAGTACTTGGCTCTTTTCCGGAGAAAAAAGTTCAGGAACTTGTTAACTTTCATTTAAAGAATGGAGGGTTGTCGCGATATGTTAAATTTAAATATTTTTTCGAACAGATTATTAAAGTCCCTGTAAATTCTAATGATGTTGAAAAATATTCAAATATGTTTTCGGAAATCATGCTTGAAATTTTGCCTAATAAAAAGCTTTTAATACCAGATTCACTAAATTTTATAATTGATAATCAGGAAAAATTTGAAATGCATATCGTTTCAGGGTCGGATGAAAATGAACTGAAGAAATTGTGTTATGCATTAGATATAACTAATTTATTTAAATCCATTCAGGGCTCTCCGGTGCCTAAAACAGATCTTGTAAGTGAAATCTTGGCTAGAGAGCACTATTATAACTCCTCGGTAGTTTTAATTGGTGATAGTATTAATGACCATGATGCAGCCATCCAGAATAGCATAGATTTTTTGGGTTACAATAACACCTTACTTTTGAAAAAAGGCCTGCCATACATAAAATCCTTTAATGAAATTGTTTAGAAGTATAAGTGCATTGTTCATAATGATGGTTTCCTTAAGAAGGTTTAATCCAAAGAAACAATTTAGAAACAAGCGCGTGGCTATTATTGGAGCAGCAAGTTCAATACTGCAAGAAGAAAAAGGTGATTATATTGATAATTTTGATATAGTTATTAGAATTAACAAGGCCGGTTGTACTAACTATAAAATTCACAAATTATTCTCAGGTGAGAAATGTACCCATCTTTTTCATAGTTTCTATGAAAATGAATTTAGTGGAGGCGGACCGTTAGAATGGGACCATCTTAATGCCTTAGGTATAAAAAAGGTGATTAATCCCAATAATAGTATTAAAGGTTTAATTACACATTTGAATTTTTATAAAAGACATTTAAAATTTTATAGAACCTATATATTAAAAGCTAGAGCCTATTCCGAGATAAATGAACATTTAGAAGGATGGATACCAACTGTCGGATTTTCTGCAATCATATCAGCTTTAAAATCTCCCTGCAGGGAAATTTATCTAACGGGTTTTACCTTTTTTAAAAGTAGCTATATTGATAATTATAGAGATGATTTAGTTGATATGGATAAGAATGAAGCACATATTAAAAAACAAGGTCTTCATAATCCTGATCTGGAATTTGAAATATTTAAAAAAGAAGTTTATAGTTCTACCTGTAAAAAAGTTACACTTGATAAAGAACTACAGCGTTTACTAGCTGTAAATTCAACACTATGAAAATATTATATTACAGCACTTCTTTTTATGCCAATCATGGTGGAAGTATACAATCTATCGAGTTTTATAGTCAGCTGGACAAAATGAATGCCGTAACAAAAAAGTTCATTCATCCTAAACATCCGTCCTCAAAAAAGTATAAAACCGATAGAAAATACAGCTTTCGTGATATACTTCGGAGGATACCATTACTTCAGGTGTTATTTTTCTATAGAAGGAACAAATTTAATTATAACTCCTTGGTTAATCGAATTAAGGATGTAGACCCTGATGTGGTTATAATTCAAATTGATTCTAACTTTTTACAAGTAAAGCGGCTAAAAAAACAATTTCCAGAATTAAAAATTGTTAATCAGATTAACGGATCCCCTTTCGATGAACCTTTTAAAAATATCGCTTTTAAAAACTATTTTTTGAAAGAGCAAATCAAGTCCTATCAAACTGCTGATGTTAATATTTTTATTTCTGATTTTTCCCGAGGACGAATTATGAAAGGTGCTATAAACACAAAGAGAGATATAGTAGTTCATAATGGGACAGACCCTTCCAAATTCTATCCTATTAAAAATAAAACCGAACTAAGAGAAAAATGGAATTATCCCCATGATGCTTTTATTCTTGGTTACATAGGAACATTGGATTTTCATAAACAGTTGGAAATATTGATAGATGCATTTAATGAAATATGCTCCAATTACCCTACACTCTTTTTAGTGATAATTGGTGATGGTCCTGCAATGTCAAAAATTTCATATCATATTAATGAGTTGGGCATTTCTAACAGAGTAAGCTTGCGCGGTTGGGTTAATCATGAATATGTTAATTCACATTTAAATTGTTTTGATATAGCCGTCCACCATTTTGCCAATACGTATATGAACCCCTTGAAAATTTTTGAATATTTATCTGCAGGTTTACCAGTTATTGCACCAGATATTCCATCGATAAGAGAAACTTTTCAAGATCGAAAGGATTTGCTTATAACAGGGGAGTCTAAAGAAGAATTGAAAGTTGCTCTATTGGAATTGATAAATAATAATGGATTTAGGGAATTACTAAGTGAAAACCAGCATTTAATTCATGCCTTAGAAGGAAATTACACATGGGAACGATATACACAAAAAGTTATAGATGCCATCAAGAATACAGAATAACTCTACATATCCAGAATCAACATAAATTAAAGTTAATATTGCTGAGAGTCCAGTTCTGAAACTTTTGGGATGCTTAAATTTATTTACTTTTGCAAGAAAAATATTTTGTCCAAACTAGTTCGCATTACTACTATACCATTGTCCTTGGAAAAACTATTAGAGGGACAACTAACTTTTATGAATCAATATTATGAGGTGGTTGCTGTTTCAGCTGAAAGGGATCGACTTATAAAATATGGAATCGATAATAATGTTGCTACGTTTCATGTAGAACTAACAAGAGCAATTACACCTTTAGTCGATCTTAAAGCAGTTTGGAAACTTTATAAATATCTAAAAAAAGAAACTCCATTAATTGTTCATACTCATACCCCAAAAGCCGGAATTATTGGAATGCTAGCAGCAAAACTGGCCGGAGTACCTATTAGATTGCATACTGTAGCTGGTTTGCCTTTACTTGAAACCAAAGGTATCAAAAGGAGGATTTTAAATTCCGTCGAAACAATCACTTATTCTCTGGCAACCAAAGTGTATCCTAACTCTAAGGGGTTAGAGCAAATTATACTTGCTGAGAAATTTGCCTCTATTAGCAAATTAAAAGTTTTAGGAAGAGGAAGTTCTAACGGAATTGACACTTCATATTTTAATCCGCAACTATATTCTGAAGCGTTTAAATCGAATTTCAAATCGTCTATAGGTATAAATGCAAATAATTTCGTTTTTGTGTATGTTGGTAGATTAGTTTCTGAAAAGGGTATCAACGAATTAATTGCTGCATTTAATGAATTAAATGAAAAAGAACCAAACCTCAGTTTACTTCTGGTAGGTCCATTTGAAAATGAACTTGATCCACTTGAACCGGAAACACTTTCGCTAATTGATCAACATCCAGAAATATTTTCAGTGGGATATCAGGCAGATGTAAGACCTTATTTCGCTATTTCTAATGCGCTTGCATTTCCCAGCTACAGAGAGGGTTTTCCAAATGTCGTAATGCAAGCAGGGGCCATGAATCTTCCTTCAATTGTAACCGATATTAACGGATGCAATGAAATCATCACTAATAATTTTAATGGATTAATCATACCGGTTAAAAATAAAAATAGTCTATATGAAGCAATGTATAATATGTTAATGGATAGTAAATTACTGGAAATTATGAAAGGTAATTCTCGTAAATTAATAGTTGCTAACTATGAGAGAGAGGAATTTTGGAAAATTTTATTGGAGGAATATAGGGAGCTGGAAAAGAGACATTGAGATAAGCAGCTTGAATAGTTCAAAAAATTGTATTTTCGCGAACATTTACAAGGTTTTCTAGAAAATTCATATAAATGAATTTGACTCCTGATCTTGTGAAGAAGTAACATATAACGAAACGATTTGAAAGTATATAGGGAAATATTTAAACCGGTTATAGATTTTATAGTTTCGTTTACGGCATTATTAATTCTATCACCGTTATTACTTGTTTTTACAATTCTTTTAGCTTTGGCAAATAAAGGAAATCCTTTTTTTCGTCAAATCAGACCTGGGAAAAACGCCCGTCTATTTAAAATTGTAAAATTTAAAACAATGACTGATGAAAAGGATGAAAACGGAAATCTTCTTCCCGATTCCCATCGGTTAACTAAAATTGGAGCTCTGGTTAGAAAGACTTCTGTAGATGAAATTCCACAGTTGTGGAATGTTTTAATGGGGGATATGAGTTTAATTGGTCCAAGACCTTTACTTCCAGAATACCTTTCTTTATATAATAAAGACCAGGATAAACGCCATTTGGTAAAACCCGGAATAACCGGTTGGGCTCAGGTAAATGGTAGGAATGCTATTAGCTGGAAACAGAAATTTGAATATGATGTATGGTATGTTGAGCATTTGTCACTCTTGTTAGATTTAAAAATTATATTCAGAACTATTAAGAAAGTGCTAATTTCAGAAGGTATAAATGCATCTAACATGGCTACTACTGAGGCTTTTAATGGAAATAATTAAATATGAACATTTACGGAGCAAGTGGGCACTCAAAGGTTATCATTGATATTGCAAAGTCAAATAATATCCTAATAGAAAACATTATAGATGACGATTTATCTGTAAATGAAATATTAGGCTATTCTGTTAAACATAAGGTTGATGAAGAGCTGTTAGCTTCTAAGACAATTTTAGGAATAGGGAATAATAGTATACGTAAAAGGGTTTCAGAATTATTTAAAGGCGCGATCCATCAAGCTATTTTTCACCACAGTGCAGTAGTGTCCCCTTTCGCTATAATTGATTGTGGCACGGTTATTATGCCTAATGCCTCCATAAATGCAAATGCAGAAATAGGAAAACATTGCATTATTAATACCGGAGCTATTGTGGAACATGATTGTGTTCTCGAAGATTTTGTGCATATCTCCCCCAATTCATCATTGGCAGGGGGTGTTAAGATTGGTGAGGGAACCCACGTGGGAATAGGAGCATCCGTAATTCAGGGCATTTCAATTGGCAAATGGGTTACAATAGGTGCGGGTGCTGTAATCATTAAAGATATTCCTGATAATGCTGTAGTCGTAGGCAATCCGGGTAGAATTATAAAATACATAGAATAAGATATGGAAAAGAGCAAGATATGGCTCTCTTCCCCCCATATGGGAGGAACTGAACGGAATTATGTTAAGGAAGCATTTGATGGAAATTGGATTGCTCCTTTAGGGCCAAATGTTATTGGTTTCGAAAAAGCACTCGAAGATTATCTTTTTACCGGAATTGAAAAGTCTGATTATGGCGCTAGCAACAAAGGAGGAGTAGCCGCTTTGAGTTCCGGAACTGCGGCACTGCACTTAGCTCTAATTATATTAGGAGTTAAGCCCGGCGATGAGGTATTGTGTCAAACCATGACATTTGCTGCTTCTGCTAATCCAATCGCCTATTTAGGGGCAGTCCCAATTTTTGTAGATAGTGAAAAAGATACTTTAAACCTTTGTCCAATTCATCTGGAAGAGGCAATAAAGGATAGGATCAAAAAAGGTAAAAAGCCAAAAGCTATTATTGGAGTGCATTTATATGGCATGCCATACAAAATCAAAGAGATTAATAAAATTTCTAAGAAATATGATATTCCTGTTATCGAGGATAGTGCTGAAGCTTTAGGAAGCACATATAAAGGGCAGAAGTGCGGTACATTTGGTGATTTCGGAATTCTTTCTTTTAATGGGAATAAAATTATTACTACCTCAGGAGGTGGTGCGTTAGTTACCAGAAATGATGAGTTTAAGAATAAAGCAGTGTTTCTGGCAACACAAGCAAGGGATAATGCCCCACATTATCAGCATAGTGAAATTGGTTACAACTATCGTTTAAGTAATATTAGTGCTGGTATTGGGAGAGGACAAATGGAAGTTTTGGATAAGCACGTTCAGCTTAGGCGGGACATGCATGATTTCTACGTGGAAATTTTTAAAGAAGTTCCGGGAGTACATGTTTATTTAGAGCCTAATGAAGATTATTTCTGTAATAATTGGTTGAGTGTGATTTCGATAGATCCTGTTGAAGCTGGGGGGCTTACACGTGAGGATTTACGATCATGTTTAGAGTCTGAAAACATTGAAAGCCGTCCGTTATGGAAACCCATGCATTTACAACCAGTATTTAAAAATGTTCCATTCTATGGGGCCGGAATAGCCGAAATGCTATTTGAACAAGGCTTATGCCTTCCTTCAGGATCTAATCTAACTAAGGAAGATAGAGAGAGAATAGCGAATGCTATTAAAAAATGCTTTAAATTTAGTTAATTAATTTTCCGCAAGTAATGGCGAACAGATTAAAAAATGCGCTTAAATTTAGTTTATCTGGTGAAGACAACGCATTAGATTTACGCAATATAAAATACCTACCAAGATGGGTTGTTTTTCTTATTGATATTTGTCTGGTTTCGATATCATTTTTGCTTACAACTTTAATTATAGTAGATCTTACCCCAAACTATTACACCTTTATGGATTTTGCCAGTAAGGGGGTGATTTGTGTTCTAATTAATATTTTCTTTTTCTTTATTTTTAAAACGTATGCCGGTATTATAAGATATTCCTCCAATATCGACGCATTAAAACTAATATTAGCAACCGCCTGCTCTTTCATTACGTTGATAACCATCAATTATATAACATATTTCGTTATAGGTCAGAAAATATATCTTATAGGAGGATTGCTTATTAATTTATGGATATCTTTTTCTCTTCTTTTCTTATTTCGATTGGCTGTAAAACAGGTATATGAATATTTTAAAATAGCACAACGAAATGAGAGTTTAATTAGAACGGTTATTTTAGGAGCAGATGAAAATGCGATTTCCATTGCTGGAGCTTTAGATTTGGAGCACCCTAAAAGATTTAAGATTGTAGGGTTTTTGACTAAAACCAAACATAATAGAAGTATCAGGTTATTAGATAAGCCTGTTGTGAAGTATCAAGACACAGTTCACGAAGAAATCGAATCTTTAGGTGCAGCAGCAGTAATCTTGTCAGATGACAGTTATACCTCGGAAGAAAAATTTGCGTTGGTAGAAAACTGTTTGGAGAATAATATTAAAGTATATAATGCTCCAATTGTTTCCAATTGGGAAGATGACGATAAACCCATTGCCCAAAAGGTCCAAACCTTGCAAATAGAAGATCTTTTAGATAGGGAACCAATTGTTTTGGATAAAGAAAACAAAGAAGCTCAGCTAACAGGTAAAACTATCTTAGTAACAGGAGGAGCTGGCTCTATTGGTAGTGAAATAGTAAGGCAGGTAGCTCATTATAACCCCAAATTGCTGATTATTTTGGATCAGGCGGAAACGCCACTTCATAACCTTCAATTGGAGGTAGGTTCAAAATTCCCTGATTTAAATTACAAATGTATTATATGTGATGTTGGGAATTTGAAACGATTGGAATTAATGTTCCAAAACAATAATATCAATGTTATATATCATGCTGCTGCCTATAAGCATGTACCATTGATGGAGGCAAATCCACACGAAGCTGTATTTGTGAATATTAGTGGTACTAAGAATTTAGCTGACCTTTCGGTGAAGTATAATGTGGGGCACTTTGTAATGGTTTCCACCGATAAAGCTGTTAATCCCAGTAATGTCATGGGAGCTTCAAAAAGAGCTGCTGAAATGTATGTACAATCCTTATTTCACAGTGACCTAAATAAGGGAGAATTTTCAACAAAGTTTATCACTACAAGGTTTGGAAATGTATTAGGCTCAAACGGATCTGTGGTTCCTCTATTTAAAAAACAAATACAGAAAGGTGGCCCCGTTACTATTACCCACCCAGATATTATAAGGTATTTTATGACCATTCCTGAAGCTTGTCAGTTGGTGTTGGAAGCAGGAACAATGGGTAATGGAGGAGAGATTTTTGTTTTTGATATGGGAGAGCCAGTTAAAATTATGGATCTGGCAATTAAAATGATCAAACTCGCAGGTTACGTTCCAAATCAGAATATCAAAGTGAAAATTACCGGATTACGACCTGGAGAGAAATTATATGAAGAGTTGCTAAATGACGAATGTAAAACTTTACCTACGCATAATAAAAAAATTATGATAGGGCTAGATACGGTGCATAATTATGATGTCATAAATGAAAAAATCATCAAAATAATAAAGTCTGCAAATAAACTTAAAAATGATAAAATTGTGGCAAAGCTAAAGGAACTTATTCCTGAATTTATCAGTAATAACTCTACCTATCAATTGTTAGATAAAGTCAATGAAATCCGAGAAAAATAATTTTTAAATTTTTAATCTGTGTTAGAGTTCTATATTTGTACTTATTAACATGGATTCCAATTATACTATTAGTAAATCCTATTATATGAACTATAAAATTTTCCTCTTACTAAGTTTACTGATTTTATCCAGCTGTTCTACCCGAAAGGAAATTGTTTATTTTCAGGAGGCGGAAAAATTGGATAATATGAAGAATCTAGTCGACTTTGAACCAGTGGTGCAAAAAAATGATATTCTTCATATCAAGGTTACGTCTTTGAATTCTGAAGTAGCTGCTCCTTTTCAAATGGAGTCAGGAAATGAAGGAGGAGGTAGCTCTCAGCAGAATCCTGCTTTAAGAGGATATTTAGTCGATATTGATGGAAATATTCAATTTCCGGTTTTGGGTAAAATTGAAGTTGCAGGTAAAACGCGTAGTGAATTAGAATCTTTTTTAACATCTAAAATTAGAGATTACGTTACCGATGCAGTAATTGCGGTACGCTTTTTAAACTTCAGGATTACCGTATTGGGGGAGGTTGGTTCTCCTGGTGTCGTTTCTGTTGAAAATGAGGTGATTTCTTTTCCTGAATTGATTGCATTATCAGGGGATATATCATACAATGGTAAGCGAAAAAATATTCTAGTTATTAGAGAAGAAAATGGCGTTAAATCTGTTGGGAGAGTAGATATTACCAGTGCCGATGTTTTTAAAAATCCTTATTATTATTTAAAACAAAATGATATAGTGTATGTTGAGCCTACTTACAGACAAGTTAAATCAGCTGGTTTTATCACCAGTTACACTGGTTTGATATCATTAGGAACAACAATACTTAGTCTTATTATACTTTTTACGCGATAATCTGAATGGAAGAATTACAAGATTTTACTGAAGAGAAAGAATCAAATTTTGATTTAAAAGCTGAGATATATAAGTATTTAAGACATTGGAAATGGTTGGTGTTTGGATTCTTAATTGGAGGATTGATTGCCTATTTATATAACAGGTACACTATTCCTCAATATCATTCTGAGGCTTCTATTATGATTTTGAATGAGGCTGAAAATAATATTGCTGGAGCTTTGCCGTCTGGAGGTGGGTCTATTTTATCTATTGGAAGCAATACCTTAGATAATCAAATAGTTACATTAAAGTCAAAACGTTTGGTGAAGAAAGTTGTGAAAGAACTCCATCACAATATCTCTTATTTTTTGGAGGGAAATGTTATTACTATAGAAGCTTATAAGAGCAGTCCTTTAGTTATAAAATTTATTACTCCTGATTCTATTGTAGATGGAGTAAGCAAAACCTTATTTGTAACACCTAAATCTGATACTACATTCGAATTAATCGATGAGTCTGTTGGTTATAAAAAGGAGCACAAGATAGGAGAGAAAATTGAATTAGATAATTTAGAATTTTTTATCGTTCCTCGTGCAGGGATGAATAATTTCTCACTTCGAAATTCGAACACGGTTCAAATTAATGTAACTCCCATAGATCAGGTTACAGCAAATTATATTTCTAAATTGAGTATCGGGCCTAAAGGGAAAGCCCAAGACATATTGTCTCTTTCAATTATTCAGGAAGAAAGTAGAAAATCTGAAGATTTTCTTAATAATTTGATGTTCCAATTTAATAAAGATGGTGTTGCCGATAAAAGACAAGTTGCTTTAAGTACTACTGAATTTATACAGAATAGATTGGAATTGATTACATCCGAACTGGATTCTGTAGAAGGGGGTATGGCTAGTTTTAAAAGAGAAAATCAATTTATGGATGTTTCTAGTGGTGCTCAGGAATATTTAGCTAAGTCATCAGCTGCTGAGAAACAAATCTTTGAAATTGAAACTCAACTCATGATTATCAGATCTGTTCAGGAGGTATTGAATTCAAAAAAGAATTATCAACTGTTGCCCTCCAATATGGGTATTTCCGAAGGAAGTATAAATGGATTAATAACTTCTTATAATACACTTATTCTTGAAAGAAACGCTTATTTAAGAACATCTACTCCACAAAATCCGGTTGTTGTAACACTTACTAATCAATTGGATTCGTTAAGAGAGAATTTAACAGATAATATAAACAGTACTATAAATTCTTTGAATATTCAGTTGTCCGAACTGAATCAATTAGAGAGGAATTCACAAGGAAAGTTCAGTGCTTTTCCAGGAATGGAAAAGGGAATGAGAGGGATTGAACGTCAACAGCAAATAAAGGAACAGCTATATTTATTCTTATTACAGCGTCGTGAGGAAGCGGCTATCGCATTCGCAGTTACCTCTCCAGTGGCTAAAATAATTGATCCTGCCTATACGATTAGTTCTCCAGTCGATCCAAAACCATGGCTTATATTAGTAGGAGGCTTTTTAATTGGCCTTATTCTTCCCTTAATTATAATATTTGCTAAGTTTATGTTAGATACAAAGATTCATCATAAGGGTGATCTTGCCGATTTAACTAAAAATATTCCTTTCTTAGGTGAAGTTCCTAAAATAAGTCCCGGAAGTGAGGAAGTTATCCAATTAAACGATCGCTCTCCCTTAGCCGAATCTTTTAGGATCCTGCGTACTAATTTGGCCTATTTAATGAAAGCCAAAAAGGAAAATAGAGGTGAAATAATATTTGTGACCTCCACGATCAAAGGAGAAGGAAAGACTTTTGTTTCATATAATTTGTCTCGTACTTTGGCTTCAACTAGAAAAAAAGTGCTGCTAATAGGGGCTGATATTAGAAATCCAAAATTACACAGGTATACTGATTTAAACTTGGAAACTAAAGGTTTGTCTGATTATTTATATGACTTAGATTTAAAACCATTAGATATCATTACTTCTTCAGAGAATGAGGACATCGCTGTGGACTTGATTTTATCGGGATCTATTCCACCGAATCCTGCTGAATTATTTATGAGTAACAGAATGGAAGTCCTACTTCAAAAACTTTCAGAAATATATGACTTTGTTATTGTTGATACTGCTCCAACAATGATTGTTACTGATACGCTGTTAATTAGTCCTCTTGCAGATACGACACTTTATGTAACTCGAGCTGGTTACACTGATAAAAAGTTGCTTGATTTCCCTAAGGACTTAAAGCAACAAGGTAAGCTGAAAGGTTTAGCTATTATTTTAAATGACGTGGATTATTCTAAATTTTCCTACGGAGCACAATATGGTTATTCTTATGGATATGGATATGGATATGGAGTGGAGAAAGAATCGAAACTAAAAAGAATTATGAAAGGAAAATTTAATAAATAATATTTTAAAAAGTTTCTTTTGTTTTTTCAACTATTTTTGAAATTGCAAGAAGTTGCTTTTTCTTTAGTTGAATAGAAGATAATTTTTCTATATGCTGGATTCTGTGAGTGTCACTTCCTATAAAATCTATCATGCCTTGTTCTATTAATTTATAGGCAATTTGCTGCATACTCGTTCCATAATGAGAAGAAAGCGAAAGGGCATTTACCTGAAAATGACAGCCTCTACTTTTAAGATCCTCATATTTCCTCAGATCTTTATTATGAAAATAAGCGTATCGCTCTGGATGTGCTAAAACAGGCTTATAGCCTTTAGTTTGAAGTGTGAATAATATTTCATTAAGATTGATTGGGGCCTGGAAATAAGACATTTCCACAAGTACTAGATTGTCTTTAAGTGTTAGTAATTCCCCTTTTTCTAACAAATCTAAAAAACTTTGATCCATCATATATTCTGCCCCAACTGAAATTTGGCTGTCTGCTAAGTCAGATTTTGAAAGTAAACTTTCTTTTACTGTATCTAGTGCTGCATTAATACTATCTGGTGTATTGGGATAATAATCATTCATTACATGAGGTGTAGCAATAAATTTATTAATTCCATGATTATTAAATTTTTCTAATAGACCAATTGTTTCATTAACGTTAGCTGCACCGTCATCGATTCCAGGTAAAATATGATTATGGATATCAGTAATACCTGATAAATGATCAATGAGAAATTCCTTTTTTTGAAAAATGGATAACATAAAAAACTTTTTATCGTGTAAAATTATATATTTTTAATACCAATATCTACTAAACAGATAATTACCTCAATGTTATAGAAATTTATATGAAATATACTTTACTTTCAATAATAGTTTTACTTAGTTTGAGTGAAATTAATGCACAAATACATTTTTCTGGAATCGCCAGCGCAAAAGGGGTCTTGTCCTCTCAGGAAGGACTTCCTTTCTGGATGTATACCAATCAACGTGGAAGGTTAGATGAGAGTTCTAATTTCTCTAGCTGGATATCGGCAAACGCAAGATATCAGTTAAATGAAAATGCCAACTTAGAAGTAGGTTTGGGTGCTTTGTATCATGATGGATATAATAATGAATTTCGGTTGGATGAATCTTACATAGGTTTTGATAATTCCTGGTTAGTTGCAAGCTTGGGGAGAAAGCAAAGAGAAGAGCTTTATAAAGGATTAAGCGCAACCAATGAGAATATATTATGGTCGTTGAATGCGCGACCTTTGGCTGGGATTAGTTTAGCTACCAAAAACCCATTAACCTTATGGCGGGAAGGTGGATTAGCATTTACTGCCAGTATTGAAGAATTTATCATGGATGATGACAGGTATGTTGAAGATACTCGTTTACATCATAAGAGTTTTCATTTGATTTTCAGTAAGATCAAGAATTTTGAAATTACTGTGGGAATGCAACATTTTGCGCAATGGGCGGGCACTTCTCCCATCTATGGCAAGTTACCTGGCAGTTTTAATGATTATATGGATGTGTTCACTGGAAATGAAGGAGGTGATACGGTTGACGGGGAAGAGGTAAACGCTCTGGGGAATCAGTTAGGGAGTTATGAGGTGTATATTAATACTACCATCAATAATTACAACGTCCAATTTATTTATAATCATTTATTTGAAGATGGTTCGGGGTTAGTATTAAGAAATACGCCCGATGGACGTTATGGTATCTTTATAGAAAGTCCTGAAAAGGATTCATGGGTGAATGCCTTTATGTATGAATTTTATTATACCAAAGATCAAAGTGATAAAAATATTACCACCGATGGGGAAGATAATTATTTTAATAATAATCTCTATCGTTCGGGTTGGACCTATGATTCTAAGGTATTAGGCTTACCTTTTATTACTCTTAATGATAATAGATTTAGAGTTAACAATAATAAGGTAGTAGCTCACCATGTTGGAATTACAGGAATTGCTTTTGAAAAAATGCCTTATAAAATCTTAACAAGCTATAGACAGAATTATGGAGCTAAAGGAAATGCTTATCGCAAAAATAATGTATTGTCTACATATTTAGATTTGGGAGTTTGGAATGGAATAATAGATATTAATTTCCAGGCAGGTACAGATTTTAGCGGTATTTCTTCTCCTAATTTTGGTGCTGGTATCCAAGTTACAAAGCAGTTATTCTAAAACTCAATTTCATTATTTACAGCCATTGAAAAACTTCATATAACATGTTGAATACTAACGATGCTCCACTTCGGGAAAAGATAATTCAGCAAGTTTTAAATGATTCTCAAGATTTTACTGGAAATAGCCATGAAATAGCCCTTATTCAAATAAAAAATGATGGTTTAATTTGCTCTTTCACAAAGGAGGCAAATCGCATTACTCAATTAAATTTTGAGA
Source organism: Gillisia lutea (assembly GCF_021568705.1). Classification (GTDB taxonomy): domain Bacteria; phylum Bacteroidota; class Bacteroidia; order Flavobacteriales; family Flavobacteriaceae; genus Gillisia; species Gillisia lutea. Next base: position 219,466 of record NZ_JAKGTH010000011.1, read on the forward strand.
GAAAGCTTGACTCAATCAATTCCATTTTTGAACTTATTCCTACAAATAGATTAAAGGAATTTGCGACCTCTATAAAATTAAGTTTTTCAGGAATTTCCATTCCTGCATTCTCTTTAGAGGAAGAAAATCTAGAAAATCTAGAAAATCTCAAAATAGAATTTTTTCCTGTTTTCAACAAGGAAAATAAGGTAAAGAGACTTATTCTAAGACTAATGAATACGGGAAATGGTATTCGAATAGAAAATTTTGATATAAGAATTCAAGGAATTTTTGAAAATGCTTCTATAGCTATTTTATTAGCCAAACCTTCCGGGGAAATTTTGGATAGTAACAGAGTCGCTAATCAAATGTTCAATTATTCATCAATAGAATTGAAAGGCTTAAGAAGAGACAAGTTATTTGATAAAGAAGATAAAAATCTTTCCAATATTTTACAGGAGAGGGAAGTTAAAGGGAGTGTACGGGGAGTTTTGACAGGGATTAGAAAAAATGGGGAAAAATTTCCTGTCCAGGTTTATTCATCAGTATATATTGATAGTAAACAACAACAATACACAACTAATATTTTAATTGATATTTCTAAGCAAAAAGAGCAGGAAATAGCTTTAAGAAAAACTACGCTAGTATATCAATCTTTATTTCATAATCATCCGGATGCCGTTTATTCATTTGATCTTACAGGAAAGGTACAAACTGCAAATGCAAGTGCATTGAAGCTTGCAGAATTACCTAATAATGAAATTGAAGGGTTGAATGTTTTTAAATTTATTCCACCTCATGAACAAGAGAGAGTGAGGGAATTGTTCTTAAAAGCCCTAAATGGTGAAGTTCAAAATTATAAAACTGAGTTTATTGGTATTAATGGTACCAAGAGAATTATCAATGTAACCAACTTTTCCATAATTGTTGACAATGAAATTACCGGCTGCTTTGGTATAGCTAAGGATATTACTGCCAGTGAAAAGAACAAGGACATTATTAAAGAAAGTCAGGAAAGGTTTAAAACTATTTTAGATCAATCTTTGGATATGATTTGTAGTATTGATGGTGAAGGGTATTTTCGAGATGTAAATAAGGCTAGTTATCAAATTTTAGGCTACAGCCCCGAAGAGTTAATAGGAGGTAAATTTACAGATCTTATGCACTCTGAAGACATAGAGATTACCAAGAAGGTTGCACAGGAAATAATGGACGGTAGAAACCATTTAAATTTCTCGAATAGATATATCAAGAAAAATGGTGCAATCGTGCATTTAATGTGGTCGGTTAAGTGGGACCCTATTAACAAGATTAACTACTGCGTGGCAAAAGATGCTTCAAATATAAAAGCTTCAGAAGAAAAGCTGCTTAAGGAACGCAATATGTTAAGAACCATAATAGACAATATTCCAGACTATATTTTTGTGGTAAGCAATGAACATAAAACAATTTTAAGTAATAAAAGTTTTTATTCGGACTATTTAGGTGCGTCAAATGAAGAGTCAACATTAAATCTAATGCCTACTGATATATTTTCTTTAGAGGAAGGTTTAGAAATTATCAAGGATAATCAGCGCATTATAGATAGTAGGATTCCAGTTTTAAATAGAGAAGATATTATTTATGACTATAAAAAAAACAGGGAAGTAATCTTATTATCCAAAGTTCCTATAATATTGGAAAATGATGAAGTAGATGGTTTAGTAATAATAGCTAAAAATGTTACTGAATCCCATAGCTTACAAGCTGAGCAGCAGCTTTTAAATAAGCTGCTCAATTCATTAAGCGACGTTCCATCTTTAAAACAAGCGCTGTCACACATAATTGAGATAATTTCAAATTTTTTCAATTTTAAATTAGGAGAGGCTTGGGAAGTAGGTTACGATAAAAATGTAATTAGAAAAATATCAGACTATAATTTTACATCAGATGTAAGCAGTTTAGAACCGATATATAGTTTTAAGAAAGAGGCAGGACTACCGGGAATTACCTGGAGTACCGGGCAAATACAAATTTGGAAAAACCCGCTTGAAGATACCAGGTTTTTGAGAAAAGGATTATTAAATAAAGAAGAAATTTCTTTAGCCATTGGTGTTCCTGTTATTTTTAAGGATGAAGTTATTACAGTTCTCACCTTTTTTGGCAATGAGAAAATTCTTAAGGAGTTCGATATTGCAAAACTCCTTCCGCGTATTTCTTACCAAATCTCAACCAATATTCAGAGAAAGATTACAGAAAATCAATTAAGCAATATTTTTGAATATTCACCCAACCTGATAGCTGTATTAGGATTAGATGGTTATATCAAAAAAGTGAATCCTGCATTTCATAAAATTTTTGGGTATACTACAAAAGAATTGCTTAGCATTCCTTTTAAAGAGTTTTTGCACCCAGATGAGACGATGATTTCATTTAAAAAATTGAAAGAGGTTTCCTTAGGAAGAAATCCGGAACCCTTTCAAATAAGATGTTTAGCCAAGAATGGAGAATGGAAATGGATATCATGGACCCCGGCCGATTTTATTGAAGAGGAAAGGATCCTTCACATTTATGGTATAGATATTACCCCAATTAAAACGGCTAATCTTGAATTACTGAAATATCAGAATATCATAGAAAGTTCTAAAGATGGTATAGGTTTAATTTCATTAGAAAGAAACGAAATCTACTTAAATACCGCACTTAAGAATGCTTTAGAGTACTCAGTGTCTGAATTGAATAAAGATGTTATAATAGAAGAGATTTTTCTGAATAATGGCTTTGCAACTGATCTTTTTCAAACCCTTTTATTAGGAGAATATTGGAATGGAGATATGCAATTGAAAAGTAAAAGTGGTAAAATATTGGATTATCACCTTAGCTGCGGACCAATTATTAATGAAGCTGGAGAGTTGATCGCCATTTTTGGAATTCATAATGATATTAGTGAGCGTAAAGCACAAGAAAAAATTGTTTCAGAATACACAACCAGAGTTCAAAATATATTAGAAAGTATAACCGATGGATTTTATTTGTTAGATAGTAATTGGAATTTTATCTATTTAAATTCTGAAGCAGAAACCTTGTTGCAGTGTAAGAAAGAAGATGTATTAAATAAAAATATTTGGAACCTTTTTCCAGAGGCTGAAGATGATATATTTTATGAAAAATACAATCATGCAGTTAATACGGGGGTAAAAGTATCATTTGAAGGATTTTATGAGCCATTAAATATATGGTTCGAAATTAATGCCTATCCTGGTAAGGATGGATTATCTGTTTATTTTAAGGATATAACACAAAAAAAATATGCAAATCAAGAGATTAGAATAGCCAAAGAGAGATATGATCTGGTTTCTAAAGCTACTCGCGAAGCAGTATATGATTGGGATATCAATAATAATGTATTAGAATGGAGTGAGGCTTATTACTCTCTTTTTGGTTATGAAAGAGTTTCCAAACAAGAAAATATAGAAAATTGGGAACTTAATATTTATGAAGAAGATAGAGATAGAGTACTAGAAGATCTAAGTGCAGCTTTAACAAATTTCAATCAGGATAAATGGGAGTGCGAATATAGAATCACTATGGCGAATAAAAAAAATGCGATAGTTAGAGACAAAGGTTTTGTAATTAGAGATAAGAATGGTAGGGCCGAACGTATGATAGGTGCGTTACAGGATATTACCCAATTAAAGAGAAATGAAATTGAACTGAAATTGTTGAATGAGAATTTAGAAAAAAAGGTGCATGAACTGGCTGTATCTAATGCAGAATTAGAGCAATTTGCATATATAGCTTCGCATGATTTGCAGGAACCGCTAAGAATGGTTACTAGCTTTTTAACCCAGCTTCAAAAGAAATATGATAACCAGTTAGATAAAAAAGCTCAGCAATATATTCACTTTGCAACAGATGGTGCAGTAAGAATGCGACAAATTATTTTAGACCTTTTAGAGTATTCAAGAGTAGGAAAGATGAATTATCAATTTGAAGAAATTGATTTGAACAAAATGTTAGATGAAATTATTCATCTTCACAAAAATCTCATAATCGAAAATGACGCAATAGTGGTATATGAAAATCTACCAACAATACAAGCAGCAGGAACACCTTTACAACGCTTACTATCAAATTTATTGAGCAATGCTTTAAAATATCATCAAATAGGTAGAAATCCAGTAATACAAATTGAGGTAAAAGAAGATCCTGAATTTTGGCAAATAAGTGTAATTGATAATGGAATCGGAATTACCGAGCAGTTTTTTGATAAAATTTTTGTTATCTTTCAACGCTTGCATTCTAAAGATCAATATACAGGAACAGGAATTGGTCTTGCAATTTGTAAAAAAATTGTTGAAAATCATGAAGGTACTATCTGGGTGGAATCTCAGGTAGATAGAGGTAGTACTTTTCACTTCACCATCAAAAAACAATTTTAGTATCTTTACCCCACCTACAAAACGAATGCTATGAATCCTATTAACATATTACTGGTCGAGGATAACGAAGGAGATATTCTGTTAACCACAGAAGCGCTCTCTGAAGGGAAAATAGCAAATAGAGTGGATGTTGCAAGAGATGGTTGGGAAGCAATTCAGTTTTTGAATAAAAATGGAAAACATGAGCATGCCCTAACCCCGGATTTAATCTTATTAGATATAAACTTACCCAAATTAAATGGGCATGAAGTACTTCAAGAAATTAAATCTTCTGAAAATCTAAAACACCTACCCGTAATTATGTTAAGCACCTCATCTTCAGATCAAGATATAATAAGTTCTTATAAGAATTTTGCTAATTGTTATATCACTAAACCTGTTGAGGTGAACGATTTTTTAAAAGTGATTTCTTCTATTGAGAATTTTTGGGTATCTATTGTTCAACTTCCTAAAGAACAATAAAATTTTATGCATACTCGTTTAAGCGCATTAGAAATATTAGTAATTGAAGATCATTTAGGAGATTACGTCCTAATAGAGGATTACCTGAGCGAAGAACATTTAGGAATAATGCTTTCTAGGGCTTCAACATTTGGCGAAGCGAAGATTAAATTAAGCTCGCCTACGTGTTTCGATGCTGTTCTACTAGACCTTTCCTTACCCGATGTAGACGATAGCGAAATTCTTGTAAAACAAATTGTAGCCTTAACTAAAAACGTTCCTGTAATAGTACTAACCGGATACGCCAATAAACAATTTGGTGTTAAAACACTTGCGCTGGGCATTTCCGATTATCTTTTAAAAGACGAACTGGACGCTGCAAAGCTTTCTAAAAGTATCTTTTATAGTATTGAACGAAAAAAGATCCAATATCAATTAAGTGAGTCTGAAAAAATTTATAAAAGCTTGTTTGATTCCAGTCCAATGCCCATGTGGGTATTAGATAAACATTCTCTAGAATTCATAAAGGTGAATGATGCTGCTATAGAATTATATGGATATTCGAGAGAAGAGTTTTTAAAAATGACTGTAAGGGATCTTTGGATAGAAGAAGTTAAGCTTAAAATAGAAACAATATGGAGTAATAATATTGATGACCTTTTTGAATTAGAAGCTATTCATAAAACAAAGAATGGCAGCATTATTCATGTTCAAATTAAAAGCAATCCAATAGAATTTAATGGAAAGGAAGCAAGAGTTACACTTGTAACCAATGTAACGGCCCAGTTAGAAGCTGAAAGAACGCTTAAGCTAAGGGAACAACGTTTTAAAGCTTTGGTTCAGGATGGTTCAGAATTAGTAATGATTTTGGATTTTGATGGAGCCTTAAAATATGTAAGTCCCGCATCCAATACTATTTTGGGAATTCCTTCGGAAGAATTCTTAAAACATAATTTCTTTTATTCAATTCATCAAGATGATATTAAAGATGTACAAGAGCATATTTTTAAACTTCATGATAATAAAAGAATTCAAATTCCAACATATAGAGTTAAAACTGCTAATAATCGGTGGCGATGGATAGAGACTATAGTTACTAATTTAAATGATGATCCGGCGGTTAATGGTATAGTAGCTAACTCTAGAGATATTACAGAATTTGTAAATCAGGAGAAAAAGCTTATTGAAAGTCTTCAACGTTATGATATTGTAGCAAAAGCCACCAGCGACACCATAACAGATTATGATGTGGAACAAAACATCATGAACTACAATGAAGGTATTGAAACTATGTTTGGGTATAATAGAGATACAGTAGAAAGATCTCGAGAATGGTTCCAGTCTAGAATTCACCCAGAAGATAAAGAGCGCGTACTTGCAAAAGTGGCTGAGGTATACAAGAATGGTCATCCAACTATTCAAATAGAATATAGATTTTGCTGCTCAAATGGCACCTACAAATATGTATTAGATAGAAGTTATCTTGTTTCAGATACTTCTGGAAAACCTTTAAGAATGATTGGCTCTATGCAGGACATGACCAATATTCATAATTATATTGAAACCATAGAAAATCATAATGCACGGCTAAAGGAAATTGCATGGACACAATCTCATGTGGTGAGAGCTCCTCTGGCGAGAATTATGGGGATAATCGATTTATTGCAAAATCATGATAATGTTGAAGATAGCAGTCAGATGCTGGAACATATTATTACATCTGCGCAGGAATTGGATATAATAATTAGAAAAATTTCAAATAAAACCGAATTGGTTAAACAAAACTCTCTTAATGCTTAAAGTGCTAATAATAGATGATGACGATATTGTGCTTTTTATACAGCGCAAAATGCTCCAGAAAAGTGGAATTACTGATTCTCCTAAGCTATACAGTGTAGGGCAGGAAGCACTCGATTTTTTAACCCAGGAAGAACCTGGTCATCATTATTTAATCTTATTGGATATTAATATGCCAGGAATAAGTGGATGGGAATTCTTAGAAAATTTAAAAACCTTATCCATTTTGCCTTTTGTCCATGTTTTAATGGTTACTTCGTCTATTGATAGTTTTGATAAAGAAAAGGCAAAGGCGTATAACAATGTTTTTGATTTTATAGAGAAACCTATTACAATTGAAAATTGTTATAAGGTGAAGAACCACCCCGAATTAAAGCAGTTTTTTTAATAGAAGGAGGATTAGATTTCTGTTTCCTTTGGATGACCGTTTTCTATTTTTTCATCTGCCCATTCTTTTTCTTCTTCGGTAGCCTCTTCGGTTTCCTGTTGAAGAATTTCTGCTCTTGGAGCATAATTCAGCTTTATGAACATAGGGAAATGGTCTGATCCTACGCTATTTAAACGGGCTAATTCTATAAGTGTAAAATCGTTGGTATGGAAAACATGATCCAGAGGCCATCTCAATAATGCATAGCCTGTGTGAAATGTATTATAAAAACCTCTTCCAATCCTAGGGTCTAATAACCCACTTAATTTATGAAATAACTTGGTGGTTCTGGACCAGGCCACATCATTTAGATCTCCAATTACTAAAACAGATTCTTCATCTTTTTTTACTTCTCTTCCTACTAAAAGGAGTTCGGCATCTCTGTTTGTAGAGGTATCACTTTCTGTGGGACTTGGTGGTTTTGGATGTAGACAGTGTATTTTTACTCTTGCACCATTATTTAATCTAACATACCCGTGTATAGAAGGAATATCATCCTCAATGATATACTTTATTTCTATATCCTCTAATTTTAGTTTAGAGTAGAGATGCATACCATATAAATTATCTTTAGGAATTTTTACGGTGTGCGGATAATCCTGTTCTATTACTTCTAATTCCCGCTGCCAGCGTTCATCGGTCTCTAAAGTTAGAAGTAAATCCGGTTTGTTTTTATGAACCTCTTTAATAAGCTTGTCTGATCGTTTATTAGGAGTAAGTACATTGCTAACCAAAATAGAAATTGATGTATCAGGATCATCACCCCTAAAAGACAGGACTTGCTTTTTAGAAAATGGAGTATAAGGAAATATTTTAACGGCCTGATAAATAAAACTCCCCAGCAATAGAAACACCAATAGGTAATGCCAGTATTCATTAAACGAATAGCTGAAAATGGCAGCAATTATAACAACAATTATTAAAACACTAATTTGTATCCTTGGAAAATCAAATCCTCTAATCCACCATTGGTCATATGTTGTAAGAGATGCCAATGTGGGAATAAGCATAAGAATTCCAAAAATGGTAACTATAATCTCAGAAAAGGGCATTTCGTGTTTTTTGTGTTGTTAAATTTATTAATTTCTTATTTAAAACTGATAGGTCATCCCTAAACCTTGTGAAGTGGTATTAAATTCTCCCTGGTTAAATGTAGTTACAGGATATACTTGAAGATTCTTATTACCAACTTTATGTAATTCGGGAATTAAGATCCCACTAGCTGCTCCTACTGCATATCCTATTAAATTATCGGTTAAGAAGTGTTTACCGGCTTTAATTCTAAGATATCCTGTCGTGGCAGGTATGGCGGCAGCAACTCCCCATACCAAAGGTTTTAGTGAAGAATCAGGATTGAAATCGTTATATATTTTTGCGGCAAAAAAACTTGCTGCAGCGGTAGCGGCAGTATGCCCGGCAAAAAAAGCACGTTGTTCGTCACTTGCTATCCTGTCTTCTTCAGGTAAAGAGGTGTTGTAAACTCGGGGTCTGCTTTTTTCTACTAAACCAGCCGTTATAGAAAATAATGCTCCAGTGGTAGCCATGGTCTCTACAAATAAAACTGAAATTTGCCCTGCATTTTGGCGTTCGTTCTCGTTCAACATAAGCAATAAGGGAAGGGCGAAAGAACCGTACATAGGAATATAACTGTCCTTATTAGCCTGTTCTGAATCATACCCTGCTGCCCATCGGTCTATTCCCCAAACATCATCTTTAGATAAGTTATTCAATTCATTAATTGTAAGGTCATCTTTATTTTGAATAAGTTTAACTCCCAATACATTAAGGCCTAATCCCGTAGTAATATAAATCCCATCTTTTAAGAAATCAGTTTTATAGGGGGAAGTGTTTGTCTCCTGAGCAAAAGAATTATGTGATAATATCAGGCCTAGAAAAATCAAAAAAAGGGACTTTAACTTCATAAATATATTTTTATTCAAATCTCTAATTTCTTCAGGAAATTCAAGAAGCATTTAAGAAAAGTATAACAGGAATTAATTACCTGTATAATTTATAGAAATTCTTATGAGCCCCTAACATGCGAAAAGTAGAATACTTAACAAAACTTTATCCCATGTTCATTGCTATCAGCTTTTAAATTCAGTTTAAAATGCATTAACTTTAAACTATGGAAAAGAAGGATTTAAATGTTAGAAAGGGTTTTGTTTTTCATAAATATGAAGAACCGTATAAATCTCCATTCGATAAATTATTTGAAATATTTAAAGAATTAATCACTCATACCTCTGGAGATTTTGATGAGGCCATTGAGTGGTTACGTCAGTTAGACGTGGAATATAAATTGACTGATGATAGTTATACCATAGATGATTTTATTGAAGATCTTAAAAAAAAGGGATATATACGCGAAGAAATAGATCCCGATGGGAATGGGGGAGTGGTCATTACAGCAAAAACGGAACGAGCAATCCGCCAGCAGGCGCTAAATCAAATCTTCGGAAAATTAAAACGTAGCGGTGCCGGAAATCATTCAACGAAACATCAGGGCTTAGGAGATGAGCACACCGGAGAATTCAAAACCTTTCAATACGGGGACTCTTTAGATAAAATTTCAATGACAGAGAGTTTACGAAATGCTCAGATAAATCATGGCACCGGCGATTTTAAGATGACGGAAGATGACCTTGTTATAGAAGAGACTCATCATAAATCTCAAATGAGTACCGTGCTAATGATTGATATAAGTCATAGTATGATTCTGTATGGTGAAGATAGGATAACTCCGGCAAAGAAAGTGGCTATGGCTTTAGCCGAATTGATAACTACAAGATACCCTAAAGATACTCTCGATATCCTGGTTTTTGGGAATGATGCATGGGCTATTTCCATTGCAGATCTACCTTATTTAAAAGTAGGGCCTTATCACACTAATACCGTGGCGGGGTTGGAGCTGGCTATGGATTTGCTACGAAGAAAACGTAATACCAATAAACAGATTTTTATGATCACCGATGGAAAACCTAGTTGCATTCGAGAACGAGATGGTTCGTATTACAAAAACTCTGTAGGTCTGGATCCGTTTATTATTGATAAGTGCTACAATAAAGCCCAACAAGCTCGAAAATTACATATTCCAATTACAACTTTTATGATTGCTCAAGACCCTTATCTGGAGCGATTTGTGCGAGAATTTACGCAGGCCAATCAAGGAAAAGCCTTTTTTACAGGACTTAAAGGTTTGGGCGAAATGATCTTTGAAGATTACGAAGCGAATCGAAAAAAAAGGATAAAAGGGTAAGTACCTGCCAGAATTAAACTAATAGTAAAAAGAAAAAGATGAAAATTGAAAATATAAAGACGCTGGGAGAACTTATAGCCTCCGGATATGAGTCAAAAAGTATAAAAGAAGAGTTAAGACAAAATTTGCTCTCTAAAATTAAGAATAAAGAAACCTCATTTGAAGGAATTCACGGATATGAAAACACAGTAATCCCGGAACTGGAACGTGCAATACTCTCAAAACATAATATTAATTTATTGGGATTACGAGGGCAGGCCAAAACCAGATTGGCAAGAATGATGGTGAATTTGCTGGATGAATGGATTCCTATTGTAGCAGGTTCAGAAATAAATGACGATCCGCTACAGCCAATTTCCAGATATTCTAAGGAATTAATTAGTGAGAAAGGGGATCAAACCCCTATTACATGGATACACAGAGAAGAGCGATTTTTCGAGAAACTGGCCACTCCTGATGTTACAGTGGCCGATTTAATTGGCGATGTAGATCCAATTAAAGCTGCAAACCTAAAACTAAGTTATGCCGACGACCGAGTAATTCATTTTGGTATGATTCCCAGAGCGAATAGAAGTATATTTGTTATAAACGAACTTCCCGATCTACAGGCTAGAATTCAGGTAGCACTCTTCAATATTTTACAGGAAGGTGATATTCAAATTCGAGGATTTAAGCTTAGATTACCGTTAGATATGCAATTCGTTTTTACCGCCAACCCCGAGGATTACACCAATAGAGGAAGTATAGTAACTCCGTTAAAAGATAGGATAGGTTCTCAAATTCTTACCCATTATCCACATAATATTGAGATTGCTAAAACAATAACACAACAAGAAGCAAAACTCGATTCCAGACAGGCCGATTTAGTGCATGTTCCCGAATTAGCAAAAGATCTTTTAGAGCAAATTAGTTTTGAAGCACGAGATAACGAATTTATAGATTCCAGAAGTGGGATTAGTGCTAGGTTGAGTATTTCCGCTTTTGAAAATCTTTTGAGCGCGGCCGAGCGTCGTACTGTTATTGCCGGAGAAGAAAAGACCTCCATTCGTTTTGGGGATTTTATGGGAGTTATTCCGGCCATTACCGGGAAAGTGGAGTTAGTTTATGAAGGTGAACAGGAAGGAAGTGCTTTTGTTGCTGAACAGCTCATTGGAGATGCGGTTAAGACGTTATTCAATAGATACTTTCCGAAAATCGAAAAATTGGAAAAGGAGGATGCTGAAAATCCATATAACGATCTTGTGGAATGGTTCTTTGCTGAAAGTGGTTTCGAATTATTAGATGAAATAACCGAGAAGGAATACCATGAAAAGTTAGATTCTATTCCACCCCTGAATAAATTGATTGAGAAGTATCAAAATGAGTCTCCAGAAGAAGATAAATATTTCTTGAAAGAATTTTTACTTTGGGGATTAGTAGAGTATAAGAAACTAAATAAATATCGGTCGGCTGAAGGTGTTCAGTTCAAAGACCTTTATGGGAGCTATATAAGTGGTTTGTAAACTTAACATTGCCTTAGTACAAGGATTGAAAGACTAGTAATAACTTGGGGCTATATAATTATATAAAATAGGTATGAGTCAGGAAAAGAATATAAAGGCCCAAGAGAAATTTGCAGAGGCAATTAATACCGGTAATCTTGAATGGATAAGAGAAGTAGTAGACGACAAGGTAAAAGACCATGATCCTGCACCTATGCAAGGTCCGGGGCCGCAAGGTTTTATAGATTTTTTTAGTATGATGCGCACTGCTTTTCCCGATTTGAAGGCTGAGGTAGAGCATATGGTAACCGATAAAGAGAATGTTAGTTTTGCTTATACGGTGTCCGGAACTCATAAAGGAGAATTTATGGGAGTATCGCCAACGGGAAAACAATTTAGCGTGAGAGGGATGCAAATAGGGCGTTTTGAAGATGGTAAATTAATAGAACGTTGGGGGAGTAGTGATGAATTAGGCATTTTAAAGCAATTAGGCGTTCAGGTAATTTGATAGCTTAATGTATGTTGTGTAAAAAAGGCAGTGAAAGAATTAAAATTTTTTCACTGCCTTTTTAATTTATGACGGGTTGTTTTAAATTAATTCTGCAAAAAACCTTTTCAAACGTAAATTTTTAAACCTGGCTAAAGTTTTTCAGATTAATAATAATGTGAAATTGAAAATATAAAAGTTCTATTTTATGAATTCTATAATTTAAATTCCCTAAAAAGAGAATTTCATAAAAGTTGATTTAAATTCTATGTTTTGTTTTTTTTACTGATGAAAATATATACTTTTAACATCAGTTTTAAGGGAAAACATGAAAAATTCGTATTCATTCCGTAATATATTAGTAGTTGGAGCCATTACTTCAGGCACAATTGCTATTACTATGTTTTCTATTACCCCTTTGGGGTATTATATGTAAAACTTCGTCCGCACCTATATTTTCCTAGAATAAATTCATCTTTTTTTAAATCATAAATTATTACAGCCATGAATATTTTGAAGTTCGGAGGCTCTTCGTTAGCATCTCCAAGTAGAATTAAATTAGTTGCAGAAACCGTAAAAGCACAAATGAATGAAGGCACTACGATTGTTGTGTTTTCGGCTTTTGGCGGTGTAACTAATGACTTCCTTTATATGGCTGATCTTGCCTCAAAAGAGGATCTCAGTTATAAGGAAATCCTTCAGAGAAATGAAAAAAGGCATTTGGACGCGGTAAAGGAGTTGGTACCAATTAATACACAAAGTGGAATTTTAAGTAGGGTTAAAGGTGAGTTTAATAGACTGGAAACCTTATATGAAGGAGTTTACTTGTTAAATGAACTTTCCAATAAGACAAAACATGTAGTTGCCAGCTTTGGTGAGCTATTGTCCTCACTTATAATTACTGAATATTTTAAAAGCATTGGCCTTCAGGTTGAATTTGTAGATTCGAGAGAACTAATTGTTTGCAAAAATAACAATGAAAAAGTGCAGGTAAATTATAGTAAAACTAACTCCAACATCACGACTTACTTTGACGAGCACAAAGCAAAACTTTTCGTGGCACCTGGGTTTGTAGCTAAGAATGATCAAGGAGTGCCAAGTACTTTAGGACGAGGGGGATCAGATTTTACGGCGGCTATATTTGCGGGTGCTTTAGATGCCGAGAAAGTTTTGATATATACCGATGTGGATGGAATGTATACAGCCAATCCAAGTCTTGTTTCTCAGGCATATCCTTTAAAAAATATCTCTTATGAAGAAGCGATGGAATTATCTCATTTTGGAGCAAAAGTACTTTATCCTCCAACCCTTCACCCTGTACTAAGCAAGCAAATAGAAATTCATATAAAAAACACCTTTAAACCAGAAGAACGGGGGACGGTGATCTCTAAGTCCAGTAAGGAGAACTTTAGATGGGTTACAGGGATCACTCATATAGATTCTATCAAGTTATTGAATATAGAAGGCAGTGGCATGGTAGGAATCCCCGGTTTTTCAAAACGTCTTTTTGAAGTTTTGTATCAGGAGAAGATAAATGTAGTTTTAATTACTCAAGCTTCCTCCGAACATAGTATTTGTATTGCTGTGAAGGATGATGAAGCCACGCAGGCTAAGGATGCTTTAGATGAAGCTTTTCTAACTGAGATTCAGAACAATAAGATTAAACCGGTAGAAATTGAAGAAAATGTAGCTATTGTGGCACTGGTTGGTGACAGAATGCGAAGTCATCATGGTCTTAGCGGGAAGATGTTTAGTGCCTTAGGAAATAATAACATCAATATTAGGGCTATAGCACAGGGGTCTTCAGAAAGAAATATCTCGACAGTAATTGCGAAAAAGGATGTGAAAAAAGCATTGAATACCTTACACGAGCAATTTTTCGAAGTACCTTCAAAAGAACTTAACTTATTTATTACCGGTGTTGGAAATGTAGGTAGTAAGCTTATTGATCAGTTGAAACAGCAGGAAACTTATTTGCTGGAAAAACTCCGACTTAAAGTGCGAGTTCTTGGTCTTTCAAACTCTAGAAAGATGGTATTTAATGAGGAGGGTATAGACCTAAATTCCTGGAAGGAAATACTTGAAAACGGTGAAAATGCTACTAAAGAAGGATTTTTTGAAAAAGTAAAGGAACTTAACTTAAGGAATAGCATATTTGTGGATAATACGGCCAGTCCTGAAATAGCGGCATGGTATAAAAAATATCTGGCAAATTCTATTTCGGTAGTGACTTGTAATAAGATAGCTTGTGCCGATGATCTTGTGAATTATCAGAAATTACAGGACCTGTCACGAGAATATGGAGCTTCTTTCTTATATGAAACCAATGTGGGAGCGGGGTTACCGATTATTGATACCTTAAAGAACTTAATGGCATCCGGAGATAGGGTGCATAAGATACAGGCAGTACTTTCAGGAAGTCTGAATTTTGTTTTCAATAATTATAACGCAGAAGAGCCATTTTATAAAACCGTGGAGCAGGCAATGGTTGAAGGTTATACTGAACCGGATCCGAAAATTGATTTAAGTGGAATTGATGTATCCCGTAAAATCCTGATTTTAGCCAGAGAAAGTGGTCTGGAAATGGAACTTAGCGATATTGAGAATGATAGTTTCCTGTCTCAAGAAAGCTTAGACGCGGCAACTAACGAGGCATTTTTTGATCTCCTGCAAAAGGATGAAGAAAAGTTCAAAAACATGTATAAAGATGCTGAAGCTAATAATAAGCAGCTAAAGTATGTCGCCCAACTGGATAATGGAAAGGCTAAAGTAGGATTACAACAGGTGGGAGCAGAACATCCTTTCTATAATTTAAGCGGTAGCGATAATATTGTTTTATTCTTTACAAACAGGTACAGTCAGCAACCTTTAATTGTGAAAGGGGCTGGTGCCGGGGCCGATGTTACTGCTTCCGGGATATTTGCAGATGTAATTCGAATAGGTAAAAAATAGCTCATGGAAGATATTAAAATTTTTGCCCCGGCAACAGTCGCAAATCTCTCCTGTGGGTTTGATGTATTGGGATGTTGTCTGGACAATGTGGGAGACGAAATGCTTCTTCGCAAGAACGATCTCAATGAGCTTAGAATTACAAGAATTAGCGGCCAGGATCTTCCCATGGAAACTCATAAGAATGTTGCAGGGGTAGCAGTACAGGCATTGCTGAAACAACTAGATTTTACTCAAGGATTCGATATTGAGATAGACAAACATATTAAAGCGGGTAGTGGAATAGGCAGTAGTGCAGCGAGCTCAGCCGGTGCGGTATATGGGATTAATAAGCTTTTAGGAGAGCCATTTACAGTAAAAGAGCTTATACCCTTTGCAATGGAGGGTGAACGACTGGCCAGTGGGAATGCTCATGCCGATAATGTTGCTCCCGCCCTCATGGGAGGTTTTAGCCTAGTAAGAAGTTATGACCCTTTAGAAGTACTTGCATTACCATCGCCTCCTAAACTACGAGTGGTTATTTTACATCCTTTAATTGAAGTGAAAACCAAAGATTCTAGGGCAATAATAAAACAAAATGTGAATTTGCAAGATGCAATAACTCAATGGGGAAACTTAGGAGCTTTGGTAAGTGCGCTATATGTAGAAGATTACGAATTGTTTGGACGTAGCTTACACGATAAGATCATCGAACCGGTACGCTCAATTTTAATTCCATATTTTGATGAACTTAAACAAATTGCAATGGAAAGTGGGGCTTTAGGCTTTGGAATTTCAGGGTCGGGACCTTCAGTTTTTGCTATGTGCAAGGGAGATGAGGTTGCGGTAAGTGTAAGGGAAGCAATGCAACTATTTTATCAGGAAAAAGGAATAGATTTCGATCTTCACCATTCAGAAATTAATACTCAAGGAATAAAAATCATATAATGCGATATTTCAGTTTAAATAATAGAGAACATACCTCCACTTTTGAAAATGCTGTACTAAAAGGACTGGCTCCCGATAAGGGTTTGTATTTTCCGGAAAAGATCGTCAGTTTACCTAAGTCCTTTTTCAAGGATATCAATGGATTTTCTAAAACTGATCTGGCCTTTCAGGTAATAAAAAATTATGTAGGTGATGAAATTCCTGCTTCAGAGTTAACAAAAATAATAGCACATACCTTGGACTTTGAATTTCCGGTGGTGCCCTTAAAAGAGAACGTTGGCGTTCTGGAGCTTTTTCATGGTCCAACCATGGCTTTCAAAGATGTGGGTGCAAGGTTTATGGCCGGAAGTCTGGGGTACTTCATTAATAAAGGAAATGTTGGAAAAGTAACCGTTCTGGTAGCGACATCTGGGGATACAGGAGGAGCAGTAGCCAACGGTTTTCTTGGGGTAGAGGGGATAGATGTGGTAATTCTATATCCTAAAGGTAAGGTAAGTGAGATCCAAGAAAAGCAACTAACCACACTCGGGCAAAATGTGATCGCTCTAGAAGTAGATGGCGCTTTTGACGAATGCCAAGATATGGTAAAACAAGCCTTTTTAGATGAGGAAATTCAAATGCAGCGTCAATTAACTTCAGCTAATTCAATTAATGTGGCACGATGGTTACCGCAAATGTTCTATTATTTTATCGCCTATCAGCAATTAGCTGAAATCGATAAAAAATTGGTGTTTTCAGTTCCCAGCGGAAACTTTGGAAATATATGTGCTGGAATGCTGGCATCTAAAATGGGATTGCCTATAGATCATTTCGTGGCATCCAGCAACGCTAATGATGTGGTGGGAAGATATCTCAATTCTGAAATATATGAGCCTAAACCTAGTGTGGCCACTATTTCTAATGCAATGGATGTTGGAAACCCCAGTAATTTTATTAGGATAATGGAGCTTTTTGATAAAGATTTTAAAGTTCTTAAAGATCATTTGTCCTCTTATAGTTTTTCTGATGATCTTACCAAAAAGGCAATGAAAGACGTGTTTGAGGAAACAGGCTATGTTATGGATCCTCATGGAGCTGTTGGATATTTAGGACTACAGGAATTTCTAAAGAAGCACCTAGATTATTACGGGACTTTTTTAGAAACAGCACACCCTGTAAAGTTTTTAGAAACCGTAGAGAGTGTTATTGGAAGCAAATTGGAAATTCCTCCAACCATAAACGCTATTTTAAACAAGCAAAAGAAATCTATCGGGATAAAAGATTATACCGACCTAAAGGCTTACTTACTTAGTTAAAATAAAAAAATCCTTTCAATGTACTTTGAAAGGATTTTTAATTAGGTACAACTCCAATTATTGAGCAGTATATTTTGCCGATTCTCCCTCTTTAGGAAGTGATTTTAAAATGAAGTCTCTTATATCATTATTTGCATTCTTAAGATCTTCATTTCTCAAATACATCATATGCCCGCTTCGGTAGCCTTTAAAACTTAGTCTATCTTGCATCTTTCCGCTTGGGTCCAATTGCCACATAGAATATTTCGCGTTAAAATAGGTGGTGGCTCCATCAAAATATCCAGACTGTATCATTACGTCGAGATTAGGGTTTTGCGCCATAGCCTGTCTTAAATTCTCTCCTGTATTATCACCGCTTCTATCCCATGGATGTACAGGGCCAAACATATTATATTTAATATCAGTTTTGAAATTCAATTCCTGTTGCAAATAATAATTAATAGCCGGAGTGAATGAATGTAGCCATGAAGTAAGTTCTGCATTATAATCAGGTGAATCTCCCGCTTCTTTAGAGTCTATTCCAAGATATCTAGAATCTAATCTTCCTACTGTATATGCCTTATCTCTCATAAGCTCTTTCCAGAAATAGCGAAATGGCACGGCCAGATTATTTTGCTGAATAACCTGTTGAGAGATACCCGAATAATAGGCCATTTTTTGAGCAATCTCATTTTTTTTCTCTGTTGAAGTAAAACCGCCTTTTATTAAAACAGGAAGTACAGAGTTTATGGTATAATTCTCCACTTCTTCAAGTAAACGTTCAAGATCTTTACTTTGTAATTCGGACGGTAATTTATGATGGTACCACGCAGCAGCTGTGAAATAGGGAAGCCTATTTGCTATTTCTACAGGCCCGTTACGTTCAATACCAAGTTCGGTAGGAGATACAAGAATTACTCCGTTCAAATACATCCATTGGCTGTTTTGTAGTTCTAAAGCTAATCCTGATACTCTTGTAGTTCCATAACTCTCACCAATGAGATATTTTGGAGACAGCCATCGGTTCTTTCTGGTGACAAACGTATTTATCCATTCTGCTAAATATTTGATATCTGCCTGCACACCAAAGAAATCTTTCTTATCTGATTTTTCCTCGTCGATAATTCGGGAATACCCAGTATTCACAGGATTTACGTAAACAATATCAGCAATATCCAATATAGAATAAGGGTTTTCTTTCACACCATAGGGCTGTACGGGAAAACCTTCATTATCAATTTTCAGAATTCTCGGTCCTGTATATGCCAAATGCATCCATACTGAAGCTGAGCCAGGACCGCCGTTAAATGAAATGACCAAAGGCCTGTTTTCAGTATTTTTAATATCATTTCGTTTATAATAGGTGTAGAATAAACTTGCTGTAGGATTCCCATCTTTATCCCACACGGGTTGAGTTCCCGTTTGAGCGGTATAATTTATATTTTTTCCATTGATCGATACAGAATGATTGCTTACCACCATAGTATCTATAGGAAGTGATACTTTTTGAGCCAATGCAGAAGCTGTAATTAAGAGGCAGCCTGCAACTAAAGATATATATTTCATGTAGTATAGTTAATTTGTTAGAAAATTTTGAACTGTTATTTCTTTTTATTGAAGCCTTCATCTTTAAAAACGATAGTATAGCTAAGTAAAATTCCTCCAATAGCTGCTAAAAAGAAGAAAATAATTGCCAAGCCCGGGTAGCCAAGGATTCTGAAGTTAGACGGTATCCTCATAAGCATGGAGGCACCTACGATCATAGATGCGATAATAAGACCTAGGGTTATTCTATTTGCTACTTTCTGAAAGCCATCGGTAAAACGCTTTTCGTCAATAGCATCTATCTTCATTTTAAATTCATTATTGGCAAGATTCTCAGAGATCTTATTGAGCCGTTCTGGCAGATTTTCAGCTAATTTCTTTGATTCCAAAGCTACAGAAAACAGGTTTTCCGGTTTTAATTCCTTATACATTTTAGATTGCATCATCTTATGTACATGAGTTCTAATGGCCTTTCTAAGGTCAAATTCTGGCTCTAATTTGGCTATAATCTGATCAAGATTCAAAAGGATTTTCCCCAGTATATTTACTTCTACACAAATATGAATGTTATTCTCTGCCGCAATCCGGTTCATTTGAATAAGAAGTCTCCCCGTTTCAAGGTCCTTAGCGGTTTGGTTCTGACTATCCATTACTATATAATTGATGGTCTTTCTAAAATTTTTGACATCTGCATCTTCTCCCAATTCACTCATATCCAATAATACATCGGCAGTGGCTTCTCCATCATCCTGACTAAGCGCAATGAGTAATTGTAATAATTTTTCCTGAAGCTGGGGAGTGAATTTAGCAACCATTCCAAGATCCATCAGGGCGACCTGGTTATTGGTAGTTAGATGGATATTTCCCGGGTGCGGATCGGCATGCACAAAACCATCTGTTACAATTTGCTGTAAATAGGCTTCTACAAGCTGATCAACAAGTGGACTGAGATCATTTTCCAATTGTTTAAAAGGAGATATCTCGGTGATCTTTCTTCCTTCCACATATTCCATAGTAAGCACTTTGGAGGAGGAATAATCGAGTATGGGTTGTGGTACGCTTAAATGACTGAATGATTTAAGATTCTTACCTAAAATAATGAGGTTTTGAGCCTCCCTATTATAGTCTAACTCTTGTAAGAGGATTCGTCGTAGTTCAGCTAGCACATCATCAAAAGCATATTTTCGAGCAACATCGGTATGTTTAACCGCAAATTCGGCTAATTCCTTCAAGGTATCCAGATCTTCTAAAAAACGCTTTTTAATACCAGGACGTTGAATTTTAACCGCCACTACTTTTCCGGAGCGCAAAGTGGCTTTATGCACCTGCCCTATAGATGCACTGGCTAGAGGCTCTTCCTGGAAATCATTAAAAGCCTTAGAAATTCTGGTCCCAATTTCTTCTTCCACAATTTTATGAACTTCATCATACGCGATAGGAGGCACATTATCCTGAAGCGAGGTTAATGCCTTTAAATAGGCATCTGGTAATAAATCTGGACGAGTAGAAAGCAGCTGCCCCAGTTTAATATAGGTAGGCCCCATATTTTGAAGATCTTCTACCAGTTCCTCGGGAGACTGCTCGAAATTATCATCATCTTTTTTGGAGTGATCCTTTTCATCTAAGGCTGTAGCAGCGGTTTGATTGAAAAGATCGCTGTTCCAATATTTAAGCATAAAACCTATGAATTTCTGATAACGCAATAAATGATCTGGAACTATAGACATATGTTTTTGAGTTGAATGGTACTTTAAATATAAACTTTTTGAAAAATTAAAGGGATAGAATTCTATTAAGGCTATTAATGTTTGAAGGAGCTCCAAATAAATAAAGTAAATCTCCCTGCTTTATTACTGTGTCCTGAGAGATATCTGTTAAATAATTGGTGTCTCTTTTAATTGCTAAAATGGTTACCCCGTAGTTTTTACCAATACCGGAATCCTGAATGGTTTTTTCTACTACCGAGTTAGCACCTTGTTGTACACTCAAAGTAACAATTTCCTTATTAGGAATGTGTAAATGTTGATAAGAAGGGGTGTGAGGTCCTTTTTTAATCGTTGTTAGCATTTCATAATCTGAAGACCTAACATGATTAATGAATTCCTGTATCTCATCATGCGGAATAAGATATTTCCTTAAAACTCTGCTAAATATTTCTATTGATGTTTCAAATTCTTCAGGAATAACTTCATCGGCTCCCAGGCGTATATTTTCTTCGATTTCACGAACGTATCTTGTTCTAACAATAATATGAGCGATTTGGGTAAAATTTCTTACTCCGTTGATGATCTTTTTAGTTGCGGTAGCATCCGAAATAGCAATTACAACCACACGTGCTTCCTGCACATGTAAGTGCTTTAGAATTTCCGGATTGGTGGCATCTCCAAATACAATTGGTTCTTTTGCCTCTTTTGCTTTTTTAAAGGCTTCGGGTTCCAGGTCTACAACCACATAAGGAATTTGAGCACTTTTAGCGGCTTTTGATATGTTTTCACCATTAATACCATATCCAATAATTACGAGGTGATCTTTTAGATCTTCAAGTGGGGCTTCTTTTAGTTGCTGGGTTCTATGAACATTGTTTAAACGTTTTCTTACCGCCGCCGGAATAGGGATTTTCACTAAATAATAACTTATTTGTGAAGAATAATTCATCAAGAAAGGTGTTAGTGCCATTGTAATGATTGATATGGCAAGAAAGTACTGATAAACATTCTCTGGTAAAAGACCGTTATCCAATCCGACAGTTGATAGCAATAAAGAAAATTCTCCCACCTGGAAAATTGAGAATACCGTCATTAATACCGTTCTGGCCGGATACTTTAGCGTAAGAACAGTTATAGCAAGAATGAGCATTTTAAGAAGTATTACTCCTATTACCAGTAAAAGTATCCAGAAAATATGATGAAAAAAGAAACTTAAATTAAGTAATGAACCTACCGAGATGAAAAAGAAACTAATAAATATTTCCCGGAAGGGAAGCACATTAGCCGTTGCCTGGTGGCTGTAATCTGATTCGGAAATGATCAAACCTGCAAAGAAAGCACCAAGCGCCAGGGAAAGCCCTACCGAAGATGTTAGCCAAGCCACAGAAAAACAGAACACGATGGTTGTAAGAATAAAAAGTTCGCGATTCTTTGTTTTAACCACCATTTTAAATACCCGTGGCACTACGTAAATAGCCAATAGATAAATAACGATACAAACTCCAATTATCTTGATTAAAAGAATTCCTAATGTTTCCCAGATATTATCAGATTGCCCCGCAAGTAATGGGGTTAAGAGCATCATTGGCACAACTACAATATCTTGAAAGATCAAAATTGCCACAGCAATTCTCCCATGAGGGGAAGATACTTCACCTTTTTCCTGAAACAGTTTTAGTACAATAGCTGTACTGCTTAAAGAGAACAGAAAACCAAGGAAAACAGCAGTATTTACGGGCAGTCCCGTAAGATATCCCAATAAAGCAGTAAATAAAATGGTTCCACCCACCTGCATTCCTCCTCCAATAAGAATGGTATTTTTAATAGACGCCAAACCTTTTAAGGAGAGTTCTATTCCAATAACAAAAAGCAGGAAAATTATTCCTATTTCTGAAAGCAATTCTACCTCATGTTGCGAACTAATTAAGTTAAATGCATAGGGTCCCGCTATAATTCCTGCAAGTAAAAACCCCAATAAAGAAGGTACTTTCAGCTTCTGGAACAACAGAATAATGAAAATAGATAAACCTAAAATTACTACAATGTCCTTAAGAATAGGTATTTCCATAATTTAATTTTTCGAAAGTAGTTTTTTATTTAAAAAAACAATTTACAAATTGGAACTTTAAATTCCGGTAAAATAAATGCAATGTTTGCGTCTTCCTTTTAGAGAATAAAAAATAGAATTGTATAAAAAAAGCGGTGACACTATATCACCGCTTTTTTATCTAAAATTTTAATAAAATCTTAATCCAGCAACCATGCTTTACGCAGTTGTACTTTGCTATCATTTTCCGGAAGCTCCATTTCCGTTAAGGTCATTTTATCATCGGTAGGAGTTGAAATTTTTCCAGTTAGAGTCATTTCTTCGCCATCTCGTTCTAGTACCATGGCAATATCATCTCCTTCTTTCCATTCTTGTGACTTCATGATTAGATCATACACATTTTGAATGTTATAAGAGGTACCGTTTACAGATTTAATAATATCTCCGTTCTTCACTCCAAATTCATTTAAAAATGAATTTAATTTAATATTCTTTCTAAAGAAAAGTGCATTTGTAGAAGGATCTCCGTCTATATATGGCACCTGACCGTTAATGAAGAAAGAGGTAGTTACCTTGGTATCGGCCATTTTCACTCCTACTTTTTCAAAAAAATCGCCATATGGAATTGGGTTTTCTCCTGTTACATAGGTATCAAAAAATTCCTGAATTTCAGGTGAAGTTAAAGAAACGATTGCTGGAATAAGTTCGTCATCTTTAAAAGGTTTATCCTTTCCATATTTCTCACTTAATTGTTGCATAAGATCCAAAATTCCAGATTTACCATTGCTTAATTCTCTCAACTTTATATCCAGAGCCATCCCAATAAGGGCACCTTTTAGATAAACATTGTAGTAATCGTCTTTATATGGCTCATCAAGTATATTTTCGCTCATTACTGTAAAAGGTACAGTTTCGCTGAAATTTTTTGAAGATTCAATTTTTTCAACCATTCTCTTATAGAATTCGTTATTATCTATAAGACCTTGGTTTACCTGGAATAGATTCGCAAAATACTCAGTAACTCCTTCATACATCCAAAGATGTTTAGACATTTTAGGATCGTTATAATCGAAATAATGGATCTCTTCAGAATGAACATTTAGCGGAGTTAAAATATGAAAGAATTCATGAGAGACCACATCGGTCATAGAGGTATTCAATCGCTCTAAGGGCATAGATTCAGGAAGGACCACTACTGTAGAGGTGTGATGTTCCAGAGCTCCATAACCTTTAGCATCCATTGCTGCAGGATCTGCTAAATATAGAAGGATAGCATAATTAGAAGTAGTAGTGATGGGACCTAAGAATTTCTTCTGAGCCGTAATCATCTTCTCCACACCATCCTTTATATCTTGTGCGGAATATACTTTATTTGGGGAATAAACACTTAATAACACATTTATACCCTCAGCTTTAATTTGTACAGTATCGGGTTTAGCATACATTATGGGCTGATCTACTACTTCAAAGTATCGAGGCGCGGTGTAAATATCATTTACGCTTTTACCGTCTTTTGATTTAACCTGAATGAAAGGAGCTGCTGTTCCAGCGATTAATCCTGCAGGATGATTAATTTCAAGCTGATAGGTGTTTTCTTTCAAGCCGTCAAAATAACCTACAAAGCTATGCAGATTTAAAAGGAAATTAGTGTCTTTATCGATATTACTTCCTGAAGGAGAAAAGACTCCTTTTTCACCTTTCATATCAAAAGAGTCGTTAACCCAATAGGTAATTTTATCTAGGTTTACAGCATCCTGTATAGTCCAAGAATTTTCATCCAAACTTGTAATGGCTAATTCATTTCCGGAATAATCTAAGGCCTTAATACCTTCTATAAATTCCCCATAATTATCTACGGAATAAGTACCAGGAACGGTCTTGGGAATATGAAAAGTTGTAGAGGAAGACGTAAATTTTCCCGGGTCTACACTTACCATCACCTTATCATTTGAAACATTTACAAGATCCATATTTACCACTACAGGAGATGGCCCTTTAGAAGTTAGGTCTTGAGTAGGTTTACAACTAACCACAGCAGCCAAAAGTGCTACGGAATAGATTATTTTTTTCATAAAATAGAATTTATCTCAGTTTATAGATTAGACTAAGTTTTGAAAGATTAGTTACAATTTGATGAATGTAATCCAATATTTTCAACCCTTGAGGAATGATTAACAGCTCTTTTTAAAACTTTTTTTGAACAAAGCGGCTGATAAAGAAAATGTTAGAAGTGTCAGAAAGACCAATGCCTTCGTCAATAAAATTCACTTAAAAGCAGCGTTCTATTAACCCTTTGTTAATAAAACCTTAAAGCTTTAGCCAAAAAAATGTCGTTTCTTGGGCATGCAAAAAAAGAAAAGCATGAAACAACAATTACGTTTAGTAGGTTTTTTAATAGCCTCATTTTTAATAACTAACATCTTAATGGCTCAAGAAGTCTTTATAAATGAGCTGCATTACGATAATGCAAGTTCCGATGTTAATGAAGGGGTTGAAATTGCCGGACCTGCCGGAACCGATCTTTCAACTTATAGCCTTATTTTTTATAATGGGTCTAATTCAACTGTATATAATACAACTTCCTTAAGCGGAAGTATCCCGGAACTTCAGGGAGGTTTTGGAGCGGTATTTTTCCCTGTTTCAGGAATTCAAAATGGATCTCCAGATGCGGTGGCTTTAGTTAATAATTCTACTGAGGTGATACAGTTTTTAAGTTATGAAGGCGTGATTACTGCCGCCGATGGGCCTGCTGCAGGTTTAACCAGTATCGATATCCTTGTTGAAGAAGGAGCGGCAACTCCTTCAAATTTCTCACTTCAACTAAGTGGAACCGGAAATGTATATACCGATTTTGCATGGCAGCCGGAGGCAGAAAGCACTTTTGATGCTATAAATAATAATCAAGATTTTGGCGGAGAAGTAGCACCTGTAACGGTTTTAATCAATGAAGTTGATGCAGATACCGATGGTACCGATACCATGGATTTTATCGAATTATATGATGGGGGTGTTGGGAATACCTCCTTAGATGGTAAAGTAGTTGTTTTATATAACGGTTCAAATAATTTAAGTTATGCCAGCTACGATCTTACTGGATATTCAACCAATAGCAACGGATATTTTGTATTAGGGCAGGAAGCTTTAGAGAATGAGGATATTACTCTTAACGGATCTGGAATACAGAACGGCGCCGATGCAGTTGCATTATATGAAGGAGCTGCAGCAACTTTCCCGAATGGAACTGAGGTTACACTGGAAAATTTAATTGATGCATTTGTTTATGATACCAATGATGGTGACGATGCCGACTTATTGGTGTTATTGAACGATGGACAATCTCAAATAAATGAAGATGGAAATGGTGATAAAGATGCACATTCTTCTCAACGCTATCCAAATGGGGATGGAGGATTAAGAAATACTCTTACTTACACTCAGGCACTTCCAACTCCAGGTAAAGCAAACACCAACATTACAGAACCTGTAAATCTTGTTATCAATGAAGTAGATGCAGATACTCCGGGATCAGACACCGAAGAATTTGTTGAATTATATGATGGCGGTAAAGGAAACACTCCTTTAGATGGTTTTATTATAGTGATGTTCAATGGCAACGGTGATGCCAGTTATAATGCCTACGATCTTGCGGGGTATACTACTAATGAAAAGGGATATTTTGTACTTGGTAATGCTGCGGTGCTAAACGTAGATTTTGTTGTAGGTGGAAATGCTTTACAAAATGGACCAGATGCAGTCGCTTTATATCAAGATAATATTTCAAGTTTCCCTAATGGAACGCCTGTAACTACTACAAATTTAGTAGATGCAGTAGTTTATGGAACCAACGATCCTACCGATGAAGAATTGATGGTTCTTTTAAATGAAGGACAACTTCAGTTAGACGAAAATGCCGCCGGAAGCCAGGCAGATCATTCACTACAACGTATCCCAAATGGGGAAGGTGGGGTGCGAAATTCAGCAGGATTTGTTGCTGCCGATCCTTCTCCGGGAACAGAAAATGGAGCAATTCCAGATGCTACAGAACTTATTAGTATTCTGGAAGCAAGAAATGCAGCTGAAGGTACTAGAATAACTATTACCGGTACATTAACCGTAAGCGACCAGTTTAGAGGTTCAGCCTATATTCAGGATACTACTGGAGCCATTGCCATTTTTGATAATATGGTACAGGGAGATGACCTTTATAAAGTGGGAGATTCGTTAACAGTAACCGGAATTAGAAGTGCATATAACGAACAAATTCAAATAAGCCCTGTAGATAGAGTTGATTATAATGGTGTAGCAACTACTCCAATTTCACCTAAGGAAATAAGTGTTGCCGAATTATCACAACATCCTGCCGAGTTAGTGACTATCACAGATGTGTCTTTCTCTAATGAGGGAGAACTTGTTTTCGGGAATTCCAACTATATTCTGACTGATGCAAGTGGAGAAGCTGCACTTAGAATTGATGCAGATGTTTCAGAACTTGTAGGAAAAGCTATGCCTGCATCATGTGAGACTGTTACAGGAGTTGTGGGTAAATTCATGGAAACCTATCAACTTTTGCCAAGAATGGCCAGTGATTTACCTTGTGCTGAAGATTACGAACAAACGGGAGCAGATACTTCAATTTCAAGAGATGCTACTTTTGATGTAGTGGCATGGAATATTGAATGGTTTGGAGATGAATCAAATTCACCGGCTGCCGGAAATGCAAATTCTGATGAAATTCAGAAGGAGAAAGTAAAAGAGATTCTTTTAGAATTGGATGCCGATGTGATTGCGGTGGAAGAGATCTCTGATGAGGTACTGTTCGCACAAATGGTTGGAGAGATGGAAGGTTATAATTTTGTACTTTCTGATGCTACTTCTTATCCGGATTCTCCGGGAGGTCAAAAATTAGGTTTCGTTTATAAAACCGAAACTGTATCGGTTACTTCAACTAGAGCCATGTTTAAATCGGTTCACCCTTTCTACGAAGGAGACGGATCTTTATTAACAGATTATCCTGAATCTCCAGATAGATTTTTTGCAAGCGGTAGATTACCGTTTATGATGGAAGCTCAGGTCACTATTAATGGCGAATCTCAAGCAGTGAATTTTGTAGCCTTGCACGCACGTGCAAATGGTAGCACCGATTCTCAGTCGCGCTATGATATGAGAAAATATGATGTAGAAGTACTTAAGGATTCTTTAGATACGTATTACTCCAATAAGAATTTGATCATTTTAGGTGATTATAACGACGATGTAGATGAAACAGTTGCCGATAATGTGAATACTACAATTTCAACTTTTCAGAAATATGTAGACGATACCGAGAATTATGATATTCTGACTTCAATTTTAAGTGAGCAAGGATATAGATCTTATGTGCTAAGAGAGAACATGATCGATCATATTACCGTTTCAAATGAGCTAAGTCCTAATTTTATTAGCGGTACCGCAAGGGTTCATTATGAATTTTATAGTACAGAATATATAAGAACCGCATCAGACCATTTCCCTGTATCTGTGAGAATGCAGATGAAAGGAATAGAGTTGATTTCTATAGTAGGTACAGATGTTAGCTGTAGTGAAGCGGGTAACGGAAGTGCAACTGTGAATGTAGAAGGAGGAATTGCTCCTTATACCTATGTATGGAGTGATGGACAGGATACTCAAACTGCTTCCAACCTTAGTGGAGGAACTTATAGCGTAGTAGTAACCGATGCTGTAGAAAACACTATTGCCGCTGAGGTTGTGATTTCTGAAACAGAGGCCTTACAGTTAAGTGTATCTGAAGATCAAACAGTGTATCAGGGTTACGATTCTAATTGCACCGACTTAAGTATTCTTGAGGTTAGTGGTGGAAGTGGAGAGTACACTTATGAATGGAGCACAGGTGAAACAACTCAGAATATCAATGTTTGTCCAACAGAGACTACAGAATATACTATTATAGTAACCGATACAAATGGATGTAGTATTGAAGGTGTTGTAATAGTAAATGTAGAAGATGTTTCTTGTGGAGAAGGGCGATGGAACCAAAAAGTACAAGTTTGTTACAAAGGAAAATCACTTTGTGTTTCTAAATATGCCGTACCAGCACTTTTAAGACATGGAGGTAAATTGGGTTCATGCGATGATAGTGGTGCTGATGTTGTAATAGAAAGAGTAGTGGCATTTCCTAATCCAACCAGAGGGCATACCACAGTTAGAATAACAGGAAGTGTGAATACGCAAGCCAATCTTTTAGTATACGATTTCAGAGGAAATGTGGTGCTGCATCAAAGAGTACACCTTAAAAATGGTGTTACTGATGCTCGTATAAATCTAGGAAGATACCGTACCGGTCTTTACTTTGTAAAGGTTAAAGGTGATAACTTTGAAAGTGAAGTATTGAAAGTATTGAAATATTAAAAAACCATTCTAATAAACTAAAAAGGGTGTCTTACATGAGACACCCTTTTTTTATTCTATAATATCTAGAGTTTATTATTCCCTAATATGCCCATCACCAAGCACATAATATTTATTGGTTACCAATTGTTTTAATCCAAGTGGACCACGGTGGTGGAGTTTATCGGTACTAATTGCAAGTTCTGCACCAACGCCCATTTGTCCGCCATCGGTAAAGCGAGTAGAGGCGTTATGATATACAGCTGCACTGTCTACTTGTTGCATAAATTCGGCGGCTTCCTCTTTATCTTTTGTGATAATTACGGCAGAGTGCCCTCCAGAATATTTATTGATCTTATCTATAGCTTTTTCAAGACCGGAAGTAGTTCCCAGAACGATCTTCATCGCCAGAAATTCTTCGTACCATGTATCTTCATTAGGGATTAATGTTTCCTCTTTTAATACCTTTTGAGCTTCATCATTTACCAAAATATCAACCTTATGCTTCTTCAGCATTTCTTGTAATTCCTTCAGCTTATTTTCATAATCCGGAAGTTGAGTATCAATCAATACTTTGTCTAACGCATTACAGCCGGAGATCTTATCGGTCTTAGCATTTAATATCACTTTTTTGGCCGTGTCAAAATCTGCATCCTTAGATACATATAAGAAATTGTTTCCTCTTCCACTTATTAATACTGCACAGGTAGCATTCTCTTTCACAAAGCCAATCAGTTTTTCACCACCACGAGGTACAATAAGATCCAGTTTTTCAGGCGGATTCTTTAAAAATTCTCTGGTGTCGGCTCTGTTCATATTCATAAGTCGAATCCAATCGGTCTCCAAACCATTATCTTTCAAGGCCTCATGCCAGCAAGCTTCTAATATCTTATTACTATTAAAGGCTTCTTTTCCACCTTTCAGAAGAATCTTATTATTTGCTTTAAAGGCAAGAACCGCTGCTTCAATAGTTACATCCGGTCTGGATTCATAGATAATCATGATAGTTCCAAAAGGAGCGGTTTTATTGGTAATATCCAATCCGCTGTCCAGAACTCTATGAGAAATGGTTTGTCCCACAGGATCTTCCTGCTGCATAACTTCCTTTACCGATTGTATCATGTCATCTACTTTCTTATCGTTTACGATCAATCTATCGTACATGGCGCCTTCATTTTCTCCAAAGGCTTCTAAGTCCTGCTTATTAGCTTCAATTATTTGTGCACGTTTTTCATCTAAGATATTGATCATAGATTGTAACACGTTATTTTTTATATCTGTTTTTATCAACTTCATTTTAAGATTTTTAGTTTTTCTTATTTCCCTTACTTAATTTTTTGGCTACGAGGTAAATTTTGTTCCTACAGGTTTTCCTTCCATAATATCAAGAATGATATTAGGTTTTTTACCATTAGCTATATAGGTAGGAATATTTTTACGTGCCGTACTCTTGGCAATTTTAATTTTGGATTCCATTCCTCCGCGGCCTTGACCTTCACCTTTAGTAGATTCCTGAACATATTTCTCTACATTTTGATCTATCTGAACTTTATTCAGTTTTTCTGAATCGTCATCATCGGGGTGACCTGTGTACAGGCCATCTGTATCACTAAGAATGATTAGAGAATCGGCATTTATTAGTTCAGCAACTAAACTTGCCAGCTCATCATTATCAGAGAACATAGACATGGTTACCGAAACTGCGTCATCTTCATTGGCAATTGGAATAATTCCTTCCGATAATAATGATTCGTAGCAATTAATCATATTTTCCCGATGTACGCCAGGAGCAAAATCACGTTTAGTGGCAAGCACCTGTGCGCAACGCATTCCAAAATCATGGAATATGCTATAGTAATGTCTCATCATTCTAGGCTGACCAACAGAGGAGAACACCTGTCTTCGCATAGATTCGTCTTTAATACTGATGTCACCTAATATTTCTTTTCCTGCAATAGCCGAACCTGAAGAAACCAGTACTACTAAAATATCCTGCTCATACAGAATCGATATTTGCTCTACCAGATTTTTCAATACTGGGCCTAAAATACGGTTGTCTTTGTTGGTCATTACATTCGTTCCAACTTTAACAACTATTCTTTTCTTTTCCATTTTATTGATATTTTCAGGTATCATTTTATTTGTTTTCCTTTCCTAATTCTACAGCTCTGTCGAATGCTGCATAGGCGGCTTCTTTAATAAGTTCCTTTACATTGTTATCTTCCATTGAATCTAAGGCAGCTCTGGTCGTTCCACCTTTTGAAGCCACTCTGTCCATCCAGGTGTTTGGAGAAAGATCAGACTGATTAAAGAGCTCAACCGCACCTTCAAAAGTTTGTGAAACCAGGACTTTTGAATCGTTTGCTGAAAATCCCATTTTAAGCGCCGCTTCTAACATAGACTGCATGAAATAGAACACATACGCCGGTCCGCTTCCAGATATTCCTGTAGAGGCATCTATATAATTCTCATTTTCCACTCTAATAGATTCTCCAGTGGTATCTAGTAAATTACGCACTGTGAGCAATTCTATACGGGATACCTCTTTAGATTCGGTATATGAAGTAACTCCTTTTCCTACCTGTGCAGGGAGGTTAGGCATAGATCGTACTACTTTTTTAACCCCAAGAGAATTTTGGATCTTGTTAATGGTAACTCCCGCCATTATTGAAACGAAAATTTGATCCTGATGAACCAAAGGTTTGATCTCTTCAAATAAGGAATCGCAGTGATAAGGTTTTACACCTATAAATACTATATCGGCATTGGGTAGACAATCTTCAATATTATCGTATACATCGAAGTGGGAAAGTTTGCTCAAAGACACTACTAAATCTGGAGATTTATCATAGATCATTAATTTGTGTCTGCTCAAGAGGTCAGATTTCGCCATGCCTTCTGCATAGGTTAATCCCATATTTCCTGCTCCAATTACTAATACTCTCATTCTATTCTTTTAAAATTAATATAAACGTCGATCAGCTGTTCTGATCATTATTTGTCTATATAGGCGCAAAGACTATGCGAGGCCAGGTTTTATTCCAAAAGATTTAAAAATGCAGAGTATTTCTAATTTATTTCTTTGTCTTCATATAGAAAAGGATGGGTGCTCTATACTGTAAGTATATCGAAAAACATGATGTTCCCTTAGAGTAGGACTCATAGGAGCTACGAGAGATAGGTAATGTTAGGTTTATAGGTAAGAATAGTTAAGATATAAAATGCTACAAGCCGCCCGAATTGTAATGATTTTTATTTTTAATTATTTTAACATCGCAAATTGTCTATATGGCGGAATTCTGCAATTATGGCAGTTTTAGTGTGGATTCTGTCAACCAGTCTACTATAATTTCATTAATTAAGTTGTTTTAGTAGGGGAGTGCTGTACCGAATAATTCTAAATTTTAATTCTTCAAATTTCTCGGAGTCTTCTATCATCCAATTTGACAATTTTTTATGCCAACTCCTGTAAAAGGTATCACAACCTATGTCTTCACATTCCATCATTCCACTTAGGTCATTTTTATGATGGCGAACCGCTAAAGTGAGATCTATCTTATCGGTATGAAGCTCTTCAAGCTTACTTTGAAACATTTGTAGTTTTTCGAACATATTTGGAATATCCTGTTCAAAAATATTAGCACTTAATAAGTTCTTGTAAAATAGAAGTTCTTCCAAACTGGCCTGCAATACTTCATCCCAAAGAAGAACATCTTTTTGAAGATCTTCAATGCTTTGCTCATTGTAAGATTTGTTAAGAAGTTTAGAATCTGACATGGCAATTAATTGTTTAATTATACATCAGTTTGCTTGAAGAATTGACTATGTTTAAGATACTATTTTTTCAGTCAATTTCATAAAATACGCGGTGGAAATTAAGGTATAAGATCTTCTTTTTTTAATTGAGAAAGCAAAAGTTTTACATAGCTATGTACGGTGCTCTGTAAATTTTTAGGGTTGTGTAAATTAATGGCACCTCTCCATACTAATTCCCCGTTCCCTTTAGTAGTAAGATGATACAGGCCGGTTTCGGTATGAAATACCTTGTATGACTGTTCACTGTTATCACCATAAAAGATATCCTGGTTACTCAAATAGTCATCTTTGAAACTATGAAATTCCCTGTTAAAATTTTTATAGGCATGTTTCGCCGTAATCCTGTTTTCTACGCGATTGATCTTACTTATAAGTACCGCATCATAGTTATTTTCCTTGAGTATAAGTTTTAGTTGTTCCAGTTCCCATTCCGATTTCTGATAAATGGTAAATAGCGGATCGAAGAACTCATAACTTTGCACGGCCATTATATTCTTTTTCTTAAATGCCTGCTGTAATTTATCTTCAAAAGATTTTCTGGCTTCATGATTGGAGGTAATACCAATTACAAGTATTTTTTTTAACTCGGGTGTTTCATTTAGTGTGGGTTTATAAGAATCTATCATGCGAGAGGAACTACATCCTGCAGCGATGAATAAAACTAGGAGCAATGCATATTTCATTTGGTTCTATTTAAAATCTTATCAACCCTTAAAATGATCTCTTCTGTATATTCAGGTATCTTTTCTTTAATGGATTCTCCGGAAATTGCGTCTATTCCTTCAACATCGGGATCGCCAGAAGTTGATAACACTACTAATTTGTCTTGTTTTCCTTTAGATTCTTTCAAAAATTCCATAACATTTTTAGAGGGAGTCCAGTATTGCCAGGAATTTAAAATAACTACTGCATCCCATTTTTCCAGATTAACAGAAAACAAACTATACACATCGATCACCTTTATATAAATATCCTCATCTTTATAATGGTCTACCACGCCATTTACCACAGCCGTTTTTAGCTCACTGCCTTGTGTAGCAATAAGAAGTTTAGTTTCCAGTTTCGGGCTATTAACATAATAAGGAACACTTTGCGTCTTGGTATGGGAAAAATAATACCACACAACAACACCCAGTACCCCTAAAATTATAATGATCAGTATTTTATTTAAGTGCTTTAGCATACTATTTTAATAACCTTTTTTGTTTTAAATGTTTAAGTGCCTGGGATACCGTGGCAAAGATCTCTTTCTTCATTTTATTATAAACTTCGGTGAAACTATTTACTTCCTGTAGTAAGTTACGATGTTCTTCCTTATAAGCCCTCTCCTTTGCCGGTTCATCTTTTAAATCTACCAGCACTTCAATACCATTTTTATGGTTCTGAACATCCTTTAAAAGCGTGTCTACTTTCTTTTCTGAAGTGGTAAGCTGGTCGATGAGTACTTTAACCTGTGGGAATAAATTAGATTCTATAATTGGAAGTGTATATTCTTTCAGCATGTCTTTAAAAAAAAGATGCTCATCCTTAATGAATTTCATTTCTGAGATCCATTGATTGGTGGTGTGGTCCATTTCATCTGCACTTTTCCATTCCACATAACGAAATTTACTGGTGTTCTTTTTCATGATCAAAGTTTTAATATAATTGATACTTATTTTGAATAGCCTGTTTTAAGATTTCTTGAGAAGATCTATGGTACTGTTATAAATGTCTATTTTAAAATCGGAGAACCTTTCCACAAAATACCGCTGCTGTTTTCTAAGTTTAATATGATGTGCCCTATAAAGGGAGATAGAATCTTTATTATTAAACTGGGCAAGTTCTTCTATTGCCACATCTAGTTTTTCTTTTGAATTTCTGAAACTCTCCAGCTTATTAAGAAAGAGCTGTAATTTTTCGAATAGATTGGGAAGGCTTGGCTCAAAGATATCTGATGACAAGAAACTTTCAAGAAAGTCTATTTCTTCTGTGGCCAAATGGAGTTCACTTTTCCATTTAGCTACATCATTTAAATATTTAGTACTTACACCATTATTGGAGGAAGTGCTGTTTGAAGCTGAAGTTCCCATAATAGTCCTACTTTAATTTTTCTAAATTAAAGATTCGATACAGCAATTAAAATGACAATTATCAGCTTGTTAAAATGAAATCGCAACCCGGTTTAGAACTTCAGGTTAACAACCTCATTAAGATGTGGGAGATAAACGGGCCAATTGTAGGTATCCTTTATTTTTACTCGAAGCGTATCCCTTGCCATTTCTTCTCCATGTATTAAAAATATCTTTTGAGGTGTATTTTGTATGTTGCTTAACCAGGAAAGCAGTTCCTGCTGATCGGCATGTGCCGATAAACTTTCTATCTGGCGAACTATAGCTTTTACCTTATAATATTTCCCGGCAATTTTAATTTCATGCTGGCCTTCCTGCAGCTGCCTTCCTCTAGTACCCTCTGCCTGGTAACCCACCAGAAGTACGGTATTTTCAGGTTCTTCTAATGCGTAGCGTAAATAGGTTAACACTCTACCGCCAGTTACCATCCCACTTCCTGCAATCACAACTTTTGGGCGGGGATCATCTATAGTGTTCCAGGTGTCTCTATAGGAGGTAATTATGTTGAAATGATGTTTCATGGCTTTGTATTCGGAAAGACTTAGTTTGTGCCAGGAGCTGAAGGCCTCAAATACTTCAAGCACCTCGTTTCCCATAGGGCTATCTACAAAAATTGGAATATTGGGTATCAGGTTTTTCTTATAAAGTTGCCACAGTTTATACATCAAGGTTTGAAGCCTTTCTACGGCAAAACTTGGGATTATTAAATTTCCCCTTTTTTGAATAGTATTCTTAATAGCATCAATTAAAATATTATCGGCATCATCTTCAGCATGTAACTTATTACCATACGTACTTTCCATAAAAATAAAATCGGCGCTTTCAGGTTTTTTAGGGGCTTCCAGTAAAGCATCGTTTTTCCTGCCTATATCTCCAGAGAAAACAAACCGCTTTCCGAAGATATCCAGTTCAATAAAGGTAGAACCTATTATATGGCCATTCATTATAAACCTATATCGAATGTCTTTAGTAGCGGTATACCAGGTGTCTATTTCAGCAGATTCGAAATAACCTATAGTTCTTTTAGCATCTTCAACATTGTAAATTGGCAATGCCGGATCATGAATAGTATAACCTTCTTCATTTGCATTTTCGGCATACTCTTCCTGGATCTTGGCACTATCCATTATAATTATTGTAGCAATTGCCAGGGTAGGAGCGGTAGCACGAACCGGGTTGTTATAACCTTGAAGAACGAGTTTTGGCAGGTAGGCGGTATGGTCTAAATGCCCATGAGTGAGAAGTACCAGATCAATATTTTCTGGTGGAAAAGGAAAAGGTTCCCAGTTTAACTTGCGCAACTTTTTAAGTCCCTGAAACATCCCACAATCTATAAGGATGTTATAGTTGGGGGTTTCAATCAGAAATTTTGAACCTGTAACGGTTCCTGCAGCTCCTAAAAAATGTATTTTAACAGTTGTACTCATTTTAATGATGTGATCCTATGCAAAGCATATTCATTTCCTTTAAAATTTTCTCTTTCCTTACTGCAGAAACCCCAAGGTGGTCCAGATAAAAATTATCGTTTATAAGTTCCTTGCATAGAACTACATCCCTGCTTAATAAAAACTGTTTTTCTCTATTAGTAAGAAGGGTTGAAACCGTTATTGGGTAAAGACCTGCAGTATCGATACGTTGTTTTAAACTATTGTTTGCCGGGTAATCCCAACTTAATAAGTATAGGTTTACGCATTTTCCATAGGCAATAGCATCTGCCGTAAACCTTGTGTTAGTAACCACCCATCCTTTTTTAAATTGAATTTTGGTCTGATTGAAATTTGCAATATCCTTAAAGCGTGCATCTATATACAGAGGTATCTTTACATCGCAATTCCTACCTTGTTCGCCATGAAATTTACATTCTACTAGAAATTGTTCAGTATCTTTTAATACTACTACATCTACTTCATGTTTAACACATTTCCCTTGAAGAATCTTTCCTACTTTAGTATGATATCCACTATATTTTAGCAAGGCTGCTATAAACCGTTCAAAAGGAAATCCGGTAGGGCCTAATTCGTAAATGGCTTTTTTCAATTTGTATTTCGATGCTACCAAACCGTGCTTTTTCTTTAAAAGATTAAAAGCACGGTTATAGATTTGTTTTGTGGAGATACCTTCATATAGTTCATCTCCCAGAATTTGAATGATCTCCTGTATTACCGCTTCATTAGCTCCCGCTCTTCTTAAGGAAGAAGCTACCTTATCCATAGAGAAAAGTACCTTTTCCCCGGAAGCTTTTATTATATGTAAATTCTTGAATTGCATAAAAGCTTGGTTAAAAGGGTTAATAAGGAATAACTTAAACCAATTTACGCTTTAATACTGTGCATTACCAGTATTGGAACCTGAGGCTTGTAGCCTATCTCTTCAATAAGAGATTTCGCAAAAATACTTGCAAAGAATCCGTGCTTTTTGTGAATGATGCCCAGTAAATTACTACCTCTACTTTCAATAAATGAATGAATTCCTGCCGCAACCTTGATATTTGTAAGTGTGTGAAAGGTATGAACTACATTACTTAAATAATCTTCCAGCACCTCTTTATTACTTTCTTGTTCAGGAGTGAGTTTATCGCTTTGCTGTATATAGAGCACACGTATCGCTGCTCCGTAATGTTTAGCAAGCTCAATAAGTGGTGCAAGTTCATTATGCCTATAGTAAGTCTTGAAATTAGTGGCAAACACGATCTCTTTTTTTGTTTCCTCTAAAAAAACAGCTTCTTCGGGCACCACTATAACAGGACATTGCTTAACCTTTTCCATCACGTTAACAGCATTACTACCGTACAAGATGTTTACAGGGTTAGTTTCCCCTTTTGTACCCATAATTATCAAATCGATATCTTTTTCTTTTACCGTTTGTTTTACCGCTTCCAGAACCGGGCTATAGGTAGAGATCATTTCAAATTTATGATGGGGGTTATCAGACCTGAAGGCAATACCGTCAATCAGTTTTTCTAATCCCATTTCAGAATATTCTTTAGCCTTTTCGTATGCCGGTTCCCCCGGTTGAGGGACAATAAGTGTATCTGTTGTAAAGTGATAAAGCTGGAATGCATTTAATAAGTAAAACGTACAGGTTTCGTTCTTGTATAAGTTCAATGCATAGGTCAGTGCGTTCCAAGCATTCTTGGAGAAGTCGGTAGGTATTAGTATCTTCTTTTTCATTTCTTTAATTATTTACAGGGTAAAATTAATTTCTTTACCAAGCTGAAAATATGACGACCGTCATCAAGCTTCATATCTGTATTTTAAGTTGAAATTTTTAGGAAAGTGGTAAGATAAGCACCGGAACTTCCGAATAAATTCCAAGATTTTCCTGTAATGGTTTGTTAAGCATTTTTTCTAAGACCGAATGTTTTTTGTTTACAAAGGCAATAAGATCACTTTCCCTACTGGCAGTAAAACAATAGATACCTAAAGCTACATCGGGAATCTTAAGGGAGTGAAAGGAATGAGGGATAAAAGCTAATAAATTGGCTATTTGGTGTTTATTCTTTTTATGCTCGATACTTAGTGATAAAGATTTATCTATATGTATTATCCGTACGGGAGCATTATATTTTAAACTAAGGTTTATAAGAAATTCGAAGTTCTTTTTGGTATGTGCACTGTTATAATCGTTAGCCAGTACAATTTCCTTAATCCCGGTAAAAGCTATGTCAGAGGGAACTATAAGTATGGGCGCATGCTGGACTGTATCTACAATCTTTAGTGCATTACTTCCATAAAGCACCTCTTTAGCTCCTGTCGTCCCTTTTGCGCCAATAATAATAGTTTCAATCTCATTTCCCTGCAACTGTAATTGTAGTGCTTCTAGCAAAGTATTTTCATTAGAGACAGGAATAAAACGATGGCCGGGAAAGGCATAGCTGGAAGTTATAACTTCAATTAGTTTTTCCAGGTCATGTTCAGATTTGAGTTTTAGCTTAGTGGGGTCATTAAAATTTTTATCTACGCTAAATCTTGATATCTGTGTGTAAGCGTTTAACACTATAAATCTACAGTCTTCTTTTTTATACAAATTAACAGCGTACAGGAGCGCATTCCATGCATTTTGCGAAAAGTCTGTAGGCAGTAGTACGGTTTTCATTACAACTGGATTACTTTGCTGGAGGAATCACTAAAAAAGGAATTTTCACATGAAATCCAAGCTCGTTAATAACCGGACGGAAAAGTAAATTCTCGAAGAAGGAATGTTTGTTGTTAATCATTACTAAAAGGTCTATAGGTTTATCGGTTTGAAAATCGTAAATAGCCAGTGGTACGCTTTTGTTCTCTATGCTATAGAAAACATGCTTATTCTCTTTAAAATACGTAGCGAGAACCTTCTTAGATTTTTCTTGTTCAGGTGCTAAAGGTTTTCCGAAGAAAACATTCATAATATGTAATTCGGAAGCATGCATCTCTATGAACCATTTTAGGAAGGTTAACTGAAGTTGAGTATAATCTATATCATAATCGGTAGGAAATAGAACGTCATCAGGGTTTACATATTCAAAATTTGAAGGGATGGCCAATAGCGGGCATTTGGCTCTTTTAATTGCATGCACGGTTTGTGTACCAAATAAAATCTCATCGGCTCCTGTAGCACCCTGTGTTCCCATTATAATAAGGTCAATCTTTTTTTCATCTACCTGTGCTCTTATTTCCTCATTTAATAAGCTGAAGGAGGAAATATGATGGAATGTATGTTTTGGATTAGGGAATGCTTTCGTGATCTTTTCTTGCACTCTTGCCAATCCTACTTGAGAGTTGTTTTTATAAACCTCGTTCAAGCTTAAATGTGATGGGGCGTATAAAATATACTCGGTATCGTAAAGAACAGGAGTATAAGTATTTAAAAGATAGAAGAGACATTCTTCATTTTTTAAAAGTTGTACCGCATATTTAATAGCGTTATAAGCATTTTCTGAAAAATCGGTTGGAAGTAAGATCCTTTTCATGGCCAGATAATTTTAATTGTTATTTTATTGATTGTTTGCAAGTCCCGTTACAACATCTCTATGATAGTTTTGCAGGATCATAAAAGGGATTTTTGGATGCAAGCCAATTTTATCGATGGTATGTTTATGCAACATTTCCTCCAAAAATGTATGGTGAGAGTTTACCATGATAAGCATATCAATGTCCATTTCATCTATAGCGGTCTTAATGGCTTCTACACGATCTGTTTCTTCTACCAGGTGAAATTTGAATCTTATTTCATAGAATTGCTCTTTTAAAAATAATTGATTGTCCTTTTGTCGAAAAGATTCCACAGGAAAATTAGAAACGTAGAGCATATGAATGGTAGTTCGAAAGGAGCGGGCCATGTCCACAATTAATTTTAGTTCCCTTCTTTGATAAGGAATCATATAATTAGTGGGGAACAGGATATTCTTCGGGGTTTTGTATTTGCAATCTGCCGGGATGCATAATACAGGGCACTGCACATGCTTAATTACCTGCAGGGTATTGGTTCCAAAGGTGATATTCTTATCATCTGTCTCACCCTGAGTTCCCATTACCACAATATCGGCATTCTCACTATTTATAAGGTCATTAACCTCATCTACCAGGATCCCAAAGGCCGATAAACTTTTAACGCGATGTCTAGGATTTGGTGAATAGTCTTTTAATTGTTTTTCTATATGGGAAAGGGATGCGTTCGATTTTTTTAGAACTTCTTGTTTTAAGATTTCCAAGGCATCTTTATCTGGTAATCTCTGGGTGTTATAAACCTCATCTGCAAAAGCATGTAAAATTATAATTTCACTTATCTCATATTTAAAGAGATCCACGGCGTATTTCAATGCATTAAATGCATTCTCTGAAAAGTCTGTAGGAATTATAATTTTTCTCATCACTTTAAATTTTATCTCATAAAATTATAGGATCAAGTTTCTAAAAACTATGACAGATATCAGGTTTTATAACAAGCGGCTAGTATTCTCTATATTTTTTGGCACATCTTTTTTAAATATGATTGTAGTCATTTTTTATCCCCGTTTTCTCAGTTACCTTTCAGTTTTAACGTAAAAATGCACTAAAATGAAACAGATAGTTATAACACTAGCATTCCTGCTTATACCCATGTTCGAATATGCGCAGGTAATTAAAGACTTAGATAAAGTAGGGCCGTCAAACGAGGGTTACACAGCGGTTATGAAGGATGGTAAATGGGGCTTCATGAATGCTGAAGGAACCCTGGTTATAGATTTTAGGGACGACCTTATTGTAAACAAGAAAACATCAAAAGCTTTAGATCTTGGGGTAGCCACTCACAGATATCCTTCTTTTCAGGATAACAGATGTATAATTAAACAGATGAAAAATGGTGTTAATTACTACGGGTTTATTAATGGAAAA
This sequence comes from Gillisia lutea, assembly GCF_021568705.1. GTDB lineage: Bacteria > Bacteroidota > Bacteroidia > Flavobacteriales > Flavobacteriaceae > Gillisia > Gillisia lutea. The sequence continues at coordinate 260,870 of NZ_JAKGTH010000011.1, forward strand.
GGGGAAACCGTTATCGAGCCTATTTATTTGAATGTTTCAAACTTCAATAACGAACTGGCACTGGCATTAAAAATAGATGAAGAGGAATTAGGCCGAAATGATATTTTAGATAAAAAAATAGTGTCATATCAGTACGATGTTGTGTTATTAGATAAAGAAGGCAAAGTTAAAAAATACCTGGCCGGCCCATTCCCGGTTACAATTTCAAGAGAGAAATTAAGGGATGCTCCCAAAATAGTGGCAAAACGAATATCTTCTAATACCATTTCAGTTAAAAATCCAAATGGTAAGTGGGATATACATACTTTAAAATAGCACAAAAACAGTTAGAGAGCTAAGTATTTTTAGATACCTAGCTCTCTAATTTCTTTAGATTTAATTTTAAATTCTCTAAGCTATTTTAATTTGTTTAGCTTTTGCTTTTAACTCTTTCTTTTTAGGAAGATCCAGGTGTAGAATACCATCTTTATAATTTGCTTTTACATCCTTAGATTCGTCTACACTTTCTGGTAAGCTCATAGATCTGGAAAAAGAATTATAGCTGAATTCTTTTCGAAGAAAGCCTTCTTTTTCTTCTTCTTTCTTTGTTTCTTTTTCGGCTGAAATATTTAGCATTCCATTTTCAATGGTCACTTTAAAATCATCTTTCGCCAATCCTGGTGCAGCAAGTTCAATTTCAAAATTTGCATCACTATCCTTTATGTTTACAGCAGGGCTAAATGCATAACTTTTCAATGGATCACCATTAAAAATACGATTCAAATTAAAAATACCTCTTCTGGTATCTAAAATGTCTGAAAAGAAATCATCTTCAGGAAAAAAAGAATCAAAACGCGCAGGAACTGTTGGTCCCCTAAATTTAATTAATGACATAATTTTAAGTTTTAAAGGTTAATAGTTTCCTTTTATTGTGTCCCTAAATTATGTTATAACCCTGTTGTCTAAAATGATAAATGTCAGTTACTTAAAATTATTTTAATGTAGTTTTAAAGTGGCTGCTTTATCTAAGTTTATAAAATAAAAGCTGATAAAAATCATTTTAAAACTTGTATCTTTCTACTACTTTGGAGAGGTAATTTTTAATTATATAGAAATGAATAAGCCATTAAATACCTGGGCCTCTAAAGAATTCTATCAAAGTATAGGAAAACTTTTTTATGCTGTTGCAGCAATCGATAAAAAGGTTAGAAAAGATGAGGTAGGGAAACTCAAGGAAATTATTAAAAAGGAGTGGGTGCCTGTGCATGATACTCTTGATGAATTTGGTACCGATACTGCCTATCAAATAGAGATCATTTTCGATTGGCTGGAAGATGATGAGCAAAATGCCAATGAGGCTTTTTTGGAATTCCAGGAATACAAAAAGAATCACGAAAGCTTTTTTGAGCCACCAATTAAAAAATTGATATGGAAAACGGCCGATAGTATTGCGTCAGCATTTTCGGGGAAAAATAAATCGGAATTAATTGTACTGTCAAAATTAAAGTCTATTCTTTAAAAAATCATGTTATGAAATATGCTTTATGTCAAAGTTGCGGAATGCCTTTAGTAGATGCTATTAAGGGTACGAATAGGGATAAGTCAACCAATAACGAATACTGCATGCATTGCTTTCAAAATGGTGAATTTACCGATCATCATTTAACCATGCATAAGCTGGAAGTGAAAATACTGGAAATGGCTGAGGTACATAATGATCTCACTCTCGAGGAAGCACGCCAGGTAATTAAAATCTTACCTACCTTAAAACGTTGGCAAATGAGTAATTTATAACCTGAGTAAAATAACTATGCGAAGCCTTCCTATTTATTTTCTTAACCTTAGTTCTTTATACTTATACTGAAAAGTATGAAGGAAAATCCATTCGCTTTTACAGGTCTTACAGATGATGAGGTACTTGCAGCTCGTCGAAAATATGGTACAAACAGCCGGGATACAACTGAAAACTATTTTTTTTGGCATATGTTAAAGGAAATAGTACAGGAACCTATGTTTCTTCTACTACTTGCTACCTCCCTCATTTATTTTTTCTTGAATGAAACTTCTGAAGGTTTCTTTCTTCTGGGAGCGATTGTAATTATTTCTACTATTTCGGTTCTTCAAACAGCCAGGAGTAATAAAGCTTTGAAATCTTTAAAAGAATATACTCAAAAGCTCACTAGCGTTATAAGAAATAATACTACTGTAAAAATTAAATCGGAAGAAATAGTAATAGGAGATATCGTAGTTTCTGAAGAAGGAGAGTTAATAACAGCCGATGGCGTTATATTACAGCTTAATGATTTTTCAGTAAATGAAGCTATTTTAACCGGTGAAGCTTTTAGTGTTGCAAAAGAAATAGAAAACCCGACGAATAATAAGGTCTATCAAGGTTCTGCTGTAGTATCCGGCCAATGTGTATACAGGGTTACGCATATAGGAAATTTTACTAAACTCGGAAAAATAGATACCTCGCTTAGCAATTTAAAAAATCAGAAATCACCTCTTCAAATCCAAATCACATCATTTGTTAAGAAAATGGCAATTCTTGGCTTTGCTATTTTCCTGCTTATTTGGGGATTAAGTTTTTACAACTCGCAGAACTTAATGGGGAGTCTTTTAAAAGGTCTAACAATTGCTATGTCAGTCTTACCAGAAGAGATTCCTGTGGCATTTACAACTTTTATGGCTTTGGGTGCCTACAGGTTAATGAAACTGGGCATTGTGGTTAAGCAAATGGGAACCGTAGAAACTCTGGGCGCTGCCACCGCTTTATGTACCGATAAGACCGGAACCATCACTCAGAATAAAATGGAATTGCACAAGATATATTCTTACAAGAAAAAAAGTATTACCACCCAAGATAACTGGAATACAGAAGATCTCTTCGAAATTATAAGCTTTGCAATGTGGGCCAGTGAAATTGTTCCCTTTAATCCCATGGAAATAGCATTGCATGAGGTATATCAAAAACTTATTATTAAAGATGAACGCCCTGCATACCAGATGATTCATGAATATCCGTTGGGGGGACACCCTCCTATGATGACGCATATCTTTAAAAACAAGGAAGGGGATAGGGTTATTGCTGTGAAAGGTGCTCCGGAAGGGATAGTTAAACATTCCAAAATTAGCGATTTAGAAAAGCAGGAGATACTGGACAAAGTTGATAAACTGGCCTCTGAAGGTTTAAGAGTATTGGCAGTTGGAAAGGTAGATTGGTTAAAAGATGAATTTCCAGCACACCAGCAAGAATTTGAATTTGAGTTTCTTGGATTGCTTGGTTTTTATGATCCTCCAAAAGATAATATAGTACATACGTTAAAGCAGTTATATGAGGCGGGTATTGATATTAAGATGATTACTGGGGATAATACCTTAACAGCGGTATCAATTGCTAATCAGATAGAGTTTAAAAATAATACTCCCCCGGTGACTGGCAGAGAATTAATGGAGTTAGATGAACAACATTTTGATGAACGTGTTTTGAATGGCTCCATTTTCACAAGGGTGTTTCCTGAGGTAAAGGTTAAGATCGTAAATAGTTTGAAAAAGCAACATCAAATTGTAGGAATGACCGGAGATGGTGTGAACGATGCACCGGCACTCAAAGCAGCACATATTGGAATAGCTATGGGCTTACGAGGTTCTGATATCGCTAAAGAGGCATCTTCTTTAATTCTTACCGATGACGATTTTGGAAAAATGGTAGATGCGATTGCCATGGGGCGCAAAATATATCTGAATTTAAAAAAAGCCATTCAGTATATTATCTCTATTCATATTCCTATAATTCTTACTGTAGCAGTTCCCTTAATTTTAGGCTGGGTATATCCGGTAATTTTTACACCCGTTCATGTTATTTTTTTAGAGCTAATTATGGGGCCAACCTGTTCTATAATATACGAGAACGAACCGCTTGAAAAATACAGTATGCAGCGGGCGCCAAGAGCTATGGGAGAAACGTTTTTGAGATGGAAGGAACTCTCAATAAGCATTTTTCAAGGCCTTGCAATTACCTTAGGATGTTTATTTATATATCAGTTTACCGTAACTAAGGGGTATACGGAAGAAGGGACCAGAACGCTGGTGTTTAGCACTCTTATTTTTTCAAATGTTCTATTAACCTTAGTAAACAGATCATTTTACTTATCAATTATAAGCACCTTTAAATATAAAAATCCCTGGATATGGGGAATAATAGGCATTAGTGTATTATTATTAATATTAATGATTTATGAACCTCATTTCTCAAAATTCTTTAAGCTTGAAAAAGTAAGTGGCTTTGAACTAATCTTCGCTTTTTGTATTGCATTTATAAGTGTGACCTGGTTTGAAGTTTATAAATGGTTATTGAGAAACAAGAGGGCTTGAAATAAAGAAAGGGTATGATAAATATCATTTCATACCCGGTACTAAAGAAATAAATTTAGGTTGCAATAATGAACCTTAACTTATTTCAAAATGACTAGTATAGCAAATATCCTTACCCAAATTACGGAGCTAACTACCGATTTGGAAACAAACTATCCAGAGATATATAAATTCTTGGAGGAAGAACCCATTACCATTCCTGCCTTTGAGCATCCATACCTGAATAAAAAATTACTGAAGGATTATCTGGAGAGTTTAAAGGAGCTTATAATACATCATAAGCAAACACACCAAATTCAGTAATTTCTCAAGTCTTGAAAGGAAATAAAAATAGTAAAAAGCTTCCCGTTCTGTCAGAAGAATATAGTTTTTTCTCTGGTCCATGTGGGAGATTAAAAGAATTTTTATTTATTATAAAAGTAGGATGGAATTTTATCAAGGCATTTAGAAAGATGCATTTTTTAGGGCCATGTGTTACTGTATTTGGATCTGCAAGATTTAAGGAAACCAGCATCCATTACCAACATGCTGAAAAAATAGGAGCAGCGCTTGCCAAACTCGGTTTTACGGTAATGACCGGTGGCGGACCGGGAATTATGGAAGCAGCTAATAAAGGGGCTTATGAGGCCGGGGGATATTCAGTGGGCTGTAATATTGTTTTACCGTTCGAACAACGTCCTAATCCTTATCTGCACAAATGGATCAATATTCCTTACTTCTTTATTCGAAAAGTGTTGTTGGTAAAGTATTCCTATGCTTTCATAGTCTTACCCGGTGGCTTCGGGACACTGGACGAACTTTTTGAATCCCTGGTACTTATTCAAACCAAGATCATTGAAAAGTTTCCTGTAATTTTATTCGGAAAAGAATATCATAAAGAATTGTTGGAGTATATCGAGTTAATGAAAGCTGGAAAGACCATTCATGAATCAGACCTTGAAAATCTTTTAGTCACCGATTCGGTGGAGGAAATGAGCACCTATTTAGAAAAATTTTCTATAGAAAAATTCGGATTGATAACTAAAAGGGCTCGAGAAAAATGGTGGTTGGGCGAACGAAAAACCTCTTAGAACTGCTGGGGGTTAAACCCTAATTTTCTTTTAATGATTGGGACTTCCCATTTAATAATTTCCTTTAAGAATTCGTCTATCATCTCGACCACTAATTTTTCGGTAATTGAATGTGGAGGGTAGGTACCAAGATCTACTACGTCGTCTTCCTCATGAGCAAGATTCTCTACAAACGGAAATATTACAAATACATTAATATCTCCGTTATGCATTTGTGTAAAAATAAGGGATCCTCCTTGTATAAATTGATAGGTAGGTATTTGATTGGTCTTTTCAATTAAGTCTGGTGGGAATGTATCGAAGGTAATATTAACAGCTTCGTTAATATGTACCCATTTCAGTTCCTGCACACGCCAGCCAATTTTATAACTTTCTTCGGCATCTTTTAATACTTTAAGAATGAGTGGTTTCTTTTCTAAATTCCAAAGAATTCTCTTTTCAATTACTATTTGTATTGAAGCCTTGTACTCATTGATTCTTTCTTCTAAATATTCAATTTTCATAGCTTCTAATATTGAAAAGGATCATAAGGTTAATAACAGGTTTCTTTGAAACTCAATAAAGGAGTTTTAATATTGGCATACATGCGTTTTACGAAATCCCGATGTAATAGTCCGGTTAAATTATTCTTTCTCTTACGATTGTACATAACCAGCATTTCCGGTTGGTATTCATTTATAAAAGTTACTAGTGACTCGAATACTGTATTAGAATAGATAAGTTTTGACTGGATTTTATTACCGGGAATCTTTTCTTCTAATACTTCCTGGAACTTCTCTAATTTTTGTTTGGTAGCAGCCTCGTCTTCTGTAGAGATATGTACCAGAAGAATTGATATATCCATAGGTGCAAGAATCTTGGTTAATTCAAGAATATTGCAAGCATCTTTCTTTTCAAAATCGGTAGTATAAAGTATTTTTTGTATCCCACTGAACTCGAAGTCGGCAGGAACCGTAAGTACAGGGAACGGAGAGAGGTCCAACATTTCGGTGGTGTTATTACCAAGAAGAAGCTCTTTTAAATTTCCGGCACCTCTGGCTCCCATAATTAGCATATGGATATTCATATCTCTAATAAATTTCATAATTGCACTGGGAACATTGGTGCCTTTACGCACTGCTGCCGTTATTTGTAATTCGTCAAAATCTTTTTTTAGATGTAGACTGCAAAAATTTTTAAGTCGCTTGTTTTCATTTATTATTACCTCTTTCACATCCAGCTTTAAATTAGATGCGGTTTCATTTTTATGATTATGAATGTGAAGCACAATAAGATCGTAGCCCAAGATCTTACTAACCTTATAAGCATACTTTAGTGCTGCTATGGAATTCTCTGAATAATCTGTGGTATGAACTATCTTTTTCATAATTCTCAATTTTTATAATTGACTTCTTAAAAGTACCACCACATAGGCGGAGAAAGAATGATATTCATCATCTTAAGCTTAGATTTCTGCAAAATTTAAAAGCTGGCTATTGTTGTTTTTGTTCTTTTTTTTATTGTCGTTCCAGTTTTCTAAAGTAACCTCTGAATAAAAAATTATGTTTTAAGGCTTCCATATTCTCGTTGAACTTTATACTTGATTCGTCAATATTCCTAACGGTGTTATTTAAATGATTAGAGAAGGAGGTATCGTTTAAAATGAGATTTAGAGTGCCATCACTGGTGTTTAGCGAATTAGAAAATTGAGTGATATTAGCAGAGATATCTTTTATCTCTGTAGCCGACTGATCTAAGCTTTCAATGATATTGGTTATTTTTCTAGCCGATAAAGAATCATTCAGCAATACATTTACGGCACTTTCTTTATAGTTTAAAGAGGAAACAATTTCGTTTAATTTATTAATGGTCGACAGGGCATTTCTACTCATAACCTGAAGATTAGAAATGCTTTGTTTTATATCTCCTGCCATGGTTTCGTCTTTTAACAGCGCGCCTAACGTACCTTCCCCATTGTTTAAGGAGTTGGTTATTTTAAGCAGATCGGCCGTTAATAAAGCAGCGTTCTCGTTGGTAGTATTTAGTGTGGTAAGCATATCTGCTGTGGCGATCTTGCTTATAGAACGTAAAGTGTCACCTTCTTCTACGGTCGCAGAACCTCCGTTTTCCTCGGGAAGTATATTTAAGATCATACTTCCTACCAAACCATCGGTGTTTATAGTTACAAGAGAATTCTTTTTTATTAGTTGAACAGCTTTATTATCGATAATCATGTCTACACAAATACTGGTATCGCTTACAATGGTTATTGCTTTTACCGTTCCTACATTTACACCGGAGTAGCGAACGTTATTTCCCAGCTGTAAGCCATTTACATTCTTAAACACCGAACTGATTTTTGTGGTGTTGCCAAATAAATTCTGTTTATTACCAATAAAGTAGATAGCCAGCACAAAAATAATGAGTCCAACAACTACGAATATTCCTAACCAAAGGTTGTTTGAAGATCTTTTTTTCATGGTCTATTTTATTTAAAGAATGCCTGCACTTTAGGATCCTTAGAACTGGATAGTTCTTTAAAGGTGCCTTCAGCATAATTAATCCCGTTGAGCAGTAATATCATTCGGTTAGAGATTACCCTGGCACAATCTACATCGTGAGTAATTATGAGAGATGAGGTTTTATATTTTTTCTGTATACTCATCATTAACAAGATTATTTCCTTTGCGGTAATTGGGTCTAAGCCGGTTGTAGGTTCATCGTACAATATTATTTTTGGTTTCAAGATTAGCGCTCGTGCCAGAGCAACCCTGCGTTGCATTCCTCCGGAAAGTTCGGCCGGCATAAGGTCAATGGCACTTGCGAGTCCTACACTTTCTAGTGCTTCCAAAACCAATTCATCTGTATTTTTAAGATCAACTTTATTGGTATGCCTACGCATAGGAAACTCAAGATTTTCTCTTACTGTCATTGAATCGTATAGGGCACTGCCCTGAAAAAGAAACCCTATCTCGGTTCGCAATTCATCCAGTTCTTGTTGTTTCAACTTCAAAATATCATTTCCTAACACCTCTATACTTCCGCTATCAGGTTCCATCAATCCTATAAGGCATTTTATCATAACCGATTTCCCTGAACCGGATTTGCCCATAAGTACAAGATTTTCTCCTTCCATCAATTTTAAATTGAAGCCATTCAGCACCTTGAGATTTCCAAAACTCTTATAAAGATCTTTTATCTCAATCACCGGTCTGGGATCGGGGTTTTGGCTAATATGTTCCTTTGTATTATTCATAACTACTCGTAAAAAATGTCAGATATAAAAACAGCAATGAAATCAATAACAAATAAAAGCATAGAAGTATAAACTACTGCAGCATTGGAAGCCTGCCCAACCCCGGCGGTACCTTTTTTACTATTATAACCTTTGTAGCAGCCTATTAGACCAATTGCAAAACCAAAAAAGAATGTTTTTATAGTGGCGGGAACAATATCACTGAAATTAAGTGAGTCAAAAACCTGATTAAAATAAAGCTGAAATGAAACGCTTCCCTTTATATATTCTACAAGGGCTGAACCTAATAAAGCAATAAAATCACCAAATATTACCAATATGGGTAACATTAAAGTAGTGGCAAGTATTCGGGTAACCACTAAAAATTTAAAGGGATTGGTGCCGGAAACCTCCATGGCATCTATTTGTTCGGTCACTCGCATAGATCCTAGTTCAGCTCCAATTCCCGAACCTATACGGCCGGCACAAATAAGAGCTATAATTACGGGGCCAATTTCCCGCACTATAGATATACTTACCATAGAAGGCATCCATGCTGCGGCACCAAATTCCAGTAGGGTTGGTCTGGACTGCAGCGTGAATACCAGTCCTAAAATAAATCCCGTTACTCCCACAAGTAGTAGGGACCTGTTTCCCATATTATAACATTGCCTTAATAACTCTTTAAATTCAAATGGGAGCGAAAAAACTTCTCTAAAAAACCTTCCGGCAAATTTGGTCACTTCTCCCACTTCTGTGAAAAAAGAAATCATGCCTTTAGTAAATCGAGATGACTTTAGCATATAAACAGTTTAGTAAGTGACTAAAATTAATTTAGATGCAGACCTAAAAAAATGATGTACATCAGTTTTAGAGAGAATAGTGGTGGGGTATAAGTAAATTTAGGTGTTTTTGAATTTATATACCCTGCTTATAATCAAATTTTTAAGAGAGGAATTACAGGGTTTTCATAGAAACTGAAAAATAATTAACAACGAAATCGTTGTATTCAAAAAAATATTTTTTAAAGTTGTTTTTTATGTCAAAAAATCACATACATTTGTTGCTTCAAATAACATAATTCTTTATTTAAAATGAAAAAATCATTTTTCGCTTTTGCTGCAATCGCATTGGTATTAAGCTTTACTTCTTGTAAAGAAAACGCTTCAGAAACTGAAGAAGTGGAAATCATGGAAACTGAAACTCCTGCTGAAGTTATTGAAACTCCAGTTGTAGAAGAAGTTGATTCTACTAGCCAAGATACTTTGAAAGTAGAAGAAAATATGAATGAAACTGCTGTAAACTAATACAGAATTTCTTAAATATTTAAATGGGCCTGTTCTTGAAGATCAGGCCCATTCTCTTTTTAACAAGTTTGAGTAATGTTAGAAGGGATATCCTATGGCTAGATTAAATACCAGGTTCTCCTTTCTCCAGGCACGGTTACCAAAATCTATTTTATCTAACACCCATCTGTTGCCATCAGGTAAATAAGGTTTCCTGATTGGAAATGCCAGGTCTGTTCTTAGTATAAGAAAAGAAAGATCAAACCTTAGCCCTGCACCTGTACCTACAGCCAGTTCTTTTAAAAAATCTTTACTCAGTTTCGCGCCGGGTTTTTCCGGGTCTTCGTTCAATAACCACACATTTCCTGCATCAATAAATAGGGCTCCTTCAACAATACTAAAAAGATCTGTCCTTAGTTCAGTATTCAATTCTAATTTGAGGTCCCCTGTTTGATCTGGTAAAAAAGTCGCTGATTCCACCTCTGGATTATAACTTCCGGGACCAATAGACCTTGCTCTAAAAGCTCTTATGCTGTTAGTTCCTCCTGAAGAAAACTGTTTTATGAAGGGTAGTTTGGTAGAGTTGCCATAAGGAAGTCCCGCACCAATCATAATTCTGCTGGCAAGCTGAGATTTATTACTTAATTTGAAGTAATGCCGGAAGTCACTTTCTAGTTTTACATATTGGCTAAAAGCTACCCCTAATATTTCTGATGGGTTTCCGGATTCAATGTCTGCACCCGTAACGAGTCCTGTGATATTTCCTGCCAAGTCGGCCTTTCCTTGATAATAAAAAGTTGATTTCTTAGCCGTTTCCATTGTATTGGTATACGTGTAAGAGTAGGTGGGGCCAAAGATGAGTTGTTTTTGTGTGACCTCTCCTAACGAAGGATTTTCAGCAATTTGTTCTTTATAAAGATCGGTAATGCTAAACGGACTCACATAAGTAACATCAAAAACATTAAGTTGATGCTCTTTTCTAATATTCTCTTTCCATAGATAACCAAAGGAAGACTTAAAGGAATTTAATCCATATAACTGAGACCTTGTCTGATATTCATAACTAAGCGTAGCCTTGGTTCTTGGTACAAATGCACTGGGAGAATTTATGTTGAAGGGCGTTAAGAGTTTGGGCCAGGTAAGTGCCGCTTCAGCACCAATTTTAAAGATATTATATCCTTGATTTTGTCCTGATGCTTGTATTTCGAAACCTCCGAAACCTTTTATAGTTAGCAGTTCTGCACCTCGTAGGGCATTCCTGTTACTCCAGCTTAAATTTATTTCAGATCCCGCATAATTAGCAGAATTTGTTTTGCCAAGAAGTTCTAAACGGATGGATTTTTTAGGAAGAGGAGTGAGATAGTAATAAGCATCTAAGGTGTTTTCCAAGGAATCGGAAGTCCGAAACTGATTTTTTACAAATTTGAAGGTACCTAAGTTAACAAGCCTGTTCAGAGATTTATTATGATCGGTTCTGTTATAAAGATCCCCTTTCTTAAATCGAAGGGAGCGTTCAAATACCTGAGGTTTATATTTATTTTCGGGATCTACTATGGTGAAATCTTTATATATAGTTGCAGCAGCAGAAGTAGTAGAGAGCGTGTCTTCTGTAATGGAATAATCGGCATAGATGTAAATATTATTAATAGTATAGGTTTGCCGGGCTTTTTGAGGAGTTTCTTCTTTCAGTTTTACATTCAGGTTAACTTGATGTGTCCCCACCGTACTATCTACCTGAATCAATACATAATCAGGATTAAAATAGTAATAACCTTCTTCTTTTAAGTTAGCATCAATACGTTCTCTTTCGGCTTTAATTATGTCCAGATCATATGCTTCTCCCTGTTTAAGAAAGCTTGCAGTGCGGGTATTGTTGATAGCCGCAGTGAGATTGCTGGAGTCTTTCGGAAAAGTAATTTCTTTTATCAAATATTGTATTCCCAGATCTATGTTATATTCAGCAGTTACCTTGCGGTTTCTTTCTGTAGAATCGGCTGTAGTTTTAGCATTAAAGTAGCCTTTATTCTCTGAATAATTTTGAAGTAATGAAGCATTATATTCTAAATCTACCTGACTAAATAATACGGGCGGTTCTCCCATTTTATTCTTCAGCCAATATTTGAAGCCTTTTTCTTTCTTCGGAGTACCAGCAATATTGTAGAAATAAAGCTTGGGACGTAAACCTAAAAACGTAGAATTTGGCCTTGGTCTTAACAAAGTTTCTAATTTTATACGAAGCGCTTTTTCTTTGTTCTTTGAGATGCTATCACTTTCAATATTCACTTTTCCTCCAGTATAAAGAAATTCCCCCTCTGGAAGGTATTTTAGATTACTGCATCCTTGTATCAAGAATGCAAGCATTATCATAAAAATGCCAGATTTACTAAGTGATATCGTCATTTATTGATTTTTTTATTTCTTCTTTTTAGTGAACAGTTCTTTGAATTTGTTATAATCCATAGTAATTATAAAAGCTACACCGGTTTCAATTATTTGTCCTTGTAATGCTACTTCATATTGATTCTTGCGGTATGCGCGAAGCATATATCTTCCATCTTTTGAAAGTTGATAATCTACAGCAATATCTCCTGCGATGTTATTAGCCTGCTGATTCGTTTGCTGCGGACCTTCTAGGCCAAAACTGCTACCAATAGTAACTTTTAATCTATCATTGAGTAATTGTTTTGAAAGTCCAACATTAAGATCGGTCTTATTTTCTAATTGTCCTGTCGTGTAATCTTCTGTAGATTCCAGGTCAAAGTTCAATTCAACCCCATTAATAAGATCAGAAGCCAGATCATTTAATTGTTGGGATAAAATCTTACTCACACTTTGTCTTGCAATTGCACCTGCACCACCTCCCCCTGCTTCACTCGAAAAAGGATCTTCTCCTATAAATCGATTCAATAATAAAAGTGCAAATACCTGCTTGTTCAGCTCAGAAGGTTGCTCTCTGAGTTGAGCCAGCTTGATATTTGTATTATTTATGATCTCGGTAGAAACGTTGTAGTTTCCATCAGGTAATTTTATATCGAAACTTATTTCAGGTTGCAGTAATTCACCCTTCATTTTGAGAAGGGTTTGAAATGGTAATTTTTGTTTATAGGTATTTCTAACCTGAGGAGAAACACTTCCTAGTTGATTATCTAAGAGGTCAATGGGGGCCGTTTGCGTAGTATAAAAAGCAGTAATATTCACTTCTGCAGAAGTCGGTTCTCCAAGAAACAGTAAATAACTTCCTTTTTCGATCTCGAATTTCCTACGGATAAAGTTAAATGACATTTCATAGGCTCCTTCATCAAGTTCGTATCTTCCTGTCAAACTTGTCTTTCCTGATAAGTCGATTCCTGCATTTAGTTCAGCATCTCCTTTTACATTTAAAAAATCTCCGTTTCCTTCATCTATAATAAGGGTAAGTTCTGCTTCTTTATTCACTTTAATATTTACCGATATATCCATTCCTTGCAGTTCTGAAGAATTTAGGTCTTCTTGCAGGCGCTTTATATCGGCTTCCAGTTTACTTTGCTCATCAATGAATTCAACAATTCCTTCTCTATCAGCAATAGAAGGATCTTGTTGTGGAAGAACCACCGTGAGCTTAGTGTCTTTATCTACAGCGATATTTCCAGTAATTACGGGAGCTTCCAGTGCTCCTGTAATTTTAAGATCGGTGTCGAGAAAAAGGTCCCCGTAGTACAGTTCATTATCCTTTGCTGTAGAATTCATCGCCTTGAAATTGGTTGAATTCACCTTAAGATCGAAACCATAACTTAAATAATCGGAAGTAAGCACAGCACCGTTAATGTTCAGCTTATTAGTGTCTTCATCAAAAACTTTAAAATTATTAAGTGTAATTCCCTTTTCATCAAATAGCAAGGCGTCATTTATATTCTGAAAATAGGCATTAAGCTGATTGACCCTAAATCCTATTTCATTGAATTTCAGCTCTCCTAAAATGGCGGGTTTAGAGGTTGTTCCCTGGAGTTTTAGACTGCCGGAGAGATACCCACTGCTTTCAGAAATCCCTCCAAAACTAAACCCCTGGATACTTTTAAGATTTAATTTTTCTATAGCCAGATCCATATTCAGTCCGGTGTCAGCGATATTATAAACTCCCGATAGGTTTACCTGGTTTCCTTTTCCGGTAATACTCACATCGGCATTCAATCTATCAATAACCTCATTATTCACTTTTAGACTTATATTTCCAATAGTATCTTTTTTGAAATTAAAATCGTTAACAGTCAGATTAGAAGTGAATTTAACAGCGCTGGTAAGATCGTGAACTACAACCTGTCCGTTTATTTTTCCACCTGCAAGCAAGGTGTCTTTTGAAACCATTGCACTTATGGTCTCTATGTCGAAATTCTCAAAATCGATATTTAAAGGAGCACTCCCAGATTTTTCGGGAGAATTTATTCGAATGGTGTTCTGATTGTTACTTAGCTCAAAATTATTTGCCCAAACTCCTGTGGGAGCTATTGCAATTGTATTATCGGCTGGGATATTCCAACTCTTATAATTCAACAATAAACTTTCAGGATCTAATGAGAATTGAGTTGAATTCTCTTTGGTGGCCTGCATATTCCCTGCTAAGCGGTAATGAGGTTGATCTTTACTATCATCTATTTCAAGATGATAAGAAATAGTGTTATTTTGAATAGCTCCTGAAAGTGCTGTATTGAATATTTTAAGTTGCGGACTATCTACATCGGCAATATTTAGATCATAGGTCAAAGCTTCATCTTTCGGGATCATGCTAAATGCAGTGTTTGTTACCTGATAATCGAGATACTTGAAGCGTGGCAGTTCTGCATTTATCACTATACTATCTCCAACACTGTTAAATCTACCATTCATTGAAAGAGGCTCCTGAACCATCAATTCGGGAACAAGTTTTTGTAAAATGGGGTCATTCGTTAATACAAGATCAAATGAAAAGCTTTGGGGAGAAATAGTGTCTATTGAAGTAGCTGGTGGATTTATACTGTAATACTTAGAAAAAGATGAAGTAAGTGCAGCCCCCACTTTGGTTAACTGATATTTTCCTTTTAAATGAGCTTTTAGGAACTGAGATCTTAAATTAATAGTGCTGCTATCAGCAGTAGCAGTTGCCGTCAGATTAATAGAATCTAATGGATATATTTTTGAACCGTTGGTCACAATGAATTTACTTAGGATAACTTTTCCATTTAGAAAATCCGGATCTGCTGTAGTTAAATCAGCTTTTAATTCTCCACTAAACCTTAGGGGGTGGTTGTAAAGTTTTAGCGAATCAAGGGCTATATTATTCAAGCTGGCTGTAACTATGGCTTTAGGATATTTCTCTTTGAAACTTCCTGCGGCGCTTACATCGAAATCGATATTTGGATCCTGCATCTTGGCAGAGAGATCGAAATCACCTTGAGTAATTGTCCCATTAAAATTCAGGTCTTTATAGGTATAACTATTATACACCGCTTTTGTGAGAGTACCTGATGCAGATGCTGTAGCCGATTTAGGATTAAAACCGATGCCATTGAACTTAGCCGATAAACTCACTTTACCTATCGAGTCGTTACTGATAAATTTTCCAAGATCTAATTCTTGCATGCTTACACCTCCCCTATATTTTTCGGCATCAACTTTTCTCAAGTCTATACCGGCATCAATATTAGCATTTCCAGAGCTGCTTTTTAACTGAAGTTTTGTATCGAAATTTTTGGTAGTACCTTTAAAATTACCAGTTAACGATAGCGCTTTTGGAAGCTGGATATTTGAAGGAATACTGCCTTTTGGAACAAAGCTATTAAGGTCTTGAGCGCCTGAACTGAAGTTTCTAATATGCAAATTATAAACAGCACTTTCAACATCCGGGAGCCCTTGTATCGTTCCCGCTAATGCTATTTTGGTATTCCCAATTCCTGAAGCTTCAAACTTGGAAATATTTAGTGCACTGAGTTTTCCCTCAACTTTACCGTCTATTTGCAAAATAGCATGAGGATGGCTTACAAAAGGCGGAATTTTGGAAAGATCTGGTGACAGCAATAATATATCGCTAAAGGCCACCTTACTATTTTCTAAGTTTGCATCAACATACAGATCTTCTAGATTTTTCTGAAGACTCGCTAAAGATGGATATTCAATTTGGATACGATCCTTTATAACAGTTTGTGGAGTTTCCAGATAAAGATTCTTTAAATAAGCCGATTTATCCGAGTATAAAAAGTCGGTTCTAAATTCCTTGAGTTGTAAACCGCTTTTCTCCTGAAAGCTAAGGGTTTTGACATTTCCTGAAATGGAATCTAAACTATAATAAATGTTTTTTGCATCGATGTTTAAATTACTAAAATCCAGATTTCCATAATCTAAGCCTGTCGCTATAGGTTTGCTATTTTCATCAACGTACGAAAACGCCATATCCTTCGAATTGATAGTTCCAAGGTTCACTTTCCAATTAGGAGTGGAGGAATTAGTTATGGTATCTTTTCCAACACTTTTAACTTCATCTTTTAGAATACTTATATCTCCACGAAAGCCCTTAAGGTTTACTTTTTCAAGATTGATGAATTCTTTGGTTAAGTCGAGTTCGTTAAATTTCAGATCTAACTTATTAAGAAACAGATCAGCATTCATTTTTGCCTGTTCACTTTTAAAATAAATGCCAATATTTGACAGCGTAATATCACCAAGATCTAATTCTAATGGCTTTTCTGAGGATGAAGTCTGACTGGTATTGACTGAGTTATTTAATATTTCAGTTAACTTTCTTTGTTCCATTTCAAGATACAATCCATCGATATTAATGTCCGGAATTCCAAAGGACATATTATCAAGATCGAATCTATTAATATGTGTATCGAAATGATGTAGTTTAAGGTCGATATAGTTTTTAGAGATCTCGTCCTTGAACCTGAATTTGATCTTGTCAAGATCAATGGTGTTAATTGAAATAGTTGTAGTAGCAGTAGTATCTTGAGGAGGGGGAGAAGCGAAGGCTTTTACAATATAATCGAAATTGAAAACTGAATCCTTATCTCTGCTAATATTTGCAACCGCTCCTTCTAATTCAATAGAATTGATCTCTACGTTGCTGCGTATAAGTTTAAAAAGACTGATATCTATTGCCAAACGATCCCCGGCTACTAGAGTGTCTTTATTCTGATCTTCAAAATAAAATCCTTTTAGAACGATCTTCTTGGGAAGACCAATTTCTAAGCTTTCAATTTTTACAGGAGTTTGGATTTTACCTTCAATAAAAGAAATGGCCTTTTTCTTTACCACATTTTGAACAGCGGGGAATTGAAGGAGAAGAATAATTAGCAAAAGGAGCGCTATTAGGCCTCCTAATATCCATAATATGATTTTTAAGGATTTTTTAAAGATGTGTTTCAAATGCTAACTTTTAGTTTCAAAGATAATATGTTAGCTTTCTAATAATGTTAAATTTAAGCGAAACAAAATCGGCAATTTAAAAAGAAAACGGTCTATTTAAAATTGCGAAATGCACTTTAAATAGACCGTTAAAATGAGATTTATATTTTGATTTTATTCTTCTGTCTTTTCTGTTTGTTGAGTTTCGGGAACTGGAAATCCACGGTCACGCATTAAAGCATCAATGGTAGCATCGCGGCCTCTAAATTTTTTGTATGCCTCTGCCGGATCCATAGAATTTCTTGGTGCGAATAAATATTTCACTAATTTGGCAGCTACCTCTTTATCATAAAACCCGCCCGGAGATTCTGCAAAGGCTTCCGCAGCATCAGAGGTTAACACATCAGCCCATAAATATCCGTAATATCCGGTTGCATAACCTTCTCCTGAGAACACATGTCCAAATTGTGGAGAGCGGTGACGCATTACTATTTCTTCCGGCATATTTAACTCCTTCAAAGATTCTTTTTCAAATTCTCTAGGTTCAATATCCTTAGGATCTGTAGTATGATATTTCATATCCATTAATGCAGAAGCCAGGAACTCGGTAGTAGCAAAACCCTGATTGAAAGTTGAAGCTTTTTTGATCTTGGCTACTAGATCTGCCGGAATTGGTGCTCCTGTTTCATGGTGTAGTAAGAACTGGTTAATCACTTTATCTGTAGACAACCAACGTTCTAATAGTTGTGATTGGAATTCGGTATAATCTCTTACCCCACCATTCAAGGTTGGATATTTAACGTTGGATGATAAGAAGTGAAGAGCATGCCCAAACTCATGGAAGAAGGTATTAGCATCATCCCAGGAAATTAGCGCAGGTTCTCCCGGAGCAGGCTTTACAAAATTGGAATTATTGGAAGCTAATACGGTCTCTTTACCATCGAAGGTAGTATGACTTCTATAAGTTGTGGCCCAGGCACCAGAACGTTTTCCTTTTCTGGCATAAGGATCAAGATACCATAAACCAATATGTTCTCCCGAAGTTTTATCGGTAACTTCCCACACTTTTACATCTTCATGAAAAACAGGAACGCTTCCCTCTTTTACCGGGTTGAAGTTATAATTGAATAATTCTCCGGCAGTAAAAAATAATGCCTGAGTAAGATTATCCAGTTGCAAATATTGTTTTACTTCATCAGAGTCAAGATCATATTTCTCTTTTCTAACTTTTTCAGCATAATATCTATAATCCCAAGGTTTAATAGTAATATCTGCACCTTCAGCATCTGCTAGGTTCTGCATATCTTCTACTTCTTCTTCAACACGTGCAAGGGCTGCAGGCCACACCGCATTCATTAAAGCCATAGCATTCTCCGGATTTTTAGCCATTCTATTTTGCAGTCTCCATTCCGCATAATTCTCATATCCTAGAAGTTCTACCCGCTCATCACGGAGTTTTAGAATCTTAGTGATATTCTCGTTATTATCGAATTCATCATTATTATCTCCTCTGGAATAATAGGTTTTCCAAACTTTCTCCCGTAATTCACGTTCATTCGAGTAGGTAAGGAAAGGATCCATAGAAGATCTGGTATTGGTAATGGCATATTTTCCCGGTTCCCCTCTATCGGTAGCAGCTTTTGCCGCAGCTTTCACAAAAGATTCCGGTAGTCCGCCAAGTTGACCTTTCTCTAAATAAGTAACATAGTTCTCTTCATCGGCAAGAACATTATTAGAGAAAGAAGTATAAAGTTGCGCCAGTTCTTTGTTTATTTCAGCATATCGCTTTTTTGCTTCCGCATCCAGATTAGCACCTTCCATCGCAAAATTTTCATAGATAAGCTGAATTACTCTTTGCTGATCTGCCGGCAATGGCTTTTTTAAGGAAGCATCATAAATTGTTTTGATGCGTTTGAACAGCTTTTCATTTTGAGAAATTTTAGAAGAATATTCAGATATTTTAGGGGAGAGTTCATTTTGAATATCTCTAAATTCGGGAGAAGACATATTGCTACTCCATATACCATAATAAGTAAATGCACGATCCAGCGGCTTTCCAGCTTTTTCCATCGCTACTATTGTATTCTCGAATGTTGCAGGTTTCGTATTATTGGCAATCTTATCTATCTCCATCAAATGCATAGACATACCTTTTTCTATTGCCGGTTGTAATTCTTCAAGAGTCATTTTATCAAAAGCAGGAACTCCTCCGTAGGGACCGGTCCATTTAGACAATAAAGAATTGTCGGTTTGCTTAATATCTGTCATTGCGGTTTGCGATTGTGAGGTACTTTGGGCGTTTAAATTGCTGTATGGTGTGACTCCAAGAGAGAGTATTACAGCGAAGCTTAATGTTTGCTTTTTGTAATTCATTTATGAGAATTTATTAAATTATGTTTTATTTTACTTGATAAACATCAAAAAATGAAAGGTACAAAATGTATCTTTCTTCCGAAGTGAAATTTTTAGAGCTCTTTGTGTTAAAATAAAGAGGGATTATGTTAAAATGCATCCTGCTAATCTTTACTTCAACCGATAAAATTATTATTTTTACGGTTATTTTGAATATGAAATTTGTTTAAGCATTTTTCATTTTTGTTACATTATTTAGATATGATCGATTCCCAACAAGAGGAACTAGCCGCAGGTTCTGAAAAGCTTACTAACTCTTCCAGAATAATTGCCGTGGGAGCTAGTGCCGGTGGATTAGAAGCTTTAAAGTCATTTTTTCAAAATATTCCTGAGGATGATAATAACACTTACGTTGTTATACAACATCTTTCACCGGATTATAGAAGCATGATGGGAGAATTACTGGAAAAATCCACACCACTTCCAATAGAGAAAATTGTAGATGAAATGGAAATACTGCCGGGGAGAATTTATTTGATCCCTCCGGTAAATAATTTGGTGATTGAAAATGGCAGACTACATTTACTCGAGAAGCCTAAAAATCAAAAGCTAAACCTGCCCATAGATATGTTCATGGAATCTTTGGCGGAATATATAGGTGAAAAGGCTATAGCTATAATACTTAGTGGGACCGGAAGTGATGGTACTCGTGGTATTAGAGCCATAAAGGAGCACGACGGATTGGTAATGGTGCAGGAACCGGAGCAAGCAAAATTTGATGGTATGCCACAAAGTGCCATTAATACCGGCTTGGTTGATTATGTGATTCCTGTTGAAGAAATGGGAAAAGAACTTACCAAATACATCAATGCTCCGGTTATTTTACCTTTGAAAGAGGAAGATCTAGAATATAATGAGAAAACCTTAATTAAAATATTAGATCTTGTTGATGATAGCACAGGACATGATTTTAGAGAGTATAAATTTTCTACTTTAGTTAGACGAATTGCTAGAAGAATAAATGTTTGTAACTGCAAATCTCTGGAGGAGTATCTCAATTTTTTAAAATCACATAGAACCGAAATTCCAATACTTTGTAGAGAATTCCTGATAGGGGTCACTAAATTTTTTAGAGATACTCGTGTTTGGGAGATATTAGAGGATACCATTATTCCGAAACTTATTACCGAGGCACAGCCTGAAGAGACATTAAAGATTTGGGATGTGGCCTGTAGCTCTGGAGAGGAGGCATATTCTCTGGCAATGCTCTTGAACGAAGAGATGGAACGCCAGAATAAGAAAGTAAGTGTTAAAATTTTTGCCACCGATATTTCTGATAAGCATTTGAATATTGGAAGCGAGGGAGTTTACGCTGAAAGTATTATTGCTGATATAGAACCTTTATTATTAAATAAATATTTTGTCAGGAAAAGTGAGGGATATCAAATTGTAGACAAATTGCGAGGAATGGTTATTTTCTCTCAACACAATGTTCTTAAGAATCCACCTTTTAGTAGGATGGATATGATCTTCTGTAGAAATCTACTTATTTATTTTCAACCTTCTATTCAAAAGAAAGCTCTTTCGGTACTTCACTATGGATTGAAGTTGAATGGAATTTTAGTTTTAGGAACCAGTGAGAGTGTTAATTCGCATAGAGAGAATTTTGAAGAAATTAGTCGTAAGTGGAAAATCTACCAGAATGTGCATCCCACTAAACGATTAAAATCAGAAACTTTGCACTCGTCAACTAACAGAATGCCTGCTAGCAACCCATCTACTCTAAAAAGGGATTTACCTCCACAAATTAACAACACAAAACAAAAATTTGCCAGAGAGCTAAGTATGGCTATTCTCGAGCAATTTGGTGGAGCTAGCGTTGTTATAGATTCAGAATTTGATATTCTTGATGCTATTGGCGATTTTAAGAAGTATGCCAATTTACCTGATCAGGGTTTTTCTACGAATCTCACAGACATGCTGGATACCGATTTAAAACATATAGTCCAGTCGGCAGTTAGAAAATCTCAAAAGGAAAATAAGCCTGCCAGTTATAAAGATGCTATTTATAACCATAAGGGTACCACTCATAGTTTAGATTTGCTTGTAAAACCATTCAGACAGCATAATCTTGATAATGAAATAACCTTTGTAATCACCTTTATTGAAAAGGATATCAAAGTTAATAATTCAATAGCAATAGAGCCAGTTACCTTATCCAGTCGTACCAAGGAATATATTCAGGAACTGGAAGAAGAATTGAAAAAAACCAAAGAGGAATTGCAAACCTCTTTAGAAGATATAGAAACCAGTAATGAAGAGTTGCAGGCAGCAAATGAGGAGTTACTGGCATCTAATGAGGAACTGCAAAGTACCAATGAGGAATTGCAGAGTGTAAATGAGGAGATTAATACAGTGAATGCAGAGAATATCCAAAAGATGGAAGATCTTGCAGCCTTGAATGCCGATATGAATAACCTACTGGAAAGTACAGATATTGGTACCATCTTTCTGGATGATAATCTTCGAATTAGAAAATTTACGCCTGCAATAAAGAAACACTTCAGTCTTATAAGCTCTGATGTGGGACGACCTATAGATAATTTTACTACCAATTTCGGAGTTAATAGAGGTCGCGGTTTGGTTGCAAGGTGTAAGAAAGCCTTAAAAACCGGGAAAACTATTGAGCGTAATATCGTGTCAAAAGAAGGCCGAAATTATTTACAACGTATATCTCCATTTAATAACTCGGCTAGGGATATTGATGGAGTTGTAATTTCATTTATAGATATTGAATCTCTTCATTTAGCTAAAGAAAGATTGGTGGAAAGTGAGCGTAGGTTCAAATCTTTTTATGAAGACGATCCTGTAATGCATTTTAGTGTCGATCCACAAACCTCACTAATAGTGCATTGTAATGAAAAGGCAGTAGAGAAATTAGAATATACTTCAAAAGAAGAGATTATAGGCAGACCTATTTTCGATCTTTATGAAGATGAAGCACAACTTAAAGCACTGCGGTTAAATAAACTTTTTCAGGAAAAAGGAGAGCTTAGTAATGTAGAGCAGGAAATGGTTACCAATACAGGGAAAATAATTCCTATAATCTTGAACTCTACCGTAGAGCTAGATGAAAATGGAAATATTGTTTCCAACCGACTTACCTGCGTAGATATTTCAGAATTAAAAGTAGCTCAGGAGAAACTAAAAAGACAAAAAGCTGATCTTGAAAGAGTAAATAAAGACCTGGAGCAATTTGTTTCTATTTGTTCCCACGACTTGCAGGAACCTTTGGCCACGATAAAATTTGGTAGTGATATTCTTGGTAAGATCTATGCCAATCAGTTAGATGATAAGGCGAAGGAATATATTTCATATATAGATGAGGCTTCAACACGTTTAGCGAATCAAATTAAGGCATTGCTGGAACATTCCCGTATCGGACGTGACACCAAAAAAACACTGGTAGATACCAAAGAGCTTGTTGAGGTTGTTAAATATGATCTTGGTAAGAGGATACGTGATACAAAGGCCAAGGTGCATGTTGGAGCACTTCCTAAAATAAAAGCATACGAAATAGAATTAAGATTATTATTCCAGAACTTATTAAGCAATGCTTTAAAATACACTTCTAAAGACAGAGTGCCAGAAATTAGAATCTCGGCGTTTAAGGAAGGGGAATTTTGGGTGTTTTCTATTATGGATAACGGAATTGGTATTTCGGAAGAGGATCAAAAGAATATCTTTACTATATTTAATAGGGTGAGAACTCAGGAAAAATATGAAGGAACGGGAGTAGGCTTGGCACATGTTGAAAAAATAGTGCAATTACATAACGGTACAATTTGGGTAGACTCTCAAGTTGGAGTAGGAAGTACCTTCTACTTTAAAATAAAAACCAGATAGAGAATGGGATTACAACCCCGAGTATACCCACAAAAGATTGATGTTACCAATTGCGACAGAGAACCTATTCATATAATAGGAAAATCTCTCGCACACGGGGTAATAGTAGTTTGTGAAGCTAGTTCGTTAAAAATTGTCCAGTGTACGAATAATATTCAGCAACTACTAGGCTTTCCTTTAGACCAGCTTTTAAATAATGAGTTGAACAGCCTGTTGCCAAAAGAAATAGTCGCGGCAATTGAGGCAGAACAGGCTGAAGGAGCAGCTTTTCAATCTCATGAAGTTTTATTTAATGGAAAGAAATTTATTGTTATTCCGCATATTTCCGGTTCCAGTTTATTGCTAGACATTGAACCAGCAGGAGACCATATCAACCCCATTCTATATCAACAGCAACTGTCAAAAATTCTCAATGAGATCAATGCTTCACAAACCGTAAAAGATATAGGGCAACAAGCAGTAGCCCTTGTAAAATACCTTTATGATTACGATAGGGTAATGTTATATCAGTTCGATGAAGATTGGAATGGGGAAGTAGTTGCTGAGGTTAAAAATAAGGATATGAATAGTTGGTTAGGATTACATTATCCGGCTACCGATATTCCAAAACCTGCCAGAGAATCTTTTTTAAAACAGGGAATACGAATTATAAGTGATGTGTATTATGAGGCAGCTCCTTTAGTGCCGCAGATTAATCCTTTCACAAATTTACCCGTCGACCTTTCGAAATCGGAATTAAGAGCTGTTTCTCCTATTCATATCGAGTATTTAAAAAATATGGAGGTAGGAGCATCCCTTACTGCTGCTATTATTCTTAACGGTCAATTATGGGGGTTAATGGCATGTCACCATAATACTCCAAAATTTATAAGCTATCACCAGCGGCAGTCCTGTAAATTTTTAACACAGGTAGTATCCAATCAATTGGCATTAAAGACTGCCAATACTTTTTTAGAAAAAAAGGAAGAGAGTTCAAAGATTAGAAAACGATTGGTGCATCAAATGAACACAAAGAAAAATCTATGTGTTTCACTTATAAAATCTGAAACCAAGTTTACAGATCTTTTGGAATGTGACGGAGGAGCCTTGGTGCGGGATGGTGTTGTTTACCTTTACGGAGAAACTCCTACTAAAACAGAGGTAAAACAAATCGTTGAAGAGGTACTTAATAAAAAAGATGACGTCCTCTTTTCTACCAAACATCTATCTAAAGAGTTGTCTGAGGCATTTGCCTATAAAGATGTTGCTTCCGGATTACTGAGCATTAAACTTGGTAATACCAATAAAGACTACCTCATGTGGTTTAGACCTGAGATCTTAAAAACTGTACATTGGGGGGGGAACCCTGAAAAGAAAGCCGAAATTAAGGATGGAGTTCAATATTTGAGTCCGAGGAAATCATTTGAAAGATGGTCGCAAGAAGTTTCAGGAGTTTCAAAGGCCTGGGAAAAATATGATCTACAAGGGATCAACTACTTCCGTGAAAATTTACTTCATTTCATTCTACAGCAACAACAAGAAGAGATCAAGCAACTTAATAGAGATTTACTAGAGGCAAATAAGGAGTTGGAGACCTTTAGTTACAGTGTTTCCCATGATTTACGAGTACCGCTAAGAGGAATTCATGGGTATGCAAGGATTTTGAAAGAGGATTATTTAGGCCAGCTAAATGAAACGGCTAAGAAAGCTGTCCAAACAATTATAAAATCTGCTGAAGAAATGGAAATTCTTATAGAGGATATTCTTTCTTATTCAGGTGTAGGACAGGGAAAAATTAAGAGATCAAGTATCGGTGTTCAGGAACTAAGTTTACAAATAGTAGATTTTCTAAACGTTGACAAGCATTATCCTAAGAGCACATTTAAAATCGACAAGAATATTCCTAACCTGCATGCCGATAAAAGAATGCTTTATCAGCTTTTAAGTAACCTGATAAGTAATGCTTTCAAATATTCTGATAAAGTAGATACACCTATTATAGAGGTTGGTTTTTTATCTGATAAAAATAAAATCGTATATTTTGTAAAGGATAATGGGGTAGGTTTTAACCCCAAAATGGGCTCTAAAATCTTTGAAGTTTTTACGCGGTTAGTAGATGAAGAATTTGGAGGTTCAGGAATTGGCCTGGCTATTGCTAAGAAAGTGGTAGAAAAACATAATGGAGAAATTTGGTTTGAGAGTGCAGAAGGGAAAGGAGCTACTTTTTATTTCACACTAGATTCTAATATAGAATAATCACCTAAACCAATTAATTCAGAAGATCTCTTCAGGGAGTGTAAAAGATAGTACATGATAACAACAGCTTTACGAATATTACTGGTAGAAGATAAAGTCACTGATGCCGAGTTAACCATAAGAATGATTAATAAAATTGCCTTGAAAGCAGAGGTGAAGGTGGTTGATAATCTATCTGCCTGTGCAGATGCTTTGCGGTCTTTCGTTCCAGATGTGGTGATCTCCGACTATAATCTCCCTACCTGTTCCGGCCTAGAGGTCCTAGAATTGGTGAAGTCTAAAGATAGTACCATGGAATTTATATTCCTTACAGGGACGATCAACGATGAAGAGGTTGCTGCAAATACAATACTTTCTGGAGTTTCAGGATTTGTATTGAAAAAACATATGAATACGTTAGATGAAAAACTTCGACCCCTGTTAAAGAAGATCGTTTTTAATATGAGCGAGCGAGAAGAGGTACGATTAAAAATTAGAGAGAATAAAATAGCGGTTAATGAGATCTATGATTTTTTAGATAGTATTAATTCCGATAATTCTGAACAGAAAGTGAATATTAAAGAGATTCGGGAAAAGATTAAAAAAGATAAAGAACAGGATGATGCTGAGTAAATTAAGGGAGGCCACACATCAGTTGCATAAGGAGATTGAAAAAGATAATTTGGCAGATTTAATTATTTCCCATGAAATAACCTTAGACCAGTATAAAAAGCTGTTGCTACAAAATCATACCGCTTATAGAATCGTTGAAGCCGAAATCACTAAATATATTCCCGAATATACCTCGGAAAAAACTGTTCATCTTCAAAAAGACCTTGATTTATTAGAACTTGAGAATCCATATTTGGAGGAATACACCTTGAAATTTAAGTGTACTTCGGTGGCTCAGGCTATAGGAGCCAGATATGTTATTGAAGGATCTTCATTAGGGGGAATAATGATCGCAACGCATTTAAAGGATTGTGCCAATTTGCAGGATTTGACAAAGCACAACTTTTTTAATGGAGACAGGGATGGGGTAATGAGTTGGAATAAATACTGTAAAGATCTAAAGAAAATAGATTTTACAGCTGCTCAGGAAAAGGAAGCCATACAAAAGGCTATGGACACTTTTAATTTCTTTGGAAAAGTTTTCCGGGAGATTTAAATGAGCTTAAAAGAACCTACTTCTAATACGTCTCCCGATTGCAGGTTATTTAAAAATTCGTTTCCTATTCGAATTCTTACCAATCTTAACGTAGGGTAGCCAACTGCAGCAGTCATTTTTTTAACCTGCCGGAATTTACCCTCAGTTAAAGTAATGGAAACCCAACACGTAGGACCATGTCTTTCATCTCTAATCTTTTTTGAACGCTGAGGAAATCCCGGAGCCTTATCTAATTTAAAGGCTTTACAAGGTTTGGTAAGATATTTTTTACCATTAATACCTATTTCTACACCATTATTTAAGAGTGCTATGGCTTGCTCATTTATGATGCCATCTACCTGTACATAATATTCCTTTTCAACCTCCTTGCTTCTTACGTCTTCACTCATCATTCCACTGGTGGTTAAAAGCAATAAACCTTCAGAATCTTCATCTAATCTCCCAATTGCCATGGTATCATCAGGGAAATTATATAAGTCCCCAAGTAGCTTCTTATTTTTCCTTGTGGTCTGATTATTTATAAATTGACTGAGATACCCATAGGGTTTATAAATTTTGAAATGCTGATACTTAGACATGTTCTAACAACTTACTTTTCGAATATGAAGGATATTAAACGAGGAATATTTTTTCTATTATCCTCATCAAACCATTCCTTAATTTCTAATAGTTTGAATCGGTGCTTATTTGCCGCCCACAGATAATCGGACATATGATGAATGAATACTTCTAGTTCCTGAATTTCTTTACCATTATCAAATCTTGCTTTACTCCCTGTATATTGTTTAAATGGATGAAGTTCGCAAATATAGAATTTTCCTTTTGGAATTAGGCGGTTACTAGCCTGTTCGAATATAAAGTTCAGATCTTTAATATGTTCCAAAACAAGGCTGCAGGTAATTAAATTGAATTGATTAGCAGGAACCGGCCAGGCTTTGGTTAAATCAGTTTGCAAAAATTCTACGTTTTTTGAACGAACCTTATTTCTTGCGATTTCCATCATCTCTAAAGAAAAATCCAGACCGGTTATGGATACAGCTTTTTTAAGCATCCATTGAATGTTCTTCCCGGTTCCGCATCCCAACTCTAAAACTTTCCCTTTCAGATGCATATTTAAAGTTGATTTTGCAGCAAGCATTTCAATATCACGTGTTTTATTTGGCATATCATCATAGGTCGCTGCCCAATCATTATACGCTTTACTGATACTCATAGAATTTAATTTTTGAAGGAATTTGGCAATATATAATAATTCAAATATAAGGTCTTCTCACTATTTGGGTAGAATTACAATAATAAGTTTCTATTCCTATTTTTAGATTATTGTTATAACAAGTTCTGTTTTAGTAAAACTGATGTTTAAAATATATATTTGTTCAACAGCAAAATTTTTCCATGGATTATTTTTTGATCATTACCGTATTAGTCACGCTCTCTGCAATTTTTGGTTACATCAACGTGAGATTTTTAAAATTACCAAATAGCATTGGCTTAATGTTGATAACAATATTATTTACACTTGCAGTATTTGCACTTAGTTTTTATGATGCAACCCTACTAGAAGCAGAAAAGAAGATCATCAACCAAATTGATTTTCAAAAAGTACTATTAGATGTAATGTTAAGCTTTCTGCTTTTTGCCGGAGCCTTACACACCAATTTTGAGCAATTAAAAGTTCAGCGATGGCCGGTTTTGGTATTTGCAACCTTAGGAATTATGGTTTCAACTTTTTTGGTTGGAACGGGTATGTATTACATTTTGCAGCTCTTAGGGCAGGAGGTAGCTTATATTTATTGTCTTTTATTCGGGGCTTTAATATCTCCTACCGATCCTATAGCCGTGTTGGGAATTTTAAAGAAAGCCGGTGTTCCTAAAATGTTGGAGACCAAAATCGTCGGGGAGTCTTTATTTAATGATGGAGTAGGAGTAGTTATATTTTTGACTATTTATAAAATTGCAGATTCAGAAACAGGGAATATAGAATTTTTACCCATAATGGAGCTATTTGGTATGGAGGTGATTGGCGGGATTTCTTTAGGCTTGTTATTGGGATGGATCACATACAGGCTCATGAAATCTATTGACGACTATGATATTGAAGTAATTATAACACTTGCAGCAGTAATGGCGGGTACTGCAATAGCTCAATATTTTCATTTCTCGGCTCCATTGGCCATGGTAACTGCTGGGCTGGTTGTTGGAAATGATACAGTTCGAGCCTCGACCATGTCGGAGATCACAGAAAGTTATGTGGATAAATTTTGGGAATTGATAGATATATTACTTAATACTATACTGTTTGTTTTAATAGGAATGGAAATGCTGGTACTTTCCTTTACAGGGCACTATATTGTAGCTGGTTTATTAGCTATTCCTGTTGTTCTGTTATGCAGATATACCTCCTTATTACTTCCTATAAATTTCTTTAGTAAACGATTAGATTTTGTTCCCAATACTAATTTAATAATGACTTGGGGTGGTTTACGGGGAGGTATTTCCATAGCCTTGGCACTGAGCCTAACTGGAGAAATGCATAGAGATCTTTTTCTGGTAATTACCTATTTGGTAGTGGTATTTTCTATCCTTGTTCAAGGGCTTTCTGTAGGGAAGTTAGTAAAGAGACTTGGCAGTGCTAAATAAATTTAGGCACACAATATTATCAAAGCTTTACTATAAAAAGGTTTAACAGATTGTTTTGAGTTGCTTTTGTATTCTTATGTAAATTTAAGCATCGAAAAGTTGGTATGGCTAAAAAATTAAATCAATTAGAAGCTACCGCCATTTGCGGTAATGATATTAGTTCTTCTTGTCTTTATGTATCGGCGCTCGCTATTTTTTATGCAGGACAATACGCCTGGATTTCACTTTTGATAGTTGCCGGAGTTCTTTTTCTTTTTCGGAGGATATATGGGGAAGTTGTGGGAGCATTGCCTTTAAACGGAGGAGCTTATAACGCTTTATTAAATACAACAAAAAAATCTACAGCCTCGCTCGCTGCATCTTTAACGGTATTGTCGTATATGGCTACCGCTGTTATCTCTGCCAGTGAAGCAGTAAAATATGCTTACAGCATATGGAATGATATTCCAATTCTACCGGTTACCATTGGCTTACTATTATTGTTTATGGGCTTGGTAATTATTGGGATAGGCGAATCATCTAAAGTGGCAATAGCCATCTTTATATTTCATTTGGTGTCGCTCACCTTGCTGTGCGGATTTTGTTTATATTATTTCTTTTCTAATGGATTCGACACATTACTTGCAAATTTTGAGATACCTGTAAAAGGGAGCATCGTTCAGGCATTATTTTTTGGTTTTTCTGCCGCGATGTTAGGAATTAGTGGATTCGAAAGTTCTGCCAATTATGTGGAAGAGCAGAAGGAAGGTGTTTTCCCGAAAACTCTTAGAAACATGTGGATTGTAGTAAGCATTTTTAACCCTCTTATTGCCTTTCTTGCATTAGCTCTTATTCCCATGAATGTGGTAAGTGCCAATCAGGAAGCTTTACTTTCATATCTGGGTGATATATCTGGCGGGAATTGGCTGTCGCTACTGGTTGGAATAGATGCGGCGTTGGTTTTAAGTGGGGCTGTATTAACATCTTTTGTTGGAGTTGGCGGACTTATGGAACGAATGGCTCTAGACCGAATTCTTCCAAAATTTATTCTTAAAAGAAATAAGAGCAATAGCCCGTATTTAATTTTTATTCTCTTTTTTATTCTGTGTACTTCTATTCTTTTGGTTACCGGAGGAAATTTAGCTGAACTGGCTGGAGTGTATACCATAGCTTTTCTCTCAGTAATGGTGCTTTTTGGATTGGGAAACCTTCTTTTAAAAGTTAATAGAGGACAGTTACCTCGCCCGGAGCGAGCTAGCTGGATAGCATTGTTTTTAGCAATTGCATCGGTTGTTGCTGCAATTATAGGAAACATAGTCCTTAATCCCGATTACCTAATCACTTTTATTGAATATTTAATCCCGGCACTGGCAGTGGTATTCTTTATGCTCTATAAAACATACATATACAAGGCATATCTTTTAATCTTAGCGAAGATATTTCCTAGCGAGAACAGGCTCTTTCGAACGCTTAATTATGTTATTAAATCGAAATTAGCAAAGATGAAGGATCAACAATTCGTGTTCTTTACCAACCACGATAATGTAGAGAATTTGAATAAAGTGATGCAGTATATTACAAAAAATGAAACTACTCGTAAACTTAAGATTGTGGCTGTATTGGATAAAGATTCTAAAGTGGCTTCAAATTTAAGATCGGATATTGAGGTCCTTGATAGAGCTTACCCAGAAATACGTATCGAATTTATTGAAGAACCCGGCGTATTTGGACCAGAGAAGATTAAAGAGTTATCAAACCGCTGGAATATCCCAATAAACTTTATGTTTATAGGAGCCCCGAGTGCAAAATTTAAATATAGAGTTCAGCAATTAGGGGAAGTAAGAGTTATTATTTAACACGATCTGCATATTTTCAATTCTTATTTTTTCTTTTTAATTGGCGTATTTTCTTAACATGTTTGCTTTTGGCAACCACAGCTAAGCTAAGAGATACCAAAACAGAGATACTTGCCGAAGTTCCCAACGCTCCTCCATATCCGGTGAAAAATGAACTTGTATTAAAGTAAATGATTGAGAATATAATACCCGAAATTACTATAAGCAAGTATTTGGAAATCACTTTAGAAGATACCATTCCTATAAAAGAGGCACCAATAAATACGATAGGAATGTTTTTGGTGAGGTAGTCATTAAAAAGATATGGGAATAAGTAAAAAAAGATCCCAACGATTAGCGATAATAAAGCTGATGCTCTTACTCCTCCTTGTTTTAAGTTATTATTAAGTATAAATGTAGCAAGTGCCGATATTATTCCTGTAAGTATAATGATAAATGAATCCATAATTAAAAGAAAAGATATAGCAGCAAAGAAGTAAAGGCCACACCGCCAAAGGCTATTGTTCCAAGTTTACCGCCAAACCCGTTGAAAATATTTTTTGATAAAATGAGGAATGCACCGGTCATAAATGCAGCGAATATTATAAATCTGAAATCCTCTGCCACAGCAGGAGCAGTCATTCCCACAAAGGCGCCACAGTATATAGAGGCAGGAAGTTCTCTTAAAAACTCATTTCTTTTATTGAATTCAGGGATAAAGGAGGCTATAGTTCCGATTAATCCGGCTGCAATTACAGGCCCTAACTTAAATTCTACACTTAAATAATACGTGCTTAAAGCTCCTGTAACCACGTATAAAATCACATATAAATCTTCTATAAAATGAGCTTCTTCATCTCGTGGAGCATTAAAGTAGGCATGGGTAATTAAAGCTGATATAAACAATAAAAATCCAATGATCAACGGGGTGTTTATTCGCTCAAAGAATATTGCCAATAAAAATGAGAAGTGAACCAGAACTAATATGAAAAAAGCAATTCGCCTAAGTAATTTAGTCATATGTGCTTTTTTAAATGAATTCAAAATTGGTTATAAACGCGAAAATAAAGAAAATAGATGTGTTAATACTCTATTTTAAGACAGGTTTAAAACTTAGGATACTTGAAAATATTAGTTCTAAGGGTTATGTTTATTTAAAGCCTAAAAAGCATAAATCTATTTAATAGATTGCAGGAATATTATATTTTCTAATTTCCATTTTAATTGAATGCATAATTATTGGAAAATATAAATGATTGTGCTTTTTTTATATCGTAGTGGGAATTGTTTGTAATTTTGAAGTTATTGAATTACTTTGATAGGTGGAACAATTTCAATATTAAATTTCACTCACAGTTTGCAAACTTTTTAAATATGCCCCAATTGAATAGTTACCTACAATCTGAATTTTATGAGCTTCTTAAAAATGATCCCTCAGTATTTAAATGGTTAAGCGGCAATGTAGTTGATGGAATTTGGTATTGTGACCTTGAAAACAAAGAAAATGTTTGGATAAGTGAGAATTTCTGGGATACGCTGGGATATTCAATATCACAGGATAAAAATGTAGAAAGTAACTGGAACGAAATTATGCTAGCCTCAGATAGGCCTTACGTTCTTAGTTTGGTTACAGAAGCTGCAATGAACCCTGATAAGCCATTTGAAACGGTTTTCAAATCAAAGCACACCGATAATAAAATGGTGTTGTTAGGAGGGAAGGGTTACATTACTTCCAAGGAAAATGGCGTGAAATCACGACTGCTTTTAGTATTTCATAATGTAAATAGAGATGATAGCGAGAACTTACAGCTTTTATCCGAAAATAAATATCTTAAAAAATTAAATGAGGTTTTTAATGAAGCCAACGAGCTCACACGTATAGGGGGATGGGAAATGGATTTGGTAAATCACAAATTAACGTGGACCAAAGTAACCAAAGATATACATGAGGTAGATCAAGATTATGAACCAGACCTTAATACCGGTATCAATTTTTATAAGAAGGGTGAAAGCCGAGATAGAATAGCCGAGCTTTTTAAAGCTGCTGTAGAA
Organism: Gillisia lutea; assembly: GCF_021568705.1. GTDB lineage: Bacteria > Bacteroidota > Bacteroidia > Flavobacteriales > Flavobacteriaceae > Gillisia > Gillisia lutea. The sequence goes on from NZ_JAKGTH010000011.1 coordinate 294,292, forward strand.
GATGGAATTCCGTTTAATGAAGAATTGCAAATAGTAACTATTAAGGGCAATGAAGTTTGGGTGAGAGCCTTTGGTAAACCTGAAATGAAAAATGGAAGATGTGTTAGAGTATATGGAGCATTTCAAGATATTAATCTAAAGAAAAATAGAGAACTGGAGTTAAAGTTAAGCCAGGACAGATTTCAACAAATATTTCACAACTCTTCTATTGGGATTGTTTTGGTGAATCCGGACAATACTTTAGTAATGATTAACCCGGCCACATTAAACATTTTTGGATATGAAAATGCAACAAGAGAAGAAACTCTAGGTTTAACTTTTCGTGATGTAACGCATCCTGATGATCTAGCAACGGCACACGATTATAGAACAAGATTGCTTTCAGGTGAGATCAATAATTATAAATTACAGGGTAGGTTCATAAAGAGAAACGGAGAGATTATATGGTGTAATATTAATACCTCACTTATAAAAAATGACGACGGATCGCCCAGCTTGATAATTACTCAGGTGGAAGATATTACCTTTAGGAAAGAACTGGAAGCTAAAGCTCAGGAAAGCGCCAATCAATTTAGAAGCGCGTTCGAATTTTCTCCTAACGGTATGGCAATGGTTGGATTAAAAGGTGATTGGTTAAGCGTTAACCGTACGTTATCTCAAATGGCAGGTTACCCACATAAAGAATTCTTAAAGATCAGTTTTCATGGGCATACCCATCCTGGTGATAGAACAATTGATGAAGAACTCGTTACTGAGCTACTGAGTAATAAGAGAGAGGCCTATACCATTGAGAAGAGATACCTCCATAAAGACGGAAGTATCATCTACGGTTTACTAAATGTTTCTCTTTTAAGGGATGAAGAATCCAATCCATTATACTTTATCACACAAATAAATGATATTACCGAAAGCAGGTTAGCCAAAGAAGCCTTACGGGACAGTTTACATGAATTACAATCTGTAATGGATGCTACTACCCAGGTGTCATTAATAGAAGCTGATTTAAGTGGAACGATTAGAAAGATAAATAGAGGTGCAGAAAATTTATTAGGTTATACATCTGAAGAGTTAATAGGTAAAGAAAATGTTATTCTTTTTCATGATGAGGAAGAAGTAGAGAAGCGAGGAAGAGAACTTTCAGAAAAATATGGTAGGCAAATAGGCGGTTTTGATGTGTTCATTCAAAAAGCAAAGGATGGGAAATTTGAATCTCGGGAATGGACTTATGTTAGAAAAGATGGGTCGCGTTTCTCAATTCAATTAGTGGTAACTGCAGTTACCAACGATCAAGGTGAAATTATCAGTTATATAGGAGTTGCATCTGATATCTCTTATTTGAAGAATATTGAAATGGAACTTCGTGAGAGCCAGCAACGATGGAAATTTGCTTTAGAAGGTTCTGGAGATGGAGTGTGGGATTGGGATATTCAAGAAGGCAAACAATACTTGTCCAATCATGCCAAGAACATGCTTGGTTTTGATTCTGATGAAGCTTTGACAGATATTAAGGATTGGGATGATAGAATTCATCCAAATGATAAAGAAAAATCTAATAGAGCGGTAAAAGATTATTTTGATAATAAAGTTCCATTATATAACGTAGAAAAAAGGGTTAGATGCAAGGATGGTAGTTATAAATGGATTTTAGACAGAGGTAAAATAATAGAATGGGATGAAGATGGAAATCCTGTTAGAATGATTGGAACTCAATCAGATATTACCGAGCGTAAAAATGCAGAACAGCTTATAAAAGAGAATGAACTTCGATTTAGATCTTTATATGAACTTTCCCCAATTGGAATTGGTCTTATAGATATTGAATCAGGAAAGTTTATTAATGCCAATATTGCACTTTTAGAATCTGTGGGTTACGATTATGACGAAATATTAGATATTACATATAGGGAATGCATTCCACAGGGAGAAGATCAAGATATCGAAAAGCTTGAACACTTTCTTCAGTTTGGAACAGACGATCCATTCGAGCATGAATTCATTAGAAAAGATGGAAGAAGTGTTCCGGTTCTGGTGAACGGCGTAAGAATGAAAGACGCCTCCGGAAAGAAAATAATTCTCTCCACAATTGAAGATATCACCAGTAGAAAGGAGATGGAAAATTCTTTGGTAAAGGCTAAGATTAAAGCTGAATCGGCAAATAAATCTAAATCAGAATTTTTGGCAAATATGAGCCATGAGATTCGTACTCCCCTAAATGGAGTTATTGGGTTTACCGATTTATTGATGAAAACGGAACTTAATCCAAGCCAAAAACAATACATGAAAACCGTTTATAATTCGGCAAATTCATTATTAGACCTTATAAATGATATACTTGACTTTTCAAAAATAGAGGCCGGAAAACTAGAACTGAGTGAAGAAAGGACAGACCTTATAGAACTCTGCGGACAGACAGTAGATATTATTAAACATCAGGCGCATGAAAAGAATCTGGAAATTCTATTGAATATTTCTCCTGATGTTAACAGATATATTTTTGCAGATCCTGTTAGAATAAGACAAATACTTACCAACCTTTTGGGGAATGCTGTAAAATTTACAGAAAAGGGGGAAGTGGAGCTCAAAATAGAAGCAAAACTCCTTAATGTTGATTCCTCAGAAATGCAGTTTACTTTTACTATACGAGATACGGGAATAGGAATTGCTCCTAATAACCTTGCAAAGATTTTTAATGCCTTCGATCAGGAAGATTCTTCAACCACCAGGAAATATGGAGGAACTGGCCTAGGGCTTACCATTAGCAATAAATTATTGGAATTGATGGATAGTAAATTAAAGGTGGAAAGTACTTTGGGAATAGGAAGTGAGTTTTCTTTTAATGTTACTCTAGAAACAGAAAAAGGACATTCTAATTTTAAAGAATCATCAAAGGAAATTCAGAAGGTACTTGTGGTAGACGACAATGAAAACAATAGAATAATCCTTCAGGAAATGCTTGCTATTTCTAACATTGAAACCCACCTTGTTGCCAACGGGATTGAGGCTCTTCAAACTCTGGAGGTAGAAAACGACTTTGATCTGGCCATTGTAGATTACAATATGCCCTATATGAATGGAATTGAGCTTATAAGCCATATTAGACAAAAGCTTTTAGTTACGTCTGATATTCTCCCAATTATTTTATTGCATAGCTCAGCAGATGATGATAAGATACATCAAGCTTGCAAAGATTTGGAAGTACAATTTAATGTTACCAAGCCTATTCAAATCGATCAGTTATTCCGAATGTTGAAAAATATAAAGGTTCCATTAGAAGATTCTAATAATTATATTAAAGAGTCGGCCAGTAGTGAAACCAGCGAGATTTACACTATTTTGGTAGCCGAAGACAACCCGGTAAACAAATTTTTGGCCAAAACTATTATTTTAAAAGCACTTCCTAATGCTAATATATTAGAAGCCAACGATGGGTTAGAAGCAGTGGAAACTTATAAAACCAAGCAGGTAGATCTTATTTTCATGGATATTCAAATGCCTCAAATGAGCGGTTTTGAAGCAACAACTGAAATTAGGGCGTATGAGAACAAAGCGATGCATGTTCCTATAATCGCCTTGACCGCGAGAACTGTAAAAGGGGAAGAGGAGCGATGTGCCTCATACGGAATGGATGGTTATATTACTAAACCGGTAATTTTTGATACCATTAACGACATTATTAAATTATATTTAATTGAAAAAGATGAGCCACCTAAAGCTTTAGAAACCCCTGAAAAAGCTACCGACTTAAAGCTTCATTATGATAGAAACGAATTATTTAGTAAATTTATGGGTAATGAGGAGGATGTAGCTGAACTAATGAAAATAGTTACTTCAAATCTTAACAAACTTTCAGCTAGTTTAGCTGATGAAATTGCGAAGGAAAATTTAGATAACATTAAAAAAGTAGCTCATAGCATTAAAGGAACTGCTTTGAATTGCAATTTTAACATCCTCAGAGACTTAGCAATTGAACTGGAAAGTATACAATCATTCAAAAAAGATGTACTTTCGCAATACGAACAGAAAATAAATGATGAAATAAAATTTCTTATTAATATTATTTAATTAATATTTATCTAGATCAGGTATTTCCCCAAATCACCGAATCATGGAAAATTCTACTTATGCCCCAAGCAGAGGTTTTACTATTTTATTGGTAGAAACTAATATTATTGAACAGGAAAAGTTCAGCCAAATTGCTATATCTGAAGAATGGAATTTGGTTTATTGTAAATCTGGAATAGAAGCTATTCAATGGCTGCAGAATAATAGCACCGCTGATCTACTTGTTATTCAGGAAGATTCTCTTCCCTTAAATGGCTTTCAAACTGCCGATTATATAAAGTCTGAACTTGGTTTAGCGCTTCCCGTTCTAATTAGTGTGGACAACCAACTTACCGAGGTGCGCCCTCGAGTTCATTCTTATGTGGAAGGCTTTGTTAAAAAGCCCTTTCATAAACAAAGCCTTATAGAGGATATTAATGCTGTCTTTTCTAAATCTATTGAAATTGCCCCTGCTCAAAATAATAGGTATTCTCTAAATTATCTTAACGAGATTTTCGACGGAAACGAGAGTATTATTATGGAATCTCTAGGTTTGTTTCAAACTTCAGTAGATTCGGAACTTAAAAGCTTGAATAATGTGCTTACTCACCGTGATTTTACCAAGATTAGAGAAATAGCTCACGGTATAAAGCCTTCATTTGCTATGCTGGAAAGTGAAACAGGTGAAACCATTTGTCACTTAATAAATAATGAAGCTAAAGATGAAGAAATGGCTTATCTTATCGGCGAACTTCAACAAGAATTTAATATCATTACAGAACAATTAAGTCGGGACTTTCCTGAGCTAAATTCAGAGGTATGAAGAAAATTTTAGTGATTGAAGATAACCCAATGGTAATTAAATCTTTGGAATTTAAATTAACCAAAGACGGTAATGATGTTCACATTGCGCATGATGGTAGAGAGGCCATGAAATTTTTAAAAGAAGGTGAGTTCGACTTGATTCTAACCGATTTAATGTTGCCTTTCGTTACCGGGAATGAGCTAATAAGCTATATTAAAAAGGTATATCCACAAACTCCCATTATAGTACTGTCTACATCAACCCAAGAAACAATTATAATGGACGCTTTTAATATGGGTGTGGACGATTTTATAACCAAACCTTTTAGCCCAAACGAACTTTCACTAAGAGTGAAACGCCTTCTTGCCAAATCCTAAGGCTTAAACTTTACGTAAGCATTAAAAAGGGTTGCTATATATCGTTGGCTCCGGGCTATACATTTATCAATTAATTACTTCACCTTATTTATAATTCATGATTCAGATGAAAGATGTTTTACATAACGTCACTGCTTATTTCCCTGAGGAGTGGGCATGGATTATGAAAATTAATGCGCTTTTTATTTTACTTTTCTTATTGCTTACCATAGGTTTAATAGGTTTCATTATTTTTCTAAGAGTTGAAAAAAATATCCGAAATGATAAAAAACAGGCACAGCAATTACTTTTAATAGACTTCTTAAATTCATTTTTATTTGAGGAAGATTTTGATAAACTAAAGGAAATTGAGGATTTTAGAACAGATCACCTTAAAACTCCGTTAGAAATTAAAGTAACCATAAAAGAAATCCTGTTATTCCACGAAAACTTAAAAGGGGAGTCGGCAATTGCTTTAGAAGAACTTTTTCTTCAATTACAACTAGATAAATTTGTTTTAAATGATTTAAAAAAAGGTAATTGGTTTACCGTAGCCAGAGCTATTTATGCCCTATCAGAATTAGGAATTGAAGTGTCTGCTAAAAAGATAGAGCCCTATTTGAACGACCCGAAGAATGAGGTAAGGCAGCAATCGCAGCTTTACTTTTTAAAAGTGGCCAAAGACAATCCACTGCAGTTTTTAGATAAAACAGAACGACCTTTAACTACGTGGCAGCAAATATATATTGAAAATGCCCTTAAGAATTTTTACCAGGGGCCTGCACCAGATTTTTCTATATGGCTAGATCATAAATTGGATACCGTTGTAGAATTTTCAATTAGGATGATTGCCAGATACAATCAATTTGAGAACATTCCTAAACTTCTCCCATTTTTAAAAAATGAAAAAGAAAGCATACGAAAGGAAGCAATTCATGCTCTATGCAGTTTGGAGTACATCGAGCTTTTAAATTTGATATTACCTACTTTTAAGCAGGAGAGCATTAGTATAAAAAAGGAGATTTTGAGAAGCGTGGAACAATTGGGAACATTTGATGATCTAAAGGAAATAAAACCTATGTTAGCAGCTCAAGATTGGGAATTAAAAATAAAATATTTTAATATTGAAAAATATTTCTTTCCAAACAAAAAAGACGAGATACATATGCAATATTTGCATGAACAGGAGATGGGACTTTAATGACACCAATTTTACACCAAGTTACAGAAATAGCCAGTTGGCTTTTTTTAATTTATGGCTCTATTATATGTGCGGGTTATATTTTTTCTGCCGCTTTTTCATTAGTTGAAATTAGGGATTATAAAAGAAGAAATAATTTTGAAGATGAAATTGCCTTACTTCAATCTTTGAATCTTCCTGCGATCTCTATTTTAGCTCCAGCCTTTAACGAAGGCTTGAATATTGTAGAGAATGTTCGCTCACTTCTTACCATAAATTATCCATCCTTCGAAATTGTTATTATTAATGATGGTAGTAGTGACGATTCTTTAGCCAAACTTATTGAAGAATACGAGCTGGAAATAGAGCAGGTGCTTTATCATAGCTACATTCCAACTAAAAAGGTACGTGGTATCTATAAGTCCAGAAATAAGGCCTTTAAGAATTTGACGGTTGTCGATAAAGAGAATGGAGGAAAAGCAGATGCCTTAAATACAGGTATTAATATTTGTAAGAATAATTTAATATGCTGTATAGATGTAGATTGTATTCTTGAAAATGATGCAATGCTTAAGCTTATTAAGCCATTTCTAAATGATGAAAAAAAGGTAATTGCTTCAGGTGGTGTAATAAGGGTAGCCAATTCGTGTATCATAGAAGATGGGAGAATTATTGAAGTTAAACTTCCAGAAAAGTTCATTGCAAGGGTACAAGTACTGGAATATTTCAGAGCATTTTTAATGGGGCGTATGGCTTGGTCTCGTGTAGATGGACTTTTACTTATTTCCGGCGCATTTGGAATGTTTGATAAGGATATTGTTATTCAGGCAGGCGGCTATAATATTCATACCGTGGGAGAGGATATGGAATTACTTGTGAGAATGAGAAGGATGATGCGGGAAAGAGATGAGCCTTATAGTGTTGGTTTTGTACCAGATCCGCTATGTTGGACCGAAGTTCCTCAAAGCTGGAAGATCTTACAGCGACAACGCAATAGATGGACTAGAGGAACAGCCGAAACCTTATGGATTCATAGAAAAATGATATTCAATGCTAAGTATGGAGTGTTAGGAATTTTAAGTACCCCATTCTGGTTCTTCTTTGAATGGCTCGCACCATTGATCGAGTTTTTTGGGATTCTATTTTTTTTATTCTTGTTGTTATTCGGGCAAATTAACTGGTTAATCTTTGGAACATTTTTTACGGCAGTTTATAGTTTTGCCTTTCTCTTTTCCATAACAGCACTTTTCTTTGAAGAGTACTCCTTTCAGCAGTATAAGAAGCCAAAATATATTTGGAGGTTAATTGGTACAGCTCTATTAGAGCCTGTTATATATCATCCGGTTATCATGTGGTCAGCTGTTATGGGAAATATAGATCTCATCCGAGGAAAGAAAACCTGGGGAGCCATGAGCCGCGCAGGTTTAACCAATCCAGAAAAGAAAAAAGCTTAAATGATTGTGTTACTTTCCAATACAGAAGTTGGCAAAAATATTCCCTAAAAGGTCGTCGTTGGTGATTTCTCCCGTGATCTCCCCAAAATGATGAAGTGCTTCACGTATATCTATGGCGAGAAGATCTCCTGAAAGATTATTATTTAAACCTTGTTGTACATTATTTATGTCTTCTAAAGCGCTTAGAAGAGAGTTGTAATGCCTGCTATTGGTAACAATTGTGTTATTGTTTCGAAGCTCTCCTGTACTAACGAATTCTAATAATTTTGATTTCAATTCTTCCACGCCAATACCATTCTTGGCAGAAAGCAACTGGAGAGATGCACCATTAATATCACTCAGGGAATTTCTTAGTCTTTCAATATCGGCCTCAGAAAGTTGATCGATCTTATTAACTACTATTACTAAAGGTTTCAGTGGAAACTGATTCTTTATTTTTTCCAATTCCACATGTACCTCGTGCAGTCGGTCGCTTTCGGAACTTAACTTAGAACTATCAACTAAATACACTACTACCTGTGCCTGGCTGATTTTTTCGAAGGTTTTCTTAATCCCTAGGCCTTCAATTATATCTTCGGTTTCGCGTATTCCCGCGGTGTCAATAAATCGGAAGCCAATCCCGCCAATAGAGATCTCATCTTCAATTGTATCTCTCGTTGTTCCAGCAATATCTGAAACTATCGCGCGTTCTTCATTTAAAAGTGCATTTAATAAGGTAGATTTACCAACGTTAGGCTCACCTACAATAGCCACAGGGATTCCATTTTTCAATACATTTCCTACTGCAAAGGAATCTATCAGCTTTTTTAATACTTGCTGAATTCGACTTACCAAACTCTTAAATTCATCTCTGTTCGCAAACTCTACATCTTCCTCGGCAAAATCCAACTCAAGTTCAATAAGAGAGGCAAAATTCAATAATTCCTGACGCAATTTCTGGATCTCATTACTGAATCCCCCGCGCATTTGTTGCATGGCCATTTGATGGGAAGCCTGATTTTCACTTGAAATAAGATCGGCAACGGCTTCTGCCTGACTCAAATCCATTTTCCCGTTCAAAAAAGCACGTAAAGTAAATTCTCCAGCTTCAGCCGATCGCGCTCCATGTCGTATCAATAACTGAATGATTTCTTGTTGAATATACTGGCTCCCATGACAGGATATTTCAATAGTATTTTCTCCGGTATATGATTTTGGCCCGTGAAAAATGGACACTAAAACTTCATCTAAAATACGTTCTCCATCTACAAGATTTCCCAGATGTAGTGTATGGGTAGGCTGATCTTTTAGGCTCTTTTTACTTTTCGCCTTAAATAATGGAGAAACTATAGTAATGGCATCAGGCCCCGAAACTCTTATTACTGCAATTGCACCGGCCCCAGATGGCGTGGCCAATGCTACAATACTATCATTTATTATCATGTTGCAAAGATATAAAAGAAAAAACAGAGGATTTAATGTATTAACTGTAACATATAAAAGAATAAGTGCACTAATAAATAAAGCAGTCACTTAAATTCTAAAAAGTAGGTATAAAATGATGAGAGAAGATAAACAAATGCTAATTATAATGCATCTAAGTCAGTTACTGGACCTTGTTACCGGGGTAGGAGGATTCATTGTTCCTCTTATTTTATGGCTAACTCAAAAAGATAAGGTTTATGAAATGGATATGCACGGAAAAATGATCATTAACTTCCAGATTAGCTTATTTATCTATTCCTTAATATGTATTCCGTTAATTATTTTATTCGGATTGGGAATTTTATTATTGATAGTAATTGGACTGTTGGCCTTGGTTTTCCCAATTATCAATGCCATAAAAGTGAGTAAAGGAGAGATGCCTAGTTACCCTTTCAGTATTCAGATATTCAAATAAAAAAACTGTTTTATACAAATAATAAAGCCCGATTGAATTTCAATCGGGCTTTATTTATATAGTTGAATGCTTCTTTTAATTGTTAAGCATTACCGGCATAACAAGCATTGTGATTTTTTCACCTTCATCTAAACCATCCACAGGAGTAAGGATTCCTGCACGATTTGGCAAGCTCATTTCTAATTGCACTTCATTTGCATTAAGGTTGTTCAACATTTCGGTTAAGAAACGTGAATTAAAGCCAATTTGCATATCGTCTCCTTGGTATGAACAAGTAAGTCTTTCTTCGGCTTTATTGCTGTAATCAATGTCTTCTGCGGAAATATTCAATTCTGCACCGGCAATTTTCAAACGTACCTGATGAGTGGTTTTATTTGAGAAAATGGAAACCCTTTTTACAGAACTTAAGAACTGACTTCTATCTATAACCAATTTATTTGGATTCTCTTTTGGAATTACCGCTTCGTAATTAGGATATTTTCCATCAATAAGTCTACAGATTAACTGAGTATCTTCAAAAGTAAATTTTGCATTAGACTCGTTATATTCAATTAGCACATCAGTTTCACTTCCTGCTAGAATCCCCTTCAAAAGATTTAAAGGTTTTTTAGGCATGATAAATTCTGCTGCTTGGGAAGCCGAAACGTCTTCTCTCGAATATTTCACCAATTTGTGAGCGTCGGTTGCAACAAAGGTCAGACCTTCTGTAGAGAACTGGAAGAAAACTCCGCTCATAACAGGCCTAAGATCATCGTTACCAGAAGCAAATATAGTTTTACTGATAGCGGTTGCCAGAACATCTCCTTGTACAATAGTACTGCTAGGTTCGTTCAATTCTACTGCATTTGGAAATTCTTCCCCATCAGCATACGCCAAAGCGTACTTACCATGGTTAGAACTCAGCTCTATAGTGTTGTTGTCTTCAACAACAAAAGTTAAAGGTTGCTCTGGAAAAGTTTTTAAAGTCTCTAAAAGCAAACGGGCTGGTACAGCAATGGCTCCTTCAGAATCTGATTCTACTTTTAATTTAGCAGACATGGTAGTCTCTAGATCTGAAGCAGAAACAGTTAATTCATCCTGTTTTAATTCAAATAAAAAATTATCTAAAATTGGAAGAGTGTTATTGTTGTTGATAACTCCTCCCAAAATTTGAAGCTGTTTCAGCAAATAAGTACTGGATACAATAAATTTCATGGACGTATCGATTAGTTTTAATCACTACAAATATATCTTAATCATTCAAAAACGGAAGAACATCCCGGGATAATTTATTAACATTAAAATCTGTTGATTTTACAGTAAATCCCTGTTTTTAAAGGGCTTTTAAAATGCATTAAGCTAAATTTTGTTAATATTTATTCGGAATTATAAAAAAGCGAAGATCCACTTACTTTTTAAGATAACGTTTTTTTCTAAAGTAACTAAAGAGTATAGCTCCTAGGCTCAACAATACAAGGGGGAATAGAAGATTTATTAATTGCCATTTTATGCGCTCTTCTGAAGCTTTTTCGGTATCTAAGAAAGCAATGCTCACTTCTTTGGATCTAATACTGATGAGGCCGGAATCGTCTAAAAGATAGTTAACTGCATTTAGCAAGAATTCCTTGTTTCCGTAGGTATTACCTGTGTAGCGATCAAATCCGAGTTCTTGAGGCTCTCCTCTGGAAACTTGATTTTTAATGATATCTCCGTCGGATATCACGATCATTTTAGTGCTTTTACTATCATCTTTAGCTGCTGTACCAAAAGGTTTTATTCTATTTTTATATACCGATTTGAACTTACCTTCCAAGAGTACTGCTAATGGTTGCTCTCCCGAAGTATAACTGGCAATATCGGGCGGTGTATTTAAAATATTCAAACTTATCTCGCGAGGAGTACCTTCGATCTTTGATTTAGGGGAACTGCTTAATAAGATTGTCTTTTTAAGACTGTTCTTTAAAGTATCTATTTGGTTGGCCCACTCAAATTTTACAGCTTCAATATTATTTATAATAGGATGCGTGTTAGGCGAGGTTGTTAGCGGACTGTAAAACCAAGGGTAGGGGCTAAATTGGGTGTCACTGCCGTTTCCACTGGCTAGTATAATTGGAGCGGAGTAAATGTCATTTATCAATACCGGATTGATCCTTATTCCATAGGAGAAAAAGAAGTCACTTAAATTAAGGTCTCGAGGTAAAGCAAAAGCACTTCCTGTTGGATTGAAAAGACTATCGGTTTCCATTGCCACATTTTCTTGCAACCACAAGGCTTTTCCTCCATTCATTATATATTGGTCCAGAACAAATTTCTCCTTTTCGGTGTACGCTTCAGTAGGTTTGGCTTCTACAACAAGATCGAATTCTTTTAAATCTTCAAGAGTTTTCTGAGGATTAACATCTGTAGAATCTAAAGTAAAGGGCGCTACAAAGTAGTAAGGACGTATGGTTTTGATGAAATCGGCAATTTGCGAGTCAGGCAGCTCTCCATTTCCACGCATGATTGCCACTTTCTTTTTACGAGGAGTAACTAGCTGGTTAATTGCATTTATAAATGCATATTCCAACTGTTGTACCGAGTTGTTCACACGTTCTTCATCGGTAGCTCCCAGTTTATTTTTTAAGAGAGGGATCTTTACACTCTGTTCATTAAAGCTTGCCATTGCCCAGGGGAAAATTAGGGTTTCGCTTGCTTTTCCATTTTCCATAACACTTACTCTGGCAGGCGTCATTCCTAATTTATAGAATTCTTCTGCAATTGTGTTGGCATTATCACCTTCAGCTAAAGGGTCTATTAAATTGAAATGAATGTTTGAATTATAGGCAGTAAGTTCTTCCAGGAACTGCTGTGTTTCGTTCTGGAGTCGGCGAAATTCCGGAGGAAAACTCCCTTTCAAAAAGACATCTATTATAACCGGGCTTTTTACATTATCTAAAATGTTTTTCGCTGCGGGTGATAGGGTATATCGCTTATCTTGAGTAAGGTCAAATCTTTGATGATATTTTGAAGAAATAAAATTGACTAGCACCAAGCTTGTAGCTAAAATAAGAATGAACTTATATGTAGAGCGTTTTTTCAAATTCTAAGCTTTATTTTTTGGGAGTATAATTTTTAAATAGGTCAGGCTTAAAAAGAACCCGATCAGGCTTATAAAATAAATAAGGTCTCTTGTATCGACTACTCCACGACTTATGCTTTTATAATGATAGCTCATTCCTAAATACTCCATTCCGTAATTGGAATTTTCCAACATTTGAACATTCCCTAAACCTTCAAATGCGAAGAAACAAAGAAAGCAAAGGAATAATGAGATTATAAATGCCGTAATCTGATTAGTTGAAAGGGAAGATGCAAATAAGCCAATCGCAGTATAACTCGCTGCAAGTAAGAATAAGCCAATATAAGAGCCCATAGTCGCTCCTGTATCCAGATTTCCTGTAGGTGCTCCCAATTGATAAATTGTGAAAATATATATTATAGAAGGCAGTAAGGCAATAAAACTAAGGAGTAATGCTCCCAAAAATTTTCCAATAACTAAGTGCTGTGTGCTTATAGGTTTGGTTAACAAAAGTTCCATGGTACCTTGTCTTTTTTCTTCAGAAAAACTACGCATAGTAATGGCTGGAATAAGGAATATAAAAATCCAGGGGGCCAGATTAAAGAACGGACTTAGATCGGCAAAGCCATTGTCAAGAATGTTATAAGCTCCATTAAATACAAATAGAAATAACCCGCTTATGGTCAAAAATATTCCAATCACCAAATATCCTACAGGTGAGGAAAAAAATGAATACATTTCTTTTTTTAGGATTGCTATCAAGATCTTTTATTTAATTCGTTTAATAGTTAGGTAATCAAGCCAGACTCTCTAATTTATCTACACTCCAGGCTTCGGGTTTCTGATTGAAATGAATTTTAGTGTTCGCCCATATATTATTAAAAAGATCAGAATTTCTGTATTTTTCAAGAGCAGCTTCATCCTTCCAATAACTATACGTAAAAAATTGATTGGTATTGCTCTTGTCTCTGTAAAGTTCTAGGAAGAGGCAGCCCTCAAAACCTCGAATTTTCAATTTTTGATCTTCAAAATTTTCAAGAAATGTGGCTATAGCTTCAGGTTTAAATCCCAACTTTACAATTCTAACAAACATATTATTCAAATTTTACGGTAATGGTATCTCTTAATTCTAAACCAAAAAGGGTAGAAGCACTCCCCACTGTGCTGGGATTGCTTTTATAAACCGCCAACTCTATATATCCGGCAGAATTGAAAATAGCTAATTTTTTACCATCTTCTTCTCTTTTTTCCTTTTCCAATTTGAAATTGATAGCATCGCTATAGGTTTCGTATATCTGTTGAAATCTTGCAGTACGAGCAGTAATGGTGAAATTTCTTCCTTTTCCGGTGTTCTCAAAAAGTTTACGGTTAATGTTAGTAACCACATTTCCGTAGTTATCTATATAAAGAACATGACCAATTATCTGGTTTTTTTCAGAATTTAAGTAGGGCTCAATTTCCTTTAAATATCGTAAATTTTCTATGGTCTTACCAATCACTTCCAATGTGCCTCCACGGGCAATATGGCATGCAACTCTTACAAATACATCAAGTACGGGAAAGTTAGATTCTACGGTGTTATGAATATTAATTTCTACAATTTTCTCCGGCTTTATTTCTGAAGCTATTAGAGTTAGAATTCCGTTATTGGCACAAATAAAGTAATGATCATCTAATAAAATGGCCAAATGCTTATTCTCTGGAGTTAACTCTGAATCAATTCCAATAATGTGTATACTGCCTTTAGGAAAGCATTTGTAAGCATTTTTAATTATATAGGATGCTTCCGTAATATGAAAAGGTGAAATAGAATGTGAAATATCAACAATACGAACATCATCCATTTCCGAATAGATTGTCCCTTTAACTGCCCCGGCGAAATGATCTTTCTCTCCAAAATCAGTTGTTAAAGTGATAATAGCCATAGGCAATTGTTAATATTTTTTTAAGGTGGTGGCGTGTTATTTTCCGTAAGTTTGTATAGCAGGCTAAGATAATTTTATTTCATCCATATTCTGCGAAAAAATAGCAATTATATCTGCTCAAACCTAGATAGCAAAATTAGGATTTGTATTGGTGAAAGCAAATAAAATGTCAACTAGTATCGAAAATTAATCTTAATACTTTCAGCTTTTGAACGAACTCATCATTGAACTTTCAGAAATTAATCCAAGAGAATTTTTTGGACAACAAAACGAACACATTGAACTTCTTAAAAAGTATTTTCCAAAACTCAAACTAGTAGCTCGCGGAAGCAAGATCATGGTTTATGGAGATGAAGATATGCTGGAAGAATTCGATAAGCGATTCACCATGCTCATGGATCATTTTGTAAAGTTCAATAAACTTGATGAAAATGATATAGAACGGGTTTTAACTAGCACAAGTCAGGACGATTATTCTACCTCTGCTGAAAGCGGTCAAATTTTATTGCATGGTGTAGGAGGGAAGTTGATAAAAGCTCAAACCGCGAATCAGCGTAAGTTGGTGGAGTTGAGCAAAAAGAATGATATGATATTTGCTATAGGCCCAGCGGGAACAGGGAAAACCTATACAGGGGTCGCACTTGCTGTAAAAGCCTTAAAGGAAAAGCAAGTAAAGAAAATTATTCTTACCAGACCCGCAGTTGAAGCTGGTGAAAACTTAGGTTTTTTACCGGGAGACCTTAAGGAAAAACTCGACCCTTACATGCAGCCATTATATGATGCGCTTAGAGATATGATCCCTCATGAAAAATTAGAAGTTTTTATTGAAAAAGGTGTTATACAAATTGCGCCTTTAGCCTTTATGCGTGGACGAACCTTAGATAATGCTTTTGTTATTTTAGATGAAGCTCAAAACACTACTCATGCCCAAATGAAAATGTTCTTAACCAGAATGGGAAAGAACGCTAAATTTATTATTACTGGCGATCCTGGACAAATCGATTTGCCACGCCGCGTGATATCTGGGCTTAAAGAAGCTTTGTTGGTTCTAAAAGATGTAAATGGGATAGGGATGGTTTACCTTGATGATAAAGATGTGATTCGTCACCGATTGGTAAAACGAATTATTTCAGCGTATAAAAAAATTGAACATACCGAATAAAATATTTAATAGCACTATTCAACTAATTTATAAACCATATTCCTTATTCAGGATTAATAGTTACTATGAAGAATACCATAATTGACACTAATTTTAATTTTCCCGGTCAGAAATCTGTTTATAAAGGAAAGGTTAGAGAAGTATATCAACTTGAAAATGATATGCTTGTAATGGTAGCCACCGACAGACTTTCTGCTTTTGATGTTGTAATGCCAAAGGGGATACCCTTTAAAGGACAAATATTAAACCAGATAGCAACAAAAATGATGAAGGATACTCAAGACCTAGTGCCAAACTGGCTAACGGCAACTCCAGATCCTAATGTGGCTGTGGGATTAAATTGCGATCCTTTTAAAGTGGAAATGGTAATACGTGGCTATTTATCTGGTCATGCGGCTCGTGAATATAAAGCAGGAAAAAGAATACTTTGTGGGGTAGAGATGCCTGATGGTATGAAGGAGAATGATAAATTTCCTACTCCAATTATTACTCCTGCAACAAAAGCTGAAATGGGAGATCACGATGAGGATATCTCTAAAGAAGATATACTTAAGCGTGGTATTGTATCCAAAGAAGATTATGAGATTTTAGAGGATTATACACGTAAATTATTTCAACGAGGTACCGAGATCGCTGCCTCAAGAGGCTTGATTTTAGTAGATACAAAGTATGAATTTGGTAAAACTAAGGATGGTAAAATAGTTTTAATAGACGAAATTCATACCCCAGATTCTTCCCGATATTTTTATGCCGACGGCTATAAAGAACGACAAGAGCGAGGGGAGGTTCAAAAACAGTTATCTAAAGAGTTCGTTAGACAATGGCTTATAGAGAACGATTTTCAAGGACTGGAGGGCCAAACTGTTCCTGAAATGAGCGATGCTTACATTCAAACTGTTTCTGAAAGATATATTGAACTATATGAGAAGATAACGGGATCAGATTTTATTAAGGCTGATGTTAACGATATTCAAAATAGGATTGAAAAAAATGTTTTGGAGTATCTAAATACGAAGCAATAGCAATTTTCTTCACTTTGCTATTTTATAATAACGTATATAGTCGATGTAAAATTGGGTTGGAAAGATAGAATCATCTACTTCTCCGGCCCATTTTCCTCCTAAGGCTAAGTTAATAACCAAGTAAAATGGCTTTCTAAAAACGTTTTTTCTACCAAAACGTTTTGCGTCGTCAATATTAAAGGCGAAATAGTGATCGCCGTCAACAAAATAATTGATTTCATGCTTATTCCATTCAATACTGTAAACATGAAATTCATCTTCCGTGGAGGGTAAAATGTAATTATCGGAAACAGAGTCAATATTATTTTCTCTATCAATTGGATAATGAATTGCTCCATGAACTTCACCGGGGACCTTTCCTACAAATTCCATAATATCAATCTCTCCGCAGTAGGGATAACCCACCTTTTTGTGATTTGCACCTAACATCCAAATGGCTGGCCAGGTACCTTTTCCCTGTGGTAATTTTGCTCTTACTTCAATTTTCCCATATTTAAAATGCTTTTTATCCAATGTATTTAACCGAGCCGAAGTATAATTAGCATCTTCATAATGTTGTTTATGGGCTTCAATAATAAGTTTTTCATTTTCAATTCGAGCATTTTGTTTTGCAGACCTGTAATGTTGCAGTTCATTATTTTTTCCGAGCCCATACTCAAAATTCCAATACTTTTCATTTATTTCGGGACTGGTAAATTCATCAGACCATTCTAACTGATAGTTCTGAGCTTTTGTATAATAAGGAATGAGCATGATAAGGGCTGCTATAAGGGTGTAAATTGATTTTAAATGTAAAGTCATACCGCAAGGTTATTAATCATTTTTTTAATATACCAGTAGTTGAAAGCTTAAATACATCCGATAATATTATTTAACAAGTATAAACATTATATTATTCTAATAAATTATAGGAGCTCTCTTTTGCTGTTTAAACAGCTTTGTATATTTTTAGAGAATGAAAGAAATACAAATCAAATCATTCGCAGAATATAAAAAAGCCTACCAGGCAAGTGTAGAAGACCCTGAAACATTTTGGGAAAATATAGCCGATAAATTTCAATGGCAAAAAAAATGGAATAAAACTTTGGAATGGGATTTCACCAAACCTGATGTAAAATGGTTTCAAGGGGGAAAGCTTAATATCACCGAAAATTGTTTAGATCGTCATCTCGAGAAATTGGGGAACAAAACCGCTATAATTTGGGAGCCAAACGATCCAGATGAAGAGTCTAGATATATTACTTACAGACAGTTATTTGTAAAGGTTTCACACTTTGCCAACGTTTTAAAGAATAATGGTATTAAAAAAGGGGATAAAGTATGTTTGTACATGCCTATGATACCTGAACTTGCAATAGCAATGTTGGCATGTGCGCGTATTGGAGCGGTGCATTCTATAGTTTTTGCCGGTTTTTCAAGTACCGCAATTGCCAGTAGAATTAATGATTCTGACTGCAAAATGCTTATAACGGCAAATCAGGTTTATCGTGGGTCTAAACCGGTAAACTTAAAGGAGATTTGTGATGAAGCATTAAGGTCCACTCCGTCTATCGAAACGGTAATAGTTTACAGAAGAACTGTAGAGCATACCCCAATGCTGGAAGGAAGGGATAAATTCTGGTTTGAGGAATTGGAGAAAGTGGAGCGTGATTGTCCGGCAGAAACTATGGATGCCGAAGATATGCTCTTCATATTATATACTTCCGGATCTACCGGTAAACCAAAAGGTATGGTTCATACCACCGGAGGTTATATGGTGGGAACAACTTATACCTTTGCAAATGTATTTCAATATAACCATGGAACTTCCAAAGAAAACGATGTTTACTGGTGTACAGCAGATATAGGTTGGATTACGGGTCATTCTTACATTATATATGGTCCCTTAGCGGCCGGAGCCACGACCGTAATGTTTGAAGGGGTTCCCAGTTACCCAGATTATGGGAGGTTTTGGGAGATCATTGATAAATTAAAAGTAACCCATTTCTATACGGCTCCAACAGCGATTAGAGCATTGGCTAAACAGCCAATTCAATTTGTTGAAAAAAGCGATCTTTCATCACTAAAGGTTCTTGGATCTGTAGGGGAACCAATAAATGAGGAGGCCTGGCATTGGTATAATGATATGATAGGAAAAGGGAATTGTCCAATTGTGGACACTTGGTGGCAAACCGAGACAGGAGCTATTATGATATCACCTTTAGCAGGAATTACTCCTACCAGGCCGGCTTTTGCTACATTACCTTTGCCAGGTGTTCAGCCAGCTTTAATAGATGAAGAAGGAGTGGAAATGGAGAATATTCATGAAAAGGCTGAAGGGCGCTTAGCGATTAAATTTCCTTGGCCTTCTATGGCAAGAACTATTTATGGTGATCATCAGAGGTACAAAGAAGTTTATTTTTCTGCTTATCCCAATATGTACTTTACGGGAGATGGAGCGTATAGAGATGCTACCGGTAACTACAGGATTACTGGTAGAGTAGATGATGTTGTAATTGTCTCGGGTCATAACTTAGGAACGGCTCCAATTGAAAATGCCATAAATGAGCATCCAAAAGTTGCAGAGAGTGCAGTGGTTGGATTTCCACATGATATTAAGGGAAATGCACTGTATGCTTATGTTATTCTTTATAATGATGTAGAACCATCTGAGGTATTGAAAGATGAGATCAAAGCAGAAGTGTCTAAAATAATTGGTCCCATTGCCAAACCTGATAAGATTCAGTTCGTAAGCAGTCTTCCAAAAACGCGAAGTGGTAAAATTATGAGGCGAATTCTAAGAAAGATTGCTTCGAACGATACTTCAAATCTTGGAGATACTTCTACATTGCTGAATCCTGAAATAATTGATGAGATAATTGATCGATCATTGGTTTAGTGGTCTGATAGTTGATGGCAGTTTAATAAATAACTTAAATATGAAAATAAAAATTATAACAGCGGTATTTCTAACTCTAACCTTCATAGGTTATTCACAAGGTTTTAATCCATTTGACGCTGGAAACTCTAGAAATCAGATTCAGACAAAATCATCTATAACTAATGATTTAGAAGGTTCTCCATATTTCGAGGATCAATTTTCTCCGGGAATTATCCAAGAAGAAGGGGTTAAAAACCAAACCGCTTATATTAGATACAATGTTGTAGATGACCAAATAGAAGTAAAAGTTGGCCCCTCTCAAACTGAGATCTATATTTTACCAAGACAACAAAAATTCACATATAAATTAAAAGACTATTATTATGCATTAGGTTCATATAAGGTAAAGGACGTAGGTGTGATCAATGGATTTATAATAAATTATTATTCATCCGATAATATTATTTTTATAGCCAAACCAAGCTCAAAAGTTATTCCTGGTCAAATTGCGAAAACAGGTTATGAAAAAGCAAAACCAGCAACCTTAGATATAGATGTTAATTATTATATAGGCCAACCTGGTTCTACCTTTGAAGAAGTGAGATTAAAGGAAAAGGATTTTAAGAAGTTATTGGGGGATAAGAAGGGGATGAAAGAATATTTTGATAATAATAGAATAAAGGATATTGAAGATGTTGTCAACATGTTGAAATATTATGATACCATTAAATAAGTTTTTAGAGTACTTATTTAGTTGCATGCTCTCTAAAAATATTTAACATCACTTTTTCTGAACATGATAAGGAAGAATAATCTTTGGATTTTTCTTCCTTTATTTTTTTGAAATGATTTACAATGTCTCCTTCTTCATATGATTTCATTAGGTAGGGGTGAACGTAATAACTTCTGCACACTGTACGAGTGTTTCCTAAGCCGGTTGCTGCAGCATCTAAGGCTGTTATTATATTTTTTTTATTTTCTTTTTCTTCCGGGACATGCCCCACCTCGTGTAAAGTTTCAAAGAAAATTTTTGAAGCAGCCCAAGTTCTGAAATCTTTTGCAGAAAAAATATCTCCGCTTATCTCATGAATATATTCGTTTATCATGCCACTATCAACAACTTGTTTTTCCCCATATTCATCAAAAAATTTAAAAAGTTCCCATCCCGGAATTTCTTCACATTGATTTACTAGTTTAATAAGTTTTTTATTTCGAATGCTCACAGAGTGTTCCTTTCCTTTTTTTCCAACAAACTCGAATTTCATTTTATTCTTAGAAGTTATTACATGTCGAGTACGCAACGTTGAAAGGCCATAAGTCTTATTCTTTTTTGCATAATAATCATTTCCAATTCTAATATGGGTTTCTTCCATAAGCCTAACCACCAACGCTAGAACTTTTCTTCTGGTCATTTTCGGAAGATCAAGATCTTTATCAACTCGCTTTCTTATTTTGGGAAGTTGTTCGCCAAATGCTATCATCTTATAAAATTTGGTCTGATTGCGCAAATCCGACCATTTAGGATGATACCTATACTGTTTTCTGCTTTTTTCATCCAATCCAATAACCTGTAAATGCCCATTTTTATGATGGGCGATTTTTACGTCTCTCCATGCAGGAGGAATCACCAGACTCTTGAATCTTTCTATTTCCTTCCTATCAGAAATCTTTTTATCTTTCCTGTAATATATAAAGCCCTTTCCATGCTTTTTTCTGAAAATGGAAAGTTGATGTTCTTTTAAATATATAAGATTAGCCATAGATGCGGCTTCTTCTGGATCTTTTAAAAGAGTCTCAATAGAATCTTCAGTGATTGTCATGGATTTTTTATTTAAAGATAACACGATTCAAAACAAACAAATTATAATTTTTTGTGAAAATTCGAGCAATAAAAACGCTTGCTTCTTTACAAAAGAAGCAAGCGTTTTTATTAAATAAACTTTATTCCTTCGTCGATATAACTAAAAATTTCTGTTTTTTTTAGAGCCACCTCGGAGAGTATGAATCCACAATTGCAATTATCAATAGCCTGGCCAATTAATCCATCATCATATAGTACAAGAAAATTCGGTATAAACTCCACGCTACCAATTTAGATTCCATATTGCACTAACTGATCTAACTTTTGTGCAAATGAATTCTTGTTCGTTGAAGTATTACCTTTAATTTTTTGGGTTATTCCTAAGAATGTTATTACAAAAGGAGATAGGAAGCAAGTGTTTTTTAACAATTATAACAATTTTGTCTGCAATAGTTCTTGAATCATGAACATTATATTAGGGTAAGTAAATAAATGTTAATTGTAGATTTGGTAGAAATATTAAAAATAAGTATATTAATAAACAATTTATAAATTCTCACTTCAATAAGATCGCACATGATTATTAAATTATTAAAAATACTGCTATGAAAAAGACTTTTTTAATTTTCGCATTTTCGGTTTTTCATTTAACAATGTTTTCTCAGATACCCCCTATTATAGATCATTTGAGATATTTCCCTAATGATGATCGTTATGAAGGATTTAATAAGTACGAAGGTAGTATTTATTTAAATAATGATTTTGTACTGGGTAATATTTCAGATATTCAGAATGGAACTTCACAACCTGCCTATTTAAGATTCAATCTTCTGGACGATATTGTGGAAATAAAGCTCACTCCGAATTCTGAACGAAGAATTTTACCTAAAATTGATAATATTAAATATGATTTTGGAGCTTATGCCTTAATATTAAGAGGAGAAGAAAATAATAAATCATATTATTTAGAATTCTATAATGAGGAGAATTTAAAATTCATAGCTAAACCTGAGCTTGCAGCTACAAGGAAGAAAAGCGATATCTTGGGAATTGATAATATATTGATTTTTCAAGATTATAAATATTATATCATAAAAGATAATGATATGAAAGAAATTCATCTCAAAACCAAGGATTTAAAACAAATATTTGCCGGAAATTCAATAGCTGAAAATTATTTAAAATCACATAAAGTAAATAATATAGATAAAATCAAACAATTTTTGGAATTCTATGGGAATGATTGATGATTAAAAATTAATTTATCAATTATGGTATGCGAAACTATCTTTACCTAATAGTTTTGAAATAAAGCCCTAACGCTTGCCGTTTGGAATTACGAAAAATTCAGCCCACTAGAATTAATTGATAATATATAAGAATATTTTATTTAACCTGAAAGAAAAATAAGCCATCTCAATAGCGAGGCTTGAGTAAAGTCTTCAATAAAAGTTAACAGAGAATCGTCTAATAGTCATTGAGGAATTCTGTTATAATTATAACGAATTAGTATAGATAATAAAATAATGTGAAAATTTAAATAAAACAGGTCGCTAATTAGCGACCTGTTTTATTTAAGATTAATTATTTAGTCAAAATAGCTGAAATTATCTCCTTGTTTAATGTTTAAGATACTTTCATAAATCAGTTTTATTACATTTTCTACATCGGTTTTATGTACCATTTCAACAGTTGTATGCATATAACGTAAGGGTAAAGATATTAATGCAGATGCAACACCGCCATTACTATAAGCAAATGCATCGGTGTCTGTACCCGTAGCACGAGATAATGCTGCTCTTTGGAAAGGGATTTCCTTTTTCTCTGCGGTATCAATCAATAATTCTCTCAGTTTATTCTGAACCGCCGGAGCATAGGAAATTACTGGTCCTTCACCAATTTTCGCATACCCATTCGTTTTTTTCTCGATCATAGGCGTAGTGGTGTCATGAGTAACGTCGGTTACAATTGCTACATTGGGTTTAATGCGTTGAGTAATCATTTCGGCACCTCGTAACCCAATTTCTTCCTGTACCGAGTTGGTGATATAAAGACCAAAAGGAAGTTTTTTCTTATTCTCCTTTAATAGTCGTGCAACCTGAGCGATCATAAAACCTCCCATTCTATTATCTAAAGCTCGACATACAAATTTGTTTTCATTGAGAATAAAAAATTCATCGGGATAGGTGATAACACAACCTACATGTACTCCAAGTTCTTCCACTTCATCTTTGCTCGTGCACCCTACATCTATAGTGATATTATCAAGTTTAGGAGCTTCTTCTTTCTCTTTACTTCGGGTATGAATGGCTGGCCATCCAAATACACCCTGAACAATACCTCTCTTCGTGTGAATGTTCACTCGTTTAGAGGGGGCGATTTGATGATCACTTCCTCCATTTCTAATTACATATATCAATCCGTCATCGGTAATGTAATTCACATACCACGATATCTCATCGGCATGTCCTTCAATAACTACCTTGAACTCGGCATCAGGGTTAATAACTCCAACAGCAGTACCATAAGTATCAGTTATAAATTCATCAACATAAGGCTTTAGATAATCCATCCATATTTTCTGACCTTCCCATTCATAACCAGTTGGTGAAGCATTATTCAGATATTTTTCTAGAAAATCTATTGATTTCTTATCTAATAATTCGTCGTGTTTCATAATATAATTTTTCACGAATTTACTAAGAATTAAATGTATGACAAGACCATTAATTGTAAATTTGGAATGGTTTTGGTTTATGATAAATTGAATTTTAAAAAAAATATACGTTTGAAGCTATATTATACATTGCTGCTATTCTTTGTATTATTCAGTATACAGGCTCAACAATTGGAGCCTGTTCAGGATACTCTCCAAAGTGAATATTTCATTATAGAAGGAGATACGGTTATGAGGGAATCCATAACTTTAGACGAGGTGCGTATCTTAGGGAAAGTGAAGTTTGCTTCTAATGCCGATAGGAGGGCTTACCTTATTTTAAGAAGAAAAACAAGAAAGGTTTACCCTTATGCAAAATTGGCGTCTGAAAGGTTGACAGAGCTTAATTCGCGGCTCGATCAAATAAAGACAAAGAGAGCACAAAAGAAATATACCAAAATTGTTCAAAACTATATTGAAGATCAATTTGCGGCCGAATTGAAGAAACTCACTCATACAGAAGGGCAGATCTTAGTAAAGCTTATTCATAGACAAACCGGAATTACTACGTACAGCCTGATTAAAAATTTAAAAAGCGGATGGCGGGCCTTTTGGTACAATACCACCGCTAGTCTTTTTGAAATATCTTTAAAAGAAGAATATCACCCTGAAGCTGTTAAGGAAGATTATATGATAGAAGATATTTTGCAGCGTTCCTTTCAATCTGGAATTTTAGAGCCTCAATCTAGCACTTTAGACTTTGATTTTATTGAACTCACTAATAAATGGACAGGCCGGTATCGATAGTGGGTGAACTCTATATATAGTATAACAACAATTTCTCTGCTCCATTATACCCTTACCGCGACTTCCTAGTCCGCTTCGGTTTGGTATGGGATTTCTTTTTA
>NZ_JAKGTH010000012.1 GCF_021568705.1 Gillisia lutea
GATGAAGGGGTTTTTTGTTTTTAAGAGCTTTTTAAATGCAAAGCTCCCCCAGGAAATCTTCAGCATATAAAAAACAGCCCACGAAGGCTGTCTTTCTTGCTGGACCATCTTCCTCTAAATCTGCCACCCGGCCAGGGATTGAAGCTGGCTACCGCGTAGCGCGCAAAGCCCGGCCCGAAGGGGGACGACATATTAATCAAATACAGATTTTATAAGGGTGTCTGGTAAGCTCTGGCTCTTGTTAAAATACTATTTCTAAATCGAGTTTAGAATGGAATGCTTGGAGGGAAAAAGTGTGTTAATCTGCGATATAGTCGCTATACTCTTTGAAAAATTCCTCCATTAAATTCATTCGGTCATTTAAGAATTTTTGAACCAGATCCCAATCTTTTCTACTATGTATATTAACTCGTTTTAATTGTACATATACCCGGGAGACTGTTTTACCTTCTGGTAGCAGATAATTTTCTTCGAATAATGCATCAGGTAAATATTCTGTAAGTAAGATGTTCTTTAACCCTAACAGCTTCTCATAGTAATAAGCTCTAATTAGATCGTCTGCAGATACAACATCAAGTGACACCTGAGCCTGCTCTGTATCAAAAGTAAACTTTAATTCTATCTCTTTAATGCTGGTATTATAAAGCATCCATTTACGAGTATGGCGCTGACCAAATTCGGTCCAGAATTCCTGACGCATCTTTTTTGATTCTTCTTTGCTAAACATAGGTTATAAAAGATATGCCAATAATATTCCGAAGATAATAACTGCAAGTTTAGAAGCGTTAAAAGTATGATTTTTAGAGGCTTCAAATAGGATGGTCGTAGAAACATGTAGAAATATTCCTATTACCGCTGCACTAATAAAGTAGTTATATTGATCTAATTGTGTGAAATTTGACTGAATCCAACTCCCCAATGGTGTCATGGATGCAAATATGCTTAGAAATAAGAAAACCTGAAATTTACTTATCTTAGAATGTATTAAAAAAGTGGATAATATAGCGGCTACCGGGATCTTATGAATAATTACTCCATGTAATAAATGTTCGGTGTTATGAAGGGGGAAACCTTCCAACAAAGAATGGATGCAGAGACTTATGAGCAGTACCAAAGGAAATTTCCCAGTATTTTCGTCATGATGTATATGTCCATGTTCCACACCTTTTGAAAAGAATTCTAATAAAATTTGGAGCAATAATCCAAGCATGATAAAAATTCCAATATGCTCTGATCCTCCTTCATACACCGTTGGAAGAAGTTCAAACACGGTAATAGATAGCAAATAAGCTCCACTAAAAGAGAGTAATAGCTTAAAACCTAGCGAGGATGAGGGTTTTAGAAAAAGTGCAATCAGATAGCCGATAAATACGGACAATAATGGTAATAAGTATATCATTTATATAGTCTCTTTGAAAATAATGGGATTCTTAATTTCAGCATTCATTAATGTCCTGTAAAATTAAGGGTTGTCACGGGCTAGTAATTATCATATCGAACAAAATTAATGTATTTTTGCGGTTCTATAATTAATGAGAATGGGAAATAATTTTGAGATGGTGGCAAAAACCCTTTATGGTTTTGAGCCGATTCTAGCTAAAGAGTTACGTGCCTTAGGGGCAATGGATATAAAGGAAGGAATTAGAAATGTTAGATTTTACGGGGATCTGGGATTCATGTATAAGGCTAACTTGTGTTTACGCACCGCAATTAAAATTTTAAAGCCTTTTAAAAGTTTTAAGATACATTCTGAAGATGACCTTTATAATGAGATAAAGAAGATTGCATGGGAGCAATTTCTGGATGTTAATGATACTTTGGCTATAGATGCTACGGTGCATTCTGAAAAGTTCACACACTCTAAATATATAGCTCAAAAAACAAAGGATGCTATTGTTGATAGATTTCGAGAAAAGTTTGATAAGCGCCCTAGTGTAGATCTGGACTTTCCCACACTTCGAATTAATGTACATATTGAAAAGGATACATGTAACGTGTCTTTGGATAGCTCTGGACAATCTTTACATAAAAGAGGTTACAAAACCGCGACTAATATAGCCCCTATAAATGAGGTGTTAGCTGCCGGACTATTACTTATGTCCGGGTGGGATGGCCAATGTGATTTTTTAGACCCAATGTGTGGGAGTGGAACAATATTAATTGAGGCAGCCATGATAGCCTGTAATATTCCCCCAAACCTGAATAGAAAGGAATTTGCCTTTGAAAAATGGAAGGACTGGGATGTTGACTTATTTGAAAAAATCGAAGAATCTGTATTGAAAAAAGTTAGGGATTTCCATTTCAATATTATGGGATATGACACTGCACCATCAGCTGTTGAAAAGGCTACAGATAATGTTGAAAATGCGAATCTTTCAGAATTTATTACTGTAAAGAGACAAAACTTCTTTGAAAGTATAAAGCAGGGAGAACGCCATTTACATATGGTTTTTAACCCTCCTTATGGGGAACGATTGAATATTGATATGCCGGCTTTTTATAAGGAAATAGGAGATACACTTAAACAAAGCTACCCGGGAACCGAAGCCTGGTTTATAACTTCAAATCTGGAGTCTATAAAGCATGTTGGGTTAAGACCATCAAGAAAGATCAAATTATACAATGGTGCTCTAGAATCTAAATTCCTGAAATATGATATCTATGAAGGAACCAAGAAATTACACAAACTGAAAGATCAGGAAAACTAATCTTTAGCTTTCTTGTAAAGAGGAATCAAATAGGAGATACTATAACTAAACCCGGCGCCATACATGCTTCCATCGTAAGTTCTGTTAAAGCCGGGAATTGTTAAGTTATCAAAATTATCGGGTTGCGTTTGGGAAACCAATCTTTTTAATTGAAAATTTCCTCCAAGATAGAGGTTGCTAAACAACTCAACTTTTACTCCCACCATAAGTTCCAGCCAGCTTGCGGTAAGACCATTAAATTCTGTAGATGTATTTATAACGTTATCCGGGAAATAATTGGAACTTCCAGTATTTATGTAATACGAATCTCTGGTTTGAGAAAAAGTGGTAAATCCATAGCGTGCACCTACAAAAATAATATTTTCCATTCCTGCCCAATTTTCATATGCATTATAATCGGCTCCAATTTTAATGTAACTTCCTTTACTAGTAGATTTTAGATCCCGCTCTTTAAAGGTCTGTTGTTCATTACCAATTTCTGAAGCCAAGTAATAATTTTTATAAACTCTATAATCGCCTTGCACTTCAAAGCCTGAATAATCGTCTTTTAGAATAGATTTTAAAGGTTTGCTTAGATCGATTCCCAATCTAAGTCCGTAGCGCTCTTTATACTGGATAGAATCAGTTTCAACTGCCGGAGTTTGTGCCCAAAGATTTGGAATATTAGCCAATAAGAAGAGGCTAGTGGTAAATAGAAATATGAGTAGTTGTTTCATCTTCAATATTAGATTCTTCTATAACAATATTTTTTATCCAATTGCTGTTTGGTTCCGAGGTGAGTACTGCGTTTAAATTGCTGTAAACCACTTTATAACTGCAGGCTCGGCTAATATATTCTTCACTTCTCGCATAAGTGAATTGAACGATATCTGAATTTATGTCGACCGATGGCTCATCATCCTCTTCCTCAGCATTAATGATAAATTCATATTCTGTACTGTTCCCATCGGTTTTAAGCGGAATAGCGATGTTATTCTGATTGATAGTTTCAAAAAGAAGGGAGTCGTTATCAGTAGCCTTAACATTCATATTTGGAGGTGCTTTCAACACATTCACATTGTCGGCATCATAGAAGGAAAGTACCAATCTGGAAGTGGTTTGGGTTGTTTCCGAACAAATGTCGTCTCGCTGACAACCCAAAGAAAGTAGTATTATACCGCTTAGGCCTAATGCTACTTTGTAGAGCGATTTCATTTTTATCTTAATTCTAAGCATACAACGTTTTCTACATGAAAAGTTTGAGGAAACATATCTACGGGACGCACTCTGGTTACTTTGTAATGTTCGTCTAATAAAGCAAGATCTCTTGCCTGAGTGGCAGAGTTACAGCTTACATAAACAATGCGTTTCGGCAATATACCAATAATTTGTTCAATTACATCTTTGTGCATACCATCTCTTGGAGGGTCGGTAATTATAACATCGGGTTGCCCATGTTGTTGTATGAATTCTGCTGTGAACACTTTTTTCATGTCCCCTGCATAGAATTCAGCATTTTCTATGTTATTTCTTTTTGCATTTTCCTTTGCATCCTCAATAGCAACAGGAACAGCTTCAATACCCACTACTTTTTTAGCTTTAGCCGCAACAAACTGAGCTATGGTTCCGGTTCCGGTATAGAGGTCGTAAACTAGTTCTTCTCCTGTAAGATCGGCGAAATCACGGGTCACTTTGTAAAGCTCGTAAGCTTGCTGAGAATTGGTTTGGTAAAAGGATTTGGCATTAATCTTGAATTTCAGCCCTTCCATTTCTTCAAAAATGTGATCGTTCCCATTATAACAAATTACGTCTTGATCGTAAATGGTATCGTTCCCTTTTGAATTGATGACATATTGAAGGGAAGTAATTTCAGGGAATTCCTGGGCAAGAGCATCTAATAATAAGGTTCTTTTTTCAACATCTTCAGCAAAAAGCTGAAGCACTACCATGATCTCTCCTGTAGTAGAAGTTCTAATCATTAGAGTTCTTAATAAGCCTCTTTGTTCTCTTGTGTTGAAAAAGGAAATATCGTTTTTATTAGCAAAGTCCTTCACGAAATTCCTGATGGCGTTACTCGGATCTTCTTGAAGATGACACTTTTTGATATCTAGGATCTTATCCCACATTCCAGGAATATGGAATCCTAGTGCATTCTTATCATCAAATTCTTGATTGCTTTGTATCTCTTCCAAGGTTAACCAGCGGCTATCACTAAAAGAGAACTCCATTTTGTTTCTGTAGAAGTAAATATTTTTACTTCCCAAAATAGGTTCTACCGGAGGAAGTTCTATTTTTCCTAATCTTACAAGATTATTTTCTACTTCCTGTTGTTTATAAAATAACTGGTGCTCATATCCCATGAATTGCCATTTACAGCCTCCACAGGTACCAAAGTGCTGACACACCGGTTCTACCCGTTTATTGGAATATTCATGAAATTTTATAGCGGTTCCCTCATAAAAGGATTTCTTTTTTCTGGTGGTCTGTATATCAGCTATATCACCTGGAACCGCATTATTAATAAATATAACTTTACCATCAGGTGCTTTCGCGATGCTTTTTCCTTTTGCACCTGCACCAACTATTTCTAACTCTTCGAAGATTCGATTTCTATTCTTTCTACCCATAGCGCAAAAATAGAATAATTGTCAAGATTTATTGGAGCTCGTATTATAAATTTCAGATAACATTTAGTAATTTGCGACTGTTGCATTTGGATGATTTCTCTCCCACTGCTTTTACTACTTCTGTAGCACAAAGAAGGAATTAAAGAATAATAAATTTATAAAAAATTCGACATGCGATTAGAACAAATCACATCATCAGAACAAGCCATTCAATTAGAAGATAAACACGGAGCACATAATTATCACCCATTACCTGTTGTACTAACAAAAGGAGACGGGGTTCATGTTTGGGATGTAGAAGGAAAGAAGTACTATGATTTTCTATCGGCATATTCTGCGGTTAATCAAGGACATTGCCATCCAAAAATTGTACAAGCGCTTACAGATCAGGCTCAAAAACTTACACTTACTTCCAGAGCTTTTCATAATGATATATTAGGCCCTTTTGAAAAATATGCTACAGAATACTTCAATTTTGATAAACTGCTGCCAATGAACACTGGCGCAGAAGCTGTTGAAACGGCTATTAAAATTGCACGTAAGTGGGCTTATGAGAAAAAAGGAGTTCCAGAACACAAAGCACAAATAATTGTTTGTGAAAATAATTTTCACGGAAGAACTACCACGATCATTTCGTTTTCTAATGATGAAGGAGCTAGAAAGAATTTTGGACCGTATACTCCCGGATTTCTTAAAATAGCATATGATGATACTGCAGCTCTGGAGAAAACCTTGGAGGAAAATGATAATATAGCCGGATTTTTAGTTGAACCTATTCAGGGAGAGGCAGGAGTTTATGTGCCATCTGAAGGTTATTTGAAAAAGGCAAAAGAGCTGTGTGAAAAACACAATGTGTTGTTTATAGCTGATGAAGTTCAAACCGGAATAGCACGTACCGGAAAACTTTTGGCAGTAGATCATGAAAATGTGAAGCCTGATATTTTAATTTTAGGAAAAGCAATTTCCGGTGGTGTATATCCTGTATCGGCCGTTTTAGCAGATAATGAAGTAATGGATGTTATCCAGCCTGGTCAACACGGTTCTACTTTTGGCGGAAACCCACTTGCCGGAGCAGTAGCTACCGCAGCATTAGAAGTTATTAGGGATGAAAATCTTGCTGAAAATGCTGAAAATATGGGGAACCTCTTTAGGGAGCTCCTTAACGATTACATAATAGATTCTAAAATTGTTAAATTGGTACGTGGTAAAGGTTTATTAAATGCCATAGTAATTAACGATTCAGAAGAGAGCAGTACAGCCTGGGATATATGTATGGCCTTAAAGGAGAATGGGTTGTTAGCTAAACCAACACATGGAAACATCATTCGTTTTGCCCCACCTTTGGTAATGAATGAAGAAGAACTTAAAGATTGTGTAGACATTATAATTACCACTTTAAAAGATTTTGAGAAGTAAGAATTTCTATCGATAATTTTTATAAAGGCTGTTCAAACATGAAATTGAACAGCCTTTTTTCAGAATATTTAATCTTATATTTTAATTTACGAATTAGCATTATGGCCAGCCCTCAATTTATTACCTTTTTAGAAGACATGTTAACTCCAGAACGAAAGGCTTTATTTGAAAAAGTACTAAATGAGCGTACTAATCATATAACCGTGGCTACCGAAGATGTTTATCAGTTGCATAATACGAGTGCAGTAATAAGGAGTTGCGATGTTTTTGGGGTACAGAATGTACATGTTATAGAAGAAAAGAATCAGAAGAAGATAGACAGAGAAATAGCAATGGGCGCACAGAAATGGGTGAGTTTAAATAGGCATGACTCTACTGCCGACTGTATCACCGATTTAAGGGAGAAAGGATATAAAATAGTTGCTACAACTCCTCATGATGGGGCAGAGGTATTAACCAATTTTGATATTACTGAGCCTTGTGCTATTTTTTTTGGAACCGAAAAGGATGGTTTATCTGATGAAGTTCTTTCTAAGGCAGATGCTTTTTTGAAGATTCCAATGTATGGGTTTACAGAAAGTTTAAACATCTCAGTATCTGCAGCAATTATTTTACAACAACTTACTGGTAAATTAAGAAGCAGTTCCGTAGATTGGAAACTGAGTGAAACTGATAAAATTGAAACGAAGTTTGAATGGTTGTCTAAATCTTTTAAAAACTTCAATCAATTAGTAAAAAAGTTTCATGATATTTATTAAAGTTTTAATTTTAGTCTTGAAATCAGTAACACCTCAATGACCCTATTTTTTTATATTCTTATCGCTATAATCACTTTTATAGCATTTCTTCATGCTTGGGCGAAAAAAGAATTCGATATCAGTAGAACCGTAATTATTAACAGGCCTAAAGAAGAGGTTTTCAATATAGTTAGGCAGTTAAAAAAAGAATATTTGTGGATGCCTTGGTTTACTGAAGATTTTAATGGAGAACTCAAGTACAAGGGAGAAGATGGTAAACAGGATGCTGCTCTTTATTGGAAGGGGCATAAAAGATTTTTTGAAGGAACCCAAAAAATAGTAAAGATCCATCATGGGAAGATAGTAGAAACCCGATTCCTTTTCCTGAAACCATTCAGAATGATTTTTCTGGATTACAAAGGGATGAAAGAAATAGATGAGAATACTACTAAAATGGTATGGGGTATAAGAGGAGGGCTAAAATTTCCTTTTTCGGTTCTAGCGTTAATCCAACCTGTAGATAAAGTTTACGGGAAAGAGCTTGAGTTGGGATTAAAGAATTTAAAACAGCTCTTAGAAAATAAAAATTAAAAGGGGAGAGTAGATTTCTATCTTTTTAAGACTTTATATTCTTCATAACAACCACTAATTGCATCGAGAATTTGCAAATCGTTAGCAGTGCGAATAAAATCTTTTGAATAATTACAGCGGGCGAGAATCTCGTCAATATCCACTTCATTTATCTGTAAAACAGCAGCGAGAGTTTGTCGGTCAAATTTTGACTGCAAAAGGGTTCTAATTTCATCATCTTCTTTCATCTTCCGAAGTTTGCGCATCTGGGCAGGTTTCTTTCCGAAGATATTATAGAGCGCATCTGCGGGGTTAAATATGGCACCCAAAACTTTTGTTGCTGCATTAGGAGAATAGCTACCTCCTTCATAAGCAGAGTTTAAACCGGAAATACTGTATCTGTAATTTTCATAAATAGGAATGTTTTTCACGTCAATTTCAAGATAACCTGTTAATTGAATAGGCTTAACCAGAACTTCTTCCAGCGCTATTCCAAGTTCTGTCATTTTAACCTTAACCACTCCGTATTTTAACCAGTCGTTGGTAACTCTTACTCGTATAGTTCTAAAGCCTAGGTAAGAAAAATATAGGGTATCATTAACTGTAGCAGCAAGCTCAAAATCTCCTTCTTCACTTGAGGTGGTACCCTTAACCTGATTTAGATTAACAATATGCACATTCTCTAAAGGCTTATCGTTAGAAGCATTTAACACTTTACCGGTTACTATATCAGTTTCCTGAGCAAGAGTGCCAAAAGTTATTAAAAATAGACTTAAAAGGGTTATATATATTCTCATACATGATATAATACAAAAAGGAGAAGTATAGTAAATATTGTACCAAACTTCTCCCTTTGTCTAATTTATTCTGATCTTCTAGATTTTCTTCTATTTACAGAGCTGGTAATATTTTTACTTCTTGCTCCACCTTTTCCAGAGGAATTTCTGTCTTTAGAATCAGATCCAGAAGATCGTCTTCTACCTTCTCCACCTTCAGAGGAGGAGGATCTTGGTTTGAAAGAACCTTTATCGCTTCTACCTCCGCGGTCTCCACGATCTCTTTTTTCTCCTCGTGGTTTGCGTGATCGTCCAGAAGAACGTCCACCTCCGCCACCACCTTGGGAGATCTCCACGTTAACATTTCTACCTTGGTGTTGGAAACCTTGGAATTTCTCAATAACCTTATCGGCTAATTCACTATTTGTATTAAAGAAAGAAAAACTATCTTTTACATCAACTTTAAATACATCATCTCTGCCCAGGTCCAGTGTTTCTTTTAAGAAATCTTTCAATTTCATCCAATCGAAATCATCTTTTGCACCAACGTTTATGAAGAAACGAGTGCTATCTCCACCATCTGTATCTCTACCACTATCTCTGGTGTTTGAAGCTTTAGAATTAAGGTTAGCCGCATTCTTATAATAGTTGAAGAAACGAGTAAATTCTACAGAAAACACTTTTTTAATGATCTCTTCTTTAGAAAAGTCTTTAAGAACTTCTTCTATGCTTGGCAAATAAGGATCGATATCATGATTGATCTCGGTATTCCTAATATCGTTTGCTAAATGGAAAAGCTGAACTCTACAAATTTCCATTCCATCAGGAATGTCTTTTTGCTCAAAGTTTTGCTTGATAATACGTTCAATGCTCTTTATTTTACGAAGTTCACTTTTAGAAACGATTACTATAGAAACTCCGCTTTTTCCGGCTCTACCGGTTCTACCACTTCGGTGGGTGTAAGTTTCAACCTCATCAGGAAGTTGGTAGTTAATTACGTGTGTAATATCATCTACATCAATTCCACGTGCAGCAACATCGGTAGCAACCAACATTTGGATCTGGCGATTTCTGAAACTCTTCATAACCATATCACGTTGGTTCTGACTTAGATCACCATGAATTGCAGCTGCGCTATAGCCATCTTCAATAAGTTGTTCTGCAACTTTTTGAGTATCTCTTTTTGTTCTACAAAAAATAACCGAGAAGATATCCGGATTGGCATCGGCCAAACGCTTTAATGCAGCATAACGGTCGCGAGAATTTACTAGGTAATACTCATGTGAAACATTTGAGGTTCCTTGGTTTTTATTTCCAACGGTAATCTCTACTGGATCATGCATGAATTTTTTAGCTATGATAGATACCTCTCTAGGCATTGTAGCCGAAAATAACCAGGTACTCTTTTCTATAGGGGTATGTGACAATATTGCTGTAATGTCCTCAAAGAATCCCATGTTAAGCATTTCATCGGCCTCATCAAGAATACAATATTCAATTTTTGAAATGTCAACCAACTTACGGTTGATCATATCTTGCATTCTTCCGGGAGTAGCAACGATAACTTGTGCACCACGTGAAATTTGTCTTGCTTGATCTGTAATACTTGCTCCACCATATACAGCAACGGTGTTTAAACCTTTGGTATGTTTAGAGTAATTTTTAAGCTCATTTGTAATTTGCAAACACAATTCCCTGGTAGGGGAAAGAATTAATCCTTGGGTGTGTCTTCTGTTAGCATCGATTTTTTGAATGAGTGGAAAACCAAAAGCGGCGGTTTTTCCTGTACCTGTTTGGGCAAGTGCAACCATATCGGTGTCTTCTTGCAATAAAATAGGGATCGCTTTCTCCTGTACCTCACTTGGCTCCGTAAAGCCCATATCCTCAATAGCTTTAAGAATGGCAGGATTTAATCCTAATTGTTCAAATTTATTCATATAAAATTTTAATAAGCTGCAAAGGTAAGCATTAGTTTACAGCTTATTGCAGAATTTTATAAGTAATAAATATGGCTATTTTGAAAGGTATTCTATTAAGGCTTTTATGGCTTTTCCACGGTGACTTAATTCTGATTTTTTCTGAAGTTCCATTTCAGCGAAGGTTTCCTTGAAGTTATCAGGCTGAAAAACAGGATCATATCCAAAGCCGAAACTTCCCCTTTTTTCTTTTATGATTTTTCCTTCGCAAATTCCTGTAAATAAATATTGATGCTCGTTTATATTAAGTGCGATCACCGTTTTAAACCTGGCTTCTCGGTTTGTGACATCGGCTAGTTTAGAAAGTAGTTTCTCCATATTGGCATCATCACTTTTATCTTCTCCGGCATAACGTGCAGAATACACTCCCGGTTCCCCATTAAGAGCAGTTACTTCTAAACCAGTATCATCAGCAAAACAATCCATATTATAATGTTGTTTTACGTAATTGGCCTTTAAAATGGCGTTACCATCAATGGTATCGGCAGTTTCAGGAATTTCGTCATAACAGCCTATGTCATCTAAAGAAAGCAATTCTATAGACTCCGGGAACAACACCTGAATTTCTTTAAGTTTATTCTTATTGTGGGTGGCAAAAACTAATTTCATCTAGAGGTTTTTTTAACGATGATGATAAGGTTCATTTTTCAGGATGGTAAACGCACGATAGAGTTGCTCGACAAAGAATAACCGTACCATTTGGTGGGAGAAGGTCATTTTAGAAAGAGAAACCTTTGCATCTGCTCTATTGTAAACGGCTTCAGAAAAACCATAAGGTCCGCCAATTATAAACACCAATTGCTTTAAACCGCTATTGAGCCTTTTTTGAATGTATTCTGAAAAGCCTTCCGATGAGAATTGTTTTCCATTTTCATCTAAAAGCACTACAAAATCTGAATTGTTTAATTTGTTTAGCAAGAGCTCTCCCTCTTTGGTCTTTTGTTGATTTTCATCCAGATTCTTAACTTTTTTAAGATCAGGAATAAGCTCAAATTCAAATTTATTGTAAAAACCGAGACGTTTAATGTAAACCTCTGTCAAATTTTGAATGGCGGGATCATCAGTTTTACCTATCCCCAGTAATTTTATGGTCATTTTACTAAGACTTTGCTACATTTACAAAAATAAGTATTGAAATGATCTCACAAGCACAATTTCAAAAGGAAATTGAATTAATTATTGTCAACGCTGTAAGAGAAGACGTTGGAGACGGGGACCATAGTTCTCTGGCGTGTATTCCTGCACAAGCCAAAGGCCGTGCAAAACTCCTTGTAAAAGATACAGGGATAATAGCGGGAGTAGAATTTGCTAAACAGGTTTTTTACTATGTAGATCCCAGTTTAAAAATAGAAACTCTTATAAATGATGGTGAACAGGTGAAACGTGGGGATATAGTGTTCTATGTAGAAGGATCTTCGCAATCTATTTTAAAAGGAGAAAGATTGGTTTTAAATGCCATGCAGCGTATGAGTGCAATAGCAACTAAAACCAAAGATTTTGCTGAGAAACTAAAGGGCACCAATACAAAAATATTAGATACTAGGAAAACTACCCCGGGAATTAGAGCTTTGGAAAAATGGGCCGTTAAAATTGGTGGTGGTGAAAATCATCGTTTTGCCTTGTATGATATGATCATGCTTAAAGATAATCATATCGATTTTGCAGGCGGTATTACCAGAGCTATAGAAAAAACTAAAGCGTATCTCAAAGAAAAAGATTTGGATCTCAAAATTATCGTTGAAGCTCGTGATCTGGAAGAAATTCAGGAGATATTAGAATCGGAAGGAATCTATCGAATTTTGATAGATAATTTTAATTATGAAGATACCAAAAAGGCAGTTCAGCTTATTAATAAAAAGTGTTTAACCGAATCCAGCGGGGGAATTACCCTGGATACTGTTAGAAAATATGCCGAATGCGGAGTAGATTTTGTCTCTAGTGGAGCGTTAACCCACTCTGTTTATAATATGGACCTAAGCTTAAAAGCGGTTTAATTCATGCTTAATAAAAAGGCAAAATCTGCACTGGGAAGAATCTCTGATGCATGGGAGCAATGGACAAAGAGTATTGTTCTTCCCGGCTTGGACGGATTAACGGCGTATGATTTATGGGTGATTTATTCCGGAGGTATTATTCACGGAACATTTTCTACCAGGGCCAGTGCTATTGCTTTTAGCTTTTTTATGGCGCTATTCCCATTTCTTATTTTTATACTGAATTTGATTCCTTATATCAATTTCATAGATGATTTTCAGTTGCAGTTTTTGGTGTTTATGGATTCGCTTTTACCACCCACCACATCTGAATTTTTTAATGATATTTTTCTTGATATCGCCAGCACGCCTCGAGGTGGATTGCTATCATTTGCGTTCATATTATCAATTTTTTTAATGACCAATGGTGTAAATGCAATATTCACGGGTTTTGAATTCTCATATCATACTAATGCCAATAGATCGATAATCAGGCAGTATGTAATAGCAGTAGGGGTCTCCATTATCATGGCATTGTTATTGTTAATTACAGTGATACTGGCTGTTTACCTAACATATGCGGTAGACGACCTTAGTGAGTTAGGCGTGTTTGGTGAAAATGGAATTTCGGCACAGCTGGTAAAATACATAGTATTCGTGTTGTTAATATATGTAGCAGTGGCAACTTTATATTATTTTGGCACAAAGGAAGGTAGGCAATCCAGATTTTTTTCAGTGGGAGCTTTATTTACCACTTTACTTATTTTGCTCACTACTTATTTGTTTGGTCTCTATATTGAAAATTTTTCGCAGTATAATGAGTTGTATGGATCTATTGGAGCGTTATTGGTACTAATGGTATATATTTGGCTCAATTCCAATATTTTATTGCTAGGATACGAATTAAATGCATCTTTAATTAAATTAAAGAGAAATTTTAAATAAATTAACCCAATTAAATTTAATAAATATGAAAAAAGCCTTATTTTTTATAGTTGCCTTAGTAGGTCTGGCAACTTCTTCTGCACAAACTAAAATGGCAGGAGTAACATTACCAAATACCGTTAATTTTGAAGGACAAAGTCTTTCCATAAATGGTGCTGGGGTAAGAGAGAAATTTTGGATGGATATGTATGCGGGTGCCCTTTATTTAGATGGGAAATCTGCCGATGCCAAAGGAATTATCAATGCAGATAAACCTATGGCTATTAAGCTTCATATTGTGTCCGGTCTTATTACAAGCCAAAAAATGATTGACGCGGTAAATGAAGGTTTTGAGAATTCCACCAACGGTAAAACTTCGGGAATCTCTAAGGAAATTACAACGTTTAAAAACTATTTCTCTGAGGAAATAAGTAAAAATGATGTTTTTGACATTGTATATATACCATCAAAGGGAGTGCTAGTATATAAAAATGGAAAGCAAAAAGGAACACTTCAAGGAATGGAATTTAAGAAAGCCTTATTTGGAATCTGGTTATCTGATAAACCGGCAGATAAGGATTTGAAGAAAGGGATGTTGGGGAAAAGCTAATAGCTTGAATGGTAAAAGAAATTTTTGAATTGAACTTAAAAATCAAAAAATGAAGGCGAAGAAACCGATTTTATATTTTTTAATGATCTTATTTATTTCCTTGAATACACAGGCGCAGTCGGTGATAGGGGAATGGAGAACTATCAACGAGGAAACTGGAAAGGCTAATTCCATTATCAAGATATATGAAGATAATGGTGAGATATGTGGAAAGGTAGTAAGAATATTAAAGGAAGAAGATAGGGATCGACGATGTACTAAATGTGAGGGAGATTTAAAAGATAAGCCTATTGAAGGGCTGGTTGTAATGCGAGGTTTAGAGAAAGATGGCCAAGAATATGTTAATGGAGAAGTTACCGACCCTAAATCAGGGAAAGTATATAAATGTAAAATCTGGCTAAATGAGAATAATCCTGATATTTTAAATATTAGAGGTTATATAGCTTTCTTTTACAGGACGCAGACCTGGGAAAGAGCAAAATAGTACGACAGTAATTTTTAGATAAAAAACCATTCTTTTAAAGAGTGGTTTTTTTATTTCCAGTGAAAAGAAGTTTAAATTTGTTACCCTCTTAAGCGCTATACATGAGTTTTTATATTAATGTCATCCTTCCCCTACCTTTAGAAAATCAGTTTACCTATGCTGTAGAACCCGAGGAAGCAGAATTTTTAAGGCCCGGGATGCGGGTAGCAGTTCCGTTTGGTAAAACCAAGATATATACAGGTATTGTCGCTAAAATCCATCAAGATTCACCACAGGTTTATGAAGCTAAACCTATAGAGCAGATATTAGATGAGTTGCCTGTGGTCACTATGTTTCAACTTGAGTTCTGGCAGTGGATATCTAAATATTATATGTGTGCAACTGGCGAAGTCTTAAAAGCTGCTTTGCCGGGAGCTTTTTTATTAGAGAGTGAAACACTTATCCAGCTATCGGGAGAAAAAGATATTTCAGAAGAAATTTTAACCGATCAGGAATATCTGATATACGAGGCACTTCAACGTCAATCATCTTTAAAAATCCACGAGGTAATACAGTTGCTGGATAAAAAAACGGTTCTGCCGGTTATTAACTCCATGGTTGCAAAAAATATTGTAGTTATAAATCAGGAAATATTTGAGCAGTACAAACCTAAATTGATTCGATATGTTCGCTTAAATAAGAAGTTTGATGCGGAAAAGGAGATGCATTCATTATTAGATGAGTTAAGCAGAGCTCCAAAGCAGCGGGACGTTATTCTGAGTTTATTTCAAATTCAGGCACAAAACAAAAAACCTATCCAGATAAAAGAGCTTTCATCGGCTAGTGGTGCTTCCGCAGCGATTATTAAAAGTTTGATCGCTAAAAATGTTTTAGAAGAATATCATTTAAAAACCGATAGGGTAAAATTTGAAATAGGAGAGACGGATCAATCCCTTATATTGAATGAATGGCAACAAGCCGCTTTCGAGGAGGTAAATTCAGGTTTCGCAAATAAAGAAATATGTCTCTTGCATGGGGTCACTTCTTCCGGTAAAACTGAGATTTATATTAAATTGATTGAGCAGGTAATTGCCCAAGGAAAACAGGTGTTATATTTATTACCTGAAATAGCCCTCACTTCTCAGTTAGTAGAAAGGTTGCAATCTTTTTTTGGGGAGCAGGTTTTAGTGTATCACAGTAAATATTCCGTTAATGAAAGAATGGAAGTTTATAAGCATGTGCTAAGTGGCGATACGAAAGCAAAGATCATTTTAGGAGCCCGATCTTCAATATTCCTTCCCTTTCAAGACCTTGGATTGATAGTAGTTGATGAAGAGCATGAGACCACCTTTAAACAATTTGATCCTGCGCCCAGGTACAACGCTCGAGATGCGTCTATTGTTCTGGCTAATATGCATAAAGCTAATGTGGTTATGGGGTCTGCTACACCCTCCTTAGAATCATATTTTAATGCTACGCACAATAAGTATAAGCTAATTTCTTTAAACAGAAGGTTTGGCAACGTACAGCTTCCCGATATAGAGATTGTGGATATAAAGGAAAAATATAAAAAGAAACGAATGACTGGTCATTTTTCTGATCGGTTGTTAGAAGAAATAAAAATCACGTTAGAAGAAGGAGAACAGGTGATTCTTTTTCAAAATAGAAGAGGATATTCCCCAATTTTAGAATGTCTTACCTGCGGGCATTCTCCTCAATGTCCGAATTGTGATGTGAGTTTAACATATCATAATAATAGCAATCAGTTGCGTTGCCATTACTGCGGTTATCATATTGCAATGCAGAAAAAATGTATGGCTTGTGATAGCTTGGAAATTACCACTAAAGGATTTGGAACCGAACAAATTGAAACCGAACTGAAAGCTCTATTGCCGGAAGCGAGGATTGGAAGAATGGATCTGGATACCACACGAGGGAAACACGGACATCAAAAGATAATTAGCGCTTTTGAACAAGAGAGTATTGATGTATTAGTGGGAACTCAAATGTTGAGTAAAGGATTAGACTTTCGTAAAGTAAGGTTGGTTGGTATTATGAATGCTGATAACTTATTGAACTTCCCAGATTTTAGGGCTCATGAAAGAAGTTTTCAGTTAATGTTGCAGGTAGCAGGAAGGGCAGGGCGTACTAAAGCTCGTGGAAAGGTGCTTGTTCAAACTTATAATCCGCATCATCAAATAGTGAAGCAGGTTTCAGAAAATAACTATTTTGAAATGTATAAGGAGCAGTTAGAGGAGCGCTATCAGTACAAATACCCGCCATATTACAAATTGATTAAATTCACTTTAAAAAGTAGGGATTATTCAAAAACCAACGAAGCGGCAGATTGGCTAGCGCAGGGATTGTCGACTATTTTCAAGCAGCATGTTCTAGGGCCTGAATTTCCGCCTGTAGCCCGTATTAGAAATGAATATTATAAAAATATACTTTTAAAGATTCCGCCAAATCAGTCTTTAGGGAAGACCAAGCAATATATCAATAAAGTATTAGGGAGTTTTAGATCTGTTGGGGTATGGAGAAGCGTAAGAGTAATTATAAATGTAGATCCTTACTAAACATTTATAGGAATTCTTAATTGAAGGGGTGAAATATAAAAAAAATGGGGGGAGTAGGGAAGTTTATTCCTGCATAGCGCTAAGCGCCTCAATAAGATTGGACTTCTTATGTCTGCTAAGAGGTAATTGCTGTTTGTCTATTTCGATATTCTTACTATTGTAGCGTTCTACCTTTTCCAGATTTACAATGTAAGATTTATGGATGCGTAAAAATTTATCCTG
Source organism: Gillisia lutea (assembly GCF_021568705.1). Classification (GTDB taxonomy): domain Bacteria; phylum Bacteroidota; class Bacteroidia; order Flavobacteriales; family Flavobacteriaceae; genus Gillisia; species Gillisia lutea. Next base: position 17,558 of record NZ_JAKGTH010000012.1, read on the forward strand.
AGGTAATTGCTTTTCAAAAGACTTCATGGTTGCCAAAACTACAAAAGTGTCTTTTTCGGTTACGAATTTCACATAATCTCCCAAAGCTTCAATGTATTTTAATTTGTTTAAGAAGACCTTACGGTTTTTAAGATTGCTCTTTACAAAAATGAAATTCTCGTCTTCAACCGGCGCTCCGTTGGTCTTTAACTTGTGTAAATTGATCGCCTTATTGACTGCATTATTGAAACGCTCTTTATTTACAGGCTTCTGAATATAATCAACCGCATCATAATCGAAGGCCTTAAAAGCATATTTCGTTTTTCCGGTAACAAAAATAATTTGGGGTTTATTTGGAAGGTCATCTAACAGGTCGAAACCGGAAAGAATAGGCATTTCAATATCTAGAAAAATTAGATCCACTTCAGTATCTAATAGACCATTTTTAGTTTCAATGGCGTTATTGTACTGAGCTACTACCTTTAAATTGGCATGATCTTTTATTAGCTTTACAATAGATAAACGTTGTAAGCTAGAATCATCAACAACTGCACATTTGAGTAAAATTTCTTCCACATTAAAAAGGTTAAGTAAAGACAATATTACTCATTAAATTTTATTAATACAAGATAAAATGCAATTTCATAGGCTTAAAAACAGGTTTATCGCTCATTAAAGGCTTTGTAGATATTAAAAAATGTTTTACTTTTGCAGCCAAATTAATTTAAATCAATTTTTATGAATCATTATGAAACTGTTTTCATCTTGAATCCCGTTTTATCTGACGACCAGATAAAGGAAACAGTTAAGAAATACGAAGACTTTCTTGTTTCTAACGGTGCCAAGATGATATCAAAAGAAAACTGGGGGCTAAAAAAATTAGCTTATCCAATTCAGCACAAAAAGAGTGGTTTTTACCACCTATTCGAATTCACTGTTCCAGGTGAGGCTATCGAGCCATTGGAATTGGAATTTAGAAGAGATGAGCGAATGATGCGTTATTTAACTGTACGTTTAGATAAACATGCAATTGCTTGGGCCGAAAAGAGAAGAAATAGAAACAAAGAAAAAGCGTAGTTATGTCATCTATTGAACAACAAGCAAAAGGAAAGAAAGACGGAGAAATTAGATATTTAACTCCGTTAAATATTGAGACTAACAAAACTAAAAAGTATTGTAGATTTAAAAGATCTGGTATTAAATATATCGATTATAAAGATCCAGACTTTTTAATAGCTTTTGTAAACGAACAAGGTAAATTGTTACCAAGACGTTTAACTGGTACTTCATTAAAATATCAGCGTAAAGTGGCTGTTGCGGTTAAACGTGCACGTCACCTAGCATTAATGCCGTATGTTGGCGATTTATTAAAATAAGAAAGAGGCAATTATGGAATTGATACTTAAAAAAGACGTAGAAAATTTAGGATTTAAAGATGATATGGTAAACGTGAAAAACGGTTACGGTAGAAACTTTTTAATTCCTCAAGGTTTTGCTGAACTGGCAACCCCGTCTGCAAAGAAAGTTCTTGCTGAAACTTTAAAGCAACGTGCTTTTAAAGAGCAAAAGAATATAGATGAAGCTAAGAAACAAGCTGCTAAATTAAATGGTTTAGAGCTTAAACTTACTGCTAAAGCTGGTGGTGGAGACAAAATGTTTGGATCTATTACCAATGCAGATTTAGCTGATGCATTAGCAAAAGAAGGAGTAGAATTAGATAAGAAATTTATTGCCATTGCTGGTGGAAACATTAAGCGTTTAGGTCAATATGAAGCTACTTTGCGTTTTCACCGTGAAGTGATATCTACATTCACTTTTGATGTTGTAGCGGAAGCTTAATCAAAAAAGAATATTTTAGAACTGTTTAGGAATTACAATTAATTGTGATTTTTAAGCAGTTCTTTTTTTATTTAAATTTATCAAGTGTAGAGTTAACTATTAGGTTTTCTATACCGTAATACTTTAGAAGTCATTAAAATGAAATACAGTCGTCTAACTAAAGAGCAATTTGAAGAATTGCATCAGGAATTCATTAATTTTCTAGCCTCGCAGTCTATTACAGCAGCAGAGTGGGAGGAGATTAAAAAAGAACAGCCTAAGGTTGCTGAGGATGAATTGGATGTTTTTAGTGACTTGATTTGGGAAGGTGTGCTGGATAAAGTAAGTTTTCTGGAACATTTTTCTTCAAACCAAATGTACCTTTTCAATATAACTGAAGTTGAGATCAACTTGATCGCCGTAACTATTGAGAATGAAGGAATCGATATTACTACCAGAGATGGTTACAACTGGCTTCAGCAAAACCTTATGGCAGATACAGTAAATATGTACACTTCTTCAAAAGTGCTGAGTGGTGATAGAAATAAGGATATTTTCGCTCTTATACAGCAAGGTGCTGTAATTACCAAGGGAGATCTTTTTTCCTATTTTGATAAAGTAATCAACACCTAAAAAAAACAATAACTTCTTGTAGGCTTTAACTTGTTCGCTCTAAACAGTTATCATGCAAATTCGCTATTCGTAGCGTAAGGAATCTATTGGATCTTGTTTTGCAGCTTTGGAAGCAGGATAACTACCGGCAATTATTGCTACTAATATGGTGATTCCGGTTGCCCATAGCATCGCTTTCCATGGGGTTACAAAATCGAAATCGGCCGCTGCAGATACTCCCCATCCAATCAATATTCCTAAAATAATTCCTAGAATACCTCCAAACTGACCAATGATTAGGGTTTCCATAAAGAACTGAGTAGCTATTGTGCCTCTTTTTGCACCTAAGGCCTTACGTATTCCAATCTCTCGGGTCCGCTCGGTTACCGATACTAGCATAATGTTCATCAATGCTATAGAAGACCCAAAAATGGTAATTATAGATATTATCCAAGCGGCAATGTTCAAATAACTGGTAATAGAAAAAATTCTATTAATTAGATCGTCACTTTTCTCAATCCCGAAATTATTTTCTTCAATAGGATTCAATCCTCGAATGTTTCTAAAAGTGATGATAGCTTCGCTTTGTGCACCTTCCATCATTTCTTTATCTCCAACTCTTACACTTATTGCGTAATTAATATTGGGTTGTGTGAAGATTGAGCGAGCAAGTTCAACGGGAATCAAAACACGAAGATCCTGATTGTTACCAAATGTAGAACCTTTTGACTCCAAGATTCCAATTACTCTAAACTTAGCTCCTCTAACGCTGATTACTTTATCGATAGGATCGGTTCCCTTGAATATTCCCTCGGCAAAATCGGCTCCTAATACTGCAACATGGTTGTTATTCTGAATATCGAAATAATTAAAATCTCTCCCTTTTTCCAGATTTAAACCTGAGTTGGAAAGGTAAAATTCATTTACTCCTAATACCGAAACTTCAGGATCGGTCTTTTCATTTTCATATTTTACTTCCGCATTTCCTGTTCCTGTAAAGGAAATAGAAGTTTGAGTTTGCGGAAATTCATAATTGTCTTTAAACTCCTTTACCTCACGGTAATTGATAATTGGATTAACCTTTTCTACTTCGCCACCGCCTCTGCTTCTTGTGGCAAATTCGTATTGCTGTAAATTGAAGGTATTAGCACCCATAGACGCAAAATCACTACTAATAGTATTTTCTAAGGCGCTTACAGCACTTAGAATACCCACCAAAGCGGTTATTCCAATAGCAATAATTAAAACAGTGAGTATGGTTCTAAGAAGTTGACTTTTAATAGAATCGAAAGCAATTCTTATATTTTCCTTTAATAGTGAGAACATAGTTAGATAGTATCAAAACGCAGTAGTTAGACTACCAATTTACAGGAATGTTACTTAAAAATTGAAATTTGTTTGGGTTCGCACAAAAATTAAGATATTTGCAGCATCAAAAATGATAGGACCCAGAGAAATTTTTAGGGTGTTTTGTAGTTTTTGATGTTTTATAAATAGATACTTAGTTCAAGAAATATACATTATGGCACAAAAACCTTCCATCCCAAAGGGAACAAGGGATTTTTCTCCAATTGAAGTGGCAAAGCGCTCTTATATAATTAACACCATAAAATTTCAGTTTGTAAAATTCGGATTTCAGCCTATTGAAACTCCTAGTTTTGAAAACTCAGATACCTTGATGGGAAAATACGGGGAAGAAGGTGATAGGTTGATCTTTAAAATTCTTAATTCCGGAGATTTTTTGGCAAAAGCTGATAAAGACGCCTATAAGAATGAAGATAGCTTAAAGCTCACCTCCTCGATTAGTGAGAAAGCGCTACGCTACGATCTAACGGTTCCTTTTGCCAGATATGTGGTACAACATCAAAATGAATTGGAGTTTCCATTTAAGCGCTATCAAATTCAACCGGTGTGGAGAGCAGACCGTCCTCAAAAAGGAAGGTTTCGCGAATTCTTTCAGTGTGATGCTGATGTGGTGGGGAGTGATAGTTTATGGCAGGAAGTAGAATTTGTCCAATTGTACGATACAGTTTTCACAGCATTACAACTGGAAGGTGTTACAATAAAGATAAATAATCGAAAAATATTATCAGGTTTCGCTGAAGTTATTGGAGAACAGGATAAATTGATCGATTTTACGGTTGCCTTAGATAAACTCGATAAAATAGGGGAGCAGGGTGTAAAAGATGAAATGTTGCAGAAAGGAATATCTGAAGAGGCTTTGAAGAAAATCCAGCCTATCTTTGGAATGAAAGGTACTTTTAATGATAAGATAGCTATACTTCATACCATTTTGGAAACCTCTGAAATAGGAAAAAAGGGAATTGAAGAACTGCAGTTTATTCAAAAGGCTATTTCTGAAATGCCTTTAAAAACTGCAGTATTAGATCTGGATGTTACCTTAGCTCGAGGACTTAATTATTACACGGGTGCGATCTTTGAGGTTGCGGCTCCCAACACGGTAAAAATGGGCTCTATTGGTGGCGGAGGTCGATATGATGACCTTACGGGTATCTTCGGTTTAAAAAATATGAGTGGGGTTGGAATATCCTTTGGATTAGACAGGATCTATCTGGTGCTGGAAGAATTGGATCTTTTTCCAACCACTGTTAGTGCCGCAACTAAAGTATTGGTTATAAATTTTGGAGAAGATGAGGCAATGTATGGTTTAAAGGCTGTTCAAAAGCTCAGGGAAGCAGGAATAGCTGCAGAGTTATATCCTGATGCTGCAAAAATGAAAAAGCAGATGAATCATGCAAATAAGCGTAATATACCATTCGTTATACTTGCCGGTGCTGAAGAGATTAAAGCTGAAGTTTATGGTCTAAAAAATATGGTAAGTGGAAATCAGGAAAAACTTAGTTTGGAAGATCTAATTGATACTTTGAAATAATTAAAGTTGTCGATATTTACGAATGCTCGTATAATTCATATTATACGAGCATTTGTTTTTTTAACCCCCATATTCGCGTTGTACTTCCTCTAGTATTTCCATCATTCCATTCTCTCCAATAAAAATTAAGAAAATGATATTGGATATTAGGACAATTGCACTTAGCACCACTCCTATAATAGCTAATATTCTTCCGGTATTCACGTTTTGATACCCAATATAAAGTTCGGGACTTGCTAAATAGATCTCTTTAGCTTTTTTAGCCATTACTATTGCAAGAACACCGAATATTAAGCCGACTATTCCGTAACAACAACATCCTACAATAGATAAGATTCCAAATACTAGAATTAAAGTAGAGTTGGGTAGTTCTTGCCTTTGTATATTCATAGTGTGTTTTTAAAAGAATTTATATAGAATTAAATAGATCATACATTTTAAAGATATAACTAATAAAGATAATCGTTGCATTCAAAAGAATTAGACCGATCTTGAGAGTATAAGCATATTTAAATTTGATGAAAATATTGAATAATACTAAAAATAGTAGTGGGAGCAAGGTGTAGATCGCCGGAAACATATGATAGGCAGCTTCAAATTTACCTTCAAGCAATAAAAGAAGAGCTCTTTGTCCGCCACAGCCGTAACAGTCTATTCCAAATATTTCCTTATTTAAGCAGGGAAGTAAAAAATCTTCCATTAATAAAAGTATTTAATTTGAAATTATAACTTTTTTAGAAATAATACCTTCATCCTGGTTATATATTTTCAGGATGTAAATTCCGCTGCTAAAATTTGACGTAGAAATTTCAATATGTTTTTCGGTGATTTTTCTACTGGTTTCTTTGACTTTTCTTCCGGAACTGTCAAATATTTCTATAAAAACCTCTTTGTATTTTTCAGGAATATTTATCTCCAGCCTTTTTAATGGATTATTCTGGTAAATGGAAGGTTTGAGTATTGAATATATGGGGGTGACTTCCGGGATTTCCGGTGTTTGTGGTACGGGATCTGGAGTGGTTTCTTCTTCGGTTTCTATAATTTCTGTAATAGGTTTGTCTTTAAAACTGATCTTAAATCGATCGGCCACGTATGCTGCCTCTATTGTGATTGACACTTCTTCCTTTAGATTATAATAAGTGTCTGTATAGGAATCGACTAAATATAGAGGTTCACTAAAATTTTCGGTTTCAACAACCTTGAAACTAAGGTTAAGATTTGTTGTAGATTTTATAGCCAAAGGGATTAGGTCATCATGTAAATAGGGTCTAACCTCAATCAGGTAAGACTCATCATTTATCAACCATCCTGCATCGGTATCTAAATAGGATAAGTTCTTAGCATCCATTGCTCTGTCTGCATCTTTCGTGCTATTGTCGTTAAAGACCAATAATAACTGTCGGATATAGAGGTTTGTAAATTCAATATTCAAGCGAATAGAAGAGATATTTTCCTCCACATCTTTGTTGGAGAGTCGCTGTGTTTTAAACTGGGATGTTTCAGCATTCTCTTTTGTGAAAATTCGATACTCATTTTTAAAAGAAAATTCTCCTTCACTAGCTCCTATAACTATAAAACCTTGGGCAAGAGGGGTGAAGCGTCTTGCATAATAATCGCCTAGACCGCTTTCTGAAAGTGGATTCCCAAAGGCGTCATACTTGCTAAATACCGCGGGCACGTAACCACAATTTCCGCCCGCTGGCGAATAGGCTCCATAGCCGCCTTCATAATCTTTGATATAATGTGAAGCTACAGGGCGTGAATCCCAGAAATAGGCAATTCCCGTTAAGCTCTCGTTTTGCTGAAGAAATGCATTGAGGTCAATTGCAGAGGGATATGGGTTTCCTATCAGTTTGCCTTCATCTGCCTTAATTTTTAAAGTGATTATTCCATTATTGGGAATTCCTCGAAAATCATAGCGTTGTTTTCCTCCCGGATTATTCATGGTGCCATAGATGTTTACTTCAGTGTTAGTTCCAGAAACCCCTTTCATGGTGAAGCCTTCCCCCGGTAAAACATCAAAAATATTTCCTATGTATTTCCAATCACTGTAACTATTGCCCGTGTATTTATATATCCATTTGTTCGAAATGTTCAATGGATTTGCGGTTCCGTTATAACTATTTGTTATTTCTGCTTTTCTACTAAGGGTTTTGGAGAGCGGTTCAAAAAGTATATTCCCAAAATTAGAATTTGTTGAATTATTTTGAACTGGAATACCCCAATAATTATATGTGTATTCGGATGCCGTTCCTTCCTGAAATACCGAAATTTGGCCATTTCCGGAATTAACAGAGTTAGATCTTCCTTGTAACAGTTGAGCTTCATTTCTTAAAAAGATACTCGCTTTTGAACTCTCCTCATTATTTAGAGTCAGATCAATGTTCTTTTCTACAAATACTATTGTGCCTTCCGAATATATATAACTATCCTGATTTAAGTTAGGCATAATATACAATTGGGAAAAACAGATTAAAGGCAGAAAAAAAAATGCGATAGTGTATATTTGCTTCATATATTTATTGCTTACTTAAAATTAGCATATTGGAGGCGAATGAAATTATTCCATATGCAATTTTAAGTACTAAAAATCAGTTAATTATGATGAAAAAATATTCCCAATTAATTAATACACTGCTTATTCTGGTTGGAGGAATTATGTTAGTGTATTCTATTACGGTTGAAACCCCAGATAAGTATATTCAAATAGGTGGTTTTGTAGTGATAATGTTTGGTTTGTACAGAGCGACAAATTATTGGGTTGAAACTAAGGATGATCATATTGACGATAACGAACAACAAGATTTGTAATGGAGGGATTTACAGTTGGTGATAGAGTGGCAGTGCTGGATGATGCCTTAGAAGGCAAAGTGATCAAGGTTAACGGAGAAGCTATCTCTATAGAGACTACGGAAGGTTTTTTGTTAGATTTTCAGAGTTCTGAACTGGTCAAAATTGATAGCGATCAAAGTAGAATGCTAAATGCTGTAGATATTCCTCTTTCTAAGATATTAAAAGAAAAACAGCCCGTAAAGCGCTTAAAATCAACGCGAATAAAACCAAAGGAGAGAAGTGCTCCTCCTATGGAAGTAGATTTGCATATAGAAAAATTGGTTCGTTCTCATGGAAACATGAGTAACTATGATATTTTAAGTCTTCAAATAGAAACAGCTGTCAGACAAATAGAGTTTGCTATTAGTAAGCGTATTCCAAAAATCGTTTTCATACATGGAGTTGGTGAGGGCGTACTTAAGGCAGAACTCGATTTTATGCTAGGAAGGTATGATAATTTAAAATTCTATGACGCCGATTTCCAGAAGTATGGAGCGGGCGCCACAGAAGTTTATATTTTTCAGAATGCTTAATTGGTTTCTTCGCCTTCTGTAGGTTCCTCTTCTTCTAAAGGGTAGGTTACTTCCAAATTGTTAGATACAAAAGTGCCTAAAGTATAACTTTCAAAAGATATTTCTTCGGCGTCTCCTCCTTGATTCTTTAGTTTGAGATCCTGAATTCTAATTAAAGAACTAAAGCTCTTCTTAATTGTGTTAATAAGGCTTTCGGCTCCTTCATACTGGATACTGGCAGTTTTATCTAGGTAATATGGTTGGTCAGTTGTAGGGTTATAATTTGTGGCAGGGTTGGTATTTAACTCGGTTACTTCCCATCGGGTAATAACACCATCGTTGTCATCATCATCATCGAGGTAATCTGCTATACCGTCTTCATCACTATCTTTATAACCATCTGCATTAACTGGATCTGTTGCGAGTTTTTTAAGTTCTTCACTAGTAGGTACATTGTCTCCGTCATCATCAATATCTAAGTAATCAAAAATACCATCCCCATCAGTATCTTGTTCTGTAGCCATGCCTTCAAGAGTATTTAATATATCATCTCCATCAATATCATCGCTGGCTGTTTCTTGGGTTATAATAATCACTGTGCCTCCAACGCTTTTGTATTCCTGTTGCACACGAGGTGTGCTTGGAGGAATATTATTACAGAAGTAGTCTGTAGTTACAGCGTCATCAAAAGTTCTATAAACAAGTTTATTGTTTTCCCCCGAAAGAGAAAAGGTGATCTCACCAATCTCAGTTGAAATAAAACCTTCTTCTATTGTTGCAAGCTGATCAGTGCTTAGCGATATAGATTCAAAAATATTGTCATTTTTAATTTTATAGAAGACTTTATTCTCAGCATCTCCGCACACTTTCAAGTCTTGATCGTCAAAATCAAAAGAAGTGAAAATAATATCACCATCATCACAAGAAGTTAAAAAAAGCAAGAGTATTCCTAAGCAAAGGTAAGTGCGCATAAAAATTTGTTTTCAACAAAAATAAAGCTTTAGTAATTTATAGCAGAGCATACTTTAAATAATTTTATTTCTTTTATTTTTGTGCCCCATGAGAAAAGTATATTTAGACAGTGCAGCAACCACGCAAATGCGTGAGGAAGTTATAGATAAAATGGCCCAAGTAATGAGAGAAAACTACGGTAATCCCTCATCTACTCATAGTTATGGAAGGTCATCTAAATCGTTAGTTGAAAATGCTCGTAAAACTGTAGCGGGTTATTTAAATGTGTCTGCTTCAGAAATAGTGTTCACATCGGGTGGTACCGAGGCAGATAATTTAGCCTTGAATTCTGCCGTGCGTGACCTTGGGGTGAGAAGGATAATCACTTCAAAGATCGAACACCATGCGGTGCTTTACACAGTAGATCAATTAAAAGCCTGTTTTGATATTGCGGTAGATTATGTAAAGCTGGATAATTGTGGGAATGTTGATATTTCAGATCTCGAGCAACTCTTAAGTTCTTCAGAAGAAAAAACACTGGTTAGCCTGATGCACGTGAATAATGAGGTGGGAAATATTTTGAATATTGAAACTGTAGGGAAATTATGTAAGAGTAAAAATGCATTGTTTCATTGCGATACCGTGCAATCTATTGGTCATTTTAAAATGGATTTGTCTAATCTCCCAGTAGATTTTACAGCTGTGAGTGCGCACAAATTCCATGGCCCCAAAGGTGTAGGATTTGCTTTTGTACGTAAGAATAGCGGTTTGAAACCTCTTATTTTTGGAGGTGAGCAGGAGCGGGGTCATCGTGCTGGAACTGAAAGTGTTCATAATATCGTAGGTCTGGAAGAAGCGTTGAAGTTAGCACATGAGACAATGGATGAAGAGAGAGCGTATATATCTTCTCTTAAGAAATACTTCATCGAGAAATTAGAGACTGAGATTCCAGGAGTTAAATTTAATGGGAACTGCAAAGATTTTGAAAGTAGTACTTACACACTAATAAATGTATGTTTACCTGTTTCTCCTGAAAAGGCCTTAATGTTATTGTTTCAATTAGATCTTAAAGGTATTGCCTGTTCAAAAGGTAGTGCTTGCCAGAGTGGAAGTGATAAAGGCTCTCATGTTTTAAGTGCGTTTTTATCTGAAGAGGATATGAAAAAGCCGTCCCTTCGTTTTTCATTATCTAGATTTAATAGTACTGAAGATATAGATTATACCGTCGAAGTTTTAAAAGAATTTATAGAGAAATAATTTATCATAAATAACTGGTTTATAATTGAATAAAACAAGTTGTTTAAATTAAAAGTAAAAGCCTCCTGATAAGGAGGCTTTTGTGTTCTTGGGTTGAAGCAGTCCTACTTTCGGAAGAAAGTAGCCTCATATGTTTGACTATTACCCACATTGTCTGTTACAATTACTTTAAGATGATTTTCTGTTTCAGTTAAAGCTTCGTCGCTAAAACTATGGGTTAGCATATTCTTTTTGTATTCATATTCCATCAAGATAAATTTTCCGTTAACAGTTGCTCTATAGCTCTTAATCCCTGAAAGATCATCTGATATTTTTACTTGTAGCGTTTGGTTGTTGGAGATCCATTGCCCGTCTTTGAAATTTACAGGTGAAATTTTAGGAGCATTAATATCTGCTACTAAGGTGTAATCACCAAAAGATCGAGTGCCGGTGGTAAATCTATTTCCTTTTTTATAGGTTGAAGAATAGCTGGGCCTCCCTCTATAACCTAACTCTGCAATAAAAAGTTTCTCTCTGTCTTCAGCTTTATACTTGCTCACATCAAATCCAATAGTAATGTTGCTATGAATAGGAGTGTCGTCCTGATGAAAGTGTAGCGTGTCACCCTTAAAAGAAATGTCGAGGTACGTATCTTCGTAAAGACTATTTTTAGGAATATAGATATCTATTCCGTTTTGTTCTGTAGAAAAAGCTTCATCGGCTTTTACAAAATAATCAGTCTCCTGGATATTTTTTGAAACGGCAGTCTTAGGCTGTTTCCCTAAAATAGGAATTCGTATCACGCGTTCATTTCCGGCATAATCCAATACTTTGATGCTATATAAATAGGTTAAGCTATCCTGAACGCTTATATTTCCTTTGTTTAAGACATTTTCGTAGATGCTCAAAGGGTTGTTCTGTGGCACGAATAATTTAGTGATACGACTTTTTCTATTGCTGAAATACTCATAATCAATAAGCGAATTGATATATCGTGTTTCAGAAAATGAGAATTTATCCATATTTAATTGGAATATACGATCACCGTTAAGGTTAGCTTCAATTTTGTAAACTCCATTGTTATTGGGCGCTCCATCTAGCTTATCTACTGTAGAAATTCCAAATCCTATCTCGCCACATGCTTCCAGTTCTTGGGTTTTAAAAGAGCCGTCGCTAAGAGGGATTAATTTAATTTGTTGTCTTTCTGCTGAGCCGTTTACATGGGCATTTTCTCCCAGTGGATACACGAATAATGAATTAACTGTGGGGGCTTGAGTGTCCTTCAGGTTAATACCAAAGAGGTTTGGATTCATAGGGCGTTGCTGACCGTCCCTAATTTCAAAATGCAAATGAGGGCCGCCACTTCCTCCGGTGTTTCCACTGTAAGCTATAAGATCTCCTTTTTTAACTGCTAATTCACCTTCTTTAGGAAAAAGCTCTATCTCATAAGTTTCTTTAGCGTATTGTTGCTTTTTAAGATAAGCTTCTAGTTCGGGCGATAAACGCTGTAAATGTCCATAAACAGTGGTGTAGCCATTAGAGTGAAGTATGTATAATGCTTTTCCGTAGCCATAATGCTGAATGTTTATTCGGCTTATATGCCCATCGGCCGCCGCAAGAACCGGTAATCCTTCTCGTTGTTGGGTTTTAATATCCATTCCGCTATGGAAATGATTTGACCTGAGTTCACCAAAAGTTCCGGACAAAACCAGATCGATGTCCAATGGTTTTCTAAAATAGTCGGTAGGCACTTGAGGTTGGGCCTGTATAAGACTTGTAACTAAAACTAATAATAGCGGCAATAGCTTCTTCATAAAATCTTTTCAAATAATTGTTTTCGGGCTCTAAATATACTTAAAGTTTCAGGGATTATTCAAGCTTTATTGCGCCTTATATAAAGCGTATTTGAAAGGATTTTGAAAATAGATTTAAAAGTATTGGGAAATTTGAGGAGGTATGTTAACTTTGTAGGAATAAGTAGCACGTTGAGCTTTTATGAGTGATTTGACAGAAATAGTTGATAGCCTTGAAAATAGAATAAGCAAGTTGCTTCATAAGTATGAAGTTCTTAAGCAAACGCAACATTCAATTCAGGAAGAATTAACAGCTGTTAAAAAGGAAAACGAGCGGATTACCGAAGAATTAATAACTTCAGAAAACCGAGTTCAAACTCTAAAGGCCGCCAACGCGATGCTAGGCAGTAACGATTTCAAGAAGGAAACTAAGCTTAAAATAAACGGCTTGATACGAGATATTGATCAATGTATTGTTCAATTATCAGAATAAAAGAATAATGTCAGATACGCTTAAAATAAAAATATCGATTGCAGACAGGGTTTACCCTCTAACGATTCAGTCCCATCAGGAAGAAGGATTGCGTAAGGCTGCAAAGAAGATAGAAGCGATGATAAAGCAGTTTGAGCAAAGTTATGCCGTAAGGGATAAGCAAGATGTCTTGGCCATGTGTGCCTTGCAGTTTGCAGCCCAGACCGAGCAAAAAACCATAGATAATCAAAGCGAAGTGGAAATAGCTGAAGAGAAATTAAAGTCACTTAATGAACTTCTTCAAACTCACTTAGCTACATAAGTTCTTTTAAATAACACAAAAGGTTTACTGCCTGTATTAGTGATTTATTTTTGATAAACTCAACACGAATTCTTTAAAAAGGGTGAGTTTAAGTTGTAAAAGCGAGCCGTCTTTGAGCGGATACTTGATCAGCTTGTTAGCCCTATACTTATTTTAAGGAGTTTATACAAAACATGATCTAGTACAGGCTTTTTTTATATATACATTTAAACATATGGACATAAGTATAGTAATTATTGGAGTAGTAGTAGGCGTTGCAATAGGATTTGCAATAGCTAAATTTCTCGAGAAGAGTAATGCGTCAAAAATTGTTAAAGGAGCCAAGAAATCGGCGGCTGCAACAATTAGAGAAGCTAAGGTGGAGGCAGAGAGTATAAAGAAAGACAAGATACTTCAGGCTAAAGAAAAATTCATTGAACTTAAAACTGAGCATGAGAAAGTAATACTTAGCAGAGATAAGAAGATTGGAGATGCAGAGAAACGTATAAGAGACAAAGAATCTCAGCTTTCAAGTGAGCTTGCTAAAAGCAAGAATTTAAATAAAGATATTGAAGATAAGATCAAGGATTACGATCATAGAAACGACTATTTAGAAAAGAAACAAGAGGAAATAGATAAGTTGCTTGCCAGTAAAATTCAACAACTGGAAGTGATTTCAGGGCTTTCGGCTGAGGAAGCTAAGTCTCAACTTACAGAATCTTTGAAAGATAATGCGAAGGCAGATGCCATGGCCCTTATTCAGGATACTATTGAAGAAGCCAAGCTAACCGCTCAGCAAGAAGCTAAGAAGATCATCATTAACACCATTCAGCGCATCGGTACGGAAGAAGCGATTGAAAACTGTGTATCTGTCTTTAATCTGGAAAGCGATGATGTGAAGGGTAGAATTATTGGTAGAGAAGGAAGAAATATTCGAGCTATTGAAGCTGCAACAGGAGTAGAGATTATTGTTGATGATACCCCTGAGGCAATTATACTTTCTTGTTTCGATTCAGTAAGAAGAGAAGTAGCGCGTTTATCTTTACATAAACTGGTTACAGATGGAAGAATTCACCCGGCACGTATTGAAGAGGTGGTAAAGAAAACCCGCAAACAGATAGATGAAGAAATAATTGATATAGGTAAGCGTACAGTGATCGATCTTGGTATTCATGGTCTACATCCAGAATTAATTAAAACGGTTGGTAGAATGAAGTATAGATCGTCTTACGGTCAGAACTTACTGCATCACTCCAGAGAAGTAGCTAAACTATGTGGTGTAATGGCCGCAGAACTAGGATTGAATCCGAAGTTAGCGAAACGTGCCGGACTATTACATGATATAGGAAAAGTGCCGGATACGGAGACTGAAGTACCACACGCAATTTTAGGGATGCAGTGGGCTGAGAAATATGGTGAAAAACCGGAAGTATGTAATGCTATTGGAGCTCACCACGATGAAATAGAAATGAATTCTCTTTTATCACCTATAGTGCAGGTTTGTGATGCTATTAGTGGTGCAAGACCGGGAGCGAGAAGACAGGTGTTGGATTCGTATATCCAACGTTTGAAAGATCTTGAAGAGATAGCCTTCGGATTTGGTGGCGTGAAGAAAGCATATGCCATCCAGGCTGGTAGAGAATTACGAGTTATTGTAGAAAGTGAGAAAGTTACAGACGATAAGGCGGCAAATCTCTCTTTTGAGATCTCTCAAAAGATCCAAACAGATATGACATATCCCGGGCAAGTTAAGGTAACCGTTATACGTGAAACGCGTGCAGTGAATATTGCTAAATAATTTTTAAATTGTAGTAAATAAAAAATCCCGTCATTGACGGGATTTTTTATTTTAAGAAAGAAAGTTAATTACTCCTCATCATAAATATCCTTATAAGAATTTCCTTTTGTAACAAAGAACTTTCCTGTTACATATCTAAAGTTATCATCAAGTTCAGCGATTTTCTGAAGATCATCTTCATCTAGTTTTACACCGGTGCTTTCCAAATTTTCAATAATTCGAGTTTCATTGGTAGATTTTGGTATAACCGCTGTACCTCGTAATGTATCCCAATTAATTATTACCTGTGCCGGGGAAGCGCCGTGTTTTTTTGCTATGGTAGTAATTACTTTGTTTTCTAGTAAAGAAGGTTCATCCTTAGCTTTCATTTCATCAGATCTATCACCGCTTCCTAATGGAGAATAAGCAGTTAGATGAATATTGTTCTTACTACAGAATTCAATTAATTCATTTTGCTGAAGATAAGGATGCAGCTCCACCTGATTCATTTCAGGTATATCATCTGTCTTTTTGATGAGATCTTCCAATTTAGTTTGGCTAAAGTTAGAGACTCCTATATGTTTGGTAAGACCTTCCTTTTTTGCGTCAATCATCGCCTCCCATGTTTCTATAATGGGTACTTCTTCTAGTGAGAGATAATCATCATCATTTTCGGGAAAGGCTACACCAGGTTTAAAAGCTACCGGCCAGTGAATTAGATAGAGGTCTAAGTAATCCAGTTGTAGGTCTTTTAAGGTTTGTTTTAAAGCAGGGAGAACATCCTCTTTTTTATGAGAATTGTTCCATAACTTAGATGTAATCCAAAGTTCTTCACGTTTTACGATACCTTCTTTTAAAACTTCAGCAAGCGCTTCTCCAACTTCAGCCTCATTTCCGTAAGTGGCTGCACAATCGATGTGTCTGTATCCGTTTTGTATAGCTGTTTTTACAGCCTTGGCAACTTCTCCTTTGGCAGACTTCCAGGTTCCAAGACCAATAGCAGGCATTTCATCACCGTTTTTAAATTTCAAAGTTTTCATATATAATTTATTTTTGCATGAATTTACTATGCTTCTTATACATGAAAAAACTAAGCGCCGACTTTAGCACAAGTTTAATAATCTTTGCGTGGATGAAATTGAGATATTACTTGTTTTAAATGACTCTTATCTACGTGCATGTATATTTCGGTAGTTGTGATGCTTTCATGTCCTAACATCTGCTGAATTGCCCTTAAATCGGCTCCATTCTCTAGTAAATGAGTGGCAAACGAATGCCTAAAGGTGTGCGGACTTATATTCTTCTGTAAATTGGCTCTCTTTGCAAGATCTTTAACAATTGTAAAAATCATTGCTCTCGTTAACTTATTTCCGCGTCTATTTAAAAAGACAATATCAGTAGCTTCCTTTTTAATTGGTCCTTGCAGCCTGCTATTATTTATGTAATCGCTTATAATTTGCTGAGTAATGTCTCCAACGGGAACAAAACGATCTTTGCTACCTTTTCCGGTCACTTTAATAAAACCTTCATCAAAATATAAATCAGAAATCCTGAGATCTAACAGCTCCGACACACGGAGTCCGCAGCCGTATAAAGTTTCAAGAATAGCCTTATTGCGCTCGCCTTGTTCTTTTGATTGATCGACATTATCAATTAATTCGTCTATTTCTGTTAGCGAAAGCGTATCAGGTAATTTCCTTCCAATTTTGGGAGATTCGATCAATTCCATAGGATTATCTTCTCGATAGCCTTCAAAAATTAAGAAATTAAAAAATCCTTTTAAGCCTGAAATTATTCGAGATTGCGTTCTGGCATTCACCAATTTTGCAATTTCAAAAACAAAATATTGCAATATTTCGGGGGTGATTTTTGTGGGTGAGATTACTATATTGTTAGTGCCC
This sequence comes from Gillisia lutea, assembly GCF_021568705.1. Taxonomy (GTDB): domain Bacteria; phylum Bacteroidota; class Bacteroidia; order Flavobacteriales; family Flavobacteriaceae; genus Gillisia; species Gillisia lutea. The sequence continues at coordinate 34,635 of NZ_JAKGTH010000012.1, forward strand.
AGGTGGTTAATAAGTTTCGAAACATCTAAAATGTAATTTGTAACAGAATTATCTGCGAGCCCCCGTTCTATAAGCAAGTAGTTTTTATAATCATTTAAAGATTGTTGCCACGTCATAGGTAAAGTTATTAACAATTTTAAGGAAACTAGTTTAGCAATACTTTAGGTTTGAGTAACATTTCCTTAACAAATGTAGGCTTAATTTTGCTCCCGAACTTAAAAACAAAAACAAATGAAAAAGTCAATTTTAGTAATAGCAATTGCTGCATTGGGATTCACCACTGCATCTGCTCAAGAGTCTGTAATGTTTGGTGTTAAAGGTGGGGTGAACTTCGCCGATATAACTGGAGATGATTTTGGTGATGCAGAATCTAGAACAAGTTTTAACCTAGGTTTGGTAGGAGAAATTCCTTTATCTAACAAAGTTTCTATCCAACCAGAGGTACTATATTCAGGACAAGGTTTTGATGTAGTGGAAAGAGATCAGGACAACGTTTTTGATACAGATGGTAATATTGAATATCAATTGGATTACATTCAGGTTCCTGTGTTAGCTAAATTTTATTTAGTTGATGGACTAAGTCTTCAAGCGGGACCATCATTTAACTTTAAAGTTAGTGAAGAGATCGATTACAAGCCATTAGAAGATGGCGGAGATGTAGATTTTGATGAGGCTGAAGATTTTGAATTTGGAGTTGCTTCAGGTTTAGAATACAAGTTTAACAATGGTTTCTTTATACAAGGACGTTACAACTATGGTTTTACCGATTTAATCAAAGACAGAGATATTCATAACTCTGTGTTTCAAGCTGGAATTGGATTCATGTTCTAATAAGAGCAATGTATTAATATTTAAAAAGCGAGGGCCATTGGTCTTCGCTTTTTTTATGTCTCAATTTTAATATCTTTAACTATTAGAAGGAGAAGTTTAGAAGGAATGCTTTTCTTAATCTTCAGAAAAATAACAAATATTAGCAAATGAAATTATTAATAATAAATGGTCCCAATCTTAATCTATTAGGAACGAGAGAACCAGACACGTATGGCAATGAAAGTTTTGAAGAGTATTTCTCTAAGCTTCAATTTAAGTTTAGAGATGCCGAACTTTCTTATGAGCAAAGTAATATAGAAGGAGAATTAATAGATGCTATCCAGAAAGCAGATGAGGATTTTGATGGGATTGTTTTGAATGCTGCGGCTTATACCCACACTTCTGTAGGAATAGGGGATGCTATTAAAGCTATTTCAACTCCGGTGGTTGAAGTGCACATTTCCAATACCTTTTCCCGGGAGAAATTCCGGCATAAGTCATATATCTCTCCCAATGCTGTAGGGATAATTATAGGTTTCGGTTTACAAAGCTATGATCTTGCAATTAGTAGTTTTATAAATAAGTAGAAGATGAAAAAGGCATATTTGAACTGGAGCAGCGGGAAGGACGCTGCTTTTTGCTTATATAAAATACAACAGGCAGGAGCTATTAAAATAGAGAAACTTCTAACTACGGTTAATTCTGAAGTAGATAGAGTTTCCATGCATGGCTTGAGAAGTGAATTGCTCAAGAGACAAGCTGAAAGTATAGGACTTCCATTACATATTATTGAGTTAAACGGAAACGTCTCTATGCAAACCTATTCTGAAATTATGAACTCTCAGGTTTTTAAGTTGAAGGAAAAGGGATTTACTCATAGTGTTTTTGGAGACATTTTTCTGGAAGACTTAAAAGAATACCGAGAACAACAATTGGCTGAAGTGGGAATTGAGGCCGTTTTTCCCTTGTGGAAAAAAGATACCCGTGTACTTTTAAAAGAATTTATTGAAGCGGGTTTTAAAGCAATAACGGTTTGCGTTAATTCAAAATATCTAGATAAGACGTTTTGCAGAAGGATAATTGACCAATCATTTTTAGAAGATTTGCCTGAAGGTGTTGATGCTTGCGGGGAAAATGGAGAATTCCATAGTTTTGTGTATGATGGTCCCAATTTTAAATACCCGATAAAATTTGAAGTAGGAGAGATGGTAGAAAGGAAATACGCCTCTAAAGATGAAGATGACTGCTTTACTGATAAGACCGAGGCTTGGGATACAGCTTTTTGGTTCTGTGACCTAATTCCTAAGTAACATCATTGAAACAAAAAAAAGCCCTGAATTTCAGGACTTTTAAATATTAAGTATTTATTCTTATTTATAAGTGTATCACCTCATCATAAGCAGCTGCAACAGCTTCCATAACCGCTTCACTCATAGTTGGGTGCGGGTGAATAGCTTTTAATACTTCATGCCCTGTAGTTTCAAGTTTACGACCTAAAACCGCTTCCGCGATCATATCGGTAACTCCGGCACCAATCATATGGCAACCTAACCATTCACCATACTTAGCATCAAAGATCACTTTCACAAACCCATCAGGAGTACCTGCGGCTTTCGCTTTTCCTGAAGCTGAAAATGGGAATTTTCCAATCTTCAATTCGTACCCTGCTTCCTTAGCTTGTTTTTCAGTCATACCAACTGAAGCAATTTCAGGTGTTGCATATGTACAGCCTGGGATATTTCCGTAATCGATTGGTTCTACATGCATTCCTGCAATTTTTTCAACACAAGTAATACCTTCTGCAGAAGCAACGTGTGCTAAGGCTGGCCCGGCTACAACATCACCAATTGCATAGATTCCTGAAACATTGGTCTTGTACCACTCATCAACCAGAATCTTATCTTTATCGGTTTTAATTCCTAAGTCTTCTAAACCTATATTTTCAATATTGGTCTTAATGCCTACGGCAGAAAGAACGATATCAGCCTCAAGGATCTCTTCTCCTTTTTTGGTCTTTACAGTAGCTTTTACTTTTTTACCTGAAGTGTCAAGACTCTCTACAGAAGAGTTCGTCATTACCTTAATTCCTGCTTTTTTGAAGCTTCTCTCAAATTGTTTAGAAACCTCTTCATCTTCTAATGGAACCAAATTCGGTAAGAACTCTACCACGGTAACCTCGGTTCCCATCGTATTGTAGAAATGTGCGAATTCTACACCAATTGCTCCAGAACCAACTACGATCATAGATTTTGGTTGCTCTTTTAAGGTCATTGCCTCGCGGTAACCAATTACTTTCTTACCATCTTGCTTTAAACTAGGTAATTCTCTTGAGCGAGCTCCTGTAGCAATAATGATATTATCTGCTTCGTAATCGGTAGTTTTATCATTCTTATCGGTAACTGCAATCTTTTTACCGGCTTTTAACTTCCCGTAACCTTCAATTACATCAATTTTATTTTTCTTCATTAGGAATTGAACACCTTTACTCATTCCATTTGCAACATCTCTACTTCTTTTTACAACTGCACTAAAATCTTTATCGGCATCTTTCAAAGTAAGACCATAGTCTTCAGCATGTTTTAGATAATCGAAAACCTGCGCACTTTTTAACAATGCTTTTGTTGGGATACAACCCCAGTTAAGACAAACACCACCAAGACTTTCTTTCTCGACGATGGCGGTTTTAAAACCTAATTGCGAAGCGCGGATTGCGGTAACATAACCTCCAGGTCCACTTCCTAAAACAATGATATCGTATTTACTCATATTCTGAATTTTTTGTAACAGTTTAAGAAGTTGCGAATTTAAGGAATTCTAGTCTAAACAAAAAGTTATTAGAAAGGCTACAACGCTTAATATTTAAAATTAATGAAATAAAAAAAGGCTTATTCTTTAAAAGAGATAAGCCTTTATGGTATTGGGTTTTCTATTTATTTTTTAAGACTCGCTTTTTCAATGTCATTTTCCTGAACATCTAAAGCTTTCATAACTGCTTCCATATTGGAAATATCTACTCCTGAAGTCTCAGCAAACTCAGCAGGTACTACTACAACTCTTAACACTTGATCGTCTGTATAACTAGAATCCAAGCTTCCAAAATCTGCTGTTCCATCTAAAAAGATAAGAACATCGAAAAAGGTGTAGTCAAAATTGTATTGAAGGGCTTGCCCGTTTATATAATAAGTTTGAGGAAGTTGTCTAAAAACTTCAACCGGTTGTCCACCTGCGGTACCATCTTCTCCGGTTTTTAGATATACAAGAACAACATCCGATTCATAAACCTCTAAGCCAACATCGTTGAAATTCAAGGAAAGTTCGTAATTATTAGCCGCGCTAAAATCTCCTGTAACATCTACTACGCTACCAATTAGACCGTCTTCTCCCGGAGGACCTTGTGGTCCCGGATCTCCATCAGAACAAGAGGTTAGTGCGATAAATGAGAATAATGCTAATGTGATAATTTTTTTCATGGTTTAATGTTTTAAGTTATTTTTCAAATTCAATACTTGCGGAATTTACACAGTAACGCTGGCTAGAAGCTGTGGGACCATCATCAAACACGTGCCCTAAATGGCTTCCGCAGTTTGCACATAAAATTTCTGTACGTAACATTCCAAAACTTCTGTCTTGTATATATTCTACACTTCCCGGAATGGATTCATCAAAACTTGGCCAACCACATCCGCTTTCAAATTTAGTATTACTTTCAAATAATTTTGCATTACAGGCAGCACAGTGATATTCACCTTTATCGAAATGAAGATTATATTTTCCGGTGTGAGGAGCTTCCGTTCCCTTTTGTCTTAGAACTTTATACTGCTCAGGAGAAAGTTTTTCTTTCCATTCCTTATCAGATAGTTCTAAATTATATTTTTTCATAGCTAAATTATTTAGTCTTTGGAACGAATTTCATAGCAACTCCATTTATACAATGTCTTTTCCCAGTAGTCTCTTTTGGACCATCATCAAATACATGTCCTAAGTGACCACCACAATTTGCACAGTGAACTTCATCTCGAGAATAACCTAATTTAGAGTCAGATCCATAAGCTACTCCACCTTTTATAGCTCTGTCGAAACTTGGCCAACCTGTCCCGCTATCAAATTTATATTTTGTTTCATATACTTCATTTCCACATGCCGCACACACAAAGGTTCCAGGTGTTTTAATGTCATTTAATTCACTTGAAAAAGGTGGCTCTGTAGCTTCATTTATCATCACAGCATATTGTTCTGCCGTAAGACTGGCTTTCCATTCTGTATCAGTCTTTGAAACATTATATTTAGCAGAAGATTTAGTTTGATTTTTCTGAGCATTTCCGTTGCAACTAACAGCTATAACGACCAATAGGACTAAAAAGAATTTTTTCATCGGTATATTTTTCTCTAAAACTACAAAGATTATACCGTGATGAACGTTGTGATTTTGTTAATTACATGAGCATCTCCTAATATCTTTCTATGCCCTAAACCTTCGGTAATCAATAATGTTGAGTTTTTAAGTTTATCGGCAATCTCATATGCAGAACTTACATGCACATCTACATCATCTTCATCGTGCACTACCAGTGTTGGAATATTTACTTTTTCAGCAGATAAAGCTCCGGAGTAGGAATCCATATCTTCACCAAATTTAGAATCGAAGTAGGCTTTCATCTTATCGGCTACTTTTTCAGATAAGCCCATATTCCGGGCAAATTCTTTGGTAATGTGAGTAACGCTGTTGGCTGTGCCTATTATAACCAACTTTTTGATAGATAACCCGTCTTTAATGGCCTTAAGAATAGACATGCCACCTAAAGAATGCCCAATAGCAGCTTCAAAAGGACCATGTATCTCGTTTAAATGATGAATTGATTCAATAAAAAAAGGCATCATGCTTATCTTCCCATTAGCTTTTCCATGGGCAGGAGCATCAAAACTCACTACCGAATAGCCTTTTTCGATGAGCGCTTCTGCGATGTGAGCCATTTGGGTACCACGACCGCTCCAACCGTGGATTAACAGCACTTTTTTATTAGATGTCCCGTAGCTGTAGCTAACAATCTCCCTGTTAATGGATGGAACAATAATAGTTTTCTGAATTGAATTTTCATCCATTCTTTTCTCCCTTTTCGGAAGCTTATATTTATGAGGAGAAAGAAATAATCTGGCAGCAAATCTACTTGCAAGAAAAGGGGAGATCGCTGTTAAGATCTTCCCTGTGGTTAATATGTATTTTGGAGTTAACAATACCTGTACAGGTAATTTATTTTTGTGGTCTTTAGTCATATTATCATTAAAAGAGGGCAAGATAATAATATAGGAAAGATCGCAGGATAATTATTAGAACATCTTTTTATTTTGAGATTGGTATTATTTTTGAAAATTAACTTTTGTTAAAGCGAACTTAAACTAATTAAAGAGAAGGCTTCACTTTTGTACTTTTATCAAAAATAAACCAAAAATTATGAGAATTAAAAACTTACTTATAGTTGTATTTGCCGTTCTAACCTTAGTAAGCTGTAAGACGAATCCTTTTACGGGTGAGAAAAATTTGAATTTTGTCTCAAATGAACAGTTATTCCCGTCTGCCTTTGCTCAATATGATGAGTTTTTGTCGGAAAACAAAGTTGTTAAGAATACTGCTGAAGCTAATATGATAAAAAATGTGGGGCAAAAAATTGTTACCGCCTCAGAGAGATTTTTAAATGCTAATGGGTATCAGGGATATTTAAAAGATTTTGCATGGGAATTTAATCTGGTACAAGACGATGCCGTAAATGCTTGGGCGATGCCTGGAGGTAAAACTGTAGTATATACTGGAATACTTCCTATAGCTAAAGATGAAACCGGAATAGCAGTGGTAATGGCGCATGAGGTAGCTCACGCATTAGCTGATCATGGTGCACAACGTATGAGCGCTGCGCAATTACAACAATTAGGTGCTGTTGCAGGTAGTGTTGCGGTAAGTGGTAAGAGCGAGCAAACTCAGCAAATCTTTGCGCAGGCATATGGTCTTGGATCGCAATTAGGAGTGATGCTTCCTTTTAGTAGAAGTCATGAAACTGAAGCCGATAGAATTGGATTAACATTAATGGCAATTGCTGGATATAACCCAGATGAAGCTGCAGATCTTTGGAGAAGAATGGCTGCTCATAGCGATGGGCAAGCTCCACCTGAATTCTTAAGTACACACCCTTCTTCTGCAACAAGAATTAGTAATCTTACAAAATGGGCACCTGAAGCGAGAGCGGAAGCTGCTAAATATGGAGTGACTACATTTAAATAAGATATCAAGAAATAATAATTTTGAAAGCTGCTCAATTTGAGCAGCTTTTTCTATTTTTAAAAAATGAAAGATCTCCCTAAAGGAAGTAAGAAATTGTTAAATGCATGGGCATTTTACGATTGGGCCAATTCTGTTTACAGTTTAGTAATAACTTCCGCAATATTTCCCATTTTTTATGGTGCTGTTACTATCGTTAAGAATAATGATGGAGTTATTTTAGATGACACTGTTAATTTCCTTGGATTTAACTTTAATAATGATTCTCTTATCAGCTATGTTACTGCTGCTGCGTTTTTAGTGGTATCTATTTTTAGTCCGTTTTTATCGGGAATATCAGATTATGTGGGGAATAAAAAATCTTTTTTAAAGTTCTTCTGCTATTTGGGAGCTGTTTCTTGTATAGGATTGTTTTGGTTTAGCTTAGACTTCCTCTGGTTTGGTTTGCTTTGCTACTTCTTGGCGCTAATAGGTTTTTGGTCAAGTTTGGTGTTCTATAACTCCTATTTGCCGGATGTTGCTTTTCCTGATCAACAAGATAAAATAAGTGCTAAGGGATTTTCTATGGGCTATATAGGTAGTGTTATTCTTCTTCTTATCTGCCTGGTAATGATCATGAAATATGAGTGGTTCGGTTTTGAAGATGAAGGTTTACCGACTCGGCTTTCTTTTGTTTTAACCGGGATTTGGTGGATAAGCTTTAGCCAGTATACTTATTACTACTTACCCAAAGGTAATAAGAAACAAAAAATGACCAGAAATGTACTCTTTAACGGATTTAAAGAATTGAGGTCTATTTGGTATGCTTTAAAGCATCAAAAGCCTTTGTATAGATATTTAATTGCATTTTTTGTTTATAGTATGGGTGTGCAAACGGTTATGCTAATTGCTACTTATTTTGGAATAGAAGAACTGGATTGGGGAGAGCAAGACGCTACAACAGGTTTAATTGTAAGTATACTTTTAATTCAGTTGGTAGCCGTTGCCGGAGCGACACTTACTTCAAGGATTGCCGGCCGTATAGGGAATATTAAAACTTTGATAGGTCTTAATTTGTTTTGGATTGTAATATGCGTCTATGCTTACTTCATTACAACCCCTTTTGGTTTTTACATTGCGGCAGCGAGTGTAGGGCTTATAATGGGAGGGATTCAAGCGCTTTCCAGATCTACTTATTCAAAAATGCTTCCGGTGAGCACTCTTGACTCTGCTAGTTACTTTAGTTTTTACGATGTCTCTGAAAAAATAGGAATTGTAATAGGGATGCTTATGTATGGGGTAGTAGCGCAAGTAACGGGAAGCGTTAGAAATGCTATTCTCTTTTTAGTTGTCTTTTTTATATTAGGAGTTTTCCTGTTATTAAGAGTTCCTAAGGATAAATAATTGGAGAGTATTAAAAATAGAAAGGGCAACTAAATCAGTTTTAGTTGCCCTTTCTATTTTCTGCAATAAGTTTTAACCCTTAGAAACAGAACCTGAACCAGAAGTTTTAAAATCTTGCTTTTCAGGATTCCCTTTGTAAGTAATATCACCTGATCCCGATACACTAGCTTTAAGTTCCTGTGTCGCCATAATTTCAATATCGCCAGAACCTGTAACTGAAGCTTTCACGTCATTTGCGTTAAGATTAAATGCTTTGAAATCGCCAGAACCTTTAACTGAACATTTCAGTCTGTTAGTATCACCTTTAAAGGTGATGTCTCCAGAACCGGTTATACCACCAATTACAGTATCCGCTTTAAGATCGAGAGTTATATCTCCAGATCCCGTTACTTCTACCTGGAACTCTTGACTTTTAATAACATCAGTGTTCCAAATATCTCCAGAACCTGTTAATCGCACTGCTTCTATATCTTTAAAAGGTACGGTGATCTTAATAGACATATTTCTTGAGGCTTGCAAATTAACCCCTCTTTCGATAGCTATTTTAAGATTGCCCCCTTCTACCTGAGTGGTGATATATTCTATAAGGTTACTTTCTGCTTCTATTTTTAGGGTTCCCTCATTACCGGCTACCAATTCTACATCCATTGGTCCATAAACCGAAACTGCATTGTATTCTCCTACCGACCTGGTGGTTGAGGTAAGGTCCTTATTCCCTGTGATTCTTTTGGAGTTTCTCCATCCCTGTGCACAGGAAATATTTGTACTCAGAACTATTAAGCTGGCTAATAATAGTAGTTTTTTCATTGTAATGGTTTTTTTAAGTGTTGATTATTGTTGTCTGAAATTTATGTTAGCATAGCTGGAATTGATGCGAATATTACTTTTGTTGGAGCTGCTTAGGTGATATCCGGAATAGTTTTTTTCATTAGAGCTTTTATTTTGTTTTCTAATATCAAAATTATCCATTCCGCTAACACTACCATAGGAAGTATTCACAGCGAAATCGAAGGCATAATCAGTGGCATATCCAATCTTTACACCTGCATAATCACTTGCTATGGTTATATCTCCGGCACTTTTCATAATTTTGTCAATAGATACACTTCCATAATCTACATTCAGGTCTAGGGACTGATGCACTTGCCCGATCTTGGTGCTCAAATAATCTGCAGAACCTAATAGTTTTCTCACCTTATCTACAGTAAGACTTCCGTAGTCACAATTAAACTGAAGCAATTCAACTTTTCGAATTACACTAGTACTGTAATCGGCATTGATATCTAGAGATCTGGCATTTTCAATAGTGAATTCAGAATAATCGGAATTGATGATGGCTTTATTTATAGTTCCAAAATGGCTATTTCTCGAATAATCAAAATAAAGATAGTTGCTGTCTCCATTTAATTCACCTATATCAATTCTACCATAATCACAATTGATCTTAGAATTACCGTTCAGCTTATCGATAAATATGTTTCCGTAATCATTATTAAGGTCAAGATTATTGTTTACAGGTGCCTTGATAACATAATTCACTTCCATGTTCACATTAGAACTCTCACCAAATAGCAGATCCCAAAAGGAGTTATTGTTGGATTTTGGAAATTCTGTTCTCGCACTCACTTCAGATGAAGACTGATTGAATTTGATATTGATATCATTGAGTTTTTTAATCACCTTTTCTTCATCATTTCCATTTGTTTTGATAAAAACCTCAATTTTAATGGTGTTTTGATCCCATGTGGAAACATCAATATTGCCATAGCTATTACTTATTTTCATCAAAGTATTAGCATCTACAGTAAACTGTTTGGAGATCTTTTTTTCCTTCGTGTATTTTCCGTTCAACGATTTTGGATCTACATTATTAGAAAAAAGAAGGGCGGGGGAAAGTACTATTAGAAATAGTAGATTATATAAAGTTGTTTTCATTTTGTGTTGTTTTAAGACTGTTAATAGTATCTATACTTTGTATTACATTATTTAATAAATCAATTCGCTGTTGAAGATTGGAAACCATGGCAAAAATTACTCGCTTATCGTTTCCGCTTTTCACGAGGTCTTTTTTCAATTTCTCATACTCCACATCCAGTTTTTCCAGCTGAAGTTTTGCATCATTAATAATTGCAATAGTTTCTGGAGATTTTGCAGCATCCACTTTTTCTAATTCAGAATTGATAAGAGTGGTATAGAACTTTTGGGTTTCTTTCATCTCTGGAGAAACATTAGCGAGATCACCTGAGTTTGCCGAGATGTTCTGACTTATAATATTACCAAACATTAAAAAAGCGATAAGTGCACAGGCTGCAATAGCAGAAAAAGGAATCCAGAGGTTTCTAAGTTTACTTTTTGGTTTTTGCTTTTCTTGCTTTTTCTGCAGACGTTCTAAAAATCGTTCATTATGTCCTGCTGAAGGTTCAGCAAAATCTAGATCCAGATCTTTAAAGAATTCGTTTAAATTTTCAATTTTCATTTTCTAGTAATTTCGTACGTAACTGCTCTTTTGCTCTTGAAATAGTGGTTCTGCAATTGGCTGCGCTTATTTTTAATATTTCACAGATCTCATCATAATCGTAGCCTTCAATTAAATGTAAACTAAGAACGACTCTGTAATTTTCTTTTAAGTTCTTCATTACATGAATAACCTTTTGTACTTTAGAATTTGTAGCTTCTTCTTGTGGGTCAATTCCACCCGTATCTTCAGTTTCATTTCTAAATTCGTCGTTGTATGACACTTTTCTGTATTTAGATTCTTTTTTATAAGAATTGATACTTAGGTTGACCACAATCTTTTTTAACCATGCACCAAAAGTGGACTTTCCTTGAAAACTCTCAATTTTATTAAAGGCATTTATAAACGCTTCCTGCATGATATCTTCTGCCTCGGCAGTGTCGTTCACAATTCTTAGGGCAGTATTATACATAGCTTTATAGTATTTATTATATATTTCCAACTGAGCCCGTTGCTCACCATTGCGGCAACGTGCTATTAACTCTTCGGTATAAGTGATGGTTGGTGTCAAGTAATAATACCTTAAACTTCTACTATAAAGATACAGCTGATTTTAAATTGTTACAGTTTGGGCAAAAATAAATTAAGGTTAAATAGGTGGCATAAGAATTGAATGAATAGAAAGCATACTTACAATTACCCCAGAACCTCAGAGAAGTATGCGTGAATAGGAGGTTTATTAAACTTTATAAATAAAAAACTGCAGTGACAGTTTGACTTAAAATACGATATGGCTAAATCAAAATTAACAAATATTGACAGTTTGTCATTACAAGGAATAGATGAAGATGCTGAATTAATTCCATTAATGACGCCTGAAGATGAGGAAGAAATAAATAAAGAGGTACTCCCCGAGACCTTACCTATATTACCTTTAAGAAATACCGTTTTATTTCCAGGTGTAGTAATACCTATTACCGCAGGAAGAGATGCTTCTATCAAGCTAATTAATGATGCAAATAATGGTAATAAGGTTATAGGAGTTGTTTCTCAGAAAGATGAGGAAGTAGAAAACCCTACTACAAAAGATATCAATAAAACAGGTGTCGTAGCAAGGATTTTACGAGTTTTAAAAATGCCTGATGGTAATACTACTGTAATTATTCAAGGGAAAAAGCGCTTTGAGATAGTTGAGGTAACCCAGGAAAAGCCTTATTTTTCTGCTACCATTAAAGAAGTGCCTGAAGAACGTCCGGAACCGGACAATCAAGAATTTGGTGCAATTGTAGATTCTATTAAAGATCTGTCTTTACAAATTATTAAAGGAAGCCCTAATATTCCTTCAGAAGCTTCTTTTGCAATAAAGAATATTGAGAGTCCTTCTTTTCTTATAAATTTTGTTTCTTCTAATATGAACCTTACGGTTGAAGAGAAGCAGAAATTATTAGAAACCAATAACCTTAAGGATAGAGCACTGTCTACTTTGAAGTATATGAATATCGAATTTCAGAAATTAGAACTGAAAAACGATATCCAGTCGAAGGTGCAAAGTGATATGAGTCAGCAACAGCGGGAATATTTCTTACATCAACAAATGAAGACCATTCAGGAAGAATTGGGTGGAGTTTCTCAGGATGATGAATTAGAAGAAATGCGTGTTCGTGCCAAAAAGAAGAAATGGGACGAAAAGGTAAAGAAGCATTTTAATAAGGAATTATCAAAAATGCAACGAATGAATCCTCAGGTAGCTGAGTATTCTATTCAGCGTAACTATCTGGATCTGTTTTTGGACCTGCCTTGGGATGAATTCAGCAAAGATAAATTTGATCTGAAACGCGCTAAGAAAATATTAGATAGAGATCATTATGGTCTTGATGACGTAAAAGAGCGTATTATAGAATATCTAGCAGTACTTAAACTGCGAAATGATATGAAGTCTCCAATCCTGTGTTTGTACGGACCTCCCGGAGTTGGTAAAACCTCCTTAGGGAAATCTGTAGCAGAGGCACTGGGAAGAGAATATGTTAGAATTTCACTAGGTGGATTAAGAGATGAGGCTGAAATTAGAGGGCATAGAAAAACCTATATTGGGGCAATGCCCGGTAGAATTATTCAAAGTCTAAAAAAAGCTGGTACCAGTAATCCGGTATTCGTTCTTGATGAAATTGACAAACTTACAAGTGGACATAGTGGAGATCCATCTTCAGCATTATTAGAGGTATTAGATCCTGAACAAAACAGCGAATTTCATGATAACTTTCTGGAAATGGGCTTCGATCTTTCAAAAGTGATGTTCATAGCAACAGCAAATAGTTTGAACACTATTCAGCCTGCACTTAGAGATAGAATGGAAATAATAAATGTTACCGGTTATACTATTGAAGAGAAGGTAGAAATAGCCAAACAGCATTTGCTACCAAAACAGCTGGAAGAGCATGGTCTTACTAAGGAGCATATAAAAATAGGGAAAGCCCAGTTGGAAAAGATCGTAGAAGGGTATACTAGAGAATCTGGAGTACGTGGTTTAGAGAAGCAAATTGCAAAAATGGTGCGTTATGCTGCTAAAAACATTGCGATGGAAGAAGAGTATAATGTGAAGATTAGCAATGAAGATGTTGTGAAAATTCTTGGTAGCCCGAGGATGGAACGTGATAAGTATGAAAATAATGAAACTGCCGGAGTGGTTACAGGTTTAGCCTGGACACAAGTTGGTGGGGATATTCTTTTTATTGAATCTATTCTTTCTAAAGGAAAAGGAAATCTTAATATTACCGGGAATTTAGGAAAGGTGATGAAGGAATCTGCCACCATTGCTATGGAATTTATAAAATCGAATGCCAATACTTTAGGACTGGATCCTGGAATATTTGAGAAATATAATGTACATATTCACGTGCCGGAAGGAGCTACTCCTAAAGATGGACCAAGTGCGGGAATCACCATGTTAACCTCTTTAGTTTCTTTATTCACCCAGAGAAAGGTGAAGAAAAGCATAGCGATGACTGGGGAAATTACTTTGAGAGGTAAAGTTTTACCGGTTGGAGGAATTAAAGAGAAAATTCTTGCAGCGAAGAGAGCACGAATAAAAGAGATCATTCTTTGCGAAGAAAACAAACGTGATATCGAAGAGATTAAAGAAGAATATCTAAAAGGTCTTACTTTTCATTACGTAAAAGATATGTCGGAAGTGCTGGAACATGCACTTACTGACGAAAAAGTCAAAAACGCAAAGACGCTTTAAACTAAAATTGAACCCCGATGATGTCGGGGTTTTATTTTTATAAATACTTCATATAAGATTTGTTTAATTTTGTGACTTTAAAAAATTATAGGAATTAAGCAGTAACTACTGAAATCAATATTTTTAATGAGTAAAAAAATAACAATTGCTATAGATGGATTTTCATCAACCGGAAAAAGCACTGTGGCCAAACAACTTGCAAAGGAGTTGCACTACGTATATGTAGATACCGGCGCAATGTATAGAGCAGTAACCTTGTATGCCATGCGTCATGGATTAATAAATAAAACTTCTGTTAAGAAAGTGGAATTAATTAATCAGCTCCCTAATATTTCCATAAGTTTTGTTTTTGATAAAGCTCTTGGGTTTGCAGCGGTGTATTTAAACGATGAGAATGTTGAAGATGAAGTACGAACATTAGAAGTTTCTCAATTTGTAAGTAAAATTGCAGCGATCTCGGAAGTGAGGGAGAAATTGGTGTTACAGCAACAAAAGATGGGAAGTGAGAAAGGTGTGGTGATGGATGGAAGAGATATAGGTACGGTGGTATTTCCCGATGCCGAGCTAAAATTATTTATGACGGCCTCTGCAGAAGAAAGAGCCAAAAGACGATATATGGAGCTTAAGCAAAAAGAGCAGGAGGTTAGTTATGATGATGTCCTGAAGAACGTTCAGGAAAGAGATCATCTTGATACAACTAGAGAGGATTCGCCATTAGTAAAAGCAGAAGATGCCATAGAAATTGATAATTCTTCACTTACTATCGACGAACAATTTCAGAAGATATTAGAACTTTCACTAGAGGTGATTGCATTAAAGAACTAAAATCAAAATAAATGTGCATTTATTTTGATTTTAGTTCTTTGATTTTCAAAAAAATAAATTGTATTTTTGCACTCCTTTTCAGATAAAGCAATGGAAATAGAAAAGGGCTGAAAATCAAATATATAATCACTTCTGTGTTTTAATTATCTGAAATTTCCTAAAAAGAGCATAGAATACAAATTTTACATCAGCAATGGCTGAAGAAACTAAAAATCAAGAAGTTCAAGCGAACTCTGAATCTCAAAAAGCAGCTCCGTCTGCACAACAGGTTAACCCTGAACAATTCTTAGCAGACTTTAATTGGCACAACTACCAGGAAGGAATAGATCCTGTAGATGATGAGAAATTAGAAGAGTTCGAGAAATTGGTAGCTGAGAATTTCGTAGATACCTTGGACGATGAAGTTGTAACAGGAAAAGTAATTAATATTACAGATCGTGATGCAATTATCGACATTAACGCGAAGAGTGAAGGAGTTATTTCTTTAAACGAATTCCGTTACAACCCAGAGCTTAAAGTAGGTGATGAGGTAGAAGTATTAATTGATGTACGTGAAGATGCTACAGGACAATTAGTGCTTTCTCACCGTAAAGCCCGTGTTATCATGGCTTGGGATCGCGTGAACAAAGCTCACGATGAAAGCTTAATAGTAAATGGTTTCGTTAAATGTCGTACTAAAGGTGGTATGATCGTAGACGTATTTGGAATTGAGGCATTCTTGCCAGGATCTCAAATTGACGTGAAGCCTATTAGAGACTACGATGCTTACGTTGGTAAGACAATGGAATTCAAAGTTGTGAAAATCAACCATGAATTCAAAAACGTTGTTGTATCTCACAAAGCGCTTATTGAAGCTGATATTGAAGAGCAGAAAAAAGAGATCATTGGTCAATTAGAAAAAGGTCAGGTACTAGAAGGTACTGTTAAAAACATTACTTCTTACGGAGTATTTGTTGATCTTGGAGGAGTTGATGGATTGGTACACATTACAGACCTTTCTTGGTCTCGTATCAACCACCCTAATGAGATCGTTGAATTGGATCAAAAACTTAATGTTGTTATTCTTGACTTCGATGAAGCTAAAACAAGAATTCAATTAGGATTGAAACAATTGCACAAACACCCATGGGAAGCTTTAGATCAAGATCTTAAAGTTGGAGATAAAGTAAAAGGTAAAGTAGTTGTTATTGCAGACTACGGTGCATTTATTGAAGTTGCTGAAGGTGTTGAAGGTCTTATCCACGTTTCTGAAATGTCTTGGAGCACGCACTTGCGTTCTGCACAGGATTTCGTGAAAGTAGGGGATGAGGTTGAAGCTGAGATCTTAACCTTAGATCGTGATGACCGTAAAATGTCATTAGGTATCAAACAATTATCTCAAGATCCATGGACTGATATTACTTCTAAATACCCTGTAGGTTCTAAACACACAGGAATTGTGCGTAACTTCACTAACTTTGGTGTATTCGTAGAATTAGAAGAAGGAATTGATGGTTTAATCTATATCTCTGATCTTTCTTGGACTAAGAAAATCAAACATCCATCTGAGTTTACTAACGTAGGTGATAAATTGGAAGTTGTAGTATTAGAATTAGATGTTGAAGGACGTAAATTAAGTTTAGGTCACAAGCAAACTGAATCTAATCCTTGGGATAAGTATGAAACTGAATTTGCTGTAGGTACAACTCATACTGCAGAGATTTCTGAATTGGTTGACAAAGGTGCTACTATCGAGTTTAACGAAGATATTACTGCATTTGTTCCTACCCGTCACCTTGAAAAAGAAGATGGTAAGAAATTGAAAGCTGGAGAGTCTGCAGAATTCCAAATAATCGAATTCAATAAAGAATTCAAACGTGTGGTTGCTTCTCATACAGCTATCCACAAAGAAGAAGAGCAACAAATTGTTAAGCAAGCTGTGAAAAAAGCAGCTTCGCAAAGCAGTGAAAAAACCACTATTGGTGATGTGAATGCTGAACTTCAAGCGTTGAAAGACAAAATGGAAGGAAAATAATATTTCCCTCTACCCTTAGGTAGAAATTCATTTATCTTAAATAGAATCCCTTCTTAGTTCGCTAAGAAGGGATTTTTATTTTCTGAAAAATAAAATTGTAAAGGAGATAACAAGATTTTATTACACAGTTTTTTCTAAATTTATGATTAGAAACAGCTCTTATGAAAATAATTAAACTTATTGCCATTGCACTATTGGTAGCACTGGTTATTCTTCAATTCTTTCAACCTGAAAAGAATATCTCAAAAATTGTCCCTAAAACCGATATAGTAGCTCTTACCCAAATGCCGGAATCTGTGGCGGCAACTTTGCATACAGCATGTTATGACTGTCATTCCAACAACACCAACTATCCGTGGTACAATAATATAGCACCTTTATCTTACTGGATGGATGAACATGTAAAAGATGGGAAAAAGCATCTTAATTTCTCACATTGGGGAAATTACAGCTTAAAGAAACAACTCCATAAGCTAGAAGAAACCGTAGAAGAGATTAATGAAGGAAAAATGCCCTTAGACTCTTATGTTTGGATACATAATGAAGCCAAATTAACAGCCTTACAAAAGGAAGAAATTGAGCAATGGGTAGCAGAATACACTTCACTAAATCAAATTGAAGAATAGCAGCAGTACATTGTTGTATGAATGTAAAAAGCTTTATTGCAATCTCCAATAAAGCTTTTTTTGATTTTAACAAGTAGTTGGTATTACTTCCTTCAAACAAAAAAAAATCCTATTTTTGCTTAACTAACATCAGTATTTAATATTATGAGCCAAAAAATGTTGCTTAATTCAAAGGAAATCAACATTATTCTTCATCGTTTGGCTTGCCAGTTAATTGAAAATCATCCCGGTTTTGAAGATACTGTTATTATTGGTATTCAACCTCGTGGTGTATATCTAGCAGAGAGGATTTTAAATATTCTAAAAGTTGAATATGGGCTTGATGCAATCCCTTTTGGTCAATTGGACATCACTTTTTATAGAGACGACTTTAGAAGAAGCTCTAAACCTTTAGAAGCCAATAAAACCAAGATAGATTTTATTGTTGAAGATAAAAAAGTGATATTGGTGGATGATGTATTGTATACCGGAAGAAGTATTCGATCTGCTTTAACTGCCATTCAGTCTTTCGGAAGGCCTAAGGAAATTGAATTACTTACACTAATAGATAGAAGATTTAGCAGGCATTTACCAATTCAACCCGATTATAATGGGAGGCAGGTAGATGCAATAAATGATGAAAAAGTAAAAGTGCACTGGAAAGAAAATCAAGAGGAGGACGCAGTGTACTTGATATCAAAATAATAAAATTTCATGAGTGAACTAAGTGTAGACCACTTATTGGGAATAAAATATCTGAAACCTGAAGATATTGACCTGATCTTTAAAACTGCCGATCATTTTAAGGAAGTGATCAATAGGCCAATTAAAAAAGTGCCTTCGTTAAGGGATATTACCATTGCTAATTTGTTTTTTGAGAACAGTACAAGGACAAGGCTTTCTTTTGAGCTTGCAGAGAAACGCCTGAGTGCCGATGTTATTAATTTTTCCTCTGCTTCTTCATCAGTTAAGAAAGGGGAAACCCTTATAGATACTGTAAACAACATCCTTGCAATGAAAGTGGATATGGTAGTGATGAGGCATCCTAATCCCGGTGCGGGAATATTTCTTTCAAAACATGTTGATGCAAGTATCGTAAACGCTGGAGATGGTACACATGAGCATCCCACCCAGGCTCTTTTAGATTCTTATTCCATTCGTGAAAGACTAGGAGAGGTGAAAGGCAAAAAAATCGTAATTGTAGGAGATATTATGCATAGCAGGGTTGCCTTATCAAATATCTTTGCATTAAAGCTTCAGGGAGCTGAAGTTAAAGTCTGTGGACCCAAAACTCTAATTCCAAAGCATATTGAATCTTTAGGGGTGAAAGTTGAGACCAACCTTATAAAAGCTCTTGAATGGTGTGATGTGGCAAATATGCTCCGTGTTCAAAATGAACGAATGGAGATAAGTTATTTTCCTTCCACTAGAGAATATACCCAGCAATTTGGCTTGAATAAAAAGATATTAGATTCTCTTAATAAAGAAATAGTAGTAATGCACCCCGGCCCAATTAATAGGGGAGTGGAAATTACCAGTGATGTAGCCGATTCTAACCAGGCAATTATTTTAGACCAGGTGCAAAACGGAGTTGCTATAAGAATGGCTGTTATTTACTTGCTGGCTTCTAAAATTAATAGATAATCAATCTCACATAATTATAATATGAAGATTACAAAGAAAGATAATTATATCGTCCTTGAGGATGCTAAAAATAATATTCAAGGTTTTGCCGAATATCTAGATGTAAATCGTGCTACCCTAAAGGATGATAATTTAGTTATTAACTTACTTTCGTACACCAACTTAGAATTGCCGGATTTACTTCAGTTTTTGGAGATATCCAACACACACCGTAGCAGCAAGAAATCTTTCGTGATAGTTAACGATGCTATTAATATAGATGTGGTTCCAGATGAACTAATAGTGGTTCCTACATTATTAGAAGCTCAGGATATTGTAAATATGGAAGAACTTGAAAGAGAGTTAGGGTTTTAGTTTCTTATGATAAATCCTGAGTATTATATATAGGCTTCAAAAATAAATTCAATAATGAAACTCACCATTTTAGGGTGTTATGCCGCTACGCCAAGAACATTTACAAACCCTACGGCACAGGTCCTAGAAATTAATAATCATTTGTTTCTTATTGATTGTGGAGAGGGAACTCAAGTAGAACTACGCAGAAATAAGGTTAAATTTTCCAAGATCAAACATATCTTTATTTCTCATTTACATGGTGACCATTTCTATGGTCTCGTTGGTTTGATATCCACGTTTCGGTTACTTAATAGGGAATCGGAGTTGCATGTTTACGGACCTAAAGGAATTAAAGAGATTATTACTTTGCAGCTTAAATTATCCAATTCATGGACTAACTATCCTCTTTATTTCCATGAATTAACGGAAAAAGAGCCTCAGCTTATATTTGAAGATGCGAAAGTAACAGTAGAAACCATACCTTTAAATCACCGAGTATATACCAACGGATTTATATTTAGAGAAAAACCCGGGTTGAGAAAATTACTGATTAATGAAGCTCAAAACTATGGAATTGATGTAGCTCTGTATCAAAGCGTAAAAATGGGCAAAGATGTAATTTCTAACGAGGGAGAATTAATTCCAAATTATTTGGTTACAGCACCTCCAGACCCACCTAAAAGTTATGCATTTTGCAGTGACACTGCGTACAGTCCTGCTATTGTCCCACAAATAAAGAATGTCACGGTCCTGTATCACGAGAGTACTTTTTTAGAAGAGCATAAACATCTTGCCGCTCCTACAAAACACAGTACTGCTATAGAAGCCGCGACTCTCGCAAAAGAAGCAAATGTGGGAACTTTAATTTTAGGACATTATTCTACCAGATATAGTGATATTGAGTTGTTTAGAAAAGAGGCCAACACCATTTTTCAGAAAGTGGAATTAGCCGATGACGGAAGGAATTTTACTTTTAAATAAGTGTCGTTCGTCGATTATTTTATTTTATAAAATAGATTATGTAAGTATTAAGCTACAAATAGTGTTAAAATTGACACATAATCGATTAAATCCGTAGTTTATCGTGCTTTTAATCGATTATTTTAATTATTTTGGCTAAGCCAAATTTAATTAACCTGCTTATGCTTACTTCTACTAAACAACTTTGCATTGCGCTTTTATGCGTTTTTACTTTTGCTTCCTGCTCTCAAGACAGTGAAATTCCTGAAGATACGGTTGCTTTACAAACTGCTGAACTTGGAGATAATGTTCCTTACAGTGCGTTAGAGTCAGAAATTCTAATTGAGGTAAACAAATATCGAGCGTCAAAAGGTTTATCGTCATTATCTACTGTTGATAATATTACTTTTGAAGCTGAAGGGCATACCGATTACATGGCTAGCAACGAGATTGTAAATCATGATAATTTTGAAAAGAGATATCAGAATCTTGTAAAAGAGATTGGTGCTCGTGCAATGAGCGAGAATGTTGCTTTCGGTTATAGAAATGCTAAATCTGTTGTGGAGGCCTGGATAGCTAGTGAAGGTCACCGTGTTAATATAGAAGGTAACTATACGCATTTTGGAATTGCGGTAGAAAAAGATAAAGATGGTAGGAATTATTTTACAAATATTTTTGTTAGAAGATAAATCATAGTTACATATAAAATAAAAAACTCCCCACTTTTACGAGTGGGGAGTTTTTTATAAACACTTCTTTAGAAGTGTAGGTTCTTATAATATATGTCTTATTTCATACTAACTACTTTGAACATCGATCTTCTGTTTAATTGATGCTGAACTTCATTACATCGCTTACAATCTACTGCAAGCATTGTTTCTCCGTAGCCTTTGTAAGTAGAAATTCTGTTAGCTGATATGCCTTTAGATATTAAATATTCATAGGTAGCATTAGCTCTTCTAAGTGCCAATGCCTCATTATATTCATTACTACCTCTAATATCGGTATGAGAGCTAATTTCAAGCACCAATTGTGGATATTTATTCTGCATTAAATCAACTAGTTTATTTAACTCTGTTTGTGCGTCAGCCCGAATATTTGATTTGTCAAAGTCGAAATAGATATTATTTATCTCAGCAAGATATTCTACATCTTGAACCGGCTCTAATTGAATGTTATATATAATTTCCTCTACATCATTCGTATTAAAAGTGTTTACAATTCCACTTTTTTCTTGATATTCAATATGTTTGGCTTCAATAGGATATTTGATGTTTCTATTGATATCTGTTTGATAATTTCCATCTTTATCGGTTTCTAAAAAAGCGACTTGTTCTTTCTTTTCATCAAATAAACGAATTGTAGCATTGGGAATAGGAGCATTATTAATAATGTCGGTTACCTGGCCTTTTAACTTTAAAGCTTTAAGCCGTGTGAAATTATATATATCATCACTTCCCACACCGCCTTCTCTATTAGAAGAAAAGTAGCCTGTATTATCATTGCTTTTCTTGAAGAAAGCGAAATCGTCCATATTACTATTAACAGGAGTCCCTAGGTTTTCTATTGTTTTTAATAGATCATCGATATCTGTTTTAAAAATATCCATCAAGCCTAAACCGGGGTGACCATTTGATGAAAAATATAAAATGTTATCTGCGGTTAAAAATGGAAATGTTTCATCTTGTTTGGTATTTATATGTGGTCCAAGATTAACTGGTTTTCCATAGGTGTTATTTTCAAAAATTGGCACTTTATAAATATCTGTTCCGCCAAAACCGTTAGGAATATCTGATGCGTAGTAGAGGGTTTTATTATCTGGTGAAAGGCTAGGATGTCCTACAGAATAATTATCATTGTTGAAAGGCAACTCCACAATATCTTCCCATTTACCATCAATATTAGTGGCTCTGTAAATTTTAAGATTGTTGGTTTCATTAACATCTCGCTTACCCTCTTTCTTGTTCAAATAGTTATTTCGGTTGAAATATAAATATTTCCCGTCCTTAGTAATAGCTATTGGTCCATCATGTAAAACACTATTTACATCTCCCTTTAAAGAATAGATATCTTTATTTGGTAGGGAGGTAGTGTAGATGTCTAGGAAAGGTTCTCCATTCCAGGAATATATTTTCTTTCTTTTTGAAATACCATCATCCCTAGCAGACACGAAAAAAACCACACTATCCTTTTCAAAAGCTCCAAAATCGCTTTTTTCGGAATTAAAATGCACATTTGAAATAGTATAATTGTCTTTTAGAATCATTTTAGAAATATCCCCGTTTAGAATTTCATTTAATTCTTTGGTATTTCCTTTAGACTCCTGATATTTTTTTAACCATGTTTTTGATTCATCATATCTTTTGACCCCTCTTAAGGCCTGGGCATATTTATAATAATATTCCGGGGAAATACTTGGTTGATCAACAACATCTGCGTAATATAGAACTGCCGCGTCAGGTCTTCTCAGTTTCACATAACTATCGGCAATTTGCCTTTTATTATAATCTGCGTTAAAGTCATTATCAATGAGTTCCTGATATACTTTTACCGCCTCCACATAAGCGAGGTTTTCAAATAACTTATCAGCCTTTCGTTGCTTAGCGTTTTGTGCATTTAGCATAAAACTGTTTCCAACTATAAGAAGGATAAATATGTAGTAATGATTCTTCATAACAGTTTTATTTAAATTAGAAAAATCTTGGAGATTTGTATCGGGTATTTCTTGATTTCAATTCATATATAAGAATTACCTCATGCGATCCTGAAGTGTAAGGTCGTAGGTCTGAAATGGTATACTCGTATGCATAACCAATTCTTAAAGGTTCAAAGATCTGAAAATCAACAAAGGCTCCAATGGCATCATCAAATCGATAGGTTGCACCCAAGTATAATTTTTCATCATAAATTAAAGTCCCCGAAATATCAACAGATAGGGGAGCCCCTTTTGTAGCTTTTGCTAATGCAGTTGGGCGTAATTTCCAGTCTGGATTCAAGTCAAATACATACCCTGCAGTAAGGTAATAATGTACTTGTTCTAAAGCTACATAATTATTGAATTCATTATTATCATTATTGATTAGTTTAGGTGCAGATAGGCCTATGTACCAATCCTGTGCCGATAGATATACCCCGGCTCCCACATTGGGTGTCCAGTTATTAAATTTATCTCGAAAGAATGGATCTTCAAGAATAGATGGATCATTCAAAAGTTCTTCATCTAGGTCATAATAACTAAATCCACCTTTTAAACCGAAAGACAAGGTTGTTACTGCATCAACATTAATGGTATATGAAAAATCACTATAGATGTAAGTATAGTTCTCATAACCTGTTTTATCGTTTATAACCGAAAGTCCTAATCCAATCTTTTCATTACGTAAAGGTGTGTTAATTGAAAGGGTTTGAGTACGGGGTGCCCCGTCTAATCCTACCCACTGGTTACGGTTTAAGGCCGTGATGGATAATGCACCTCTCGATCCGGCGTACGCTGGATTTATTGAAATGGTGTTATACATATATTGGGTGAATTGTGGTAATTGCTGAGCCTGAACAAAGGTTAAGCCAACAAAAAATATTGAAATAAGAAGGTATATTTTTTTCATTTTTCTTACGCTTTATTTTGTTCCTAAATAGATGTAGCCCTGAATAGGTTCTATGTTTCCTTCATTTACCTCTAAGATGTAGTAGTAGGTACCTGATGGTAATTGATTAGAACTGGTTACTGAACGATTTGAGAAACCATCCCATTTATTTTTATAATTTTTGGTTTCATAAACCATTGCACCCCATCGGTTAAAAATTTGAAGATTAAAAGTGAAACCACATTCTGAATCTATGTCTACTTCGAAGTAATCATTTATAAAATCTCCATTTGGTGTAACCACTTTTGATACACTATCCTTAATTTCATCAATACTACATGGTAACACGATACAGTTAATAATTTCTATTGTTACAGATGTGATACTTGGACAATTTCCTCCAACAATGTAATTAAAGGTGTAGTTTCCTAAACTTAATTTGCTAGGGTCTATCATATTTCCAAATAGGGCACCAGTGTTATCTGGATCTTCCCAAATTCCTGATGTATCATATTCACCCAGTAATAATTCATCTAGGTTATAAGGGTCGTCGGTTAAACATAAATCTACAGAATCAGTTTCTATTTCTACAGCTGCCGGTTGATTTAAAATTGCTAAAGTAATTTCAGAAGTTATTCCATCGGTTGTTTGAGCAGTTACAGAATAAGTTCCCGGTTCAAGATTTGTAAATACTCCGCTTTCTTGATAATTAACTCCATTGATGCTATACAATAATCCGGTTACAGTTTCAACAGTTATAGTACCTGTGGGATTCTCACACGTAGGTTGAGTTATTGATATTGTAGGCTGTGCAGGTGGTGTATCATTGATTGGATTCACAGTAATGGTTACTGTAGCCGTATCTGTCCCTCCATTTCCATCTTCAATCGTATAGTTGAACGTGTCAATTCCGTTGAAGTTAGGATTCGGAGT
>NZ_JAKGTH010000013.1 GCF_021568705.1 Gillisia lutea
AAAAAATGTTGTTTTAAATCTCAATTTTTTGTTTTGATATTGTTGCCAACGGTCTCGTATATTCGTCAGTTGTGGTAGTGAAGATACGGATTTGTCCGATTTATTATTTTGTTTCTTGATTTCTATAAATCTTCTTTTAGTTCATTGCCACAATTGCGAATATGCGTTGTTAGCTGCTGGCATTTTACAATAACCTATCTATTAAAATCACTGCTAATATGATTATTAATGTGGAAACTACTCCAATAATAACATTATTTGTTTCGTGGGCTTGGTCGTCAAAATAATCTGAATTTTTAGGCCCATTTAAATATTCTGAGAATTTAAATTTTGGTTTATTTTTAATTGTTCTCCAAATAGTTCCAAAAAGCCATCTAATAATTGCACCAATAAAATTGAAAATTAATTCTATTACAACAAATCCTATAAATTCACTCATTGTATATTAATTCTTTACTTATCAGTTTCTGAAATTAGGTTCAAATTTTCTTCTCCGTCGGCTAGTCATTTTATTTTTAAACTGGAAATATATTATAGGCCCTAAAATTGGAAAAAATATCACTATGACAAACCATATAATTTTAAGGATTTCATTTTTGAAATTTGACTTGTAAATATCAATTAATGCCCATATCCAAAGAATTATTGTCAGTAAACTTAGTAGAATTATGAATGTTTCTGTCATCTTTATTTCATTTGAATTTTTCCGATGCTTGCAGCTAACGGTCTTGGTTAACACAAGTGGCGGAGTAATGACCGGAAATTAGTCCGCTTAAAAATTTACTTTATTGATAACCCAAATTACTAAAATTTAGTCAGCTACCGCTATTTGTGATAACCGATGTTAGCTTTATGTTGCGACACATCTCAATTGGTCCGCTCCTACTCCACTTTACTCGGTTTTATTTGTTTTAAAAGTCACTGCTTCTTTTATCTAAATCTCAAATTTGAGTCCGATATTTTCTTTTCAAAGTCAACCGTCATAGTGAGCCTTCAAATAGTCTTCTTAGTCCGAATCTCTTTTTAGAAACTCAGCCACAATAATAAGTCTCAACTCAATCTTCTTAGTCCACATTAAAATTTAGAAGTGAGAATTTCAATGATATAGTTTTACCGAAAGCAGCTCTGAAATCCCATTTTTCTGCACTTATTGCGCTCCGCCGTACGAGTAAGCAAAACGAAACTTTCTTCTTTATCAACTTTCTCAGTTAATAATCGAATCGGAGCTATTAAAGCTAACGGTCTTGGTTAACGCAAGTGGCGGGAGTAGGGTCTCGTTCTTGTCGGCTTTGTTGTTTGTTTCTTGATGACTAAAATATAACTTTAACTTGAATACCCGCTAATTTGCGATAACCGATGTTGGCTGTAGGGCATCGTTTTCTAATCTTTCTTCTTTAAATTAATGATTACAATTCCGTCACAATCTTTATCTGTTATTTCTGAGATTTTTTCTTTCCCTTTTATTACTTGCACATTTTTTATTGAGTCCGGATTTATCATTTCAAGATCTTTTTTCGAAATTTCTTTTTTTCCTAAAAAGTATAAAACTTTACTTTCAGAAGTGTCGATATCTTCGCCTTCTGGAGTTTTAGGTGGGGTTTGGACCATTATAATTCCATTCTCTGCATTTTCTCCATAAACCTGATTCATTCCTTTATTTCCTTTCTTTATAATACTTATCAGTCCATAAAATTTTTGATTGTCTTTAATGGAATCAAGTTCGATCACAGTTTGTTCGTCCAAGACAATTATTGGATTTTGAGAAACTTTATTTTCCTTTTTTGCTTGTTCAATGAATTTAATCAATTCGGTTTTTGTGATCGCAGATTTTTTGGATTCTTGAGAATAATTAGTGGAAATTGTAAAAATCAAAATCAGAAATAATATCAATTTTCTCATAGTTGTTTTTTCTTAGCCTTACTGCCAACTGTCTCGGTTAACGCAAGTTGGCGGAGTAGGGGACGCGGATTTGTCGGCTTAGTGGTTTAATAGTTGATCAAGTTAAATATTTTCTTTCGAACGGTACCGTCTATTTGCGATAACCGTTGTTGTGCTACGTAATTTTTAGTTCTGTTATTTTTCTATCGAAGAATTCATAAATGAAAATTCGATCAAAAGCTGATTCAAACTCTTGAGTAGTGATTGCTGTATCAAATAGACAATAATCAGAAGACTTTTCAACTCCTCCGATAATTAATACTAGCCAAACTTGATTTAAGTTTTTCTCTCTATAAAGAGGTATTAATTTTTCTTTTGAATTTATTTTATTCTGTACTAATTCTTTACTGATATTACCAACAATAGTCGTTTCTCCTTTGTGCATTGCAATTCCATCATAAGGGAATTTATTGATGCTTTTTACAACTCCTGGTGTTTTACTGCATCCTTTAATAATTGAAATTATTTCCTGCACAATTAATTTGCGGTCGTTTCTTTTAAGAGAGAATTTTTTTTCAATAAATTCGACCCTATAATTACCTTTATATTGATTAAGATTTTTTTCAAGATAATTAATGACAGATTTGAAAATTAATTTTATTAGTCCTTCTTTTTCTTTTTCAAATTTATCAGTGATAAAATCTTTGAGTTCTATTCCAATTAATTTTCCGTTTGATTTAACTATAAAATCGGGACTTTCTGTAAAAACTTCTTCAATAAAAATCTCTTTATCGTAATAGTAAAGAAAATGACCTAATTCCTCAATCTCCTTTTTCTTCTGTTTTTTCTCGATAATTGAATATGAACTGGCATCTATTTTTTTCAACCAAGGTTCAATATTCTTATTTATCAAACTTCTTTCCTTTTTTAAATGTTTTGTCTGATCTAATAATTTTCTATTTAAATCAGGATCTTTAGAATCGAACATCTCAATTAAATTATGGAGCACAACGGTCTCGGTTAACACAAGTGGCGGAGTAAGGACCGAGAATTAGTCCGCTTAGTTAATTACTTTATTGAACACTCAAATTACTAAAATTTAGCCAGCTATCGCTATTTGATGTTAACCGTTGTTGCCTTTATGTAGCGACACACTCCAATTTCACCGCTCCTACTCCACTCTGCGGAGCTTATTTCTTGTTTTAGATGTGATTTCACACACTTCTATACAAAACTTGTATTCAAGTCCGAAAAGCTCATTTACTTGAGTCAACCGCAACAGTAAGCCAGCAAACAATCTTCTTAGTCCGAAAATACTTTTAGAAGTCAGAATTTCAAAACTATAATATTCCACAAGTAGCTCAGAAATCGCATTTTTCCCAAACTAATTCCGCTCCGCCGCCCGAGTAAGCGAATACGTAAACTCGTTCTTTCGTGAAGTTCTCCGCTGAAATTCAAATAGGAGCTATTAATGGCAACGGTCTCGGTTAACACAAGTTGCGGGAGTAGGGATACGAACTTGTCGGCTTAGTTGTTTTCTTGTTAGGATACTAAATTACACTTTTTCGACAAAACCCGTTATTTGTGATAACCGTTGTTGGCTGTAGTCCTTCCAACCAATTCTTCATTTATGAGTATTATCATTTGTACGTTAATTAAACTTCCTAAATTTAATTTAAATTGATTTATCAGATCAACGATAATTGAGTGTGGTTAGATTTATATTGAATCTACCATCTGTAATATGAATTTTATTATTGGAATTCTCAGGATCTGTGAGAGTTATCTTCTGAAATTCTCCGATTAACAAACTATCTTGCACATCGGTTATTTTTATATATTCATTATTCTCTTCTTCTTTCGTAACATAGAATATGGAATTCCAATCTCCAATGATTACAGATGTAGGTCTTTCTCTAGGGATTTGGTTCGGGTATTCTAGATCTACATTTCGAATTAAATAATTTCCTGGTTGCTCAACGCTATCTATTAAAATGAAAATATTCTTATCGGTTCGATTGTCGACATCAATAATCCAAGCACCATCCCTTTTATATGCATTTAGACCGTATTGAGTACAGAAGGAAAATGAGTAAAATTTTTAGGAATATAATTTTTTCCATTCAAACGGGCAAAAAATGAATTTTCGCCACTTGTAGGAAGTTCGTTTTCTGCACTACAAGAATGCAAAAGCATACCTATTAAAACAATAAATAAAATTTTTATGAATTTCATAAGATAGTGTTTATGTAATTAAATTGCTTATTTATTCATTTTAACAATCGTTTTTTTGGATTACAGCCAACGGTCTCGGTTAACACAAGTGGCGGAGTAAGGACCGGAAATTAGTCCGCTTTATTATTTACTTTATTGAACACTCAAATTACTGAAATTTATTCAGCTACCGCTATTTGATGTTAACCGTTGTTGCCTGCAGTGTATGTTCTTGTTAAAATATTAATCTGGAATTTCCGGCTCTACTAATTTCGACAATTTCTCTAAAGATTCTTGCCAACCCAAATGGCACATTTCAGCAGGAATCATTTCTGGAATTCCTTCTTGAATTATTTTTAGCTCTGTTCCACAGGAAACTTTTTTTAACCAAACAGAAGTGGTCATTTCTCCCGGTAAATTTGGGTCATCAAATCTATCTGTATTTTTAATAAATTCATTTGGTTTAATTTCTAAATATTCTCCGCCAAAAGAATGTTCATTTCCAGTTGAAAAATTCCTAAACGACATTTTGTAAGCTCCCCCCTTTCTCACATCTAAAGAATGCACTACACACAAAAATCCATAAGGAGGCATCCAAAATGAAATGGCGTCTTGTTCTGTAAAAGCCCGGTAAATTTTTTCTGGAGAGGTTTTAAGAATTCTTTGGATTGTAACACTATTTGTTGTCATAATTAAACCAGTTTTTGGTTAATACTTGATTTGCTCACCTTTTAATTTAATATTATATATTTTCTTTTGTGTTATATTTTTTTACATTGCTGGCAACGGTTTCGGTTATGGACACGTAGCGGGAGTAAGTACGCTAATATGTCGGCTTAACTTTCTGTTTCTTGGCTTTTTCAATTACATTTTTTCAGAAAAACCCGCTATTTGCTATAACCGATGTTGTGTGCTGGCATTTAGTTACTCTCTTTTGTTTACGCTTATTACAATTCGCCTGTACGCAGTCAAAGCCGGAAGACCATTGTCGGTTATTTCTAAAATTAAATGTATTGTTTTGCCGGAGGCATCAGATGGTACAATAATTTTGAATTTAGATTTGGAATTCTTTTCTATTGTTACTGTATCAGTATATGTACTAGGTTCTTGATAAAGAAACCATTTATAATCTAGCATATTTCCATCAGGGTCTTTGGATTTAGAAGCATCAAATATTAAAGAATCTCCTGCTTTTGCTTTTATTTTTATATAATTTAAGGAGTTATCACCATCTACAATCGCTACTGGGTGATGATTCACAGCAGAATAATCATCTGTAGTTGTCCATTGCATACGGGCCGCAAAATCATTCCAAATATGTTGTTTCCATTTGTTTATGGCTTCAATACCCTCTTTTGAACTGCCATACATATAATAAGGATCATATTGTGTTTCATCTTTACCGTTTTTTACAATGAAATCCATTCCGCGTATTCCACTTACTTTATTGGTGGAAAACCGTCCGCCCCAACCTCCATAGTCAAGGTGTTCTGGTACGTTTAAACCATTGGAATAAACGTAAAGAAAAGAAGGAGTATCTCCTTCGGTTGCCCAAATTCTATTTGGATAATGACTACCTAAAGGCATACGGTTCTGTACGTTGTTCTTTGTCCAATCATCAGATGGTGCCCACCCATATATTTTTTTATTGCGGATATAAATAATATCAGGAAAGTTTTTTGCAATCCAGGCTCCTGCATCATCTTGCCCAAGCACATCATAGATTCTTATTTTCTTTACAAACGCACTTACTTCTTTTTTACTTCGGGTGTTTTTTATTTTCCATAGAGCTTGGGCCACTGTATTTAAACCTCCCCATCCGGCAATCCATACCGGACGATTGTCTCCTTTCTTGTCTACTGTCGATATAATCAATTCTGATCCTGGCGAGTCTTTACCTGCGCCTACACCAGACATATTAGATTTTACCTGACCTTGCTTTGTGATAGATCTTAAATAATTTGCATCTGGATAACCCGCAGCTTGTTTTTTCAAGTTGGATAAAACTTCTTCATACCAATTTATTACCTGAATTATTTTATCAGTCTTGTCAGGGTCGTCCATCCAAACCTGTGCACTTATAAGCCCTTCAATATCTAATGTATTCGAAGATACCAAGAGGTGAATCATAGATTGTAGGTCGTCGGGATCAGTGCCACCTAGGTCGGTAGAGACAATGAGCCTATGTTTGTCACTCTTGCTAACTTGCGCTGAAGAATATTCTACGCACAAAAAAAATGTAAAAAGAAGAATGTATTTCATTTTATAAATTTTAAATACTTAATTATTCGCTATTGTACCACTAAAAATCTTTGAAATGCTTGCACACAACGGTTCCGGTTATCGCCAGTTGGCGGAGTAAGGGACGCGGATTTGTCGGCTTAGTATTGGTTTGTTGGTCAATTTAATTATTTTCTTGCTAACGGTGCCGCTTATTGGCGATGAACCGTTGTTGCCCACTGTATGCGTTAGTTCCATGCATTCAATTGAAGTTCTATTAATAAAACTATTGAAAAGCTAATTATTATTACAACATCAATTAAGGTTAAAAGTTTTTTATCATTAATTAATTTTCTTAGTAGATAATCGATTATTAATCCTAATACTCCAAATAACATTAGTCCGATCATATAAACTACACCCCAACCTTCTTCATAAGACAGTGTCTGCCAATTGAAAATAGTAAAGATTAAGCAGCAGATTAAATAGATGGAAAAATATATGTTGAGAATAGTCCAATTTTTCACTCTCCACAGAATTTGTCTGTTATTTTTAATGTTTTAGGGTCGAAAATTAATCGCATATTATCAGAACCTGCAAATATCAAATCATATTCTAAAAAGTATTCTAATTCGCCATTTCTTTCATAGATAATAATTTCTCCAGACTTAGAATCTTGGGTCCAATATTGATATTTTAGATCCCCAATAATTTCTCTTGCTTCATTTAGTTTCATTCCAATTTCAACCTTTTCACATTTATTCCAATAAGACTGAGTCCGATTTTCTTCTATGAAAAATTGAACTATTTGAATACAAATACTTAAAAGTCCGATAGTAGCGAATATGTATAGTAGGTTTTTGAGCATATTGTGGGCAACGGTCTTGGTTAAGGCAAGTAGCGTGGAGTAGGGACGGCTTCTTGTCGGCTTAGTTGTTTTTTACTTGGTCTCTAAAATAACACTTTTCACAAGAATGCCCGCTATTTGCGCTTAACCGATGTTGGGCATAGTTTTTTAGTTATTTAGCCAACTATTATAACTTATATTATTCCAGCCGTAAATTGAAATAGAAACACCTGAATTTTCCTCAATATTTTCCATTGAAAAATTCTTAAGTATTAATTTTAAGTTTTCAAATTCTTCGTAATCAGTGTAAGTAAAATATTTAGAAGGATGGTTAACCCAATGTCCATCTGAAGTAGTAGTATACGGTATTCTTCCTTCTCCTTCAAATTCAAATTCAGTGAATTTGGGATTTTCTCTCAGTACTTCTAAAAACCGGTCATAAATTTCTGTATTATCAGTATTTGTCCCAGAGACATAAGCAAATGAATTTTGAGGATATCTAAAAGTTTGATTAAATAATAAGTGCGTAAAATTATTGTCAATAACGTTTATAGTAACCTTTTCTTGATTTATTGTAATTGAATACTGGTCAATAATATTTCCATTGATAAAAGTAATCTGGTTAATTTTTTCTGGTAAATCAATGTAAGAAATTGCCGGACCAATGGCAGTTAGGCAAATTGTTGGAACTGAGACTTTCTCAAGTCGTATTATCAGTTCATTATCTTCTATAGATTGTGTTGTTATTAAACTATAATTATAGCAAGGAAATTCTTCTCTTGTTATTAGTTTAAGTTTTAATGTGGGATTCTCAGATATATTTGAATTGTTATAAATTTCTACTGGCATAAAGTCAATATCCGTTTCTATAGAACCGATATATTCATCCTCATTCTTGCTACAACTTAAAGCAATTAAGGTAATTATAAGTATTATAATTTTTTTCATGTGTTCCATTTATATATATGACCATAAAATAGTAAAAGGTTGCGTGAAAATTATGCCCAACGGTCCCGGCTATCGCAAGTTGCGGGAGTAAGGACGCGGATTTGTCGGATTAGTTGTTTGAATAATTGGTCTCTAAAATAGCCATTTTTTGAGCAAACTACCCGTTATTTGCGATGAGCCGTTGTTGGGGCTAGTTATAATTGACCTATTAGCTTTTTGATTTGTTCAAATCTTTCGTCTTTTTCTAATGGGTTGACATCATTAAAAGAAGTATTAGCCATTTTTTGATTAATAGCTTTTATTTTTTCAAGCATCGGTACGATGTATCTCATAAAGTGATTGAAATGCTGAATTATATCTTCATAACTGCTTGCCAGTTTATAACCTGGTTTACCACTATGACTAATTATAAATAAACCTTCATATCTTAAATCTCGAATTATAGTTCTAAGTCTTTCTTCACTCATTTGCATTGTGAAGTTTTTTAGATAATCTACAATTTCATAGCTCGGCACTAATCTATAAGGACTCATTCTGTTTTGAAGTGCTAAATAATCCAAAAGTCTAATTTGCAAATGATCCTTTTTATAATTGGCACTTTCGATGTATTGCTCTAAAACTTCTCCACTCAACTTTTTAATAAGCAAATTCAATTTCTCATCTTCTTCTGTAGTTTTAATTTGATAATTTGATTGAAACGGAAAGTGTTGAATTGTTAATCTCGTATGTAAGATCTCATAGATTTCATCCATTTTTTCGCTTGAATGACTTGAGCAAAATATTCTTCCTAAAGATCCGGCAACAATATCTGCTAATTGAACTAACTTTTCATCTTTGACATCATCTGCAAGTTCATAACTACGGTCTGGATTAAATAAGTCGGGTTTGATTGCATTTTGCATTATAAATCTCTCTAATTCTGATACGAAGTCTTCTCCAACTTTATCAGGATAAATCTCGTATGAATCGTATATCTCATTGTACTTACCTACAAAGAGTTTTTGAAAGTATTTATAGAATACTTGTTTATGCTTTAATCCTCCTTTCTCATTATCAATCCTACTTTTATCAATTATTAGAACATCAATTGTAAAGTCTAGGTTATCAATCAGATATTTTAAAATATCTAGTCGTTTTTGAAAGTATTTTTTATCACTGAGATTTTTAGATTTTATATTTGGTCCAAGTCGAAATTTGTGACAAATCTCTTTTCTAATTTTTCTTGCTTTTTCTTCTTGATCTTCACTAATTATAAAAGCGGTATAAACGAAGTGACTAAAAGTTCCTTTTTTACTTAAATCCAAGTGAGTATTACCAAACTCATCAATATAAATTTTAGCTTTCTTCAAAATTCTGTTATTATAATTGGCCCCAACGGTCTTGGTTAAGGCAAGTAGCGTGGAGTAGGGACACGTTCTTGTCGGCTTAGTTGTTTTTTACTTGGTATCTAAAATAGCACTTTTCATCAGAATGCCCGCTATTTGCGCTTAACCGATGTTGCCTAACGTTTTGTTTTACGAATTTTCTTTCGGAGGCGGAGGCGGAATATTCGATAAGTCAAATTGTTCAATCAAAATTATATATTTGAAGTAATCAGTTTTCTTTCCAGAATTAATATTTTCAAATTGTTTTACAATCTCTTTTAAAACTTTTTTAGTTTTTGATATTGGATATTTTTCTTCTATATAAATATGGATAAGAGCTGCTTTTAGAATGTCTTTATCGTATTCAAAATTATATGGTATAGAACTTATATCAGTGAGAACATTTTTAAGATTTTCAATTGGTATTTTTTTATTCCGATTTCTTAGATCAGGTACAAGTGAATCATTTTTTATTATTAGAATGTTTTTTCTAAAATAACATGAAATTTCATTTGATGTAGGACAGTCCGCACTTGCAATTGTTTTGTAAATAGTATCTTGATATTGAAATTTTAACCCAGATATTTTCTTATCACAAGTAACTTTCCCCATTTCCGTTCTCAGTTCACCGAAATTATCCATAGAGTCTAAATCGACCAATTGAAATTCTGGAAGTTTTTCAAGTTTTCTGAAGTCAGAAGATGAGATTTGAATTTTATCAGACTCAACCTTAAAACTATCACAACTGATAAGAATTAGCGAAATAAGAGTTATGTAGAATAAGTTTTTCATCAAAATGTTTGGCAACGGTCTCGGTTATCGCCAGTTGGCGGAGTAGGTGACGCGGATTTGTCGGCTTAGTGTTAGTTCGTTGGTCAAGTTAATTATTTTCTTACTAATGCTGCCGCTTATTGGCGATGAACCGTTGTTGTGCATAGTATTGTTTCTCCATTTTGTTTAAATAGAGTTGTTGTTTTTTTGAATGCTATCAATTACTATTACTTTGAATGAGACAGGAAAATCCTTTTCTACTAATCTAAAGTCCTCTTTGTTTTTGTTGAATCTTGTATTTGGTCCAATTAGAACTTGATCATTGATTAAACCTTCAATTTCATAAGTTCCAGTTTTTTCAAAGGTTAAATCATAAAATGGTATTGTTCTATTATCAATAGCTCCAATTCTATATTCTTTTAAAGAATCATTGAATTGCTCATTTAAGAAGTTGTATGCGTTATTAGGCAGTGTTCTGAATATAACATATCTATCTTGTTCTGGATCTGAGAAGCTTTCTGTAATTGTATCTATAGGACTTTTAAATACGATTGTTCCATCATTTTTTTCATTAACATAAACTGTATCAGGAAAATTTACTTGAAATTGATATTTCTTTTGAGAATGAGCTGAATCAGAATTTCTTATTTCTTCTTTTCTATTTTCTTGTTTACAGCTAATTAGAAATAGCGATAATATTAAAATGTATCTCATTACAATTATATAGTTCTATTCTCTTTCTACAATATGTCTTGTCCTGAAATATGGCTACAGGTTAAAATTGATTTACGCTGTTAAT
>NZ_JAKGTH010000014.1 GCF_021568705.1 Gillisia lutea
AACTCGGACAAATCCGTATCTTCACTACCACAACTGACGAATATACGAGACCGTTACCTGTAATTGTTCATTTTGTACTTTCCTGAAATAGGTTGACTAAAAATTAAACCTTTTAGTACTATACCTAATGAAAGAACAAAATCAACACTGTCGAAAAACTTCCTACAAAAAAGTAGGGTATGATCTTAAGCTGCTCATCATTGATCAGATCCAAAATGCACAAATCTCTATCAATCATGCCTCCGATAAATATCAGGTTTCCAGAGCTTCTATCTATTATTGGTTGAAAAAATACAGTACTTTAGAACAAAAGAAACAAGGGATGAGCAAGAAAGATGAGATCAAGAAACTCAAAGAAAAAATAGAGGAACTGGAGTTTGTAAAAGACTTTCAACAAGACATTATTGCTGACATGGAACTTATTACCGGGGTTGATATGTCAAAAAAGTCATTGCCCAAAACATTAGCAGACGAGATCGAAAAAAAGAAGCAAAACCGTTTAAAAGAAAATGGTTGATCCAATGTTTTGGGGTTTCTAAACAAGCGTTCTATAAGCGCTTAAAATCTTATCAGACCGGGCAAACAGAGCAACAGCTAATCATTCGGCTCATTAAAGAGTATCGAAGTCAGTATGGACTGCGCACCGGTGGTATCAAACTATATCAGGAATTAAAGCCTGATATGAATCGACTCGGTATTAAAATAGGAAGGGATAAATTCTATCGAGTAATGCGAATGAATAACCTGCTCGTTCCTAAATTAAAGCGGTTTCATATCACAACCGATTCAAAACATCGATTCTTTAAATACAAAAACCTCGTAAAAGACAAAGTGCCCACCAGGCCTGAACAACTTTGGGTAAGCGATATTACCTATATCAAAACGCAGAGTGGGCACAGTTACCTGGCCTTAGTCACAGATGCCTATTCCAAGCAAATTATGGGTTATAAATTAGCAAGCCATATGAAGACATCACTTTGCATCGATGCGCTTAAAATGGCTATTAAAAATAGAAAATACAAGAATCAAAAACTTATTCATCATTCCGATCGTGGAATTCAGTATTGTAACCCGCTATACACCAGCTTTGCTGAGGAACACGGAATACTTATGAGCATGACCGAGAAGTACGATCCGTACGAGAACGCCGTGGCTGAAAGAATCAACAGAACGCTTAAATATGAATATGATTTAAAACGAACTATAAAAAATACTAACTTAGCGAAGAAGATGGTCAAAAGGGCTGTTGAGATTTACAACAACAAAAGACCACATTTTAGTCTCAAATTGAACACCCCTAACTTTGTTCATTTGAATAGAAATTTAGACTATCATTCCTACAAAAGGAACAAACAAAATTTAGAACTATTGACCATTTAAACTGTCGAAAATCGAATCAAAAAAGGTCAACCTATTTCAGTATAATACATTTTAGATTTAGTTTTCATATTTTCAGACTTTCTATTAATTAATCAAATCCATTTCAAATGATAAAAAGATTTCTTGCTGTTTTAATTATGATTTTAATTTCATCTTCTATGAATTCACAAATTAAAGAATTAGAAGAAGGCGTTGACTTTAAACTTGTAGATAAAGTTCCTGTTGCCAATGGATGCAATAAAAATTGGAGTAACGAAGATTTAAGAATCTGTTTTACTAAATATGTATCCAACACAATTGTGCAAAATGTTAGCAATTCATTTCTTCAAAATCAGGGATTAGAACCAGGTAGTCATAGAATAAATGTGATTTTTGCTATTGATGAAAAAGGTCGAATTTCTGATATTAGAACAGACTCTGATAATAGAAAAATTGATAAGCACTTAATAAAAGCTGTAAAATCAATTGAAAAAATGGATCCTGGACTTCTAGATGGAAAGGCAGTAAAAATTCTCTATTCTCTTCCAATTGCCTTCAAAATCGTTTAAAAGAAGATTTGAGTTTCACAACAACAGGTAACAACGGTTAACAGCAAATAGCGGTAGCTGACTAAATTTTAGTAATTTGGGTTATCAATAAAGTAAATTTTTAAGCGGACTAATTTCCGGTCATTACTCCGCCACTTGTGTTAACCGAGACCGTTGCCTGCAATATTCACTGAAATTCGAACTAATGAGAAAACTGACTTTAATATCTATTTTTATAATAACGATAATTAGCTGTAAAAATGATGATAAGCCAACTGTTACTTATGATAATTTAAATGATAAGAAAGAAATTGTTCGGGATTCATCAATAATAGTAATTAACGAACTTCCAATTGATATTGATAGCACAGACTATTTAATTTATATAATCGGAGAGCCAAATGATCTAAGCTATGGATCCTCTTATAGTGGTTTCAGTTCAGAATCGGATAATCGAAAGAGTTTCTCCGTGATGAATTCTTATAACTCTAATATTTCAGGAGACATACATAATATAAAATTTCAAAAAAATGAGTCTGATACAATAACTGAGTTGACCGATAAAACCATTTTAATTAATTCTGTTGATTTTTTGAGAGAAATATTCAACACGAACAAAAAGCAATATTTATTATATACTGTTTATGACAGTGATTCCAACGCAGATCAAAAAATTAATTATCAAGATTTGAAAAGTCTTTATTTGAGCGAAATTAATGGTAAAGAATTCAAAAAACTTACACCTGATTTTCAAGAATTGATTAACTGGAAAATTATAAAAAGCCAGAACCGCCTTTACTTTAGAACAATAGAAGATATTGATAAGAACGGAAAATTTGACAATGAAGATAAATTACATTATTTCTATATAGATTTTGATCAAGATAACTTAAAGTCTAAAGAATATAATTACATCTAAATACTGCAGGCAACAATGGTTAACATCAAATAGCGGTTGCTGATTAAATTTTAGTAATTTGAGTATTCAATAAAGTAATTAACTAAGCGGACTAATTTTCGGTCATTACTCCGCCACTTGTGTTAACCGAGACCGTTACCTTTAATAGCTCCGATTCGTATATCAACTGAGTAATGTGAAAAGAACTAAATTTCGTTTTTGCTCACTCGCACGGTGGAACGGATTAGATGCGAAAAAATGCGGTTCTGAGCTGCTTTTAAAAAAAACATATCATTGAAATTCTGACTTCTAAATTTAATTCGGACTAAGAAGACTGAGTTGTTGTTTACTGTTACGGTAGAGTTTCTAAAAAGTGTTTCGGACTAAGAAGAATATACTTTAGCTGCTCACTGTTACGACTGATTTTTCGGACTTAAATTTGAGATTTCGATAAAAGAAACATTGATTTTTAAAATGTAAATAAACCGAGCAAAGTGGAGTAGGAGCGGACAATTGGAATGTGTCGCTACATAAAGGTAACAACGGTTAACATCAAATAGCGGTAGCTGACTAAATTTTAGTAATTTGAGTGTTCAATAAAATAACTAATTAAGCGGACTAATTTCTGGTCATTACTCCGCCACTTGTGTTAACCGAGACCGTTAGCTTTAATAGCTCCGATTCGGTAATTAACTGAGAAAGTTGAAGAAGAAGAAAATTTCGTTTTTTGATTACTCGTACGGCTGAGTGCAATAAATACGGAAAAATGCGATTTCTGAGGAGTTTAGAAAAAGTTGAAAATTAAAATTCTGACTTCTAAATTTAATCCGGACTAAGAAGATTGAGTTGATCTTTATTGTTAACGGAAGCTCTAAAAAGATATTCGGACTAAGAAGAATATACTTTAGCTGCTCACTGTTGCGACTGGTTTTTCGGACTTAAATTTGAGATTTCGATAAAAGAAACAATGACTTTTAAAAAGTAAATAAAACACAGTTAAGTGGAGTAGGAGCGGACCAATTGGGATGTGTCGCAACATAAAGCTAACATCGGTTATCACAAATAGCGGTAGCTGACTAAATTTTAGTAATTTGGGTTATCAATAAAGTAAATTTTTAAGCGGACTAATTTCCGGTCATTACTCCGCCACTTGTGTTAACCAAGACCGTTGGCACCAATATTATAAGAAAAATGAGATATTCCTACGAAGAAATTTATTTCCACTTTGGTCAATATGATATATTTACTACAGTTCAATTCCAATTTGATTCTGAAGAATATCAAAAATATGGAATCAGATTAATGGGTACATTCCGATATGAATTAGAAGAACGAGCAGAATTGGAGAGTATAATCATAAATCCAGAAGTACCTAGAACTGATAAAAAAGTGAAATTTATTCCCTCTGAAATTGAAACATTGACAGATGAACAAAAAGTAGAATTAGATCGTGATGGAATTCAGGCAAGTAGTATTAGCAGTATTAGTACTTTGAATTTAGAAAGACAGAATAGATTTTCAAAAAAAGGAACAAAAGAGATTCAAAATGTTCATAATATAAAGGCTCCTAGTTTCAGTGGATGGGCAGAACTATATCAAGTACAGTTTGGATTTCTTAATAGAAGGTACAACGATGGAGAAGAACTTGCTCCACCAGAAAAAATTGAGTATTGGAGTTTAAGAAAAAGATTTCAAATTGAAAATGATAAACAGGACTACATTGAAAATGTATTAGACGTAGATGATAAGACTAAGAAAAAAATAAGATTTCAAGAATTATCTTCCAAAATGCAAGATTATTCGATCAGTGGTGATGAAATAAAAGAGTTCGCAAAACTATGGATTGAAG
This sequence comes from Gillisia lutea, assembly GCF_021568705.1. GTDB lineage: Bacteria > Bacteroidota > Bacteroidia > Flavobacteriales > Flavobacteriaceae > Gillisia > Gillisia lutea. The sequence continues at coordinate 4,655 of NZ_JAKGTH010000014.1, forward strand.
AAAGCGATGAAAAAGATAAAATTATTAATAGGGAAATTCAAAGATCCTCACAGAGTTTGAAAAAAGTTGCTGAAGAATATGAATTAGAATTAAATTCGTTAAAAAAGATCTGTAATAGATTTGAGGAAAAAGTCTTATTATTTGGTAAAAAGAAAGTATTTCTAAACTTTGAAAGATTTGTTCATATTTATGCAAGACATGTTTCAGAAACTCAAATTGGTGAAAGGTTTGCTTTAAATAAAACAGTTTTTCAGTACAAATTCGAGGATATATTACGAGTTATCGAGATGGTTTTAGACAGCATTAGTGATGAAATACAAGCTCATTTTGAATCAAACCCGAACTCTGTTTTTCGTCGTATGGGTGCAAGAAGTGTATACATTGACGGACACTATTATAGAGTAGAAATTGAATCTAACGGATTATTAAAAGATTTTCATCCCTATAATGATGATGATAATAATACTGGTGCCAACATCGGTTAAGCGCAAATAGCGGGCAATCGAGTGAAAAGTATTATTTTAGACACTAAGTAAAAACCAACAAAGCCGACAAAAACGCGTCCCTACTCCACGCTACTTGCCTTAACCAAGACCGTTACCTGCAATTATTGCACTGAGATACGCAACCTTTTTTGAAATGACACATCTTTAATAAAACAACTTTTATGAAAAAATATCTGGTGTCCATTAGCATTTTATTTATAATTCTATCGTGTTCTATGAATGACGAATTCATTAAAGAAAAAACGAATCAATCAAACAAGGTAATATTTGGAGCAGTTTATGGAATGTGCGGTGGTGATTGTAGAGATCTTTTTATGATAAATGAAGAAGATTTATATAAAGATGCTGATAATTTCTCTGATGAATATGGGAATTGGTCAAATACAACATTTGATCAAAAATTAAGGGAGGAGGAATATAATAAAACTGCCGATTTATTAAATATCCCTACTAATCTATTAGAGAATGAGATTTCACAAGAAGACTTAGTTCAGAAATGGGCTGATGTTGATTACTACCTCTATATAGAAAAAGACGGAATTTCTAAAGAAATAATTTTAGACTACATAAATGAAGATGCTGATCCTGCGATAAAATCTTATTTTCGAACATTTTTTAAAAATTATAAAGATTTAGGTGGATATGCTATAGATACTACAATTGTTGGAAGATGGTAATAATGTTTGCATTAAATAATATGCAAATTTAGAATTATGACATTAGCAATAACGGCAGGTAACAACGCATATTCGCAATTGTGGTCATTTAAGTAAAATAAAATTTTATAGTAACCAGGAATTAAAAAACTAAATCGGACAAATCCGTATATTCACTACCACAACTGACGAATATACGAGACCGTTATATGCTATTTACAAGATTGTACTTTCCTGAAATAGGTTGACTAAAAATTAAACCTTTTAGCACTATACCTAA